>NZ_AUHG01000010.1 GCF_000423065.1 Christiangramia echinicola DSM 19838
GCAGGAGCCGTAAAGGTGTCGTTATTTCCTGGCGTGGTGATCGCTACTGTTGGAAGTGCATTATCAACACTGATACTAATGATCGAAGAGGTAGTGCTCGCACCATCATTATCGGTGGCTACGGCTGTCAGTTCATAGACGCCTGAAGAAACACCTTCCCAAACTATTCCCCAACCATTACTTCCGTCATTATCTGTTCCTATTAAAACTGTCCCATTAAAAAATTCAACCGAGATAACTGAACCATTTGGATCCGACGCTTCAGCAATAATTTGAATATCGGCAGGAGCAGAAAATACCTGGTTATTAGAAGGAGTCGTAATATTTACAATAGGACTAGTAGTATTCGATTCCAATTGAATTTCCAATATGTCATCCAGCCCATAATTAATAATTAGGCTTGCAGTTTCTCCTGGTAAAGAGCCCACATGCTCAATCGTAATACTGTGCGAACTATTTGGCTTAAGTAAGGAACTAATTAAATTTCCTATATTAACCTGGAAATTATCTGAATCCGGTCCGGTAATACTCATGGAAGAAACAATTATTCCTACATTACCATTTAACACCTCCAAATCTATATCCCCTGTAGAACCTGCTTGTATTAAAACCGCGTTTGGAGCACTAAAACTACTGGCTACACTTGGTTCACCTACCGGATTATCTTCACCATAAAATTCCATGTTTTGTTGACTTCCACCACCCTGATTAGGTGATCCAGATAGCACATAAATTCCCTCTCCTGAAACAATTCCCTGAGTTCCATGTCTTTCAAAATTCATATCTGCCAGTCTATTCCATATACCGGTTGCCGGATCATATTGTTCGGTAATTTTTAATGCGTCTGAGGTTAGATCGCCATATACTAATTCATTTTCTACTTCACCCCCAATTACTACAAGTTTTCCATTGAAATTAACGGTAGCTGCTGCAGCTCTAGGTGTTGGTAAATTTTGATCTGATGATAGTGTACTCCATGTATTGGTGGTAAAATCATAAACATCTACTTCGGGAATTACAGGTTTAAAAGTACCTCCCGTTCCTCCTGAAAGTCTACCTCCAGCCAAATATAATTTATCATCTATGACCGCTGAATGGAAATGATCTCGCGCTCTGGGCGCATCTGCAAGACTCGTCCAGATCCCCGTCGCCGGGTCAAACTCATCAAACCAGGATACAAATCCACCATTATGTCCAATGGTATTACCCCCCGAAATGTAAAATTTATCATTATAAATTGTTAGTCCCGCAGAACCCCTTTGTCTATCAGCGGGAATTTCAATAACCTGGATCCATTCTTCAGTGGCTGGATCAAATGCCCAGATATATTCTGCAGGTAATTCATTTGGGAAACTATTGGTTTGAAAAGCTCCAATTACCCATATTAAACCTTGATATTCGGTTGCCTGATAGTGATTAAATTCTTTTGGAGCTGAATCGGATAAAGAAACCCACGTGTTTGAACTGTAATCGTAAACATCTAATGTATTGGCATTTTCACGTCCTCCAATCAAGTAAAATTTATCTCCAGCCTGCACGAATGAACATTCGTGTCTCGGAGTATAGTTTTTATCTTCATCTTTAATACTCCAAAGAGACGGTGGATCTTCTGATACGGTCCAATTAAAAATTATAGATTCAGTGTCATTTGGATCAGCATCAAAATCGTCGACAGTCACCGTAACAGAATACGGAATGGAAACATTTGCCGAGTTGGAAATTGTACCTTCCATTATTCCTGTTAATGGATCTATACTAATTCCTGGAGGTGCTCCAACCATACTAAAATCTAATGGCCCGTCTCCACCGCTTGCACGAACGAATATGCTACCATCCATAACTTCACCAATATATCCTGCCTGATTCACAAGAGCTTCCAGTACTATAGGCTGGTCTACTGAACTGTATTTCATTATTTCGATGCCATTAATCAAGGGATTCTCCACCCCATGAATAAAGCTTATATCAATATATCCATCTGTAACATTAATAACCTGACTAATCATTGTACCCGTTTGATGACCATAGGTATCAGAAAGATCTACATTATTTAGTTCTGGGTAAATGACATCATTTATAGAAACATCAAATATCCTGGTCCCGGTAGCAGCGGTACCATCGTAACCATTACCCATATACAATCTCACTTCGTAATTTCCCTGGACCGAAATCGGGAATGAGTAAGTGAGATGTGGTGAACTCGAGACACCGTCATAGCGTTCAGTTTGAAATATGCTAACAGGAACTGACCCCTGATCTACTTCATCTGAATAACTATTAATATTTCCTGAATAGATCGCTCCATTGCCAGCCTCCATCAAGAATTCTGAAGGTGATGAAGCACTATCCTCAGCCCAATCAATCTCTTCATCGATAGACGTAACAGCCGGTCCTCCTGTGTTCACTCTAAATAAGACCAGGGGATCGCTCAAAAACACTGTAAATGTATCTTCAACAAAATTACTATCCTCATCTGTAGCCCTTATGGTGATCGTTGACTCTGCAGGATCAGAAGGATAGATCAGACTAAGAATATTCCCTGTTATTTCCGTATTTATTGAAGTATCGGTATTACTTTCAATTGTATAAGTGAGGTTTTCTACGCCCTGATCATCAAGAAAGTATTCATCAAGATCTAAATCATCTCCAACATCTCCTACTATTCTCTCCAAATCTGGAATTTCAGTTGCCAGAACCGGTGTGTTTCCAACAATTGTCCAGGTAAAAATGGTAGACGCTATGTCATTGACATTTTCGTCATTATCATCAACATTTATTGTTACCGTATATGGATTACTAATATCTGCACTGGCATTAATTGTTCCACCAATCTGGCCATTAGTAGGTTCTATAGTCACTCCTGGTGGAGCTCCCTCCATACTATAACTTAAATTTCCGTCACCGCCTGATGCCAATACAACAAGACTACCATCCAATTCTTCATTTAAACTATTTACTTGATCAGGGATCGAGGAAACCTGAATTGGAGTATCAACAGGGCCATCATAGTTCAATATTTCAATAGCATTAATCAATGGATTCTGGATTCCATGAATAAAAGAAATATCGATCGAGCTATCGTTCACATTTACTACCTGACTTATCATAGTTCCTGTTTGATGCCCATAAGTATCAGAAAGATCTACATCGTCCAGTTCACTATAGATAATATTTTCAATTGCCACATCAAATACCCTTGTGCCTGTCCCGGCGGTTCCATCATAGCCATTACCCATATATAATCTTACTTCATAATAACCTGTTTCTGAAACCGGGAATGAATAGTTTAGATTCGGAATGCCAGATTCACCATCATAACGTTCTGTATCGAATACACTTACCGGTGTAGTTGATTGATCTACATCACTTGTATAATTTACTATAGTTCCGGAATAAATTGAACCTGTGCCAGGCTCTGTCAAATATACTGAAGGAACCTCTGCATTATCCTGAGCCCAATCTAGATCTCCGTCTATAGAAGCAATACCTGGACCTCCAGCGTTTATTCGATAAAGTACTAAAGGAAGCTCGGTTAAAAATACCGTGAAGGTATCTTCAACAAAATTGTTATCATTATCTGTTGCCCTTATGGTAATAGTTGCCTCTGCTTCTGAAGAAGGGTAAGTCAAATTGAGAATGTTACCTGCAATAGTGGCATCAATACTAGGATCACTATTGCTTTGTACTGTATAAGTAAGATTTTCGAGGCCCTCATCATCCAGAAAGTAATCTTCAAGATTGATGCTATCTGAGCTATCCCCTACATTTCTATCTAGATCAGGTATTTCTGATACTAAAACCGGTGTGCTGAATGTCACATTTAGAAAATCCCATGTTCCTTCAACTTCTACCCCACTAGCATTTGAAGTTCCTATAAAGCCTACTGCAAGGTCTGACCCGGCTTGTTGAATAACATCCAGAATTGAACCACTGGCCATAATAGTTCCCAAGCTTATTCTACTACCATTATCCAGGCTATATTCGAGCTGGACTTCACCTGATACGGGATCTATTATAAAATAGAAATTAGCAACCGAAGCAGGCCTTTCTGAAATTGGGATAGTTAATTGCGTCCCGGGCACATCCTCTATCTCCTGTTCTCCAATAAAGCCGTTCGGGGTGAGGACGAATTTAATATAATTACTTTGGGTTCCATCCCCAATAAAAAATCCTAACTCACCGGAAGGCGCACTCGTATTTCCATATAGCTGAAGGGGTGCATCAAAATTAAGTATCGCACCGGATACAGTAAAAACACCGGTATTCACATCTGTTTGTATACCATACTGAAATGCTTTCTCCTGAGAATTAGATGTGCCATAAGCAGTTCCAGAAGTCATTTGCATGGTCATCGCTCCAATTGCACCTCCGAGTATATCATTGGGATTGGGATCATTTGGATCGTCTCTCCTGTCGATCCAATTCAACCAGTTGGGATTGGGATCACCGTTATTCATCATTCCGGTCATACCTAATCCTAAGTAACCCTTTAATTCTCCATTACTTGAGAAAAGTTCATTAATAACAGGAATTGTAAAGGCATCTGAACCCGAATTAGAAATATCTCCCAATTGAAAAGAATCATTTTCATCCAGTATACCATCAGAATCATCATCTGGATCATTCAAATCTGAAACAAAGGCACCTCCAACTGCCTTATCAAAATCCCGTGGCTGCGAACCACCATTACAGGGGAGTGTACCATTATCAACCTCATCCTGATTGGAATATCCATCAAAATCGTTATCTGCTAAGGGATCATATCCTGGTTCTCCCGGTTCGATACAAGTACCGAAATCCTGAGGTTCCATAACTATTAGATCACCTTCTAAAGTAACTACCCAAATAGTACCAGGAAATATTTCTGAATCTCCATTACAACTAACTCCTAGCGCATTGCCTCCAAGACCAGATATGAATTCTGAAGTAAAGTTCTGCAAGCTTCCATCCTCATTAAGCTCTACCCTTCTAATTACCCCATAATTTACACCTGCTAAAAGATCACCCTGCATGGCTCCATCAAAATTGGAGGCTGTATATTCATCGATTGCATTTGTATTTGTACCCCAGGTAACAATAATATCATCATTAGAACCATCGGGATTATTAATCCCTGGTCCGCGCCAATCTCCTTCGACAGGATTTGCTTCAGAAACAGGTACAGGTGGCCAGTTTGCCGGGAGACCAATATCAGGATCCTGGGTATAACCTGGCTCATTCTTAGTAGGATGATAAATTAAATTTCTCCATAACGCACCAGTTCTATCTCCACCGGATGGATTCGTATAAAGACCAGCACCAATAGGATTAGCCCTTACAGGTGTTGGATGACCTCCATAAAAACTTCCGAAGTTATAATTATTAATATTATTAGTCACCATATTAAGGTGATCTACGTTGTTCACTTGTTCACCATCTATAGAGCTTGTGCTACCCGGTTCATTTGGGTCATAATCATTAGTCGCATTTCCACCGCCCTCATTTACGGGAAAACCTCCCCAACCTCCATTGGCACCATTATCTGTAACGTAAACAGCTCCTTTTTCTGTTACTACCAGGTCAAAGGTATTTCTGTATCCCGGTGAGAATATCTGAACAGGACCACCAGGAACGATCATCGCCTGATTTAAACCATCGTTACCTCCAAAAGGGTCATTAATATCTATGCCATCATATCCAACCTCATCGGGATCTTCAATACCATTGATGTTTGATCTTGTTGGGTCGTCTAGAGTAGGTATATCATAAATATATTTTCGACCGTTATCGTCAAGAATCGGCATTGAACTTATTTCGTTCAGGTTGATCGATAGAACTGCAGCAGATAGTGCATACTCCGATGTATAAGCAAAATTATGAGAAGGAGCTCCTGCATTGGTATGACCTCCCTGGGCCACGATTAAATAATCAACTCCATTAACGGTCGTAAACTCAAGTCCATTGGTTGCATGGTTTTCTTCAGATCTTGGTAGTCCTCTTACTATATCTACCACATCCCAGGAAGTACCATTCCACGTGAACCTTGTTATAATTCCAGAGTTTGTATCAAGATTTGTATCATTTCCTGTTCCACCTATCCTAAAGTCACTGGAACTCACATAAAACACAGGGTTAGATGGTGTTCCTGTAACGGCTAAGCCTATGGTCTCTCTTAAATTATTAGAATATAAGGTTCCATCATCATTATGATCCTGTATATTCTGAATATCATTGATTACCTCCAGGTCTACTGCTTTATAATCTCCGGGTCCATCCCTTTCGATAGTATAAATTTTAATTCCTCCTGTATACTCAGTAACATATAACCTACTATCCGGACCATACGCCAGGGAGGTACCATTTCCTAGAGTACCAAAACCATTAAAATCGATAGCATTCTGAGAAAAGCTCTGACTTATCGCCTTTTCACAAAAAATAACGCTAGCAACCAAAACCCAAAGAACAATGGAATACTTCCATTTCGAATTGTAAAAATTGAACATAGACTTAGATTTAAAAAAATAATAAATAGCTAGCCTGCAATCAGGTATTTGAACATAGATTGCCATCATTGACTAATGCTAACTCACATCTTGCCTCCAAAGATTTAGGCCTTTAAAAAAATTCAGGTAATTACGATTTAGTGTGCGATTTGGCAGAACACACTAAATGTACTGGATGATACAAAATTAACTTCCTGATTCCATTTCAGGCTTCCTGACTTTTAATGAGTTTGAGGAAGGGGCAGAATGCCCGTTAATTTTAAAGTTTCTTTTTTTGATAAATTTTGCCGGATTACCCCCTACAACAGACCAGTTGTCTACATTTTCAAAAACAGAGGATCTGGCACCTATAACCGCACCATTTTCTATTGTCACTCCAGGACCGATAAAAGCATCTGCAGCTATCCAAACGTGATCGCCAATGGTTATAGGTTTTTCTATAAGGGGAAAATGAGATAAATTATAATTATGAGTGGAAGCACATAAATATGTTTTTTGAGAAATTATACTATGTTCCCCAATCACGATTTCTCCCTGATTATAAATATCTACCCCTGGACCAATTGTAGAATAGCTACCTATTTTAAGGTTCCAGGGAGCCCAAATTTTCACACTGGCGTATACACTCACATCTTTAGAAATAGTAGCCCCAAAAATTTTTAATACCAACGTCCTCCATCCCTGAAAAAATTTGAGATTAAATGGTCGGAATAATATCCAGTAAAAAAAATACCAAAGGACACGGCCTACCTTATTTGAAAAGCTGAAAGGACTGGATGTTTGTGACAATTCGATATTATTATGGATCATTTTTTCAAAATTTTAATTTAATAACTACTGAACGGATGAATCAAACTGCCTGGTTTATTAACTGATTATCATTAGAAATACACGTCATCATTCTCAACGCAGCATTCTTTACTGAAAATTTCTCTTTGTAAAGTTCATAAGCATTTAAACCCATCTGTTCCTTTTCTCTTTCTGGCAGGGAATCCCAGCGTGCAATCAAATTGTACACCCCTTCCTGGGTATCTTGTAAAACTAAACCTGCTTTTGCGTTATTGATCTCTCGCCAAATGTTTATCTGGTTTGTAATAAGGACAGGCTTTTCACATGCCATCGCTTCTACTACAGCAATACCAAAATTCTCCTGATGGCTGGGTAAAATGAAAACATCAGAAAAATGAAATGCAGCCCACTTCGCTCTACCGTTTAACATTCCAGGAAAATGAATTGAAGAATCTCCAGCCAGATCAAACATCGCTTTCCCATATGGAGTTTCTAAGCCCGGGCCAGCAATCACCAGGTCAGGGATATTCTGCTTTTTCTTCTTTAATTCCACATAGGCTTTGATCAATAGATCAACTCCTTTTTTCGGATGAATTCTACTAAGAAATAACCAATAGGAATTAGCCCCTAACCTGGGACACTTCTTTAAAAATGTCCACATACTCCTTATATTTTTCTCAGGAGGCTCTGGAACCCCATACCCGGCATCAAATTGCTTCTTTGGCTTATATAATTTAAAAGTTTGCCTGGCTAGTTTAAGCTCTTCTTTACAAGTGAATAACAATCCATCAGCACCATTAATGACCTTATTCTCAATAAGGTTCCAAAAGATCCAGTTTCTAACTGCTTTCAACCTTCTGGATTTCGCACGTTGGAAGTAAGGATCCAACATCCCGTGTGGCATCACATAAAGTCTGGGTGCATTCCTATTTGCCTTCTTAAACTTTCTCCACGCCATGAATGTCCCATAACTATGATACAGCCATATCCCATGAATCATTATCACATCGAACCTATTCATATTATCTAAAAGCCAACCGTTTAATTTTTTGCAATAGGAATAGGGCCCACTTGCAGGACCAATTGCATGAATTATATATTTCTCCCCAGTTTTTAAAAAATCTTCATCTGGATCATCAAAGCAAACAACTTCATTAATTACTCCTATGTTTGTTTGGACAGGGATACTATTTCTAATTCCCCGGCATGGCCCTCCGCTTTTAGGATTCATTGATGGTATTACTCGTAAGATTTTCATATCTGACATATTTGGTGAACTTCCTTATAAATAGATTCTATATGTTCCAGAGACTCTTCAGCATCAAACCTTTTCACATAATCAAGGCCTTTCTGAATTTGATCATTTCTTTGTGCTAATGGCATTCTAATAATTTCCTCCAGAAGGATAGCAGCATTCTTTGCCCATGCTTTTACTTCATCGCTCTTTAAGGGCTTTTTGGGGATATAATAGCTAAAAGGTCCCCCAACTTCAGTCATAGGTGGTTCGTTTGTAGTAATTACCGGGCATCCACTTGCCATTGCTTCAGCTATAGGCCATCCAAATCCTTCTTCAAGAGAAGGAAAAAGGAACACTTCTGCACCCTGATAAAACAGTCTTAGATCTTCATCAGAAACATTGCATAGAAAATAAATCGAAGAGCAATATTTGCTTGATTTCTTTTTTGCCAAAAGTTCTTCGGTTGGTTTAGTCCCAATAAGTATAAGTGGCAACTTCGACCTTGATAATTCTCTCCATAAATCATAAATTTCAATCACTCCTCCTCTATTTTTATAGAATTGATTGCCGCCTACATGTAAAATATACCCTGCTTGAAGATCAAGTTGAAAATATCTGCTTAGATCTTGCTTTATACTTAGGTCATTACACGGATGGAAATTCTGATTCAGACCATTGTATACGACTTCTGACAATTTTGGTTCTGTATTTAAATTCTGATGCAGATCTTTTTTAGTTTTTTCTGAAATACTAATAAAACATCTGCCTTTACGATAGCCCTTCCTAATTAGTGTTTGATATAACCTTCCAGTAGCTTTAACCTTATTCTCGGGAATTTTTCCCATTGCAGACTTTTGTGCCATAAAATCATGGCAGTGTACAACTAAAGGCCTTCGTGAAACTAGGGGAATCCAAGGTCCTAAAGCATGGTCGGCAAAAACGAATAGAGTTCGAGAAGAACAACTGAAAAGTTTAAATTTCACCCAGACCGGGAAAAGTAAAAATTGATCTAAATATCCCAACCATTTATTAAACATACTGGGAGCTGGCAATTTTGAAAAGTAGCCTTTAGCGGTCCAGATATCCACCTTGTGTCCTCTATTTTTCATCCCATCATACAACATCCTCGCGTACCTGGGCATGCTTTGAGATTTTATAAATTCTGGATGTACGAAAATCACGATTTCCATTAAATGCAATTAATTATTATGCTATAATAAAGGGGCATTAAAGCCTGTCTTTTAGGAGTACTGGCTAAACTAAAACCTATTAAGAACAAGATTTTTTATCTGAAAAATAACCTTCGATTCAGTAGTACAAAATTTAAAATCTAAAGAGAATTTTAGGAAATACGCCAACCAAATACCTCAGAGAGCCCCCCTCTTACTGAGGCAATTGGATGACTGTTACAGTTCATAATGTCTTACGCAAATACATTGAGAAGTACTGCTGCTACAAACCATAACTATTTAAGTATGATGAATACATTACAAGTAACTGTTCTATATTTTAAACCGTGATTTTATTTTTAGATTTTAAGCCCGTCTAGCTGAGGAAATAATTAGTCCTCCGGTAAGCACGCTAAATCCCAATGTGGTAGGTTGAGCCCAGGCTCCCTGTAAAATAATGAACATTCCAAAACTCATTAACATCCAGGGTAAAATATTATCTTTTCTCACCATACTCCATGATTCAAGAATCAATTTAAAAACAACCCCTCCTCTAATCATTATCATTATTAGGCCTAGAATAAGGCCCATTTCTCCTATTATACGACCCCATTCCTCTTCTGCTATAAGAAAATCCCTTTTACCTGTCATTATCTTGGCTCCCGCATTGGTTCCAATTCCAAGACCACTTCCCCAAAATTCAAAAGATTCGTCCATAATTGCTTTGTACATTCCTCCCAAAAATCTATCAACAAAAACACCTTCAACGCCTCCTTCTGTTTCATTTGCATTTGTAAATCTTTCTTCAAAAGCAAGACTGGCAGTTTTGAAAAATTCAAAATTTTTCAAAATGAGTAATAAAACTGATGAGAGTACTCCTATTGTCAATATTTTTTTTAAAACACCTGGATTACTTTTGGAGATAGCCAGACAGAAAGCAAGGGATACGGCAATTTGGAATAATACTGTTCTACTTACACTTAACGGAATCGCTGCAATTAACGATATAGTTGAAATAATCAGAAGGTAATATGGCACATGTTTTTTCGCACTCATCCAAAAGAATAGAATAAAGGCTGTTGACAAGCCATAAAAAAATGCCAATCCATTTGTAAATGAAAAAGTGCCGGGAACTCTATAAAATTCCGCGGTAGCTCCAAATCCAGATCCTGATATATCTCCACCAACCCCTCTATTAACCCAGGCCGATTGAGGACTAAAGAACTGGATCCCAACTAAAATTGTCATTCCAATAATTAGCCAGAGTATAACTCTACCCAGCTTCACAGTATCTTCCCACTCCCAAATCTTACCTATTACAAAAATCAGTGGAAAATGAATGGCTGTAATTCTAAAACCATATAAAGCAACGAAAAGGTTTCCATGACCAATAATCAAAGCTAAGATTACAGACAGGATCGTAATAAACAATATTAAATTTACCGCGCCCTCCGGTTTCCAGTAGCCATGAGTGACTGATTTATAAATTATCCATAATGCTACAGGATCTCGAATTATTAATATTGGATCTGCCAGTTGTGGTAAGAACCATTTTCGAAGAGCTCCTTCAAAAATCAATAAAATGAAGTAGATCCAAACCCAGAGTTTTAGATTTTTCAGGATGTTATCATTCTGAACTCTTATCATTTCATATATGATTTAATTGCCCTGGCTACTCTCTCTCCATATGTATTTATTGGTAATGCTTTAGCGGTTAGCATTGCTGCTCTACCTATCTTTTCCAATGATTCTGTCTCCTCCAGAATTGAATTAATTTTTTGGACTATTGAGTTGGTGCATCCCGGTTTCACAAACCATCCATTAACACCATTTTCTATAAAATTAGCTCCACAAGTTCTTTTAGTTGTAATCACTGGTGTTCCCTGCGCCATTGATTCTGTGATAACTAGGCCATATCCTTCAAAGAGTGAAGGAAATAATAGAATATCATGATCCTTCATGATTTCAATGACTTTGTTATGAGGAAGTGAAGGGAACCAGGTATGTTTTTTAATTCCATTCTCCAAAAGCCCACAATTCTGAATTGACTTCCTTCCTACCATGGTTAATTCTACCTTCTCATCCAACTGATTCATAGCCTCTAAAATATTTGCTACTCCTTTTTGTTGAGATAACAAACCAACAAACAAGATCTTTAATCTTCGATTCTTTAAATTGAAGTATGATCTTTCCCAGGAAACTTCCGGAAATCCATATGGAACTATATGTATAGACCCTAAATTTTCTGGATATAACTCTAAAGTTCTTTTAGTAAAATCACTAGCGACAAAAATTAGATCTGCCAACGCCAGCTCCTCATCTTTACGAGTAAGTTTTTCTGAAGAATTCAGAAAGCAATTAAAACCCGGGGCCCAATCTGGCCTTTTTATTAATTCCTCACCTAGAAACTTCTTGTGAGCTCTCCAGTATCCAGTGGGTAATTCGTAGAAACACTTAATTCCATTAGCTTTTGCCTTTTTAAAGCTTTCAAGTGCACCATCTTCATATGCATAAATAGCATTCACCCCATTTAATTTCTTTGCTACATGCTTATCCAGATCTCTGTATACTTTATCTACAGAGAATATCCCTTTCTCATGTTTTATATACATTTTGAATCCTACCTTTTGAGAAATTAATCTCCCAAATTCCCTTAAAGGTCTAATTTTGGTAAAAGATTTCAATTTCGGGTTAAAACTTCTTCGACGAAATTCTTTTAGAAACCAGAAACCAGATAATTTAAATAGTCTACTATCCTTAAAAATAGCAATACAGGTATAAAAGCTGGACAAAACCCCAATCTTCAGGAAACCATCTGCCACAGCGCGCACATTTGCATTTCCTGTAGGATGAGAAAGGATGATTTTTGTTTTTACTTTATTTCCCATATGTTTAAAATATCATGCTGAAGCACATAAAATTGATTCTAATAATAAGTAAGCATGCAGGTGAAGCTAGGTATCAGTTAACTTGAAGGTCTGTTAAGAATTTACTGGCAACATTTTCAATATTTATTTTTTTATGATAAGAAATAGGGCTGCAAATTTCATCATACCTTAATTTTTGCTCTAGTCTTGGTACAGGCATCTGCATTTTCTCTATTTTCAGTCCCTTCGGAATCCATACCGCCCCAATGCAAATAATATTCATTTTATGTTCTATCATAGCCGCAACAGAACCACTCTTTTCAACTAGATAATACGGAGTACTGGTGATCCCAAGATCACAATTGGATAATTCAATTGACAATTCCTTTTCTTCTAACCACCCAAATAGCTTATATTCTATACAAGATTCTTCTAAAATTTCCAGCCAGCTATCTAGTTCATTTCCATTATTACCCAGAAAATGAAAACAAAAACTATCTAAATTCTGGGATCTCAGCCAGCATATAAATTCAATTAATTTAGCTTCAGGTTGAATACAGCCAAATACAGCTATCTTTATTCTTTTATCCGAAATAGGTTTTTTTCCATTTTCATAAAATCTAATATTCCCAAATAGTGGTAATTGGCACACCTCCCAACCTCTAACCTGTAGTTGTTTTCTGTATATGGTGGCATGAGTATGAATACTTCTTGGTTTCAGTGATTTTAAAAGATCCTGAATTATAAATTTTTGCATAAAACCATAAATTCGCAATTTTATAGAGCTATTATTTCCCATTCCTGCCCATAATTCGTGAAACATAATATGCCAGTTATGACCTCTACCTAACTTTTCAAGTTCCTTATTTAATAATAATGGAATTCCTTTTTTATTGAAAGAATATGGTACATACTGAAGACTAATCCAATCTGGTTCAAGGTCCTCTATCCAGTCACGCCCCATATTAATTTTTTCTTCAATACACAGATTCTTACCGAATCTCAAAACCTGATGGATCTTGTTTCCATGGTAAAATTTGTCAAACTGCCATCCTTCAATAAAATGATCGTTAAGAGCTATGGAATATGCCTTCACGCCTTCATGTAGAAGACAACCAGCAAGGCGATTTACATAATCTCCCACCCCATTTTTACCGGGTTCCAGAGAACCACATAGGAATACAATTTTCATTAACTTCTATAAGGAATTACCAACATCATTATTCGCTTAAACCCTCGTAGGCTAAAGAGATTGTAATATTTAGAGGTCATCCATTTAAGGGCTAAATTCTTATCTCCTCCTCGTATGACCTCGCTAATAGCAGGGTTCATTAATTGCCTGATCTTCTTTCTCACTTCAGGTGTTTCTCTCATAGAGGTGTCTATTTCCTGAAGCAGGACTTTAAGTGTAGCAGACATGAAATTTGTTGATCCAGAACCTGATACAGATTCTGTACACATTCGATATTTGGCAGTGTATCTATTTACATAGAAGAATTTGTTTCCCTCCCCAAGTCTATATCCAAAATAAAAATCTACCGCATCACCGGCTCTGCCATTGGCAAAATATCCCGTTTTCAGGGCTGCTTTAGTTCTAACCAGAAATGCATCGTTAGGAAACATCTGTACTACCGAAGCCCACTTTCCTTCAACGATCCCTTGTCGCTCAGGAGTTCTGTAATATTTCTTATTCAGTCTAAAACTATCTTTGATTTCCTTACCGTTTTCATGGATAAAAATCTGATCTCCATAACTTGCTACAACTTCCGGATTTTCTTCTAATGGTTTAATCAGGGTTTTAATACAATCTGGCATTAGAAGGTCATCGTCATGTAGTAACATACATAGATCACAAGCTGCCTTATTTAGTATAAATTCAACATTTCGACCTTGTTTTAATGAAGGTTCATGATGAAAGTATCTTATTGGAACTTCACTTTTCAAGATCAACTCTTTATTGATGTATGTCTTTGTTAGATTATTATTTGAATCATCCCCTATTATTATCTCATCAGGTAACCTGGTTTGATTTAAAACAGAATCAATTGCTTCCTTGAGCATTTCGAGTCTATTATATGTTGGAATAATTACGGAAACTGTCATATAATTAAATTTTAAAGCTGAAGCCTATAAATAATTTCACAGGCATTGTTATGATGAAACTTTGGGTTAATTCTGAAAAAAATTAGAAATAGGAGAAAGGTCTAATTGTTTGATATATTGGCGTACAGTTAAATTATAGATTTAATTTTTGGGATAAACTCTAAAGTTTCTATAGGCTCTTGAAACTTCAGAAAAACTATATCGTCCCATGAGGATATCATAACTGATTTGAGCAAGCGTCTGAATTTGATTCTTCCATGTTTTCTGATATTCGAACGAATAACAAAGCATAGAAAATAATCTTGCCTCTCTCAGCTTTCTGTAAGATATTTCAGAACCGGTTGTCTCGGTATCGTTATGCACAAAATAAGTGTCTGCCAAAAACTTTATACGAAAACCTTTACTTTTAAGTCTCGCACCATACTCTAAAAAAGTGCTTCCGAATTTATAAATTTCACAATTAAAAATTTTTTCTTTTATAACCTCTGCAGGATATATAGTACCTCCACAAGAAATCCCGAAATACTCATTCATATTAACCGGAACAATTGAAAACCCTCTGGGGTGGAGTTGACCAGGTATTGGAGGAGGCAAAGTCATATGCTTAGTCCTTGGATAATATTCTCCTAATGTCCATATAGTTCTGGGTTCCATCTCAATTGCATTTATGCAGTTCTTTAAATGATCCTCTGGAAAAAAATGATCATCATCCATAGTTCTAAAATGTGTGCCTGTACACTTTTTAGCTACAAAATTTCTATTCGCGTAGAGACCATTTTGAGGACCTGTAAAATAGTGACCTCCGAATTTCTCTGCTATTTTCTTATTTCTAAGAATTAGTTCTTCCTGATTTGAATCATCTGAAATCACAATTTCATAAGGCTGTACACTTTGCCTGGACAGACTATCTATAGTCTCAAAAAGACTATCTGGGCGATTCCTGGTCACTATAGCAACAGATAACTTAATTTCTGATTTCGAACTCATTTTAATCTATTTAATATTCTTATGCTACCTCAAGTCTTTTAATTTTCAACAGGCCGTACAATGCATTGATAAGTAATTGTGTTAAAGCAAGAAAAATATTAAACACAAGCACTCCTTTCAAGTCAGATAGATCTAGAAAAATTGCACCGAAGATTATAGCACCAACACTAAGAGATATTGATATTATGGGATTAATGATCCAATCGCGACTAAGGTTCAGTTCAAAGAATATTCCACTTAGTAAACTTAAACCTCCACCAATTAGCACTAATAATAATTCCATATGTAATCCAAAGTAATTCTCTCCTAACACCCAAAGTATTTGTTCCGAGAAAAAATATCCTATGCTAATAAAAAGTATCACAATCAATAAGAAGCTTGCAAAAATTTGAAAATAATATTTTAATAGTTTCTTCTTTATTTCCTCTAACCTGGCATATCTTGGGATTACAAGGGTCTGTGAAAGACTTGTTATTAAACTTAAAACCACTGCTATTCGAGCCAATGCTCCTAATTGAGCTAATGCAGTTGTATTCCCTAAAAAAGAAATTAACCATAACATTATTTGACCTGAAAAACAGTAATAAACCACGCCTGGAAACATTCTCTTAACTGTTCTGTAAAGCTGTTGCCTTATTTTTTTACTTTGCTTTTGTCTGGATAGATAGGGGGAAGCTATTTTTTTCAGTTTAAAATTACCATAGATTCGAGGTAATCCATTTGCTAAAAGAGCAATAAATGTAAAAGGAAATATAAAGATTAATGAAAATGTAAGTATCAGTCTTCCAATCCCAACTTCTACATCATTTCTTAAAATTGGCGGTATATCCTGCTGAATTTTTGGAACAATTATAAATATTGCGCTGGAAAGGTTTGCTAGGAATGCTGGTATCAAACTAATACCAATCATTATAGCCATTAACCAGGAAGCCCCGTGATGCCTGAGTAAGTATAATAATATTGGAACTGAAATTAATAGACTTACTAAAGCAAATTTCTTTCTAAGTTCGAGTCCCGTGGCAATTACTTTTCCCAGCTGCTTTTTATCATTCCAGGCCTTACCACTCTGGGCGTACACCCCTGCGGTAATACCTCCATCAGCCAAAAGGGTCATTGTACCTAATATTGTATTCGCCAGAGTATAAAACGCATATTCTTCAACCGCCAGGTGCCTAATGACTATGATTCCGCTTAAGAAACCAATTCCCTGAACTAAAATTTGAACAAAACTCGTTGCGCTAATTAGCTTACCCCATTTAAAAAGCTTTGAATAACTGGGGTATTCCTGGAGTTTTAATATATATGTTTTTAGGTTGATGATTAAAAGAGTGAATTAATAAGGCTTGTTCGGGCTAATTGCTAATATTGATTGACAATGCACAATTCATTTCTTCGCTCAACCTTTGAATACCTTCAGTTAACCCAACCTTTGGCGTCCAACCATATTTTTTTATTCTAGAATTATCTGTTGTTTTTTTTAGAGTCCCATCCATCTTAGAAGTGTTAAAATAGAGTTTACCGTTAAATCCAATAATATCTTTAACCATATAGGCAAGGTCTTTTATTGAAATCTCATCACAACTTCCGATATTTAAATGCGTATTGCGAATTTCCTCAGTACTATTATCGACTTTGAATTCTTTCACTAAATCCTCAAAATCTATATTCTCCATTAGAAAAATACAGGCATCTGCCATATCTTCACTATACAAAAATTGGCGTAAAGGTTTTCCACTTCCCCAAATTTCTACATTTACTTTTCCATTTATCAGCTTTATTCCATATTGCTCGAGTGCCGTTCTCATATTATCTAATGACATATTAATATTTAAGCCTGAGATGGGAAGAAATTTAAGATGTCTCCGCAAACTCTCCAGATCCTTTTCTTCCAGTAATTTTCCCAGGTACATTTTTCTCATTAAAGCTGGTAAAACATGTGATTTTTCGAGGTCAAAATTGTCTCCTGGACCATATAAATTCGTAGGCATTACGGCAAGGAAATTAGTCCCATATTGCAGGTTATAAGCCTCGCACATTTTAATTCCGGCAATTTTAGCAATCGCATATGGTTCGTTAGAATACTCCAAGCTTCCGGTTAAAAGATTTTCTTCTTTGATAGGTTGCGGGGAATGTTTTGGGTAGATACAGGTGCTTCCCAGAAACAATAACTTTTTAACACCATGCTTATAACTTTGATGAATTACATTGGACTGGATCATCAAATTTTCATAAATGAATTCTGCTCTGTAAGTATTATTGGCTGAAATTCCTCCAACCTTAGCTGCCGCCAAAAACACAATTTCTGGCTGTTCCTTTTTAAAGAATTCTCTTACGGCCTGAGCATTGGTTAAATCTAACTCATCATGAGTCTTCCCAATTAAATTATGATAACCTTTTAATTTCAAAATTTTCATTAAGGCTCTCCCAACAAGTCCATTATGTCCAGCTATGTATATTTTCGAATCTATTTTCATCATATAAATTTTGGCTATTCGTAATAATTGGGGGTTTTAAAACCCACTCCATTCAGATATTTTTCCCTGCGCATTAAATTTAGATCACTATGCATCATTTCTTTAATTAATCCACGTAGATCATAATCTGGTTTCCAGCCAAGCTTTTTATGCGCTTTGGATGAATCTCCAACTAATAGTTCAACTTCTGTAGGTCGAAAATAACGGGGATCTACTGCCAGTACTTCCTTTCCGATTTCCAACTGGTAATCTGGGTTCGAACAATAAGATACATAAGCTTTCTCATTTAATTCCCATCCTTTAAATTCTAATTCTATCCCCAGTTCTGCAAAAGCCATTTTAACAAATTCCCTAACCGTTGTAGTTTTTCCCGTGGATATTACCCAATCTTCTGGCTCCTCTGCCTGTAATATCATCCACATCACTCTAACATAGTCTTTCGCATGTCCCCAGTCCCTGCGCGCATCCATATTTCCTAAATAAATTTTATTTTGGAGACCAAGAACAATTCTGGATACTGCTCTAGTAATTTTTCTGGTAACAAAAGTTTCTCCTCTTATTGGGGACTCATGGTTAAATAAAATACCATTACACGCAAAAATATTATAAGCCTCGCGATAATTAACTGTAATCCAGTAGCCGTATATTTTAGCAACCGCATAGGGACTTCTAGGGTAAAAAGGAGTTTTTTCATTCTGCGGAACTTCCAGTACTTTACCATACAACTCTGATGTAGAAGCTTGATATACCTTTGTTTTCTTTTCTAACCCAAGTAACCTTACCGCGTCAAGTATGCGAAGCACCCCTAATCCATCAGTATTTCCTGTATATTCAGGTGTTTCAAAAGACACCTGTACATGGCTCATTGCCGCAAGATTATAAATTTCGTCTGGCTTTATTTCTTGAATTAACCTAATTACACAGGTGGTATCGGTCATATCTCCATAATGTAATATGAAGTTTCTATTTTCATCATGTGGATCCTGGTAAAGATGATCAATCCTTTCAGTATTAAACTGTGATGTTCGCCTTTTGATACCATGTACGATATATCCTTTATCCAAAAGGAATTCACTAAGGTAAGCACCGTCCTGACCGGTTACACCAGTAATTAAAGCAACTTTCATATATTAAAATTTTAAAAATAGAATAGCCGTCCCCTTTAATAGGAGAATATGTGTAAGCTGTAAGTTTTAGGGGATAATTTTAGGGAAGAAAATAATAGACAGGTACTCTATTTACAACCAATCTACTATTTTAAAATAAATAGTTTTTTAAGGTGATTTGTATAATAAAATCGATTAACGGTAGGATATGCTAAATTAATTCTCTAACCTTTACATTGACGGTTATACCTATCCCTTTCAACACAAGTTTCATTCTTTTTGATCCAATACTCTGTACAATTCCTTTTTGATTTTGGAACGGCCCAGATTTTATTTTAACCATATTACCTAAAGAAATGCCTTCAATTCTAAGATCGTCACATGCATCATCTTCTAACCAATCTTTGATAATTTGAATTTCTTCATCCCTGGCGATTGCTGGTTTTCCTAACCAATACAAATATCTTACAACACCTGGATAATTAAATACTTTAGATCGTTCAGAGTTTTTTAATCTTATGAATACATAAGAAGTGAACAGTGGAACCTCCACCTTCTTCTTTCTATCACTCCATTGCCTAATTTCTTTAATAGTTGGACAAAAGACCTCAAAATTTGCGCCTTGTAGATTTTCTGCAACTTTCATTTCAGATTTTGGCTTAGTATATAAAACGTACCACCCCATTTTAAATAGATTTTCGGATAATAATAATTAGATTTATACGGTCCAATTAATAAATAGGATGTTCTAATAGGTGATTGATTAGGGGGTAAGAAATAATTACTTTAAGTATACCTGCTATACCATCTAAATCTATGGCTTCGCCACAAGAGTCCCAAAAATGTTTCCTCTTGAAATTAGATAATAACAAAATCTTGGGGACAGATTTAATAGTTATAGTAGGGAAATTAGTTTGTAGAATTACAACTAACATTAAATGAATTTATGAAAATGTTGCAAACTAACAAGTTCTAATATGTTAAATTTCAAACAGTTACACTTGAAATTAAATATTGTTCCTAATAAATAAGGAGAGAAACCTAATATAATTAGCAAAAATTTCATGAAATATATTCCATTCAATAAAAGATATTTAGAAATTAGTTTAAATAACTAAGAATTCGCTAATTAATAAAATTTTAACACATTCGTTTTAAGAGTGTTAACTGAATAAATTAAAATATCGATGAAGCGCATTTTTTAACTATTAAAAACTTGTACGCTTGGATACATTTTTAAACTTATAGATATAATCAGTAAATAGATAATATAAAATGAAATTAATATTAGCTCTATTTATATTGTAATTAAGAAAGCAATTAACCAAGAATGGATAAAGGTAGATTGACTAAGAAAATTGTAAAAACAAAAAAGCCTTCTTCCATCGAATGGAAAAAAGCTTTTCATTGGTTAACCAAAATCCACACAACAAGGATTATAACTGGTTAACTACACATCCCAGTCTCCTGGGACAAACAACACAACTAATCTTTAGCGCCAAAAAAAGCCCCCCGTATAGAGGAGCTTTTTTGCAATTTTGCGGTCTGGACGAGACTCGAACTCGCGACCCCCTGCGTGACAGGCAGGTATTCTAACCAACTGAACTACCAGACCGTTGCGTTATTGCGAGGGCAAATATACGCCCCTTTTTAGATTCACCAAACCTTTTTTTAAAATATTTCAAACTAATTTTTGAACCCTTATCCAAACTTTTGTTTTTCAAGCAAGTAAGCGGTCATAATATTATCGAAATTTTTATTGATGTCTGCCTCTACATATTTAATACGGTATTTAGCACACTGCATTTTTAGGTCGGCCAGGTACTTTTTTACCGCTTTCCTATAATTTTCTCTAATATTATCTGAATAAAGATCGACCTCAGCTCCTGTTTCTACATCAGTAAATCTTCGCGGCGTATTCACAAAGTTGAAATCCAGCTCCCTCTTTTCATCGATCACATGAAAAAGGATCACTTCATGCCGGTTATATTTTAAATGCCTTAAAGCTTCAAACAAGCGTTCCTCATCAGCATCTGCCTGGAACATATCAGTAAACAGGAAGATCAAGGACCTGCGCTTAAGTTTTTCAGCAATTTGATGCAAATAAGTATAGGTATCTGTATTCTTTCTTTTGGCAGAATCGCTTAAGATTTCGTTCAGTTTACTCAAAAGCATATGATGATGTCGCTCACTTGACTTCTCCGGTGCGTAAAATTCAAATTCATCACTATATATACTTACACCTACCGCGTCTCTCTGACGCTTTAATATCTCCATTAAACAAGCCGAAGCTAGAACAGAGAACCCAATTTTATTCAATGCACCTAAATTCTGAGCTTTCATGCCGGGATAATGCATGGAAGCGGAGTTATCTAGGATCAAATGACACCTTAAATTCGTCTCTTCCTCATAACGACGGGTATACAGCTTATCGGTCTTAGCATACAGTTTCCAGTCTATATGCCGGGTGCTTTCACCACTATTATATATTTTATGTTCGGCAAATTCCGCAGAAAAACCATGAAACGGACTCTTATGTATCCCAGAAATATAACCTTCTACCACCTGTTTTGCCAGGAGGTCCAGATGTAAAAATCCGCCGGTTTCGTGAAGTTCTTTTTCAATGTTCATAGGATGCATTAATGTAACTCAACTTTATGAATAAAAAAAGCCCCGCTAATTGCGGGGCTTAGATATTATATGTGAACAGTTATTACAATAACTGGTCTATCGCATCTGCGTAAGTTTGTTTTGGAGCAACTCCAACCTGACGTCCTACAACTTCTCCGTTTTGAAAAACAAGAACTGTAGGGATGTTTCTAACACCATATTTAGCAGCAAATTCCTGGTTAGCATCAACATCCAGTTTCCCAACAACGGCTTTCCCGTCATATTCAGTACTAATTTCGTCAATGATTGGTCCAACCATTCTACAAGGTCCGCACCATGCAGCCCAAAAGTCTACCATTACAGGCTTTTCACTTTTAAGTACCTGCTCTTCAAAATTTGCATCAGTTATTTCAATAGCCATAATATATTATGTTTTTTATGTTTCTAATTCGATTCGTAAAAGTAGTCAATAAAATAAATATTCCTTACACCACCAATATTGCATTTGACTATGAGCATATTGGTTAGCCCTATTTTGGGTCCTCACGCCTATGGCGTGACCGGGCTTTCGGCGCTACACGGTAGCTCGCCTCAATCCCTGGCCCAGACTTCAGAATGTTTCAGTCATTCTAAGCGCAGTCGAAGCACTATTCTCTGAGATCCTGAATCAAGTTCAGGATGACGTTAAAATAAAGATTAATTCAACTTATACATAAACTGCTCTTTCTCCAAGGCCTCGATCAACTCTTGTGAAATCTTGATCTTATGTTTTCTACTAGGCATACGCAGTTTTACCTGCTCTTCCATTTCATAAACCACAAAATTCAAATGACAATCCCCCTTATGAGACATAAAAGTATCTTTTAACCACTCTATCTTTTCATTCTTAAGATCATTAATATTAAGCTGGATGGTTAGCTTCTTAGCATTTTTATCCATCACATCATGTAGAAGATTCATTTCCCTGAATTGTATTCTAGGCTCTCCCTTCTTTCCCGTATCCTTATTTGTCCAACCTTCTTTCACAAAGATCTTCATATGTATAAAGTTGTTAGGAACAAAGAAGTGCTTCATCCTCAAATACTCTTCTCCAAATATTTTAAACTCATAAGATTCATCATAGTCCTCAACGGTAAATATCGCCCAGCCTTTCCCGTTCTTGGAAACCCGGTGCTGCACATCTACCACTACACAACCCATTGTAAGATCACGATTCACAATAGCCTCGAGATCTCTGCAATCTGATAATTTTCCGTTACAGAAATAATTCATTTCGATCTTGAAATCGTCAAGAGGGTGACCCGAAATATAGATCCCCACAACTTCCTTCTCACGTCGTAATTTCTCCATGGTTCCCCATTCTTCACATCCTGGAACTTCAGGTTCCGGGATCTGAACATCACTGGCTTCACCAAAAAGGCTCACCTGTGAAGAATTCTGACTCTCCTGAAACTTCTGAGCGTACTTCACTACTTTTTCAAGGAAACTCATTCCGTTCCCGTCATCGTGGAAATACTGTGCTCTATGCGTGGTTCCAAAACCATCAAATCCTCCTGCCAGGGCAAGATTTTCAAATGCCTTTTTATTCGCAGCTCTTAAGTCTATTCTCTTTGCCATATCGAAAATTGATCGATATGGTCCTTCTTTTGATTTTCTGTTTTCAACTATGGTCTTCACCGCTCCGGAACCAACTCCCTTAATTGCTCCCATTCCGAATCGAACAGCATTGTCTTTATTTACAGAGAACTTATAATAAGATTCATTTACATCTGGTCCAAGAACATTCAGCTTCATTCGTTTACATTCTTCCATAAAGAACGTAACCTGCTTAATGTCGTTCATATTATTCGAAAGTACCGCTGCCATATATTCCGCAGGATAATGTGCTTTCAAATAGGCCGTTTGATAGGCGATCCAAGCATAACAGGTGGAGTGAGATTTATTAAAAGCATAAGAAGCGAAGGCTTCCCAGTCTTTCCATATCTTCTCCAGAACTTCTGTTGGATGCCCTTTCTCCTCTCCTCCACCAATGAACTTCGGCTTTAATTCTGCAAGTAAAGCGGCGATCTTTTTACCCATCGCTTTACGAAGCATATCGGCTTCACCTTTGGAAAAACCGGCGAGTTTCTGTGAAAGAAGCATCACCTGCTCCTGGTAGACCGTAATTCCATAGGTTTCTTCCAGGTACTCTTCCATTTCTGGAAGGTCATACGCGATCTCCTCATCCCCATGTTTACGGGCAATGAAACTTGGAATGTATTCCATCGGCCCCGGACGATATAAGGCGTTCATTGCAATAAGGTCATCAAAAACCGTTGGTTTCAACGACTGCATGTGTTTCTGCATCCCGGGAGATTCATACTGGAATACCCCAACTGTCTCTCCTCTCTGGAACAACTTATAAGTTTCCTCATCGTCCAGCGGGAAATTATCCGGGTCCAGGTCTACATCATGTCTCCCCTTTACAATTTTCACAGTATCCTTAATTAAGGTCAGGGTTTTAAGACCCAGGAAATCCATTTTTAGCAGCCCGGCACTTTCAACAACCGAGTTATCAAACTGAGTCACATAAAGATCTGAGTCTTTAGCTACCGATACCGGTACATAGTTGGTAATATCCCCGGGAGTAATGATCACCCCACAGGCGTGAATACCTGTATTTCGTACTGAACCTTCAAGAATTCGAGCCTGATTCACAGTTTGCGCCTCCAGGTCATCTCCTTCAGATATATTAAAGAGTTCGTTTATTTTTTCAATTTCTTCACTACGGAATTTAGACTTGATCGTCTTTTCATCCATTGCGAATAGCTTTCCTAGCTTGGTATTCGGAATAAGCTTCGCGATCCTGTCTGAATCCATCAACGGCAGATCCAGAACTCGGGCGGTATCACGAATTGAAGATTTTGCAGCCATGGTACCATAGGTAATGATCTGTGCCACCTGGTTTGCTCCATATTTCTCGATCACATAATCCATTACCCGGCTTCGACCCTCATCATCAAAGTCAATATCAATATCGGGCATACTCACACGATCCGGATTAAGAAATCTCTCAAAAAGTAAATCGTATTTGATCGGATCGATATTGGTGATCCAAAGGCAATATGCCACTACAGATCCCGCTGCAGATCCACGTCCCGGCCCTACCGAAACACCCATCTCTCTGGCCGCACGAATAAAATCCTCTACAATAAGGAAGTACCCGGGATATCCGGTATTTTCAATAACCGATAACTCAAAATTTAAACGATCCTCTATTTCCGGGGTGATCTCCGGATATCGCTTTTTAGCTCCTTCAAAAGTGATATGCTTTAAAAATGCGTTTTCACCTCTTTTACCACCATCAGCTTTATCTTCTTCACTTATAAATTCTTCCGGGATCTCAAAAGCCGGAAGCAATACATCCCTGGCCAGTTCAAATGGCTCAATTTTATCTACTATTTCCTGAATATTACTAATCGCGTCTGGCAGGTCTTTGAAGAGTTTCTTCATTTCGCTTCCAGACTTGAAGTAATATTCCGTATTAGGTAATCCGTAACGATAGCCACGTCCACGTCCTATTGGAGTTGCCTGCTTCTCCCCGTCTTTTACACAAAGTAAAATATCATGGGCATTGGCATCTTCCTGTCTCCAGTAATAAGTATTATTAGTTGCGATCAATTTCACCTCATGCTTCCTGGAAAATTCTATCAAAACAGGATTTACCCTGTTCTCATCCTCCTGGTCATGACGCATAAGTTCGATATACAGATCTTCACCAAATTCTTCTTTCCACCAGAGCAAAGCTTCTTCAGCCTGCTTTTCTCCAACATTTAAAATCTTACTTGGCACTTCACCATAGAGGTTACCAGTGAGGACGATTATGTCCTCTTTATATTGCTTAATGACTTCTTTATCTATACGAGGCAAATAGTAGAACCCATCTGTATAGGCCTTGGAAGACATTTTAGCCAGATTGTGATAACCATTCTTATTCTTGGCCAGCATCACTATCTGGTATCCGTTATCCTTTCGGCTCTTATCTAAATGATTTTCACAAACAAAAAATTCACAGCCAACAACTGCCTTTAATGGTTTCTTCAGATCCTCACCATTTTCCTCGGCAGTTGCATTATGTTCTTTTACACTCTTATTATAAGTCCCTACTTCTTTTACAAAGTGAAAAGCACCCATCATATTTGCATGATCGGTTAGTGCAACCGCGCTCATACCTTCTTCTGCAGCCGCAGCAACCAGATCTGGAATACTTATAGTGGACTGTAATACTGAAAATTGGGAATGATTATGTAAATGAGCAAAAGGAACCTCATCAAGTTTTTCCAGGTTCTCCTGGATCTCTTCATTAGAAATATCATCTGAAGGCTGTTGCTTTTCCAGCCTTTTCCTGATCTTATCTGAAGCTTTCTTAAGATTGATATGCTTCAGCCCTATAAGCTCTATGCGCTGCGGATTTTCTTCTGAAAAGTTTTCAAAATAATTGGCAGGAACATCCAGTTCTTCTACTGTATAAATCCTTTGACGAATTAATTCAAGAAAACAACGTGTAGTTGCTTCAACATCGGCAGTTGCGTTATGCGCTTCCGCAAAAGCCTGGTCAAATAAAAATTCATGAAGCTCGGTAAGGGTTGGTAATTTAAATTTACCACCACGACCACCGGGAATTTTACAAAGTTCGGCCGTCTTTTCTGTACAGGTATCCAGAACTGGCATTTCCTGTAGCGAATTATCAAAATCTCTCCTGATGAATTCCGCTCCCATTATATTAAGGTCAAAACCTACATTCTGACCCACTACAAATTTTGATCTTTTCAGGGCCGTATTGAATTTTTCCAACACCTCATCCAACGGAATCCCCTGTTCCTTTGCCAGATCTGTTGAGATACCATGAATTCGCTCAGAATCATAAGGAATATCGAAACCTTCAGGCTGCACCAGGTAATCCTGATTTTCTATAAGATTCCCCATCTCATCGTGCAACTGCCAGGCGATCTGTATACATCGCGGCCAATTATCAGAATCGGTTAGAGGGGCATCCCAGCGCTTGGGAAGACCAGTGGTTTCAGTATCAAAAATGAGGTACATTCCTTAGTATTTTTAAGCCTTTATGAAGATAAATTAGTGGTTTGCAAAATTAAACCATCCGGGCTAAAATAAGGACTTTTATCCCTGAAATAAAACTTTGTTTTCAGGAATTATTAACTGTAAAAAAAGCCTCACAAAATACTGAATAAACAGCTAATTTGTGAGGCCTGATACGAACACTAAAAACTACTACTACTTCAATCAAACATTGCTCGCATCTTTGGGTATACTATCTTTCAGTATCGTGTCATTGGGGTGATTTTCCCGAAAGACTATTAATAGTAGTATACTAAGCTTGTTTTTCTAATGTCTTTACTTCATTTAAAGAAGCGACAATAGCGTTTTTCTGTTTTAATAAAATGTTTCCGGTAGATGCTGGAATTTCTGAGTCTTTCAATATATCCTCATACTCTTCTATTGCAGCCTTTTCTCCGCGAATCGCTTCTTCTAAAACCGACTCATCTTTATCATTGGTTAAGGTTGCCTTTAAATTCATCCATGATCTATGCACATCTCCAGCAAGACTTGTTCCCTTATCTGGATTCTCACCAAAATTCCTGATTTCATTTTTCAATTCATGTCCAAAATCATATCTTTCCTGAGCACGCTCAGTAAAAAATGCTTTTAAACGCTCATTCTTAACTTTTTCCGCTGCCAGTTTGTATCCTTTCTCAGCATCATAATTTTTTTCCAGTAACTCATTTAGTTTCTTAGAAATCTCATTTGAATAACTCATAGCTCTTTTTCTGTTTTTCTTTTGAGTAAAGATAAGGTCAGTAATCTGCCCCAACAACCTCTTTAACAGGGTTTAGCACTTATTAACCTCTTTTAACAGCAAGCCCGAATTTTAACCAAATTTCTTCCTAAATATTATGTTTAGCATATCTAATAATTCAGCCACACATTCCAACAATTTAATTTCAGAAAACCTTGGAAATAAGAAAAATGTAGTATCTTTGCGCACTTATTAATAACCGGGGTCGAGAACCCCAAAATTTAATTTTTATGCCAGTAAAAATAAGATTACAAAGACACGGTAAAAAAGGAAAACCTTTTTTCTGGATCGTAGCTGCGGATACCCGCGCTAAAAGAGACGGTAAATTTTTGGACAAATTGGGAATCTACAATCCTAACACGAATCCTGCTACTATCGAATTAGATGTAGATGGAGCTGTTAAGTGGTTGCAAAATGGTGCTCAACCAACAGATACCGCTCGTGCTATCCTTTCTTACAAAGGAGCTCTTCTTAAGAAACACCTTGCAGTAGGTGTGAATAAAGGAGCTTTAACTGAAGAGCAAGCTGAGGAGAAATTCACAGCATGGTTAGAAGAAAAAGAAGGAAAGATCGGAGCTAAAAAAGATTCTTTGAGCAAAGCTCAGGAAGCTGAAAAAGCTAAAGCTCTAGAGGCTGAGAAAGAAGCTAACGCTAAGCGTGAAGCTGAATTCAAGGATGCTGAAGAAGCTGAAGCGAAAGCTACTGCTGAGGCTGAAGCTGCTGCAACTGCAGAAGCTACAGATGAGGCTACAGTAGAAGCTGCTGAAGAAGAGGTGGAAGCTGCAACTGCAGAAGAAGCTAAAACTGAAGACAAAAAAGACGCTTAAATAGCAGCCAGCGATGACTAAGGAAGAATGCTTCTACCTCGGGAAAATCGTGGCAAAATTTAGCTTTAAGGGAGAGGTGCTCATTAAACTGGACACCGATGAACCCGAAACTTACACAGAAATGGAATCAGTTTTCGTTGAATACAACGATAATCTGGTTCCATTTTTTATTGAAAGATCCTACCTCCACAAAAGCACCCTCCTACGTGCTAAATTTGAAGATATAGATACAGAAGATGATGCCGAAGATATGATAGGCACCGATCTCTATCTTCCATTAACCATGCTGCCGGAACTTCCTGAGGATAAATTTTACTTTCATGAGATCATAGGTTTTGATGTGATCGATGCTGAACATGGTAATATTGGGAAAATAGTCTCTATAAACGACTCTACTGCCCAGGCTTTATTCGAAATAGACAAAAATGGTAAGCAGATCCTTATTCCTATGAATGACCAATTCATTGATAAGATTGACAAAAAGAACTCTAAGCTCCATGTAATCACCCCTGAAGGTCTGGTTGACCTATACTTAGGCTGATCCTCCTTTATTTCTCCGGTTATCAAGAGATGCTGAAACAAGTTCAGCATGACGCTAATGCATAAAAAAAACCGCCCTCTTTCGAAAGCGGTCATTATCAGTTTATATAGTAAATGGCCTAGCCTACAATATTTACAATTTTACCCGGCACTACGATCACTTTTTTAGGAGTTCGACCATCCAGTTGCTTATGTGTTCGATCATCTGCCATCACCGTTTTTTCAATTTCATCTTTACCCATATCTAACGGAAGTTCCATCGTAAATCTCATTTTTCCATTAAAGGAAACCGGATAGTTCTTCATGCTTTCTACCAGATACTTCTCCTCGAAAACAGGATAGCTCGCCGTAGTAACAGATTCTGAATTCCCTAACTTCTCCCAGAGCTCCTCTGCTATATGAGGAGCATATGGAGCGATTAATACTACAAGCGGCTCAAGTACTTCCCTGCTATTACATTTTTGAGCAGTCAATTCATTTACACAGATCATAAAAGTAGAAACCGAAGTATTAAAGCTGAAATCCTCAATATCCTCTGTTACTTTCTTTATCGTCTTATGCAGACTCTTCAATGAATCTGCAGAAGCCTTATCATCAGAAACAGAAAAATCTTCTCCATTGTGATACAGCTTCCAGAGCTTTTTCAGGAAGTTATGTACTCCGGTAATTCCTGCGGTATTCCATGGTTTTGCCTGTTCTAATGGCCCAAGAAACATTTCATACATTCTTAAAGTATCTGCTCCATAATCATGGCAAATCTCATCAGGGTTCACTACATTGTATTTGGATTTGGACATTTTCTCCACTTCCCTGCCTACAACATATTTTCCGTCTTCAGTCAGGAATTTAGCATCTGCAAATTCTGGTCGCCATTTTTTAAAGCCTTCAATATCCAGTTCATCTGATGAATTCACCAGAGAAACATCGGCATGTATAGGCTGCACGCTATTTCCTTTGATCTGATTTTTGGAAACAAAAACATTTTCCCCTTCAAGTCTGTATACGAAAGCGCTGGTTCCCAGGATCATTCCCTGGTTGATCAGTTTTTTAAATGGCTCTTCAACGGTTAAAAATCCGCGATCATGTAAGAACTTCGTCCAGAATCTGGAATATAATAGGTGTCCTGTAGCATGTTCGCTACCACCTATATATAGATCTACATTTTCCCAGTATTGCTGAGCTTCTTCAGAAACAAAACGATCTGGATTTCCAGAATCCATATATCTGAAAAGATACCAGCTACTACCAGCCCAACCCGGCATGGTATTCAGCTCTAAAGGATAGATTCCGTTGTCTTGAGACCCATCGACTTCGCTCAGGGTGACATCAGAATTAGATTCGTCATGCTGAACTTGTTTCAGCATCTTATTGGGAACTACTTCATTTTTCTCTGTATCCCAGGCCCAATCGGTTGCATTTCCTAATGGTGGCTCGCCGGTTTCGGTAGGCAGGTATTTCTCAACTTCAGGCAACCTTAAAGGAAGGTGCTCAAGGTCTATCATTTTAGGTAAACCATTCACATAATAAACCGGGAATGGCTCTCCCCAATATCTCTGGCGGCTAAATACCGCGTCTCTCAACCTGTAATTCGTTTTTCCGTAACCCTGACCAGTTTTCTCCAGCTCAAGAATTACTTTATTAAGTGCCTCTTTATATTCCAGTCCGCTTAGGAAATCTGAATTCGCGATCACCGTACCTTCTTTTCCCGCATATGCTTCCTGGGAAACATCTATATTTTCAAAAATATTCGGAATTGGCAGATCAAAATGTCTTGCAAAATCATGATCACGTTGATCTCCACATGGAACCGCCATTACCGCCCCGGTTCCGTATCCGGCAAGCACATAATCCCCGATCCAGATCGGTATAGATTCATTTGTAAACGGATGTTCCGCATAAGCACCGGTAAACACACCGCTAATGGTCTTCACATCGGCCATACGCTCACGTTCACTCCTTTTGGCACTGGCCTGAATATAAGCGTCTACATCTTCTTTTTGCGCTGAAGTAGTTATCTCTTTTACCAGGTCATGTTCTGGTGCAAGGGTCATAAAGCTAACTCCGAAAATAGTATCGGGACGGGTAGTAAAAACACCAACTTTATGATCTGTATCTTTAATATTGAAGTCTACATGAGCTCCAACAGATTTCCCGATCCAGTTACGCTGACTTTCCTTTAAACTTTCAGTCCAGTCTATTTTATTAAGATCTTGAAGCAGTCTTTCTGCGAAAGCAGAAATTCTCATGCTCCATTGGGTCATTTTCTTTCTAACTACGGGATATCCTCCACGTTCAGAAACACCATTTACGATCTCATCATTCGCCAGAACGGTCCCTAATTGTGGACACCAGTTCACTTCAGCTTCCGCTAAATAAGTCAGGCGATATTTCAGCAATATTTGCTCTTTTTCATCCTGAGAATATTTATTCCATTCTTCAGCAGAAAATTCCTCAAAATCATCATCGCAAGCTGCATTTATTCTCGAGTTACCTTCCGAAGAAAAAATGTCTTCCAATTCAGAGATCGGACGGGATTTCTCAGCTTCCTGGTCATACCAGCTTTCGAAAAGCTGAATAAAGATCCATTGGGTCCATTTATAATAGTCTGGTTCACTGGTTCTCACTTCGCGGCTCCAGTCAAAAGAAAACCCTATCTTATCTAATTGCTCACGATAGCGAGCTATATTATTCTCTGTAGTTACCGCAGGATGTTGCCCGGTTTGAATAGCGTATTGCTCTGCCGGAAGCCCAAAACTATCATATCCCTGGGGATGCAACACATTGAAGCCTTTGTGACGCTTAAAACGCGCGTAGATATCACTGGCGATATAACCCAGCGGATGCCCAACATGCAAGCCTGCTCCCGAAGGATAAGGGAACATATCCAGCACATAATATTTTGATTTATCAGAATCGTTTGAAGCTTTGAATGTCTGGTTCTCTGCCCAGTATTTCTGCCATTTTTCCTCGATCTTATTAAAGTGGTAACTCATCTTCTATCGCTTTCTTTTAGATTTCGTCATGCTGAACTTGATCCAGCATCTAAAAATAAGACCCTGAATCAAGTTCAGGGTGACGTATTTTAACCTGCCTGCAAAAATACAATTTTAAAGGACTTATGCGGAATGATTAGATGTTCTATTATTTCGAATTTCGAGCGGCAGTTTCCATAGGTTTCAGGCACTCATAGATATACCTGTTCACCGGAGTTTCAATCCCCAACTTTTCTCCTTCTTTTACAATAAAGCCATTGAAATTTTCTAATTCTGAAGGTTTACCGTTCATGAGGTCTCTCTGAGTTGAAGCGGTAGTTCCTTCCGGCTGAGAATTAATGATCTCGAAGACCATTTCCACATGTTTTTCACTGAGCGGAATGCCTTTTGCTTTTCCAACTTCGATGATCTCTTTAGCCGAATCTCTCATCATATCATATAGAAACTTACTGTCCCGAATCTTATCTATAGGAACCCGAGTGAGCCCCCCAATACCACTGATAGTGCAGATAAAAAGGAATTTTTTCCATATTTCAAGCTGAATACTTTCCGGAATATTATTTTCGATTCCTGCCTCATCAAGAATGTCGTGAATTTTCATCACACGATCTGATCTCGAATTATCATTTTCCCCAAAAACGATCTTTGGCTCGTAAGCCGCATGTTTGATCTTTCCAGGTTTTTCAATAAAACTAACGACGAAGCACAGACCTGCCAGAACATTTTCTTCTGGAAGCACTTCTATTAATTTCTCATAATTATTTGCACCGTTCTGCAAAGGAAGAACGATCGTATTTTCTCCTATTATCGGCTTTAATTCTTCAGCGACAGACGGAATTTGCCAGGATTTGATTCCCAGAATAATGAGATCTGGTTTTGGAACTTCAGCAACTTCTGAAGTCGCAACCGTCGGCTTCACCTTAAAATTTCCTTTGATACTTTCAACCTCAAGTCCGTTTTTTTGAATAGCTTTTAAATGATCTCCCCTGGCGATCATACTAACATTATGCCCGGCTTCTGCCAGCCTTCCACCAAAATAACCTCCAACACCACCTACACCGTAAACCAGTATTTCCATAAATCGAATTTTATCAAATTTAGGAAACTTAGAGCGAACGTCACTCTGAACTTCAGGGTCTGTAGATGAGATGCTGAAGCAAGTTCATCATGACATCCCTGTGTTGCACTGAGCTTGTCGAAGTGCATTTCTTCAAACGCATGCTTCGACAGGCTCAGCATGACATTCTTAGATAAAAAAGAAGGATTCCCAATATTTTCAAAAGTTTAAACGTTTTAAAGATTAGGAAAGCTGAACTTTCTTATTTTTACAAAAAATCTGAAGTCAATCTATGACCACATCTTTTGAAAGGTATCAGAAACGCCGACTCATATCTTCCTATTTTTCAGTAGTTATCAGTATTTCTTTAGTACTATTCTTATTAGGAATGCTGGGCCTTTTGGTATTGAACACTAAAAAGGTTGCCGATCATTTTAAAGAGCAGATCGCACTTACTGTTTACCTGAAAGATAACGCTAAGGAAGTCGAAATTGAGCAATTAAAGAAAAGCCTGGCCATGGCCGACTATACCAAGTCTACCACTTATGTTTCTAAAGAAGATGCTGCCGAGGCGCATAGTGAGGAAATTGGCGAAGATTTCATGGAATTCCTGGGCTATAATCCTCTTCAGAATTCTATAGATGTATATATGAATGCAGATTTTGTGTCTTCTGAACAGGTAGACCAGATCGCAGAAGATCTCACTTCAAAGAATTTTGTAGACGAGGTGGTTTATGACAAACCGCTTATCGCTTTATTAAACGATAACGTAAAAAAAATTAGTTTCTGGGTTTTAATAGCCAGCAGCGTTTTCACGTTCATTGCTGTGCTATTGATTAACAGTAGCATTAGATTAGCTGTGTATTCAAAAAGATTTATTATTAAGACCATGCAAATGGTTGGAGCCACCAAAGGTTTTATTAGAAGACCATTTATATGGCAAAGCGTAAAACTTGGACTTATAGGAGCAATTCTGGCATTAATAGGAATGGCTGCAGTATTATATTACCTGAACAACAGTTTTACTGAACTTAATCTTTTGGGAGACGTAAAAATGCTGGTGATCTTATTCTCAGGGATTTTCCTGATGGGAATTGTAATTACATGGATAAGTACGTATTTTGCCACCTCGCGTTTTCTAAACTTGAAAACCGACGAACTATATTATTAGAAGATGAAAAAGGATAAGGAGATTCACAACGGCGGTAGTTTTAATACCGGATTTGTATTCGGGAAGAAGAACTACACCTTTATGTTCATAGGGTTGGCGGTGATCGCATTAGGCTTTATATTAATGTCTGGCGGTGGTAGCGAAGATCCTAACGAATTTAATGATGCCATCTATAATTTTCAAAGAATTCGACTTGCACCGGCTATGGTGCTAATTGGTTTTGCCATTGAGGTATATGCCATTTTGTTGAATCCTAATAAAAAATAAAAAGTTTGGACGTATTAGATGCCGTGATCCTTGGGATCATCCAGGGACTTACCGAATTTTTACCTGTATCCTCCAGTGGACATTTAGAATTAGGAAAAGCTATTTTAGGGGACACCAGTGTGCCCGAAGAGTCACTACTATTTACAGTTGTACTTCACTTTGCCACTGCATTGAGTACGATCGTGGTCTTTAGAAAAGACATTATAGAAATCATAGGCGGCTTGCTAAGTTTTAAATGGAATGAGGAAACTCAATTCTCATTAAAGATCATCGTTTCCATGATCCCGGCAGTTCTTGTTGGGCTCTTATTCGAAGAACAATTAGAAGCTTTATTTGGGGGAAATATCCTTTTCGTAGGCTTTATGTTATTGATCACTGCATTACTGCTTTGGCTGGCTGATAAAGCCAAGAATACAGGTAAAAAAGTAAGTTACAGTAATGCATTCGTAATTGGGGTATCTCAGGCAATCGCCATGTTACCAGGAATTTCAAGAAGTGGAGCTACCATTTCAACTTCAGTATTACTGGGGAACGATAAAACAAAAGCAGCAAGATTCTCATTTTTAATGGTAGTACCATTAATCTTCGGGAAGATCGCTAAAGATCTTTTAAGCGGTGAGCTGAAGGAAAGCAATGCCGATTTCACCATTCTGGCAGTTGGCTTTGTGGCAGCATTCCTGGCCGGACTTGTTGCCTGCACCTGGATGATAGCTCTGGTTAAGAAAAGCAAACTTTCATGGTTTGCCGTGTATTGTTTTGTAGTGGGACTGGCGGCTATTATTTTTGCATATGCGCAATAAGGAAATTACTCCGGAAGAATTTAAAACAGGACAGGTATTACTTTTTGATAAACCACTTAACTGGACTTCTTTTCAGTTAGTAAATAAAGTGCGATGGCTTATCAGAAAAAGTTGTAATATAAAAAAGATCAAGGTAGGCCACGCCGGAACATTAGATCCGTTAGCCACCGGATTACTGATCATTTGCACCGGAAAATTCACCAAAACGATTCCCGAACTTCAGGGGCAAATCAAGGAATATACAGGAACATTTACTATTGGAGCTACTACCCCATCCTTCGATCTTGAAACAGAAATTGACGAAAAATTCCCCACAGATCATATTACTGCAGAGCTTCTTCAGGAAACCACAAAAAAATTCATAGGCGAAATTGACCAAACTCCGCCTGTTTTCTCCGCTTTAAAGAAAGACGGAAAAAGGCTTTACGAATATGCCAGGGAAGGCAAGGAAGTTGAAGTTAAATCCAGGAAGGTTGAAATTTCGGAATTTGAGATCGATTCAAAAGAATTTCCCAAGGTTCATTTCAGGGTGGTTTGCAGCAAAGGAACTTATATTAGAAGTCTTGCTCATGAATTTGGCCAGGCATTGCATAGCGGAGCACATCTTTCAGAATTAAGGAGAACTGCGATTGGTGATCATTCTGTAGAAAAAGCGATGGATATCGAATATTTCGAAAAATTGCTACCTTCACGAGAGAATAATTAAGTCTACCGACTGTTAACTGTATATGAAACGTTTTGAGGATTTTTTTGATAAGCATAAAGCGCTTATCCTAACTACACTTTCGTTTGCTGTCCTGATGCTGGCTCTGTATAATTTTAAACTCGCCAACAACAATCAAGCTACGGCTGAAATGATGGTGGATCTCGATCAATTCAAAGTTAAAGAAAAAGAAGAGGTAGAACCTGAACAGCCCGAAGAGGCACAACGGAGAAATCCAAGAGATGTTCAAACTCACCAGGCTTATAATCAGGATAAAGAAACCCGGGAAGCAGATTTTAAAAATCAACTGGATAAGATCTTCGAAAAGAATTCGGCTCAACAGGAACAATCTGAAAATGAAGACTCCGAAGGTTCCGAAGGAAATTATGCCTTGAGCAAAAAGAATGCTGAAGACAGGAAAAAGCGATCAGACGGAGATGATTCGGCTGAAGAAGCTTCTCAAAAATCTGCAGCTTACGATTATAGTTCCATTTCATATTCGTTAAAAGGTAGACGAGCCGTGAAAATTCCTAATCCGGTATACACATGTGATCAGGCCGGAAAAGTGGTGATCAATATCACGGTAGATGCGAACGGCTATGTTCTGGACAGCTCAGTGAACAAGGGAAGTTCAACAACTTCTAATGAATGTCTTACAGATCGTGCTCTGGAATATTCTTCAGGAGCTAAATTCAGTAAACTGGCTGGGAGAGATTCTCAGATAGGGACAATTACTTATCATTTTAGATCTTAGAAATTATGGAAGATATAAAACGTTGTGGCTGGTGTGTAGGTGATCCATTATATGAAGCTTATCACGATCATGAATGGGGAGTTCCTGTACTGGATGACGACACTTTATTTGAATTTCTAACCCTGGAAACCTTTCAGGCGGGACTAAGCTGGATCACCGTACTTCGAAAAAGAAATAATTTCAGAGAAGCTTTTGATAATTTCGACTATCGAAAAATAGCGCAATACAAAGATGCCAAGATCACCGAATTAATGCAGAATGCCGGTATTATCAGGAATCAAATGAAAATCAGGGCCACTGTGACCAATGCAAGGGAATTTATAAAAATTCAGGATGAATTTGGCAGTTTCAGTAAATACATCTGGCAATTTGTAGATGGCAAGCCTATACAAAATGAAGTTGAAGATTATAAAAAGGCACCTGCCACTACAGACCTCAGTGATAAACTAAGCAAAGATCTTAAAAAGAGAGGCTTCAAATTTGTAGGTTCCACCGTGATCTACGCCCACATGCAGGCTACCGGCATGGTGAACGATCATCAGACAGATTGCTTCCGGTATAAGGAAGTAAAGAAGCTAGGAGAGAAAATTTCTATTTAAGATATTCCAGGAATTCCGATCTGGGGATCTCATCTGCTCCCAGACTTTCCAGATGGCTGGTATATATCTGGCAGTCTATTAATTTCACCCCATCCCTTTCCAGTTTTTGAACCAGCTTTATAAATCCAAATTTAGAAGCATTACTGGCCTTGGCGAACATACTTTCCCCACAGAATACCTGCTTGTCCTTTAGATAAATTCCATAAAGTCCACCTACTAAATCCTCATTATCCCATACTTCTACAGAATGCGCTAAACCTTCTTTATGTAGTTGAAGATAATTCTCCTTAATTTCGGGAGTTATCCAGGTTCCATCCTGGCCTTTTCTATCTACCTGCCCGCAATTCTCAATAACTCTTTCAAACTCCTGATTGAAAGTAACCTGGAACTTATCCTGGTTTAAAAAGGGTCGCATGCTTCTGGCTATTCTAAGATCTTCAGGGAAAAGAACCATTCTTGGATCTGGTGACCACCAAAGGACCGGTTGCCCTTCACTATACCATGGAAAAACACCTTTATAATAAGCCTCTTTCAACCTTTCAGGACTTAGATCTCTACCCACAGCAAGTAATCCCTCGCTGTCTGCGAAACTCACCGGTGGCAATTCCTGGTCTGGATAGATAAAATACAAATGATATTATTTTAATAATTGAAAATAAAAAAGTCCGGCGAATTTTCTAACCGGACTTTGATTTTATTATATCGAACTTCGACAAGCTCAGTTCTACAAATAATTTTAAAATGAGACATCTCTAACAAAAGTGAAAGATCTCTATAGATTTCTCTCATTGATCGAAATGACTCAAATTGCCTTAGAAAGGAAGATCATCATAATCTTCTTCATTAAGATCGCTAGCCGGCTCGAACTGGTCCGGTGGTGGCACGTTAGAGCCACCTGACGGCTGCTGTGCTGCAAGATTTTCAATTCTCCAACCCTGGATAGAATTGAAATACTTAGTCTCACCCTGTGGGCTTACCCATTCACGTCCTCTAAGGTTTACTCCAATCTTAACCGGTTGCCCAACCTGAAATGCATCTAAAAGACTGCATTTATCCTGAACGAACTCGATCATTATATGTTGAGGATACTGCTCCTCTGTGGTTACAACCATTTCTCTTTTCTGAAATCCGTTGCTTCCAAATGTTTTTGTGTCGCCAATAAGCTTAATTTTTCCCTGTACTTCCATTGTCTGTTTATTTTGCTAATAATATTTTCCAGGCGTCTTCAGGTCTGTCTTCTTCAAGATAAGCCTGCGCCCGTATATGAATTTTCTTTTTATCACCGCTTTTTACAAGTTCGGCTTCTTCTTTATTTGAATTAAGGAAAGCTTCAATTTCCCCGTTTTCAGGCAGAGCTTCTACATTCCCTAATTTACCAAGGTCGTTCCCGGTAAGGATCTCACTGGTTCTAACACCTTCTGGCATCGCATCTACTCCAATTCCCAATGTTGAAAGTGGCTTTGGAACTTCGAACATTCCCATTTTAGCACGGGTATACCAGTTACCACCCATACGGGCTACCTGATCTATTTTATGCTGATCTATAAATCCGTCTGCATCCAGAATATCCTCCTTGATATGCATTTTCACAACATGGCAGATCACCAGGTTTCCTGCGCCACCTTCAGTTCCAGTTTCGATCACTTCTTTGATCTTACATTCAAACTGAACCGGAGATTCTGCTACTCTGAAAGGTTTTACGAGATCAGATTTCTGCATGGTTAATCCAGACTTCTCAAACTCGTTTACATCTTCACCATATTCAGTACTTGAAAGTGACATTTGCTGAACTATATCATAATTCACGATATTGATCACCACCTCATCTACTTTTTTAGCATTTTCAAAAGTATGCTTCGTAGTATTATCTCTTCCTCTCCTTGCCGGAGAAAAGATCAATACCGGCGGATTCGCTCCAAAAACATTGAAAAAACTGAAAGGAGAAAGATTAGGATTACCATCTTCATCAATTGTACTGGCAAATGCAATAGGCCTTGGACCTATAGCACCCAGAAGATATTTATGTAATTTCCCGACACTTACGTCCTTGGGTTCTATACTGAACATAGATTAATTTTTGCCAAAGATAAAGAATCGAGCAAGGAATGAAAAGCAATGCATTACAATAAAAATAGTTTTAAAACGCTTATATTTATTTTTGATTAAAAGCCGGAAACATACATGAATCTACCCGACGAGCGCAGCTTTAATCGCTGGTTTATCATTATTTCCTGCCTTGTGCTCATCGTACTGGTGCTCTGGAATACAAGTATATTTTTTCAGCGACTAAAAGAAGATGAACGGGCGAAAATGAATATCTGGGCGCAGGCACAGGAGGAACTAAGCAATGCTCCGGAAGATGCCGACCTGAGCCTGATTCTTCAAATTTTAAATAATAACACTACCATCCCCATCATACATACCGATGAGAACGGAGAAATAGCATATACCACTAATCTAGACCCTTCCATTCTTGAAGATCCTGAACGAACCGCAGAATACCTGGAAGACCTGAAGGAAGAAAATGAACCAATTGAGGTAGATCTAGGTGATAACCAGATACAGTATTTATATTACGGGAATTCACCGGCTCTAAATAAACTGAAGTATTACCCTATTGGCTTAACTTTGATCGGGTTCTTATTCATTGGAGTTGTTTACTTCTTTTATACAACTACAAAATCAAGCGAACAGAATAAGCTATGGGCCGGGATGGCCAAGGAAACTGCTCATCAAATAGGAACGCCGCTAAGCTCTCTTATTGGATGGACCGAAATTTTAAAGACAGAAAATGTAAATCCATCTTACGTGGAGGAGATGGAAAAGGATATTGACAGGTTACGAACCATTACCGAAAGATTTTCCAAAATAGGTTCTGCACCAAATTTACAGCAAACAGATATAGTGGCCGCGACCAGGGAAAGTTTTGATTATTTAAAACTAAGAAGCTCTAATCTTATCGATTTCAGCATAAGAACACCAAGACAGCCTATTTATGTTCAGCTAAATGAACAGCTTTATAGCTGGACCATAGAAAACCTCGTGAAAAATGCTATTGATGCCATGCGTGGAAAAGGTGAGCTAATGATCGAGATCAAGCAGGATATAAAAGAGGCGCATATCTACATTACCGATACCGGGAAAGGGATCGATAAAAATAGATTCAAGTCTATTTTTGATCCTGGACAGACGACAAAAAAACGAGGTTGGGGATTAGGCCTATCGCTGGCTAAAAGAATTATCGAGGTATATCACAAAGGAAAGATCAAAGTTGCCCGGAGTGAGATCAATAAAGGAACAACTTTTCAGATAAGTCTGAAAAAGATCTAGAATTCAGAGATCTTTTTTCTCAACCAATCTGGCACGGGAAAAGTTTCATTTTTATCAAAATCGAAGCAAACCACAACATCTGTACCTTCAGCACATATCTCCCCTTTTTCATCCAGAATTAAATGCTTCAATCCAAAACTTTTGTTACCTATAAAATCGAGTTTGGTTTTAACCACCGCCTTTCCGGGATAAATTAATGATCTTTTAAAATCACATTTCGTAGAAACCAGCATCGTACCCTGGTTAGAATTGCGATAGAATTCATGAATACCCGAGGCTTCCCAGAAATTCACTCTTCCGCTTTGCAAATAACGCATATAAGAAACATTATTCACATGCTCATACATATCCAGATCTCCCCAATCTATGCGTAATTCCAGACTGAGTTTATAATCAGAAATTTTTATCACAGTTCAACATTTTCGCTTATTGCAGCGGCCAGTTCCTTAAATTCTTCATCAGACATTTCTACATTATTAGAAAAGTCCATATCCTTCATACTATTAAGCGGAATTAGATGAACATGGGTATGTGGTACTTCCAGTCCTACTACGGCCATCCCTACTCTTTTGCAAGAAACTGTTTGCTCTAACGCAATAGATACTCTTCTCGTAAAACGCATTAGTTCATGATACATTTCCTCTTCCAGGTCCCAGATCTTGTTGATCTCCTTCTTCGGGATACACAAAACGTGTCCCTTTGCATTTGGCCTGATATCTAAGAAGGCTAAAAACTGGCTGTTTTCAGCGACTTTATACGCAGGCACTTCTCCTTTTACGATCTTTGTGAATAGTGTTGACATGATTAGGTTGGTTTTTAATAAAAATAAAAAATCCTTTTCTCAAATCCGAAAATACAGATGAAAGAAAAGGATGAAATTTTAACTGATACGAACAGGCTTATTCTCTCCAGATCTCTATAACCTCAAAGGTCACAGTTCCGTTAGGAACCTCAATTTCTGCAGTGTCGCCAACTTCTTTACCAAGAAGCCCTTTCCCAATAGGAGAATCTACAGAGATCTTACCGGCTTTAAGATCGGCTTCACTTTGGGCAACAAGTTTATATTTCATCTCTGCGCCGTTGGTCTTGTTCTTTATTTTCACATGCGAATGCACTAAAACCTTGGAGGTATCTAATTGCGATTCATCTATAACTCTGGCATTAGCAACCACCTCTTCTAATTTAGAGATCTTCATTTCTAATAGGCCCTGCGCTTCTTTTGCTGCATCATATTCAGCATTCTCACTTAAATCACCTTTATCACGAGCTTCACCAATCGCTTCTGAAGCTTTAGGCCTCTCTACATCTTTAAGGTGATTAAGCTCATCCTTAAGCTTTTTTAACCCTTCTGGGGTATAATAAGATACTTTGCTCATAACTTTATCGTTTTATTAATCGCGGTCCAGGAGAAACTCCTGAAACCGGAAAACATACCTTATAATGATTTTAGTACTAAAATAAATCCCTGGATGCGGGATTGCCCGGTTCTATAAGTTTTTAACTCTCCGGGTTCAAACTATTGTATCATTAACTGAAAAAATCCCATTTATAGCGGGATTTCTATAAACAAATGTAAGAAATTTAATCTTTCGGTACAATTATATTATTTTCGCTGTAACTCAATTTTTTATGAAAAAAACGCTCTTCATTTTATCCATTATTTCGCTGCTTATGGCCTGTTCGGGTTCTGATGATTCTTACCGCAATAACCCAAATTTGCCGAACGTGAATTTCCGCTTTCAGCTGAACTTAAATTTACCGGAATATAACGATCTGCAGTTTCCGGGAAACTCTTATGCAACCTACAATCATGGAGTAAGAGGAGTAGTTATATACAATATAAATAATCAGCAATATGCTGCGTTTGAACTTAGCGATCCCAATCACCCGCCGAGTAGTTGCTCGGGAATGACAGTTAATGGGGTCATTGCCAGCTGTGGATGCGATGATAATGAGTATAATGTTATCACTGGTGAGCTCGTAGATGGTGATGGTGAATACACCATGCAACCATACCGGGTTCAACGATCTGGGGATTTATTAGAAGTATTTAATTAAAAAAGCCCCCTTTCCAGATACTCCGCGAAATGGAAAGGAAGCCGATTAAACTATTGAACTTTAAAACTTCATTGTTAGTCCTAGTAAAAAGTTGGTAGTGGCCTGGGGATAATATCCGGCCCCATCTAAAGTTTGCACACCAGAAGGAGTATCTTCACTAGGAATATTGAAAGTGTAGTAGTAGCCATTTGAAATATATTTCTCATTGAAGATATTATTTACCAATCCTGTAAGTACGATTTCTCTAAAGAACCATGGCTTATCCCAGGTGTACTGAATATTAAAATCGTTCACAAAATAACTATCGAGTTTAGAGTTAATAGCTTCTACATTACTCATAAACTGCTCGCCCACATATTTTGAAAGTAATTTCAGCTCCAGACCTCCTACCGGCTCGTAACCAATAATATTACCAGCTACGATCTCAGGAGAATAAGAAATATCTGTATCTCCATAGGCAACCAATTCTCCATCAAAAGGTGAAACAAAATCTATATTCTTATTCCGGCTCAGGGCAATATTTGGTCTTACAGATAATTTATCTGAAAATCTAACTGTTGCATCTACCTCGAGCCCGAAACGGTAGCTGTTTCCGCTATTCTGGCGAATAAAAGCTCCAACATCATCTATACCGCCGGTTAGAACTAACTGATTTTCATAACCCATATAATACAGGTTTGTATTCAGAATAAAATTTTGACTTTTATGTCTCCATCCAAGCTCGAAATCGTTTAATTCTTCAGGTTCCGGATCCCCATTTTCGTAATCATTTCTACTTGGCTCTCTATGCGCACGAGCATAGGAAAGATAAAATTGATCTGCATCATTCAATGCATAAGTTAATCCCGCCTTTGGATTGAAAAAGTTGAAATTATCGTCATTTTGAAATCTTGACTGATCGTCTAGTACTCCATCGGTTTCGTAATTCACGGTTCTCAACTGAAGGTCGCCATAACCGGAAAGTTTTTCAGTGATCTTGAAATTTGCTTTTCCGTAGATATTAAAATCGGTCTTATCTGCCTGGTTAAAATAATAAAGCTCATAGGGATCGTTATTCCTGGCAAATCTTGTATAAACAACTTCCCCAAAATGATCTCCTTCGTATTTATTCCATCCACCGCCAAGAGTCACATCCCAATTTGAGTTTTGATAATTTAAACTGAAAACCGTTCCGTAGAAATGATTATCAAGCCATTTAGTTCCCACAAGGTCTGAGGTATTCACTTCCTCTCCTTCTGAATTAAAAGCTTGTAAACCAAAATCTGCCAGATCAGCATCCTCTTCATATTCCTCATAGTATCCTCTACCATACGTATAATGCAAAGCTATATTAGAAGACCAGTTAGAGTTATAGTCCTGGTTCCATAAGAACTGGTAATGATCCTGACTATAATTATCGGTTTGATTATCATAGAATTTTGTATTTCCACTCTCATCGGTATAGATCCCGGCTGGATTAAAAGTCCTGTCATTTTCCAGCGTTTCCTGATCTATTCCATACCAGGCCTGGTAAGTTCTTTCTGTACCACCAAAAGTCACCGCTTTAACCAACGTATTTTCATCTACATAAGAACCCTGTAAAAAATAGGATTTAAGATCACTGGAAGCCCGGTCTATATAACCATCGCTCCGAATTTTAGAAGCTCTTCCTCCAATTGAAAAATGATCGTTTATTAATCCTGTGCTGAATTTCACGGTATGTTTAAAAGTGTTGTACGAACCAACGCTATTTGAAACCTCAGCCTGTGCTTCTTCTTTATAAGAATCTGTAAGAATATTTAAGCTAGCGCCAAAAGCACCGGCGCCATTAGTTGAAGTTCCAACCCCTCTTTGTAGTTGTAGGTTTTCTACAGATGAGGCAAAATCCCCCAGGTTTACCCAGAATGTTCCCTGGCTTTCAGCATCGTTATAAGGAATTCCGTTTATGGTTACATTCACCCTGGTAGCGTCACTACCCCTTACCCGAATTCCTGTATATCCCACTCCGTTTCCAGCATCGGTAGTAGTTACCACATTGGGCATATAATTCATTAAAACTGGAATATCCTGACCAAGGTTTCGGTCTTCGATCTCCTCATTACTAAGGTTACTGTAGGTGATGGGAGATTGCTCTGTTACTCTTACTGCGGAAAGGAATACTTCATCTAAAGTTTCTTTGGCTCCGGCAAGATCAACATTCAATTGCATGTCTGAATCCAGTACCAGTTTCTTACTTTTCTGATTTCCGAAGGCAAAAACAAGGGTATAGGTTCCTTTTTTAAGAGTAAGTTCGTAATTGCCATTTTCATCTGCAACCGTACCAACGCCGGTACTTTTCACATAGATGGTGGCCTCCTCCAGGGGGTCTCCATTCTCAGTCACTGTTCCTGTTACTTTAAATTCTTGTGCGAGGCCCTGCAATGAGAGAAGTAAAAGGCCTGCCAGAAATAACACATTTTTCATTCGTAATAATTTTACGAATAAAAGGGGCGATTATTCTTGTTGATTTGGTTTAAAAATAAAAAATCCTGAACCTGCCATCTGGCAAAATCAGGAGTACATACACTGTGCTTTCGCACAATTCCCTTGGCAGCATTACCCGCCCAGGTTCATTGGGTATGATCTCAGCCCTTCCGGGCACCCCTTATGAGATTGTGGCGCAAAAGTAATACGCTTTTTGAGAAATACAATACATTTGGAGAGATTTAAGAGAATTGGCTTAATTTTAGATAAAACATAAGTAATGTTTAGTGCAAAACGCTCCATCACCGTAAAGATCGTTACAGGATATGTAATCGTTGCAATACTTGCCGGTCTTGCGGTTTGGTATGTATACAATCAGGTAATCGCATATTCTGAAATTGCCCAATCTAACACCGAAAACAACCAGCAACTTATCCTGGTAAGTGAAATAAGCACCAACCTTAATGAATCTGAAAATACAAGTCGAAGATTAATACAATCTGGTGAGGAGAAAGAACTGAAACTATACAATTCCCAGATTGAAGGCATAAAATCCAAACTTCAAACGCTGGAGCAGTCTTATGAGAATATTTACCTTGAAAATGAAACTGATAGTATAAATAAACTTCTAGACAAAAAGACTGAAAACTTAAAGGAACTAGTTGCCTTAAGAGACTCAGACCGGAACACCAATTATTATTCTAAAGCGCTTAGGGAGCTACGAAATATAGATGCCTCCTTTAAAGATTATAGTTACGAAAACCGGTTCAGGAATTTAAAACCCTACCAGAAAGACGTTCTGGTAAAATGGCTGGAATATTCCAAAGAAGACAATGCAGAACGGATTACTACCGAGAGATTGGATTCTGTAGTAAAATCTGTGAAGCGTGTACTTACAGATCTGGAATTTGCCAACAGGCAATTTCAGAATGAAGTGATTCAGAAGGAAAACGAATTACTTAATAATGACCTTATACTTAATCAACAGTTGCAAAGCCTATTATCTAGTTTAGAACTGAAGGAACGAGAAAATACTGTTGAAAGGGCCGAAGTTTTCCAGAATATGCTGGATAAAACTTCCAATATTATAATTTTAGGTGGATGTATCATTTTGCTTATTATCCTTTATTTCATTATTAATATCATTGGAGACGTAACCAGAAGTCAGCGCTACAGGGTACAGCTTGAAGAAGCAAAGGATTTTGCTGAATCTCTTCTAGCCAGCAGGGAACAATTCATGGCCGCTATTACTCATGACCTAAGAAGTCCGCTTACCACAGTAATGGGTTATACAGACCTTATCCAGAAAACAGAACTCAACGAAAAGCAGAAACACTATTTAAACCAGATCAAAAAATCTTCAGAATTCATTCTAAGGCTGGTGAACGATCTCCTGGATCTTTCAAAACTGGAGGCGGGGAAAATGCTTATTGAAAATCTGTCTTTCAATCCAAAAAAACTTATTCACGATACTGTAAACAATATCATACCGGCTGAAAAAAATAAGGATGTAGATATTGTTATTGAAATATCTGAAGATACAAATGTCCAGATACAGAGTGATCCATTCAGAATAAAACAGATACTGGCGAATCTAATTTCGAATGCGTGGAAATTTACCGAAAAGGGAGAAATAGTGATCTCGGCTGCACTTAAGAATCAATCTGGTGAAAATCATATTCTGGAAATCAGGGTGAAAGATTCCGGAATAGGGATTTCAAAAGAAATGCAGGAGAATATATTTGAAGAGTTCTCCCAGGAAAACAGCAGTATTGAAAAACGTTTTGGTGGCTCCGGGCTTGGACTGGCAATTACCAAAAGACTTTCGCAGCTCTTAGATGGTGAAATTAAACTGGAAAGTGTTCAGGGAGAGGGAAGCGAATTTACCATTCTTATCCCTGTAGTTAAACTTTCTGAAACCCGCGAAGATTCTGAAAGAGAACAGGAAGATGAGATCACACTAGAAACCATAGACCATGATGCTACAGGGTTGAAAGCTCTTATCATAGATGATGAGCCTGGACAGCTATCCCTAACTGTAGAAGTAGCAAAATCTATGGGATTTGAAATAGAAACAGCCGAGAATGGCAAAAGCGGACTTGAAAAGCTCACTACAGATAATTATGATATTGTGCTTACAGATATACAAATGCCTATTTTTGACGGGTTTAAACTTATTGAATCTATACGTCGTAGTGAAGGTCTAAAAGATATACCAGTGATCGCATTGTCTGGCAGAACAGATATTGAAAAAGCAGTCTATACTAAAGCAGGTTTCAACAATAAGCTATTAAAACCGTACAAGCCAGAGGAATTAAAGCAGAACATCGCCGAGCTGCTTCATCTGGAATATGAAAAGAAAGAGGAATCAGTAGAAATTGATAACGAGAGATTAAAATCTGATAATTACGATCTTACTGATATTTACGAGTTTTCTGGTAGAGATGAAGATGCCATGCAAACCATTATTCAGGCATTTATTGAGGGTGCAAATCAAAGTCTGAATGAACTAAAAGCAGCTTACGAGGTTCAAGATGAAGATAAACTAGGGAAATTAGCGCATCGAATGTTACCTATGCTTAGACAAATGAAAGCCAACGAAGTTGTTGTTATCTTAATGAAACTGGAATCCCGGGAAAAAGTAAGTCAACCTGAATTTGACCATTTTGTGGTCAAGATCAACCGATTAATGGCCAGTCTCGATCCTAATATTACAGTTTAATCCCGTATTGTTTCAATTTGTTATAAAGAGTCTTCCGGTCTATCGAAAGCATTCTTGCTGCTTTACTTTTATTACCTCCAGTTTTTTCTAAAGCATCAAGGATCAATTGTTCCTCATTCTTATTTTTGAACAAACCGTAATCACTATCATTTGTTCGCGTAGAAGTAGCGATCTCATGTGGTAATACTTTAAGCGGAATAAGATCGTCTTTAGTTAGAAGCACTGCCCTTTTAACCATATTCTTAAGCTCTCTTAAATTCCCCGGCCAGTTATAGTTCTTAAAGGCATGTATTGCTTCATCAGAAAAACCTACAATATTCTTTTCAAGATCGGCATTCGCTTCATCCAGGAACTGGTTAGCAAAAAGCATTAGATCTTCTTTTCTTTCTCTTAATGCCGGCACTTTAATTGAAAATTCATTCAATCTATGATAGAGATCCTCCCTGAATTCACCTTCTTTAACAGCTTCAGAAAGATCCTCGTTAGTAGCCGTGACCACGCGAATATCAACTTCTATTTCATTATTACTCCCTACCGGTTTTATACGCCTTTCCTGAAGTGCTCTTAATAATTGCACCTGTAGTTCATAAGTAAGATTTCCTATCTCATCCAGAAAAAGTGTACCACCGTTGGCAGCAGCAAAATGTCCTGTCTTATCGTTAATAGCACCTGTAAAAGATCCTTTAAGGTGACCAAAGAATTCGCTGGAAGCGATCTCTTTAGGAATGGCACCACAATCTACAGCTATAAAAGGAGCCGCATGTCTTTTACTCTGCAGGTGTATACTTTTTGCAATTTGCTCTTTACCGGTTCCACTCTCGCCTGTTATAAGCACAGACATATTGGTTGGCGCCACCAGCTCTACATAATCACTCAACCTTCGTGAAGGCTCACTTACTCCTTTCACAAGATCTTTATTTTCACTTAACGGTCCATTGCTTTTCCTGGCTGGCTTAGGTTTTTCTACAACCGGAGCAACCTCATTAGTATGCAGGGCATTTTCTATTGTTTGAAGAATGGACTCAGGCCTGAAAGGTTTGGCCACATAATCAAAAGCGCCTTCTTTCATTGCGTTTACGGCCATGCTTATTTCAGCATAGCTCGTCATTACAATTACCTGGGTAGAAGGATTTTCAGTCTTAACACTCTTAAGAATTTCCAACCCATCATTATCTGGAAGTCTCACATCTGTAAGTACCAGATCAAATTTATCTGAAGATATTTTCTTGAAGGCTTCAGAAGCTGAATAAACCAGTGCTACCTTGTAATCCCTTTTTTCCAGAAAGGTTTTTAACATGGTTCCAAATGCAACATCGTCCTCAACGACCAAAACTTTAGACATAGATCAAATTTAAAAAGCTTAACAAAGGTAATAATCTTTAAACCATTAGGTTTTAAAAGAAAGCATAAAAAAAGAGAGGTTGTAGTACAACCCCTCTTTTCTGGCAATTTTTGATTAAAAAAAACTGCCTTAACTAATTCCCATTTAACAGATCTTCCTCTTCAAACCTTATAAACAAGCAAAAAAGTGACTTTTATAGTGTTAGTTTTCTGGTCGTTAGTAATCAGAATAAATTCTGAAAACAGTCACTTTTTTGCAAGTTTGCCGGGGTAGATTTATATTCTACTTGGCATTGTCATCAATCTGTTGCCCTGAAGTTGGTTTCTCCAGTATTGGGCATTTACTTTTCAGTCTGGCCTTTATCTTCTTTTTCAAGCCATTTACCATCCTGGTCTATATAAACCTTTTTTGTTTCGCCTTTCACGTCTAGTTTAAGTTTATATACCTTTTTGTCATCTTTCGATTTCATCCAGGCTTCTGAAGCTACTGCTCCATTATAATCTGTGGCTAAAGCATCTTTTACCGCCTGAGGAAGTTCAGCTACATCTACACTAGCAAATTCTTCCTGTGCAACTTCCATTTCAGTTTCTACTTCAATTTCTTCTTCAACTTGTGCCTGTATATTTTGTGTTCCAAAAAACATGGCACCAATTGTCATAATACTTAATGCAAACTTTTTCATAATATGTGGTTTTATTGATCCTGGTTATTTGATCATTCTGTTATGTTAATAGATATAGAATAATTGTGCCATTTTAATACATTTTCTCTAAATGCCAGATAAACAGAAGGATATTTAAATTTTAGTTGAATTTTTTACAAAATTTTATGTAGAAAAGTAGAGATTCCTCAACCACAACTGTGGAAATTAAGCATCAGTTTTATATAGTTTTCTTAGTACGAATTGTTATAAAATAGAAAAGGCTCCGAGTGGAGCCTTTTCAATCCGAAAATCTAAATTATAAAACAGAATAAATTAGTTAGTTTTTAATTTATTCTATTCCCAATACTAACCTACTTACTACATTGTAAAAACTATACCAATAAGTGAAAAAACCTATTCGACCCCGTTAAATACAGGAGAACAGCTATTTATATTTTCAGGGCTTAATTTTTAAAAGTACAATTCCCCAAAAAATTTGTAGAAAACGTTTCACAATTGAGTAAGAATTCCCCAATTTTTACTTCAGTGGATCTTTTCTATTTGCCTTGATCTCAGACTTTTTCTTTTTAGCTTTTAAACGTTTAATTTTCGAAGCTTTAGTTGGCCTGGTCTTTTTTCTAGGTTTTGGTTTTTTCAAGGACTCTTTTAGCTCGAAAAGGAAATTCTGAGTTACGATCTCTTTATTTGTATGCTGACTTCTCGAGTCTTCGCTACTCATCTTTAGAAAGCCCTCCTTATTAATTCTCCCGGCCAGTTTCTTTTGAACTCGCAGCTTCTCTTTCTCAGACAAAGCCTCAGAATTTTCAACATCAAAGCTAAGTTCTACCTTGGTAGCAGTTTTATTTGCATGCTGACCGCCCGGTCCTGAGCTTCTTACAGCTTTATAATCCAGTTCTGTAAGAATGAGTTCATCATTCATATTAACGCGGCTGGTGAGATTCTTTAAGCAAATCTGAAACTGTCTTCACAGGATTAAAGGTTTCTACTGGCACTTCTACAAAGATTGTATTCCACTTCGCCATTCCTCCATTCCATAACCCCGGACGTTCCAATGCTTTTAAAGGTTTCCCATCTTTGGTTTTATCAGCAATAAAACTCATCTCTTCATCAACATATTCATGAAGATCGAAAGCTTCGCCTTTATGGTCTTTTAAACTACACACAATATCCACAGGATTAAAGTGAGTAGCTTCCCGGGCTGTTTTTGCCTGTTCAGGATTATCATTATCTATCTGCGCTCCTTCGATGATTTGAAGAGATATCTCTCCATTCTTATCTTTTACCAGGAATGGACCACCTCCGGGCTCACCTTCATTCTTAACCATGCCGCATACTCTTAGAGGGCGATGTAGTTTTTCCTTCAGATATTCTACAAAAAGATCCTCATTAGAGGAGCCTTTAATAAAAAGTTCATCATTCAAGAATGCCTGAATTTCATTTAATTTTTCTGAAGACACATTCCCTTTTTCCAGGATCTCCAGATAATTGAAAACTTTCTTCTGAACCTGGAACAGTTTACCTCCCAGCATTTTTTTATGATCCACAACATTCTGAAGCGCATCTTCAGTCACTACATTATCGATGTTCTTTACAAAAACAATTTCTTCGTCAAGCTGGTTCATGTTTTCGATAAGTGCCCCATGACCACCAGGCCTGAAGAAAAGATCATCTTCTTCAGTTCTAAATGGTTCATAATCGTTGTTTACAGCAATAGTATCTGTCTTAGGATCCTGATAGGAGTATTCTATCTCGAATTTTACTCCGGTCTTCTCTTCTACCCGCTCCTGAATTTCTTTCCATTCACCCTGGAATTTTTCTTTATCTCCTTCAGCGACCGTAAAGTGAAGTTTCGCAACTCCATTTACCTCCAGATATTTTGCGGCTTCAAGTAAATGTTCTTCGAAAGCCGTCGCGATATGAGTTCCGTATTTATGAAAAGGCACCAATCCCTTAGGCAAATTGCTTAAAAACAATCCATCTGATTTCAGAATAGTTTTTACCAGTAATTTATACTGGGCATCATGAGAAAAGTCATCATAACCAGAATGATTTTTCCTGGTCTTTTTAAGAGCGTGCTCATAAAACGGCAGTTTTTCAATATGATTAAAAAAATGCCTTAGATCTTTGTCGCCGGTCCCATCTATATATTCCCGTAATTCATGCCTTTCTGGATCAAATTCATCAGCGAAATTGTGCAGTGATTTAAACATTCTTGATGCAGCTCCAGACGCCGGAACAAATTTTAAAATCTCATGTTTGTCCTTTTCGGTATCGTAAAATTCGATTAGCTCATGTTTTTCAGCAGACTCAATCTTGCTAATTCCGTTCCCTGTTGTTGCTGCCTCGGTGATGTCGACTTTTATATTTCCGCGTTTGAAAATTTCTATCTGCTCTTCAACTTCCTTAGAGGTTATACCTTTTTCTTCTATTTGTAAAATATCTTTTTCACTAAAATTCACGGTTCTTCTCTTTTATTAATTGGTCAATTTTTTTCACTGCGTTATTAAAACGCACTTCCCTGTCTCCTTTTAAAATAAAATAAGGTTTTTGATGTAGCTCCAGTGCTTTTTGAAATCTCTGGAACATCTCTTCACGGTCGCGAGGTTTGTCCCTTAAATCGTCTGGAGTCCAGGGAACATCAATATACGTTAAAAAGTAGAGATGATAGTGGTTGTTTAACGCATGTTTAAGAAGTTGCGGGTCGCAATAGCCATCATAATAAGCTTCAGAATAAACCTTTAATTCGAGCAGATTAGTGTCACAGATCAAAAGTTCTTCTGCCTCTTCTGAAAGTCGGTTTTCTGCTTCCATTTGTCCTTCGGCGATAGGTATGATATCCTTAGGTTCACAAATACGTTTTTCAGAATTCCATACCTCCTGAAGGTATTCCCGCATATATTCCTTAACCATTGGTTCCTGATAGTGCCTGGCAAGATCTTCAGAAAGTGTGGTCTTTCCGGTAGATTCAGGTCCAAAAAGGACGATTTTTATGCAGGACGCAGGTCGTTGCGCAAGTTTTTCTTCCATGCTTTATATCCGTAAATAGCAATGATGGTAAACACCAGATATTGCAGACTGGTAAAGGTAAGTCCTTTGTAAAAATATAGCGGAACTGAGATAATATCACCAATGATCCAGTAGATCCAGTTTTCGATCTTTCTTTTCGCCATTAACCACATCCCCACAAAGAAGATCGCGGTAGTAATTGTATCTACATATGCCGTCCAGTTATTCCATTTATCGAACCACTCATAAACTGCAAAGACAAATAATAAAGTTCCTATAAATATAAAAACAGACTGTATTTGTTCCCTCTTCGTAGTTGAAGTAATGGGTGTATAATGTTCCGAATCAACTTTTCTGGTCCAGATATACCAGCCATAGATGCTCATCGAGAAATAATAGGCATTTATCATCATGTCCCCTAACAGTTGCCATTGCCAAAGCAGATAGACAAAGATCATCGTACTCACGATCCCTGTTGGGTAAACCAGGATATTATTTTGTTTGGAATACCATACCGATAAGAATCCGAAGATCACCGCAATGATCTCGAGAATTATAAAAAGCGTTGGGTAATCTGAATACTGCTGAAAGAAAAAATCAAAAATCGGCTGCATACTCGCTACGGTCAGATTTTACGATCTTCACATACATGAGGCCGCGGTCTATGGCTTCAAATGCATTTTTGATCTCTCTATTTAATAATCCCATCACCTCATCATAATCTCCATAAACCTGGGTGCTCAACGGATTTTCTTTAACCGTAAGACCAGATTCACGCATCTTTTTAATGAAGTTAATAATAGCTGGTTCGTAATTATCCTGAATAGGGGTTAGTGTAAGTTCAACTGAAATATTCATAGTATTCTGTTTTCATCCCAAAGTTAGCCAAAACTGAATGGAAATCTGGTAATTGATAATGGACAATTAAAAACTGACTATAAAGGTGAAGAAACTTCCTATTAATTAAAAAGTCATTTCGAAGAAGCGAAGCACCTGAGAAATCTATTTTATATCGTTTCGAACAAAATGAATTGGTCTCAACTACCCGAGATTTCTCTCTTTGGTCGAATTAACAAAAAAAGAAAATCCCGTTATGAAGTATCCCTAGAATACGCTCATGAAGACAAGTTCTTAACCGGCATGCTGAAATTGGTTTAGAATCTCAATAGACCCTGAATCGAGTTCAGGGTGACGAAGAATTATAATAAGATTGTTCAACTTGTTACACTGAGCCTGTCGAAATACCTTTCTATTGCATGGAATGAATCCCGATCATGTTACCTTCGGTATCCTTAACCAGACTTATAAAACCGAATTCCCCAATAGACATTTTCTCTCTTACTAAATCCCCGCCGGCATCTTTAACCCGGGATTCCTCGACACTGCAATCTTCACTTCCAAAATAAACAATGGTACTATTACCTCCAGCTTCCACACCCTCGACATGCACCAGGGCGCCAGATGTTTTTCCTTTTGAATCCATATCCCCTGGAAAAGAAAGCATTTGCAAGGTATCTTCTGTTGGATTACCCAAAGGAGTTAATTTAGTTTTAAAGACTTGCTCGTAAAAAGATTTGGCCCGGTCCAGATCATTCACATAGATCTCAAACCAAACTACCGGATTTTCAGTTTTCATAATTATTTGATTAAAAGTTAAACAGACTTAAATTTAACCTTTTTTCAATCAGAATTTAAAGGGGAGATTTTGCTGATTTTATGTCATATCATGTTCACATTGAAATGCTCGTACGGACTTAGTTTTAGCATAATTCAATTTCGCTAAGGAGGACAGTTCCAGGTCATTTCGAAGAAGCAAGGCGACTGAGAAATCTAAATTTTAAGATTTCTCCCTTTGGTCGAAATGACAAAAAAATCCAGTTGTGAAGTTTCCTCGACTACGCACTGGATGAAAAATCCTAAACCGTCATGCTGAAATTAATTCAGCATCGCTGGAGACCCTGAATCGAGTTCAGGGTGACGAAAAATTATATTAAGATTGTTTATCTTGTTACACTGAGATTGTCGATGTGCTCCTGTGTCAATACAAACAAAATGAGCTGTCTCAACTACGTAAAGATTTCTTCGCTTTGCTCGGAATGACCTTTGGAAACGGATGTCATACTGAAATTGAATCAGCATCTCAGGAGACCCTGAATCGAGTTCAGGGTGACAAAGAGGTATATTAAGATTGTTTAACTTGTTACACTGAGCCTGTCCAAGTGCTCTTATTGCTGAAAAGATCCATTTTCGAAAGCAGTTCCAATCACCACTAAATCTGCCCCAGCATCATAAGCTTGCTGGAGTTGTTGTGTGCTACGGATTCCACCACCTACAATAACTGGAATATTCAATTCATTCTTTACAGAACTAATAATTTCCGAAGAAACGGGATTATTCGCTCCACTACCCGCTTCCAGGTAGATCAGCTTTTTACCGGAATATTGCCCCGCCAGCGCGGTATTCACAATTTGCTCAACATTCATCTGAGCTAATGGAACTGTATTACTCACTTTCTGAACCGAAGTTTCTCTGCCGCCATCGATCAGAATATAACCTGTTGGAATTATTTCAAGACTCGTATTTCTGATCTTTTTTACAGAACGAACTTGTTGCTCGATCAAAAATTCAGGATTTCTCCCGGAAATAAGGCTTAAAAAAAGTAAAGCATCGGCATGTGAAGAGATCTGACTATGATCTCCGGGAAAAAGTATTATTGGTAATCCACGCAGGTTTTTAAAAGCCTTCACCACTGCACAGGTTCTTCCTTCTTCAACGGTACTTCCTCCAACAAAAATATGAGTGGTTTCCTTCGGTAAATTTTGAATGAATTCAGAAATACTGTTTTCATCAAATTTATCAGGATCTACAAGTACCGCCAGGAGCTTCCTGTTTTCATAAGCTGCCTGCTGAATTTCTTCCAGATAACTTTGAACTTCGATCATCAGGCTTTCGGCTTGGAATTAGAAGGTAAAGCATACACACACGTAAAATTTTCAAATTCCAGGAAATTGACGTCAAACCAGTCATCAATTCCATTGAATCTAACATGGGTGGTAGTTTCAGCATCATCGAAATCAAAGTCGGTCACATTGATATGCTGTAAAAACCCAACCCCGGGTTGAGCCAGCATCTTATATACAGATTCCTTGGCACCCCAAACGATTGTAAGTTTTCGAATTAAAGCATCTTCATTAGCCAGGGTATGATATTCATCCAGCGGAGTGAATTTATTAGCAATGGTAAGGATCTTATTTCGCTGCTTTTCAATATCTATCCCCACATCTCTATCGCTAATGATGATCGCAGTGAAGTTGAAAGAATGCGTGATAGAAATATATTTATCATCTTTAAGATGGGGTTTCCCATGATCATCATAATAAAGATCGTGATCTGTATAACCAGCTTCAGCCATCAAATGCCTGATACTCATAAAACCACGACGATGTATTTCAGACTTCATTCCATCAACTCTCTTCTGGCAATGATCTGTTAATTCAACACCTTGAGACAGCCATTCAAAAGATTCTTCAACCTTCCAAATGAAGACTTTAGTACGTTCATCAACTGTTATTGTTTTAAAAAGAGGCATAAAATTTATAAGCTTTTCCTTATTTTTGCAAGCACAAAAATTGCTAATATTCAAATATAATAATATGTCAACTAAAACAGTACCGTATACCGCCTATAAAGTAAAAGATATTGAGCTTGCCGAATATGGACGCCGCGAAATAGAACTTGCTGAAGCAGAAATGCCAGGTCTTATGGCCCTTCGTAAAGAGTACGGAGAGTCTAAGCCTTTAAAAGGAGCGAGAATTGCGGGATGTTTACATATGACGATCCAGACAGCAGTATTAATCGAGACGCTTGTTGAGCTTGGTGCTGATGTTACCTGGAGTTCCTGTAATATTTTCTCTACTCAGGATCACGCTGCTGCTGCTATTGCTGCTGCCGGAATTCCGGTTTATGCCTGGAAAGGAATGACTGAGGAAGAATTTAACTGGTGTATTGAGCAAACACTTTTCTTTGGAGAAGAGCGTGAACCCCTGAATATGATCCTTGATGATGGAGGAGATCTTACCAATATGGTTCTTGATGAATATCCTGAACTTGGTAAAGGTATCAAAGGTCTTTCTGAAGAAACTACTACGGGAGTTCACAGATTATACGAGCGTATGAAAAAGGGGACACTTCCTATGCCTGCTATCAACGTGAACGATTCGGTTACAAAATCAAAATTCGACAATAAATACGGTTGTCGCGAGAGTGCTGTAGATGCGATTCGTCGTGCTACAGATGTGATGCTTGCCGGTAAACGTGTAGTTGTTTGTGGATATGGTGATGTTGGTAAAGGAACGGCTCAATCTTTTAAAGGTGCAGGTTCTATTGTTACTGTTACTGAAATTGATCCTATTTGTGCTTTACAGGCTGCTATGGATGGTTTCGAGGTTAAGAAACTTGAAACTGTACTTCCAAAGGCAGATATCGTGATCACTACTACAGGAAACAAAGACATCGTACGTGGAGAGCATTTTGAAGCAATGAAAGACAAGACCATTGTTGCCAATATTGGTCACTTTGATAACGAGATCGCCGTTGCCTGGTTAAACGAAAAGCATGGTGATTCTAAAATAGAGATCAAGCCACAGGTTGATAAGTATACCATTAACGGGAAAGATATCATCTTGCTTGCTGAAGGTCGCTTAGTAAACCTTGGTTGTGCTACAGGTCACCCAAGTTTTGTAATGAGTAATTCATTCACAAACCAGACTTTAGCTCAAATAGAACTTTGGAAAAATACTGATGAGTATAAGAATGAAGTTTATATGCTGCCTAAGCATTTAGATGAAAAAGTAGCAAAACTTCACCTGGAAAGAATTGGTGTAGAGCTTACAGAGCTTAAGCCAGACCAGGCAGAATATATCGGGGTAACGGTTGAAGGACCTTACAAACCTGAATACTACAGATACTAAATAGATCTAAAATATTAGATATAAAAAACCCCGCGGAATGCGGGGTTTTTTTATGCTTTAAAATTTTGAATTCTACTGTTTTACAATAGTGACCGCGGCCTTTTCGCCTTCTTTTAGATTGGTAAGTGTAGAAACGAAATTCCTTGAATCCTTAAATTGAATTTTTACGGTGTTGGGAGCAGATGTTCCCACATTCAGGGCAATCACTTCAATTTTAGTTTGTTTTTCCTTTAATTTAAGAGTGATCACTTTCTTCTCTTTTGTTACGGTAAAGTCTTTAAAGTAATGTTCTCCGTTAATGATTAGATCTATCATATCACCGTCCTCTTTCCCTGCATCGAAAATGGTGAATTCCACTACCTGGTCTTTAGTAAGTATGTTGAGATTTTCATCATTGGCGATGATGTTCATACTCAATGTATCCAGAGATTTTACCAGGTTAATTTTCTTCTTGACCTCAGCCTCTACTTTATTTGTGCGTTGGATCTTTTTGTCCATTTTTTCAGCTTTCTTGATAAGCTTTTGAATACTGGCCATTCTAATTTCTCCATCTATACATTTCTCACCATCAGTATAACGTCCCTCAAAACTACCTTCGATTTCCTCAATATCATGAACATCTCTAACCTTTCCACTAAAATGTACAAAGCAAAAATCATCCTGTACAATTGGTGATTTGGTGTAAATAATATGCTCTTCGTGAAATTTGAATTCTTTGGTATCTTTATTATAGGTGCCTTTTACAATAGATTTTGTTTCATGGCTACCACCAAGATCTGTTAAGGAATATCCCGAAATCCTATCATTTTCGAGTTCAAAAGCAATTTTATAAGATATATAAGAAGTATCATTTAATTTTATAGTTCCCATATACTCAGCATTTTGCTGAGAATAGCTTTCAAATCCAAACAAAATAATGAACAGAACTAATAATTTATTTAGCATTTAATTAACTTTTTTATTTAATTTGGCAAACATAACCGTTAATCTTTTAAGAATGAAATTAAAATTATTTCTGACGATTTTTGTTTTCGCGTTAGCTTTTAATTCAAGCTACGCATCTTTTCCTGTTCAACGTACCGTAGCAGCAACTGAAACTATTTCAGTTGAAACTGAAGAAGGTGGAGACCTTTTTTCCCCGGCAGCTTTAGCTGGAGAAAAAAGCCAGGGAGTAGCAATGATGCTTCTTCTTTTCGCTGGAATCGTAGCAGCTCACAGATGGTACCTTGGTAGCCCATGGTATTGGAATGTACTTTACATCATCACTTTGGGTGGATTAGGGATCTGGGCTATTGTAGATTTCATCGGTATCGTTACCGGAAGCTACGAGCCTAGAAATGGAAGATATAAGAAAGACTTCTTCTAGAAAACAATCAAAATCTGACCCTACATATAAAACCCGCCCAAAGGCGGGTTTTTATTTTTATAGAAGCCCGATGATTTTTTCATAGCGAACAGTTATAAAATTTAACTAAGGCCTTTTTCCTATCTTTAAGTATTAATCGCAAAAAATTAAAGATGCTTAAAAACAATATTTTATTATTCTTCCTTGCCTTAAGCCTTATCGGCTGTAAGAACGAGCCTGAGAAGAATCCAGTCCAGGATGAAAAAGCTCAGGTAAGTGCAAAGTTCGACACTATCCTGAACAATTATTATGAAGATGGATTGAAGCTGAATCCAATTTCGGCAACTACATCTGGAGATATGCGTTATAATGACCAGTTTCCAGATTTTCTATCAGAAGATTATGAAGACAGCTTAAGAAATTATTACACCCAATCCAGGGATGAAGTTAATGCTATAAATACCGAGCATCTTAGTGATACCGAAAAAATGAGCAAGGACATTCTGCTTTGGGAATGTAATATGAATCTTGCTACCATGGAATTTAAAAAGCAAAAGTATATGCCAATAGATCAAATGTGGTCTGTAAACCTGTTTATGGGTCAATTGGCTAGTGGTGCAGGCGCCCAACCTTTCAAAACTGTTGAAGATTACGAAAACTGGATAAAACGTGTTGAAGGTTATCTTACCTGGATGGATTCTGCTGAAAAGAATATGCGTGAAGGCATGGAGCAGGGATATGTGTTACCTGCCTCATTGATTCAGAAAGTGATCCCGCAGATGGAATCTATGACCGGCAGCAATGTTGAAAATCATTTATTCTACGGACCCATAAATAATTTTCCGGATAGTTTTTCAGATGAAGAGAAGAAATGTCTGACTGAAGAATATAAAACGATGATCACGGAAAAGGTGATTCCGCAGTATAAAAAAATGCATAGCTTCTTAAAGCAGGATTATTTACCAAAAGGCCGGGAGTCTAGCGGAATTGCAGATATTCCGGAAGGTGAGGCATATTACAAACATCAAATAAAGCTTTATACCACTACAGATATGACCGCTGAAGAAATTCATCAGCTTGGACTTGATGAAGTGGCCAGGATCTCCAGGGAAATGGAAAAAGTAAAAGAAGAAGTTGGATATGAAGGTGACCTGAAATCCTTTTTCAACCATGTGCGTGAAAGTAAAGAGTTGATGCCATTTACTAAACCTGAAGAGGTGATCACAAATTTTGAGGAGATCCATAAAACTATGAAACCAAATATCGACAAACTTTTCAGTGTAACTCCAGAAACAGAATTTGAAGTTAGAAGAACTGAAGAATTCCGTGAAAATTCAGCTAGTGCCGAATATAACCCGGGATCTCTCGACGGGACCAGACCCGGCATTTTCTATGTTCCTATTCCAGACGCTTCTTCCTACAACACTTACAGCGATGAATCATTATTCCTGCACGAAGCCATTCCCGGGCATCATTACCAGATCTCTCTCACGCAGGAAAATGAGAATCTGCCAGATTTTAGAAAAACATTATGGTATAGCGGTTATGGCGAAGGCTGGGCATTATATTCAGAATCCCTGGGAAAGGAACTCGGGTTGTATACAGATCCTTATCAATATTTCGGGACTCTGGGTGCAGAAATGCATAGAGCGGTGAGATTAGTAGTTGATACCGGCTTACACAGCAAAGGCTGGACTCGTGAAGAAGCGATCCAGTATTCTCTGGATAATGAAGCTGAACCAGAAGCCAGTGTGATCTCCGAAATTGAGAGATATATGGCCAATCCGGGACAGGCATTGTCTTATAAGATTGGACAGCTAAAGATCCAGGAACTAAGAGAAAGAGCTAAATCTGAACTTGGGGACAATTTCGATATCAGGGAATATCATAAAGAAGTTCTGGAAACCGGCTGTGTTCCGCTTCAATTACTGGAAAATAAGATAGACAACTGGATCGCCGAAGCGAAATAAAATTTTTATAAATAGCAGAAAGGCCCGTCTGAAATTTTAATTATCGTCATCCTGAACTTGATTCAGGATCTCTAGAGAAGCTGAATCAAGTCCAGCTTGACGGCTAAAATTTCCAGACGGGCTTTTCTATTGATAACCTGGTATTCCCTTACCGAGAATGAAATCACGTTCAATCAATTTCATTTCACCATTTTTCTGAAGTTTAACCACACCGTTACCCCCACGTGGAGGATCTTCCATATGGTCATTGGTAAGCAAAGGGTCTTTTTCAAAGTGATAGGCAGATAAATAATAATATTTCCCGTCGGGCTCCAGAATGAAGGGGTGAATATGTGCGGGATTCGCGCTATCTGGATAACTTCCGGGAACCTGTGTATAAAAAGTATAACGCCCATCCTTGCCGGTCTTTATCCAGCCGCGAATATATCCGTGCCGGTCTGCCCAGTTCTTTTCATCTCCTTTAGTTGGGTAAATACCTTTGGCATTGGTATGGTGAATGTACAGCACAATATTCTCAGCCGGTGTACTTCCATCAGCCTCATAAATAATTCCAGTTACTTTCAGTTTATTTTCTGCGGAAGAAAATTCTGGAAGTGTATCTATAGCATTCAAATCCTTGTCTTCATACTCCAGTACTGCCTCACAACCTTCGCAAGGTCCACCTACAAGTCTCGGTTCACCTTGCTGTTGAGATCTGGCACATGAAAAAAGTAGAAGGGAAATTCCAAAAATGACAATTCTTAAGTCCATAATTATATTATTGCATCTTAATTTACTTAAAAATTGATTATCAAACAATTAACCACTGACCCCGGAAAAATTTCATTTGATCCAAAAAAAGCCGGAGAATTAATTCAAGTGCGCGTTTTTATTTAAATTGAAGTCTAACCAATACCGATAATTATGAAATTACTCAAGTTACTCCCCGTTTTCGCCCTGCTTTTATTCGTTAGTTGTGGCGACCATGAAAAAGAAACCGACGACATGGATGATATGGCTCAGCAGGCTGAAGTCCGTGATCCTGCAGATGCCAATAAACAATGGATAGATGCCTGGAACCGTAATAACCCACAGGAACTGGATACGCTAACTTCTGCAGATGCAGTACTTTATATGGAAGGAGAAACCATGAATACAGATAGTATTCGTTCCTGGTATAATAATGTGGCTCCAATGATGAAAGACCTTAAAACTTCTCCTGAAGTAGAGTATGCCAATCAGGAAGTGGCATACGAGGCTGGAACCTATAGTCATGGTATTAAAAATGACAGTTTAGAGGGCACTTATGAAGGTACTTACACTTTTATCTGGAAAAAGATGGATAACGACTGGAAGATCCAGGTAATGAATATTGCCGGAAAAGATGAGGACACAACTTCTACAGATATTGAAGAAGAATAAATTCTTTCTGTTCGAAAAAACAAAAAGCTCTTTCGTTTGAAAGAGCTTTCTTTTTAGTTGAGTGAAGACTGAAAGTTCTTCATCATTTTATAAATAACTTTAAAAACGAATTTCCGTTTTTTCCTTTCCGGACTTTTCTCAAAGCGGAATTTTATGAATTTCCCTCCCGGGTCATCGCCAGAGAACTGATAATTTGTACCATCTAAAACAAAACGTGTCTTTTCTGAAAAAACAAAATCTGACACATATTTCTTTACCAACCTGCTTTTACCTGAAGAGTCTTTCATAGTTTTTGGTTTTTGGTTAGAACAATTAAGGTACGAAAAAAATCTATTGGTGATATTTCATTCATTTCTACATTTCATTTTTTAACGTTCGCTCCACATCCTAAACCGGAATAATTTTATAATTTTGGAATATTTCCAATTAAAAGGAATTATTCCTATTTATGAAGAATACAAAATCTATAATTCACCTGGATCTGGATACGTTTTTTGTTTCGGCAGAAAGGCGCCTGGATTCCAAGTTAAATGATAAACCGCTTATTGTAGGTGGGCTGGGAGACCGTGGTGTGGTTGCTGCCTGCAGTTATGAGACCCGGAAATTCGGGGTGCACTCGGGTATGTCTATGAAAGTGGCGAGACAACTTTGTCCGCAGTCTGTGGTCATTAAAGGGAATGCTTCCACGTATACCAAATTTTCTCATGAAGTGACCGAGATCATTCGCAGTAAAGTACCTTCTTTTGAAAAAGCCAGTGTAGATGAATTCTATGCCGATCTAACAGGAATGGATCGCTTTTTCGGGATCACTCAGTTCGCGAAAGAACTTCAGGAAACCATTAAAAAAGAAACACATTTACCCATCTCTTTCGGACTCTCACAAAACAAGGTGGTTTCCAAGATCGCTACCGGCGAGGGGAAACCTTATGCGCAAAAGATCATCGAAGCAGGCACCGAAAAAAGTTTTCTGGCTCCGCTGGCAGTGAACAAGATCCCGATGATAGGAAACAAAACTTTTCAGAAGCTGTTAAATCTTGGTGTACGCAGAATCGAAACCATACAAAAGATGCCGGTGGAAGTACTGGAAAGTGTTTTAGGCAAGAACGGCCGTACTATATGGAAAAGAGCCCACGGAATCGATAACCCGCCGATCATTCCCTTCCACGAGCGAAAATCGATCTCTACCGAACGTACTTTTAACCGGGACACGATAGATATGATCCGCCTGCATGGGACGATGGTAGCAATGGCTGAAAGTCTTGCCTACCAGTTAAGACGAGGCAACAAACTGACATCTAATGTGAGTGTGAAGATCAGGTATTCAGATTTCCAAACACACAGCAAACAGGCGAAGATACCCTATACCAGCGCAGATCATATTCTTATCCCGAAAGTAGAGGAGCTATTCCGGCAGCTTTATAGTAGAAGGTTACTCATCAGGTTGATAGGCGTTCGCTTTAGCGGACTCGTAGGAGGGCATTATCAAATCAATCTTTTTGATGATTCTCAAGAGATGCTGAATCTTTATAATTCGCTGGATAAGATTAAAAACCGGTTTGGGGAACATAGTGTGATGCGAGCCACTTCTATGGACGCAAAAACGATCGGCCGGATGGGAAATCCGTTTAACGGGGAACCTCCAATTGTGCTGGCGCATAGAAAACAATAAAATAATTGATAATGGAGAATTGACAATTGATATAGGAAAAGTGATTGAATGTGAGATTCTCACTAAGATAAGATTCTTCACTTCGTTCAGAATGACAGCAGGAAGATGTCCTCAGTTTCGACTTCGTCGAATCTTCGATTTCAGGTCTCAATAAATTATAATGAACAATTGTACTTAAACTGCCATACATACTACTCTTTACGCTACGGCACAATGTCTACCGCCGAACTATGCGAACTGGCGAAGCAGAACGGTGTAAAATACCTCGCTGTTACCGACATTAACAACACTTCAGCCTGCTTGGAATTCATTAAACTCAACAAAAAGACCGATCTAGAACCACTGGTCGGGATCGATTATCGAAATGGAATTGCTCCAATATATATTGGAATTGCCAGAAATAATGAAGGTTTCCGGCAATTGAATGCCCACCTTTCTCATCATCTACATAAAAAAAAGGATTTTGAAGATGAAGCTCCACTCCTGCCCGATTGCTTTGTTATTTATCCTTATGAAAAAGTAGTAAGTCTCAAAAAGAACAAATTCAGAGCAAATGAATTTATCGGTGTTTCTATAGACAACCTCCGTAAATTGAAATTTTCAGAATATCGAAAACTGGAAGATAAGCTCATCATTCTGCAAACGGTAAGTTTCCGGAATAAGAAAGATCATAACGCTCACCGCCTGCTTCGAGCTATAGATAACAATACGCTACTGAGTAAACTTCCCGATAGCGAACAAGGCTCATTTTTAAATAAAATGTTGCCCTTAGAGATACTTCAGAATGAATTTGAAGAATTTCCACATATTATTGAAAACACGAAAAAACTGATCGATTCCTGTAAAGTTAATTTTGAATTCGGGCGTGAACAAAACCGGAATTTACAGATTGCCGGGAATAGCGAAAAAGAAGATGAAGAAAAACTAATTCAGCTTTGTTATAAGAAGCTTCCGGAAAGGTATCCGGATAAAAAAGAGGTAGTCTATGTTCGGGTAGAAAAAGAACTTAAAGTGATCATCAGGCTGAAATTCGTCTCCTATTTTCTTATCAACCTTGATATTGTGAATTATGCTAGATCCCAGAAATATCCTTTTATAGGGCGTGGTAGCGGAGCGAATTCCGTCGTTGCTTATATTCTGGGTATTACCAATGTTGATCCTATTGAACTCGACCTTTATTTTGAACGCTTTATAAACCCAAACCGTAGTTCCCCTCCCGATTTTGATATCGACTTCTCCTGGAAAGACCGGAATGATGTCACCGATTATATTTTCAGGACTTACGACAATACCGCTTTAATGGGAACTTACGTAACCTTTAAATACCGGGCAGTGGTAAGGGAATTGGGAAAAGTCTTCGGACTTCCAAAAGAGAATATAGATAAATTATCTTCTACTTTTTTTGATTATAATCAACTGGATTACCTGGAAAAACTGGTGTTGAGATACAGCAGATTGATTGACGGTTTCCCGAATTATTTAAGTGTTCACTCCGGTGGAATTCTCATTCTGAATGATTCGGTTCACAATTATGCCGGCACTTTTCTGCCACCTAAAGGTTTTCAAACCATTCAGATAGATATGAATATCGCCGAGGATGTGGGAATTCACAAATTCGATATTCTGGCTCAACGCGGACTCTCCAAGATCACTGATGCTATTGAGATCATACAACGAAACCAGCCCGATGCTGAAATTGAAGATATCGAAAACATCAAAAAATTTAAAGAAGATCCAGCTATTAATAGCCTTTTAAAAGTTGGAGATTGTATGGGTGTATTTTATGTGGAATCACCAGCCATGCGCGGACTCCTCACCAAACTGCAAACCGATAATTATATGAACCTGGTCGCGGCTAGCTCGGTCATAAGGCCGGGAATTTCCAGCGCCGGAATGAAGGAAGAGTTTATTCGCCGTCATCGTGATCCTGAACTTAGAAAGAATGCCCACCCGGTCATGCTAAAAATCATGAAAGAAACTTATGGCGTGATGGTCTACCAGGAAGATGTAATGAAGGTTGCCTACGAATTTGCTGGTCTGGATCTGGATGATGCCGATGTACTTCGCCGTGGCATGAGCGGAAAGAAAACATCTAAAGGCCAGATGGAGAAGATCGAACAGACCTTCAGGGAGAATTGTAAGAAGCGTGGATACAGCGATAAACTCACCGATGAAGTCTGGGAACAGATCTCTTCTTTTGCCGGATACGCCTTTCCGAAAGGTCATTCTGCATCCTATGCGGTAGAGAGTTATCAGAGTTTATATCTCAAAAAATATTTCCCACTGGAATTTATGGTAGCGGCGATCAATAACGGTGGAGGTTTTTACGATCTTCAAACCTATATTCAGGAGATTCGAAAATGTGGTGGTAAGGTGCATGCCCCCTGCATCAACAAAAGCGACCATCCCAACACGATCTATGCTAGTGATGTATATCTGGGATTGGGATATATCAAGGAACTGGAAAATAAAACCATTCAGCAGATCCTTGAAAACAGGCAGTTTTTCGGTCCGTTTAAATCGCTGGATGATTTTATAGATCGTATTTATATTTCCATTGATCAGTTAAGTCTTTTGCTGAAGATAAATGCATTCAGGTTTACAGGTGTAGACAAACATGAATTACTCTGGAAAGCCTATTTTAAACTGAATAAATCCAAACCAAAAAGTAATCAGGCATTATTATTCAAACCTCAACACAGAGATTTTGAACTACCGGAATTTGAACGTTCAAAAATGATAGAAGCTTATGATCAAATGGAGTTGCTTGGCTTTCCTCTATGCAGTCATTTTGATCTTTTGAAAGAACCTGTTGAAAACGGACTTACCGCGAATGACCTTAAGAAGAATATTGGTAAGGATGTGGAGATCTTCGGGAACCTGGTAAACGCGAAGAAGAATGGAACTTCTAATGGAAAATATATGTACTTCGGAACCTTCTACGATATAGTGGGCGGGATTTTCGACGTGGTGCTTTTCCCTAAGGTAGCCGAGAAATATCCGCTAAGGAGTCGCGGTATTTATAAATGCTTCGGAAAAGTAACCAGTGACCTTGGTTTTATTTCTTTAGATATAAAATGGATCGCCCGGCAGGCAACTCAAACAGATCCGAGATTGGTGGAAACAGGATTTAAGACCGGTATTCAAAATTAAAAAGTACACTTCGCCTCGCTCAGCTCGGTATGATTGACAATAATGAATAGAAGAATAGAACCTGAGATTCTTCACTTCGTCTAATCTTCGATTTCAGGGTCTCATTAATTACACTTCCGTATATTTCCTAGCGATTGCATCCACGCAATTAATACCATCAATCGCGGCAGAAATAATACCACCGGCATAACCAGCTCCTTCACCACAAGGATAAAGACCTTTGATCTCTACATGTTCCAACGATTCAGGATCACGCGGAATCAAAACCGGAGAAGAAGTCCTGCTTTCCGGTGCATGTAATACTGCGTCATTTGTATAATAACCCTTCAATTTCTTTCCGTATTGAACAAATGCTTTTCGCAATCGGCGGGCAATAAGATCTGGAAGTACCTTATTAAGATCCACACTAACGATTCCAGGTTGATAGGACGTCTTCGGAAAATCCTTTGAAACCTTTCCTTCTACAAAATCTTTCATTCGCTGAGCTGGAACCTGCTGTGTTTTTCCGGCCGCTTCCCAGCAATTCCTTTCAACTAACTTCTGAAAGTCCAGACAAACAAAAGGATCGTCTGGGCTGTAATTGGGCAAATCTGAAGGTTCTATACTAACCACAATACCCGAATTGGAATATGGGTTATTTCGTTTGCTTGGGCTCCACCCATTGGTCACCACTTCCTCCTGATAAGTAGCGCAAGGTGCGATGATTCCACCAGGACACATACAGAAGGAGTACACACCCATCCCGTCTACCTGCTCTACCAGACTATAAGATGCCGGGGGCAAATAAGGGTTTTCGTCTTCCCCGTGATACTGGATATGATCTATTAATTTCTGTTGATGTTCAATACGAACACCTAAAGCGAATGGCTTAGCCTCGATCTTAATATTTCTGTCATCTAAAAGATAGAAAATATCCCGGGCAGAATGACCTGTTGCCAGTATAACCTCATTAAAAGGACGCCAATTTTCACCATTGATCTGTATAGCGTCAATTTTATTTCCCTGTATCTTAAGGTCTGTGAGCTTTGAATTAAAATTCACTTCCCCACCAGCTTCAATTATAGCTTCCCGCATTGCGGTGATGATCTTTGGTAACTTGTTAGTCCCTATATGAGGATGAGCATCCACAAGAATATCAGGATCGGCACCAAAATTCACAAACCATTCCAATGCCTTTAGCACGTTGCCCCGTTTTTTAGATCGGGTATATAATTTACCATCAGAATAGGTTCCTGCACCACCTTCGCCGAAACAATAATTTGATTCGGGATTCACGACCTGTTCTTTATTGATCTTAGCCAGGTCGAATCTTCTGGATCTAACATCCTTTCCTCTTTCAAAGACAATTGGTTTCAAACCTGCCTCAACCGCACGTAGCGCTGCATATAAACCAGCAGGACCAGCACCGATGATAGCAATTTCTTTAGCTCCTGTCACATCACTTAAAACAAAGGAAGAAATTTCAGTTTTCTGTTCACCTCTTTTCCAGATTTCAACCTGCAAGTTCAGTCTCACTGGTTTTCTTCGAGCATCTATAGAACGCTTTCTAATTCTCCAGTCCTGGATATCGTCCTTTCGAATTCTAGATTTTTGAATTGCTCTATTCAGCAAAAGATCGCGATCTTCCTGCTCCTGTGGTAAAGCGGTGATTTGTACCAATGTGCTCATAGGCGACAAAGATAGTATGTATTTTTTCTAATTTTCAGATTAAAATATTTATAGATAAAATCATCAATTTCAACTATTCCTATAATCCTATATTTGTAAAAAAAGCAATGTCACTAAAGAAGCTATTAGAAGAAAAAGGATTTCATCGCATAAAAATGAAGTTCACAAAAACCAATCACCTAGAGGTAGTTGCCAAGATAAATGATATTGAAGGGAATTTTATTCTTGATACCGGTGCATCCAGTACATGTGTAGGTATAGATACTATTGAACATTTTGATCTACTCCCGGAAGATAGTGATATAAAGGCAGCTGGAGCTGGAGCTACAAATATGCTTACCCAGATCTCTCAAAAGAATCGGATTGAAATAAAAGGCTGGAAAAAGAAAAAAGTGGATCTGGTGCTTTTTGATCTTAAGCATGTGAACGAAGCCCTTATTAACCACAAAGCTGAAAAAGTGCACGGAATTATTGGTGCCGATATTCTCAAAAAAGGCAAAGCAGTAATAGATTATAAGAACAAGGCTTTATTTTTGAAATAAAAGGGAAAAATCCCCTTTGACTGGTAAACTATTAAAAAGTAGATTTGAATAGTTTCAAATAAAAAAGAAATATTATCAAAGCTAAAGCCTTCTCACAGTTCTTATATATCCTTCTAGCCGTTGTAACGGTGGGAACTTTAGCATTGAATCTTATTCGTTTGTTAGTTTTGTTTTAATTTTCGTTAGAATAAAAAAGGGTCTGCAATTACAGACCCTTTTTTTATTCTAATTTCCTCGGATAACTTATAATTCCAAAGCTCTTTTTACATCATTATCCATTAGTAATTCTTCAGGATTCTCTAAGGCTTCTTTAATCGCAACCAGGAATCCAACAGATTCTTTACCATCAATGATCCTGTGATCATAAGATAAAGCTACATACATAATAGGTCTTATTTCAACATGACCATCTATTGCAACCGGTCTTTCTACAATATTATGCATTCCAAGGATCGCACTTTGTGGAGGGTTGATAATTGGTGTTGATAACATAGATCCAAAAACTCCGCCATTTGTGATCGTAAAAGTACCACCCGTCATTTCATCTACAGTGATCTTTCCGTCACGAGCCCTAAGAGCCAGTCGTTTTACCTCTGCTTCCACTCCACGGAAACTTAAGTTTTCAGCATTTCTTATAACAGGTACCGTAAGTCCTTTAGGTCCCGAAACAGCAATACTAATATCCTTATAATCATAGCTTACCTGGTAATCTCCATCTATCATAGAGTTTACCGCAGGATACTCGTCTAATGCACGAATAACCGCTAAAGTAAAAAAGGACATGAAACCAAGACTTACGCCGTGTTTATCCTTAAATTCCTCTTTATATTTCTTTCTTAATTCGAAGATTGGAGACATATCTACTTCGTTAAAAGTAGTAAGCATCGCAGTATCATTCTTAGCGCTTACTAAACGTTCTGCCAGTTTACGACGGAACATAGACATCTTTTTCTTCTCTTCTCCTCTGGTACCAGTTCCAGGGGTTCCCATAGAAGCTTTTGCTTCAACTGCATCCTCTTTAGTTACACGACCATCACGTCCTGTTCCTTTTACGTCTTTAGAAGCTATCCCTTTTTCATCAAGAATTTTCTTAGCTGCCGGGGATGGACTTCCAGTGGCATAAGTATCCTGCTTTTGAGAAGGAGTGCTTGATTTGGAAGGAGTTTCAGTCTTAGCATCTGCCTTATCACTGTCCTTTTTATCCTCAGTCTCTTCCTGTCTTTCTTTTTCTTCCTCTTCCGCAGGTTTATCGTCTGAACTATCTCCGCCACCCGGCTTTTCAGCTTCAGTATCTATAAGACAAACTACTTCCCCTACTGCTACTACATCGCCTTCTTCTGCCTTTAGAGTGATAATACCACTTGCTTCTGCCGGAAGTTCAAGAGTAGCTTTATCGCTATCTACTTCGGCTACCGCCTGATCTTTTTCAACGTAATCCCCGTCTTCTACCAGCCACTGAGCTATTTCAACTTCAGTGATGCTTTCCCCGGGTGAAGGAACTTTCATTTCTAAGGCCATGATTGTTATCTATTTATTCTCCTGAAATTTCAGGAAATTGATTCTTAATTATTTTCTTCTTCGTTTAAATTCTTATCAAATACACTATTGATCACGCGCTCGTGACGTTTTTTGAAACGTACTGAACTACCTGCAGCAGGCGAACCATAAAATTTACGGCTGCATACTCTAAATTTGCGTGATTCTTCAAAATGCAATAATAAGTGTGCATATGCTCCCATATTACGAGGCTCTTCCTGAGCCCAGACAATATCGTCTGCATTACTATATTTATCCATTAACTCTTTCATTTTTGAAATAGGTAATGGGAATAATTGTTCAATTCTTATCAAAGCAACATCACCTCTTTCATTCTCCTCTTTATGCTTTAGAAGATCGTAATAGAATTTACCAGTACAGAATACCAGTGTTTTAACTTTATCTTCTTTCGCATCGGGATCATCTAAAACCGGCTGGAAACTACCATTGGCAAATTCCTCTTTGGTTGAGATCACTTTTGAATGACGTAACAAACTTTTTGGAGTGAATATGATCAAAGGCTTTCTGAATTTCGCCTTCATCTGTCTCCTCAAAATATGGAACATATTGGCTGGTGTTGTAACATCTGCCACATACATATTATCCTTCGCACAAAGCTGAAGAAAACGCTCCATTCTACCTGAAGAGTGTTCTGCTCCCTGACCTTCATAACCATGAGGTAATAACATCACCAGGCCATTTTGAAGTTTCCACTTATCTTCAGCTGCAGAAATATATTGATCTATCATGATCTGCGCGCCATTTACGAAATCTCCAAACTGCGCCTCCCAAATTGCGAGCGTCGTAGGACTAGCCATGGCATAACCATAATCAAAACCTACCACCCCATATTCTGATAGAAGGGAATTATAAATGAAGAAATCTCCGTCCCTGTCCTTAATATTATTGTGCAGGATAATTTCCTCTTCACTGTCTTCAGCTTTTAATACTGCATGACGGTGAGAGAAAGTCCCTCTTTCTACATCCTGACCGCTTATTCTAATATTATAACCTTCAGCCATTAAAGATCCATAAGCGAGATGCTCGGCCATAGACCAGTCCAGCTTATTGTCTTCAAAATACATTTTCTTTCTACCGTCTATGATCTTTTTGATCTTCCTCATGAATTTCTTGCCCTCAGGCAATTGAGAAATGGCTTCGGCTACCTTATCTAAATTATCAACGTTGAATGTGGTATCTACATCCCCCATCATTTCGTCTTCCTGAACATTTTCAAAACCATCCCATTCATCTTCCATAAATGGAGTAATTCTGGTAGTTTCTTCCTTTCGGGAATCTTCAAGTTTTTCTTCTAGTGCAGCTTTATAGGATTCCTCAAGTTTTTTAAGGTAACCCTCATCTGCGACTCCTTCTTTCTTAAGCCTCTCAAAATAGATATCTCTAGCATTTTCATGCTTCGAAATAGCCTTATAAAGCTTGGGCTGCGTAAATCTAGGCTCATCACCCTCATTATGACCGTATTTTCTATAGCCAAGTAGATCTATAAATACGTCTCTTTTAAATTTCATTCTGAAATCCAATGCAAAAAGAATTGCATGAACCACTGCTTCAGCATCATCTGCATTCACATGTAACACTGGAGAAAGGGTAACTTTCCCAACATCTGTACAATATGTTGAACTTCTCGCATCAAGATAATTGGTGGTAAATCCAATCTGGTTATTTACCACAATATGAATGGTCCCGCCGGTTTGATAACCTTCCAGCTGAGCCATTTGTACTAATTCATACACCAGTCCCTGTCCTGCTATGGCAGCATCACCATGAACAAGAATTGGAAGAACCTTAGAATTATCGCCTTCGTAGCGACGATCCTGTTTTGCACGTGCAATACCCTCTACTACGGCACCTACAGTTTCAAGGTGCGAAGGGTTTGGTGCAATATTTATATTTATTTCGTTACCGTTATCGGTAGTTCGGCATGAAGTCCAGCCAAGATGATATTTTACATCCCCGTCAAAAATATCCTGCTCGTAATCTTTTCCGTCAAATTCACTAAAGATATCTTTAGCACTTTTTCCGAAGATATTTGTAAGAGTGTTCAACCTTCCACGGTGAGCCATTCCCATTACAAATTCCTTAACTCCTAACTCTGCCGCTTTTTCAATAAGCGCGTCTAAGGCAGGGATCAGACTCTCTCCTCCTTCCAGTGAAAAACGTTTCTGACCTACATATTTGGTATGAAGAAAAGATTCAAAAGAAACCGCTTCATTAAGCTTTTTCAGAATCTGTTTCTTCTCTGTCTCATCGAATTTAGGATGATTCTCATTAACATTAAGTTTATTCTGAATCCACTCGATCTCTTCGGGCTTACGAATGTACATATATTCGATCCCTATAGATTCGCAGTAAATGCTTTCAAGATGTCTAATGATCTCCTTAAGCGAGGTTGGTCCAATGCCAAGAATATCTCCTGCATTAAAAGTGGTCTGAAGATCGCTATCTTCAAGACCAAAATTGGAAATATCCAGGGTTGGAGCATATTTTCTACGCTCTCGAACCGGGTTGGTTTTAGTAAATAAATGCCCTCGGGTACGATAACCGTCAATTAAGCGAATTACCTGAAATTCTTTTATAACGTGTGCCGGAATCTCACCTTCTGAAAAATCTACAGGAGCCTCACTTAATACTTCTTCTGAAACGCCATCTTGTTGCATTCCAAAATCAAATCCCTGGAAAAAAGCCCTCCAACTGGGCTCCACACTATCGGGATGCTTTAAGTATTGATCGTAAAGTTCTGCGAAATATGCAGTATGAGCAGCATTTAGAAATGAAAATCTATCCATAAAATTGAAACCAATGTTTCTTTTGTTTTGAAAACATAGCAAAAATACAATTTTTAAAAAAAACAGCTTGCAGGCATTATGATAATTCTCTATGGGATTATAGGAATTTTAACAATGCTTGATAATGAGGGTTTAATAAGCTGAAAATTATAGAGATATTGAAAAACTACACCTGACGCTCCATCAGCATCTGACCGAAATTACGCAGAGGCTCTTTTTTATCTTCCGGCATTTCTATTTGCTCCAGGATCTTAAAAGCCTTTTCGGTATAAATTTCTATCTCATTCCTGGTAAGCTCAGCAGCACCAGAACTTTCAAATAGCGCCTTAACAGCTTCTATTTTTCCGGAATTATCTACAGGAGAAATAGAATATAAGTGTTCTAACTGTAATGCTTCACTTCTACCTGCAAGCTCGAGTGTCTTTAAATAAAGGAAAGTTTTCTTGTTTTCAATAATATCTCCACCTGGCTGTTTCCCGAATGTTTCTGGATCTCCAAATGCATCCAGGTAATCATCCTGAAGCTGAAAGGCAATTCCAAGCAGTCTTCCATATTGATAGATGGCTTCTTTACATTCATTTGAAGTTCCAGCTACGATCGCACCCATTTGAAGGGAAGCCCCAACAAGCACCGCTGTTTTATATTCGATCATCTTTAAATAATCTTCTATACTCACATTGTCTAAGGTCTCAAAGTCAATATCATATTGCTGACCTTCACAAACCTCTATGGCAGTTTTTGTAAAAAGTTTAGACAACTCTTTAAAAGTTTCTCCTTCGTAACTTTCAAATAACTGGTAGGCATTGATAAGCATTGCATCTCCAGAAAGTATCCCGGTGTTGATATCCCACTTTTCATGAACTGTTTCCTTACCTCTTCTTATAGGAGCATCGTCCATGATATCGTCATGAACAAGCGAAAAATTATGGAATATTTCTATTGCTAAAGCAGCATCTAAAGCTTTCCTGTAATCACAGTCAAAAATTTCTGTTGCCATAAGGACCAGGACAGGTCTTAACCTTTTACCGCCCTGTTCAAGTATATAAACCATTGGCTCATATAAATTAGCAGGTTCCTTAACCCTGATCTTTTCGTGCAGATAGTCGATTATCGCTTCTCTATACTGGGAAATGGCAAGCATGAAATAAAAAATTTTCCGCTAAAATACCATAATTGATAGTATTTCAAATTTTAAGCCAATGTTAAATAATAGTAAAACTTTGGAAACTTCTATTGTTTTTAAAGTTTCCAAAGCCTAAATTTGCCAAAAATTTTTCCACAGTGAGAGATGATATATTAAATACGGCCGCCGAGATGTTTCTCAATTATGGCTTTAAAAGTGTAACCATGGATGATATAGCCGAAAGAATGGGTATATCAAAAAAAACCATTTACACCCACTATTCTACCAAAAGTAAATTAGTATTAGCCACCAGTCACCATGTTTTTGAGAATATTAATTGCGGGATTGAACAGATCAGGGAAAAGAAACAGAACCCTATAAAAGAAAATTTTGAGATCAAGAGATTTGTGATCCACCACCTGAAGGATGAGAAAACCTCTCCTAATTTTCAACTACAAAAATATTACCCCAAGGCATTTGAAAGTCTTAAAAACAAACAATTTGAACTTTTAGATAATTGTATTAGCGATAATATTAACAGGGGAATAGAAAGTGGCGATTATAGAAAAGATATGCCAATAGAATTTATTAGCCGTATTCATTTTGTAGGCATGATGGGAATTAAAGACACCAATCTTTTTCCGGTAGAAAAATATAGCCACGCAAAATTAATGGATTATTTCCTTGAATACCACTTGAGAGCCATTTGCACTCCAAAAGGAATAGAAACACTAGAAGAACTTTTAAATGAGAAATAAAGCCCTTAAAATATTCAGTATTTTACTTTTATTTACCGCTGCATTAACTGCCCAGGTAGAAAAACCAAGCACTTACAGCCTTTCCCTGGAAGAAGCAATTGAGTTTGGAATTAAAAATAACTACCAGTCCAGGATCGCTGAAAAAGATGTGGAGATCGCTCTGAAACAAAAATGGGAGATCATTGCGCAGGGATTACCACAAATTAGCGGAGCAGTAGATTATCAAAATTTCCTTAAACAACCAGTAACCTTATTGCCAGCATCAGCTTTTGATAATACCCAAAGCACAATAGATGTGGTTCAGGAATATTTTGATGATGTTCAGAGAAATAACACTCCGGTAAATACTCCAGAAGGGTTTATTCCGGTAAGGTTTGGAACTAAACAAAGTGTAAACGCTACCGCAACCTGGAGTCAGTTGATATTTGATGGTTCATATATCGTTGGGATACAATCTGTACAAACACTTTTACAGATCTCGAAAAACGCCAAAACGAAAACCGACCTTGAAATAAAAAAGGCAATTATTAACGCTTATGGCAATGTACTTCTAGCTGAAGAAAGTGTCGAAATCCTTGAAAAAAACGTTGAAGCCCTACAAAAAACTTACGACGATACTAAAAAGATCTTCGAAAACGGACTTACGGAACAGGAAGATGTAGAACAATTAGAGATCACTCTTATAAACCTTAAAAACAGTTTGAACAGAAGTGAAAGAATGACACAGATCTCTTATGAAATGTTGAATTTAAGTCTTGGGATTCCTGTTGAAGACCAGGTAATGCTAACAGATGATCTTGACCAGCTAGCGATAAAATTCTATGAACCTGCTATCCTTGAAGAACAGATCCCAATAGAAGAAAATATTGATTACCGTATCGCTAAAAATTCAGCTGAATCTGCCCAGATTCAGGTGAAACTTCAGAAAGCCAAGGCCTTACCTACGCTTACTGGATTTGTTAATTATGGTTACCAATCCTTCAGCGATAAATTCACCTTTTTAGACAGCGACCAGGAATATTTTGGGCAATCTGTTTTAGGTGTTAGCCTTAATATTCCAATTTTCAGCAGCGGAATGAGAAGTTCCAAAACAAAACAACGGGAAATTGAATATGAGCAAGCCCTTTTAGACCTTGAACGAACAGAGAATGAAGTAAAGGGACAGATCAACATGGCTAAAAGCGAATATGAATTCACAATAGAAAATTATCAAAACGCTATTAGAAACCTTGAGTTGGCAGAAAGGATCGAAAATAAAAATCAGATCAAATTCTTTGAAGGAATAGCCAGTAGTTTTGAATTAAACGAAGCTCAGCGACAACTATATTCTGCCCAGCAAAACTATCTGCAGTCTATGCTGGATGTAATTTCAGCAAAAGTAGAGCTGGAGAATTTATTAGACACAAGAACTTATTCATCTGAAAATTAAGAACATTAACTCCTTACAAATGAAAAATATATTTTACACCCTTTCGCTTTCACTCCTTTTGCTAGGTGTTTCCTGCGGAGAACCAAAAAAGAACTCCACAGAAGCTGTTCTGGAAAGTAACGATGTTGAAAAAATTCAGCAAAAAAGGGACGAATTAACTAATCAGCTTGTCGCATTAGAAGGCGAAATTAAACAGCTTGATAGTAAATTAAAGGAAATAAATCCCGAAAGAAATATTCCTTTGGTCACCTCTTATGAAGTGAAATCTGAGGAGTTCAATCATTTCCTGGAACTTCAGGGAAGTGTGGAAACAAAAAAGAATGTAGTTCTTAATGCGGAAATGGCAGGAGTTCTGGAAAGGGTTTATGCAACCGAAGGGCAAAGAGTTTCTAAAGGGCAGACTTTAGCCAAAATTGATGACGGCGGATTAAGCCAGCAACTTGCTCAAATGCAAATTCAACTAGACCTGGCCAAGACAACTTACGAACGTCAAAAGCGTCTATGGGATCAGCAAATTGGTAGTGAAATTCAGTTTTTGCAGGCTAAATCATCCTATGAAGGGCAGGTAAATGCCGTAAATCAAATGAAAAGTCAGCTTTCCAAATCTGTAATTACCGCTCCATTTTCAGGAGTTGTAGATGATATTATCACAGAAGAAGGAAATGTGGTTTCTCCCGGTCAAACACCGATCTTAAGATTGGTTAACCTCGATGATATGTATATTAAGACCGATGTCCCAGAGAATTATATTTCAGATGTGACCGAAGGCAAATCTGTAGAAGTCACTTTCCCTGTTCTTGGTGAAACTGTTGAAACCAAAGTAAGACAAACAGGTAGTTATATTAATCCGAATAACAGAACTTTCAATGCCGAAGTAGAAGTACCAAATAAGAACAAAAATATCAAGCCTAACCTTTCGGCCAGATTAAAGATAAACGATTACACGAATGAAAATGCGATCCTTGTTCCTCAAAATATAATATCTGAAAATGCTGAAGGTGAACAATATCTTTTTGTTATTCAGGAAGTAAAGGATGAAAAAGGAACCGCCAGGCAGGTGATCATAGAAACTGGTAAGACCCAGGGAGACAAGATTGAAGTTCTAAAAGGACTTAATGATGGAGATTTGGTAATCCAGGAAGGCGCACGTAGTGTAAAAGAAGGCCAAACTGTAAAATTAATCAATTACTAACAAGGCATTTATGGCTAAGAAAAAAACACATTTAGAGAAAGAATTTCCTCTTTCATCATGGGCTATAAAGAATAAGACTACCATATATATTGGTATGATTCTTATTCTATTCTTCGGAATCTCTGCCTACTTTAGTATGCCACGTGAAAGTTTCCCGGAAATTAAGGAAACCAAGATATATGTTAGCTCTCTATATCCCGGGAATACAGCTGAAGATATTGAAAAGCTTATCACAAATCCCTTAGAGGATAAATTAAAAACGGTAAGTAATGTAGTAGAGATCGTTTCTACTTCTCAGGAAGACTACTCGATGATCACTGTTGAGTTTGATGAAGACATCTCGGTAGAACTTGCCAAACAAAAGGTAAAGGATGAAATAGATTCTGAAACGTCTGGAGAAGACTGGCCTACCTTTAATGGCGCAAAAGTGGAACCAAACGTTTTCGAGCTCAGTATGTCTGAGGAAATGCCAATTCTGAATATTAATATTTCTGGAGACTATCCGGTGATGAAATTGAAAGAGTTTGGTGAATACCTTGAGGATGAAATTGAAAATCTTCCGGAAATTAAGAAGGTAGATATTCGTGGAGCACAGGAAAAGGAAATTGAGGTTGCGGTAGACATCTATAAAATGATGGCTTCATCAGTAAGTTTCAATGATATCACCAGCGCCATCAGCAATGGGAATATGACCATGTCTGCCGGTAACTACAAAGCCAGCGGTCAAAGAAGAACGATTAGGATTCTTGGAGAAATTGATGATCCTGAAGAACTGGAGAATTTTGTAGTGAAGTCTGAAGACGGTGATAATGTGTATCTAAAGAATATCGCCGATATAACTTTTAAAGAAAAAGACCGAACAACCTTCGCCCGCGAGTATGGTGAAAGTGTAGTAATGCTTGACGTAAAAAAGAGGTCTGGTAAAAACATGGTTGCCGCTGCAGAAAAGGTCGAAAAGATCGTGGAAGATGCAAAGGCCAATGTTTTCCCTTCTAATTTAAAAATATCGATTACCAATGACCAGTCTTCCAAAACAATTGGACAGGTAGATGATCTGGTTAATAATATCATTTTCGGGATCATCCTGGTGGTAACAGTACTAATGTTCTTCCTTGGATTCAAGAATGCATTGTTCGTAGGGTTTGCGATCCCCATGTCTATGTTTATGTCCCTTATGATCCTTAATCAATTGGGCTATACCATGAACACTATGATCCTTTTCGGACTTATTATGGGTCTGGGGATGCTGGTGGATAATGGAATTGTGGTCGTAGAAAATGTTTACCGACTCATGGACGAGGAAGGTTATACCAGGCTGGAAGCAGCCAAGGAAGGTATTGGTGAGATCGCATTCCCAATTATCATTTCTACAGCAACAACAGTAGCTGCATTTATTCCGCTGGGATTATGGCCGGGTTTAATGGGACAGTTTATGATCTATTTCCCAATAACCCTCTCGGTAGTGTTAGGTTCCTCCTTATTTGTGGCAATATTTTTCAATTCAGTCTTGGTATCTCAATTTATGCGGACCGAAGACAGGAATATGCCTTTAAAAACCATCATCAGGGTTTCAGGTATTATTATTACCATAGGATTATTAATATTCTTTTTTGGGGGCGAATATAGTGCATTAGGATCCCTAATGATCTTTACCGCAATAATGGTGTGGGTCTACAGATTGTTTCTTAGAAAAGCAGCTAATAAATTTCAAACTGGTTTTCTGGTTAAGCTTGAAAACTGGTATGAAAGGAGACTTACTTCTTCTTTCAAAAAGAAGCGTCCATACTGGATCGTTGGAAGTACCTTTCTACTGCTCATTGTCGCATTTATGGCATTTGGAGCTTCGCTGGCCTCTCAACGAACCAAGGTAGAATTCTTCCCGGATAATAAACCAAACCAGATCATTGTATATATCGAATATCCTGAAGGAACTGCGATTGAAAAAACCAATGCTATCACTAAGGAGATCGAAGAACGAGTTTATAGTATTCTCAATAGTGATGAATATATGGATGACGGCTATAACTTCCTTGTAGAAAGCGCCGTTTCCCAGGTAGGTGAAGGAGCAGGAAATCCACAAACAGATGGTGGCTCTGCAGCAGAAATGCCTCATAAGGGTAAGATCACCGCCTCTATGAGAGAGTATAAATATCGAAGAGGAAAAGACAGTGAGGTTTTACGTCAAAAAGTTCAGGAAGCCTTAGATGGCATTTACCCTGGGGTGCTTATTTCTGTGGAAAAAGACCAGAATGGACCGCCTGCGGGAGCACCGATCAATATCGAACTGGAAGGTGAGGATTATAATGAATTGATCGCAACAGCAGAAGAAATGCGAAAATTCATTAATAGCAAAAATATCCCTGCTATCGATGAACTTAAAATTGATGTGAATAAAGATAAGCCTTCTATGCTTGTTGAAGTTGATCGGGAAAAAGCCGGTGAACTTGGAGTAAGCGCAGGACAGGTTGGTCAGCAATTGAGGAATTCCATCTTCGGGACCAAAGCAGGAGTTTACAAAGAAGGCGGTGAAGACTATGATATCTACGTAAGATTCGATGAAGATAGTAGGTACAATAGTAGTGCATTATTCAATCAGGCTATAACCTTTAGGAACAACAAAGGGCAATTGAGGGAAATACCTTTATCTGCCGTTACTTCTAAAAGCAATAAGTCTGGATTTAGCGCAATAAAGCATAGAGATACTCGTAGAGTAGTTACTGTGTATTCGGCATTAACACCGGGTTATACAGATGCTGGAGCGGCAGTAAGCCAGATCCAGAACGAGATGAGAAATTTTAATGGAATTCCTGAAAATATTAGTGTAGATTATACAGGTCAGTTAGAGGAGCAAAACAAACAACAGGCTTTCTTAATGGGAGCATTCTTCAGCGGATTAGGATTAATATTCCTTATCCTGATCTTCCAGTTCAATTCTATATCTAAACCGTTGATCATTATGATCGCGATCTTCTTAAGTTTGATCGGGGTATTTGGCGGAATTGTAATTTCAGGAGCACCTTTCGTGATCATGATGACCATGATGGGAATTATTTCCCTGGCCGGGATCGTGGTAAACAATGGTGTGGTTTTGCTCGATTATGCGCAGCTACTCATAGACAGGAAAAAACTAAGGATGGGAATTCCTGAAGATGAATTTCTACCTAAAGATGAATTATTACTTACCATTATTAGATCTGGTAAAGCCCGTTTGAGACCAGTATTGCTAACCGCTATCACCACTATTTTAGGATTGATACCTCTGGCAATAGGCCTTAACCTGGATTTCTTTACTCTTTTCAGTGAATTTGACCCTAATATTTACTTTGGTGGAGATAACGTGATCTTCTGGGGGCCATTAGCATGGACCGTGATCTACGGTTTAATAATAGCAACTTTCCTTACTTTGATCATAGTGCCGCTTTTATTCTATATAGCAATAAGAATTAAAATGTGGGTACATTCAATTCGTAACAAAGATGAGGAGACTGATAGAACAAAGGTCAAAGAAGCAGAATATGCAGAATAGAAGCTAATTTCATTATAGTTATGACAACAAAAAAACCCCGAAGCATTGCTTCGGGGTTTTTATATTCTAAATTCTTTTATTTATTGATTACTTACCAGTGAGCTGTCGCTTTTCCAGCTATTAACACTAGCAATTACGCTATTTTGGTAGTCCACTTCTGTAAGTTTATCTTCAGACCAGAAAAACCATTTCCCGCTTTTCTTACCATTTTCGTAATTCGCGATGGCTGTCTTTTTACCGTCCTGGTTGTAAGAAATCCACTCTCCGTGGAGTCTACCGTCCTTGTACGTACCTTCCTGTCTAACACTTCCATCTTCATAATAAAACGTTCCTTTAATTAAATCTCCCTGATTTTCAAAAACAGGTTTTTCATCTTCATTCTGCGACATAGCAGCTCCTCCCACAAGGAAGATACCTGCTAATAGTATATTTTTTATTGTCTTCATAGCTCTTTTTCAATTAAGGTTAATATTACAAATATAACGAAAGTTTACAAAAACGCAATATTTACGTAACATTAAGTTAACATTGAAGATGTTTTAAACTGAATTTCAGCAGTTTACACTACTAACCTCAAGTAACATTGAAATAAATTCATTTAATTTTTAATCAGGAAAGGTTCAGTAAAAGTGTTTAACTTCTTACTTTTGTGCCCATTCTAAATTTGAAGGATAAGATGTATAGAAGTCATACCTGCGGTGAACTAAGCGCACAACAGATCGGTAACAAAGTAACCCTTTCAGGATGGGTTCAAAAGGTTAGAAATAAAGGTTTCATGATCTGGGTAGATCTTCGTGATCGCTATGGTTTAACTCAGTTAATATTTGATGAGGAACGATCTTCAAAAGATTTGATGGATAAGGCTGGAAGTCTGGCTCGTGAATTCGTTATTCAGGTAGAAGGTACCGTTATAGAAAGAGTGTCTAAAAACCCGAATATCCCTACAGGAGAAATTGAAGTTCTGGTAGAAGATTTCAAAATTTTAAATGCTTCTAAAACGCCTCCCTTTACGATTGAAGATGAGACTGACGGCGGTGAGGATCTTAGAATGAAATACAGGTATCTTGATATTAGAAGAAATCCAGTAAAGAACAAGCTTATGTTCCGCCATCAGGTAGGTATGAAAGTGAGGAACTATCTATCTAATGAAGGTTTTATAGAAATTGAAACCCCATATTTAATAAAATCTACTCCTGAAGGTGCACGTGATTTTGTTGTACCTAGTAGAATGAATGAAGGCCAGTTCTATGCTCTTCCTCAATCTCCTCAAACATTCAAGCAGTTATTGATGGTTGGTGGAATGGATAAATACTTCCAGATCGTAAAGTGTTTTAGAGATGAAGATCTTAGAGCAGATCGTCAGCCAGAATTCACTCAGATAGATTGTGAAATGGCTTTTGTTGACCAGGAAGATATTCTGAATATTTTTGAAGGTCTTACCAGACATTTGCTGAAAGAGATAAAAGGTGTTGATGTAGCTGAATTCCCAAGAATGACCTACGAGGATGCCATGAAGAAATATGGGAATGACAAACCAGATATTAGATTCGGGATGGAATTTGCTGAATTAGATGATCTGGCTAAAAATAAAGGCTTTAATGTATTTGATCAACAGGAACTGGTAGTTGGAATTGCTGTACCCGGTGCCGCAAGCTATACCAGAAAAGAGATCGACAATCTTATTTCGTGGGTTAAAAGACCTCAAGTTGGTGCTAACGGACTGGTTTGGGCGAAATATAACGAAGACGGAAGTTTGAAATCTTCCGTAGATAAATTCTATTCACAGGAAGATCTGAAATCCTGGGCTGAAGCTACAGGAGCTAATCCAGGAGACCTTATCCTGGTAATGGCAGGAGACGCTGCAAAGACCAGAACTCAATTAAGTGCTTTAAGAATGCATTTAGGAAATGAACTTGGTTTAAGAAAATCTGATGAATTTGCTCCATTATGGGTTGTAGATTTCCCACTTTTAGAATGGGACGAGGAAACCGAAAGATTCCACGCAATGCACCACCCGTTTACATCTCCAAAGAAAGAAGATTTTGCTCTATTGGAAACAGAACCTGGAAAAGTTAGAGCAAACGCTTATGATCTTGTAATGAATGGTAACGAAATTGGCGGAGGATCTATAAGAATCCATGATAAGGAGACTCAATCACAAATGTTCAAATACCTTGGATTCACTCCAGAAGAAGCAAAGGAACAATTCGGTTTCCTTATGGATGCTTTTCAGTATGGTGCTCCTCCACACGGTGGTATTGCCTTTGGATTTGACAGGCTTGTGGCTATATTAGGTGGCCAGGAAAGTATTAGAGATTTCATCGCCTTCCCTAAAAATAATGCTGGTAGAGATGTGATGATAGACGCTCCTGCAAAACTTGACAATGAGCAACTAAATGAGTTGCATCTTCAATTGAAATCATAAAAATAAACATCCCGCTTAAGGCGGGATTTTTTATATTCATAGGCTAATTATATCACGGTGGCGAAATTCAGGAAATCTTTGTTGCACAAATTCTTGAACTGGAAATCCAGAAACTTATCCCATCGCCAGTTTTTAATGATCATAAGTGCCCTGATAGGTTTTATCGCCGGTATTTGTGCTGTCACCATTAAGAACCTTACCCATTTTATACAGGTTTTCCTAAAAGGTGATAACATCATAAATTACCACAATGCCTTTTATTTTATATTTCCGGTAATAGGTCTTTTAATAGTTTACCTGATCTTCAAATTCATTTTAAGAAAGAAAGTAGGTCAGGGTATTCCGGCGACGCTTTATGCCATTTCTAGGCAAAAAGGGATCATGAAACGTTTCCAGATGTATTCCTCCTTAATTACCGCTCCTATTACCGTAGGTTTTGGCGGATCTGTAGGACTGGAAGCTCCAACAGTGGCAACAGGAGCATCCATAGGGTCTAACCTTTCCAGATTATTCCTTTTAAATCAAACTACCAGAACATTATTAATTGGATGTGCTGCAGCCGGAGCTATGTCTTCGATCTTTAATGCACCCATTGCGGCGATCATTTTTGCCATAGAAGTCTTTAGCCTGGACCTAACACTAGCTTCATTATTACCATTATTGATAGCCTCAGTATCAGCAGTGCTTACCTCCTATTTCTTTTTTGGCACCGAAATAATTCTGCCTTTTAAGCTAGAAGACGCATTTAAGGTTTCAGAAGTGCCTTATTATATTTTATTGGGAATCGTAACCGCTGGCTTTTCAATATATTTCTCCAGCATTCATTTTAGACTAACTAGATTAATGTCCAGGATCAGGTCTAATATCCTAAGATTAATAACCTGTGGATTGCTATTAGGCTTAATTATATTTTTCATTCCGCCATTATACGGGGAAGGTTATAGCGTGGTAAATAACCTGCTTCAGGAAAACTACCTCGAAGCTCTGGGTACTAATTTATTTAATGCATATCTGGATAGTATATGGGTTGTAATAGTTCTTCTATTAGGTCTGGTGATTTTTAAGATCGTGGCTACTTCTCTTACTTTAAGTGCTGGCGGAGTTGGAGGTATTTTTGCCCCGGTGATGTTCATGGGAAGCGCTTTGGGTCATGGTTTTGCTTTATTTCTGAATAACCTCGGAATTTTCAAAGATCCTATTTCTGTAAGTAATTTTACGTTGGTAGGCATGGCAGGATTAATGGCCGGGGTACTACATGCACCGCTAACCGCGATTTTCCTTATCGCTGAACTTACTCATGGCTATGAACTTTTTATACCGCTAATGATCACTGCAGCCATATCTTATATGATCACCAGTAAATTCCAGCCACATTCTGTATACACGATGGAACTGGCTCAGCGGGGAGATCTTTTAACTCACGATAAGGACCAAACGGTATTAACTTTGATGAATATTTCAAATGTTATCGAGAAGAATTTCATTCCGCTCAGAATTGATATGAACCTGGGTGATGTAATTCATGAAGGAGTTGTAAAATCTTCCCGGAATATTTTTCCGGTGGTAGATGAAAACCATAATTTTATGGGCATCATTTTACTAGATGATATACGTTCTATCATGTTCAATGAAAAGCTGTATGACGAAGTAAAAGTTCAGGATATTATGCAGCAGGCACCTGAAATTATTTACCTGGAAACTGATAGAATGAAAGCGATCATGAAGAAATTTCAGGAAAGTGATGCCTGGAATCTACCGGTGGTGAAAGAAGGTAAATACGTAGGATTTATTTCTAAATCCAAGATGCTTACCGCCTACCGGAAAAAATTAATTGAAGTGACCGTTTAGTAAATATACTGGTCAATAAAATATTAGAAAGAGATGAAATTATTTATGAAAATTTTAGGAATTGCCATCCTTATTGCAATAGGAGTTGGATTCTATTTTCGACTTACAGATGACCTGGTTACAGGAGATAGAATTATAGGAATTGCCGTACTGGCAAGTGCTTTTATCTTAATGCCTATCTTCCTTGTCGTTAGATGGAGAGGTAAAAAACTGAAAGATTATACCCTCTCTGAAGAAAACATGAAGAAGATGAGAGAGACCGGTATTGATTAGGACGTTAACATAAAAAAATCACAAAAAATTCTGATTTTCAGCAGATTCTAAAATATTATCTATTATGTTTGTGCTTTATTAATTATTATTTTTATGCAAGGCACAGTAAAATTTTTCAATGAATCTAAAGGTTATGGATTCATTACCAACGACGACACAAAAAGAGACATTTTCGTACACATCACTGCTCTTAACGGAGAAACCCTCCAGGAAGGTGATAGAGTAGAGTACGAAGAAACAGAAGGAAAAAAAGGAATAAACGCTACAGATGTACGTTTAGTCGATTAATATATTTTTTCTGAGAGAAAGTAAAAGCCGCTTTTCAGCGGCTTTTTTATTTTTAGGCTTTTTCCTTTAAAGTCTTACCAACTCCCTCAAGCATAGTAGTAGTCATCTTCTCAAGATCAAACTCATGCTCCCAACCCCAATCTTCTCTTGCTGCATTATCATCAATACTAGAAGGCCAGGACTCAGCAATTTTCTGCCTGAAATCTGGTTCATATTTAATCTCGAAATCTGTGATATGCTTCCTTATCTCTTTCGCTAAAACATCTGGAGTAAAACTTATCGCAGATAAATTATAAGAAGATCTTACCTTAACCTTTTCTGCCGGAGCCTCCATGATATCTACTGTAGCCTTTATCGCATCGTCCATATACATCATTGGCAATGCAGCATCTTCTGCAAGAAAACTGGTATATTCAGAATTCTTTATGGCCTCGTGAAAGATCTCTATCGCATAATCTGTAGTACCTCCGCCAGGCAGTGTTTTGTAACTAATGATTCCAGGATATCTTATACTACGAACATCCACACCAAATTTATTGAAGTAGTACTCACACCATCTTTCCCCGGTTTGCTTACTTATCCCGTAAACGGTTGTAGGCTCCATAACCGTAGTTTGAGGAGTATCATCCTTTGGTGTGCTAGGTCCAAAAACGGCAATACTTGAAGGCCAGAATATCTTATCTATAGTTCCCTCTTTAGCCAGGTTCAAAATATGAAATAAGGAATCCATATTTAAATCCCAGGCTTTCATAGGAGCTTTTTCTGCAGTAGCACTTAGCATAGCTGCCATTAGATACACCTGCTTTACTTCATATTTTTGAACGACCTCTTTTATATGAGGTTCATCTGTAGCATTTAAAATTTCAAAAGGACCCGATTGCATTAATTCTTCTGCTCCTTCTCTGATATCACTGGCGATCACCTGATCATTGCCATGAATCTCTCTTAACTTCAGCGTAAGTTCAGTACCAATTTGTCCGCAGGCACCGATTATCAAAATCCTTCCGGCCATAAATTAAATTTTTTGCAAATATATTTATTTATATAGAGGAATTCGTAATCTTAGTATTTTCTTGGCGTATTTTACTAAGAATCCTTCAATGAATTTTTAAGCTGAACAGATCGATAAATAATGAATAACTTTGTTGAATACTGAAATCCTTTTATGCATAAATTCATCTATCTCATACTTATCCTTTTAATAGCAGCCTGTAAAACCGACAAGGATGCTGAAGAATCTGCCAGCAACATAGAAGATACTACCGCTTTTCAGAAAAAATTAAAGATTGAAGATCCAAATTATGCACTTGAGCCTGAAGCTAAAGATTACGCTTTAAAATGGGTTGAATATATCACCGCCCAAAATGAAGTAAATAAGCTGGAAACAGCCACAATAAATGAGGTCAAGAATAATGCCGGGGCTATTGCCCAGATCATGGAATCCTTGAAGAATTCGGTCCCAGACAGTCTGAAATCTGTAGCGGTAGAGGCAAGACTGAATGTAGTTAACACCAAAGCCCAGTTATTAAAACAATATTCTAGCAGGCAGGATCCAGATGCTGAAGATATTGCAGAAACTACAAAGGAACTCCATTTAGAGTTCAATAATCTAAAGCTTCAGATGAATGAATTATTCCTTAAAACCCTGGAAGAATTTGAAAAGGAATTGGATGATTTTGAAAGAGAAGAGAGAGAACAGGATAGTATTTGAGAAAACTTTTAGCCATGACTTAAAAGTCGTAACTTAATGTAAATTTTAAAAATGAAGAAATTAGCTCTTTTAAGTCTTATTCTAATGGGATTTCTTATCCCACCAGGTCTTAATGCTCAGGTCAAGAATACTGAAGAAAATATCAATGCTGTAAAAAGGCAGGTCAACAAAACTATAGGAAAGTGGCACAAAGCGGCTAGTGAGGCTAATTTTGAGAATTATTTTAAGTTAATGACAGATGATGCTATTTTTATAGGAACAGATCCCACCGAAAAATGGAATTTACCGGAATTTAAAAAATTTTCAAGACCATATTTTGAATCGGGAAAAGCCTGGAGTTTTTCAACCCTTAATAGAGATCTATATGTGCATGAGAATCTACGGGTAGCATGGTTTGATGAACTCCTGGACACTCAAATGGGAATTTGTCGTGGTTCGGGTGTTGTAATGAAAGAAAAAGGTAAATGGAAAATTCACCATTATGTCCTTTCAATTGCTATACCTAACGAAAACGTTGATGAGATCACTAAAATAAAAAAAGAATTTGATCAGGATCTTATCTCAAAATTTAAGAAAAACTAAGCCTTTTTATTTCTTCTTTGGTTAGTTCTATATATGCTCAGTTTTTGACTAACAGTTTCTTACACCTAAAAATCCACAAGTAATCACTTTGATATTTTAGTCAATTTTTTACTTTAGCGACTTTATTTCTAATTTTTAATTAAAACAATGAAAAGAATAAACAGAATTCTGCTATTGTCTGCAGTTGGAGCTAGTATTTTTACAGCTTGTAACGATGATAAAAAAGTAGAAGAAAAAGAGGAAGTTCACGGCATTAACCTTGCCTATATGGACACCACTACTACCGCAAAAGAAGACTTTTTCCGTTATGTGAATGGAGCCTGGCTGGATAGTACAGAGATCCCAAATGATCGCACCAGATGGGGAAGTTTTGATGAATTACGCCAAAGAACAGACGAAGATGCACTCGCACTTTTAGAAAAAACTGCTGAAAGCGATAGCCTGGATGGAGCTACAGATCAGGGAAAAGCGGTTTATCTATATAAAAGTATAATGGATACCGTTACCAGAAATGAACAGGGAGTTGAACCTGTAAAACCATATCTGGCTAAAATAGACAAGATTCAGTCTAAAGAAGATCTTCAGGCTTTCCTTGTTGAGATGAGTGAGTATGGAAGTGCCGGATTTTTCTCCTTTGGAGTTGGTGCAGACAGCAAGAACTCAGATATGAATGCGGCTTATCTTAATCCATCAGGATTAGGTCTTCCAGAGAGAGATTATTATCTACTTGAAGATTCAGATTCTAAGGATACAAGAAAAAAGTACAAGGAATACATCACCAATATGCTTCAGTATATAGATTATACAGAAGAAGATGCTAAAAAAGCTTCTGAAACCATCCTTGCTTTTGAAACTAAACTTGCCAAACCTCGTTTAGATAAAGTAGAACGACGTGATGCTCGAAATACCTACAACCCAATGACCGTTGCTGAATTGCAAAAGATCACTCCGGCAATGCAGTGGAATTCTTATTTTGAAGGAATTGGAGCTAAAAACCTTGATACTATCATCGTTTCTCAGCCAAAATACATGAAAGCTTTACAGGATCTTCTTGCTGAAAATTCAGTAGAGGAATGGAAAACCTACCTTAAGTGGGATCTTTTCAATGATGCTGCTTCAGCGCTTTCTACAGATCTAGAAAAAGAATCATGGGAATTCTATAGTAAAACTTTACGTGGCGCTAAAGAACAGAGACCTAGAAATGAAAGAGCTCTAAGTACTATAAATGGAGTAGTTGGAGAGGCTCTTGGAAAACTTTATGTTGACAAGCACTTCCCTCCACAAGCTAAGGAAACTGCTAAGGAAATGGTAGATAACATCCTTAAGGCTTATGAAACTCGCATCAACAATCTTTCATGGATGAGTGAGGATACAAAGAAAAAAGCACTTGAGAAATTAGGAACATTTAATGTAAAAATTGGGTATCCTGATTCCTGGAAAGATTACAGCGCACTTGAAATTCAGAGTCCTGAAGAAGGTGGTTCTTATTTCCAGAATATGTTGAATGCTCAAAAATGGAGAGTTGCTGAAAACATGGCTGAACTTGGACAGCCTGTAGATAAAACTGAATGGTTCATGTCTCCACAAACTGTGAATGCATATTATAACCCTCGTTACAACGAGATCGTATTTCCTGCTGCAATTCTTCAGCCTCCATTTTACGATTACAAGGCAGATGCTGCTGTAAATTATGGTGGAATTGGAGCTGTAATTGGTCATGAGATCTCTCATGGTTTTGATGATAGTGGTGCTCGTTTTGATGCTGAAGGAAACCTGAACAACTGGTGGACAGACAAAGATCTTGAGCAATTTGAAGGACTTGGTAGCGAACTTGCCGAGCAATACAGTGCTATTGAAGTATTGGATAGCGTTTATATTGATGGGAAATTCACTTTAGGAGAAAATATTGGTGATCTAGGTGGCGTAAATGCTGCTTATGACGGCCTTAAGATACACTTAGAAGAAAATGGAAATCCTGGTGAGATCGATGGATTTACTCCTGAGCAACGTTTCTTCCTTTCCTGGGCAACTGTATGGCGTACTAAAATGCGTGAAGAGGCTTTAAGAAACAGAATCAAAACTGATTCCCATTCTCCTGGAATGTATAGAGCTTATGTGCCACTTCAAAATATCGATGCGTGGTATGATGCATTTACTATTAAAGAAGGTGATGCAATGTATGTTAAACCAGATGAAAGAGTTAGAATCTGGTAATCATCTCTAATGTTTTATATAAAAAGGCTGGTCTATGGACCGGCCTTTTTTAATTCATATTTTTTAATTGAGTAAATTCAATAAAAAAATAATTTCATGCTGAATTGGTTTCAGTATCCCTGTTTAGATTTTGAATTAAGTTCAGGGTGACGGACTTATAGTTTGAAGTAAATAATTGAAATATGAAACTAAGTATAATCTTAATTATAACTATGCTCTTTTCATTTAATAATAAGTACCAAGAGCCATATCTAAATCAGCTTCAACAAACTGAAAATTTTGACTGGCTTATCGGAGAATGGATAAGAACCAATGGTAAAAAAGAATCTATTACTACAGAGATATGGGAAAAAGCTTCAGGTAATTTATATCTGGGAACCGGCCTAACCAAAAAGAATAATGAGATTGTTTTCAAAGAAAATTTAAGGCTTATCAAAAAAGGAAGTAATTGGATTTACGAGGTTACCGGAGTAAATGCCGACACTACTAATTTCGTGATTCAGTTTTTTTCAGAAAATAGTTTTATCGCTAATAATCCAGACAATCCGTTTCCAAAAAAAATTGAATACGTCTATAAAGACGAGAAACTTGTCGCGGTAATTTCAGATGAAGACAAAAAGATCGTATTTGAATTTAAAAGGGACTAATTAAAAATATAAAAATGCATCCTGAATATGCTCTATCCTTGTGCCTGACTTATTTTTTATTATGGCGATAATATCAAATCTCACTTCGAGGTCCAGACCAGATTCTTCCACATAATGATTTACAGCTTTTACTAATTGCTGTATCTGTTTAGGCTTGACAAAATCCTGGGGGTTTCCAAATTCAGGAGTGCTCCTGGTTTTTACCTCAGCAGCGATTAGCAAATTCCCTCTTCTGGCAATTATATCTACCTCTGCCTTTTGATAGCGATAATTAAGCTCAAGGATCTCATATTCCTTCAGCCTCAAATATTCGACAGCCATCACCTCCCCTTTTCTTCCAAGTTCGTTATGATCTGCCATGATATTAGGATTTATTAGATAGCATAGTTAATTACGATGGCCCCAACTTTAAGATCCAATGCTTCGATCTCTTCAGGAGTTGCGTTAATAATCTTATCTCCGTAAAATTTATTTTCAGGTTCATTACCAGGAGTTAAGAACACTCTTAATCCGCTTTTTTCAAGTTTTCCTCCGTTCCAGTCCACAGCTCCACTATAATCCCAACCAAAACCATATACGGAAATATCCTTTCCATTCATTTTAACGAGCTCATCATAATTGGTTCCAACGTTAATACCGGTTTCAGATCTCCATTTTCCGCTTTTAGAATATCTTAGGTCGTGAACCTCTGTTCTATCCTTATCCTGCCAGGTAATATGCAATTCATTTTCAGTTCCCGGGTATAAGATCGTATAAGGCCTTTCATCTGTTCCTTCCTCAAACATATCTGTCCCTTCCTCCAGGCTTGCATCTGGATAATTCTTCATCAGATCTTCCGCATCCATTCTACCCAGATTTTCAACAGTATATTTTGAAGTACTATTAGAAGTTCCTTTTTTTGCAGAATTACACGCAGCCATTAAGCTTACGGCAACAATCAATATTATTTTACGCATTTTGATTCAATTTGAGGTAAAAGTAGAAAGTTATTCCGCATGCCTTTCGCCTTTTACAAGAATTTAACGCGTATTCGAACGCCTTTGCTTAACTTTACGGCTCTTAAAAAAGGAGATAGAATAATGAGCAAAAATCCTCAGAGATTTACGATTACAGCGGCCTTACCTTATACCAACGGGCCTATTCATATTGGACATTTAGCCGGCGTATATGTACCGGCAGACATATATTCCCGTTTTTTGCGAATGCAGGGGCACGATGTGGCCTTTGTTTGCGGTAGTGATGAGCACGGTGTGCCAATTACCATAAAAGCGAAAAAAGAAGGGGTGACTCCACAGGATGTAGTTGATAAATACAACGGGATCATTAAAAAGTCTTTTGAAGATTTCGGAGTGAGTTTTGACAATTACTCAAGAACCTCCGGAAAAACTCATCATGATACAGCTTCGGCATTTTTCAAGAAAATGTATGAAGATGGTAAGTTCATAGAAGAAACTACCAAGCAACTTTATGATGAAGAAGCAGGACAATTCCTGGCCGACAGATTTGTGACCGGAACCTGCCCGAAGTGTGGAAATGAAGAAGCTTACGGCGATCAATGTGAAAGCTGTGGAACTTCTTTGAATGCTACAGATCTTATCAATCCAAAATCTGCAATTACCGGGGCAGTTCCTACGCTTAAGAATACAAGACACTGGTTCCTTCCGCTAGATCAATATGAAGATTTTTTAAAGGAATGGATCCTCAAAGGTCACAAAGCAGACTGGAAATCGAATGTTTATGGTCAGGTGAAATCCTGGATCGACGATGGGCTTCGTGCTCGTGCGGTAACCCGTGATCTTGAATGGGGTATTCCTGTTCCGGTTGAAGGGGGTGACGGTAAAGTTCTGTATGTTTGGTTTGATGCACCTATCGGCTATATTTCATCTACCAAAGAATGGGCTGAGCGTGAAGGAAAAGATTGGGAGCCGTACTGGAAAGATGAGAATACCAAGCTGGTGCATTTTATTGGGAAAGACAATATCGTTTTCCATTGTATCATTTTCCCGGTAATGCTGAAGGCTCATGGAGAATACATACTTCCAGAAAATGTTCCGGCGAATGAATTTTTGAACCTGGAAGGAAAGAAACTGTCCACTTCAAAGAACTGGGCTGTCTGGCTACATGAATACCTGGAAGATTTTCCAGACCAACAAGATGTATTAAGATATGTTCTTACCGCCAACGCTCCGGAAACAAAAGATAACGACTTTACCTGGAAAGATTTCCAGGCTAGAAATAACAATGAGCTGGTTGCCATTTTCGGGAACTTTATTAACCGTGTAGTAGTATTAACCAATAAGTATTATAACGGGATTGTTCCTGAACCGGGTGCATACACTGAAGTAGATGAAAAAACCATTGCTGAATTAAAAGCCTATCCATCAGTTATCGCGAGCTCTATAGAAAGATACCGTTTTAGAGAAGCTCAGGGAGAATTGATGAACCTGGCGAGGTTGGGTAATAAATACCTGGCAGACGAAGAACCATGGAAGCTGATCAAGACTGATGAGGAAAGAGTAAAAACGATCATGTACGTGGCGCTTCAAATTGCTTCCGCATTATCGATTATTAGTGAACCATTCCTGCCGTTTACCTCAGCAAAATTGAAGAAAATGCTGAATCATGTAGATGAGAACTCAGATAATACTCCAGACTGGGATATTATCGGAACTAAAGAAGCTTTAATTCCAGGTGGTCATCAAATTGGAAAAGCTGAATTATTATTCAGTAAGATCGAGGATGAGCAAATGGAAAAACAACTGGAAAAATTAGAAGCTACCAAAACTGCCAATGCTATGGAAGATCAAAAAGCAGAGCCTCAAAAAGAGATCGCTACTTTTGAAGATTTCACCAAAATGGATCTTCGTGTAGGGACTATTATCGAAGCTCAAAAGATGCCGAAAACCAAGAAACTGATGGTTTTAAAGGTAGACACAGGAATCGACCACAGGACAGTGGTTTCAGGAATTGCAGAGCATTTTAAAGCTGAAGATATTATAGGTAAAAAAGTAACTGTTCTGGTAAATCTCGCTCCAAGAAAATTACGCGGAGTAGAAAGCGAAGGGATGATCTTAATGACCGAAAATGCTGAAGGAAAGCTTGTTTTTGTAAATCCTGATGAAGACGGAGTTAACAGCGGAACTACTATAAACTAAATTATATTTTATCACATTTAGCGTAATTTAAATGTGATAAAGAAAATTAAACCTGTCTTTTTCGACTTCGTTCAAATTGACAGGTTTTTTTATTTCATTAAATGCTCAAAATAGCCTTTCATCCTATCTATAAGCATCCTTTACCAGAAGGCCATCGCTTTCCTATGGAGAAGTATGATCTCCTTCCAAAACAATTATTACATGAAGGAACCTGTGAAGAAGCTAATTTCTTTGAACCCAGTTTTCCAGATGAATCTGATATTTTAAAGGTTCATGAAGAAGATTATTTCTCAAGACTTAAAAACCTGGAATTAACTAAAAAGGAGATCCGTGTTTCTGGGTTTCCATTGTCACGGGCGTTGGTGAACCGTGAACAAATTATTGCAGACGGTACAATTAAAGCTTGTCATTATGCTTTAGATCACGGTATTTCAATGAATATCGCCGGGGGAACTCATCATGCCTATTCCGATAGAGCGGAAGCTTTTTGTTTATTGAACGACCAGGCCATCGGTGCGAGATATCTGCAGGCAAGAGGACTATCCAAAAAAATATTGATTGTAGACCTGGACGTTCACCAGGGAAACGGAACGGCGGAGATCTTTAAAAATGATGATTCTGTCTTTACTTTTTCCATGCATGGTAAAGGGAATTATCCATTTCGAAAAGAAGAGTCAGATCTGGACATAGAGCTACCTGATGGTACAGGTGATAAAAAATACCTTCAAAAATTAAAAGAGACGCTTCCAGAACTTATAGACGAAACCAAACCCGATTTCATTTTCTACCTCTGTGGTGTAGACATCCTGGAAACCGACAAACTGGGTCGTCTCTCCTGTTCTATCAATGGCTGTAAAGAAAGGGACCGTTTCGTTCTACAAACCTGTTACGACCTGGGAATTCCGGTAGAGTGCAGTATGGGCGGCGGTTATTCTAAAGACATCAAACTTATTATCGATGCTCACGCCAATACATACAGACTAGCTCAGGAAATATATTTCTAGATGCAAACTTGATAGCATAAATAAAAATTAACCCCGACAATTAGCGGGGTTAATTAAATTCCTGAAAAACTATTTCCCTAAAAGCAATAGTTCATTACAAACTACCTCTGTGATATATCTTTTAACCCCATCTTTATCCTCATAACTTCTACTGGTTAGTTTACCCTCTATTCCAACCTCTTTCCCTTTCGGAACGTAATTTTCGATAAGCTCTGCGGTCTTTCCCCAGGCTATGATATTATGCCATTGGGTATCTGTGATCTTTTCTCCTTTAGCATTCTTGTAACTTTCATTCGTAGCCACGGAAAACTTAGCCAGTTTTTTACCCGAATCAAGATTTACGATCTCTGGTTCGTTTCCTACATGCCCAATCAATTGTACTGTGTTTCTTAAAGTGCTCATAACTATAGAATTTATTGCAGTTGAAAATCATTCGTTCATTTCAACAGGGCAAAGATGTATCAACCACCAAATTCTATTCGTATAGAAAGTATTTGTATCTGTTTACTTGTGTTTGTAAACGTTTGTAAATAACTATTCAAATATTTCAGACAAAGAAATGATTAGTAATTACCGGCTATATCCTATTTTTAGAGTCTCAAAATAAAAAGATGAACAACCGGAAGATCAGTAATAAATTCAGGGTTTACCATAGATATTTAGGCTTTTTCCTGGCCGGGATCATGGCAATGTATGCGATTAGTGGTATCGTTTTGATCTTCAGAAATACGGATGCTTTTAAAATTGAGAATACTATTGAAAAAAAGCTTCCCCGGGATCTTAGTGATGAGCAAATTGGAAAAACATTAAAGATTAAAAATTTCAAGGTAGATAGAATCGAAGGTGAAAAGATCTATTTTGAACAGGGAGAATTAGACAGGAGCACTGGATTAGCGACTTATAAGATAAAAAAGTTGCCCTTAATCCTGGAAAACATGACTAAACTTCATAAGGCAAATACAACCAGGCCTCTCTTTTTTCTAAATATCATATTCGGACTTTGCTTATTATTTTTCGTGATATCCGCATTCTGGATGTTCATGCCTTCCACCAAGATCTTTAGAAAAGGAGTCTTCTTTACTATTGGCGGAATTATTTTAACCCTGATCTTACTTTTCGTTTAGAGATGAGCATAGAAAAAGCATATAACCAATGGTCATCGCAGTATGACACTAATAAGAACAGGACGCGCGATCTCGACAAGAAGGTAACTACAGATGTGCTTTCTAATGTACATTTTCAATCTGTACTGGAGCTCGGCTGCGGAACGGGTAAAAACACAGAGTGGTTGCAAACCAGGTCGGAAAGTGTCTTCTCAGTAGACTTTTCAGAAGAGATGCTAAAGATCGCCAGGAAAAAAATCAATGCGGAAAATGTTAGTTTTCAGAAGGCAGATATCACTCAACCCTGGAACTGGACTGATGGAAAATTTGACCTGATCACCTGTAACCTGATCCTGGAGCATATCAAGGATTTGAGTTTCATTTTTCAAGCGGCTTATTCAAAATTGAAATCTGGAGGCTATTTTTTTATTTCAGAATTACATCCTTTTAAACAGTATATAGGCTCAAAAGCAAGATTTGAAACCAAAGGAGAACTTATTGAACTGGAAACCTACACCCATCATATTTCTGAATTTCTTGACTCAGCAATTACAGCAGGTTTTCAAATGAAACAGTTAGACGAATGGTTTGATCTAGATAAAACTGATCCTCCCCGAATTTTAAGTTTATTATTTCAAAAACTATGATCGTTAATACTCCAGAAACACCGGAATGTCCAGGTTTTGAATCGGTCACAGATGAAATAGGCTTGAGTATTTCCCACGGGAAAGATCTGGAAAGTATAAAAAACTGAAAAAAATGGATACCGAACATCTGTCGCTTAGAAACCGGGAATGAAAGATGGGATATACATTATAAGATCAGCATCGCTAAAGTAGAGCGGGATTACGCCCAGAGTTAACATGTATTTCCGTTATTCAGAATACAAACTTTTAAAAATAATGTGTAATTTAAAAGTTCATTTATAACACAGCTTCCCTACAGGTTTTAAAATATTTCGAACATGGAAAAAGCATGTCCAGAATGTGGGGAAAAGTTGTTAGGAAGGACAGATAAGAAATTCTGCAGCGACTATTGTCGTAATTCTCATCATAACAAGGCTAATAAAAACACCAGCAATCTTATTAGGAACACTAATAATTTACTGCGGAAGAACTATCGCATCCTGGAAGAGTTAAATCCTACAGACAAGACCACGGTTGCAAGGACCAAATTACTAACGAAGGGATTTAATTTTGAATACTTCACCAGTATCTATACTACCAAAACCGGAAATCAATATTTCTTTGTTTATGATATGGGTTATCTGAAACTCGAGAAGGATCTTTATGCGTTGGTAAAACGTAATTAGCATTTCATTGACACTAAAATACAGTCAATTTCATATTTTAAGAATTATGAAAAGGTTTTTATTGCTTTCTATATTCCTAACCATTCCACTCACTATGCTCTCACAATCATTATCTGAATATCAATGGAAAAACAGGTTGATCGTAATATTTACAGAGACCAGTAATTCCAGGGAGTTTCAGAAGCAAATGCAAATCTTAAATAAGGATCAGGCAGGTTTAAACGACCGAAAACTAAAAGTGATACACGTCATACCGGACAAACATCAAATCGTTTTTCCGGAGAAATCAGGTTGGCAAAATTCAAACCTATACCAGAAAAAAGAATCTAAAGTAGATTTTGAAGTAATTCTGATTGGATTAGATGGCGGAGTGAAATTAAGAGAAATAAAACCTGTTGAGATCGAAAAACTATTCGATCTCATAGATTCTATGCCTATGCGGAAAGCGGAAATGCGTAGAAACGATAATTAATAATTCCAGGTGTGTGCTTTTAACTTCAATGCCGCTCTAAGAACATCCCTCTGACTGATCTGCCCGATGAGACGGCCATCTTGCAGAATAGGGAAACGCCTGAATTTGAGCTCTGTAAATTTTCTTGCTGCCTCAAGTACATTCATATTCCCATCGATGGTTTCAACCTTCTTTACCATTCGTTTTTCAACTGTAAGATCAGACATTGGCATATTATAATATCGACTATCTGAAATTTGTTTCATACAGTCACCCTCAGAGATCATTCCTAGCAATTCCATATTTTCATTTACTACACAACCACCAGAGATTCCATGCTTAATGAGTTTTTCCATCACATCCATGATGTTCTCATTCTCACGGAACGTGACCAGGTTCTCTGTCATATAATCCTTAACCGAAATTGGTTCTTCCTTAGGTTTTTCAGGCTCTGCCCGCTTACCCATAAAATTTTTAATGCCCATGATATAATATTTTGATTCTTAATCACTTAAATATAACGATTTTTAGTTAAGGAGCTACTTGTACATTTTGCTTGTATAAAAATCAAAAACTTACTTAACTTAGGGACTTTTGAATCCGAATCCATGAATAACCGACTTACCGGCCTGATCGCCTTTCTCCTCATCATTATTGCGGTCTGGCTCAGCTTTAATTTTGACCAGCCTCATTTTGAAACTGATACTCAAAAAAGTTCGACACAATTCTCAACTTCAAGAGCATTTAAACATGTTGAGGCAATTGGAAATTCACCTCATTATTTGGGAAGTCCAGATCATAGTAAAGTGAGAAACTACATTGTAGATCAACTTCAAATTATGGGTCTGGAAGTGCAAACCCAGGAAGGCTACAATTTAAATAAAAATGGTGTTCTGGCCAGTCCGCAAAACATACTTTCAAGGATCGATGGTACAGGAAATGGAGATGCAATTGTACTAATGACCCATTATGATTCTGCGATGCATTCTTCTAATGGTGCCAGTGATGCTGGGAGTGGGGTAGCAACAATTCTTGAAGGGATCAGGGCATTTCTGGAAAAGAAGGCTTCTCATAAAAATGATATTATCCTCTTATTTACAGATGCCGAAGAATTGGGATTAAATGGTGCCGGACTATTTGTTAATGACCATCCATGGGCAGAAGATGCGAAATTGGCTCTTAATTTTGAAGCTCGTGGTAGCGGCGGAAGTCCTTTTATGCTTCTGGAAACCAATGGCAAGAATGCAAAATTGATAGAAGCTTTTAATGAAGCAGAAACTAATTATCCTGTTTCAAATTCACTAGCCTACAGCATCTATAAAATGCTGCCAAATGATACAGATCTTACGGTTCTAAGAGAAAAGGCCGATATAAACGGATATAATTTTGCTTTTATAGATGATCATTTCGATTATCATACAGCTAATGATCTTCCAGAAAATCTTGATAAAGAAACGTTGGCCCACCAGGGAAGTTACTTAATGCCATTACTCAATCATTTTAGCAATGAGGACATTAATAACCTTTCCAGTGACCGGGATCTTATATACTTTTCCCTTCCTTTTGGGGAATTTGTAAAATATCCTTTCAATTGGATCAACCCCATGCTAATCCTGGCAATTATTATTTTTTTAATCCTGGTTATCTACGGGATTAAAAGAGAAAGACTTACAATTGTTGGTATTCTTAAGGGCTTTATCCCGCTTTTATTAAGTGTTAGCCTTTCGGGACTGCTGGTCTGGGCTTTCTGGAAATTCTGTCTTTTCATATATCCTGAGTATTCTGAAATGGAACAGGGCTTTACCTATAATGGCTATTATTATATTGCGCTTTCCATTTTCCTTGCTCTTTCGGTCTGTTTTATGATCTATCATCTGCTTAGACGTAGCCTGAGAACTGCTTCGGTATTCGTAGCACCCATAGCGCTATGGCTGGCATTATGTGCCCTATTATCGGTTTATTTGAAAGGGGCTTCCTATTTTATCATTCCGGTATATTTCGGACTGCTTCAGCTATTTATCATGATACGCCAGGAAAAACCGAACAGGATATTGATGGTTTTACTTTCGTACCCTGCAATTTTTATACTCCTGCCATTTATATGGAGTCTTCCGGTTGCACTTGGGTTAAAATTACTTTTTGCCAGCGGAATACTTATAAGTTTACTTTTCAGCCTTTTCTTACCACTTTTTGGCTATTTCAGGCGATTAAAATCCTTCGCGGTTCTTTGTTTTCTAACATTTAATGTTCTTATATTCATCGCGCATTATTATTCAGATTTCAGCATAGAAAGGCCGAAACCAAATAGTCTTGTATATATTCAGGATCAGGATAAAAATACTTCCTACTGGTATTCTTACGACAGAATGATCGATGGCTGGACCTCTGAGTATTTTGGTGAAAATGCACAGGAAAGTTCTCATACAGAATCCAATTTTAGCAGTAAGTATGGAAGTGCTTTTACTTATAAGGCGGAAGCTCCTTTCATAAATATTCCGGAACCCGGTATTACTATTGAAAATACAGGTCTGGACAGTCTGAATAACGAAAGTTATCGACTGAAAATAGCACCGAACAGACCGATCAATAAAATGGAATTGTTCGAGATCAAGGATGTGGATTTTGAAGAATTCAGGGTTAATGGTTTAGAAGCTGAAGAAGTATATCTTGGTGAAAATCCTTTTCATATGTTTAAAAGACGATGGAAAGAACGATTATTAACCTATTACGCCTCTAACCAGGATACCTTAAGAATAGAATTCAGTATTAAAAAAGGCGATAAGCCAGAATTTGTACTTTACGAATCTGCTTATGATCTAGTTGGCAATGAACTCTTGAAAGTAAAAGAGCGCCCTGAGGAGATGATCCCACGGCCTTTTGTATTAAATGACGCAACGATTTTAAAGAAGACAATAAGAATAAAATAGAAGAATGAAGATATCGATATTAGGATGCGGATGGTTAGGGATGGAACTGGGAAAAAGGCTTCGTGAAGAAAATCATGAGGTAAGAGGCTCGGTAACCCGTATGGAAAGGATGCAGGAAGTACGGTCAGCAGGGATAGTTCCTTATTCTATCAAGCTTTTTGAGAAAGGGATCCAGGGAGATATACGATCATTTCTTGCAGGCACAAACATTCTTATTTTAGACATTCCACCGGGATTAAGGAAAAATCCGGAGGTTAATTTTTTAAAGAAGATCAAAAAGTTAATTCCACATATAGAAAATTCCTATTTAAAGAAGGTCATTTTCACCAGCTCAACTTCGGTTTATCAGGATACAGAGGATTACCCGGTATATGATGAAGAAGCAGATATAGACAACTCCAATAATATCGCTGTTCAACTAAGAAATGTGGAATTATTGTTTTTAAATAATGAAAAGTTCAATGCTTCCATAATCAGGTTTGGCGGTCTTATAGGTGCTGAGAGACATCCGGTTAAATACCTATCTGGAAAAACCGGAATTAGTAATCCAGAAGCGCCCGTAAATCTTGTGCATAAGGAAGACTGCATCGCTGCAGTTTGTAAACTTATTGAAAAAGAAAAAGATAATTCTGTTTGGAACCTGGTATATCCGGAGCACCCTTCGAAAAAAGAATATTATACTCGTATTGCTAGAGAAAGAAATTTTGAAGTTCCGGAATTTGACCATTCACAGCCATCTAAAGGGAAAAAAATTAGTTCTGAAAAGATCAGTAAAGTACTTAACCTCGAATTTTCAAAAAGTATCTGGTAACTATTTGGAATATGCGTCAGCATAGGGTGACCAGATCTCGTATATAGGATCTCCTTTAGAACTTTTGCCGGAGTGATGCCATTCACCGTCTTTAACTTCAAAATTGAAGTTTAACTTTGCTCCTACCCGGCTATCATCCCTGGAAAAGAATTCAATTTGCTCTATATATTTTCCATTTTCGGCGGAATAGGTTCCCCCACCTGTACCCATAAAATCCCTGGTAGCAGAATTGAAAGCCACCCATTGAAATCTATCTCCACTAAGGATCTTTATGGTTCTGCGGTCCCCGGGTTTCATCTTATTCATCTCCCCATTTCTTTCTCTTCCAGTGATGACCCAATTGCCGTTCAAAGCATTCTCGCTATCTGAAATTCTTTCCCAGGTTTCTGATCCTTTCTCACTATTGATTATGATTTTTTGGTCCCCTGCAAAGCTTAATTTAAGATTAGAAACTTCCCCTATCTTTTCTGGAGACTTTGTATTAAAGTCCATCATTTCTGAATAATCATCGGTAGTATATTCACCTCCCAGGGCCCAAAGAAATGCATTCGTTCCAGTTTTTTTAGCGCCTTCGGCAAAATAATTATCCTGGTAGATCCTCACCACTTCTTCTTTTGTAATAGAACTACCATTTTTCTCAACAAGTTTCCAGGAACCTTCCAGCGTTTGAGCAAAAACACCAGTGGTAAATAGTAGAACTGAAAGTATAAGCAATCTTTTCATGATTTATAATTTTTTGTTCCTCATAAATTTAAAAAGATTGCGATGAATTTCAATTAAAAGTTTATTGAGCTATTCTTTCTGTTCCCCGTATTTGTCATATTCCGGGTACAGGAAGTTGTTATAAGGAAACCTGGTAATATGAATTTGGCGAACCGCCTCGTAAACCTTCTTGCGAAAATCTTCCATATTCTCTTTATTTAAAGCTGAAATGAAAATGGCATTATCTCCCACTTTATTCATCCAGGTCTTTTTCCATTCCTTTAAGGTATAGTGAGCTGAAGTTTTTTCAGTGATTAGATCATCCTCTTCGATAACCTCAGGTTCATGAGCATCAATTTTATTGAATACCATGATCGTAGGTTTACCCAAAGTTTTAATCTCGGTAAGGATCTGATTAACGGAATCTATATGATCTTCAAAATTAGGATGTGAGATATCCACCACATGAAGCAAAAGATCTGCTTCTCTTACCTCATCTAAAGTTGATTTGAACGACTCTACAAGCTGTGTAGGCAACTTTCTAATAAATCCTACCGTATCACTAAGCAGAAACGGCAAATTGCGTATAACAACCTTTCTAACTGTTGTATCCAGTGTTGCAAATAGTTTATTCTCAGCAAAAACTTCACTTTTGCTTATGACATTCATAAGTGTTGACTTACCAACATTGGTATATCCTACCAGAGCCACACGAACTAATTGTCCACGATTTCCTCGCTGAACTTCCATTTGGCGGTCTATCGTTTCCAGTTTCTTTTTAAGCAGGGAGATCTTGTCACGAACGATCCTACGGTCGGTCTCGATCTCTGTCTCACCGGGACCACGCATACCAATACCACCACGTTGTCTCTCAAGGTGAGTCCACATCCCGGCAAGCCTTGGTAAAAGGTATTCGTATTGTGCTAGTTCAACCTGAGTCCTGGCATAACTTGTTTTAGCTCGCTGGGCAAAAATATCCAGGATAAGACCGGTTCTATCCAGGATCTTACATTTCAGGATCTTTTCAATATTCTTTTGCTGCGCTGGAGAAAGTTCATCATCAAAGATCACTGCTCCAATATCATTTTCATCTGCAAATTCCTTTACATCGTTCATCTTCCCTGAACCTATAAAAGTCTTTGGATCTGGACGATCTAAACGTTGTGAAAATGTCTTTATAACCTCCCCTCCGGCGGTATATGTAAGGAATTCCAGCTCGTCCAGATATTCCTCCAGTTTTTCCTGATCCTGATCTTTGGTTACGATCCCAACCAGAACAGTTCTTTCGTAAGATAAATCGGTCTTTTCAATCATATGTACAAAGGTAATCAATAGAAAGCTACCAGTTTAAAACTAGAAATACTTCAACAAAAATTTAACTGAAAAAGGCCCGCTAAATTAAGCGAGCCTTTTAAATATTATAAAAGGTCTGTATTAGAATCCGAAATTGATCCCTAAACCAAATACTTCTCTAATCTGAAATGCTCCCACGGCATTATCATCATAAACCGCTTGGAATACAAGATTTGCAGACAGATAATCATTTATTCCCATTTCTACATTAAGCAGATAATCTATATCGATGTTACCCGGTTTATCCAGATAATTAGAATAAAGAGAAAGGGTATGTTCCATAGCAACATTCTCCATTATCTCATATTTTGAATATCCACTAAGTGAGGCTCCCAATTCAAATCTCATAGATTCACCTTCGTCTACTCCAAAATAGTCGCCATCAATATATCCGGGACCACTCGTAAAATCTTTATCTACAAAAATGAACCTGGCCGTGGCCGGAGCAAAGTTGAAAAACAGATCGTCATTCTTTTTCCACATGATACCGGGACCGGTTTGTAAATAGGCCGGAGACATAAAATCTGAAATCTCAGTTCGAATAGTTTCTCCAGTATCTGCATCTTCACTAAACTCATATCCTTTAGCGAACTGGGTTCTGAAATTCAAAAACCAGGAATAATACCAATTTGACTCCTGGATCTGTTTACCAGCGATCGAATTTAATTCCAACCGGTCACTTGTCTTCCGTGTAAATTCGTCATCCTTTACCTTAGTAAGACCATAATTACCATAAATTCTATTATTCCAGGTAAAATCGTCCATTTTGTAATTAAACTGATAATCTACAGAGAGGTTACCGGCAATGCTTGAAGTTCCTCCACCTGTCCATTCTTTATTAAAAGCTGACTGGTTAAAAAGGAGTTGAATATTTCCTTCTTTCTTCCATCCATTGGGAATGGTATCTGTTTCTTCTTCCTGTGAAAATGCTAATCCTGTGCTTAGCAGCAATGAAAAAGCGAGTAGTAAAGTTTTTTTCATTTTTATTTTTTTGGTTGTTTATATAAAGGAACTGATGAGCATGCTTCACCATACATCAGGCTTTTCACAACAGGCTGGAGCTTTTTGATTAGGAAAATATAAGCATTTTTTGGCACAGGCTTATGTGAACAACCCTTTATAATTACAGCTCTGTCTTTAAGATCTTTTACGTCTAGGCGCTCTATCACATCCTGATAAAGATGACTCTCCAGATTTTCAAGATCTCCTATTACCACTTTTTTAGCATAGGGTTCCAGATAGGTTGTTATAAGCATATAGGCCCATGCAGGCACAATAGCATCTGAGGAACAGTTTAAAGCTATAAATTTATCCTGATATTGCGACCAGTCATGTTCTTTAGCCTGATCTCTAAAATCTTTTTCCTTTAATACGAAGCCTTCAAATAACCACTTACTCAGGTCAAATATTAACCTTTGACCTTGAGGATAATGGTCCTCAAGATTAAAGGTTATCAGTTTACTATTAGCGACCCGATTTATTATCTCTTCCGCCATAATTATAATTTATAAAAGACCCAGTTCAAGCTTCGCGCCTTCACTCATAAGATCCTGACTCCATGGTGGATCAAAGGTGATCTCCACTTCAGCATCTTTTACCATGTCCAGGGATTTAACTTTTTCTTCAACCTCCAAAGGCAGAGTTTCAGCTACCGGACAGTTAGGTGTGGTAAGAGTCATTAATATTTTAACGTCGTAATCTGTGCTCACCATCACATCATAAATAAGCCCAAGCTCATATATATCTACAGGGATCTCAGGATCGTAGATCGTCTTAAGAACAGTAACGATCTTTTCTCCCAATTCCTGTGTATTGATTTCTTTTTCCATCTTAATTCAATTGCGTTTGATATGCTACAGCATACATTTTTAGTTGTTTGATCATACTTACCAATCCATTGGCACGAGTTGGAGAAAGATGTTCTTTCAACCCAATCTCATCAATAAATTTGGTGTCAGCTTCAATGATCTGTGAAGGATGCTGATTAGAAAATACCCTGATAAGAATAGCAACAATACCTTTAGTAATAATAGCATCACTATCTGCAGTAAAAGCAAGTTTATCACCCTCAAGTTCAGCATGAACCCATACTCGACTTTGACAACCTTTGATCAGGTTCTCATCGATCTTGTATTTCTCATCAATAAGAGGTAATGATTTTCCAAGCTCTATCATATATTCATAGCGCTGCATCCAGTCATCGAACATTGAAAACTCATCTACTACTTCCTGTTGTTTTTCCTGAATCGTCATATTTCAATTTTACGCAAAAGTACAATAAGAAGAAGTGCTATTCAACATTTTCTGCCAATCTTAAGATAGCCTCAACTAATGGCTGTACTTCAGTGGGAGGGTTTCCATGATCAAATGAATTAGTCTTATATATTGTATCATTCTTACGTACACTTAAAATCGCATGCAAACCCCTGTCTGATGCTCTGTCATCTGATGGAGCTTTAAGTTTGCTCATTTCTGAAGCATTTATTTCTTCCAGACGATTCAGTAAAGATTTCCATTCTTCTTCAGTAATGCTATTAGAATCCTCCTTAGCATTTAGACCTGTACTTTTAACTTTTATCCCTTCAGGAGTTACAGTGTACATTGTCGAAGAACCCCTGGTAAAGGTTTCGTAGGAGAAAGACTCGGTATTGCTTACTTCCTGGTTGGAACAGTCATTTTCAGAAAACAGAAATATAAAAAGAGCTAAAAAAGTAATTCTCATAATCGTATAATTTATAGGTACATATTACAAAAAAAGGCACCACAAGGGTGCCTCTTTTAAATTTTATTAACTGAAACAATTAGTCAGCCATTGTCGCACGGAAACCTCCGTTAGCAAATACACTAAGCATTCTTGACTTCTGGCCTTCAGTAAACATATTAAGACATGGGTCATCAGAATAATCCATGAAATTCATAGTCATATCTGCAGTACCACAGTTTACAGTTGGATAAGAAGGACATCCTCTAGAAGCAGCATCAGAATCTGGTGTATCTGCTACGTAATCTGTAGCTCCACAGCCACCGTCACCCCAAATGTGGCGTAGGTTCAACCAGTGACCAACTTCATGAGTTGCAGTTCTACCAGTAGAATACTGAGTAGTTCCCGTGAATCTGTGATCCATTACAACCCCATCTGTAGCCCAGCTTCCTCCAGGGAATTGAGCATAACCAAGAATGTTTCCTCCACGGTATGGCATGTTACCTACCACCCAGATATTAAGGAATTCCTGTGGGTTTACAACATCAGACCCATCACTTGAAGAAAATTTCATGCTATCGTCTGGTCTCCATTGACGCTTCTTAGTTTTAACTCGAATAACGTCTTCAAGTACGAAACGAACACCAACATTTGCCTCCACAGCAGCAAACTCAGCTGGTATAGAATTTCTTCCAGGGTTATTAAGACTAAAATCTTCATTTAAAGCTGTCACCTGATCTTCCAATTGAGAAAGTGGAATATTCTCGCTAGCAGCATTGTAAAGAACATGGAAAACAATTGGAATTTCAATTTTGCCATCTGCAGCAAGACGTTTAGTTAATCCTCTTTCTATTGCTTCTTCGGTATGCTTTTCTACAGCGGCCATTTTCTGTGCGAGTTCAGGATTTTCGGCCATTTTCTCTTCCAGGACTCCCATCGTACCACATTGGTCTGCAGCTATAGCAAGAGTTTCCTGTTCTGCGACTAGAGTATCATCGATCGTTTCTTCCGAAGATTTCTGACAGGAAGCGAAAACCAGAGTCAGGGCCGAAGCCAGTAAGTAAATTCTTTTCATTAAAAAAGTTTTAGGGTTAAAAAATTGTTTTTCCGTCAGATAATAGATTGATGTATTGGCCAAAAAAAATACTATTACCGACTTTCTAAATGTTTGGTTTTTGTTTAGAATATTTGGCACTATTTCGAGTGATTTATCAAAAAATACACGCCGAATATAGCCAAAGTTTTAAGCATTCCTTAACCAAACAATGATGAAAATTTAAACCAAACAGGTATTTCATCGATAAAACCAGTACATACGTCGGCTCGATGAGGATGTTAAAATTTTAAATAAAAAGAATTTATTAGGTGGAAGTAACTTTATTGAAGCATCATTTTAGCTTTTTTCACTGCTTCAATAAACAAATCGATCTCGTGAAAAGTATTGTAGAACGAAAATGAAGCTCTCACGGTCCCTGGAATTTTGAAAAAATCCATAATTGGCTGTGCGCAATGATGTCCTGTACGTACTGCAATACCCATTTTGTCTACAAGAGTACCAATATCATACGGATGCAAGCCTGCAATATTAAAAGAGATCACCGCAGTCTTTTCGGCAGCTTCACCGTAGATCTGCATACCCTCTATTTCTTTAAGTTTCATTGTAGCATACTCAAGAAGCTCATGCTCATAATGTGCTATAGTTTCAAAACCAATAGCATTCATATAATCTATAGCCGCTCCAAAAGCTATTCCGCCACAAATATTTGGGGTTCCCGCTTCAAACTTATGCGGCAGACCTGCATAAGTCGTTTTTTCGAAAGAAACTGTGGCGATCATTTCACCTCCACCCTGGTAAGGAGGAAGTTTCTCCAGCCACTCTTCTTTCCCGTAGAGAATTCCAACGCCGGTTGGCCCACACATTTTATGCGCAGAAACCACATAAAAATCTACGTCTAGCTCTTGTACATCAGCCTTGATATGAGGTGCCGCCTGGGCTCCGTCTATCAGCACTGCTGCTTCATTTTCATGAGCTTTATCAATAATCCTTTTGATAGGATTTACCGTACCCAGAGCATTAGAAACATGATTTAAAAAAACCAGCTTTGTTTTTGAACTAATAAGTTTTTCAAATTCTGGATAAACCAGCTCTCCTTTTTGATCCATAGGGATTACTTTAAGTTGAGCTCCTGTCTTTTCACAAAGCATTTGCCAGGGCACAATATTAGAGTGATGCTCCATGGCCGAAACCAGAATCTCATCCCCTTCTTTTAGAATGGAAGAAAAGCCGCTAGCTACCAGGTTAATCCCATGAGTTGTTCCCGAAGTAAATATGATCTCGTGAGCATTTTTTGCATTAAAATGCTTCTGGATCTTGATCCTGGCTTGCTCATATTTATCTGTAGCTTCCTGAGACAGGGAGTGAACGCCTCTATGAATATTAGCGTTGTAATTTGAATAGTAATCTACGATCGCATCCATAACCTGCGTAGGTGTCTGGGCTGTGGCCGCATTATCAAAATAAACCAAAGGATAGCCATTAACCTCACGGTTAAGAATTGGAAAATCCTTACGGATCTTTTCAACCTCAAAAGTTTTAGCCTGAGTTTGCTGACTCATCCTTTATGTTTTTTTGAATTTATATTAGAGATTAAAGCCTAGATCGACCTCTAACTTAGAAGCGATTAGCTTATTGATCCTTTTCTTAACTTCAGGGATCTTAACGCTTTCCAGTACATTATTGGCAAAAGCATACATCATAAGTCCACGAGCTTCTTTTCTAGGAATACCCCTTGACTGTAGATAAAATAGAGCTTCTTCATCCAACTGACCAATGGTACAACCATGACTACATTTAACATCATCAGCAAAGATCTCTAGCTGTGGCTTAGAATTGATCGTCGCCTTATCATCTGCTAATATGTTGTTATTAGACTGATAGGCATTAATCTTCTGTGCTTCTTTTTCTACCACTACCTTTCCATTAAAAACTCCGGTTGAGCTATCACCAAAGATCCCTTTATAATCCTGGTGACTTTCACAGTTAGGCTGTATATGATGAACCAAGGTATTATGATCTACATGCTGCTTATCTTCAATGATGGTTACACCTTTCATGGTGGAATCTATACGTTCACCTTTCTGATAAAAGTTAAGGTTATTACGCGTTAGCTTTCCTCCAAATGAAAAAGTGTGCACAGACACATTACTTTCATCCTTTTGCTCGATATAAGTGTTGTCTATCAATGAAGCAGCACTATTATCATTCTGGATCTTGTAATAATCCACGATCGCTCTCCTGTCTGCAAAAATTTCGGTTACCGAGTTGGTAAGTACAGGATGATCTGTAAGACTTTGATGCCTCTCTATGATCTGCACATGAGAATTCTCATCTACCACCACTAGATTCCTTGGTTGTAGCAAAAGAGATGATTCATTTCCTGTCGCGAAATTAATTATCTGTATAGGCTTATCTGTAAGCTTATTCTTGTGAATATGAATATAAGCCCCTTCCCTTGCGAAAGCAGTATTTAAAGAATTAAGTCCAGATTTAGGTGCTATCTTATTATAATAGTTATCGATCACCGGACGATACTTATCCTTATTCAAAGCCGAAGACATCAAACAAACATCAATATTATCATGTGTTGTTTGTGACAGGTGAGAAGAGAAAATTCCATCGATAAATACAAGATCATAAGTATCTATATCGTGGATCAAATACTTCTTGATATCACGATACTCGATCGCATCCTCTTTCTTTGGGAAAACACTGTAGTCGTGCTTCAACACAGAATTTAGCGAAGTATATTTCCAGTTCTCATCTTTTTTATTCGGAAAACCAAGGTTTTCAAAATCCTTGATAGCTTCATTTCTTAAGCTATCCAGATTAGAATCTGGATCCAACCCTTCTTCAAAGGCTAAAAACGATGAGATTAATTTATCTTTTAATTCCATTTTTTTCAATTTCAAGTTCAAAATTTAAAATTCAGGCTCTTCCTTATCCGGAAAATGAATTCAGAATTTTGAATTATTTAAACTGCTCCTTCCTTTACCCAATCGTAACCTCTTTCTTCTAGTTCATGAGCAAGCTCTTTTCCTCCAGATTTCACGATCTTACCATCTACCAATACATGAACAAAATCTGGTACGATATAATTCAATAATCTCTGGTAGTGAGTAATAAGCATTACAGCATTATTTTCAGTTCGCAGCTTGTTTACCCCATTAGCAACAATCTTAAGAGCATCGATATCCAATCCTGAATCTGTTTCATCAAGAATTGACAGCTTAGGCTCTAGCATTGCCATCTGGAAGATCTCGTTACGCTTTTTCTCTCCTCCAGAAAATCCTTCGTTAAGAGAACGAGAAAGGAATTTTCTATCTATTTCCAGCATTTCAGATTTCTCACGAATCACCTTCAGCATTTCATTTGCCGGCATATCCTCTTTCCCGTGAGCTTTACGATTAGCGTTGATAGCCGTTTTAATAAAGTTAGTTACGGAAACACCTGGAATCTCCACAGGATATTGAAAAGATAAGAACACTCCTTTATGAGCTCTCACTTCAGGGTCCATATCATTAAGATCTTCTCCTTCAAAAATGATCTCTCCATCGGTCATTTCATATTCTTCCCTTCCTGCGATCACTGAAGATAAAGTACTTTTCCCAGATCCGTTAGGTCCCATGATTGCGTGAACTTCCCCAGGATTTATCTCAAGGTTAATACCCTTAAGGATTTCTTTACCTTCTATGCTAGCGTGTAAATTCTTTATTTTAAGCATGTTTATCAATTCTGAATCTACCTTTCGGTAGATGGATTAATTTTTCTTTTTTAGTCTTCTATAGTATCTGAAACTTTTTTAAGGCCTGGGACTTCAAGAATTTCTCGAATCTCAATTACTTCTTCCCAACCTTCCTGAGACGGATTCGGTAAAATCTTAGCTTTCACTTTTACCGGAACCATGTCGAAATCATCAAATTTTAAAGGTGAAATTTTTTCTGAAAGCACGGTAGACATTGAGTCCAGAGTCACTCCATAAACAAAATTCTCCCCTCTAATCACTGCAGCATCTGCCGTATAGACAAAATTGCCTTCCAGGACCTCAATACTATCCGGAACTTTTTCAGTTTCCGGCTGATCCATTAGATCTTTTCTTTCATCATCCTGACAGGAGAAAAGAGCTAAACTTAACATCAGTAATCCCAATAACTTCTTCATAACAGATCTCACTTCTGGTTTAATTATCCAACTGAACCTTCAAGTGAAATTTCAAGTAATTTTTGAGCCTCAACAGCGAACTCCATTGGTAATTTATTCAACACTTCTTTACTGAATCCATTCACAATTAATGCGATGGCTTTCTCAGTATCTATGCCACGTTGATTACAATAAAATATCTGGTCTTCCCCTATCTTACTGGTCGTCGCTTCGTGCTCCACCTGAGCCGATTTGTTCTTAACCTCGATATATGGGAAAGTATGAGCTCCACATTTATTACCCATTAAAAGGGAATCACATTGTGAAAAGTTTCTCGCATTATGCGCCCGTCCATTTATTTGAACAAGACCACGATAAGAATTCTGAGATTGTCCTGCGGAAATACCTTTTGAAATTATTGTACTCTTGGTATTCTTCCCAAGGTGGATCATTTTAGTTCCGGTATCTGCCTGCTGCCAGTTATTGGTCACAGCGATAGAATAAAATTCTCCAACAGAATTATCACCTTTTAAGATACAACTAGGATATTTCCAGGTTACTGCCGAACCAGTTTCAACCTGTGTCCAGGAGATCTTTGCATTATCTTCACAAATCCCTCTTTTAGTCACGAAATTGAAAACTCCTCCTTTACCTTCTTTATTTCCAGGAAACCAGTTTTGAACCGTACTATATTTGATCTCTGAACCATCTAAAGCAACAAGTTCCACTACCGCGGCGTGAAGTTGATTTTCATCACGGGAAGGTGCAGTACAACCTTCCAGGTAACTTACATAACTATCCTCATCTGCAACTACAAGGGTTCTTTCGAACTGCCCTGTACCAGCCTGGTTAATTCTAAAGTAAGTTGAAAGCTCCATTGGGCAACGAACTCCTTTAGGTATGTAACAGAAAGATCCGTCACTAAATACTGCTGAATTTAAAGCAGCATAAAAATTGTCTTTTTTAGGTACTACTGTTCCTAAGTATTTCTTCACCAGTTCTGGATGCTCCTTGATCGCTTCAGAAATTGAACAGAAAATAATTCCTTTTTCCGCCAGTGTTTTTTTGAAAGTTGTGGTTACAGAAACTGAATCCATTACCACATCTACCGCTACACCTGCAAGTTTCTTTTGTTCATCAAGGGAAATACCGAGTTTCTTAAAGGTATCCAGCAATTCCGGGTCTACCTCATCTAAACTCTCATATTTCGGCTTTTTATTCGGTGCCGAGTAATAAGAAATATTCTGGAAATCTGGTTTTGGATATTTCACATTAGCCCATTCTGGCTCGATCATATCTTCCCAGGCACGGTATGCCTCTAAACGCCATTCCGTCATCCATTCAGGTTCTTCCTTCTTTTTAGAAATTGCTCGCACGATATCCTCGTTCAAGCCCACAGGAAAAGTATCAGATTCTATATCTGTATAAAATCCATACTCATACTCTTTGGTTTCGAGCTCTTTCTTTAAATCGTCTTCAGTATATGCCATGTTTCTTAATTCAAAGTTTAAGGTTTAAAATTCAAAATTATTTGAACTTACTGCCTTTAAAATCACTTTTCTGCAAATAACTTATGAAACCTCCTATTCGCATACTCAGACTTTTCAATTCATTCAATAACATCTCAAAATCAGTATCCTCAATGTATTTCCGATCAGAGATTCTATACAATTGGGATCGGGTTTCACCGCATGATGCCTTTGCAATTGACAGAAATTGAATAAACTCTTTATTCCCATTTCTTTCAAACCCTTCTGCAATATTGTCCATAATAGAACCAGAAGAAGCATTTATCTGATCATAAAGTCGGTAATCTGACTTTAACTGAGTTCTTTTCCGAATTTCAAAGATTTTATTACAAATTTATCTGGCTTTCTGCCAAATTTCAAGATCTTCAAAATTTTCAATTTTACTCATCTACAATTTCTAATCTTGAATTTTAAATTCAGAATTCTGAATCTATTACAGTGAAAAACTTTCACCGCATCCACAGGTTCTTTGCGCATTGGGGTTATTAAAAACAAAACCCTTACCGTTTAAACCACCGGAATATTCCAGAATGGTGCCGGCTAGATAAAGAACGCTGCGCTTATCAACAACAATCTTTACATTATTGTCTTCGAAGACCTTATCGCCTTCAGCCTGGCTTTTATCAAAATTTAATTCATAAGACAAACCAGAACAACCTCCACTCTTTACACCAACACGAACATAGTCGGCTTCAGCATTGAAACCGCCTTCGGTCATTAGAGCAGAAATTTTCTTTTTAGCCTCTTCGCTAACTTTAATCATAAGTTATAAAGATTAATTCTAAATTGGGCACAAATATACTACAAAGCATGTGTTTTACCATAGACTAAGCATATGTTTTAAGAATTGAGATATAAAGCTAGTCAATCAAAAAATCAAGCCCGGTTTAACCCAGGAAACTATAGCTTTCACACCTCTTAAACCTTTTAACACATTCTTCCTCATTGAATTTTATAATCGTACTTTTGCGTTTTAAAATTCAATTGCATGTTTGAGAATAGTCAGGAAAGCAAGACAAACCTTTCAGAATTAGGCGAATTTGGTTTAATAGACCACTTAACCAAAGGTTTTAGCCCTAAGTTAGAATCTACTATCAAAGCCATTGGCGATGATGCTGCGGTTCTAAATTTTGAAAATAAGCAGACATTAGTAAGTACAGATCTTCTGGTTGAAGGTGTTCACTTTGACCTCGCTTACATGCCTTTGAAACATCTTGGATACAAAGCTGTGATGGTTAATCTTTCAGACATTTATGCCATGAATGCTACAGCAACCCAGATCACTGTTTCTTTCGCTGTCTCCAACCGTTTCCCTGTAGAGGCTCTGGAAGAATTATATGCAGGAATTCAACTAGCCGCAAAAATGTATAATGTAGATGTGATTGGTGGTGACACCACATCTTCCACTTCCGGGCTAATGATTAGTATTACTGCCCTTGGAATGGCAGAAAAAGAAGACATCGTCTACAGAGACGGAGCAAAAGCTAACGATCTACTGGTGCTAACTGGAGATCTTGGTGCAGCCTATATGGGATTGCAGGTTCTGGAAAGAGAAAAAGAAGTTTTTAAAGCAAACCCGAATTCTCAACCTGACCTTGATCAATATACTTATTTGATTGAAAGACAATTAAAGCCTGAAGCGAGAAAAGACATTCCGCCACTTTTAAAAGACCTGGATGTTTTACCAACATCTATGATAGACATTAGCGACGGACTATCTTCTGAAGTGATACACCTTTGCAAGAGCTCTAAGTTAGGAGCAAACCTTTTCGAGGAAAAGATTCCTTTAGATCCCGCGGTAATTTCAGTTTGTGAGGAATTTGAAATTGACAGCACGATGATCGCGTTAAGTGGTGGTGAAGATTATGAATTACTATTCACAATTTCACAGGATGATTTTGATAAAATTAAAGGAAATCCACATTTAACGGTGATAGGCCATATGACTGAAGAAAATGAAGGCATGCATCTTGTCACGCGAGCCAATCAAAAATTACCATTAATCGCCAGGGGCTGGAATTCTATGGAAAACAAAGAAGATTAAGAGGCCTTTGCAAGAAATACCCTCTTGCGTCTTCTATGTATTTTCGCAAGGTATGCATTGGTTTCCTTGAATTTTGGGGTGAGCCTTGCCAAAAGTCCATCGGCAGTATCTGTCATTTCCATGCCACACTTCTTACATTGATACTCATGTACATGATTGGTAATGTTTTTTGACACCCTTAATCGATGTCCAAAAAGACTGCAATAAACCTTGGCAAATGAAAACAAAGTAGGGTTAGCTTTTTTCATATAAGGTTAAATTTCTGGTTTCTAGGTTACTAAATTATAAAAAAAAGTTAATGGTTCGACAAAAAGCGTTAATTAATCGATAAAATGCATCTTTTCTGTTAAATCTACTGGAGCTTCCATATAAGAATTATGTCCGTTTTTCAGTATATAAAAATCACAGTCACATCCTTCCGAAACTCTTTGTAACTCATTAACATCCAATATCGGATCCACTTTTCCAGCTACGACGATCTTCTGTCCCGAAAACCTTTTAAGTTCCTCTAAATAATTCGTACGAATTTTCATACCATTTAGAGCTGCCTGTACATTTTCAGTTCTCATTTCAACTGCCCGGGACTTCAAATTCTCTATTTCTGAAGATAATTTCTCTTTGCTTTCTTCAGAATACAGATTAGAGATCGCCATACTTATATAGGCTTCCTTATTTTCCCCAACCAGTTTAACAGATCTATCTCGTATTTCCTGCTTTTCTACAGTATCCTCAATTGGTGTTGAATTTATCAACATCACGCTCTTTATTATCATAGGAAAAATCTTAAGCAATTCCAAACTCACATAACCTCCCATACTGTGACCGGCAACGCTAAACTCCTTTATTCCAAGGTTTGTAAGCACCTCCCTAATAGCTAAAGCCATCAAACTCATAGTATGTATTCCGGCAATTCCTTCCGACTTTCCATGACCGGGTAAATCAATGCAAATTACCTGCCGTTCATTTTGAAGTTCCTTAACAATGGGATCCCAGATTGAAGAGTCCTCTAAAAATCCGTGTAATAATATTAGTGGAACTTTTTTTCCCATTCCATATATACTGTAAAAAATCTTTGCTCCTTTAAATGTTATCTCGCTCATTGTATTAATAAAAAAACCGCGAATCCAGGAAAAGAAATTCCAGAATTCGCGGCAAATATTGAAGTTTAAATTTTCTTTAAATCCGAAATAATTAAGAATTCATGATATCTTCTATCTCCTCAATTTCTATAGGTATATTTCTCATTAAATTGAAAGGTTCTCCTTTTTCCTGGATCACCACGTCATCCTCAAGTCTAATCCCGAAACCTTCATCTGGAAGGTAGATCCCCGGCTCTACTGTGAATACCTGGTTAGCCTGCATTGGTTCAGTCAAAATTCCATAATCATGAGTATCAAGACCAATATGATGTGAAGTTCCGTGCATAAAATACTTTTTGTAGGCTGGCCAGTCTGGATCTTCGTTCTGAACATCTGCTTTATCCAGTAATCCCAGATCTATCAATTCTGAAGTCATCATTTTCCCGACCTCCACATGGTATTCTTTCCACATTGTACCAGGAACAAGTAATTTTGTGGCTTCGTTCTTAACTTTATTAACCGCGTTGTATACTTGCTTCTGTCTGTCTGTATATCTACCAGATACTGGAATTGTTCTACTAAGGTCACTGGAGTAATTAGCATATTCTGCCCCGGTATCTAAAAGAATAAGATCGCCTTCTTTACATTGATGCCTGTTCTCTATATAATGTAAAACGTTCGCATTATTACCACTGGCGATAATTGGAGTATAAGCAAAGCCTTTTGAACGGTTTCTTATCATCTCATGGTAATATTCTGCTTCTATTTCATATTCCCAAACTCCAGGTTTAACGAACTTCAGGGTTCTTCTAAAAGCTTTTTCAGTAATATCACACGCCTTTTGCATAAGATCCAGTTCAATAGGATCTTTTACTGAACGTAATCTTTGTAGAATTGGGTTTGCCTTAGCCACCTGATGCGCAGGATATTTCTCCTTACACCATTTTATAAAACGATCATCCCTTGTTTCGGTAGCATGATTTGCTCTGTAATGTTCATTTGTATTCAAATAAACTGTTTCACATTGGGTCATGACCTCAAAAAAGATCTTTTCAAAATCTTTCATCCAGTAAACAGTCTTAATTCCGCTTACTTCAAAAGCATCATCTTTATTAAGCTTAGCTCCTTCCCAAACTGCAATATGTTCATTGGTTTCTGTTAAGAAAAGGATCTCCCGGTGCTTTTCTTCAGGTGCATCCGGAAATAATACTAGAATACTTTCATCCTGATCTACCCCACTTAAATAGAATATATCACGGTTTTGCTGAAAAGGCATTGTACTGTCGGCACCAATCGGATAAATATCATTTGAATTAAAAACCGCAAGGCTTTTAGGCTTCATTTTATCCATGAAGTTTTTGCGGTTTTTTATAAAGAGTTTCGAATCTATTCTGTCATATTTCATAAATAAATCTTTTCAATTTTTTCAAAATTAAAGGAATTAAACGCAAAAGCTATTAAAGGAAATTAAAATTTTAGGAGATACCGGGATTTGCTATTTTAGATCATTATAATTTCATGTTTGCAACCTTAAAGAATAGATGAAATCTTATAAAGCATTCGAGACAGGAAGACTAATCATTAGACCAACTTCAATAGAAGACAAAGATTTCATATATAAACTATTGAATTCTCCCAAATGGTTAAGGTATATTGGGGATAGAAATGTAAGATCTTCACTAGATGCTGAAAATTACATCGTAAGCCGAATGTTACCTCAACTCGAAAAACTTGGTTTTTCCAATAATACTATCATCAAAAAAGAAGACGGAGTGAAAATTGGCACCTGCGGTTTATTTGATCGTGAAGGTCTGGAAGAGGTAGACATCGGATTTGCTTTTTTGCCTGAATACGAAAATATGGGCTATGCATTTGAAGCTACAAGCACTTTAAAAAGAGCTGCAAAAGACGAATTCGGGCTGACCAATTTAAGCGCGATAACCCTGGAGGAAAATAAAGCTTCCAGGAAACTACTGGAGAAACTGGAATTCAAATTTAAGGAAAAGATCAGGCTGCCAGAAGATCCAGCCGAACTTATGCTGTATTCACTAAGGCTTTAATTATTCATAAAGTCCCAACCTATTTTTCAATCGCACATTATCCTTTTGCAGGTCCTGTATTTGCTTAAGCAGATGATTTATTGCTTCCAGGCCCTCCAGGTTAATATCAAGTTCTTTATGCAAGCGCATCATTTTTTCGAATTCGGCTAAATGATCACAATGTATGTACTCCGTTTCCTGCACAGTGACAATCTCAATGATCCCACTTTCATATAGCGAACTCACAAACTGCCGCTCAACCTGGTATCGCACACAAATTTCATCTGCAGGAATTAGCTCTTCATTTCTCATATTCCTGTATTTTTAAGTTCCTGAAATAATTCTTTCTGCTTACCGGTAAGATTTTCCGGGATCTTAATATCATAGGTGATAATAAGATCTCCAAATTGCCCTTCTTTTTTATACTTCGGAAATCCCTTTCCTTTTAATTTAACTTTACTACTGTTCTGGGTTCCAGGCTTCACCTTCAGTTTCACTTTTCCATCAAACGTATTAACCTGTATCTCGCCACCAAGAACCGCGGTAGTAAGCTCTATTTCTTCAGTAGAATATAGATTTTCTTTTTCTCTGCGGAAGTTAGTATCGTTCAAAATATTGAAAGTGATGTAAAGATCCCCTTTAGGTCCTCCCTGAATTCCGGGACCGCCATGGCCTTTGATTTTTATAGTTTGCCCATTCTCTACCCCAGCGGGTATCGTAAGCCTGATATTCTTGCCATTTACGGTAAGTGTATGTTTTTTACTTTCGTGGACTTCACTAAGTCTTAACTGAAGTTCTGCATTAAAATCCTGTCCTTTAAAATGAGCGCCACGATGCGCTCCTTCTGCTCTTGCCCTTCCGCCAAACATCTGTTCAAAAAAGTCTGAAAATGTATCGTCATCAAAATTTCCCGAATAAGACTGCCTGCCTCCTCCACCAAAGCCCCGGCTAAAACCACCAGAAGCTGCCTGCTGTTTTTTAGCCTGCTCAAATTGATCTGCATGCTGCCAGTCTTTCCCGTATTCATCGTATTTCTTACGTTTTTCAGGATCACTTAAAACTTCATGAGCTTCGTTGATCTGCTGAAATCTCGCCTGAGCTTCCTTATCGTTAGGATTAAGGTCAGGGTGGTATTTACGGGCTAGCTTCCTGTAAGCTTTTTTGATATCGGCCTTGGACGCCGATCTTTCTAATTCTAAAAGTTTGTAGTAGTCTATAAATTCCATGCAACAAATCCAGTTTACTATGATTTAAAAACTCCCGAGTCCATTTCTTTTTTCTTAAGCTGACTTTCGATCAAACCGATTTGGCCAATATGATAAATATCATGCTGAACCAGGCCTTTTAGTAGATATCCAAAATTATAATCTTTACCGTCTACTTTTTCTTCCAGAAAAGAATCATCTTCTTTTTCATTCAATAATTCATAGATCTCACCCTGGGTAGCAACCAGTTCTCTTTTTAATTCCTCCCATTCTTTTTGAGAGTGAACCTCTATATTTGGCCAGTCGTCATTAGTATCTATTTCAAGTGAATAGTCATTATTCCCTTTTAACTTTTCCACGGCAAATTTTTTCCAGGCGATCAAATGCCCTACGATCTGAGCCACAGTATGAGATTCTGGAACACAGGACTTATATCCTATGATATATGGTACATTTTCAAGTTTTCTCATAACCGATTTGCCGTACCATGGACCTCCTTCAAAGGTCTCAGAAAGAGACCTTATAATTTCTTTTATATTTTCTTTCATGTAGGGATTACTTGAATTGAAAATTACGAAAAATGAGCAATTACGGCAGTTAAGCTTTTGCCAAATCATTTTTGAAAATTCTACATCGGTATTAGAATTTCGTAAAAAGAATGCATTTTGCTCAAGCAACTCTAATTCAAAGATTCAACAAATAATAAAGTACTTTAAATTAGTTCTAAATAGGCTTTAAAAAGGCTTCCAAAGTTTGTTAAAAATTAGAAGGAAGCGTATTTTTGCTGCACTTTATCAAAATAATTCAAAAAATTTATGGCGAAATCTGCGCTTTTAAAGTCATCATTGGCAAAAAAATACTGGATGGCTTTCACCGGCCTTTTTCTGTGCCTGTTTTTAGTAGGACATCTTATTGGAAATTTACAACTGCTTATTCCAGTTAGTGAAGGAGCAAGGGATACTTTTAATGAATATGCATTATTCATGACCACCAATCCTGCGGTTAAGGTATTATCTTACCTAACTTACATCAGTATTCTTTTTCATGCTATTGACGGGTTGATGCTTACTATCAATAACCGTAAGGCGAGACCTCAGGGTTATGTAAATTTCAAACCTTCAACAAACACCATGTGGTCTTCCAGAAATATGGGAATACTTGGTACGATCATTCTTGCATTTATCGTTGTTCACATGACCATGTTCTGGGGAGAAATGAAATTTGGTGGGCTTGACGAAACAGTATATACTACTGCTAATGGCGAGGAAGTAAAAGACCTTTATACATTAACAATTAAGACGTTCCAGGATGCTCAGTACGGATTAATCTGGGCAATCGCATATGCTATTGCTATGCTGGCTATCGGTTTTCACCTGTCTCACGGGTTCGCAAGCGGATTTCAGTCACTAGGAGTTAATCATCCAAAATACAACGGGTTTATTAGAAAGTTAGGTTTAGCCTTTGCCGTTTTAGTGCCTCTGGCATTCGCGGTGATACCTTTTTATATTCACTTTGTACTAGAAAAAATTTAAGCTATGGGAATATTTGAATCTAATGCACCTAAAGGCCCATTGGCAGAAAAGTGGACCAATCATAAAAATGAAATAGACCTGGTTAACCCGGCTAACAAACGTAACATAGACGTTATTGTGGTTGGAACAGGACTTGCCGGTGGTAGTGCTGCGGCAACTCTTGCAGAACTTGGTTACAACGTAAAAACATTTTGTTATCAGGATTCTCCACGTAGAGCTCACTCTATTGCAGCTCAGGGAGGAATTAACGCAGCAAAGAACTACCAGGGAGATGGTGATTCTATTTACCGTCTTTTCTACGATACAATTAAAGGTGGTGATTACCGTTCCAGGGAATCCAACGTTTACCGCCTTGCGGAAGTTTCAGGAAGCATTATTGACCAGTGCGTAGCACAGGGAGTACCTTTCGCTCGTGAATATGGTGGCATGTTAGATAACCGTTCTTTTGGAGGGGTTTTGGTATCTAGAACTTTCTATGCTAAAGGACAAACGGGGCAACAGCTATTGCTTGGAGCCTATTCCGCAATGAACCGCCAGATAAATCGTGGTAAGATCAAAGCTTACAACAGGCATGAAATGCTGGATATCGTTAAGGTTGATGGTAAAGCTCGTGGTATTATCGCCAGGAACCTGGTAACAGGAGAATTAGAAAGACATTCTGCTCACGCTGTCGTTGTTGCTTCAGGAGGATATGGTAACGTATTTTTCCTTTCTACCAATGCCATGGGAAGTAATGTTACAGCCGGATGGAAAATACATAAAAAGGGAGCGTATTTTGCTAACCCTTGTTTTACTCAAATACACCCTACCTGTATTCCGGTTTCAGGAGATCATCAGTCTAAACTAACATTGATGTCTGAATCTTTAAGAAACGATGGTAGAATCTGGGTTCCGAAGAAAAAAGAAGATGCGGAAGCAATTAAGGCTGGTAAAAAGAAACCAACTGAGCTTACAGAAGAAGAAAGAGATTATTACTTAGAAAGAAGGTATCCTGCCTTTGGTAACCTGGTACCTCGTGATGTTGCTTCAAGAGCAGCTAAAGAACGTTGTGATGCAGGTTACGGAGTAAATAAAACAGGAGAAGCGGTATATCTGGATTTTAGTTCAGCCATTATGCGTTATGGTAAGGAGGCTGCGACTACTCAGAAGATTAGCAATCCTTCAGACGAAAAAATAAGACAATTAGGAAAAGAGGTCGTGGAGGCCAAATATGGTAACCTGTTCCAGATGTATGAGAAGATCGTAGATCAGAATCCATATGAAACTCCTATGATGATCTATCCTGCCGTACATTATACTATGGGTGGTGTATGGGTTGATTATAATTTACAAACAACAATTCCAGGATGTTACGCGATTGGAGAAGCTAATTTCTCTGATCACGGTGCAAACAGACTTGGAGCCTCTGCGTTAATGCAGGGACTTGCTGACGGATATTTCGTTTTGCCTTATACAATTGGTAATTATCTGGCAGATGATATTAGAACCGGGGCTATCCCAACAGATTCTGCAGAATTTGAAGCTGCTGAAACCGAAGTAAGGGAAAGACTCGAAAAGCTGGTAAATAATAACGGAACTAAATCTGTAGATCACTTCCACAAGATACTTGGTAAGATCATGTGGAATAAGGTTGGAATGGCAAGAAATGCTACCAGTCTTAAAGAAGCGATCAAAGAGATCCAGGAACTTCGCGAAGAATTCTGGAGAGACGTTAGAGTTCCGGGAACTACCGCTGAAATGAATGCAGAGCTTGAAAAAGCAGGACGTGTTGCAGATTTCCTTGAATTAGGTGAATTATTCGCTAAGGATGCCTTACACAGAGAAGAATCTTGTGGTGGTCACTTTAGAGAAGAATATCAAACTGAAGAAGGGGAAGCACTTCGTGACGACGAGAACTTTATGTATGTAGCAGCATGGGAATACACCGGTAATCCTGCAGATGCTATTCTTCATAAGGAGGATCTTGATTATGAAAATATCAAAGTAAAAACAAGGAGCTATAAATAGATTTGAGATATGAGATCTCAGGATTTTGATCTCATTTCTAAATACTCAATACTTAAAGTATGAACCTTACACTAAAAATATGGCGTCAGAAAAACGCCGACACAAAAGGAAAAATGGTAACCTACCAGGTTTCTGACATTTCTAACGATATGTCTTTTCTTGAAATGATGGATGTTCTTAATGAGCAATTGATCAATAAAGGAGATGAGCCGGTAGCTTTTGATCATGACTGTCGTGAGGGAATTTGCGGTTCTTGCAGTCTTCAGATCAATGGGGAACCACATGGACCAGATCGTGGAGTGGCTACATGTCAGCTTCACATGAGAAAATTCAAAGATGGCGATACTATTACCATCGAGCCTTTCCGTGCAAAGGCATTTCCGCTTATCAAAGACCTTGTGGTAGACCGTAGTTCGTTTGACCGCATTCAGCAGGCAGGTGGTTACGTATCAGTAAATACTTCTGGAAATACCATAGATGCGAACTCAATCCCTGTAGATAAGGAAAATGCAGATATGTCCTTCTATGCAGCAACTTGTATTGGTTGTGGTGCTTGCGTTGCCGCTTGTAAGAATGCGAGCGCCATGTTATTCACCTCAGCAAAAGTAAGCCAGTTTGCTTTACTTCCGCAAGGAGAAGTTGAAGCAGACCGAAGAGTGTTGCAAATGGTAGAGCAAATGGATAAAGAAGGTTTTGGGAACTGTACTAATACTGGTGCTTGCGAAATTGAGTGTCCTAAAGGGATTTCTTTAGAGAACATTGCCAGAATGAACAGAGAATACCTTAAAGCGAGCGTAAAATAATTAACGCTTGTTTAATTATATAGATTAACCCGGACTTTGCAGTCCGGGTTTTTTTATGCATTTTAATTAAAAATTCAGAAATGCCGAACAGATTAAAACATGATTCCAAATTACCTGGGAATAAGACCAGCATATTCTCTGTCATGAGTAAAATGGCCAATGATCATAATGCAATTAATCTATCCCAGGGTTTTCCGAATTTCGAAACTGACCAGAAGCTGAAAGATCTTGTTTCGAAGGCTATGAATGACGGATACAATCAATATCCACCCGACTCAGGTGTACAGGAACTTAGAGAGCAAATCTCCTTAAAGATCAAATCGCTTTATGGCAAACATTACGATGAAAATTCTGAAGTTACCGTAACATCTGGTGCAACCGAAGCACTTTATGCTGCTATAACTGCATTTGTAAAAAAAGATGATGAAGTTATAGTCCTGAAACCGGCCTACGACACTTATGAACCTACCATCATATTGAGTGGAGGTAAACCAATTCAGATCCAGTTAAAAGGTGAGAATTATAGAGTGGATTGGAATGAAGTAAAATCTGCGATCACCTCGCGAACAAAAATGATCATTATAAATACTCCCCACAATCCAAGCGGAACTATTTTAACTGAAGAAGATATGCTTCAGCTTCAGGATATACTTTCAGATACAAACATCATTCTTCTGAGCGATGAAGTATATGAGCACCTGATTTTTGACAAGGAACAGCATCATAGTGCTTCAAAATTTCCTGAATTATCAGAAAGATCTATCGTATGTGCTTCATTTGGTAAAACATTTCATAACACAGGCTGGAAAACTGGTTATTGCGTAGCTCCTGAAAAATTAATGAAGGAAATCAGAAAAATTCATGAAGTCACAGTATTTTCTGTAAATCATCCCATGCAAAGAGCCTATGCAGAATATTTAAAAAATCCCGATAATTATTTAGAACTCTCTAAGTTCTATCAAACTAAACGGGACCTTTTTCTCAATTTGATAAAAGATTCAAAATTTACGTATACTCCCTCGCGGGGAACTTACTATCAACTTTTAAATTTTTCAGAAATAACTGATGAAAAAGACGTAATTTTCGCTGAAAGACTGGTGAAAGAGAATGGATTAGCTTCCATTCCTGTTTCTGTATTCAATATAAATAATAAAGATAATAAGCAGTTGCGATTTTGTTTTGCCAAGACCGACGATACCTTAGAAAAAGCTGCAGAAATACTTTGTAAATTATAGATGAATTTAAACATTAAGATCCACGATCAGGACTTCGTATTACATCCATACGGAGCAGTCTACTGGCCCGAGCAGGAAGTGATGTTAGTCGCAGATGTCCATTTGGGCAAGGTCTCGCATTTCAGAAAACACGGCAGCGCAGTTCCCCTTCAAGCGGCATCACAGAACTTTATTAAATTAGATGAATTACGTAAGGAATTTGATCCTGAGCACATCGTATTTTTAGGTGATCTCTTCCATAGCTCACTGAACCTTGAGTGGAACATGTTTGAAGAATGGAAAGGGAATATAGATAACCAGGTACATTTAATAGCGGGTAATCATGACATTATCTCTCCTTTAAAATATGAAGCGATAGACATCAAGATCTATTCAGATGTTAAAGTAGCCGGATTCCACCTAAGTCATCATCCTGAAGAGCAGAAAGATCACTACAATATTTGTGGTCATATTCATCCTGGATTTAAAATGCGTGGTGAAGGAAGACAATTATTAAATTTACCTTGTTTCTTTAGAAGTAAAAATCAATTAATACTACCCGCTTTTGGCGAATTTACCGGTAATTACTATATGAAGCCTGAAGAAGGAGATTATATATTTGCGATAACCGGTAAAGAAGTAATTCAGGTTAATTAAACTCCCCCCATGATTAAAAGGCTTGCTGTTCTTAATTTCATTTCTGTGATTATTGCGATCATAACTAATTTTTTCGCTCAAACAGGTAGCATTAATAATACTACTATTGGTGAGGTTAGCAATAAGTATACGAACCTATTCACCCCGGCAGACTATGCTTTTTCCATATGGGGTTTGATCTATATTGCGTTAATTGCATCCTCCGTATTTATGCTCCAACAGGCATTTACCAATGGAAAGCATACAGATTTCATCAAGAAAACTTCTTTTTGGTTTATTGTTGCCAATGTGGGCACTAGTCTCTGGGTAATTACCTGGGTCTACGATTTTATAGGCATGTCTGTAGTACTAATGTTTCTTATCCTGGCTAAACTCCTAAAGATCATTTTGAATAATGACCTGGAAATATGGGATGCTCCATTTAAGGTAATTGCTTTTTACTGGTGGCCAATCTGCCTGTTTTCAGGTTGGATTAGCGTAGCTTCTATTGCAAATATGGCTGCCTGGCTTACCGAAATTGGATGGGATGGAGCAATTTTCACTGATGTTGAATGGACGGTGATCATGATTGGAGTAGCGGTAATTATCAATCTCGCTATAATCTACCTTCGCAATATGCGAGAATTTGCCGCTGTAGGTGTTTGGGCTTTAGTTGCAATTTATTTAAGACACCAGAACGAACAGGAGCTTATCGCAAAAGTTGCCCTGGCCGGGGCTATACTCTTATTTCTAAATATTTCTTATCATGGTTTTATTAACAGGAAGTCTAATCCAATGTATAAATTACTGAAAGGTAAAAGCTAATTAAACCATAGCTTTTATATCACTCGCCCAGCTTGGATAAGAAAAGATCATTCCTTTCAAGGTTTCACAAGGCAGTTTACCGCACATAGCCATCACGAACATGTTGATCATTTCCCCGGCATCAGGTCCTAACAGGTGGGCCCCTAAAACCAATCCGGTTTCCTTATCAATAAGTGTTTTATAAGCGTAGTAATCATCATTGATCCTTTTCGCATTGAACCATTGTGGGACATACTTCTGTTCCACTTTAAAATCATATCCTTTCTCCTTCGCCTCTTTTTCATTTAGTCCTACGGAAGCTAAATTAGGTAGTGTAAAAACCACAGAAGGTTGTGGCGGATAATCTACTTTTTTCTCCCTGTCTTTATCCAGGATATTTCCTGCAACAATTCTCGCTTCCTGTGAAGATAATGGTGTTAACGGCAAACCTTCACTAGCCGATACATCTCCGCAGGCATATACATTTTTATTCGTGGGGCTTTGTAAACGCTCGTTAACAGTGATCCCCTTATTAGAATATTTTACATTTCCTTTTTCCAGATCTAATTCGTCTATTGATGGAACCCGACCAGCTGCATTAACTACCAGTTTTGCTTTTAATTCAATCTTTTTGCCTTTTTGATCTGCCTTAACCCTGAAATTGGTCTGTAGCTTTTCAACCTCTGCCACTTCAGCATCAAAAATAAATTTGATCCCTATCTCTTCTGAAGCTTTCTGAAGATGTTCAACCATATCCTTATCGAAATTATTGAGCGATCTGGATTCCCCATCTATTACGGTCACCTCTACTCCACATCTCGCGGCGATATGGGCGAATTCCATCCCTATGTACCCGGCTCCAATAAAGATTATACTTTCGGGAAGCTCTTCAAGTTCCAAAAAATCATCACTGTTAATTGGTAATTCTCTACCTGGAATAGGTAAATCCATTGCCTTATTCCCAGTAGCGATCACGATCTTTTTTGCTGTAACGGTCTTTCCTTCCACAGAAAGGGTGTTCTCACCCAGAAATTTTGGGGACTGATGAAACATTTTAATGCCCAGCTTTTCCAAATCTTTTTCTGTGGCTGCAGGAACCGCACTGGTAAAGGTCTTTTTGAACTCCATAAGGTCATTCCAGCTAAATTCAGGCATTTTTGTTATTCCACGACCTTGCATCTTACCTGCTCTGTCCAGGATTTCTGTCAGGCCAACCAGGACCTTTTTTGGATCACAACCACGGTTGGCACAGGTACCTCCAAATTCGCGATTATCTGCAATCGCAACTTTCAATCCTTCAGCAACACATTCTTTCGCCACACTTTTCCCCGCCGTCCCGGTTCCGATCACAAAAACGTCAAATTCTTCAAATCCCATAATTTCCAATGATTTTTAGTGAAATTAGCCAAGTTTACAATGATTTTGCGTTAGGAAAATGGTAAAAATTGACAAATGCTATTTAATCGTTAAAAATCGATTAACTGGTTGTAAGACAATTTGTATGAAATTATATTTGCCATAATGAGTACAAGTCTTATCGCCCAGAAATTTGCACAGTCCCCGCAACAGCAGGAACTGCAAAATGCTATTGCTTCTTCCCAAAAAAATCACTCAAATATTCACCTTAAAGGCCTTGTAGGATCTGCACTTTCTTTTGTTGCCGCAAATGCTTTTAAGGAGTCTGATCATCCTTTCCTGATGATCTTTAATGATAAAGAGGAAGCAGCTTATTATCTCAATGACCTTGAGCAACTGGTTGGTGAAAAGAATGTGCTTTTTTATCCGGGTAGTTACCGAAGACCTTACCAGATCGAAGAGACAGATAATGCTAATGTTCTTTTAAGGGCTGAAGTTCTTAACAGGATCAACTCCCGAAAAAAACCTGCGCTAATTGTTACCTATCCTGATGCACTATTTGAAAAAGTGGTAACCAGGAAGGAACTTGATAAAAGTACTTTGAAGATCGCCGTTGGCGATGAACTTTCTATAGATTTCGTGAACGAGGTTCTTTTTGAATACCAGTTTAAAAGGGTGGATTTCGTAACTGAACCGGGAGAATTTTCAGTTCGTGGAGGTATTATAGATGTATTTTCTTTCAGTCATGACGAACCATATAGAATTGAATTTTTTGGGGATGAAATAGATAGCATCCGGACTTTTGATGTGGAAACACAGCTTTCTACAGATAAAAAAAAGAAGATCTCTGTAATGCCAAATGTCGAGAACAAACACCTCGATGAAGTTAGAGAGAGCTTTTTAAAATATATTTCAGCAAAGACCATAGTTTTTATTAAAAACCTTGATCTTCTTTCGGCTCAGGCAGATAAGCTTTTCATAAAGGCAGAGGAAGCTTTTAAGGAACTTTCAGAAGACGTTAAGCATAGTGAGCCTAAAGAATTATTTTGCAATGGAGAGCTTATAAAAAAACAATTACTGGAATATTCTTCAGTTGAATTAAGCACCCAGGCCTTTTTAAAAGCTGAGAAAATAATAGAATTCCATACAAAGCCACAACCTTCTTTTAATAAGCAATTTGAATTACTTATTGAAAATCTTATTGAAAACCAAGAGGCAGGATATTCCAATTTCATCTGCTGCGTTAGCGAACAGCAGGCTAAACGATTTCATGATATTTTTGAAGATCAGGAGAAGCAAGTAAAGTATCAAACCCCGGTTTTTTCAATGTTTCAGGGTTTTATAGATGAAGACTCTAAAACAGTATGCTATACAGATCATCAAATATTTGAGCGTTATCATAAATTCCATTTAAAGAATGGCTATGCCAAGAAGCAGGCTATTACTTTAAAGGAATTAACCAACCTGGAAGTCGGCGATTATGTGACACATATAGATCACGGAATAGGAAAATTTGGTGGCCTTCAGAAGATAGATGTGGAAGGCAAAAAGCAAGAGGCGATAAAATTGATCTACGGAGAAAGGGACATTCTTTACCTGAGTATTCATTCACTACATAAGATTTCAAAATTCAACGGTAAGGATGGCAAGCCTCCGAAGATCTATAAACTTGGTAGCAACGCCTGGAAAAATCTTAAAAAGAAAACCAAGGCAAGAGTTAAGCATATTGCTTACGATCTTATAAAGCTCTATGCAAAGCGCAGGTTAGAGAAAGGTTTTAAATACGATCCTGATTCTTATCTACAACACGAGTTGGAAGCTTCATTCATGTATGAAGATACTCCAGATCAAAGTTCGGCTACTGCTGCGGTGAAGGCAGATATGGAAAATGAACGCCCTATGGACCGCCTGGTTTGTGGAGATGTTGGTTTTGGTAAAACTGAAATTGCCATTAGAGCAGCTTTCAAAGCCGTGGATAACAATAAACAGGTTGCGATCCTGGTTCCAACAACTATTCTGGCATTTCAGCATCACCAGACTTTTACTGAACGATTAAAGGATTTTCCAGTAAGGATAGATTATCTGAATCGATTCAGAACTGCGAAAGAGCGAAAGCAAACTCTTGAAGATCTTGAAAACGGTAGGGTCGATATTATTATTGGTACACACCAGCTGGTAAGCAAAGCGGTGAAATTTAAAGATCTTGGTTTACTTATCGTAGATGAGGAACAAAAATTTGGAGTTGCGGTAAAAGACAAATTGAAGACTATCAAGGAGAATGTAGACACCTTAACATTAACTGCTACACCTATACCAAGAACCCTTCAATTCAGCCTGATGGCAGCGCGTGACTTATCTACTATTACCACTCCACCACCAAATCGTTACCCAATTGAAAGTCATGTGATTCGATTTTCTGAAGAGACCATACGTGATGCCGTTTCTTACGAGATTCAGCGTGGAGGGCAGGTTTTCTTTATTCATAACAGGGTTGAGAATATTAAAGAAGTTGCCGGGATGATCCAGCGATTAGTGCCAGACGCTAAAATTGGTGTGGGTCACGGACAGATGGAAGGAAAAAAACTGGAAAAATTAATGCTTAGCTTCATCAATGGCGAATTTGATGTACTGGTATCAACTACGATCGTGGAAAGTGGCCTGGATGTTTCTGAAGCGAATACGATATTCATAAATAACGCTAATAACTTCGGCCTTTCAGACCTTCACCAGATGCGGGGACGTGTGGGACGAAGCAATAAAAAAGCTTTCTGTTATTTCATAACTCCACCTTATTCAGCAATGACAGAGGATGCCAGGAAAAGAATTACCGCTTTAGAGCAATTCTCAGAGCTGGGAAGTGGTTTTAATATTGCTATGAAGGACTTGGAGATTCGTGGTGCAGGAGATCTACTTGGTGGAGAACAAAGCGGATTTATAAATGACATTGGCTTTGATACCTACCAAAAGATCCTGAACGAGGCTATTGAAGAATTAAAAGAAAATGAATTCCGTGATCTATATGCAGAAACAGAGGACCTGGAGCATAAGGATTTTGTAAAAGATACGCAGATAGATACAGATTTTGAACTACTCTTCCCTGATGATTATATTAACAACATTTCAGAAAGGTTGAATCTTTATACCAAACTGAACGAGCTAAAAACTGAAGAAGAACTTCAGAAATTTGAAGCTGAGTTAGTGGATAGATTTGGAGAATTACCAACCCAGGCCGTAGATCTATTAAATTCTGTAAGAATAAAATGGATCGCTGCTAAAATAGGTCTGGAACGGGTGATCATGAAGAAAAACAAAATGGTAGGTTACTTTATTGCCGACCAGAAATCAAGGTTCTACCAAACCAATAATTTTACCAGGGTACTTCAATATGTGCAAACGCATAGGCAGAACTGTACCATGAAGGAAAAGGAAACTCGCGGTGGATTAAAGCTCCTGCTTACTTTCGACAGGATAACCTCGGTAGAAAAAGCTTTAAAAGTATTACAGCCACTGGATTTTAGAGAGATAAAAGAGGTAGAGGTCTGACCTTTCCGTCACGCCCTAGGCGTGACACCTTCCCTTATCTTTAGGGAAGGAGCAATTTTAGATTTTAAACTAAAACTCCCATCCTATTTATAGGAGGGGTGTCCGAAGGACGGGGTGGTCAGTTTCTAAAATTATCTTCTATTTCCTGTAATACTTGAGCAAGACCCTCAAAAACCATTTTATTTTCGAACCTAATTACCCTAATCCTAAGTTCATTCAATCTTTCTGTTCTAATTTTATCTTTCTCCTGCGCTAATTCATTGAAATGAATCTCACCATCTAATTCAATAGCCAGTCTTTCTTCGGGAGAATAGAAATCAATTATATAATTTTCAATACTATGCTGCCTTCTGAATTTTCTACCCTTCAATTTCCGATTTTGCAAATTCTTCCATAGAGTTGCTTCGGCGGGAGTTAGTGATTTCCTAAGCTTTTTTCTGTAAGACTCTAAATATTTTCTGTTGTGAATTCTTTTATTCATGATTCTTGTTTTGACACTTCCGTCACGCTCTGAGCGTGACACCTTCCCTAAAAATTAGGGAAGGAGCTTTTAAAATTTAATTCCCTGTGATCCTAATATTATCAAGGTCATAAGTGGTGGTTTTATCTGGAGCAGCTCCTAAATACCTGAAGCCAATCCAGACTTTACCTTCCAGGCAGGAAATATTAATTTCTGACTCTCTGAATATAGTAGAATTGGCGCCCGAAGGGCCCAGGGGAATATTTGCATCAAGCTCAGTCCAGTTCGTATTACGCGGATCTCCGGTAAAATATGACGCTATAAATACTCGCATTAAAAGTCCGTTATCATAGGAAGATAGAATATCAAATTTCAGAATTTCATCAGTAGTTTCACTTAAATCTATTTCCGGGGTTACCAGCCAGGCTTCTAACGGACTTTCATTGGTATTGTAGGCAGAAACTCGAAGAATCCTGTTTCCCGCAGATAAGGTTGGAGTGAATTTTTTTTCACCACCGCTTACATTAATATTTGTCCATCTGCGAGAATTCAAAGTCGTATTAGAGGTAACTCCATCAAAATTTTCTTCTAACAGGAATTTTGTGCCTTCTATTAGACCAGTCCCGCAGTCCAGGTAGACGGGATCGCAACGTTGGTTATTCATTTCAAGTGCATCGGGTGTATTTACAACCACAACATAATGTTCGTCATAAAAATCGCGAGTTAAAATACCTTCTATACTTCCACTTCCTGTGGGCAGCAATAATGATTTAAAATCTGAAAAAGTACTCGTACTCAAAATTGTTGTTGATCCAGTAGCACAACTTACTAATTGTCTTTCTCCATCGTATTGATCTACTATACTTGAGGCAAATGAATACCGTTGATCTGTTTTTACAAGATTAGGATCAAATTGTACATTTTCGAGCTTTATATATAGGTTTTTATATTCATCTGAAAACTCATCAATTTTAATTTCTAGCGGAACAATACTCTGTTTTTCACCTGTTCTAATTATATGTTCGCCAATTAATGATTTTGGTATCGCCACAACATCACCCATATCCCGAATGCCTAATTGTAATACACCATTATTGAATCCGAGGCTCAATCCATCAAGTTTAACCACAACTTTTCTACCCACATCAAAAGTTTCAAATACTGAATTATCATCGATCAAAATTTGAATTCCTGAAGTGGGGTTTTCAGGCTTATCCTGAACTATTATTTCTTTATAAAAATTACCTCCTTCATCACTTGAGACTACGTAGCCCTCGAACCAGGTATTCGAATCGCTAAAGGTATAGATCTCTCCTGTCCCGGGATAAAAATTCCCTTTTACTGCTGCTATCGTGGTAAAATCTCCTTCAATATTTATTTCAGGTACTATTAAATCAGGGATTTCATAATCATCTGTCTTCACGCAAGAATTAAACATCATCGCCATCATCAAACTTATTATTACCCCTTTTCTCATGATCTAAATATTTAAAATCTAAAACTCAGGTTTGCAAAAAAACTAGTGCCATATCCCAGCCAGTATTTATTTCCAAATACAGGTATTTCTCTATCCATATCTTCCTTTAAAATCCTGTAATTGGAATTTCTGGCCTGTTCAAATCCACCGGACTTATATTCTTTATCCAGTAGATTATTTATACTCATGAAGAATCCGAGATATTTATCTTTTATCCTCCAGGACTTGCCTCCCACCATGTTCACCAGGAAATAACTTTGAAATTGTTCCTGCTTTAATAAATCCTGGGCAATCTGATTATCATAGTCCAGTAAAGGAAATCCATCATAATCTGTCTGAAAATTAGATGTTCTGGTTAAGGGATTAATATCAATAAAACCATGCGAAAAATAATTGACGGTCGCCCCAAACCACCAATAAGCCGGATCGCGATATTCGAAACCAACCAAAGCAGCTCTTTGAGGTCCGCCGGCGAGGTAATAATCCTTTAGATTTGATTTCCCAAAATCTTTGCTGAAGCTGGCTGAACTCAAATACAACGACGGATTATTAGCAAAGATAAATTGCCCTAATGAAGCGACAGCTTTCACTTTTAAAGTAGTTGTAACCTGATATTCACTACCAAATTCCAGTCCCAATAATCGTTTATCAATTTCGGTGAGAACCTCCTGAACGAAAGCCGCTGTATTTTCAGCTCCTAAACCACCGAGACCATTCGTGAAATAATAGGAAATTTCCGTTGCGTTGTTGATCCTGGTCAAATAACCGGTAAGACGTACATTAAATTTAGAAGACCTGTATCTATAACTGAGATCTGTGGTTTGGATGATTTCCTCCCTACTATTATCTACAACTTCATTATTCTGTCGTGGATTTACAAATACATTTCTAAAGCCAGGCGGTTTACTGAAATAACCTAAATTAAATTCAATATTCTGCCTGCCTGAAAATTTATAGATGAAACCCGACTTTAGTCCAAAATCGAGAAAAATCACTTTATCACTATTCCCCAGGGAGGTTTCAGAAAAAATCCCATTCTGATAATTTCCTTTGCGTTGATACTGAACCGTTCCAAGTTTTCCGGTCAAGCTCCATTCAAGCCTTTTAAAATTATACCGTGTTTGAATAAAAGCTTCAGATAAATTTGAACTAATATCGTAGTCATACTTATATTTTTCACCTGCTTCAACAAGCCTGTTGGGATTTAAAAGATTGGATTGTTTCGCCAGTACCAGAGGGTTTTCAGCAACCTCTTCAGCAAAAACATCGATATCCAGAAAATTATTTCCACCAAAAAGATCTGTAATCCTCGCGAAATTGTAACTTTTTAAAGCGGTATATCTAACCCCAGTATTTATTTTAAAATTATCCCGTATTTTCCAGTCAAGAATAAGGTTTGCGGTGAGTTGCTTGTCTTGATTTACATCATCTGTCAGGGCATATATTGCATTATTTCCGTTCTCAGAATTTGATGTGTTGGCCAGGTATAATTGATCCCAATCTAGTTGTCCACTAATTTTAAAATCTTTCTGCACACGAAAAGCGGCCTCATAATTTTCAGAACCGGGATACCGAAGGTAATATCCGGGTAATTTCTGGTAGTATGAAGGATCTGGATTTGCTCCTCCGCCTAAATAGGCTTCCTGTCCATCAAGGTTTGCCATCGTTGTTCCTCCATAATCTATTCTGGAATTCGCCACCTCCCCAAATTGGTATGCGAAATTGGTATTCAAATCTATATTACTGGATACTTTCCAGAAATGGTTAATCATTAGAACAGGTTCTTCAACTTCTCTCAACCTTGAATTTCTTATTTCGCCTTCCTGATATCCCCAGTAGGGATTATACTTTCTTCCCTTAAGATCAAGAACCTCCTGTGTTAGTGGAGAAGATTTACCTCTAGTTACAGGAGTATAAAATCCTGAAAAATTTAGTGAATGTTTATCATCGATCTTCTTCTCTATAGAAGCGAAAAATGAATTTGAATCATATAAGGTTCCGTCCATATAACCTTCCTCTGCATAACGCCTTGCTATAGAAAACGCATAGAACCATCCATTTCCTTTCTCACCAGATGCATAAGTTGCCATTAACCTTCCAGTATATGATCTGTTTGATCCCGCAACTGAAACCCTTGTCCCTTTCTGATATTTTGAGGCCCGCATCAATATGTTAGTAGTACCACCAAGCCCACCAAAACTATATTCTCCAGATGCGATCCCATTGCTCAAAACCTGGTTACGCTGCACATCATTTAAGCCTCCCCAGTTACTCCATTGAGGCCGGCCATCATATAGCTTATTCATCTCTATACCATTGATGAGCAATTTTCCATATTCAGAGCCCAGACCTCTAACGCGGAAAAAAGTCTGACTAAAATCGAATGCAGCAGCGCTTAGGTATACGTCCCTGGTAGATTGTAAAATTCCTGAGATATTATCAAATTCCCCTTCTTCTGAAAGGATTTCAGATTCTGACAATGTTATTGTTGATTGCTGGCTTCGCTCTTGAAATTCATCTGGTTGAAGTAGAATTTTCTCTAGAGTTTTAATCTCTGAAGTTATTTTTACGGGTAAGCGTTTAGTTATATAACCCGTTCTGGAAATTATAAGTATCACTTCTTGTATCGCAATAGTTTCCAGCCCGATAGAAAATGTTCCATCGGCTTCGGTTAGGGTTTCTGTAAACGAACCCTGAATTGCAATTTTAACCTGTGGTAAGGGCACATCGGTGATTGCATCTACTAATCTGCCCTTGATGGCAGAATTCTGAGAATTCACATTCAGATTTATAAAAATGAAAGTGAACACCCAGAAAATCGAAATTTTCATCTAGTGCCTCGTCATCGAAATGTAATATAATGTTAATCATTAATGACATAACCAGCAAATTATCAGAACTTTAAACCTAATTAATCCTGAAAATAATTTGAAGACACTCCTCATATCGGTTATTTTAGTTTTTAACCTGATCCACATTTCAGGCAATATGGTATATTGTCAGAATATGAAAGATTACCAGATCGAGACCGTGGCATTCTATAACGTAGAGAACCTTTTTGATACCGTAGACGACACTTTAACCTTTGATGATGATAGGACAGCTTTAGGAAAAGATCGCTGGACAGAGGATCGCTATGCGCAAAAGATAGAGAACATTGCAAAAGTGCTTTCTGAAATTGGTATTGACGAAGCCAGTAAAGCTCCATTAATCATAGGTCTATGCGAAATAGAGAACAGGCTAGTTCTTGAGGATCTTATTTCCCACCACTATTTACAGGAAAAGAATTACGGAATTATACATTTTGATTCACCAGATGAGCGCGGAATAGACGTAGCCTTGTTATACCGAAAAGAGGGTTTTATTCCTTTAAATTCCAGGCCCAGGAAATTAATGATCTACGAGCAGGATAAACGAGATTACACAAGGGATCAACTTGTGGTAAGCGGACTGATGCATGGTGAGGAAATACATTTCATAGTAAATCACTGGCCTTCCCGTTCTGGTGGGGAAGCAAAAAGCAGTTATAAGCGTGAGAAGGCTGCTCAACTCAACAAGAGAATCATAGATTCTTTATATCGAGAAAATCCAAATGCGCGAATTATAGGAATGGGAGATTTTAACGATGATCCTACCAATAAAAGCTTTAAAAAGTTCCTACAAACTAAACCGGAAATTAAAGAATTGAAGGAAGGGGAACTCTATAATCCTATGGAAAATATGATGAAAAATGGAAAAGGAACCCTGGCTTATCGAGATTCATGGAATTTATTCGATCAATTTTACTTATCTCAGAGTTTAGTTTCAAGAAATTTTGATGGCTTTCAGCTTTATAAAGCAGGAATTTTTAATCCGCCCTATGTTATAACTCAAACCGGACAATATAGGGGATATCCATTCAGGACTTATGGAAGTTCAGGTTACGAACCTGGATATAGTGATCATTTTCCGGTATACCTTTATTTAATAAGGGAAGTGAAAACTCAATAGAAATCATATTCAATAAAAGCAGTTTTTTTAAAACAAGATCTTCAATGAAATTCAGACTTAAAATAAAAACCTCCGGAATTTCCGGAGGTTTTTTTGTGTAATATCAAACTTAAGCATTGCAGTTTAATGCAGATATATCTCTAGTTAAACCAGGCGCTCCATGGGATTCTTGAAAGGACTACCACAAATGCAAAGCCATAAAAAATGGATAACATTTTAAATTTAGGCCTGGAGGTAAGCTTCTTCTTATGTTTAGAGTACCCAATAGTTATCAAAACGATCGCGATGATCATCATAAGAGGATGTTCAACAAGATAAAGTCTCAAAGTATCGTTTTTCATAACTTCACCCATACCACCTTCCCAGCGTCCCATGTTACCGGAAGTAAAGTATAGAACAATACCTATTAGCAACTGAATATGGGAAACAATTAGCGTAAAAAGAGCAATTCTAAAATTTGTAGCAGAATATTCCTTATTCGCGGCAAAACCAATTATAGCATTAAATGTGGCTATAAGCAGCATGAATAATACTAAATAAGCCCAATATGAATGGATAAACTGAATTGTTTCGTACATATAAAATTATTTTTTTTTAAAGATAACAGAAATACATAAAAAAACGCCCCGAATAATCGGGGCGTTTAATATTATAGAATAAGAATTTCCTTAGAAATTAAAAGAAACACTTGCATTCCAGGTTCTACCCCATCCAAAGAAAACATTATTTCTAGTGTTTACTCCATCATAAGTATCATCTCCAGGACCTGCAAGAATGTTAGTATTAGATTCAGAAATATAGATATTATCTGTTACGTTATTCACGTTAAGTCTGAAACTTAATCTATTCTCTCCAAGATCTAACCCGTAAGAAGCACCAAGGTCTAATAGACCATAAGAAGGCACTTCGAATACTTCAAAATTAGGATCGTCTAATGCATCTGTAGCATCGAAATCTGCATATATATTATCAGCATATCTATAAGTCGCATCAACGCTTAAATTATCAATGATTTGATAATCTGCTCCTAAACTAGCTGTTAACTGAGCTGCATTTCCAACCTTTACTCCATCAAGACTTAGTACAGCATCATCAACTCCTGGAATTGGGTTTTGATTCTCATCGAAGTAAGAAGCTACAACATCATCCTTATATTCCCAATCTCCAATAGATAACATACCATTCCATCTGAATTTATTTCCAACTCTTCCGTAGAAATCGAATTCAATTCCTTTGTGTACCTGAGTAATTCCAAGAAGGTTCGCTGTACCTCTAATTTCCTGAGGAGTATCTTCAAAGAAAGTCGCGTTATCAGACTCAAATCTATCAGCCCATGAAGTTCTGTAGATATTCACATTCGCATTGAAGAATTGAGAACGGAAACCGTAACCTAATTCTAATCCAAATACCTGCTCATTTGTAAGATTTGGATTTAGAGTGTTTCCGAAGTTGATGTAAACTGCATCAAAAAGTGGTTGTTTTGAATAATATCCAATGTTACCAAATACATTATGCTTCGCATCAATATTAAAGTTCGCTCCACCTTTAATGTTTCCTCCAACGATATTTTCCCAGTCAGTTTCCTGATTTCCAGGAGCTTCGTTGAAATATTCAATTCTTTTGAATCCCTGGTTAGAGATAGATCCCTGAACAAAGGCAGACAATTTATCTCCTGCATACTCTAATTGTCCAAATGCACCAGCCCATCTTACAAGACCATCATTATTATAGTCAATTTTCTCCTCATCATCAATACTCTTGAATACATTTAAAGTATTGCTAATAGTAGGATCATAAGTTTCATTTAAGAATCTCGATGGGTTATTACTATCTGCAGTAGAACGGTAAGTATCCGCTCCCATTAGATTTACTAACCTACGGTAATGGAAACCTTTGTAAGATCTTAAATCTGCTCCCAGGTCTAAAGTAATTTTATCGGTTAATTCAGTTTCAAAGTTTGAAATAACACCAAACCAGTTATGAGAGTTTACAGAAGAACGTTGAGACATTCCGTTTTCACCTGAACGATCTCCGTTTCCAGAATTCACAAATTGCCCCTGGTAAGTTCCGTCACCAGAATAAGTCTCTCTAGGATCTCCAAAAGCAGGTACATCAGCACCAGAGTTCCATGCAAAAATATCATCAATAGGTAATAGACCATCATCTGTTAATGGTAATGCAAAAGATTGTCTTCCATTAATTCTACCAATAGATCCTATAGATCCACCACGTCCAAATGATGCGTATGCTGTGGTTGAAAGTTTAGAAAGACTGTTAATATCCCATTCCCAGCTAAGAGATGCTACTGGTTTGTGATAGAAGTTTCCAGCAAATGTGAATTCTTCTCCATTTCTATATCCAAAATCTGGATTGTATTTTTCATTAGGATCTCCATTTTCACCATATTCCAGGTAACTTGAAAGCGGAGTAAAGGCACCTCTTTGATTATGTTGCTGAGGAGCACCTGTTAACATGAAGTTGAATTCATGATCTTCATTTGCCTGGTAACCTACACCAATAAAGTAGTTATATCCTTCAAATTCAGTTCCGTTTACGTAACCATCTCCAGAAGTTCTGCTTAAAAGGAAAGATCCAGACCAACCATTATCGTTAAGTCCAGTATTATAAGAAGCTACAGTTTTTAAATAACTATCGTTACCAACACTAGCTTTTACAAAACCACCTTCAGACATTTGAGCTGAACGAGTTACTACGTTGATAGTACCTCCTACAGAAGAAACCGCAAGTTTAGAAGAACCTAAACCTCTTTGTACCTGAACAGCTGAAGCTACGTCACTAAGACCCGCCCAGTTACTCCAGTATACAGCTCCATTTTCCATATCATTCACAGGAATACCGTTGATCATCACCGCAGAGTTTTGAGTATCAAAACCACGAATGGTAATACGAGAATCTCCAAATCCACCACCTTGCTTAGTAGCATAGATAGAAGGAGTAGTATTAAGAATCTCAGGAAATTCCTGGTTTCCTAATTTCTCCTGAATTTCTGAAGAACGAATAGTTGATACAGCTACTGGAGTTTGACGATCCTTTGCAAGATCTACAACTCCCGTGATCACTACCTCAGATAATGCGTTTGCATCTGGACTTAAAGTTATTTGTCCAAGATCTACAGTTTGACCTCCGCTAACGTTAAATTGAACAGTTTTTGGCTCGTAACCAACAAAACTTATTCTAATTTTTCCGGTAGCATCTTCAACGTTAAGACTAAAGTTACCGTCAAAATCGGTCATGGCTCCTTGTTGCGTACCAACTACCATCACATTGGCACCTGGTAAAGGACCATCCATTTCAGAATCCATTACTGTACCAGTAACAGTTCCTTGAGCAAAAATTGTAGCAGATGCAAATAACATTGCTAACAGTAATAATTTCCTCATTTGTTTAATTGTTTGAGTGTTTGATTTAAATTCGGTGCAAAAGAACACAATTCTGACAAATCTATTATTATCTAAGTGTTAAGAGTTTTAACTTTTAACGATTGAAAAATGCCAGTTTTCACAGAATTGAATCAAAAAAATAAGATTTATCCTACGAAAAAACACCTATATAACTGTATTTCAATTATTTGATAACATTACTTACATTGCAATTTATTGTTAATAAATTTTTTCAATAAAAAATAAAAAGCCCCGGCAAAACCGGAGCTATTAAATATAAATAACTGTAAATTATACTTTTAAACTAGTCGTTAATTTACAAACAGGGCTATATCATTCTGAAATTTCTATTGGATATAGTGTTTTAGTAAATTCCTGGTCGAAGAATCGTGATTATCCACAGATTTTACTGAGAATTCAGCTAATATCTTACTGGCTAACTGTTTACCCAGTTCCACTCCCCATTGGTCATAACTAAAAATATTCCAGATGATTCCCTGCACAAATATTTTATGTTCATACAATGCTATCAATTTACCCATACTTTCTGGAGTAAGCCTGTCAATCAATAGAGTATTTGTAGGGTTATTACCCTTAAAAACTTTGAATGAACTAATTCTATCAATTTCTTCCTGACTGAATCCTTTGGATTTTAATTCTGATTCAACCTCTTCAGCATCTTTACCGTTAAGCAAAGCTTCAGTTTGGGCAAAATAGTTCGCCATTAACTTATCCTGATGAGTTTTATCACCAAATAGAGATCTTTTGAATCCTATAAAGTCTGTCGGGATTAATTTAGTTCCCTGATGGATTAACTGGAAAAAAGCATGTTGAGAGTTTGTTCCCGGCTCTCCCCATATAATAGTACCGGTTTCGTAATTTATCTTTTCCCCATTACGATCAACACTTTTACCATTACTTTCCATAATGGCCTGCTGAAGGTATGAAGGGAATTTATCTAAATATTGAGAATAAGGAATTACGGCCTCACTTTCGGCTTTAAAGAAGTTATTATACCATATAGTCAATAAAGCGAGCTGAACAGGTAAGTTTTGCTCAAATGGAGTTTCTTTAAAATGCTTATCCATTTTTTGTGCACCTGTAAGTAAAGCATCAAAATTGTCATATCCAATAGCCAGACTTATTGAAAGACCTACTGCACTCCATAAAGAAAAGCGGCCTCCAACCCAATCCCACATCGGGAAAATATTCTTAGGATCTATACCAAATGAGGCTACTTTCTCAAGATTAGTTGAAACAGCTACAAAGTGTTTTGAAACCTCTACTTCCGGTACAGATTTTAAAAACCACTCTCTAACTGTTGTAGCATTGCTCAAAGTTTCCATGGTAGTGAAAGTCTTTGATACAATGATAAAAAGTGTAGTTTCGGGATTCAGGTTTTTTATTGTTTCCTGTACATGATCTCCATCTACATTAGAGATGAAATGCAGCTTAAGATGGTTCTTATAGAATTCCAGACTTTCGGTAACCATTGCCGGCCCAAGATCTGATCCTCCAATGCCGATATTCACCACATCGGTAAATGGTTTTCCTGTATATCCTTTCCTGGTACCATCTATAATTTCATTACTGAAATCACGAATCTTAGCCTTTACATTCTGAACTTCGGGAACTACATTCTCACCTCTAACTTTTACTTCAGCATTTTTATCTGTTCTTAAGGCAGTATGAAGTACCGGGCGATTCTCTGTCTGGTTAATAGACTCTCCTCCAAAATAACTTTCTATAGCTTCATCTAGATGACATTCCTTAGCAAGCTTAATCAATAGATCCCTGGTGTCTTCGTTGATCCTGTTCTTACTCAGGTCAACATAAAAATCTTCCCATTTAAGGGTGAACTTTTCTGCACGATCATCATCTTTAGCGAACATATCTTTCATATGTTCATTTTCAATTTGCTTAAAATGATCTTCTAATTCCTTCCAGGCTTTTGTTTTGGTTGGATTTATATTTTTCATTTAAATGTTTTTGAAGGGTATTTGCTCCAGCTCATCTTTTAATGGCTCTATATGTGCAAAATATTCATCTTTCAGTTCTTCTTCAATATGCTTGGCCGAAGGTAAATTTTGACGGAAAGGATCTACCTGACGTCCATTTACCCAAAACCTGTAACAAACATGTGGCCCGGTTGCAAGACCAGTACTCCCCACATATCCAATCACATCACCCTGTTTTACAGTCTGCCCATTTCTAACCGCTCTTTTGGTCATGTGAAGATACTGCGTTGTATATTTACTATTATGGCGTATTTTCACGTAATTTCCGTTACCGGAAGTGTAACTGGAAGCGATCACGGTTCCATTCGCAGTACTCACAATGGGAGTATTATAGGCTGCAGCATAATCTGTTCCCAGGTGAGCTTTCCATCTCTTTTGAACCGGGTGAAACCGTCTTTTGGTATATCTTGAAGATATTCTGGAATAATCCAGGGGCGCTTTTAGGAAGAAACTTTGCAATGCCTTGGCCTCTTCATCATAAAAGCTTGGTTTCCCTGTTAAAGTATCACTTAAATAATTGAAGGCATAGAAAGGTTTATCTGAATGCTTAAAAACAGCGGCATCTACTTTTTCTACACCAACAAATACCGTATCGTCTATATATTTCTCATGATAAACCATCTTAAATTGATCACCTTTTTGAAGTTTGAAGAAATCTATACTCCATTGGTAGATATTAGATAATTCATAAACCAGAAGATTACTTAAGCCCTGTGTTTGCATAGCTTCAGAAAGAGAAGAAACGATCACGCCTGAAACCTCTCTTCTTTTTACTGAAACCGGTCTTTTCCTGGATTCAGCATAAATACTATCCCCAATAGAGACAACCGTGTAATTTATCTTATCATTCTCATAAATAAAATATTGAGGTGTCTTAGCTGAATCTTTAGCCTTCAGGATCATATACTTCTTTCCGGCAGTAATTCTGGCCGGGTTAAAAGTATCCTTTACCTTATTAGATATTTCATATACTTTTCCATGACCAACACCATTTTGATCCATAATGAATCCAAAACTATCTCCAGATTCTATGGTATCTCTAACCACCTCAAAGTCGTTTAGAACAAAACCATATTCTTTTTCAACTGGAGGTAATTTCTTTTTTTTAACCTCTTCATTTACAGCCTGGTCTTTTTCCTCATCATTGCAGGCAACAAAAGCCAGCATCAACATTAACAATAAACCTAATTTCTTCAATTTTTCTTACTTTTTATTTTCTGTATTAAACGTATGGTTAACCCATTGTTTGCCCCAATTTTCCTTTTCTTCTTTACTCCATAGATCAGGAAAGAAGGATATTCTTTGAAAGCTTGGCGGAAGGAACTTCTTCCAGTTAGTTCCTCCTGTAGCTTTAACTGTTTCTTTATCTTTACTAAGGTACCTGTAGGCAGCCCCCATATGCATCAGCAACCAGTTGATGTTTACATTAACATCCAGATTTCGCATTGCCTTAACCAGATCTTTATCATTACGGTCGTCTTCATGCATCTTTAGATAACGGTGATATATCGTATTTTCATACACAGCATTAGCAATCCTTAAAAACCGGGGGGTATATCTTTTTTCAAATTGTTTTAAAGTGAGTGTTTTTTCGCCGGTTTCCAAATCTATACCTCCTTTTTTCCAGTAGATATTCTCATAGAGCTCATCTATGCTAGTTTTTTCTGAAAAATCATTTCGAATTTCTGCGGAAACTAAATTTTCTAAAGGAGTAGAATACAACTCGATCATTCTGAATTGAGCCGATTGAAAACCACTGGCCGGAAGTAAAGCCATTCTGAATTTCAGGAACTGTTCTCTTTCCATTCCCTTGATCATCACATCAAAAGAATCGATCAAGATCCTGAAATACCTGTTTATTCTATTGAGCTTTTCGGTAAAGAAAGAAGCCGTAAGCGTAGCACTCTCAATGATCTGTTTCTGTTCGTGTATTATAAGCTTGAAATACAGTTCGGTGATCTGATGATAGGTGATAAAGATCATTTCATCAGGAAAGTGTGTATTTGTCTTTTGCAGACTAAGCAAGGTGTCTACCTCAATATAATCCCAGTAGGATAAATATCTATCATAAAGCAATCCATCCAAATAGGACCCCATATCCTGTCCCGAATTTTTGAACTTCTCTTCAAGTTTAATAATTCGTTCCGCGATCTCGGGTTTTATTTCCATATTTATTTCATTAAGATACTAAACTGATGTTTAAGTCCTTTATAAGCCTCTAAGTCGGCATCTAAAGACCCAACCGCCAGGTCTGCTTCAATTTTAACGGGAATTTTATTCTTATCGTCACTAACCCAAAAAGTAAGACTTTCCTTTTCTTTAAAAACTCGACCTGCTAGTACATAGGGTCTGAATTTAAGCGTCGCTACTTTTCCAAATTTAGTCTTGATCACTTCCCTACCTAGAAATACAAGTTTGAAATCAACGTTTTCATCATCCAAAAACATATTCAATCTCAGCTCTTTTCCCGGCTTTAAATCATCACTGTCAATTTGGTTGCGAATATAATAAAATGAGGATAACATGTCGTGCACATTTTCAGGTACAGAATAGCTTTTTTTGGTATTATTTTTATGATCTGATACATGTGCCTTATTATCTCCATGATCAAAGTCTATTTCCAGGTCTTTCGTGTAACCGCCTTCGTTGATCTTTCTGATGAATTTGTACGGCTTCCCTGTTCTTTTATCTATATAAGACTGATAATCATCATCAACCTTAAAGAATAAGCTTAATAGTCCGGTAGATTTCCCTCTACCTTTAATATGATACACTGGTTTATTCTCCAACCTGGTTTCGTCAACTTCCAGGGTAGCATAGCTAGCATTGAAAATACCGTAATGGATTCGGAATTTAAACCACTCGCCGTCTTTAAAGGCTTTTTGAGAAAATAAATGGGAGGTACTAACTAAAAAACAAAGTATGGTAATTGTAAAAAGTTTTTTCATCATAATATTTTTCCTAAGTATCAGTATTTCTGGGGTTAATACACCATTTACAATTACTATTCCAAAAGTATTAAAACAAAAAACCCCATCAAATTAATGACAGGGAATTTTATCTTATTAACCAACTAAAACTTAAATTATGAAAAAAATTTAAAAATGATTTTTGGTAACCACTCCAAAAATGCGGTGCAAAAGTCTGATATTTCTACCTTACCTACAATAGGATAATTAAGTTTAACTAAATAATTATCTAATTATCAATTTTTAAATTTCAAAGCTTAATTTTTAGCAATTTTTTAATCTTAATTTAATGTTCCTCGCAAATCCTGCTCTCTTTCTATAGCCTCAAATAAGGCTTTAAAGTTTCCTTTCCCGAAAGATTGAGCGCCTTTTCGCTGAATAATCTCGAAAAACATGGTTGGTCTGTCTAAAACAGGTTTTGTAAAGATCTGCAATAAGTAACCTTCATCATCTCGATCTACAAGAACTCCGAGTTCCTTTAATGGTTCAAGATCTTCATCTATTTCACCAACTCTATCTAGAAGATCATCGTAATAAGTTTCTGGTACGTAAAGGAATTCAACACCCCTATCCCTTAACTGAGTTACCGTTTCGATAATATTATCTGTTGCTAATGCGATATGTTGCACTCCTGCTCCATTATAAAAATCGATATATTCCTCTATCTGAGATTTTTTCTTTCCTTCTGCAGGTTCGTTAATAGGAAATTTGATACGACCATTCCCATTACTCATTACTTTACTCATTAAAGCAGTGTAATCTGTAGAAATATCCTTATCATCAAAAGAAACCAACTGAGCAAATCCCATCACTTTTCCATAGAATTCAACCCATTTGTCCATCTCGTTCCAACCTACATTACCAACCATATGGTCAATAAACTTCAATCCTGTGTCTGGAGATTTTGCCTTTGTATCAAAAACTCTGTATCCAGGTAAAAACGGCCCTTCATACTCACCTCTTTCAACGAACAGGTGAATAGTTTCCCCGTAAGTATGAATTCCAGAGATCACTGCTTTACCATTATCGTCCTCTATCTCATATGGTTCCACGTAAGACTTAGCGCCTCTCTTGGTAGTTTCTTCATAACTCTTTCTGGCATCATCTACCCAAAGCGCCACGAATTTCACTCCGTCCCCGTGTTTGTTGATGTGTTCATTTATATCACCTCCTTTTTCTAGTGGAGAAGTTAATACGATCCTGATCTTTCCCTGTTGCATTACATAAGAAACACTATCCTTTTTTCCAGTTTCCAGTCCGGCATAAGCAATTGGCTGAAAACCCCAGGCGTGCTGGTAATAATAGGCTGCCTGTTTTGCGTTCCCTACGTATAATTCAACGAAATCTGTCCCTAGAATAGGCAGAAAATCTTCTGCCTGCGGAACTACCTTTTCTAAATTTAATGATGTGCTATCTTTTGACATTATATTTTATTTTTTTTGGATTATTGATATTGTAATAAATTGAAGTTTCTTTTCAAATTATTACCACATCGCTCTATCCTGTGCTGATAAATCTTCTTTCATATTAATGATCGTGTCCATCTTCTAACCATGATTTATGATAGCTATCATCAGCTATCTCCATGGCATCTTCAGTAAGCATTAATGGCTTAAACGTGTCAACCATCACTGCCAGTTCCTCTGTCTCTACCTGCCCAATACTTCTTTCAACAGCCCCCGGGTGCGGTCCATGCGGAATTCCTGCAGGGTGAAGAGAAATATGTCCGGCTTCAATATCATTTCTGCTCATAAAATCACCATCTACATAATATAACACCTCATCACTGTCTATATTGCTGTGACTATATGGTGCTGGAATAGATTCTGGATGATAATCATATTTTCTAGGGCAGAAGCTACAAACAACAAATGCATCTGTTTCAAAAGTTTGATGCACCGGCGGCGGCTGGTGGATCCTTCCCGTTATAGGTTCAAAATCGTGTATCGAAAAGGCGTATGGATAATTATAACCGTCATAACCTACCACATCAAATGGATGAGTAGCATAAACCATGTCGAATATTTCACCTTGCTTTTTGATTTTGATCAAAAAATCACCTTTTTCATCATTAGTCTCAAGTTCATGAGGCTGCCTAAGATCACGTTCACAAAATGGTGAATGCTCTAATAATTGCCCGAACCAGTTTCTATATCTCTTAGGAGTATAAATAGGCCTTCTGGATTCAACTATAAAAAGCCTGTTATCTTCATCGTCGAAATCTATTTTATATATCGTTCCTCTAGGGATCAACAAATAATCGCCATATTTAAAATCCAGATTCCCCAGGTGAGTACGCAACTTTCCACTACCCTTATGGATGAAAAGAAGCTCATCTGCATCAGAATTCTTATAGAAATAATCTTCTGTAGAACCCTGAGGAGACGCAAGTATGATATCACAATCTGCATTGGTAAGCACAGGCTTACGACTTTTAAGATAATCTGGATGTGGTGTTACCTGAAAACCTTTAAGCCTGTATGATTTTAAATTATTCTCTATCGCTATTTTAGGTTTCACATCATAACTACCTTTTATCTCCTTAACCTGAGTAGGACGATGTTCATGATATAAATTGGAAGACATTCCATCAAACCCGATAGTACCAAAAAGCTGCTCATAGTAGAGGCTTCCATCTGGTTTTCTAAATACCGTATGGCGTTTATGTGGAATTTTACCTAGTTTATGATAAAAAGGCATAATTTTTAATTTTTTAATCGATTAAAATCCATCAAATCTTTAAAAGATTGGGATTTTTTCGAGTTTATTTTTCGAATATTACAAATATCATGAAAATTTAGCGAAACAATCTTAAAAGTAGACTAAAAACAAGGCTTCAGAAGCCTAAAATATTAAGAACCGCTAAAAATTTTTAAAACCAGAAGCCAAGGCTAAAAAACCAGTAACTTTCCTCTACCTCTGGTGAATAAGTATATTTCACCTCCATAGGGCCCATAAAAGTATCTATACCATAACCCAACGCGTAGCCTGTATAGTCTGGCCAGGAGAACCAATTACCGGAAGTGTATAATCTATCTTCTACGTTGGCTAAATTGGCACTAGCTATAATATGATTCTTCCGGGCAACCTGGTAATCTAGTTCAAAGAGCGCCTTGATATAACTATCTGCAGATAAGCTGAGGAAGTCATAGCCATAGAACGGCTTGATATTATTAATAAAATCGTTCCCATAACCTCCAAGGAAAAAATCTAGCACTTCAGTCCCATCATTCCCTATCTTGAAACCTGTTTCAGTAGAAATACGTGTAGTTAATTTTTGGAAAGGCGTCACTGCATAACCAATTGCTCCTTTAGCAATAGAGAATTCAGCAAAATTATCATTAAAATCTGTCGAGTAAAGGTAAACATGAAAATCACCGCTAAAACTGACTCCTTTCGTAGGAAAATATCGGTTATCGTAGGAATCATATTTTACATACCCAAAGGCGCTCGCATAATGGCTATTATCAAAAATTAGATCATTATTCTCATTATTAAGGTCATTGAAGGTGGTTGAACTAAACTTTAAATATTTATGTTCTACTCCTGCACCTATAGAAAATACCTGCTGGAAAAGAGTTTCCGCATATAACTGGTTCGTAAAATCCTTGAAATTAACCTCCAGTTCCGCTACAGAAGGAAAGTCATCGCTGTCTTCAATTTTTCTAATGCTATTAAGATTTATATATTTTTCAAATGTATTATACCTGGAATTTAAACCCACGCTCCAGTAATATCCTTTATCCAGATAGTAATTAAAATTATACCGCAGATTATCACCTACGATAACATCTAAAGAAGCCACATCGTTAGTAAAAAGGAGACTTTTTCGGGTTAGATTTACCAAGGCACTACTTTTATAAAGTTCATCATAATGTAGACCAAGCCTTAAAAGCATTTTATTCTCACTCTCTTCTATCTGCATCGCCAGGGTATAATTCCCATTTTCATCCTGGGGAATTAACTGGTAATTTACCCTATCAAAGTTTCCTGTAGCCGAGAGGTTATTTATTCCAATATTAAGATCATCAAAATTATAGGGCTCGTCGTAGTCCAGTTTCAGTTTCCCCTGAACATAAGCCCGGGGATAAGTATTATTTCCTTCCAGCGTTAATCCACTAATATTGAAGGTGTCAATTTTACGAACCGATTCTCTCTCATATCTATCCTCAGAAATACTTGCCAGGTCTATTAATTCAGGTATTTTTTTTAATGCCGCCACTCTTCCAGAATCTATAATGGCATTCCCTGCATCGAAAGACATTACCGAAAAAGGAGATATATTCGGTTTTATATAAATATCTGTCAGTGGAATCTTCTCACGCATATCACCGATAGTTCTGAAATTACTGATCTGCGACATGATCTCGAACACATTTTTCAATTTATCCCGCTCTACAAGACTATCCTGAACATCTACACCTATAACGAAATCTGCTCCTCTTCTCCTCAACTCTTCTACCGGATAATTATTCGCCACCCCGCCATCTGTTAGCAACTGATCATCAACTTTTATAGGACTCAAAATAGTTGGAATAGCACCACTCGCAGATATGGCTTTAGCCAGAGAACCTTTATCAAGAATAACTGCTTCCCCGGTTTCAACATTGGCGGCAACACAGAAGAATGGTATTTGCAGCTTACTAAAGTCATTTACATCACTTACATGGATAGTAAGACGTGACATAAGGTTATAAATATTTTGTCCTTTGAAAAGGCCGGTAGGAAAAGAAATATCAAAGTTATCGAATGGCAAGGTTATAGCGTACTTCTCAGAATCTTCCTTTTCATAAAAAGTTTTAGCTCGTCTGGGAAGATCATCCTGGATTAAAATGTCAAAATTCTGGTGATTGAAAATCGAATCCAGCTCATTTGCAGAATAGCCGGAAGCATACAAACCTCCAATGATTGCGCCCATACTGGTCCCACCTATATAATCGATCTTAATTCCCTGTTCTTCGAGCACTTTTAGCACCCCAATATGCGCGAGTCCTTTAGCCCCTCCTCCACTTAACACCAAGCCTACCTTTGGCTCGTTCTTTTCTTGGCTAATACCAGTTAAAGTGAAAACGAGTAGAATGAGGACTAATAATTTTCGCATTTATTTGGTGTGATAATAATTATATATGATTCCTGCTTTAGAGGCTCCAACAACATCGGCAAGGTCTTTTTGAGAAGCCTCTTTTACCCTCTTTAAAGACCTGAAATGTGTCAATAATTCCACTACAGTTTTTTCTCCTATTCCCTGGATAGAATCTAACTCTGTATTTAGCGCAGTTTTACTTCTTTTATTGCGATGAAAAGTGATTCCGAATCTATGCGCCTCATTCCTAAGTTGCTGAATAATCTTTAGGGTTTCAGATTTCTTATCCAGGTAAAGAGGAATTGAATCATCAGGGTAAAAAATCTCTTCCAGTCTTTTCGCTATTCCAATAATAGCAATTTTACCTCTTAAACCAAGGTCCTCCAAAGCCTTTACGCCACTAGACAACTGCCCTTTCCCCCCATCTACGATGATGAGCTCTGGCAGATCCTCCCCTTCACTAAGAAGCCTGCGATATCTTCTAAAAACAACCTCTTCCATAGAGGCAAAATCATTAGGGCCTTCAACGGTCTTGATATTAAATTTACGATAATCTTTCTTACTGGGTTTACCATTTTTAAAAACCACGCATGCCGCAACGGGATTACTCCCCTGTATATTAGAATTATCAAAACATTCAATATGTCTGGGTTCTTTATTAAGCCTTAGATCTTCTTTCATCTGAGCCATAACCCTATTTACATGTCTGTCTGGGTCTACGATCTTCATTTGCTTGAACCTTTCCTGGCGGAAATATTTCGCGTTACGTTCAGACAATTCAACAATCTTTTTCTTATCTCCCAGCTTAGGTACCGTGATCTTTAATTCCTCCCCGACATCTACCTTAAAGGGAACGTATATTTCTCTTGAATTTGAATTAAAACGCTGACGGATCTCCACTATGGCTAGTTCCAGAAGTTCGCGATCGCTTTCGTCCAGTTTCTTTTTCATTTCAATTGTATGAGAACGAATAATAGAACCGTGAGATAACTGAAGAAAATTCACGTAGCCGTATCCTTCATCTGTAACAACAGAGAAAACATCAACATTGGTGATCTTAGGATTTACAACCGTAGATTTTGACTGGTAATTCTCCAGCACATCAATCTTATTTTTGATACGCTGAGCATCCTCGAATTCCATTCTTTCGGCATGTTCTTTCATCTGGTTTCTAAATCGCTGCAAAGAATCTTTGAAATTTCCTTTTACGATCTGCCTTATAGCTTCAATATTATTATTGTATTCCTCTTCAGGCTGTAATGCTTCACATGGTCCTTTGCAATTGCCCAGGTGATATTCCAGACACACCTTATATTTCCCCTGTCTTATCTTATCTTCAGCAAGATCATAATTACAGGTTCTTAATTTATAAAGGCCCTTTATAAGGTCTAATAACGTGTTCACAGTTTTGAAACTAGTGAACGGACCATAATATTCACTACCATCTTTGATCAAACGACGGGTTGGAAAAACTCTGGGAAAACGTTCATTTTTAATACATATCCAGGGATAGGTCTTGTCATCTTTCAGCATCACATTAAAGCGAGGCTGAAGCTTTTTAATAAGATTGTTCTCCAGGAGCAGCGCATCGGTTTCAGAAGAAACAACGATATGCCTAATTTCCTGTATTTTCTTCACCATTACACCTATACGGTGACTATCATGGCTTTTATTGAAGTATGAGGTTACTCGTTTTTTGAGATTCTTGGCTTTCCCAACGTACAGTATCTTCCCGTTCTTATCGAAATATTGATAAACACCCGGGCTGTTGGGCAAAGTTTTTAATTGAACTTCCAGGGCAGGTTTTTCCATTAGTTCAAATTTAAAATATAATTGAAAGCTTCGGGAGAAATTACCCTAACAAATTACAAAATCAGATTTAGACTAAAATAAATTTCATTTTCCTTCCTGTATAAGGCCTCTACTATCCTGTAGCAACACTCAGAAAAAAATAAATTCAAGCTCTTTATCCAGAACGATTTTTCCGATATTTGACGGCCTCAAAATCCAGAACTATATAAAACTCGTATTTCTATAAGAGGCTTCCTCACTAAAAATTAACTATGAAGAGACTACCGCTGCTAATATTTTTTCTGATTACAATTTGTTCTGCTCAAAATAAGTCCTTTAAGGGCCAGGTATATGATGAAAAAGACAACCCCCTGGAAAATGTAGCTATATATAGCAAAAGTTCTGGATTTCATACTCACACCAATGCTAACGGGGAATTTTTATTAAAAAATGTCTTAGCGGGAGAAGTGCTTAAAATAACTAACCTTGGTTTTAAAACTATAGAGCATACCATTACCCCAGATGATTTTACCAGAGAGATAATTTTTGAACTGGAAGAAACAACCATGAACCTCAACCAGATCGTAATAAATGGAGAAAGAGATGTTTTAAGCGAAATCACCAGGGTAGACCTGAAAATAAACCCAGTGAAATCTTCCCAGGAAATTCTAAGAAAAGTACCTGGCTTGATCATAGGGCAGCATGCAGGCGGAGGAAAGGCAGAACAGATATTTTTACGTGGCTTTGATATTGATCACGGTACAGATATTTCTCTTTCTGTAGACGGAATGCCAGTAAATATGGTATCCCATGCACATGGACAGGGATACAGTGACCTGCACTTCCTTATTCCTGAAACGATCAAAAATATTGAATTTGGCATGGGGCCTTACCATCCCGATCATGGAAATTTCGCTACCGCAGGATTTGTAAATTTCAAAACCGTGGATAAACTTGAGCAAAATATGGTTTCCATGGAATTGGGTCAGTTCAACAGTAAGCGACTGGTTGGAATGTTTAATGTGCTGGACAAGGACTATAGCAATGCATTCATAGCAAGTTCCCTTAATTTATTTGATGGACCATTCGAAAGTCCGCAGAATTTCAACCGATTTAATATCATGGGAAAATATAATTATAAGGTTCCCGGAGAAGAAGAGCTAAACCTTACCATGTCACACTTTCAAAGTAAGTGGGACGCTTCCGGGCAGATTCCAGAGCGGGCGGTTGCCGATGGTTCTATCAGCAGGTTTGGTGCTATAGATGACACTGAGGGTGGAAAAACCAGCAGAACAAATATCCTGGTAAACCACACCCGTAACCTTACAGATTCGAAGAAATTAAAAACACGGGCTTTTTATTCTCATTATGATTTCGAGTTATATTCTAATTTCACTTTTTTCCTGGAAGATCCTGTAAATGGAGATCAGATCAAGCAAAAGGAAGACAGAAACATTCTTGGAGCAGAAACTGTTTTTGAATACAGAGGGGATAACCTGCCTTTGGAAATGGATTATTCAGCCGGGATTGGTTTCAGGTATGACGACAGTAATCTTAATGAGCTTTCCAGGACTAAGAACCGCGATGAACTTCTGGAAAGACTGGCTTACGGAAATGTAGATGAAACCAATTTGTATGGATTTTTTAATACAGGCTTCGATTTTGGCAAACTTCAGGTAAACCCAGGCTTAAGACTGGATTATTTCAACTTCGCTTATGAAAATCTTATCACTGAAACTTATGATAATAAGAGCGAGAATAAGTTGTTTTTAAGTCCGAAATTGAATTTTAATTACAATGCTTCAAATTCTTTACAGCTTTACCTAAAAAGCGGAATAGGATTCCACTCCAATGATTCACGAGTAGTGGTTGCCAGGGATGGTGAAGAGATCCTTCCCGCTGCCTATGGTACAGATCTAGGATTAATTTACAAACCAGGCAGTAAATGGATCCTTAATACCGCAGCATGGCTTTTGTATCTGGATCAGGAATTTGTGTACGTAGGTGATGCCGCCATTGTTGAACCAAGCGGAAAAACCAGGAGGTTAGGGCTGGACCTGGGTGCCAGGTATCAAGCTACCGACTGGTTATACCTCTATAGTGACCTAAATTATACTTATGCAAGAAGTACAGAAGAAGCATCTGGCGAAGATTATATTCCGTTAGCACCTGAATTCACTTCTACCGGAGGACTGGCTATTGAAAATCTTTCAGGTTTTTCTGGCGCTATTGCTTACAGATATTTAAATGACAGGCCCGCAAATGAAGATTTCAGTATCACTGCAGACGGTTACCTGGTCACAGATCTTAATTTAAATTACCGTATCAATAATCTTCAGTTCGGAATAATCATTGAAAATCTATTCGATACAAAGTGGAATGAAACTCAGTTCGCCACAGAAAGCAGACTGGGACCTGAATTGAACCCGGTTGAAGAAATACATTTTACCCCGGGCACACCTTTCTTTTTAAGAGGAAAAGTGAGCGTGTATTTTTAGATTTCAATACGGCTGAATTTTCTCGATTTTAGTCAGTTTTATTTGCAAAACTTCAATAGTTTATCGTTTATTTTTGCTTTTAAGTGAAGCGACAGCATTTTAGTATATTGCAGTATGGAAAAAAAAGTGATCGGAAGGATTGATAAAGCAGATTTCCCAGCATTAAATCTTAACGACATTGCCATTAAAATTGATACCGGGGCCTACACTTCCTCTATTCATTGTCACAATATTATTGAAAAAGATGATGGTATTCATTGTTCTTTTCTGGACGAGGAACATCCACTTTACAATGAAAAAGAAATCATTTTTGAAGATTATGACACTGTTTTTGTGAGAAGCAGTAACGGTATTATTCAGAAAAGATACCAGGTTCAATCTAACATTAAACTGTTCGGTAAAATATTTAAAATATCACTTTCGCTCTCAGACAGACAGGAAATGAGATTTCCAGTATTAATAGGAAGGAAGTTTTTAACCAAAAAATTTATAGTAGACACTGAATTGATCGATGTGTCTTTTAATCAAAAGTTAAATGAAGATAAGAATTCTATCCAGAAACCCTAAACTCTATTCCACGAGTAGACTGGTTGAGGCGGCAAAAAAGAGAAATCATGAAGTAGAAGTGATAGATCCCATAAAATGTGATCTCATTATCGAAAAAAAGAAACCTACAATCTACTATAAAGGCCATTGGCTTGAAGAAACAGATGCGGTAATCCCAAGAATAGGTGCTTCTGTTACATTTTTTGGTACGGCAGTAGTGAGACAATTCGAAATGATGGGAACCTTTACTACTACAGAATCTCAGGCACTGGTTAGAAGTCGCGATAAGTTGAGAAGTCTCCAGATACTTTCAAGAGCAAGGCTAGGTCTTCCAAAAACTGTATTTACCAATTATTCTAAAGATGTAACCGAAATTTTAGAACACGTAGGTGGTGCTCCGGTAATTATCAAATTGCTAGAGGGAACCCAGGGACTTGGTGTTGTACTAGCTGAAACTCAAAATGCTGCTGAATCTGTAATTGAAGCTTTTAATGGTTTACAGGCGAGGGTGATCGTACAGGAATTTATCAAGGAAGCCGGTGGTGCAGATATTAGAGCTTTTGTGGTAGACGGACAGGTAGTTGGGGCTATGAAAAGACAGGGTAAAGAAGGTGAATTCAGGTCTAACCTGCATAGAGGTGGCTCTGCTTCTGTTATCCAGCTTACAGATGAAGAGGAAAATGCAGCGATCAAAGCAGCCAAAGCAATGGCTCTTGGAGTAGCAGGTGTAGATATGTTACAAAGTACTCGAGGTCCTTTAATTCTTGAAGTGAACAGCTCTCCGGGACTGGAAGGAATAGAAGAAGCTACAGGTAAAGATATCGCCAAAACTATTATTAGATACATTGAAAGAAACGTATAGTATATGCCTCGTATAGACAAGAACAATGTTCTTGAAATTTTAGGTGAAAAAGTACTACCCGGTAAGGGCGCAACCATTAATTTTAATATGGCCAAGCTCTATACTACAACCTCTGTTGAGGTTCCGGTTATCATTGAACGTTCTAAAAAGCCTGGACCGGTTGTTCTTTTAACCGCTGGGATTCATGGCGATGAGATAAACGGTGTTGAGATCGTAAGGCAGATTATTTCAAAGGGTATTAATAAACCAAGAATTGGCACTATTATCTGCATTCCTATTGTAAATATTTTCGGTTTTCTGAATATGGCCAGGGAATTTCCTGATGGCAGAGATCTAAACCGGGTTTTTCCAGGATCCAAAAATGGTTCATTAGCCAGTAGATTTGCCTACCAGTTCGTGAAAAAGATCCTACCTATTGCAGATTTCTGTCTCGATTTTCATACCGGAGGAGCGGCAAGATTCAATGCGCCACAAATTAGAGTGAAAAAAGGTGACGAACAAAGCATTAAATATGCGAAGATCTTCAATGCACCCTTTACTATACATTCTAAAACCATCACCAAATCCTACCGGGAAACCTGTTCGAAACTAGGGATACCTGTATTGTTATTTGAAGGTGGAAAATCTCTGGATAGCAATAAGGATGTCGCCAAATATGGAGTGGAAGGAGCTATGAGAATCCTTAGTCATTTGGATATGCTTGCCCCAAAATTCGAATATCCAGATGTTAGAAAAGCAACTGTTCTAATAGGAAGCAGCTCATGGTTAAGAGCTAAATACAGCGGACTTTTACACGTAAAGATACCTTGCGGGAAACATGTGGAAAAAGGAGAATATATCGCCACTATTACAGATCCTTACGGAAAATTCAGGCATAAGATCAAGAGCAATAGCGAAGGATATGTGATAAATGTGAATGAATCGCCCATAGTTTACCAGGGTGATGCAATTTTTCATATTTCTATGCAGCCAAAAACAGAAGAACATGAACAAGGAGGAGCTTAGAAGGAAGTTTAAAGATCTAAGACTTGGGCTAGATAACGAGGATATTGAGAAAATGAGCCTCGAGATCGCCAATAGATCATTGCAACTACCAGTCTGGGATCACAAATACTACCATATTTTTCTAAGTATTGCTGAACAAAAAGAAGTTGACACAGAGTTTCTATTACACATATTGCAAGGGAAAGATAAAGATGTGATCATCTCGAAATCTGATTTTAAAACAGGAGAAATGATAAATTACCTGTTAACAGATCAAACCGTAATTAAAAAAAACCGGTGGAATATACCTGAACCTGTAGAAGGAATAGAGATTACAAATAATAAGCTAGACGTAGTATTTGTACCACTACTAGCCTTTGATAAAAAAGGACATAGAATAGGTTATGGAAAAGGCTTTTATGACCGGTTTCTGGCCGCTTGCAAACCCGATATCATTAAAATAGGCCTGTCTTTTTTCGAACCTATTGAAGAAATTAAAGAGGTATTTGAAAACGACATCCCTTTAAATTACTGTGTTACACCAGATAAGATATATGAATTCAGCAATAAATAATTTTTGTAATGATAAGGTTAATACGTTATTTTTAACCTGAACAAATCACTTTGATGCTCAGCGACCTACAGTTAAATAGCATACTTGAAGACTTTGATATTGCCTACTGGAAAATAAATCTTTTTTCCAAGGAGATCGTTTGGTCTGAGCATTTCAATATACTGGTAGGAAAACCAGAAATTGAGGAGGATCGATTTGAGTTCTTTATCAACCATATCCTCCACCCCGATTATCGGTACGATTTCAGAATACATTTTGAAAAACTAATCAAGGACAATGAACCTTTTAGTTTTGAGATCAAGTTAAAACTTGAGAATGGAAAGTATCGCTGGTTCGAGTGTAAGAATCAGAAAAGCAGGAATAATAACTTTCGCGAGACGGCAGTTCTTCTGTTCGTTAATATACATCAGACCAAAAGGGACCAGTACACTATAGAAGAGAATTTTTTCTATTACCGGGAAACCGCAGAAATGACTTCTACCGGTGGCTGGTACGTAGATACGGTAAATAAGAATATATACTGGGATGACGTCTCCCTGAAGATCGTGGAATGCCCTCGTGATTTTCAGCCGGCTTACGAGGAGCGCATGAAGTTTTACGCAAAAGAGCATCATAACCGCATGAGGAATGCTTTTGATAAATGTGAAAACTTCGGGATTCCTTTTAAACTGGAACTCAAGATGGTCTCTTTTCAGCATCGGGAATTCTGGGTGAGACTAACAGGAAAGCCTGTTTATAACGATGAGCAGGAAGTTGTAGGGATCCGCGGAGTACTACAGAATATCGATGAGAACAAGAATAATGAACTCAACCTTCAGAATTCACTGGATATCATCGCTACTCAAAATTCAAGACTTTTTAATTTTGCCCATATAGTATCTCATCATTTAAGATCTCATAGCAGCAACCTTAGCCTCATAGTTGAATTGCTTCGAGAATCGAAAACCGATAGGGACAAACTGGACCTTTTAGCAAATGTAGAAGATGTTTCAGATAATCTGGATTCAGCCATTTCCAGATTAAATAATATTGTTAGTATTCAAACCTCATTAAAGAAAGAACCGGTTATAATTAAGTTTGAAACTGCTTTAGAGGTTGTACTTGCATCAATTTCATCGCTAATTAATCGAGAAAATGCAAAAATCGTCGCTGAATTTCAGGACTTGAAAGAAATTCGCTATATCCCTGAGTATCTTGAAAGTATTTTGCTAAATTTAATCACGAATGCTATCCGGTACAAGCAGCCGGGGCGTAAACCAGTCATATTTATACAGACCTACGTCGAGAACGATATAGAATATTTAGAAGTTAGCGACAACGGTATGGGAATAGACCTCGATGAGTATGGTGATAAGATGTTTGGTATGTACAAGACCTTCCATCCTAGTAATCCCGAGGCAAAAGGAATTGGTTTATTTATAACTAAGAACCAGGTAGAAGCCCTTGGCGGGAATATATCTGTAAGTAGTACCCTGAACATAGGGACAACATTTAAAATCAAATTCTAGATTCTATTTACTATGGGGCAAAAAGTAGAACTAGCGTGTATTATCGATGACGATAAAATATACGTGAACTTAGTTAAGAAGATCATTGAGATCAAAAAACTTTCTGAGAACCTTCTTATTTACAAGAACGGAAAAGAAGCATTAGACTATTTCAAGGAAATTATGGAGAATGTCACCGATGAGGACAAACTTCCAGACATTATCTTCCTTGACCTTAACATGCCAGTTATGGATGGCTGGGAGTTTCTTACAGAATTTATTAAGATCAAGAATAACCTGAATAAGAAGATTACCTTATACGTGGTTAGTTCTTCTATAGATCCTCGTGACCTGGAAAGAGCTAAATCGTTTAACCTGGTTACAGATTATCTTATTAAGCCAATAGAATTGAAGAAATTTGAAAAGATCTTTGAAAGAACAGCTGCTTAATCAAGTTTATCTTCAGATTTTTTCTCCTTAGGAAAAGCTCTTTTATTAAAAAACAGCAACATTACCACTCCTACACTTATAGCTGAATCGGCAATATTGAAAACCGGTTCAAAAAATGTAAAATATTTTCCGCCCCAAAAAGGCATCCACTCCGGCAAATAACCTTTCCATAGAGGGAAATAGAGCATGTCTACCACCTTCCCATGAAATAATGAGCTATATCCTCCTGCTTCGGGTAAAAAGCTCGCTACCTGGCCGTAACTATCATTAAAAATAACACCATAAAAAACTGAATCTATAATATTGCCAAAAGCTCCGGCAAATATCAAGGCGATGGACACAATAAGAATCCTTGAACCGCCCTTTTTTACTGAATCCCAAAGCCAGTAACCAATTCCCACGATCGCAGCCAGACGAAAGAGAGTTAAAGCCAGCTTACCATATTCTCCCGGAATTTTAGTTCCCCAGGCCATCCCTTCATTTTCTACGAATAGTATTTTAAACCAATCGAAGACTTCGATTTCTTCTCCTAGGGAGAAATGAGTTTTGATATATAACTTGGAAATCTGATCTATTAAAAGGATCACTACTATTAGAAATCCGGCTTTTTTAAGGGACATGAATCTATTTAATTTGAAAACGGGTCAAAAATACTAATATTATTTAGTTTTTAAGCACCTTAATATTACCGTCTATACTGGTGAGTCTTAATGGATTTCGGCCAGGTAAAATTTCAGGGATATCCACTTTGCCATTCCGGCTGTTGGCTTCTATTAGTCCTGCAGATGTTTCAACCATTATATTTCCCGAATAGGTATTTATTACAGCATCTCCGGAGAAATCCAGGAGTTGACAATATCCGCCTTTTAATTCAGCAAAGATCGAAGTAAAAGGTCCTTTAGTTTTCAAAGATGCGATATTTGAACTTACATTCACACGCATCCCATGTGGAACCTCTAGTTCTATTTCTAAAGAAAATACTTTGTGGGCGCTTAACTTATCGTAGCCACCGGCTAATTTTTGTGGATAATTGGTAGTGATCTTTAATTCATCCCCAATAATGGAAGAACTTAAAAGTATATCATTAAAATATTCACCTTCAGAATGAGAATTGATCTTAATCTCTGAGGTTTTGGTTGAAATTATACTAATAAGGTAAACCTCATCGGTTTGTATATTAATAATTTCAATATTATTAGCTTCAATTATCTCACGGGTATCTTTTTGAGAAAAAGAAGATGCGCTTATTAAAACTCCAATTACCAAAAATAATTTCTTCAGCATCACTCCTTTTTTTCAACAAAAAAACGTCCAAACAGGAAGTCAGGACGTTTTAATTTTAATATGTTCTAATGATTTATCGTTGCATGTTTTTTGCTTCGATACTTAGTGTAGCGTGTGGTACTAATAACAATCTTTCTTTTGCTATAAGCTTACCGGTTACTCTACAAACTCCATAAGTTTTATTCTCAATACGCGTTAAGGCGTTCTTAAGATCTCTAATGAATTTCTCCTGACGTATAGCTAATTGAGAATTGGCTTCCTTACTCATAGTTTCGCTACCTTCTTCAAAAGCTTTAAATGTTGGAGAGGTATCATCTGTACCATTATTACCATCATTCTTATAAGCGTTTTGATAGATCTCCAGCTGCTCCTGAGCTTTATCAATCTTCTTTCTAATCAGAGTTTTGAACTCTGCCAAATCAGCGTCGCTGTAACGTTCTTTTACTTCTGTAGACATGGCTTAATGTTTTTTAATGAACAATCGGGTGGTAACCTCATCAAATTCTACCTCAGCACCTTCATCTACCACCTCTGCAAATTCGAGCTTTGCAGTTAATGTTTCGTTTTTAATATAAATTATATTATCGTTTACGGCATCCTCGATAATACCGTCCTTTTGTAGGGTTACATCTATTGTATCAGTCACTTCGTAGCCTGAATCCTTTCGGAGGTTCTGGATCCTGTTAACCAGCTCTCTGGCAACACCTTCCTTCTTCAACTCCGGACTGATACTAACGTCCAGGGCTACTGTAAGGCCACCATTGCTGGCAACCAACCATCCTTCAATATCTTGAGAAGATATCTCTACCTCTTCAAGAGACAATTTAACTAATTTTTTGTTAATTTCTACTTCAATCTCGCCGTCACGCTCGATTTTTGAGATTTCTTCAGCGCTAAAATTGTTTACCGCACTGACAATCAGTTTAATATCCTTACCAAATCTTGGGCCAAGAATTCTGAAATTAGGTTTTATCTGCTTCACTAACAGACCTGATGCATCATCGATAAGCTCGATTTCCTTTACATTAACTTCAGATTTTATTAGATCCTCAACAGCCTTGATCTCTTGTTTTTGAACCTCGTCAAGTACCGGAATCATTACCCTTTGCAAAGGTTGCCTTACCTTGATCATTTCCTTTTTACGAAGCGAAAGCACTAGAGAAGAGATAGTTTGCGCCTTCTCCATTTTACGCTCCAGAGATTTATCAACAAAATTTGGTTCATAAACCGGAAAATCGGCAATATGTATCGAATCTGACTTATCTTTTCCTGTTGCCGCATTTAGATCTTTAAACAGTCTGTCCATAAAGAACGGCGCAACCGGAGCTCCAAGCTTAGCCACGGTTTCCAGACAGGTATAAAGTGTTTGGTATGCAGATATCTTATCCTGCTCGTAATCACCTTTCCAGAATCTCCTTCTACTTAGTCTTACAAACCAGTTACTCAAGTTTTCCTGAACAAATTCTGAAATCGCCCTGGTAGCTTTAGTAGGTTCATAATCTGCATAGAACTTATCTACTTTTTCTATAAGCGTGTGCAATTCTGAAAGTATCCATCTATCTATCTCAGGTCTTTCTTCCAGAGCTACATCAGCTTCTGAATAAGAAAACTCATCGATATTCGCATATAACGTAAAGAAAGAATAGGTGTTGTATAGTGTTCCGAAGAACTTACGCTGAACTTCCCCTATGCCTTCAATATCAAATTTTAAGTTATCCCATGGGTTAGCATTCGAGATCATGTACCAACGAGTAGCATCGGGACCGTAAACCGCAAGGGTCTCAAAGGGATCTACCGCATTACCTAAACGCTTGGACATCTTCTGACCATTCTTGTCTAAAACAAGCCCATTAGAAACAACATTTTTATAAGCAACATCATCAAAGATCATGGTTGCAATTGCGTGTAAAGTATAGAACCAACCTCTGGTCTGGTCTACTCCTTCAGCAATAAAATCGGCTTTACGCCATTTATCTTCTACTTTTTCTTTATTCTCAAATGGGTAATGCCACTGTGAATAAGGCATAGAACCAGAATCGAACCATACGTCGATAAGATCTGCTTCACGTTTCATTGGTTTTCCAGAATCGGAAACCAAGGTAATAGTATCTACTACATTTTTATGAAGATCTACTTTATCATAGTTCTCTTCACTCATGTTACCCGGCTCAAAGTCTTCGAAAATATCCTTTTCAAGGACTCCGGCGTCCACGGCTTTCGCCATTTCCTCCTTAAGCTGAGCTACTGAACCTATAACCTTAACCTCTGTCCCATCCTCTGTTCTCCAGATAGGTAGCGGGATTCCCCAATATCGGCTTCGGCTTAAGTTCCAGTCGTTAGCATTCGCTAACCAGTTTCCAAAACGGCCTTCTCCTGTAGATTTTGGTTTCCAGTTAATGGTCTGGTTTAAATCATGCATTCTATCCTTGAATTCGGTCACTTTAATGAACCAGGAATCCAATGGATAATATAATATAGGTTTATCTGTTCTCCAGCAATTCGGGTAGCTGTGAACATATTTTTCAACTTTAAAAGCCCTGTTATCTTCTTTTAATTTGATAGCAAGTTCAACATCTACAGACTTTTCAGGTGCTTCTCCTTCATCATAATATTCATTCTTCACATACTTGCCAGCAAACTCACCCATTTCTGATCTGAATCTACCCTGAAGATCTACAAGCGGAACAAGATTTCCATTCTCGTCTTTCACCAACAATGGCGGAACCTCCGGAGTGGCTTGTTTTGCAACCATGGCATCATCTGCACCAAAGGTTGGCGCTGTATGCACAATTCCGGTACCATCTTCAGTTGTTACAAAGTCTCCAGAAATAATTCTAAAGGCATTTTCAGGATTATCGTTTGGCTGAGCGTATGGCAGTAACTGCTCATATTGGATACCCACAAGATCTTTTCCAGTAAAGCTTTCCCCAACAATATAAGGGATCTTTTTATCCTCTTTAGAATAAGACTTAAGATCTTCTTCAGATTCTGCTTTTCTAAATTTCTTGTCAAATTGCTTTTCTACAAGCTCCTTCGCCACAATAATAGTTATTGGCTCGAAAGTATATTGGTTATAGGTCTTAACTGTTACATAGTTGATCTTAGAACCCACTGTTAAAGCAGTATTCGAAGGCAGCGTCCATGGAGTTGTGGTCCAGGCGATAAAGAACAGATTATCAATTCCCTTCAGAAAATCAGGAAGTGTCTCTTCTTTTGCTTTGAACATTGCCGTAACCGTAGTATCGGTCACATCCTGGTAAGTTCCAGGCTGATTAAGCTCATGGGAACTTAAACCTGTACCTGCTTTTGGAGAATATGGCTGAATAGTGTAGCCTTTATAAATAAGATCTTTCTTATAGATCTCAGATAACAGCCACCAAACAGTTTCCATGTATTTGGACTTATAGGTGATATACGGATCTTCCATATCTACCCAATAACCCATCTTTTTGGTAAGATCGTTCCATACATCTGTATAACGCATTACTGCATTTTTACATGCCTCGTTATACTTTTCTACGCTGATCTTAGAACCAATATCTTCTTTGGTAATTCCAAGCTCTTTTTCTACACCAAGTTCTATGGGAAGACCATGAGTATCCCAACCGGCTTTACGTTTTACCTGGAAACCTTTTTGAGTTTTATATCTACAAAAAATATCCTTGATAGATCGCGCCATCACGTGATGAATACCCGGTAAACCATTTGCTGAAGGCGGACCTTCAAAAAATATGTATGGCTCCTTTCCTTCACGGGTAGATACGCTCTTTTCGAAAATATCATTTTCTTCCCAATAGTTTAGGATTTCTTTAGCCACCTTGGGCAAGTCAAGACCTTTATATTCTGGGAACCTTTTGCTCATTTTCTGCTTTTTTCAAATGATGTGCGAAAATAAGGATTTTTAGAGAAAGAAGATATTAATCTATGGTAAAATACAGGTGTATTTATCCTAAAGTAAAAACTTAAAAAGCTGAAACTTAACTAATTTTAAAACTCTAACTTAAAAGGTATAAGACAGGGCTATGATCAAATTCCTGCCAACCGCAGCTATTCCAGATGAATATGTACGATATCGTTGATCTGTAATATTTTCTACTGAAACTGTTGCTAGCCAGTTAGTATTCAATTCATATTGCCCGGTAAGATTCAAAGTATACCAGGAAGGTGAATAAGGATTGCCGTTATCATCCAGAGCATATAAATATGGTTTGTCCTGCTCTCCCGGCGCCAGATCTTCAAAATCGAACTGCCCGTTATATTCAGTAAAAAGATCAAATTTTAATCTCCGTTTATTCCAGATCAAATGAGTATTTCCAAATAAAGGAGCGGCATGTCTTAAAGGAACATATTCTCCGCCTTCGTTTTCCTCACCATGAGTAAAGCTAAATTGAGATTTAAGTCTTAATGCGACTGAAAAGTCAACTTCCAGCCCTGCCTCTACCCCATAAACATAAGCATTTGCAGCATTTTGAATAGCCTGAACCCTGCTTGACTCTCCCTGGTATTCAATTTGGGTAACTCCATCCAGATCGAAATCCCGACGAACCATGGCGTTATCCAGATAGGTGTAATATCCGGTTAATCCCAGCCTTATATTATCAGAGAATACAAAATCAGCACCTAATTCAGCATTATAGGCATATTCAGATTTTAAGCCAGGGTTTGGCACAACGACCGAGCCCGGTTCAGAATCGAAAATCTTACCAATATCATCGATATTTGGAGCACGGAAAGCTGTAGACAGACCTAGCCTCCAGCCAATAAAATCATTCTGTCTCCAGTTTAAACCAAGACTCCCGGTTAAGGCACCTGTACTGATATCTGCCTTTTCAAAAGGGAAATCATAAAATCTATCATCAAAACTCGCATCTACAAGAATGTGGTTATACCTTACCCCAGACTGAAGGGAAAAATCTTCAGTGAGCTTCCACTGATAACTGGTATAAATAGCCATAGATTGCCAGGCTGATCCATCTGGATAACGACTGGCGGTTTCCCCAATTTCTGAGGTTTCAATATTTCTGAAACTACCATTAGAGGCTATTTGATTCAAAACATATTCTGCACCATAGAAAAGTTTACTCTCAGACAGTTCTTTTTCAAAATCCAGATTCGCTGAATAGGCGTGCACATTTTCTTCAGTTGAAAACAGTACCGGATCTCCAAAATTTCGATCATTTCTACTTTCAGCAAAAAACTGATAGGCCGCGGTAAATTGCATCTTATTATAGAATTCAGAATTGCTCCTATGATTGACATTAAGATCTCCCAGGAACCATTTTTGAGGCCCGTAATACCATTCTGCAGAACGTAAAACGCCGTATCTTTTTCTGTACAGCCTGTCATAACGAGGAAAATTAGAGGTCTCAGAATAGATAAGACCCAGATTAAAATCCCAGTCTTTTGATGGCATATATTTGATTTTCTGAAGTAGGTTTAACTGATCGTAACCCGTAGGCTTTTGTACCAGAGGATCATCATTTTTCACCATAACATCTATACCATCCTGTCTTACGGCGTATTCTGGTCTTAAATAATCATCAGGACCATGTTCGCCCATTTTTTGATCTCCAAAATCTGAATAGGTAATTCCAGACCTGAAAGCCCAATTATCACGACCTATATTAACATCTGCATGTACCGTATTCTCATTATTGGCAGTTGAAAACCTGGTAAATATATTTCCTGAAATGGAAGTACCTCCATCAAAGCTGAATTTCGGTTTCAATGTATAGAAATTCATTACCCCTCCTATTGCATCACTTCCATAAACTACTGATCCGGGACCAAGAATAACCTCAGCACTCTCTACCATCATTGGGTCTACAGAGATAACGTTTTGAAGATTCCCGCTTCTGAAAATCGCGGAATTCATTCTTACCCCATCAACCGTTAAGAGAAGTCTATTAGTAGCAAAGCCTCGAATAATAGGACTCCCCCCGCCTAACTGACTCTTCTGGACATACACCTGCCCTGTACTTTCCAGAAGATCTGCAGAAGTCTGTGGATTGGCCAGTTGAATTTCTGAAGGTATGATGCTTACTATTTTCTGAGGAATTTCATCTTTATTCAATTTGAATCTGGCTACAGATAGGGTAACCTCCTCTAATTGATTTTCACTGGAATGCAAGAGAACAATATTACTGTTATTCAAGATCTCTCTCTTTCTTCGATAAGCTTCTATATAAGAAGAAGAGTTAAAAATGATCACTTCGGTATCTGTAAAATCTGTGATATCTGCCTTTCCAGAAACATCACTTTTCACCGAAACCGATCTGTCTTTATTATAGATAGAAACATTTTCTACCGGTTGCCCGGAACTATTATCTATTACCGTAATCTCCTGAGCAGAAGAAATTGAAAATATTAAAAGAAATAAGACAAGTAATCCTAATCGCATTTAGCCAAAAATTTCATTTAGTACACTTAGAGACTTTGGTTTTCGGAAGCCTTCGATATGCAATTCATAGTATAATAAAAGCATGTTGAGAAAATCATTCCTTGAAGTTTGATTCATTTTGATATTATGCAACGCATCAAAATCAGTGCCCAACAGGCTTTTGAGCAAAACTACATTTTTACCCTCTATACAATAGTCATTTGAAGAAAAATCCTGAAAAACACCATCCAGTAAATTAAAAACAGGCAGGTCCTGAATCCCTGTTTCAGGCTGGAAGCCCAGGTACCTGGTTAAGTTGAGCAAGAATAGTAAATGAAAATTCGCGATTTTATCTAAATTGTCAAGCACCTGAAAACTATATTCCAGGTATCTGAAAAGCGGTTCGTTAGATCCTTCTTCGTGAATTGTATTTCTCAGCATTTCTGCCAGGAACATAGTCATGGCCTGTTTTACCGGATGCGTATGTAGATTGATATAGCTTACAGAAACCTTGGCTTCTTTGATATATTCCATTTTTCCACCTCCTCGGTGATTCGCCACTATTTCCAGTTGCGTGAGACTCTGAAACATGGAAGCTTTAAATCTCCCCTTTTTAGACTTTAGCACACCTTTAAGCATATAGGTACAGAGACCGTCAGATAACGTAAATGCTTTCACTATCAGATCGGCCTCCCCGTATTTTAAAGCACTAATTACTATTGCTTTGGTGTGGATGAGCATTCAGGAATATTTGGCATGAATTTAAAAAAAAAGCCGCTTTAAAAAAGCGGCTCTTACTATATAAATATTATTGAGTTTTAAACAACTCCCTGAGAAAGCATCGCGTCGGCCACTTTTACAAAACCGGCAATATTCGCTCCTTTTACATAATCTACGTATCCATCTTCTTCAGTTCCAAACTCAACACATTTCTCATGAATATCATTCATGATCTCGTGAAGTTTTTTATCAACCTCTTCAGCAGACCAGCTGTATCTCATAGAGTTTTGAGACATCTCTAAACCTGAAGTTGCAACACCACCGGCGTTAGAAGCTTTTCCTGGTGAGAAAAGGATCTTTTCTTTTGTGAAAACTGAAATTGCTTCTGGAGTACAAGGCATGTTAGCACCTTCTCCTACACATATACATCCATTTTTCACCAATGTTTTTGCATCTTCTTCCTGAAGCTCATTTTGAGTTGCACAAGGAAGCGCTACATCACATTTAATACCCCATGGAGTTTTTCCTTCGTGGTATTCAGCAGAAGAGTATTTATCAACATATTCACTAATTCTACCTCTCCTTTCATTCTTCAATTCCATAATGAATTGAAGCTTCTCTTCATTGATTCCGTCCTTATCGTATATAAAACCACCAGAATCAGACATAGTCACCACTTTACCACCAAGCTGAGTAACCTTTTCAGCAGCAAACTGAGCAACGTTACCTGCCCCAGAGATCACTACTGTTTTACCTTCAAGTTTTTCTCCTCTGGTATGCAACATATTCTGTGCAAAGTATACGTTACCGTAACCTGTCGCCTCTGGTCTAATCAAAGAACCACCATATGAAAGTCCTTTTCCGGTAAGTATACCGGTAAATTCATTCTGGATCTTTTTATATTGACCAAATAGGTAACCAATCTCACGTGCACCAACACCAATATCCCCGGCAGGAACATCACAGTTAGCTCCAATATGTCTTTGAAGTTCTGTCATAAAACTCTGGCAGAATTTCATCACTTCATTGTCAGATTTTCCTTTAGGATCAAAATCAGATCCACCTTTACCACCGCCCATAGGCAGGGTAGTAAGACTATTCTTAAAAACCTGTTCAAAGGCAAGGAATTTAAGAATACTAAGGTTTACAGATGGGTGAAAACGCAGACCTCCTTTATATGGCCCGATCGCCGAATTCATTTGAATACGGAAACCTCTATTCACCTGGATATCCCCATTATCATCTAACCATGGCACCCTGAACATCATCACTCTCTCAGGCTCTACCATTCTTTCCAGAAGCATTTTGTTCTGGTATTTTTTATTTTTCTCAATAAAAGGAATCACCGTTTCAGCAACCTCATGAACCGCTTGCATGAATTCTGGCTCGTTTTGATTTCTGGTTGATACCTTATCCAGAAAATTTTTGATATTTTCTTCCATAATGACTGGCACAATTATTAAATTATAAAAATTTTGTCCAAATAGTGTCGCAAATATAAATATTCTCTAACGATTAGAAGTTTCATTTTATCATTTCATATAAAATTAACTTTTATATTTAGTCCCCCTACAATACTAAGAATAATAGAATTTACGTTAATGTAGTTTTGCTATATTTGCTGATACTGCAAGTCAACTCTCATGATTCACACCAGAGCAATCTTTTTTTTAATGCTTGTTCTCTCGCTTTGGTCGGGTAAGACTTATGGACAGTTGTATATTTCTCATGAAGTAGGCGTTATAACAGGTCCTGCCGGTTTTTTTACCGATTATGGCGAAAGATGGAATGTTCGTAACAACCTTGAAAATGAAGGTTTCGGGGTTGGCCTGGTATATTATGCAAATTTTGCCTACAAACCTTATTGTAATTGTAAACCCACCAATCTATTCTTTAAAAAACATTTCAGAATAAGGGCAGAGATCGATTATTTGAGGTCCAAATTAGATCATTTTGGTCCCGTTGCTAGAAAGAACAATGAAGGCGGTAAACAATTAAGGGCTATGCATGGCAGCACAGAGTTATATCAAGGTGGTTTATCCCTGGAATACCATTTTTTCGGTATCAAGGAAGCCAGAGATTTTGCTGTACTATTTGCTCCCTTTATTGGACTTGGCGTCAATTATGTTCATTACCGGCCAGATGCTTATTCAGATTTAGGCCCCCTAGATAGTCCCAAGGTTTTGTTCAATACTTTTGAAGATGGTATTTTCCTTGAACCGGGAAACACCTTTTCTATTCAGGGACTGGCAGGTGTTCGATATAGATTGGGCAGGTATAATGATCTACAACTGGAAGCCAGGGCAATTTATTATGACTCTGACCGCATTGAAGGATTGGATGTTCAGGGACCACAGAACAAATTCAATGACTTCGTGTTATGGTTAAATATCGGGTATATCTATTACCTTGATTTTTAAAAATCCAGATCACCGGATTTAATAATTTTTCCGCCTTTTCTTAAAATATCTATTCTCGCGTTTTCAAAATCACTTTGATTTAGAGCCCTTGTAGCATCCTCAAGCAGGATACAGTTAAACCCTTCACTTATTGCGTCTTTTATTGAAAAATAAACACAGTATTCAGCTGCTAGTCCAACAAAATAAAGATTTTCAACCTTTTTCTCTTTGAGATAGCCTGTGAGACCAGTAGATTTTAAATGTGCATTATCATAAAATCCGCTATAACTATCGATCTTTATATCTGTTCCTTTTCGAAAGATAGTTTCAATATTTGAAGATTTAAGATCTGAATGGAACTTTGCACCTTCTGAATTCTGAATACAATGTTCTGGCCATAAAACCTGATCTAATCCATCTAATTTCATCACCTCGAACTCCTTTACATTCTCATGTGAGCTCGCGAAACTGGCATGCCCAGCCGGGTGCCAGTCTTGAGTAGCTATCACCAATTCAAATTTAGCCTGGAGATCATTAATAATCGGAACAATTTCATCGCCATTTGGCACGGCTAAAGCACCACCGGGCATAAAATCGTTTTGAACATCAATAATTACAAGTGCGTTCATTATAATTTCTGTTTAGATGACTTAATAAGTTTTTCTCTTTCACCCCTCAAACGATCACTAATCCCAATTTTATAGATATGCGGATTATTAAATCGCTTATATTCTATGGGTAATTCTGAAAGCCTGGAAAGGCTATAATCTGAAATTTCTTTGAGAGTCCTTTTGCTTATCAGCATTTCCCCATTTTCCATCACCTTTTGCAAGATCGCCTCCTGATGAAATTTAGAAACATCCATTGATTTATATGGCTCAAAAGGATGAAACATTTCGGTTATTTTTTCCTCTTGAGAAAGTCCGATAGCGTCTGCACCAATACATTTGCCATTTTCATCTTTCATCCTGAAAACCTGCTTTTTATGTGGAAGCGTTACCTTAAATATACTTTCTGAAATTTTGATCCTAGGCTTCCCGTTAGAAAAAGCTAATTTATATACCCCATCAAGTGCACCATCAGGGTCCCCGGTCACGAGGTTAGTCCCAACGCCAAAAATATCTATTGGTGCCTGTTGTTCCAATAAACTTTTTATAACATGTTCATCTAACTGGTTTGAAGCGGCAATTTTTACATAATTAAGCCCGGCCTCGTCCAGTAATTTTCTGCTCTGCCTGGCGAAGTAAGAAAGATCTCCACTGTCTAAGCGAATAGCCAGTAATTTTTGCCCCCTGGCTTCCATTTCCTTTGCTACGGTAATAGCATTTGGAACGCCACTTTTAAGAGTGTTATAGGTGTCAACCAATAGCACACAATCTTCAGGCCGACCAACTGCGAAATCACGAAATGCCTCCAACTCATCATCATAACTCTGAATATAGGAATGAGCCATAGTCCCCGAAACCGGAATATCAAATTCCTTTCCCGCAAGAACGTTACTCGTTCCATTAAATCCACCAATGACAGCAGCCCGGGACGCGTAAAAACCTCCAGTTGCCTGGGCCCTGCGTAAACCGAAATCCAGTAAAGCTGCATCTCCTGCTACCAGTCTTATCCTGCTCGCTTTTGTTGCTATGAGGGTTTGAAAATTCAATAGATTCAATAGAATAGTTTCTATGATCTGTGCTTCAATAATATTTGCTTCTACCTGTAGTATTGGCCTGGTAGGAAAAACAACATCCCCTTCCTGAGCCGAATAAATTGTTCCACGAAACCTGAAATCTTTCAGATACTTTAAAAATTCATCATCAAAACCCTGCAATTTTAAAAATTCAAGATCTGATTCATTAAATTTCATTTTCGATATAATTTCCAGGAGGTCTTCCAGACCGGAAAAAATAGCATACCCACCTTGGTATGGTAGTTTTCTGAAATAATAATCGAATATGGCCGTATGGTCCTTATGACCTTTTTTAAAATATACCTGAGCCATAGACAGCTGGTACTGGTCTGTGTAAGTTGCAGAGAAATTATTCATGGGATCCAAAATTGATTAGTCAGTACTGATCGTTTTCAGTTTTGACTCATAAAGATGAAGGTCTTTATCGTTGAACACAACAAATTTAATCTTTTTGAGATGTTCGAGATGAGGCAATTCTGCTAAAACTGTATTAAATACAACTTCTACAGCAAGATCTGCCGGGAAGCCAAAAATTCCGGTAGAGATTCCTGGAAATCCTATAGAATTTAGATGATTTGATTCAGCAATTTTAAGGCTATTACGGTAGCAAGAAGCCAGCAACTCCTTCTCAGGTTTGTCCTTTCCATAGACAGGACCCAGACAATGAATTATTTTTTTATTGGGTAACTTATAGGCATTTGTAATAACGGCCTCTCCGGGATAAATTGGAGCCAATGCTTTGCATTCCTTATAAAGGCCATGACCGGCTGCTTTATGAATAGCTCCTGCAACACCTCCTCCCGGTGCCAATTCTGCATTAGCTGCGTTTACCACGACATCTAATTCCGGCTGATCTGCAATATCACCTTTGGAAACTTCCAGTTCAATATTATGTTGGGAGTACATCATACTTTCAAGGTATAATTTACTGAATATATACTAAAACGGAGAACACTATTTGAGGTATTAGTCTTTTAGACCCTCTTATTGCTATTTGATACATAGCTTTTAAAGAAGACGGAGGTATTTTAGAATTTAAGAGATGTCCTGAAACTTTACACAAACAAAAAAAAAGCCACTCAGATCTGAGTGGCTTTTTCAATTTCAATTTTATAAAACTAGACTTTCTTATAGCTTGAATTATACTCTTCCATAAGATTCATGATCGCATGCATAAGCTCTTTAGTCTCTAACAATATGTTGAAATATAAAGTTGTGTTCTTAGGACTGGATTCTTCGGTCCTTGTTCTTGCAACCTGCTTTTCAACTTTATCATTAATACTCTGCAAAATTTCACCTTTAGAATCTACAATATCACTAATGTAGTCAAACCTCTTTTCGGTAAAGATTCTATCAATCTTACCCAGCAGTTCACTTAGAGTATCATCTATCTCCTTAAGATCTGTAATTTGATTATATCTAAGCGGCTTATGATTGTTGTTGATATGCTTATAACTCTTTTTAGAAATATACTCCAGAGACTGAGCAATATCTGTTAGGTAACCAAGTATAGTAATGTAAAAACTACTACCTCTTACACTTGTTTCATCAAGACTTTTAATGAAGAAGAAAATATGATCTCTTAATTCTTCAATTTCAGCTTCGAGTTTATCAACCCCCTTCTTACTTTTCTTTAGTTTCTTCTTATCCTGCTTGGCAAGACCTGTAAGTACATCTGAGTAGATCTTATTAGATCTTGATACAACGTTAGAAATATTCTCTGCACTTTCAGCAATAATCCCCTGAACCGTTTTACTATCAGACTTTCTCAATCCAGATTTATCAGCCTTGGCAATAGCCTTATTTTTATGAGAAATATAATTTCTTGCCAGTAAGCCAATAGCTACTAATAGTAGAATAGCAATAGCAGGACCTTTTCCAAGGAAAATTATATAAGTAAGGATACCGGCAGCGGAAAAGGCACTAAATGCCGTAAAAAACCAACCACCAATCACATTTAATACACCGGCAACTCTGTAGACTGCACTCTCTCGTCCCCACGCCTTATCTGCTAATGAAGTACCCATAGCCACCATAAAGGTAACGTATGTAGTAGATAATGGTAATTTATATGATGTAGCAATAGAAATTAGCACACCCGCAACAGTTAAGTTGATAGATGCCCTGATCATATCAAATGCCGGTTGCTCTTCAGACTTGTCACCTACCAGAATATCTTCAGGTTTATCAAAACTTTTGCTGATAGTTCTCCTAGCACCTGTTGGCATAATTCGTTTTATACTATCTGAAAGTGCTGTACTACCAGAAACAACCGCTCTGGAAAGCATATTCGGATTGAATTTTTCTGTACCGTGTCCCTGTCTGGAAAGACCAATTTCAGTTTCGGCTACACTTCTGGCCTTTTTAGAGAACCATAATGTTAATACCATAATACCTCCTGAAATAAATAACAGTATAGGTTCAGCAGGAACTTTTTCTCTTAAAACTTCCATAGAGAAAGTAGAAGCAGCCTGTCCAGATGCAGCCCATGCTTCATAAGAATGGTAAGCTGCCATAGGCACCCCGATAAAGTTTACAAGATCGTTCCCTGAGAATGCAAGCGCTAATCCAAAAGTACCTATAGCGATCACAATGATGAGGATACTTTTCTTAAAGATCTTCATGAATAACCATGAGAACAGCGTCCAGAAAACAAAGCTTACCGCAACTACAGTTATCCATTGGCTAGCAAGAACATCTTTAAAACTATCATAATATGGAGTCCCTTTTAAACCTTTAAAGAAAATAAAATATCCTATGGCAGTTAAACAAACACCTCCAAAAAGAGCTCCGAAATTCTTGACCTTCTTTTCATATTCAAAAGAAAATACCAGCCTGGAAAGCCATTGAACTAAGGCCCCGATGGTAAATGCAATAACTACAGACAGGAATATTCCTGAAATAATTTCAGTTGCTTTATCGGTATTAATGTATGCTGCGAGATCGGCAAGGGTTTGTGAATCTGATGCGCTAATTTTTATAAGCGCCATCACTACCGCAGCCCCTAGTAATTCAAATACAATAGATACCGTTGTAGAGGTTGGCATCCCGAGTGTATTAAAAAAGTCCAGCAGGAGTATATCTGTGATCATGACGGCCATGAAGATGATCATGATCTCATCAAAATAGAACTGACCCGGCATAAATATACCTTTCCGGGCTACCTCCATCATACCACTGGAAAATACGGCTCCGAAAAATATCCCCAGACTGGCAACGATCATAATTGTTTTAAATGAGATCGCCTTAGAACCAATCGCAGAGTTCAAAAAGTTTACCGCATCATTACTAACTCCAACCACCAGATCTGCGATGGCAAGAACAACTAATGCTACTAACATTAACAAATAAATATTTTCCATTTTGTCTGTTTAAAAAGCGGTGCAAGTATCCAACCTAATTAGGGATTTACCGTTACCAAATTGTTAATTTTTAAAAGTGAAAATCAAATCCGGCTCTAAAAGAAATAAAATCATTTAGACCATCCTGTCTCGCATAATTCAAATCTGCCTGAACCTTTAATTTATGACCTACGATATATTTAGAAGCTCCTAAAGTATACTCTTCTCGATCCAGAAGATTTGTGACCTCACTAAAGTCGTTCATTGAATAACGCGCTGCAATCTCGTAATTATTCTTAAATAAGTAACCAGCCTGAACATTAAATGCGTCACCTTCAGCAACAATAAAATCAGGAAGGTTTGTTTCACCTGTACGAATAGCTAAAGGTTCTTCTGCATCTCTGTTTGCGTATTCAGCTAAAAATGAAAGGCCATTGTATTTAAAAACAGCGTCTACAAAGATGGTGCTTATATCGGTTTCAAATATTTCTCCGTTTTCAAGGATCATAAAACTTCCCTGGTTACTTCTAGTTTTAACTGCATTATTATTGAAGTCATATACCGCTCCTACCATTACTTTTGGTGATTTCTCTCTTTCAAGATCAGATTGTGAATAATCACCTTTCCCTTCAAATTCTCCAAATGGTAAAAACTCAAGTCTTCCTGTATATTGTAGTCCTCCTATATTACCAACATTCACATTTCTACCTTCACCCTGGGACAAAGCGAATTTTTCCTTTATAACAAATTTTTCCCCTAAATTGATCTTATGGTGAAGCTGAAGCCCAATATCACGATCTATGTTGAACCTACTGTTTAAGATAGATCTATCTATAAACTGAAGGTTTCCAGATGAGATCACACGCTCTACATTACCAGGAAGTTTAGTTTGACCCGCCCATAATTCGAAATTCTCATAGAAATTCCATTTCAGAACGGCATCCAGGATATATCGCGGTGCATTTCCTGTGAATTGATTAGCACCTCCAATATCATTACTAGAAAGACCTAATTCAATTTTATACTTAAGTTTTGGAGTAAGTGCCCATCCATCAAACTTTAATCTTGCCCTTCTAATAAGGAAAGCCTGTTCTGGATCTTCATAGCTTTCACCATCATGATCCCAGGTTGTAAAAGACCTAAATTGAATTCTGGGAGCAAATTTCACACTAAAAGAACTGTCTTTAGCAGTAAAATTAATTAGTCCTTTGCCAAATTTAGTATCGCTAATTTCCTGTGAGTGCAGGTTCAGAGAAGTAAAAACACATACAATTACTATGTAGATAGCATTTTTCATCAAATCGTCTATTAAGTTTTTGTCGGGGGCAAAGAAACGATTCTAACGTTAACTTAATGTTTCCTAAGCATTAAGGCTATAGTAATATTTAAAATAAAAAAGGGCCGTCTAGAGACAGCCCTTACACACTATATTAATCAAGTCGACAAAAACTTAAACGATTTTTAAGTGTGCATTTTTAATGCAACAAATAAAACCTACAAGTTTAAACTTACTGTCACCAATACATTAAATTAAAATTAAGGTTTCCCTATTTTAAGTGATAGGTAGAGGAATAAATAGCATTAAAAAGAAAAAGTCACTCGAAAATCGAATGGCTTTTGTTGTTGCTCCTCTAGGGCTCCCTTCGAATTCGCTCAGGATAAACCTCCCGCCCTGATAAATTCCATAAAAAAACCCATCTAAAAAAGATGGGTTTTGAAGCTCCTCCTCTTGGGCTCGAACCAAGGAAGGTTATGGTAGTCATATCAGTCTTTTTCAAAGGTTCCCTATCTATGGGTATCCGAAAAGTATGCCTTCTATTAAGTTTTTAATACTAATTATAAAATTAATGAAAAGAATATTCAAAAATAACTACTTTCAATTCAATCCTTATATTTCCATATATATCCTCCAGAAGAATCTCTTTCACCACGACATACTCTAGAAATACATGTCTTGCTTAACCCACTTTTTGTTGCAGCTTCTGTCACAGAAATAAATTCATCAATTACATTATAATTTAAGTCCAGTTGTATTACTTTCTTTTTTCTAGAATCTCCATTTGGTATAAATTCAACATTTTTTTTATAGCTCCAATAATATCCTTTTACTGAACCATTAGCACTTAAACACGCCCTTGAAATATCTTGCTTGCTGCCATTTATTGAAATTGCTGCAGCATCCAAAGTTTCATGCACCTGAATTAATTCTTTTGTTTCAATATTATATTGATATATATTCTTTTTTATTCCTCCGCCAGAATCAGAATTATATCCTTTGAGGTTTGATGAGTATTGTATGATATATTTCTTTTCCTTTTCTGCTAATTCATTTGAACAGCTAGCTGTATCAATTTCTTCCCACACAAAAGCTTCCTCACCATATGTACGAATAGCTTCTTGAAATGCTCCACCTACCCCTTTTCTTGCTTTCTGTAGATGGTCTTTTTTTCTTGTCTTGATTAATTTATTTGTAATACCAATGTAAACTTCCTGTGTAACTTGATTTACTGCCTTATATACTTTTCCAATTATATTTCCCATATCATTCTAATTTTCAGGGTTTAATTTGAAGAAAAGGCCACAACCAGAAGATTTATCTTCATATACACATTTAATTGAAACCGCGTATTGCTTAGACCATGATGTGAATTGTTTAGAACTCAAATCCGCATATTTGGGATAAAATCCTTGAAAAAACTCGAGGTATTCTCGTTTATCTAACCAAGAATTCAGTTCAAAATATTCTTCAGCAAATTCTAAAAATTCGGGAGAGGTATTATCTAGTATTTTAGATTTAGTCAAATTGAGGTCGGGCACTTCAATTAAACCATTAGAAAGATAAATTTGGACACATTGAAACATGAAAAAATAAAATTTATCCCATTCTTCAACTGGCCATTTTTTTCCGAAAAATCTATTCCCAAATTCATGTTCTGGTTTAAATTTTAAACTATAATAATTTACTATTTCAAACTCATATCTTCTACCTTTATCTGAATCTCCTCCATCCCCATTGACATAATGGTTAGAGGTAATTAAAATTTTTGGAGCATTTTCGTCTTCAATATAAAAGGATTGTTGCCCCTTTTTTTCCACTTCAATACCAGTAGTAAGCATGGAATAGAATATATCAAACTTTATGTTTTTTTGTAAATCATCATATACCAAAATATCTGAAGTCAGATTTATCCGTTGATTTTTAAAATTACCTTCATTTTTTAAATACCTCCCATCAAATTTTTCAGTTTCTCTACATTGCTTTAAAGCATTAGCAAGTAAAGTTTTACCAGTTCTTCCATTCGCCGTTCCACCTACTCCCATTTTCTCATCATAGAGAATCACCGCCTTATGCTCTCCTCTCTCCTTATTTCGATGTAATAAGTATCCTAGAAAAGACTTCATAGCTTTAAATCGTTCTGGCGAATTCCCTGAAATATTATTACAAAAAACCTCAAATTGTCCAGGCTTTTTGCATGCAGGTTCATTATAATTCCTATCTATAATTCTGTTTTGCCAAATTGGGTGAGATAGCTTTTCATTAGGAATTTCTACAATATCATTTTCTGTAATCTCACAATAGCAATTCGCAAAATAAAATCTTGACATGTTGTCGTCATCTCTGTCATCAATTAATTGCGTTGATTTCAATAACTCAAGTTTATTCCAACCAGTATAAGTTCCAGGAGATTTCGCATAAGTATCGTAGACCTCCCTTGTCTCATCCACATCTAGTGTATTTCTCACCAGTTCGACTATATCTTTTTTGGAGACTCTATATAAAATGTTATTGATATTTCTAACTAGAATTGATTTCTTACCTATCTCTAAATGTAGAAACCCATGAGCTTCTAGGAAATCTATAAGTTTACCTTGATTAATTTTAATTGCTCCGTCATCCTTGAAGTGAAAATCTACTTCAATTTTTACTTTTGTATTCATTTACTTTCAAATTTTCTAAGCTTTGCAATATGCATCGCATTCTGAATACAAAGGATTTATTTTGAGCATTTACATTTAGAAAATGGAGTTTTATTGTAGAATAACCAGATAACTAACAATTAACTATCAGAAGATTACAATGACGAAGATTTAGTTTGATGTAGATAATTGTAGTAAAGTGTAGATTTAATTCCGTAAGGTATCTAATATACTATTAAGTTCTTTTTCCTGGTCTTTTTGTTTCTTTGGGATGTCACCTACTACACGAATTGATTCTGAATCTAACTCTATTCCAGAGGCATTAAATATTTTGAAATTATTTGTAATGGCTATCCATTTATTTTTCATGTTAATATGTGGGAATGCTTTCTTATCGGAGAGCCGTTGGAACAGATATTTAGCTTCAGTTGCTTTACCAAGCCATTCAATTCTCAAATCGGAACTATCGTTAGACAAGTTAGCTCCATCAAATACTTTACGTAATTTGACAGACGACCCTGTAGAAATAAATTTTCCCTTAGTTAATGCTGTATAGAAATTTCTGAATTTTTCATTATTATAAGTATCTATATTTTCAAGCTGAATATATCCTAATCTTTTCCTTGATTTACTACCACTACTATTTTGAATTTCACTTACAGACTTAATTTCGATTGAAATTTGGTTTTTAATAAGTTGGCAATATTTTTCAGGTACATTTTTAAATAAAATATTTCCATTTATTTCATTCAAGTCCTGCATTACTGTATCTATTAATCTTTGTTTTTTAGTTGGGTCAGATAGATGAATAAAATCTTCTTTCAAAGAATTTTTTAGGGATTTGAATAAATAATTAATTTCTTCAACAATAATTTCACTTAACTTATGGGTATAGGATTTCTCAATTTGTTGATGGGGGTTATGATAGTCGATTGTAAAACTATCTTCACCATTCCATTGAAAATCTCTTTTCCAAGGATGATACTGTAAATATGTATTACAGAACTCATTTTTCAATTCTTCAAAAAAACCTGGATGCTGGATGGCTTTAATTCTATCTAAACTTTCTAAACTTTTCATATCGATAAAAACTAGTACAGCCTTTTAAATAGGCTGTACCAGCAAATATAATCATGATTTCATTTTCAGTGGCTTTTTGATATAGGAGAAGCCATCTCAAAAGCTTGGTTATCCAAAATACAGCATAACTCCTTGTTATTATATAGCTTTTAAAGGTTTAGACAATTTCAAAGTGATAATGAAAATATGCCAGCCCTTTCACAATAAATACAGTCCTAATTTCAGCAGTAACCTTTACTGCTTCTACCAAAACCTTCTCTCCCTCTTTTAAATCCCCAATTGGGTGTTTCACCACCACTTCAAACGGGCAAAAAAGTAATTTTAATAGGTTATTCCAGGTAACTATATATAATGTATTAGGCGAGCTATATTTCAATATTTCCGCTAAGTGTTTCTCATTCATTTTACTCAAAAGAGCTATATTATTAATTATGTAAGAACCAGTTATCCGACTTGTTTTGCAGTGAATTAACGAGGTTATTCGTTAACTCGTATGCATTTACACTTCGCTCAAAATTGTTGTCAATATAAGAGCTCTTGTTGGCTTCTGTAAACAGATTGTACAACTTCCAGAGGTTGATAGACCCATCATCACTACGCTTAAAATTAGGACAGGTATAGTAGTTTTTCACCACATTATTTATCTGACCGTCATTTAAAGCTACAGAGAATAATTTCTTCTGCTCAGCTTTATCCATAAACTGAAACATTCGGAGTTTCCCTATAAAATGAGCAAACTGCTTTTCAGTTAGATATTGCCTGCTCATTCTCTCCATCAATCCTAAATGATGTTCCCTGTCGTATTGTTGCAACAAACCTTCTACAGCATAAGATAGTTGGTCTGTATTGGTGACTTTAATCTGGTCTGCTAATCCATCTGTACTTATACAGAGGTTAGTACACACCATATTTTTGAAGCCAATAAAGACCTTAAACTTCTCAGGGTTTTTCTTACTGAAAAGATTCTCCTGATTATACGCTCTAACTCCTCCAATAGTTAGGGCTAGATTATTGCCATTTACATTTTCTACTACAGCAGGGATTTCCATCACAAAAGCACACCTTTCATAATAAAGCGTCTTCTCGTGTTCTTTTAATTCCTTGGCAGGTTTACCTATAGCTGAAGGTATTCTCCCCTTTATTAGGTGAGAGGTTCTTATATTAGGTTCCGAAATTTCAAGTTCAGGAAATAAATCCTGAGCTATTTCCCTGGTCTTTTGGACAAATTGATAGTGACTAATCGTGCTTTCATTATCTTTCGCAAAAACTGGTATTATACAGTCTTTTCTTAAGTGTTCCAAGGTGACATTCTTGGTGTTGGCTTCAATAAAGCTTCGATTAGAACTACTTACTATTTCTTTTTCATCTACTATATTATTATGTAGAGGGTTATTTGCGATTAATTCCATTTTCTATATTTTTTGGTTGTTCAACATTGTTTTCTTCAATTACCTGAGCATTTGTATTTTCAATTACTCCCTTGCGCTCCATTATTAAAGGATAAATCTCTTTAGCAAGCGCAGGATATTTTTCATAGATATGCTTCAAACCATTTAAATGATGACATTGAGCAATTTCTTTTTTGACCTTATCTAATGACACTCCTTCACTGCACCAATTCTTTAGCTTTTTTCCAGTTGCAGGATTTATGATAAATTCAGGTTTATCCATAAATAATCCTGTCCTATCCTTTGAAGCCTTAACCAAATGTTTGTCATTAATAAACTCAAAATTGACTGTCAGCTCATACTCAAAACCTTCTCTTGTAATTTCTTTTGTTCCAAGCTTCATTACCTTGGTCTTACCATTCATATCTCGGTCAAGAGAATAATCTACTTTTCTTCTTGTGGTAGCTATTATGTGGCATTTGGACTGAATTAACCCATCTATGAATTGGTTATGTAATGGAGTTATTCGAGCCCAATCTTGGAAACGCCCTCCTAATTTTTCATGCATTTCAAGACAACCACCTTTTCCACTCCATTCATGACTTATAGAATCAACTATAACAACCTCCATTTTAGCCTCTTCACAGGTTTTTATTGCCTGGATATATCTTTCAGGTGAGTATGGTTCCTCAAGGTTCAAAACATTGAATTCTCCTAAATGTGAATAAAGACTGGCTGAATTATTCTCTGTATCTATTACAGCTATCTTATTCCAGTTATTTGTAATTCCATAGGCTAATAATAAGGCGGACATAGTCTTTCCATAACCACTTGGTCCGCTAAGACCTATCCTTAATTTAACTTGGCTTCTTTGAGCCTGTTGTAGTTTCATAATTATTTTTGATTAGAAGTTGTCACCAATTCATGTACAATGAATCAACGCAACCATTAGACATAAAAAAAGAGAGTCCTGAATAGAACTCCCTTTAATTCTTATTTGTAGATGTTTTCTAAATCACATTTTCTTCTGCAACTAAATTATTTTCGATTGCATCATTCTGATGTAACTCTTCTTCTTTTTCTCCTTCACCAATAAATACGCTTCTTTTAGTATATAAAGAAACTTCTCCAGTCTGGGAGTTAATCATTTCATAAGGCTCAACCTCTACTTTTTTGATTGTACCTGGTATCTCAGTACCAATTAAACCTTTACAGGTATTTTCATCGAAAGTACAAGATACACGAGCAGTTTTAGCAGTAAAGTAGGTTTGACCTGTTTCCTTACTCTTAACTGCTTCTAGCCCTCCCTGAACAATTAGAACATGAAATTTTTTCTCATCCTCATTCTCGAATGTTTTGTAATCAACAATTGTAACCATAGTTTTTTCAATTTATAAGATTATATGAGGACTATTCCCCAATGCTTTAGATGAGTGGGGGTTGAGCCCGCAGGGCATTTAGGTTTTTGAAGTAATTTATTTATGTCAATTATACTTCTCATCCATTTAAAGACGGGGATAGACCCAAAAATTATTTGGATGGGGGGTGGGTATTCTAGATTATGGTGCGTTCGCTTTAAAAAAGTCCTTGAAAATTTTTTAAAAAAAAATTAATAGGTTCTCCAATTCTCCAAAATAACCTGACGTATCCTTGTCAACTTTTTTGTTGATTACTTATGGGGTATCTGAACTAATTAAATTGCATGTTTCGAAAAGTAATGTTAAAATTGTAAGGCTTAAATTGCTCCATCCCTACTCCGCAATTGCCCTAATTTAACCATTGCTTATATGTCCTTCCAGAAAGTACTTGAGAAATACCGAAAATATTCATTTTCAGAAAGAGATAAAGGTGAACGCTTTGAAAGATTGATTCAGGCTTATTTACAAACTGACCCAAAATATTCTAATCAGTTTAAATATGTTTGGTTATGGAATGAGTTCCCAGGAAAAAAAGATTTCGGAGGGAAAGATACAGGAATAGATTTAGTGGGATTAACCTTTGAAGGTGACTACTGGGCTATTCAGTGTAAATGCTTTCAGGAGAGCTCAACTATAGATAAAAATGCTGTAGATTCCTTTCTATCTACATCAAGTAGAAGTTTTAAAAATGAGAGTTTTCTAACTACTGAATTTTCAAATAGGCTATGGGTTTCTACTACAAATAAATGGGGAGTAAACGCAGAGGAAACCATAAAAAATCAAAATCCTCCTGTTACTCGTATAAACCTTAACGAATTACAGGAAGCTCCAGTAGATTGGGAAAAATTAGAAAATGGTATTTCTGGAGACTTAGCACGTAAAGAAAAGCACACACTTAGAACTCATCAAACTCAGGCTTTAGAGAAAACTCATGAGCACTTTAAAGAAAATGACAGAGGGAAGTTAATAATGGCTTGTGGTACTGGTAAAACTTTTACGTCTTTAAAAATTGCTGAAAATGAAACTAAGGGTGAAGGACTTGTTTTATTTCTTGTTCCTTCTATTGCATTATTAGGACAAACATTAAGTGAATGGTCCGCAAATTCAGAATATGCTATAAACCCAATCTGTATATGTTCTGATTCTAGGATAACCAAGAAACACTCTAAAGCTGACGATTCAACCATAATGAGTGTTGTTGATTTGGCACTCCCTGCTTCTACGAATGTTCCAACTATAGTAAAGCAGTTTAAAGGATTAGAGGCTTCTAACAAAAAAGGGATGACTGTTGTATTCAGCACATATCAGTCAATAGATGTAATAGCTGCTGCACAAAAAGAATTAAAGCAACAACATAAAATCAATGCTGAATTTGATTTAATCATCTGTGATGAAGCTCACCGTACCACTGGTACTGCATTAACAGCAGAAGACTCTTCACATTTTATAAAAGTTCATGACAATGAATTCTTAGAAGGAAAGAAAAGGCTTTACATGACTGCCACTCCTAGGCTATATAGTGATGATTCAAAGTCTAAAGCTGCTCAAAATGACGCTATAATCTGCTCAATGGATGATACATCTTTATATGGAGAAGAAATCTATAGGATTGGTTTTGGTGAAGCTGTTCAAAATGATTTATTATCAGATTATAAAGTACTCATACTTACGCTAAGTGATGCTGATGTACCACCTGCAATTCAAGCTATGGTAGCAAATTCAGACCAGGAAATTAATTCTGATGATGCTTCAAAGCTAATAGGCTGTATAAATGCTCTTTCTAAACAAGTATTAGGTGACGAAGGATTGATAAAATCCAGTGACCCCAACCCTATGAAAAGGGCTGTAGCATTCTGCCAAAACATCAATGTTTCTCGTAAAATAACCCGAACATTTAATGATGTATCTGAACAATACTTAGATTCCATCCCACTTACAAAAAGAGAGAACCTGGTAACAGTTTCCTCAAAACACATAGATGGAAGTATGTCTGCTCCTGAAAGGGATGATTTATTAGGTTGGCTAAAATCTACTTCTGCTGGTACTAATGAATCTAGAATATTAACTAATGTACGCTGTCTTAGTGAAGGTGTTGATGTCCCTTCACTTGATGCAGTAATGTTTTTATCAGCTAGAAATTCACAGGTTGATGTAGTTCAATCTGTTGGAAGAGTAATGAGGAGGGCTAAGGGTAAAAATTATGGTTATATAATAATACCAGTGGTTGTTCCTTCTAATATAGAAGCTTCTGAAGCCTTGAACGATAATGAGCGCTTTAAAGTTGTTTGGAGTGTACTAAATGCATTAAGAGCTCATGATGATAGGTTTAATGCTACTATCAATAAAATAGACCTCAATAAGAAAAAACCTAAACAGATACTAATAGGTAGACCTACTCCTCCTGATTATGTAGAAGGAGAAGAAGGGACTGGCAGTTTTGGAGAATCTGGGGAATCTTATGGTAAATTAGATAATCAATTGGCAATACAGTTTGAGCAATTACAAAGTGTAATGTATGCCCGAATGGTTAAAAAAGTTGGTGATAGAAGGTATTGGGAACAATGGGCTAGTAGTGTTGCTGAAATTGCAGAGAAACAGGTCGAAAGAATTAATAATCTAATTGAAGAAGATGGAGAACATAAAAAATCTTTTGAACAATTTTTAAAAGGATTACAACAAAATATTAATCCAGCTATATCCCAACAGCAAGCGGTTGAAATGCTTTCACAACACATTATAACAAAACCTGTTTTTGAAGCTCTTTTTGAGGGATATTCTTTTGTAAAAAGCAATCCTATTTCTGTTTCGATGCAGACTATGCTTGATTTATTAGAAAAACAGGCGATAGAAAAGGATACAGAAGTACTTGAAAAATTCTATGATTCTGTACGAAGAAGAGCTGAGGGCATAGACAATGCAGAAGGGAAACAACGTATTATTATAGAGTTATATGATAAGTTCTTTAAAACAGCTTTTCCTAAAATGGTTGAACAGCTAGGTATCGTTTATACCCCTGTTGAAGTAGTAGATTTTATTATCCACTCTGTAAATGATATTCTAAAAAAAGAATTTGGTAGAGGTATATCCGATGAAAACGTTCATATTTTAGACCCATTTACTGGAACTGGAACATTTATGACTCGTCTTCTTCAAAGTGGATTAATAAGTAAAAAAGACCTGGCTAGAAAATACAAACATGAATTACATGCTAATGAATTAGTCCTTCTTGCCTACTATATTGCAGCTGTTAATATTGAAAACACATATCATGATTTATTAGGTAAGGACGAAGAATATGAAACCTTTGAAGGTATAGTCCTTACAGATACTTTCCAATTAGGTGAAACACAATCTGGTGAAAAACTTTTTTCTGAAATGTTTCCAAAAAATTCAGAAAGAGTAGAAGCTCAAAGAAAAGCTCCCATTCGAGTAATAATTGGAAATCCTCCATATTCCATAGGACAAAAATCTGCAAATGATAACGCCGCCAATCAAGGCTATGAAAAATTAGATTCTCGCATTTCAGAAACGTATGCTAAAGATAGTAACGCTACATCTGTTAAAGCTCTCTACGACGCCTACATCAAAGCGTTCAGATGGTCTTCAGATAGATTAGATAGTGATAATGGAGGTGTGATTTGTTTCGTTTCAAACGGAGCTTGGCTCGATTCAAATGGCATGGATGGTTTTAGGAAACGGATGGAGAAAGAATTTTCATCTATTTATGTTTTCAACTTACGAGGAAACCAACGTACTTCTGGAGAATTATCGAGAAAAGAGGGGGGAAAGATATTTGGTTCTGGGTCGCGGACACCTATATCCATTACTTTACTTATTAAAAATCCTAATCACAAAGGAAGTGCACAAGTTCAGTATCATGATATTGGTGATTACCTAAGTAGAGAAGAAAAGTTGAAAATTATTTCTAATTACAGTACAATACAAAACGTTGATTGGAAAACTATAAATCCTAATGAACATGGTGACTGGTTAAATCAAAGGAGTATAGGTTTTGAAGAGTTCCCTCCTATTCAAGCAGATAAAAAGTTTAACTTAAAAAGTAATTCATTTTTTCTAACCCATTCTTTGGGTACCGCCACCTCAAGGGATGCTTGGGTTTTTAATTTTTCAAAGTTAAAGGTTAAAGAAAATATGGTTAGAATGATTGATTTTTACAATCAACAAAGACTAGATTATCAAAAAGCATCACTCAATAATGATAATTTACATTTCGACCAGTTTATCTCAAATGATTCTACAAAAATTAGTTGGAATTACTCTCTTAAGAGGTCTTGCGAACAAAATAAAGAGCGAGCTTATGAAGCTTCTGAAATGATAAAGGGGCTATACAGGCCTTTTACAAAAATGAACCTTTATTTTGATAAAAATTTTATCCAACGTCCTTATCAACAACCAAAATTTTTTCCTCTACCAGCAGTTGAAAATAAACTTATTTGCTTATCAGGATTAGGGTCTAATAAGAGTTTTTCTTGTTTGATGAGCAGTAATATTCCAAGTCTTGATACAATAGAAAAGGCTCAATGTTTCCCCCTTTATTATTATGAATTAAACGAGCAAGCTCAAGGAAGCCTTTTCGATGAAAACACTAAGTCTAAATATCACAGGAGGGATGGAATTAGCAACTTCATATTGGATAGGGCTAAAAATCAATACGGAAAAAATGTCGTCAAGGAAGATATCTTCTATTATGTATATGGAATCTTACATTCTTATGATTATCGCAACACTTTTGCTAATGATTTAAAGAAAATGCTTCCGAGAATTCCATTAGTAGATGAACCCAGAGATTTCTGGAAATTTAGTAAAGCTGGCAGAAATTTAGCAGATTTACATATGAAATATGAAGATGTTCTTCCATTTGAAGAGGTTGAAATCAACCATCTACAAGAAAATAGCAAGGGAGATGATTATGCATATTACAGAGTACAAAAACTAAAATTCCCCAAGAAAAATCAAAAAGATAAGATTATATACAACAGTCGAATAGTGCTTGAGAATATTCCTGAGAAGGCTTATGAGTATATTGTAAATGGTAAAAGTGCAATTGAATGGATAATGGATAGATATCAGGTAAAGAATGATAAGAAAAGTGGAATTAAAAATGACCCTAATAATTGGTCTAAAGAGGTAGAAAATCCAAAATATATTCTAGATTTACTCCTAAGCGTTATAAACGTCAGCGTTCAAACTGTAGATATTGTAAATGGCTTGCCTGAATTAAAATTTGAAGAGGAAATGGAGGCTGTTTAAACAACCTGCCATTACCAAGATATTAACTAAATAAACCTTTCCCGAAATGATTCAAAATACTGATAACAAACCACTATCAGAGTTATTTAGTGGTGACAACAATGTTACATATTACATACCAAAATATCAACGAGAATATGTTTGGAGTAAATGGAACTGGGAGGCTTTATTTGATGATATCCTGGAAAGTGAAGGAGGACATTTTTTAGGTTCTATTATCTGCATAAACACTGAAACAGATTCGCACAAACCAGCAAATTTAGAGCTTGTAGATGGTCAGCAGAGAATGACAACTATAAGTCTATTATACCTAGCTATCTATAAGTTTCTTCAAAACACTCTAGTTCCAACTGAAGATGAAGAAAAAGAACTGGATAATAAACTAAAATTATTTAGCCTCAGGAATAGAATTATAATCAAGGACAAGAAAAAACCAAGGTTATCACCTTCTTATTCTAACCATAATTTTGAAGATTATAGTTGGATTTTTGCAGATAACATATCCGAATTAAAACACATTAAGAAACCTAAAAATTTAGGGAATAGAAGAATAAAAAAGACCTTCAACTATTTTTATGATAGACTTTCAGAGGTAGATGAAAATGATGAACCATTATATGATTTTAAAAGCGCTTTAGCATTATTAAATAAACTTAATAGTGCTACTATAGTAAAAATAGATGTTGCTACTCATGCAGATGCTTTCACATTGTTTGAAACCCTAAATAACCGAGGAGTTCCTCTTTCTGCTATAGATATTATTAAAAATAAATTGCTTGGGCATTTAGAAAAAACAGAAGATGAAACAAGTCTTGATGCTAACTATAATAGATGGAATGATATAATTCAAAATTTAACTGAAGAATATAAAGTACAGGAAAGATTTTTAAGGCAGTTCTATAATGCATTTAAACTTGAAAAAGTTATTGAAGTACCTAAAATACCTAAAGCATTACGTTCTAATCTTATTACGATTTATGAGTCATTAATAAATAAAGATGTTCATACCATATTTGATAGATTAGAAGAGGCCTCAGAAATTTACAATAAAAATATAGTCTACAACTCAGACGAACATTCTTTTGAGCTTATAAGAGCTCTGAGGGATTTGGAAAATGTAAATGGAGCTGATGGTTATATGCTACTACTTCATGTAGAAAAAAATTATACAATTGCAGAGAAGGAAAAAATTCAGCTGATTAAATTACTCTGCAAATATTTCATAAGAAGAAATGTTACTGATACACCGCCTACAAGAGATTTAACCAATCACTTTATGGATATTATCAAAGAGGTTAATAATCTTGATGAATATGATTATGAGAAAGTAGAGTCAATTATTCTGGATAAAGGTAAACCTGCTACAGATGAATTTTTTGAAGAGAAATTAAAAGGTAATATTTACGAAGAAAATGTAGGCGCCACTAGATATATCTTGTCTTCAATTGAACTAGATAAAAAAGAAACAAAAGAATTATACACCAACTTTTACGCAAGAGATAAGAAGAAATTTGTCTGGACTATTGAACATATATTCCCTCAGGGAGAAAATATACCTGAGCACTGGATAAAAATGGTTGCCGATGGAGATAAAACTGAGGCAGACCAAATAAGAAGAAATCAAGTACATAAATTAGGGAATCTTACCCTAACGGGCTACAATTCTAGATTAAGCAATTCTCCACTTGATATTAAACAGAATAAGAAAAATAAAGAAGGAAAATTCATAGGATTTAAAAATGGTCTATGGATAAATGAAGCCATTAAAGATATTGATGCATGGAAAGAAGAAAATATAATGAAAAGAACCGATAAATTAGTTAGTGAGGCATTAAGGATTTTCAGATTAAATGAGGGGGCAGAAAAAACAGAGAAAAAAGTTGACGTCAAGTTGTCAAGTTTAAATTGAGTATTTCCCACACCCTATATAATAACCCGATTAAAACTTCTTAGTTTGGATAGAGATACAATTTTTATAAGCCATGCAACTCCTGAGGATAATAGCTTTACAATTTGGCTTGCTTCCAGATTAAAAAGTCTAGGCTATAAAGTTTGGATAGATAAAGAGGGTCTATTAGGGGGTGAGACATTCTGGCAAGAAATTGATGGGATTATAAGAAATAGAGCGGTAAAATTCCTATTAGTTTATAGCAATAATATCTGCTATAATCAGGAACCAGGCAACCTAAAGTCTGGAATTAGAGATGAATTAGAATTAGGAAAAAGTATTGGGAGAAAAAATGGCTTAAAAGATTTTATAATCCCTTTAAAAATTGATGATTCTCCGTATGATTTATTTGTAGGAGCTAACACTTTAAATCATATACATTTCGCTGATAATTGGGCAGAGGGTTTAAAAATTTTAATTCAAAAACTTAAAAAAGACAATATTCCCAATCAATCTAATGAAAGCACAGTAATTAGCGAATGGTTTGAAAATGAATACACCAGTAGTAAAGGTATTATACCTAAAGAAGAACTCTATTATTCTTCTTGGTGGAGTTTTGAAGAATTACCTGAGAATATTTATATAAATAGATACGACAATAAAAATCAGGCTGAATGCATTTATTCTTTGAATTCCTCAATTCCAATAGGAAAAATATCTAATGTATTAACCACCTTCTCAGATAAGCTTGAAAATATAGTAATTAGTGATAGCGGTGAAGAATTTACAGTTGAACCAAAAGAATCTTATACCTTCAATCTTGCAGAGGTATTACTAGGAACGGAGAGAAATGCTTTTCCTACCGATAGAGACATTCAAAATCATTTTAAGAAACTCCTTAGAAGAACCTTTCACCTCTTAATGAGAAAACAAGGCTTATATTGGTACTCAATGTCAGGCAAAAATCTCTCCTATTATTTTCCAAAAGATTTATTACCTAAGGACCAAGTTTATTTTAAATATCCCATCAAAAAAGGAGGAAAAAAAAGAAAGAAGCTTCTAGGAAAACATAAAAGCCTGAAATGGCATTACTCTATTTCGCAAATACCTATTCTAAATCCCATTTTAGGCTATAGCATCAAACATCATTTAATATTTACATCTGATGGCCATAAGCCTTTAGATGATAATAAAACGATGCATTCCAATAGAAGAGCTAAAGGAAAAAGATTCTTTAATGAAGAATGGAGAGATTTACAGTTAGCATTTATACAAGGATTAAAGAACAGAAAGGGTCAAATATCAATTGAATCAGGAGCAGCACAAAAAATTGTAATGAAAGAGTACCCAGAATATTATTGGGCAGAATTTGGCTATAATGAACCAACTAAAGAGCTACAAGTAGAAGATAATGACAACTGATTTATTTCATATTGAGGAACCGAAACTAACCTTTGGTTATAAACAGAAAATGATTGACCCGCGAGACGGAATCACCTTATTTGGTCCTAATTCTAATCATAAAATTTCAGGTAAAATTAATATTGGAGTAATTGGCACGGAAATATCACGTGAAAGGATGATTTCTTACCTGCAGAAAATCCATAAACCTGTTGAAAGTTTAGATAATGATAAAGCTAGGCCAATGTTCCCAGGCTTAGAAGCTGCCTATGGTATTAATATAAATTTTGAAAATATTGCTTCTATTAATGTCCCTACTGAAGATATAGAAGAGTTCTTGCATTATACCGACAGCCACCAAAGGGTTCACAACTTAACTAATCTATTTGCAGATAAAATTTTTAACTATGTAAGAAGGGAAGAGAATCCAGTAACTATTTGGTTTATTGTCATACCCAAAGAAATTTACTTATATGGGCGACCTAATTCAAGAATACCTTCATCAGATGAGAATATAAAAATTGGATTAAAAAAGAATGAAAGAAATTCTCAACAGGTCTCATTATTTTTTCAAGATGAAAATAAGAAATTACAGGAGGCATATAAGTATCAGGTGAATTTCCATAATCAGCTAAAAGCTAAACTCTTACAAGAAAAAATAATTTCACAAATTATCATCGAGGACAAAATAGCTTATGAAGAAATTTGGGATGATGAAACTAAGATAGATTCTGAGAAGAAATTTGATTCCGCTAAAGCCTGGAATATCTCAACTACCTTATATTATAAGTGTGGTGGTTTGCCTTGGAAATTAGGAGATGTGAGAAATGGAGTATGTTATTTAGGATTAGTATTTAAAAGATTGAATGAGGACGCCAATCATAAAAATGCTTGCTGTGCTGCCCAAATGTTTTTGGATTCTGGAGATGGGATGGTATTTCGGGGTAACGTAGGTCCTTGGTTTAATCCTGCTAAAAATGAATTTCACTTAAGTAAAGATGATGCATTTGAAATAATTTCTCAATCTTTAGAAGCTTTTAAAGATTATTCAGGAGATTATCCTAAAGAAGTATTTATCCATGCAAAAACATATTTTGAGAATGCAGAATGGAAGGGATTTACTGATGCTACAGAAGGTAAGAGTAAAATAATTGGTATTAGAATAAGAGACGATTCTGCTTTTAAGTTGCATCGAAATTTTTCCTATTGTGTTCCACGAGGGAGTGTAATGTCAATTAATTCTGACAAGGCTTATGTATGGACTCGTGGATTTATTCCTCGTTTGCAAACCCAGTTAGGTCTGGAAGTACCGAATCCTTTAAGTGTTGAAATTACAAGAGGTGAAAGTAATATCAGAGACGTTTGTAAAGACATACTAGCATTAACTAAATTGAACTATAACACTTGCTCATATGGTGATGGAATACCTGTCACTTTAAAATTTGCAGAATCAATCGGAGAAATTCTTACTGCTGGTAAGGACGTAAAGTCATCAGTTCTTCCCTTCAAACACTATATATAAATTGTTGAAAAAACTTGACATTTCTATGTCAACTTAGAAGGTCAAAAAAAACCCTCTACAAAAATGAAGAGGGATTCTAATAAGACTATTTTAATTTATTACAATTCTATCTATCAATTTATTTAGTTCAGAGCTATTTAATTCATTAGTCGTCAAATTAAAAATGTAACTTTTTTGTTTATAGAGTAATATTATAGAAGTGTTTTTAAATTTATTTCCAGAATAAGTCAAGTAAGATTCAGTTTTTAAAGCCTTCCTTTGGTTATTCAATTTAATATATTCGGCATTTTCACCATTTGCAATAGAATTACTCCTTGCCGATTGTAAAAACTCATCCTTAAAAACTTGAAGGGAACTTCCAGTAAAACCTTTCATTTCTTCAAACAGATTTTGAACAGTAATTGAATACTGAAAAATCTTGTTATCGGATTTTTGTATAACACAGCTGTAATTATTCTGATTTCCCAAATTTCTGGTATACTCCAACTCACAAGGAGTATCTATTACTATTCCTTCAATTTTATTTTTTGTTTGACCAAAACTTAAGATTGGAATTAATATTCCTAAAAAGAAGATTTTTCTCATGTTTGTAAATATTTATCTTTTGCTATTTAGTTCATACTTATAGGTACAAACTTAAATTTGAGGTTCTTAATTGGTTTTTCTTTCGAATAATTCTTTAGAGAGTAATTAAATGTACTCGTTTCTAAGTCTAACAATAGACCACCAGGAATAACTTGACCCGACCATTTATTATAAACATTAGGTTCTTCATAAGGTACTTTTTCTATAGGGTCTATATTAGAGTATTCTTCTGGATTGTAGAATTTCATAAATATATCTGCTCCTCTTTTCTTGTACTTGGTAAGATTGTTAGAAATTTCTATTTCATCAAGAGCTTCTCCTTCTGCTATAATCTGCTGGTAATCCTCATTAGTCAATTCTGAATCATCAAATTCATCTAACTCCTGGTAGCCAACAAATCCTTTAGAGGTGAAAAACATGACATAATATATAGGGTTATCTACCCCTTTATTTATTGAAGCTAGATAATATCCATCTCTCCTCAAATCATACTTATACAAAGAATTTCTTGCCGAGGAATCACCAATATTATTTTTTGTAGATGGATTCTCTTGATTACTGGAAGATTCATTTACTTTATCGATAATAAGACCAATAATATAGCCCCAGAATACACCATTTACAATTCCAACAAAGAAAATCATACCAACATCTAAGGATGAATCTGAGCCTAAAAATGCAAATGTCAGTATTGTGGAAATAATGGCTCCTATCCACCAGGAGTAATTGACAGCTTTCATAATTTTTATAATTTATAGGTTAATAAATGCTATAGGTAACAATCGGAATAATAATTAAAAGGAATGTTAGCATACAACCTGAGTTTTTAACAGGACTTCCCGTTTGTGACCTGCTAACTCTTTGACGTGTAAAATTCATTACTAATTGAGCGTGGTCTGGATTCGCATTATGCTTGTTCATCACTTCTGCAATAGTGGTAATCCAATCTTCCACAGGCATATCTCTATATATACTATCCCCTGTAGTTTTAGCCTTTTCAGTTAGGCCTTTGTAAGTGGCGAAAGAGACATATACAAAGTCCTCATGCTTATTGAGATTGATATAGATATCACCTAATCTATTACCGAAAACTATATAAGACATGATGTGGGAATAGACGTTAGAATTACTTTTAAACAAAGTTAAATCGGTGGTATCCTTCATTTGAGCTATTGCTGTAGCATAGTTTGGAAATTCATTTTCTAATTTCATTTTTGATTAGTTGGTTAGATTTTGACAATAAAAATAGGCAAATATGCCTATAATATAAATATGAAGCTCCACGACTTTTAACTCGTGGAATATTTAAATGAGAAAGACTTTTTAATTGCATTCGGTAAAAACCTAAGAATAGTTAGAAAAGCCCAAGGTTTTACCCAAGCACAACTAGCCAATGACATTGGCGTAGAAATCTCTCAAATCAGTAGAATTGAAAGAGGGATAATAAATACATCTGTAGGGAATGCAAATGCTATCGCTAAAGCACTAAAAGTAGATATAAAGGACTTATTCTTCCTAAAAAATTAGTTTATAAGGTTTTAAAGATATACTTTTTTATTAAAAATTACCACCCAGAATTTCTCCTAAATGGTAATTCTCTTATTTCTTTAGCTTATTGGTTAATTCATCCATTACAAGGCCTACCTTTTTCTGTACAATCTTACCATAATAATCCTGTGTTATTTGCATACTAGAATGACCTAATAACTCACTGACAATTTCCATGGGTACATCATTAAAAAGTAATACAGTAGTAGCGAAAGTTCTCCTAGCTACATGATGAGTTAGATTAGTTTCAATTCCAACAATTACTGCTATTTCTTTCAAATAAGCATTAATCTTCTGGTTACTGTACGAGGGAAATATTAACTCTTTATGACCTGAATATTTATATATGATTTCATTTGCTTTCTGTAGCAATGGGATAGACAAATTCTTACCCGTTTTTTCTCTCCTTATCTGAATCCAAGGTTTTCCATCGAAATTTTGAATGATATGTTTTTTCCTCAACTCCTTCATTTCTCGATACGCTAATCCTGTATAGCAGCAAAAAATAAAGAGGTCTCGTACCAATTCTAACCTGGATAATTTGAAATCATAAGTTTCTAGGGTCTCTAGTTCATCAACAGAAAGGTAAGTAACCACTTTTCTGACTCTTTTAGGCTTATATAATGTGAATGGATTGGAATTTATCAAACCTTCAGCATAAGCCACCTTAATCACTTTTCTAAGACGCTGTATTGACTTATTAATGGTTATTTGCTTCTGCCCTTTCTCGGTCTTTAGATAATAATCAAAATCCTCTAAAAACTGAGGTTTTAATTCTTCTAATGCAATATCATTTTTTTTGTATTTAGACCTCATAAATTTTCTTAGGTCCTTTTCGATATATTCAAATTTCTTGTAGGTGGATTTTTTTAGTTCCTTACCGATTAAACTTTCAAGTTTTTCTAGGTAAGAATTGTAGAATTTAACCAAATGTGGCTTGTCATACCCTGGCTTGCTTAAATACTTATTCGCAATATCTTGAACAGTAAAAGTGTCTCGTTCCAATTCTAGAGAGATATAAGCTTTTTGAATTTTACTTCGTATTATCTCCAAATTTGAATTGAACAAACCATCATTTTCCACTGTTTGTAATTTAGAATTCCATTTTTTAGGGTCTACCATTAAACCTGAAGAAAATTCTTTACGCTTCTTTTTATAGGTCAATCTACATTTTAAAGGGCACAGTCCCTTTTGATTTGTTTTTGCCAAATAGGCAACGAATAAAATTGATAGTTTGGAATAATTCATACCAATTGATTTTAAGTTAAACAATTGGCATACTCTCGGATAGTTAAATGGGTACCCAGAAAAAAAGTGGGTACCCGAATTGTACTCCTAATTTTTCGTTTGGGTACCTTTTTAAACCCGAATTTCAGAAAAACTAGATATTGACTTTTTAAACCTTTAGGTTGAATCACCTATTATCAAAAGGGTTTAAAGCAAAAAAACCAGCCTCGTTAAAGACTGGTTTTACTTTTTTGCTCCTCCTCTTGGGCTCGAACCAAGGACCCTCTGATTAACAGTCAGATGCTCTAACCAACTGAGCTAAGGAGGAGTGTTTTGCTCTGAAAGCGGTTGCAAATATAAATCAAATTTTAAATGCTGTCAAAAGATTTTTTCGATTTTTTTCGAAGAATTTTTATATCGATTTGAATCTTACGGATAGTCAACAAATTACAGATTCTTTATTGTTTAATTTATTCTGGAATTAGCTTTTAAAAAACCTCTACAAATAAAAAAGCAGCGCGATAGCACTGCTCTTTTATATTATAAACTAATTCTCTTATTCAAATAACCAACGGTAAATATCATTCCCGTTCGCGTATAATACCAGTGCGATCAATAAGAAGAAACCTACCATCTGTGCGATCTCCATGAACTTATCATTAGGTTTTCTACCTGTTATCATTTCGTACATTAGGAACATTACATGCCCGCCATCAAGCGCCGGGATTGGAAGTATGTTCATAAAAGCAAGGATAATTGAAAGCAATGCCGTTGTATTCCAGAAACCATACCAGTTCCATGCATCTGGGAAAAGTCCGCCAATTGCACCAAATCCGCCTAATTGAGTTGCTCCCTTTTTTGTGAATACATATTTGAACTGGTATACATAATCTCTTAATGTCCAGTATCCATAATCAAAACCTTTACTAATACTTTGCGTCAAGCCGTAGCTGTTTCTCTGTATATCAAAATCGTAATTTTTAACAAAACCTAGCTTTCCTTCTTCATTTGGCGTGATTGAAGTGCTCTTGATCTCTCCATCTCTTTCATAAACCAGCTCTACTTCTTTCTCCTTATTCTCCATAGAAACCGGGGCCAGTTCATGCCAGTATCCAATTTCAACATTATTCAAAGAGATGAGTTTATCTCCTTTTTTAAGGCCAGCTTTTTCAGCTGCAAGTCCAGGCTGAATGGAATCGAGCACAGGAGCCATAATAGGAACGAATGGCTGCATTATTCCCTTCTCAAACATTTGAGTTCCGATCTCCTCAGGGACACTGATGGATTCCTCTTCACCATTCTGATGCAAAACCGTAATATTTTCAATACCTCTCATAAAGAGATGTTTATTAATATCCAGGCTGTTTTCGAAATCCTTTCCGTTTACCTTCAAAATTCTGTCTCCATCCTGAAAACCATATTCTTCAAAAGAATCTACTACGGCAAATCCTTTCGGCATCTCTTCAGGTCCAACATGAGCGGTACCCCAAACGAAAATGATCATCATATATATAAGAAAACCTAAAACCAGGTTTACGGTAACCCCACCAAGCATAATAATAAGTCGCTGCCAGGCCGGTTTGCTTCTAAACTCCCATTCCTTAGGTGGTAGAGCCATTTGCTCCTTATCCATACTTTCGTCGATCATCCCGGCGATCTTCACATATCCCCCTAAAGGCAACCAACCAATTCCGTATACAGTTCCACCAATTTTTTTCTTAAAAAGGGCAAACTTAACATCGAAGAAAAGAAAGAACTTTTCAACTCTGGTCTTAAAAAGTTTAGCAGGAATAAAATGTCCCAATTCGTGTAAAACGATAAGGAAAGAAAGGCTTAATATTAATTGTATGGCTTTTACTAAAAATGGATCCATCGAGTAACTTCAAATTTAAAATCGCACAAAAGTAAGTTTTTAAAAGCTCCTACAAAAGTTTATGTTTCAAGTGATTTGTTCAAATATGAAAAATTCACAACAAGAATTCGACTATTTAAACCACAGGCTATAACTTTGCAGAAATTTAAACTTATGCTCAAGTTTTTTGCACGATACAAAACCTTTGCCATAGTTTTCTTTATCCTTTCAGTAATTATAATTTATATAATTTATACACTGAAGGTGCCCAATGAAAAACTACCCGTTTACCAACCAGATATGGTAAATGCCGAACTGGTTGATTCTACCGTACAATATGTTCGGAAATATCATAAAATCGCCGACTTCGACCTCGTGAATCAAAACGGGGATACCATTACCGAGGAAGATTATAAAGACAAGATCTATATCGCCGACTTTTTCTTTACCACCTGCCTCACGATCTGCCCTATCATGACAGATCATATGATCAAGATCCAGGAGAAGATCAAAAATGATGATGAAGTACTGCTGCTTTCACATACCGTTTTTCCGGTGGCAGATAGCGTTCCGGTTTTAAAAGAGTATGCATTAGAAAAAGGAGTGATAGACGAAAAGTGGAATCTGGTTACCGGGGATAAAAAGGAGATCTATGAACTTGCCCGAAAGTCTTACCTAGCCACAAAATCTACCGGTGATGGTGGCCCTTACGATATGATCCATACCGAAAACTTCATTTTAGTTGATAAAAACAGACAAATAAGAGGTTTTTATGACGGTACAGATCCCAAAGCTATAGAGAGCCTTATGCACGACCTGAAAGTGCTTAAAGGCGAGCAGCACTAATAATTTCCCCTTTAACTTTTGTATTGGTCTAAATTCCATTACTTTTGCCTTGTTTAAAATCAATCTAAATAAAAAGTGAAGGTGACTGTAGCTAATTTAAAGAGGGGTCAGCGGGGAATTATCAAGGAATTCTCGGCAGATATGGTACCTCTAAAGCTTCTTGAAATGGGTTGCCTTCCAGGAAACGAAGTAGAGCTTGTTCAAACTGCACCATTCCACGATCCGATGTATCTAAATATAAACGGAAGTCATCTGGCGATAAGAAGAGAAACCGCTTTACTAATAGAAATTGAATTAATAGGCTAATATGGGTAAGCAAATTAATGTTGCTTTAATTGGAAATCCCAACACCGGCAAGACCTCTGTTTTTAATCAATTAACAGGCCTTAACCAGAAGGTTGGAAATTATCCCGGTATTACGGTTGAAAAAAAGGAAGGTATCTGTAAACTTCCGCGTGGATTAAAAGTCCACATCCTGGATCTTCCCGGCACTTACAGCCTTAACGCTTCCTCATTTGATGAGAATGTTGTAATTGAACTTCTGTTAAATAAAAATGACAAGGATTTTCCAGATGTTGCCGTTGTAGTAAGTGACGTTGAAAATCTAAAGAGAAACCTTCTCCTTTTCACGCAAATAAAAGATCTTGGAATTCCTACCATTCTTGTTATCAACATGGCAGACAGGATGGATAGAAAAGGGATTAGCCTGGACGTCGAACTTCTCGAAGAACGTCTTAAAACTAAAATTGCCTTGGTTAGTGCCCGTAAAAGAATGGGTATAGATTATTTGAAGGAGCTCATCTTAAATCACAAACATATTCCAGTAGATCCTTGTGTGAATGCTTCAGTAATAGATCCGGAATATTTCGGAAATCTACGCAAGGCATTTCCAAACCAGTCTCTATACAAGTTATGGCTGGTAATTACACAGGATGTGAATTTCGGGAATATTAACCGGGGAGAATTAAAGAAGACTTCAGATTTTAGCACAAAATCTATTAGTGATCTTAAGCGAATGCAGCAAAAGGAGACGATCCTAAGGTATCAATTTATAAATGGGGTCCTTAAAGAAACCATGGTAATTGATAAAAACGCCGCAACCGATCTTAGATCCAGACTTGACAGCATCTTAACCCACAAAGTCTGGGGTTATTTTATTTTCTTCGGAATCTTATTATTAATATTCCAGGCCATTTATAGCTGGTCCAGTTACCCGATGGATATGATAGATGCGGCATTCGCATCTCTAAGCGAATGGACAAAGAACACCTTCCCTGGTGGAGCCTTTACCAATTTAATTGCTGAAGGTATCGTTCCGGGACTTGGAGGAATCGTAATTTTTATTCCCCAGATCGCATTTCTTTTCCTGTTCATTTCGATACTGGAGGAATCAGGTTATATGAGCCGTGTTGTATTCTTAATGGACCGCATCATGCGACGTTTTGGTCTTAGCGGTAAAAGTGTTGTTCCACTAGTTTCTGGTACAGCCTGCGCAATTCCGGCAGTTATGGCTACAAGAAATATTGAACACTGGAAGGAAAGATTAATCACCATTCTGGTGGTTCCATTTACTACCTGTTCAGCAAGACTACCGGTTTACTTGATCATTATCGCACTGGTAATTCCAGACCGTACATTTTTAGGACTTAATTTGCAAGGTATTACCCTTATGATCCTATATCTATTAGGGTTTGGAATGGCTATATTTTCGGCATGGGCACTTAATAAAATAATGAAGACAAAGACTAAAAGTTACTTCGTTATAGAAATGCCTAACTACAAATTGCCTATGATCAAGAATGTGGCGATCAATGTAGTAGAAAAGACAAAATCCTTTGTATTTGGAGCAGGTAAGATCATTCTCGCGATATCAGTGATTTTATGGGTACTGGCGAGTTATGGGCCTGGCGATAATTTTCAAAATGCTGAAGAAATTGTAACTTCTAAATACAATACAGAAAATGCAATTCCGCAGGCAGAGTTAGATGAAGAGATCGCTTCATTCAAATTAAAGAACTCCTATATAGGTATCATGGGAAGAGGAATTGAACCCGCTGTTGCACCTCTTGGTTATGACTGGAAAATAGGAATTGCCATTATAAGTTCATTTGCAGCCCGTGAAGTTTTCGTAGGGACCCTGGCTACCATATATAGTGTAGGAAGTGATGAGGAAGAAACGATAAAGAATAGAATGGCGGCTGAAACCAATCCCGTGCTTGGCGGACCATTATTCACTTTTGCCAGCGGAGTTAGTCTCTTACTTTTCTATGCTTTTGCTATGCAATGTATGAGTACTTTGGCGATCGTAAAACGAGAAACAAATACCTGGAAATGGCCAGTATTGCAATTAGTTATTATGAGCGCCTTTGCATACGTAGTTGCGCTTATAGCCTTTCAATTATTGAAATAGTAAGGAATTATATCTAAATCGACTGAATGATTATGGAACTATTACAGGAAATACTGGTGCTAATAACCTTCTTAATTTCAACTGGTTACTTGATCACAAAATTTGTATGGAAACCTGCTTTCTTAAGTGGCAAAAAGAAGGATACAGCATGCGGAGTTTCTGGTTGTGGTTGTGACGATTAATCCGTCTCAACTCTTTCAGAAATCTCCAGATTAACACTATACTCATCTGCAGTGATTTTTTCATTAGCCTGTGGGTATGGTGAAACAACCACACCTTTAATTTTCAATCCTTTCACATTAAAGAATTCCGCAATAGAAATATCAGTACCGCTTACAACTTCGTTCTGCCCTAAAGAAATATTAGAACCGGTAATAACCTTATCCCCTTTGAATTCTCCATCTTCATAAAATTCAATTAAGACCTTTACTTCCCCAGCCCAAATGCAAGTTACACCATTAGGGCATCTTGAATCTGAAACGATCTTATTGAATTTGATTGCTTTATTTCCAAGGTCCATTGTATCACCAGCACATAGTATCTTCTGTTGAATATTATATTTTGGAGGAACAGGATCCTGATCTGCAAACAATACAGAATGGAATAAAGCAAGAATGATTAAAGAGATCTTCATTTTTAGTCTTTATTATAAAGACGACAATGTAAAGAATCTGTTGCAGAAAATTATCCTAGTCCAACATCCAGGGTCATCATAACCATAAACCCACCTATGAATCCCATAGTCGAGATATCGGTGAAATTACCCTGCTGAGCTTCTGGCACTACCTCTTCTACCACTACAAAAATCATTGCTCCTGCTGCAAAACATAACGCATATGGAAGAATAGGTTGAAAAGTAAGTACAGCCCATGCGCCTAAAATAGCAGCAACTGGTTCTACGATTGCAGACATCTGGCCGTAATTAAAACTTTTCCAACGGCTAAGTCCCTGTCTTCTTAATGGCATTGCTACAGCAAATCCTTCAGGAAAATTCTGAAGTCCAATCCCTATAGCCAGGGCTACAGCACCACCTATACTGGCACCTTCAAAACCTGCGGCGACTCCACCAAAAAGTACTCCTACGGCAAGACCTTCAGGAATGTTATGAAGCGTTATGGCAAGAGTTAATAATACAGATTTATGCCAGGGAGTTTTTATCCCTTCAGATTCACTCATTTTAAAATTCACGTGTAAATGCGGCAGAACTTTATCTAGGCCGAAAATAAAGAGTGCTCCCAGTCCAAATCCTACCAGAGCAGGAATCACTTTTACAAATCCTTCTCCAGGACTCATTTCTATTCCTGGTGCCAGTAGACTCCAGAAGCTGGCCGCAACCATTACTCCTCCAGTAAACCCAAGCATTCCATCAAAAAAGGCCCTGTTCATTCCTCTAAAAAGAAAAACCAGTGAGGCTCCTAAGGCGGTAAGACCCCAGGTGAAAAGAGTTGCAATAAGTGCAGCTAAAACAGGATCTAAAGATTCAAAGTAGTCTAATATAAAATCCATCTATGTTGTTTTAATAAAAAGGTTTGCAGATATCAAATTTGATATCATTAATTCATTTCTATCCATTTTAATGATCATGGACTGGTCAAAATCTTCTTTTTCCAGAACTTTGATCTCTTTCCCCAGGGAAATCTTATTCTTATCCAGGTACTGCAGAAATTCTGCTGAAGAATCTTTTACTCCAACGCAAATACCGGTTTCTCCCTTTTTTAGGTCAGATAAAAGTGCGCGGTTGGCAACAGCAAAATTTCCCTGTGCATCTGGGATAGGATCGCCATGCGGATCCCTTTTAGGGTATTCAAGAAATTTGTCCAGTTCGTTGGTGAGCTTTTCAGACTTAATATGTTCTAATTGTTCGGCCACTTCATGAACCTCATCCCAATTAAAATTTAATTTATCCACCAGAAAAACTTCCCAGAGACGATGCTTTCTAATCACTTCAATTGCAGCATCCTTCCCTGCATCACTAAGCTTTACTCCTTGATATTTTTTATAATTCACCAGATCTTTATCAGAAAGTCGTTTAACCATATCTGTTACAGATGAGGCTTTGGTCTGCATTTCTTCTGCAAGGGCATTTGTACTTACCCCTCCTTTATAGGCAGTTTCCAAATGAAAAATGGCTTTTAAATAATTTTCTTCAGATAAGCTGAACATGAATTAATTTTTATTTCCGCCAAAAATACATTTTTAAATTTAATAAATCAATTATTTAGATAAGCCTAAATTATTTTTATAGTTTTGCATAAAAATAAGTTGATGAAGAATTTAGCGAAGATTGTATTCACCCTATTGTTTTCTACCGCTGGAGCGCAAAATGTTGAAATTGAAGGTGTAGTAACAGATGGAGAGAGAGCTATCCCATTCGCGAATATTTCCATCCAGGGCACAGACCAGGGTACTAGCGCAGATCTCAAAGGAAGATTTAGTATTCTTTTAGAAGATGAAAAAGCCGATCTCATTATCCAGGCGATCGGATTTAAAACCCAACGGGTTTCAGTAAATACGACAGATTATTCAGATAATGTACTTTCAATAAAAATGGAGGAAGATGCACTAGGACTGGATCAGGTGGTTATAAGCGCCACCAGAAACCGCATTAACCTGAAAAAAGCGCCCGTAATAGTTAATGTACTTAATTCCAAATTATTCAATGCCACCCAATCTGCCTCTGTAGCCGAAACTTTAAATTTTCAACCCGGTGTTCGGGTCGAGACAAATTGCCAGAATTGCGGTTTTACCCAGGTAAGATTAAATGGTCTTGATGGTAGTTACACCCAGGTTTTGATTAATAGTAGATCTGTTTTTAGTGCCTTAAATAGTGTTTACGGCCTGGAACAAATTCCTACCTCTATTCTGGACCGTGTGGAAATTGTTCGTAGCGGTGGTTCAGCATTATTTGGCTCAAATGCTATTGCCGGTACGGTAAATATCATCACTAAAGAACCGGTATTAAATACATGGAATATCGCCAGTAACATTTCTCTAATTGACGGAGAAATTCCAGACCGCACCTTAAATTTTGCCGGCTCTGTTGTTACCGAAGATCTTAACAGCGGGGTTACCATCTACGGAATGAACCGGGACAGGTCTGCCTATGACGCGAACGGCGATGGTTTTACCGAGATCACCGAATTAACCAATAACACCCTTGGTGCCAAGGCATTTTTAAAGCCGAATGAGACTAGTAAACTTACGTTAGACCTTACCGCACTTAAAGAATATCGCAGGGGTGGTGATCGCCTTGACCTGGCACCTCATTTAACCGATATCACTGAACAATTAGATCATAACACCTTTATTGGTGGCCTCACCTATGATCTATCCAATAAGGAGATGACAAATAATTATTCGGTATATGTATCCGGACAGCATACAGACAGAAAAAGTTATTATGGCGGATTAGGCGGCGGCAGAACTGCGCAGGATAGCACTTCTGCTTCAAATGCCTACGGAAACACCAATGATATGGCGCTTTTAGGAGGCTTTCAGTTCACCAGGAATTTCAAGAACAATGATGTTCTAACCACAGGTATTGAATATAATCATAGTAATACCGAAGATGATATTGCCGGCTATCAAAGGTTTATAAATCAAAAAGTTGATTCTTATGCCGCTTTTGCTCAATATGAATGGAAGCCAATAGAAAATTTCACGGCACTCCTGGGGGCAAGACTGGATCATATTGATATTTCCGGAAATTATGCCGTTGAGAATATAAACCGGGAATCAAATATTGAGCAGACGGTATTAAGTCCCAGGATCACTCTTCTTTATGATATCACTGAGGAGCTTCAATTTAGAGGAGGATACGCCCGGGGATTCAGAGCCCCACAGGCTTTTAATGAAGACCTGCATATATCTTCAGTAGGTGGAGAACCACAATTCGTTATTCTATCCAACGACCTGGAAACCGAATATTCTAACGCTTATACCGCATCTTTCAATTATTCAAAAAGCATAAATAAACTTCAGTATGATTTTCTTCTGGAAGGTTTTTATACCGAATTAAAAGACCCATTTTCTACAGTTAGTACAGGAGCAAGTCTGCCAAATGGTTCAATTCTAAAAGAAGTTAGAAACGGAAGTGGCGCCTATGTTACCGGGACTAATTTTGAAATTGGTGTTTCACCATCTTCAGCTCTAGCCTTCCAGCTTGGCGGAACTTATCAAAGGTCTATTTATAAAGAAGACCAGATCCTATATGAAGCAGTTCCGGAAAATGAAGCCGAGCAAAATATTATTATCTCAGAATTTATAAGAAATCCAGATTTTTATGGCTATATCAATGTGAATACCTCTCCTTTTGAAGGTTTTTCAGCAGATCTTACCGGTACCTATACAGGAACGATGACGATCCCTAAAGTTATTAATGCCAATGGATATTTAGAATTAAGGGAGTCGCCAGATTTCTGGGATATAAACTTAAAAATAAGCCAGCATGTAGATATAACAGAGAATTTTCATATCAATCTAAGTACGGGTGTCCAGAATGTGTTCAATGCATATCAGGATGATTTTGACTCCGGCCCTACACGGGATTCAGATTACATCTATGGACCTTCAAGACCCCGTACTTTTTTCTTCGGAATCAAATTTGGGAACCTACACGATTAAAATCTGAAACGATGAAAAAAATACTCTTATTAATATTAGTGGTTTTTTCTAATTCTCTCCTGGCTCAGGACAGAGAAATTAATTGGATAGGATTTGAAGAATTGGATGATGCTTTAAAGACAGATGTAAAACCTGTCGTGATATATTTTTACACAGACTGGTGTGTGTACTGTAAGAAAATGGAAAGAAATGCATTTAAAGATCGAGAAGTTATTTCTACCATAAATAAGGAGTATTACGCCGTAAAAATGGATGCCGAAAGCACTGAAAATATCAATTTTGAAGGTAGGACCTTTATAAATAATCAGGCCAGAACAAAACGCAACGGAATTCATGAGATCCCATTATTACTAGCCGGCAGAGAGAATAAATCTATGTCTTTCCCGGTGGTAATGGTACTGGATAAGGAATTCAGAGTTAAGATAAAAAGTCATGAATATCTAACCACAGATCAAATGAAAACCTTGATAAAAGGCTAGTCTAAGATCATTGTATGATCTAAGGGTTTTTTTCATAACTAGTCTTAATGAAGGCCTCCCGGTGAATTATCGGGGGGCTTATTTCTACAAGCCTCTTTCTTTCTGGATCTGCTCGTAAGCTTCCTGAACCTTTGTGAACTTTTCCTGGGCACCTTTTCTATAAGCTTCGTCCATATGCCCCAATTTATCGGGATGATATTTCTTGGCCATCTTTCTATAAGCCTTCTTCACCTCAGCGTCGCTAGCAGTTTTATCTATTTCGAGAATGGTGTACGCAGAATCTGTATTCTTGAAAAACATCGCTTTGATACTCTCAAAATCTCTCGCTCCTATTTGCAGGTAGCCTGCAATTTCACGAATTACTTCAGCTTCAGCTTCGCTAACAAGACCGTCTGCTTTTGCTATTCCGAATAGAAAATGAATGATCTGTAACCTGGTGGGGTATTTTGTTCTGGCAGCAAGATACCTGGCAATATTAGAGGCTGAAACCTGCCTGTTCTTAACCACTTCATTAAAGGTCCTGAAAGTAGCATTCGCACGCTCTTTCCCATAGGCCTGGATAAAATATGATCTTACATAATCCAGTTCCTGTTGTGAAACATTTCCGTCAGCTTTTATGACTATGGAACTAAGCGATAGCAAATTCAATTCAAAATCGCCCGGTGAAACCGTTTGATTCTTCTCGCCCATCATTGAATTGAAAATACCTCCGGAAGACCGAATGTAATTATCCAGTAAGGAACCTATTATAAATCCAAGAATAGCGCCGGGAAACCTGAAGTAGATATATCCCAGAACTGCGGCAAGCCATTTGATCATTGGGCAATTTTCTTTAGCCGCTAAGATAACATTTTCAATATTTAATTAGCAATAGAGAGCTATCTGTTCTTTGCTTCTGTCATAAATTGAACCTATTAGCACATAGTAATTTGAGATATGCAAGCTGAACTTAATTTGGTATCTTTGTGGCTCACTTAAGTTTAATACAAAAAAGAATAAATATATGTATCCAGCAGATTTAGTAAAACCAATGAGAGAAGATCTTACTAGTATTGGTTTTCAGGAATTACACACTGTAGAAGATGTAGAAAAGGCAATGGAACTTAAAGGAACTACTTTAGTAGTGGTGAATTCAGTTTGTGGTTGTGCTGCAGCTAATGCACGTCCGGGAGCAAGAATGTCTTTACAGAATGCTAAAAAACCAGATAACCTAGTTACTGTTTTTGCAGGTGTAGATAAAGAAGCGACAGATAAGGCCAGAGATATGATGGTACCTTTCCCTCCTTCTTCTCCATCTATGGCATTGTTCAAAGACGGTGAGTTGGTTCATATGCTAGAGCGTCACCACATTGAAGGACGCCCTGCAGATATGATCGCGGAAAACCTAATTGGAGCTTATAACGAATTTTGCTAAGAGCAATTCTTATATTTTAGAGAAGCCACGCATATAGCGTGGTTTTTTTATACCCATAGATTGAAATGGTTATTTTTGTACTTTTAAATTAAGATGAAAAAAATTTTCTCCTACCCCTTATCGGTCATATTCTATTTTTTCTTTTTTCTTAGTATGCTGGTTTTCCATCCAATTCAGTGGATTTGCCTGAAGTTAAGCGGGTATCAGGCTCACAAAAAAAGTGTTGATATTTTTAACTGGTTTCTTTTACGTTCCCTTAATATACTCGGCACCACTTTCACTGTAAAAAATGAATATGACATCCCGGTAAACAGAACCTGCATTTTTGTAGCCAATCACCAGGGGATGTACGATATCCCGCCAATCATATGGTATTTTAGAAAACATCATCCAAAATTTGTTAGTAAAAAAGAATTAGGACATGGGATTCCCAGCATTTCCTATAACTTAAGACATGGTGGTTCTGTTTTGATAGACCGAAAGAATCGCAGGGAATCGCTGCTGAAAATGAGTCAGTTTGGAGATTATCTAAAAGAGACTAAAAGGTCTGCCGTAATATTTCCGGAAGGTACCCGAAGCCGTACCGGAGCTCCAAAAGAATTCAGAAAGAATGGAATGATGATGTTATTTAAAAAGCTGCCTGATGCTTTAGTTGTTCCCATAACCATCAATAATTCCTGGAAACTTTTTAAACACGGTAATTTCCCGATAGATCTGGGAGTAAATGTGAGATTAAAAACTCATAAACCTATAGAAATTGGGTCTATGGAGCCGGAAGCTCTTGCTGCACTAATCGAAAGAACCATTATTGCCGATATTAAGTAATACACGTATTTATGCCCCATAATTCATTGATAGATAATACGATCAAATTCGTAAAAGAAACGCTTGAAGGAGCCGAAGGTGGTCATGACTGGTTTCATATTGAAAGAGTTTTAAATAACTCCAGGCTCATAGCCAAAGGGGAAGAAGCAGATCTTGAGATTGTAGAATTAGGTGCTTTATTACATGATATCGCCGATTCTAAATTTCATGATGGAGACGAAACAGTTGGACCTAAAGTTGCTTCGGAATTCCTGAAAACTCAAAATGTTTCGGAAGAGACCATTGATCATGTAGTGAAGATCATTCAGAATATATCTTTTAAAGGCGGAAATACAGATCAGAAGTTTACTTCACTTGAACTTGATATAGTGCAGGATGCAGATAGACTTGATGCTATTGGAGCCATAGGTATTGCCAGGTGTTTCAATTACGGCGGATTTAAAGGAAGAGCATTATACGATCCTGAGATCGAACCAAACCTCAATATGACCAAGGAAGAATATAAGGCCTCAAACGCGCCCACTATAAATCACTTCTACGAAAAATTATTACTTCTTAAGGACAGGATGAATACGCAAACCGGAAGGCGAATTGCTGCAGACAGGCATGCATTTATGGTGCATTACCTGGACCAGTTTTATTCTGAATGGAATGGAAAAAAATAAAAGGCCAATGCAATAAGCATCAGCCTTTTTAATATACCAGGATTTAAAAAATTATCCTTTTATCAATTCAGGTTTTTCATTTTTAAGATGTTCAGCAAAGAATCCCATCATCGCTTTATAGAGATCCAGTCGGTTCTCCTCTTTACCAAAGCCGTGGCCTTCGTCATATTTTACCATATATGGGACCTCAACTCCGCGGTTCCTTAAACTTTTAACCATCTGGTCTGCTTCATCAATATTCACACGAGGATCATTTGCTCCCTGGACTACAAATAATGGCTTTTTTATTTTATCAACATGTAAGGCAGGAGAGATCTCGTCCATGATCTTCTTTTCATCAGCAATACCGGGATTATACCATATTTTATAAAGAAATTCCCTATACTTTTCCCAGTAAGGAGGAATCGTTTCCATAAAGGTGTTCAAATTACTAACCCCTACATAATCTACCCCACAGGCATATTTCTCCGGAGTTTTGGTCATACCCCGAAGTACGGCATATCCTCCATGGCTTGCACCATAAATAGCGACCCTGTCCTTATCTACCCAGCCCTGGTCTATGACAAAATCGATTCCGTCTTCAACATCATCCATAGCCTTACGACCAATTTCACCAAACCCGGCTTTCAGGAACTCTTTCCCATAGCCTCCGGAAACTCTGAAGTTAACATGTAAAGTGGCGTATCCACGACTTGCGAATAATTGGGCTTCGGGATTAAAGCCCCAGTTATCACGAATTCCCTGAGGACCTCCGTGAGGATTAACAATAAGCGGTAATTTCTGACCACTTTTATAGCTATTAGGTAGCGTAATATAACCATGAATAGTTAACCCATCACGACTCTCAAAACTAATAGGCTTCATAGAAGCCATATGCTCAGCTTTTAATTGAGGAAGAATTTTATATAATAACTTGACTTCATTTTTCTGGACATCGTATAAATAATACTCTCCAAAGATCTTATCACTGGTAACAAGAACCATATAATGAGTTTCCTCATCAGTTTTACCAACAGTGAAAAATTGTTTTTCTCCAAACTCCTTCTCTAAACGAGAATGTATTTTTTTATAAGTATCGCTTACCGGTACAATTACCGACTTTTCCCCGGTATACTTAAAATAGTCAATTTCATAATTCCGTTTTCTGGAAAGTGACATCCCCGATACATCGAAGGTTTCATTACTAAAAATAGTTTTTATCTTCTTGTTTTCCTTCAGATCATAAAGCTGAATTTCAGTTTTATCACCTTCCAGGTTAGATACGACATAGGCGTCATCAGGAATGCCAGAATTTGGATTGAACGATGAAATACCAAAGGAATCACCAAATTCAGTAAGTTTTACTCTCCTGAAATCTCCATCAACCTTATATAAAAGTTCGGTCTTCACACCATCTACAACACGTGTAATTGCACGCAGATTTCCCTTGCGATCAAAGTTATAGGCTGCAACCGGGTCATCACCTTCTTTAACAGTATATAGCTTGGTTATTTCTCCTGTTTTTATATTAAGCCGGTACGGTTCCTCCTGCCTGGGGTTATCCTTATTCATTTGCACAATAACATGCTCCTCGTCTTCTTTTAAAGTGGCAATGATATTTACTCTTACCCCATCAAAAGGAGTTAGATCACTATCGTTTTCACCGTTAACATCAACACCATACACATGAAAATTTTCATCACCTCCTTTATCTTGAAGATATAGAATACGATCGTTACTTTTCCAGTAGAATCCACGTATCAAATCCTCCTCCTGCTTTTTGAGCAGACTCTCCTTCTGGGTGGCAGTTTCTTTTAAATATAGATCACGCTCGCCAGATTGTCTTCGCTTTAAATATGCTATGAACTTACCATCTGGAGATAGCTGAAATGAATAAGCCTCCGGAGTTTTAAAATAATCTTCGACTGAATATATATAATCGCCTGTTTCTAATGCTGCCAGTTTATTTAACTCGGCTTCAGTAGATGGCAATGCGGTATTTCCTGGTTTCTTCTTCACAGTTTTCTCTTAGGTTAATGGATATTCTTTTCCCATTTGATTATATGTTCCTTATCCTGCCATTTTCAAATGTACCAGTATAAGTCATTTGTAATTTGGCAGAATTTATAGTTATAATGTTCTCTTGCAAAACTACCGAATCAAGTTCGGAAGGCCCGTAGTTCTAATAAAACATTAGGATTTTGAGTTACGGGATTTGGCAGTTAAGAGAACCATTAGTTGATATTACTGTAATATCTATCTTATCTGCTGACACTCCGGACAAAAATAAGTGCTTCTGCCTCCAACCTTGATCATTTCTATTTTTCCATTTCCATTGGGACAGTCTTCACCAACTGTTCTGTGTTTACGTAAATAGGAGTCTGGAATGGCTACACCTTCGGTTTTACTTTTAGTAACGGTGTCCAATATCTCAACCATGCTTTGGAACATGTTTAAAATATCATCCTTCCCAAGATCCTGAATTTTAGACTTAGGATGGATACCGGTTTGGAATAAAATTTCATCTACATACAAATTTCCCAATCCGGCAATAAAAGACTGATCCATTAGTGCCGTTTTTACATTCCCTTTTTTAGATTCAAATAATTCCCGAAACTCCTTTTTATCTATCTCTGTTGCATGAGGTCCCAGATTCTGCTGTTTCCTAAATGAATCAACACTTTCGGTTAAGAATAACTTCCCGAATTTTCTTGGACAGATAAATGAAAGCTTGCCACCATTATCAAAAGTTGCAGTTAACTGAGCATGCTTCTCTATCTCATCATGTTTGAAGTAATCTAATTTGCCGGTCATTCCAAAATGTACCACCAGGAATCCATTTTTCTTCAATTTCAGAAGAAGGTATTTACCTATTTGGTGAGTGCCTACAAATTCATTTCCCAGTAGAGTTTCCTCAAATTCTTTTTTAGGAGACTGAAAAATCTTGTCTGCTCCAAGATCAAGGCGAATTATCTTCTGGTTTAAACTTGTAGAATCAACATACAATTTCTGGTAGGCAACTTCCGGTAACTCTGGCATATCTTTTTGTTTATGAGTTGTTTCTAGATCATCATCTATTACGTCACCCTGAACTCGTTTCAGGGTCTAATAATAAATAACTTTTGGTTTTCCCTTGTACCTGAGATGCTGAAACTAGTTCAGCAAGGCACAGGTATATGAGAATATTTAAAATGTTTTGAAATTATTAAAAATTTCAGGTAAATAGAATAACAATATTAAAAAAGCTTCATCTGCCCATCCTTAAAATCTTCATGTAGTTTGCAATTAAGCTTGGGTTTTTCTCTATCCTTTAAATACAGTTTTCTGGCGATCGCGAATTGCTGCTTCACCTGGTCTGCAAATTCTCCTTCTCCTTTCATTCTCGTACCAAACCGGCTATCGTTCAAACTCCCGCCATGAATATTTTCTATTTGATTCAGTACTTTATCTGCCCGGTCTGGCATTGTTTTTCTTATCCAGTCGCTAAAGATCTCCCCTATGGCTCCATTAAGACGTACAATCGTATAACCAACGCCCAGGGCACCACGATCTGCAATTTCCTTTACAAGTGGTAAGATCTCGTGACTATTAATTGATGGAATTATAGGTGCCATCATTACCGTAACCGGAACATTGACAGAAGAAAGTTTTTCAACCGTCTCCAATCTCTTTTTTATAGAGGCCGTTCTTGGTTCCAGAATCCTTCGCGTTTCTTCCTGCAGGGAGGTAATAGAGATCGCAACACTCACCAGGTTATCCTGAGCAAGTTCCTTTAAAAGATCCAGATCCCTTTGAATAAGTGCATTTTTAGTGATCATCCCTACAGGATGCCTGTATTTCAGAAAGGTTTTAAGCAGATTTCTGGTGATCTTCAGTTTTTTTTCAATTGGCTGATAACAATCTGTATTTCCGGAAAGCACTATTGGCTTTGCTTTCCAATTCTTACTTTTTAATTTTCTTTCCAGAAGCGCTACCGCATTCTTTTTAACGAGGATCTTCTTTTCGAAATCCAGACCTGCACTGTACCCCCAATATTCATGAGAATTTCGGGCATAACAATAAATACAACCATGCTCACAACCCTGGTAAGGATTAAGCGAAAAATCCATACCCACATCCGGACTGGTAACTTTATTTACAATCGTTTTGGGAAAAGTATCTATGATGCTGGTCCGGTTATTTTCTGGCTCCTCCCCTTCTGAAGCGCAAAAATTAAGAAAATCATCCCTGGTTTCATGACTGTGTTCATGAAACCTATTAGAAACATTCAGTTGCGCTCCTCTTCCCTTTATAAATTCATCTGAAGACATAAAGCAAAAATATGGATTTTATCCAATTTAAAGGAATTTTTCCAATTTTAATCATGTAAGACTTTTATTAACCCTGAGACCGAAAGAAGGAATTTTTTTACACCTAACAGTTTGTTTATCAGACTATTTGTAACTATATTTCATAGGCAATTTTAGAGAATTGTTGCGATCCAATAATGATGACTGAGACTATCAAATGTAGGGAGCGAGACGCTCAGTATAAATTTTGGAATGATAAGGTAAATTCTAATGGCAGAAAGGACAGAAAGTCAAAAAGAGTTTTTGCCAAAAGCTATTTACCTAGCACATTCCATTATACTTGTATTTTAATTAGTTCAGCTGTAATATCTGGAACTCTGATAAAGCTTTTCCACAGGAAAAAGCTCATCGAAGGCTTGAGCCACAAAGTCGAATCTTTAAGGATGGAATTAGCTTCAGCTGAATTGAAGATTTTAAGTGCTAAATTGAATCCTCACTTTATTTTCAACGCTTTAAACTCTATAAATCAATTCGTTTGTAAAAATGAAAAGCAACTTGCTTCTGATTTTATAAATCGATTTGCGCTAATCATGCGCAAAACTCTGATTAATTCGGAAAAAGGTAAGATACTTCTAGAGGATGATCTCGATCTGTTGAGGCTATACCTAGATTTAGAATCGGTCAGAATGGAAAATAAATTCAATTATATCATAGAGATAGAACCTTCGATTGAGGCAAATAACACCTTAGTACCCCCAGGAATAATGCAACCGATAGTAGAAAACAGCATTTGGCATGGTTTGGTTCCAATGGCCAAAGATGGCCTGATAAAGATTTACATTAAAAAAGAAAACGGAAAGCTAATTTATTGCATAGAAGATAACGGAGTGGGAAGATTTAAGCCCACGGAAAAAGAAACTAAATCTCGAGAAAGTCGAGGTATTAACATAACTAAAGAAAGGATAAAACTTTTAAATCAACTTGAAGAAATCAATGGTGAATTTAAAATATCTGACCTTGCGGAAGGGGTATCTGTTACAGCAGAATTACCTTATGAAAAAGCATTCTAAAAATGGATACTACTCTAATAGTTGATGACGAAAAACACTGCATATACAATATGCTCGACCTTATCTCACAGTGCAGTTTCGAATTTGACTTTATTATAACTGCACAGTCGGTAGAGGAAGCTGTTTATAAAACCAAAGAATTTAAACCAGACCTTATTTTTCTTGACATTCACCTTGGCAATCAAACGGGTTTCGATTTTTTATCGAAAATAAAGAAAAGGGACTTCGAACTAATATTTATTACCGCATACGACCAATACGCCATCAAAGCTTTTAAATTTAGTGCTTTGGATTACCTATTAAAGCCTATTAATCCAGAGGATTTTAAACGTGCGCTCAGGGAATATAAAAACAAAGAATCCCGAAAATATTTAAAAAATAAGATGAATGTCTTACTGAATAATCTCAAAAATGATATCTCCAAAAGGAAAATTGCAATTTCCTCTCAGGAGGGCCTGGAGTTTTTAGATCTTAACAAGATAGTTCGATTAGAGGCAGATGGAAATTACACTCATATTTTCATGAAAAAGGGAACAAAAATCACCGCTTCTAAAAACTTGAAATTTTTTGAGGAAATGTTATCAGACTCAAATTTCTTTAGAGTTCATCATTCACATATGATCAATTTGGCACTTGTAAAAAAATATTATAGAGGTAAGGGTGGCTATCTCGTAATGGATGATGACACCTCAGTTAATGTCTCCATTCGAAAAAAAGAAGGATTATTGAAGTATCTCTCTGAGCAATATTGAAAATATATACTCCTCCTGATGTAAAGAGGTTCAATAGTTATTTGTATGTGAACTTAGATATTAGCTAATTGTCTGATTCTCATTTTTTATATTAAACTGAAATATTGAAGCTTCGAAATCCAAAATCTTCTCTAGGAAATCTACACTTAAATTATCTTAATTAGCAGCTGCTAATTAATTAGCCACACTTATTAATTCTTACTTCAATTCAGATAATAATAAACTAAATTCATTAACCTTTTTAACCGCTCAACTTCCTGCTTCCATTAATGAAAAATAAAATTTTTCAAAATGAAAGCATCGCTTGTCTTCTTAGTAATCATATTTTCAGGGTTTTTAATTACTGGCAACCCAGAAGAAACTGATCCAAATAATAATGAGATTATCTCTATTGAATTTAATACAGAGGGTCTCACTTACGAATTGGAGATCATGGATATTTATATGGGTAACTTCCCTGAAGTTCCCTGGCAGAGAGGCGATATTTTATTTGGGCTCCTTCTAAATTCTTATGTGAAAAGTTTTGCCGAGCAATGTGATGCTTATCTCCCAGCAGATAAGGAAATGCTCTACGGCCAGGAATGTGCTGAAAAGCAAATTACCAGAAACGGTTATGGAACGGTAATTAGCGAAACTTGTATAAGCTATAGACAGGTTCCGCTCTATCTGTATATGTCCCCAGAGATGGCCAGAGCAAAAGATGCTATAAGCCAATTTGAATTGCAATGGATGGGCGAAATGATGGGTGGTAGTGAGGCTTTAGGAACTTCAGTAAAACTAATGAGTGAAACCAAGGCCATAAAACTAGATATGATAAGGCTATTACAAATGAACGCATGCGATAGCCCAGGCTTGCAAAGATTTCAAGAAAACCTTAGAAGATACGCTCATGGTATTGAGCCTATTAAAATGGAAAACCTAATTGCGGAAAGGAAAACCAACTATAATATGATCGCTCCGGAGCAGGATATCCAGAAACTACTGGAAGATTTAGTCTATCAAAATTCTAGACAATGGAATTTTAACAAATACCATAAAGGAAGCCTGAAAAACATAAGTATCCTTTCAAAAGATTTAGACGGAAGACCGAAAAAGGTCAAAGGTTCATATACCTTTTCTGGATTTGGAGGAACTAAAAATGGTTCGGTTACACTTGTTTTTAATAATAAAGGTCTCCCCGACTGCCTATATTTCTTTGATTTTCCAACGACCTGTAGACCAGCAAACCGAAAAATTGCTATGGCATATGCTAAAAATGATTATGCTACATCAATAAAACATCCTAATGTAGAAAACAGTTCGGCCCAAAACTATACTAATCAAGAAGTCTATATCTCAAACACATCTTCAACTCCACAGATTCAAGACGTACCCTTTGCTGTAATTGAAGAGCCACCTGTTTATCCATCTTGTGAAGGTTTACCAGACAACAGCCAAAGGAAAAAATGCACTTCTGAAAAAATAAATCAACTAGTTAACAAAAACTTCAATACTGGTTTAGCAAATGAATTAGGGCTAACAGGGATCAATAGAGTAATTGTTCAGTTTAGAATTAATCATAAGGGAGAAATTGAGGATATAAGAGCACGGGCACCCCATCCTAAACTGGAACAGGAAGCTGCAAGGGTAGTAAACCTAATTCCCAGAATGACTCCGGGAAAACAAAGAGGTGAAATTGTAGGGGTAATGTATTCTCTTCCGATAGCCTTTAAGGTCCAGGATAGTAGAACAGAAAATTCAAATAAGAATCTTAATTCTTCCCCGAAAAAAGAACAGAAAGATCCTGAAAGCAAAGACCTAAATAACAATCAACTCAGAAACCTTTTAAAGTTGGAGAAAAAAAAAGACAACAATTAAAAATCATATTATGAAAATTATCACATTCAAAACATCAGCATTTTTATTCAGTATAGGATTATTCGTTATTCCATTTGGTTCATTAGCGCAGGACACTGAAAGAATAACGCCTCCTAGAAAAGAAAGTAAAGTAAAAAGTATAGACGATTTTTCTGACCATACTTTTAATATCTACAACACTATTTTTGTTTACGATAGTTTAACCCAGGCTGGATTAGAAGTTCCAGCTGAAATAGAGGACGAAATAGCTGCAAATATCGAAACTAGAGTCGATAGTTTATCTGATATTATTCCCGACATGATTGATGATTTAGACAGTGCTCCGGTGATGAGAAAACTCAGAGCAGCTGGAAGTCTCAATAAGTCTAGAAAAGCAATCACTTACATGCTTGAAACCGTGAAAAAATATACCCTGGGAGAAACTAATGAAGTAGAAACAGAGGTAGTAAAGAACCCATAAGCATTGCCCTTAATAGTGTAAGTATAGCAATTTATACAGATTGCTCTAAGTAAGAAATCTACACTCTAAAATTTTAGGAGAAGACTTAAGGCAGTAATTTGAAAATTATGCGGTTTCTATTTGACATATACTATTTTCCTGGAAAATCAGCTTTTCTCTTGTTCAAAAATGCTGAAGTTCCTTCCTTGAAATCTTCAGTTCCAAAAGAACGTCCAAATTCATTGATTTCCGTCTCAAAACCATTTATCCCATCTTCATAATTAGCGTTTATAGCTTTGATCGCAGCACCAATAGCCACACTAGAATTCTTCATGATCTTACCAGCAATACCTTCAGCAAATTCCTGCAATTCATCCAGAGCAACCACATGATTAACAAGATTATATTGCAAAGCCTGGTTTGCATCTATCATCCCTGCGGTCATGATCATTTCCATGGCACGTCCTTTACCTACTAATTGCGGTAGACGCTGGGTACCGCCGTATCCCGGGATCACTCCAAGAGAAACCTCCGGAAGTCCCATTTTCGCATTATCACTGGCAATTCTAAAATGTGCGGCCATGGCAAGTTCAAGTCCGCCACCAAGGGCAAATCCGTTTACCGCCGCGATTACCGGTTTAGGAAAGTTCGCTACATAATTGAATAATTTCTCCTGACCTTCTGCCGCCAGTTTCTTTCCTTCTTTGGGAGAGAAATCTGAAAATTCACTAATATCAGCTCCGGCAACAAATGCCTTTTCTCCGCTTCCGGTAATTATTACCACCTTCACCTCGTCATCTGCTTTTGCTTCTTTAAAAGCCTCGTGAAGTTCCTGTATGGTTTCACGATTTAGAGCATTAAGTTTTTTTGGTCTGTTTATGGTGATGGTTAGTATATTATCATCAATCTCTTCTAAAATGTTTTGATAGCTCATAAATTTTATTTTGGAAATCTTACGTTAAATATAGTGCCTTTATTTTGTTTGGATACAAAGCTAATGGTACCATTATAGGTCTCCACGATATTTTTTACCATGGCCAGACCAAGACCCATCCCACTGCTTTTAGTGGTGAATTTTGGTTCAAAGACCATTACTTTATTCTCTTCTGAAATACCTGATCCGTTATCTGACACTGAAACACAAACCATAGCTTCCTCTTCTTCTACGATGACCAGGATATGAGGATCCTCTTCATCTTTCAATGCCTGGGTAGCATTCTTCACAAGGTTTGTAATAACCCTGATTAATTGTGTACGGTCAAATTTGGCCAGTATCTCCTCTTTTTCACATTTGAACTCGATATATTTTTCATTGAAAATATCCAGCGCCAGCTTTACGATCTTAGGAACATTTAGCACCTCGCTCTGCTGAGCAGGCATCTTGGCAAAATTTGAAAAAGCAGAAGCTATAGAACTCATCGTGTCTATCTGGTTTATAAGAGTGTTGCTATACTCATCTACTTTCGACCGGATCTCGGGATCGTCCTTATCAAAATTTCGCTGAAAACTTTGAACACTCAGTCTCATAGGCGTTAGAGGATTCTTGATCTCATGCGCTACCTGTTTCGCCATCTCCCTCCATGCCTGTTCCCGCTCACTGGTAGCCAGTTTAACGGCGCTTTCTTCCAGTTCATCTATCATACTATTATAAGCTGAAACCAGCGCATATATCTCCTCTGTGGCATTAGAAAGCTCGATCTTCTGATTCCGTTTATCCAAACGGGTTTGATTTATCTTTTCTGAAACTATTTTTAGCGACTTCGTAATATATTTTGAAAGGAAAAATGAGAGGATTATTGCTATAAGCAGCATGAAAAGATATACCTCTGCCATCCTCATAAGGAAGTTATTCAGATCCCTGTTTAAAAGACTATCATCCTGAAGATACGGCAAATACAATATCGCCAGTGGTTTGAATCGCTGATCTGTAATATAGGAGTATGAAGACTGATATTTCTGACCATTAATTTCGGTCTTCTTCAGAAACCTTTTATCGGCCGAAGCCTCCAGTTTTTTCAGTACATCGCTGGCGATCCTTACTTCAGTAGAATCCTTAAAAAAAGATTCATCAGATTTAATAATAAGTTTACCATCCAGGTCATAGATATGGATCTGCATTTCGTGAACTTCAGCCATTTCATAGATCTTGTCCCGTTCGTTGAAAATAGGTTCAAGATTTTCAGTATCTACAACATAGGTCGTACTTGCCAGAACAAATTTTATGTTCTCAAGAATCGCTTTTTGTTTCCTCTCTAGACGTTCCTTATGATAATTTTCAGCTTCCTGCTTGTATTGATAAACAGTGACCCCGAATATCAGGATCGATGCGCCGAGCACCAATAAGATCATGGAGATAAAAATCCGGGTTCGTAAGGATAATTTAAGCAGTTTCATAGATGCTGACTTGCCTCAGTTCGTACAATTATCGAACCACTTCAGGCTTCGGGGTTCTTAGAGCGTATTCTTTTATAAAGTTTAATACCAAGCATTAACATGATCGCAAGCACAAAAATACCGATCACTCCATATATCCAGTTAATTGCATCTCGCACGATCACCAGAAAAATTACTGAAAACAGGATGAGCGTAGACCCCTCGTTCCAAATTCTCATTTTATTAGAGCTCCATTTTACCACATCGTTTTGTAGCTGTTTAAAGATCAAATGACATTTAAGGTGATAAGCATATAGCAATATTACGAATCCTAGTTTTACATGCATCCATGGTTGCTGTAACCATTCCGGGATCATAAATAAAAGGGTGAATGCAAATATGCTGGCAAGGACCGCTGAAGGCCAGGTAATGATATACCATAACCTTTTAGACATTAGTTTAAATTGATTGGTAAGTATGCTTTTTTCAGGCTCATCTTTATGAAATGCCTCGATCTGATAAATAAACAAGCGTGGTATGTAGAACAGCCCAGCAAACCAAGTGATCACAAAAATGAGATGCAAGGCCTTTATGTAATTGTAATATTCCATTAATCTATTAGAAGTTATTGGCCAAAGCTAAAATAAAACTTAAAAATTCACCTCTCGAATTTGACCTAAATAGATGTGGAATCATTCAATTTCAGTTTTCTTTAGTTCTAAAGATAAGGATTTAAGTGAATTTTCAATAAATCCTATTTAAGGGTTTTTACGATCTCTCTATTCAGGAAATAAGCAGTAATAAAGGTTGAAAGAAGATCTGCGATCGGGAATGAGATCCAGACGCCGATCTCCCCATAATAGTGAGGCAGGATCAGGATAAGAGGAATAAAGATAAACCCCTGTCTGGATAAGGTTAACAAAAATGCCGGTACAGCCTTCCCAATTGCCTGAAAATAAGCAGCACCAATCAATTGAATCGCAACAATAGGTATTGCCGCAAATACCCAGCGCATTGCTGAAGGGGTTTGCTCTATAATGGAAGCTTCAGAAGTAAATATTTTAACGATATCTGGAGCAAAAAACATGATCCCCAGAAATATCAATAATCCCATAAGACAGGAATATAGTATCGCGGTATTTATGCTTTTTCGAACCCTGGAATATTTAGCTGCGCCATAATTAAAGCCCGCAATGGGCAGGAATCCCTGGGTAACTCCAAGAACTGGAAACAGGGCGAACATGAGCATTCTGGCAATTATCGCGTACACAGTTACCGAGTCTTCTCCCCCAAGATCAAACAAAATGTTATTCATTAGCAGATAAGTAACACTTACCACCGCCTGCCTGGCTAAAGTCACCGTACCTAAAGAGGAGATCTCCTTCAAGATCGGGAAATCAAGTCTGAAATGAGAAAAGCTTAGCCTCAATTCTGAATTCCTAGAGAGAAAGAACCAGACGATATATGCCAGACACAAAAAGTAGGACACAGTTGTAGCAATTGCAGCTCCTTCCATCCCCATTTCCAACTGATTTATAAGAATATAATCCAGAAACAGGTTTCCCACAGAGGGAATGATCATGGCTATCATGGCAAACCTGGGTTTCCCTTCAGCCCTAATCACATTATTACCCATCATTGCCAAAGCAAGTAAAGGCACTCCACAAAGCACTATGATATAGTAAATTTTGGCGGGATCAAAGATCTCCCCTTTACCTCCAAAAGCGGGAATAAGACTGTCTACAAAGATAAGCCCCGGCACAACCAGTAAAGTAGATAACAAAATGGTTAAAGTGATCTGGTTCCCGAAGGTCTTCAATGCCTTTTTATGATCATCTGCACCCAAAGCGCGTGAAATAATCGAAGAACCTCCAATACCGATCGCCATCCCCAGGGCGGCTATAAAGAACGAAACCGGAAGAACCACATTTATAGCTGCAATAGCTATAGGGCCAATCCAGTTTCCAACAAAAATGGTATCTACAAGAATATTTAGAGACATTACTAATATCCCTATAGATGCAGGAACAGCTTGCTGAATAAGCAATTTCCCGATAGGCTTTTCGCCTAGCTCTTTAGAATTTCGAACGGCCATTAGGCCTCAACCGGCTTTTGGTGCGCCCATTCATCAATCCACCTGGAAAGTACTTTAACCCATTCCTCACGGTCATTTAAACATGGAACTACCGTAAATTCCTTTCCGCCCACTTCATGAAAGATCTCTTCACCTTCCATCGCGATCTCTTCAAGTGTTTCCAGGCAGTCTGAAACGAATGCAGGGGTTACGATAGCCAGCTTTTTCATTCCCTGTTTCCCGAATCTTTCAATAGTCCTGTCTGTATATGGTTTTAACCATGGATCAAATCCTAATCTAGATTGAAAAGAAACGCTATACGTATTTGGTTTCATACCGAGGTATTCTGCAACCAGCCTGGTAGTTTCAAAACATTGATGACGGTAACAGAATTGGTGAGCCGTAGAAGCGGACTGGCAACAAGAACCATCAATTTTACAATGCGAATTGGTTATATCAGATTTCCTGATGTGTCTTTCCGGAACACCGTGATATGAGAATAGTAAATGTTCATATTCTACATCTTTCAGAGTTTCTGCAATACTATTTCCTAGGGTTCGAATATAATCTGAATGATTATAAAACGGCGGAACCGTAGTAAAGCTCATATCTGGAAAATGTTCTTTTCTAAGTTCCTCAGCCAGTACCAGAATAGTTTCGGTAGTGGCCATTGCGAATTGAGGATAAAGTGGAAATAGCAAAACCTCATCTACTCCCTGGTCATGTAATTCCTGAAGTCCCTGCTTGATGTTTGGAGTACCATATCTCATCGCTAATGAAATAGGCACCGAAGTATTATCGTCAATTTTAGCCTGAAGCCTTTCTGAAAGCACGATCAAAGGAGAACCTTCTTCCCACCAGATCTTCTGGTATGCTTCTGCCGATTTCTTAGGCCTGGTATTCAGGATTATTCCCTTTACCAGTAAGGTTCGCGCCCAGTATGGAACATCTATAACCCGCTCGTCCATTAGGAACTCCCCAAGATATTTTTTAACGTCTTTAGGATTGGTGCTATCTGGAGATCCCAAGTTCACCATAAGTACGCCTTTGCTCATAATTTTTCTTTTTCAACTCAAAAATAATACTCTGTATATTTTAACCAACTCCTTTTCAATCGGAGTTTTCTATGGTCTCATAATTTTCAATCTGCCATGGCAAATTTTATACACCTGCTTAAATGTTCCAGGAAATCCGGTTCAGAATAAGATTCTATTGTATGACCTAATCCCGTATAGACCGATTTGCCTCCGGCCATATAATTCTGATACCAGGCTATAGGGTGAAAATCACCATTTTCACCACCTTTATAAGAATCCTCATTTAGGGTCAACAGAACATTCAGGCCTTTATTAATGTCTTTATAATTATACCATTCATCTGTCCTTTCCCATTTTCGTGGTAAATGCCCTACTGTTATGTGATCTGGCATTTTCACAACGATCTCAGCTTGCTGAATTTCCGGATGACCGTCAAAATAAGCTCCAACCAAGTCTCCATACCAGGACCAGTTATATTCGGTATCTGCTGCGGAATGTATTCCGAAGAAATTACCCCCATTATCCATATAATTCTGAAATTCCATTTGCTCTTCTGAATTTAGAACATCTCCGGTGGTTTGAAAGAAAATAATGAGATCGAATTGGTTCAGCTCATTTTCAACTAAAAACCTGCTGTCCCTGCTTACTGTAGTACTAAAACCGTCTTCTCTGCCTAGCTGCTGCAAAGCCTGGGTTCCAGCATCAATCGAATTATGTACAAAACCATCTGTCTCGCAGAAAATAAGTATATTTTCCTGAGAGGTCAATGAAGATGAAAGCAACAGGGAAAAGCTTAGAACTAATATAAGACGCATATATATTAATTTACAGAAAGGGTATATTTCTTAGGAGTAGTACCGAATTTCTTCTTAAACCCGGCGATAAAATGACTGGCCGTACTATAACCAACCTTTAAACCTACTTCATTCACATTATATTCACCGGTTTCCAATAATTTTCGTGCATATTCCATTTTATAATCAAATAGAAAACTGTAAACCGAATCCCCATATATCTGTTTGAAACCTTCTTTAAGTTTCTTTAAACTTAAACCAATTTCATCTGAAAGTTCCTGAAGTGAAGGTGGTTCAGCCATTCGAGCGATCACGATATCTTTAGCCCTCCTAATTTTCTTGATATTCTCCTCGTCACTTAAAAAAGGACATTGTTCCAGATCAGGATTTTCAGCTTTATTGAAATAAAGACTCAATAACTCATACGCCTTAGCCTTAAAGTAAAGATTTTTAATGCTGGGCGTTAGGCTAAAATTCATTAATTGATTCAAAACTACCGCCATAGAAGGAGATAATGGCGCATCTTTGTAATATTTCTTATCCTTATTATCTGCACTTAGAAAGGTTATATAATCTGCTTCCTGGGAAAATAATGCATGGAATTTTTTAATAGAGATCACCAATGAAATTAACCAGGACTCAGATTCCAGAGACACATTTAGAGGAAGGTCTCTTTGCGGATTATATAATAACAAGGAATTTTCTTCGGGTAATGGCAATTCGTAATTCCCTTCATTAAAAAGAAACTTGCTCCCCCCCTTCACATTAAAATGAAACTGGATAAAACTATTATCTATATCCCTGGTCATTAACTTAGTATCACTTGTATCGTTCTGAAATTTCAGTATAAAAAAACCATCTTCGATTTTTATTTCTTCAGAGATACTTACAGCGTTATTTTTTTGGTGTGCGTCCATAGGATATAATTTTAATTTATTTAGAATCAATCTAAACTAATCATTCTAAACCCGCTATGATTACTACAAAAGTATGGCATTTTGAACTTTTCAGACCTATTTTCATGATAATTATCATCTATCGACATATTTAGTGCCTCCAGCGTTACTTTTTCATTTATGCTTGTATTAATTTTGCCCCCGTGTCCACCTAAACCGATACATGGAAGATTATCACATTTCTACAGGAAAACACTTTTATACTATAGGATTAAGCTACAAGAAGGCTGATGCTGAGATTAGAGGCCATTTTAGCCTTACTGAAGAATCTAAGCAGAGATTACTTGAACAAGCTAAAAATGAAGGTATTGATGGTATATTAGTTACTTCCACCTGTAACCGAACCGAAATTTACGGATTCGCGCAGCACCCATTTCAGCTTATTAAATTACTTTGTGAACATACTCATGGTACCGTTGAGGAGTTCGAAAAAGTGGCGTATGTATACAAAAACAAGCAGGCAATATCTCATATTTTTAGAGTAGGAACAGGGCTTGACAGTCAGATCCTGGGAGATTTTGAAATTATAAGTCAGCTTAAAATCGCGTTTGTTCGTTCCAAAAAATTAGGCCTGGTAAACACCTTTTTTGAGCGTTTGGTCAATGCCGTGATCCAGGCAAGTAAGCGCATTAAGAACGAAACCGAAATTTCCAGTGGAGCAACTTCGGTATCATTTGCATCTGTTCAATATATCCTGAAGCATGTTGAAAATGTTTCAGATAAGAATATTCTACTCTTCGGAACAGGAAAGATTGGGCGTAATACCTGTGAAAACCTAATCAAGCATACCAGGAACAATCATATTACCTTAATAAATCGTACTAAGGATAAAGCTGAAAAGATCGCTGGAAAATTTAACCTCATCGTTAAAGATTATGCCGATCTACAGGCAGAAATTAGAAATACTGATATTCTAATTGTCGCAACAGGTGCTCATAATCCTACGATCTCCAAAGAATTAATCTATCCTAAAAAGGAACTTTTGATCCTGGATCTTTCTATTCCTAAAAACGTTTCAGATGATGTTAATGATCTTGAAAACGTAAAACTTATTCACCTGGATCATCTTTCACAGATGACCGATGAAACCCTGGAAAGAAGAAAACAGTTTATTCCGCAAGCCAAAGAAATAATCGCTGAGGTTGAAAAAGACTTTAACCAGTGGCTGGAAACCAGGAAATTCGCCCCTACCATCAAGGCTTTGAAGAAAAAGCTTAAAATGATGAAGGATGACGAATTGAATTTTCAGCGTAGAAAAATATCCGACTTTAATGATGAGCAGGCAGAAATTGTAAGCAACAGGATCATTCAAAAGATCATGAAGCATTTCGCCAATCATTTAAAGGAGGACAGCGAAACCACCGACGAAAGCCTGGAACTTATCCAGAAAGTCTTTCAACTAGAAGAAGTTACAAAATGAGCAAAGTGATTAGAATTGGAACCCGCGATAGCGAATTAGCGCTTTGGCAGGCCAAAACAGTACAAAATGCTCTTGAAAAAACAGGTCATAAAACCGAACTGGTTCCTGTAAAATCTACCGGAGATCTCAATCTGGATCAGCCTTTATACGAAATGGGCATTACCGGTATTTTCACCAAGACCCTTGATGTTGCTATGATCAAAGGTGAAGTGGATATCGCTGTACATTCCATGAAAGATGTTCCTACGGCTTTGCCAAAAGGGATTGTAGAAGGTGCGGTGATGAAAAGAGCCAGCAATAAGGACATTCTTGTTCATAAAGGGGTTAAGTTTCTGGAAAACGGCGAAGGAACTATAGCCACCGGAAGTCTACGTAGAAAAGCACAGTGGCTTAATAAATACCCAGATCATAATGTTGTTGATCTTCGCGGGAATGTAAATACCCGCATGCAAAAACTGAATGATAATGACTGGAACGGGGCAATTTTCGCTGCTGCAGGACTGGAAAGGATCGAAATAAAGCCAGAAAATTTCATTGATCTTAACTGGATGATTCCTGCTCCCGCTCAGGGCGCCATGCTTATCGTTGCTATGGAAAATGATGATTATTGCAGGGAAGCTCTGGCGATGTTAAATCATAAGGAATCTGAAATTTGCGTGCACATAGAACGTGAATTTCTAAAAGTTCTGGAAGGTGGATGTACCGCTCCAATAGGTGCTTTGGCAAAAGTTCTGGACAATCACGTACATTTCCACGGAGCCTTATTCAGCCTGGATGGAACTAAAAAGATCGAAGTAGAAAAAAGTGTGGAGATCAGGGATATTGAAAATCTAGGAAAAGAAGCGGCCATGGAAATCCTGACTAATGGAGGGAAAGAATTGATGGCCAGCATAAAATCGGTTTTAAATAACTGATCTATGCTTACTGTTCTTTCCACAAAAAACCTGGCGGTTAATCAAAAGGAATTATTGCTGAATAGCGGAATAGGATTGGTAGAATATGATGCGATCAATATAAAGTTCATTGATTTTAATTTAGAGAATGTATTTGTTAAGAATGCCATTTTCACCAGTAAAAATGCGGTAAAGGCAATCGAAAAGAAAGATTTACAGATCGAAAATTGCTTTTGTGTAGGTGAAAAAACAAGAGCTTACCTTGAAGAACGAAATTTTAAGGTTCTCGAGAATGCTGAAAATGCGAAGGACCTGGCTCTTAAGATCGTAACGCATCATAATGAAAGAGAGTTTCAATTTTTCAGTGGCAATAAACGCAGAGAGGAATTGCCAGATCTATTCAGAAGAAAAAATATAAAATATAAAGAGCTTAACGTATATAAGACAGAATTAAATCTAAAGGATTTCGACTCTGAATTTGATGGCATCCTTTTTTTTAGTCCCAGTGGAGTACAAAGTTTTACCAATAATAATAATAAGATAAGCACAACCGCTTTTTGCATAGGTGAGACAACAGCTTCAGAAGTCAAAAAATATACTGAGACTATCATCGTAGCAACAAAACCAACAATTGAAAATGTGATCGCCAAAGTGGTTTCACATTTTAAGAATAAATAAAACACCTCAGGAAATGATAAAGAACGACCTGTTTTTAAAAGCATTAAAAGGAGAATCTGTAGAACGTCCACCGGTATGGATGATGAGACAGGCAGGAAGATATTTGCCAGATTTCATGAAACTTAAGGAGAAATACGATTTTTTCACCCGATGCAGAACTCCGGAACTGGCTACCGAGATCACTGTGATGCCTATAAAACAAGTAGGTCCAGATGCGGCAATACTTTTTAGTGATATCCTTGTGGTTCCCCAGGCGATGAATATCGAAGTGGAAATGAAACCAGGAGTTGGGCCATGGTTGCCTAATCCCGTAGATACTGCAAAGAAAGTAGACCAGGTTATTGTTCCAGATGTGAATGAGGAATTAGGTTATGTTTTTGATGCGATAAAACTTACCAAACAGGAGCTAAATGATGAAGTTCCTCTTATTGGGTTTGCCGGTTCTCCATGGACGATTTTATGTTATTGCGTACAGGGTCAGGGTTCAAAAACCTTCGATAAGGCTAAAAAATTCTGCTTTATGGAACCTATCGCAGCACATACCTTACTTCAAAAGATCACCGATACTACGATCGCTTACTTAAAAGAGAAAGTAAAAGCTGGAGTAGATGCAGTTCAGCTCTTTGATTCATGGGGTGGATTATTAGAACCTAAAGATTACCAGGAGTTTTCATGGAAATACATGCAGCAGATCATCGACGCTTTAAAAGATGAAGTGCCTGTGATCGCCTACGGAAAAGGATGCTGGTTTGCTTTAAAAGAAATGTCACAATCTGGAGCTGCTGCTCTTGGAGTAGACTGGACTTGTGAAGCTAGAAATGCAAGAAATTTAAGTGGTGGGCAAATCACTCTGCAGGGAAACTTTGATCCCGCAAGGTTGTATTCAAAGCCAATTGAAATAAAATATATGGTGAACGATATGATCAAAGCTTTTGGTAAGGACCGATATATTGCCAACCTTGGTCATGGTATCCTTCCAGATATTCCTGTAGACAACGCGAAGGCTTTTGTAGATGCTGTTAAAGAATACAGAGGATAGGTGCTCGTTGAAAGGCTTAAAAAGTTATCATTTAAAAAATTCTTCATTTTAGGGGGAGTATTAATTTTAAAGCCTTTTCTAATTGTTCCAACTTATAAAGGAACCAGGAAAACCATATCAACCTGCAATGAGTGTTTTGGCAAAAAACATCATGGCGATACCAGGTCCAATGCATTTAGACATGCACTATGGAATTACCTCATCTGTGAGCAATGTTTTGAAATCACAGGTTCTATCGAAAAGACTACGGAATGGAGTAAAAGAATTACCGATCTCCATGAAGATATGTCGCCCAATTCAAAACTGGCAAAAGAAATGGATCTCCATAACAATAAGATTGGCCGGGATCTTTTTGCTGAAAATCAGACAATTCAGCTGGATCATGTGGAAGAATTACAGAAAATGACCAGGAATGCTGTAAAAATTTCTTCTTCAGAAGATATTAAAGCGGCAAAAACGGAGTTGGTTTATATAGAAGATTGAATTTTAGTTATGAAAGAGAAGTTTTACCGATATATTCAGGAACTACAGGACAGGATCACTTCAAAAATTGAAGAGATCGATGGAAAAGCAAAATTCCAGGAAGACATCTGGAAACGTAAAGAAGGTGGTGGCGGTAGAACCAGAGTGATAGAGAACGGAGCTGTATTTGAAAAAGGCGGAGTTAATATTTCTGCAGTTTATGGTCCCCTGGCTCCAGCTATGCAGCAATATTTTAAGGTTGGAGATGTAGATTTCTTTGCATGCGGTCTTAGTTTAGTACTGCATCCTAAAAACCCAATGGTTCCAACGGTACATGCTAACTGGAGGTATTTTGAAATGTATGATAAAGATGGGACCGTGATAGACCAATGGTTTGGTGGCGGTCAGGATCTTACCCCCTATTACCTATTTGAAGAAGATGCGAGGCATTTTCATAGGGTTTCAAAAAAAGCCTGTACACCTCACGGCTTTTCCCTTTATACTGAATATAAACAGAAATGTGATGAATATTTCTGGAATGCCCATCGTGATGAAGCACGCGGGATTGGCGGCTTATTCTTTGACTATTTGAAGGCTGATAGCCACATGAAAATTGAAGACTGGTATGATTTTGTAACCGATGTTGGTAATTCTTTCCTTGAGGCCTATGTCCCTATTGTCGAAAAACGAAAAAATCTCCCTTATTCCCAGGAAAACAGAACATGGCAGGAAATAAGAAGGGGTCGTTATGTGGAGTTCAACCTGGTTCATGATAAAGGAACTTTATTTGGTTTAAAGACCAATGGCCGTATAGAGAGCATCCTTATGAGCTTACCGCCACATGTACAGTGGGTCTATGACCATCATCCTGAACCTGGCAGCCAGGAAGAAAAACTTCTAAAAGTTCTTGAAAACCCTGTAGACTGGGTTTAAATAACGAAAAACCATTTGAATATGTATCCATTAAGACGTAACCGCAGATTAAGAACAAATGAAGCCATAAGATCTATGGTTCGAGAAACCATTATATCTCCAAATGATTTTATTGTTCCGCTATTTATCGTTGAAGGAAAAAATGTAAAGGACGAGATCGCTTCCATGCCCGGATATTTCAGGTATAGTCTTGATAATATCGAAAAAGAAGTAAAGGAACTCTGGAAGCTAGGATTAAAGTCAGTTTTACTTTTTGTAAAGGTTTCTGAAGATCTTAAAGACAATGCAGGAAAAGAAGCCATCAATCCTGAAGGCCTAATGCAACGAGCAGTAAAAACTGTGAAAAATGCCGTTCCTGACATGATCGTAATGACCGATGTTGCTCTTGACCCGTATTCACAGTTTGGGCATGATGGGATCATTGCTAACGGAAAAGTATTAAATGATGACACCTCAGCCATTTTAGCTGAAATGTCTCTTTCTCATGCAAAAGCCGGTGCCGATTTTGTTGCTCCAAGTGATATGATGGATGGCCGTATTTTCGAAATAAGAAGCCTGCTTGAAGATGAAGGTTATCATGATACAGGAATCATGAGTTATTCGGCAAAATATGCCTCTGCGTTTTACGGTCCGTTTAGAGATGCCCTGGATTCAGCACCTGTTGAAGCGCAGAATATTCCGAAGGACAAAAAAACGTACCAGATGGATCCCTCCAACCGTGATGAAGCCATTAGAGAAACCTTGATGGATATCGACGAAGGGGCTGATATAGTGATGGTAAAACCTGGATTGTGTTATTTAGATATCGTTAGAGATATAAAGAATACGGTGAATGTACCGGTTTCAGTTTACCAGGTTAGTGGAGAATATGCGATGATTAAAGCCGCTTCAGAAAAGGGCTGGTTAGATCATGATGCGGTGATACTGGAACAATTAACTGCTATTAAACGTGCCGGGGCAGATATGATCGCCTCCTATTTCGCAAAAGAAGCGGTGAAATTAATTTCCTAAGTGTAAGAAAAATATAACTAAATTTTTGAGTTGAGAATTGGTTTTCGTGGTACGTTTGTAATGTGAAAATTCAAAGGTTTTCTTTTGTAAGTCTTTTATTGTTGCAGGTCGTATTTTTGATCTCAACTACCAACACTTTTGCCTATTCTGAACCAGGTTTAGACCTTGATTCCAGAGCCGGGGAATATTTCAAAGCAAAACAGAACAGAAAGGCTGTTCTTTTCGAAGAAAGTATTGCTGAAGCCTGTTTTCAGATTTCGCCTGAAAATGAAAATAACTTTTCTCAGTTTTATTCAAATCTACAATTTGAATATTTCCAGGTCAAGGCTGATTCTAAAAATCAATTAACCTCAGAATTTCAGCCTAACAATAGAAGTATCTTAAAAACACAGATATTTCCTTTCCATTTTTTCTGGTAATTAAATAAAGAATATTTCGGCTTTAAAAAGCAAAAAATCAACCCCTGCGCAGATGATTGCGTCCCGGGTTACTATTCAATTACCTTAAATACTATAAAAATGGATAAATCATCATTAATGATAGGCACAATGCTGTTCTTCATTTTCATGTTCCCAATAATTTACGTTTTGCTCAACCAAAGATCTAAAGAAGCGAAACTGAAAAAAGAACTTATTGAGCTGGCTTCAACAAATGACCTGAAACTAGACAAATTTGAAACGTTAGGTCATTTAACCCTTGGCCTTGATAGCACTAAAAAGATGCTTTTAGTCTTAGATCCTAAAATGGATGTAGATCGCAGGGTCATAGATTTGAAAGAAATCAGCCAGGTTAGGATCACCAAAAACACTCTACGTGAACAATCCAAGAAAGAGAGAATTATTCATCTTGGCCTTGAGCTGGCAGATCGTGATACATCGAAAATCACAGAAATAATTTTCTACGATGAAGATGATCATGACAGTACAGATGCTGAGATCCGGTTAAATGAAGCAAAGCGCTGGGATGATCTACTACAGAAAAATCTTGCAGTGTAATGGTTAGTTTTGGTTAATTTAAAGGTCTTCTCATTATCGAGAAGGCTTTTTTAATGCCCTTTTATCATTTCTTTTTAAGAAAATGCTTTCAGAATATATAAATTAGCCAGTCTAACAGTCATTTAAGCATATGGGCTTATTATTAACTTTTGCAGTTTTATCGATCTTCTTTTCATTTATGTGCTCCATCCTGGAAGCGGCATTGCTAAGTATTACGCCATCTTACATCAAGATCAAGAAAAAAGAAGGTAAACCTTACGCTAAAACACTGGCCAGCCTTAAACAGGATATAGACAAACCTTTAATTGCCATTCTTACAATCAACACCATCGCACATACGGTAGGTGCTATTCTCGTTGGTGTTCAGGCTGAAAAAACTTTTGGCGACGGAGGTAATTCTGTTGGAATCGTTTCAGCCATTATGACCCTGGCCATATTGATATTATCTGAGATCATTCCTAAAACGATTGGAGCCACCTACTGGAAATCACTGGGGAATTTCACAGCACGTTCTCTCACTATAATGATTTTTCCATTAAAATACACTGGGATTTTATGGCTGCTTATGCTCACTACAAAACTGATTGGAAAATCGGCACACGTAAGTTCCATGAGTAGGGAAGAATTTGCCGCTATTACCGATGCAGCAGAAGAAGAGGGTGTTTTTGAAGAAAGTGAAACCACTGTGATAAAGAATCTACTGGTTTTTAAATCTGTGGAAGCTAAGGATGTAATGACTCCGTTTTCTGTAGCTATTACAGAGGATGAAAGTCTATCACTTAAGGAATTCCACAAAAATCACAAGAATCTGAAATTCTCCCGAATTCCGGTTTATGAAGGAAGATCCAATAATATTTCAGGATTTATTCTGAAAGATGATGTGCTAGAGGAAGTTATAGATGAAAAAGGTCATCAGCCGCTGAGCGAAATAAAACGTGATATCCTTGTAACCAACGATAATACTCCTATCCCTGAGCTTTTTGAAATCTTTGTTCAGAAAAGAGCTCATATCTCCATGATCGTGGATGAATATGGAAATGTTACCGGAATTGTAACCATGGAGGATATTATAGAAACTTTACTGGGTCTGGAGATCATGGACGAAAGTGATAGTGTGGAAGATATGCAAATGCTCGCCCGGAAGAACTGGGAAAGAAGAGCAAAACGCCTGGGATTGATACAGAGAAAACAGGACCAAGAGACCGAAGAATCTATAGAAACAAATACCGAAAAGGAAAAGAAGGAAGAGGAAGAAAAGAATGAAAACAGCCAGAATTAAAACTCCTCTTGGGATCGCTGAAATTGCTGGTGACTTAGATGGACTGGCCTCTGTGAAAGTACTGGATGAGGGCAGTATTTCTTCAGAAATTCCTGCAGAACTAAAAAAGCCTGTTGAACAGATTGAAGCCTATTTCAATGGTGAATTGAAAGAATTTAATCTCCTCCTGAATCCACAAGGCACTGAATTTCAGAAAAAGGTATGGAATAAGCTGCTGGATATCCCGTACGCAACAACCACTTCTTACCTGGAATTATCCAGACAACTGGGAGATGAAAAAGCAATACGAGCCGTAGCATCTGCCAACGGAAAAAATCCATTATGGATCATTATACCCTGTCACCGGGTAATTGGAAGCGATGGTTCACTTACAGGTTATGCCGGAGGTTTGCATAGAAAAAAGTGGTTGCTAGATCATGAAAACCCTCCTAAACAGCAGAGCCTCTTCTAAAATTAGTATTTTTCAGCAACAGTATCCTAGATCTAATTCATTTGAACTGGATTAAAATTATATAGATGAAAAAGCTATTTAAAGCATTATTACTATTCATTGGGTTCTTACTTTTAGCCTCCCTCATTCTCTATGTAGCCGGCTATGGTTATATTTTCAAAGCTATTAATACAACTTACCTCACAGGTCATAAAACTGCATTTATAGACGATCATACTTATTTTGATAACCACGTGGTCGAAAATTCAGATAGTATCCAGAAATGGCCAATAGGTAGCAAATACAATACTATACCTGCTACCAAAACTCTGGATAGTTTAAATAGTAAACTTGAAACCGCGGCTTTCCTGATCATTAAAAATGATAGCATTCTTTTCGAAAAATATTACCATGGGTATGATAAGCTGTCCAGGACCAATTCATTTTCTATGGCCAAAAGCCTTGTTACGATCCTCATGTTTAAAGCCATTCAGGACGGTTTTCTAGAGAATATAAACCAACCGGTAGCAGATTTCTTTCCACAATTCGATCCAAGACTTAGTATTGGCGACCTTTCTTCCATGGCGTCTGGATTAAACTGGAATGAGAATTATTATAATCCTTTCGCATCTACGGCCAGGGCTTACTTTGGTCAGGATATCCGTGAACAGGTCATGGAGTTAAAAGTAATAGAGAAACCTGGTGAAGAATTCAAATATCTAAGTGGAAATACTCAATTATTAGGGATGGTCATCGAAAAAGCCACAGGACAAAATTTGAGCGAATATTTAAGTGATTCCTTCTGGAAACCAATGGGAATGAATGATGATGCTCTTTGGCAAATTGATAGCCGGGAATCTGGAATGGAAAAGGCTTATTGCTGTATTTCAAGCAATGCAAGGAATTTTGGGAAGTTCGGAAAGTTATTGATCAATAATGGTAAATGGAATGGCGAGCAATTATTAGATTCCTCTTTTATAGAAACTGCCTCAGAACCACGATTCTCTGAAACTTCATATTATGGATATGGTTTCTGGTTAAGTGACTATCGTGATAAAGACATTTACTACATGCGCGGAATTTTAGGCCAGTACGTTATAATGATCCCAGAGGATGATCTAGTTATAGTAAGACTGGGAAGAAAACTTATTCGAAAGAAGGATGATAAGCATTACCAGGATTTTTATATGTATATTGACCAGATCTACAAGATGTTGAATAACCTTTAATATGAGCTATTTTAAGGAATTGCCTACGAAAATGATAATGGCATTCAAGCGTTTCCCATTAACATTAATATGGGTTACGATAGGAAGTTTCTTTGTTATTTCATTAATACATAATCGTATTAATATATTTGGCATCCATTATAAAGAGGTTATCACTTTAATACTGGGAGTCAGCTGGTTAATTGGCGCTCAATTTATTACAGAAAGTCAAAGAAGTAGATTAGTTGGTTGGGGAGTAAAGACAGTGATAATTTTACTTCTAATCATATATTATATTAATTTACCGGATATTTATGATTCGTCACAGACATTCATCTATCTTAGGTGGTTTATATTATTACTAGCAGGCCATATATTTATATTTTTCGCCCCATTTATTTTTTATTGGAACACTGTTGATTACTGGAATTACTTACGGCGCATAATTGTCGCTATTTCCCGAAGTATTCTTTTTTCAGGAATTATATATTTAGGATTATCCCTCGCATTATTAGCGGTAGAAAATCTTTTTACATTCGATTTTGGTGAAGAAATTTATTTCGAACTTTTTATTTTCTGTTTAGGAATCATTAATACGTTCATTTACCTCTCAGATTTTCCAAAAGAAATTTATAAAACTCAAAAGCTTCATTATTCTAAAGCTTTGGATGTTTTAATTAAGTATATTCTAATTCCGATACTTATATTATACCTTCTAATTGTATATGCTTATTCCTTCACAATATTGCTTACATGGCAACTTCCGGAAGGTTGGGTATCCTATCTAATATCAATTCTTGCAATTACAGGTTTTATAATCTATATCATAATAGATCCCATTCGAGAAAAGCATCAAAACCTAATTATAAGAAAATTTCATCCAATTCTTCAGGTCTCATTGTTACCACTATTTATACTGCTTTTTATAGCAATATACGCTCGAATTAGTGCTTACAATTTTACAGAGAACAGGTATTTCCTTTTAATATTAGCATTTTGGTTACTTGGCATTACACTTTTCACTTTAATAAGCAAAAAAAGAAAGTTATCCCTTCTGCCTATCAGTCTCTTTATTCTGTGTTTACTTAGTATTTATGGGCCTTGGAATGTATTCAAGATTTCTATCCAGGCACAGGTAAATGAACTTTCAGAATTGATAATTAATACTAATAATGGGGAGCAGGCATTAACCGGAGATGAAGTAGAGCGATTCAAGAATATTGCTCGCTATTTAAAAACACGAGAAAAGCTTAAATTAGTTGACGATGAAATTGGTTTTGAAACGTCTTATTTAAGATATTCATATAGTGCTGGCAAATATATGCTGGACTCTATTTATGGGAAAAATAATTATACAGAAAATAAGCCTTTTAATTTTGATGATAAAAGTTTTAACTACAGTAGTTATACCTTCCATGATGAAATAAATATTAAAGGATACGAAAAGTTTATATTAGTATCTGCTTCAACCATTCTACACCAAGAAAAAAGGTCTACTTACAATCTGGAGATTGATCAAAGTGAAATAATTCTTAGAAATTCATCTAATGAATTATTTAGAATGGATATGGAAAATGATATTACTGAAAAACTTCAAAAATATCAATCCTTTAGCAATATTCCTGAAGGTAGTTTTGTATATGAGTTCAACAAGAAAGCTAAATTTAAAGTAGTTATTATTTCATTAAGTGGTATTAACCAAAATAATAAAGTAGAAATAGAAAGTATAACTGCCTACATTTTTATTAGGTAACAAAAACTTTTAATAGGTAAATATGCTACATAAGATTAAACTGGAAAATATACTTTTCCTGGACATTGAGACCGTACCTGAATTTCGGGATTATTCTGAAATGAGCGAAGAGAAAAAATTGCTTTGGGACGAAAAATCTAAATATCAACGTAAAGAGGATTTTACTCCGGAAGAGTTTTATGAAAGGGCAGGTATCTGGAGTGAATTCGGGAAGATCATCTGTATCTCGGTTGGTTTTTTCAGTTTTAAAAATGGAAGTAGAAGTTTTCGTATAACCAGCTTTCAAGGCGAAGAAGAAAAATTATTAAGAGATTTCACCGTATTACTGGAAGAATATTTTTTTCAGCCCTATCATCTGCTATGTGCCCATAACGGGAAGGAATTTGATTTCCCTTATATAGCCCGAAGAATGCTTATTCATAATATGCGTTTACCTTCAAAACTTAATCTATTCGGGAAAAAACCCTGGGAAGTTCCGCATCTGGATACATTAGAACTATGGAAATTTGGTGATTATAAACATTTCACTTCCCTTAAATTACTTACCCACGTACTCGGCATCCCTTCTCCCAAAGAAGACATAGACGGTTCTATGGTTAGGGAGGTATATTATGAAAAAGGAGAATTAAACAGGATCGTGGAATATTGCGAAAGAGACGTTATTGCCATTGCACAGGTAATTTTAAAATTAAGACAGGAGGTTCTTTTAAGTGATTCAGAAATAATTGCTGTAAATTAATTTAGCTAATTCCCTACTCAGCAGGTTACTTACAAACCAGGTGAATTTCTTTAACAAAAGCTTAACTAGATATAAAAAACCCAAACTATCTCTTAAGGCGTAGATAAGGTATGTAAAGACAAAAAAGTTTTTACTCTTAATTATAAACCTTATGAAAAAAGTTAAGCTTTTCACAGTTTTAGGAATAGCTCTTTCTGCCGCCATTTTTATCGCAGCAGATCACGTAGACGCACCTGGTGTTGCAGGTTCTTCGGCAGATATTGCTGATTTCTACGCTTTTGAACCAACAACAGGATCCAGTAACACGGTATTCATTGTAGATGTTCAATCTAATGTTTTACCAGATTTAACTTATGGTGCATTTGATGAAGATGTACTGGTAGAGATCAATATCGATCTCGATGGTGACCTGGTTGAAGACAGAGTTATTCAAGCCATTCCGAGAGACGGAATGATGTATTTCTTTGGACCTTTTAGCCCAAGTGCTACTGGTCTTAATAGTGAAGTGAGCGTTGATAATGCTTTAGGAATGGTAGAAATATCTTCTACTAGTGCCATCACTGAAACTACTTCTAACGGTGTATCTCTATTTGCAGGACCTAGACAGGATGCATTTTACTTTGACTTTGTGAGATTTAATGAAGTTGTAGCCCCTTCCGCTGAAGATAATTCAGGATTCAATGTTCCGGGAACAGATACTTTTGACGGCGCCAACACGCTTTCCATTGCCCTGGAAATACCGAACAGTTTACTTGGAACTCCAACGGCAACCAATGTTTTAGGGATTCCGGTTTATAAGACCTGGGTTACTACTAATCGTAAGCAATAGTCAATCAAATTTTAAAAATTAGAATTATGAAAATAAATAATATAAAGATCCTTTTCTCTGCCCTATGTATTAGTGTAGTAGCGGTTGGATGTAGTGAAGATGATGATTTTATGATGACTGAAACACCTACCCCAAACCCTCCAGTGGAAATGATGGAAGTAGATTTTAGTGGATCATATAGCCAGGTAGACCATATGGGACGTCCGGGAATAAACACCGTCCTAAGTAGTAGTGCAGAAATTAAGAATATGCATAATACTACGATCCCTTCAGAAATGGGTGCTGCTTTTCAGGCTTCTTTTGAAGCTCAACTGGAAGGATTACATGACGCCTATGCGGTTGCTTTAGGAGCAGATCCAGCAGCAATCAATTTTGAACCGAATATCCTTGGTGATATCCTTAATGGATCAGAACCAACATCTGAAGATAACCCAAATCCTGTTTCTGCTACTGTATTAACTACAGTATTGGCTTCAGACGTACTTGAGGTAGCTCCAGATGCTCCAACTACTTATTTTAATCCTGGTAATGGAGCTCCTAATTTTGAAGGCGCTGTAGGGCTTACAGGAAGAATGCTACAGGATGATGTTATAGACATCTCGTTAATTCTATTATTTGGTGGAGAAAGCGGTGCCAGATTTAATGGCGAAGGTGGATTACCTCAACTAGTTACCGATGGTGTTGCTTTAACAGCAGATAATATTACAAACAGTTTCCCTTATATAGGGGCACCTGAATAAGATTTCCAATACTAATTGAGGCTGTAGTATGATTTATTACAGCCTCTTTTATTAACTAATGAATCAGAAATCATGAAGATCAATATTTTTCTTTTACTAATGTCTGTATTAATGATTAGTTGTGATCAGGAATCAGATAAAAAGGTGACAGCGCCTGAAGATTATAACGAATACCTTGCTGTAAAAGAGTCGAGAACTACCTCTCCATATTTTGAATTATGGAATTCCAAGATCACGAAAGATAGTCTTGAATTACCAAGTTTTGCAGCGGTAGCAGGACAATATAATACCTTCTTTGAGTCTACGGGTGATATAGCCTATTTAAAGAAAGCTGAACAATCACTTTTAAAGGCGGTTGAAATAGCGAATATTGATAAAGACAAATATTACCGATCTCTATCCAGAAATTATATTTCTCAGCATCGTTTTAAGGAAGCACGCATCTATGCAGATTCTGCTGCTATGTTAGGAAAAGATCTTACTGTAAATCAGCATTTACTTTTTGATGTACATATGGAATTAGGTAATTATAAAAAGGTCGATAGTCTTCAGAAGCTATTTGCAGATCCTTATGATTTCAATTACATGATTCGTGCAGCTAAATGGAACGACTTTGAGGGAGATCTGGACCGTACCATTATGTTTATGGAAAAAGCCAGAGATAAAGCTGAAGAAAGTAAGAACAGAAGTCTATTGCTTTGGGTTTATTCTAACCTGGGTGATTATTACGGCCATGCCGGAAGAATTGAAGATAGTTACGATCATTATTTAAAGACGCTGGAAATAGATCCTTCTAATTCTTACGCAAAAAAGGGAATTGCCTGGATCGTCTTTTCCCATGAGAATAATGAAACCGAGGCTCTGCGTATTATAGATTCAATTCTGGAAAGTCATAGTACGCCCGATCTTTACCTTTTAAAAGCTGAGATAGCGGAGCATAGTGATGATAATGAACTATATGAATCCTCCTTATCAAAATATAAAAATCTTACCCAGAAACCAGCTTACGGTGAAATGTACAATGCATATAACTTAAAGGTCTTTTTAGGTGAAAAAGGTAAAGAGATCGATGCTTTAGATCTCGCAAGAAAAGAAGTAGCAAACAGGGAAACTCCCGAAACTTATCAGTTGCTTGCCCTGGCCCATCTTAAGAACGGAAACAAGAAAGAAGCTCTTAAGATCGTTAAAGATAAAGTTGAAGGCAAAACTTACGAACCTGAAGCGCAATTAGCATTGGCCAATATTTACAAGGCTAATAATTTGACTTCAGAAGCTAAAAAAATTAAGAAAGAACTACTAGAAGCCAGATTTGAATTAGGACCCGTAACCTATAAAGAAGTTATGGACCTTTAATACCTTTTTACTCTTTCATTTTTGAACCCATGGAATTCTATATGTTTTTCATGGGTTCTTTTTTATAAATCTGATTTTCAACCAACTTATAAGGAAATATTAAGATTTTACTCAAATATAGATGCTAACTTTATATAACAATTAAACATTTTTTCGAACCAAAAATAGACGATATGTACTTATACATTGAAATGTGGAACGTTACTACAAAGTGGATGAAACTTAGTCATGAGGAGAGAAGGAAGCTAATGGATGATATGCATAAACGTATCAATAATATGAAAGCCAGTGGCGTTGAAAACCTTGGATGGGCAATAAATGACGAGCATACACCTTACAGGAGTGATTACCGCTATATGACTGTATGGAAAATGCCATCTGTAGAAGAAGTTAAGGTACTGGAAAGTAATCTAGCTAATGCTGGCTGGTACGACTATTTCTCGCAGGCTAATTCCAGAGGGGAAATGATAACTCAAGATAATGCGATAGACTTCCTGGTAGATATAGAAGAAAACTCGACCTCTATGAGTTAGAAATAAAAAAAGCCGGATCATAAATCCGGCTTTTCTATTTTTTATTGAAGTTTCATTTCTGGAACATCACCTTCTACAATAAGTTTTCCTTCTGTAGCATTTTCAATTTCTTCAACACTTACTCCTGGAGCTCTTTCCAGTAATTTGAAACCATTTTCAGTCACCTCGATTACCGCAAGATTGGTTACAATTTTAGTAACACAGCCCACACCAGTTAGTGGCAGGGAGCATCTTTTCAGTAATTTTGAATCGCCGGCCTTGTTGGTATGCATCATGGCCACAATGATATTTTCTGCAGAAGCAACAAGATCCATTGCACCCCCCATTCCTTTTACCATTTTACCCGGAATCTTCCAGTTGGCGATATCCCCGTTTTCGGCTACTTCCATAGCTCCAAGAATGGTAAGGTCTACATGTTGCCCTCTAATCATCCCAAAGCTCATGGCAGAATCAAAGAAACTTGCCCCAGGTAATGCCGTAATTGTTTGTTTTCCTGCATTAATAAGATCGGCGTCCTCTTCTCCATCGATAGGAAAAGGTCCCATCCCCAGAATTCCATTTTCACTTTGAAATTCAACCTGAATATCGTCACGAACAAAATTGGCTACCAAAGTAGGGATCCCAATTCCCAGGTTCACATAATATCCGTCTTTTATCTCTTTGGCTATTCTCTGTGCTATTCCGTTTTTATCCAATGCCATAATTATGCTTTTTGTCTTACCGTACGTTGCTCAATTCTTTTCTCATAGTCTTTTCCCTGGAAGATCCTTTGTACCAGGATTCCCGGTATATGGATATGATTTGGATCTAGTTCTCCCGGCTCTACCAGCTCCTCAACCTCAGCTACCGTTATCTTTGCAGATCCGCACATTACTGGATTAAAGTTTCTTGCTGTACCTTTAAAGATGAGGTTTCCAGCTTTATCTCCTTTCCATGCTTTTACAAAAGCAAAGTCCGCTTTGAAAGCTTCTTCCAGAACGTACATTTTTCCGTCGAATTCACGAGTTTCCTTACCCTGTGCAACTTCTGTCCCATACCCAGCAGGAGTATAGATTGCCGGAAAACCCTGTTGAGCTGCCTGGCATCTTGCTGCAAGTGTCCCCTGCGGGATCAACTCCACATCGAGTTCACCGCTAAGCATTTGTTTTTCGAAAATGGCATTTTCTCCAACATATGAAGAAACCATTTTATCTATTTGTTTTTTATGAAGCAATTGGCCGAGTCCGAAGTCATCGACACCGGCATTATTAGAGATACAGGTAAGGTTCTTTAAATTGAGACGTACCAGTTCAGAAATCGCATTTTCAGGAATTCCAGATAAACCGAAACCTCCCAGCATAAATGTCATTCCGTCCTTAGCGTCCTTTAAAGCATCCTGTACATTATCAACTGTCTTTATGATCATTTTTTCAGAATTTTACCCGAAAATACGAAAATAAAAATGTGGTCACAATGCTATAATGTGACTTCCCTGATTTATCTGGAATTTTTAATGAATTTTTTTGAGAAAAATTTAAAAATCGAGTTCGTCTGGAACCGAATTATCAGTTTCCTTAGAGGATCCATAATTCGCACAATCTACAGCGATACTCAAATTTTCGGGTCGTTCAAATGCCTCTTTAGAAACCTTAAGATCTGGGTCTGCATAAACATCTTTCATATACATTCCCCAAATTGGTAATGCCATAGTTGCACCCTGCCCATAGGTGATCGTTGGGAAATGAACTGCTCTGTCTTCTGCTCCAACCCAAACACCTGTAACAAGGTCTGGCACCATTCCCATAAACCATCCGTCACTCTGGTTTTGCGTAGTACCGGTTTTACCAGCAATTGGATTTTTCAGGTCATAAGGATAACCTGTCATGGCTGTTTTATAAAAAGCATTATTAGTACCCCAGACTCCTCTTAACCTGGTTCCTGAACCTCCCTGAGTAACCCCTTCAAGTAAATTAATAGTTACATAGGCAGCTTCTTTTGACAGAACATCCCTGGTTTCAGGCACATTTTGATAAAGAACAGTACCGTTCTTGTCTTCTATCCTGTTCACCATTACCGGTTTTATATAAACTCCCTGATTTGCAAAAGTGCTGTAAGCAGAAACCATCTCGAAAAGATTTATATCTGCTGTACCTAAAGCAATAGAAGGTACTGCAGGAATATTCCTGGTATCTATCCCCAGCTTCCCAATAAGATCTATTACGGGCTCTGGTCCTGTTTTATCTATTAACCTGGCCGTAATTGTATTTACAGAACTAGCCAGTGCCTTTTTAAGCGTATACATACCATCATATTCCCCATCACTGTTCCTTGGAGCCCAGTCATTCATATTACCATGCTTCCCGGCTTCAATAGTAAACTTACTTTTAGGTAAGGTATCACATGGAGAAAATTTTAACTGATCTATAGCCGTGGCATATACAAATGGTTTAAAGGTAGAGCCTACCTGACGTTTCCCCTGTTTTACATGCTCGTATTTGAAATGCTTGAAATTGATCCCTCCTACCCATGCTTTAACTTCTCCGGTTTGCGGCACCATAGACATCATCCCGGCTTGTAAAAATGCTTTATAGTAAAGTATAGAATCTCTCGGTGTCATGACCGTATCTATAGTTCCTTTCCAGCTAAAAACCCGCATTTCAGCATCTTCTTCAAAAGAATTCCTGATCTCTTCTTCAGAATTACCCTGAGCTTTCATCTTTTTCCATCTGGCAGAAACTCTCATGGCACTTTGAATACTATTTTCTATCTGTGATTTATCCAGGTCTCTAAAAGGAGCTGTTGGATTTTTCTCATTTTGACGATCAAATTCTTTCTGAAGATTTGCGATATGCTTTGTAACCGCATTCTCCGCATACTCCTGCATTTTAGAGTCTATACTGGTATAAATTTTTAAACCATCACTATATAAACTGTATTCACTACCGTCTGGCTTAGGATTCTCTTTTATCCAGTCTTTCATGAATCCCTGAAGGTAAGCTCTGAAATAAGTAGCCATTCCCTCATCATGTCCCTCTGGAGTAAACTCGATCTTCATTGGTAAATTCTGAAGGGAATCCATTTCGGTTTCCGAAATAAACCCATTACGGTTCATCTGCTCAAAGACCTGGTTTCTTCTTGATTTTACCAACTCAGGTCTTCTCATAGGATTGTACAATGCTGAGTTCTTAAGCATTCCAACCAGAACGGCAGATTCTTCGATCTTTAATTCTCTCGGCTCCTTATCAAAATAGATCTTTGAAGCAGAACGAATTCCAACCGCCTGATAAACAAAATCGTATTTATTGAAATACATGGTAATGATCTCTTCTTTAGTATACTGGCGTTCAAGCCTGGTAGAGATCACCCACTCTTTTACTTTTTGAAATACTCGCTCAAAATCATTCTGAGCCACATCCTCAGTAAATAATTGTTTAGCCAGCTGCTGAGTAATGGTACTTGCTCCTCCACGGGTTCCAAGGTAAACAGCCGCACGCAATGTACCTTTAGCATCGATTCCCGCATGTTGATAGAATCTTTCATCTTCAGTGGCCACCAACGCCTGAACAAGGTGATCTGGAAGATCTTCATATTTTATAGGAGTCCTGTTCTCACTGTAATATTTTCCCAGGGTTTTTCCGTCTGAAGAAAATATTTCTGTAGCTAAATTAGTTTCGGGATTTTCGAGTTCGTCAAAGCTTGGCATCTTACCAAATGCGCCCCATCCAGCAAGTAAAAAGATAAATACTGAAGTCAGGACACCAATTAAGAAAAGTGTCCAGAAACCTACTATATATTTACGATTGCTATGAGCAGGTTTTTTAGTTTTTTTAGTAGTGCGGGCCATTTATATTACAAAAAATTAATTATCGCTATTTTCTATCCTGAATCCTACATGAGTGATTCCTTCCAATTCCTGAATCCCCTCTATTTCACCATTTTTACGCATTGCTTGCTGAATGGTTACTTTGTATTTACCAGGTTCCTCAAACCTAACATTCTCCTTATACCAGAGCTTGCTTTCCTTTACATCCCCAAACCCTACACCTAGCCAATCACCATTGGGTCTGGTCATCTCATATTCCAAAGTATCACTGATCACTTTTCCCTGCGGAAACCTGATCTCGGTGATCAAAAATAAATTACTGTAGTTGTAATCATTGTTATTCCTAACGTTTATGAATAGATCATAAACCCTGGAAGAATCTATATCGTTAAATTCAAAAGTTACGATTGAATCTTTATTCCAGCCTTTTAATGATTCATACTCATCAAACACCCTTTCCCTGTCACAGGACGAAAAAGCAATAATTACTGAAGCCAATAAAGAAACGAAAAAAGCACTACGCATTCTTAGATCTTGAGGGATTACCTTTACGTTTTTTTCTCTTTTTATTGTTACGCTTTTTACGCTGTTGTTTAGGTCTGTCAAATCTTGTTAGACTATCCTCACTAACAGAATTATTAAAGCCTTTTGTTTCAGATTCATCGATCTGTAATTCAACTGCATATTCCTCTAAACTACTAACAGCCTCATCCTTTTTATTTTTAGCGATTATCTTATTCGCCTGCTCCGGGGTTAGCGTATGCCAGTTCATCCATTCACCTTCATAAGCATACCAAAGAAGGCCCTTGAAAATGTCAATTTTCTGACATACTGCGGTTCCCTTCTTGGTCTTTAACTTAACGTCGGTTTTTGGAAAAGATTTTAATGCTTCCAGATAAGTATCTAATTCGTAGTTCAAGCAGCATTTAAGTTTTCCACATTGTCCCGCTAGTTTCTGCGGATTTAGTGACAATTGCTGGTATCTAGCGGCAGAAGTACTAACAGATCTAAAATCTGTTAACCATGTAGAACAGCATAACTCACGACCACAAGAACCTATACCTCCTAGACGTGCTGCTTCCTGGCGAAGGCCAATTTGCTTCATCTCAATTCTGGTATTGAATTCTCGAGCGAACTCTTTTATCAGCTGTCTGAAATCCACACGATCTTCAGCAGTATAATAGAAGGTTGCTTTAGAAGCATCCCCCTGAAATTCCACATCGCTAATTTTCATGCTAAGATTAAGCCTGATAGCGATCTGTCTGGATCTTTGCTGGATCTTTGCTTCCCGGTCACGGGCTTCCTGCCAGACGTCTATATCTTTTTGAGAAGCTTTACGGTATATCTTAAGAACTTCTGGTGAATCCTGGTCTACTTTCTTCTTTTTCATCTGAACTCGTACCAGTTCCCCGGTTAGAGTAACTATCCCTACATCGTGACCCGGGCTGGCTTCAGTCGCCACCACGTCCCCGATACTAAGACTTAGTTTTTCAGTGTTTTTAAAGAAATGTTTGCGGCCGTTCTTAAAGCGAACTTCCACGATATCGAAAGGTTCTACACCTCCCGGAAGAGACATGTTTGAAAGCCAATCGAAAACGGTAAGTTTATTACATCCGTCGGTTCCACAGGTCCCATTATTCTTACATCCTTTCGGCTGACCGTCTTTGCCGGTCGAGCAACTTGTGCAAGCCATATATTATATATATTGAGGAAGTTACTTTATTGCGTGATAAGTAAACATCATTCTGTCCTGCCCTTCAGGCAATTATTGCAGAATCTCCTTCATCTTCAAAGGCCGATCATTTCAGCCAAACACGCATTATAAAAGCACCTTCTTGAGGTTCATAAAAATTTTCAACAGTAAATATACCAATATTAATTGGCACCACCATTTTAGAAAAGAAACCTATTGCTTAAATCGTAAAACCTCAGATCTTCCTTTTTTAAAGATCTTATTGCTGGCTCCCTTACCTTTTCGAAGTGCTTTTTGCTCTTCATAAGGCAATGCCGCGATCTCCTTACAGTCATCTGAACAGCAATCATTCATTTTCTCAGCACATTCCTTACACTGAATAAATAATAAATGACAAGCTTCATTAGCACAATTCACATGAGTATCACAAGGTTTACCGCATTGGTGACACTGGGCGATCACATCTTCAGAAATTCTTTCAGATCTGCGATGATCAAAAACAAAGTTCTTTCCAATGAATTTATTTTCAAGTTTTTGATTCTCCACCTGGCGGGTATATTCAATAATACCACCTTCCAGCTGAAAAACATTCTTGAATCCGCGATGTTTGTAATAAGCACTGGCTTTCTCACATCTAATTCCACCGGTACAATACATCACCAGGTTTTTATCTTCCTTGTGCTCCTTAAGATCTTCTTCAATGATATCCAGGGAATCCCTGAAAGTATCCACATCTGGTGTAATCGCTCCCTGAAAATGACCAATTTCACTCTCATAGTGGTTTCTCATATCCACTAAGATCGTGTTAGGATCATTTATAAGATCATTGAATTTTGCAGCATCTACATGAACTCCTTTATTACGAACATCAAAAGTTTCATCATTAAGTCCGTCGGCTACGATCTTCTTCCTAACCTTTACCTTTAATTTCAGAAAAGATTTAATATCATGTTCTATCGCGATATTCAATCTTACATTTTCCAGGAAATAGATCTCATCAAGAAATTTCTTGAATTCATTAAAACGATCTGCTGGAACTGAAAGCTGGGCATTAATACCTTCGTGGGCTACATAGATACGACCCAAAACATCCATCTGGTCCCAGGCAATGAATAAATGATTTCTGAATAATTCGGGATTTCCGATCTTTGCATAAGCATAGAAAGAGAGCGTAAGCCTGTCTTCTCCGGCTTCTTCTAAAAGGGCTTCTCTTTCTTTAGCGCTCAATTTATTGTACAGTTGCATGCTATACTAATATTTTAAGTGTTAAAGAAAATTTTTGCAAAGATACATTTTTACTTCAATAGTCCAATATTAGCTTTAAATATCACAAATTTCCAAATATTTGGAATAATTCCAAAAAACAGCTTTAAGTTTTATTGTATTGCAAAAAAACTTGTCTTATTTTAGCACACCTTATTTATACAATAATAAAATACATTCATGAGCAACGATAAAGAAAAAGACGCGAAGTTAAAGGCACTGAAGCTCACCCTTGACAAAATGGATAAAACCTACGGTAAAGGTACGGTCATGAAGATGAGCGACCAGGTTGTTGTAGATGTTGATGCTATTTCTACAGGTTCATTAGGCCTCGATCTTGCATTGGGAGTTGGAGGATATCCTAGAGGAAGAGTTATTGAAATTTACGGTCCTGAATCTTCAGGTAAAACAACGCTGACTCTTCACGCTATTGCTGAAGCCCAGAAAAAAGGTGGAATTGCAGCCTTTATTGATGCGGAACATGCTTTTGACAGGTTTTATGCTGAAAAATTAGATGTAGATATAGACAATCTTATCATTTCTCAACCAGATAATGGTGAACAGGCTCTTGAAATCACAGATAACCTTATACGTTCAGGGGCAATTGATATAATTGTAATTGACTCTGTTGCTGCTCTTACTCCAAAAAGTGAGATCGAAGGGGAAATGGGAGATTCTAAAATGGGTCTTCACGCAAGATTAATGTCTCAAGCGCTTAGAAAACTTACTTCTTCTATAAGTAAGACCAACTGTACAGTTATTTTCATTAACCAGTTAAGAGAAAAAATTGGGGTGATGTTCGGGAATCCTGAAACAACTACTGGTGGTAACGCTCTTAAATTCTACGCTTCGGTTAGACTTGATATTAGAAGATCTACCCAAATAAAAGATAGCGCAAACAACGTAATGGGTAATAAAACCCGGGTTAAGGTTGTGAAAAATAAAGTTGCACCTCCATTTAAAACTGCCGAATTCGACATTATGTACGGAGAAGGAGTTTCAAAAATTGGTGAGATCATCGATATAGGAGTAGATTATGAGATCGTGAAGAAAAGCGGTTCATGGTTTAGTTATGAGGATACCAAACTGGGGCAGGGACGTGATGCGGTTAAAACATTGCTAAAAGATAATCCAGATCTCATGGAAGAACTGGAAGAAAAGATCAAGAATGCGATCAAGATCGCTAAAGAATAAACCAGAATCCCCGAAAGGGGATTTTTTTTGCTTTTTACGCAACCATTTAATTATTGCTGCATCTATAGTATAAAAGCAAAAAACTTATGAAAAAATTGGCACTCATTTTATTATCAATAGTCACCCTAACTAGTTGTTCTATTAATGATGATAATGGCCCGGCAGCAGAGTATGAATTGGCAACGATTACTGGGAACGATCTCCCAGACAGCTTCGAATTAGGAAAATCTTACACAATTACGCTAGACTATGATCTACCATCTCAATGCCATAGTTTTGCGGCACTTGATGCCAGAAGAGGTGGCAGTACCGGAGACGAAAAAAGACAGATCTATGCAGCCGTGGTTTCTATATTATCAACCAATGCTCAATGCAATGAGGACGTAGCCGGTAATTCAGGCACAACTACTTTTAATATCCTTATTGATGAACCAGAAGATTATAAATTCTATTTTTGGACAGGTACAGATGCAGATGACCAGCCTATTTACACTGAAGTTACGGTACCCGTAACAGAAGCTGGATGATTTGAAAATAGTTTTCAGATTAGACTTAAAAAGAGAGTTACTTGGGATTAAAAGAGCTTATTCGCAAGTGCAGAAATAATGATAGAGATGCACAGGAACAGCTTTATCGCTTATATGCGGCTAAGCTTTTCGGGGTATGTCTGAAATATTCTAATAGTCGCCAGGAAGCCGAAGATAATCTTCAGGATGGATTTGTAACCATTTTTGAAAAGATCTCTCAGTATAAGAATGAAGGCTCCTTTGAAGGTTGGATGAAAAGGATCTTAATTAACACTGCTTTGCAGAAACACCGGCAACAAAAGGTGTATGGTATCACTAACGAAGATTATTTACAACAGGAAGAGATAGAAGTAGAGACCGATGAGCTCTCTGTAGATTTTCTGCTGGAGTGTGTTCAAAATCTTCCAGACAGATATAGACAGGTATTTAATCTATATGTGATGGACGGCCACTCACACAAAGAAATTGCAGAATTGCTTAAAATTTCTGAAGGAACCTCGAAGTCTAACCTTGCCAGGGCAAGAATGGCTTTAAAAGATAAGATTGAAAGAAAACAGAATATTCATAATTCGGCTCAATCATCATGAAAGAAAGAAAAAATATAGACCGGATTTATCAGGAGAAGTTCAAGGATTTTGAACAGGAACCTAATGAGGAGGTTTGGAAGAAAATTTCGTCAAGACTTGATGAAAAAGAAAAGAAAAGACCATTTATCATTCCACTTTGGTGGAAAATTGGAGGTGTAGCTGCGGTATTGGTTTTAATTATCTCCAGCCTTTTATTTTTAGATACTGAAACTCCCTTAACTAATGAACCTGAAGTGGTTTTTGAAAATCCTGAAAAAACGAATCAGGGTCAGGATCAAAAGGTTACACCCAAAAAGAAAGAAAATCAAAGTGGATCTTCAGAGGGTATTGTTTCTGAAAATTATATAGAAGAAAAAGGAAAAGACAATTCTAATTCAGATAATAGATCTTTCGAGAATAATCAGGAAATAGAGCCAAATAATACGGTGGGAACAAAATCGGCCACTACTAATTCTATTGTGTCCAATCAAAATAAAAAGGCAACTATACCGGTTCAGCAAATCGATTCTTCAAAGAATAGATATGAAACAGAAAACCGAGCAATTCAAACAGAAGAGGTCCAAAATAAGACTTCCGGTGAAATTGCACAGACAGAAAAAACGTTAATAGATTCAACGAAGACAAAGTCTGTTCTCGAAGAACAAAATGCACTTGCTGAAATTGAAAAGGACAAGAAAAAGACAGAGGAAGAAAATGAAAATTTAGCCGAAGTAAATTCAAAAAAATTAAGACTTTCTACTTTCGCCGCTCCTGTATTCTATAAAAATCTTGGAAGCGGAAATGAGCTTTCCAATCAGTTTTCAGGCAACCCATCATCCTCTGACGTTACTTTTTCTTATGGCGTTAAAGTTGCTTATCAAATTTCTAATAAGCTTAGTATAAGAACTGGTATAAGCAAAGTGGATATCAACAACACCATTCAGGATATTTCTTACTCTCCTGCAGCCAGTTCTGTTAGATTTGACAATATAACACCGGTAGCAGATAATATCGATATTAGAGACAATAACTCTTCAGACAGCGGACTTCCAACAGGCACTATGGGATTCAGCAATTCTGTTAATGCTTCAGTTTTTACTCCCGGGGAAATAAGTCAGAAATTCGGGTATATAGAAATTCCTGTAGAACTTGAATTTGCCCTGATTAATAGAAAATTCGGATTAAATATTATTGGAGGAGGTAGTAGCCTCTTCCTGGACAATAATCGCGTTGATCTAATATCCGCAAATAACAAAACAAAACTTGGAAAAGCCTCTAATATAAACAGTACCAGCTTTAGTACAAATATTGGCCTGGGAATGGACTATAAACTTACAGATAAATTCAGCATTAGTGTAGAGCCTATTTTTAAATATCAATTGAACACTTTTAAGAATGTTGATAATGTTCAACCAACAAATTTTGGAATATATTCCGGGCTGAATTTCAGATTTTAAAGACTGGGATCACGAAGCTCTTCCAGAATGATGTTATGAGTTTTTTCTTTTAACTCTTTCCTGCAGGTAATTTCCAGATCTTTCGTATGGATGAAATTATGGATTTTCACCCTTAATTTTCCAGGTCTTCCGGTAAGGAATTTATAGGAAAAGCGTTTTTTATTATCGTGAAAAGTTAAAGGAATAATAGGGATCTTATGTTCTATGGCTAACCTGAAGGCCCCATCTTTAAACTGATCCAGAATTATAGTATGATCATCTGGAACGCCTCCTTCCGGAAATATACAAACACTGTTACCCTGTTTTAATCTTCGTTGGGCTTCCTCGAAAGCAGCCTTGCCACTTTTTTGATTTTTCCTGTCAACAAGTATACACGTACGCCGGTAGAAAAAACCAAAAATCGGTATTTTACCTAATTCCTTTTTACCAATAAAAACAAAGGGTTGTTTTATAACGCTTAGCATTAGCATTATATCCAGCATAGACGTGTGATTAGCAACAAGCATGTAACTTTTGTTCTTTTTGGGAAGTTCATCTGCATCAACTTTAATATGAAAACCCATTCCATAAATTATGATCTTCGACCAGATACGGGCGCAAACATAATACTGCGGGTAAAATTTTTCAGAAGAAGTGAAAACTATTAAAAAGGGAAGCATAATAATAATCGGCACGATCATTAATATATAGAACCAGATTCGCCATAATAAAATTGCCGCCGATTTAATAAAACTCATAGTATCCAAAAGTAGTAAAATGAACCGAGCGAATTCTATAAAAAAATTACCTTTGCAACAAAATCCAAGAAGTCAATGTCCAGAATACTTACAGGAGTACAAAGTACAGGAACACCCCATTTAGGAAATTTATTAGGAGCAATATTACCAGCTATAGAAATGGCTAATCAGCCAGATAACGATTCCTTTATTTTTATTGCAGACCTGCATTCTCTAACTCAAATAAAAGATGCTGAAACACTTAGGCAAAATACCTATTCTGTTGCGGCGACCTGGCTTGCCTGTGGTCTGGACATAGAAAGAAGTGTTTTCTATCGCCAGAGCGATATTCCCCAGGTTACCGAATTATCCTGGTATCTAAGTTGTTTCTTCCCCTATCAACGGTTAACACTTGCACATTCTTTTAAGGATAAGGCAGACAGGCTGGAAGATGTTAACAGTGGTTTATTTAGTTATCCCATGCTTATGGCGGCAGATATCCTATTATATGATGCTGATATCGTTCCTGTGGGTAAAGATCAATTACAACACCTGGAAATGACCAGAGATGTAGCCGCCAGGTTCCATGCGAAAATGGGTGAGGTATTTGTTATCCCTGAAGCAAATGTGCAAAAAGACACGATGTATGTTCCGGGTACCGATGGTGAAAAGATGAGTAAGTCTAAGGGTAATACCATCAATATTTTCCAGACAGATAAAAAATTGAGAAAACAGATCATGGGAATCGCAACAGACAGCACTCCATTGGAAGAACCAAAAGATCCTGATACCTGTAATGTTTTTGCTCTTTATAAGCTTATTGCTAATGAAGAACAAACAGCTGTAATGAGAAAGAATTATGAAGCAGGGAATTATGGTTACGGTCATGCCAAACAAGCACTTTTTGAACTCGTAAAAGAAAGATTTCAGGAAACGCGTGAAAAATATGAGTACTTCATTAATAATCCTGCAGAGGTAGATAAAGCTCTTGAAAAAGGAGCTGAAAAAGCAAGGCTTGTTGCTAATGAAGTTCTAAAAAAGGTTAGAGCTAAATCTGGATATTAAATAACTTCGAATAGTTTTCCAGGGAGAGGTCTTATAGCGCCTTTTAATTCCATATTCAACAGTAACGAGGCGGTTTTAAAGGTTGGGAACTGGCAATTTAAAGCCAAGAGATCCAATTCGGTTTTACCGCTGGATTTCAAGAAGTCAAAGATCTTTTGTTCATCTTTTTCGAGCTCGACAAAAAGTTGTTTCTGAACAGATTGTTGCTTCTCGTTTAGTTCCCAGTTTAGAATATATACCAGGTCTGCAACTGAAGTTAATACATGTGCTTTTTGTGCTTTAATGAGATTATTGCAACCAATACTGTATTTATCTGCAGGCCGTCCAGGGACAGCAAAAACCTCTCTATCATAGGAATTGGCAATATCTGCCGTAACCAGGGCACCACCTTTTTCGGCACTTTCTATAACTATGGTTGCTTCACTTAAGCCGGCAATGATACGGTTACGTTTCAAAAAATTATTGCGGTCAAAATTGTCGGTACTCCAGAAATCTGTAAAAAAGCCTCCATTTTTTTCAATTTCTGCCATGTACTTTTTATGAGATTTTGGATAGATCTGGTTTAATCCGTGAGCCAGACAACCAACCGTTTGCAAATTATTCTTAACGGCCGCCTTTTGAGCAGTAATATCTACTCCATAGGCAAATCCAGAGATAATAACCGGATCCAATACTGCCAGGTTTTCTATAAACTCCTCGCAAAATGAGCTTCCATGAGCAGATATTTTTCTAGTACCCACAATGCTAATTACTCTCCTTCTATCAAGTTCTATATTCCCTTTTGAAAATAGAATGATCGGGCCATCAAGGCAATGTTTAAGTTTCTCGGGGTAATTTTTATCCTGAAAATAATGAACCTTGATATTATTCGCTTCAATAAACTTAAGCTCTTCTTCCGCGGCCTTAAAATGTCTGGATTCATTTAATTCCTGAATTCTAACCTGGCCAACTCCATCAATTTTGAGAAGATTTGATCTTTTTTCTTTGAAGACATTTTTTGCACCACCTAACTTAGCAATCAGTTTTTTGGAAGTTGTATCTCCCAGATTTGGAATGTGTTGCAATGCCATTGCATATAATAGGTCTTCAGAATTCATCCAGGATAATTTGATTAAAATTACAGAAAAAAACATTTGTTAATAAAATTTCTTTGGGTAACTTTAACCCACTACCAATAACCTATATTTTTGCGACCAATGAATATTTCCAACCACATCCAGGACCTGCTTTATAGATACGAATGTGTAGTTTTGCCCGGTTTCGGTGCTTTCCTTTCGCAAAAGCAGTCAGCATATATAGACGAGAATTCCAAAGAGTTTTATCCTCCAAATAAAGTTATTTCTTTCAACAGGCAGTTGATCAAGAATGATGGCTTATTAGCGAATTACGTCGCAGATGTGGAATCTGTGAAATATAACACTGCCAATAACATGATCCAGGAATTCGTTTACGACCTGGAGAATTCACTGCAAAATGATGCGAAGGCAGAATTGGCAAATATTGGTAAGTTTTATCTAGACCAGGAAGACAAACTTCAGTTTGATCCTTTTAGCGAGATCAATTTTCTTACTCAGTCTTTTGGACTGGCATCTTATAAAACAGCACCTATTCAACGTGAGGTTTACAAGAAACAGGTTGAAGAGCTGGAAGAAAAAACGCCATTATTATTCACTCCTGAAAGAAGAAGATCTTCTTTCCTTAAATATGCTGCTATTGGCCTTATCGCCCTTGGAGTATCTAGCTTCGCCGGCTTGAATATATATAGCAGTCAGGTATCCAAACATAATATTGCAGAACAGCAGGAAGCTGAAAGCAAACTACAGGAACAAATTCAGCAGGCCACTTTCGTTATTGATAATCCTTTACCAGCTGTAACTTTTGAAGTAGAAAAACAGTCTGGTGACTACCATATCGTAGCCGGGGCTTTTAGAGTGGAAGAAAACGCTCAGAAAAAGGTTGATGAGCTGCGCGAAGACGGTCATAAAGCAAGGCTTATTGGCGCTAATAAATATGGACTTCATCAAGTTGTTTATTCAAGTCACCAGTCAAGAAGAGAGGCTATAAATAAGCTGTACGAAGTAAAAAGAAGCAATGAAGCTGCCTGGTTATTGGTTCAGGAACTTTAATTTAATACTTCCTTAACGGCCAAACCTCCTAAATCCTCCTTACTTTTGCAAAAAAATTGATATGGAGGCTAAACCACCTAGCGAATCACGTACTACATTAACAGATCTTGTTCTACCAAGCGAAACCAATCCATTAAATAATCTTTTTGGAGGCGAGTTACTTGCTCGTATGGATCGTGCTGCAAGTATTGCTGCAAGAAGACACAGCAGAAGAATAGTAGTTACCGCATCTGTAAATCATGTTGCTTTCAATAAGGCAATTCCGTTAGGAAGTGTTGTAACTGTAGAAGCTGCTGTTTCCAGAGCTTTTAAAAGCTCGATGGAGATATTCATAGATGTTTGGGTGGAAGATCGTGAAAGTGGTCGTAGAAGCAAGGCTAATGAGGCTATTTACACCTTTGTTGCTGTAGATGAAACTGGAACTCCAATACAGATTCCACCTTTAGAGCCTGAAACCGATCTTGAAAAGGAACGCTTTGAGGCTGCCTTAAGAAGAAAGCAATTGAGTCTTGTACTTGCAGGCAAAATGAAACCTGCAGATGCAACGGAGCTCAAGGCGCTTTTCGACTAAACTTCTGTGAATAGTTTTAGATTACATTCTGTAGATCCAGGCTGCTGGATCCATCTTCTGATCATTTTTATAAAGCAAGAAGTGTAAAGTAGTTTTACCTGTAGATTTACTGGTTGCTACTTCCCCTATTTCCTGTTCAGTGACCACCCTGTCACCTCTTTTTACATACACCTTTTCAAGGTTATTGTAAATGGTGATATAATCTCCGTGCCTTACCATTACCGCCTGGTTGGCGCCTTTTACGGCTTGAACCTCACTTACGGTTCCGTTAAATACCGCACGGGCCTTTCCGCCTTTATCGGTATCTATCCTTACGCCGTTATTGTTCACCATAACAGATCTTACAACCGGGTGCGGCTGCTTACCAAATTTCATAGTTACCACCCCAGATTGTACCGGCCATGGTAATTTCCCTTTGTTATTATTAAAATCTGCCGCCAGAGCTTCTGCCGCCGGAGTAAGTTTATAAGTACTTCTGGAAGTTGAACCACTTTCCTTATTGGCCTTGGCAATAGACTCACGTATCATTTTATCTATCGCGCGGTCTATCTCATCAATTTCCTGTTGCTTACTTTTTATCTGGGAAGCGAACTCACCTTCACGCTGCCTTATTGTCGCCATCAACGTTTGCTGAGACTTTCTATTCTTTTCTAATTCAGCCCTGGTTTTACGGTTTTCGGCAATCAATTTATCCTTTTCCTCCTTTTGCCGAACCAGCCTGGCATTAAGCTCCTGTAATTCCTGTGTATTAGCCTTAATTTCGTCTCCCTGTTGTTTTCTATAGTTCGTATACTGTTTCATATACTGTAGCCTCTTATAAGCCTGTAAGAAGTTTTTGGAAGACAAGAGAAACATCACCCTGCTTTGCTGGGATTTACTTTTATAGGATTTCTCGATCATCCTGGCATAATCCTCTTTGAGTTTTTCCAACTCCTTTCTAAGCTGACCAATTTTGTTGGTATTCGTATTGATCTCGCGGTTAAGTAAATTAGCCTGCTGATTGGTTAATTTTATAAGATCTTCTGTACTTTTTATTTGCTGGTTAAGATCTTCAACCTGCCCAAGTACCGAACGTTGTTTCTTTTGATTAGAGATCCTTAACTCGTTTATACGAGTGATCTCATTACGAAGTTCAATTCGTCTTTTTTCAAGCTCCTCCCTATTGGTTTGAGCATTTGAAATATTAAGGCTGAAAAATAAAACCAGTAAACAAAATAGGGTTTTGGGATAATTCAATGCAATCATTTTAAGCTGATTTCTTCATAACCTGAAGGGATGTCAAATGGAAAACTTACTTCTTCATTAAAGGTCAAAGATCGGTAAGTAAGATCTATGTTAGTGTTTGAACCGCCTTCATTGGCAATGATCCTGATATTCTCTGGAAACACAAGGCCATCTACCTTTTGATATTCATCATAAGTTACCGTTAATCCTCTATTATCTTTATCCTGAATTAGCTGCTGAGCTTCTGCCTTAAAACTACTAGCATTAAGCAAAAACATCTTTTTCATCAACATCGCATCATCCTTAACGAATTGAAGCCCGCGAGGAGATTGCACAAAGTCATATTCTTCGGTGCGCAGGTCATAAATAGCCTGCCCGATTAATAAATTCTGAAGTTTTTGAAAATCAAGAGGTGTTCCCAGGAAATCACTTACCAGGCTGAAATCACCATCAAAGTAAGTCTGAGATACTTTTTCGTAGTAACTAACACTGGTAGGCGTGATGTAAGCTTTTGCTACCGGAAAACCCAGAATACTGGCACTCATCCAGATAGCTTTATCCTTCTCCATTCTGAAACTAAGATTTACAGACTGGGTCTTCTCATCATCCTGATATACTGCTCTTAACTTTCCAGAAACCGTATTAAATTGCGTCTCTGTAGAGTAATGCTTCTCTATAACCGAAACCGCTTCGGCGTTTTTAGTGACTATCTTTCCAGTAGATTTTCGACTTCCACAGGATATTACAAAAGTGGAAAGCAGGATCAGGGCAAATATTTTCTTCAACATCAGTTTATTTCTTTTTTCAAATTTTCCGCTTTGCGGCGATATTCTTCTGCCTTATCTGCATTATTCATACCACTATAACTAATTGACAATTGGGAATAGAAATCAAATTCCATTCTCTTATCATCTATGAGGTAATCTAATCCAAAAATAAGGCTCTCTTCAGCAGCTTCAAAATCTTCCAGCTCATTCAAGGCAACCGCCTGTAATAGATATAACATTGGCTGAGACGGAAAACTTTCCAGGGCATCTTCACTTACTTCTTTTGCCGATTCATATTTTTTAAACTCTAGTTGAAGCAATAAGGTATTTTTGATCAACTCAAAATTTCCCGGGTTTTCATTCAATCCCAATTCAAAGAATTTTAAAGCATCTTCCCTATTATTCTTTTTTAGATAATACTGCCCAACCTGTTCATATAGTTTTGGAGCATTCTCCCATTCAGTCAAATTTCCTGCAACTTCGATAAGCTGCTCTTCATATTCGGGATTATCCTGTACAAAACTTAAAAAATCATTCAGAACTTTAAATTTAGATTCTGTATCTATTTCTTCACTTTTGAAAACAACTTTCATAGAAGCCACGGCCGCATCTGTTTCGCCTTTATCCAATTGAAACTTATAAAGAGCCAGGTGAGCCAGTGAAGATCCGGGATTTGTCTCTAAAAGCTCCTGAGCTACACGAAAGGCTTCTTCATCCTCTCCTTGTTCTGTGTAAATGTAAATAAGGTTCAGGTAATTCTGTTCAATATCTGGATTGGCAGTTATACTTTCCTGCAGATTATTGATCTGTGCACCATTATTCTTTGTACGGGCATAAACCTGGCGTCTCAAAGAATTTCTATAACTATTAGCTCCCAGATTTTCATCCAGCTTATCCAGAAGACTTAGCGCCTCATCGTAATTTTCATTCAAAAAATAAAGATTAGCAAGATCTTCCTTGTAGGCCTCATCTATTGGTATAAGTTCTTTTACAGTTGAAATTGCACCTTCATAGTCCTTGGTCATTCCATATGTCTGAAATAAATAAACCAGTATAGACTCCTCTTTAGGAGCGAGTTCCCTGGCCTTTTTTAAATTCTCTATAGACTTATCAAATTGTTCCAGTTCTCTGTAATTCCTTCCCAATTCAAAATAGACAACCGCTTTTTCTGTATTTAGTTCCAGACATTTCTCCAACGCAGTGATCGCCTTTTCGTAATTTTCAATGCCTTTTTGTTTTAAGGCTTTAAAGAAATATTCCTGAAACTCATTGCTTACATTTCCAAGATCATCCTGATTAACATCCAAAAACAGCTGCGGCAATTCCTGGCTTTTTGCTGGAAATACCATAAACACCGCCAAAAAAATGATAATCAGGTTTCTCATATAAAAAGTTTATTCTAATACCGAGTAATCTCCAATGCTTATCTGAGTGAATTTACCATCAAATTTAGCATGATTCCCAATCATAGCATTATCAAGATTTGCATTTTTTATGTCTGCAAAAGTCTGAATAAGGCTATTCTTAATATTTGAATTTTCAATTTTTGTACCGTCTCCTACAGAAACATTTGGACCTATCTTCGCATTGATCAGCTCTACATTCTCTCCTATATAACATGGCTCCGTGATCTCTGAATCTTTGATCTTTACTGAATCTGAGATCAGTTTTTCACCATCCTGATGAAGGAAATTAAGCATTCTTCCATTAGTTTCAACAGTAACGTTCTTATTTCCGCAGTCCATCCACTCATCAACTTTTCCCGGAACGAATCTTAGGCCGCTTTTACGCATAGCTTCAATACCGTCATTTATCTGGTATTCGCCTCCACGGGTAAGTTTAGCATCAAGAACTTCCTGAAGTTTATTTTTTAAAACTTCAACATCTTTAAAATAGTAGATCCCAATTACGGCAAGATCTGAAACAAATTCTTCAGGTTTCTCAACAAGATCTGTAATTTCATTATTATCATTCAGCTTCACCACACCGTAAGCCGAAGGGTTTTCGACCTTTTTCACCCACATCACAGCATCTGCCGATTTATCCAGGTTAAAATCTGCTTTAAATAAAGTATCGGCATAAGCAACAACGGCAGGACCAGTCAATGATTCTTTAGCACACATGATCGCGTGGCCTGTACCCAGAGGTTTATCCTGATAATAAATAGTTCCCTTTGCGCCTAGACTATTCGCGATCTTCATTAGATCCTGTTCTACTTTCTCACCAAAATCTTCGCCTATAATGAATGCAACTTCATCTATCTTTTCATCTAAAACCTTCGCGATATCCTCTACAAGTCTATGAACGATTGGTTTCCCTGCTATAGGAATTAACGGTTTTGGTACGGTTAAAGTATGTGGACGAAGTCGTGAACCACGACCTGCCATTGGTACGATTATTTTCATTTCAATTTTTTAATAATTAATTATTTATGGCCGGTACTACCAAAGCCTCCTTCTCCTCTTGATGTTTCGCCAAGAATATCAACTTCTTGCCAGGAAATATGCTCATGTTTCGCGATCACCATTTGAGCAATTCGCTCACCACTGTTGATGACGAATTCCTCATTAGACAAATTTACGAGTATCACTCCTATCTCTCCGCGATAATCTGCATCAATTGTTCCCGGAGCATTTAGAACGGTAATTCCCTTTTTTGCCGCGAGACCGCTTCTTGGTCTTACCTGGGCTTCATAGCCTAAAGGTAATTCCATGAAAAGACCTGTTTTTACGATAGCCCTTTCTAAAGGTTTTAGAGTAATAGGCTCTTCTATATTTGCCCGAAGATCCATTCCGGCTGAAAAATCTGTTTCGTAGTGCGGCAATTTATGTGCCGACTTATTGATAACTTTTATTTCCATCTGTTATGATTGTATGATTTTGAGAATTTGATCTTTTTCGGAAACGTAGACTATCCCGATAAAAAGTAATAATAACGGTATTCCCACTAAATAATTTCCCGGGAATACATAAAATGAAAGGGCTGATAATATTATTGAAAGGCATAGATATCCAATTATCTTTTTGAGATCATAAGGTATTGGATAATATTTCTGTCCGAAATAAAATGACAATATCATCATTAAACCATAGGCCGCTAGAGTTGCAATCGCAGAACCAGTGTAACTAATTATAGGAATCAATAGTATATTCAGCACAATGGTGAGAACAGCACCGGCAACAGATATATAACCTCCAAATTTTGTTCTATCAGTTATCTTGTACCAAACCGAAAGGTTATGATATATACCCAGAAATAAATTGGCTAAAAGTATGAGAGGGACAATTTCCATTGCCTCCCAGTAGGTGTCATTCTGAATTAATAGAACTTTCAATAAATCAACAAATACTATCACAGCCAAAAGGATCATACTACCGAAGACCACGAAGTAATTAGTAATTTGAGCGTAAGTTTGAGACGCATTCTTAGAACCGGCATGACTAAAGAAAAAGGGTTCGATCCCTAATCTAAATGCTGTAGCAAAAAGTGTCATAAAAAGCGCTAATTTGTAACAGGCCGCGTATGCACCGATTTCAGACCTGGCAATATCTGCTGGTAACAAATAATCCAGCATGATCCTGTCAAAAACCTCATTTACAGAAAAGGCAATTCCAGCAATCAGCACCGGAAAAGCATATTTCATCATAGATTTCCACAGAACAGGATTAAATCTAAATTCAATTTTAAAATAAAATGGAAGCATCAACAGCAAGGTTAGCCCACTGGCAATGACATTCGAAATGAAGACGTAGCTTATTTCAAAATCGGGAATATAAATACTTTCAAAAAAGGCTGAATCCTTGGAAAGATCTGCCAGATAAAGTAAAAAGAAAACATTGAGTCCAAGATTTACTGCAACGTTCAATATTTTAATTACTGCATAGCGCATTGGGCGTTCAGAAGCTCGCAACCAGGCAAACGGTATGATCACCAATGCGTCTAGTAGAAGGATCCAAATAGCAAGCCTAATATATTCGATGCCAATTCCAGTAATCTGTGAGATATAATCTTTTACCAAAAAGGCAATTCCGAAAAATACCAGCGAAGTAACCACTAGACTTAGTCCGGAAGTATTTAAAACGTCATTACGATCTTCCTTTTTATGGTAAAACCTGAAAAAAGCAGTTTCCATACCATAAGCAAGCACTACGTTGAATAAAACGAAATAAGCAAAAATCACCGAAATTTCACCATATTCTTCTTTCGGCAAAACTTCGGTGTATAATGGAATCAATAAAAAACTAAGCATTCTCGGCAACACAGTTGCCAAACCATAAATGAAGGTTTGTTGAAAGAGTTTCTTAAAGGTACTCAACAGGAGCGGGTTGGTTTAATACAAATATCTGAATAAATCAGGATTATAAAAGCTTTAGCCTTAATCCTTTTCGACAATTCCTGTTAGTTTATAATATTTGATCTTATCGTCCTGAGTAAAAACAATTATAGCTTCATCCTTTTCTATTGAAAATGGACTTTCCTCTGGTAATTGTGGCGGTGTGTTTCCATATTCCTCTTCAGGATCTTCATGCATTACCGTATCTCCCATTCCCATGCGGAAATTAGCTACATAAAGATTTGCCTGTTCCTCGCTTTTCTTAAGCGCAGACTTCATTCCATGAAAGTAGACAGCATCGAGACTTATTAGCTGATCCTGGATACTAACCACAGGAATATTCAATTCTATGCCATCTGAGTTATAGGTATAATAAACATCACTGAATTGAGCCGGAGCACGTTCCTGTAAATCCTTATTGCTTCCGCAGGAAGCAAATAGAGCCAGTGTAAAGATTGCGGCGAAAAAGAATAAAATTTTAGTCATAACGATCTATTTTAAGATTTGAAGGTATGAAAACAAAACCTGTACCAAATAAAAAAGCCCTCATAAATGAGGGCCTTATTTCCTAACGTCATCCTGAACTCGATCCAGGTTCTCAAAGAAGTTGAAACAAGTTCAGCTTGACGTGTTTTATCCGTTCAATGCTTCAGCACCACCAACGATCTCAAGGATCTCATTGGTAATAGAAGCCTGTCTTGCTTTGTTGTAAGAAAGTTTAAGATCATCTCTAAGCTCCTTAGCATTATCTGTCGCTTTATGCATCGCAGTCATACGAGCACCGTGTTCTGCAGCGAAAGAGTCTCTAAGGCCTTTAAAAAGCTGCATCTTAAGAGACTTAGGAATAAGATCTTTAACGATCTCCAGTTTAGAAGGTTCAAATATATAATCTAACTGCTTGTTATCTTCACTTTCGAATTTCTGGATAGGAAGAAACTGCTCATCCATCACATACTGAGTAGCTGCATTTTTGAACTGGTTATAAACAATATCGATCTTGTCGTATTTCCCGTCTAGGAATAGCTGCATTAATTCTTCAGCGATATCAGATACGTTTTCAAAGGTAAGTTCATCAAAAATGCCATTGTTATTCTTATGAATTTCAAAAGTCTTTTTAAGGATATCATTACCTTTTTTACCAAGAGTATAAACTTCAACGTCTTTCCCCTGATATTCGTTCTGAATCTTATTTTTTACCTTCTTGATGATATTGGTGTTAAAAGCACCAGCCAAACCTTTATTAGAGGAAATAGCCACGATCAAAACTTTTTTCACCTCACGCTCTTCAGCAAATTTGCTTCCAGAGTCATCATCCAGAGTAGCACTTAAATCCTGTAGCAACTGAGTTAACTTTTCAGCATAAGGTCTCATAGATGTAATTGCATCCTGAGCCTTGCTCAATTTTGCAGCCGATACCATTTTCATGGCACTGGTGATCTGCATCGTTGAGGAAACTGAAGTAATCCTGCTACGTAATTCTTTTAAGTTTGCCATTTTTATTTAGTATTGAGTATTGAGTAATTAGATTTTAATAATTACTCAATACCTTTTTATTTTCATTTATAAATACTACCATCCAAGATCTTAAACCTCAGATCTCTGTACTCAATACTAGTTCTTGTATTTAGCCGAAAGTTCTTTCGCAGTCTGAGTTAAAGTGTCAATCACTTCATCAGTTAATTTCCCTGCTTTAAGCGTATCTAATGTATCTCTGTGCTTCGCATCAAGATATTCAAGATAATCTCTTTCAAACTCTTTTACCTTTTCTACAGGTACATCTCTTAATAAGTTCTTAGAACCTGCATAAATGATAGCGATCTGCTTTTCTACCGGGTAAGGATCGTTTTGTCCCTGCTTAAGGATCTCCACGTTACGCTTACCTTTTGAGATCACGTTCATTGTAGCCGCATCAAGATCAGATCCAAACTTAGCAAATGCTTCTAGTTCACGATACTGAGCCTGGTCAAGCTTTAATGTACCAGCAACCTTCTTCATAGACTTGATCTGAGCGTTACCACCTACACGAGATACAGAAATACCCACATCAATTGCAGGACGTACACCCGAGTTAAATAGATCTGAAGTTAAGAAGATCTGTCCATCTGTAATCGAAATTACGTTGGTAGGAATATATGCGGAAACGTCACCGGCCTGAGTCTCGATAATTGGAAGAGCAGTAAGTGATCCGCCACCTTTTACCTTGTCTTTAAGACTATCTGGAAGGTCGTTCATTTGTTTTGCAATATCATCATCGGCGATCACCTTCGCAGAACGCTCAAGAAGTCTTGAGTGAAGGAAGAATACATCCCCAGGATATGCTTCACGTCCTGGTGGACGACGAAGTAAAAGGGAAACCTCACGGTAAGCAACCGCCTGCTTAGAAAGATCATCATAAACGATCAACGCAGGACGACCTGTATCTCTAAAGTATTCACCAATCGCAGCACCGGCAAATGGAGCATACACCTGCATAGGAGCAGGATCTGATGCATTTGCAGCAACAATAGTAGTATAAGCTAAAGCTCCTTTATCTTCAAGAGTCTTTGCAATAGCAGCAACAGTTGAAGCTTTTTGACCAATAGCAACATATATACAGTATACCGGTTCACCGGCATCGTAAAATTCTTTCTGGTTAAGGATGGTATCAATAGCAACCACAGTCTTACCTGTTTGACGGTCACCAATCACAAGCTCACGCTGTCCTCTTCCTACCGGTACCATCGCATCGATAGATTTAATACCTGTCTGTAAAGGTTCAGTTACAGGTTGACGATAAATTACCCCGGGAGCTTTACGTTCAAGTGGCATTTCATATGTCTCACCTTCAATTGCACCTTTACCATCAATAGGAGCTCCAAGTGTATCAACCACACGGCCAACAATACCTTCACCTACATTAATGGAAGCAATTCGCTGAGTTCTTTTAACTGTAGAACCCTCTTTGATCTCTTTTGCAGGACCTAAAAGTACTACCCCAACATTATCTTCTTCAAGGTTAAGAACGATCCCTTCCAGACCACTTTCAAATTGCACTAATTCCCCATACTGGGCATTAGCCAATCCATAAATGTTCGCAATACCGTCACCTACAGTTAGAACGGTACCTACTTCGTCTAGAGAGGCCTTGGATTCAAAACCTGATAATTGTTGTTTTAATATTGCTGATACTTCAGCAGGATTTACTTCTGCCATAATTATTCAAGATAAAATGGGACGCCAAAGGCGTACCGGTTTTAATTAAATTTTTGAAACGTATGTGTTGTCTTTTAATTCTCTTTTTAGCCTGGTCAAGTTACGTGAAATGCTCGCATCATATTGCAGATCCCCGACTCTTAACACAAAACCACCAATGATACTTTCATCAATGATACTTTTTAGGCTGGCTTCTGAACCTGTTAATTCTTTCACCTTGGCGAGAATTACAGCTTCAAGTTCTTTATCTAAAGGTACTGCAGTGGTAACAACCGCCTGCCGTACATTATTCATTTCATTAAATAAAATGATATACTGGCTGGCAACGGTATGAAGAATATTAATTCTTCCATTTTCCAGCAGAATATCTATAGCACCTTTGGTAACTGCATTAAGACCCTTGAAAATTTCAAGTAGGGCGCTTTTCTTAATACTATTTTTTACTACAGGACTGGTAAGCATATTTTCAAGATCCCTACTGTTCTTAACAGTTTTGGAAATTGAGATCATATCCTCATTTACAGCTTCCGCCGAATTCTTATCCTTTGCTAAAGAAAGGATCGCCTTTGCATAACGTTGTGCGGCTCTGGTTCCTCTCATAACTTAGTTTAGCTTAGCATCACCAATCATCTTCTCGATCATTTGGTGTTGTTCATTTTTTCCTGAAAGTTCTTTACGAACAATTTTCTCAGCGATCTCTACTGAAAGTTCAGCCACATGGTTTTTCAACTCGGCCATTGCAGATTGCTTTTCAAGCTCAATACTTCTTTTTGCATCTGCAACAATCTTATCAGCTTTTACTTTAGCTTCATCTGAAGCATCTGCAATCACTTTTTCTTTTAACTCACGGGCTTCTCTAAGGATAGCATCTCTTTCAGCACGAGCTTCTTTTAGAAGTTGTTCATTGTCTGATTGAAGATTCTGCATTTCCTTACGAGCATTTTCCGCTGAAGCTAAAGCATCGTTAATAGACTGCTCTCTATTCTTAACAGAGCTAAGAATAGGTTTCCAGGCGAATTTCGCCATAAGGAAAAGTAATACTAAGAAAACGATGGTTTGCCAGAAGAACAAGCCAATTTCGGGAGTTATTAAATCCATAGTTTTAAATAATAATAGTTAAAAACATCATTTAAAGAAGTCCTTTTCGCAACCAACCGTTGCGAAAGGGACTCTTTGAAATTAATTATCTTAATACACCTAGTAAAGAGGCAACTACTCCAAAAAGAGCAACACCTTCTACAAGTGCAGCAGCGATAATCATAGCTGTCTGGATTTTTCCAGAAGCTTCTGGCTGACGTGCGATAGCATCCATGGCAGAACCACCAATTTTACCAACACCTACTCCGGCTCCAAGAACCGCTAGTCCAGCTCCTAAAGCTGCAAGACCTACATACAATAATTCCATAATAGAAAAATTTAAAAATTAAAATTAATGATGTTCATGTTCCTCAACTGCCATCCCGATAAACAGGGCCGACAGAATCGTAAAAATAAACGCTTGAAGGAATGCTACTAACAATTCCAGTACTGTTATAAATAAGGCAAAGGGAACCGAAACTCCAGCGATACCTGCATTTTCTAGTATAAATATCAATCCAATTAAACTCAGGATGATAATGTGCCCCGCAGTAATGTTCGCAAACAAACGAATCATAAGCGCTGCAGGCTTAATAAGCAATCCTAATCCCTCAACAATCGCAAGAATTGGTTTTACCCAGGTAGGAATCCCTGGCATCCAGAAGGTATGCTTATAAAAATCCTTATTTCCGTTGAAGATCATGATCAACATCGTGAAAAGACCTAATGAAACGGTAACTGCTATATTTCCTGTTACGTTAGCTGCCCCAGGTAAAAGCCCCATTAAATTTGTGATCCAGATAAAGAAGAACACAGTTAACAGGAAAGGCATGAATTTCATATATTTTTTCTGACCTATCTGAGGAATTGCGATCTCATCCCTTACAAAAAGAACCAAAGTCTCCAGAACATTATTAAATCCTTTAGGAGCGTGCTCATTCTTTTTATGGTGTCTTGCCAATCCTACAGAGAAGAAAAGAATCATTAAAATCACCGTTAAAAACATTGCAGCAACATTTTTAGTGATAGAAAGATCCCAGGGCTTAGAAGCGTTTACCGGGTGATGCTCTGCATCAAACTCAACAGCCTCTGCTCCCGCATTTAACCTATATATATCCTCATGAAGATTCACAAAGCGCATCCCATCTTTTTCTACTACCGTATTACCAGTGGCATCGTGATGAAATTCGCTGGACATGAACGTCACCAACCCATTGTCTGTATAAAGAATTACAGGTAACGGAAGGGTAACAGAGCTTTCATCAGCTCCAAAGAAATGCCACTCGTGAGAATCACCAATGTGGTGCATGATCATCTCGGTTGCATTAAACTCTTCACTAGCTTCCTCAACAGAGGTTTGCTCTTCATTATGCTCCTGTGCAAATGTAAATAAAGGAAGAATGGCCAAAGCCAATGTAAAGTACACCCTAATCACTAAAGATTTATGTGCTGTCATAGTACCTGTTCTACTTAAAAATTATGGGCTCTAAATTTCCGTGCAAAGGTATACTTTTAATTTTTATCTGAAAGTACACAGTATAATTTTTTAGCAGTTTCGGGAATTTTAACGATTTTACTGAATTACAGTTAGTTATTTAGTATTGATAAGCCTTACCGCGTAAATAGTTTCGAAAATAAGAAATAAGAAATATGGGATAAAAAAAGTGATCATATCTATAAATGGATTCGCTACATCATTCAGCATCATAGGTAATAAAAAGAGAACGGCCGCAAGCATCTTCAAAAGACTACAGGCCATAAAAGCGAATCCGGTTTTATCACTAAAAGTTTTATGTACGAACGTAAGAAAAAGGAAAATTAAAAATGTAGCCAGTACATGAAAGCTATAGATCGCTATGGTAGAATAGTAAAGCTCTATCTCAAAAAAATAATTGAGCAGTGCAAATTGAATTGAAAATAAAAGAATAGAAAACGGTATAAATGTCTTTAAAAAGGAAATAAGTTTTGCTTGCATTTATTCTTCTTCATTAAGGTCTTTAACCGCCCTGTAAACCTGGTAAAGAGCAATAAATACACCTAAAAGTGATAGTGAGATTGTATAAACTGAATATTTATTCGGGAATTTCCCATCTAACCAGATACCTGCAAATACTCCAACCGCGATAATTATACCCATTTGAAAGGCAATATTAACGAAGCCAATATATTTGTTACGCTGATCTTTTTTCATTCTCTTTTGTAAGAGGTTTTACGCCCCCATTCATTTCACATGTGGCATTAAATACCGCTCCCGGTTCTATGGACAGTTTTCCGGCTACTACTTCCCCTTCAATATTTGCAAGACTTCTAAGGGCTAAAACATCCTTCACAAAAAGTTTACCTTTGAAACTTCCTTCTACATCTGCGTTTTCGCATTCCAGGGTTCCAGTGATCAAACCACCTTTACTTATAACCACTTTACCTGTAGTTTTAAGGCTTCCATCAAGCGTACCTTCTATTCTAAAACAACCTTTTCCCGAAATTTCACCTTTGATTATGGTTCCGGCAGAAATACGATTCTGCTCATTTTGATTAGAAGTAGATTTTGATTTTTTGGGCTCAGAGAACATAGTTGGCAGGGTTTAGTAATTGTCCATAAAACTTCTTAAAGTTTTCTTAATTTGTACAATTCTATAATTTTCTGCCGACATGACAAAAGCTTCCCTGTCTATTTTATATTTTTTATTTTTCTTTAATAACTCCTGAAAGCCCAGAGATCGGGATTTATTCGATAACCCATGAACAACAACAAAAGTTTGCTCAACATCATAAACATCGATAGAAACTGTTTGTTTGTTGTAATTTAATTCTGACAAAGCCTTTTCAATAGTTTCCTTTAATTCCTCTGCTTCCCCATCAACAGGATTTTCTACTGGGTAGACAAGCTTGAAATTAGATTGTAAACTGTCTTTAGTAAATTCTAAAGCCTTCAATTCCGGAATACTGGTATTTATAATATCCTGTGCTTTTTTGCCTTCAGAAGTCTGAGGATAGGTAAAAGCTACATAATTCAATGCCTGTTCATACGCATCTACCCCCATCAGTCTTGCAGCAGCACGAGCCTTTAACAATTCAAATTTCGGCACTATAGGATCTCCTGTAAATCTGGAAACATACTCATTAGATTTATCGATCACTTCCTGATAATCCTGGACTTCATATTTTTTATAAAGTGCATTATATAATACTTCAGGACTATTCTCATCTCTTTGAATACTTTCAGGATTTATTATAAATGCTGCATATCGTGAATCTGAATAATTCTGAAGTATATCATTCTTAATCGCTTCCTGATCCTGAATTCTTCCTTGCGCAGCATAAATATTATATAAATTATATTTTGCCGGAAGGATCAAGCGCTCCTGGGGATCGTTTTCCAGAAGAAACTCCAGTCTCTCGGCAGCAAGGTCATATTCCTTATAATTCTCGTTGTAAATTACCCCTAATTGAAAATAAGCCAGGTTCCTTTGAGTTGCCAGGCTATCAAGAACAGATTGTTCACCCGGAATCTGTTCCACATAAGTCATAGGGTCATAAAGAGGATCGTTGTCAAGGTTGATATCCATCAAAGTTTCCTGTGCATTAACCGAGCTTTGATTTAATGCATTTGATCCCCATCTCCAGTTATCTTTTAATTCCCTACTTCCCCAAACTCTTAGAAATTCCTGTGCTCCTCTCGAAATTCTTAAAGGATTATAAAAATAAAATGTATTCCCCTGTCCCGCAGGTGGTGCTCCAGCAGATGGGAAGTTATTCTGGGACCCAATACTGGCGGTATATACCGGCAATTGTCCTTCTTCAATATCTTTTAAAGCTTTCGCTCTTAGATCATCTGTATAGGTAGTGAAATATGCTAAACGTTCCTCGTCAGGCAACCCGGCCAATCTCAGGATACTATCGGTTTCCTCTGCAATCTGCTCATATTTGATCACATCATCCAGATTGGTCCTTTTCTTTTTGATAGTTCTGTATTCCAGCAAATTTGGAGACATATATGTAAGCGTGCTATCATAATATTTCCCGGCATCCTGGTAGCGTGCACGGTCAAAATTGATATTAGCAAGGATCTCATAATTTACAGACTTTAGAAAAATATCGCTGGATGGTGACCTCAGCGATTTATTGTAATATTCTAAAGCAAGATCTGTAGAATCCAGTCTGTTGTAATATTCTCCTAGCTGAAAATAAATCTTATCCAGATAAGGCCTGTTTTCTCTATCCTGCTCCAATTCTGTTAACAGATCAAGCAAATACTGATTGTTACCTGAGTTGAAATCAAAGTTTCTCGCCTTCTGGACATATGCGTTCACATAGTAAATCCTTGGTGACTTTCTATGAAGATCTATCACCTCATCGAAAGCAGCATTTGCCGTTGAAGTTTCACCTAAACGGTTATGTAGTTGTCCCAGAATATAGAAATACCGACCCTTTTCAGCATTGATATCAGTAAAATCTGCCGCGTTATATAATGGGGCTACAGCCGAATCTATCTGATTAAGGTTTATATAAGCCTGGGCAAGACTGGCACTTGCATCTGCCAGATCCTGTTCTTTTAACCTGTCTGAATCAAGGATCTTTTTTAAGTTTTTAATAGCCAACTTTTCATTCCCTATACTAACATTGGTCTTTTCCCGCCAGATACGGGCATGATTAATATTATCACTTGCTGGATACCTGTAAAGAATATAGTTGAAGGCATCGAGAGCCGGAATAAAACGCTGGTCAAAATACCGTGATTTACCCAGTAGCATATAGGCCTCATCCATTTGTGGATTTCGTTCTTTACCACTAATCTGCATGGAATGTTTCTGGATGGCTTTTACAGCCTTCTCCTCTGCTATTCCGAAATTCTGATTTCGAATACTGTCTGGAAGCAGGATCTTATCATCTACATCCAGTCGTTCAATTGGTAAAATATCCCAGTAGTTATCGGCGTAGTTCTGATTGATCTCTTCCCTCCCCTGCTCAAAAGCCAACTGACCGTTATACAGGGTGTTATATTCAGAAGTTATCGCATGATAATTCCGGTTAATAAACGTGTCTTTCTTTCTGGAACAGCTAAAAATTGCCGCCGAAAGCAACAGAAAAAGGGTATAACGAGTAAACGTATTCAAAATGAACCTTTTGTGGTATCATGAATAACTTTGATACAGCTAGTTTAGTATGTAAAAGTAAACTTCTTTTTCTAAAGTCCAATAAGATGGATCCCCTAGCTTTCGGCAATCTCTGCTGAAAAGTAGGTCTCAAGTTCATTCAAAGTAGCCTCAGAAGTCTCAAGATCACGAACAATCACTCCTTTATCCAGAACTACGATACGTTCACAGACTTCAGTCACATGTATTAGATCATGGCTGGAAATAAGAACCGTGGTTCCTGTAGTTTGAGAAAGATCCTTCAGTAATTTCTTCAGTCTTATCTGGGTGGTAGGATCAAGATTTGCAAAAGGTTCATCCAGAATAACAACTTCAGGATTTCCTATTAGCGCTGCCACAATTCCCACTTTTTTCTGATTGCCTTTAGAAAGGTCTCTCAGATATTTCTTTCGGCCAATAATTTCACCGTTAAAAAGATCTTCGAATTGCATAAGAAAGGAATCGATATCTGCTTTATTCCGGTTCCTTAATTCACCAATAAAATAGAAATACTCTTCTGGGGTAAGATAACCTATCAAAAAACTCTCATCGATGAAAGAATTTGTAAAAGGTTTCCAGTCTTCGCTTTCACTAACGGTAATATCTTTATTAAAAATATTCCCCGTGGTAGGTTGAATAAGGTCTAACAATAGGCTGAAAAATGTCGTTTTTCCCGCTCCGTTATTTCCTACTAAACCAAAATTTTGCCCTGAAGGAATATCCAGGTGTTCTATATCCAGCACCTTAGTGCCATTGTATACTTTTGAAAGATTTGTTGCTGTGATCATTTTAATTTTTTTAGTCTCCTTTTTGTTTAAATCCTTGTAGCATTACATATTTCCTTTTGCGATATCTTTGAGCAAGATAGGTAAGTAAAGCAGGCCTTAATATTAAGCCTATTACTCCTAGCCCAGCCAGAAAACCAACAGCTACCTCGTAACTAATAAATTTATTCAAGATCCAGAAAAAGAAAATCGGGATCAATACTAATGGTAAACCTACCAGCCATTGTGAAGCACCGGTCCCCTGATAGTTCATAAACGGACTTTTATCCAGGTCTATCCTTTTTTTATTAAATGATCCGGAATATAGTAATAGAGGGATATTTACCCCCATATTGTACAGCGCGCAAGCCAGGTTCAGCAATAAAATATTCCAGCCAAAATAAACATAAGGGGTAGATAGAATGGCAAGAATTACCACACTAACAGTAATAAGTCCCATTTTTGAAGCCAGATATTGTCGCATTGGGATATTCTGAGCCATGATCATGGAATAATAAGATGCATCCCAGGAAGGTATAAACTGCCCGAAGTTGATCATGAAAATGCCCGTTATAAATATTCCCACGAAAACAAAAAATGCCGGCATATCCTGATATGTATCATTAGGATAGAAAATTAGTCCATAAGCCAGGAAAATAAACGAGAGGTATATAGTAGTTTTAGGTCTTTTATTTCTCCAGATAAGTTTTAGATCCTGCTGCAGAAAAGGCGCGATGCTGCCAAACCTTTTGGTCCAACCAAACTCCCTGGTGTTTGCAGCTTTACTCTTACCTTTAAGATCTGCATCCAGATAAAATTTCCCCTTGAGATTCTGATGGTTCCAAAAGTAAAGTATAACCAACAAGACTAATGGAACAACGGCCAGGTAAGGATTCAAAACAAGGTAATTAAGCAACTGTCCAAAGTAGCCGGTAAGATCAAATAAGTCCAGATAATCCAGTAATGCTATTATAACTCCTGCAGCTACAATAGGTATCAAAGCTTTCAGATTCTCTGTGAATCGCTTCTTAATTATAAAATTGAAGAAATTCATACATAAGGTGGTAGCATACATAGCCACCATCCAGCCAATCATTCCAGAGGTACTATAACCTTCTTTCAGAATACAGAATAATCCGAAAGGAATGATCAATAATAAGGGCAGAAAGTTATAAAAGGAAAATAATGACTTTACGAGTACAAAATTTACAACCTTGGTTTTTTTAAAAGGTAAGACCATTAAAGGTTTTATATCCATTACCGGCAAGCTTTGAAGAACAAACCTGAAGATTAATTCGAATGTGAAATATACCAGGGCGAATTTGTTCACGATCACTAATGGATCCTGCCCTGGAAATAATTCTTTAAGAAGCGGAAAAAGAGCTACCCCAAAGAAAAGAAACATGGCTGAAAAGTATAAAGCCAGAAATACCATTAGAATCTTAAGGCCTAAACTTTTTCCAAAACTGGCAGATCTCAGAAAGGATTTCCACTCCAGCCAGGCAAATTTTTTGAACATAAATACTGTATTTAATTAATTGGTATTGAAATTTAAACTTTTGTTACATTTCTAAAACCACCATACTTTGTATTTTTGCGCACAAATAAAAAATAATGAGTAAGTTCTATCCGCTAAAAATAAAGGAAATAATTCGCGAAACTTCCCAGGCGGTAAGTTTATCTTTTGAGATCCCTGAAAATCTAAAAGAGGAATTTAGTTTTTCTGCAGGGCAATATATTACTATTAAGACCGAAGCAGACGGTGAAGAATTGAGAAGAGCATATTCTCTTTGTTCCGCTCCTAATTCAGATGAATTCAAGGTAACGGTTAAGGAGGTTGAAGGGGGCCGGTTCTCTGTAATTGCAAATAATAAACTTGTGGCCGGTGATGTTCTGGATGTACATCCACCTGAAGGTAAATTTTTATTTGAACCTGGTTCAGAAATAAAAAATTATGCTGCTTTTGCTGCAGGAAGTGGAATTACCCCGGTACTTTCGATCATAAAAACAGTACTTAGAGATGAGCCTCACAGTAAATTTGTGCTTACCTATGGGAATAAATCTGTAGATGACACAATTTTCTTCAAAGAGCTTCTGGAACTTCAGGCTGAATTCCCTCACAGGTTATTTGTGGAATTCATTTATAGCAGGACCCGTGAAGACAATGCTCATTTTGGGCGTATTGAAACCAGCACGGTGAATTATATAGTTAAGAATAAGTTCAAGGACCATCCTTTTGATAAGTTCTATTTATGTGGACCCGAATCAATGATAAACCATGTTTCTGAAGTTTTAACTACAAACGGAGTTCAGAAGGAAAATATCCTATTCGAGCTTTTCACTACTACCGAGGAAGAAAAAGAGATACAGGGCGATACTGATGGTGCAACTGCTGTTACTATTACCGTAGATGATGAGGACTATACTTTCTCAATGGATAGAAAAGCGGTAGTGCTTGATATTGCTTTGGAAAATGATATTGATGTACCTTACTCCTGTCAGGGTGGTATTTGCAGCAGCTGTATGGCTAGAATTACTGAAGGTAAGGCTGAAATGAGCAAGAACCAGATCCTTACAGACGAAGAGATCGAAGAAGGTTTTGTGCTTACCTGCCAGGCTCACCCAACTACTCCTACTCTGAAAGTAGATTTTGACGACGTTTAAGTCTTAAAGATTCTCCAGTACATTTTGAACAACTTTTTCCGGAGGAATGCTGCGCATAACATCTTCGTAGCCCTCCGGAACTTTATTTCCATATACCGAAGTCGGGATCTTGGGATATTTCTCCAGATCGGGTAAAATACAATTCTCCATAGGCTGATTAAAAGCCCTGAATCCTGCAAATGGATGCGTTACCCCCCAGATACTAATTACCGGAATTCCGAATATAGCAGCTAGATGAGCATTACCACTATCCATAGACAACATCGCATCAAGATTGGATATTAAGCTCAATTCTTCAGAGAATCTTAGTTTACCTACTACACTAATACAATTACTGAATTTGTTTTCCCATTCTTCTAATTGCTCCTTTTCAGCATCTCCACCACCAAACATGATAATCTTGATATTGCCTCTGGAAGAAAGTTCAGCTAATACCTCTTCCATAAGATCTTTAGGATAGCACTTGGAATCATGTTGCGCAAATGGCGCTAAACCAAGCCATTTCTGGGACTGTTTACCCATTACTTCATAAACCTTAGGCAACAATTCCCTTCTGGGAGGGGGGGTATAATCAGAAAGATCTATTGGAAATCCCAACTCTTCAAAAACATCTGCATAACGCTGATGGGTAGATTTTAGCTGTTTGAATTCCTTATTATTTTCCCTGGTCAACGCCTTTTTTTGAGGCCTTCCTTTATTAATCTGTTTAAAAAGTATTCCGTAGAAAAAGAAAAGAGATTTTAAAACGTTTGTTCTTAATACATCATGAAGATCTGCAACCGCATCTATTTCCTCTTCCCTCAACTCACGGGCAAGTGTACCAAGCCCAAGAACTCCGTCATGAACTCCCTCAAGATCTGCCTCATATATTCTAACATTCGGGATATGGCTAAAAAGTGGCGCGTAAAAATGACGTGTAAGAACCGTAATTGTAAGCTGGGGATATTTCTTTACCAGTACACTTAAAACAGGAACGATCATAGCTATATCTCCCATTGCAGAGAAACGGATCACTAAAATATGCATTCCTTTTCCCTGATTTTCAGCTAAAGAATTGCCAGATCTATTCATAAAATTATTTATTTCCTCGAAGTACCGGGTTCAACTCATCATCATTATACATTTTCATCTGCTTATAAACCTTCATGTATTTCTCACCCTTGGCTATATCTTCTAGTAGTTGATTTATCGCCTTAGAAAGATCTACTCTTTGCTCCAGTAATACATCCAACTTAGCCTTACACTTCATCTGGTGTTCCTGAGATGCATCTTCGCGTTTCGCCTCTTCATCCATATGAAAAATCTTCAAAGCAAGAATAGAAAGCCTGTCTATAGCCCATGCTGGACTTTCAGAATTTATTTTAGCATCTGTGTTTGGCTGTACATCTTTGTATTTTTCAAGAAAGTAACTATCAATATATTCTACAGTATCTGTACGATCCTGGTTAGAGGCATCAATTTTTCTCTTTAATTCAAGAGCCGCGACAGGATCTATATTCTGGTCGCGAATTATATCCTCATAATGCCATTGTACCGTATCAATCCAGCATTTTCTATATAATAGATGTTCTATCGTGTTCTTTTCAGCATCATAAGGATTCTTAAACTCCTGATCTACACTGTCAATTTCATGATATTTCTTTATTACCTCTCTAAAAATAGTGTTTGCCTTATCTGAAAACATATGGTATTTTTTGTACTAATTCTTTTTTGTTCTTAAGCTGCTTTTATAGATCATAAAAGTCCCTGCAAAGATATTATTTTTAAAAAGAGTAGGACTGCTACCGGTTGCAATCATTCCTAATTAAACGAAAAAAGCCACGATTATCGGCATTAATATTAATGTTGCCAGAATGATCTCTTTAAAGATCTTATCCTTTTTACTATCAAAATAATTTGATGCAATAATACTTAACGGAATAAAGAAAAATATAAGTTCACTTCCATTCTTGGTTGGTGAAAATATAGCAACAGCTGCCGATATGGCTAAACCAAATAATATCATACTTAAAACCGGTCTCCTCGTAATACTGGCTTTTTGAATTGCTGAAAAGTATTGAAATAAGGTCCAAATGAGTAAGCCTAGAAAAATACTTAACGGGATGAGCATTCTTAACTCGCCGTATTTTGAGAAATCGAAGTTACTCGCCTGGAACCAGTCTGAAAATGTGTAGAATTCATCATATGCAATTAAATGGAAGCATATTGTAAGCGAAGTTACTGCCAGAAATCCTATAAATGGAATTAACCAGTTCTTAAAAGCTGAAGAGAAATTAAGGATCGCAAAGAATACCAGAGCTAGAAATAAAACAGACCAGAAATGATACAAGGTGGCTATACAAATCCAGAAAGTGGCGTCAAATATTTTCTTCTGAACCGAGATATGTGATTTCAAACTTATAATCCTCCTTAGACCAAAAAGCACACATAAATTGGCAATGATAATAGATTCATTGCGTAAAAGACTGAAAAAGGAAATACAGAATAACGTGAACAACAATGTTTTATAAGCACTTCTCTTGGTTAGCTCATTCTTTTTTGCAATGAAGTTCAATACCAACAGGCTTAAAACCAGAATTAAAAGAACACCGAGTTTTTCAAGAAATTCTAACCAGTTAAAACCATTTTCCCAATGAGTAAAATTGGCGCCTATGTAGAAAAGACCCATCAATAAAATGATGGCGGCAAGGTTAAAAGGCTTCGATTTGCTAAAAAAGCTTGTTAGCATTAGGGTTTTTTATATTTTTGTAATCACAAATAAAGTTCAGACAATGAAAGATTTTTTTGAGGGAATACAGTGGGTTTTTGAAAATATACTTTTTTATCCTCTAGATGCATTACGAGCTCTTGAGTTAGATTCGTGGTTTCTTGCAAATATCCTTAACTGGGTATTTATGATCGTTGGTTTTTTAGCTTTTCTATACTGGATGAAGCAATTAAAGATTTTCAACGATAGAAATGAAGAAAACAGAGAATCTACTTCTCACTCTTTCTTAGGATAAATCGAACCCTATATCTTTTCTAAAATACATCTTATCAAATTGCAGCTTTTCTGCACTTTGGTAAGATTTTTTTAGTGCCTTTTTGTAATCTTCCCCAAAGGAGGTTAAAGCAATAACCCGGCCTCCACTAGTTACAATTTCACCGTCTTCAATCTTAGTCCCGGCATGGAAAACGATAGAATCTTTTATATCGTCTAAACCGGAAATAGTTTTTCCTTTTTGATAGGATTCAGGATATCCTCCAGAAACCATCATCACGGTAGTTGCCGATCTTTCATCTATCTCAAGATTTACCTTATCAAGATCGCCTTTCCAGGTACTTTCAAAAAGTCCTACCAGGTCTGTCTTTATTCTTGGAAGAACAACTTCAGTTTCAGGATCACCCATCCTAACATTATATTCAATTACATAAGGCTCATTATTAACTTTTATTAAACCAATAAAAATAAAGCCTTTATAGTCTATTTCTTCTTCAAGTAACCCGTTAACCGTAGGTTTAACTATCCTTTCCTCGATCTTATTCATCAGGGTTTCATCTGCAAATGGAACCGGAGAAATAGCTCCCATCCCGCCTGTATTTAATCCTGTATCTCCTTCGCCTATTCTTTTATAATCTTTTGCTGTGGGAAGAATTTTATAGTTCTTACCATCGGTAAGTACAAAAACACTTAACTCTATTCCGTCAAGAAACTCTTCTATCACCACCTTTTCACTGGCAGCACCAAATTTTCCAGACAACATATTCTCCAGCTCTTTCTTAGCTTCTTCCAGGTCATCTATAATTAAAACACCTTTACCCGCGGCCAATCCATCAGCTTTTAGAACATATGGAGGATTTAGTGTTTCCAGAAAGTTCCTACCCGCACCAAGACTTTCATAACTGAAGCTTTCATAGGCAGCAGTAGGGATCTTATGCATAGCCATAAATTCTTTAGCTCTTTCCTTGCTTCCCTCTAATAGTGCTCCACGACTGGAAGGACCTATGATCTGTATATTCTTTAACCGGTCATCATTGGCAAAATAATCCACGATCCCTTTTACTAAAGGATCTTCGGGACCAACCACGATCATATCAATATTCTTCTCTAAACTTGTATTACCAACGGCAGCAAAATCTATAGGATTTAATTGCAGATTCTCGGCTACCTGGGAAGTTCCAGCATTCCCCGGCGCTACGAATAACTTACTACATTTACTGCTTTGAGCGATCTTATAAGCAAAAGTATGTTCACGCCCACCTGAGCCAAGGATTAGAATATTCATTAGTTGTGTTTTAAATTATTGCTTCAAAAATAATTGTTTGTAAATTGAAGCACGAATAAATTCGTTAAAAAAGCTTTTCTGCCCTTGGATTGGTTTAAACTTTCTTTACAGCTTAATAAATTCCCGATAAAAAGGGCACAAAGTACCCTGGAAAAAATTCAAAGTATTCCGGAAGAACACTATGCTGAATTCCAGAGAAAACGAAGGAATTCCATTATAGATTATCATATACAGCATAATACATTTTACAGGGAATTCTTCAAGTGGGAAGGATTTGACAATTGGGAACATGTGCCGATAATGAAAAAATCTGATCTTCAGCAACCGCTGAAAGATCGTCTAAGTTCCACTTATAATACCAAGACGGCTTATATTGGAAAAACATCTGGAAGCAGCGGTCATCCTTTTATTTTTGCCAAGAACCGGTTTGCCCATGCTTTAAGCTGGGCTGGTTTTCAGGACAGGTATAACTGGTATGATATAGACCTGAATAAATCACTACAGGCGAGATTTTACGGTATTCCGCTGGATTTCTACGGAAATGTTCAGGAACGATTAAAAGACAGGATAAGTTTACGTAGGCGTTTTAATATTTTCGACCTCAGCGAAAAGAAAATGGAGATTTTTCTGGAGCGTTTTAAAAAATCAGATTTCAATTACCTTAATGGTTATACCAGTGCAATTGTATTATTTGCAAGGTTTCTAAAAGATAAGAGCATTATTCTCAAGGAACACTGCCCTAGTTTGAAAATCTGCATTGTTACTTCTGAAAGGCTTTTTGAAAAAGATAAGCAGCTCATTGAGCAGGCTCTGGGTGTACCAGTTATTAATGAATACGGAGCGAGTGAAGTTGGGTTGATCGCTTTTGAAGATTCAGAAAATCACTGGATCGTAAATTCTGAAGATCTTTATATTGAAATTCTGGACGAAAAGGATAAGATTCTGCCCTACGGTGTGGAAGGTCGGGTGGTTATTACTTCACTTTACAACAAGGCTCATCCTATGATTCGCTATGATATTGGTGATATTGGATGCCTTTCTACTAAAAGCACGCTCAAAAAACCAATTCTGGAAAAACTTATTGGTAGAACCAATGATATCGCCAGGCTTCCTGATGGCAAAGTAGTACCGGGATTAACTTTTTACTACGTTACTAAAACTATCATTGAGGATAATGGAAACATCAAGGAGTTTGTGATCATCCAGACGAAGATCAATGAATTCAAAATTGAATATGTTAGTTTAAACGAACTTTCTTCAGATCAAAAAAGTAAGATTCTTGAGGCGGTAGGAACATACGTGGGAAAAGATCTTAGGATCGTATTTGAAAGGAAAGATATATTAAAGCGCAGTGGAAGCGGAAAGTTAAAACAGTTTACTTCTCAACTTTCATAGTTTTCATCTGCTTAGTCTTCACAAAGAACTGCTCGTTGAGAAAAACTAACATTTTCCATACGCTTGTGAAGAGACCATAGCCCAAGATCTTATGATATACATTGAAGTTATATTTCAACATTTCAACTTTATTCCCTGAAATTGAATTTTTTCTTACCCGGTAAATTGCCAGAGAATCCTGAATTCCAGTTAAGGGACCTCCCTTTTCGATCACTTTCAGCCATAAGACCCAATCCTGCCTTTTTGAAATTTCAGGACAATATATTTTCCCCAGGGCTTTAGCACTGTAAATCCCGGTAAGATTTCCTACATAATTTGCTTTTAGAAGTTTATCGTAAGTAAGAATTGGTAAAGCCTGTATCTTTTTGTTCAATTTGTCTCCATTTTTAGAGATCAGCTCATAACTGGAAAAACAGGCCGTTATATTTTCGCGTGTAAGAAGATCTAACTGCTTTTTAAGCTTTTCAGGCTTCCATTGATCATCTGCATCCAGGAACGCTATAAAATCTCCCTGAGCTACTTTAATTCCCTTATTACGGGTGTGATGGGTTCCTTTATTAACTGCGTTTGCTAAAAGATAAATTCGGGCGTCTTTTTCGGCGAATTGCTGAATGATCTCCTTTGTAGAATCTATTGAAGCATCATCTATAACTAAAAGTTCCCAGTTCACATAACTTTGAGCGACTACAGATTGGATAGATTCAGAAATAAAATCTGCCGAATTATAAGCCGGCATTATCACTGAAACCAATCCGTTATTTTCCATCACTACCTTCTAATGTGTTCTGAAAAATCCTTGTGCTCCCTTTTTTGAAGTTCATCGTCACTAAGACCTTTGAAATATTCATAGGTGATCTTCATTCCCTCTGCCCTGCTAACTTTGGGCTCCCAGTTTAGGATCTCTTTAGCCCTGGTGATATCCGGCTGCCTTTGCATAGGGTCATCCTTGGGAAGTTCTTTATAAACTATCTTCTGATCTGTCCCGGTAAGGTTAATGATCTCTTTAGCAAAGTCTAGAATAGTTATTTCATGAGGGTTTCCAATATTTACAGGGTCTGAATAATCACTTAAAAGCAACCTGTAGATACCTTCTACCTGATCATCTACAAAACAGAATGACCTGGTTTGGGTACCATCACCGAATACGGTTAGGTTCTCTCCTCTTAACGCCTGACCAATAAACGCCGGTATTACGCGGCCATCATTGAGCCTCATTCTTGGGCCATAGGTATTAAAGATCCGTGCAATTCTGGTTTCTAAGCCATGAAACCTGTGATAGGCCATGGTTATAGATTCCTGGAAACGCTTTGCTTCATCATAAACTCCACGTGGACCAATAGCGTTTACGTTTCCGTAATATTCCTCATTTTGAGGATGCACCAAAGGATCTCCATAGACTTCAGAAGTTGATGCTATCAAGATTCGGGCATTCTTTTCTTTGGCAAGACCTAGACAATGCAGAGTTCCTATAGAACCAACTTTCAAAGTTTGAATAGGGATCTTTAAATAATCTATCGGGCTCGCCGGAGATGCGAAATGCAGAATATAATCGAGCTCCCCGGCCACATGTACAAACTTTGTAATATCATGGTGATGGAATTCGAAATTTTTATTCTTGATAAGGTGTTCTATATTTCTTAGGTCACCCGTGATTAGATTATCCATTCCAATCACTTCAAAACCTTCTTTAATAAAGCGGTCGCATAGATGTGAACCTAAAAATCCGGCAGCACCGGTAATCAATATTCTTTTAGCCATAGTGGTAAAATTGATTAAAAATTAATCATTTTTCATCAATAAGTTGATGCAGACTAATTCTCCAATCTTTTATCGGTCCGAAATGATTTATAACTTTCTCCTTTGAAAGTACGCTATATTCAGGCCTCTCTGCCAAGGTCTTAAAAAAACCTGTTTTATTCAATATAACTCTGTCTCTTTTTTCAGAATAATCCAGGATCTCTTCAGCAAAATCATACCAGGTAGCTTCTCCCTCATTGCTAAAATGGTAAATACCATAGTCTGTGGATCCAGAATTAATGATATCGAGAATATATTCTGCCAGATCATTAGCATTGGTAGGAGTTCCCAATTGAGAAGTTGTAATATTCAATTCAGCCTTTTCATCAGCTTTTCTTTGAATAGTGTTATAAAAGTTGTGTTCGAATTCTGAATACAACCATGAGGTTCGAAAAATGAAATGTTCGTTCAGGATTGAAGTTATTCCCTCCTCTCCTTTCAATTTAGACGCTCCATAAACATTTATAGGCCCAACCTCATCTGTTTCCTTATAAGGTTCATTAGCCTTTCCGTTGAAAACATAATCGGTAGAAATATGGATTAATATCGCATTATTTGCCTTGCAGATGGCAGCTATATTCTCTGCCCCTTCAGCATTTACCAGGAAAGCTTTTTCCCTTTCATTTTCGGCCTGCTCAACATTTGTGTATGCCGCAGCGTTAATGCAATAGTCTATTTCGTGATTCTGAAAATAGACCTCCAGGTCCTCCTTCGAAGTAATATCCAGTTCCTTAGAGCTGCAAAATAGAAAGGTAAAATTGGGGTATTTCTTTGAATGTTTTTGTAAACATTGGCCCAACTGTCCATTTGCACCCGTTACTAAAATGGTTTTCATCCAAATGCTTCCTTAAAAGTTGGTTGAATTCTGTCTTTGTCAGACAGGATCATTTCTTTGGTTGGAAAGTCCCAATCAATATTCAGGTCTGGATCATTGAAAATAATCCCACCTTCAGATCCAGGTTTATAATAATCATCGCACTTATATGCAAACACCGACTTTTCTGAAAGGGTTAAAAATCCATGGCCAAAACCTTTTGGAATATAAAGTTGATGAAGGTTTTTATCATCAAGAATCGCCTTATACGTTTTTTTGAAAGTAGGCGAACCTGGTCTTAAATCTACCACTACGTCCAGTACTTTTCCGTAGATCACCCTAACCAGTTTGGTCTGGGCAAATTCTCCTTTTTGGTAATGTATTCCCCTTAACACACCGAAAGAGGAAACCGATTGATTATCCTGGACAAATTCTGTGTCTATCCCGGTAAGTTCAGCAAAACGCTCCCTGTGGTAAGTTTCTAGAAAAATTCCCCGGTGATCTTCAAAAATTCGAGGTTTTACAAGAAAACAATCTTTTAAAGGTGTTTCTTCTACCTGCATTATATTTCTTTAAGAATTAAAAATTTGATCCAGTATCTTTTCAGTAATAAGATATGTAGGCTTAACCCCAGAAGTTCCCAGTCCTCCAGATGCCAGCGTACTTCCTGTTTCCAGCGGGTTATCTGAAGCATAATATGCATATCTTACCTTCACATCTTCAGAAATGCTACGTCTAAGCCTGGAAGCAGCCTGGATTGCCTTTTGATAATGAGCTCCTTCCATTTCCAATCCGCAGACATTCCATGTAGAATCATGGAAAAACCTTAATATATCCTTATTCTGAAGTGAAGTTCCCAGTACTGTGATCATCGCTCCATCAACAACATTAATATCGTGCCCTTCAAGATCAGATTTTTTCAGCTGATTTTCAAACGGATAATTATCTGCCGTACCCTCAAAAAGGTGAGCATCAGGAATCATAATATCGCCTTTACCACCTTCTAGAATTCCCGCTTTACCCATAATTGAAATGGATTTTACGTTCATCTTCAGATCTTCATCTTTCAGACTATATGGCTTCAGTAACTCATCCATAGTCTCATAGGCCTGCTCTCCAAATGCATAATCCATTACAATAATAACAGGTTTCTCTTCCGGCTTAAGATCACTGAATTTCGTGTTATTAAAACCTTCTTCCAGTTTTGCAGTATCAAAGATCTGCACATCTATATTGGTTCCACTTTTATCTTCTATAAAGAACATGCCCTTATCTAATGCGGCTTTATTAACCTTATTTCTAAGCGAACCATTCCCACTATCACTTAATTCTTCATAAATATCCAGAGCTTTTTTCTTTTTAAGTTCTGCCTTAAGAGCGTAAGGAGTGTATAGGGTGTTCATTACACTGTGCATGTTCGCACTAATAATATGTAGCGGGCGATCCATTAGATTATTTTCCTTCAGGCAACTCTTGATGTCATTTGCCCAAATCTCTCCATGAATATGGTGTCCAAGGCGCTCTCTTAGCACCGGACTAAAGGTGATAATTCGTTTTTCATTTTTAACCCCTTCCCTGATAGCCATATTCCCAAGTGACCATATAATTCTTAGAAAACGATCTGGGTTATTGGGTGTAGAGAACTTTGGATAGAGATTGGAGATCTCATGAAATGTTCTTCCTAAGATACTCGCGGTATGAGTTAGAGCCACTTCACGCTGAGCCTGGGTAAGGTCTCCCTGGTGTTTAACCGCAAATTCCAGCTTTTCCCAATCACGATTTACACTGCCATCTTCGTCTATAAGAACCCTCTTCATGATCTTGTGAGATTCTACAAAAAGAAAAGTTAGGTGGGTGAGAATATCATAAATTTCAGATCTCCCTCTGGTGATCTCAATATTCATTTGTTCATCATCTATCCTATAACAATTCCTTCTCCTTTTTGGCGGAACTATAGGCTTAAAATGTGAATTTCCGTAGCCTTCATCACTGGTTAGATTAATAAAACGACATTCTTCAATTCCATGTGGAAGCCTGTCTATTACATATAACAATCCTTCCAGTTCTGCTTTATCGTTAGCAATAGAACCATAAATTTCCGGCCTTAAGGTTAAAAGTGATTCTCTTAAAGTATCTCCTGAAACACCCATAGGCTTGTAGAATCCTCTGTTAAAGAGGTGTCTCATGGTTATGTACATGCGTTCTATAGCTCCAGAACTCTCCTGTGCTCTAGTTCGTCCCTGTAATTTTAATATCGACATAGTAGTTTTTTAAATAATCTCTTTGAGTTGATCTGCGATCTTACGATCATTAGATAATCGTGGAAGCTTATTCTGTCCTCCAAGTTTACCAATGGATTTCATATAGTCCTGAAAGCCATTCCTGGGAATCCTGGTGATCTTTAATCTCTGTAGAATATGGCCTTCTATGAGATCCAGGTAATATGAATTCTGCTTCTGTAAAGATCTATCAATAATGTCAGCAAATCTATTCAAATCTTCCGGTTCCTGCTCAAATTCTATAAACCATTCGTGATAAGGCAGTTGTTCTCCTTCAGGATTTATCTGAGGCGCCACGGTAAATTCGCTAATTTCAGCACCTGTTTCGGCTACGGCGTCCTGCATCGCTTCTTCTACTTCCTTCGCGATCACATGTTCTCCAAAGGCAGAAATAAAATGCTTAATTCTACCTGAAACTATGACCCGGTAAGGTTTTGTTGAAGTAAATTGAACGGTATCTCCAATATTATAAGCCCACAAACCAGCAGAAGATGAAATGAGCATCACATAATTCACACCTTCTTCAACATCCTTTAATAAAAGCCTTTCAGGATCTTCTGAATAGAATTCTTCTGCTTTAATAAATTCATAGAACATACCAGAATCAAGTTGCAACAGCATTCCCTTTACATCCTGCTTATCCTGAAAAGCGAAAAATCCTTCAGAAGCAGGATAAAGCTCAATACTATCTACTTTTCGCCCTATAAGAGTTTCAAATTTAGAGCGATAAGGTTCATAATTAACGCCTCCATAAATGAACAGGTCAAAATTGGGAAAGATCTCGCCAACTTTTTTGCCTGTTTTATCAATAAGCCTTTCAAAATACATCTGTACCCAGGATGGAATCCCGCTAATTACAGACATATCTTCCTTAAGTGTTTCGTCAACTATCGCGTCTACTTTAATTTCCCAATCATCAATACAATTGGTTTCCCAGCTAGGCATTCTATTTCTCTGTAAATATCCCGGGACATAATGAGCAACTATACCTGAAAGTCGACCTAATTTCACCCCGTTTTTTTCATCCATCTCAGGACTTCCCTGAAGGAAGATCATCTTGCCATCTACAAATTTAGATTTACCGGTATCAGCGATGTAACATAGAATAGCATTTCTAGCCGCATTAATATGGGTTGGCATAGATTCCTTAGTAAGTGGAATATATTTAGCACCACTGGTTGTTCCAGAAGTTTTAGCATAATATAACGGCTTACCCGGCCAGAGAATATCTTCCTGCCCTTCAACCATCATATCTACGTATTCTTTTAGCTCCTCGTAATCTCTCACCGGAACCTTTTTAATGAAATCTTCATGTGAACTTATCTCGCTAAAACCGTGATCCTTACCAAATCTGGTATTCCTGGCTTTGGTTATAAGTTCCTCAAAAACTTTTTGTTGAGTTTCGTGTGGATTGCCGGCCCACTTATCGATCTTCTTCCTGATATGAGAAGCAAATATTCTGGCTGCAAATGATTTTATAGACATATATTAATTGAAATCAATGTATTCTGAAGGATCTACAGGATTACCTTCGTTCCATAACTCGAAATGAACATGAGGACCTGTAGTTAATTCCCCTGTATTTCCGGCAGTGGCAACAACCTCACCGGCTCTAACCATTTCACCCTGAGCTTTAGATAAAGAAGCGTTATGCTTATAGGCCGAAATTAGACCATAACTATGTTTTATAATAATTACATAACCGGTTTCAGCTGTCCACTCGGCGAAGATCACACGACCATCAGCGACAGATTTTACCGGTGCATTACGTGAAGTTACCACATCTACTGCGTAATGCTTATCCTCTATACTATATGGGTCTGAAATGGTTCCTTTCACCGGAGGAAAAAGTGAAAAATTAATATTATCTGTTGCCGTTGGTAAAATATTATACTTATCCTCCTGTTCTACCTCTTCCCTTAAAAGCGAATCTGCTTTTATACGGTTAATTTCTTCATATTCGGCATCAGTAATTGGTGCGCTTAGAATCGAATCTCTATTCAATTGATCAAGATCCAGTTCCCCGGTTAGCGCATTTTTTATAGAATTAAGATATTGATCATTTAACCTGATCACATTTTGAAGTGAATCTGAAACATAAGAAAGATTTGCGGCCTCTTCTTTTAATTGTGCCGAAGAATATCCCGGTATATACTCTCTTAAAGGCGTAAAAGCAATAAGTACTGTAGTGATCGCCACGAGGAAAATTGCCGAAAGACCAACGGTAACAAAGACATTTAAACGGGTTAATCTAAATGAAAAACGCTCTTCGAAAGTGTCCTCATTAAGAACTACCATTCTATATTTATGAAGTAATTTCTTAGCGAACTTCTTTTTCTCGTTTTTATTTTGAGCCATAGCCGTGATTAGGTTATACAAAGATAAATTAAATAATTACCTATAATAAATCGCTAGAAAAGGAATTCTACCGAGTATTTTCCTTAAGGCAATTTATTGTCTTGTTAACGTTTAGATTGGTTAATTCTTGTTAAGTTTGTAAAACTAAATCATAAGACATGAATGCATTTATTTTGCCTTTGGCTATAGGAGCTCCACAAATTATTTTAATTGTGGTAGTTATTTTATTGCTCTTCGGAGGACGTAAAATTCCTGAATTAATGAGAGGATTAGGGAGTGGAATTAAAGAATTTAAAGACGCTTCTAAAGATGACGATAACGATACATCAAAAGATAATAATAAGAAGGTTGCTGAAGATAAAAAGTAACACGTACTTATATATAAAATAAAAAACCCAACTTTTCAGTTGGGTTTTTTATTTAGTCAAATTTCGCCGATTGCAGTATTGCATCGAGCTCAAATATATTATCCCGTTTTCCTCTGGAAGGAGAGAATACAAAACCTTCTAAAATTACAAATCTGTTATTCTTTTCATCCTTTACCGCGTAATTGACGAAAGGTCCAGCCATAAAATCATTTTCAACTTCCCATGTACCTCTGGTTTCGTAGGCAAATTTACCATCAATCTTCGTTTCAAATAAATAAGGAGCATAAGCCTTTTCAGTGATCATATAAGAACCCTCAAGACGTCCAGGGATTCTAGCTTCCCCAATAGAGTCTCTCATTTTAATGATATTTGCTATAACGGTAGAATCGTTCTCTAATTTATTAATTGGCACTTCATATACAAGAATCTCCATACTCCCTTTAGGAATTTCCTTTCTTATCCATGAAAAATGCTCATCCTCTTTCGCATATCTATATGCAGAAGGAAATTTTAAATTCAGTCCGAATTTTTCGCTCAAAGCATCATCTTTTTTCAGCGACTTACGAATTCTCCGTTGCTTTTCAGTTAATTCGGTATGCTTAAAGGTTTTAACAATGGAATCTGACTGTTTATTAATAACATCAATAAGTTCTGAAGAATTGCTCCCCATAACCACTATACCTGTTTGAGGTCTGGAAAACTCATCTTCAATAAGATTCATCCCTTTAGAGCTGTTATTTTCAATTTTCAGAAATATACGGGTGTTTCTTACAAACCCGGTAAATGTTTCTGGTGGAATCTGGCTTAAGCTGAATAATGGTTCTTCTTGAGGCAAGCCGTCTACTGGTGCCGCAAGGTTAGTTCTAATAGCCTCCCCTACTTCTCCTTCCCAAAGATCATTCTCAATAACTACGGTTAACTGGTTTATATTTCCTGAAGAATCTGATAGAATTCGATCTTCTTTTTTCGATTTCTCGTTCTTACAGGCGATTAAAAGGAAAATACTGGCTAGCAGGATTAGGCTACGTTTCATTTTTTCGGTTTTGATTAGACGTCTTAACTTTTGGAAACCTTAAGTTTCATGCCCGGTTTAAGACTATTTGTGTTCATATCATTCCATGACCGCAAATTTTGTACCGAAACTCCAGGGAATTTTTTTGAAATACTCCATAGAGAGTCTCCCTGCTTCACTGTATAGATCCTTGAATCTGAACCTTTACTGGACCCGGAAGAGGATGTACTGGAAACTACATCCACTGGTTTACTAGGGTAAATGGTAAGATATTGGCCAACTCGAATATTATTCCCTCGCATATTATTCCATCTCCTAAGGCTGCTAACACCAACTCCATATCGCTCTGCAATCTTGCCTAGATAATCACCCCTTTTAACCTTATACCTAATACGGTCTTTGGTTTCTACGTATTTTGGAAGTTCTTTTTTCTCTTCAACTATCTGGTTTTCGGCAAAATCGTAAATAGCACTTTCGTTGCTCACGAATTTACCAGATGCAGGCTTAGGAAGCCTTAGACTGTACTTTTCATCTTCAACGAATGGGATGATATCTAATTTAAAAGCCGGATTAAGAAATTGAAGCATTTCCTTTTCCACGCCAGTTACCTTAGAGATCTGATCGAAAGTAAGTAATTGTTTAACCTGAATAGTATCTGTTTCAAAATAGACTACATCAGGATTTTTTGGTTGAAAATTATGCTCATCTGCATATTCAAAAAGATATAAAGTTGCCAGGAATGCAGGCACATAACCTGCTGTTTCACGTGGAAGATATCTTCTTAAATGCCAGTAATCATTAGAACCACCACTTCTTCTAATGGCTTTGGAAACATTTCCAGGACCTGAATTATATGATGCCAAAACAAGGTCCCAATCTCCAAAAACTTTATATAAGCTCGCTAAATATTGTGCTGCAGCCTCGGTAGATCTCTCCGGGTCCATACGTTCATCTACATAAGAACTTACATCCAGACCGTGCATTTTACCGGTTGTGAACATAAATTGCCACAATCCAGTTGCGCCTACACGAGATTTAGCTTTAGGATTTAAAGCCGATTCTACGATAGCAAGATATTTTATCTCTAACGGAATATCATATTTATCCAGTTCCTGCTCGAACATTGGGAAATAATAGCTACTAAGAGCCATTAATCGCTCCATCCCTTGCTTATTTCTCTTTAAATAAGACTTTATAACACTTTCAAGAATGGGATTATATTCAACATTAAATGGAGTCCGGGCATTCAATTTTGCAAGACGTGACTTAAGAGTGTCTGTAGGAAGCTCTTTATAGACAACATCTTCATAATCCTGCTCCTGAATACTTTTCTGCATTTCCTCGAACAGGTCTGAATTTGTTAGCTCAAGTTTCCATAATGAATCTAATGTTTTAGCCTGTGGAAGATCCTCCAATTTCACTTTAGAAGAATCTCTTATCGCTGCAGAAATTGGCAATTTATCTCTGAATTCTGGATCTGGTTTGGCAAGTTTTATTTCGGTGTCGTCACTTTTTTGAAATATCTGAACCCTGAAATTCGCTTTTTCAACCCGCTCATTTTCCTTTTTCTGCTGAGCCAGGGTCGACATTCCGGCAAGCAGTAACAACATTAAATATCTTCGCTTCAGCATATTTTCATTTTACATTAACAAACGAAAAGAAATCAAACTTCGTACCTCTTTAATTTTTAATTGCTTCAATTCCTGGTAAGGATTTTCCTTCAAGCATCTCAAGCATAGCGCCACCACCGGTAGATACATAACTTACCTTATCATCAAGGCCGAATTTTTTAACAGCTGCAACAGAATCTCCGCCTCCAACTAAAGAAAATGCGCCATTTTTTGTAGCTTCAACTATCGCTTCACCCAATTGAATAGTTCCTTTGGCGAAAGTATCCATTTCAAAAACACCAAGAGGACCGTTCCATAATATGATCTTAGAGTTCTTGATCACATCTGAAAAGTTCCTTATAGTTTCCGGGCCTACATCAAGACCCATCCATCCATCAGGAATATTATCCACGGCTTCAGTTTGCGTGCTTGCCTGTTCAGAAAAACTATCTGCGATTATGGAATCAACAGGAAGATGAACTTCAACACCTTTTTCCTTAGCCTTCTTGAGGATTTCCAGGGCGAGTTCCTGTTTATCATCTTCTACCAGAGAAGTACCAATATGGCCTCCCTGAGCCTTAATAAAGGTATAGGTCATACCTCCACCAATAATAAGGTGATCTATTTTATCAAGTATATTTTCTATAACAGTGATCTTAGACGAAACCTTTGCTCCACCCAGAACAGCAGTAACCGGTTTTTCAGTACTGTTTAGCACTTTATCAAGACTTTTTATCTCCTTTGCTAACAGGTAACCAAAACATTTTTCTTCGAAGAACTTAGCAACCACTGTGGTAGAAGCGTGCGCTCTATGCGCTGTCCCAAAAGCATCATTAACATATATATCACCCAACCTCGAAAGCTTTTGTGCGAAATCTTCATCACCTGCTGTTTCTTCTTTATGAAAACGAAGATTTTCTAATAGAAGGATCTGCCCTGGCTCTAAATTCTTAGATGCATTTTCAACTTCTTCGCCAACGCAATCTTCAACGAATTTCACTTCTACCCCAATAACTTCTGAAACTTTACTGGTTATATGCTGAAGGGAATATTTACTTTCCTTACCCTTTGGTCTTCCCAGGTGAGACATTAAAACAACACTACCTCCATCTTCAAGAATTTTAATAATTGTAGGCTTAGCAGCTTCAATCCTGTTCGCATCTGTCACTTTCATCTCTTCATCCAGCGGAACATTGAAGTCAACTCGTATAAGTGCCCTTTTATTATTAAAATTGTAATCGTCTATAGTTTTCATAGTATTGCTTTCTTACAAATATAAATTTTTCCGAAGATAATAAAGCGTATATAATTTTATATTTGCCTATGCTTTTTAACGAAATAATTGGTCTTCCACACATTAAAAATCACCTGACGACCACCGCCGACAGAAATAGAATTCCGCATGCTCAACTTTTTACCGGACAACCGGGAAGTGGCGCTTTACCTATGGCCATCGCTTATGCTCAATATATTCTATGTAATAATTCTGGCGGAGAAAATAACAATGAAAAGGCTAAAGCCTGCAATTTGAAGTTCAAAAATTATTCGCATCCAGATCTGCATTTTGCCTTTCCTGTTGCGAACAATGATAAGGTAAAAAAGAACCCTGTTTCATCCCATTTCCTGGAGGAATGGAGAACCTTTTTAAAAAGCACCCCATACGGAAGTTTATATGACTGGTATCAAAATCTTGGAGTTGAGAAAAAACAGGCACAAATAAGTGTCCATGAGGCTCAGGATATTGTGAAATCTCTTTCCTTAAAAGCATATGAAGGTGGTTTTAAAGTAATGATCATCTGGATGGCCGAAAAAATGAATATAGCGGCTTCTAATAAATTGCTTAAGCTAATAGAAGAACCTCCTAATAAGACAGTTTTTATTCTGGTTGCTGAAGATGAAGAAAATATAATTCAAACCATAAGGTCACGTTGCCAGAGTCTGCATTTTCCTCCTTTAAGTGAAGCAGATATTTCTCAAGCATTAATAGAGCGTGAACATTGTACTCCCTCCATAGCCAGGAAAATTGCACACCAGGCAAATGGAGATTTTACCAAAGCTATTCATATTCTAAATAAAAATGCGGGAGACGAACAGTTTGAAGCCTGGTTCATTAGCTGGATAAGAAGTGCCTTTAAAGCGAAAGGGAATAAAGCGACAGTGCTGGAATTAGTGGCGTGGAGTGAGGAAATCGCTGCTCTGGGAAGAGAAACCCAGAAAAGTTTCTTATTATACTGCATGGATTTTTTCCGGCAGTCATTAATGATAAATTATAAGGCTAAGAACCTGGTCTACCTGGAGCCTTCAGCCGAAAAGTTCAAGCTGGAAAATTTTGCGCCATTTGTACATGGTAATAATATTATGGAAATTACAGAAGCTCTTGAAAATGCTATTTATCATATCGAGCGAAATGGAAATGCCAAAATTATCCTGACCGATCTTTCAATTAAATTAACCCGATTTTTACATAAAAAAGCAGCTTAACACATGGAAAATATTACTTCAAATTTAACTGAACTATTAATCCTTATTTTTATCATTATCACTTTTTTACAATCTGGAATAGATAAAGCATCAGACTGGGGTGGGAATACTGGATGGCTTAAAGATCATTTTTCTGGTACTATCCTCGCCGGGATTGTACCCTTGATGGTTGGTATCATTCTAATAATTGAAGTCATAACCGGCCTTTTAGCCGTTGCTGGTATCTGGAAAATATTAGCTAGTAATGACCCAACCCTGGCTCTATATTCATGTGCGCTTGCATGTATCACTTTATTAATGTTATTATTTGGTCAGCGTATAGCTAAAGATTACGCCGGTGCTTTTACCTTAACTGGATACTTTATCGTTTGTATGTTTGGTGTTTATATAATGAGCTAGGATTTCAACTTAAGACATAAAAAAAAGCTTCAGAATTATCTGAAGCTTTTTTTATTTTCTATAAACTACCGGATTAGTCTTCTACTTCTTCCTCTGTAGTTTCCGTTTCCACTTCTTCGCTTCCACCGTAATCTTCATTTAATTTTTCAAGAATGTCCTGAGTGATATCAAGTCCTTCTTCAGCATACATAATGTTAGCACTCTCGTTAGAACCAAATATATAAGTATACCCATTATCCTTACCGTAATCTTTTACGTAATCTTTGATCTTATTTACGATAGAATCCATTACAACATTGCTCTGCTCTCTTAAACGATTGCTTTGCATTTGCTGTTGCTGTTGAAGCATTTGTTGCTTCTGCATTAACTCCTGCTCTTTCTCCTTACGTTGAGATTCAGACATTGAATTCATATCAGACTGGTATGCCTGAACTTCTTGTTGGAAAACACGCGCTACGGAATCTAATTGTTGTCTAACAGAATCTGACTTGGAAGTGAACTCTGCCTCCACATCTTTCATCTCTTTATATTCCTGAACAATTTTCGTAGTGTCCACATAAGCTGTTTTTTGCTCATTACATGAAACCATCATAATTGCAACTGCTGCAATTCCAATAAATCTTCTGATCATAATTTTTCGTTTTGTGTGGCAAATGTATAAAAGTATTTTTAGTACAGAAGCCTAATTTTTAATTGATATAAGGATTTACTATTGAATATATTTTCTATATAATTAATACTTATTAAAAATAAGTGATTTCAAAGCTTAATACAGGCCGTATCCAGAATAAGGCTATATAACGGATATCCAAAGCAGCGAAAGTCCTTAAAAACGGCTTAAATTACGTTTTGAGTGATTTTTTAAAGAAATAAGCGATGGAAGAATACTCACCAGAATTTCTGGCCTTGATATTCGAAACTAATCCGCGATAAAAGGCATTTATAAAATTAGTTTTCGAATTTTTATTTTTTTCACTTAAAAGGCTCACATAATAAGAATCAAATTTCAATGGCTTCTCATCTATGAGTTTAAAATGATTCTCAGATAGCTTTCTTTCTATTCCTTTTCTGGAAAAATGCCAAAGGTGTCTAGGTACATCCCAGGCAGCCCAATCTTTTTTATAATAGTTAGCTTCGTAAGAATTATGATTTGGAACAGCAATAATTAAAATTCCGTCGTCATCTAAAAGTTCATAAAACTCGTTGATCTTTTGTTCAAGGTCTGGTAGATGTTCCAGAACATGCCAAAGGCTTATAACCTTAAATTTCTTATTCTGAATTTTAGAAAGATCGTCTTTTAAATTAAGCCCTTTCAAAACTCCCAATTCCCTGGCAGTTTTATTTGGCTCTACTCCTTCTACGTTCCAGAGATAAGATTTCATCTTATTAAGAAATTCTCCTGTGCCTGCTCCCACATCTAAAATTGTTCCCTGCTTAAAGTACCTTCTAATCCAACTGGCTTTTTTAGAAAGCATATGGGATTTAACCAGCTGATATATTTTATCCTGAAGATTACCCCTGGAATCACTATGGGAAATATAATCTTCGCTTTCGTAATATTTAGAAAGATCTAATGGAACGGGATCTGTTCTTAGAATACCATCTTCGTATTTCAAAATTTGAAATTCCTCCCCACTAACCAAATGATCTTTACAAACCATTTCAGGATCATTTTCAATTTTAGAATCGTATTTATTTACAGTTGAAATCAAAAATAAATTGCTATGTTCCACGTGGAACAGTGATATAATTATCTACCCATATAAACCAACAATACCGAAATATCATTTGGACTAACTCCACTGATTCTAGATGCCTGCGAAATGGTTGCCGGCTGAACTTTTTTCAGTTTCTCTCTTGCCTCGTAAGACATAGATTTTATTTTAGAGTAATCGAAGTTATTCGGAATACGAATATTCTCTAAACGATTTAATTTATCAGCATTATTCTTTTCCTTTTCTATGTATCCGGAATATTTAACTTGAATTTCGGTCTGTTCTATCATTTCTTCATCCAGATCATTTTCTGAAATAAACTCCTCTACCCCACTGAAATTTTTTACATCTTCCATGGTGATCTGAGGTCTTGAAAAAACTTTAAAAACTTTATCGCTTTGTTTCATAGGAGAAGATTTTCTCTTCTCTAAAACAGGATTTGCTTCTTCGGGAACTACACTAAGATCTTTCAGAAACTGAACGAATTTAAAAGATTTCTCTTTTTTATCTTCCATCTTCCTCATTCGATCTTCAGAAGCCAGACCAATATTATAGGATTTTTCAGTTAACCTGAAATCGGCATTATCCTGTCTTAACAATGTCCTGTATTCGGCACGCGAAGTAAACATTCTATATGGCTCTTCTGTACCTTTTGTAATAAGATCATCTATAAGAACACCAATATAAGCCTCATTACGTTTAAGTATAAATTCATCCTTCTCCTGAACTTTTAAAGCAGCATTTATTCCCGCCATCATTCCCTGGCAAGCGGCTTCTTCATATCCAGTGGTTCCATTAATCTGTCCCGCAAAATATAAACCTTCAACCAGTTTAGTTTCGAGTGTATGCTTTAATTGTGTTGGCGGGAAATAATCATATTCGATAGCATAACCAGGACGGAAAAATTTTACATTCTCGAATCCTGCTACAGAACTCAGTGCTTTAAATTGAACATCTTCTGGTAACGATGTTGAGAATCCATTTACATAAACCTCTACAGTATTCCAGCCTTCTGGTTCAACAAAAAGTTGATGTCTATCCTTATCTGCAAAACGATTGATTTTATCCTCTATAGAGGGACAATATCGTGGACCAATACTTTTTATTCTACCATTAAACATTGGCGACCTATCAAAACCTTCCTTCAATATTTCATGAACCTCATTAGAGGTGTAGGTCATATGACAGGCACGTTGTTTACTTAAAGGTTTTGTTTCGTCTGAATAGGAAAATTTACCAGGTATATCATCTCCAGGTTGCTCAACCATTTTAGAATAATCCAGGGATCTTCCATCCACTCTTGGAGGAGTTCCGGTTTTCATTCTTCCCGCTTCAAAACCAGCTTCGATAAGATCTTTTGTAATTCCAGTTGCGGCTCTTTCTCCTGCTCTACCTCCTCCAAATTGTTTATCTCCTATATGGATCAATCCGTTTAGAAAAGTACCATTAGTACAAACCACAGAATTAGCCATAATTTCTAAACCTAAAGAAGTTCTAACTCCTACAACTTTGTCATTTTTTATAATTAGACCGGCAACCATTTCCTGGTAAAAATCCAGATTCGGTGTTTGTTCCAGTTTTATTCTCCAGTCCTCTGCAAACCTCATTCGGTCACTTTGAACTCTAGGACTCCACATTGCAGGTCCTTTAGATTTATTCAGCATTTTGAATTGGATGGCGCTGGTATCGCTTACAATACCACTATAACCTCCCATCGCATCGATCTCCCTAACAATTTGCCCTTTGGCAATACCACCCATTGCGGGATTGCAACTCATTTGAGCAATGTTTTGAAGATTCATGGTAATAAGAAGGGTTTTGCTACCCATATTTGCGGCTGCAGCTGCTGCCTCACTTCCGGCATGCCCCGCTCCAACAACAATAACATCATACTGCTTTTCGAACATATCCTGATCTAATTTTTAGCTATTGTTCCACGTGGAACAATTTCATTTTTTCTTCTTCCTTGCGTCGCATTAACTCTTGATCCCTTTCAGATTTATCCTTATAACCACAAAAATGCAACACCCCGTGTATCACTACACGTTTTAATTCTTCCATAAAATCTACGTTGAAATTTGAGGAATTCTCCTCCACTCTATCGGTGCTTATAAATATGTCACCGTGTAAAGTATTACCTATAGAATTATCGAAACTTATAATATCGGTATAGGTGTCATGTGAAAGATATTTTACATTAATATCATGGAGATACTCATCGTCACAAAAAATAAAGTTGATATCACCAACATACTTATTTTCTGATTCTATTACCTGATCCACCCAATTGCGAAAATCATTTTCCTTTTGAAGGACAAAGTCGTTTTCACTGAAAAAATTAATTTCTCCCTTTTCCAAAATAATCCTTTACTTTCTCTTTGTAAATTTGCCGCAAAGGTAAGGTTTGTCTGTTTAAAATTTCAGTAGAATTAAAATATTCTTTTGCCCTATCAATCTGATTCTGAAGACTGTTTTCATAGTCAAGCCTATTCGTTTCAGATTTACGTTTATCGTCTGTACCCTGTAGCTTATGTGCCTTCTCAAATTTAAGTAACTCATATTGTAGTTGCTGCATTCGCTTAGCCGTTTCGGGATCAAAACCTTTATCTAATAATTGCTCCTCTATTTTCTTCATTTCCTCGACCGCCTTATTACCAGATTCCATGCCGTTCTGTTTCAATAACTCTTCCATCTGCATACGCAGCATCTGCTGTTCCTTATATATTATATAAAGATCGCCACTTTGACCTTCACCTTCTCCCTGGGGCTGCCCTTCTTTAGGTTGTTCTTTACCTTTAGATTTCCCTTCCATCTTATCTGTGAGCTGCTGTTGCTCTTTGATAATATCCTGAAGCTGGAATTCCTCCCCACCCTTGCCATTTCCACTTTGTGGATTAGCCATCATCTGTTGCATAGATGAAAGAATTTGATCGAGCAAATTAGCGAGATCATTAGCCCCGGTAACTACATATTGCTGACTAGAGGTTCCCTGTGGAATTTCGTTATCTGATAATCTTTCTATCGACTTTTCTATGTCGAATTCTATATTGGTGAGCTTATCTGTGATCACTTCATTCACCATCGGATTTCTCATGGCAAGTGCATAAAGACTATCATCAATATGCCTGAAGTTCTCTCTAAGATTACTTTGCTCTTTTAATCTGCCGGCATACTTTGGGTTATTCTGCTGAATAACCTTAAAGTCGTCCAGTAGATCTTCCTGTTCAAAAGAAAATACGATCAAATTATCCAGGATCTGCCGTAAGGTTTCAGCATCGGCTTCCAACTGTTCCTGTTGTTGCATCATAGAAGACTGTTGCATTTGCTGACTCATTTGTTTCATCTTCCTGGCCGCATCCTTTTGCTTCTCTTTAGCGTCTGAATTGTTATTCTGTTCCAGATTCTCTTTAGCATCTTTTTGATCTTTCTGAATACTTTCCTCTTCAACCTCTTCCCTATCCAGATCCTGAGGCTGCTTTAATTTTTCATTTTCCTTTTCCAGCTCATTCATCTTATCCTTAAAATCTTCGAATTCCCTGTTTAATTCCTCCTGATTTTCCGGAGTATTTTCATCTTCAGACTCAGATAAATTTTCCTGCTCCTCAGAAAGCTTTTCCAGATCACGAGCTAATTTTTGCTTCTTTTCTTCTACATAATATCTCTTAGTAAGCTCTAAAAGTTGTTCCAGATTCCGTTGATTGTTTTTATTCTGCTTAGACAATTCTTCCAGCTTTTTACCCAGATCTTCTTTCTGGATCTTTTCAGAATATTCCTCCAGCTCTTTCAATAATTCTTCATTTGCTTCCAGCCGTTTCTCATTATTCTCTAATCTTTTACTTAACTCTTCTTCCATTGAAGAACGCTCGCTATCGTCATTTTTCTGAAGACTTTTTTCTAGCTTTTCAGAATAACTCTTCATGATCTCATTCTGCTTCTTTTGCCTTTTTAAGAATTCTTCCAGTTTTTTTCTTTCATTATAATTTAGTTCCTCTTTTTCCTTTTCAAGATTGGAGATCTCTTTAAGTTGCTCCTCGCTCTTTTCATATTCCTCCAGCCTTTCTCCTATATTCTTTATAGCATCGTTTTGTTCCTGCAAATTTTCATCCTTAATTTCATTAAGGCTCTTTTTTCTATAAGTAAAAGTTTCAGACCTGGCAGATTTAGATCCGTTCACCGCATCATTATCAAAAACCCTGAAAAAGTAACTATAACTATTTTCAGCCTCCAATTCTAAATTACCCGGAAAGCTAAAATGAAACTCGTCAAAACTCTCTTTTGAAACCGGAATATTAAGCCTATCTGGCTTTTCTTTATTCTCTTCCGTGAAATACACAAGTTCAAGTCTCCTTAGACCGTAATCGTCTGATATATCTCCTTTAAAATATTGAATATCAAAACTTAAACTATCTTTTTGAGATGAAACCGTAATTTCAGGATATTGATCCTTAATGACATTCACTGTATAATCAAGGTTCTCAAAATCTTCAACTAGTTTATTCGAAGCACTAACGGAATAAGATAAATTGGAAACAAGGATCTTTTTAAAGCTGGCTTTATCATCAACTACCTCTACCACTATTGTAGAATCTGGTATTTTAAAATTGATGTTCCCTGTATTTTTAGTATTAAAGTTCCAGTCAATATTAGTCCCTTCAGGCACAGTTATATTACCGGTTCCGGAAAGTTTTTCATCATTTAAACCCGTATAAGATGGGTAATCTATAGCCATTTCAAAATTGAGAAGCTTAGGAACTTTTATAACTTCCAGTTCGTATTCCTGTGAGATTACTTCGGTAGATCTCAATTGAAATTCTATGTTTTCAGATAGGTCAGAAAAGGTATATTCAAAAATACCAGGAGATATTTGCTTCATGAAATTCTCATTTCCATCTAAAAGAATCTGTACGGTTTCAGGATTAAATTCTCCTAAGGTGCTCACCTGGATTTTATAGTTCTCCCCTTCCCTGGCCCTTAATTGGTTATTCTGAATAATAAACTGAAACGGTGCTGGTTTTAAATAAGCCGTATTATAATCTGAGATTCTGCCAAAGCTTTTTGTGATCACTTCACTTTTCCCTGCTGCGATCAACCCCAGAATTATTAGAACGGGGAAGATCACATACCTAAGATAATATTTGTTCTTTCCCAGATCTATGGCTTTTGAAAATGGAATGGGATTCAACTCTCTGGACCGTTGATTTATACTTGCGATCAAAAGATCAGATTGTTTTGAGTTATTTTTTAACTGAAGTAAATTGGTTAGCTTATCATTAACCCCCGGAAAATGCTTCCCTATGATCCTTGATGCCTCAAATTGATCAATTCCCTTGGAAATTTTCAAAAGCTTGAACAAAGGGATCCCCACGAAATTGAAAAGCAAAAGCAATTCTACGATAATAAATAACCAGAAAAGTATGCTACGACCGGTGGTTGAAAGCCAGAAAAAATATTCCAGCCCTATGATAAGAAGAAAGTAAATAAGGCCAGTGGCAATAAACAATATGCTTCCTTTAAGTATTAGGTTGAGATAATACTTTTTGATGAAAGCTTCCAGTTTGTCCTGCACCATCCCAAAATTCCCCATTTTCAATGCAATGTTTCCTTAAAAATACAATAAAAATTATTCTTATTTCAGATGAGTCCTACTGGGTTTAGGATTGGATTAATAAGGTTGTATCTTTGCCCTCAAAAATCAGAAAAATATGTCTTCTAAAGTAAGAGTAAGATTTGCTCCCAGCCCTACCGGACCATTACATATTGGTGGTGTAAGAACAGCCTTATATAATTATTTATTTGCGAAAAAGCACGGTGGTGATTTTGTATTGAGAATTGAAGATACAGATCAAAACCGTTATGTTGAAGGAGCTGAAGATTATATTATAGAATCTCTTAACTGGTGTGGAATTCCGTTTGATGAAGGCCCGGGAAAAGAGAAAGGATTTGGCCCGTACAGGCAAAGTGAACGTAAGGATAAATATAGAGCCTACGCTGAAAAGCTGATAGAATCTGGCAATGCATACTATGCTTTTGATACTTCAGATGAGCTTGACGCGCATAGAAAAGATCATGAAGAAAAAGGTAAAACTTTTATCTATAACTGGCATAATCGCGAAAAATTAAAGAATTCCATATCGCTTTCTCAGGATGAAGTTCAGCAGAAATTAGAAAATGATGAGGACTATGTGATCAGGTTCAAATCGCCAAAAGATGAAATTTTACATCTAAAAGATGTGATTCGTGGAGATATGGAGATTGATACGAATATCCTTGATGATAAAGTGCTTTTTAAGAGTGACGGGATGCCAACCTATCATTTAGCAAATATTGTAGATGATCATCTAATGGAAATCACTCATGTAATTCGCGGGGAAGAATGGTTGCCTTCTTTAGCCTTACATTATATGCTTTACAGAGCTTTTGGATGGAGTGCTCCAGAATTTGCTCACCTTCCATTGATCTTGAAACCACAGGGTAAAGGGAAATTAAGTAAACGTGATGGCGAAAAAATGGGATTCCCTGTTTTTCCGTTAGAATGGAAAGATCCAGAGACAGATGATATCTCTGCAGGTTACCGCGAGGAAGGCTATTTCCCGGAGGCTGTAGTAAATATGCTGGCATTCTTAGGATGGAACCCAGGGACAGAGCAGGAATTCTTTAAATTAGAAGAATTGACCACAGCCTTTGAACTGGAACGAGTTCATAAAGGTGGAGCTAAATTTGATCCAGAGAAAACAAAATGGTTCCAGCAACATTATATGCAGGAAGCTGATAACGATTTTCTGGCAGATGAATTTCAAATACAGCTGGAGAAAAAAGAGATTACAGCAGAAAAAGAATATATAAAGAAGGTGGTTGCCCTTATCAAAGAAAGAACAGTCTTTGCTGAAGATTTCTGGGATCAGGGATATTTCTTCTTTATTGCCCCTACTTCATTTGATCCTAAAGATTCAAAGAAAGCCTGGAAAGAAGATACGGGTGAATTAATGACCGAACTTAAAGGATTCCTGAATTCTGTTGATAATTTTGAAGCAGAAAGTCTTCAGGAAACGGTAAAAGGCTGGATTAAAAGTAAGGAAATAGGCTTTGGAAAGGTAATGATGCCTTTACGTGTAGCGCTCGTTGGAGCTTTACAGGGTCCAGATCTTTATAAGATTGCTGAATTTATAGGAAAAGAGGAAACTCTGAAAAGAATTCAAAAAGCAGTAGATACTCTTAAGTAGCTATCAAAAAAATATAAAGTTACAACCGGTTTTGAATTATTTTAAAGCCGGTTTTTTTATTTATAAGGATTCACCCTTTTATTCTTAAATTGAAGCATTCTTAATTTAATATTTAATACATGCTCAATTTAGTAATTATACCGGTTTTAGCGATTATAGCTCTTCTGGTTATTGTCTCTGGAATTTTCATAGTTAGGCAACAAAGCTCCGCAGTTGTAGAACGCTTCGGTAAATTCACCAGTATTAGAAACTCTGGTCTTCAATTAAAAATACCAATAATAGACCAGGTTGCTGGAAGAATTAATCTAAAGGTACAACAGTTGGATGTTTTGGTTGAAACTAAGACCAAAGACAATGTTTTTGTCAAACTTAAGATCTCAGTTCAATTCCAGGTTCGTAGAGATAATGTATACGACGCCTTTTACAAGCTTGAAAGCCCTCATGACCAGATAACTGCTTATGTATTTGACGTTGTGCGCGCAGAAGTACCTAAAATGAAGTTAGATGATGTATTTGAACGTAAAGATGACATCGCAATCGCGGTAAACCGTGAATTGAATGAAGCAATGCAGTCTTATGGTTATGATATCATTAAAACCCTGGTTACAGATATTGATCCGGACGTTCAGGTAAAAGCTGCGATGAATCGTATAAATGCCGCTGAACGAGAAAAGGTAGCTGCAGAATATGATGCAGAAGCAGACAGGATTAAGATTGTGGCAAAAGCAAGGGCTGAAGCCGAAAGCAAAAGATTACAGGGACAGGGAATTGCAGACCAGAGAAGAGAAATTGCCCGTGGACTGGAAGAAAGTGTAGATGTTCTTAACAATGTTGGTATTAATTCGCAGGAAGCATCTGCTTTGATCGTGGTAACTCAGCATTATGATACTTTACAGGCTATTGGAGAAGAAACGAATAGTAACTTGATATTACTACCAAATTCTCCACAGGCTGGCAGCGATATGCTGAATAATATGGTTGCTTCCTTTACCGCTTCTAACCAGATTGGTGAAGCAATGAAAGAACAGAACCGAAAACAAGCTGATAAAATAAAAGGTAAATCAAATAAAGATGAATAGAAAAAAGCCCCAATCGGGGCTTTGATTTTTTTTAAGTGATAGTATGAATGATTAACTTTTTGTAGAAGCAACTACTTTTTTAACCCCTATTATTTTAGAAACAGCTTTAAGCACCAATGCTTTTTGCATAATAGAACCTATAATACTGCCAGCCAGAGAAACCGGAGAAAGACTTTGTTTAGTTTGATCTATACTTAATTTGATCTCCTCCTTATCTATTTCCGTCTGAAGTTTAAGAATCTTAAGATCCTTATCTATTTCTTCAAAAGATGAATATATTCTCATTAGTCATTTTTATCGTCAAATACAGCCTTTGAGAACTTTCTCAGTACAAGCTTCTCAATTGGTTCCTTTCCAAATATAAAAATCAGGACAAAAACTATTAAATAGAATCCACCTATAATAAAATATCCAGAACTTGGAACTCCAATAGCTTCACTAATCACTATCGCAAGGGCAAAAGAAAGCATAACGCCAGCTGTACTCAATAAAAAACCCATCACCAGAAAACGAACTAAGGAGGTTGCCCCCTTCATTCCCTGTTTAAAGGCTTTTAGTTTATAATATTCAGAATTGCTGTGTAAAAACGACTGAACATTATTATTTAGATCATGTACACTGTTGGATACCTTTTCAAATGCCATATAATATTATACTACTGCTTTATCTGGAGAATTTCCAGTAGACTTATTTTCTTTGTCTTTCTGCAATTTAGCATTTTGTTTTCTTAATTCCTCAAGTTTAGTTTCCATAGCAGCCAGAATATCATCTGCTTTGTGACTTGCAGAAGATAAAGTTTCTTCAAGTCTTACCTCAAAATCCACTCTTGCTTTTTTGGCCTTTTCACTCAAGTTAGAACTTGTTTCATGATAACGCTTGTTAAGGTTACCCTGAGCCTTTTGGGCATCACTCTTCAATTTTTTGCGTGTCTTTTCCCCGCTATCTGGAGCATAAAGTAATCCTACTCCGGCACCTATTGCCGCTCCTGTGATTAATGCCAAAAGTGTATTTCCTGTACTTGCCATAAGTTTTTGAATTTTAAGTTATTATTATTCTACCAAAGGTAACGGATGCGTCTCCTATAGGTTGTTAATAACCGGTTAATATGTTAAAAGTGCTATGCTAAAGTATTCTTAAAAAAAAGAACTAACACCTAATTCTTGATCTTAGCCCAGGAATCACGCAAGCCTACGGTTCTATTAAATACAGGCTTAGCTTCTGTAGAATCCCTGTCTACACAAAAATAACCAATTCGCTGAAACTGAACTTTATCCTGAACACTGGCATCTTTCAAACTTGGTTCTAAATATCCGGTCACTACTTTTAGAGATTCCGGATTCACGAAATCAAGATAATCTTTATCCTTTACACCGTCGGGGGTTTCTTCAGTGAATAACCTGTCATAAAGCCTAATTTCAGCTTTAAGGGCATGTTTTATCGATACCCAGTGAAGGGTTCCCTTAACTTTTCTAAGTGATTCTTCAGTTCCACTTCCACTTTTACTTTTAGGATCGTAAGTACAATGGATTTCGGTAATATTCCCTTCAGAATCCTTTACGACATCTTCTCCCTTGATGATATAAGCATTCTTAAGCCTTACTTCTTTTCCTAATGTGAGTCTAAAGAATTTTCTATTAGCGCTCTCTTTGAAATCTTCTTTTTCAATGTATAATTCACGTGAAAAAGGAACTTTTCTGCTGCCGGCAGATTCATCTTCAGGATTATTTTCGGCCTGCAGCCATTCTTCTTCTCCCTCAGGATAATTTGTGATTACAAGTTTAACGGGATCTAAAACTCCCATAACTCTTGGGGCAACTTTATTAAGATCTTCCCTGGCACAAAATTCAAGATGAGAAACATCAATTAGATTTTCCCTTTTCCCTACACCAATAGAATCGGCAAATTTTCTGATCGCATCTGGAGTATAACCTCTTCTTCTTAAACCTGAAATTGTAGGCATTCGAGGATCATCCCATGAATTTACATATCCTTTTTCTACCAGTTGTAATAGTTTTCTTTTACTAACGATGGTATGACTAAGATTTCTCCTGGCGAATTCACGTTGTTTAGGCTCAAAATCTCCTGGTTTACTAACCTTTTTAATGAACCAGTTATATAATTCACGATGTGGAAGAAACTCGAGTGTACAGAATGAATGTGAAACATGCTCGATAAAATCACTTTCGCCATGTGCCCAGTCATACATCGGGTAGATCTTCCAATCTGTCCCTGTACGATGGTGACTTTTATGAAGACATCTGTACATCACAGGATCTCTCATAAGCATATTGGTAGCACCCATGCTAATTTTGGCTCTTAAGACATCACCTTTTTCCGGAGTGTCTCCATTTTTCATTTTTTCGAACAGTTCAAGGTTTTCTTCTACTGAACGATTTCTATATGGACTATCTGTTCCTGGTTGGGTTGGAGTACCTTTTTGCTCAGCGATCTCTTCAGAAGTCTGACTATCAACATAAGCATCTCCATTTTTGATCATCTCTACAGCCCAGTCATATAGCTGTTGAAAATAATCTGAGGCATAACATTCTTCGGCCCATTTAAAACCAAGCCATTCTATATCTGCCTTAATAGCATCTACATATTCCTGCTCCTCTTTCATTGGATTGGTATCATCAAAGCGCAGGTTTACCGGGGCATTATATCTCTCGCCCAGACCAAAATTAAGGCAAATAGAAGACGCGTGACCTATATGTAGATAACCATTAGGCTCCGGAGGAAACCGAAACTTAAGTTCTTCTTTTTTATAGTCCTTTTGCAGGTCTTCTTCAATGATTTGCTCTATGAAATTGAGCGACTTTTTTCCTTCGTCCATAACTGATTTAAAATAAAAGGCAAATTTATCAAAAATTAAGTGGTTACAGTTAGTTTAGAGCTAATAGTATCATTAAAATTAATTCCTTAGAATTGGATAGCCTTAAGAAAAACTTATCCAGGAGCTCAAATTATATACTTTACAATTTATCTTTGTAAAAAAATTATTGTGGGAGTAATAAAACTTAAGAATATCAAGGTGTTTTCATATCATGGATGCCTTGATGAAGAAAGTAAAATAGGTAGTGAATATAGGATAGATCTTAAGGTTTATGGTGATCTTTCTCATTCAGCTAAGACAGATAAGCTTAGCGATACGATAGATTATGTTCATTTGAATAAAATAGTGAAGGAAGAAATGGCCATACGTTCCAAATTACTTGAGAGTGTGGCAGAAAGAATTCTGAACCGAATCATGGACGAACTCATTATGGTTCAGAAGGCTAAGGTTGAAGTTTCTAAAATTAATCCGCCTATTGGTGGTAATGTAGCGATGGTCACGGTAAGCAGAACGAAATCCCGTTAGATTTTAGTTTTGAAACTTAAAATTTTTATTACATTTGCCTTCCCTTAAAGGGCATCGTGGCCGAGTGGCTAGGCAGAGGTCTGCAAAACCTTGTACAGCGGTTCGAATCCGCTCGATGCCTCAACAAAGCTTCCTGTAACCGGGAAGCTTTTTTTATTCCTCGTTGTTGTTCGTGAAGTTTTCTAATTTCCCAATCAAAGAATCTTTGGGAGTAATTTCATCTATCTGATCCTTAATTTCGTCTACCTGGTTCGGGAATAACCCCTGAAAGATAAGTACAACACCAAATACTATCAAAATTACGCTAATCGCTTTCTTCATAACATAAATACGATTAGGTGTTAATTTCCTATTCAGTTTTTTAGCAAGAAGGATCTTGGCTATATCAACAATTAAATACGTTACCAGCACACTACTTAGAAAAACAGATATCCTATTGGGCTCCATATCCAGTTTAGGCCCAAATACGATGATTACTCCGAGCCAGAAGCCCAGAACCCCAATATTGATAAAATTAAGCAGGAAACCCTTTGCACAGAGGCTGAAGTAGTCGCTCTTGGGTAGTTTTCTAATTTCAGGAGTTTCATCATCGGTATGCAACACCTTTTTAGTCTGAATAAAACTCATCAAACCATAGGTAGCCAGTATCATTCCACCAAAAATAAATAAGGCTGGATCATCCTTTAAACTTTCTAAAAGTTTGGTAGTACTAAAATAGGCAATGGCAATGAAGACTATATCTGCCAGAATTACTCCTATATCCAATGCAAAAGCAGCCCTGAATCCTTTAATGGCAGCGGTTTCCAGCAATACAAAAAACACCGGACCAAATAGAAAAGCCAGGAAAATACCTAGTGGTAGGGCAGCTAAAACATCCTGAAACATACAGATTAGTTGTTTTGCAAATGTAAACTTTTTGAACTTTTAGAAGAATTTACTCCTGTTAAAGACTGATTTACATAGATTAAGTAGTAATAACTATCATTAATTGGCTTCAACCTCTGCCCTGTTTCCTAATAAAGTGAAATCAAGATGCCTCTTAACCAGATCGGCATTCTTCACTTTCACATATACTTCGTCTCCAAGAGTATAACTCTGTCCTGTACGCTTTCCAACTACAGAAAATTCATCGGGATTAAATTCATAATGATCATCATTCATGTCTCTTAATCGAATCATTCCCTCACATTTATTCTCAACGATCTCGACGAAGATACCCCATTCAGTTACCCCTGAAATAACTCCAAGGAATTCCTCATTCTCATGGTCCTGCATGAATTTAACCTGCATGTATTTTATAGAATCCCTTTCGGCATTGGTAGCCAGGTTTTCCATTTCACTACTGTGATGGCATTTTGCTTCGTACTCTTCTTCACTGGCAGATTTTGCTCCATCTAAATAATGCTGAAGAAGCCTGTGCACCATAACATCTGGATATCTCCTTATGGGCGATGTAAAATGAGTATAATGATCAAATGCCAGCCCGTAATGTCCAATATTTTCAGTTCCGTAGTAGGCTTTACTCATGGTCCTTATTGCCAGGGTATCAACCATATTCTGCTCTTTTCTACCCTGCACATCTTCTAGTAATTTATTAAGTGAAGAAGTTGTTGTACTACGATCCTTAAGGTTCAATTTATGTCCAAACCTACCTACAATTGTTTGAAGGGAAGCAAGTTTTTGATCATCCGGTTCATCATGACATCTGTAAACAAAGGTCTTTTTCGGGCTTTGTTTCCCAATATATTCAGCAACTTTTCTATTGGCCAGAAGCATGAATTCTTCAATAAGTTTATTGGCGTCTTTGGCAGTTTTAAAGAAAACTCCTACCGGTTCATTTTCTTCATTCAAATTGAATTTCACCTCTACTTTATCAAAAGATATCGCACCATCACGCATTCTTCTAGAACGCATTTTTTTTGCAAGCCTGTTAAGAGTAACAACCGCTTCAACTAATGCGCCTCTTACAGAATAGGAATGATTTCTAATTGAAACATCCTCAGGAATAGTTCCAGTACCGGTTTCAATGATATGTTGCGCTTCTTCATAAGCAAAACGTTCATCTGAATAAGTAACTGTTCTACCAAACCATTGATCCTTAACGTTGGCATTATCATCTATTTCAAATACTGCTGAAAAGGTGAATTTTTCTTCTTTCGGCCTTAATGAACAGGCATTATTAGAAAGAATTTCTGGAAGCATAGGCACTACTCTATCTACAAGATAAACTGAGGTGGCCCGGTCATAAGCTTCTTCATCTAAAAGAGTTCCCGGTTGCAGGTAATGAGAAACATCTGCAATATGAATACCTATTTCAAAATTCCCATTTTCTAATTTCTGGAAACTCAAAGCATCATCAAAGTCCTTTGCATCCTTGGGATCTATAGTAAAAGTAAGCACATCTCTCATGTCCCTTCTTTTACCTATCTCTTCTTCATTAATTGAAGTATCTATCTGATTGGCAAATTCTTCAACTTCTTCAGGAAAATCATGCGGTAAACCATATTGGGCTAGAATCGAATGAATTTCGGTATGATGTTCACCCGGAGTTCCTAATACCCTGGTGATCTTACCATAAGGTGAATCGGCTTTATCTGGCCATTCTTCAAATTCTACAACTACTTTATCGCCATTTTCTGCTCCATTCAACTTATTTCCTGAAACAAAGAAATCGGTATACATAGATTTATCATCTATCACTACGAAACCAAAATCCTTCTTTTGCTGCAGAGTTCCAACAAATTCAGTACGTTTTCGCTTAAGGATCTTTGTTATTTCACCTTCAGACCGTTTTCTTCTTCGACGGTTATACACATAGATCTCTACTGTATCACCATCAAAAGCGGCGTTTAGATCTTTTTGTGCAATAAATATATCATCTGCAAACTCCTCAACCATTACATAACCATAACCTTTGGTCGTAAGATCCAGGACTCCGGTGTAATAATTCTTACTTCCTTCTATCATGAATTTTCCACGTTCTGTTTCCTGAATTTCTTTTTTTGCAGCTAACTGGGCAAGTTTTTTAATTATCTGGTTCCTGCTACTGGCATCATTTACCCCAAGAATTGAGGCTATTTGTTTATAGTTATAAGTTTTTCCGGAATTGTTACGAAGTATATCGATGATACTTCTGGAAAGATTGCCTTGTATTTTGGGTTTATTCTTGTTCTTTTTCTTCATTATCACTTAGTATACGATAAAATTACGCCATTATAACAACACAATGACATTTTCACTTTAAAGTTTTGTTAAGTCGTTGAACTATAAATATCTAATCTGTTTTAACGGAAAAAATAAAACTTTTGATGTTTTTAATAATTTTAAGATTTTTTCTTAATTTTTTCTTAATTTTACTTTAACACTGCTCCCGACTACTAGCCTTATATTTATTCAATATTATGAAAGTCAGCAAGTCAGTCAAATTCTCAGCACTCTTTTTTCTGATATTTATTTTCGGAATAATCTTTTTTGTGGCTACCATCAATAGATCTCTGGAAAAAAAGACTGAATTCTTCAAAATCGAAAAGAAAGCTGATACTTCTATCATCGTTTCTACAATTCGCTAATTAAGTCTATCTTTAAGATAGTTTCCTCTTTACTTTTTTGAAATAAAAATCTACTTGTTTAAACGATAATTATTAGAATATTCATTTAAAGATCTACAGTCATTTAATCATAGACAGATGAAAGATTATATATGCCTGGCTACATTTACCTATCCTCACGAATATTTTGTTCTAAAGCTTAAATTCGATGAGGCTGGCATACGCTATTACTTCCAGAACGAAACTCTAGTAGGCCTTTTACCCCTTTCTTCGTTTGCCTTCGGCGGAATAAGACTCATGGTACATCCATTAAATATTTCTAAAGCAAAGCAAATAATAGATTCTTTAAATGACAAATCTTCCCATCTAAGGATCGTTTAGTTATAAACATTATATATAATATTCATCTTTTCTTCTTTTATAAAAAATTAAAATGATGTTATATGATGGTGTGTTAATTTGTAGCACAATTAAATTGAACTTTGTTTGGTATTTCACTTGTAAGCATTTGATAACAGTTTATCAACATAGGTGTTAATTCTTAAGTAATTGATTTTCTAAGTGTTTTAAGATTTACTTAACAAAAGTTCATAAAATTGTACTAACAGATTTTATTGAAAAGTTAGAAGTTAACAATTGTCAATAACCTGTTTTTATATGCTCATAACTATCTAAAAAAATCTATAGTTATAATTTGATTTATTCAAACCTATTCTGGTATTGTTATTATTTTCTTAAAAACCAAATTAGTTTATAAGAAATTCATCCTATGTTTTTAACAATTGGGTGTCAATTTTAAAGTGCTGAAAAATAGCATATTCATTAAAGTAATTAACAATCAAAAATAAGCCGGTTAACAGGCTGTTTTTTTAACTTTGCTTCAAACAACACAAGTATGAAAATATCGATTGGAAATGACCATGCCGGTACCGGTTACAAAGAGATGATCAAAGATAAACTCGAAGGTATGGGACACGAAGTAACTAATTACGGAACAAATTCCGATGACAGCGTAGACTATCCAGATTTTGTACATCCAGTTGCTGAGGATGTGGAAAACAAAAAAGCAGATCTAGGTATCATTATATGTGGTAGCGGTAATGGTGCAAATATGACGGCAAATAAACATCAGGGAGTAAGATCTGCCTTATGCTGGAATGTGGAAGTTGCTAAACTTGCCAGGGAGCACAATGATGCTAACGTATTAAGTATTCCGGCAAGATTCGTGGCTGAAGAATTAGCTAAAGATATGGTCGAAACTTTTGTAAATACAGATTTTGAAGGTGGTCGTCATCAAAGGAGAGTAGATAAGATCCCTGCAAAAAAGTACTGTTCATAACCTATGAATCTAAACATAGAAGTAAAAAAGTTCAGTGAATTAACACTCACTGAACTTTACGATATTTTACAATTAAGATCTGAAGTTTTTGTAGTTGAGCAGGATTGTGTCTACCAGGATATTGATGGTAAAGATGCTGAAGCTTTGCATATTATAGGTTTTAAAAATGATAATGTAATTGCCTATACCCGATGTTTTAAACCCGGTTATTATTTTGAAGAAGCTGCAATTGGTCGTGTGGTAGTAAAAGATTCTGAAAGAAAATATGGCTATGGCCATGAAATTATGAATGCTTCAGATAAAGCTATTAAGGATCACTTTAATACTTCTAATATTAAGTTATCGGCTCAGCAATATCTCATTAAATTTTACGAATCACACGGTTATAGAACAGCAGGGGAAGGTTACCTGGAAGACGGCATTCCTCATATTGCGATGATCAAGGCTTAATTCTTTGTTTTTATAGATCTATTAAAAGGAATTCCCAGCTGATATCCAATGTTATCTGAGGTTTCATCCTCAACAATGTCGATTCCGTAGCGGATATTTTCAGTCTTATCATAAGTGAATGTCCCGAAAATCCTATCCCAGATACTTAGAATGTTGCCATAATTACTATCTGTCCATGGCAATTGGTAATGATGGTGAAATTTGTGCATGTTAGGAGTTACAATTAAATAACTTAAGGTCTTATCAAAAAACCTGGGCAGGCAAATATTTGCATGAGTGAAATAGGTAAAAAAAACACTCAGGATCCGGTAGAAAAAATAAAAGGCCACAGGCATACCCATTATTACAACTGCGATCAATGCAAATGATTCTCTAATCATGAAATCAAAAGGATGATGCCTGGTTCCGGTCGTGGCATCTACATGAGTATCTGTATGATGAATAAGGTGTAATCTCCACATCCATTTCACTTTATGTAGTAAATAATGAACGAAATATTGTGCTATAAGGTCCAGCACCATTATAGCCATAATAAGTTCTGCCCAAACTGGTAGATCTATAATTTGAAGTAGACCAAATTGAGAATCATCCAGCCATAGAAAAACCCCGGCCGTGGCCAGTCCGAAAACCGTGTTTATCAACATTACAAAGCCTAGAAGAAGAAAATTGGTCTTCGCATGTTTCCATTTATTATATCTGAACTTTACCAGGGCATAATACCCTTCCAGGATCCAGAATGCGCCAAGAACGGCGATGATCCAAACTAACTTTTGCCAGACAGGCATTTCTTCAAAAAAGAATAGAAAATTATCCAAATCCTGGAATTTATTTTAAGATTTTAGAATATTCTGCTGGACTGTTTAGAATGTCTTTGGCTTTGCTAATCTCAGGATTATTATCTGTATAATATTCGTACAAGCCCTCTTTATAGAAATATCTTTTAATGATCTCATCGGTTAATAAACTAACGATCTCCGGTCTCTTATCATCTAATTCCTGTTTTTTGAAATCAGAGATCTGAGATTTAATTTTATTGACTTCAGCAGATATTTTAGATCTTAATTCTTCATCTTCAGCCTTGTCCATCATCTCGTTCAATTCCCTTTCTGTAGCTGTTTGATATTTAAAATTTGAATCTTCCAGGAAGTTTTTGAATTCACTGAAATCTGCATCTGTAAAACTGAAGTTTTCGGTATTCTCTAGCGTATGGGTATAGTAATAGTTTGTTGCAAAGTCGAAGATCGCATCCTGATATAATAAAGATTGGGTGATATCACTAAATTCTGAAGTTTCCAGTTTTACATCTGGCAGTACTCCTCCTCCATCATATACAGTTCTACCATTTTTGGTTTTAAACTCATTATAATCTTCAACTTTGGTTCTTAAGGCTTTCCCGTCTTTACTTCTTCGTCTATAATCCAATGCCTGGATACACCTGCCACTAGGAGTATAATAACGTGAAATGGTAATTTTTAACTGAGTACCATAAGCCAGTTCTCTAGGTCTTTGTACTAAACCTTTTCCAAAGCTTCTTGCTCCAACGATCACACCACGGTCAAGATCCTGAACTGCCCCGGCAACTATCTCACTTGCAGAAGCACTTCTTCCGTCAACCAGGACAACCAAAGGTATTTTAGTATCTATTGGTTCTTTCTTAGTAAAATATTCTCTGTTGTACTTTTCAATGACCGACTTTGTAGTCACAATTAGTTCGCCCTGATCTATAAAAATATTACTAACATTTATAGCTTCATTAAGTAAACCTCCGGGATTCCCTCTTAGATCAAGGATAATTTTATTTGCTCCCTGATTCTTTAGGTCTTTTAAAGCTCTACTAACCTCAGAGGAAGCCTTTGCATTAAATCTTGAAAGAACTATATATCCGGAATTATCATCTAATAATTTATAAAAAGGAACAGCATTAAGATCTACTGAGCTTCTTTTTAATGAAGTAGTTTTAATTTCTCCCTGACGCCTATAAGTGATATTTATATTACTATCTGGAGCGCCATTAAGGAGTTCTCCGGCATCTTCTTTAAAATCGGCTACATTGATATTCCCAATCTTAATAATCTCATCTCCAGCTTTAAGACCGGCTTTATCTGCAGGATAATCCTTATAAGCTTCAACGACGGTAATTGCTTCAGGTCCTGTTTTTACTAGAGCACCTATACCGGTGTATTCTCCAGCACTATTTATCCTGGCTGCCTCAACATCCTGTTCGTTCCAGTAGTTTGTATATGGATCCAGATCTGTAAGCATGGATTTGATCGCTGTATCCATCAATGCAGCGGGATTAGTCTCGTCCACATAATTCATATTGATCTCCTTGAATAATGTGGTGAAGATCTCTATCTGCTTGGCGATCTCGAAGAAGTCTGATTTAAAACTTACGGTACCTATAAAAATTCCGATTAATACAAGTGGTAGAAGAAGTATTTTGCTGAAGCGTTTTTTCATAACCTTAATTTTTTTCACTGAATTTCTCCAGGATATTAATCATACAGGCTTCCAATTTTTCATAAGTTATTTCATCTCGAGAAATGTATATGAACATGAAGGCATGTGAAGAAGATAAATGCTTGCTAACAAGGTACTTATTTTTTCTGAAAACCTCTCGCATCATGCGTTTAATTCTATTACGCTTAACCGCTGTCTTTACTAGTTTTTTTGGTACCGAAACCCCTGTTTTAAGTGCTGCATCTTCTGTATTTTCAAACGGAACATATACTAATTTAAGCGGATAAGCTTTGATGCTTTTCCCTTCTACAAATAACTGATCTATCAGTTTTTTGCTTTTAAGTTTTTCTGATTTTCCGAAACTCTCGTTCATGCTTCAAAAGTAATAATCATAATAAATAAAAAACCCTTTCTGCGAAGAAAGGGTTTTTAAATAATTTGTGTGTTTCAAAACTAATTGCTAGAATCAACATTTTCCTTATTTCCATTCCACGTATTATTGGAACGGTCTATATCTGCCATTAATTGTGAGTTATCAATTTCTATAGAAGAAATTTTATCTGAAGCTACCGGAATTTCCAGTTGGTAACCAGGGAATCCCCAGGCCCAGTCTTTCTTAACTGTTCTTTTTACCCCTTCATCTGCAGGTTTTTCCCATCTCATCATCTGTAACGGGATATAGAATTTTTCTTCTGAACCGTCTTTAAGAGTAACATCCACCTCTACAGGCATTGGCATTAAACCATTTCTCTGTAAAGCAACAGTAGTTTTTTCACCATTCCCTTCAACAGAATTGATTGCATAATCTATTGTATTGGTGGTTTTAGTCCAGTCTTGTAAATACCAGTCTAATTCTGCACCAGAAACTTTTTCAGCTACTCTAATAAAATCATTAGGAGTTGGATGTTTAAATTTCCACTCATCATAGTAACGATTAAGGGTTCTGGATAAATTCTCCTCTCCAATGATATATCCTAATTGTGCAAGAAATACTGCACCTTTAGAATATGCAGCTGCACCATAAAGGCCATTCATAGCATAACGATCTGCATGAGTCGTTTGTGGTTGTTCCTTTCCAGATTTAGCAAGATATCCATAACCACGGTAAGAACCTGTATGTGGATTTTCAGCATTTTTACCTAAAACAACATTTTCAGCTTCAGAAGAGATATAAGAAGTGAAACCTTCGTCCATCCATTCATGAATGCTCTCATTTGTCGCTAAAAGATGCTGAAACCATGCATGTGCCATTTCATGAGCAGTTACTCCCACCAGGCTACCAAAAGAACGTTCACCGGTAATTAGAGTTAACATGGCATATTCCATACCTCCGTCACCACCTTGAACAACTGAATACTGGTCCCATGGATAAGGGCCGATATGCTCATTAAAATAAGCTAATAATTCAGCAGTTTTTGGCTGTAAATTTTTCCAGTTTTCTTTTATTTCATCGTTGTCTTTGTAGAAGAAATGTAGAACAGTACCATCTTCAGCAGTTAATTTATCATGAATATATTCAGGATCTGCAGCCCAGGTAAAATCATGCACCTGTGGTGCTACAAAATGCCAGGTTAACTTATCACCTTTGGTCTTTACTTTTGTTCCTTCTTCCTCATAACCATGACCTATTTCCTGAGGATTCTGAAGATATCCTGTACTACCTACAGTATAATCTTTATCGATGGTAAGCTTTACATCAAAATCTCCCCAAACGCCATGAAATTCACGGGCTATATAAGAATCTGCATGCCATCCCTGGAAGTCATATTCAGCCAATTTAGGATACCACTGGCTCATAGAAAGAGCAACACCTTCTGAGCTATTTCTTCCAGATCTTCTAATTTGTTCTGGTACCTGACCTTCAAAATTCATATTGAAAGTAGCTTTTTCACCAGGTAAAATTGGTTTTGCAAGCTCTACTTCAAGTACGGTTCCTACTTCTTCATAATTTAGATCTTCACCATTCTGAGTTAAAGAATTCACTCTTAAATAACCAATCTGATCTTCAGAAAGTCCCGTAATTCTACTAACGATCTCTGGATTCTCCTTGTTTCCTTTGTTCATGGTCATTCTCCCATCTGGATCTGGAACACTTTTTAACCTTGCATTCATCTCACTATCCGGCTGAAATGCATTAAAAAAAAGATGATAGAACACCCGGTTAAGAGTATCTGGAGAGTTATTGGTATAAACCAATTCCTGGGTCCCGGTATATTTAAAATTTTCAACATTCATGTCTACTTCCATAGTGTAGTCTACATGTTGCTGCCAGTAAGAAGTATTATTCTGAGCCTGGATAAGACCAGTTGAAATTAGTAATAAGCTAAATAGTATTTTCTTCATTTTAATTATTTTTTGAGATTTGGTCGGCTAAAATTAGTGCGTTATAAAGGTTGGCCATCTTCCCTGAGGTAGACAAACTTTCAAATTTTTTAGTGTTGCTTCTATCACCACCTACTATCACTGTAGCGTTGGTAGTTAGTCCGCTATCCATGATCACTTGTTTTACCTGGGATGCAGATAACTGAGGATAATATCCTCTAATTATTGCAGCGATTCCAGCTACAGCTGGTGAAGCCATAGAAGTTCCCTGTAGATATTCGTACTCGTTATTTGGAGTTGTAGACCAGATCTTAGTTCCCGGTGCAAAAACATCTACATTGGATTTTCCGTAGTTTGAAAATTCGGCAACAAGGCCAGATCCATACTCATAATTAAGAGCACCTACAGTAAGGAAATTATCTGCAATTTCACTTGTATTAGTTGGATCCTGGTCATTAGGATAAACTCGGTTAGTGTCAAGATCCAATCCTTCGTTACCGGCTGCATTTACGATTAGTACATCATTATCTGCAGCATATTTGATAGCATCTATAACCCATTCCGGGTTTGTAGAGAAATATTTTCCGAAGCTGGTATTAATCACTTTAGCCCCGTTATCCACGGCATATCTTATCCCGAGCGCAATATCCTTATCATATTCGTCACCATCTGGTACTGCTCTAACTACAAGAATACGTGCGTTATTAGCAACCCCTTTAAGACCAATTTCATTAGATCTGTCGGCAGCTATAATACCTGCAACATGAGTTCCGTGTTTTACATTTTCTTTATCTGCTTCTGGTCCTGAAACTTCGTTATTTCCATAATCTGTATCAGTAATATCATATGGGTCATCCCCTACTATTGCTCGACCATCTAATTCTAGATTAAAATGAGTAGAAAGTCTGCCTTTATAGTAATCTATAGCATCATCTAATTCTTCTAATGCTTCAGGAATATTCTCGTTTACATTATACTGAATTTGAGAAAGTATGGACTTATACTGGTTCATTTGCTCATTCCCGGGCTTAAAATCTGCCAGTTGTTCTTTTGTGTAATCTTCAGTACCTAATTCTTTTGAAACAGCGTTATGAGCGGTTACGATCTGTTCTTTGATTTGAAGATATTGGTCACGTGTTTGGACAGATTCATCATATTCCTTTTCATATTCTGCCTTTGCAGATTTATATAGGGCAAATTCCTCACGATCTGCAGTACTTATACTACTTTCAGATTTCCCTTCATATTTAGGCTTAAGATCCTTATAAATACGGACGTATTCCATATTCTCTGCAACTGCATCCCCAAGGAAATTCCATCCATGAATATCATCTATGTATCCATTACTATCATCATCTTTTCCATTGCCAGGAATTTCATCTGTATTTATCCACAGTACATTTTTAAGATCTTCATGTTCTACATCAACACCGCTATCCACAACTCCAACGATCACGGGAGAAGGGCGATTTTTTTTAATAATTTCAGCATATGCCCTGTCAACACTCATTCCAGGAATGGTATCCTGCGTAAGATCTTTATTGGTCCAATTCTTAAGTTCAGCATCGCTAAGATCTCTAACCTTTAAAGGAATTTCATCTATATTCTTAACTGGTGTTGAAACAACTTTTGGTGCGGTACTGCTACAACCGGTAATAATACCAGCAGCAAGTAGGCCTAGAAATGGTTTTAAAAAAGGTATTCTCATGTTTTATTTTAATTAAATATTTCGTTGAAAGTATGTGTCTTATCAAGTCTTACACCTTTCTCCGTGTGTTTTAAGGTTATTATTTCATTGTGGGCATCATGTTCCATGAACAGATAGTAATTTTCATCTGCTGCCGTTTCCAGAAATTTTTTCTTTTCAGGTAAGGTCAGCAATGGCCTTGTATCGTATCCCATAACAAATGGTAATGGAATATGTCCTGCAGTAGGCAGCAGATCTGCCATAAATACAAGTTTTTTCCCTTTATAATCTATATGCGGGATCATTTGTTTGTCTGTATGTCCATCTACAAATAATACGCCAAAGCCCAGATCTTTATAAGAAGAAAATTCTGTATCTCCTTCTCTTTTAATAAAGTGAAGTTTTCCACTTTGCTCCATCGGAATAATATTTTCTTTTAAAAATGAAGCTTTTTCACGATCATTTGGATTTGTAGCCCATTCCCAGTGCTCTTTATTACTCCAGAATCTGGCATTTTTAAAGGCAGGTTCATAGCCTGTTCTATCTTTATTCCACTGAATACTACCACCACAATGATCAAAATGAAGATGTGTCATAAAGACATCTGTAATATCATCTCTATGAAAACCATACTTCTTAAGGGAATTATCGATACTGTGATCACCCCATTGATAATAGTAACTAAAGAATTTCTCACTTTGCTTGTCCCCCATACCGGTATCTATCAACATAAGACGGTCACCTTCTTCTATTAACAAACATCTGGCGGCAATATCTATCATATTGTTAGCATCTGCAGGATTTGTCCTGTTCCACAGGCTTTTAGGTACAACTCCAAACATAGCTCCGCCATCAAGTTTGAAGTTTCCTGCCTCTATGGGATATAGTGTCATGGTTAAAGTTTTTACAAATTCTCCGCAAAATAGAAAAAGTTAAAGCCTTTTCGAATTATTTTCATTTCATTTAACAGGATAATATTATAGAAAGCCTTTATACATTAAGCTTTCATAGTAAAACATTTTTAATATTTTTAGCTTTTATAAGTAAACTAACTAGCATGATAGAATTAGCAGGAATAGTGATTTTGGGTATTATGGCTCAATGGCTGGCGTGGAGATTTAAAATTCCGGCAATTTTACCACTTATTCTTGTGGGATTGGCGGTTGGGCCTATATCCACATTCTTTACGGTTGATGGAACAAAACTGATAGAACCTATATGGAATGGAGAATCTGGTTTATTTCCCGGCGATAGTTTATTCTATTTCGTTTCCCTGGCCATAGGAATTATTCTTTTTGAAGGTGGTTTAACTCTGCGGAAAGGTGAAATATTAAATGTAGGTCCCGTAATATTGAAACTTATTACCATCGCGGTAATAGTTACCTTTTTTGGAGCAGGAATCGCAGCACACTTTATATTCGACCTTAGCTGGCAAATTAGTTTCCTTTTCGCGGCCTTGATCATTGTAACCGGACCAACGGTGATTACGCCCATTTTACGGAACATTCCATTAAAAAAGGATATTTCAGCAATCTTAAAATGGGAAGGTATTCTTATTGATCCTATTGGTGCACTGGTTGCGGTATTAATGTTCGAATTTATCAGCGCAGGAACTGGAACAGAATTTACTGAAACTGCCTTATTGGAATTTGGTAAGATCGTTCTTTTTGGTTTCACTTTCGGTTTCACTTTTGCTCATGCTCTGGCCTTTGCGATAAAGAAGAACGTAATTCCACATTATTTACTTAATGTGCTTACGCTGGCTACTGTATTAGGCGTATTTGTCTTAGCCGATCTATTTGCTCATGAAAGCGGACTTTTAGCCGTTGTGGTTATGGGAATGGTTATGGGTAATATAAACCTGCCAAATCTTAAAGAGCTTCTGTATTTTAAGGAATCCCTTAGTGTATTATTGATCTCGATACTTTTCATTCTTCTTGCGGCTAATATCAATGTGGAAGATCTAATGTTGGTTTATGATATTAAAGCACTAATCCTTTTTGGAACTGTTGTATTGGTGATAAGACCACTGGGAGTCTTTGTTAGTAGTATAGGATCTTCCTTGAAGGTCAACGAAAAATTATTTATTAGCTGGGTAGGACCCAGAGGTATTGTAGCTGCCGGTATCGCATCACTTTTTGGTCTGGAACTGGCAAATCAGGGTGTGGAAGGTGCAGAGTACATTACTCCACTAGTGTTTATGATCGTATTGGGTACGGTATTATTGAATGCCACTACGGCCAGGTTATTTGCTCAGCTGGTTGGTGTATTTCTTAAGAACTCTCAGGGCATTTTGATCATTGGTGCATCAACTATATCAAGATTAATAGCATCTTACTTAAAGAAAAATAAGAGACACGTTGTTCTGGTAGACAGTAACGGTTCTAATATTAAGAAAGCAAGAGAGCTTGGACTTGACGCGATCCAGGAGAATGTTTATTCAGACGATCTTATCAATAATATTGAATTAAGTGATGTTGGATATTTAATGGCTATGACCGGTAACACCGAAGTTAACCTAAATGCCATTGAAAAATTCAGAAAACATTTTGGTGAAAATGGATCTTTTAGAGTGGTGTCTTCAGATGAAATGTATGACCCTGAAAACAATCCAAAAGAAGGTTTGTTCTCCCAGACAGATGATTATATCAAATTAACCAATCTTGCCCGTAAATACCCTTCTATTCACGAAATAGACCTTAATTCTAAGGAACATTATGACGGTTTGATTGAAATAAGCAAGACAGATCCAGATATCATTCCATTATTCGTTAAAAATACTGAAGGAGAATTAAGTATCATACCTTCTAATAGTACCGATGTAGAGATAGAAGAAGGTTATATGATGGTCTATTTAGGTAAACAAATAGAACAGGGTGAAAGCGAAGAAAAGGAAAATATTGAGGAAAATATAAAACAGGACTAAGCCTGCTCTTTTTCCATTTCTTCAATTAACTCATCAGTGATTTCCAGATTGTGATAGACATTCTGTACATCATCGTCGTCTTCGAATTTTTCTACAAGATTCAGGATCTTAAGTGCATCTTCTACTGGTAATTCAACTGTATTCAAAGGTATGCGCTGAACTTCAGAATTCTTAGGCTCAATTTTAAGTTGCTCTAATTTTGACGACATGGTCCCAAAATCTGTAAAATCTGTAAATACGGTTAGGTAATCATCTTCCTTTTCGAATTTTGTAGCGCCTCCTTCAATAAGTTCCAGTTCAAACTCATCGATATCCATCTCTATTTTCTCTTTTTCAAGTATAAAAACACCTTTCTTATCAAAAAGGAATTCCAGTGAACCATTTGTTCCCAGGCTACCTCCATTTTTTGAGAAAATAGATCTAACAGAGGCTACAGTACGGTTTGTATTATCTGTGGTACATTCAACAAAAATAGCTATACCATTAGGCCCATAGCCTTCAAAAGTTACTGTTTCATAACTATCGGCATCTGCTCCACTAGCTTTCTTAATGGCACGTTCAATGGTATCCTTAGGCATATTTACACCTTTGGCATTTTGAATTGCATTTCTAAGTCCGGGATTGGCTTCAGGATCTGGACCTCCACCTTCTTTTACTGCAACCGTTATCTCTTTGATCGCCCTGGTGAATTGCTTAGCTCTTTTCTTATCCTGTGCTCCTTTTCTATGCTTTATATTCGCCCATTTACTATGTCCAGCCATAACCTTTTCTTCTAATTTTGAATATTCCACAAAATTAAAAAATTGCATAAAAAAAGAAAACCCTCTGAATTTGACTTCAGAGGGGTTGAATTTATATTATGAATTTACTTTAATCGTTCAATTTAAGTACTGCCATAAAAGCTTCCTGAGGAATTTCTACGTTACCAACCTGGCGCATACGTTTTTTACCTTTTTTCTGCTTTTCCAGAAGTTTTCTTTTACGGGAAATATCACCCCCATAACATTTTGCGGTTACATCTTTACGCAGCGCTTTTACAGTCTCTCTGGCAATGATCTTCGCACCAATTGCAGCCTGGATTGGAATATCGAACTGCTGTCTTGGGATCAATTCTTTTAGCTTTTCACACATCTTCTTACCAATGTCATATGCATTGTCTACGTGTAATAAAGCGGAAAGTGCATCAACGATATTTGCATTCAGAAGCATATCAACTTTTACAAGTTTAGATTGGCGCATTCCAATAGGAGAATAATCGAAGGAGGCATAACCTCTGGATACTGTTTTCAATCTATCATAAAAGTCGAAAACAATTTCAGCCAATGGCATATCAAAAGACAATTCTACCCTTTCGGTAGTAAGATATGTTTGGTTCGTGATCTCTCCTCTTTTCTCGATACAGAGCGACATCACATTCCCCACATAATCGGCCTTTGTAATGATGGTAGCCTTAATAAAAGGTTCTTCAACCCTGTTCAAGCTTGAAGGTTCCGGTAAATCTGACGGATTGTTAACCAGGATGATATCATCCGGATTCTTGTTAGTATATGCATGGTAAGATACATTAGGAACCGTGGTAATTACGGTCATATCAAACTCACGTTCCAGTCTTTCCTGGATAATTTCAAGGTGAAGCATTCCAAGGAAGCCACAACGGAAACCAAATCCAAGTGCAGCAGAACTTTCAGGAGTAAATACCAGGGAAGCATCATTTAACTGAAGTTTTTCCATCGAAGCTCTCAATTCTTCGTAATCCTCGGTATCTACAGGATAAATTCCGGCGAAAACCATTGGTTTTACATCCTCGAATCCTGCAACCGCTTCTGTAGTTGGATTTACAGCACTCGTAATAGTATCACCCACTTTTACTTCACGGGCATCCTTTATACCGGTGATAAGGTATCCTACATCTCCGGTTTTTATCTCTTTTCTTGGGAATTGTTTAAGTCTAAGCGTACCAACTTCGTCTGCATCATACGTCTTTTCTGTAGCGACAAACTTAATTTTCTCTCCTTTTTTAATAGAACCGTTGATCACTCTAAAATATGTTTCAACTCCTCTAAAAGGGTTATAAACCGAATCAAAGATCAAAGCTCTTAAAGGCGCATCAACTTTTCCGCTTGGAGCAGGTATACGATTGATTATCGCATCAAGAATTTCTTTAATTCCAAGACCGGTTTTAGCACTGGCCGGGATAACTTCGGAAGGGTCGCAGCCTAAAAGATCTACAATATCATCTGTAACCTCTTCAGGATTTGCACTTGGCAGATCCACTTTATTTAGAACCGGAATAATTTCCAGATCGTTCTCAAGAGCAAGGTAAAGATTCGAAATAGTCTGTGCCTGAATACTTTGTGCGGCATCTACAACAAGTAAAGCACCTTCACAGGCAGCGATAGAACGTGAAACTTCATAAGAAAAGTCAACGTGACCGGGAGTATCAATAAGATTTAGGACGTATTCCTCACCTTCATGTACATAATCCATTTGTATGGCGTGGGACTTAATAGTGATCCCACGTTCACGTTCAAGATCCATACTATCCAGAAGTTGTTCCTGCTTTTCTCTTTCTGTCACCGCACCGGTAAAATCCAGTAAACGATCTGCAAGTGTACTTTTCCCGTGATCAATATGTGCAATAATGCAAAAATTCCGAATATTCTTCATCTCCAAATGTTGAGTGCTTTTCCCTTTAAATCAGGTAAATTTAAGTGTACAAATATAGTTTATTTGTATGTCTTGAAAGAATAATTCTGTATTGACAATCTTTTCTGTTAACATTGTATAATAAAAGTCAAAAACAAATAACTTTTATAAAAATTTTATATAAGTACTTGTTTATTTTAAAAAATTACACATACTTTGTTGATGCTCATTTGTTATTTCGGTAATAGAAGCCTTGATGAATTTCTGTAAAAAGCTGCAAATGGATAAGAAAATTTTAGGTGTTGATATTGGTGGAACAAAAATTCAACTGGGAATCGTTGAGGATTCAAAAATCATAAAGGAAATTAAATTCCCCACCCTTTCCGGGGCTTCAAAAGAAGATATAATTCAAAATTTGATAAGGGGTATAGAATCCCTGGGAAATGAGAGTTTTCAAGGAATTGGAATTGGAGTTCCTGGTCTGGTTGATGAAAATAACGGGATAGTTTACGACCTTTTAAATATTTCGTCGTGGAAAGAAGTTCATTTAAAAAAACAACTCGAGGAGCATTTCCATATTCCGGTGAGGATCACCAATGATGCAAATGTCTTTGCGATTGGAGAGAAAATATTCGGAAAAGGTAGCAATTATAAGAATTTGATAGGAATTACAATGGGAACGGGTTTTGGTACCGGGATCATTGCTAATCATAGATTATATTCCGGAAGTTTTTCCAGTGCAGGAGAATTAGGAAGTATTCCTTATTTAGGAAAGACTATTGAAGATTATTGCAGCGGGAAATTCTTTAAAAATCAGTATGGTCTTAAAGGAGCGAATGTATTTAAAGATGCAGAAAAAGGCGAAAAATATGCTTTGAAGATCCTGGAAGAATTTGGAGAGCATTTGGGAAATGCGATTAATCATATTCTTTATATACTTTCACCCGAAGCAATCTTATTGGGAGGTTCTGTAAGTAAGTCTTTTAAATTTTTTGAAGCCGGGATGCTTCATGCCATTAAAGACTTTCCCTTTAAAAGAGTTACAGATCAATTGGTTATTGAGCCTTCAGACATGGAGAATATTTCAATTTTAGGAGCAGCTGCTTTGATTATTTCTGAATCTAAGGAATACAATACGAACAATTCTAATCAAAACACAATTTTACCATAAACCTCATTTCTAATACAGCATGACAAATTCAATAGCAAAAGATAATACTTCATCTAAAGCAAACGGAAATACTACCCGCTCCATCATTATCATAGGTGCGTTGTTTTTCATTTTCGGGTTTGTTACCTGGTTAAACTCCCTGTTGATTCCTTACCTGGAAATTGCCTGTGAGCTAACCAAGTTCCAGTCATTTTTCGTCACTTTCGCCTTTTATATAGCCTATGTCGTGATGGCTCCTTTGTCTACACGTACTCTTACAAAATTAGGTTTCAAAAAAGGAATGTCTGTAGCCCTGGTAATTATGGCTTTTGGTGCCTTACTCTTTATTCCGGCAGCAATTACAAGAACTTATCTCATATTCCTTACCGGGTTATTCATCATGGGAAGCGGACTGGCTATTCTACAAACGGCCTCCAATCCTTATGTGACCATTGTGGGTCCTGCGGAAAGTGCGGCAAAGCGTATTAGTATCATGGGGATCTGTAATAAACTTGCGGGTGCCATTGCTCCTATATTAATCGGATTCTTTTTGCAATTAGAAAAGGCTGATGCATTACAGGCTGAAATTTCCAGTTTAACTTCAGCAGAAAGAATAAATGAGCTAAATGAAATGGCTTTAAGGGTAATTCCACCGTATATAGGAATTATAGTGGTATTACTACTTTTAGCAATATGGGTTTATAAATCCAGCTTACCAGAAGTAGATACCGATGAAGAAGATGAGAGTCTTTCTTCTACCAACGCTACCAAGAAAAGTGTATTTGATTTTCCGCACGTAATATTGGGTGTAATTACCCTGTTTCTATATGTAGGAGTAGAAGTTATTGCTGCCGACAGTATTATAAGTTATGGAGCCTCACAGGGAATAGCGCTAACTACCGCTAAATATTTTGCTACCGGGACAATGGTGGCCATGGTAATAGGGTATATCATAGGGATTATCAGCATTCCAAAGCTAATTTCACAAGAGAATGCTTTAAGAGTTTCTGCGGTATTAGGGATTCTGTTTTCGATCCTGGCTATTTTCACCGATGGTTATATTTCCCTTGCTTTTATTGCCCTGCTGGGACTGGCGAATTCCTTGATGTGGCCGGCAATATGGCCTATGGCTCTTGCTGATGTGGGAAGATTCACTAAAGCCGCGTCTTCCTTACTAGTGATGGGAATTGCCGGGGGCGCGATAATTCCGCTTGCATATGGTGCTCTGGCTGAAGAGTGGAACCCGCAGCAAGCCTATTGGGTGATGATCCCTTGTTATTTATTCATACTGTACTTTGCAATTTCTGGATATAAAATTAGAAAATCATGAGACCTTATATATTATCGGAAAGTAATTGGAAATCGGTAAAGCAGGAAAAAACGGAAGTTGCCGTTTTAACCTGGGGTGCTACTGAAGCTCATAATTATCACTTGCCCTACGGGACCGATAATTATCAAATTGAAGCGATTGCTGCAGAAGCCGGTAAGATTGCTTCGAAAAAAGGTGCAAAGCTTAAGGTGCTACCAAATATTCCTTTTGGAGTGAATACCGGTCAGGCAGATATTGAACTGGATATGAATTTAAATCCAAGTACACAGTTTGCAATACTTTCCGATATTATTGAGGTGTTAAATCGTCAGGGAATTTATAAACTGATTTTATTGAACGGTCACGGCGGTAACAACTTCAAACCAATTCTAAGGGAATTAGGACTCAAATATCCAAAAATGCTACTGGTCACTTCTAATTTCTTCGACGTAGTGGATAAATCTCAATTTTTTGAGGAAGAAGGAGATCATGCAGATGAAATGGAAACCAGCCTTGTGATGTATTTGAAACCTGAATTGGTTTCAGATTTAAAGGAAGCGGGAAATGGGAAAGAAAATAAATCCAGAATCACAGGAATACGAGAAGGCTGGGCCTGGGCAGAAAGACAATGGTCTATGGTTACCGAAGATACCGGGATCGGGAATCCCAGAAAGGCCACAAAAGAAAAAGGAGAAGGCTTTTTTAAAGCCGTTACCGAAAAACTGGCAAATCTAATTCTGGAGATTTCTGAGGTAGATATAAAAAACAGGTACGAATAGTTTCAGGCTTTTTAAACAGTAGATATGAATTCAAAATTCAACAAATTTCAAGTTTTTTATTTATTGGTTATACTTCTTAATTTCTCATGTTATGCAACACAAGCATTGCCTGAAAAAGTGAAAAAAGAAGATATTCCTGCTATTATTCCGGCGCCACAAAATGTTGAATGGGGAACTGGATTTTATAATTTCCCTGAAAATTTGAAGGTTTGTTATAATACCGAGAGTAAGAATTCAATCCAATGGCTGGAGAAATTGTTGGCCGTTACAAATATTAAATCCGAATTTGACAATGGTGATGATTGCGGAAACTGGCAAATTTCGGTTGATCCAGAATTGAAAGAACAATTAGGAGAAGAGGGTTATCAATTAAAGATAAATACTTCCGGAATTAGCTTGAAAAGTGCGACAGATGCTGGAATGTTCTACGGAATTCAAACCCTAAGACAGATGTTCCCGGCTGCAATTGAAAACGGAAAAGTTTCTTCTGATTTCAAATTGAGAACGGTAGAGATAACCGATAAGCCATTATATTCGTGGAGAGGAAGTATGCTAGATATTGCCAGGAGTTTTCTTTCTAAAGAATATATAAAGAAACATATCGACAGGATGGCTCTTTATAAAATGAATAGATTACATCTTCATTTAAGTGATGATCAGGGCTGGCGAATCGAGATAAAAGAATATCCAAAATTAACCGAAATAGGAGGGAAGAGTACGGTTAAAAATGGGAGAGCCGGTTACTTAACTCAGAAAGAGTATATAGAATTACAGGAATATGCAGCTAAACGAAATGTCGTTATAGTTCCGGAAATAGATATGCCGGGTCATATTTATGCTGCATTGGTCTCTTACCCTGAACTAAATTGTGAGAATAATAAAAATATTGAGCCAAAAAGAGCTGAGCCGCCAAATCTTTATGAGGGTTATAAAGTGGGGTGGACAAAATTATGTCTGGAAGATCCCACAACTTATCAATTTGTAGATACTATTGTTAAGGAATTGGCTGAAATTACAGTCGGAGACTGGATACATATTGGCGGAGACGAAATAGAAGACCCCTTATACGAAGAATTTATTCAAAAGGCTGATTCCATAGTTCGTAAATTCGATAAAACAGCAATTGGTTGGGAAGAAAGCGCTAAGGCAGAATTGAGTGGTGATTTTGTGGTACAGCGGTGGAATGATCAGACGCCTATTGGAGAGAACCAGAAGATTATAGATTCTTTCTGTAAGTTTTTCTACCTGGATCACGGAAATGTCACTGACCAGGAAAACACTTATAAATGGTGCCGTAAAGAAGGCTTAAGTCTTGAAACTGTTTACAGTTATCAAACAGATGATAAACGAGTAATTGGCGTTGAGGCTCCCGTATGGAGCGAGTTGGTAATTAGTGACGACCGTGCCGATGATCGACTATGGCCAAGGAGTATAGCAGTCGCGGAAATTGGTTGGAGTAAAGCCGAAAATAGAAATTTCCAGGACTTTACTGGAAGGCTTGCGAGACATGCTTATAGATTAGAAAATCTCGGAATTAAATATTTTAAGAGTCCTGAAGTAAAATGGGAAACGACCAGAGAAAAAGGAATTTTCTCTGAAAAACTTTCAAAAGAAGAAGATGAGTAAACAAAATCCGGATACCGAAAAAGTTTCCAATTATAATCATCTGGAAAAGATGAATACCCTGGAATTACTTTCGAATATTAATAAGGAAGATCAAACGATCGCAGGAAATGTCAAAAAGCAGATCACTTATATTGAAAAACTTGTGGATATCATCGTGCCTAAAATCAGGGCCGGTGGAAGATTATTCTATATAGGAGCTGGAACCAGCGGAAGGCTGGGTGTCCTTGATGCTTCCGAATGTCCTCCTACTTTCGGGGTTAGCCCGGGGATCGTTATTGGGCTTATAGCAGGGGGAGATAAAGCCCTTAGGGATGCCGTGGAGAATGCTGAAGATGATACAGATCAGGCCTGGAAGGATCTCCAGGAATACAATATCTCTGAAAAGGATGTAGTGATTGGGATTGCAGCTTCAGGAACTACTCCTTATGTTATTGGGGGGATCAAGGATAGTCGTAAAAATGGAATTGCGACAGGTTGCATTACCTGTAGCTCAGGAAGTCCTCTTGCTAATGCTTCAGAATATCCCATTGAAGTAGTTACCGGTCCTGAATTCGTTACGGGAAGCACCAGGATGAAAGCAGGAACCGCTCAGAAACTTGTTTTAAATATGATCTCCACTGCGGTAATGATAAAGCTGGGAAGGGTGAAAGGAAATAAGATGGTAGATATGCAGCTTTCTAACGTTAAACTTGTTGGTCGTGGAATTAGAATGATTATGGAAGAACTGGGAGTCTCCGAAAAAGAAGCAGAAAAGCTTTTAAAAGAGCACGGTAGTGTACGAAAGGCTATTAATAAATAATAAAAATTTAAATAGTTAATTAAAAAATTTAATTAAGTATAATCTATTTAAAAAAAAACAACTAAATCTTTTTTAGTTTTCCATTAAATTATATATTTAACAATAATTTAAATTATATTTTTAATTTGTTGTAAATATTCATTAATGAAAAGCTAACTATGGGAAAAAATCACAAAATTTTTGTTCTTCTATTTTCTCTGTTTTCTGTAAGTCTTTGGGCACAGCAAAAACAAATTTCAGGAGATGTATTCGATGAGGACGGAATGCCGCTTCCAGGGGTGACCGTTCAGGTCGAAAATACCGCAAAAGGAACAGTAACCGATTTTGATGGCCATTTTGAACTCTCTGTACCAGACAAAAAGAATGTTGTTATCGTATTATCTTCGCTAGGTTTCGAAAAACAAAAGGTAACAGTTGGAGATCAAACACAATTTAATATTACTCTTAAAACAGATGCAGAAAGTCTGGATGAAGTTGTAGTAGTTGGGTATGGTAACCAGAAAAGAAGTGATCTTACCGGTGCTGTTGCCACAGTAGATACAGATGTTCTTGAATCCAGACCTATTACCGATGTTGGTAGAGGTTTACAGGGAACTACTCCCGGGCTAACCATTGGTTCTTCCAGTGGTCAGATTGGTCAAGATCCATCTATTAAATTAAGGGGGTCTGTGGGAACCCTTGGAACAGGTGGAGGTGCAGAACCTTTGATCCTGGTAGATAACGTGGAGGTTCCTAGCTTACAGTCTATAAACCCTCAGGACATTGAGAGTATTTCTGTCTTAAAAGATGCTGCCTCTACTTCTATTTATGGAGCTCGTGGTGCATGGGGTGTGATCCTTATCACTACCAAGAATGGAAAAAGAGGAATGGCTCCTACAGTTAATTATTCCAATAACTTTGCATGGGCAACACCTACTAACACTCCTAAAGTTGCTCCGGCGGCAGAAGGAGCTGAAATGGCCTTTGCGGCTGTTAACCGAAGAATTCCTTCTTTAGATGCTTTCGGAATTGTGGGAATGTATATAGACCAGACCGCTATAGATAAAATGTATGAGTGGGAAGAATTATACGGAGGCCAGGATCTGGGAATGGAAATGGTTGAAGGACGTGACTACGAAATTAGAGATGGAAGATTGTTTTTCTACCGTCCATGGGATCCCAGGGAACTTTTCATTAAGGAATGGGCACCACAGCAAAAACATGATCTTTCAGTTTCAGGAGGAAGTGAAAACACTAATTATTACCTAGGTTTAGGATACTTAAATCAGGGTGGTGTTTATAAAGCTAATCCAGATGAATATGAAAGATATAACTTAAACTTAAGTGTAAATACGAACATCACTGATTGGTTAGAGGTTCGTGCTAAAGTTTTAAATACCAATTCAATTACTACCGAACCATTCAAATTTGGTTCTAATACCTATGATGCCTGGTATTATACCACACGTTGGCCAGCCCAGTATCCTTACGGGACTGTAGATGGCAAACCTTTCAGAAATCATATTTCTGAAGTTGAACAGGCAAAAATGAATGAGAATACTTATTCTTTATCAAGGGTGAATCTTGGAACTACTATTAGTCCATTAGAAAATCTTGATATTAACTTCGATTATACTCACGATAGAGTAGAGGAGCATGAACACCAGACGGGCGGGACTTTATACGCTTATAACTTCTGGGCTCAGGGCCCTGATTTTTCTTATGTGCCTTACTCAAGTGCTGCTTACGATCGAGTTCAGTATAATTCTGAATGGAGTAGAAGGAATACCGCCAAACTTTTCGGAATTTATGATAAGGAATTTGGAGATCACAAATTTAAGTTGACTCTGGGAGGAGATATGGAAGAATATGAAGAATGGTTCCATTATTCTCAAAGAAGAAATCTACTGAATCCTGATCAGGGAGAATTAGCACTGGCAACCGGAGATCAATTCGTAGGTGGTGATCGTAATAAATGGTCTACACTTGGAGCATTTGGACGTCTTAACTATTCTTACAAGGATAAATTCCTATTAGAGGCTAATGGACGTTATGATGGCTCTTCTAGATTATCTGCCGATGAAAAATGGGCTTTCTTCCCATCTTTTTCTGCTGGTTATGTAATGAGTGAAGAAGATTTTATGGAGCCATTAGATCCAACTTTGTCATTCTTGAAGTTTAGAGTTTCTTATGGTTCTATTGGAAACCAGAACTCATATTTATCTAATATATACCGTGTAATGTCTTCTTATGGATCTAACTGGGTAATAGATGGAAATGAGCAGGTGGCAGTTGGAACTCCAGGCGCAATTCCTTCTTCTTTAACCTGGGAAACTGTAACCACTCTGGATTTTGGTCTTGATGCAAGATTTTTTAGCGATAAATTAGGATTAACGTTTGACTGGTATGAAAGAACAGTAAGTGATATGCATAGTGCAGGGGTAACCCTTCCTAGCTCTTACGGAACTTCATCTCCAATACGTAATTACGGAGAGCTGCAAACAAGAGGTTGGGAATTGGCTATAGATTTTAGCCATCAGTTTGAAAATGGTCTTAGCATTAATGCTTTGGCTACCCTGACAGATTATAAAGAAAGAATTACCAAATACGCCAATACTACGCAAGGGATAAATTCTTATTACGAGGGAAAAGTTCTTGGAGAGATCTGGGGATTTGAAACAGACAGGTTCTTTACTGAAGATGATTTTGATGCTGAAGGGAATTATGCAGATGGAGTTCCTTCTCAGGATATTTTCGAAACCAACGGATGGTTCCAGTACGGTCCTGGAGATATAAAGTATAAGGATCTTGATGGAGATGGTGAGATCAATTACGGTTCAAGAACTGTAGACGATCATGGTGATATGAAAAGGATAGGAAATACAACTCCTAGATACCAGTATGGATTACAACTAGGAGCAAACTGGTTAGGATTCGATTTAAGCATGTTTATGCAGGGTGTTGGGAAACGTGATTTCTGGGCTAGTGGCCCGGTGTTTATTCCTGGATACAGATATGCTGAAGGTTGGTATGAGCACCAATTAGATTACTGGACTCCAGAAAATACAGATGCTTACTACCCGAGGCCAAACGATCAGCAGCAGTCTAACAACGCGATGAACTTCCTGCCTCAAACCAAGTATTTATTAGACATGTCTTATTTAAGAATGAAGAATATTACTTTTGGTTATACCCTACCATCTTCATTAACTGAAAAAGTGAACGTGGATAAGTTTAGAGTATACTTTAGCGGTGAAAACCTGTTTGAATTCAGTAATATTCAAATTCCGGTAGATCCAGAAGTAGATTATACTGCAGCTGGTTTAAATGATCCTATAACCTTTGGACGAGTATATCCTTTCAGAAGATCTTATTCGTTCGGTGTACAGATTACCTTATAATTAAAAACTTCTTAAATAATGAAAATATTAAATAAAATAGCAGCTTTATTCATATTATCACTCATTATTGTGAGTTGTAATGATGATTTTCTGGATGTTCCGCCACAGGATCAGCTGGTAGATGAAACATACTGGACCAGTGAAGGCAATGTTAAGACTTTCGCTTATGGTTTCTATTCGGCATACTTTACAGGATATGGTTCAGGATATAGCTGGGGAGATTATTTCTCAGGTCAATCCTTAAATGATGATTTTGCACCAACCAATCCGCCGAGATTTACCCAACAGGTGCCTACTTCTGGTGGGGGATGGACCTTCGCCTGGGTTAGAAAGGCTAATATCTTTATAGATCGTGTAGCTACGGTGCCTATGGAAGAGGAAGCTATTAATCATTGGACCGGGATTGGTAGGTTCTTCAGAGCTCTTGAATATCATGACCTGGTAAAAAGATTCGGTGATGTACCTTATTACGATCAGGAACTATCTGAAGACGATACAGAGTTGTTGTATAAAAAACGTGACGACAGGACTTTTGTAATGGACCAGGTACTGGAGGATTTCTATTTCGCTGCAGAAAATGTAAGATCTGGAGTAGAAAATGAAGGCCAGGAAGTAGATAGAAGTGTTGTACTTGGATTTATGTCTAGAGTTTTCCTTTATGAAGGAACCTGGCAGAAATATCATGAGAATAATTCTGAAAAAGCCAGAGAATATTTAGAGGCGGCAAAATGGGCTGCTGAGCAGGTGATCAATTCAGGAGAATTTTCATTAGGTAATTACAGAGAGGTATTTAATTCGTTAAGCCTTTCTGGAAACCCTGAAGTTCTTCTTTACAGAGAATATGAAGCGGGAATTCTTACCCACGCTTTAAATTCCTATAATAACAAGGAACCACAAACAGGAGTGTCTAAAGATGCCGTTGAAGCGTATCTTGCTGATGACGGACTTCCAATCGCAATTTCTTCAGAATATCAGGGAGATAAGGGAATTGAGAATGTAATGACTAACCGCGATCCTAGGATCTATGAAACATTGGTTTCAGATGAATTAAGGATCAACGGGATAGATTCAGATTATTCAACTACCGGTTATGCCACGCATAAATTCCTGAATGAAGATATCGCAGAAGATCCAGAAGGAAGTTCTAATCTTAACCCTACAGATGCTCCTATTATTCGTTACGGTGAAGTGCTGGTAAATTATGCTGAAGCTGCTGCTGAATTAGCCACAGTGGGAGGACCTGAATTAACTCAGATGGATCTTGATATGTCTATAAATGTTCTAAGGGACAGGCCAGGAATTAATTTACCTCATCTTGAAATCATGGGTGGCGAGCCAGCTGTGAACGGGATGGTATATGACGATCCAGAAAGAGATCCTGAAGTACCTGCGATTATCTGGGAAATTAGAAGAGAGCGCAGAATAGAACTTATGATGGAAGGTTTTAGACTTGATGATCTTAATAGATGGGAAAAGTATGAGTATACCGATATGATTCAATATCCAGAGATCAATAGAGGTGCATGGATAGTAAAAGCAGATTATCCAGATGCAGATCTAAGCAACCTTACTTTAACTGAAGGAGAGCAAGGATATATTATTCCTGCTTCGGCACAGGAGTCTTTAAGAACTTTTGATGATCCAAGAGTTTATCTTCAACCCATTCCACTAGATCAAATAACCCTGTACAGAGACCAGGGTGTGGAATTGGATCAAAACCCGGGATGGTAATATTATCTCCGAATTAGTCAAAGGTCCTTTGGAATTTAATCTAAAGGACCTTTCTTTGAATATAAAAGTTTTATTTCCAGACTAACTAATGAATAAAATACCCCACCTTTTTGCTACTGCACTTTTTTTGTTGCTAAGTTTTACCGCCTGTAAAACCACCAAACCGACTACTGAACCTTCTACCCAAGAAAACGTGGTAAAGGATACTATTGTTTCTGCTGAAAAACCTGAAGTCAAAGAGGAAATTCCAGGAGAGGATAATCCTGTTTCAATTAAAGAAAAGATAAATCCGCCTTTAAATATCGAAGAATTCAGGGCAGCCTGGATCGCTACGGTGGCTAACATTAACTGGCCCAGTAAATCTGGTCTTTCCACTTACCAGCAACAACAGGAAGCTTTAAAGCTGCTTGATTTTTTAAAGTCGCATAATTTCAACGCGGTAATTTTTCAGGTTAGACCTCAGGCAGACGCTTTATACCAAAGTGAGCTTGAACCCTGGTCTTATTTCCTAACTGGAGAGCAAGGCAAGGCTCCCGATCCTTATTATGATCCCTTAGACTTCTGGATAAAAGAAGCTCATAAAAGAGGCCTGGAATTGCATGTATGGCTCAATCCTTATCGCGCCCATCATACTACCGGCGGAAAAGTGACCAGTACTTCGATCATTCGAAAAAAACCTGAGCTTGCCGTTGAGCTTGCCAATGGCATGTGGTGGCTGGATCCTGCCCAAAAGGAAACTCAGGACCATTCTGCAGCGGTAGTAATGGATATTGTAAACCGTTACGATATTGATGGCGTTCATTTTGACGATTATTTCTATCCCTACGATTCATACAATAACGGTAAGGATTTCCCGGATGAGAAGACATTTATGGCTTACCAGAATGCTGACGGAAAGCTTTCAAAGGCAGACTGGAGAAGGGATCATGTTAATAAGTTCATCAAAAGAATTTACGAAGAAATAAAAGCTGAAAAGCCTTTTGTAAAGTTCGGATTAAGTCCATTTGGGATATGGAGACCTGGATACCCTGAATCTGTGAGCGGTTATGACCAATATGACAAGCTTTATGCAGATGCAAAATTATGGCTGAATGAAGGTTGGATAGATTACTTTACACCTCAATTATATTGGCAGATCAACCAGTATGCGCAAAGTTTCCCGGAATTGTTAGGCTGGTGGGAATCTGAAAATACAAAAAACAGGCACTTGTGGCCGGGAATTAATGTTGGCCTGGGAGGAGACGAAAAAAATGTTGATGAGACCATCAACCAGATTATGATCACCCGGGGGATGCTTCCTGAAAGTAAAGGGACTGTACACTGGAGTATAGGACCCCTTGTAAAACATAAAAATCTTGCCAGGGCTTTAGTTGAAGGTCCATACCGAAAAAAAGCATTAGTGCCTCCAAGCCCCTGGCTTGATGATTCGGCACCTGAAGTTCCGGAATTCAGCTTTAAAGTTGAGAATGACAGACTTTTAATGAACTGGGAAGTCTCAGATCCTAAAGATATTTCCAGATATGTAATCTGGTTTAAATATGAGCAGGGTAACTGGGATTATAAGATTCTGGATGGAAATGTCACTTCTTTTAGTCTTCAGAACGTAGTGGGAGAGAAAAAGAAAATGATGGAAAGAATTGGAATTACGGCGGTAGACAGGTTAGGCAATCAAAGTGATTTCAAAGAAATTATTCTAAAAAAATAACGAATGACACCATTACTGGTATTTGGAGTTATAGCTATTTATTTTCTGGTATTGCTGGGGATAAGCTATTTCACCTCCAAAAAAGCTGATAATAACACCTTTTTTACTGCTAATAGACAATCTCCATGGTATCTGGTGGCCTACGGAATGGTAGGTGCATCACTTTCCGGAGTTACTTTTATATCGGTGCCGGGGGAAGTAGGGAACTCCAACTGGACCTACCTGCAATTCGTGATGGGGAATATGGTTGGTTATGCTGTAATTGCTTTTATTCTCATTCCTTTATTCTATAAACTTCGGCTGGTTTCTATCTATGAATATTTAAAAGATAGGTTCGGGCAGCACTCTTATTATACCGGATCTGCTTTTTTCCTGGTTTCACAGACTATTGGAGCTTCTTTCAGGCTGTTTCTCGCCGCGGTAGTTCTTCAGATAGCCTTTTTTGATGCTTTTGGAATTCCTTTTTTTGTTACTGTCCTAACTACTATTGTACTTATCTGGCTATATACTTTCCGTGGAGGAATAAAGACAATAGTCTGGACCGATACCTTACAGACAACTTTTCTATTACTTGCCGTGGTCATTAGTATTTATATGATCGTAGATCAAATGGGACTGGGATTCTCAGAAATGATCTCGACGGTTTCAGAAAGTAAAATGTCTACCATATTTGACTGGGACTGGCGATCAGACCGCAATTTTTACAAGACCTTTCTTGCCGGAATATTTATTACCATTGCCATGAATGGTCTGGATCAGAATGTAATGCAGAAGAATTTAACCTGTAAGAATCAGAAAGATGCTCAAAAGAATATATTCTGGTTCTCTATTACCTTTTTTGTATCGACAGTTCTTTTTCTTGCTTTGGGAGTTCTTCTCTATAAATTTGCAATGGATCAGGGTATAAGTATTCCTGAACAAAGTGACGAACTATATCCGTTACTTGCTTTGAATCATTTTGGTATTCTGGCCGGGATCGTGTTTCTGTTAGGAATTATAGCAGCAGCTTTTTCCAGTGCAGATTCGGCCTTAACCGCTTTAACTACCTCCTTTTGCGTGGATATTCTTGATCTGCCCAATAAAAAGGCGCATCAAAAAAGAACCCGTCTTTGGGTGCATATTGGATTTACCGTTCTTATGTTCCTGGTAATCATTATTTTTAATAGTTTAAATGATACCAGTGTGGTGAGTGCGGTATTTAAAGTCGCCGGTTTCACTTATGGACCATTATTGGGATTATTCGCATTTGGTCTATTGAATAAACGAGCAGTTAAAGACCGGTTTGTACCCGTGATCTGTATTCTTGCTCCGATTATTTCTGTGATTCTTGATCAGAACTCCGTTGCATGGTTCAACGGATATCAATTTGGTTTTGAGATCTTACTGGTAAATGCCGGATTAACCTTTTTAGGTTTATGGCTGAATTATAGCAAAGGAAATTTGAAATAATATAAAATATGAAGATAGCTTACAGGAGCTTCAATTTAGAACTGAAAAACACTTTTACTATAAATCATGGTTCTCGTGATTTTCAGGAAACGCTTATTGTAATATTATCTGATGGTGAATTTACGGGGTATGGGGAAGCCGCAGCTACGGTATATTATGGCGTGACTGTAGATAAAATGATCGCTTCGATAAGATCTGTCGAGCCTATTATTTCTGAAAATATACATCGTACTCCTGAAGAATTATGGGAACTAACCTTTCCGCATTTAAAGGATAATCCTTTTGCCCAGTGTGCACTGGATATTGCCATGCATGATCTTCACGGCAAAAGAAATGACCTGCCACTTTATAAAATGTGGGGCCTTGATATTTCTAATGTTCCGCTTACTAATTATACCATAGGTATAGATACAGTGGATAAAATGGTGAATAAGATCAGGGAATTTCCATGGCCATTGTATAAGATAAAACTGGGTACAGAAGATGATATTGCTATTGTAAAGGAACTTAGAAAGCATACAGATTCAGTATTCAGATTAGATGCAAATGCAGCCTGGACTGTAGAACAGGCCATTGAGAACAGCGAAGCTTTAAAAGAGCTTAATGTTGAATTCCTGGAACAGCCCTTAAAACCTGGCGACGTTGAGGGAATGCAGGAATTATTTCAAAAATCGAAACTTCCTCTAATTGCCGATGAAAGCTGTATTGTGGAAAGTGATGTCGAAAAATGCGCACCTTATTTTCATGGAGTTAATATCAAACTTACCAAGTGTGCCGGCATTACTCCAGGTAGAAGAATGATCAAAAATGCACGTTCTTTGGGACTAAAGGTTATGGTGGGTTGTATGACTGAATCTAGTGTTTCTATGTCTGCCATTGGCCAGCTTTTGCCTATGCTCGATTATGTAGATATGGATGGCGGCCTGCTTATTCGTAATGATATAGCAGAAGGAGTGAAGGTTTATGATGGAAAGGTCCATTTTCCAGACAGAAACGGAACCGGAGCGAAATTGTTTAAATTTGAATAAATATCTAAATACTATGAATATCAAGTTGAATTATATAGCATTCTTAGCTTTTTTAATGCTGATTTCCTGTAATGAAAAAGCTGAAAAAGAAAATGCAAATGAAGCAAATAAAGCTGATGAGGTAATTGCCGGGGTGAGCGAAAAGTATGCTCCAGATAAACGAGTGGCTCTTTTCGATATTGAAGCGGTAAAAAATGATGATACCTATATTCTTAAGGGAGAATCTAATATGCCTGAAGCTATCGAAGAGTTGAAGAATAAAATGAAATCAGAAAACCTGGAATTCAGGGATAGTATTGCTGTATTACCTGATGAAAATGGTCTTGAAGGTAAAACCATGGGAGTTGTAAAGATTTCTGTAGCAAACCTACGTGATGAACCCAAACATTCTGCTCAGCTTGTGACCCAGGCCACGATGGGAATGCCGTTGAAAGTGTATAAAAAACAGGGAGGCTGGTATTATATTCAGACTCCAGATGGTTATTTAGGCTGGGTAGATTACGGCGGACTGGCTCATAAAACCAAAGCAGAGTTTTCTGAATGGAAATCTGCAGAAAAGCTTATTTACCTGGAAGCCTTTGGTAATTCCTATGAAAAACCGAATAATGCTTCTCAAAGTGTTTCAGATCTTGTCGCAGGGAACATTATAGAGCTTATAAGCGAAGAAAAAGGATTTTATAAGGTAAAGTATCCTCACGGCAAAGAAGCTTTCATAGCGAAAGCTGAAGCCAAACCATATCAGGATTGGCTCTCTTCCCTTGAAATGGAAAAAGAGGATCTGGTAGAAACTTCAAAAAAACTGATGGGTCTGCCTTACCTATGGGGAGGGACTTCATCTAAAGGTGTGGATTGTAGCGGGTTCACCAAAACCGTTTATTTTCTTAACGGGATTGTGATCCCGAGAGATGCATCTCAACAGGTACACACTGGTAAACTGGTAGATTCCAGGAGAAATTTTGAAAACCTTATTCCGGGAGACCTTCTTTTCTTCGGAAGACCGGCGACAGATTCTACTTCAGAAAGAGTGGTGCATGTGGGAATGTGGATTGGTAACAACGAGTTTATCCACTCTATGGGAGATGTTCATGTAAGCACGATGGACACTACGGCTTCAGATTTCGACGAATATAATTACGATCGTTACTTAAGAACAAAAAGGGTATTTAACCAGGAAGATGAAGGCTTGCTTTACCTAAAGCAAAAGGACATTTTTACAGATGCAGATCCATCAAAAGAAACTTCTGAATAAGAATTTTATTTAAATAGTAATTAGGTGTTAGTTAGAAAGGTTCCCAATTTCGGGAGCCTTTTCTTTTTACCATTCCAGAAGGACAATTTTACCATCCATAGTAGCCGCAATTAGTTTTCTGTCACCAATATCATTTACGGTATTTACCATAGAATTATCAATTTTATATTTCCAATTAAGCTTTTTATTTACTGGGTTTACACTAAATACCACGCCATTTCTTCCCCCAAAATATAGCTCATCTAATTTCTCTATGAGCATGGAAGGAACATGGTCGTAACCATATTTAAGATCTTTTTTCCAGGTGATTTCAGAATTGGCCCCGTTAGCTTTATAAGCAACCAGGGTATCGTTCATCGTTTTAGCGTAAAGCGTTTCTCCATCTTGTGAAATACCAAGGGATTCCCTCACTTTGGCTTCATTACTTCTCCAGAGTGTATTTCCGGTTTCAGCGTTTATGGCAGATATATACCTGTCTGGGGCAACAATATAGATTGCGCCATCAGCAGCAACAGGAATTACCATGGCCGGAGAGAACATTCTGTTAGCAGAACCATTAGTCCATTTCCATTCCAATTCTCCGGTTTTGATATTTAAAGCGTATAAGTGCTTATCCCAGGCGCCAAAAATAATCTTATTCTGATATATAAGCGGCTTGCTAACCACCGGCCCCTTAAGCCCTGAAAATTTCCATATTTCCTTTCCACTCTTTGCCTTTAAAGCTCTGAATATACCATCACTTCCGCCGATATAAATAACACCATCTTCTACTATAGGAGAGCCAAGAACGGAAGCCCCGGTTTTTGTTTCCCAATTGATTTTACCACTTTCTGAATCCAGACTATAGATATTCCCGTCCCCGGAACCAAAGATCACATCTTTCTTGAAGTTTGCGGGTGAAGAGAAAATTCCACCATCGGTCTCGAAGCTCCAGATTTTTTTCCCGGTGTCTTCTGCTAATGCTTCAACAAGCCCGGTGCTGTTTCCAAAGATCACTTTTCCGCTATTCACGGCAGGGGTGGAAATCACGTTGGCATCTGAATGATATTCCCAGGTCTTCTGAACCTTCGGAAACGAATCGTTCATTTTATAGGAAGGTCGTTCATAGTCAGTATCCATTTTATAATTTCTATTCCCGAGTTCTACACTATTCCAGGCAGTATGCGTTTCTACGCCCAGCGTTCGTTCATAAACATTTGCGGTGTCTTCGGTAACCTCAATAATATTGTAACCACCTGTTTCCTGTTTCGCTCTAAGGCTGGAGCGTCCCATAATGCCGGGAATGCCTTCAAAATCGAAAGCCTTGTTCCGGTGCCCGTGTCCGCAAATGGCGAATTGAGTATTATATTTCTTCAGTCGTTCGGTAATCTCAAACCAGTTATCAAGGCTGTTATCTATTGGATAATGATTTACAAAAATGATGGGCTGGTCTTTTGGCGTCGCTTTTAATACTTCGTCCAGCCAGACAATGGCGTCACGTGGAATATGACCATCAGACATCCTTACATAAGGGCCCGAGGCACAACCGATAAATTTGTAGCCATTGTGTTCAAAACTGAATTTATCATATCCAAATTCCCTGATAAAACTTACACCTCCAGATTCAGACCAGCCGGTATCGTGATTCCCTGGAACCACATAATACGGAATGTCCAGGTTTTCCAGGGTTTTCTTCGCCAGAGCAAGCTCTTCATCGGTTCCCATTTCGGTAATATCCCCGGTTACAATTACAAAATCCAGATCTTCTTGGGAATTTATATCACCTACAGTCCTGTTAAGATCTTCCTCAGCGGTTCCAGAACCAATATGTGTATCTGAGACATGAGCGAATTTAAAATTTTGAGCATAGATTGCCGTAGCTGGGAATAGCAATATTATAAGCAGTGCCGAAATGATATATTTTTTCATAACTATTTTATTCAATTTTAATACAATAGGTATTTCTCTCTTTTTTTCTGAAAATACTCCAGTTCCTCTTTCCATTGCCCGATAATATTTTCTGGCGACTCACCTTTATTAAGCATTTCCCTCACTTTTGAAGTTTTAAGAAGATGGTCAATCCTCTTTTCTTTCCACTCAAACTCGTTGGGATATTGTTTTATTAATGCATGCAGGATATAAATTCCAAGCTCTACAGGCTTTAACTCATTACGATTGGTAATGGAGATTTCCACAGCGGGGGTTTCTTCACCTACGAATTTTGGGGGATAGATCTTTATTCCATCTACAATACTATCAGGTTTAAATCTTCCCGGGCTGAATTTCGCTCCCGGAAGTTTATAAGAATTTAATAATTCTGAAAGCTCTCCGGCTTTTACCCAGGGTGCACCTATAAGTTCAAAAGGCTGAAGAGTACCTCTTCCTTCTGAAAAATTTGTTCCTTCAAGAAGGCAGGTGGCTGGATATAATAAAGCCGTGGTAAGGTTTAGCATATTGGGAGAGGACTTTATCCAGGGCAACCCCGTTTCATCAAAATAGAAGGATCTGCGATAATTTTCAAGTGGAACCACACTAAGTTCTGCAGTTGATTTTCCTGTTTTCTCCCTTTCTTTATTGAACATTGTAGCCAGTTCTCCAATGGTCATCCCATGAACAACAGGCAGGCTTTCAATATTTAATACGGGCTTAAAACTGTTTCCAATCGGGCCTGCAACGGTTTCAGCATTTATAGGGTTTGGCCTGTCCAGGACGATGTAGGGAATTCCACTTTCTGCTGCGGCCTCCATAGCGAACAGCATGGTACGTATGTAAGTATAATACCTTGCTCCTATATCCTGAATATCGAATATTAGCACATCAATTTGTTCCAGCATTTCAGGAGTTGGTCTTTGAGTGTCTCCATAAAGGGAAATTACCGGCAGCCCTGTTGTTTTATCTTTTGAATCTGAAACATGGGTATCCTGTTCACCGCGAATTCCATGTTCCGGGCCGAACAATAATTTCAGGTTAGTTTCAGGATTTTCATGAAGCAGATCTACAAGGTGCTCGATATTGGGAAGAAGTCCCGTATGATTGGTTATAAGGCCAATTCTTTGGCCTTGAATAAGCTTAAAATATTCTTCTTCGAATAATCTTTCTGCCCCGATCCTAACCCGTTTATCTGTTTTTAGTAGAGGTAATAGCCGGTAGAGATCGTCCCCGGGACAGGTAGTTTTAGCCTGATCTTTATGCCCTGAAACGCTGGATAGCGGGATGTTATATTTTTCTGAGACATATGGCACAAGCTGTTTCAGACTTTTCCACTGTTCTGGCAGAACTTTTTCTTTATTAAAGTTTCCTTCAACTACGATCAACAGGTGGCCATCCAGGTTATAATCTGTATTAGAATCACCCTGGTAATTCACATTTCTAGCCTCGGCGATATCTCCTGAAGTTGAAATATAGAAATGATAAGGAACATCTGCCCATGCCTTTTTTAGTTTTCCACTGGCCAGTTTTGAGTCTTTTTGAGAGAAATCCTGAAGTCCCCTGAGCTTCTTTTCTATGCTCAGCTCTGGCTTTTGGGGCATTCCAGTATGATGTATGGTAATAAAGCGGGGGGTATGAGGAATCATTTCTAGAACCGGAGGTGCGGCATTCCACTCGGCGCGGCTTATAATTTTTAATTCTGACTGGAGTTTATTCTGAGCATTGGATTTCTGAATAAATGAACCACAGAAAACGGATAGAAAAATAAAAAAATGAAGTCGCATGATTCTCTTTTATAAATACTTTTGGTAGAGATGATAAAGGATTTTTAATTCCTTATCATTCAAATATGGCTTTTTATAGTTCTCCTGAATAAAATGAAGCTTAAAGGCTTTAATGGCAGCCGGCAGATCTGAGATATCATAACCAATGATCTTTAGTGCCATTGCGTAATCAAAATCTGCGGGAATCACCTGGGGAAATATATACCTGTTTAAAAATGGAAGCGTGTTTTGATCGGGTTGCATTTCAAAACCCGAAGGGAAAGCTTTAAAAAATTCAGAGGCCAGTTGTAGATTAGCCACTTTTTCCTCATCGTACCAAAGCCCATAGCCTTCTTCTGCCAGTCGTTTCCAGGGAAAATTTGCATTAGGATCTACCTTTCTACTTGGAGCAATATCTGAATGGCCTATAAAATTTTTAGCAGGAATATTAAATTTTTCTTTCAGCTGATCTAATACAGCCAGTAAACTCTGGATTTGAGGTTCAGAAAATTCTTCATAGCCATTATTGTCCAGCTCAATTCCTATCGAGGATGAATTAAGATCTGAATTATTTCCCCACATGCCAGCGCCTCCGTGCCATCCTCGAAAATAATCATTCAACATCTGATAGATTTCGCCATCTCTTGATATTACGTAATGTGCACTTACCTGAGTTCTTGGTAAAGTAAAGGTCTTAAGAGTTTGCTGAACAGAGTCCTGTGCCGTATGATGTATAACTACATAATTAGGTTTTCTTAAGTTGAAATTGGTTGTTCCAACCGGATACTTTCCATAATTGAGACTGTCTGTTTGTTTACCTTTATCTGGAGTGAACTCTGTAAGATCCTGGGAAAGATCCTTGGCTCTTTTTTTATAAATTTTATTCGTTTTAGAATATGGATTTGAACCACAGGAACAGATAAGAATTCCTATGATCAAATAACTTAAAAGTACCCGTAATTTCATTTAGAATTTTTTAGAATTTCCAGCGAACAAAGGCTTCCATCGCCTCGTAGTTAGCAAGGCCTAATTTGTGATAATTCACGGCGGTTTCCCGGTTTCTCTCTTCAGCTCTGACCCAGAACTCCCTTTCGTCATCACCTGGGAAAACCGGCCTGTCTTTTTGGGATTGGTGCTGGAAAATAGCATGCCTTTTCCTTTGAACTTCCTGGGGAGAAAGAGGAACCGCCATTTCAATTTCGTGTACCTGAAATTCCTGCCATGCGCCACGGTATAACCAGAACCAGCAATCCTTTACCCAGTCTTCAGTCTTTTTAAGACGCTTTAGAGCCTCCTCTACAATTCTAAAGCAAATGATATGGGTTCCATGGGGATCGGCGAAATCACCTGCTGCAAAAACCTGTTGAGGTTTTATTTTCTGAAGTAGTTCCATGGTTAGAACTATATCTTCTTCGGTAACAGGATTCTTTTTTCGTTTTCCGGTTTCATAGAATGGCAAAGCCATAAAATGTATCTGCTCATCTTTAAGGCCGGCATAACGTGCTCCGGCAATGGCTTCTGTTTTTCGTATAAAGCCTTTTACTTCCTGAATTTCTTCCAGATCTATATCGTTTGGCTGTTTTGTTTTCAGGAAGTTTCGCATTTTCTCGTAAATCGAGGTTAATTTCGAAATGTCTTCTCCTATACTTTTCTTGAAATCTATGGCAAACTCAATGTACCTCAGCACATCGGTATCCCATACCGCTGTATTTCCAGAAGTCTGGTACGCTACATGTACATCATGAACCTGGTCTACAAGCCTGATAAATGTTCCTCCCATAGAAATTACGTCATCATCGGGATGAGGGCTAAAGATTAAAGAGCGTTTATGAGAAGGCTCTTTTCTTTCTGGCCTTTGAGAATCGTCAGCATTAGGTTTCCCTCCTGGCCAACCCGTAATGCTATGCTGCAGTTGGTTAAAAACATGGATGTTAATGTCGTAAGCTGGTCCCTGTTCTGTAGCTAGCTGGGCCATTCCGTTAGAATTATAATCTTCTTCGGTTAATTTAAGAATAGGTTTATTAATGGTCCCGGATAACCAGATCACTGCTTTTTTAATCAGTTGAGGTGTCCAGTTACAGTCTTTCACCAGCCAGGGTGTATCAAATCTAGTGAGCTCAGATGCCGCGTCTTCGTCCAGGATGAATTCTACATTATCTGATAGTTGTAAAAAAGTAGCTGGAACGCTTGAAGAGATCTCTCCTTCCACAGCTTTCCTTATTATAGGTGCTTTTTTCTTACTCCAGGCCATAAGTATGATCTCCTTAGCCTTGAAAATGGTCCCGATTCCCATGGTGATCGCCTTGGTAGGAACATTTTCCTTTCCTCCAAAATCCCTTGATGCATCACGACGGGTAAGATCATCTAAAGTTACCAGTCTTGTTCCGGAGTTTGGAGCAGATCCAGGTTCGTTAAAACCTATATGCCCAGTTCTACCAATACCCAGAACCTGAAGATCCAGACCGCCAACTTCGGTGATCTTTCTTTCATAATCCAGACAGTAATTGGCGATATCTTCTTTTTTTAAGGTACCATCGGGAATATGAATATTTTCCCTTTTAATATCTATATGATTAAAAAGCTGTTCATCCATAAAGCGAACATAGCTCTGTTTGGCTTCTGGATGCATGGGGTAATATTCGTCCAGGTTGAAAGTAATCACATTTTGAAAGCTTAAACCTTCTTCTTTATGCATTCTGGCAAGTTCTGTGTAAACTTCCACAGGAGTGGCTCCAGTTGCCAGCCCTAGAATCGCATTTTCTCCTTTCTCCTTTTTCCTAATTATAATATCTGCAATTCTGCGAGCGACCTTTATTGAAGCGATATGTTCATCTTTATAAACACTAACTGCCAGTTTTTCAAATCGGGTTTCTTCTAATAGATTTAATCTCGCCATAATTCTGTATTATAATTTGTTTTATTTGGTCCAGCTAAGATTCAGATTTCAGCATGGACATCTGATTTTTAAAAATATCATCCATTACAGCAATCGTCCCACCATATAAACTTGAGTTTGAGCCAAGATTGGAAAGTTCTATACTTGTTCTTTCCTTTAGCTGCATCATACAGTAAGTATTGGTAGATTGCTGAATTGGAGTGGTTATAAATTGTTTTGCTTTAGCTATTTCGCCTTCCAGGATTATTAATTCCGGGTTGAATATCTGGATTAGGATCGCAATACCTTTTCCCAGGCTTATTCCAATCTCAGATAATAAGTTGATCGCAAACTGGTCTCCTTTGTTTGCTGCCTGGATGATGATCGCAGGATCCATTTTTTTGAAATTATCTCCTTTAAGGTCATTTAAAACTGAAGTTTGTCCTTGTTTTAAACCTTCTTTCGCTTTTCTTACCAGTGCCAGACCTGATGCTTCCATCTCCAGACATCCTCTTTTCCCGCAATGACATAGTAATCCGTCTTCCGTCATAGGAATGTGACCAAATTCTCCAGCAAATCCAGAGTGGCCGGTATGCATTTTACCTCCCATGATAATTCCGAGGCCTACACCCCAGTCCATGGAGATCACCAGTACATTTTCTTTGTCTTTGGCAATACCAAACCTATATTCGGCCAGGCAGGCACTTTTGGTATCATTCAGAATAACCACAGGTTTTTTGAATTTCTTTTCAAACTTATTTTGTAGCGATTCCGGTTCCTGTTCTGTCAGGTAATAGGTGTAGTTCTTACCTTCAGTCGTTGAAACCAGACCGGGCATACTAATTCCTATTCCTAGAAGCTTATCGGCATCTATTCCAGAATTAGCAATCACTTCCTGTGCTTTTTCATGCAGGAGATCTACAATATTGGATTTTGGAGAAATTTCTGTTGCAATTGATTCCTCGGTAATAATAGAATGATTGTTATCTGTAATGGCAATTTTGATCTTAAATCGTTTGATATGTATACTTAAGACAAAAAATGAATGTTCTTTAAGACCATAGAGGTCAGGTTTTCGGCCACCTTCAGATTTTCCCTGTCCAGATTTTACAACTATTCCACTTTCCATCAATTGATTGATCAGGGCCATGGAGGTAGGTAAGCTAATATTGAATTTTGAGCATATCTCCGCATTGGAAGTGCTTCCATTTAGAAAAAGATACTTGATGATTTTAATTTTCTGAAGAAATTTTTTTCGTTCAATATTACTAATATCAACCAGAGTATCTTTAGTTATGAGGAAATCCTGTAAATTTTTAGTCATATAACAAATTGAAAATTTTAATAATAGCTCAAAATACTTCAATTATTTAATTTTCCTAAACCAGAAATTAAAATTATAAAAAAAATCCAATTTCAAGAAGTATTAAATAAAAATTTTACATAAGATCTGATAATTAATAAAAATTTATACTTTTATAACTGATTCGAATTGTATACAGATTTTATTGATAATTAATGAAAGGTACAGCTCAAAATACAGCAACACCGGGTAAACAGCGATATCTCGCACTGGATGTTTTACGTGGAATGACCATTGCTCTTATGATACTGGTAAATACTCCCGGTAGTTGGTCTACCATCTATGCTCCGTTTAAACATGCAGCCTGGCATGGATTTACCATTACCGATCTTGTTTTTCCTACCTTTTTATTTGTAGTGGGAAATGCAGCAAGTTTCAGTCTTCGTAAATATGAGAAGCAATCTGAAGCTGCTTTTCTAAAAAAGGTTGTCAAAAGAAGTTTACTTATTTTTCTAATAGGTCTGCTTCTTAATGCTTTTCCATTTGTAACCCGGGAGGCGGGTGAGCTGGTTCTAAAGGATTTTAGTAAGCTTCGTATCATGGGAGTACTACAGCGCATTGCCTTATGTTATTTATTTGGTTCTCTCCTTCTTCATTTTTTAAAACTAAAGTGGATTCTGGTTTTTAGTTCATTTCTACTAGCTACTTATTGGTTAGTGATGTGGTATTTTGGAACTCATCCAGACCCATACAGTCTGGAGCATAATGTCGCTTTAAAATTTGATTTATTAGTTTTCCCGGCAGAAAACTTATGGAGAGGCTTTGGTAGAGCATTTGACCCTGAAGGTTTGTTAAGCACAATTCCGGCAATAATAAATGTAATAGCGGGTTATGTAGCAGGAAAATTTATCCAGAATTCAGGAAATAATATGAATACGGTCCTGAAATTAGCTGTTGCGGCTATGATTCTCCTTGGAGTAGCCCTGATTTGGTCTCCATATTTTCCAATTAATAAAGCGATCTGGACAAGTACTTTTGTCTTATACAGTACAGGCTGGGATCTTCTTATTCTGGGAGGATTGATTTTAACCATAGAGGTATTTGGAATTAAAAAATGGACATATTTCTTTCAGGCATTCGGTAAAAATCCGTTATTCATATTTATTATGTCTGGTGTGCTGGTCATGCTTATGGCGGTAATTTTAATAGAAAACCAATCGATGAAGGCGTGGATTTATAATAATTTCTACCTCACCTGGTTAAGTGATTATAATGCTTCACTTGTATTCGCTATTAGTTATATGTTACTCATGTGGTTAATTGGGTATGTCCTGGACAGAAATAAAATTTATATAAAAGTTTAAGAACTCAATACAGATGAAATTAAGCAAGACTTTATTTATAATTAGTATCAGTTTGTTATTCGGAAGCCTTCAGGCGCAGGATTCAGATATCAAAAAACCCGATTTTCTGCAATATGAAAACAGTAAATGGGTGGACTCTATCATGGCAGAACTTTCTCCGGATGAGCGAATTGCGCAACTATTTATGATCCCGGCTTTTTCTAACAAGGGAGAAGAGCATACACAGGAAGTACTGAAACAGATTAAAGAATATAAGATTGGTGGGCTTATTTTTATGCAGGGTGATCCAAAATCCCAGTTAGAACTGATGAATGACTATCAGTTGGCCTCCGAAGTTCCTTTGATTGGGGCTATAGACGCGGAATGGGGACTTGGGATGAGATTGGAAAACTCGATAAGTTTCCCTTACCAGATGGCTTTAGGAGCAATTCAGGATGATGAACTCATTTATGATATGGGTGTTGAGATCGCGAGACAAATTAAACGTTCCGGGCTACATATAAATTTTGGTCCTGTGGTAGATGTGAATAATAATCCACAGAACCCAGTGATAAATTATCGCTCTTTTGGAGAGGATAAGGAAAATGTTAGCAGAAAAGGAATTGCCTATATGAAGGGAATGCAAAGTCAGAATCTCCTGGCAACAGCAAAACATTTCCCCGGACATGGAGATACCGATACCGATTCTCATTATGCTTTACCACAGATCAACCATCCATTCGAAAGGCTGGATGATCTTGAAATGTATCCTTTTAAGGAATTGATCAACGCCGGAATTGGAGGGGTGATGGTCGCACATTTGGATATTCCTGCTCTTGATTCTACAGGTGCACCATCTACCTTATCTAAACCTATTATAACCGGAATATTAAAGGAACGTCTTGGATTTAAAGGCTTGATAGTTACCGATGCTATGAATATGAAAGGTGTTGCCGAAGGAAATGAGCCGGGAGTGGTAGATAAAGATGCAGTACTTGCCGGAAATGATCTACTTGAATTTTCTGAAGATATACCTAAAGCTATCACCGAAATTAGAAATGCGATTAATAGCGGATTGATTTCCCAGGCTGAAATTGACGAACGTTGCCGAAAAATTTTGGCTGTAAAACAATGGGTTGGTCTTAATAAATATAAATCAATACCTGTTGAAAATATAGAAGAACAGGTGAACAGTCCTGAAGCAAAATGGTTGAATAGAAGACTGGTTGAAGCATCTCTTACCTTGCTGAAAAATGAGAATTCTTTACTACCTCTTCAAAAACTGGATACCTTAAAGATTGCTTCTGTTTCTATTGGTGCAACTAAGGAAACAGAATTTCAGAAAACCTTAAATCTATATAACAAGGTTGATAACTTTCAGTTGAGCCGTGAAGCTGATGATTCAGAAATTAATGAGCTTAAAGAAATCCTGGAAGCCTATAATATGGTGGTAGTTGGCTTGCATGATTTCAGCATAAGACCTAGAAATAAAATCGAGCTTGCTAATGGGGTTCAGTCTTTCATTTCAGAACTTGCTGTGCAAAAAAATACGGTTTTCAGTCTTTTTAAAAATCCTTACGTAATTAATAGCCTTGAAAATATTGAAGAGGCAGATGTACTGATCGAGGCTTATCAGGATTCTGAGCTGGCTCAGGAGCTTGCGGCACAATTGATATTTGGAGGCGTAGGGGCGTCGGGGAAACTTCCTGTTACGGTTGGCGAGAAATTTAAAGCCGGCAATGGTTTGGATTTAAAAGGAGGAATTCGTTTTAAATATACCGTTCCAGAAGATGCAGGAATGAATTCTAAAAAACTTGGGAATGCTGTAGATTCTCTCATGCATCAGGCAATGAATGCCAAAGCAACTCCGGGTGGAGTGGTACTGGTAGCAAAAGATCAGAAAGTGGTTCTTCATAAAGCCTATGGTTTTCATAAATACAGTGATACAATCAAGGTAGAAAAGACAGATCTTTATGATCTTGCTTCTGTAAGTAAGATTTCAACAGCTTTACCGGCGATCATGAAATTATCTGATGAAGGTAAATTTGACCTGGAGGCCGGGATCGATGATTATTTGCCATATTTCAGGAATTCTAATAAAGAGGGAATAGCTTTCAGACAGATTCTTGCTCACCAGGCACGTTTTAAGCCCTGGATACCCTACTGGAAAAATACGTTAAGAGATAATGGAAGTTTTAGATGGAATACTTTTAAAAAAGATTCTTCAGCCAGGTATCCGGTACGCGTGAGCGATGAACTGTGGTTACATAGAAATTATAAAAAAAAGATCTTTAAAGCGATCAAAAAGTCTCCTTTGGAGGCTGAGGCAAAATATAAATATTCCGGACTATTATTCTATCTACTGCCAGATATTGTTGAGCGGCTTACCAATGAAGATTTCATTAAATATATCAACGAGAACTTTTATGATAGATTAGGAGCTACAACCGTTACCTATAATCCTTCAGAAAAATTTGAATTGAACAGGATCGTCCCAACTGAAAATGATTTTAATTTCAGGCACGAACAGATCCATGGGAATGTGCATGATGAGGGCGCGATAATGATGGGTGGGGTTTCTGCCAACGCCGGTTTGTTTGCTAATGCCAATGACCTGGCGAAATTAATGCAAATGTATTTGAATATGGGAGATTACGGCGGTATGCGTTTTATCGATGAGTCTACTTTAAAGGATTTCACAAAAACCCAATTTCCCGAAAATAATAATCATAGAGCACTGGCTTTTGATAAGCCTTACCTTGAATATAGAGGAGAAAAGAGTAATACTGCAAAAGACGCAAGTGCAGAAAGTTTCGGACATACAGGATTCACCGGAACAATGGTCTGGATGGATCCAAAGGAAGATCTGCTCTATATATTTCTGTCTAACAGAGTGGTGCCAACCCGGGAAAATACAAGGCTCTACAAGCTAAATACCAGGACCCAGATTCAGCAGGCGTTGTATGATTCCATAGAGGAGTAAAAAATTTAAATAACATGAATTTTCATATTATGTAGGGATTTGTTGAGAGACTTATTAAAAAACCTCTCAAGTATTCAATAAATTTTATATTTGTCAATATTTTATTGAATATTACGCTAACCTACTATATGCTGAAAAATAAGTTCACCCCCCTTTTATTTCTGATTTTTTCCTGCGCCGTCTATTCTCAAAGTGAGCTAAAGGGACAGATCTTAAACCAGAATAATGAGCCAGTAGCCTTCGCCAATGTAATCCTGCTTAGCGCGAAAGACTCCACCAGTGTTTATAAAGGAACTATTTCAGAAGACGACGGTAAATTTATAATTGAGAGTGTAAAGGATAGCACTTATATGCTAAAGGTTTCTTTTGTGGGTTATGCAGAAAATCTTCAGAAATTAAAAGTAAAAGGGGATACACAAATCAAGCCTATTAATTTAGATGAAAGTTCAGATGCACTAGATGAGGTAGTTGTAAATGCCAGGAGACCGAAGATTAGCAGAAAAGTAGACAGGCTGATTTTCGAAGTTGAAAATACCACCTTATCTACCGGGAACTCATTTGAGATCATGAAAAGGACTCCCGGGGTGATCGTTAGCCAGGGCCAGTTGCTGGTTAAGAACAGAGCTGCTACGGTATATATTAACGACAGGAAAGTATATTTAAATTCTAAAGAATTACAACAATTACTGGAAGGCTTTTCAGCAGAAAATATAAAGTCTGTGGAGGTAATTACAAATCCACCAGCTAAATATGATGCAGAGGGAGGTGCGATCCTGAACATTATAACCTCAAAGAATATTTCCATTGGTTATAAGGGAAGCCTTAATGCATCCAATACTATAGCTGTAGTTCCTAAATATAATGTTGGTACCAGTCATTACTATAAGACCGATTGGTTAAACATTTTTGCCAGCTATAATTATAGTGATCGTGATCTTTATAAGAAGGATGAAAGTTTCGTTGAATATTACACTCCAAACGGTGATAAAGATTCAAGATGGTTAACAGATTTCGAAAGAAATACTAATGCGGTATCACATAGCATAAATACAATTCTGGATTTTACCCTAAGTGAAATAAGTACACTAAGTTTAAGTGCCAATATTCAGTTATCTCCAAAGACTAATAATGACATTAATGGAATAACGAATATCTACGATCGTACAAACACCCTTGACTCATTATTTACTACAGATAGTAAGTTAAATAGTGAAACAGAGAATATTCTTTTAGCGGCAACGTACAATACAAGTCTTGGCGAGAATGGGACTTTAGCGGCTGTGGCTAATTATATTAATTACAATAATAATCAGGAACAGGATATTGTTACTGAATATTTTCTGCAGAATGGAAGTTTTCTCAGGAACAATTCTTTCGCAACCCAGGCAGAGCAGTTCAGTGAAATTTATACAGGTCAGTTGGATATAACAACCCCAATAGGATCTTCAAATTTTGAAACCGGGGTAAAATATTCAGGTTTAAAAACTGAAAGCGGGCAGGACTTTTTTAATAGGAATAACGGCATATCAAATTTCGACGGAAACCTTTCTGATAATCTTAATTACGACGAAGATATTTATGCGGCCTATGCCAGCATGACTAAAGACTGGGAAAAATGGTCTTTGAAACTGGGCCTTCGTGGAGAGTATACAGACGTTAAGGGAATTTCTGAAAGTGAGGGATTGGTAAATTCTCAGGATTATATGGAATTATTTCCAACTTTCTACCTGAATCATAATTCATCTGAAAATCATTCCTTCGGTTTAGAATACAGTCGAAGAATTACCAGGCCACGTTTTGAAAATTTAAATACCTACAGGTATTTTCTTAACGAAAATAATTTTCAGGATGGTAATCCAGATCTGGTTCCTGCCATTTCTAATATGATCAAGTTAAGTTATGGTTACAGGAACAAACTTTTCTTTGATCTGTATTGGGACAAAGTGGATAATTCAATCGCCAGCCTGCCATTTCAGGATAATGAGAACCGCAATTTGCGTACTTCCAGTTTGAATATGGATTTTTCAGAGCAATTTAGCTTCGACATCAGTTATTATGATTATCTCAATGATTGGTGGTCTATTACCGCATATACCTCCTTTTTCCATTTAAAAAATGATTTTCCAGCTTTGGAGAGTGGAGGTCAAATTGTGACGAATAAATCTTTTGGGGCATATATATATGCTGCAAACTACTTTACCTTTTCTAAAGATGGAACCTTCTCTGGAGAGGTAACATCTACTTATGTTCCAGATTATATCGTGGGATCTTATGAATTCGAGGAACCTCAGTTTGGTCTTAATTTCGGCCTGAGAAAAACTTTCTTCGATTCCAGACTGATCGCGACGCTTAACGTTGAAGATATATTTAACACGATGAATTTACCGATGAGATCGCAATACTTGAATCAGAATTACTCTTATTTCGCTATGCCCGAATCCAGAATGCTAAGGTTTGGAGTGACCTATAAATTTGGTAATTTCAAATTAGCCGATAATAAACGCGCCATTACTGCTGAAGAGAGCGCACGTTTAGAATCTAAGAAATAATATAAAGGGAGCTTAGTTAACTTATTTTCAGGCATTGGAATTATTTAGTAATTTTGCGACCTGAAAAAGAGAAGCTTTGGCAAAAATTGGAAATATAGATGTAGGAGACTTCCCGTTGCTTTTGGCACCGATGGAAGACGTGAGTGACCCGCCGTTTCGTGCACTTTGTAAGGAACAGGGCGCAGATGTGGTATATACTGAATTTATCTCTTCTGAAGGGCTTATTCGCGACGCAGCGAAAAGCACCATGAAACTTGATATTTACGAAAAGGAGCGTCCGGTTGGAATTCAGATCTTTGGAGCCAACCTGGAATCCATGCTGCAATCTGTAGAGATCGTAGAAAAATCAGGTCCAGATATTATTGATATCAACTTTGGTTGCCCTGTAAAAAAGGTGGTTTCTAAAGGAGCCGGTGCAGGAATTTTAAAAGATGTAGACCTGATGGTTTCTCTAACCAAAGCTATGGTAGAGCATACTAAATTACCGGTTACTGTTAAGACCAGACTTGGTTGGGATCACGATTCTATTAAGATCCTCGAAGTTGCTGAAAAGCTTCAGGATGTAGGTTGCCAGGCTATATCTATACACGGTAGGACCAGAGCCCAAATGTATAAAGGAGAAGCAGACTGGGCACCAATTGCTGAAGTAAAGAATAATCCCAGGATGCATATTCCTGTTTTTGGAAATGGAGATGTTGATTCTCCTGAAAAGGCGATGGAGATGCGTGATAGCTACGGCCTCGATGGGGCTATGATTGGCCGTGCCAGCATAGGTTACCCCTGGTTCTTTAGAGAGGTGAAGCATTACTTTAAAACAGGTGAACATATGGCTCCTCCAACTTTAGAAGAACGTGTAGACGCGGCCAGAAGGCATCTTCAAATGGCAATAGATTGGAAAGGGGAGCGCTTAGGCGTATTTGAAACCCGTAGACATTATACCAATTACTTTAAAGGTATTCCTCATTTCAAGGAATATAGAATGAAAATGGTCACCAGCGACGATTCTATAGATGTTTTTAAAGCTTTTGATGAGGTTGAAAAGGAATTCGCAGGTTATGAATTTGCTTAATTAAGTGCCTTTTTACTTCTTCCCGCAGCAATATAAGACGCGATCAATCCCAGGGTGAATATCGTGACCAAAACAATAAAGATATTTTGCACTTTCATTTGTACGGGATAAGGTAGGTTAGGAGTGATCATGACCAGGTCATAGTTCATTTGCAGCGCAATTAGCACAATTGCTACTAATAGCCCAATAATTCCTCCAAGACCGGTCATTAGCATTCCCTGCAAAAAGAAAATATTCTTTATCTGGTTTGGCGTTGCGCCGAGGCTATGAAGCGTTTTAATATTCTCCCGTTTATCCAGGATCATTACGATAATAGACCCAACCACGTTAAATAGGGCGATAGTTAGAACAAGGGTGAAGATCAGGTAAACAAAGAGATTTTCAGAATTAAGCATTTTATTTAATGCGTCGTTTAGTTCTGCCCTGGTTTTTACGATCGCTTTCCCTTCAAATATGCTATTTATCTGGTCGGTCACATCATCTAAAGAGGCCTCTGGAGCTAACTTGAATTCTACTGCAGAAAATTCATCTTCTTTTAGATTCAGCAGATCTTTGGCGAGATTGATATTTGTAAAGACATATTTATCGTCCAGTTCTTCGTTTACGCTATAGATTCCGCTAACAATGGTTTGCCTGCTAGTGAATGCGTCCTGAAGATTGGTCATGGTAATAGCACCTTTCCCGGGCTTAGGGACCATGATCTTGAGTAAATTCTGATAATTAAAGGTGCCTATATCCAGCAGTCTGGAAAGTCCGTTACCTATCACTACCTGCGGCTCACTCTTAGTTAGCCAGGTTCCGAAAACAATGGCGCTGTCTATCTGGTTAACCCTGCCATAGCTTTCATCCACACCTTTAATATAGGCAGGATTGGTTTTAGATTTATAACTAAGGATAACGCGCTCTTCAACGATCTTACTAAATTCCAGGATCTCGGGTATCTGCTGAATTTCAGCTAATTGTTCTTCTGAAATATTTAAAACTTTTCCCTGACTAGGGATCGCCTTTAGATCGGGATCAAATTCATTTGAAAAGGAAAGACTGAAATCTCTAAGACCAGAGAATCCGCTTAGAACTATAAATAGTGAAAATGCACCGGCAAACACTCCAATCGCAGCAATAATGGTAATAATATTAATAGCATTGCTTTTGCTTTTGGTAAATAAATACCTCTTGGCGATATAGAGTGGAAACTTCAAATTATGATTTTTTCCTCTTATCTAATAGATCTGGATTTGCCACAGGATCTTCTTTCCCTTTAATAGACTTTTCAATGCCGTCTATATATTCAAGAGAATCATCAATATAAAAACTAAGATCGGGCATTTTACGAAGCTGATGCCTCGTTCGCTGAGCGATCTCATGCTTGATCTGGGATTTACTTTCATTGATCTCCTCGATCACTTCATCCTGATGTTTATTCGGGAAAATGCTCACGTATGCTTTGGCTATAGAAAGGTCTGTAGTAACCCTTACCTTAGAAACGGAAACAAGGATCCCCGTCCTGCCACTTTCTCTTAATGAATTCTGTAAAACATCAGCCAGATCCTTCTGCAATAATCCACCAATCTTTTTTTGTCTGTTTGTTTCTTCCATGCTACAAAAGTAAAATTTTTAAATGTGATTTATCTTCATATAAATGAATTTGAATCATATAACATAAATTAATGATATTTGTTTTATTAAATTGAAGATCAATGAAGCGAATAGAGCATATAGGAATAGCAGTAAAAGACCTGGAAGCAGCCAATAATACCTACAAAGCAGTATTAGGAGAGGAGCCATATAAAACTGAAACGGTAGAGAGTGAAGGAGTATCTACTTCTTTCTTTAAAATTGGAGAAAGTAAGATTGAATTGCTGGCAGCAACTAGACCCGATAGCCCAATTTCAAAATTTATTGAAAAAAGGGGAGAAGGTATTCATCATATGGCCTTTTATGTAGATGATATCAAAGTCGAAATAGAAAGGCTTAAAAAAGAGGGGTTTAGATTGCTGAATGAGGTACCTAAACCCGGAGCAGATAATAAGATCGTGGCATTTATGCATCCAAAAGATGCAAATGGAGTACTGGTAGAGCTATGTCAGGAAAAATAGGAATATTTTTGTTTGGTGCGTAACTTGCAATTATCTAAATTTGCGCTCGCGATACAAATACGTATCAGGTCCCATAGCTCAGTTGGTTAGAGCACCTGACTCATAATCAGGTGGTCCTTGGTTCGAGCCCAAGTGGGACCACAGAAAGCCCTGCAATCTTGCAGGGCTTTTTTATTTACTATTTTATTCATATTCAACTTACGAATGTTGAATATATACAGATGTTATTCGTAATTCTGTTACTATGAAACATTTACAAGTAAAAAAATATAATTAATCTTTGAATTGAATTAACATATTATCTAAATTTGACAATAGTGATTTACTGATCATTAGAAAATATGAGGCTATACTAGAATAGCAGTAATTAGATTTATTTTAAAACCCCAAAGCTTTATAATACGTATATTTTAGGAAAGTAAGTATTATGATACATACCTTTATACTAATTATAAAGTTATATTATTATGGAAAATTCTTACTTTGGAAGGTGATTTATTTAATTGTAATTGAATTTAAAAGCATTAAGCTAAAAATATCAACCAATCATCAATGGTGCAAGTTAGATGTATATTCCTGATTCTTACTCTATACCTGGGGGTTACAGTAACTACCTATGCCCAATCGCCACCTGAACCCAACAAACAACAAAGTGATCGAAGGGGGCCACCGTGTGATCCTGGAAACGGAAACGGAAATGGTAACGGAAATGGTGGAGGCAATGGAAATGGTCAGGGGGTGCCACCGCCACCAGGATTATGCTTACCTATAGATGATTATGTTTACCTTTTAATGGCAGTTGGAGTAATGTACGGTTGTTATAAAGTGAGAAAATTTGAAATCGCCTAAGAGATCTCAGTGATCCTCTTCACATATTTTCCTATCACATCAAATTCCAGGTTTACTGTAGCACCAATTTTAAGGTTTTTAAATGTTGTGTGCTCATACGTATAGGGAATTATAGCTACACTAAATTCATTTTTTTTCGAGTTTACAACGGTTAAACTCACCCCATTCACGGTGATAGATCCCTTTTCTATGGTAATATTGCCAATATTTGGATCATATTCAAAAGTAAATTTCCAACTGCCATCTGCCTCCATAATATTCCTGCAAATCGCAGTTTGGTCCACGTGTCCCTGAACTATATGTCCGTCAAGACGCTCACCAAGTTTCATTCCTCTCTCCAGGTTTATCAGATCACCAGTTTTAAGCAAACCGAGGTTGGTTTTATCCAGCGTTTCCTTTACAGCAGTAACTACATATTCATTAGCGTGGATCTCAACCACAGTAAGACAGGTTCCATTATGAGAAACACTTTGATCTATTTTCAGTTCAGGGGTCATTTCAGCTTTTACCGTGATATTCAGGTTGTTGCCCGATTTATTGAGTTTACTTATTTTTCCTATTTCTTCTACTATCCCTGTGAACATTCTTTTCTATAATAATGGTTACATTTGTGTGTAAAATTAAAATATTATATCGGGAAACTTTATGAAACAAGCCGAAATGATCAAATTAGGAATTAGTATTGGAGATCTTAATGGAATTGGTAGTGAAATTGTACTTAAAACCTTTGATGATTCCAGGATGCTGGATTTTTGCACCCCGATAATCTTTGCGAATTCTAAAATTCTTAATTTTTTAAAAAAGCAATACAAATTATCTTTACATCTACAAAGTATAGATCATCCGTCAAATGCTATTGATGGCAAGGTGAATGTGGTGAACGTCTGGAAAGAAAATGTAAATATTAATTTTGGGGAAGAGGATGTGAAAATAGGGGAATATGCTTTTAGGTCTCTGGAAGCAGCAACTTTATCACTTAAAAATGATGAGATCGATGTTCTGGTAACTGCTCCTATTAACAAAGCGACCATACAGTCAGATAAGTTTAATTTCCCGGGACATACAGATTATTTAGCGAAAGAACTGGGTGGAGAAAGTCTCATGTTCATGATAACCGATAATCTTAAGGTGGGATTATTAACAGATCATGTTGCTCTTAAGGATATAGCTTCTGTAATTACTCCGGAACTGATCGAAAAGAAGATCAAAATCATTCAGGAAACTTTAAAAAGTGACTTCAGGGTAAGAAAACCAAAGATCGCGGTCCTTGGAATCAATCCGCATAGCGGAGATAACGGGGTTATAGGGAAAGAGGACGAGGAGGTTTTAAAACCTACAATTCAAAAGATACGGGATAAAGGAGCTTTAGTTTTTGGTCCTTATTCTGCAGATAGTTTCTTCGGTTCTAAAAATTATAAGAATTTTGATGCGGTTATCGCCTCTTATCATGACCAGGGACTTATTCCGTTTAAAACATTATCGTTTGGGATGGGAGTGAACTTTACCGCCGGGTTAAATAAGGTTAGAACTTCACCCGATCACGGTACAGCTTTTGAAATTGCCGGCAAAAATGAAGCGAATATAAATTCTATCAAAGAGGCAGTTTTTAAAGGTCTTGAGATCTTTAAAGCCCGTGAAGAGTATAAGGGTTTGACTGAAAATCAACTACAAAAACAAGGGAGGAAGATATAAACAAAAATTTGTTTATAAAAAGAGCATAATTGATTAATTTTTATATCTTTGCACCCGCCTTAACGGAAACGTGGGCACTCAAAACTGTGGAGAAATGAGGAATTTAGCAGAGTTTACAATTCCTTTTAAGGGATTAAAGCTAGGAAAGCACCAGTTTGAGTATGAGTTAGATAACAGGTTCTTTGAACATTTTGAGTACGAGGAATTCAATAAAGCCGATGTTAAGATCGATTTGTTGTTCGAAAAGAAAAGCACCATGATGGAGCTTAGCTTCAGAGCAACCGGAACAGTAAATGTTAATTGCGATCTTACTAACGAACCTTATGATCAGGCTATAGACAGTGAACTGTTTTTAGTGATTAAATTTGGGGATGAATTCAATAATGAAGATGAAGATTTGCTAATTATACCGCATGGTGACTATGAAGTAAATATTCAGCAATATATATATGAGCTAGTCGTACTTTCGGTACCTCAAAAGAGGATACATCCGGGAGTTGAAGACGGTACATTGGAATCTGAGGTACTTGACAAACTGGAAGAACTTAGTTTGAAAAATCAGAAAAAGAAAAATGAGGATGATATAGATCCTCGCTGGGACAAATTAAAAAATTTACTAAACGAATAATTAATAGGAAGCCATGGCACATCCAAAGAGAAAAATCTCGAAAACCAGAAGAGATAAAAGAAGAACACATTATAAAGCTTCAGCTCCAAAAGTGGCTGTAGATTCTGTAACAGGTGAAGCACACCTTTATCACAGAGCTCACTGGCACGAAGGTAAACTTTATTACCGTGGTCAGGTATTAATAGATAATACTGAAGAAGTAGAGGCTTAGTCTATACTTAGAGCTTCAAAAAAATACAGAAACTCTCACATGGTGGGAGTTTTTTGTTTTTAGTTGATTAAGTCCTAAAAAGACCTTAATTTGCACGCCGGTTATAATTAAATTTAGTAATTTTCTATTTAAGAAATTGGAAAACTAGCAGGCCGGTGAAGGGTGAATTAAATCCAAATTTATGAGTAAAATCACAGCAGCGATTACGGCTGTAGGTGCTTACGTGCCTGAGGATGTTCTAACCAACAAGATGTTGGAAGAGATGGTGGATACAAACGATGAGTGGATTACCAGCAGAACAGGCATTAAAGAAAGACGCATTCTCAAAGATCCTAAGAAAGGAACTTCATATTTAGCAATCCAGGCAGCAAAAGAAATACTTCGAAAAACTAACCTGGATCCCGAAGAAATAGACCTTATTATTATGGCTACGGCCACTCCAGATATGCCCGTTGCTTCAACGGGGGTGCATGTAGCAACTCAAATTGGTGCTACCAATGCATTTTCTTATGATCTGCAGGCAGCATGTTCCGGGTTTTTATACGGGATGTCTACAGCTTCAGCCTATATTGAATCTGGTAGATATAAGAAAGTAATCGTAATAGGTGCAGATAAAATGTCTTCTATTATAGATTATACAGATCGTACTACCTGTATAATTTTTGGAGATGGAGCAGGTGCAGTTCTTATGGAACCTAATACCGAAGGTTTGGGACTGCAGGATGAGATTTTGAGAAGTGATTCTATAGGACGAGCCTCTTTAAAGATCGAAGCCGGTGGATCCTTAACTCCGCCAACCGAGGAGACCGTTGCTAAAAAACTCCATTTTGTAAGACAGGATGGAAAAACGGTATTTAAATTCGCGGTTTCTAATATGGCCGGAGTTAGTGAAAAGATTATGAAAAGGAATGATCTTACCAATGAAGACGTAAACTGGCTCGTAGCACACCAGGCAAACAAGCGTATCATTGATGCGACAGCAAACAGAATGGGGCTTAATGACGAGAATAAGGTCTTAATGAACATTCAGCGATATGGTAATACCACTTCTGCAACTTTACCTTTATTGCTTAGCGATTACGAGAAGAATTTTAAAAAAGGAGATAATTTAATATTTGCCTCATTTGGAGGTGGCTTCACATGGGGAGCTGCTTACCTGAAATGGGCTTATAACTCATAAAAAAACCAACACCAATTATTATGGATTTAAAGGAAATTCAGAACCTGATTAAATTTGTGGCCAAATCTGGCGCGAGCGAGGTGAAACTGGAAACAGGTGATGTAAAAATCACTATCAGAACAGGTTCAGACGAGAAAGAAACTACCATAGTACAACAGATGCCGCAGCAGATGCCACAGCAAATGCCGGCTCAACAATCACAGCAGCAACAAGCTCCTGCTCCACAGGAAAGTGCTGCTCCACAAAAAGAATCTAAAGATTCTGGTGAGGATGATTCAAAATATATCACCGTAAAATCACCAATTATCGGTACTTTCTATAGAAAACCTTCTCCAGACAAGCCGTCTTTCGTGGAAACCGGGGATAGCGTAAAAGAAGGAGATGTACTTTGTGTTATTGAAGCAATGAAACTTTTCAACGAGATCGAAAGTGAAGTTTCCGGAAAAATAGTAAAAGTACTGGTAGATGATGCTTCTCCTGTAGAATTTGATCAGCCTTTATTTTTGGTTGACCCATCATAATTTACTGCCCATTTTAACAACTGCAAGCCCTTTACGGGGCTTCAGAACTTTAAAAGCAACTAGGTATGTTTAAGAAAATATTGATTGCAAACAGAGGGGAGATCGCATTGCGTGTTATCCGTACCTGTAAAGAAATGGGTATCAAAACGGTTGCGGTTTATTCTACAGCAGATGCTGAAAGTCTCCACGTGAGATTTGCCGATGAAGCCGTATGTATAGGACCGGCACCGAGTAACCTTTCTTATCTGAAAATATCAAATATCATTGCTGCAGCTGAAATTACTAATGCTGATGCAATACACCCGGGATATGGATTTTTATCTGAAAATGCTAAATTCTCCAAGATCTGTGAAGAGCACGATATCAAATTTATTGGTGCTTCGCCAGAAATGATCTCAAAGATGGGAGATAAGGCTACTGCAAAAGCTACGATGAGAGCTGCTGGAGTTCCTTGTGTTCCAGGATCTGAAGGAATTATAAAGGATTTCAAGGAATGCTTAAGCCTGGCTAAGGAAATTGGTTTCCCGGTAATGCTTAAAGCTACTGCCGGTGGTGGTGGTAAAGGTATGCGTGCTGTCTGGAAAGAAGAAGAACTTGAACCAGCATGGGAATCTGCAAGAAAAGAGGCTGATGCTTCTTTTGGTAATGACGGGATGTATATGGAAAAGCTTATTGAAGAGCCTCGCCATATTGAGATACAGATCGTGGGAGACAGTAGTGGTAAAGCCTGTCACCTTTCAGAAAGGGATTGTTCTGTACAACGTCGTCACCAGAAATTAACTGAAGAGACACCATCTCCATTCATGACAGATACACTTCGTAAGAAGATGGGGGATGCCGCGGTAAAAGCTGCGGAATATATTAAGTATGAAGGAGCCGGTACGGTTGAATTTCTTGTAGATAAACACAGGAATTTCTACTTCATGGAAATGAACACTCGTATACAGGTAGAGCATCCAATTACCGAGCAGGTAATAGATTATGACCTTATTCGGGAGCAGATCCTTGTGGCTGCAGGAGTGCCAATTTCAGGAAAGAACTATTTCCCGCAATTACACTCAATAGAATGTAGAATTAATGCGGAAGATCCTTACCACAACTTCAGGCCATCGCCAGGGAAGATCACGAATCTTCATGCACCGGGAGGCCACGGAGTGCGTATAGATACACACGTTTATAGCGGCTATATCATTCCGCCGAATTATGATTCTATGATCGCGAAATTGATCACTACGGCTCAAACCAGAGAAGAGGCGATCAATAAAATGAAGCGAGCTTTAGACGAATTTGTAATCGAGGGAATCCAGACTACAATTCCTTTCCACAGGCAATTGATGGATCATCCAGATTATATTGAAGGTAATTATACCACGAAATTCATGGAGGATTTCAAAATGAAACCTCGAGAAGAGTAATAAAATTAACCCCGGTTCTTCCGGGGTTTTTTATGCGCAATATTTTGTAATTTCAGCCGAAGAAAATACCAACCTATGAATTTCTCCTTTTGGGAAACCGACTCCTGGTTTTCTAATATCGATTATTGCATTATTGGCAGTGGCATTACCGGGCTTAATTGTGCATTAAGAATTAAGGAAGCACAACCTGAGGCTAAAGTCATTATCCTGGAAAAAGGATTATTGCCTGAAGGTGCCAGTACCAAGAACGCAGGATTTGCCTGTTTTGGGAGTATTTCAGAGATATTGGAAGATCTGAAGACCCATTCAAAGGAAGAAGTAGTTAAGTTGATTGCAAAGCGCCGAGAAGGGCTTGAATTACTTCGGAAGAATTTAGGAGATGATACTATAGATTATCAGCAGAATAAAGGGTATGAACTTTTTACCGAAGCTGATAAAGATCTGTACGAGGAATGCCTCGAAAGAATTCCAGAAGTTAATGGGCTCCTCAAACCTATATTTTCTCAAAATGTTTTTGAAGTCGCTGATAATGAATTCGGTTTTAAACAAATTCAGCCGAAACTCATCGTTAATAATTTTGAAGGCCAGATAGATACAGGAAGGATGATGACCGCTTTAGTAAAAAGAGCTTCAGAAAATGGAATTCGTATACTTAATGGCGTAAAAGTTACTTCCTTTAATGAAACAAGTAAAGGAGTTGAGGTAGTAACCGATCAATTCAAATTAAAATCAGATAAATTGATCATCGCTACAAATGGTTTTGCATCAAGGTTGGGAATACAAGAAGTAAAACCTGCACGGGCGCAGGTTCTGGTTACAAAACCAATTAAGAATATTCCTTTTAAAGGTACTTTTCATTTAGATAAAGGATACTATTATTTCCGTAATATTGGAGATAGAGTATTATTTGGTGGAGGGAGAAATCTGGATTTCAAAACCGAGGAAACTGATGAGGCCGGACTCACCGATGTCATTCAGAATAAACTCAAGGAACTTCTTAAAACCTGTATCTTACCAAACACTGAATACGAAATCCAGCAATCCTGGAGTGGAATTATGGGAGTTGGAGAACAAAAGAAACCAATTATAAAAGAGCTTTCAAATAACGTTTATTGTGGTGTTCGCCTTGGTGGTATGGGCATCGCCATTGGTAGCCTGGTTGGAAAGGAAATCGCAGACCTAGCATTAAAATCATGATAAAAAGATTCTTCAAATTTATATTTAAAGTCCTGCTTGGTCTTATACTTTTCAGCGTCTTGATAGTAGTCGTTTATAAATGGGTTCCGGTTCCATTTACCCCGTTGATGGCGATACGATATTTCGAAAACCCTGAGGAACCGCTTGAACATGACTGGGAACCGATTGAGAATATCTCCCGCCACTTACAACTGGCTGTAATTTCCAGTGAAGACCAGAACTTTGAAAACCATAGTGGATTCGATTTTGAAGCAATTCAAAAAGCGATGGAAGACAACAGGTCTGGCAGAAAGATACGCGGAGCCTCCACTATTTCACAGCAAACTGCAAAAAATGTGTTTTTATGGCCCAGCAGAACCTGGTTTAGAAAAGGTATGGAAGCTTATTTTACATTTTTAATAGAGACGATCTGGAGCAAGGAAAGGATTCTCGAAGTATACCTAAATAGTATTGAAATGGGTAAAGGGGTCTACGGTGCCCAGGCGGCTTCTCAACACTGGTTCAAAAAAGATGCTTCTCAGCTTGCACCTTATGAAGCAGCAGCGATCGCTGCAGTTCTACCAAACCCAAGGGAGTATAGAGCAAATCCTGCTTCAAATTTTATTCAGCAAAGAAAGAACTGGATCGTGAGACAAATGCAGAACTATGGTAAATTCATCCTCGAATAATGGCTGCGATTAGATCTGAATTAATTAGAGCCTGCAGAGATTACCTGCAAACAAAAATACTAGTTGTTCGTAAAGCTATGGATAGTCTTAAAGAAGACATGGAAAATGAATCCAAAAGCAGTGCCGGTGATAAATTTGAAACCGGTAGGGAAATGATCAATATCGAATGGAATAAGTTGAGCGTTCAGCTAAATGAATACGATCGTCTGGGACAAATTTTAAACAGGATCGAAGAGCATAAACCCAACGGGAATATAATTCTGGGAAGTATGGTAATTACAGATGCTGCCAAATATTTTATTTCTATACCAGCAGGGGAAATTAAAAGTAATGATGAGAAATATTATGCCGTAGGTATAAAAGCTCCGATTGCTCAGATATTATTAGGTAAAAAAGTAGGTGATAATATCACATTCAATGGAAGAGAATGCATCATTGAAGATATTATCTAAGCCTTTCCTGTATAAGTTTTTCTGAAACACTCAGGTTTATTATTTCACCTGCCGTGACATCAGATTTATTTTCTACCAGGATATCCTCGCCATTTAACTTCGCCTGAATAAGGAAGTTCTCTCCTTTAAAATAGGAGTTTTTCACTTCGGCTTTTAGGAAAGAACTGTTTACGACATTTATATCATGAGGATATAAAACAATTCGTTTTCGGCTTGTTTCATTTTCCTTTAAATTCTTCAGCATAATATGGTTCACATCTCCAAAAAGTGAGGCTATGTACTTATTTGGCGGATTCTGATATAATTCCTGAGGTGTGCCATCTGCATAGATATTTCCATTTTTAAGAACAAAGGTACGGTCGGCGAAAGACAAGGCGTCTGTGCTATCATGTGTAGCCACGATACAGGTGATGTTCTTTTCCCTTAGATAGGCAAACAACTTTCTGCGCAGATTATTCTTTCTGAAATGATCTATATGGCTAAAAGGCTCATCCAGAAGAATTAGTTCCGGCTCTTTAGCTAATGCCCTGGCCAGTGCAATTCTCTGCTGCTGTCCGCCACTTAAAAGTTTTGTTTTCTTATCTGCGAGATCTTCCATTTCTACTACTTCCAGCAATTCCTTAATTCGTCTTTTCTTTTTAATGGGATAAAAATTACTAAGATGCTTACCTACATTATCGGCGGCAGATAAAGGAAGCATCAGGTCAAAATCCTGAGCCAGGTATTTTATAAAAGGTTCTCCGGGAACAAGATTGAAATTTGGACCTAACATTTCCTCGCCATTCCAGGTGATCTTTCCCTCTGTATGCAGAAGTCCGTAAATAAGTTTAAGAAGCGTACTTTTTCCGCAGCCGCTTTCACCAATAACAGAAACATTCTGACCTTTTTCGATCTTAAAACTGATGTTTCTAAGAACAGGTTCTTTTTGATAGGAGAAGGTGACTTTCTTAAGTTCAAGCATAGTAATTGAATCGATAGCCCAAATTAAAACAAAAAAAGCGCGGAACATAATCCGCGCTTTAAACTTAATATTGAATTTCCCTTAACCTTTCAGTTTTTTACCAAGATCATTAGGAAGTTTTTCGTAGCCCATATTATAAAGGGTGAAACCGAAAATATCTGCATATTCTTCTATGATCATACCGGTTGGTTTCCCTGCTCCGTGACCAGCTTTAGTTTCAATCCTTATCAAAACCGGATTCTTTCCAGCTTGTTTTTCCTGTAATTCTGCAGCGAATTTAAAGGAATGTGCCGGTACTACACGATCATCATGATCTCCTGTGGTTACCATAGTTGCAGGATACTCAACACCTTCTTTTACATTGTGAACCGGAGAATATCCATATAGATAATTGAACATTTCCTTGTTATCTTCAGCTGTACCGTAATCATAAGCCCAACCTGCTCCTGCAGTGAACGTATGATATCTTAACATATCCATCACACCAACAGCTGGTAAAGCAACTTTCATAAGCTCTGGACGCTGCGTCATTGCAGCTCCTACTAAAAGGCCACCGTTAGAACCACCTCTAACTGCAAGACGTTCGCTGGAAGTATACTTATTTTCTATAAGGTATTCTGCAGCAGCGATAAAATCATCAAATACATTTTGCTTTTTAAGCTTTATACCTGCATTATGCCATTTTTTACCATATTCACCACCTCCACGAAGGTTTGGTACCGCATAAACACCTCCCTGTTCTAACCATACGCTCATTGCCGTGCTAAATCCAGGAGTTAGGCTAATATTGAATCCGCCGTATCCATAAAGGATCGTAGGGTTCTTACCATTCATCTCAGTACCTTTTTTATAGGTAATGATCATTGGAACTTTTGTCCCGTCCTTTGAATTAAAGAACACCTGCTCACTTTCGTAATCTTCAGGGTTAAAGTCGATCTTAGGTTTGTTGTAAACTTCAGAAGTTCCTTCTTCAATATTGTATTTATAAATAGTTCCCGGCGTAACATAGTTTGTGAAAGAATAGTAGAGTACTTCTTCCTCTTCTTTAGCTCCAAATCCACCTGCAGAACCAATTCCCGGGAGTTCTACATCACGAACTAATTTTCCATTAGAATCATATTGCTTCACTTTAGAGATTGCGTCTACCATATATTCTGCAAAAAAATAACCACCACCGGTAGAAGGGCTTAATACATTCTCAGTTTCAGGAATAAAATCTTTCCAGTTTTCAGGAGTTGGGTTTGAGGCGTCTACACTAACGACTTTCTTATTTGGTGCATCCAGGTTGGTGACAATAAATAATTTGCCCCCCTCATTTTTAATCATATAAGTGTCTGAGTCCTCATGGTCCAGGATAGTTACGAGCTCAGGATTTTTCTTTGAAAGATCCATCAGGAATAATTTTCCACCCGAAGTTGAATTTCTGGCGGAAATAGTTAAAAAACGATCGTCTTCTGAAACTCCTCCACCAACATATCTATGCTTCTGGTCCTCACTATCTCCAAAGATCACTTTATCTTCAGATTGTGCTGTTCCTAATTTATGGTAGTATAATTTATGCTGATCTGTTTTTGCAGAAAGTTCACTTCCGTCAGGCTTATCATAGCTGGAATAATAAAAACCGTCATTTCCTTTCCAGGACATTCCGCTGAACTTGACGTCTTTAATAGTGTCACCTATCATCTCATTGGTTTCAGCATTCATGACAATGATCTTTCTCCAGTCACTTCCTCCTTCAGAGATTGCATAAGCGAATTTTTTCCCGTCTTTGGAGAAACTTAATCCGCCAAGTGAAGTGGTGCCATCTTCGCTAAATTTATTAGGATCAAGGAAAATTTCAGCCTCTCCATCTTCCCCTTTTTTACGGTACATCACACTTTGATTCTGTAAACCGTCATTTTTAAAGAAATAGATATAATCTCCTTCTGTAAACGGTGCGCTTAGTTTCTCATAATCCCAAAGCTGGGTGAGTCTTTCCTTTAATTTACTCCGGTAAGGAATGTTTTCCAGGTAGTTGAAGGTTACTTTATTTTCTGCGGCAACCCAATTCTCGGTTTCCTCACTACGGTCATCTTCAAGCCAACGGTAAGGGTCTTTAACCTTTGTACCAAAATAGTCTGTTACGGTATCTACTTTTTTTGTTTCAGGATAATTCAAGGCGGTATCTTCAGTTTTTTTAGTGTCATCGTTGCAGGCTGTGAATAAACCTGCTGCAAGAACGATAGTAAGTATTTTTTTCATAAAAATAGTTTCGATTTAGTATAAAATAAGTATAAAAAATGCCTGAAAGTTACATCCCTTCAGGCATTTAAATCTATGGTCTTATTTGAAAATTCTATGCAAGCTTATTTTCAATAAGATATTCGGCAATTTGTATAGCGTTTGTTGCGGCGCCTTTTCTAAGGTTATCTGCCACGATCCACATATTCAAAGTATTTGGCTGAGAATGATCTCTTCTAATTCTACCAACGAACACATCATCTTTCCCTTCAGCATAAATAGGCATTGGATAGGTGTTTACAGCTGGATTATCCTGAACAGTAATTCCAGGGAAATCACTTAACAGCTTTCTCACATCGCCTTCTTCAAATTCTTTATTGAACTCGATATTTACAGATTCTGAATGTCCTCCCACAACAGGAATTCTAATTGCTGTTGCTGTTACATTTACTGAATCATCCCCAAGGATCTTTTTAGTCTCATTGGTAAGCTTCATCTCCTCTTTAGTATAACCATTCTCCTGAAATACATCACAATGTGGTAAGGCATTCTTATGGATAGGATATGGATAAGCCATTTCTCCTTTATCGCCGGAATATTCATTTTCCAGCTGTCTTACCGCCTTAACTCCTGTTCCAGTGATAGACTGGTATGTTGAGACTACCACTCTTTTAATACTGAAAGCATCGTGAAGCGGCTTTAAGGCCATTAAAAGCTGAATAGTAGAACAATTAGGATTGGCGATGATCCTGTCTTCAGAAGTTAGAAGATTGGCATTGATCTCGGGGATCACCAGTTTATGTTTGGGATTCATTCTCCATGCTGAAGAATTATCTATAACCGTAGTTCCGGCTGCTGCAAATTTCGGTGCCCACTCTAACGAAGTATCTCCTCCCGCTGAAAATAATGCGATCTCCGGTTTCATGGAAACAGCAGTTTCAAGATTCACAACAGCATATTCTTTTTCTCCAAATTTGATCTTTTTTCCCACAGACTTTTCTGATGCTACCGGAATCAATTCACTTAATGGAAAATTCCTTTCTTCCAGTACTTTCAACATTACACTTCCTACCATTCCTGTGGCTCCAACTACTGCTATTCTCATATTATACAGTGATTTTAAAAATTTGATTGCAAAGGTATTAGTTGTGTCTAAACCTTAAAGAGTACAACCTTAAAAAATAAAGGTATTATTTAATTTTATACGCATTTGTACTTTTTGTTAAAAAAAGACCCCGACTTGCATCGGGGTTTGATTATTAAAATAAGTAGTGTAGCGGTAAGCGTACGTTGTTATGGATTTTGTTTTCTCAATTCGTCTCTTATCTCTAAAAGAATTTCTTCTTGTGTAGGTCCTTTTGGAGCTGGAGCTTCTTCTACGTTCTCCTTTTTCTTAGTTTTCTCATAAGATCTTAAAACCAGAAATATAAAAAAGCCAATGATTATAAAATAGATAATTGCCTGAATAAGATTACCGTATGTAATAACAGCAGCTTCGGCTTCTTTGGCCGCATCCAGAGATTCATATGCTCTTCCATCAAGGGAAATGAATTTTTGGGTAAAATCTATGCCACCAGTAAAAACACCAATAAGCGGCATAATTACGTCATTCACTACAGAAGTTACGATCTTGTTGAATGCAGCACCAATTACCACCGCCGTGGCCAGCATTACAATATCCTTTTGGAATAGAAAAGTCTTAAAATCTTTTAAAAAGCCCATATTATAGTATTAGAAGTTAGTTGAGCTCTAATTTATATAAAAAAAACAAATAGTGCTTAATCGTTTTATTCTGGGATCACTTTCCTTGTAACTCTACGCTGTACACCGGTTATGAGCTCATATGAGATCGTGCCTCCTGCCTTTGCAAAATCTACCGGATGTTGTTGAGGTCCGCCAAAAACAACTACTTCATCACCTTCTTCACAATCAATATCGGTTACATCGATCATAATAATGTCCATACATACATTCCCCACAATTGGAGCGTATTTGCCATTTACAAAGACTCCGGCTTTTTGCTTTCCGTATATTCGGTTGATCCCATCGGCGTGGCCCAGGGGAAGCGTGGCGACCTTTGTAGGTTTTTCCACTTTAAAAACCCTGTTGTAGCCAACAGTAGCTCCTTTATTGAGTTTTCTAATCTGTGAGATGATCGTTTTTAAGGTACCTACGGGTTTCAATTCAGGATCAATATTCCTGTCATTTCCATATCCATAAAGCCCGATCCCGGTTCTAACCATACTGAATGCGGCTTTTGGGTAGTTTAAAACCCCTGAGGTATTACAAATATGGAGCAAAGGTTCATACTCAAGGTCTTCTATTAGTTCCCAGGTCATTTTCCTGAAAAGGTCTATTTGCCCAACCGTAAAATCTCTTTCCTGCCAGTCTTCACTTGCGGCAAGATGAGAGAATATAGAAGCGACTTTTACAGTTGGAGTATTTTTTATGAGCTCTTTTACTGTTTTAATTTCAGGCTGATCAAAACCAAGTCGATTAAGGCCTGTATTAAGTTTAATATGAACAGGATAATTCTTTTGCTTTAGTTTTTCAGCGGTAGCGATAAATGAACAAAGAATCTTTTCACTGTATAGATTAGGTTCCAGGCAGTGTTCAATGATCTCTTCAAAATGAGTGAATTGAGGATGAAGTACAAGAATAGGTTTTGTGATACCATTTTCGCGTAATCTAATGCCTTCTTCAACATAGGCAACCGCAAAGTAATCGGTTCCTAATTCTTCCAGTTTTCTGGCGATCACTACAGAATCACTTCCATAAGCGTGAGCCTTAACCACTGAAAGAAATTTTACATCCTTATCTATTTTAGATCGTAAAAAACGATAGTTATGCGCCAGATTCCCAAGATTTATTTCCAGGACGGTTTCTTTGGCTTCAGGCATTTTCTTCTTTCGGTTTAGATTTTAATTCTTCAGGTTCCCTTACATCGAGTTTTTTAACTCTTTCTCTTAGCATGGCCTTGTAATAAGCGGCACGGCTCAAAGGTTCGTATTCTTCATTTTCACCAAGGAATACCAGGTCATCGTTGATAGCCTTTCTATAACTAAATTGAGCCAGGTTGCCGGTTCTTGTACAAACAGCATGTACTTTCGTAACATATTCTGCTGTTGCCATTAAATTAGGCATCGGGCCAAAGGGATTTCCTTTAAAATCCATATCCAGTCCTGCTACGATCACACGAACACCACGATTGGCAAGATCATTACAAACTGTCACGATCTCATCATCAAAGAATTGAGCTTCGTCTATTCCTACCACGTCGCAGCCATCTGCAAGAATTCTAATATTAGATGCTGAAGGAACGGGGGTAGAGCGAATTTCATTAGAATCGTGAGACACGACCATCTCTTCGTCGTATCTTGTATCTATAGCCGGTTTGAAGATCTCTACGTTCTGTTTGGCAAATTTTGCACGTTTCAGTCTACGGATAAGCTCTTCGGTTTTACCGGAAAACATAGAGCCGCAAATAACTTCTATCCAGCCAAATTGCTCTTCGTGATTTACTGTATTTTCGAGAAACATTTTGTATTTTTCAGATCGAAATGGGGAATTACCTCATTCGCATAAAGGTGGAACAAATTTATTAAAAATACAACCCGGGTAAAGGGGTAATCCTTAAAGTTATGAAATGTATACTGCTTATTTTTTCACAATATTAGAAAACATAAGTGGTTATAACTTCAGTCTCTATAGGATAAAAAATTAATAACAGATGAAAAAGAAAATCGAAGCAGATTTGACTCGTATTGCCGAAAAGATCCTCAAAGAGAAGGGGAATATGGATGCCAGTCAGCTTAAGAAAATGGCGAAAGATCTTTATGAAAAGTTGACCATACTCGCTTTTACTGAAAAACATCTGGAAGAAGAACCACAGGTCAAGGAGCCACAGGTTAAGCAAAAGGCTGAGTCTGCTCCCAAACCTGAACCATCAAAACAGAATAATTTATATGATGAATTCTATCCAGACGGAACAGAGTTTAATGAAGATTCTGATGCTATCACCGAGCCAAATACTGAAAAGATCAAGGATATAGTGGCACAAATGCCTCCGGAAACCGAGAAGGTAGACTATATAATGAATAGTATTAATGCTGCTCCAGAAACTCCGAAAAAATCAGAACCAGGCCAGGAGAAAAAAGATTTTAGAAATATTGGGGTAGATTATGATAATCTTCCTGATTTTGAACCTGTAAATCACGTAGAGAAGAACAAGCCCAGATCTCTTAATGATCGTTTAAAGAAAGGGATCAATATTGGGTTAAATGAGCGCCTGGCTTATATCAAGCACCTTTTCGACGGTAATACAGCAGATTATAATAGAGTGCTTTCTCAGCTTAATACTTTTACAAGTCTTGAAGAAGCTCGAAAATTCATTGAACTGGTAGTAAAACCAGATTACAAACACTGGGAAGGAAAAGAGGAATACGAGGAGCGCTTTATGGCACATATCGAAAACAAATTCGACAATTAGCAGATTTTAATTCATGGGAAAATTATTTCTGGTTCCAACTCCAATTGGAAACCTGGAAGATATCACTTTTAGGGCTATCAGGGTTCTAAAGGAGGCCGATCTTATCCTGGCCGAGGATACCCGTAATAGCGGGAAATTACTGAAGCATTTTGAAATTGATACCCAGATGCATAGCCATCATATGCACAATGAACATAAAACGGTAGATCAAATTGTTTCCAGGATTCAGGCAGGTGAAACTATTGCCTTAATAAGCGATGCCGGTACTCCGGCAATTTCAGATCCCGGATTTTTACTGACCCGGGCTTGTGTAGAGGCAGGGATAGAAGTAGACTGCTTGCCTGGGGCTACGGCATTCGTTCCGGCCCTTGTAAATAGTGGGTTACCAAATGATAAATTTGTTTTTGAAGGATTTCTACCGGTTAAGAAAGGTCGCCAAACAAGGCTGAAAATTCTTGCTGAAGAAACGAGAACGATGATATTCTATGAATCTCCGCATAAACTAATAAAAACTCTAGGTCACTTCGTTGAATATTTTGGAGAAGATCGTAGGGTTTCAGTTTCCAGAGAGATCACTAAAATGCATGAAGAAACTATTCGCGGGACTGCAACTGAAGTTCTACAACATTATACAGATCGTCCGCCAAAAGGGGAGATCGTGGTAATTGTAGAAGGAAAATCCTGATATTTTGAAAGATCTTTTATGTGAAATAAGAGATTGCAAAGTTTGTGCAGATCACTTGCCTCTTGGTGCGAGACCAATTATAGAGGCCAATGTAAATTCCAAAATTGTACTAATTAGTCAGGCGCCGGGAAGAGTAGTTCACGAATCTGGCATTGCCTGGAACGATCAGAGTGGCAAGAAACTAAGAGAATGGCTGGGAGTAGACGATGCAACTTTCTATAATGAAGATAATTTCGCCATTCTGCCCATGGGATTTTGCTATCCTGGAAAGGCGAAAACCGGTGATCTTCCTCCAAGAAAGGAATGTGCACCACTATGGCATGATAAGGTTTGGGAAGAAATGGGAAGTGTGAAATTAAAGATCATCATTGGTTCGTATGCCGCTAACTATTACCTGGGGAAACAAACTAATTTAACTGAAAAGGTTCATAATTATTCTGAATATCTCCCTGAATTCTGGCCAGTACCACATCCTTCACCAGTAAATAGATTCTGGCGAATGAAGAACCCCTGGTTCGAAGAAAAAACCGTCCCGAAACTACAGGATAAAATTGCAGAAATTTTAAGTTGAAGAATTAAATTGCTGTAACTTGTTTTTGCTAATTTCGGCAACCAATCAATTTAAAATTTTATGCGCTGGACCTTAAAACCCAAACCTGACCCTATTACTGTAGATTCACTGGCAGACAAATTAGGCATTGGAGTTCCGGTGGCAAAATTACTTGTTCAAAGAGGCATCACTTCTTTTGAGGATGCTAAAAAATTCTTTCGTCCAGATCTTAAATTACTCCACGATCCTTTCCTTATGAAAGATATGGGGAAGGCCGTAGAGCGAATTGAGCTGGCTATGGAAAATGAGGAAAATATCATGGTCTATGGAGACTATGATGTAGATGGTACTACAAGTGTAGCCCTGATGTCTTCATTTTTAAATTTCAGATATCCTAATGTCACTACTTATATCCCAGACAGGTATGAAGAAGGTTATGGGGTTTCTTATAAAGGAATAGACTACGCGGTAGACAATGATATCAGTCTGATCATAGCACTGGATTGTGGTATTAAGGCTATAGAGAAAGTAGCTTATGCTAAAGAAAAAGGGGTGGATTTTATTATTTGTGATCATCACCGTCCTGGTAGCGAAATCCCTGATGCTGTTGCGGTATTAGACCCTAAAAGAGAAGATTGTACGTACCCATATGACGAACTATGTGGTTGCGGAGTAGGTTTCAAGTTGATACAGGCGATCACCCAAAAGAATAATGAACCCGAAGAAACCCTGCTGCCATATCTAGACCTTGTAGCAACGGCCATTGGAGCAGATATAGTGCCAATAACCGGTGAGAACAGGATACTTGCCTATCATGGATTGCATGTGATAAATGTGGCGCCACGAAGAGGAATTAAGAGTTTGCTTGGAGACCGCCAGCATGTTAGTATAACAGATGTTGTTTTTATCGTTGCTCCGCGAATAAATGCGGCCGGAAGAATGAAACATGGTTTGCATGCGGTAAATCTTTTAACCGAAGAGGATGAAGAGATCTCTAAAAAGTATGCTGAAGAAATTGAGGCTTATAATTCAGATAGAAGGACTGCCGATAAATCTATAACCGAGGAAGCAAAGCTACAGATCATAGAACAAAAAGAGGAGCAGCGACTAACCACCGTGGTATATGATGAGAACTGGCATAAAGGAGTGATTGGGATTGTTGCTTCAAGACTCACCGAAACCTGGTATCGTCCAACCCTTGTTTTCACTAAAAGTGGAGAGAGACTTGCTGCTTCAGCACGTTCTGTAAAAGGGTTTGATGTCTATGAAGCCCTGGAAGGTTGTAAAGAACATATCGAGCAATTTGGAGGTCATAAATATGCGGCTGGTTTAACCTTACTGGAATCTGAATATCTGAATTTCAAAAGGAAATTTGAAGAAGTGGTTTCTGAAACTATAGATCGTAACCTGCTTACTCCCGAGATCAGCATAGATGAAGAGATCTATTTAAAAGATATAACCCCTAAATTCTACCGCATTCTAAAGCAATTCGCGCCTTTTGGCCCGGGGAATATGTCTCCGGTATTTATGAGCCGTGGTTTAACCGATACTGGATTTGGCAAATGTGTTGGTGAAGACAAGACCCATTTAAAGTGCCAGGTAAAGCAGGACGGTTCTAATATGACCTTTGATGTGATTGGGTTTAATTTAGGTGATAAACTTGATCTTATAAAGCAGGGAAAAAAGTTCGATGCCGTTTACAGTCTTGATGAAAATACGTGGAACGGTAACACTAAAATTCAGCTGAAATTAAAGGATATCAGGGAAAGCGTTTAAGATTCGAGCTTTTTCAGGCTCAATTTTTCACCATCAAATTCTGCATAGGTGTAATGACTAATCCAATCCCCGGTATTTATATAGGTAGACTTGTCGTTGAGCTCTATTTCTAAAGGCAAATGACGATGCCCAAAAAGGAAATAATCATAATGTTTGGTTTCCAGTTTTCTTTTGCAATACTGAATTAGCCATTCCTTATCTTCTCCCAGAAACTTCTGATCTTCATCTCCCGAGATCATTTTATTTTTTACTGAAAAATACTGTGCTAAAGGCACTCCTAAATCTGGGTGTAGCCATCTATAAAGCCATTTTGAAAGCGGATTGGTAAAAACCTTTTTCATTCGCTTATAGCCTTCGTCACCGGGCCCAAGACCATCCCCGTGACCAATAAAAAAGGTTTTATTATTGAACTGGAATTCTTCTGGTTGATGAAAAACAGGAATATTAAGTTCTGTTTCAAAATAATCGTTCATCCACAGGTCATGATTCCCAACAAAGAAATAAACCGGGATTCCGCTATCCTTAATTTCAGCTAGTTTCCCTAAAGTTCTTACAAAGCCTTTTGGTACCACATGTTTATACTCGAACCAGAAATCAAATAGATCACCTAATAGAAATATCGCAGCAGCATCTTCTTTAATCTCATTCAGCCATTTTACGAATACAGCTTCTCTTTTGCGGCTTTCTTCCATGGTAGGAGCGCCGAGATGATTATCGCTGGAAAAGTAGATCTTTTTACCTTTTGGGATGTCCATAAATGATTTGTTCGGGGTAAAGATATGAGATTTCTCGCGTTGACCGAAATGACAATTTTCTTTAGATATTTTTCTTTTCGAAATTTTGTCATTCTGAACTTGTTTCATGGTTCTTGTGAACGTCGAGGTAATTCAAGGAATATAACTCTATTAATATGTCATCTCGACCAGACGGAGAGATCTCCTTGTAATTTGAATCATTCCAGAGATTTCTCCTTCGCTAAGATTCGTCGAAATGACAGTTTTACTTCAATTCAATATTTAGAAACAGCACTTCGACAGGCTCAGTGCTATATGATTTTAATTGAAGGTTTAAAATTGCTTACTGAATCAGAAAACTGTGCACTGAATTTTGCGCAAGGGATAGCAGCGGTTAGCTCCCGATAGCTGACAAGCTAGTGGGACTATGAGCGTATAGCCCGACCCGTGAGGGTTGCGCCCTAAGCATTATCACTCGCATACCACTCGGCAAACGAAGTCTCTGTCTCCTGAAGTTTTAACGAATGCAAATTGATATGAGAAGGCAGGTGTTTCTTGATCTTTTCAGCGAAATCTATGACCATATTCTCACTGGTAGGCTGATACTCTACGAGAATCACATGATGACCGCGATCCTTGAGCTCCTTAGCCAGTTCTATATGCGGAGTGTTCTTGTTGAAGACCGTGGCGTGATCAAATACATCTACGATCTCAGATTTCACGATCTTTTTAAGGTCTCCAAAGTCTATTACCATCCCAAACTTCACATTATCATTATCTGTAATAGGCTGGCCAATCACGGTTACGCTCAATTTATAGCTGTGACCATGTACATTCCGGCATTTCCCGTCGTAACCATAAAGGGCGTGACCGGTTTCAAATGAAAATTGTTTGGTGATTCTAATATTGCTCATTTCAGCAGATTTTGCTGCAAAGATAAATGAATTTTTGAGGTTGAATTTTTAACATTGCCGAATTGAATTATAATTTACATTTGCGAAATTTTTATAGCAAATGATCGCGAACGCCCCGGAGCTGTTTGAACAGTTAGAATTCATTGAAAATCCTCTTTACGAGCGAATTATATCTGATCTTTTAGAAAAGAAATACAGTGTGATCGACGATTTTTTTAATCACGAAGAGGTTGATCTTTTGCGATCTACTCTGCTGGAGAAATATGAGGAAGATAATTTTAAAAAAGCTGCAATTGGTAATCGTACCAATGAGGTGATCGCCAAATCTGTACGTGGGGATTTTATTCTCTGGATCAATGAAGCTGATGCGGGGCCGGCAGAGAATGTATATTTTCAAAAAATAAATTCCCTGGTAGATTATTTAAACCGTACCTGTTTTATGGGAATTTTGCATAAAGAATTTCATTATGCTCTATATCCTGAAGGTACTTTCTATAAGAGACATCTGGATACCTTTCAAAACGATGGCCGAAGGAAATTATCTATGGTCTGTTATTTGAATAATGAAGACTGGAAGCCTGAGAATGGTGGAGAACTGGTAATTTATACCAATGTTAATGGTTTGGAAGAACAGGTCAATATTTACCCATTGCCGGGAAGAGTTGTGATTTTTGAAAGTCAGGAACTGGAACATGAGGTGAAACCGGTAAAAGTCCCCAGGTTAAGTATTACGGGCTGGTTAAAAACCAGGTAATTTACTTTCTGAATTTCTTGTAAACAAAGACTCCAATAAGGATCAGGGCTAAAATTAGCCAGAATCCCATTCCGCTTAAAAAACTAAAAAACTCCCAGGTATCCTGATCCATTAATTCTTGTGTTTTCGTGAATTTCTAACATTCCAGCGATATCTGGCGAAATAGAATAGTCCTAAAAGCGCTAATATCGCCAATAGATACCAAAAGTTTTCCGTTAGGAAATCCTGAATTGTCCAACCCCATTCCTGTGCTTCGTTAGGGTCTTTATCCTTTGGTAGATGTTCCTGCATCATGGTTTTACTTTTAAATTTTTCCGCATTAAAATAGCAAAAATGATCCCAACCAAAAGGCCAGCAATAAGAAAGATATTATCCCCGATAAAAGCTCCAATATCATAACCTAGTTTTTGAATTTCACCTCCGGTGGAATCGATAATCAGGCTTTTTAAGTACATATTTTACTTTTTGAATTTCGCCAAAGCATTCTTAGTGAAGTCTGAAAGTACTAATTCTCCAGATACTGACGCATTTTCATATAAAGAATGAGCCCAGTGATCGGTATTTTTCCATAGAGTTTTTTTCATCTGGGTTAATGCATCCGGATTATATGAAGCAAGTTTTTCTGTAAAAAGCTCTATTTCCTTATCCAGGTCTTCTATAGAATCAAAAACCTTAGCATACAAACCTTTTTCCTTGGCCCAATATGCATTTTTCCATTCATGAGCTGCCAGACTAAGTTCTGCAAGTGCGCCGACTCCCATTTTTCTCTCTACCGCAGGGGCGATCACAAAAGGACCAATCCCAATACTAAGTTCAGAAAGTTTTATCGCGGCGGCATCTGTAGCCATTGCATAATCACAGGCAGAGACCAGACCTACGCCTCCGCCAACGGTTTTACCCTGAACTCGGCCTACGATAAGTTTATTACAACTTCGCATGGCATTGATCACATTGGCAAAACCCGAGAAGAATTTCTTCCCAGACTCAAGATCATCTATTTCAATAAGTTCATTGAAAGAAGCTCCGGCACAAAAGGCTTTTTCACCTTCAGATTTTAATAGTATAACATTTACTTCCTTATTTTCTGAAAATTTATTGATCTCAGCTTCCAGGCGATCTAAAAGTACCGATGGGAAAGAATTACTGGCCGGGTGACCAAATTCAACAGTTGCGATCTTATTTTCAATATTGGTATATAAACTTCCGTTTTCGCGGCTGGTAGTCATAAATTTCAGGTTTTTATCAAAGTTAATGATAATGCTTAAAACCGAAACTTTACTTAACAGAATCTAAACTTCCTTCTGGAGATATTTTCTTCGGAAATAAATGACCAGGGTGCTACTTCTAATTAGCATCCAAACAAAAAAGGCGATCCATATACCGTAAAGTTCAAGCCCGAAATAGTCTGAAATTAGCAGGGCAGGAGTGAAGCCAAGAAAAGTTGCTGCCAGGAGCACATTTCTTAAATACTTTGCTTCTCCAAGTCCTTTGAATATTCCGTCGAACATAAATGCAATAGCATTTACCGGTTGCATTAAAAGAACTATCCAGAATACTGATGAAAACAGGGCTAATACACTCGCTTCTTTATTAAATAGTAGCCCTATCTGGGTATAGAAAATGGTACAAATTCCCATAAGGATCAAGGCAATGAATACAGCATATTTACTGATCTTCTTACTCAGTTCCCAAAGATTTTTATAATCCATTGCACCCAGTAGTTTTCCGCCAATAGCGTTACCAGCATTGGCATAGCCATCTATAAAAAAGCTAAAGAATAGCCAGATATTCATAAGGATACTTTGCGCGGCAATATAATTTTTCCCATAACCAGTAGCGTAAGCATTGGCGAGATAGATAGCGAAATTTAAGGCAGCGGTTCGTATAAATAGATTGGCTGCCATGATAAGAAGGCCTCTCATTCTGGGATTAATATTAAGGCTCAATTTTAAATGAAATGGAGTTTTCTTAAAAAAGAACCACATTGCCATGATCAACATAGTTCCCTGAGCAGCAAGGCTGGCGTATGCGGCGCCTTTTAAATGCATAGGTGGGATTAACTCATCTACACCATAAACCAGTAGGTAATCCAGCACAATATTCACAGCAGCTCCAGTTAAACTACATTTCATGGCCCAGAGTGTATTCTGTAACCCACGAAAAACCCCAAATATTGCAAAGGTGACCAAAGTAAGTGGATAACCTAAGGCTCTAATCTGGTAATAATCCTCAGAATACTGTAAAATGAGACCTTCAGCATTATAAGCACTAAAGATGGCTTTTGCGAAATATGCGGTGGTAGCATATATCACCAGGCTAAAAAGGAAGTTGAAAAATATGGCCTGTGGGATCAGGGTTTTGACCGCATGTAATCTGTTAGCTCCCAGATGCTGGGAAACTATCGCCGAAATAGCTGTTTTTGTCTGAGCTACGATCCAGATGATCGCAGATAAAAATGAACCTACGATTCCGGCGGCAGCTAAGGCTTCAATAGAATTATTATCTACATTTCCAATTACTGCAATGTCTGTAAGGGATATAAGAGGTTCTGCTATTCCCGCAATAATTGCAGGGATAGCGATCTTATTTATATTTCTAAAACTTACTGAATTATCCAAGGGTGACTTTGCTGAAGGACAAATATAGAATGCGCAGGTTTAAAAAAGCAATTCGTAGCAATAAAATGGATGTTCACTTTGTTTCGGGAAATAGATGTCACCAAGTCTTCGATAACCTCTTTTTTCATAAAACTGCTGGTTTCGGGAATTCTGACTAAAGGTGTCCAGCCTTACCGATTCATAATTATTTTCTCGGGCTACCTCTTCGGCGAAATCCATCAATTTCTGGGCGTATCCTTTCCCCCAATACTCGGGATGAGTGGCAAGCCTATGTATATAAAGGTTGTTCTCTGTTTTGCTTAGCCAATCTATAGGGATATATTCTTCATCTTTTGTAGGAGTGATGACAATAATCCCCAGGATCTTATCCTCTTTTGCTAATACATATAATTCTTGCAGTTGAATATCCCTTTCCAGCTTTTGCAAAGAAGGATAATGTTCATTCCATTGATATATTCCTTTCTGGATCATTGCCCGGGCGCTAGCTTCGGTAAGCAATTTTATTTCCTGAAGGTCTTTAAATTCAGCCTTTCTTATCATTTTAAAGTAGAAAAATAAACATTTCGATATTTCGGAAAAATTACTACATTTGCTCCCAGTCGGGGGATTAGCTCAGCTGGCTAGAGCGTTTGGCTGGCAGCCAAAAGGTCATCGGTTCGACTCCGATATTCTCCACAAAAAAACCACTGAATTTCAGTGGTTTTTTTATTTCTAATCGTCATTAGAATCTCCATATTCGTCCCATAATTCTTTGGAATCGGCTTTAAGGAAATCTATACTTTTAGTAATTACATGGTTGAACTCTTTGGGAAGTTCCTCTCCATTCCAGGGATGACTTATTCCAAACACATGATCTGCATTTTCTACAAGAAGCAATTTAGGTGCAGGACTCCATTCGAATAAATTTCCTGCTTCCCCAATAGAAACACTGGTATCGCTACTTCCGTGAGCAATTAAATGTGGAATTTGGAGTTTCTTAGCCGCTCTTTTAATATTCAGCCTTTCCTTGTTTTCCCTAAAGTTTTTATAGAATTGGTAATGATGAGGTAACTGTCTTCCTGTTCTTGTATTAACTATATACTGTACACCTTTTTTCTCCCAGGTTTCGAGTTTCTTGCCTTCCGGAAAACGCGAACCATAATCGGAAACTGAAGCTAAGGTAATTAGTTTGGTAATTCTTTTATCTTCAGCTGCCTTTATAGTAACTATTCCTCCACCTCTGGAATGGCCAATTAGATTGATGTCATCTGGTTTAATCTGGGTGGCGAATTTGAAATCTGGCAGTAAGATCCAGTCAAGTACAGATTGTAGATCATCAAGTTCTTTCACATAATTATTATCACCAAAAGCCTCGATATTCAGGAATTCTGTAAGGTTTTCGGGGTCTGTGCCATTGTGACTAAAGTTGAATTTTAAGAAAAAGAAACCTTGCTCAGCAATTCTTTCGCCCATCTTATCCCATGCACCCCAGTCTTTAAACCCTTTATAGCCATGGCAAAAAATTACAATTGGCTTAGGTTTTCCATCATCTTTGAAGATAAGATCTGCCACTATAGGCTTATCGTGCTTCCCTTCTAAGACAATATTCAATTCTTTAGAAACTTCCATAACTTTTCTTAATTTCTTTCTCTATAAATGGGATCTCCGGGTTACAGATCTCCACTATTAATTTTTTTAATTCTATTTGAAACAGGTCTAAAGTTTCTTCAGTGATCATAGAATCCTTATTTCTTGTACCAGATTCTTTTTTCTCAAATTTCAAAAATCCTGATTTTAGATTTTTAAAAGAAACTATTCCTGCTTCGGCGGGAAATTTAAGGTCTTTCTCTAGTGCAATCAAGCTCGCATAAGTTAAAACCTGAAAACTTTTGGAGTAATTATCATAATCTTTTGTTATTTCAGTCCAGTCTTCTACAGTTAGATTTCTAGACTCTACTTTTCCGGTCTTATAATCTATAATTCGAGGAATTCCGTTTGATTTTTCAAATCGATCTACCTTGCCGCGAAGATAAACTGAAAAAGGCAAATTTTCTATAGGAAGCGCAACTTTCAGATCTTTTTCTATCTGTACGATCTCGATTTCTTCACCGGTTTTTAATCTGTTGATTTCGAATCTCAGGAAATTATGAAGATACCTTTTAGCAACTTCGAATATTAACAGGTTCTTACCCTTCTCCAGGGGAAGCTTGCTGTATGTTTCAGAGAACTCTTTAGCGATCTGTTTATCTGCCTGTTTTATGAAATTTTCGATGATTTCTTTTGTTATTAGCTGTCCTTCATAATTCTTATAAAGATTTTCCAGGGCGTTATGCACTACAGTACCCAGAGTATTAAAGGCAACAGTTTCTTCCACTTCATCCTGATCCCTAACTCCCAGTACATACTGATGATAAAAATCCAGAGGATTTCTAATGTAGGTAGTAAGGGCTGAAGGGGAAAATCCAGAAGAGGCCAGAGATTTTATTCTTTCCAGCATTTCCGGAGTTTTCTTTACCACTTTAAGTTCATTCTTTACCTGGGGAACTTTTGGGCTGATTAGAATTTTCTTTTGATGATGTGCAGCCTGCTTTTCGATCTGTAACTGAGTTAAGAATCTGCTTTTTTCGCCTGAGTTAAGTCCTTCAGCTTCTGTATTATAAAGCAAATAGACATTCTTAGCTCTTTGCAACAACCTGTAAAAGTGATAGGTATATACCGCATCCTTTTCCCGGTAGGTGGGTAATTTATATTCCTGTTTTAGATCGTAAGGGATAAAGGAATTATCTGACTTTCCAGCCGGTAAAACTCCTTCATTTAATGAGGTTATAATTACTGTTTCAAAATCCAGTGCTCTGGATTCCAGCATTCCCATTAACTGAAGCCCCTTAAAAGGTTTACCCTGGAAATCTAATGTTTCGGTGGTTAAGATCTCCTTGTAGAAATTGTACAGAGATTTGATGGTTTTTAAATGCGGATATTTTTCATTCAGAGTTTCCAGTTTGTTGAAAAGTACATGAAAGTGATATAAAAATTCTAATTCTATTTTATCCTCCTCTTTCTTTAAGTGGTTCTTCAATAACTGGATAAGTTGATGAAAATCCTTAATTAAAGTGGAAACATTATTCTTTTTTGGTTCCAGGCAGGCTTTTATGATTGCTCTCTGTGCTTCCGGAAATTCTGAAAGGATCGTTTCATATTTAAGATACACAAGATTTTCAGTATTTATCCTGGTAACGAGAGCTTCAGAATATGGATCAAGTAAAGGATTTAAAGTTGGATGATTAAGAATGGAGGTCACATCCTTGTAATAATAGTCGCCCGTATTATTAATATGTATTTGAAAGAGACTTTCAAATAGGGAACTAATAGGGGCATTCTTAATGGGAAATCCCATTGTTATATTTAATTCTTCTATCTCTGGAGGTAATGAATTAAGTACGGGTAATAACAGCTCTTCTTCTCCCAGAACTATAGCTGTATTTTCAAGTTGATCTTTTCCAAGATCGGTTAAAATTTCTCCCACGTATTTCGCCTGTCCAATATTCTTAGGCACTCCAATAAATTCTATATTCTTTTCCTTAGCGTAATAATGGGAAAATTGTTCATATCTATTATCCTGATAGTATTCCCAATCTTTTAGATAGTCGCGTAAAAAAAGCGAGGCTGCATGAGAAGGATCTTTATAAAATACCTCATCCATGTCCCAGTATACCTCTGCATGTTGCACTTTGAGAAGCTCCTGTATAATGTGTTGCTCAGATGAATTAAGGGCATTAAAACCTATAAAAACATGTTTACTATCATTTTGTGCTATATAGGAGTGTATGTTTTCTGAAGCTTTTCTATAAACCAGGCCCTGATATCCCTGACCTTTAGCTATTAAAACTTTTGAAAGTTCTTCATAATACCCAGGGAGGTTTTTCCAGAATTTAAGATACCTCTTTATGAGATCTGTTTTTTCATCCTGTAGGTACCAATGTTTGAGATCCTGGATCCCGGATAAATAATCGAAAAACGGTTTGTGATCTATTAAATACCTGTCTATTTCATTGAAATCCTGAATGAGGCTTTGAGCCCAGGTAATAAAGGTTTCGAAGTCTTCTGTATCTTCCGGTGGGGTTAAGTTCTTATAGACATCGTAAAATTCAAAAAGACTGATGGTGTTGTCTATTGGTTCTAAGCCAGATATCACCTCAGTGAATTCTTCAACGCTGTAAATGGTTGGGGTGAAAAATGTATTATCTGAAATTGCAGCAAGTTCCTTTATTAAGTAAGAACCGGCTCTTTTACTGGGAAGGATAAAGGTGATTTCAGAAAGGGGAGTATCAGAAGTTTTTAGTTTCTGTAATACTTCGCGTATAAATGATTCCATACGCCTAAAATAAAAAAACGCCCTGCAATGCAGAGCGTTTTTTTTATGATTTATAAGGAAATATTACTTGTTATCCTCTTCTTCAGAATTGTCTTTCATCTCTCTGTCTTTATCAAGAGAAATTTCAACACGTCTGTTATCCTGTCTTCCTTTTGCAGTACTGTTAGTTGCAATTGGTTGAGTTTCACCGTAACCTTCAGAAGTTAATCTTTTAGAAGGTACACCGTTTTCTTCTAACCAGGTAGCTACAGAAGCAGCACGCTCTTTAGAAAGCTTCATGTTGTAAGCATCGCTACCAGAACTATCTGTATGTCCTTCAACGTGGAAGATAGTAGTAGAGTACTCATTCATGATGTCAACGATAGACTGAAGAGCTTCTTCAGATTCTGTTCTGATAGTCGCTTTGTTAAGATCGAATAATACAGTTTTAGAGTATTCGTTCAATTCAGAAATTACCTCAGCAGTAGGTTCTGGACATCCGTTAGATGCAGCAGGACCAGCTTCTTCTGGACAGTCATCATCCTTATCAAGGATTCCGTCACCGTCAGTATCAGCCCATGGGCATCCATCGTTTTCAGCAGGACCAGCTTCTTCTGGACAGTTATCTTCATCATCTCTTACACCGTCACCATCAGCATCTGGACAACCATTCATTTCAGCTAAACCAGCAACTTCAGGACAGTCATCATCAGGATCAGCAACACCGTCACCATCAGTATCAGGACATCCGTCAAATTCAGCAAGACCAGCTTCTTCTGGACATGCATCCTGACGATCTTCGATTCCGTCACCGTCAGTATCAGGACAACCGTTAAATTCTTCTAGACCTGGAGTCTCTGGACACTCGTCGTTTTTATCATAAACTCCATCCCCGTCAGTATCTTTACCTCCGAAGATAAATTTAATTCCAGCAGCATGTTGGAAATGCTTAGCGCTTTCAGGTTCGAAAGCATGCTTGTACTTAGACTCTAATGAAAGAGCGATATTGTCTGAGAACCAGAAGTTCAATCCAACCTTACCATTTAAGGTAGCAGCATCGGCATTGTTGATATCCTGACCATCCTGATCACCTATCCATGTGTAACCACCACCAATACCAACAACTGGATCCAACCATCCATCGTTAAGTAAAGCTCTTAGACTATAGTCTGCACTAAGGTCTACAGCATAATATGCAAGGTCACCTACGCTTCTGTCTCCGTAGTTTTCAATCTGGTTGATAGAACCACTTAGTTCACCAACAAATCCTGCTCCGATATAACGAGATACAGAAAGTTTTGATACTGCAGGAAGTACATTCCAGTGATCGCCAGTATTGAAATATTCGTCGAACATACCACCTAGAGGAGCATCCTCACCTACAGGGTAGAAATCAACTGCATTGGTACCAATACCAATTGCCCATGGGTTGTCAGCATCCTGTGCCTTAACCGAAGTAAAGCCAAATATCAGTAATGAGGCCAGTACAATTTTGCTAAGATGTTTCATATTTAATTGTTTAGTTTTAAGTGTTAATTGTGAACAAAAGTATATTCTTAATGTATATTAACAAAGGTAAAAATAATAAAGTTTTCTTAATTGCAGAGCGTTTCCAAGCGTTTTCTAGATATTTTAATATCTGATTATCAATTATTTTGACAATAAATTAACGGCTTTTAAAGGCTGATTTATGTATTAAATTACTTTTAGTTCTTTTCCCACCTTTTTAAACGCATTAATTGCTTTATCTAAATGCTCTTTATCGTGAGCCGCAGAGAGTTGCACGCGGATTCTTGCTTTTCCTTTTGGCACTACCGGGTAAAAGAATCCTATAACATAAATTCCCTCTTCCAGTAATTTATCGGCCATATCCTGTGAAAGTTTAGCATCGTGTAGCATTACAGGAACAATGGCTGCTTCACCATCTATTATTTCAAAACCTGCATCCTTAATTCCCTTTTTGAAATATGCAGTATTTTCCTTTAATTTCTTTCTAAGGCTGTCATCTGTCTTTAGCATTTCAAAAACCTTGATAGAAGCTCCAACGATAGCCGGGGCAAGAGAATTTGAGAATAAATATGGTCTGGATCTTTGTCTTAAAATCTCGATTACCTCCTTTTTAGCAGTTGTATATCCACCCATGGCACCACCTAATGCTTTACCTAGAGTACCGGTAATAATATCAACTCTATCCATTACGCCTTTTTCTTCTAGAGTTCCTATTCCCTTTTCCCCAATAAAACCTGTAGCGTGACATTCATCTATCATCACCATGGCATCATACTTATCTGCCAGGTCACATATTTCATCTAATGGAGCAACTAATCCATCCATTGAAAATACACCATCTGTTACGATAAGCTTATAGCGTGCACCGTTATCATTTGATTCTTTTAGTTTGCTTTCAAGCTCAGCCATATCGCCATTCTGGTAGCGATATCTTGCAGCCTTACAAAGTCTAACCCCATCAATGATAGAAGCATGATTAAGTGAATCTGAAATGATCGCATCTTCTTTGGTTAATAACGGCTCAAAAATTCCACCGTTCGCATCAAAACAGGCAGCATATAATATGGTGTCTTCAGTTCCGTAAAAGTCAGAGATCTTTTGTTCTAGCTCTTTATGAATATCCTGTGTACCACAAATAAACCGAACACTAGACATTCCAAATCCATGTGAATCCATTGTGTCTTTAGCAGCCTGGATAACTTCTGGATGGGAAGAAAGTCCCAGATAATTGTTTGCACAAAAATTAATTACTTCTTCGCCTGAGGCAATTTTGATCACTGCATCCTGCGGACTTGTAATGATCCTTTCTCTTTTGTAGAGTCCTGCTTCCTTTATTCCTTCAATTTCCTTTTCTAAATGCTCTTTAATCGATCCGTACATAGTTGAATTATTTTTCTACTGTTTATACTATATGTCTTTAAATTCTTCGAATTATATTATTTAAAAACGAAGCTTAGCTTATAAACTTCAATTTTATCTGAACAACAAATTTAAACTTCTTTTATACATTCTTAATGATAATTGGGTTATTCGTGTAGATCAATAAACATTTGTCAATAACATATCCCATATCCTGCAGCGCATTAGCATATTCTGAAACCTGCATTTTATGGGTGTCTACAAATCCCCCAGTTTTATAATCTATAATACTTACTTTATTTTCCTCAAAATTTAATCTATCCGGTCTAAGTCTTTTACCAGATTCAGTTATAAGTTCTTTTTCATTGAGATTTTTAACTTTAGAGGAATAGAATTGGTTTAATTCAGGATGGTTTATTATTGAATTGATCAATGCTGAAATCTCTTCTTTTGAACTTTCCGTTATCAAGCCGTTATTTACCGCCCAGTCCATAGCTCTATCTGCCTCTTCCGAATGATCGATCCTGGCTAGAATCTCATGTACTATTTCTCCCTTTTCTATCGCTTCCTGCTGCTGTGAATCCCATAAGGATCCAGATCTCGTTACAATATTTACCGCCTGATTCTGAGTAGCAGAAGAATAATACCTTTTAGGTTCAATGCTTGATTTATCTGAAGTTTTAGATTCAATAGCTTTAGCCGGATCACCAAACTCAAAGCTGAGTGTATCATCCCATTTCCCAGCTGCTTTAATATAATCTATTAGTAAGTCTGATACATTCGTTGACTTTTTAGGTTTCTCATTATAATTAGAAAGAATGTAAAGCTGTTGAGCTGCCCTGGTACAGGCCACATATAGAACATTTAAAGTGTCTAATTCATTTTTAAATAATAGGTCTCTGAATTTATCTGCGGCATTTTCATTCCAGTTCAACATTTTTTGGGAAGCACTTACATAAGCTATAGGGATATTTTCATCATTAATATCCAGCCATAAATTATCGTTACGGGTATCCTGCAGATCTGAATTTGCAAAAGGATAGATCACCACCGGGAATTCCAGTCCTTTAGATTTATGAATGGTCATTATCTGCACCGCATTATCTGCTTCTGGAACTACAATACTTAATTTATCTTTTTTCTGCTCCCATTTTTCAATAAAATCATTCAGCCCATTAGAGGTTTTTTGAGCCGTCTCAAAAACAAAATCCAAGAAGAACTGAATGTAAGCATTAGAGTCCTTCACCAGGTTAAAAGACCTGATTATGTATTCTACAGATTCATATAGGGACATCCTTTTAATCTCATTCATGTCGAACTCCAGTTCATATTCCTGAATCCAATCAAAAAATGCTTTACCGTTTTTCTCTAAATTCTCTACTAAAACTCTGTGAGCGTGATCTTCTGGCAAAAACCTGGTTGCCAGGTAATCGAAGAGTCTAAGCTTTAACTGGTCATCCTGTGGATTTACAGAGAAATAGAGCAGATCTACAATAAATCTTACTTCGGGTGACTGAGATAACAGGAGAGTTTCTGAAGAAACGACTGAAACCGAATGCTCACTTAAGAACTCTGCAACTGCTACTCCTTCACTGCGTCTTCTGGTAAGGATGCATATATCTTTTCTATTGAAACCTTTCAGATCAAGATTTTTAATTATATCCAGGATCTTTTGAGGATAGATCTCAAATTCTTCCTCGCGCTTATCAGCTTCAACAAATTCTATATTCACGTATCCAAAATCTCCTTTTTTGGGGTTTTGAGCAGAGTTATTGAATAAATCGGAATATTCCGGGTAATTGAGTGAGGCAGCAGCATATTTAAAAAAACTATTATTGAAATTCACAACCTCAGAACCACTTCTAAAATTATCTGGAAGATTCACTACCTTTTGTTCCGTCTGGAAAGGTCGTATTTTCAGATTGCTAAGGTCGATCAATTGCTCGGCTCTTCCGCCACGCCACCTGTAAATACTTTGTTTGGCGTCACCAACAATAGTAAGTCCGCCAGCTTCTGCAGAATCCAGCCTGTTACCTACCAAGGGGATCAAATTTTCCCATTGCATAGTAGAAGTGTCCTGGAATTCATCAATAAAATAATGCTGATACCTTTCTCCCAGTCTCTCATAAATAAAAGGTACTGGTTGATCTTTTACCTGTTCACTTATTTTTGGGTTGAATTCGGAAATCAAAACGAGGTTTCTATCCTTTTTTATCGCTTCAACTTCTCTATTTATCTCATTTAATAAGGAAAGCTGAACCAGATTTTTCTTTACCTCATTAAAGAATTCGATGTTAAAGTAAGCTCGTTTTGTGGTTAGGAAAAGTTCTGCAATTTCAAGCTGAAGCCCATCCATGATACTTTTATATGCAGCATCTAAAGATTTATTATATAATGGTGCATCTCCAATATTTTCAGCCCAGTTGGTATTATAATTAATATTCTGATCTCCCTTCTTTATCTTTTTGAAATATCCTGGAACAGAGCCACGGCTAAACCATTTTTCTTCAATTCCGTTGTTCTGGATTAGTTCAAAGAAGTAATCTGAAGAAGCTTTCAGGGTTTCTTCTGAAACCTTTATATCTGAACGCAGTTTCCTGCTAAATTTTTCAAAATCTTCAAGGTCTTTGGTTCTAAGAGCCTGTATAGCCTTTTGGTGGTTCTCATTTATTAGGAGCCTTGAAATATTAAATAGATCACGACTTATATCCCAGCTTTTATCATCATCGGTTTTAGATAAGGTGTAATCTATCAATACTTTTGTAAGCTTTTTATCTGTCCCGGCCCTGCTTATTAAACTTTCAACAGCCTCCATAAGAACTTCCTCTGCGCCTAATTCCACTTCGAAATTCATAGGGATTCCCAGATCTCTGGCAAACGTCCTTAAGACTCTATGCGTAAAACCATCGATGGTCGAAATTTCGAACGCAGCGTAATTGTGGATGATACTTTTTAATATTTCTGAAGAGCGATTTTTAATTTCGGTGGAAGAGAGTCCGGTTTCTTCAGAAATTATATTTAATAAAGCATTATTTTTTGTGCCAGGATCAAGATTTGAAAATTCAGAAAGACTATCTATGATCCTTTTCTTCATTTCTCCAACGGCTTTATTAGTAAAAGTGATAGCAAGGATATTTTTATAACGATCCTTTTTATTTGAGGTAAATAGGAGGGTAAGGTATTCTTTTACAAGAGTGAAGGTTTTACCTGAGCCTGCAGAGGCGTTATAAATATTAAAGGAGTTTTCCAAAAAAGGCGGTATTATTAGGATTAGCGATTATTAAGAAACTTTAAAGTTAAAATAAAAATGAGTTTCAGATCAGCATTGCTTTTAAGTATTTTATAACACGAAAAAATTTCCATTAAATACCTTAATAGCTAAATTTGAATCAGTTTAAGTACTAATCACTAAAAAATCAGATAATTATGTCTTTTGAATTACCGAAATTAAAATATGCATTTGATGCACTGGAACCACATATTGACGCAAAAACTATGGAAATTCACCATGGTAAGCATCACGCTGGTTACACCAAAAAATTAAACGACGCCATTGAAGGAACAGATATGGAAGGAAAGAATATCGAGAATATTCTAAAAAACCTGGACATGTCTAATAAAGCTGTTCGTAATAATGGTGGAGGTTTTTACAACCATAGTCTTTTCTGGGAGATAATGTCTCCAGAAGGTGGCGGAAAACCAGAAGGTGAATTAGCAGAAGCTATTGATAGTGCTTATGGTTCTTTTGATGCCTTCAAAGATGAGTTCTCAAAAGCGGCAGCAGGTCAGTTTGGATCTGGATGGGCATGGCTATGTGTCCATGGTGGCGGTAAAGTAGAAGTTTGTTCTACTCCAAACCAGGATAATCCAATTATGCCAGAAGTAGGTTGTGGAGGAACTCCAATTTTAGGAATTGACGTTTGGGAGCATGCTTATTATTTGAATTATCAAAATAAGCGTCCGGAATATATTGATGCATTTTTTAATGTAATAGACTGGAAAGAAGTTTCTAGCAGATATGCAAAAGCGAAGTAATAAAACGTTTCGCTTAAATTATTAAGAAGACCGCTATATGCGGTCTTTTTTTATGGGATATCTAAATTAACTCCATAAAAAAAGGCGGAATGAATTCCACCTTTTTTTGCCCCAAATCTACCATGAACTTAACCTACTTATGCTATGGTATAGTGAATATAAGACGAATTAACCATACCGATTTTATTTTTAGACGAACTACCTGAATATTAGTTAAAAAGCTGAAAAACAGTTTTTTGAGGCTAATTTGAAGCATTCTGTTGAGTTAACTCCATAAAAAAAGGCGGAATGAATTCCACCTTTTTTTGCCCCAAATCTACCATGAACTTAACCTACTTATGCTATGGTATAGTGAATATAAGACGAATTAACCATACCGATTTTATTTTTAGACGAACTACCTGAATATTAGTTAAAAAGCTGAAAAACAGTTTTTTGAGGCTAATTTGAAACATTCTGTTGAGTTAACTCCATAAAAAAAGGCGGAATGACTTCCACCTTTTTTTGCCCCAAATCTACCATGAACTTAACCTACTTATGCTATGGTCTAATAAATATAAAAAGATTAATTGAAGGCTCTATAAAATTTAGACGAAGAGCAAGAAAATCAGTTAATGTGTTGTTAAACAGTGTATTAACTTGCAAGTCAACATATTTTGAAAACATAAGGACATAAAAAAAGGCGGAAAGAGTTCCACCTTTTTTTGCCCCAAATCTACCATGAACTTAACCTACTTATGTTATGGCTATACTAAAATAGATAGAATAGTATAATGCACAAAGAATAATAGATTAAGTGCATTTTTAATAGTTAAATGGTAAATTTCAATATGCTCTGCCAGCTTTTCCTTCGAAGAAATTCATAAAAGCACGATTTACAACCCTGTTTCCTCCAGCTGTTGGATAGTCACCAGTAAAATACCAGTCCCCAAGATTTTTCGGACATGCTTTATGCAGGTTTTCTACCGTTTGATAAATTACCTTTACCTCTGCATTAACATCTTCATCACAAAGTAATTCTGAAATCTTGTCTGAGATCTGTACATCGGTAAAAGGATCGTAGATCTCTTTTACGAAGTTTTGAACTTCACGATCATCAAGGTCTACCTGTTCTTTACATTTATTATATACCTCTTCTACAATTTCGTATTTACCCTGATCTTTTAATAATTCCAGTGCAGCTCTGAATGCTACAAGATCTTCCAGGCGTGCCATATCTATACCGTAGCAATCTGGATACCTAATTTGAGGGGCAGAAGAAACCACCACGATCTTTTTTGGTTTCAGCCTGTCCATCATTTTTATGATACTTTTTTTAAGCGTGGTACCTCGTACAATACTGTCATCAATAATAACCAGATTGTCATCTGCTTTTACAACGCCATAGGTAACATCATATACATGGGCCACAAGGTCATCACGACTGCTATCCTCAGTAATGAATGTTCTAAGTTTCACATCTTTTATCGCTATCTTCTCGGTTCTTAATCTATGTGATAATATTTCCTGAAGCCTGGCATCGGTAAGAGTTTCCTTTTCCTCGAGGATAGCTTCGTTCTTTTGCTTGTTCAGTTCATCCTGAGCCGCTTCTACCATTCCATAGAATGAAGTTTCAGCGGTATTGGGTATAAAAGAAAAGACGGTTTTTAAAGTATCGTGATTTATTGACTTCAAAACTTCCGGCATTAATAACCTACCTAACATTTTTCGCTCTTCATAGATCTCTGCATCACTTCCTCTTGAAAAATAAATGCGCTCAAAAGAACATGCTTTTCTTTCCAGTGGTTCAATGATTTCGGTAATCGAAACATCGCCATTCTTCTTGGTGATAATTGCATTACCTGGAGGAAGTTCATGAACGTCATTAAAATCTACATTAAAAACGGTTTGAATAACCGGTCTTTCTGATGCTACAACAACTACCTCGTCATCCTTATAATAATATGCAGGTCTAATTCCTGCTGGATCACGAAGTACAAAAGAATCTCCATGACCAATTAAACCGGCCATGGCATAACCACCATCCCAGTTTTTAGAGGATTTTCTTAAAATCTTAGCTACATTAAGTTGTTCTGCAATTACAGGTGAGGCCTCAACTTTAGAATATCCTTCTTTTTTTAGCTTTTTATATAATTTTCTAACTTCTGAATCCAGGAAATGGCCAATTTTTTCCATTACCGTAACTGTATCGGCTCTTTCTTTTGGATGCTGCCCAAGTTCAACAAGATTGTTGAAAAGCTTGTTTACATTGGTCATATTAAAGTTACCGGCAACAATAAGATTACGGTGCATCCAGTTATTCTGCCTTAGAAAGGGATGTACGCTTTCAATACTATTCTTCCCAAAAGTTCCATATCTCACGTGTCCTAGAAAAACCTCTCCTAAATATGGGATATATCTTTTTTGAAGATCTGTATCATCTGCATATTCGGGGTTAGCTTGTATCTCATCATTGATCCTTTGGTTGATCTGTTCAAAAATATCCTGAATTGGCTGTGCTGCATTAGATCTAACCCGGCTGATGTATCTTTCTCCCGGAATCGTATTGAGTTTGATGCTCGCAAAACCAGCGCCATCCTGGCCACGATTATGCTGTTTTTCCATCATGAGGTACATTTTATTTACCCCGTAAAATGCAGTGCCATATTTTTCTTTATAATAATCAAGAGGTTTTAATAATCTTATATGTGCAATTCCGCATTCGTGTTTTAAAGCATCACTCATATCTTTTTTTCCTTTAGGAATTTGTTGTGTTTGTCACAAAAAAAGCCCTGAAATTACAGGGCGTTATATTAATCTAGTTGTGTTTCGAATTGTGTAAGTTTCTTGAACTCATCAAGTCTCTTGTTCACCTGGTCACCTGTAAGCGTCTGCATCCTTTCAGTTCCAAATTTTTCAACGCAAAAGGAAGCCAGGTTAGAACCATAAATAATGGCACTCTTCATATTCTCGAAAGAAACATCTCCCGTTCTGGCAAGATATCCGATAAATCCTCCAGCAAATGTATCTCCTGCTCCAGTTGGGTCAAATACTTCTTCTAAAGGAAGTGCCGGTGCAAAGAATACCTGGTCTTTATGGAATAATAAAGCTCCATGTTCTCCTTTTTTAATAACCACATATTTTGGTCCCATCTCCTCGATCTTTCTTGCTGCCTTTACAAGTGAATACTCTCCAGATAGTTGTCTTGCCTCTTCGTCATTAATTGTGATCACATCTACTCTGGCAATTACTTTCATTAGATCTTCCAGGGTATTATCCATCCAGAAGTTCATGGTGTCTAATACAACTAGTTTTGGATCTTGCACCTGGTCTAAAACGCTTAACTGCACCAAAGGGTGTAAATTACCAAGCATTATAAATTCAGAATCTTTATGAGATTCTGGAACCACAGGTTTAAAATCTGCAAGTACATTCAGTTGAGTGTCTAATGTATCTCTGGAATTAAGGTCGTTATGGTATTTTCCACTCCAGAAGAATGTTTTTCCACCTTTCACCACTTCCAGGCCTTCAATATTTATATTACTCTTGGTTAATAGATCTAGGTATTCTTCAGGGAAATCTTCACCAACAACAGAAACTACAGCACTTTCAACATCAAAATTTGAAGCAGAAAGCCCGATATAGGTAGCAGCACCACCTAGAATTTTGTCAGTTTTTCCAAAGGGAGTTTCAATAGCATCGAACGCAACGGTTCCAACAATAAGTAATTTGCTCATAATAGGTTTTAAAATGACGCTGCAAATATACAGTTTGTTTTTCAAGGTATAAACCTGAATGTGCCTCCTAAATGTTAAGCTTTATATCCTACATCTTCCGGAAGATCTTTTCCTTTAGACGCCATAACTGCTAAAGCATCACATCGCTCATTCTGTGGGTGGTCGTTATGGCCTTTTATCCATTGAAATTGAACCTGATGTTTTCTAATCTCCTTAAGAAATTCTTTCCAGAGGTCACTGTTCTTCCTGTTCACGAAGTTTTTTTTCTCCCACCCAAATATCCATTTCTTGTTGACGGCATCAGAAACATATTTAGAGTCTGTGAAGACTTTTACAGGTGTACCGGGACTTTTTAATTGTTTTAAAGCTATTATCACGGCAAGTAATTCCATTCTATTGTTGGTGGTAAACTTAAAGCCACAAGAGAATTCCTTTTTGTATGGTTTGCCTACCCATTCCATCACAATACCATAGCCACCTGGACCTGGGTTTCCTCTTGCCGCACCATCGGTGTAAATATGAACTTTTGGTGTATGCACTAATTATTTTTTTCTAATAATTTCTGAATCACTTCCGGGAAGTGTTTGTATTCTAATTCATGAATTTTACCGGCGAGGCTATCTGGAGTTTCGTTTTCCTCAATAGGCGTAGTAGCCTGAAAAATGGTTTGTCCTTCATCATATTTTTCATTTACATAATGAATTGTGATGCCACTTTCCTTTTCCTTTTCAGCAATAACCGTTTCATGGACTTTAGAGCCATACATTCCTTTACCGCCATATTTAGGTAATAAAGCAGGGTGTATATTAATGATTCTATCAGGAAATTCTCTGATGATGTTTGAAGGGAAAAGCCAAAGGAATCCAGCTAGCACAATAAGATCTGGCTCTATATCCTTTAAAATATTAAGAACATCACGGCTATTGTAAAAGGCTTCTCTATCAAATAATAGGGCTTTTACGTTAAGATCATGCGCTCTTTTAAGAGCACCCGCCGACCTTTTGTTAGAAAGTACTGCAGAGATCTCTACATTCTTGGAATTTTGGAAGAATTTTATGATATTTTCGGCATTAGTGCCAGAACCTGAAGCAAAAATTATAATCTTACTCTTTTTCGCATTCTCTTTCTCACTCAAAATAAGGTTGTTAACATTTATTAGGATGTAAAATTAAAGGCTTTAAACGAATTTTATGTAAATTACCACCACATTTTTAGAGTAAAAATCGGTTTTAAAATAAAGTTTTTTATTTTTGCCACCTAATCAAAATTAAAATAAAAAATTATGTCAGACATTGCATCAAGAGTAAAAGCTATTATCGTTGACAAATTGGGAGTTGACGAGAATGAAGTTGTAAACGAAGCCAGCTTCACCAACGACTTGGGTGCTGATTCACTAGACACAGTAGAATTAATCATGGAATTCGAAAAGGAATTTGACATTCAGATCCCAGACGATCAAGCTGAGAATATTGCTACTGTAGGTCAGGCAATTTCATATATCGAAGACGCTAAGAAATAAAACGAACACACCATATGGAGTTAAAGCGAGTAGTAGTTACAGGCCTTGGTGCCTTAACCCCAATTGGTAACAATTTAGAGGAATATTGGGATGGACTAAAGAACGGTAGAAGTGGTAGCGCGCCTATCACTTATTTTGATACCGAAAAGTTCAAAACTAAATTCGCTTGTGAACTCAAAAACTTTGATCCTCTCGAGCATTTTGATCGTAAGGAAGCCAGAAAACTTGATAGGTTCGCGCAGTATGCAATGGTATCTGCAGACGAAGCAATTCAGGATTCAGGTATAGACCTGGATACTGTAGATAAATACCGTGTAGGTGTTATCTGGGGTGCAGGGATAGGAGGTCTGGAAACATTCCAGAACGAAATGATCAATTATGCAGAAGGAGATGGATCTCCAAGATTCAATCCTTTCTTTATTCCGAAAATGATCGCTGATATTGCCCCGGGTAATATTTCTATCAAACACGGATTTATGGGAGCCAATTATACCACTGTATCGGCTTGTGCATCATCGGCTAACGCTATGATAGATGCTTTAAACAATATTCGTTTAGGCCACAGTGATGTAATTGTTTCTGGAGGATCTGAAGCAGCAGTGACTATCGCTGGAATGGGTGGTTTTAACGCAATGCATGCCCTTTCAACCAGAAATGAAAGTCCTCAAACTGCTTCGAGACCATTTGACTCAACCAGAGATGGATTTGTGCTTGGTGAAGGTGGTGGAGCGCTTATACTTGAAGAGTATGAGCATGCTAAAGCCAGAGGAGCTAAGATCTATGCCGAAGTATTAGGCGGTGGGTTATCTTCAGATGCTTATCACATGACAGCTCCTCATCCTGAAGGGGACGGGGTCGTAGCGGTTATGAAAAACTGTCTTAGGAATGCAGGTCTAAAACCAGAGGATGTTGATGCTATCAATACTCATGGGACCTCAACACCTCTAGGAGATGTTGCAGAGTTAAAGGCTATTTCTAAGGTTTTTGGTGAACATGCGAAGAATATTAATATTAACTCGACAAAATCGATGACAGGTCACTTACTTGGTGCTGCCGGAGCGATAGAAGCAATTGCTGCTATCTTATCTATGAAGCATGGTTTAGTGCCACCAACGATTAATCATGAGAATATTGATGAAAACATCGATCCGGAACTTAATCTAACATTGAACAAAGCTCAAAAGAGAGATGTTAATGTGGTGATGAGCAATACATTCGGTTTTGGAGGACACAATGCTTGCGTGGTGTTTAAAAAACTTGACGAATAACTAATGAGCGTTATTCGTAACATATTAAATTCCCGTTCTTCACAAGGCGGGAATTTTTTTAATATACTTACCCAAATACTCGGATTTAAACCAAAATCCATTACTCACTATAAAAAAGCTTTTACCCACAGATCTTTGAACCGAAAGGATGAAGAGGGGAATGCCATAAACTTTGAGCGTATGGAGTTTCTGGGGGATGCTATGCTGAGTGCTGTAGTTGCTTCGCATCTATTTAAAGCTGTTCCTGGAGGGAATGAAGGCTATTTAACTAAGATGAGGTCTAAAGTGGTAAGTAGAAAGCACTTGAATGAGCTTGGTAAAGACCTTGGTCTCATCAAACATGTGCAAACCAATATCCCGAAAGATCAATTTGGGGTGAATATTCATGGAAATTTATTCGAAGCCCTGGTAGGTGCGATTTATCTTGATAGAGGTTATAAATATTGCAAGCGCTTCATCTATGAGAGGGTAATAGATCCATACGTGGATATTGAGCAGCTGGAAGGAAAAGTGATAAGCTACAAGAGTTTGTTGATAGAATGGTGCCAGAAAGAAAAAAAGGAATTCGATTTCGAGGTATATGAAGATACTGGTAACGACGAGCTAAAACATTTCGCTGTAAAGTTGAGGATTAATCAACGGGTTGTGGCTAAAGCCAGAGCCACTTCAAAAAAGAAAGCTGAAGAAAAAGCTTCTAAGAGAGCCTACTATGCCCTTCAAAATAAAATCGAGTAATTTTTAACGAATTACTGTAAACTATAACGTTTTCGTAAAAAATTATGAATTTTAAGGCCTTATAATCTTCATTTTATTAATCAAATAGTATCTTTAACCTTAAAGTAAATGTTTATGCAATCGCATAAAATGCTTCTGGAAGTTGAAGATGAATATTTTTATTTGATCGCCATTTATTCTTCATTAGAGGGATATAAGATGGCGTATTTTATAAATAAGCATCTTAAAATTAAACTTGAAAGAGAGCGAAGAGATATAGACTTTAATCATGCAGAGTATGCCGCTCTTTATGAATTATATTCTCAAAAAGACCCGAATTCTTCCTATAGTATAGACCTTGTTTCTAATAAATTCAAGGGTAAACCCAAGAAGATCCTAAGTTCAGGATCCCTTTTTGAGGAGGAAGAATTAAGTCCGCAGGAAGTAAATCTTATTCCTGAATATAATAAAGTGGACTATTTTCTTAGAATGAGCGAAGAGATTCATCCTAAGGAATTTACGAGAATGCTTAGTAAGATCGGGCAAATTCCAGGTGTACAGGCAGCTTATGCAATTGATGTAGATAATTTAAAATCCAAACAAAATCTAATTTTCGAATAATGCCTACCAACAAGAAAACAAAAATAGTCGCTACACTGGGCCCTGCAACCAGTAGTAAAGATGTATTAAGAAAAATGCTGCAGGAAGGTGTAAATGTTTTTCGTATTAATTTTTCCCATGCAGATTATGAAGATGTAAAGGTAAGGATTAAGATGATCCGTGAATTAAACGAAGAGGAAGGTTTTAATGCGGCGATTCTTGGTGACCTTCAGGGCCCTAAGCTTAGGGTAGGTGTGATGAAGGAAGAAGTAGTTGTAAATGAAGGAGACCAGATCGTTTTTGCAACGGGAGAAGAATTTAAAGGAACTGCAGAAAGAGTTTACATGAATTATGATTCTTTTCCAAGAGACGTAAAGGCAGGGGAAAGAATTCTATTAGATGATGGTAAGCTTATCTTTGAAGTGGTTAGCACAAATAAGAAGAATGAAGTAAAAACCAAAGTTATCCAGGGCGGTCCTCTTAAATCTAAGAAGGGGGTAAATCTGCCAAATACAAATATCTCTTTGCCAGCCCTTACAGAAAAAGATGTTAAGGATGCCATTTTTGCCTGTGAAATAGGAGTTGACTGGATGGCGCTTTCTTTCGTGAGACATGCTGAAGATCTTATCGAACTTCAGAATCTTATAAAAGAACATACAGAATATAAGATCCCGATCATCGCGAAAATTGAGAAGCCTGAAGGAGTTGCTAATATTGATAAGATCGTAGCATATTGTGACGGGCTTATGGTTGCTCGTGGAGATCTTGGAGTTGAAATTCCAGCTCAGGAAGTTCCGTTGATCCAGAAAAAACTGGTGTTAACTGCTAAAAAAGCAAGGATTCCCGTGATCATCGCTACTCAAATGATGGAAACCATGATCACGAGCCTTACTCCAACAAGAGCTGAGGTGAACGATGTGGCAAACTCTGTTATGGATGGCGCAGATGCGGTGATGTTAAGTGGAGAAACTTCAGTTGGGCAGTATCCGGTGCAGGTTATTCAGAAAATGGCTCAGATACTTCACAGCGTGGAAAACTCGCCATTGATTAAGGTGCCACATGAGCCGCCTCATGTAAGAACAAAAAGATATATCACAAAAGCGGTTTGTTATCATGCTGCGCATATGGCCAATGAGATAAAGGCGAAAGCTATTTGTACATTGACCAATAGTGGATATACGGCATTTCAGATCTCTGCATGGAGACCGGAAGCGCATATCCTCGTATTTACATCTAATCGAAGAATACTGAACCAATTGAGTTTGCTTTGGGGAGTAAAAGCATTTTACTATGATAAATTTGTAAGTACAGATGAGACCATAGATGATATAAATGATATAGCCAAAAAATACAAATTCGTTGAAGTAGGTGATTTTACAATCAACCTTGCGGCGATGCCAATCACCGAAAAAGGTATGGTGAATACATTAAGAGTTTCAGAAATATAATAGAACTTACTTATTATAACTTAGAACCGGAAATTTATTGAAAGATAGGTTTCCGGTTTTTTTAATAATGATAATAACTGAAGTATTTACGTGATCTTCCCGAACCAGGATATTTAAAACCTGAATTTTAACTGTACAGAGATCTCTTTATCTATTTCTTTAGCATCTCCCTTATCTGTATTTAAATTTGATAAACTAATCCCAAGTAATCTTACTGAATCTTTCATTTTCTCCTGGTATAATAGATCTTTAGCGATCTCCAGGATCAATTCTTTATTCGATATATAGTAGTTGATCGTTTTACTTCGGGTTTGAAGGGTAAAATCACTGTATTTTATCTTTAGCGTGATCGTTTTCCCGGCTACTTTACTTTTTTCCAGGCGTCGCTCTATTTCTTCAGCAATGTTTTCCAGGCGCTCCAGCATAAAAATTTCAGATGAAATATTTTCATTGAAAGTCCTTTCGGCACCAAGAGATTTTCTAATTCGGTGAGGCTTTACTTCACTGTTATGGATTCCGCGAACTACATTATAGAAATGGGAACCACTTTTTCCGAAGTGCTCTGAGAGATATTCTTCGGTCTTTGCTTTAAGATCTTTTCCATTGAAAATACCTAAACGGTACATCTTTTCAGCGGTAACTTTGCCCACTCCGTAAAACTTTCTAATATCCAGTTCCTCCAGAAATTCGAGGACTTCTTCGGGTGGTACAGTTTTTTGCCCATTTGGTTTATTTACATCACTGGCTACCTTTGCGATGAACTTATTTATAGAAATTCCTGCGGAAGCGTTTAAACCAGTCTTTTCTTTTATCCTGTTTCTAATTCGTTTAGCAATGAGAGTGGCACTGGGTAGTCCCTTTTTATTTTCGGTAACATCTAAATAAGCTTCATCGAGTGAAAGGGGTTCAACGAGGTCTGTGTATTCAAAAAAAACTTCTCTAATTTGCTGAGATATCTCTTTATACCTTTCAAAACGTGGCTTTACAAATATAAGATCGGGACAATTACGTTTCGCAATCACACTGCTCATAGCGCTGCGAATTCCATATTTTCTGGCCTCATAACTGGCGGTACTCACAACTCCTCGTTGAGAACTACCACCAACGGCTACCGGCTTTCCTCTTAGGTCTGGATTATCCAGCTGTTCTACCGAAGCATAAAAGGCATCCATGTCTATATGGATAATTTTGCGAAGTCTTTCCACGTGGTAAATTTAATGAAACTTCCATTGGTCTCTTAGAGTTGCGGGAAATAGTCAGTTTTAGATTTTATTGGTAGATCATAGAATAAGAACTCAATTCATATAGAATCAATTTAGAAACATAACACTTACCTTTGAAGGAGTACTTAACAAAATATGGAGCAAAAATCAGCAATAATACTGGGAGCCACAGGATTAACAGGAAGTATTCTACTAAACCGGCTTGTGGATGACGATCGATATCGTAAGGTCAAGGTCTTTTCCAGGAATCATGTTAGACGGAAACATGAGAAAATTGAAGAATACCTGATAGATCTATTTGAGCTTGAACAATTTGGTGAATTATTTAAGGCAGATGAAGTTTTTTGTTGTATTGGCAGTACCCAGAAGAAAACTCCTGATAATGATACGTACAGGATGGTAGATTTCGGGATTCCGGCGACGGCAGCAAAACTTTCAAAGCATAATAAAATTGAAACTTTCCAGGTGATCTCTGCCATGGGAGCCGATGAAGATAGCCGTATTTTTTATAACAGGATCAAGGGAGAAATGGAAGGTGCGGTAATGGATCAAAAAATTAAGAACACATATATTCTAAGACCTTCCTTAATTGGTGGGAATAGAGATGAAAACCGACCATTCGAATTTATCTGGAAAAAGATCATGAATTTTGGAGATCATTTGTTGGTTGGAAAGCTAAAAAAATACCGATCTATACATCCCGAAACGATCGTAGATGCCATGGTATTTCTGGCTAATAATGAATATAAAAGCGGAAAGATCCAGAACGATGAGATCAAAACCATAGCGACTAAAGAAACAGGGAATTATGACTGAAATTGAAAGAAAGTTTTTGGTAAACTCCAATGATTTTAAGGAAGAAGCGTCAAAAAAAACATTGTTTATACAGGCATATTTAAATACTCATCCTGAAAGAACCATCAGGATACGAATATCAGACGATAGGGGCTATATGACCATTAAAGGGAAGTCTTCTAAAAATGGATTGAGTAGATATGAATGGGAAAAAGAAATTCCGTTGGATGAAGCCCAGGAACTCTTAGAGCTATGTGAGCCAGGGAAGATCGAAAAATACCGGTATCATGTGAATGTTGGAGATCATATGTACGAAGTTGATGAATTTCTCGGAGATAATCAGGGTTTGGTGCTGGCTGAGGTTGAACTGCAGGATGAAGAAGAAGAATTTAAAAGACCAGATTGGCTGGGTAAGGAAGTCACCGGGATTTTAGATTACTATAATTCAAAATTAATTACGAAACCATATAAAAACTGGAATTAATGAAACGAGTATTATTTATTCTTGCTTGCGGCTTGATGATAAGCTGTGGCGATTCTGATAAAAAGAAATCAGCAGAAACTTCAGATGTATCTGAAATTAAGAAAGATTCTGTGGAGTCTCCAGATGTTGCTACTATAGAAGAAGATCTAAAAAAGAAAGGCTATCAAACTTTTAGTTATAAAGCTGGGGATACCACCTATTTAATGCAACAATATTATATGGTATTTTTAAAATCTGGAGCTACACGAAGTCAGGATTCAACTGAAGTTGCTGAATTGCAAAAGAAACATATGGAGCATCTCACCTGGCTATATGAGGAAGGGTATACCAGCCTAACCGGGCCAATGGGAGATGATGGGGACCTGCGTGGAATTGTAGTTTTTAATACTGCAACCCAGAAGGAGGCAGATAGTCTTGCTAATTTAGACCCAATGGTGAAGGCCGGCAGATTAAAGGTTGAAGTTCACCCATGGTGGGTTGCCAAAGGAGGAAAACTAAAATAGAACAATATGATATCGGCCAATGTTTTACCAGATTTGAAGTATGTGGGCAATGAAAAGAAAAAGCTCACTTTGCACCTTTACTTTCAGATCATGGGGAAGATCAGGATGTGCTTTGTTCCAAGAAAAAATCATTGGTGGTATATAACTCTTTATGTAAATGAAAAAGGTTTTACTACGGGACCAATCCCGATAGATAATGATTATGAATCCTTTTCACTTACCTTGAATATACTCGAAAACAAACTCGATATCTTCAAAAGCACCGGGGAAATTCGGTCGTTCCGTCTGGAGAAAAATTTAAGTGTTGGAGATTTCTATAATTATCTAATTAGTATTTTAAAGGAACTGGATATCGATGTGAAGATCAACGGAAAACCCTATGATCTTAATATTGACAAAAGGTTTTCAGAAATTGAGGAGATACATCATTATAGTAAAAAATACGCAACTACTTACTGGAAGACTTTTTTATGGGTGGATTCAGTATTTAAAGAATTCAGCGGTAGATTTTATGGTAAAACCTGTCCGGTGCATTTATACTGGCATTCCATGGATCTTGCTGTCACGCGTTTTTCAGGAAAACAAGCACCGCCAATGTCTAAGGATGCAAGAATTTCAGACAAGGATGCTTATAGCCATGAATGTATAAGTTTTGGATTCTGGGCTGGTGATGATAAGGTTCAGGAACCCGCATTTTATTCATATACCTATCCTTCCCCTGAGGATCTTGAAGAACAATCCCTGGAACCTCAGGATGCGAATTGGGTAATGAACAATGGTGTTCCAATGGCTATCCTAACTTACTCTGATTTAAAGGAATTTGATAATCCAAAAAAAGTTTTGCTGGAATTCCTGGAAAGTGCCTATGTGGCTGGGGCAGACTTAGCTGGATGGAATATGGAAGAATTCAAAGTTCCGCCTTTAAAAGATCTTTGATCAGGCTGAGGTGATCTTTTGCTTGATCTCTTCTTTAGATAAGACTCCAGATTGTCGCCATAGTTGCTCACCGTTCTTAAACAATATCATTGTAGGAACTCCTCTCACCTGATATTTCGTTGCTAAGGGCTGATTTTTATCCACGTCTATTTTTACGATTTTCACCTTATCGCCAAGTTCTTCTTTCACCTCCTTAAGAATTGGCCCCAACATTTTACATGGCCCACACCAATCTGCATGAAAGTCTATCAAGACAGGGGTTTCACTCTTAATAATATCACTAAAACTACTTTTCATAAGTTCAATATTTAGAAATAAAGATAACAATTAGGTGCAAGGTTTATATTTAAGGAGGGGTTAAAAAAATGATCTCTAACCCAAAAGTCAGAGGTCACATTCAACCAACAACTAACAATATAAAATCTTGAATTATTTCCAACCGCCGCCCAGGGCTTCATAAAGATCAACCACTGCTTTTAATTGATTAAATCTGGCATTAGATAGGTCTAAACTGGAATTCAAAGCATTCTCCCTAGCCGTTAATACTTCCAGGTAATTAGCTAGCCCGTTAAGCAATAATTCTTCTGAATAGTTGGTAGCAAGATTATAAGCTTCAAATTCTTTCTGTTTCACTTCTATTTTCTGGGTAGCAGCATCATATGAATATAGTGCATCTGAAACTTCCTTACTTGCGGTCAGGATCGTTCTTCTAAACTCCAGTCTTGCCTGTTCCTGCTGTGCTTCAGAAACTTCAAATTCGGTTCTTATTCTACGTCCGTTCAGAATTGGTTGAGCCAGTCCACCAATTACTGTAGCAAACAAAGAATTTACGCTAAATAGATCTTCCGCTTCCAGCGCCTGAAGTCCACCAGTGGCCGAAAGAGTAAGCGATGGATAAAAGTTACCTCTGGCAACATTGGTAAGTTCAAAGGCATTCATCAGTTCATATTCCGCAGCAATAACGTCCGGCCTGTTTCGCAATAGCTGAACAGGAACTCCTGTATTTAATTCTGTGGTGATCTCCTGCTCGTCAAGATTTGTACGTTCAATTTGCATTGGCGCCTGGCCCATTAGAATAGATAAAGTATTCTCCAGTAGCCTTTCTTCGTTCTTAAGATCTATCAGAATTCCTTTAGCTGTATAATATTGCGCCTCGGTCTGCTTTACCCCAACTTCCGTAAGATTACCTGCTTCTTTCAATGCTTTAGTTGCATCAAGGCTTTTCTCCCGGGTGTTCACTGTTTCTTCAGTAATTCTTATCTGTTCATCTAAAGCAAGCAATTGATAATAAGTAGATGCTATGGAAGCAATAAGCCTGGTCTTAACGGCCTGGTGAGCGGCAATAGTTTGTAAATAACTGGCGTCGAAAGCTCGTTTCTGACTTCTGATCTTTCCCCAGATATCGGCTTCCCAGGAAAGATCTGCACTTAACTGGTACTGATTTACTGAACTGAACAAGGAACCAAACTGACTGTTTTCAGATAATTCCTGATGTGTAAAAGTGGCATCGCCATTCAGCGTAGGCAGGTATCCTGCTTTACCCTGTTTTACGTAAGCATCTGCAGCAATGATCTGTTGCAGGGCGATCCTTATATCAATATTATTCTCCAGGCCGGACTCTATATATTCCTGTAAAACCGGATCGGTAAACATTTCTCTCCAGGAAACATTTGCCATATTCAAAGTATCCTGTTCAATATTATCTGTCCTGTAATTCTCTTCTTTTACAACCTTAGGCTGCTCATAGTCTTTGGCAACAAAGCAGGATTGAAGGCTGATAATCGCGAAACCCGCAACCAATATTTTCAGATTTGATAATAACTTCATTTTCTTCAATTTCCTGAATTAATTAATCGTTTTGAACGGCTTCCGGTTTTTTTTCAATTTTTTCCTGTAACCACTGAAAGATTATGAATAGCACCGGAATCACAAATACCCCGAAAACAGTTCCAATCAATAATCCTCCGGCAGCTCCTGTACCTATAGACCTATTACCTTCTGCACCAACTCCGCTGGCAAGGACAAGTGGCATTAGTCCCAGGATAAAGGCAAAAGAGGTCATTAAAATCGGTCTTAGCCTGACTTTGGCTCCATCAATGGCGGCTTCGGTAATTGATAAGCCTTCGTATCGTCTTTGCCGGGCGAATTCAACTATCAAGATGGCATTTTTTGCCAGTAATCCTATTAGCATGATCAGGGCGATCTGGAAATAGATGTTATTCTGATTATCGGTTAGCCAGGTTGCCAGGTAAGCACCCGCAACTCCTATTGGCAGCGATAATATTACCGAAAATGGTAATAAATAGCTTTCATATTGTGCAGCCAGAAGAAAATACACGAAAACAATGCTCAGCATAAAAATAATTCCGGCCTGTCCCGCGGAAGCAATTTCCTCACGGGTTAATCCGGAAAAAGCTACATCATATCCATTTGGAAGTACATCTTCAGCGGTCCTATTGATAGCGTCGATGGTTCCTCCCGAGCTGTAACCTTTAGTCGCAGTACCATTAATAGCCACGGCATTAAAAAGGTTAAACCTACTAATTGTTTGTGGCCCATAAATCCTGTTAAGGCTTACATATTGCGATACCGGCGACATTTCACCATTGGATGTTCTAACGTACATACTGTTCAGACTTTCCTTTGAAATTCTATCGTCTGGTAAGGATTGTACGAATACTCGGTATTGTTTTCCGAAGCGACTAAAGTTAGCCGTGTAGATTCCTCCAACATATCCCTGTAAAACAGATAGAATATCATTCACTCCAACCCCGGCCTGTTTAGCCTTAGCCGTATTAATGTCTATACGTAATTGTGGATAATTTGTGCTGAATGGATTAGAGGCATAGGCCACTTCCGGTTGCTGAATGAGATTGTTCACGAAATTGTTCGCTGTCTCATCAAGATCTTCTAAACTACCTGCTTCCCGATCCAGAAGCTGCATTTCAAACCCATCTGCACTACCAAATCCAGGAACTGAAGGTGGTGTAAAGTAAATGATCTTTGCATCACTGATGCTGCCTGACTTTTTATTAAGTTCCGCAATGATATTATCAATATTGGTCTCCTCGGTTTCTCTGTTTTCCCAGTCTTCCAGGATAATAAAGCCCATAAAGTTTGAACTACCTGCTCCCGAGAAAAAGTTCCTACCTGCGATCACTGTGGCGGTCCTGATCCCTTCTACGGAAGTCATTTGCTCATAAAGATCCTGTGTGGTTTCAAAAGATCTGTCTAAGGATGATCCCGGAGGTAGTTCACCGTTTACAAAGATCACCCCACGATCTTCTGTAGGTACGAATCCTGATGGAATGGTTTTATTAATAAGGAAAATAGCTGCTACTGCAATGGCCAGAATCCCGAAACTTATCCATTTATATTTGGTTAGAAAACCAAGTGACCTAACGTATTTAGCTTTAGTTGCTTCGAAAGCTGCATCAAAAGCCGAATAAAACTTTTGTAATAGATTTTTCTTCTTCTCCTCCTTTTCCTTCTTCGGTTTTAAGAAAATGGCGCATAATGCCGGGCTCAGTGTTAAGGCATTTACGGCTGAAATAAGTATAGCAATTATCAGCGTAACCCCGAATTGTTCATAGAATACACCTGAGGGACCCTGAATAAAGGTAATTGGGATAAATACAGCAGCCATAACCAGTGTGATGGAAACGATTGCTCCTGCAATTTCATTCATGGCTGATACTGATGCCTTTTTTGGATTCTTTTCTCCGCCTTCGAGTTTTGCATGAACGGCTTCTACAACCACAATTGCATCATCCACCACGATACCAATCGCCAGAACCAGGGCAAAAAGTGTAAGCAGGTTGATTGAGTATCCCAAAAGGTTCAGGAAAAAGAAGGTACCAATGATCGAAACCGGAACAGCAATCGCCGGGATCAAAGTAGATTTAAGATCCTGTAGGAATATAAATACTACCAGGAAAACAAGTAGAAAGGCTTCAATAAGGGTGGTCTGTACTTTTGAGATCGATGCGGTAAGGAATTTATTGGTATCGTAGTTAACAATGTAATCCACGCCTTCCGGAAATTCCGTTTTCATTTCATCCAGTTTATCGTAGATTTCTTCAATAATCTCCTGGGCATTAGAACCCGGTGTTTGAAAAATTCCGAAACTCAGGGCTGGATATCCCTTAGATTTTGATAAGGAAGAATAAGATTGTGCTCCAAGTTCAACCGTTCCTACGTCTTTTAATCTTAATAGGTCTCCATTTTCCTGGGCTTTGATTATAACATCGGCGTATTCTTCAACCGTTTTATATCTACCTCCATAGGTAAGTACATATTCAAAAGATTCACCGGCATTCTGTCCTAACGAACCGGAAGCCGCTTCAAGACTCTGTTCACCTATAGCAGCAGTCACATCTGCGGGTACAAGTCCGTAATTTGCCATTTTAGCCGGGTCAAGCCAGATCCTCATGGCATAATCCTTTCCTCCAAAAACGGTGACATCACCAACCCCGTTAATCCTTTGTAATTCCGGTTTTACATTGATATTAAGGTAATTCTGAAGAAAGGTATCGTCAAAATCTGGATTGGTAGAATAGATCCCGGCATATAATAAGGCCGAATTCTGTGCCTTGGTCGTGATAACCCCAGAGCGGATAACTTCAGAAGGCAGAACCGCATTCGCCCTGGCCACCCTGTTCTGTACGTTCACTGCGGCAATATCGGGGTCGTAACCCTGTTCAAAGAATACCTGAATGTTTGCGGTTCCATTATTACTAGCTGTAGAGGTGATATATTTCATTCCCTCTACACCGTTTATTTGTTCTTCGATAGGAATGATCACACTCTCTACGATGGTTTCCGCATTCGCCCCGGGATATGATGCATTAACCTGAACCGTTGGAGGAGCAATATCTGGATATTGTGTCACCGGAAGTTGAGATAATCCTAAAATTCCCAGGATCACGATAATAATCGAAATTACAGTAGAAAGTACCGGCCGGTCTATAAATGTCTTTAGCATAATCTCTTATTTGAAAACCTGGTCAAAAGAATCTAGGATACTATCCATGCTTACTTTATTCGGACTTATTTTCATTCCAGGCCTAACCTTTCCTGTTCCTTTAGCCAGTATCAATTCACCAGCTTCAACTCCATCTTCCTCTTTTACTACATAGAGATTCTTTATTTCACTTAGAATATCGATGGAACTGGAAGTAAGCGTGTCGGCTTTAATTTTGTATACAAAGGTTTGTCCTTGTCTTTCGTAAGTGGAAAGGCTGGGCACTACAATCGCATTTTCATAAGTTTTTGGAATTTTAACGGTTCCGCTACTACCATTTCTAAGCAATCCGTTATTCTTGAATTTTGCCCTGAATGAAACCGTTCCTGTCTGTTCATCAATATTTCCCGAAATCGTTTCTATCTTACCCTTGTTTTCATATTCTCTAGAATTGGCCATAATAAGCTGGATCCCCGGAGTATTTCCGATCTTTTCTGAAGTGGTTTTTCCTTCAGCATCGCTCATAAAATCCAGAAAATCCTTCTCGTTCATGGAAAAGATAGCATACACATTTTCTATCGAAGAAACATTTGTGATAGGCATTTGATCCTGCGGACTCACTAAAGATCCGTTTCTAAAATTGATCTTTCCAACCACACCGTCTACAGGACTTTTTATATTGGCATAGCCAATATTCGCAGCAATACTGTTATATGTACTTTTAGCCTGTTCCAGCTTAGCCTTTGCTGTTTCAATTTGAACCTGGCTAATAATTTCTTTCTCAACCAGTGGTTTTAGTTTGTCTACCTCAACCTGGGCGGCATTTACATTTGCCTTTGCGGCCTGGGCATCCTGGTTAAGAGATTTGGTTTCTAGTTTGAACAATAATTGTCCTTTCTTCACATTTTCTCCTTCTTCTACTAAAACATCTGTAATATAGCCTGAAACCTTAGCGCGAACTGCACTATTTACAGAACCCTCTATGGTCGCGGGATAAGAATTGAAGGCAGTTACAGTTTTCCTTGATACTTCAATAACCGGATAAGAAGGGGGTGGGGCCAAACTTCCAGCTGCTTCCGCTTTTGAATCAGTATTACCGCAGGACGAAAGCGCCGCAAAGCCTACAATAGCAATTCCAATTAAAAAGATTTTTTTCTTCTTCATAGCAATCTTTTAAGGTTGTGTATTTTCATGTTCAGATACTTTCTGAATTGAATTTTCCAGATTTTCCTTTTGAGCAAACAGATAATTTCTAAACATCTTCGGGATATGCCCGTCTTTCTCAAATTTTTCTGAATTATAGGTAGAGTTGAATTTGATGATCTTATCTACCATTTTGATCTCTTCAGAAATATTTTCCAGATATTCTTTAAGGGTATTCTTTAAATAGGTTTTGCTCGCCCTGAAATATCTCTTACGATCACCTGTTTTAGTAAAATAGTCCACTTTTTTGGTCTGCATAAGCAGATTTAGCTGGGTAGAAACCGAACTTTTACTGGCATCTGTGATCTGCTTTATCTCATCGAAGGTGTGTCCTTCATTCGGTGAAAGAATCATGATCGCGTAAATACGGGCAGCCAGAGGCGCCAAATTCTGATTCTTTTCAAAATGAAGCCCTAATTCCTCAATTAATTTTTGTTTCTCTGGTGAGCAACAGTCCATTTAATTCATTTTTTAGAATGAGGCTACAAAAATAAGGTTGGTTCGGAATTAACCGAACTAAAAAAACCTTAAATTATAGTTAAACTTGCTTTAGATCGATTTGAGGATAGAAATGGTTTATTCCTATTTATTCTAATGGATATTCAGGTTAGATTTAATTAATAACATTGTTGAGCCTCACCATACTCGTTTACTGGGGATAGTCTTTCAGGCCTTTTTTAATAGTTATTTCTGTTCTAAAGCGGTTTGACCAAATGGATTTTAGAAAGTAGATGTTCTATTCATTTTCTTCATAAAGCCCGATGGTAAGCTCTGAATTTTTGTTCATGGCTGCTCTGTACATTCCTGCAGTATTAAACTCCATCGCAAAATTGCCTTCATTGTCTATAGCGATGATTCCACCATTGCCACCCAGTGCAGGGAGCTTATTTTGAATAACTTCAGAAGCTGCCTCCTTTAAGCTCATATTTTTATATTCCATCATTGCAGAAATATCATAAGCAACAACCCCTCTTATAAAGAATTCACCCCAACCGGTACTGGAAATTGCACTGGTTTTATTATTCGCGTAGGTACCTGCACCAATAATTGGGGAATCTCCAATTCGATTATATTTTTTGTTAGACATACCACCGGTTGAAGTTCCTGCGGCGAGATTGCCATTTTTATCCAGAGCTACACATCCAACAGTGCCGAATTTTTCGTCTTTTATCAAAGGATCGAAAAATGCAGTTTTCTTGGAATTATTTTCTCTTTGCCGAGCTTTTTCCATTGCTCTGAATCGCTTTTCAGTATAAAAATATTCAGGATCTACGACCTCAAGTCCTTGTTCTTTTGCAAACTGCTCAGCACCTTTTCCTGAAAGTAGCACATGTTCTGAATTCACCATCACCTCATAAGCCAGGTTAATAGGGTTTTTAATATTGGTCACTCCAGCAACTGCTCCCGCATTCAGAGTTTTTCCATCCATAATTGAAGCATCAAGTTCATTCCTGCCTTCATTAGTAAAAACAGCTCCTTTTGCCGAATTAAAAAGAGGACTGTTCTCCATTACATTAATTGTTCTTTGCACCGCTTCCAGTGCTGTTCCACCATTGGCAAGTATTTCATGACCAGTTCGTATAGCTTCCTCCAGTTTCAATTTATAGGCCTGCTCCAGTGAGTCGCTCATGTTTTCCTTTAAGATAGTTCCCGCACCACCATGGATCACAATTCCAAAATTCGGGGTCGAATCCTTTTGTTTAGTAGTTTGAGACGTTTTTTCTGCTGAATTCTGGGTTTTATTCTCATTACAACTTATAAATAGCAGTAGACCAAATAGGACAAGTAGATTTTTCATATTTCAGGAATGAATTGGATTGAAATTACTAAAAAATTGAGGCATATACCTTATAAACCGACAATTTTCGTTGGATTTGCGCCAGCGATAGGAGCATAAAGCCCGGAGGCACCCTGAAAGGCGTGACGAGGACTTGGAGCGGATAGCGCGGTGTAGGGCAGGCGCCCAAATTAACTGTATTATAAACATTTTCTGAACTGGAATGTTTAATTTTAGTAAAAATTAGAACATATGCCAGTAGACGGACCTTTTAATTTAAATAAATGGATAGAGCAGAATCGTGAAAGCCTGAAGCCGCCGGTAGGAAACCGAAATCTATACAAAGAATCTGGGGATTATATTGTGATGGTCGTTGCTGGTCCAAATGCCCGTAAAGATTATCATTATAATGAGACCGAAGAACTTTTTTATCAGCTGGAAGGTAATATCCAGGTTCATATACAGGATAACGGGGAGAAAACAACTATGAAATTGGGACCCGGAGATATGTATCTGCATCCGGCTAAAGTTCCACATTCACCAGAAAGGAGCGAGGGTTCTATTGGACTGGTTATAGAACGTAAAAGGATAGGTGAAGATGGTAAGGATGGCTTGATGTGGTTTTGTGATAATTGCAACCATAAGTTATATGAAGTGTATTTCCCGCTTCAGGACATCGAAACCGATTTTCTGCAGCATTTCAGGCATTTCTATAACAGCAAGGAATTGAGAACATGCGATAATTGCGGGGAAGTAATGGAGGCCGATTCTAGATTCACATCTGACGTGGAATAGCGGTTTATTTTTCCTATTTTCGCAACAACTACACAAATTAATCGATAAAAACGCAAATTAATGAGCAAAATTGCTGAAGAATTCGGGATTAAACAAGCCCTGGAAGATTTAGGATTAAACGACATCAATAACGGAACATCGACCGGTACCGACTGGTTTAGTAACGGAGATATTATTGAATCATATTCACCTGTAGATGGCGCTTTGATCGGGAAGGTTAAGGCGACTACAAAAGAAGATTATGAAAAGGTGATCACAACTGCCGATGCCGGCTTTAAGGAATGGAGAACATGGACTGCTCCACAGAGAGGAGAAGTTGTGCGCCAGTTTAACGATGAACTTAGAAGACTGAAAGAACCACTAGGAAAGCTGGTTTCTTATGAAATGGGAAAATCATACCAGGAAGGTCTTGGTGAGGTTCAGGAAATGATAGATATCTGTGATTTCGCAGTTGGATTATCCAGACAGCTTTATGGACTAACCATGCATAGTGAGCGTCCTGGACATAGAATGTACGAACAATATCACCCACTGGGAGTTGTTGGGATCATTTCAGCATTTAACTTCCCAGTAGCCGTTTGGTCATGGAATACTGCCCTGGCCTGGGTTTGTGGAGATGCATGTATCTGGAAAGGTTCAGAAAAGACCCCTTTAACTTCAGTAGCCTGCCAGAATATCGCGGCCAGGGTGTTTAAAGAAAATAACGTGCCTGCAGGTATTTCCTGTTTAATTACCGGAGACTATAAAGTAGGTGAAATGATGACCAAGGATGACCGAGTACCTTTGATATCGGCTACTGGTTCAATTAAAATGGGTAAGATCGTAGCTCAGGCAGTTGCTGCTCGTTTAGGAAAATCATTGCTGGAATTAGGAGGAAACAATGCCATTATAGTGACTCCAGATGCTAATATCAAAAACACGGTGATTGGAGCTGTATTTGGAGCCGTTGGTACTTGCGGTCAGCGTTGTACTTCAACCAGAAGACTTATAGTTCACGAAGATGTTTATGATAAAGTAAAGGAAGCCGTGGTAAGCGCATACAAGCAAATTAGAATAGGGAATCCTCTGGATGAGAATAATCATGTAGGTCCTCTTATTGATAAAGATGCGGTTAAGAACTACCAGGCTGCTTTAGATAAAGTAGTTGAAGAAGGCGGAAAGATACTAGTTGAAGGTGGAGTACTTGAAGGTGAAGGTTATGAAAGCGGGTGCTATGTAAAACCTGCTATTGCCGAAGCTGAAAACCACTTTGCGATCGTTCAGCATGAGACGTTTGCACCGGTTTTATATCTTATGAAGTATTCAGGAGATGTAAGTGATGCCTTAAAACTTCAGAATGGAGTAAAACAAGGTCTTTCTTCGGCAATTATGACCAATAATCTTAGAGAGGCTGAAAGATTCCTTTCTGCGGAAGGTTCAGATTGTGGAATCGCCAATGTAAATATTGGTACTTCTGGAGCCGAGATTGGTGGTGCTTTTGGAGGTGAAAAGGAAACAGGCGGAGGCCGTGAAAGTGGTTCTGATGCCTGGAAAGTTTATATGAGAAGACAAACAAATACGATTAACTATACAACCGAATTACCCCTAGCACAGGGAATAAAGTTTGATCTATAGTTTAGTTCAATTGAGTGTTATTAAGAGCCCCGATAATTTCGGGGCTCTTTTAATTTCTGATTTTCATACGTGTACAAAGTTAAATCGAACTTAAATAGTTGGGTGAGATTTGTCTTCAGAACATACATTCTTTATTTTCGGCAAAGAATAAATTACAATTACAATGAGCGAAATTTCCAGAGAACAGGCAGGTGAAGAACTTTCTAAAAGAACAGAAAAGTTCGAAAAAGATGATGTTGAAAAAGTGATCAATAAAGAGGAAAAGATCCTGGATAAATTTGAAAGCAAAGGTAAATTGAAACGTTATTTAGATGACGCGATGCTTCTGTTTTCCCTTGTCAAGGATTATGCTAGCGGGGAATACAGGGAAATTCCATTTAATATCGTTGCGGCGGCTGGAGCAGCATTACTTTATGTTCTGTCTCCAATTGACCTGATCCCGGATTTTATTCCGGTATTGGGATATTTAGATGACGCTGCAGTTGTAGGGTTCTGTTTAAATCTCATGGAAAAGGATCTTGCAACTTACCAGGTGTGGAAAGATGCTAAATCTGCATAAGTCTTAAAAAATAGAATAAAAAAAACCGCTCAGATTCTGAGCGGTTTTTTTATGTGATAACTTGTATGTATTAAAACCTGTAGCCAATATTAAAACCTGCATTGAATTCTATCGCTGAAAATCGATCTTTCACTTCATCACTAAAGTTCCTGCCAATGTTTAAAAATGGACCTAATACAAAAGTGTCATTAAAATTCCATTTATAGCCCGCTCCAAGACCAATAATAAAAGAATTCATGTCTGTAACTGTACTTCCCACAAATGCAGGTTCATCTACGTCATCACCATCCTTTGTAAACTCACCGGTGCGATATTTTAGAAATGGGTTTATAAAAAGACCGGAGGCTGCATATTCTTCCCCGAAATAATAGTTGTATCCCAATTTGAAACTATTGGTATCAAATTTTCTTGAACCATTTTCAGAATGATAATTCATGCGGTCATTAATAAGAATTACTCCTTCTAAAGACTGATGGTTATCAATAAACCTTTCATAGCCAAATTCTACAGATGCTATGGCGATGGTATTGGCAATATTTAATTTGATTTCGTTGTTTTTTACTCCACTTTGAGAATATCCCATATTAAATGTGGTTATAAAGATCAGGGCAACTATTATTTTTTTCATCAGTGATTTTAAGTTTTTCGATTAAAAAAACCCTGTTAAAAGTAAACAGGGTTTTGTATTTATTTTTCGAATATAGAATATTTTATTAAACCATTCCGTTGGCTTCTACCCATTTAAATTTATGCTGATCCTGAGGAACCGCAATTCTATCGGCAATTCTATGCATTCTATCAGGAAGTGCCATTAGGTAATCACGTGCTTTTTCAGCATCATCTGTAAGAGATCGCATTTTATCAATCTCCCAGTAATCGTTAAGTTTCCTAAGAATGTCGATATAATCGTAGGTAGTATATACACCTAATCTTTGGGCAGCATTAGAGAAATTCTCAAAAGCTTCTGCTATTCCCTGGCCAGATTCTCTAATAAACTGGGCAGGCATTACGATCTTTTTCTTCATCATATCCTGGAAGGCAAGCATCATTTCACTCGGGTCATGTTCAAAGATCGTCTTCACAAACTCTCTATATGCCATGTAGTGTCTCATTTCATCTCCTGCGATGATATTACACATTTTACCAAGCATCTTGTTTCCCTTCTTCTTAGCTAACTGTCCCACACGTTTGTGAGAAATATTAGTTGCTAATTCCTGGAAGCTAGTGTAAACGAAATTTCTGTAGGGATCTCTTCCGGTTCCAATATCAAACCCATCATTAATAAGATGTTGAGTAGTTTTTTCAACCTCTTTCATATCTACCCTACCAGAAAGGTATAAGTACTTATTTAATGTATCTCCGTGACGATTTTCTTCACCAGTCCAGTGGCGTACCCATTTTGCCCAGGCATTATGTTCGCCTTTTGATTTACCGTGTTGCTCTACACCTTCCATGTCCATAAGCCACGATTCGTAGGTTGGCAGGGCTTCTTCTGTTACCATATCTGCAACTAAAACCACCCAAAAATCATAACCAAGTTCTTTGGCTTCTTCTCTTATCTGGTGTACTTCATCAAATCCAGATTCATTCTGAAGATTCGGTAGGAGGTCTGTAGGTTGCCATATTTCTTCAACCGGGATAAGATATTTTTCTATAAATCCCTGAACAGATTTCTCCACCGTGTTCATTACTTCTAATCGTATATTGTCTAAGGCCATTTTTTATCTCTTAAATCTAACAATCTATAGGGCATCATTCTTTTAAAGCCTATATTTTACAAATCCCGCAATAAACATGCAGTAAATCCTGAGTCTAAAAAACTGTTATTTAACAGTAATAGATAAGATTAATCTTCAAATATAGGAATAGTCTTTTAGAGGACGTAATAAAAAAAGCCTAATTTCTGCCCTGTTCATTAGGGTAAAATGAGTGCACGGGATCACTTTGGTATATCTCTTTTGAATCTATATCTATTGCAGAAACTGGTCCTTTAAAGGCTGCCCCGGTGTCAACATTCCAGATATTTGCTTTTTTAACGGGTGTGGTTTCACCGATTCGTGTTACTGGAGTGTGTCCTATATATATTTCCTTAAAATGTTTTAACCGCTTAGGATATCGAAAGTCATCCAGTTTAATTTCCTCGTTTATAGCCAGAGCCATTTCCCATAAAGTACGATCCCAGTAAAAGGCGGTTTCGTGATACTCGAATTCTGGTCCATGTAGATTTGTGAATCCTGCATGCACAAAAAGTCTGTCATCCTGATCCTGGTAGTAATTAACCATTTCACTGAAGAATTTTTTGTGTTTTTTCTTATCCTCCTCTGTAAAATTTCGATATGCATTTAAACTTGACTGGCCACCATGCTCCAGCCATTTTTCATTCATTTCTCCTGTTTTAAGCCACTTATGAGCCAGATCATCATGATTTCCTCTAATAAAGATGCATGAATTCTGTTTGGCAAGTTCTATTAAATAAGAAACCGTATTTGCAGAATCACTCCAACCATCTACATAATCTCCCAGGAAGATCAATTCGTCTGAGGTTGACAGATCTATTTTTTCTAAAAGCTGAATAAGTGCTTTTAAACCGCCGTGTAAATCCCCCAGTACCAGTGTTCTTGACATATTAATTATATTTTACCTTTCTTAATATTCGCATACTTTCCTTGTATGAATGGTATACTTCCTTGCTGTAGGCCTTAAGATAAGGTTTGGCTTCCTCCAGTTTCGTTAAAGCTTCGGTAAAATTATTCAAATAGCATAATAAATATGTAGATGGTAGATTTTTAATGTCTTTCTTTTCTACTGAATTGAGCTCAATTCCTTTTTTTAATTTTTTGATCAGAGCCTGGTTAGTATTGTAGATATGATAAAGGGTTTTTTTATCGAATTTCGGCGGAACAAATAGTAATTCCCCGTTGATGTCATAACTGCCGTTATCCCTGAACCTTATAACGACTTCTTCCAGGGGATAATATTGAAACTGATCATGCAGTCCCAAATGCACATATTCAATGATCTTAAATTGATTATTATCCTGAACAATACTTACCTCATCAAGATCTGAATAGAATAATTTCACCTGCTCATTGATCAATTCTATATCTACCCGGGAAAAGTAAGTCTCATTTTTTATTTTTTTCTCCTTGCCAGCCCAGCAAACCACGAAATATTCTTTAAAAACCTTGTATGATGGATTATAATCCTTTCTCTTTTTCATAAAATCGAAAACTCCGTCCAGGGTATATTCAATATTATTATGAGAATGGTTTTCTATAGAAGAAACGATTGTAGAATTAGCGTCTTTAATTTCAATATCAAAAACTTTTGGCATACTTATACTGCCATCCCGAAGAAAAACAGATCCGCCATAGTATTTCCAGATATTCTTCCTGAAAGAGCATATTTTACCATGATTAGGCCTAATGGTTACCAGGCCTACGACTAGATTATCTGGTAAATGAGGAAAAGGAATATTCTCGTATGAAATGATCGGTGGATTGCTTAGGTAAGCATTAATAAGATTCTGGATCTTACTATCGTCATAAAAGTCTATACCTACAATTTTACTGTCTTCATCTTCAACTCCAATAACTATATAAGAATTGTTTTCGGGGTTTGAATTTGAGAGCGCACAAATATGTTTCAGGAATTTTGCCTTGCCTTCCTTTTCACCAATGTTTAGCTGACGCTTTTTATCATAAAAGCTGTTCTCATCATTGTGAGCAAGCAGGTTTTTGATAAGCAGGCGTTTATTGATCATGATTCAGGTTATCAGGACATTTAAATCTAAAGTTATTCTGAAAGCACCAGAGTAGGTTTCAACCTAATTTAAGTAATAATCGTTTGATCTTACGATCTAAATATAAAATTTACCGCGGAAATAATTTCGATTTTACTTTGCAAGCTGATTTTATGTTCATTATGCTTGGTTTTGTTTTGAATGAATTACATAAAATGACCATAAAACAAAAAGTACAGGAAATGTATGCTGCCGGGTTTAAATTAAATATTGATAATCTCCCCTGGCAGCACTGTATGATTTTTGTTAAAAAATAAAGATCTCTATTTCCTGTCGACCATGGTACTGGACGCCTGGGCCGTTGGCATTACTGTTAAATCTGCAATATTTACATGATAAGGTCTGGTTACTACAAAATGAATAATATCTGCAATATCTTCTGGTTGTAATGCTTTAAATCCCTGATAAACCTTTTCGGCTTTATCTGAATCTCCTTTAAAACGTACGTCGCTGAATTCTGTTTGAGTAAGACCTGGATTTACGGCTCCAACACGAATTCCGTTACCATTAAGGTCAATTCTCATTCCCTGGTTAATAGCGTCCACGGCATGTTTGCTGGCACAGTAAACATTCCCATTGGGATATACTTCTTTTCCCGCCGTAGAACCAATATTGATAATATGGCCAGATTGTCTTTCTATCATTCCGGGAATGATAGCTTTACTTACGTACAGCAAACCTTTTACATTAATATCCAGCATCGCATCCCAGTCGTCCATGCTTCCGGTTTGTATAGGATCCAGACCATGCGCATTTCCGGCGTTGTTTACCAGGATATCTATATTTCTGAATTCTTCCGGAAGAGATTCAATAGTTTTAAATACTTCTTCCCTGTTCCTCACATCAAAACTGAGGATGTGTACCGAACTTTCTACAGATAGCTCATTTTTTAATTGTTCCAGACGGTCGGTTCTTCTCCCGCATAGAATCAGTCTTATCCCTTCCAGGGCAAATCTTATTGCAGTAGACTTACCAATACCACTGGTAGCACCGGTTATTAAGGCAGTTTTCATTTTCTAATTTTTAATTTCTAATGTAAGGAAGTAATAGTTGTAATATATCAATGGTCTATTAAAGCATGGTTAAGGTCCGTTAAATTTAGTTAAATGTAAAAGCTTGCGAGAAATATTGCACAAAGCTTGCCCTTAGGCTATCAAACCTAATAAAATCTACATATGAGATATTTAAAAAATGTAACCTTAAAGAGTTTGATGATCGCAACTTTCATTTCCCTGGGATTAACAAGTTGTAGCGAAGATGATGATTCTAATCCTTCTGGAGAAGGAAGTGCAAATCTTACAGTTAGAATGACCGATGCACCTGGTGACTATGAGGCTGTTTTTGTCGATGTTCAGGATATTGAGATCCATGTGGAATCTGATAATGAAGCTGAAGCAGAGGCAGATGTTGACGGAGATGGATGGGTAAGTGTTGGTGATGTACAAACTGGTGTTTATGATCTTCTAGAATTAACCGGAGGAGTTTCTCAGTTACTGGCAGATACAGAAGTTCCTGCTGGATATGTTAGCCAGATGCGTTTGATCCTTGGTTCAGAGAATTCTGTGATCGTTGATGGAGTTGAGAAACCATTAAATACTCCGAGTGCTCAACAATCTGGTCTTAAGTTACAACTGAATCAGAATTTCGAAGCTGGTGAGAACTATGCTTTTCTTTTAGATTTTGATGTAGATAAATCTGTTGTTGAAACAGGAAACGGTGGCTATAACCTAAAACCAGTTATTAGACTTTCTGCTGAAGCTGATGCCGGAATGGTAGTAGGTAAAGTAGTTGTACCCGCAGATATAGACATGTCTGTTCAAACTCTTGTAGTATTAACTGGAGAATCTACAACCATCTCTGCGTATACAGATGCTGAAGGTAATTTTGCATTAAACGGTGTTCCAGCCGGAGTATATAGTTTAGAAGCAATTCCAGAAGCAGATGCTAACTTAAGCACTTTCGCAATTGGAACTGTTGAGGTAAAACCAAATGAAACTACAGATCTTGGAGAGTTAACTCTCTAGTATGAATTTGATCTATATATCTTTTAAAGGGCAGCACTCAAAAATGCTGCCCTTTTATTTTTAACCTTTTTTTAACGACTCTAAATCCAATAAATTTTCAATTTGCGACGCTTACAACAAGTACGTATATTCACGACATCAAAATCTGAAAATCATGATGGAAAACGATTCATCTGTTGATATCGCCAGTATTAACGAGAAAATTGAAAAGGAAAGTGCTTTTGTAGACCTGCTCACCAGGGAAATTAATAAGGTGATCGTAGGGCAGAAACACATGGTAGAGCGCTTACTAATTGGTTTGCTGGGTCAGGGTCACATTCTGCTTGAAGGTGTTCCCGGGTTGGCAAAAACATTAGCGATTAATACACTTTCCCAGGCAGTACATGGGAGTTTTAGCCGAATTCAGTTTACACCAGACCTTTTGCCGGCAGACGTTGTTGGTACCATGATCTATAATATGAAGGTTAATGATTTCAGTATCAAAAAGGGACCTATTTTCGCCAATTTTGTACTTGCAGATGAGATAAACCGTGCTCCGGCTAAAGTGCAATCTGCACTACTTGAGGCTATGCAGGAAAAGCAGGTGACCATTGGTGATGAAACTTTTATCTTGGATAAACCTTTCCTGGTAATGGCCACACAAAACCCGGTAGAGCAGGAAGGAACATATCCTTTGCCAGAGGCTCAAGTGGATAGATTCATGCTTAAAACGGTGATCAACTATCCTCAAATGGCAGAAGAGCAGCTAATTATCAGAGCTAATCTTAAGGGAGGATTTGAAAAGGTAAATCAGGTTGTAGACATTGAGCAGATTCTTAGAGCTCAAAGTGCGGTAAGGGATGTATATATGGACGAGAAGATCGAGAAATATATACTGGATATCGTATTTGCTACCCGTACGCCAGAAAAATATAATCTTGAGGATATTAAACCATTAATTAGTTTTGGAGCTTCCCCTCGTGGAAGTATAAACCTGGCTATCGCTTCAAAATGTTACGCATTTATTAAGCGAAGAGGTTACGTGGTGCCAGAAGATGTTCGTGCAGTTGTACATGATGTACTTCGTCATAGAATAGGTATTACTTATGAAGCCGAAGCTGAAAATATAACTTCAGAAGATCTTATTAATAAGATCGTTAACGAAATAGAAGTACCATAGCAATTCACAATTATCAACTAAATCGACCTGCCATTATCTAATTGGTTATCGAAAATTGTTTATTGAAAGAAATGGATACAAAGGAACTTCTTAAAAAAGTTAGAAAGATTGAAATTAAGACCCGCAGACTGAGCGATCATGTCTTTGGGGGTGAATATCATTCTACTTTTAAAGGTCGAGGGATGACCTTTAGTGAAGTGAGGCAGTATCAATTCGGGGATGATGTACGAAGTATAGACTGGAATGTAACCGCGCGATACAACGAACCCTTTGTTAAGGTTTTTGAGGAGGAACGGGAATTAACCATGATGTTGATGGTAGATGTTTCTGGCTCTGAAATGTTTGGTACCCAGGAACAGTTTAAGAAAGAGGTCATTACAGAGATCGCCGCCACCCTGGCATTTTCAGCTACAAAGAATAATGATAAGATAGGTCTGATGTTATTTACAGATCGCATAGAATTATACATACCTCCTAAAAAAGGGAGATCACATGTACTTCGAATAATCCGTGAACTCCTTGAGTTTAAACCTGAAGGTACAAAGACAGATATCGTTGGAGCCTTGAAATATCTTTCTAATGTGATGAAAAAGAAAGCGATCGTCTTTTTGCTTTCAGATTTCATGGCAGATGATTATCAACATACCCTGAAAATTGTTGCGGGGAAGCATGATTTGACCGGGATCAGGGTTTTCGATAAAATGGAAGAGACTATTCCAAATCTGGGGATAGTACAAATGCAGGATGAAGAAACCGGTGAATATATTACGGTTGATACAGGATCAAAAGCGGTTCGCAGGTCTTATTCAAAATATTACCAGGATCGCCTTAATTACTTTCATCAAAGTTTCTCTATTAGTGGAGCTGGAACCATCAATAACCGGACTGATGAAAGCTATGTAAAAAAATTATTAGGCTATTTTAAAAGGAGGGCTTAAAAGAAAAATGTTCAGAAATATTAAACACACATATTCAAATTTAAATATCTCAGGTGGGCTGGGATTTCTGTTTTTAATATGCTCATTTCTATTAGTAGACTCCGTTTCGGCTCAACAAGTTTCGGCCAGAATTGATTCTACGACCATAAAAATCGGGGAGCAGATAAAATATCAAATAGAGGTACAGTCCAATCCCGAAGATCTGGTTGTCTTTCCAGAGGGAAATACATTTTCTCCACTGGAAATAGTGGAATCTTTGGAGGTAGACACCCTTAGAGAAAAGGGTAATTATAAATTACTTAAAGAATATTTCCTTACGCAGTTCGATTCCGGGAAATATGTAATTCCCCGCCAGGAGGTTCTTATTGAAAGCAGTTCTTTCTACACAGATTCAATACCTGTAGAGGTGAATGATGTGGTGGTAGATACCACCAAACAAAAACTTTACCCTATAAAACCTTCGGTAGAAGTACCGCCTGGATTTAGTATTCCAGAATGGTTGTGGTGGTTGATAGGCATATTATTAATTGCTGGCCTGGTAGCTTTTTTAATTATAAGGAAGAAAAAGAAAGATGCTGAAGAATTTGAATTGCCTCCCTATGAAGAGGCAATGGCTGAACTTCAAAAACTGGATAACGCACATTACCTTGAAAAAAGAGAGATCAAGGAATATTATTCTCAGTTAAGTTTTGCGGTACGTAAATATCTTGATCGTAAGATCTATGATCACGGACTGGAAAGAACTACTGGAGAGCTTATACTATACCTGGAGGAACAAAAGAGTCAGGGCAAATTAAATCTAACTAATGAGACGATCAGGGATTTTGAAAAGATTCTTAAGCGTGCTGATTTGGCTAAGTTTGCGAGGTCTAAACCAGATGTGATAACAGCCAAAGAAGACCGCTCAAAAACTCAGCATATTATTGATGATCTAAGAGCTTCTGTTCCTGAGCCTACCGAAGAAGAGTTGCTTCAGGATGAAGCTTTTCGCCAGGAGCAGGCCAGGAAAAGAAAGAAACGCCGTATTATTATTGGTATCGCAGCGGGAGTGCTTATAATTATCATGGGAGTAACTGCATTGATCGCTACAAAAGGATATACCTATGTTGTAGATACTTATTTAGGCCACCCTACCAAAGAATTGTTGGAAGGTGAATGGATAAGTAGTGAATATGGAAATCCTTCGGTAGCGGTCACAACGCCTGAAGTACTTGTACGCGGAGAGATAGAAATGCCTCAGGATGTAGAACAAATGATGGTGGGCTCCGAAACTTTTATGTATGGAAGTCTGCTAAGTAATTTCTACGTTACACTTAGTACGATCAAATTCCAGGGAGAAGTAAAGTTCGATGCGCAAAAGGCTATTGATGGTATTTACACGAATCTAGAAGCTCAGGGAGCTCGAAATATTATCATGAAACAGGAAGATTTCACTACGGTTAACGGAACTGAAGGAACTAAGATATTTGGAACTTTAGAAGCAGAAAACCCAGTTACTGGTGAGTCTATTCCTAACGAATATGAGATCCTGAATTTTGCTGAAAAGGGCGGTTTTGAGCAAATAATGGTTATTTATAACGAAAATGATCAGTATGCTAAAGAGATCACTCAGCGTATAATTAACTCGGTAGAAATAAATAATCTGAACGAATAATGTTTGCAAATTTCACATTTGAGAACCCGGAATTTTTCTGGTTATTCTTATTGCTTCCGCTGGCAATAGCCTGGTATTTCTGGAAGAGGAATAAGCAAACTGCAGAATTAAAAATATCTACCACCAGGGGCTTTAAAGTGAAATCTGGATTTTTGCCAAAACTAAGACCTGTCCTTTTTCTCCTACGTCTTTTAGCACTATCCTTTATTATTGTTGCGATGGCTAGACCTCGTACAGTTGATATTTCTACTGAAACCAGTAGTTCACAGGGGATAGATATAGTGATGGCCATAGATGTTTCAGCAAGTATGCTTGCGAGAGATCTGCAACCAAATAGACTGGATGCCTTGAAATCTGTAGCTGAAGAATTCGTGAAAGATAGGCCTGGAGATAGAATAGGACTTGTCGCTTATGCCGGAGAAAGCTTTACAAAAACTCCAATTACCAGTGATAAGGCGATCGTTTTAAAGGCACTGGAAGATATTGAGTATAATGATGTATTAGAAAACGGAACCGCTATAGGTTCTGGTCTGGCTACGGCTGTTAATAGGCTTAAAGACAGCAAAGCAGAAAGTAAGGTGATCATTTTACTTACTGATGGAGTAAATAATTCCGGATTTATAGACCCTAAAACCGCAAGTGAACTTGCTGTTGAATTCGGGATCAAGGTTTATACCATCGGGGTGGGAAGCAATGGAATGGCTCTTTCTCCAGTAAGCGTTGATCAAAGAACCGGTAGGATTATATTCGGAAGGGTGCAGGTAGATATCGATGAAGATCTGTTGAAAGATATTGCTGCTTCAACTGATGGTAAATACTTCCGGGCTACAGATAATGAGAAGCTGGAAGAGATCTATGAGGAGATAGATTCTTTGGAGAAAACAGAAATAGAAGAGTTCCGCTATTATAATTATGATGAAAAGTTCAGGCCATTGGTGCTATTAGCCGCCGGACTTTTACTATTTGAAATATTACTGAGACTCACAGTATTTAGAAGTTTTATATAAGATGTTCGTATTCGAGGAAGAAATATGGTTTTGGTTATTGCTGGTGATCCCGGTGATCATCCTGATGTTCCTGATATTTATTTTCTGGCAGAATAGAACTAGAAAAAAATTCGCCAGTAATTCACTTTTATCACATCTGGCACCTAATCGCTCGCGCTCTAAACCAGTAATAAAACTGGTGATTTTTCTTCTTGCCCTGGCAAGTTTAGTGGTAGCCCTGGTAAACCCTAAAATGGGTACAAAGCTTAAGACGGTTAAAAGAGAAGGTGTAGATATCGTTTTTGCTATAGATGTATCTAAAAGTATGGATGCCGAAGATATTGCTCCAAGCAGGATTGAAAAGTCCAAGCAACTCGTTAGCCAGATCCTGAACAATCTGGGAAGCGATCGCGTAGGGCTTATAGCTTATGCAGGTGGAGCCTATCCTCAGTTACCCATAACTACAGATTATTCTGCGGCAAAAATGTTCCTTCAGGCCTTAAATACAGATATGATCTCCTCTCAGGGTACAGCAATTAGTGACGCTATCGAGCTTGCTACCACCTATTACGATGATGAGCAACAGACCAATAGGGTGCTTTTTATCATTAGTGACGGGGAAGATCATGAAGGGAATGTCGAAGAAATTACTGAGCAGGCTTCAGAACAGGGAATTCGCATTTATACTATAGGAGTTGGGACCGAAAAAGGTGGGCCTATCCCAATTAAAAGAAATGGAGTAGTTCAGAATTATAAAAAGGATAATCAGGGAGAAACGGTCATTACAAAGTTAAATCCTGAAACCCTGAAGGCTATCGCAAATTCAGCCGAAGGCAGCTATATAGAAGGAAATGTGACCAGCAATGTTACAGATCGTGTGACCGAAGAATTACAGAATATCGAAAAGACCGAATTTGAGGCAAAACAGTTTGCCGACTTTAAATCTCATTTTCAGTTATTTCTGGGTATAGCTTTGGCACTATTATTTCTTGATATCTTTGTACTTGAGCGAAGCACTGCATGGATACGCAAACTGAACCTTTTCAATGAACGTAAGAAGAAAGAAGGAAAAGATGGATCAGAATAAAAATTATAATTTAATTACACTTGGCATACTTGCACTTTTTAGCGTGCTAGGAATCAATGCCCAGGAAAAACCTGAAAAGCTCACCAGGGAATCTAATAAGTATATCGCTGAGGCACAGGAATCTTTATCTGAAAATGATTTTGTCAGCGCAGAAGCTTCTTACCGTAAGGCCATTGCAAAAGATCCCTCAAATACTACCGCGAAATATAATATGGGAAACCTGTATTATACGAAGGAGAAAACCCTGAATGCGGAAGAAAGGCTTAAAGCAGCATTAGAAATTGCTGTAACAAAAGAGGAAAAACATCGTATTTATCATAACCTGGGGAATGCGAATATGCAAAAGAAGAATTATCAGGGCGCTGTAGATGCATTCAAGAATGCATTACGTAATGATCCAACAGATGAAGAAACCAGGTATAATCTTGCGTTAGCGAAGAAAATGCTTGAAAAAGAGCAGCAAAACCAGGACGGGAATAAAGATCAGAACAAACAGGACGAGGATAACAAAGACGAGAATCAGGATAAGGAGAATAAAGACCAGAACCAGGATGGTGAAGGTGGGGAGGATGAGAAGGAAGATCAAAAACCTCAAGACGAAGGAGAGAACGAGAAAGATAAGCAGGAGGGAGACCAGAACGAGGATAAGCAGAAGGACAAGGGAGACGAGCAGAAGAAAGACCCGAAGGAAGGTGATAAGGAAAAGCAACAGCAACAAAGGCCTACACAGGGACAATTATCACCACAACAGATACAGAGTTTGCTAGAGGCAATGAATAATGAAGAAAAGAAAGTTCAGGATAAAATAAATGCTGAAAAAGCGAAAGGTGTCAAAGTGAAATCTGACAAAGATTGGTAACATTTTTGATGAAAATTAGACAAAGAATTGTGCTTATAGTGAGAAAAGGATGAAATTGAAGTATTTAATTTTAAGTTTTTTATTGTGTGCTACCGGCATCATTCAGGCCCAGGTGAGGTTTGAAGCGAAGGTTAGCAGAGAAAAGCTGGGAATTAATGAGCGGCTTAGAGTAGATTTTGAAATGAATGAAGATGGCGATAACTTTAATCCACCTTCATTTGATGGTTTTACCGTTGTGGGAGGGCCTAATCAAAAGATTAGTACGAGTATTCTAAATGGGAAAATGGAATATTCTAAAACCTATAGTTTTTATCTACAGCCTAAGAAAATTGGTAGGCTAACTATAGGTCAGGCAGAGATCATTATTGATGATAAGACTTATAAAACTTCTCCCCTAAAAGTTGAAATTACTTCAGCAGTAGATAAGCCTACAGATGGAGATAATTCTGAAATGATCGCGGAAGATAACTTGCATCTGGTAGCAGAGGTTTCCAAAGCGAACCCCTATCTAAATGAAGCACTAACCGTAGTTTACAAACTTTACGTGAGTCCACGGGTTAGCGTAAGTAACTGGCGTGAACTTGACAGTCCTAAATACAATGATTTCTGGAGCCAGAGTATAGATATTCAGCAATTAAGGGTGGAGAATGGAGAATACGATGGGGAGCCTTATCGCTATGTCATACTAAGAAAGACGATCCTTTATCCGCAGAAGACTGGAGAATTAAATATAGAGCCGCTAACGCTTTCTATAGCTGTTGATGTGCCTAGTGAAAGAAGAGACATCTTTGGTAGCAGGATCTACAAAACGGTTAATAAAACCGTTGCTGCAAATAATAAGAAGGTCAATGTTAAGCCATTGCCTGCTGGGAAACCGGTCGATTTTACCGGAGCCGTCGGGAAATTCAATTTCAATGTAACTACCAGTAAGAATGAGTTGAATGCAGGTGAAAGTTTACAGGCTAAAGTTGAGGTTCGTGGAAATGGAAATTTAAAATTATTTGATCTTCCAGAGCTTACAGCGCCTGCTTCTCTAGAGATGTATGATCCAGAAAGAGTTGAGAATGTAAATACAAACCTTCAGGGAATGCAGGGGAGTATTACTCAAACCTATACTGTAGTTCCAACACGTAAAGGTAAATACCCAATACCGGCATTAACTTTTTCGTATTTCGATCCCACAAGCGAAACTTATAAAACCCAGACTTCAGAAGAAATTCTTATTAATGTAAATAACGGTCCGTTAGCAGGCAATGAACCTTCAAGTATGTCTGGTGTGAATAAACAAACCCTGGCAGTAGATGGTAGGCAGTTTAGATTTATCAAACTAAATACAAAGCTGAAGTCTTTAAATAGGGACGATTTTCTTGGGTCAGCGGCATTTTGGGGAGCCCTTATACTTCCATTAGCTGCAATTCCATTATTTATCTTATTCGGAAAGAAAAGAGAACAAAGAGCCAATGATGTTAGAGGGAACAGAATTAGAAAAGCAGATAAACTGGCCAGAAAATATCTTTCTGAAGCTAAAAGAAATCTTGGAGATCAGAAGGAATTCTATTTATCGCTGGAGCGGTCTATGCATAATTATCTAAAGGCAAAGCTCAATATACAAACCAGTGAAATGAGTAAAGAAAGAATTGATGCTTTGCTGAGAGAAAAGGGTGTGGACGACCAAACCAATTCAGACTTTATCTCATTGCTGGAAAGCTGTGAATTCGCAAGATATACTCCTGCATCTTCAGATGCCATGCAACATGATTATGAAAAGGCCGCAAGTGTAATTTCAACTCTTGACAAACAATTATAAGGATGAGAAAGTTGATATACCTTTGTTTTCTACTCTTTAGTTTTGCTGGGTTTTCCCAGAACGAAGACCTGTTTGAGGAGGCGAATTCTGCATATCAGAGTGGAGATTATCAGAATGCCGTTAATTTCTATGAAGAGATACTGGATAATGGAGAAACTTCCGCAGAGTTATATTATAATCTGGGGAATGCACATTATAAAATGAATAATGTAGCCCCCAGCATATATTATTATGAAAAGGCTTTACAGCTGGCTCCAACAGATGAGGATATAAAAAATAATATAGAATTTGCTCGCAATATGGCGATAGACGATATAGAGGAAGTTGAGCAAACCGGAATAAACCAGTGGTTTAACGGGCTAATTTCTACTTATAGTTATTCTACATGGGCTGTTATTGCTATCATCTTTTCCATTCTTTTCGTGGCTCTGTTTCTTTTGTATTATTTTACTTATACCTCTTTATATAAGAGAGTTCTATTTACAGGCGCAATGCTTGCAGTTCTACTTTGTGGTCTGTCAGTAATCTTCGCTTTTCAGCAACAATCCTATATTCAGGAAAATCAATACGCTATTATTTTTGGTGAGGAGGTAGAAGTTCGGGATGAACCAAATCTTCGCGGTGATGCAAGTTTCGAACTGCATGAGGGGACTAAGGCTAAGGTTTTAGAGGACTACCAGGAATGGGCTAGAATAGAGCTTGCCAACGGAGCTCAAGGATGGGTGAAAAACTCGGCTATCAAGAAGCTATAAGGAAATTTGATAATAGTTTAACTATTTGGTATCATAAGTCTATTGAGATTTCCCTCTTTTATCTTATTTTTGCCGCCGTGAAGAATTTTGCATATATACTTTCTTTTGTATTTATCAGCTTTCTGTTTACTCCAAGTGTGATCGCTTTAGTAGATAGAACAGTTGACATTTCTATTGCTTATAGTGTCAATGAAGAAGAAAGTTCTTCAAAGAATCAAATCACTTTTGAATATAATATTGAAGAATTGGATTCTAATTATGAGAGTATCCATTTTCTCCAATTAAGAAAATTAGACGGACATTATTATAAAGAGAATCTGTATAATGTATTCCTGTCTGTTACTTCTCCACCACCAAAAAAAGCATAAACAATACGCTTTTAAGATTACTCGCTAATCTTCTGTGTTTATCTGTAAATCTCAGATAGACCACTCATTTATTTTTTCAAATCTAATAACAGGTTCTAAAAAAATATAGAATCCTGTATTAATAGTATTGTATTATGTTCAAACAACTTAATAAAGATTTCCCGGCAAGTATTGTCGTATTTTTTGTAGCTATTCCATTATGTCTTGGAATTGCTTTAGCCAGTGGGGCGCCACTATTTTCGGGTTTAATTGCCGGTATAATAGGTGGTATTGTAGTTGGATCTATTAGTGGTTCCAGTCTAGGGGTAAGTGGACCAGCAGCCGGATTAGCTGCTATCGTACTAGCCGCTATTACTAATCTGGGTTATGAAAACCTGTTACTTGCCGTTGTTATTGGTGGGGTTATTCAAATTGGTTTTGGCTTTCTAAAAGCCGGAATTATTGGGTATTATTTTCCTAATAGTGTAATTAAAGGAATGCTTACGGGTATTGGTATCATCATTATCCTGAAACAAATTCCGCACTTTTTTGGATATAGTAATGATCCTCAGGGAGATTGGGCATTTTTTCAGGTAGATGGTGAAAACACCTTTTCTGAAATTTTTAATATGTTCAATAACATCAGCCCGGGAGCAACTCTTATTGCGATTATTGGTATGACCATCCTTATCTTATGGGAGGCTGTTTTATCTAAAAAAGGTAAATTCTTTAAATTAGTTCAGGGGCCGCTAGTAGCTGTTGCAGCAGGTATTATTTATTACCTGGTAACAAGGGATTCAGAAACCCTGGCAATATCTCAGAATCACCTGGTAAATGTTCCGGTACCAGATAGTTTCGATTCGTTTATTGGTCAGTTTACGGTTCCATCTTTTGAAATGATAGGTACCTTACAAATCTGGATCACAGGTTTTACAATTGCCCTGGTAGCCAGTTTAGAAACACTTCTTTGTGTTGAGGCAACAGATAAACTGGACCCTCACAAAAGAACTACTCCAACCAATAGGGAGTTATTCGCTCAGGGAACCGGTAACGTGATGTCTGGATTAATTGGTGGATTACCAATTACTCAGGTGATCGTAAGAAGTTCAGCGAATATTCAATCTGGAGGACAAACAAAAATGGCTGCGATCCTACACGGATTCCTGCTATTAATATCTGTGGTGATAATTCCAAATATCCTTAACTACATTCCGCTTTCTGTATTGGCAGCAATCCTATTCTTGGTAGGATATAAACTTGCCAAGCCATCTTTGTTCAAAGAAATGTACATCAAGGGATGGAAGCAGTTCGTACCATTCATAATTACCATTGTAGGTATTGTTTTTGGTGATTTGCTTATAGGAATTGGTCTTGGTCTTGGTGTTGGGATCGTAGTGATCTTAATCAAGTCATACCAGAATTCACACTTCCTTCATATCGAAAACCAGAATAATGGAAATAAAACCATAAAAATGACGCTTGCTGAAGAGGTAACATTTATCAATAAAGGAGCAATTATCAAGGAGCTTAATAAACTTGAAAGCGATTCTTATTTGATCATGGATGTTAGAAAAAGCAGGTACCTGGATAATGATATTATCGAAATTCTGGATGATTTTAAGATAAAAGCCGCAGAGAAGAATATCGATATAGAGGTGATTTCTGAAAGAGGAACAATTAAGAATCCAGACAGTTACCAGCAATTTTTTGAATTAGAGAAAAAACCAGCTTAATTTTAGCTTTAGCAGAATTTATTAATTAAAAAATAAAATTATGATAACCGAAATTATAGATAAAAACAAACAAACTCAACTATCTCCAGATGCAGTTCTTAACGACCTGATGGATGGAAATAAGAGATTTACTGAAAATAAAATGCATGAAAGGGATTATGCAGCTCAAATTGACAAGACAAGCGGAGGGCAATGGCCACAAGCCGTAGTTCTTGGATGTATAGATTCTCGTGTTCCTGTAGAAACAATTTTTGATCAGGGAGTGGGGGATATTTTTACAGCCAGAGTAGCTGGTAATTTTGAGAATACCGATATTCTTGGAAGTATGGAATATTCCTGTAAAGTTGCTGGAAGCAAACTTGTGCTTGTGTTAGGTCACGAGGCTTGTGGAGCAGTTAAAGCAGCCTGTGATGATGTGGAGTTGGGTAATATCACTCACCTTTTAAGCAATATCAAACCAGCCGTAAAAGCTACTGAAACCGAAGGAGACAGAAATTCAAAAAATGATGCTTTCGTTGCTGGAGTTGTAGAGAACAACGTAAAGCTTACCATGAACAGGATCAGGGAAAAGAGTCCTATTCTTAAGGAAATGGAAGAAAATGGAGAAATTAAGATCGTGGGAGGAGTTTATTCTATCTCTACCGGGAAGGTTACTCTACTGTAATTCATTAAATGAGCCGGAATAGGCTATGAAAAAGAGATTTAAGGTCTGGAGCATATAATGTTCCGGACCTTTTATATTAAAGAGACTTGCTCTTCGTCATTACTATTTAAAAGGTCTCTTTCTTTAACCTGTTTTATGATGGAAGGAAGAAGTATTGGAGCAATACTTTCTACAGGATCATATAAAATAGATTCTTCGAGGCTCTGGTCTTCTACTATCTCGATATGTTCGTTTGTAGCTTTAAAGAACATAATGATCACACTTGCTACAAAAGCAGATTTAATTAGCCCGAATACTCCACCCAGTAATTTATTTACAATACCCAAAGCTGCAAAGGCGGCAACTTTCGTTAGAATTTTACCTGCTAATGAAACCAAAACTACGATGATCACAAAAGTGATGGCAAAGCTTATTAGATTAATGTATTGAGTTCTCCATTCTAACTGGGTTGAAAGAAAATCTCCCAGGAAATGTGAGAGGTGTATTGCTCCATAAATTCCGGCAATGATCCCAATTAGGGAGGCGACTTCTGCTAGCAAACCTCTAAAAAAGCCGCGAACCAAACCATATAGAAGAACGAGACTTAAAATAATATCCACAGTATTCATAAATCAAATATAATAATTATTAAATCTAGATGGTATCTTTGTGACATGGCAAGAGATGAACAATTAAAAGATAGATGGGATAGAATTCAGAAGAAACTTTCTGATCAATTTGCAGATGGTGATATCCTGGAGCTGGATGCTATAATTTACCTGATTGGAGTTCAGGAATTGGGACAACCCCATCGACGATATAAGAAGGATCATAAACTGGATTTGATGCATATTGCAATTTGTACTTTGCTGGAGCCTTATGGCTATTATGAATTCGATTTTTTTGATGAAGATGGCTGGCCGCACTTCAAAGTGAAGGAGCAATTGCCTACACTTAAAGCCGGTGAACAATCTGTGTTAATGAAAGAGGCAATAGTGCAATATTTTATGGAAAAGGAATATATTTCTTAAATGAATTTGTGGCCTGTTATACTTTCATTTCCTCGGGATAGCGGTCCTGTTTACCAGGAGACTTTATCCGGTAGATTACCTGTGGAGCCGTATAACACGTATAGTAATATCCTGTTTTTATTGATCATTATATACTTTTCCTTGAAGGTATATAAGGATTATAAAAATCATAGGTTTTTAGCCTGGAGTCTGCCTGTACTTTTTATGGGATTTATAGGTGGTACTGTATATCATGCTACTCGTAGCCATGATATTTGGATGTATATGGACTGGTTACCTATTGTGATCTTATGTTTAGCAGTTTCTGTGTACTATACTATAAAGCTGAAAATGAACCGAAGGAAACGCTTTATTTTGATCCTTATCATTCTGTTTTTAGTTTTCGGAATACGCCTTATTCCCTGGCCTGAGGCAAGCCAGACTTCTATTGGCTATATTGCCACGGCAGCCGGATTATTGCTACCTATCATCACTTATTTCTACACCACGAAACTTCATAATTGGGGGTATATACTTCTGGCGTTTCTTAGCTTTGGATTTGCAATTAGTTTCCGGGTTCTGGATAGGTTTATCTATATTATACCTATGGGAACCCATTGGCTATGGCATGTATTTGGCGCATTATCTGTGTTTTTCCTGATAAAATATATCTATAAGGATAAATTACCCGTACCGGCTTTTCAGAAGAAATAGGTAAATCTTAATAAGCCCCTAAAAGGAGGTGTTTAGGTTTAAATTTTATTAAATTTGCGCTTCCGAAACGAAATCACCTATGATCGATAAAATAAAAGGACATATCGCTGATGTCGAAAGCTTTAATGCCAAGACAAAGGACGAAATCGAAGCTTTCCGAATTAAATATCTTGGAAAAAAAGGTATTCTGAATGAGTTTTTTACCGAGTTCAGAAATGTGCCAAATGAAGAAAAGAAAGAGTTCGGCCAGGCTATTAACGAATTTAAAAACGCTGCTCAGGATAAAGTGAATGCTTTAAAAGAGGAGTTGGAGAATAGTCAGGAAGAAAAAGGGGTGTATGGTGATCTTTCCAGACCAGCAGAACCGGTTGAAATAGGTTCTCGTCATCCAATTTCTATCGTAAAAAATCAAATCACAGAGATCTTTTCAAATATTGGTTTCAATGTTTCTGAAGGTCCTGAGATGGAAGATGACTGGCATAACTTTACGGCGCTTAATTTACCTGAATATCACCCGGCCCGGGATATGCAGGATACATTCTTTATTCAAACAGATCCAGATATTTTATTGAGAACTCATACATCATCTGTTCAGGTGAGATATATGGAGGAGAATAAACCACCAATTAGAACCATCTCTCCGGGAAGAGTTTTCAGGAATGAAGCTATTTCAGCAAGGTCACACTGTATCTTTCACCAGGTTGAAGGTTTATATATAGACAAGGATGTTTCGTTTGCAGATATGAAACAAACGATTTTATACTTCACTGAACAATTATTCGGAAAATCGAAGATTAGATTAAGACCTTCATATTTCCCTTTTACCGAACCTAGTGCAGAGGTGGATGTATACTGGGGTCTTGAAACTGAAACAGACTACAGGATCACTAAAGGTACCGGTTGGCTTGAGATCATGGGCTGCGGAATGGTAGACCCAAACGTGCTCAGAAATTGCAATATAGATCCTCAGGAATACTCTGGATTTGCCTTCGGGATGGGAATTGAAAGAATAGCGATGCTGTTATATCAAATAGAAGACATTCGTATGTTCTATGAGAACGATATAAGATTCCTTGAGCAATTTAAGTCGGCACTATAATGACTAAATATGGCCTTTTAATTCTTGCGGTAGTAATTATAGGTATAATAATCTACGTAACTTTTGTAATTGCTCTTATCAAGATCACCTTAGGCCTTATTTTATTAGCGGTGGCTGTGATACTTTTGTGGCTGCTCTGGCTAAAGATCAAAAAGAAAGCTAAAGATACATTTTGAAAAAAGATATTGAAATACCGGAGGTTAAGGATGTGCATGTAGCTGCAGTGAAAGTCCTGAATGAAGAATTTCAGGCAATGGAGTGGAATGTTTACCTAATCAATGATTCTGAAGAGGAAATTGATATGGTTTTAATCGTTTCTAAAGGCTTTGATAAGAAGAAGGAAACCTCGTTGATGAGACATAAGATTGAGGTACTTCCATCCAAGAATTTCGCTAAGATTGAATATCTGCAGGATGATGTATTGAAGCTGAATAATGAGTTTAAAGTGACTTACTTTGCCAATAATAAAATGATGGAAAAGACTTTTCTTTTTAAACCCTATACTATAAATGAAACCTTAGGTACTGAAATTCCAATCATTCCTGAAAAAGGAATTTTAGCGATATAGGAATCATTCTATAGAATTAAGAAAGCCTCTGGAAATTTCAGAGGCTTTTTAAATTCAAGTTGATTTATTCGTAAACTAATCGAATTTATTATTTAAATCTTCAAAATCGCCAATCACTTTTCCTCCACTATTTATTTTTACTCTACCAGATACGTAAATCTTCGAGTTTTCTCCAACAAACTCAAGTACACCGTCACTAGCAATATTAAGATCCCCATGTATTTCTATCAGACCCTCAATTTTAAGGCGGCTATTGGAATTTATAACGAGATTTTCTGAAGACTTTGCGTTTCCGAGTTTAAATGAACCCAACATATTCAGGGTAGAGGCACTGCTTAAATTTGCACTTTTTTCAATTAACATATCCCCACAAAAGTTCAGTGTCCCGTTCACATTTAGATGTTTCAGGTTCATAACTCCAGAATATGAAGCTTCAGAGTTGGAAGAAATGTTGAGGTTTTTATCACCTGTATAACGATCAAATTCTGAACATGGAAGGAAATCTCCAGTTTCAATGTCTGTTTCAGGAGCTATAATTTTCAGGATCTTCAACCCTGAACCTGAAGCTAAGTAGATATATTCTCCTTTTGCCTGGACAAAGTTTGCACTTCCGTCAATTTCAGCGATCCCTTCGGCTACTGGAACAAGCTCATTATTAAGTTTAAGAATATCCAGTCCTGCACCTCCATTGGCCATGTAAATAAAGTTACCATCAGTAGAAACTGCGTTAGTCACTTTGTTTTCAGCACTAACGCTGGAAGCATCGGGATGCACTCTTAATGGTAAGCTCATAGCTTTAGTGCTGGATTCGAAATTGTAAATTCCAGCTCCATCTGTCCCTTCAGACACTAATATGTTTTTTCCATACCATGCTATAGTTCTTTTAGATTCCGGGGTAAGAGCTGAAGTCTCAATAGAGTTGTTTTCAATGAACTCGTTATTCAAACTGAAATCCAACAGGCCTTCTTCTCCGCTTAATACGGCGAGTTTATCATTGTTACAGGCAGCAGATCTAAGATCGCCAAGATTAATTTCAGCTTGGGGATCAAAAACGGAATTGGTACCGGGAAGAGTAAAACTTCCTACTATTCCTGAATTCCCGCTGATTAAAATTGTTCTTCCTTCAAAATCCAGTACATGAACTCCAGTGTGACCGGCAAGTCCGTAGTCAAGGTTGAAATCTGAAGAAAAATTTCCGTTTTGGGTTGATACATATCCTAATAAGGTGTGGTTTGGCCCTTCACCGTTTATAGAGGCTCCGGTAAAAATTATGTTGTCGTTATTGTCTATATATAGGGAATTGATATCGGCAATGTCAGATTTCATTCTGCTAACCAGAACCGGATTATACTTATCGCTAACATCTACAATATCAATAGCACCAAGGTAATTAGATCCTTCTTTATTATAAGAAACGTAAGCATAATTACCTTTAACGTCTACGTGCGTAGCGCGTAGTGCCTCCCCATTTAATATTGGAGATTCCAGGGAGGCTATCTGTTCTATACCGAATATCCATTCCGACTCAGAGTTTCTGGTAGTGTTTATTCGAGCAATACCGATAACCCCGGTTTCTTTAAAGCTGATCGCTCCTTTTAATTCAGAGGCATCGTTAGAAACAATAAAATGAGATTGTTGTTCGGGATTTTTGGATGAAGTTTCATTGTCCTTTTGACACGAAATAAAGAATAAAGCCGAAATAAGGCTTATTCCAAGTAATTTTTTGTTCATAACTATAAATAGTTTAGGTATTTGGGCAGATAAAAATAGTAATTAAACCGAGATAGAAAAGATAAACTAGTTGAATGGTACGCTTTTTCGTTAAAATGTAAGAAACATCTGGTAAGAGAATTCTTCGCATTAAAAAAGCCGTTCATTGAACGGCTTTTTTTTATTGAAGTCTTACTGTGCTTATTTTATTTTATTGGAAACATCGTTGAACTCTCCTTCGAAAGTAACGTTTTTATTGATTTTTGTTTTTCCTAGTACCTCGATAGCACTCTCTGTTCCAAGAAACCTTACTAAAGCGCCGTCATTAAGAACTAGATCTCCTTTGATAACGACCTTCCCTTCTATTACAAGATGACCATTGTGATTAACTTTCACATCACCTTCAGCGATCATTTCTCCACCAAGGTTAAATATCCCTCCGTAATTTACCACTACATTCTTATTTACAGATAGAGTACCGCAAATATTCAATTGATCATTGATGGCGATAGAAGTTACATCTACTTCACCATGATATGACTGCGGAGAATTTTGTAATACAGTTAAATTTTTTCCACCTTCATAATGTGCGTAAGTATCACAATTGGCTAAAGCTCCCTGAAAAAAACCAGGTTCATGCAATTTCAGACCTCCATCAATAAAAAATGGCTCATCATGCCATTTATTTACGTCATGCTTTTTCTCCTTCAAAGATTCCTGAATATCATTTACTTCCTGAGGATCTTCAGAATTAATATCAGACTGACATGAAGTGAAGGCCAATGCGCCAATTAAGGCCAGGCTTAAGAATTTAGTTTTCATAAAGTTGGTTATTAGATTTGTTGCTGTAAAAGTAATATTAAAATCTATAACTTTTACATAAAATCGCTGAAATGTATGTTAGTCAGTATTTTAGCCTGAAGGACGTAGGAAAAAACCTATTTTAATCTAATTTGTCTACTAACTTTTCGAAGACTTTTTTAGGGTTCTTGCCTTCATAGAGGATGGCATAAACAGCATTGATAATTGGCGTTTTCGCTTTTTTCTCCTTGTTAATTTTATAGGCGCTTTCTGTAGCATAATAGCCTTCAGCGATCATACTCATCTCCATTTGAGCGCTTTTAACGGTATAACCCTTACCAATCATATTACCAAACATACGGTTTCGGCTAAATACTGAATATCCAGTTACTAATAGATCACCAAGATAGGCGGAGTCATTAATATTCCGTTTCATCTTATGCACCTTCTTGATAAATTTCTTCATTTCCCTTATGGCATTGCTCATAAGAACACTCTGAAAATTATCTCCGTAACCCAGGCCATGTGCAATTCCAGCAGCAATGGCATAAATATTTTTGAGGACAGCGGCATATTCTGTTCCAATTACATCATCACTAATTTTACATGTTATATAATCGCTTCCCAGGTATCCGGCAACTATTTCAGCCTTTTTTTCGTCCTGGCAGGCAACCGTTAGGTAAGACAATCTTTCCAGCGCAACCTCTTCAGCATGACAAGGCCCGGTTAAAACGCCAATATTGTCCATAGGAACATCAAAAAATTCATTGAAATGTTCTCCTACAATAAGACTGGTCTCAGGGACTATACCCTTAATTGCTGAAAAAACAACCTTATCGCTTAATGATACCTTAAGGTTATCTAGTTCTCTTTTAAGGAAGGCAGAAGGAATGGCAAAAATTATATATTCTGAAGCTGCAACGACCTCATTAATATCATTACTAAGATTTAGCTGTTCATTATCAAATTCTACCGAACTAAGATAATTGGGGTTGTGATCCTGTTTTTTGATGTGCTCAAGGGCATAAACACTGCGCATATACCAGTTAACCTCCTCGAGGTTCTCACATAACATTTTCACTATTGCAGTAGCCCAGCTACCACCACCAATAACGCCAAAACTAGGAGCTTTATTCATATAATTACATTCTCTGTCCCAAAAATAATCAATTTTACAGGGATATAAAGGTTTTTGCTGTTTTTAGGAATTTTCATTGCGAATTTCACAATAAATTGATCTCTAAACTTTAACAAAGCTAACTGTAGAAATATACAATCTAGGTAGAACTCTTCCGTTATCTAATTGTTCTACTTGCAATCTTTTATTTGTAGAACATTAGTTTTTTTGGTTGGTTATTTAGTTGAAAAAACCGTTTCGTTAGAAGCGGTTTTTTTAATTTGAGATTAATTTTTTTTGGAAAACTTTAGGAGTACGCAGGCTTCAAAACTTAGTTCACTTTTGTACATTTAATAACTAACTATAAATCAATATAATGGGTATATTTTCATTTATTAAAGATGCAGGTAAGAAGATTTTTGGAATCGATAAACCTAATACAACCGAAGTTGGTACAATGGATGAAACAAAAGTAAATGATAAGGCTGCAAGGAAACTGGAGGAAACAATTGCAGACTTGAATTTAAAAGCTGAAAATCTAAAAATTCATATTGAAAATGATATGGCCGTAGTATCTGGAAGAGCGTTAGATCAGGCCACACGAGAAAAAATCATTCTGGTTGTTGGAAACTCTGAAGGTATTTCTCAGGTAGATGACAGGATGGATGTTGAAAATACAGAGCCAGAAGCTGTATTCCATACAGTAGAAAGAGGAGATACTCTTAGTAAGATCTCCAAAGAACATTATGGAGACCCTAATCAATATCCATTGATTTTCGAAGCGAACAAGCCAATGTTACAGGATCCAGATAAGATTTATCCTGGACAGGTATTAAGAATACCGCCACTTGGCGATAAAAGATAAATAACAAAAGACTGTTTGAAAATTTTGAGAATGTTAAACTGAGAGCAGACGACGTTCTATAGCTTGTAGTTCCACAATGAAAAAAGTAGGATCAATCAGCTAAATTGAAGATTCAAAATAGATTTTTAAACAGTCTTTCACTTATTATTTATAGAAATTCATCAGGTCGATATATTCCCAGACTTTTTGATCCAGTAACGGTCTCACGTTCCTGGACTCCTTTATAGATTTACGAATAAAAGTTGACGAGATCTCCACAATTGGAGCATCCACCTTTGTAATCTTAGGATTGTGTAGTAAAGTTGGATCTGCTATTCCTTCAGCAATTCTGGGATATACATATATCTCGTGATTTTCCAGTATTACTTCATTATTCTTCCATTTATGAAAGCTTTTCAGGTTGTCTTCACCCATTATTAAACAGAAATCGTTTGTAGGGAATTTTTCCTGAAGATGAGCAAGTGTATTTACCGTATAATTTGGCTGTGGAAGGCCAAATTCTATATTGCTTGGTTTTAACTTTTCATAGGTCTCGCAGGCTTTATAAACCATTTCGAGTCTTTGATGATTATCTAATAAACTGCTTTTTTTCTTAAGCGGATTATGAGGAGTAACTACCAGCCAGACCTCTTCCAGATCTGAATATTCAGCCATATGATTGGCAATGATCAGGTGGCCGGTATGAATAGGGTTAAAGGTTCCAAAAAACAAGCCTACCTTTCTATTCATTCCTCTGGTTTTTCAGCTCCAACATAATTAGAAACCAGGCTGTAAGCTTCTTTTAAAGCAGTGCCTAAATGATTATTTTCAATGATGAAGTCAAATTGAGGTGCCGTTGCCAGTTCAATTGATGCTTTTGCAACTCTCATATTTATCTTATCGTCACTCTCGGTCTTTCGCTTCTTAAGACGGATCTTTAATTCTTCGATACTCGGCGGTTTTACGAATACAGCCAGGGTATTCTCTGGATAGATCTTTTTAATATCCAGGCCTCCCACGACATCAATATCAAAGATCACATGTTTCCCTTCTTTCCAGATACGTTCAACTTCGCTTTTTAAGGTGCCGTAGAAATTATCACGATAAACTTCTTCCCATTCCAGGAAATCGTCATTCTTGATCTTTTGCTTAAAGTCCTTTAATGATAGAAAATAGTAGTCTTTCCCATCTACCTCATTTCCTCTGGGTTCACGGGAAGTGGCTGAAATAGAAAAGTCCAGCTTTAATTCCTGATGCCTTAATAAGTGACGTACTATCGTTGTTTTACCAGATCCCGAAGGAGCAGAAAATACGATAAGTTTCCCTTCGCTCATTTAGAGTACGTTTAGAATTTGTTCTTTAATCTTTTCCAGTTCATCCTTCATTTGCACCACTAGCTGCTGCATCGGTGCGTAGTTGGATTTACTACCTATAGTATTTATTTCACGACCAATTTCCTGAGAAATAAAGGCTAGTTTTCTTCCGTTTGAGTCTTTAGAATCCAGTGTTTTCTGAAAATACTCAAGATGGTTATCCAGTCTTACCTTCTCTTCAGTAATATCGAATTTTTCAATATAATAAACGATCTCCTGCTCAAAGCGGTTTTCATCTGCCTGTTCTTTGATCTCTTCGATACCTTTTCTAAGTCTTTCCCTTACGGCATCAACACGATCTGGGTCTATTTTAATAACTTCAGCAAGTAGATTATTTATATTGGCGATCCTTAATGAAAGATCTTTTTCGAGAGCTTCACCTTCATCAGATCTAAAGCTGTTGATTTCGGTAAGAGCATCTTTTACTGCACCTTCAATTGCTTTGAATTCTTCATCATCTATCTCATCTCTTTCCGTTTTTAGGGAATCGGGCATTTTTACGGCCATTTTCAATAGTTCAACCTCACTGGCATTCACTATATCCCTAAGTTGGTCCATGTAGTTTTTTACTACTTCGGTATTTACATTTGTAGAAGTTTGTTCACCAGTATATTCTACGTAGATAGAAAGATCTACTTTACCACGGCCAAGAGAATTTGAAATAATATTCCGAAGGTCTAACTCCTTTTCCCTGTACTGGGAAGGAATGCGCGCATTCAGGTCAAAATTCTTACTGTTTAGAGACTTAAGCTCTACGGTGATTTTTTTATTGGGAATTTGAGTAACGCTTTTCCCGAAGCCTGTCATAGATTGAATCATGCCTGAATTTTAAATGCTTGCGCAAAGATAATCAATTCTATAGCATCTCCAATTGAATCGAGTCCCTATAAACCTAAATTACAAAAGGGATTCCATGAAATCCAGAGCTCTTTTTTCATGATAATAAGTACTGGTTTTAGTCACGAATCCTACATGACCTCCATATGGCGGGACTTCAAGATGCAGGTATTCTGAATTTTCAGCCATCTTATATGGATAACATTTTTCAGAAAGGAAACTGTCATTTTCAGCATTTATCATGAATGTAGGTACCTCTATGCCCTCAAGGAATTGAAGAGCGCTGGTTTTTTCATAATAGTCGGCCGCATTTTTATATCCATGAGCCCTTGAAGTATATAAATCATCAATATCCCTGAGTGAGTTGCAATTAGAAATATCACTTTTTTTAAGTTGTTCGGGGAATTTTTCTGCTCTTAAATTAAGATGTTGTTTTAGATTTAATTCGAACCTTTTGGAATATACAAAATTCCGCATCTTATTAATTGCACCCAATGAACCCGCCAGATCACATGGAACTGAAACCCCAACAGCCCCAATGATCTCTGTTGGTCTGGTTCGGTTTTCTCCAAGGTATTTCATTAACATATTTCCGCCCAGGCTAAAACCAACAAGAGCTATCTTCTTATACTTGTTTAAGGCGAGAACATGCGCAAAAAGTTCGGCAAGATCGTCACTGGCACCGGCGTGATAACTTTTAAAAAGTCGGTTTAACTCTTCGCTGCATCCTCTAAAATTCATGGCTAAAGCATCCCACTTCTTAAAATTGAATACACGAGCCATTCCTTTCATATAAGGACGATCTGTTTTTCCAGCCAGACCATGTAAAAGGATAACCAATTTATCAGAATTTTCATCGCTGGAATAACTCCAATCCAGGTCTAAAAAATCACCATCGCTAAGTTCTATCCGCTCTCTTTTATATTCAGAAATATCTACCTTTCTTAAGGTAGCGGCATAGATAGTGGAGGCATCGGCATTTTTAAAAATTCCCGGGGGAACATAATTTCCTGTAAGGACCGGCATCTTTTTAATTTTAATATAAACTTAGGTAAAATAAGGTATGCACGCATAAGAATTATTGGTAGTTTTGAATAAATTGAAGATATGTATACAAAGAAATTCGAAATAAGATGGAGCGATCTGGATGCTAACAGGCACCTGGCAAATTCAGCTTTCATCAATTTTATGAGCCATACCAGAATGGGTTTTTTAACTGAAAATGGATTCGGGCAGAAACAGCTTTCTCATTACAATCTTGGGCCCATCGTTTTTTATGAGCATATCTATTATTTTAAAGAAATTTTTGCCGGGGAGCCTGTTACTGTAACTCTGGAATTAAGCGGACTATCTAAAGATGGAATGTACTTTGAATTTATTCATAAGATCTACGATCATAAAGGGAATAACTGCGCTTCATGTGAAATGATGGGTTCATGGATAGATCTTGAGGAGCGAAAGTTAACCACTTTACCTAAGGAACTTTTTGATCAATTAGATCACACTCCCAAAACCAGGGACTTCAGGATCCTTACTAAAGAAGATACCCGCAAATATGGAAAAAGACCTGAAAACCTTTCTCCAGAAGAATTAAAAGATCTCTAAAATTTTATGGCTGAAGGAATTGATGAAGTATGGTATGCTTGTTATGGTTCTAATATCCGGGAAGAACGGTTTCTCTGTTATATAAATGGGGGTACGCCACCGGGCGCTCTTAAACACTTTATTGGGTGCACAGATAAGTCTAAGCCTAAGCAAAGTAGAAAGATCACGATAGATCATGAAATGTATTTTGCTAAGGAGTCCCCAACCTGGAATGGTGGAGGTATTTGTTTTCTGAAGCCTGAAAAAGACGCTACAGCAAGGACTTTTGGTAGAACCTACCTTATAAATTCCGGCCAGTTTATAGATCTGGTAAGACAGGAGCTTAAGTTTGAAGGTGAGATTTTCATTGATTTTGATAAGCTCAAGAAAGAAGGAAGTTATAATTGTTTTACCGATGGGAGATATGGACTATTGCTTTACCTGGGAGAAATCCAGGGAAAGCCGGTAGTTTCCTTTACCAGTGAGGTCTGTTTAGAGGATGAATTAAATGCTCCAGATATTACGTATCTAACTACGATCCTTAAAGGAATGAATGAAATTTATGATCTTAAAGATTCTGAATTGATAGATTACTTCCGTACAAAAAAAGGCATTGAAAATTCAGATATTGAAAAGGAGCTTCCACGTATCATTTCCGAAATAGATTATTAGTTAGTTTCTTGCCCCTGATGAATCCTATAAAGGATCTTCAGGAATAAATCATATATAATTTCTAGGCTACCAGATCAATAGAGATGATATCAATAAATTTCAGGCAAAAATTATTCAGCTTTCACCCTGCCAATATCGAAATTTCAGTTGTAGGCTTACTAGTAATTATTCTTACAATAGCTGGATTTTCTTGGACCAATGACGATTTTGAACTTTAGTAAGTACTAAGATTTTACAGTTGTCTTTTTGATACTAACCATATAAACCCCTATAAATACTAATACTGCAGCCAACCCTTTGATCAAGGTAAGCTTATCTGCTCCCACTGAAATTGCAAATGTGATGGCGATCAATGGCTGGAGGTAAATAAATGCGCTTATAGTTGATGGCGACAATTGTTTTAGCGCATATATATTCAGCAAATAGGTCATAAAAGTAGTGCCGAGAACCACAAATCCCATTTTCCAGACGGCGTCAAAAGGCAAATTAGGCCAGTCTACCGCCATGAATTCTGTATATGTAACCGGGAGATTGATAAAGATCGCTATAAGGAAAAGCCATTTCATTAAAGTGATCGCATGATATTTCTTAGTTAAAGGTTTTACCAGGATGAGGTATAGACCGTAAGAAAAGGCATTTACGATAAATAGAATATTTCCCAGGGGAATATTAGGTGCGTTGAAATTCTCTCCTTTGCTAAAAAGAACCAGTACCAGAGCTCCGCCCATTCCAATGATGATCCCAAGGGTTTTAAGTAGAGTTATGCGTTCTTTAATAAGTATAGACCCAAGAATAAGAACTATTACAGGGGATAATGTAATAATTACCGAACTATTTATTGGTGTGGAAAGACTTAGGCCTTTAAAAAAGAATAGCATGTTGATCACCATTCCAAAGACCGCACAGCCTAAAATTCTTGGCCAGTCTGAGGTTGCTATCTTTTCTTTAGGGGCGAAAAGACTAATGATCCAGAATAGAATAGCAGCTCCTGTAACTCTTAATAAAATGAATCCGAAAGGTTCAATATATAAAGGCATAAGACCTTTGGCAATAGTATGGTTTACACCATAGATCGCACTTGCAGCAAAGGCGGCCAGGATAGCCATTAATCGGCTATTATCCATGAATTGATTCTTTAGCCGTAGCTATTGTTTTCTTTGAATTTCCTACAAATATTTCATCTTCCTTAATGATGACCGGACGCTTTAAAAAAGTGTAATGTTCCAGGATCAGGTTTTTATAATCTGCTTCATTCAGATCTTTATTCTTAAGATCCCTTTCTTTATATAGTCTTGCTCTCTTGCTAAATAAGGCTTCGTAACTTCCGGTTAGAGCGTGCATTTCCTCAAGTTGTTCAGGAGTGATCTCTTCAGTTTTTATATCCTGAAAAATAAAAGTTTCAGGAAGATCAAGTTCTTCAATTATTCTTTTACAGGTGTCGCAGGTAGACAGATGATACACTTTTTTCATAACCGGCATATTTCAATTCGAAAGATTTATTTTTACTAGATCTGAGGTTTTTCTTCGTTGATCTTCAGGTATTGTTCGATTTCGGACTTGGGATACGTTAGAATAAAATTTCCTGCGGAATAAGGAGCTATTTCGTAAGCATTATAATGCAAGATGATTTCATCTTTCTTGATCCCAATATTAGCAGGTAGGTGGAATTCATCATTTTTAAAGAACATCCCGGTACTATTGATATTTGTATCCACGGGAATATTCTTTTTTTGCCTGAAATCCTTCTCTACATAATCTATAAAATCTGAATTGAAAAGGTCAGATTCTTTAAGAGCTTTACCGGTTTCAGGATCAAAATTAAGATAGTTCGTGCTGCGGTATCCATGGGCTCCACCCGTGAACATATCTGTATTGAATTTAATAGAAACTATAGAAGGTGATCTATAATTGATCTTTCCTATAACCGTTGCTTCCCAGGGTAGTTCATATTCCGGAAAATCATTGGCGGTTTCCTTGTAATCCCTGATGAAATTCTCAGCTAATTCTTCCGGCTTTTCAGAGTGTCCTTCATCCTGAAAATCTATAGTGCGAACTATAATATCTTCGATCTCATTATTTATCTTTTCAGCTTCCCCGTTTCCATCTTCAGCAACTGGATAGGTCAGACTTATGAAAGTACATTCTCCATTTTCAGGAAGGCAATCATTCAGTCTTTTTTCAATGGTCCTGGAAGAAAAGGAAAGGGCCTTAATTTCGTTTTCTTCATTTTCCTTTTTCTCGTCTGCGCAGGAAATAACAAGGAATACAGCGATAAAGGCAAACAAAATTCTTCTCACAATAATTAGGTGTTAAATAACAGCATAAAGGTAAAGGCAATTTTGTGATTGCCCAACGGGCTCACTACATTTGTTTTTCAAATTTTTACGGAAGTGAAATTCAATACTAAAACAATACATGGTGGCCAGGAGAATACAGACCCTGCATATGGTTCTGTAATGCCTCCAATCTATCAAACAAGTACTTATTCCCAGAGCACTCCGGGAGGTCATAAAGGATTTGAATACTCCAGAAGTGGTAACCCAACCAGGTCAGCTTTGGAAAAGTCTGTGGCTAGTATCGAAAATGGAGAGTTTGGACTGGCTTTTGGTTCCGGACTCGCGGCGATAGATGCAGTATTGAAGCTTTTTAAACCAGGTGACGAGATCATCACTACAAATGATCTCTATGGCGGATCCTACAGATTGTTTACCAGGATCTTTGAAGATCTGGGTATAAAATTTCACTTTATCGGGATGCAGGATGCGTCAGCAATTGAAAATTATATCAATGAGAAGACAAAACTTATCTGGATAGAGACTCCAACCAATCCTATGATGAATATCATTGATATTGAGGCGGTTTCTAGTATTGCTAAAAGACATGATCTTTTACTTGCGGTAGACAATACCTTTGCGACTCCGTATCTTCAGCAACCACTGGATCTTGGTGCAGATATTATTATGCATAGCGCGACCAAATATCTTGGCGGGCATAGTGATGTTGTAATGGGATGCCTTGTGGTTAATGATAAAGAACTGGCAGAAAAATTATATTTCATTCAAAAAGCTAGTGGCGCCATTTGTGGGCCACAAGATAGTTTCCTGGTATTACGTGGCATAAAAACCCTTCATCTTAGAATGCAACGTCATTGTGAAAATGGTGAAGCTGTTGCTAAATTTTTGAAATCGAACCCAAAAATCGATAAAGTGTACTGGCCTGGATTTGAAGATCATCCAAATCATAATATCGCAAAAAGACAAATGTCAGGTTTTGGAGGGATGATCTCCTTTTCTACTAAAGAGAACACCCTGGAAAGTGCTACCAGATTAGTTGAAAAACTGAAGGTGTTTACGCTTGCCGAATCTCTTGGAGGGGTAGAATCCCTTGCAGGGCACCCGGCAACTATGACGCATGCCTCTATTCCTAAGGAGGATAGAGAGAAAACAGGAGTTGTAGATTCTCTAATCAGGCTAAGTGTGGGCGTGGAAGATGAGGAAGATCTTATCTTAGACCTGAAACAAGCTATCGGATAATTTTATAATAAATATCTATAATCAGGGCCTGGATTAACCGGGTTTTTACTTTTAAACCAACCATGAAGAAAATTTTACTCTACGTTACTTTTTGTTTATTCGCAGTTAATTATAGTATTGCGCAAAGCCTTCAGTCTCCAAATGGAAACCTGGAAATGCAATTTGAAGTTCAGGAAGACAGTATTCCTGTTTATGCCCTTTCTTACAAAGGAAAGGAAGTGATTAAAACTAGTAAACTGGGCCTCTCATTAAAGGACAGGGAAGATCTACTTTCAGGTTTTGCAATCGAATCTACAGATGAATCTACTTTTGATAATACCTGGACACCGGTTTGGGGAGAAACAAAAGAAATTAGAAATCACTACAATGAACTTGTGGTTAGCCTTAATCAGCCTTCTACGGAAAGAAAACTGGTGATAAGATTCAGACTTTTTAATGATGGTCTTGGTTTTAGATATGAATTTCCGCAGCAAGACAAGCTGGTCTACTTTGTGATCGAAGAAGAACGTACACAATTTGCAATGACTGGAGATCATACTGCTTTCTGGATTCCGGGAGATTATGATTCTCAGGAATATGATTATACCGAGTCAAAACTTTCAGAGATCAGAGGTAAATTTGATGTAGCCCTTACAGATAATGCTTCCCAGGAACAGTTTTCAAAAACCGGGGTGCAGACCTCGCTAATGATGAAGACTGAAGATGACCTGTATATCAACCTTCATGAAGCAGCCTTAATAGATTACTCTTTGATGAATTTGAACCTGGACGACGAGAATTTGATCTTTGAATCATGGTTAACTCCAGATGCTGTTGGTAATAAAGGTTACATTCAGGCACCGGCTGTTTCTCCATGGAGAACAGTAATGGTAAGTGATGATGCCAGGGATATCCTGTCTTCTAATATGAACCTGAACCTGAATGAACCCAATAAGATTGAAGATACTTCATGGATAAAGCCCATGAAGTATATTGGAGTTTGGTGGGAAATGATCACTGGTAAAAGCAGTTGGAATTATACAGATGAGTTACCATCTGTGAAGTTAGGAGAAACAGATTTTTCTAAAACCAAGCCTAACGGAAAGCATGCTGCAAATACAGATCATGTAAAGGAATATATAGATTTTGCTGCGGAACATGGTTTTGATGGCGTTCTGGTTGAAGGATGGAATGAAGGCTGGGAAGACTGGTTTGGAAAATCTAAAGATTATGTTTTCGATTTTGTAACTCCTTATCCAGATTTTGATGTAGAGGCTATTCATGATTATGCACAAAGTAAAGGTGTGAAAATGATCATGCATCATGAAACTTCAGGCGCAATTAGAAATTATGAGCGTCATATGGATACGGCATATCAATTCATGAATAAATATGACTATCCTGCCGTAAAAAGCGGATACGTTGGAGATATCATCCCCAGAGGTGAATATCATTATGGGCAATGGGCGGTGAACCATTTTCTTTATGCGGTGAAAAAGGCAGCAGATTATAAAGTGATGGTGAATGCTCATGAAGCGGTTCGTCCTACAGGATTAAGAAGAACTTACCCAAACCTTATAGGAAATGAATCTGCAAGGGGTACAGAATTTCAAGCGTTCGGAGGATCCAAGCCAAATCATGTAACCGTTCTACCATTTACCAGGTTGATTGGTGGACCAATGGATTATACACCGGGAATATTTGAAATGGATATCAGCAAACTGAATCCAGACAATAATTCTCACGTGAATAGTACGATAGCAAACCAGTTGGCATTGTATGTAACCATGTACAGTCCATTGCAAATGGCAGCCGATCTTCCTGAGAATTATAATAGATTCCCTGATGCTTTTCAGTTTATTAAGGATGTAGCGCTTGATTGGGATGAAAGTATTTATCTTGAAGCTGAGCCGGGAGATTACATTACCGTTGCCAGAAAGGAAAAAGGTAGTGGAAACTGGTTTGTTGGAAATGTGAACGGAAATGAAGTTAGGACTTCGAAGATAAAATTTGATTTCCTGGAAAAGGGAAAGAAGTATATAGCCACGGTATATTCAGATGCTGCAGATGCGCATTATAAAACGAATCCGCAGGCCTATGAGATCAAGAAATACAGAGTTAACAGTAAGTCTGAATTATCTCAAAAATCGGCTCCGGGCGGTGGTTACGCCATTAGTATTATGGAAGCAGATAAATCTGAAATCAAAGACTTGAAGAAGTTATAAAATAAAAAAAGCCCTGCGATCGCAGGGCTTTTTAATAATTCTTAATATCAGGAATTATAGAATGTTTTCGAAATTCTGCAGGAACTCCGCATGAACTTCCGTAGCATCAGGTAAAAATCCTTTTTCCTGAATAGACTGAGCATAATCGTATCCAGCTTTTGCAGATTTCAATCGTTGTACCGGAGTACCGTGGTGACCATTGCTGTCAAACCCACAATCACCAATAAAGTAAAAGTTAGTCAGAGCTTCTTTTACACGTTTCCAGTTATAAGTTCCACCTCTTTTATGTGTAAGATAGAATCCGGTTAAGAAATCTGCCTCTAATTCTGTTATTCTCGTAGATTCCGGAGTGTTTGAAAATGCTGCAACGGGATATTCCCATGCTCCGAAATTAGTGAATTGCAATTGATGGGCCCATTCATGAGAAAGGATACTGGAGATCACGATCTTATCTTCTAATCCTGTTCTCGATAATAATTCAATGATTCCATCACCTAGAACGATCGTTCCTCCAAATGTTGCAAAAGCATCTGATGCATATACGACGTTCTCAGGAATTTGATTGCTTTCGGTATTAAATTTCTCAGCAATACTTAGTAGCTCTTCAATTGTAGCACCTTCCTGTATGATCTCGTCGTTTTCATCTAATATAGGGTCATCAGCAATAAGTCCTAAATCACTGTAATTAGTGTACATGAATTCGATTACGGCTAGATTATCAAGTGTTTCAGTGTGTTGACCATGTACTCTGAACATATCAGGAGTTTGCCAGAATTTCTCCAGACTTCTTTTTTCGTTATTTACATATTTTGTGTATTCACCATCTTTTCCGAAGTAATCTACGTTGATTCCTAATTGTGCCGCATAATTGTTGATAGTAAAGTAATCTGCGTAAATAAGGTCTATTACTGGAGTATAGTTTTGTCCATCCCATATTTGAAGGATAGAACCAACAAGTTCATTGTATGCAGATGAAGTAACATCATTAAATGCAGTAGTTGAACATGCAGATGGTTCCACAGCATCGAATGCTGGAATTACAAAATTTAAATCCTGAACAGTATTCGTCTCAATTTTCAAATTGGATGATTGCTTAAAAAGATTATCAAATCCTTTTGTTTTTGTGCTAATTTCTGAACTTTCTACTGTTGAATTTTCTAGAGGAGTTTCATCCTTTTCACAGGAGGTTAACCCAAGAGTTACTGATGCAATTGCTAAATAACTTAAGTAATTTCTTAATTTCATTGTTTGTCTTTTTTAAAATGTCCTCGAAAATATTAATATCTTAATAAAAACTTAAAAGTATTGAGGTTTTAATTAACTCATTTCGCTATAATTTAAAACTTTATGAATTGTTTAAACTTTTAATATTGTAATTCATAATTGTTTATTTTGAATGAAATAAATTCAGTTTGACAGATTCAGGCTTATTTTTTAAATTCGATTTATTAATTCCCTACTTTTCCTACCTGAAAAGGAATTCTAACTATGGCTAAAAATTTACTGTTCTCTCTTATTTTCCTTTTTGCTATTAATGCATTCGGGCAACGATATAAGGATTATGAAATTGGCCCTATGGTTAATTATGAGCATACCACTTTGTATGCTTCCAATAGTGTTTTTGTGGGAGGAGAAGGTGATGATAAGGGTTTTTCAGGATTTGAGCCTAGCTACGCAGTAGGTGTTTATTTTATCTACTATTTCAAACCTAAACTTGGTTTGGGTACAGAACTTTATTTCCAGAGAACAACTTCAGCAGAGCTCGCCGGAGAATATTATAATTCTATAACATTTATGCCTTATGCCAATTTTGATCCCTTCAGGCATATACAAAACTGGTATTTTGGAGCAGGGATTGGTGCAGCATTTATCCAGGAATCACCAGATTATGGTTCAAGAGTGGCTGAAGAAGATATTAAAGTGATCACTTTACCTGTAAAGTTATCGACTTCTTATCGTATAAGAAATCATATCACATTTGAGCTTGGGGCACAAACTGAAATAATAGAGGTTGTAAGTGATAATGCCAGGAGAGTAGCTGTGTATTTAGGTGTTAAAATACCTCTTAATCGCCTTAACCGTTATTATTACCGGTAGCTAATTTTCTAGAAAATATTTCTGAAAACCTTTATCAATTTGTTTACTTCCTCTTTCGTGTTGTAGTGCACGAGGCTTACGCGTACTACACCATTCCTGTCTTCAATGCCTAGCGTTTCAATTAATTTCTTGGCATAAAAATCACCGAATCTTATTCCTATTCTGTGCTCATCTACCTGTTCCACGATCTCATCGCTTTTTAAAGTCTCATGAATAAAAGATATTGTAGGTACTCTGAGCGAAGCATCTGCAGAAGTATTTCCAATGATCCTGATCTCTGGAATGCCATTAAGGTAATTTAGTACCAGTGAAGCTAGATCTTCTTCATGTTTGGCAATGATTTGAAATGTTTTATTCAGTCTTTCTGAAAAATCTACAGTGTTATTTTCAAAATGGTGCCTGTACATTTCTTCGTAATACTCTATGATCCCAATCGTACCATAAGTGAGTTCAAAATTCATATTACCAGGTTGTAATTTATAGGGTATAGTATCCTTTCCTATAAAATAATGATTGAGACTTTCCAGTTTTGCCAGTTCATCATATTTACCATACATAACCGCCAAATGAGGTCCGTAGGTTTTGTACCAGCTAAAAGTGTAAAAATCGGCATCCAGCTCCTGGATATCTACTTTTCTATGCGGGGCGTAAGCTACACCATCAACACAAATTAAAGCGTCTGCAGCATGTACTTCTTTAGCGATCTGTTTAACAGGATTGATAGTTCCCAGGACATTGGAAGCGTGAGTAACTGCAACGAGCCTGGTCTTTTCGGTCATTAATTTCTTCAGATCCTGGATATCCAGCTCGAGAGTTTCCGTATTCACTTTCCAGGTTTTTACCTCAAAGCCTTTTTCTTTAAGATCCATCCAAGGGGAAACATTAGCCTCGTGCTCTGTATCAGTTACAATGATCTCATCGCCCTTCTTCCATTGCTGACTAATGGTAAGACTCAGAATTCTTAGGAGCATTGTAGTAGAAGAACCAATAACAATTTCCTCATCTCTGGAAGCGTTTAAAAGTTCAGTAATTCTGGAAGTTGCATGTTTCAGCTTCTTGCCAGCTTCAGCAGAAACCTTATAAGAAGCACCAAGCTGCACATTATGATTTACAAGATAGTCGCTGATATACTCTACTACTTTGCCCAATACCTGTGAGCCACCGGCATTATCCATAAAGACAAAATCTTGCTTTAATGCAGGGAATTGCTTTCTTACAAAATCTATATCTATCATTTCTCTAATAAACTTTCATTAAATAATTCGAGTATTCTCCTGTACTCATCGGTCCAGCTGCTTGGTTCCACGAAACCATGACCTTCAACCGGGTAAACGGCCATTTCCCAATCTTCTTTTCCTAGTTCGATAAGTCTCTGGGCGAGCCTTACCACATCCTGATAATGTACATTGGTGTCTACCATTCCGTGGGCGATCAATAGATCTCCTTTAAGTCCTTCAGCAAAATAAATCGGAGAGGAACGTCGATAGGCGATTGGATCTTTTGATGGTTCATTAAGGATATTTGAAGTATAACCGTGGTTGTAATGTGCCCAGTCTGTAACAGATCTAAGAGCGGCACCGGCTTTAAAAATATCGGCTTCGGTAAACATGGCCATTAGGGTGATAAAGCCACCATAACTACCTCCATAGATCCCAACTTTTTCCGGGTCGATATCATGATTTTCTAAAAGATATTTTACTCCGTCAACCTGGTCGGTAAGATCTTTGCCTCCCATATGTCGATAGATTCCGGTTCTCCAATCTCTACCGTAGCCCGCACTACCTCTGTAATCTATGTCAATTACGGTATAACCAAGGTCGGTAAGCAGGTTATGGAACATATATTCCCTGAAGTAACTGGACCACCATTTATGGGCATTTTGTAAATATCCTGCACCATGTACAAATACAACCGCAGCATTATTTTTCACATTCCCTTCAGGCACATAAAGCCTCGCAGGAACCATGGCTCCGTCACGAGCTTCAAACTTTATAAGTTCAGGCTCTCTCCAGTGGTATGCTGAAAATTCGCTTGATTGTCCGCTGGTTAATTTCTTAGCTTCAGCACTGGCCTTATTTGGTTTTAAATAAAGTTCTTCAGGCGAATTCATATAAGAATAAGTAATAGCCAGATGTTTTTCATCTGGTGATAATTTAACCTCATTTTTTCCGGTCATCGAAGTAAGTTGCTCCATTTTTCCACCCATTAATGGCATTTTATAGAAATGTCTTTCGCCGGGATGGGTTTTAGAAGAAGTGAAATACCAGTTTTTTTCATCCTTTGATATGATAGGGTCAAAGACCTCATAATCACCCGGGGTAAGATTAGTTTTCTTTCCGGTTTCAACATTGAGGATATACAAGTTGGAATATCCTGTTTCCTCACTTTGAAAATAGATGTGCTTGTTGTCTGGCAGCCATCCCATTTCCTCATATCCGTAGTAGGTATAGCCAATTCCGGGACCTGCAAGCCAGGCGTTATCACTTTGTCTTTCTATGGATTTAATTTCTCCGGTTTTAAGATCTATTAGGCCTATCCACCTGTCTTTATTATCTGTAGATCTTATATTTACTACTGCTTTTTCGCCATTTTCTGAAAATTTGACCTGGGAAGGAATAACCTTTCTAGGTTCTTCTTTCCACTCACGATCGGGGTAGTCTTCGGTATAATCTGGTAAATCACTAATCCCGGATAAGTTCGAAAGGTCTACTATAATTACAGTATCTTTTTCAAAATTATAGATGCCGAGTTCTGCGGTATATTCCATGTCACCAACTTTACTGCGCGCAGATAAATTTTCGGTATAAGCACTCTCATCTACATAATCTGGAACGTCTGTGCTTTTTCCTCTTTCCCTTTCTATTAAGCTGAATCCAGCGTACTTTGCATCAGGCGATACCTGGAGATTTCCCAGGTCTTTACCTTTTAAATAGAATTCGAATTCATCTTCAGCAATAGATTCCCGGTAAGCTTTAGAATTTTCTTTTTCTTCTTTTCTTTCTCTAACTACCTGTAGAAGCTCGATATTTTCATTCTGCAACCACTCATCTTTTTCTGAAATTTTATCTTCCTTGTCCTCTTTGGAAGAACCTTTTTTAAAATGTGTAAGTTGTTTGATGCTTCCTGTTTTCAGATCATAAACAAATGCATTGTCTTCCGCATGAAAAACCAGTTGATCTTCATTTTTTAAAAATTCGGGAGAATTAATTGCAAAAGAAAGATCCAGAAGTTCCTTGCTGGTTCGTGATTTAAGGTCATATAAATACAGGTCTCCATCTTTAATATAGATCTTCCTGGATGCGGTAGAATTGAAATCACCACTTTCAGGAATTAGCTGTTGCTTTTCTGAAGCCGTAACCTTCAGGATCTTCTCTGGGTTATCAATTTCAATTCTATAAAGGGAATCTGAAGTGTTTTTTTCAGGATTATAATCAAAATAAATATTCTCATTATGAATACCCCAACGAACATTTTGGGGGAAAGTTCCCATCCAGCTGGGATCTTGCATGATCTTTTGTACGCTTAGATCTGAAGTCTGGGAAAAAGAGAATAAGGTTCCTGCAAAAATCAGGAACGCGGTAGAAAAACTTCTGAACATAAATAAATCGTTTCAATCTAAATTAAGGATTGCCAATATAACTAAATTTTGAATGTGGTTTAAACCTTAGGCACTTCCCAGGGTCTAATTTCAAAGGTTTTATAAAAAGCCGATATTGTAAACCAAATATTTACCACCAAAACATTTATTTATGATTAAAAAAATTACTGTTACTGGAATTCTTCTTTTCTTTTCGGTAATACAGTTCTCTGCACAAACTAAACAGGAAATGGTTAGTAAGATCGTGACAGAGGTAAACGAAAATTCTCAATTAGAAGTACTGGCACATGAACTTATGGATGTAGTAGGTCCGCGTCTTGTTGGAACTCCACAAATGAAAAATGCCAATGACTGGGCTGTAAAAAAATACAATAGCTGGGATATATCTGCCAGAAATGAAGAATGGGGAAAATGGAAAGGCTGGGAAAGAGGAATTACTCATGTAGACCTAATTTCACCTCGAGTACAAAGTCTTGAGGCCAGACAACTTGCCTGGAGCCCTTCTACAGGTAAGAAAGGAGTGACTGCTGAGGTTATGATCCTTCCGGAAGCAAGCGATTCTCTTGATTTTGTTGAAAAACTGAAATCTGTGAAAGGCAAATTTGTGATGATCTCTATGCCACAGCCAACAGGAAGACCAGATGATAACTGGGAAGAATGGGCTACAAAAGAATCTTTTGAGAAAATGAAAAAAGACAGAGATTCTCTGGATAAATTATGGGATGAAAGACTAAGAAAAACGGGACTTTCCAGAAGAGAATTACCAAAAGCTCTGGAAGATGCTGGAGCAGAAGGAATTATTAGTTCTTACTGGTCCAGAGGTTTTGGAGTAAACAAGATCTTTTCGGCTTCTACAGAAGAAGTTCCTACTATAGATGTTTCCCTGGAAGACTATGGACTTCTATACAGACTAGCGGAATACGGTAATAAACCAACCATAAAAGTAGTTGCGGAATCTTCAGAACTTGGAGAAGTACCAACCTTTAATACTATAGCAGAGATCAAGGGAACTGAAAAGCCAGAAGAATATGTGATTCTTTCCGCGCATTTTGACAGTTGGGATGGAGCTACCGGAGCAACAGATAATGGTACCGGTACTATCGTAATGATGGAAGCAATGCGAATACTGAAGAAATTCTATCCTAATCCAAAAAGAACTATTCTGGTTGGACATTGGGGGAGTGAAGAGCAGGGACTTAACGGTTCACGCGCTTTTGTAAAGGATCACCCGGAAATTGTAGAGAACGTTCAGGCATTATTCAACCAGGATAACGGAACAGGTAGAGTTGTAAATATTTCTGGAAACGGATTTCTTAATTCTTATGATTACATAGGAAGCTGGTTGTATGAAGTCCCAGAGGATGTGACCAAACATATCGAAACAAATTTCCCGGGTACTCCAGGTAGAGGAGGATCAGATTATGCATCTTTTGTTGCTGCTGGTGCACCTGCATTCAATTTAAGTTCTTTAAGCTGGGATTACTGGAATTATACCTGGCATACGAACAGAGATACTTATGATAAGATCGTTTTTGATGATGTTAAGAATAATGTGATCTTAACGGCAGTTTTGGCCTATATGGCCAGTGAAGATCCAGAAAGGACCTCTAGAGAAAAGATTAAATTACCTGTAAGTAAAAGAACAGGAGAGCAGATGAGCTGGCCAGAAGCCAGAGATGCTGAGAGAGCAGGTATGCTTGAAGACTAAAATTTAATAAAGGCAGTTAATCCTGAAATTTCAACTTCAGCTGGTTAGCTGCCTTTGTATATCCGCCATCACCACCATCAATAAAATGAATGTGTTGATCTGAGCTCATATCCTTTACATAACAGGACATGATGCTTTCCTTACTTACATGGTGGCCGTATTTAATAAGGCCAAGATTTTCAAGTTTATCCAGGTACTTTATAAGCCTTTTTCTCTGGGAACTATTTCCTGTGATCACCGTATTTATTCTCCCATCCAGGGTTAAATTATCAGAGAGTTCAACTAATTTCAGCATATAGCTTTTACCGGCATTTGTCTTTTTCAGATAGATCTCTCCAAAATTTGCGATCAGAAAGCTTTTTATGAAAACTGCGAAGTTCCAGGTTCCCAGTTTTGCCTTCATTTCATCTTTGATCCTTTGGAGTCCGGCTTTTATCTTAAGCCTTTTGATTGAAATAGGTTTTCTTTTTCCAATGGAGCCGTAGATCTCATCTATAGCTTTCATCACTTTGGAATATACTCTGGAAAAATCTGCTTCTTCGCATCCCGAAATGATCAAACTAACTACTTCCTGATCTTTGTATGGGGGTTTAATGCGATCCCATTTACATTCCATCCCCTCGAGATCAAGAGGCGTAGAATCTGGAGATATCTCCTGTGTGTTAGGATTATTTTTGATCTTTTCTTCAGCATATTGAAGACCATTTCCCAGAACTACCGGGATATTCATTACCTGGTTCACTTTCACTCTTGCTATCTTCAGGTCTATATTGTCTTTATACACACTAGCTATACTATAACTGCCAATGGCCAGACTAAAACCAAAGTTCTTTTCAGAATTTAGATTATGCTTTTGTAATACTGAAAGGGATTGTGCGAGGATCACTTCAGGAATTAGAAAAGTAGCCCCATCTCCTCCGAAGAAAAAAGGAACGTTTAGATTATGCATTTCTGCCAGGTTTAAAACAGCAATAACGCATCCCGTAGCGACAAGATTAACGTGATTATGATTACCGTTTTTAACCGCCTGGGTAGAATTGCGAATATCAGCAACCAGAATATACCAGTCCTCTGGTAATTCCTTAAAATTTTTCTCTGCACCTAGAAGAGCACTTAAAGAAGTATCCCGAATTTCGAGATTAGCATAGAAATTAGTAGTACTCATACACAATAGGTCCCAACATAAGCCAAATAATTTCTAATGGAACAATCTGGAAATAGATATTTTTAGTTTAGTTCAGATCCAACAGGAACACTGCAATCATGACCAGGTTCTCCATGTGCAGGATTGATCTTTGGCGTAGCACTTTGAAGTCTTACGGGTGAAGTGGTCATATCTGTATTATTTGTAGACGATGTTGTTGCCTGGTCTAGTGGTGCACCAACCGGAAGATCACATCTATGTCCTTCTTCACCGTGAGCAGGATTGTATTTTGTATCAGAACTTTTCGCCATTTCTTCCTTCATCTTTTCAGAAGAAGATGTCTCGGTAACTGCCTCTTCTTTTTGCTCGTTTTTTTCTTCATCCTTGCAGGAATAGATCAACACAGATAAAAGACAGATCATTATAACGGGTAAGTGATGTATTCTTTTCATAACTAAGTATTTTATGATATAAAGATATTTAAATTATTCGGTAATTTCTTTTAGCTCTGCTTCTGAAATTGTTAGAATTCCGGAAGGTGGTAACCTGGTGATCATCTCTTTCCAGTTCTTATCTGCTTCAAAAACAATATTAAAGATCGGTTTAGCGTCCTCTATTCTACCGCTGTTAGCTAGGGCAACTGCTTTCCAGAATTTCATCTCGAGGTTTTCCGGGAACATTTTTTCGGCAGTGCCATATTCTTTAAGCGCTTTTTCCATATCTCCGGCTTCTACAGCAAGATCACCTTTGTTCATATGCTCATAGGCTCTGGCGACCTTTAATAGTCTTGATAATTCCTGAATAGGATTTTCATGATCATCAACTCTAAGATCTATCTTTTTGTCTTCCCAGCTTTTATCTGTTCTTTCAGGACCAACCACGATAAGTGCAGCAGATTGTTTACCGCGTATATCGCCTCCTGCTTCCTGGGCAGCTTTTAAAGCTTCAACAACTCTTTCTGCCAGTGGATAATCTGAATATTGAACGAATGCTTCAGCCATGGCTGGAACAACCTTATCGTTGATCATCATATTAGCCTGAACCGAGAAGTTCTTTCCCTGAAGATCTTCAGCTGCTTCTACGCAATTCTTTCCGGTGAATCCGGAAACATTTCCGTTAGCGTCCAAAAATGCGATCTGCCTGAATGCTCTACCTTCATCCTTTTCAACCAATTGGGTTAAAGCCTGTTCCGCAGAAACTCCGCTGGCCATTAATTCCAGGCCTTCAGGTCCGTAAGCAGGATTTACAAAAGATTGGGTGGCCACAACTCCTACACCAGCTTTACCCCAGGAAACTATAGAACCAACCGAAAACCAGTGACTCTGCACTCCAACTGCCATTTCACCGGTAACGGTATCCCTGGCTACGATAGAATAGGTATGAGCAAACGCATCTTTTTCAGCATTAATATTCTGTGAAGAAAGTGAGGTTATGCTAAGAAAACAAAAAAATAGTAATAGTCTGTTCATAATTTCCGGCTTGCGTGAATGCTTAAAGATATAGATTCTACAGCAGACTTTAGAAAGAATGATGCAGGCTTAATTGCAGCTGGCCTTTATCTACAGAATTAGTGCTTTGCAACATATACCCAGCCTGGATTTTCAGATTGTCTTTTAAAGCATAACCCAACGCGGAATAAAATCTATTGCGGTCAAAAATTTCTACATTACGTCCATTCCCAATATCCCGCTGACCATTGATGAAAACTTCGTTATACAGAGCCAGGTAAATGGCATCTTTGTTTAAGTTAGGCTGATTAAAGGGAATATTAATGAACAGGTTGTAACGATATCTCGTCCTGAAATCCTGGTCTTCTACCCAGCGCTGTTCATATCTAAATCTATGTTTAAGGTAAATTCTTTCAGAAATTTTATGCGGAAACAGAGCTTCCTGGTAGATCCTGCTTTCAGAGGAAGTATCATTGGAGTCGCCAAAGGCTCCCGTGGTTATATTTCCATAACCCAGAGTTAGCAGGATGTTTTCATTAGCGCGGTAAGTAACGCCAGCCCTTAACAATAATTGTTCAAGGTCACCAATAACATCCCAGTTTCGATATTGCACATCACCCTGGAGTCCAAATCTTGATTCGCCAAGATCTGTGTTCCAGAAATACATATACCACCCACCCAATTGATCACCATCGACCTGGGCCAGCGCATTAAAATTGAAAAATAAAGAGAAAAGTAATAGTAAGGTAAATTTTTTCAAAGCAAAGATTTTTAGGGCAAATCTAAAATTATGCTGCCTTAAAGACAAGTCTGCTCTGGTATTCAGTTAATTTTTAACTTTTGTTACTAGAAGATAAACCGGGCCACCATCTACCGGGTAGCCTTCTATGCGAGAAGCCGTAATTTCTACTTCCTGATCTTCATATTCTTCCAGGTTCACAGTATCGCTTTTAAGTGCGTAAAAGTCACTTTGCGCTTCTAGTCTGTGGGTTCCATATTGGTAAGTTGTAATTCCGGCCGGCTTGATGATGCCATAATATTTCTCTTCGTTATGAGTTCTTCCTGAGCTGCAACTGGTTTGAAACAGTAAAAAGAAACTGGTAAATAGTGTAATTGCTAACCGCATTAATCATGATTTATAGATACCTTTAATATAATATTTTAAATAAATTTTAGAAAATTGAATATTTAGGGATGCATTTTTATTTTCTAGCTGAAACCGCTTATTTTTGTGGCAACCGGCCTCATAGTTCAATGGATAGAATAGAAGTTTCCTAAACTTTAGATCCAGGTTCGATTCCTGGTGAGGCTACTAGGAAGGGCATACCTCAAACCAAAAGCCTGTTAATCATCTCATTATTGAGGGCTTATTTTTTTTGATATTATCTGATCGTATAATAGCAAAGTATAACAGCCTAGAATATGTTTCAATTAGAAATCCATAATTGACAAGACACCGAAAGTTAGGTGTATCAGGAAGTTTATAAGTTTATACAAAGGCGTCATCTTTTATTCCAAATTTTCTAGTTGAGTCGCGCTGTATTATTTGCGCTTTAAGAATAAAAGATACTGGTTCAGGTGGCAGTATACCTTCTATTCTATCTACCATGGTACTCACCGCAAGTTCACCTTGTTCTTTAGCTTTTTGATCTATACTAGTTAATGACGGGATAAAAGTTTCCCCCATTTTTCCATTTGTAAAACCAATTAGAGAAACTTCATGCGGAATTGTATAGCCACAACCCAGAATATTTCTTGCTGTGAGGATTGTAGTAAGCTCATCTGAAGTTATTATACCGTCCAGTTGTTTATTCTTCAGCAGTTTTTTTAACTCTGCTACTGGAAAGTTGTCACAATTTACCTCAAGGATCTTTGGTTCGAAATCATTTTGAGTAACCACTTTTGTATAGCCCTCGATTCTATTTTCATTTACACTTGTATTCGAAATTCCGGAGAAGTAACAAACCTGCTTGCAACCGGAATTGATGAGTTCCATCGTCGCAAGCTCAGCTTCAAGAGTGTCATTAATTGATATTTTATCGGCTTCAATACCTTCAATGAGCCTATCGAACATTACAATGGGAATATCAAATTTTTTAGGAAGGTTAAGGTGATCAGTTTTTAAAGTCGCTTGGGTTTCTTTGGAAGGAGATATCAATATTCCATCTACCTGGGACCTTATGAGCATTTCAACCGCTTGTTTCTCTTTTTGTATAGATTCCTTAGAAATACATATAATGACTTTATAACCAAGTTGAGAAGCTTTCTCTTCTATACCATCCAGGACCATAGAAAAGAAATTGGATAGAATAGCCGGAACTATTACTCCCAAAGTTCTGGTCTTTTTGAATTTTAGCCCCTGGGCAAAGCTATTTGGAAAATATTCGTGGATGTCTGCAAGTTCTTTAACTCTCTTCTTCGTTAAAGAACTTATCTCGGGGCTGTCATTAAGAGCTTTAGAAACGGTACTTACAGACAGGTCTAATTGCTTGGCCAGTTCCTTTAAAGTTATGTGATTTTTCATAAAGGGTATTCTTTAGGAATCCAATATAATAACAATAATGTTATCGATTACATTATAGGGGATAGTTGGGAAATATGTCAATGATTCTAGTCAATATATTTTGAAATCCTAAAAAATACAGCCATAAAACCTATTTATTCTATAATTAGGCAGCTCTTGAATCAGAAAAATTCAAAAATTAGCCGTAAAAATTTTGTAATTAGTAATTAATAAATATATTTACGTAATCGATTGCATTATTAAAATATTAAGAATAATAGAAGTTATTCAGCCATAGCATCCCATAATTGGGATTTTGTGCTGTTTTAATAACTAATTTTTAACATTTAAACCAAGTGTTTTTTAACCAATACTCGATAAGGTTATAAAAGGAGTGAAAGAGCACTAACTATTAATTTTAACTAACTAATTTTTATGGAACAAGTTTTTACTAAAACGATTTCGTTCTTTTCGGGTTTTCCGGAAAATAGGATAAAATATAAGTTACATACCTTTCTATTGGTATGTGTACTTCTTGGTACAAATATGGTCTTTGCTCAGGATACTGAAATTAATGGTACTGTGGTTGCCGCAGATTCTAAAATGCCGTTAGCCGGAGTTACTATATTAGAGAAAGGTACTTCTAATGGAGCGGTTACTAATTTTGATGGTGAGTATTCCATTCAGGTATCTGGTCAAGATGCTGTATTAGTATTTAGTTATGTTGGTTTTCAAACACTCGAGACTAGTGTGGATGGCAGAAGCACTGTTAATATCGACCTTCTTGTAGATTCAAATGCCTTGGATGAGGTTGTTGTTGTGGGATATGGTACAACCAGAAAATCAGATTTAACGGGTTCTGTAGTATCTATTTCCGGAAATGAATTAGCCGAACAGGGAAGAGCAAGCGTTGCTGAGGCCTTAACCGGTAGGCTTCCTGGTGTACAGGTACTTTCAACTGAAGGTTCTCCAGATGCCCAGGTTAATATTAGAATTCGAGGGAACGGATCCTTAACTCAAGATAGTTCACCTCTTATTATTGTAGATGGATTCCCGGTTGGAAGCATGAGTGATATTAGCCCAACAGATATTGCCAGTATTTCCGTTTTAAAAGATGCCTCCTCTACCGCTATTTACGGTTCCAGAGGGGCTAATGGTGTAATCATCATTACCACCAAAGAAGGAAGAAGTGGTAAAGTAAGTGTGAATTTAAACACTTTCTACGGATTTCAAAAAATTGCTAATACGCTGGATGTTTTAAGTCCGGAAGACTTTGTTAAGTGGCAATATGAGTATGCTTTACTTAGAGATTCCGAAAATATTGACTCCTATGAAAGATATTTTGGCTTGTGGCAGGATTATGATTTATATGAAGGTAAGGAGGGAAATAACTGGCAAAAACAAGTTTACGGCAATATGGGTGAAGTTCAGAGCCATGATTTAGCCATTAGAGGAGGTTCTGAGAAAGCCAGCTTCAACTTTAATTATGCTCATTATGATGTTAATACTATCATGATTGGTTCGGATTTTAAAAGGGATAACCTATCTCTTGCTTTAAAAAGTCAGGCAGGGGAAAAAGTAGATTTATCCTTTACAGTTAGGTTTTCAGACACAGAGATCAACGGAGGAGGAGCTAATGAGCAAAATGAGATTTCTTCTGCAGATTCACGCTTGAAGTATAGTGTTCAATATTCTCCTATTCCAATCTCAGGTCTTACCACAACCAGGGCAGATACTGAAGGGGCTGTCGCAAGTTATTTAATAAATCCATTTGTGGCTACAGATGATAACCAAAGACAGCAGCTTAGAAGGAATTATAATATGTTAGGAAGTTTTGGTTGGGATATAATTGATAATTTGAGATTCCAATCAGATTTTGGATTGGATTACCGCATAGAACAGGATTACAGGTATTATGGTCGCTCTACCTATTACTCAAACAATAGACCGTCTGCAGAAAACCAGGGCTTACCATCTTTGGTTTATAGCGATAGAAAACGTGAGAGTTTCAGGAATGCTAATACTATTAATTATGATTTCGGCAACTTCCTTAATGAAGACCATAATCTTAAAGTATTATTAGGTGAAGAAATGATCATCACTAAGGATAATGAAGAAACTTCAGAAATTCAGGGGTTTCCTAATGACTTCGATTTTGAAACTACAAGAAGATTAACAACACAGGGTACTCCTCAATCTGTTGATAATTTTTATCGCCCGGATGATAAGCTTTTATCATTCTTTGGTCGTGTTAACTATGATTATAAAAGCAAATATTTACTTACTGCTACTTACAGGGCAGATGGTTCAAGTAAATTCCTTGGTGATAATCGTTGGGGGTATTTCCCATCGGCTGCAGTAGCTTGGAAGATAAATGAGGAAGCCTTTTTAAATGATGTAGAATGGTTGAATGCTCTTAAGTTGAGGTTAAGTTATGGAGAGGCTGGTAATAATAATATTCCGGCAGGTCAAACCGTGCAAAGTTTTCAATCTAATACCACTACCTATTTAAATGAAATTCCAAATTATTGGTCGGCTTCACGAGTACTGGCTAATCCAAATCTTAAATGGGAAACTACGGTAACTCAAAATGCTGGTCTTGACTTTGAAATGTTCGATGGAGTGTTAAGAGGAAGTATTGAGGCCTATAAAAATATAACTACAGACCTGTTACTTGCATTTCGTACTCCTGGATCTGGCTATGATTTTCAATATAGAAATCTTGGAGAGATCCAGAACACTGGTGTAGAAGGTTCTTTGAATATAAACGCGATTACGAAAGAAGACTACGGATTAAGTTTCGCCTTTAATATGTCTGCAAACAAGAACAAGATTAATTCCTTAGGTACATTAGAAGATTACCAGGAATACTCTGGCTGGGCTTCTTCACAAATTGGTAGTGATTATGCCGTTTGGGTTGGCCAACCTGTAGGAGCTATGTATGGTTACAGAAATGACGGTCGTTATGAAGTTTCAGATTTTGACTTTGATCCTGCAACAGACACCTATACGTTGAAGCCTGATGTGGTAGATAATAGTGATGTTGTTGGCGAGGTAATGCCTGGGTCATTAAAATTGAAGGATATCACTGGCGATGGAGTTGTAGATATAAATGATAATTCACTTATTGGCGATGCAAACCCAGATTTTACAGGAGGTTTTGCTATAGATGCGTATGCATACGGATTTGATTTTTCAGCAGCTTTTAATTTTAGCGTGGGAAATGATGTTTATAACGCAAATAAGGTTCAATTTACAACTGCTAATGAAAACAGCCAGTATAGAAACCTAACTACGGCTATGGCAGATGGCACAAGGTGGACAAACCTTAACCCTGAAACCGGTGAGCTTATAACCGATCCTGATGCGCTTGCAGCTGCCAATGCAAACACTACTATGTGGTCTCCATATATGCGTAATTACGTATTTAGTGATTGGGCAGTAGAAGATGGCTCCTTCCTGAGGTTGAACACACTTACCTTAGGATATACCCTGCCAAATTCACTGGTTTCTAAATATAACATTACGACCCTGAGATTTTACGCGACGGCGAATAATGTATTTATTTTAACTGATTATTCCGGTCTTGATCCTGAAGTTTCTACCAGGAGAAATACCCCGCTTACACCGGGAGTTGATTACTCGCCATTTCCGAGAAATAGACAAGTAGTATTCGGTTTAAACCTTAATTTTTAAAATTAGATGATAATGAAAAACATAATAAAAATCTGTTCGGTAATTCTCGTGACATGCTTTATTGTATCATGTGAGGAAGATTTTTTAGATAATGACTTTTTAGAAGCGCCGGCAAAATCAAGCCTGGATGAATCGACTATTTTCTCGACGGTTGGTTTAGCAAAGGGAGCAGTAGATGGAATCCTGGAGCCAATGGGACAAACGAATTCTTACCGAGGTAGATTCATTCCGTATTACGGATTTAATACAGATGTAGAATATAATTATAGTGCAGGGGATGAAGGTTCAGATGCAGACCTGGTGTATTATGACGCTAAACCGGGTAATTCCAGAATGAATACAGATAATAATGCCTGGGCGATGATGTATCAGGGAATTGAGCGAGCAAATATTGTGATACGCGGTCTGAGGAATTATGGTAATCCTGAGCCGGGTACTGAATTTGGGCAACTTTTAGGAGCAGCTCTAACCTATAGAGCAGTGTATTATGCCGATCTTATGAAAACATGGGGTGATGTGCCGGCTCGTTTTGAACCTATTACTTCTGAGACACTGTATTTGCCTAAAACTAGTAGAGATTCTATATATAAAAAGCTTATTGCAGATTTAGGGGAAGCTTCAACCTTAGTAGCCTGGCCAAATGCAAGCCCTGCAACTTCTACGGTTGAACGTGTGAATAAAGCATTTGTAAAAGGGTTTAGAGCTAGATTGGCAATGGTAGCCAGTGGTTTTCAGCAATATCCCGATGGAGTAAGAAGAAGTAATGACCCTGAACTGTCGGTTCAAAATATGTATAAGCTGGCACTGGATGAAACCAGAGATGTAATTAATAGTGGGACTGCTTCTCTTGAACCTTCATTTGAAGGTTTCTGGAGAAATTATAACGAGGAAAATATTAGTGCCGGTGGTGAATCTCTATGGGAAATCCCGTTTGCAGATGGTCGTGGCCGTGTCTTATTTTCTTTTGCTATACGTCACCGTAGTGTAGACCAGTTTACCGGTCAGCCTAGAGGAGGTACCGCTGGACCTTCGCCTACTGTCTTTTATGATTTTGATGAAGAAGATACCCGTAGAGATGTTACTGCTGTACCTTATGAATGGGGTGCGGCTATAGAAGGAATTGCACAGCAGGAACTTGTTGGAATTGATACCTGGTATTTCGGTAAATATAGATACGAATGGATGAATCGATATGTGACTTCTACAAATGATGATGGTGGAAATCTGATCTACATGAGGTATGCCGAAATTCTTCTTACCGCAGCTGAAGCAGCAAATGAACTTGAAGGTCCGGCAGCAGCAGCTCCATATCTTAAAGAGATTCGTAGACGAGCATTTCCTTCAGATCTACATAACGAGAAAGTCGATGCTTATGTTGATGCGCTTTCTTCCAAGGAACAAATGTTTGAGGCAATCGTAGAAGAATATAAATTTGAATATACTGGCGAAATGGATCGTAAAATGGATCTCATTCGATGGAATCTTCTTAGCGAGAAATTAAATGAAGAAAAACAGGAATTGGCAGATTTGAACAACAGAACTGGAGACTATGCAAATGTGCCTACCACGCTTTACTTTAAATATGAAGAAGATGGATACACATTAGATATTTATGGTCTGGAAAGAGGTGAAACTTCTAACCCCGGACCAGAGTATTCTGCATTCTCCTGGGATCAACCCTTGGATGAAATAATAAACACCATTTATAAGCCCGGCGTGGACCCTGATAACAGGCAGTTCTGGCCTATCTGGCAGGTTTTCATTGATGCTAGTAATGGACAGTTGGTAAACGATTACGGTTACTAGAATCTAAAAAAACAGATTTAATTTATAAATTATGAAAGTAGGAGATATCTTAAAAAGTTTACTGGCAGCTATTCTGCTAACGGCTACTTTTGCAGCTTGCGATTATGATAAAGATCTTATCGAGGAGCTACCTGTAGACAGAGAATTTGCACCGGTAAATCTAACATCCTTTGTTAGGAATCAGGTCAATGTAGAATTGAACTGGACGGTAGAGGAAAATGTCAATAGTTATATAGTTGAGTTTGCTAAAGATTCATTGCAATTCAATAATATTGTAAGAACCCTAGAGGTAAATCCTAATGAGTTACCGGTCCTGGTACCTTTACAGAGTGAAACTCTATATTCTGTTAGGGTAAAGGCAATTAGTGACCGGGGGCTGGATGATTCCTCCTGGGCTACTACCACTGCCCGAACCTTAACTGAACAGATCTTTATTGAAGGCGAAGACGGTGATATCAAGTCTGGTGAGGCCATCCTGAGATGGGTGCCAGGTAGCGAGGTCACTGAAATTACTTTAAGTCCTGGTGATATTACATATACTATTACAGATGAAGATAGGGCAAGCGGAATAGCTTCCATAACAGGTCTTACTTCAGAAACTGAATACACAGCGACCCTCTTAAATGGAAGTAATATTAGAGGTGTAAAAACCTTTACTACCGGGATTGATATAGGAGATGGTAAACTGGTCACCCCTGAGGATGATTTATTGCAAATGATCGCAGATGCGGTTGCAGGGGATATTTTAGTGCTTGAACCAGGTGATTATACCGCACAAACGGGAACGATAACCCTGGATAAATCTTTAACCATTAGAGGCCTTAGGAGCTTTGATAAACCACTACTTCAGTTAAACTTCGAATTGGTTGCGGGAGCAGATGATGTTGAACTGATAGACCTTAATTTGCAGGGTCTTGGAGAAGGCTCATCAGATTTACAGGATGTTGTAAGGTATACAGGCCCAGGAAATTATAATTCTTTATTGATCAGTGGTTCGGTGATCCATGATTATGGTCGTTCCTTTATTGCTGGTAATGAAACAGATGCGATCTTACAGAATCTGACGGTTGAGAACTCTATAATCTATAATATCTTCACATCTGGAGGTGATTTCATAGATTTCAGAAACTCTGATGTACTCAACCTGAATCTTACCACAAGTACATTCTATAACTGTGCTCCTGGAAGGGATTTCATAAGAATGGATGCTAGTGGGACCTCTAATGATACCGGTGTAACTTCAAACATACTTATAGATAGCTGTACTTTATATGCAGTCTCTGATGACGACAGTAGAAGGATACTATATGTACGTTTCGTTTCAAATGATGTGACTGTTAGAAATACAATCATTGCCGAAACAGAATCTGAAGGTTATGCCGATAGAGAAGGAATAGATGAATCTCCAAGTTTCAGTGATAATAATTACTGGAATGCCCCTGGATTCCTGGATGATGGCCAGTACATTTTTGATGGAAGTAATCCATTTAATCTGGATCCGGGATTTGTAGACCCATCAACCGGAGATTTCACGGTGACAAACCAAACATTAATAGACAATAATGTGGGGGATCCGCGCTGGAGATAATATGTTAGATAAATAGAAATATTGAAAAGGGTATGCATCTTAAAGATGCACACCCTTTTTTTATTTGCATAAGCTGAGAAAAGCTGCTAAAAAATTTAATTCGAACTCTGATTTGATTTCAAAGACTCAGGTCTAGAATTAAGTCAACGTGCTTACAATTAAAGCCGTAAACAATTCTGATGCCAGCGTATGGTACATTTTAAATTTAAATCTTTTATGGAATGATGAAACGATTACACATTTTTTACCTCTTCCTTTTTTTAGGGATTTTAACGGGGTATTCACAGGAACCTTCAAATCTACCCGATGTTTGGGATTTTGGTGCCACACAGTTGGATGAAACTCAGTTCAATAATCAATTATCAGTAGAAACTATTAATTCCTGGTATGATGCATCCATAGCCCCGGGAACCTCAGGCATTAATTTGCCAGATTTCACGGCTGGAGATCTTAGCTTTACCGGAGGCGGGAGTGACCGCCTGCGAACTTCTAATACGAACCTAACCCGTTATGATGAGAATATAGATAATCATGAAGAATTCAAAGGGAGAGTATATATCAATTCCTCGGGAGCAACCGGTAGATTTCTCAGTCTGGAATTGGCGGAAGGTGATGAAGTAACAATCTGGGCTAATTCCCAGGAAGGCGACAGTAATATTCATTTTGAAAATACTGCCGATTCAGAAGATCAGAAAGATGTAATTGCCGTAGGGAAAGAAATTACAGAACTAAAATTTACGGCTGAAGCTTCCGGAACCTATAATATTTATGACGATACTGGAAAACCGAGTTATTTTAGAATTGTACGTGAAAGTAATGCGTCGATTTCTGTACCAGACAATGATCTTACCGATGTTTGGGATTTTGGTGCCACCCAGTTGGATGAAACTCAGTTCAATAATCAATTATCAGTAGAAACTATTAATTCCTGGTATGATGCATCTATCACCCCAGGAACCTCTGGCATTAATTTGCCAGATTTCACGGCTGGAGATCTTAGCTTTACCGGAGGCGGAAGTGACAGCCTACGAACCACTAATACGAACCTAACCCGTTATGATGAGAATATAGACGATCATGAAGAATTCAAAGGGAGAGTATATATCAATTCATCAGGAGCAACCGGTAGATTTCTCAGTCTGGAATTGGCGGAAGGTGATGAAGTAACAATCTGGGCTAATTCCCAGGAAGGCGACAGTAATATTCATTTTGAAAATACTGCCGATTCAGAAGATCAGAATGATGTAATTGCCGTAGGGAAAGAAATTACAGAACTAAAATTTACGGCTGAAGCTTCCGGAACTTTTAATATCTATGATGATACAGGGAAACCAAGTTATTTTCGAGTTACACGAAAAAGTGTTGCCTTTGCTAAGGTTACAGGGAGTGTAGATGTTAGCGCAGCGACAGGTATTCCTGGAGATTTTAGTTTAGTTTTTACTAATGAAAGTGGCGACACCTGGAGTTCTTCCCTTTCTGAAGGAACATTTACTGTAGATGTGCCAGCGGGTTATACTTATGATATTTCTCTTGAAGGAGCCGATGGTTTTTCAATCACCGGTAGTACCAATATTGAAATTACAGAAAACACTTCTTTAAATCTGCTAATTCAAAAGGATGGAGCATCTGGAAATGGATTAACAGATGTCTGGGACTTTGGTGCCACACAGCTGGATGAAACTCAGTTCAATAATCAATTATCAATAGAAACTATCAATTCCTGGTATGATGAATCTATAGTCCCAGGAACTTCAGACATTAATTTACCAGACTTTATAGCTGGGGACCTTAGCTTTACCGGGGGTGGAAGTGATCGTTTACGAACTACCAATACAGCACTTACTCGTTACGATGATGATATTGACGAATATGAAGAATTTAAAGGGAGGATCTATATCAATTCTTCGGGAGCTACCGGGAGGTATTTTAGTCTGGAGCTAAATGAAGATGATGAAATCAACCTTTGGGCACTATCCCAAAATGGAAATGGTAAAATTCATTTTGAATATGTAGCAGATCCAGATCTTCAAAATGATGTAGTTGCGGTGGGCCAGGAGCTTTCAGAAGTTAAATTTATGGCAAAAGCTACAGGTACTTATCGCATCTATGATGATACCGATAAACCAAGTTATTTTAGAATAACACGTAAAGGTGCCAGTTATACAACGGTAACAGGTAGCGTGGATGTGGCGGATGCTGATGGCCTTCCTTCAGATTATAGTGTAGTTTTCACAAATGAACTTGGGAAGACATGGAAACTTCCTTTTACCAATGGGGGATCCTATAGCGTAGTCCTTCCTGTAGGCTATCAATACGAGGTTTCTTTAGAAGGAGCTGAGAATTATTCAATCAGTAGCAATACCAGCCTGGAAGTTACAGAAGGTACTTCTAGCTTTGATATTAGCATAACTAAAGACTTGATTTATGTAGAAGGCCTGGCCGATGTTTGGGATTTTGGAGCGACCCAACTGGACGAGTCTGAATATAATAATATGCTGAATGTAGCTAAAATCAATTCCTGGTATGATGAATCTATTACTCCTGGAAGCGCAGATAATAATTTGCCAGATTTCACAGTTGGCGATCTTAGCTTTACCGGAGGAGGAAGTGACAGGTTACGAACTACCAATACAGAACTCACGCGTTACGATGATGATATTGATGATTACGAGGAGTTCAAGGGGAGAATTTATATAAACTCCAGAGGCGCTACCAACAGATTTTTCAGTATTGAGCTGAGTGAAGATGATAAGTTGAGCCTTTGGGTTTCTGGTCAGGATGGTAATGGGGAGATTCATTTTGAATATGTTGCAGATCCTGAGTTACAGAATGATTCCGTGAAAACTAGCGGTGAACTTTCAGAAATTAACTTTGTGGCTAAAGCAGGTGGTACTTATCATATCTACGATGTAGTGGATAAGCCGAGTTACTTCAGGATCGTCAGGCAACCAGCTTCTTATGTCAACCTTTCTGGAGATATTGATTTAACGGATGCTCCGGGAATACCTGAAGATTATTCCGTTGTTTTTTCAATTAAAGAAGGAAAAACCTGGAACGTTAGTCCAACTGATGGATCGTATAATGTTGAACTACCCACAGGCTTCGAATATAATATTTCTTTAGAAGGAGCTGATGGTTACGTAATTTCTAATGGTACTTCAGTAGAGGTTACTGAAGGTACAACCACTTATGATTTAACTATAGAAAAGGTGGAAATTTATTCGGTTACCGGATCAATTATTGGTCTGGGCGATAAGATTGGAGATTTAGATCTAACATTTGTTCCAAATACTTCTGAAGCTCTTTATGTGCCGAAACCAGTAGTTGATACAGATGCGGGCACCTATACTGTTAATCTTGAGCCGAACATTAATTATACTATTAGTGGTGGAGTTGATGGTTATTTTATTCCTGATAATCAATTGGAAATTACCGGAGAAACCTCTCAGGATATTGTTTTTGAAGCCGATCCCGAAGGTCCTTTCGGTGATATCGATGAAGACGGAATTCTGAATGCAGATGATAATTGTATGTATACACCGAATCCAGATCAGGTAGATTCTGATAGTAATGGGTTTGGAGATGTATGTGAAGATGATGATGGAGATGGAGTGATTAATTATGAGGACGATTGTCCAAATTCTCCGGAAGGAGCAGTTGTTAATGTTTTTGGATGCGAAGTTTTTGACCTGGCGGCAGACAATTTTAGCCTTGCCGTACATGAGGTAAGCTGTAATGGGAATAGTGATGGCTACATCAGCGTAAACGCTCAGGACACTAATTATACCTACAATGTAGCGGTATCCGGTACGGGTAGTGGATCTGCAAGTTTATCATCTTCAAATGGTTTTTCTGCCAATATAGAGAACCTGGCTGCAGGTAACTATGATGTATGTATAACTATAGATGGAGAGGATGGCTATGAACAATGTTTTAATGTAACTGTAGAAGGTCCTACTCCTTTAGCGGCTTATTCTTCTGTAAATTATTCAAATAATACCGTAACCTTTTCTCTGGATGGTAGTAGTGAGTATAAAATAGAACATAACGGTAAAATTACCACGACATCTCAATCAAGAGTTGTACTGGACCTGGAAAAGGGAAGGAATAAATTTACAGTATTCACAGACTCTGAATGTCAGGGAACTGTATATGAGGAAGTCTTAATGTCTGAAGAAGTGGTGCTGTTCCCGAATCCTACTCAGGGAGATCTTAGGGTGTACATCAATGGAACAGATACGAATATGGATGTATCCCTGGTAAATCTTAACGGGCAGCAATTTATTTCAAAAGAAATGCAAGTTCCTTCAGACAGGGTGATTCACCTTGATCTTACAAATTTCAGGAATGGAATATACTTTCTTGTATTGAAGTCCGCTACGGTAAGTAAAACTATAAAAGTTATTAAATCATGAAAAACCTTATAAATATACCCTATAAAAAACTGCTTCTAATTCTGGTAATGGGTACAACCTTATCCTGTTCAGATGATGATGATGCGCAGATCACAACCCCTGAAGCCCCAGGAATGGCAAATCTAGTGCTTCCGGCAGATAACACTGAATGTGAAGTGGGAGAAGTTGTAGCCAATATGGCTGAAGTATTTTTTGAATGGAATGAGGCGGGTGGTGCCGAAAATTATGACCTGGTGATCACTAATCTGGCCACCCAGGAGGTTAAACAAAGACCTAATCTTAATACAACTGAGATCATGGTAAGGCTGGAAAGAGGTAATGCTTATTCCTGGATGGTTGTTGCAAAAAATGAAGGAGAAGAAACTACAGCTTCTGAATCTAACAGGTTCTATGTAGCTGGCGTACCGGGGTCTAATAATGTACCATTTCCAGCAACCTTAGTTTCACCTGAATCTGGAGCTACGATATCTTCAGTTGATGGTAGGATTAGCCTGGAATGGGATGCTACCGCCACAGATACAGATGGTGATGCATTGACCTATACTTTATTCGCAGATACCGTAGATGGAAATCAGGAACCTCCTGAAGAATGGATCGGTTTAACCGAAACATCTCTGGAAATTGAAGTAGAAGCAAATAGTGTATACTACTGGCACGTTGAAACTACCGATGGAAAGAACACAGCAATTAGTAATACCTATTCATTTCGAACCGGTGAGAATATTTCCTCAATAGTAGGAGAGGTCGTGAGTTCCTCTCAGGAAATTTTAGATGCGATCGCTGCAGCTATTCCTGGTGAGAATATTTATATACGTGGTGGTGAATATACATTTGATTCTACCATAGAAATAAATACCAGTGGTAGTGCGAACGCTATGATTTCATTATTAGCACATCCTGAAGATGATACCAGGCCGAAATTTGATTTTTCTGCGATGGAGGAGAATTCTTCGAACCGTGGAATTGAATTGAAGGCTAGTTACTGGCACATCAAAGGAATAGATGTATTCAAGGCCGGTGATAATGGAATGCTCATAACAGGAAATAATAACCTGGTAGAATTCAGTACTTTTTCTGAATGTTCAGACACAGGACTTCAATTGTCTAGCGGAGCTGCCAATAACACCATTCTTAACTGTGATTCATACTTTAATGCTGATTCTACTCTGGAGAATGCCGATGGTTTTGCAGCCAAACTGGATGTAGGAACTGGTAATAAATTTATTGGCTGTAGAGCCTGGAATAATCTGGATGACGGTTGGGATGGTTATCTGAGAGGAGGAGATAATGTAACTACTACTCACGAAGATTGCTGGTCAATTCAAAATGGTTATTTAATGGACGGCACTGCAAGTGGAGGAGACGGTAATGGCTTTAAGACCGGAGGAAGCGATAATAAGGATCTTAAGCATAACGCTATCTACATTAGAACAGTAGCTGTAGGTAATAGATTTGATGGCTTTGATCATAACAGTAACAGGGGAGAGGTAACACTTTATAACTGTTCTGCTTATGACAATGGAACCAATTATGGTTTTGGAAGTACAAATCCACTTGAATCCCTGATAATTAAGAATAGCAATGTGTTAGGTGAAGTGGGAAGTGTAAATGCTACAAGCCTGGATGTTACTAATAATAGCTGGGATACAGAAGGAGTAGAAAGTTCAGTAGATGATTATGTAAGTATAGATTATGCTGAATTAACAGGACCTAGAAAAGAAGATGGAAGTCTTCCAGATGTTAGTTTTTTCCACCTTGAAGCAGATAGTGATCTTATCGATGCAGGAGTGGATCTAGGCTTGCCTTTCAACGGTTCTGCGCCAGACCTCGGAGCATTTGAATTTTAAACTTTTTTGAAGGTCTAAGGTGTTTTTTGAGTTAGTTTAATTAAAAGGTGCGGCAATAAGTCGCATCTTTTTTTTCTTAAATCTTCGCTTCTGAAAATGCTGAAATTGGGTTTGTAAAGAACGATTCTATCTAGCTTAAGTCAAAAAATGAATAGTACCAAATTCAGTACAGAACATATTTAACAAGCTTTAAGTTTGAGAATCCTGCTTTTTTTTGAGGAAAAAATTGTCAAAACTTTAAAAAAGGAAATTTTTCATTATATTCGTGTAATCGATTGCATTTGAATTTAAAATTAAAAATATGACTCGATCAGAATTTAGATATGCGCATCATCCTAATGATGTTAAAAAATATACTACGAAAGATTTAAGAGAGCATTTTTTGATCCCGGAACTTTTCGTTAAGGATCAGATCTCGCTTACTTATACCATGTATGACAGGTACATTGCCGGAGGAGCTTTTCCAGTTTCTAAACCTCTCAAGCTGGAAGCCATTGATGAGCTGAAAGCTGAAAACTTTCTGGATCGTCGTGAATTAGGGATTATAAATGTAGGAGGTAATGGGAAAGTTACTGTAGATGGTAAAGTATATGAGTTAGGTCACAGGGAAGCCCTTTACGTAGGTAGAGGGAATAAAGAAGTGATCTTTGAAGCAACAGATGAACAACCTTATTTCTATATAAATTCAGCTCCTGCCCATAAATCTTATCCAACTAAAAAAGTAACTAAAAAAGAGGCTGAAGTCGTTGAACTTGGAGATTCAAAATATTCGAATAAAAGAGTGATCAATAAACTGCTGGTGAATTCGGTAATTGAAACCTGTCAGTTACAAATGGGAATGACCGAACTTCAGGAAGGTAATATCTGGAACACCATGCCACCGCATACTCACGAAAGAAGAATGGAAGTATATTTCTATTTCGATCTTGAGGAAGGGCAAACAGTAAGTCATTTTATGGGTCAGCCAGATGAAACCAGGCATATTTTCCTTCAAAATCATCAGGCGGTAATCTCTCCGGAGTGGTCTATCCATGCTGGAGCCGGAACTTCAAATTATACTTTTATCTGGGGGATGGCAGGTGAGAACCTGGATTATGGAGATATGGATAAAGTTTCTGTTGACGAATTGAAATAATTAAAGATGGAACTATTCAATCTAGAAGGTAAGACAGCACTGGTTACGGGTTGCAAAAGGGGAATTGGTTTTGCAATGGCCGAAGCTCTGGCCGAGGCTGGAGCCGATATTATTGGAGTTTCGGCAAGCCTGGAAACTTCGGGGTCAGATATTGAAAATGCCGTAGTCGCCAAAGGAAGAAAATTTAAAGGATATCAATGTGATTTTTCCAAACGGGAATCATTACATGAATTCATAAAAAAGGTAAAGTCAGAGAACCTTGCCATTGACATTCTTGTTAATAATGCTGGAACAATTTTAAGAGCACCGGCTGCAGAACATTCCGATGAATACTGGGATAAGGTGATAGAGGTGAATCAAAGTGCACAATTCATTCTGTCTAGAGAATTTGGAAAGGAAATGATCAAACGAGGTAGCGGAAAAGTGATCTTTACTGCATCCTTGCTAACCTTTCAGGGAGGTATTACCGTACCGGGATATGCCGCATCCAAAGGAGCTATTGGTCAGCTTACAATGGCACTGTCTAATGAATGGGCTGGAAAGGGAGTGCAGGTAAATGCGATTGCACCGGGCTATATCGCTACAGATAATACCGAAGCTTTGAGAAATGATCCTGATAGGAGTGAATCTATTCTAGCCAGGATACCTGCCGGACGTTGGGGAAAACCTGAGGATTTTAAAGGCCCTATCATTTTCCTTGCTTCAAAAGCAAGTGACTACATGAGTGGTGCTATCCTTACCGTTGATGGTGGATGGATGGGACGCTAATTAGTCAATTTTATTGACTGAATGGATTAATGAGAAAAATTAGAACATGGAAAATAAGACATTTATAAAAGATAATTTTCTGCTTCAAAACAAATATTCGGAGGAGCTATATGAGAAATATGCTGCCAAACAGCCAATCATAGATTATCATAATCATTTACCGCCGAAGGATATTGCCGAGGATAGACATTTTGAAAATATTACGCAGGTCTGGCTGAATGGCGATCATTATAAATGGCGTGCCATGCGTACCATGGGGGTAGATGAAAAGTTTATTACCGGTGATGCTTCAGATAAGGAAAAGTTTCTTGCCTGGGCTAAAACTGTTCCCCATACACTTAGAAATCCTTTATATCACTGGACACATCTCGAGTTAAAGCGATATTTCGGAATAGATGAATTGTTGAACGAAGATTCTGCAGAACGTATATATGATGAAGTGAATCGGCAGTTACAATTACCAGAAAATTCATGTCGGGGTCTGCTGAAAAAGATGAATGTAAAAACTTTGTGCACTACTGAAGATCCGGTAGATACATTGGAGTATCATCAACAGCTTGCTAATAGTGATTTCAGTATTAAGGTTAGCACTGCTTTTAGACCAGACAAATCTATTCTTATTGCGAATGAAAATTATTCAGAATATATAAAAGATCTGGGTAAGGCATCAGATATTCAAATATCTTCTTATGATGATCTGAAAAATGCACTTCGTAGCCGAATAGAATATTTCCATAAAAATGGATGTAGACTTTGTGATCACGGCTTGAATTATATCTCCTTTGAAGATTTTTCTGCTGAGGAGATAAATGGAATTTTTGAAAAGAAACTGAACGGTAAATCTTTGACAGATCTTGAAGCGGAAAAGTTTCATACTTCAATTCTACTTTTCCTTTGTGAAACCTATCATGAGTTTGGCTGGGTACAGCAATTTCACCTTGGAGCCCTAAGGAACAATAATAAAAGAATGCTAAAGGAGCTTGGTCCTGATACTGGCTGGGATTCTATCGCAGATTATAGCCAGGCAGAGAATCTTTCTGCATTCCTGGATGCATTGGACGGCAAGGATAAACTCACCAAAACGATCCTTTACAATCTAAACCCTTCAGATAATGAGATCTTTGCAACCATGATAGGGAATTTCAATGACGGAAGTATTAAAGGGAAAGTTCAATTTGGTTCGGGCTGGTGGTTTCTGGATCAAAAGGATGGTATCATCAAACAATTGAATGCCTTGTCTAATATGGGACTGGTTAGTTGTTTTATTGGAATGCTTACCGATTCAAGAAGTTTTCTCTCATTTCCACGTCATGAATACTTTAGAAGAGTATTGTGTAATTTGTTTGGGGAAGAAATGGAAAGCGGTGAGCTTCCAGATGACATGGAGCTTGTAGGGAAAACCATCTCCAATATTTCTTATCATAACGCTGAAGAATATTTTAACTTTTAATGGAGCAGGAGAAAACGAATACAGCAAAGATCGTCACTTTTGGAGAAGTGCTTATGAGGCTTTCACCTTCTGAACATAGAAAACTTCAACAGGCACATCAAATGGATTTTTTCTTTGGTGGTACCGAAATGAACGTGGCAGCTTCACTTGCTCAATTTGGTTTAAAAACCCAGCATATTACCAATGTTTCTAATGACTTGGTGGGCGATGCAGCCATTGCTGCTATGCGTCAGGTTGGGATCGAGGTTTCTGCGGTTAATAAGGTAGAGCATCCTCTTGGACTGTATTTTCTTGAAGTTGGTTCTTCCGCCCGTTCCAGTAAAATCGCCTATAACAGGCTTCACGGAGCATTTGCTAATATTTTACCAGAGCAGGTGAATTGGGAAGAAATATTAAAGGATTGTACTCATTTTCACTGGACCGGGATCACCCCGGCAATTTCAGAAGGTGCTTATGCAACCTTAAAGGAAGGTTTAAAAGTAGCCAGGAAAAATGGAATTGTAGTGACGGCAGATCCGGCTTATCGAAGTAATTTATGGAAATATGGAAAAGATGGCTATAAGATTTTAAAGGAGCTGGTCTCTTCCTCTACAATTTTCATAGGTGGAGTGAACGAGATCAATGAGATCCTTGGGACTAATTTTTCTTTTAATAAGGAAGATTTTATTAAGGCGAGTAAAAAACTAATGGAGGAATGTCCTTCAATTGAAAAAGTTTTTGATAAAGTTAGAACAGGATTAAGCGCTTCCTGGCAGAAAATTTATGGACAGGCCTGGACTGGAAAAGTATACATATCAACCATCGAACTTGAAATCACTTCAGTGGTGGACAGAATAGGAACAGGTGACGCATATGCCGCCGGTATTCTTTATGGACTTAAGAATTATGATGATCAAAAAACGCTTGATTTTGCCAATGCAGCCTGTGCTTTAAAACACACAATTCTGGGAGATGCTAACCTGGTAAGTGTAGAAGAAGTTTTAGAAGTAATGGAAGGCAGGACCGGTGGCAGGATTAAAAGATAAGTATACAAATCACAGGAGATAATCCTGAAAAGAAATATAAGAATGGCAAAATATACTAGAATTGAGGTTGCTCAAACTATGAAAGAAATGGGAATTGTACCTGTTTTTTATGACGGCGATCTTGAGGTTTGCAAAAAATTAGTTGAAGCCTGTTATCAAGGTGGCGCCAGGGTTTTTGAATTTACTAACCGGGGTGATTTTGCACATAAAGTTTTTGATGAATTAAACATCTATGTTCAGAAGAATTTTAAGGAAATGATATTAGGAGTAGGCTCTGTGATAGATCCAGGTACAACTTCAATATATATACAGCTGGGAGCGAATTTTATTGTCTCTCCAATTGTAAATCCTGAAATGGCTAAAACCTGTAATCGTAGAAAGATAGCCTGGATGCCGGGTTGCGGTTCGGTTTCTGAAATTTCGTATGCCGAAGAACTAGGTGCTGAGGTGGTAAAGATATTTCCAGGAAGTCAGGTTGGAGGGCCTTCTTTTGTGAAAGCTGTAAAAGGTCCTTTTCCATGGAGTAGTATTATGCCCACAGGAGGTGTGAGTCCTACTATAGAAAATCTGGCAGAATGGTTTGATGCGGGAGTTCACTGTGTTGGGATCGGCTCAAAGCTTTTTGTAAGGAAAGAAAATGGTGAGTATGATTATGAAGCTATTTCAAAGAAGGTAAAATCTTCAATTGAGATCGTACAAAGTTTGAGGAAATGAGCGTGAGAAAACAGGATATACTTAAAAGAACATTTCTTATGCTTCTTTTCATTTTCGCAACACTTGGTTGTGAAAGATATAGTGATACCCGGGTTATAAAGCTGGGGCATGGGCTGGATATCAGTCACCCGGTGCATAAAGCGATGATCTTTATGGGGGAACGGGTAAAGGAGAAATCTGGAGGTAGAATGCAAATAGATATTTATCCTAATCAGCAGCTGGGTTCAGAAAGAGAATGTCTCGAGCTACTCCAGATTGGTAGCCTTGGAATGACCAAGGTTTCTACCGGAGTAATGGAAAATTTTGCGCCTGGACTTAAAGTATTCGGACTTCCGTTTTTATTCCGGGACCGCGAGCATAGATTCAATGTTCTGGAAGGAGAAATAGGAGAAATGTTCCTTAATTCCAGTTTAGATAAAAGATTAAAAGGGCTCACCTTTTATGATGCCGGAAGCCGTAGTTTTTATACCAAGGAACCAATTAAGACACCAAAGGACCTGGAAGGGCTTAAGATCAGGGTAATGGAAAGTCAGACTGCTATTAACATGGTTAAGAACCTTGGAGGATCGCCAACTCCTATCGCCTGGGGTGAATTATATACAGCACTTCAACAGGGAATCGTAGATGGGGCAGAGAATAATCTGCCCAGTTTTCATTTATCCAGGCATTACGAGGTTTGTAAATATTTTCTGGTAGACGAACATACTGCGCTGCCAGATGAATTAGTGATAGGGACACCTGTCTGGAATAAACTTTCTGCGGAAGAAAAGCAATGGCTTAAAGAAGCCGCTATGGAATCCTCAGAATACCAAAAGAAATTATGGCGTGAAGCTGAATTGGAAGCTCTAGAGAAGATCAAGGAAGCCGGAGTAACAGTGATCAATGCCGATAAAGAGGAATTCAGAAGTATGGTAAAACCCATGTATGACGAATTTGGACTGGACCCGAAAATGAAAAATATTATTGAAGAAATACAAGCTGTACAATGAAAAAAAGATTGGATAAGACATTAGGTACTATTCTGGTTTTTCTAATGACTATTATGGTTGTCGCAGTTTTGTGGCAGGTATTTTCCAGGTACGTAATGCAATCTCCAAGTTCAATAACAGAGGAACTGGCCAGGTATTTACTAATATGGATAGGTATCCTTGGAGCGGCATATGCTGCCGGCCAGCAGGAACATCTTGCTATAAATTTACTGGAAGAAAAATTAGAAAAAAAGAATAAGAGGAAGCTTAGGATCATAATAAATGTACTAATAATATTCTTTGGTATCACTGTCCTTATTATTGGTGGTGGCAATCTGGTGTATGTTAATTATGAATTGGGGCAGAGTTCTGCAGCTTTGGAAATTCCTTTATACATAGTTTATCTGGTAGTTCCTTTTAGCGGAATTCTGGTGATTATCTACAAGATCAATGAAATTATGAACCCGGAAAAATATTTAGTATGATATCTGAAATTTTAATTCTGGTAATTTCGTTCGTGGTTCTACTTGCTATCGGTGTACCGGTAGCCTGGTCTATAGGATTATCCTGTTTGTTCACGATGCTGGCAAGCATAGATTCACTAGCTGCCTTTACAACGGTTTCTCAAAGGATGGCTACAGGCCTGGATAGTTTTTCCTTACTTGCTATCCCCTTCTTTATCCTGGCCGGCCAGATAATGAACCAGGGAGGTATAGCCAACCGGTTAATAAATTTTGCTAAGGCATTAATAGGTTCTCTGCCCGGGGGGCTGGTATATGTAAATGTTATCGCGGCAATGCTTTTTGGAGCAATATCTGGTTCTGCAGTAGCAGCGGCGTCGGCGATAGGTGGAATTCTTGGGCCACCAATGGAAAAGGAAAATTATTCCCGCGAATTTGGCGCAGCTATTAATGTAACCTCTTCAACTACCGGACTGGTAATTCCACCTTCGAATGTACTCATTGTATATTCCCTGGCAAGTGGAGGTGTTTCTATCGCTTCGTTATTCCTGGCAGGATATCTACCGGGTATATTAATGGGACTGGCCTTGATGCTGGTAGCAGCTGTATGGATAAAGAAAAAGAAATATCCGGCGGGGAATGCCAGCAGTTTCGGACTCATTATTTCGACTTTTTTAAAGGCTTTGCCAAGTTTATTATTGTTAGTTGTGGTTATTGGAGGGATAGTTTCTGGAATATTTACCGCCACAGAAGCTTCTGGAATTGCCGTGTTATACTGCCTTGTGCTTTCAATGATATATGGGGAGCTTAATAGAAGTATGCTCCATAAAGTTTTCCTTAGCTCTATTAGCACTACCGCCATCGTTATGTTACTTATTGCTACTTCTATGAGTATGTCTTGGGTAATGTCTTATGAAAATATCCCTCAAACGGTGAGTGAGGCTCTACTGGCCCTAAGCGATAATAAATATGTGATTCTGCTTATCATAAACCTTTTATTGTTATTCGTGGGGACCTTTATGGATATGACCCCGGCAGTTCTGATTTTTACCCCAATATTTTTACCGGTAATGGAGAATTTAGGAGTAGATCCTGTTCATTTCGGGATCATCATGGTGATGAATTTATGTGTTGGACTTTGTACACCACCTGTTGGCTCCGTACTTTTTATTGGAGTAGGAGTAGCCAAAACCACTATTCAAAAAGTTATAAAACCCTTGCTGCCACTATATGTGGTCATGGCAATAGTATTGTTAATGGTGACTTTTATTCCGGCGATCAGTCTTTGGTTACCAGAATTATTTGATTAAAATTTAATATTCTGAAAATGGAAAATATTAAAGCAAAGAGACTAAACAGAGATAATGCGGGAATTACTGAAAAGCTTCCCATTAAAATAGTTCAGTACGGGGAAGGTAACTTTTTGAGAGCCTTCGTAGATTACCTGGTCAATAAACTTAATAATGAAGCCGATTTTAATGCCGGGGTTGCAGTGATACAGCCCTTACCGGGTGGAATGATAATCGTTCTTAATGAGCAGGATGGAATTTATAACCTTTTTATGAAAGGCATAAAGCAAGGTAAGGAAATCCAGGAGAATGAATTGATAACCTGCATTCAGAAAGGCTATGATCCGTATAAGGATTATGATGAATATCTTGAACTTGCAAAGGAAGAAGAATTGGAGTTTTTAATTTCCAATACTACTGAAGCCGGAATAGCTTATAATGAAAATGACAAATTTCAGGAATATCCTCATCAAAGTTTTCCTGCCAAGGTAACTGCGCTACTTTATAAAAGGTTTCAACATTTCAATGCAGCTCCAGATAAAGGTCTTACCATTATTCCATGTGAACTTATCAACCATAACGCCGATAATCTAAAGAAGATTATTTTACGCTATGCTGAAAGTTGGAATCTGGATAAAGAATTTGTTAACTGGATCCATGAGCATAATAGTTTTCATAATACCCTCGTAGACCGTATTGTTCCTGGATACCCAAAGGAAGATATCGATAGTTACCAGAGCCAGCTGGAGTTGGAAGATACATTGATCGTTTCTGCGGAAGTATTTTTGCTTTGGGTTATTGAAGGAGGAGCAGCGCTTAAAGCTAAAATTCCGTTCGATAAGATCGATGAAAATGTGCTTATTGTTGAGGACCTTCAACCGTATCGTACGCGAAAAGTCCGTATATTGAATGGAGCTCATACCACCATGGTACCATTCTCAATTTTATTCGGTAATGAAACCGTAAAAGAAACGGTAGATCATGAATTTACTGGTGATTTTATTAAAAAAGCAGTGTTCGAGGAGATCAATCCTACCTTATCCCTTTCTTCTAAAGAATTGAACTCTTTTGCTGAAGAGGTTTTCGACAGGTTTAGAAATCCATTTATCAAACATCAGCTCTCTAGCATAGCCCTGAATAGTATTTCTAAATTTAAGGTTAGAGTACTGCCTAGTCTTTTAGGTTTTGTGAAAAAATTCAATCGATTGCCCTTAAGACTTACCTTTGCCTTTGCTTGTTTGATTAGGTTCTATGATGGAAAATGGAAGGGACAAAGTCTTCCTGTAAAAGATGATGAAAAGTCTGTTACAGCGATGAGAGAAATATGGGAATTGCATAGTTATAATGAGATAGCGGGTAGGGTTTTGGGAAAAACCGATTTCTGGGATTTAGATCTTAACGAGATTCCCGAATTAAAGGAAAAGATAGCATATGCCCTGGAGGTAATAGACAATAAAGGAATTGAAAATGGTTTTAAGGTCTTTACTGAAAAATATACCCAGGCTTAAAAAATTGTAGTGATGAAGAGTAAACTTATTAAAGTACATGAAAGTGATAATGTCGCCATTGCCCTGGTAGATCTTTTTCAGGGTGATAAAGTCGAGTTTGAAGGGGAAATGATAATTATACTTTCAGACGTCAAGGCCAAGCATAAAATTAGTATGGTAGATCTTGCCGCGGAAGATAAGATTTATATGTACGGAGTGCTCGTGGGGAAAGCAACGGAAGAAATCAAGAGAGGCGGAGTTCTCACAGTTGACAATGTTAAACACGAAGCCAGCCAGACATTCCAGAAATCTGAAATTACCCAATGGCAGGCTCCTGATATTTCTAAATGGAAAGACCGTACTTTTATGGGATATCATCGTCCAGACGGACAGGTAGGAACAGCCAATGTATGGTTATTCTTCCCACTTGTTTTTTGTGAAAACAGAAATGTTGAATTGCTGAAAGATATCTTTGAAAAAGAATTTTCTTTTCATAAATCTCCAAAACAGCGCCAGTTACTTCGAAATCTTATTAGTGGAAAAGATGAGGATGCCAATGTAGAATTTGAAGAGGAAGAAGCCGGAGTTTTCGATAATATAGAGGTGAAATTCATCACCCATCAGGGTGGCTGTGGAGGTATCAGGCAGGATTCTGTAATGCTATCTAAACTTCTGGCCGGCTACGTAAATAATCCGAATGTTGCGGGAGCCACCGTTCTTAGTCTTGGTTGTCAAAACCTGCAGATAGATATTTTCAAAAATGCCCTTGATGAGATAAATTCTGAAATAGAGAAACCGGTTCTTATCTATGAGCAACAACAAATGGGAACCGTAGATGAAATGCTGAATACCATAATTCGCGATTCTTTTGAAGGGATTAAAAAGGCGAATGAAATTAAAAGGGAACCTGCGCCACTTTCTAAACTAAAATTAGGATTGGAGTGCGGAGGCTCTGATGGTTTCTCTGGAATTTCTGCAAATCCTGCTTTGGGATATACTTCAGATTTGTTGTCTGCTTTGGGAGGCTCGCCAATACTATCTGAATTCCCCGAACTTTGCGGAGTGGAACAGGAACTGGTGAACCGATGTACAGATGAAGAAACGGCCGACAAATTCATGAAATTGATGAAGTCTTATGAAAATGCGGCTGAAGCGGCAGGTTCAGGTTTCGATATGAATCCTTCTCCCGGGAATATTAAAGATGGATTAATTACCGATGCCATGAAATCGGCTGGTGCTGCTAAAAAAGGTGGTACATCACCTATAGCAGCCGTGCTGGATTATGGAGAATATGTTACAAAACCCGGACTCAATTTATTATGTACCCCGGGAAATGACGTGGAAAGTACCACTGGGATGGTAGGTTCGGGAGCAAACGTGGTGGTATTCACTACGGGGCTGGGCACACCAACAGGAAACCCTATTGCACCGGTTATTAAGATGTCATCTAACTCAACTCTTGCTCGCAGAATGCCAGATATCATCGATGTAGACTCAGGAGCGGTTATAAGAGGGGAGAAAACGATCCCTGAAATGGGAGAAGAACTTTTTGAATATATTATTCAAGTGGCTAGTGGAGAGATTAAGTCTAAAGCAGACCAGTTAAATCAGAATGATTTTATCCCCTGGAAAAGAGGAGTATCATTATAAATTTATTTAATGCAAGCGATAAAGGTTGGGATTATAGGTTCAGGATTTGCCGCAAGGTTTCATTATGAGGCGCTGAAGCGAGTTTACGGGGTTAAATTGGAAATTATAGGTGCTTTTTCCAGGAATCCTGAAAATCTCAATGCGTTTTGTGATGAAAATAACCTACCTGCTTTTTCTTCAGTAGAAAAGTTGATTGACCAGGCTGAAGTACTTCATCTATGTACTCCGCCTGTTACTCACGAAGATTTATGTGTCAAAATTCTTGAACGCGATAAATATGCGATCGTTGAAAAACCTCTTACGGGGTATTTTGGTGAGGACGAAAAAAATTTTTCAGGTGATACTTTCTCCAGGGAATCAGGCTTAAAAAAGAGCCTCCAGAGTTTAAAGAATATCCTACAGGCTGAAGATAAGAGTAAAGCCGGAATCCTATATGCCGAGAATTGGATCTACGCTCCGGCTATTCAAAAGGAAAAAGAGGTAATAGAAAAAACGAAATCACAGATCCTTTGGATTCAGGCGCAGCAATCTCATTCAGGATCGCATTCCCTGGATTATGGAAAATGGAGGCTCTCCGGCGGAGGTTCGCTAATGGGAAAAGGATGTCATCCGCTTTCAGGGGCAATTTATCTTAAACACGTAGAAGGGCGTAGCAAAAATGGGAAGCCTATCAGGCCAAAATCTGTTAGTTGCAGAGTTCATGCTATTACCCGCATGGATAATTACAAAAATAATCCGCATTTAAGGGATTCTTATACAGATGTAGAAGATTATGCATTCACACATGTAGTTTTTGAAGATGGAACAGTTGCCGATATTACTGCCAGTGAATTACTTCATGGTGGAGTTAAGAATTATCTGGAAGTTCACGCACATAACCACCGCACTATATGTAATCTTACTTCAAATAACGCTATGCAAACCTATAATCCGGAGGAAGAAAACTTTAAGGATATTTATGTGGTTGAAAAGACCGGGACCAAACAGGGCTGGTCCAATATTTCTCCAGACGAGGCATGGTTTAATGGGTATCAGGCCGAGATGGAAGCTTTCTACAATTCTATAGCAAATGGAGAGGCTCCTGAAAGTGACAGCACGCTGGCTGCAGATGTGATAAGTACCATTTACTCTGCCTATCTTTCTGCAGAACGAAAAGGGCTGGAAGTTGAAATTAAGCAGCTCTGATCTTAGACCGCGTTCTCCAGGTTAATTAATTTTCTATTTGAAGAATTCCGGATGAATAGTTCCGGAGGTAGAACTACTCTTTTTTCTACGCTAATGGTTTTGTCTTCTTTCACCTGTTCAAGAAAAACCTGTGCTGCAATTTTACCCATCATTTGTGGTGTTTGATCCATTGACGTAATGGGTAGTTCCATATATTTGGTAAATGGCTCATTACTGAAGCCAACCACGCAAACATCTTTGGGAATATTTATTTTCCGGGATTTTAGTTCCTGTATGGCGCCAAGTGCCGCATAATCACCAGCAGAAAAGATCGCATCGGGTTTTTGCTCCAGCTCCCATAGCTCTTCTACGGCCTGAATTCCAGATTCAATTTTACTACTGGTTTGGATAACGTAGGCAGGATTAAATTCAATTTCATTATCCTTCAGCGCTGCCTTAAAGCCTTCAAACCTGTTTTTATAAATTTCTAGATTAATATCTCCCGAAAGATGGGCAATTCTTCTGCAACCTTCTTTTATCAAATGATCAGTAGCCATATATCCCGCTTTATAATCGTCCAGTACTACCGAACTAACTCCGGGAACATCTATCTTTCTATCAAAGAAGACCAGCGGGGTACCTTCTTCCTGTATCTTTTTAATATGTTCCGTAGTTTGGGTTGTCTTAGAAACAGACATGAAAATACCGTCGATCTGGGTATTTAATAGAGCATTGATTTGTTCAGCTTCATTCGCCACTTCTTCGTGAGACTGGCAGATAATTATATGGTAGCCGTGTGGGGTTAGTTCTTCTTCAATTCCGCGGATTACTGATGAGAAAAAACTACGATTAATATAAGGGACTATTACTCCAACGTTATTCGTCCTTCCTTTTTTAAGGGCCTGAGCCAGTCGGTTTTGTTTATAATTCATTTCAGCGGCCGTCTTGGCAACAAGTTTCCTGGTCTTTTCGCTGATTTTAGGATTATTATTTAAAGCCCGTGAAACAGTAGCAGCACTGATATTTAACCTTTTTGAAATATCATAGATGGTGACTTTTTCTTTATTTTTCATTTAGGCTGGATTAGGACTGGGAATAGATTGAGTATATGTTCTGAATTGAAGGTGCAAAAATATGACTTTTAATCCTTTAATAAAATATTTACTCACTTACATAAGGATTAAAAAATCCAATAATTTAGGAAAATTAGTGAAATTTCATTTAATTAAGTAATCGATTACAAAAAAAATCGAAATATCCTTATTTTTTAAAAAAGACCTGTTTATTTTATTAATATGGTGAGCATTTTTAAAAACGCCAAGTGGCCTATTAATGCTATTCCGGATTTCTGAAAAAATGAAACCCATGTTTAAACAAAGATTGAATTTTATAAAGAGAAACTTTTTCTACAAGAATTCTTAATAGGAATGCTACCGTTTTTAGCTTAGGCTGGTCTCGGAAAAAGATCTGAGTTCGAGTCATTTTTATTTAGGCAGGCCGATGCTGGCCTATGCATAGACCGTTTTTATCAATACTGAAATATCTTCTTTGTTCAAACCTGAAGTCCGATATAACTGTATTCAGTCCCCTATGGGCAAAGCAAATAATTCCGATGGAGATAGAGAAAATTACCATGCATAAGGTGCTGGCCGGTAATGATAAATGGGATTCAACTGGAAGATTAGGTAAATAACTACATATTTAATTGTCTAAAGGTGTTATTAATACTTTTTTCGTAGTAAAAACTATCAATCTATAACAGGTTAATAATTTTTCAATGAAAAAATTATGTAAACTGGTGTAGCTTTACTATTTTAGTGCAATCGATTACAAAAATAAATATGAAAAAAGATTCAGTAATTAATTTTATCATCAACGCAGTAGTTTTCGGATTGATATTTATGCTGGCTTCCTGTAAAGCCGGAGCTCAGGATTTCAATTCTGATGAAGCCTGGAAAAAGGCCGACGATATTATTAAAAATATTACAGTTCCTGAATTTCCTGACCGAACCTTCAATGTTACTGATTTTGGAGCTAAACGCGATGGGGTAACTGATAATACCGAGGCTTTTAAAAAAGCCATTGCAGCTTGTAATGAACAGGGAGGAGGGAAAGTTCTGGTTCCTGAAGGTAAATACTTAACAGGACCTATACACTTGAAATCTAATGTAAATTTTCATCTGGAAGAGGGTGCTGAGATTCTTTTTACCACAAATACATCAGCATACCTGCCAATGGTGCATACTTCCTATGAAGGTATGGAATTAATGAATTATTCACCTTTGATCTACGCTTATGGTCAGAAGAATATTGCGGTAACAGGTAAAGGTGTGTTTAACGGCCAGGCAGATAATGAGAACTGGTGGCCATGGGCTGGAAAAGATGTGTATGGATATCAGGAAGGACAGCCAAAACAGCACGATGACAAGAATCTACCAAGTTTAAGAAAAATGGTTGCAGATGGAGTTGCTGTGGAGAATAGAAAATTTGGAGAGGGACATCAGCTACGGCCAACCTTTTTTGAACCATTCGAATGCGAAAATATACTCATTGAAGGGGTGACTTTTACCAATGCTCCATTCTGGATCATCCATCCTATAAAAAGCAACAATATAACGGTTGATGGAGTGACTGTACGTAGTCATGGTCCTAATAATGACGGTTGTGATCCCGAATATTCTAAAAATGTTCATATCAAAAATTCCGTTTTTGATACGGGTGATGATTGTATCGCAATTAAATCAGGTCGTAACAACGATGGGCGTCGCGTGAATATACCCAGTGAGAATATCGTGATTGAGAATTGTGAAATGGCAGATGGCCATGGAGGAGTAGTAATGGGAAGCGAGATCTCTGCCGGGGTTAGAAATGTTTTTGTGAGAAACTGTACGATGGACAGTCCAAATCTTGATCGTGCTATAAGAATTAAAACCAATACCATTCGTGGAGGTTTTGTTGATGGAGTTTATGTTAAAGATGTTCAGGTAGGACAGGTTAAGGAAGCGGTATTAAAAATAAATACCTACTACGCTATTTATGACAATCAGGAAGGGGATCACATTCCAGAGATCAGGAATATTTTTCTTGAAAACGTGACGGTAGAAAATGGAGGTGAATATGGTTTACTTATAAAAGGAAGGGAGCAATCACCCGTTCAGAATGTCAGGCTTAAAAATGTAACTATTAAAAGCACGGAAGTTCCTTTGAGCATTGAGAATTGTGAACCTGTAATCTTTGTAAATACCACTATAAACGGTAAAGAATATTAAGCGTTCCATTTTATTTAAATTATTATGAAGAAATATTTTATTCCTGTATTAATGGCTCTGGCTATCATTTCCTGTAAAGAAGGAAAAGAAGAGAAAGAAGTTGCTGTAGAGAATGAAGAGATAAGCGAAGTGGAAACCTTACAGAAGACTTATGCTGAAATTTCGGTAAAAAAAGGAGGCTCATGGGAAGGCCGTGAGTATATGAACGGTGAATTTGAAAATGTGGATAGTTTAGAGGTTCCTAAAGAGCATACAGATCATTCATGGTATATACGATATGAAGGTCCGGGGTGGGAAAATAAGCATGTTGGTTACAGGATTTACCTGGATTGGCGAAATGCTATCGATATCTTCGGAAAAAAGGTAGATACGCTCGTTTTGCCTTATGTTGGACAGGACGGCTTTGATTCTTATCATGAAGAAGCTGCATGGGGACTCGATATTCTGAAAGCCGGAAAATCGATGGGTATTGGTGGTTATGGAAGATATATGAACGATACCGTTGCTCATTTCAGGAATGTAGATAAAACGAAGGCGGCTGTAGAAAATTCTGAAAACAGTTCTTCAGTAGAGATTTCATATCACAACTGGACTACCGGGAATGCTACTATAGACCTGGATGCAAAACTCTCCATATTTCCGGAAGGCAGATATACTAAAGCTGAACTTACCCCTTCTAAGGAGATCGAAGGACTTACTACCGGTATCGTAAAACATGGTCCGGAACTTATCAAGAAACAAAGTGAGAATGGAAAGTGGGGCTATATAGCAACCTATGGCGCTCAGACTCTGGTAAACGATACTGATAAACTGGGGATGGCCCTATTTTATAATACCGAGCAACTGGATAAACAACTTGAAGGGACAGACGATCATCTGGTGATCTTTAAACCTACTACCCAAACGATCACCTACTATTTTCTTGGTGCCTGGGAGCAGGAAAAGGGAGGGATTACTAATAAGCAAGATTTTATCTCTCATATAGATAAGTTGCTCCAGGACTTAAACCAAAATAATACTTTAAAATAATTTCAATGAGAATTTTGAAAGATCGACTTCATTTCTGTGTGATTTTCCTTTTTATAGCCGGAACCTTTTTAAGCTGTAAGGAAAATGGAGAAAAACAAAGTGCGGAAATTGCTTCTGCAGACCAGGAAAAATTAGTTCCGGAAGACTTAAAATGGTCTGAAAGAATGCTGTTATCAGAAATCCATCGATTTCCGGAAGCTTCCAAACTTGACTTTAGGGAAGAACCTAAATGGAGCTATACTAATGGACTTGTTTTAAAGGCAGCAAAAGAAGTGTTTGAAGAAACAGGTGATGAAAGATATTACCAGTATATCTATGAATATGCAGATACGATGGTTACCGATGAAGGTGATATAAGGACCTATAAGCTGAGTGATCAGAATCTTGATATGCTTAATTCTGGAAATACCCTGCTATATCTTTATCCTGAAACTAAAGAAGAGCGTTTTCTTGAAGCATTGAAATTATTACGAAGCCAGATAGATACTCAGCCAAGAACTAAAGAAGGAGGATTCTGGCATAAAAAACGTTATACCGAGCAGATGTGGCTTGACGGACTTTATATGGCACATCCTTTCTATGCCCACTACACTAAGATGTATAGTGAAGGTGAAGAAGCAGAAGAGGCCTATGATGATATAATCCATCAATTTGATCTTATACAGGAATACGCCTATGATCAAAATACCGGTTTGTTATATCACGGCTGGGATTCCAGTAAACAACAAAAATGGGCCGATAAGGAAACCGGCACCTCTCCAAATTTCTGGTCCAGGGCGATGGGCTGGTATGGAATGGCGATGGTAGACGTTTTGGATTATCTTCCGGAAGATCATGAAGGTCGTGAAAAGATCATTAATTATTTAAATCAGTTTGCTGAAGCATTGGTAAAATATCAGGACCAGGAATCTGGTTTATGGTATCAGGTGCTTGACCAGGGAGAAAGGGAAGGAAATTACCTGGAAGCTTCCGGTACTTCTATGTTTACCTATACTTTCGCCAAAGCAGCGAAAAAAGGATACCTGCCTGAAGAATATATGGAGGTGGCTAAAAAAGCCTATGAGGGAATTTTAAATAATCTCATCACCGTGGAAGATAACGGCGTGGTAAATCTAAACCAGGTGTGTGCAGTTGCCGGCCTTGGTGGCGATCCTTACCGGGATGCTTCTTATGAATACTACATAAATGAAGAAATAAGAAGCAACGATCCTAAAGGAACCGGGCCTTTTATCCTGGCAAGTTTACAGTTAGATAAATAATCTAAAAATAAAGAATTGCGGTATTTAAGCAGCTTCATATTATTACTAACTATTAACCTATCTGCCCAAGATCAAAATAATTATAGATCTGAAGTCTGGGTAGCCGATAATAATGATGGCACCTATACCAATCCGGTTTTGCACGCAGATTATTCAGACCCCGATGTGATAAGGGTTGGAGACGATTATTATATGACCGCCTCAAGTTTTAATGCTGCCCCCGGCTTGCCTGTGCTGCATTCAAAGGATATGATCAACTGGAAGCTGATTAACCACGCTCTTCCTGTGCAGGTGCCTGAAGAAACCTTTGCAGTACCACAACATGGAAACGGGGTGTGGGCTCCAAGCATTCGATCTCATAACGATGAACTTTATATCTACTGGGGTGATCCAGATCATGGCATCTACATGGTGAAAACCAATGATCCTTATGGAAATTGGGAGGAGCCGGTATTGGTCATGGAAGGAAAGGGGCTTATAGATCCATCCCCGCTTTGGGATGATGACGGTAAAGCCTATCTGGTTCACGCCTATGCCGGAAGCCGTGCCGGAGTTAAGAGCCTGGTCACGGTTAATAAAATGAATACTGAAGGCACCAGAGTGCTGGACGCTGGGAGACATGTTTTTGATGGTCATGAGGAGCATCCTACCGTTGAAGGCACGAAATTTTATAAGCGTAACGGTTATTATTACATTTTTGCTCCGGCCGGGGGTGTTTCAACTGGCTGGCAGCTGATCTTGAGATCCAAGAATATTTACGGCCCTTATGAAGAAAAAGTGGTTCTGGAACAGGGTAGTACAGATATAAATGGCCCGCACCAGGGTGCTTGGGTAGAAACTACGGAAGGTGAAGATTGGTTTTATCATTTTCAGGATGTTGAAGCTTATGGTAGGATCGTTCATTTACAACCTATGAACTGGGAAAATGACTGGCCTGTCATGGGTGAGGATAATGATGGAAATGGAATTGGCGAACCGGTGAAATCTCATAAGAAACCTAATGTAGGTAAAGAATATCCGATTGTTACTCCCGTAGAAAGTACCCAATTTGAAGGAGACAGCCTTGGCCTCCAATGGCAATGGCATGCAAACCCAGAAGTGGTGTGGCACGCCAAACTTCCGGGAGAAAATTATCTAAGGTTGTTTTCAATTAAAACCCAGGAGAATTATAAGAATCTCTGGATGACTCCAAATCTTTTACTTCAGAAATTCCCTGCGCCAGATTTTACAGCCACTACCAAAATCAGTCTCTTTCCTGAGGAAGCTTCAGAAGGCAAAAGAACAGGGCTAATTATCATGGGAATAGATTATGCGACACTTACACTTACCCACGATACTGATGGTTTTATTATAAAGCAGACTCAGGCGATCGACGCGATCGATGGAAAAGAAGAGGTGACTATTGTTGAAAAACGCATTGACTCCAATGAAGTTGTTTTTCGTGTTGAGGTAAGTTCTCCAGGTGCGATCTGCCAGTTTAGCTATAGTAAGAACGGGAAAGACTTCAGTAAGATCGGAAAGTCATTTAAAGCTCAGCCTGGAAAATGGATCGGCGCTAAAGTAGGCCTGCTTAGCGTAAGCACACGGGAAGCCAAACGTGGAGGGTATGCTGATGTGGAATATTTTAGAATAAGCAAGTAATTAAAAACTCATGAAAATATTCATATACATACTTGCAGCGATAATTTCGGTTTCCTGCCTAAATCTTAAGAATACCAGCGAAGTAAACGAGGCGGAAAATTCAGGAATTGAAAATCGAATAATAAATGTTTCTAATGCTGAAGAATTAAGATTGGCTTTGGATGAACCAAAGCCAGGAGACTCCATTTTTGTACATGCTGGAACCTATAAATTTTCTGAACGAATATATATCAATGATTCAGGGGAGGCTTCCAGTAAAATTTATCTCATCGGTGATACCTCCGAAGAGAGACCCCTCCTTGACTTTTCAGAAATGGAAGAAAACTCTTCCAACCAGGGAATTGTTTTAAAAGCTGATAACTGGCATATTAAAGGGCTTCAGTTCTACAAGGCAGGTGATAATGGTCTTCATATTCGCGGCAATAATAATATTATTGAATTCTGTAGCTTTTCAGAATGTTCAGATACCGGACTTCAACTGGATGACGGAGCTTCCAATAATACTATTCTAAACTGTGATTCCTTTTTCAATGCAGATTCAAAACTTGAGAATGCTGACGGCTTTGCAGTTAAGATGGATGTTGGATCAGGAAATAGATTTATTGGATGCCGTGCCTGGAATAATCTCGATGATGGCTGGGACGGTTATTTAAGAGAAGCCAACAATGTGAATACAATCTATGAAAATTGCTGGGCTTTTAATAATGGATATTTAAAGGATGGTTCCGCAGGAAAAGGTGATGGGAATGGGTTTAAAACCGGGGGAAGTGATGATAAGGATAGAAAGCATAATGCTTCTTACACACGCTGTTTTGCTGTAAACAATCTAAATGACGGTTTTGATCATAACAGCAATCGCGGAACAGTTTCGGTCATTAACTGTTCAGCTACCGGGAATGGCCGAAATCTGGCTTTTTCTGAAAAGAATGGACTTGAAAAGATCGTAATCATCAATACGCTAGTCTTAGGGAAATTTGGAAAATATAATGCGGAAACTGAAAAGGTTGAAAATAATAGCTGGCAGATGGATTTTGAAATAACTAAAAATGATTTTCAGTCTGTAGATATCTCAGAACTATCTGCTCCCAGGAAAAGAGATGGTAGCCTTCCTGAGATCAGTTTTATGAGACCAAAACTATCAAGCGAATTAGTAGATGCAGGAATTAAAAATGGACTGGATTATAATGGAAGTGCTCCGGAGATAGGCGCATTAGAAGCTATAAAATCTGAATAATAAAATATGAGAAGCATAACCGCTTTATTATTAATTATAATTCTTGGCTCAGTAGATTTTATATCTAAGAAGGAACCTGGAATGATCTACCTAATAGGTGATTCTACCATGGCTGATTATTCTGGAGATTATGATCCCGGGAAGGATTATATGAAGACCCGATATCCTTTAATGGGTTGGGGACAGGTATTTCAGCAGTTTATGGTTTCAGATAGTCTGGACAAAATTCCCCGGCTTATAGAATCAGATTCTGTTATAGTTGATAACAGGGCCCGTGGGGGAAGAAGTACCAGAACTTTTTTTCAGGAGGGACGTTGGCGCTCTGTATTTAAGGATCTGAAAGAGGATGATCTGGTTCTGATCCAATTCGGACATAACGACGCCTCTGAAAGCAAAACAGAACGTTATGTGAATATTCAAGGCTATAAGGAATTTCTAAGATTATTTGTAAGTCAGGCGCGCCAAAAAGGAGCGCACCCAATAATTCTTACTCCGGTTGCCCGAAATTATCCCTGGGAAGATAGTCTCTTAAAGAATGTTCATGGTGAATATTATCAGGCTGCGAAGGATGTGGCGAAAGAAATGGATGTCATGCTCATCGATCTGAATCAAAGGTCTATGGATCACTTTTTTAGGAAGGGGAAAGAATATGTAAGTAGTAACTATTTTATGAATCTGCCTGCGGGTAAATATGAAGCCTATCCTGAAGGACAAGAGGATAATACCCATTTTCAGCCGGCAGGAGCTAAAGCGGTAGCTCAGTTGGTATTTGACGGAATGAAAGAGGTTGAATTAAAAGAATAGAATAAATACTGAAACCTGGTATGAAATTGAGATCGATATTATTTTTTCTGAATCTGTTGGTCTGCCTGCTTCTTACAGCACAGGAAAAGCAGGAGATCCGACCCTATTCTATTGAGTCCACCTATGAAAAGCTGAAAAAGGATTATCCTTTTATCACGCCTATAAAACCTCTTATTTCTAAAAAAATAAATGCCCGGGAGAACCTGGTTTATAAAACCGTAGATGGCAAAGAAATAAAGGCTGATGTTTATATTCAAAATAACGGAGAAAATAGAGAGTATCCTGCGGTTCTTCTGATACATGGCGGTGGATGGCTTACCGGGAGCAAGGAAAACCAACGCGTGATGGCGCAACATCTTGCAATGAACGGTTATACCGCTGTAACAGCTGCTTATCTTCTCGGAACCGAGGCTGAGTATCCCGCTGGAGTTTTAGATTTGAAAGATGCAATAAAATGGATGCGTGAGAACGCGAAAGAATTCAAGATAGATAAAGATAAAATTGCCGTTCTGGGTGCTTCAGCCGGAGCACAACTTGCAACTCTTTTGGGAGTTACCCCGGATTCAGAAATATATGACACCGGAAATAATGAAATTTCAGATGAGGTACAGGCGATCATCAATGTTGATGGAATAGTCTCTTTTATTCACCCTGAAACTGAAGAAGGCTGGATGGCCGCGACCTGGCTTGGAGGTTCAAAAGATGACCAAGGAGATGTATGGGAGGAAGCTTCACCGTTAACATATGTAGATGAAAATACACCGCCTACCATTTTCATTAATAGCTCCTATCCTCGGTTTCATGCAGGAAGGGACGATATGACCAGGACTTTATCTGAATATAATATTTATCAAGAAGTCCATACCTTGGAGAATTCCCCGCATTCCTTCTGGTTAATGCATCCCTGGTTCGAGCGAACTTTAAGTCTAAGCCTTCATTTTCTGGATAAGATTTTTAAAAATTCTTCTTCGCCGAAAGAAACGTATCGAGAAATTACCGTTGCAAAGGATGGTTCGGGAGATTTTTTAACAATCCAGGAGGCGATCAATTCTACCCGCGATTTGGGTCCCGGGGAAGTGAAAATTCATATTAATAATGGTATTTACCATGAGAAACTGGAGATCCCTTCCTGGAAACATCAGCTTAGTTTGATTGGGGAAAGCAAAGAAAATACTGTAATTACCAATAATGATTATTCTGGAAAGGTAAATCCAGTGACCGGTAAGAAATTTTCCACTTTCACTTCCTATACGGTTGTGGTACGGGGGGATGATATCAAAATTGAAAACCTTACTATAAAGAATGCTTCCTGTGGCGAAGGTCAGGCGGTAGCTTTACATGTCGAAGGAGATCGTTTTTTAATTAAAAACTGTAATATTCTGGGTTGTCAGGATACTATTTATACCGCAACTGCTGGAAGCCGACAATTATATCTTGATTGTTATATAGAGGGAACTACAGATTTTATTTTCGGGGAGGCGACGGTAGTTTTTAAAAATTGCACTATTCATAGTTTGAAAAACTCTTATGTGACCGCAGCCGCTACACCTCAGAGCCAGGATTTTGGATATGTCTTTATCAATTGTAAACTTACTGCTGCTGAAAATGTTGATGAAGTTTACCTGGGACGCCCTTGGAGACCTTACGCCAAAACGGTTTTTCTTAATACAGAAATGGGACCACATATTGTTCCTGAAGGCTGGAATCCATGGGAAGGAGACGAAATGTTCCCTTATAAAGAAGAAACTACTTATTACGCCGAATATAAGAGCACCGGAGCGGGAGCTTCTTCTGAAACAAGAGTGGAATGGTCACATCAGTTGAACGAGGAGGAAGCGAGACAATATACCCTTGAAAATATTTTCAGTAACAGTAAAGACTGGTTCTGGGCTTCTAAAGCAATAAATGAAAATAAATGATATGAAAAATATACTGATCTACGTTTTTACCCTTTTTTCGCTTTCTATCTCGGCACAGGAAAAACCTACGCTATACCTGATCGGAGATTCCACAATGTCAGATAAAAAGGATCCTGAAAAAAATCCAGAACATGGCTGGGGACAGATGCTACCAGAATTAATGAGTTCAGAAATAACAATTGAAAATCATGCGGTGAACGGTAGAAGCACAAGAAGTTTTATAGCTGAAGGACGCTGGGAAAAAGTAAAGGAACAACTGAAACCCGGAGATTTTGTTTTTATCCAGTTTGGTCATAATGACCAGAAAGTAAATGATCCCGCCAGGTATACCAATCCTTTTACTCAGTACAGAAGTAACCTGGAAAAATTTGTAAGAGAGACAAGGGACAAAGGAGCTACCCCTATCCTTTTTAGCTCCATTGCTCGCCGCAACTTCAATGAAGATGGCGTGCTGGTAGATACGCATGGGCAGTATCCCCTGGTGGCAAGAATGGCATCAAAAGACCTGGATGTGACTTTTATAGATATGCAGATGTCAACAGAACAACTGGAGATCTCCTACGGTCCTCAAGATTCCAAACAATTGCACCTTCACCTGGAGCCAGGGGAAGATCCTTATGAACCCAGAGGAGTAACCGATGATACGCATCTCTCAAAAAAGGGTGCTACGCTCGTCGCTAGTCTTGCACTTCAGGAGATTGCGGCACAGGATCTGGATTTGAAAAAGTATATAAAGAAGACGGTTTTATCTCAAAAAATTCTGAAAGAAGTTCCGGTTGGTTCGGTAGAATATTCAGAAAAAGTTCCGTGGAGAAAGGCCTTAAGACAGGACAGTAAGTGGTATGGTAGTAAGGAAGCACAAAGGATTACAGATAATGTGTTGCTTTATCAGCATGACAATGGAGGCTGGTATAAGAACATCGATATGTCCAATGAATTGAGTGAAAACGAAAAAGACAGCCTCAAGGCGATGCAGGTTAAAGAAATGGGCACCACTATAGATAATGGCGCAACTCATACTCAGTTGAGGTATGTGGCAAAAGTTTACAAGGCTACGAAAAAAGAGGAATATAAAAGGGCGTTTTTAAAAGGTATAGATTTTCTTCTTGAGGCACAATACAGCAATGGAGGCTGGCCTCAGTTCTATCCTATAAAGAAAGGCTATTACGAACACATTACTTACAATGATGGTGCTATGATTGGGGTGATGAGGTTGTTAAGGGATATTGCAATGTATGATAAGTCTTATTCTTTTGTGGATACTACCAGAAAGGAAAAAGCTGCTAAGGCGGTTGAAAAAGGCCTGGAGATTATTCTCGCCACCCAGGTAGAGGTAGACGGAAAGTTAACAGCCTGGGGTGCGCAGCATGACAGGAAAACCCTCAAACCGGCAAAGGCAAGATCTTATGAACTAGCTTCTTTAAGCGGAAAGGAAAGTGCTGAAATCGTACGGTTTTTAATGGAGATCGAAGATCCTTCCGGAGAAATAAAACGGTCTATTCAAAGTGCCATGCGGTGGTTTGATGATGCCAAGGTAATGGGAAAAAGAGTGGAATGGATCAAGGGAGAGCACCTGCCTGAAGGCCGGGATCGCATATTAGTCGAAGATCCGGAAGGGGGACCGCTCTGGGGAAGGTTTACTGAAATTGGAACAAACAGGCCAATGTTCATTGGTCGTGACGGAGTGGTAAAATATAATCTTGACGAAATAGAGCACGAACGCCGCACCAATTACAGTTATATAGATAATTACGCTGAAGATCTTTTAAAAGAAAAATATCCTAAATGGGAAGCTAAACATACCTCTCAAAAATGATTAACGGAAGCAACTTTTTTAAAGAAGCAGAAACTGAATGGGAGCCTGCAGCAGCGGAAATCTCGCGGCAAATTACCGGTTACAATACACAGTTGATGATGGTCAGGGTTAAATTTGAAACAGGAGCAGTTGGTTACGAGCATGACCATTTTCACTCCCAGGGAACTTTCGTTGCTTCAGGAAAATTCAAGATTACGATTGATGGAAAATCTGAAATCCTCGAAACAGGCGATGGATTCTTCGTGCCTCCCAATGCCACACACGGCGCTGAATGCCTGGAGGCAGGAATGCTGGTGGATGTTTTTAGTCCGGTGCGGGAAGACTTTCTAAAATAAAGAAATTATGAAAAAGTTTATACTACTACTATGCTTCGTCTTATTGGGAGTGAACGTCCATGCCCAGTTATCTGAGCCCCAAAGAAAGGCAGCTATTGAAGAAATCGTGGATAGGATCCAGCTGCCAGAAATACCCGATTACGAGGTCTCAATCCTAAAATTTGGAGCTAAAGGAGATGCTGTTTCAAATAATAAAAAAGCTTTTGACCAGGCGATGAGCCACCTCCAGAAACGAAAAGGGGGAAAACTTATAGTTCCAAAAGGAGTGTATACTGTTAATGGTCCAATTCATTTTGTGAGCGGTGTAAATCTTCATCTCGAAGAAGGTGCAAAGATCAGGTTTGGAGATGATCCTAAAAATTATCCTCTGGTCCTTACCAGTTGGGAAGGAACCATGCTGTACAATTACAGTCCGCTTATCTACGGGAACGAACTTGAAAATATCGCCATTACCGGAAAGGGTACTATAGATGGAGAAGGTGGAGGAGCCTGGGCAGCCTGGAAGCAACTTGAGGATAAGGACAAGCAGCTAAGCAGGGAAATGAACCATTCCGGAGTGCCAATAGAGGAAAGGATCTTCGGGGAAGGGCATTACCTTCGCCCGCAATTGATCCAGTTTGTGAATTCTCAGAATATTCTACTCGAAGACGTTACCATAGAAGATTCCCCTTTTTGGTGCGTCCATCTCCTTAGGTCCAAAAGTGCTACTATAAGAAGATTGAAATTTGACGCTCATAACTTTAATAATGATGGGATAGATGCAGAATATGCCAGCGATATTCTTATTGAAGAGGTCGAGTTTGATAACGGAGATGACAACATCGCCATCAAGGCCGGACGAGATCATGAGGGTCGTGCCAATTCGGCTACACCTTCAGAAAACATTGTTATAAGAAACAATTTACTAAAAGGACTGCACGGAGTTGTAATTGGCAGTGAAATGTCTGCCGGGGTTCAGAATGTTTATGTGGAAAACAACAAAGCCTCTGGTTATCTCAAAAGGGGGATCTACTTCAAGACCAATCCGGATAGAGGTGGTTTTATAAGGAATATTTACATTAATGATATTGAGCTTCAAAAAGTCGAAGATTGCTTCTACATTACCGCCAACTATCATGGGGAAGGAGAAGGTTTTAATTCAAAAATTTCAGATGTTTTTATCAGCAACGTCACTTGTGAAGAGGCTACAGGGACCGCTGTGGTAATTCAGGGTTTTGAGCAGAGCAAGGTGGAGAATGTGAAACTCACCAACATTAAAGTGAACAGGACGAAGAATGCCACTTCCATAACCAACACCAAAAATGTCATTTTGGAAGAGGTAATTATTGGAGAAGAAGCTACTGTTCCTACTTCAGTTTCCGGGAAGGAATAGCAGCGTTGCTAAATTTCTCTTTCTTCAGTTTTGACAGAGAAGAAAATGATGTAACTTATTATATAATTAAACAAATTCTATGGTTTTTGAACAAAGCTGGAGGTGGTACGGCCCTCAGGATCCCGTGAAACTTGAAACTATAAAGCAGGCTGGAGCAAATGGAGTGGTTACTGCTTTACATCATATTCCTGTAGGGGAAATCTGGACGGTGGAAGAGATTGAAAAACGAAAGAAACTGCTCGAGGAAAGCAATAAAGAACACCCTTTCCCACTACACTGGAACGTAGTGGAGAGCCTTCCTGTACATGAACATATTAAGCAAGCCAGGAGCGACAGGGGAAAATATATTGAAAACTATAAGCAAAGCCTTATAAACCTTGGCAAATGCGGGATTTCTCGCGTATGTTACAATTTTATGCCCGTGCTGGACTGGTTGAGGACCAATGTTAGATATCAGCTGGAAGACGGCAGTACCGCACTTCTTCATAATCTGGAAGATCTTATAATTTTCGATTTATTTATTCTGAAAAGGGATAATGCTGAAGCAGATTATGATGTTGAAATGGTAAAAAAAGCCAGGACAAAATATGCTGAAATGAAGCAGGAGGAACTGGATGTTCTGAAACAAAGCCTGCTGATGGCATTGCCTGGTGATAAAGAAGGTTTTACACTTGAAAAGTTAAGGAATGGCCTGAAGGATTACGAAGGAATTTCAGCAGCACAGTTGCGGGAGCACCTGGTTGAATTTTTAGCGGAAGTAATTCCTGTAGCTGAAGAAGCCGGGGTGGTAATGGCCATTCATCCAGATGATCCGCCATGGCCCGTACTTGGACTGCCACGGGTGGTTAGCAAAGCTTCAGATCTGGATTATATCTTTAATAAAGTGCCGCAGAAAGCTAACGGTCTTACTTTCTGCAGTGGAAGTCTGGGCGCTTCAGAAAATAATGATTTACCGGAAATGATTGAAGCTTATTATGACATGATTCATTTCGTGCATTTACGATCTGTTCAGCGAGGTGAAAATTCGAGATTTTATGAGGCTAATCACCTTGAAGGCAGCGCAGAAATGTATAAGCTGGTGAGAACATTTTATGAGCTTCAGAAGAAAAATAATAGACAACCAATTCCAATGAGACCAGATCATGGGCATGAGATGCTGGACGATCAGGAGAAACCTTTTTATCCCGGGTATTCTGCAGTAGGCAGGTTGAGAGGTCTTGCAGAATTACGTGGACTGGAATTCGGAATTATAAAATCACTGGAAAATTAGTAAAAGAGATAAAATGAAGAGATTAGAGAATAGAGTTGCCGTAGTTACAGGTGGAAATGGAGTTTTAGGGGGAGCAATTGCTATAGGTTTGGCAAAACAAGGAGCGAAAGTTGGCATCCTGGGAAGAAGTGAAGATACCGTGCAGGAAAGAGTAGAGGAGATTAAAAAGTTTGGTGGGGAAGCAATTTCGCTGGTTGCCGATGTACTGGATAAGAAGAAATTAATTTCAGCTAAAGATAAAATAGAGACAGAATTCGGTAAAGTTGATATTCTGGTAAATGCTGCCGGGGGCAATATGAAAGGCGCCACCATTTCTCCAGATCAGAGTATTTTTGATCTTGAGTTGGATGATTTTGATAAGGTGAACCATTTAAACTTTAAAGGAACCGTACTGCCTACTTTGATTTTTTCCAAAGCAATGGTAGACAATAAAAAAGGTAGTATTATCAATATTTCCTCCCTTGCCGCTCAACGTGCCTTAACACGGGTGATGGGATATGCTGCTGCCAAAGCGGCCGTAGATAACTTTACGAAATGGCTGGCTGTGGAAATGGCACAAAAATATGGAGATGGGATTAGGGTAAATGCCATTGCGCCGGGTTTTTTTATAGGAGAGCAAAACCGGGATCTTTTGTTAGATAAAGCAGGAAATTTGACAGATCGGGGTCAAACAATTGTAAGCCAGACTCCAATGAAACGCTTTGGAGAACCCGAAGAATTGCAAGGAGTAGCGAATTGGCTGGCAGGAGAAGAATCTTCTTTTGTTACCGGTATTGTAGTACCAGTAGATGGAGGTTTTGGAGCGTTTAGCGGAGTATAAAAAAATATGATATGGCAAGATTAGGAAAATATTCCTTTGGAGTAGGAGATCGTTTTGGAGAAGAAGGGAAAGCGCAGTTAAAGGCGGTGCTTAAAATGCAGGAAAAAGGGATTGAGGTTATCCCGGTTTGGAATAAATCTAACCGGGAGCATGAAACGGTGGGAACAAAGCCGGAGAGCGTAAGAAAAGAAGCCAATAATGCTGTTCAAGAGCTGAACTATAAAGGAGATTATCTTGTTGATGCAGATCATATTGGGTTACAAAATGTAGATCCTTACCTTAAGCATAGTGATTTTTTCACCATAGATGTTGCCGATTATATAGGTGAAAAAGCTGAAGAAAAGGACGAAAGAGAATTTTTAGAATTCTTTGAGAAATACCTTGGAGAGTTTCAGATTCCCGGAATTGAACATAGAATAGAAATATCAAAAATGCAACTTCAGGAAATGCTGGATAATTTTCTGCTGGCAATGAAAAAAGCAGGAGAAGTTTACCGGCATATTGCTTCGGAAAAATCAGAGGAGTTTTCCACTGAAGTTTCCATTGATGAGGTTGAAAATCCACAATCTCCGGTAGAGCTATTTTTTATCCTGGCAGCACTGGCGTATTATAAAGTTCCGGTAAATACCATTGCTCCAAAATTCACAGGAGAATTTAACAAAGGCGTAGATTATAGAGGAGATTTGCAGCAATTTGAAAAGGAATTTGAAGAGGATCTGCTGGTATTGAAATTTGTCATAAAGGAGTTTGGCCTTCCGCCGAATTTAAAATTAAGCATTCACAGTGGTAGTGATAAATTTTCAATTTATCCGGTAATGCAAAAACTGATTAAAAAGCATAATATGGGGCTGCACCTAAAGACGGCTGGTACCACCTGGCTGGAGGAATTAATTGGCCTGGCTGAAAGTGAAGGAGAAGGCTTTGAATTTGCTATGCTCATATATACAGAGGCTTTAGAAAGATATGATGAACTAACTCGTGATTATACGTCAGTACTTTCAATTAATAAGAAGATGTTGCCACAGCCCGAAAGTCTTGAATCCGGTTTTCAATACGCCAATATGCTAAGGCATGAAGAGGACTCAAAACATTACAATCCTCATTTTCGTCAATTATTGCATTGTGCTTACAAGGTAGCCGCAGAAAATAAGGAGGCCTATTTTCGTTTACTTGAAAAGCATCGTATTAAAATTGAAGATAATGTTACCTATAACCTGTATGAAAGGCATTTAAAGCCATTATTCCTAAAATAGAAGAGAGATGGAAAGACACCAGACCCTGGGAGAGTTCATTATAGAAAACCAAAAAGATTTTCCCTATGCTAAAGGCGAATTGAGCGCATTGCTTAGCTCTATAAAACTGGCAGGTAAAATGGTCAATGAATCTATTAATAAAGCTGGACTGGCCCAGATACTGGGAAAGATTGGCCGGGAAAATGTGCAGGGAGAAAGCCAGGCAAGGCTTGACCTACTGGCTAATGATGTATTTGTTAGTACGCTCAAAAACAGGGGAGAGATTTGTGGGATTGCCTCTGAGGAACTTGAAGATTTTATCGCATTTGAAGATGAAATTCATAAAGAAGCCAAATACATAGTATTAATGGATCCGCTGGATGGCTCTTCAAATATTGATGTCGACATTACGGTGGGTACGATCTTTAGTATTTATCGAAGAATTTCACCTGTTGGAACTAAGGTAACTAAAGAAGATTTTCTACAACCGGGAAAAAATCAGGTGGCTGCAGGTTATATAATATACGGCACATCAACGATCCTGGTTTATACTACTGGAAACGGGGTAAATGGTTTTACGTTTGATCCCGGCATTGGTTCTTTTTTTCTTTCACATCCTACTATTAAATTTCCGAAAGAAGGCTGTATTTATTCCGTAAATGAGGGGAATTACATTCATTTCCCCAAAGGAATTAAAAAGCTTATTAAGTGGATGCAGGAATTGGACAATGAAAGTATGAGACCATATACCGCCAGATATACCGGATCCCTGGTGGCCGATTTCCATCGTAATATGTTACAGGGTGGCCTTTATCTTTATCCGCAGGGTAGTACAGCACCAAAAGGAAAGCTTAGATTGTTATATGAATGTAATCCCATGGCATTTTTAGCCGAACAGGCGGGGGGAAAAGCCAGTGACGGGGAAAATCGGATAATGGAAATCATACCTTCTGAACTTCATGAAAGAGCACCTTTTATCTGCGGAAATTCGGAAATGGTGGACATAGCAGAGAGGTTTATTGAAGAGAATAAGGAAAATTAGGATGCATTATTTAGATGTGTAAGAAGAGAAAACAAATTCTATAATTAAGTATAGTAATCATCCTCCTTTGTTTCTCCAGTTAGACACCCAATATTAAGTCATTAGATATTATAATATTGTAAATAGAGTAGAGCCAGAACGAAACTTCCATTAGAAAAATTCAGTGTCAGATTGGTTTGTAAAGAATCCTAGATTAAACCTTCTACCCTTATTTAAGTTTTTGGATAATGAGCCATTTTGTGCTGAAAATTAAATATCAGCAACTTAAAATTCGCAGTTCGTCTACAGTTAAAAGAAAAACTCAGTCGAGGTATATAACTCTGGTGAGGCTACTTAAAACCTTGGTATTTTATGGGAGCTTTACTTTAGAAATTGTACGTATATCCTATCAAATAACTTCCGTTTCCACTGCTGAAGGTAAGCTGCATAGGCTCCTGTTGATATTCTTTGGTGAACAAAAGATTGCTGCCTAAACCAATTGCTGCACCTGCAATTATATCCAGAATATCGTGTTTATCTGAATCAATTCTGCTGGCGGCGGTAAAACCCGCAAGGGCGTAGGCAGGAATACTATATTTAAAACCATACCTCCTGTGTACGAAACCGGCACTATGAAAAACGGTTGAAGTGTGTCCTGAAGGAAATGCGTTATCGTCACTATTATCTGGCCGGGGTTTATTGATACCGAATTTTAATCCGTAAGTAACCGCTTCAGTTAAAATAAGACCTTTAGTGAACTGCCATGCTCCTTTTTCATCACCAATTATAAAGCTAGTGCCTAAAGTTACTACAGGCATGGCAAATAAAATCACATCTCCAATTTTCTGGTTGGCACCCTTATGTGGCGTGGTTTCGCTAGTGTCCTGGGCGTATATGGACTGACAGGAAATAAGCCAGAATCCAATTATTAAAGCCCATTTAGGTGATCTAAAATTAATCATTAGAGGGAGTTGTGTGATAATTCAGAATAGAAAAGGATAAAATTTTGTATTAAATAACGTCTTTCAAATGTAAAGTTTTAAAACCTGGGACTTTCTGAAATATATTATTAGAAAGATATTTAATTATAATGAAGTTGGATAAGTTTGAGCACTGCTAAGGCTATTCATATAACCTTATGAATATTTTTAAATAAGGATAATTTTTAACTGGAAAATCTCAATATATACTAAGATGTTAAATTGTTAATATCCTGGTTAAAAACTATTTACAGTCATCAGGTTATTGAGGCTAATCTCTCCTTAAATTGCAAATAACCCAGGCACGCCCTACTTGAAATAGCTGGATTTACAACCTACAGTAATTTAATTACTGCTAAATCGCACTATATGAGACTTTTTTTGCGCCAAATTAAACTGATCGATCAAACAGTGACTGATATTAACATTATTAGTTTCCTGTTTAAATTCTTTCTGATTACTGCCATTGCTTTATTTGTATTTTTTCTAACGGCGAGGACCTACTCCTCAACATCTTTTAACGATACCAGTGGAAATATACCATTAATGCTTAAAGCCAATCCGCCTGCACCTTACTAGAGCGAGTTGCTTGAAAACAAACGCCTGTAAATTCTGAATTCTAATTTACAGGCGTTGTTTTTTTAACTAATTAAAAGATTTATTCTGTGCCTTCCTGAAGGTTTTTAATGATCTGTACAGCATTGGTAATTGAAGGATCTATTTCCACAGATCTCTGATAATTTTTTAACGCTAATTTCTTATCCCCTTTCTCTAAATAGGCTTCCGCAAGGCTATCATATACATTTCCCGATTCTGGAAATGCTATAACATTTAATTTGAAAATTTTGATAGCAGCATCTGTTTTCTGGTTTCTCAAAAGTTCGTAACCAAATGAGTTCATCTCACCTTCATTAAGTTCAAATTCTTCAGAATCTTTATTCTTAGCATAAAATTCGTTTGCTGCAGCAAGTCCATTATCATAAAACTCTTCCATCATTGCCACCACTAAAGACCTTTTAGGCATCTTATAATCTTCATCATATAGAATTCTGCCAATAGCTTCGGTCATATCATTTAATGGTTTACCACCAGTATTGTTTAGAAGGACGATCAAGGCATCATCTTCTGGAATTCTTGTGATCAAAGCATTATATCCGTTAATACCTCCACTATGTACCGTTGTAAAAACTGAATCGTTCACCTGTCCAAATTTCTGATCTCCCACAAACCATCCATAAGCTGAAGCCTGTGAACCTAATTTTTTATGTGCAGTGAACATGATATCCTTCGATTCCTGGGAAATAAGATCATTATTCAGCAAAGCTTTATGCCATTTATAAAGGTCTTCTACGGTGCTGTAAATAGACCCCGCAGCATAAGGAATAGACATATCCAGGTATTTGGAATTCGTGAATTTACTGCCTCGCTGCTCGTAACCGGTAGATCTGTTCTTAATGATCTTTTCAAAGTTATCGTAACCAGTATCTTTCATGTTTAAAGGATCCAGAATTCTTTCATGAAGTACTTCTTCATAAGGTTTCCCGGTAGCCTCTTCTATAATAGCTCCAAGTAAAATATATCCTGAATTGCTATATGCGAATTTTTCTCCAGGTTTAAAGACAAGGCTTGAATCTGCAAATACCCCGGTAAGCTCTCTAACCGAATATGGGTCTCGGCTCATATCTTCAAAGAATCCAGGGAATGAGGTCATATTTGGTATTCCCGAAGTATGTGATAATAAATGATGAATACTAATCTGGTCTCCCGTCTCCTTCGGGTAATCCTTCAAATAGGTAGTAATTGGTTTATCCAGTTCCAGTTTATTTTCTTCCACTAGTTGCATGATCAACATGGAGGTGAATTGTTTAGTAATAGATCCAACCCGATGTTTTGTATCTGTGCCATTCGGAATATTCCATTCCATATTAGCCAATCCATAGCCTTTTTTCAGGATTACTTCGCCTTTTTCAGCTACCAGAAGGGAACCGTTAAATTGTTTATACTCTTCATATTTACTAATTAGTTCGTCTATTTTCTCAGCTTTTACGGAATTCTGAGAGAATCCCAGGAAAATGAATGCCGGTAGTATCAGTAATAAATAGAGGGTTCTAAAGGAATTAGATGTGTATATTTTCATGTTTTCTAAGTATGGTTATATAAATAGGACGACTAAATAACAAAGCCGTTACAATTAATTGTAATACACTGTATTAGTTATATTCCAGCCTATACAATTTTGTACAACATGATCGAGATATGCAGCGCCTTTCACCACCTGATTATCCATGGAATATTATTACATTATTATTAAATTTATGGTTCAATATTAAAACCGGAGCTATGAGAAATTTAAAGATTTATGGAGTGTTGTTTTTTCTATTATTCAGCTATGGACTGGAGGCACAAACTAAAAAAGATAAAAGATTTATCAAGGATAAAGACAAGGAGACCCTGGTTGTTGATGCCCGTTATGCCCTGGATGAATTAAAAGCTAATAATCCTGACGTGGCAAAAATGGCAGAAGAGTCCTATGGGTATGTGATATTTCCAAATGTTGGTAAAGGAGCCTTTATTGCGGGAGGCGCTGCCGGTAACGGTGTTGTATATCAAGGCGGAAAGCAAATTGGTTGGGCTAAATTAAGACAGATAGATGTTGGTCTTCAAATTGGAGGAGAAGCCTTTAGAGAGGCGATATTTTTTCAATCTAAACAGGACCTGGAGGAATTTAAATCTAGCGAAATGGAATTTACAGGAGGAGTTTCTGCCGTTGCAATCACTAAAGGAGAATCACGTAGTGTGAACTTTGAAGAAGGTATGGCCGTAGTGACCATGCCTAAAGGCGGAGCGATGATAGAGGTTTCTGTTGGGGGACAAAAATTCACATATCAGGATATGTAAGTATAAATAATAAATTATTGGAAGCCGGTAATCCTACCGGCTTTTTTACTTTATAGTTATGATTAAGAATATTGAATTTATCATCTTCGATGTAAATGAAACATTGCTGGACCTAAGTCCATTAAAGAATAGTATAAATTCTGCTTTGGGAAAGGGTGCTGCTGAGGTGTGGTTTTCCCAGCTATTACATTATTCACTGGTGGAGAGTATAACTGGCACCTATCATGATTTTAGTGAAATTGCTTTAGCGGTCCTAAAGATGAATGTTCAAAAGGCCGATCTTGATCTATCTGAATCTGACCTACAGGATATCCTAAGCCCAATAAGTAAATTAAAGGCTTATCCAGATGTGGAGAAGGGTTTGGATCAATTAAAGAAGGCAGGATATAGAATAATAGCGTTTAGCAATGGGAAGCCTTCAGTATTGAACGAACAACTGAAATTTGCCGGTTTAACTACCTATTTCGACCAGATTCTAAGTGTTGATGAGATTAAAAAATATAAACCGCATCCTAAAGCTTATAAGTATGCTTTAAGGAAAACCAATTCAAAAGCAGAAAGTTCTATGATGGTAGCTGCTCATGGATGGGATATCGCTGGAGCGCAAAGAGCAGGTTTAAAAACTGCCTTTATTGAAAGACCCGGGAAATTTATTTTTCCATTGGCAGAAAAACCAACTCTCGAAACTAATTCTATACTAGAACTGTCTAAATTGTTGACCGGAGATTAGCTGTATTACTAAAAAGATAGACATAAAAAAACCGCGCTGATATTTCATCAGCGCGGTTTTTATTTCGATAATTTTATATTTCTAAAAATCGAAATTAAAAGTGAAATTCAGTCTTCCGCCTTCATCCCCAACATAGTATCCAATATTACCGGTAAAGGCTTTAAATGCGTTAATAAAGATAGATCCACCAACATTGGTATGCCAGTCATTGCTATTATCATCTGCTACCCACACACGACCATAGTCAAATCCGGCACTCGCACCTATCCTTAAAGGAATAAAATTAGTTCTAAATTGAGTTATACCGCTTCTTAGATCTATATTCTGATAGAAGGCATATTTACCATTAAATCTATCGTTTCTATATCCTCTAAGGCTATTTGTATTTCCACCACCTAGCAGGGCACCATGATAGAATTCATAGTTATCACCAAAATTCGCCTGTCCACCAATTTTAGTGGCTATTACGGCAAATCCGCTTTCGTGTAAAGGATAATCTAACGCCAGCATAGGTCTTACATACCCAAGTTCGTTGTCATTATCATCGATATTGGTCTTATAGCCAGCTAAAACATCAAGTTCTACACCTCGAGAAGGAAATGCACTTCGGTCTTTATTGGTATAGTTATATCTCAATTCTCCCCCTGCATATAACTGACTATCGAAAACAGGGTCTAGAGGGTCAAAAACATCACCTACGAAGAGTCCGTCATTACTACTAACATCGACAGATTCTATCATAGGTTTGATAGAGAATAAAGTTTGCGTTCCATTTCTCCAGATTAAAGAAGGAGCAAATCTCCACTGCTGCATCTGAACCCGGTTATATTCCTTATCGGTATCATCTCGATCAAATTCTGTGTCATTCCCGGTACCGAAGTAATTCATAGTAAAGTTCGGACTGGAATAATAGGCGTTTATTCCAAAGTTCCAGTTATAGAAAATATGAGCAAACTCTCCATCATATTCAGCTTCAAAACCTTTGGTTCTAAAAAAGTAATTCAGAGTTACACTTTGTCTGGTTGTAAATGGATTTTTAACCAGGCCATAAGTGGTATAAGTGTTTTTTGCTCCAAGTTTAAAACCAACATCTGAGTTAAAGTCAACACTTGGAAAAACAGTGAACTGTCTTATTTTCTTTTTCTTAGGAGCGTAGTTGTTGATATCATAAGAATCTACCAGCATTTTATTCGCGCCCGGAGTTTTTATAGTGTTCGGCTTGCTTTTAAAATCGTAAAGCTTTGCTCGTTTTGTATTCTGAAAATCATAAATATCATTCTCCTCACCACCAATTACTTTTAATTTTAAAAGCTTTGAGCCACTGCCTTCAATACGAAATTCATCATCACCATCCAGGCCATAGATCCATACCTCCCTGGTCATATCAGAATTGTAAGTTTTTTCAGCAAGGAGTTCGCCGTCTTTATCCATTAATTCTACGGTAGTAATCCCATTAGGTTTTCTGGTGATCAAAAATTTATCGTCATCATTAGTTCCTGTGAACATATCAAATTCTGCCAGGTGCTTATAATAGTCACGAGCTATCTTTTCCAGATTTCCTCTACGAGCCTTCATGGTTGCCTTAATATCATCAACATACTCATCTTTCTGTATTCCTTGTGGTAGTACAGCGAAACCTTCTTCTATTACATCATCTGAGAGTTTATTCTGAATATATTCTACCTGTACTTTCCAGTCTTCCCATTCAGCATTTCTAATAAAGGCTTTATCTAAAGGATAACCTGCCACGTTGAACCATTTTGGTTTTTTTACCTCATCGCTATATTCCTCCATAGCTCTGAAAGGAGGGAAGGCTAATCTTAACATAGATAGCGCAAAGCCATCTGTTTTTGGAAAAACCTGGTCACGATCTTTTGCAATTGGCAAATATCTCTTTTTACCGTCTTCATCTTCTAATTCTGCCCATTCATACTGGCCTTCATGTCTGTCCCAGTCTCCCAGGAGCATATCCAGTAACCTTGCCCTTATGAACATGTCTTCATCTACATATACATCTTTTGTTTCTTTCATCTCTATAAAAAGATCTGCAGAATTCAGGATATCGTCGGCATTTCCAAAGATCTCCAGATCCTTGTTTTCTCCACCAACATGCGCTTCAAACATATATAGTTCGTCACCATACTCTTCGTTATAAACTCCCAGGGCCTCTTGCTTGGGCACATAATATAAATTGGAATTAGGGTGGAAAATTCCTAATTCGTCCATAAATTCTCCAGCGGGGAACGTTCCGTAAGGAAATGCAGTGGTATAAAAATCCTGTACATATCTTTCTGCGATAGTATTCTCAAGGTATTCTTCTACATAATGCGTGGTAACTACGGTAGTCTGCAGAAATTGAAGTGCACTTTTCCTTATTGCTCTCATCGTGTATTCATGATCCTGAGCATCTTTAAAACCCAAAGATCGGGACTGGTGACCACCACCGGCACCCAGCACCTCCAGTTGACTGGCAACTGTGTCAAGGTAAAGCACCGGGAATTCAAATTTTCTACTATATAATGGGCGATAATGTTCACCCCATAGACTTACATGAAAACCATCTTTATCTGTTTCTTCCTCTGTATATACTGAAGCCATTTTAGTTTGACCAATTCGGGTTTCCGGCCATTCCACCTCGTCCAGTGTTGGACGTTCGCGGGAAATTCTTTTAGTGAAGATCTTTTCTGAACCCGTAGGAAGTACTTTATAAAGTTCAACATTAGAACTTCCCAATTTATTAATATTCATCTTCGCATAACCAAGGTCATAGGCTGCGAAATCCCCATTATCTTCTTCAGGCTTTGCCTTAACTGGTTTTTCGGTTACTCCTACGATTACCTGCTCAATATTATCATCCTGTACATATTGCAGGTTTCTATCTTTACCTGAAATGAAAATCACATCGTTATATTGTCTCGCAAGTGTTTCCAGAGTCCCCATTAATTCTTTTAACTGAGGATTTCTAACGGTCTGTTCATCTGTACCCACCATTTTCTGCCAGAAATTCAACTTGGTTTGGGTCATTACCGGGTGATGCACTGCTACAAGAACTGTTTTCTTTTGATTGTCTTCCAGTTCATCATTAAACTCTTCTCTAAATTGTGCCCGGGTTTTAATTTCGCAATCATTGTTTATATAAGGATGGTCATCCCAGTTTTCAATATACCATTGTGAATCTATCATTATGAGCTGGATATCGTCACCTAAACTCTCGCTTTCCATAGGACAACCATCATTTGGCCAGAATTTCCCTCTGGAATTGTCCTGTAGAAAAGATTCAAGATCATCTATGTTATCTGGAGCATCATCCTGCCATTCATTATATCCTGGGGTAAAAACGATATTTCCTTTAAAATCATTGATCTTCTCCAGTATTTTTTCTTTCAGATCCTGTTCTACCTTTTCACGACCCTTATCTTTATCAGGGAATCCTTTTTTGGGAACCAGGTTACCTACAATAACAAGGGTAGCAGAGTCTTCTTCTTTCTTTGAAGATTCCACGATCTCTTTGAAAATTAAATTATTTGATTCATCACTTCTAAGTGCAGTATTTGAAGTGATATATACTGAATGCACTTTCTCTTTTTTCTCATTTTTTACTTCCTGTGCTAACCCTGAGAAGGTTGTAAGCAAAATAGAAAGAGTTAAAAATGTAAAGTTCCAGGAATTATTAAATTTTTCTAATCGTTTTATAATGCTCATATGAGGCAGGGTTGTTAGATTGAATTTAGGAAATAGATAGATTAATATAACTAACCTCCAAAAAAATTCAATATTCTTAGGATGACATAGGTCTTTATAATACTTTAACATCCAAGCCTAAAAGTTTTACTAATAAATGCATGGCTTTAATCAGAATAAAATTTTCTGTTTAGGGCTTTGATAGTTAACTTTCGCCGTATAATTATGTCCCCTTGGGTAAGAAACTCACAATTTTATCACTCCTTTTTTCAATTTTCAGTGTCTTAGGACAGGAGTTACCTCCTGTGGTTAATTTTGGCCCCAATCAATATTCAGCAGGGAATCAAAACTGGATGATCGCTCAGGCTGATAATAAGAATTTATACTTTGCAAATAGCACCGGGCTTTTAGAATATAACGGGGAAAACTGGAATCTTTATCCGGTACCTAATAATACTATTGTGAGATCTTTAAAGGTAGTGCGCGATCGTATTTATACCGGGGCTTATATGGAAGCTGGGTACTGGGAAAAAGATGAATTTGGCGCACTAACTTATACGAGTCTGGTGTCTCTATTTAATGGGAAAATTAGCGATGGAGAGCAGTTCTGGGATATAGAATATCTGGATGATCTGGTGATATTTAGAAGTTTCGGCGGAATTTATTTTTATGATCCCAATGAGAATGTGATTACTAAAATGCAGAATCCTTTGGAAAGACCTGTTTCAGGTATATTCAAGGTTGAAAATGAACTTTTTTACCAGCTCGTTAATGAAGGACTTTATAAAATAAACAATGGTGCACCTCAATTGGTTATTCCTTATGATCAATTGGGGGATTCAACCATAATGCACCTATTCTTTGATGATGAGGATTTATCAATAATTTCAGGTAAAACTGAATTTTTTAGCTGGAATGGTAATATTCTTAAGGGTGTACACAAACCAGTAAACGAAGAACTGGGAAACCCTAACATTCTAGACGCAATAAATCTACCAAATGGTGATATAGTACTTGGGACCGTTGGTAAGGGGGTTGTAGAAATAGATTCTGATGGTTTTATCGTTAATGTCTTTAACCAGGAAAATGTACTACTTAATAACACAGTTCTGGATATGTTCATCGATACAGAGAATAATCTTTGGGCCGGTCTCGATTACGGAATAAGTAGTATAGACCTGGATTCTTCCTTTAGATCGTTTCAGGATAATCGTGGAGAAATAGGTTCTGTTTATAGCTCTTTTGAAAAAAATGGAGCTTTATATTTAGGGACTAACCAGGGCTTATACCTTAGAAAAAAAGGGGAAAGTAAATTCAAATTAATAGATGGAACAAACGGGCAGGTTTGGTTCGTGGATGAAGTGGCGGGGCAAATTCTTTGCGGACAGGATAGCGGAACCTTCCTTATTAAAGAGGATAATGCGGTTAAGATCTGTGATAGATTAGGTACATGGGTTGTAAAAAAATTAGATGATGATATATTAATTCAGGGTCATTATAATGGCTTAAGCTTTCTTAAGAAAACAGGTGACAATTTAGAGGCCTTACCAATGCTTCCTGATTTTCCTCATTCATCAAAATTCATTGAAATTGATGAAAGATCTAACATCTGGATAAGCAATGAGCACAAGGGTGTTTTTAAAATGCATTTGAATGATTCATTGAATTCTATTCTGAATATTGAAAACTACAAATTCTCAGAGGAATCTGGGATCACCTCTAGCCTATTCAAATTTAATGATAGCATTTACTATAGCTCCAGGGAAAATGTTTATCAGTATAATAAAAACCAGGATAAATTTTTAAAAGAGAATCCAATTAATTCTTTGATATCAGATCTTAATAGGATTTCAGGAAGAATAATAAGTGAGGATGGAGAGAACAAAATTTGGGGATTCGCCAATGATGGTATTTTTTATATTAAAAATGCCCAACTTAGTAAGGATTACGACCTTAATTTTATTTTTATAGATCAGGACTTCAGGAATATAGCTGTAGGATATGAAAATATATCAGATCTTAACGATTCAGACTATTTGCTGGGTATAGCTAATGGATATTTAAGGTTCAATGATAAGGAGGAGAATGAACTTAATACATCAATCAACCTCGATGAAATTTACGTAGGGGAGTTGGATGCCTCTCCAAATAGTGTGAGGCTAGATGAAATTGGAGATTTCGATTATAAAACTAACAATATCTTTTTTCATTTTAGTGCACCAGTTCATAACAAGTACCTTGATGCGGTATATAGTTACCGGCTACTGGGCCTAAGTCCTAAATGGAGTGAGTGGAGTAATTCTCCCGAGGTTAATTTTAAAAATCTGAATTTTGGCGAATATATTTTTGAAGTAAAAGCAAAAGTTGGTGATAACGTAACCGAAAGCGTTACCTACGAATTTGAAATTGATCGCCCATATTATCTTAGTACGATAGCTGTCATTGGTTATTTTATAATCTTTTTATTGATCTTATACTTTATTCATGTTCTGAATAAGAGGCATCATAAGAAAAGTGTCGCAGAAAACGAACGTGCTTTAAAAATGAAAAACCTGGAAGCAGAGCAGGAGATCTTTAAATTAAAAAACGAGAAGCTAGAGCAGGATATGGCCAATAAGAACAGGGAACTGGCAGTTTCGACCATGAGTTTGATCAAGAAAAATGAATTCCTAACCAGTATCAAAGATAAACTGAAGACCTCTGAGGGTTCCACCAATGTGAAATCTGTTATTAAAACAATAGATAAAGATATTAGTGAAGAGGATAACTGGAAATTCTTCAAAAAAGCATTTAGCAATGCCGATAAAGACTTCTTCAAGAAAATAAAAGCACAGCATCCAGAGCTAACTTCTAATGATCTAAAATTGTGTGCCTATTTAAGACTTAATCTTTCTTCAAAAGAGATTGCTCCATTATTGAATATTTCTGTAAAAAGTGTTGAAATTAAACGATATCGTTTGCGTAAAAAGATGAATTTAGATCGCGAAACGAATTTAACTGAATATATCCTCGCCCTTTAACCTTTACATAGGTTTTAAATAACTCTACATTACCTATACAAAATCATATATTCCTCGTATTTAGGAACTTAACATGATAATTATTAATTCCTTCTATAAGCCCGTTTGGATTAGGATTATAATAATATTTAAACCAAAAGATTATTAAATTATCAATTGTAGATATTTTGTAAAGGTAGCTATGCACCTTTTCATAACAGAATGTTAATATATTGAGATTTCAATTTTAATAAATAAACACATGAAGAAATTTACCTGTCTTTTGATTGTATTTCTATGCGGGTCTTTAGGTGCATACGCGCAATCGTTTTCGGTCAGCGGAAATGTTACCGATGAAAACAACATACCTTTACTAGGAGTAAATGTAATTGTAAAAGGAGAATCGCGAGGAACTACTACAGATTTTGATGGAAACTATAGCGTAGATAATATCTCTACAGGAGATATTCTTCAGTTCAGTTATTTAGGTTTTGTTGCTCAGGAAATTACTGTATCTAATGAGAATACAATTAACGTGCAATTATTAACTGATTCTGAAGCCTTGGATGAAGTTGTAGTAGTGGGTTACGGAACTCAAAGAAAAAGTAATGTTGTAGGTTCTGTAAGTAGTGTGGAGGTTGATGAAGCTACAGCTATACCAACCACGAATGTCTCTGAAATGTTAAGAGGTAGAGCAGCTGGTGTGCAGGTAAATCTTGGAAGTGCAAGACCTGGAGGAGGATCTGATATCACTATTCGTGGAAATGTTTCTGTTGCACCCAATGGGAATTCCCCACTTATTATAGTAGATGGATTACCATTTGACAGTTTAAATGATGTAGCCCCAGATGATATTGCAAATATAGAGATACTTAAAGATGCTGCTTCAACTGCCATTTATGGTTCCAGGGCTTCTAACGGAGTAATTTTGGTCACTACTAAAAAAGGAGCTGAAGGTATAACCAGAATAAATTATAATGCTTATACCACGGTGCAGTCTCTAACCAAAAATTTCAATCTCTACGATGGATCCCAATTTGTTGATTTAAGAAGAGAAGCCAATAGAAATAGATTTACCGGGGATTATCTTAGAGATGAAAATATTTTCAGTCAATTTGAATTAGAGACCATAGAAAATCAGGAGTATGTGAATTGGGAGGATTTGGTTCTTCAGGATGCTATGATTCAATCTCACGCACTGAGCTTTTCTACTGGTACAGAGAAAACCAAGATTTTTTCAAGTGTAAATTATTTTACTCAGGATGGTATCATTCCAAACTCTGGATATGATAGAGGAACTTTTAAACTAAACCTGGAGCATCAGTTAACCGATAAACTTACTTTCAAAGGTATCTTCAATTATCAAAAAGCAGCACAAGACCAGGAGACTGGAGGTTTAAACTTTACTACCATTACCCCATTAGCAAAACCATTTGATGAAAATGGAGATTTGGTGAAATTCTACCTTGGTAATTCTGTTACCGCAGTGAATCCATTGTGGGATCAAAGAGAATCTGTAGATGAGAGTAAGATTAATTTAACAGACCTTAATCTTAATCTATCTTATGCTTTTACTCCTTCTTTAAGCTATACGCTTAACACATTTATTAGAAACAGGAATACTGATAGAGGTATTTATAGATCTTCACTGCACTCGGCAGGTGATGAGGGATTTGATGGAATAGGCGTATTGATAAATAGTTGGTTTCAGCAGGTTTTGATTGAAAATATCGTGAATTATAATCCGGAATTAAATGAAGATCATAATTTAGATATTACTGCAGTTCAGGCTTTTGATGAGCAACAAAATGAATATACTCAGGTTGACAAATCTGGATTTACAAATGATGCCTTACAATACAATGGTAATGCTACGACAATATTAGCTAATCCTAGAAATGTTTCACGAAGAAGGCTTTTATCTTTCTTAGGTCGTGTGCGTTATAGTTACTTAGATAGGTACCTGCTTGAAGCGACTGCCAGGGCAGATGGGGCTTCGGTTTTTGCAGAAAATAATAAATGGGGATATTTTCCGGCTGTTTCGTTTGCCTGGAAAGCGCACCAGGAACCTTTCTTGAAAGAGATAGACGCTATTAATGAACTTAAGTTTAGGGTTAGTTACGGGGCAACAGGAAATCAAGGGATTAATCCTTTAGAATCTCTAGGTGTTGCAGAAGACAGACCTTATGTTTTTGGAGGTCAAACTGTGGGTGGTGCTACTGCATCTTCTCGTTTGCCTAATCCAGATTTAAAATGGGAGACCACTACTACGTTCAACGCTGGTGTCGATTTTAGATTATTCAATAATTTGTTTACTGGTACTGTAGAATATTACAAGGCTAATACAACAGATCTTTTATTAGATAGATCTATAGCAGGAACAACTGGTTTTAATGTTATTCGTTTTAATGTTGGGGAATTGCAGAATCAAGGTTTTGAAGCATCTCTAAATACTAACTTCGTTAACACAGAGAATTTCAGATGGACCATGGGTCTTATCTTCTCTACAAATCAGAATGAAATTATTTCCCTTACCGGTGAAACCGACGATGAGGGAAATCCTATAGACATTACAGATAGTTCTGGTAGACGCCTGTCTATTGGCCAGTCTATTAACAACATCTGGTTACCTAAATATGACGGGATATACCAGGAAGGTGATGATATAGCCGGCTCAGGAAATCCTCTGGCTCAACCAGGAGATGTTAGGGTTGTGGATCAGGATGGAAATGGTCAAATAGATGACAGGGATAACGTATTTACTAATACAGATCCAGACTGGTATGGTTCCATAACTAATACATTTAATTATAAGAATTTCGAACTCTTTGCCGATGTTTATATTGTAGAGGGTGCAACGAGACTAAATTCTGTACTGGCAAATGGAGAGCTTTGGAAAGGAGCAATTAATGGGATAAGAACCAAATACTACACTCCAGAATTCCCTTCTACTGAATACCCAAGGCCAAAACCTGATACACACCTGCATCTTTTTCCTTTCGCTGTACGTGACGCATCATATGTTAGGCTGAGAACTTTGACAATAGGGTATAATTTACCTAATAGTGCTCTTTCACAGATTGGGCTGGATAAAGTGAAAATTTATGCAACAGGAAACAATTTATTCACCTTTACCGATTTTAGATCTTATAGTCCTGAGCAGGATTTATTTAGTGATGGCGGTACTTCTTTTCCTGAGACCAGAAATATCACCATAGGAACAAATATCACATTTTAAGTAACTAGTTTTAAATAGCTCATTAAAGATTTATAATAGAAATATTTGTTCTTAAGTGGGTCAGTTTAAACCAAATAAATAGCAAGAGATGAAAAATATAAAAGGTTATTTGGTATCTAAAAGATTTCTTTTAATACTCATAACAATAGCTGTATGTACGTCTTGTCAGGATGATTTCCTTGAAGACAAGTTATTGTCTGATACTTCGGTAGATTTTCTGTATTCCTCTCCAGAGGGATTAGAGTCAGCAGTTGTAGGGCTTTATTCATTGAACAGAGGCATTTACGAGAATAATAATTTTAATGGTGCAATCCCATTGGTATTGCAAGGAAAGAATGATCTTTCTGTTGGTGTCACCGGGGAAATTTCCCTTTTTAGCAGGCTATTATGGGGTGCAAGCCTGGGAGACGCCGGTACCGCATTAATATATAACCCTTACTGGGAGACTTATTATAGAATAATAGACAGATCTAACGCTATTATTAAAGGGGCTGAGAATCTAACCAATGTCGATGAAGATAGAAGAAATCAAATATTAGGAGAGGCAAAAGCTATGCGCGCTAATTCTTATTTTATCTTATATAGACTTTTCAATAATATATTTATCACCACAGAACCAACTACTCCTGAAAATGCCTTTGATGTTCCTCAGGATAAATCTTCTGAAGAGGAGATCTTTGCATTATTGAGGTCAGATCTTGATTTTGCCATTGAAAACCTTGATTATAATCCCGCGGAATTTGGACGTTGGAGTCAGGGAGCTGCGAGGCATGTACGTGCCAAGGTGGCCATGTGGGAAGAAGATTATACTGAAGCGGCAGCACAAGCAGATGCGGTTATTAATAGTGGAAATCATAGCCTGGTGGCTACCGAGCAGGTTTTTGCTGATGATATTAATCATTCTGAAACTTTATTTGCGGTAAACTTTGAATTGCAAACTATTGGAGGAGGTGGTCCACATATTATGAACTGGAGCACGGTTTCCAATTATGCCGCTGCCCCAGGTCTGGTTCAATCTGTAGAAAACGGTGGAAATGGTGTTGGATTTCTTTCTTTGAACGATTATGCAATAGACCTTCTTAATGAAGATCCCAATGACGAAAGAAGAGATGGTACATACTATATTTTTGAATACGAATATAATGATGAAGCCACACTTCCAGCTGGAAAAGAAATCGGGGAACCTTTAGACTTATATGTGAACAGCGAAACAGATCAGAATGAATTTATGCTTTATTATGGTAGACAAAATCCTGGAGTAATTAAGTTTCTGGATGCGACTGTGGAGCCTACAGATAGAAATCATTTTAAAAACGTGATGGTTTATAGACTTGCTGAAACCTATCTCATAGGAGCTGAAGCGCATATGATGTTAGGAAATACAACTAAAGGATTAGAGTATCTGAATGCTGTAAGAACAAGAGCTAATACAGCCGAGGTATCGCAGATAGATTTACAGGCTGTTCTAGATGAAAGAGCTAGAGAATTAGCTTTCGAAGGTCAACGTTGGTATACCTTAAAACGTACAGGGAAATTATACGATTTCCTTCTGGATCATATGAATAATGACAATATGAATGAATCTTATCCTGAAGGAAATCCTAAGAATATACTGAGAGAGTATATGAAAAACTGGCCTATTCCTCAGCAGCAAATCGATCTCTTGGGGCCAAACTATCCTCAAAATGAAGGTTACAACTAAGGATTGAAAATATTAGGTAATTAAAATTTTAAGAAATGAAAAGGAATAAAATAATACAGAAAATACAGAACCTTGATTTTTCTACGGTTCGTATCCTTCTATTTTTAGGGGTAATTGCAATATTGGCATCCTGTGAAATGGAGGATGATATACCACCTCCATCGGCCTATGTTGCACCCGAACCTGTTGAAGGATGTGTGCAATTAGAAGGTGTCCCTGAACTATCAGAAGGAATAGACTTCGAATGTCTGTATCCTGAATTCGGAACTTTTGGAGGAACCGACGCTGGGACTATAACTGTTGAGCCCTCCGACAATCCTTTTATAGAAGGAATTAATACCTCAGATAAGGTAATTATGGTTACCCAGACTGCTGGAGTAGAAGGCTGGGCCGGAATATTCTTTGATGTGGCAAATAAAATTGATTTCTCTGAAGAACAAACTATTAAAGTGAAGGTAAACTCACCGGCCGCTGGGCAGACTATTCTTCTGAAACTAGAAGATAGTGCAGATTCATCCCTTAATAAGGAAGTTTCTACAACCACTACGGTAGCTGAAGGATGGGAAGAGCTTTCATTTACATTCGCTGCAGGTGATTCAGACAAATTTGACAGAATGGTACTTTTCTTTAATTTCAATGGAGATAAAGATGCAACAACAGTACATTATTTTGATGATATAAATCTAGGTGAAGCGGGTCCTGCAGAGGATCCTATGAAATTACCTGTTACCTTTGATGACCCGTTGGTAAATTATGATGTAGTACCGTTTGGTGCAGAAGGTACAGCTTTCGAAATCGTGACTAATCCAAACCTTTCTGGAACTAATGATATTGATTCACAGGTTGGGGCAATAACTAAAACAGGTGCTGCTTATGAAGGGGCAACTTTTAACCTAAGTGAAGCACTAGACCTGTCTGGCGATAATAAAACTTTAAGTGTAAAAGTATATTCTGAAGTTGCTTACACCGTATTATTAAAATTAGAAACAGGTGTTAACGATGAAAGATCTAACGAAGTTTCTGCAGATCATGGTGGAACAGGCTGGGAAACCCTAAATTTCGATTTCGCCACAGATGCAACAACTAGTTATCAAAGCGACAGTGATCCAGGAGGTGAGGCTATTGTTCCTGATGGGCAATATGATCAAATTTCATTATTCCTTGACCTTGCAGGAAGTGCTTCTGGTACTTTTTATGTAGATGATTTGATTTATGTAGAAGGTGATGGGGGATCTGCAACAGCTCCATCTGAAGCTGCGCCAACACCTACGGCTGATGCAGCCAATGTACAGTCAATATTTAGTGATTCCTATACAGATCCAGCCGGTATAAACTACTATCCAGACTGGGGACAGTCTACTACATTCGAGGTTTTAGATTTTGATGGTAATGAGGTGATAAAATATGGAAATGCTAATTACGAAGGAATAGATTTCGGTGAAGCTTTAGATCTTACTTCTTATTCTACTTTAAGAATAGATGTATGGTCTGGAGATTATACCTCTATACTAATTTTCCTAATTAGCGCTGGTTCCGGTGAGAATTCTGTAAATATGAATGTAACACCAAACCAGTGGAATACTATTGAGATTTCATTAGCAGACTTTACAAGCCAGGGTCTTGACATTAGTGATATTATTCAAATAAAATTTGATGTTCAGCCAGAAGTTGGAGGTGCATTTTATTTAGATAACCTGTATTTCACAAGTGAAGCAGCTGCCGTAACAGAGCCACAATCTGCGGCTCCAACACCAACCGCGGATGCTGGAAATGTACAGTCAATATTTAGTGATTCCTATACAGATCCAGCCGGTATAAACTACTATCCAGACTGGGGGCAATCTACAACATTCGAAGTTTTAGATTTCAGTGGCAACGAAGTGATAAAATATGGGAACGCTAATTACGAAGGGATAGATTTTGGTGAAGCTTTAGACCTGACTTCTTTTTCTTCATTGAAAATAGATGTTTGGTCAGGTGATTATACTTCCATTCCAATCTTCTTAATTAGTTCTGGATCTGGTGAGAAATCTATTAGTATGAATGTTACTCCAAACCAGTGGAACACTATTGAAATTCCATTAGTTGACTTTACAGACCAGGGACTTGATATTAGTGATATTATTCAAATAAAATTTGATGTTCAGCCAGATAACGGAGGTAGCTTTTATATAGATAACCTTTATTTCTCTAAAGGAACAGAGACATCTGCTCCAGCAGAACCAACAACGGCCGCACCAGCTCCTACTGCAGGTTCTGGTGATGTGATTTCTATCTTCAGTGATGAATATACAGACCCGACAGACATTAACTATTATCCAGATTGGGGTCAATCAACAACATTTGAAATGATTACTCTGGAAGGAAGTGAAACTATTAAATATGGGAATGTTAATTACCAGGGGATTCAATTTGGAGAGGCATTTGATCTTACAGCTTACAACTCTGTAAAAATCGATGTATGGTCGGGAGATTATACTTCTATTTCTTTTTTCCTAATTAGCCAGGGATCGGGAGAAAAATCAGTGAGTCTTAGTGTTACTCCAAATACTTGGACGACAATTGAAATTCCATTATCAGATTTCACAGATCAGGGACTTTCAGTAAATGATATTCATCAAATAAAATTTGATGTTCAGCCAGATAACAGCGGTGCATTTTATATCGATAATCTGTATTTCCAGAAATAGGGATAAGCAGTAATGAGATTTTCGAATATTATAAATTTTTGATCATCAGATCCTGGTAGTTTGCTACCAGGATAATGGTGATTTTAGATCTTGAATATTGTAAAAAAATATTAATTGCAGGCGCGTATAATTATTTGAAGATTGATTAATGAAAATGAAAAGAATAATATGTCATATAATTTTAGAAGTTCGACCTTCTTCTACTTTGCTTTTTCCGTGCTACTATTCCTTAACTCCTGTAGTTCAGACGATTCAGGAACCGATAAACAGGTTTCAAATTTACAGGTAAATGTAACTCTGGTGGGTGCAAATGATCAACAGCCTAATGGAGATGGATCTGGAGTGGTTCAGGTAACGGCGACGGCTACAAATGCGGTGAGTTATGCATTTAGATTTAATAGCGGTGAGGTTCAGGAAAGCAACTCAGGAAATATGGAATACACTTTTTCTGAAGAAGGAACATATGATTCAAATGTTGTAGTATGGGCCTATTCAGCATCCGGGGAGTTTGTGAATGAAACAGTAGATTTCACTGTATTTAAATCTGACCAAAAGTTCAATACACTTGTGTTCTTCGATGAATTTGAGGATGAAGGAAGTTTGGATGAACTAAAATGGCATCATCAGGTCATACCACCAAATAATGGTAGCTGGTTCAATGGCGAGTTACAGCATTACACAGCTCGAACTGAGAACTCCTATGTGAGCGATGGGACCTTAAAAATTAAAGCCATTAAAGAACAATACACCTATAATGGTTCAACTAAATCCTATACATCTGCGCGCTTAAACTCAAAATTTGCCTTTACTTTTGGGCGGGTTGAGGTAAGAGCTAAACTGCCAGCGGCGGCTGGTACCTGGCCTGCAATCTGGACATTGGGTGCAAATTGTAATGAAACAGGTAGTTATTTTGAAGGTCAGTATGGTAGCGGACAATGGCCCGGTTGTGGAGAAATTGATATTATGGAACAGACAGGCTGGGATAAGAATGAGGTTATTTCACATTTCCATTGGGGAGATGGAAATACTGGAGAATATAAGAATACAGGAGGTACCAGAACTGTTCAAAATACCTCGAGTGAATTTCACATTTATTCAATGGAATGGACTAGCAGTAGTATAAAGACTTATGTAGACGGGGAATTAATTTTCCAACTGCCCAATTCCTCAGAAAAACCTTATGATAATCCACATTATTTATTGTTGAATATAGCGATGGGAGGAAATTTGGGAGGTGACGTTCCAGCCGACTTTACAGAGGCTATTTATGAAATTGACTACGTAAAAGTATTTCAATAGATGTTGTATATCTAAGCTTAATCCCTCAGGGTAATTGCTCCGGGATTCTTTTAATTAATCAGGAAGAATTTAATAGTGTTCCTTTTTTTGGAACCCCTGAAACACTGGGGTTTTCGGGATAATTATTCTTTTAAACTAATTTATATGAGACTCAAAGATTTAAATACCTTCGTAATACTGGCTATTCTTTTCAGCGGATATTCATATGCCCAGGACATAGCTGCCACAGCAGAAACAGACACCCTCTTCTTTGATGATTTCTCTGGAAATTCTCTCGACAGGGAGAAATGGAATGTCGTTGGGACCGACTTTTGGGTGAATAATGAGCAGCAGATCTATGTAGATTCCACTGCAACTATTTTTAATGTAAAAGGCGCCGATGCAAAAGGAGCTGAAAATGCTCTGGTACTCAAAGCCCATTATAGCCCAAACTATATAACTTTTAGAGATAATAATTTCGATTTTATTTCTGGAAGAATTAATACCCGTGATAAAGTAATGTTTACCTATGGTACAGCCGCTGCCAGGATGAAACTTCCGGAAGGTTCAGGATTCTGGCCAGCGTTCTGGGCTCTGGGTGGTGGTAATTGGCCTGAAACCGGTGAGATCGACATCATGGAATATGTGGGAGAGACAGATTGGATAGGTGTGGCTCTACATGGTCCGGGATTTTCCGGGGAAACCCCATTGGTCAATAAATATTTCTTTCCGGAAGGGGAAGATGTAACAGACTGGCATGTATATTCAGTTGACTGGACGCCAGAAGGAATTAATTTTAAAGTTGATGGAAGATTGATCTATCGGGCTACAAAACCTATGGTAGAACATTACGGGAAATGGTCTTTTGATAATCCTAAATATCTTATTCTCAACTTAGCTCTTGGTGGTGCTTATCCGTATAAAACCAATGGAGTTGAAAAACCATATAATGGAATTCCCGAATCAACACTGGACCTTATAAAAGATGGAAAAGCTGAGGTTTATATTGACTGGGTCTTGATAAGTAAACAAGATGGCGTAAACTAATACGAGGTCATTTCAGATTAGCAAAAATAATATTTAGAACAAAAACAGGAATGCAAAATAATATTGAGCACAAACTCAAGTAAATTTTTGATTCATAATAATTTACCTTCATGAGAAAATATTTCTTGATCATTTCTTCCTTTATTCTAGGGACACTGGGGTCTACTGCACAGAATTCTGGTATCCAGAGTACTGTGAAAGACGTTGAGACTAAAGTTGATTCGGTATTAAACCTGATGACCCTCGAAGAGAAAGTTGGACAAATGATTCAATATAACGGTAGTTGGGACCTTACAGGGCCTGCTTCTGAAGTTGGAAATAAGGAAAAAGAAGACCGCCTTAAAAAAGGACTGGTTGGTTCAATGCTAAATGTGCTTTCTGTCGAAGCTACAGAAAAAGCGCAGAGAATGAATATGGAGAACTCAAGGATCAAAATTCCTTTGATCTTTGGTTATGATGTGATCCATGGATATAAAACTATTTTCCCGGTGCCACTTGGGGAGACCGCAAGCTGGGACCTTGAGGCTGCTCAGGAATCGGCCAGAATTGCTGCATTAGAATCTGTAGCACAGGGAGTGAACTGGACCTTTTCACCTATGATAGATATTTCCAGAGATGCCCGTTGGGGTAGGATCATGGAAGGATCTGGGGAAGATACCTACCTGACGTCTAAAATCGCTGTAGCTAAAATTAATGGTTACCAGGGAGATGACCTTTCAGATCCAAAGACTATCGCTGCAACTGCGAAACATTTTGCAGGTTATGGACTTGCTGAAGGTGGTAGAGATTACAATGCCGTGAACATCGGTAAATATGAGCTTCATAATGTGGTGTTACCACCATTTAAAGCTGCTGCAGATGCGGGAGTAGCTACTTTTATGAATTCTTTCAATACTATTGACGGTATACCCGCTACCGGAAGTAAAAGTCTGCAAAGAGATCTTTTAAAAGGTAAATGGGACTGGCAGGGATTCATAGTTTCAGACTGGGGTTCTATTTCAGAAATGATCCCCCACGGATTTGCCCGTGATAAGATTCATGCTGCTGAAATTGCCGTTATCGCTGGTAGCGATATGGATATGGAAGGTGGTGCTTATGAAGCTGGATTAGAACAGCTGGTTAAAGAAGGTAAGATAGATGAAGGGTTGATTAATGAAGCTGTAAAAAGGATTCTTCGCGTTAAGTTCAAAATGGGCTTATTTGAGGATCCTTATAAATACATGAATGCTAACCTGGAAAATGAAGTGCCTTATGATGAGCATAGAAAGACTGCTCGCGATATTGCAAAAAAATCTATCGTTCTATTAAAGAATGAGAATGATCTCTTGCCTATAAAATCTTCAGTTAAGAAAATAGCAGTTATAGGTCCACTGGCAGATGATAAAGATACGCCCATAGGAAACTGGAGGGCACAGGGAGAAACGAATTCAGCAGTTTCAGTATTAGAAGGATTGAAAAATACAGAATTTAATTCGAAAATCACTTATGCCAAAGGGGTTGCGCTTGGCCAGGGAGAACGCAGTTTTTTGATGCCCCTGGAGATCAATAAAACTGACAGATCTGGAATTCCAGATGCTGTGGCCAAAGCCAAAGATGCCGAATTGGTGATCATGGTTCTTGGTGAGGACGCATTTCAATCTGGAGAAGGACGTAGCCAGGCAAATATAGGTCTTGCAGGTTTACAACTTGAATTACTTAAAGAGGTTCAGAAGGTAAATAAGAATATTGTTTTAGTACTGATGAACGGTAGGCCTATGGAAATTACCTGGGCTGCTGAGAATATTCCTGCAATTGTGGAAGTGTGGCAATTAGGAACTGAAAGTGGTAATGCAATCGCCGATGTGCTTTTAGGAAAATATAATCCCTCAGGTAAATTACCGGTTTCATTCCCTAGAGCTGTTGGTCAGGAGCCACTGTATTATAATAGAATGAATACAGGTAGGCCTGCCAACGATCTGCATGTGACCTATTCTCACTATACAGATATCACCAACGGGCCATTATATCCTTTTGGTTTTGGGCTAAGTTATACTACTTTCAATTATGGTGATGTATCATTATCTTCAGAAGAACTATCTGAAGGTGGATCTCTTACCTTAAGCGTACCGGTTACTAATTCTGGTGATGTAAAAGGAAAGGAAGTCGTTCAGCTTTATCTTCATGATCTTGTTGCAAGTGTAGCCAGACCAATCAAAGAATTAAAAGGTTTTAAAATGGTAGAATTGGCTCCCGGTGAAACAAAAACAATTGAATTTATCATTAGCGAAGAAATGCTTAAATTTTACGGTGCTTCTGAAAAATGGGAAGCTGAACCAGGAGAATTTAAGTTAATGGTTGGTGGAAATTCTGAAGAGCTTAAGACAGTTAAATTTAATTATAACAAGTAATGAGAAAATATTCCGAAATAATAATCACGGGAAGCTTTTTAATTGGAGCCTTCCTTTCTGGACAGTCACAGGAAAAAATCATTTTTGAAGAGAACTTCAATGGTGATAAACTGGATATGAGCGTCTGGAATTATGAAGAAGGTGACGGTTGTCCAAACCTTTGCGGCTGGGGAAATAATGAAGAACAGATTTACGACCGCAAGTATGTAGAGGTGAAAGATGGCAACCTCGTGATCACAGCAGTTAAGAAAGACGGTGAATATTATTCGGGAAAGATCAATTCCAAAAACAACGTTGAATTTACCTATGGAGTGATAGAAGTAAGGGCAAAAATTGCTACGGGTAAAGGTCTCTGGCCTGCTATATGGATGTTAGGTGCAAATATTAGCGAGGTTGGATGGCCTGCTAGTGGTGAAATAGATATTTTGGAGTATATAGGTAGAGAAACTGGAACAGTTTTCACCTCTCTGCACACCCCTGCCAGTCATGGCAATACAATAAATACAAAGAAGACTAAGATTAAAGATATCGAAGAAGGTTTTCATACCTATAAAGCTGTATGGACTAAGAATTATATTGAATTTTTTGTAGATGATGAGCAGTTGTACAGATTTACTCCAGAGAAATATGATGATAAACATTATCCTTTCAGAAAGGATTTCTATTTCCTTATAAATATGGCAGTTGGTGGAAATCTTGGTGGTGCCGAAATAAATGATCAGGCCTTACCAGATAAATTCTATATAGATCATATCAAGGTAACTGAGCTTCCTGAAGATTTGTAAAAGTACAGGCGAAACCTGGAAAATTATTGGGTTAGCTAGCCTATGTGGATGATTAGCTAAGGTTTCGCTTTTTTTGTTTATTGACTTCTAATATGTGATTAAAACATAAATCACTGAAAAAGTGTATATTAAACCCTTAAATCTTAGGGTATGGAACTACGATATACTAAATTTTTCTTCGTTCTAATTTTCTTTCTTTCCTCTTGCGGTAGTACTTACATTTATTATAAAAAAGATGCCAAGGTTAAATCAGCCTTTGCTAATAAGGGGAATCCACCGCAAACAGTGCAACAAACAAATGTTGACATCTCCATTGGAAATTGGAGGCTGGATGCTTTATCTGTTTCTCCAGATGGAACCCACCTTGCTTTGGGCATGGCTCAATTGAATTCTCCAACTCGAAATAGTAATGGGAAACTCGAAGTTTATAGTGAATTTGGTAGAAATTTGAAATATACTTTTAAAGATGCCGATCTAAAAAGAATGATAGAAAGCAAAGCTGATTTGGAATATCCTGATGCTGTTTATGCTTTTCATCCTTTCAATGTTGGCTATGAAAATAAGAATATTTTGATCGCTCATATTCAACCCTGGTCATCTTCTGATGGTATCCCCCAGGATGTAGCTTTAAAAATTGATTTAAAAACAGGGAAAGCTGTTGGAGTGCAATTTTTTCCGAGAACAGGTAGACCTCCAATGCCGCAACATGCTTCTAAGGATAAATACAATTTTGAGGTTATTAATGGAGAAATGTTCGTGAATGGCCAGAAATTAAATGGAATGCCATCCGGGCTGGATCCCAAATTGCATGATGAGGTAACTCTCGGTAAATGATAGGATATTAATTCAAATTCCGCTTTTCAATAAAAAATCTTTTTAAAATATCGCTGGCTTCTTTTGCTAAAATTCCGCTTTTTACTTCGGTTTTAGGATGTAATTGAACCCCAAATTTTCTGTAACCTCGCTGGAGATCTTCTGCAGCGAATACAATTTTTGAGATCTGACTCCAGTATAAAGCTCCTGCACACATCTGGCATGGTTCCAGGGTAATATACATGGTGCAATTCTGAAGGTACTTCCCGCCAAGAAAATTTGCTGCGGCAGTGATCGCCTGCATTTCGGCGTGAGCGGTTACATCATTTAAAGTTTCCGTCAGGTTGTGCCCGCGTGCGATTATCCTGTCATTTATAACTACAACAACTCCAACCGGGATCTCTCCTTTTTCATAGGCCGTTTCAGCTTCTTCCAAAGCCTTTTTCATAAAATATTCATCGTTGAATGGAGACAGCATCATTAAATTTTTCCTGAAAGATATAAATTTTGAAGGTTGAATTATAGCAAGCCCTGTGCAATTCAGTTGCATAATGTAACTTTGCGGGGTATGGCCGGAATTCTAGAAAATATAAATACTCCTTTAGATCTTAGGGATCTGAAGGAAGAAGAACTAGCTCAGCTTGCTCAGGAACTTCGTAGATTCATTATTGATATTGTTGCTACCAAAGAAGGACATCTTGGAGCTAGTCTTGGAGTGGTGGAACTAACCATTGCCTTGCATTATATTTTTAATACTCCCAAAGACCTCCTGGTTTGGGATGTTGGACACCAGGCATATGGTCATAAGATCTTAACCGGCAGGCGTGATAATTTTGAAACCAACAGGCAGCTTAATGGATTAAGCGGATTTCCTAAGCGAGAAGAAAGTGAATACGATACTTTTGGGGTGGGGCATTCTTCTACCTCTATCTCGGCAGCATTGGGAATGGCAATTGCTTCAAATTTAAAGGGAGAAACCGAAAAACAGCATATAGCCGTGATCGGGGATGCTTCCATAGCCAGCGGGATGGCCTTTGAAGGATTAAATCATGCCGGAGTAACCAAAGCGAATCTCTTAGTAATTCTTAATGATAATGCGATTGGGATAGACCCAAGTGTTGGAGCATTGAAGGAGTATCTTACCAAAGCCAGAGTTGGTTATAGACCATCCCGGGATAATATTATTGAAGCGCTCAACTTTAAATACTTCGGGCCGGTAGATGGTCATGACCTAAAAGGCCTTTTAAAGGTGCTGGAGGAAATGAAAGCTATCAAAGGACCCAAGTTTCTACATGTGATCACAAAGAAGGGGAAAGGCCTTAAAAAGGCTGAAGAGGATCAGGTTAAGTATCATGCTCCCGGGAAGTTTGAACCGAATACGGGTGAGCTTCTGAAATATGACACTGATGGATTGCCTCTGAAGTATCAGGATGTATTTGGGCTTAGTCTCGTAGAACTGGCAGAAAAAAATGAAAAGATCATCGGGATCACTCCGGCTATGCCTACAGGGAGTTCATTAAAGTACATGATGAAAACTTTCCCAGAAAGAGCATTTGACGTGGGTATCGCAGAGCAACATGCCGTCACTCTTTCCGCAGGGATGGCGACACAGGGATTTGTGGTCTATTGTGCTATTTATTCTACCTTTCTGCAAAGAGCCTATGATCAGTTGATACATGATGTGGCTTTACAAAAATTACCGGTGATCTTTTGCCTGGACCGTGCAGGACTGGTAGGAGAAGATGGAGCCACGCATCACGGAGTCTTTGATATTGCTTATGCCAGGTGTATTCCCAATCTTATGATCGCTGCACCAGCAAATGAAGTAGAGCTTAGAAACTTATTATATACCGCTCAATTAGGCCTGGATGCACCACTAATAATTAGATATCCAAGAGGTAGGGGAGTTTTAAATGAATGGAAGCTGCCTTTTGAGAAAGTAAAGATTGGTAAGGGAGAATGTATAAAAGAGGGTAGTGATCTGGCTGTTCTAAGTATTGGTAATATGGCCTGTAATGTAGATACCGCAATCAAGCAATTACTTTCGCCTGGAAAAGTCGCCCATTACGATATGAAATTCGTAAAACCAATGGATGAAGAATTGCTTAAAGGCATCTTCAAGAAATACTCAAAAATCATTACTGTAGAGGACGGAGTGAAAAAAGGTGGTTTTGGGAGTGTAATTTTAGAATACGCGGCAAGCCTTGGTTATAAGGGAGATATCGAAATATTAGGTGTCCCCGATGAATTTATTGAACAAGGAAGTGTAGATCAATTACAAGAAATTTGCGGAATTCACGTTGAAGGAATACAAGAAAAAATAAAATCTATGATATAGATTTTTTATTTTCGCAATTCCGAAAACCCAAGTCAATAAATGAAGTTCCGAATCCTACTATTCCTTTTCTGCCTTACATCACTAAAAACTCTAGCCTCTGATAATAAATTTATTACAGTAAGGGATACTACTTCAACCATATCAAAAGACACTACAAATACAGATTCCATGATGATCTACTGGACCGAGAAGAACACTTTTGGAGTGAATCTTAGTGAGGTGGCTTTCGTGAACTGGAATTCTGGTGGTAATAACTCTGTTTCAGCACTTTTTTACGCCAACTTTCAAAGGAACTTCGAAAAAGATTATACGATCTGGAAAAATTCGGCTTCGCTGCGGTATGGTATCAATGCCCAGGAAGGACGTGAGATCAGAAAGACAGAAGATGAATTAAGACTGAATTCATCCTTCGGCTTCAGGCAGGATAGTACATCAAACTGGTATTATTCGGGAAAATTTAGTTTTAATTCTCAGTTCTCCAATGGTTATAAGTATCCAGATACCGAAGTTGCCATTTCCAGGTTTATGGCCCCAGGTTATACCTTTCTTGGTGCCGGAACAGAATTTTCGCATCCAGAGGAAGATCTAACAGTATATCTATCTCCCATAACTTTCAAATCTACCTTTGTACTGGACCAGAGACTGGCCAATGAAGGTATGTTCGGGGTGGAACCTGCGGTCACAGATGAACTGGGAAATATTCTAAAGGAAGGAGAGAACGTTAGGACAGAATTCGGGTTCCTGGTCACCAGTGGCTTCAGTAAAGAGGTCTGGGAGAATATCGACGTAAACAATCAGGTAAGTCTTTATTCAGACTATTTGAATAAATTCGGGAATGTAGATGTAGACTGGCAATTATCAGTGAACATGCAGGTAAACGACTTTGTAAAAGCTAACGTTGGCACCCATATTCGCTATGATGATGATGTAAAATTCAAGGAAGATACCAACGGAGACGGGAAGCTAGAAACTTCCGGTCCGCGTATTCAGCTTAAACAAATGCTGGGTGTAGGTATCGTATATGATTTCTGAACTTAAAGGCTTTGTCCCTTATATTTTTTAAAAGATGCTACCGTCATTCCATCGGTAAGTGAAGCTGTATAGGAACAAATCCCTATTAGTTTCTCATAAACCGATTCACTTTCCATTACTGGATCCAATTCCGGAACCGATTTTAAAACCAGTTTAGTAAAATTAGAGCTTTCAGCATTCCTTTCAGGAAGTATAGCTTTAGTGTAAACATCCAGGAGGTAAGAAAGCATTCTGTATCCCGCAATTTCTTTGCTTATCACCTCTTCACTCTGATAGATCTTTTCAATACTAATCTTAATGATATCCTTGATCTGAGCCTCATATTTGCTCATATCGAATAGAGATTCATGAAATTCACCGTTTAAAATGGCTTCTTCATTCTGAATAAAAATATCAGCCGCTTCAACGATCAATGTATTTATGGCAAGTGAACGCAAATATGCTAACCTGTCTGCAGTACTTTTTAGTTGATTATACTTGCCAGTATTAATGTTATCCTTAACCAGTTTTATAAGGTATTCAAGGGCATAATCTTCATCTATAAGCCCAAGATTTATCCCGTCTTCAAAATCGATGATCGTATAGCAAATATCATCTGCTGCTTCAACCAGAAACGCCAGTGGGTGCCTAGAATAGCCAATATCCTTTCCGTCCCTGGTCTTTTTAAGACCCAGTTCTTCGGCTACTTCCTCAAAAACAGCTCTTTCACTTTGGAAAAATCCGAATTTCTTATCTTCAATTTTATTCGTTGGTTTGTGTGGTAAAGATTCTTTAGGGTATTTAGTAAAGGCTCCCAGAGTGGAATATGATAATCTTAGACCTCCGGTAATTCCCGGTCTGTTTTCAGTAAGTATCTTGAAACCATTTGCATTACCTTCAAATTTCACCAGGTCCTGAAATTCTTTTTCTGAAAGCTGATCCTTGAATCGGTTCCCGTTCCCATGGCTAAAATATTCGCCAATAGCTTTCTCTCCTGAATGTCCAAAAGGTGGATTTCCAATATCATGAGCAAGCGCAGCCGCGGCTACAATTGCTCCGAAATCGTTCATTCTATAACCAAAAGTATCTCTTAAATGAGGATGTTTTTCAATTAGTTTCTGGCCGGCGAGTCTGCCTAAAGATCTTCCCACAACCGAAACTTCAAGACTGTGTGTTAGCCTGGTATGTACGAAATCTGTCTTGGAAAGCGGTATCACCTGAGTCTTATCCTGTAAACTTCTAAAGGCAGAAGAAAAGATGATCCTGTCGTAATCCACTTCAAAACCCAGACGGGTTTCATTCTGTTCTTTTCTTAGTCTTTTATGTGTGTCTCCAAATCGTTTAAGAGATAAGAGTTGCTCCCAATTCATATAAATGTCTTTGTTGTGGCCCAAAAATATTAAAAAAGGGAAGTAATAACTACTTCCCCTTCTTAATTCAAATTTGTATTAGCCAAATTTTTAAGAACCGCACATTAAACAGTCGTCACCCTCAGCTTCTTTAGACTGAGCGATGATCGCTCTTAACTCCTCGGGAGATAGAGCTCCTTCCTCTTCAGTTTGTGCAGAAATAACAGGTTGTGATTGTGCTTTAAGTTTTTCAGCCGCTTTAGCAGGAGCATCAGTAGTTACTGCAACGGGTTCTTTCTTCTTTTCTTTCTCCAGGGTAAACTTAATGGCGTCTACTGCAGATTTAGTTCGCAGATAATACATACCTGTTTTAAGTCCGCTTTTCCATGCATAGAAGTGCATCGAAGTAAGCTTGCTGTAATTCGCATTTTCCATGAACAGGTTAAGCGATTGAGACTGATCTATAAAATATCCTCTGTGTCTGGACATGTCGATGATATCTTTCATGCTCATTTCCCAAACGGTCTTGTATAGTTCTTTAAGGTCCTCAGGAATAACATCTATATCCTGAACCGACCCATTATTTCTCATGATCGCGTTCTTCACATCTTCAGTCCACAGGTCTCTGGAAACCAGGTCTTCCAGTAAATGCTTGTTCACTACAATAAATTCTCCAGATAATACTCTCCTGGTATATATGTTAGAAGTGTAAGGTTCAAAAGCTTCGTTGTTTCCAAGGATCTGAGAAGTAGATGCGGTAGGCATAGGTGCTAGTAAAAGAGAATTTCTAACTCCGTTCTTCATAACCTGCTTGCGCAATTTTGTCCATTCCCATCTTCCGCTTAATTCTTCATCTTTTATTCCCCATAAGTTATACTGAAATTCTCCCTGGCTTATTGGTGATCCTTCAAATGTTGAGTATGGTCCTTCTTCTTTCGCCAGTTCCATAGAGGCGGTAACAGCAGCGAAATATAAAGTTTCGAAGATCTCCTGGTTCAGTTTCTTAGCCTCGTCTGAAGTGAAAGGCATTCTAAGTTTTATAAACGTATCAGCAAGACCCTGCACCCCAAGTCCAACCGGACGGTGGCGCATGTTTGAATTTTCAGCCTCCTTTACGGGATAGTAATTCCTGTCTATAACCTTGTTAAGGTTTTTGATAACTCTCTTCGTGATCTTAAAAAGCTCTTTATGATCAAATTCGTTACCCTTAATAAACATAGGTAGAGCAATAGAAGCAAGGTTACAAACCGCTACTTCATCTTTACTGGTATATTCTAAAATTTCAGTACATAGGTTTGAAGAGCGAATGGTACCAAGGTTCTTCTGATTAGATTTCCTATTTGCTGCATCCTTGTAAAGCATGTAAGGAGTTCCGGTTTCAATCTGAGATTCCATGATTTTTTCCCATACCTCACGCGCTTTTATAGTTCTTCGGCCTTTTCCTTCAGCTTCATATTTTTCATAAAGCTTTTCGAATTCTTCGCCGTAAGTGTCATACAATCCTGGACATTCATGCGGACACATTAAAGTCCACTTTCCATTTTCCTGAACCCTTTTCATGAATAGATCTGGCATCCACATGGCATAGAATAGGTCCCGAGCTCTCATTTCTTCCTTTCCATGATTCTTTTTGAGGTCAAGGAAGTCGAAAATATCAGCATGCCACGGTTCCACATACATGGCGAAAGACCCTTTTCTCTTTCCGCCACCCTGGTCTACGTAACGTGCAGTGTCATTGAAAACTCTTAACATTGGTACAATCCCGTTTGAAGTACCATTAGTACCGGAAATATAAGAACCTGTGGCTCTTACATTGTGGATAGAGAGTCCAATTCCCCCGGCAGATTGAGAGATCTTGGCAGTTTGTTTAAGCGTATCGTAAATTCCGTCTATGCTATCATCTTTCATAGTAAGCAGGAAACATGACGACATTTGGGGTTTAGGAGTACCCGAGTTAAAAAGTGTTGGAGTAGCGTGGGTGAAGTATTTTTTAGACATCAGCTCATAGGTTTCTATGGCTGCATCTAGATCATCAATATGAATCCCGATAGAAACCCGCATTAACATATGCTGAGGTCTTTCGGCGATCTCTCCATTCAATTTAAGAAGATAAGATCTCTCCAGTGTTTTGAATCCAAAGTAATCATAACCGAAATCGCGGTTATAGATGATCGTAGAATCCAGTTTTTCCTTGTTTTCCATGATCACCTTGTAAACCTCTTCAGAAAGGAGTGGAGCTTTCTCATCGGTACGAGGATTCACATACTCAAAGAGATCTGTCATAACCTCAGAGAAGGTCTTCTTGGTATTTTTATGCAGGTTGGAAACAGAGATCCTGGCGGCAAGTTTAGCATAGTCTGGATGTGCTGTAGTCATTGTTGCTGCGATCTCTGCAGCAAGATTATCAAGTTCACTGGTGGTTACGTTGTCGTAAAGACCTTCAATCACACGCATCGCGACCTTAACAGGATCTACTAATTCGTTGAGACCATAACACAGTTTTTTAACTCTGGAAGTGATTTTGTCGAACATGACGGGTTCCCTTCTCCCGTCTCTTTTAACTACATACATACGCTACAATTTTAGTTAGTTGGGCTAAAGTATCTTGGGAAAGAGTATTAGCATTCCAGGCCGGTGGTTAATCCGGATTAATAAAAATATAATTTCGGGTGAAAACAAAGATCAACTTGCGCCAAATTGGGGGGCTTGGCGCAGTTGCTCTTTAGAAATCAGCATCAAAGCTGATCTCGTCTGATTCTTTGTCTTTGTTCATTACTCCTGCCTTCTGGTATTCACTTACTCGTTTTTCGAAGAAATTGGTTTTACCCTGCAGGTTGATCATATCCATAAAGTCGAATGGATTTGAAACATTGAATTCTTTTTCACATTCCAGTTCTACAAGTAGCCTGTCGGTTACGAACTCCAGGTATTGAGTCATTAACTTGGCATTCATACCAATCAAACTAACAGGAAGTGATTCGGTTACGAACTCACGTTCTATATTTAGAGCATCGATGATGATCTTTCTTATTTTTTCTTTTGGCACTTTGTTAACCAGGTGATGGTTGTGCAGGTGTACTGCGAAATCACAATGCATTCCTTCATCTCTTGAGATAAGCTCATTAGAAAAAGTAAGCCCGGGCATTAAACCACGCTTTTTCAACCAGAAAATAGAACAAAAGGCTCCTGAGAAAAATATACCTTCTACGGCAGCGAAAGCGATCAGTCTTTCAGCAAAAGAATCTGAATCTATCCACTGTAAAGCCCAATCTGCTTTTTTCTTGATTGCCGGGAAAACCTCTATAGCTCTGAATAACTTGTCTTTTTCTTTATCATCTTTTACATAAGTATCTATCAAAAGAGAATAGGTCTCAGAATGAATATTTTCCATCATGATCTGGAAACCATAGAAGAATTTAGCTTCGGAATATTGAACTTCATTTACGAAGTTCTCGGCAAGGTTTTCATTTACAATCCCATCTGAAGCTGCAAAGAATGCCAGAATATGTTTTATAAAATATCTTTCGTCTGAATTTAACTTATTGGTCCAATCGGTTAAATCCTGGTGAAGATCAATTTCTTCAGCGGTCCAGAAACAAGCCTCCATTTTTTTATACCAATCCCAAATGTCATGATGTTTGATCGGGAAGATGACAAAGCGATCTTTGTTCTCCTGCAAAATGGGTTCGTTCTGGGCCATAATTGTTAAAATTTTAATTCTTTGTGGTTATAATTGAAAAGTGTTTAACAAATATTTAAAAATGAGACAGATAATGAAAGAATATAAGAGAAACGTTTTCAACAAAGTTTTCAACACTTGTCTTCCCAAGTTTTTCATACTTTCTTGTTAAATAAGGATAGTAAACACCTGTAAAACAAATTGTTATAATTTGTTAATAATTTTATAACCAAAAAGATTGTTTGAGGTTATAAATCAAGTGTATAAGTATGAAAGAACTCTGAAAAAGGCCTTGAAATATGAGGTTTTAACGAATGAAAACCGGTAAAAATTACCGGTTTTCTAGAAAACAGAATTAATTTTTTGGTTGGTCCACCTATAATAATTTGTTGGGTATAGATAGATATTTAACTCTGTTAATATCATTGATTTGATAAATACGACGAATTTACCGCCTTAATTATCATGTAATTAAAAATTTCGGGGGGATAAAAAGAATGAATATTCTTTTTATTTTCAGAATAAACCTAAATATAGTGAAAATATTGAATGAAAATTAAGGTAAGCTACTGAAAATTAGTTCGTTGATTTGGTTTTTTTCTGAACAGTTTCAGCAATAACCTCCAGTTCTTCATACCAGTCTTCTCCAAACTTTCTTATTAAAGCATCCTTCACAAACTTATAAATAGGCACCTGTAATTCGGCTCCCAGACTGCATGCATCATCACAAATTTCCCAGCGATGATAATTAACTGCTGAAAATGCTGAATATTCATCAACTCTAACCGGGTATAAATGGCAGGACACTGGTTTCTTCCAGTTGATATCACCCTGGTTATAAGCTTCTTCAATTCCACATAAAGCAGTTCCCCTATCATCAAAAGTCACATAGGCGCAATCTGCTCCATTGATAAGCGGTGTTTCAATTTCGCCATTCTCACGGGTAATATAAACACCCTGTTCTTCAATTGCTTTTATTCCTTCTTTACGTAAATATGGCTTTACTTTAGGGTAGATCTCTTCCATAATTGCTCTTTCCTCGGGCTCAACAGGAGCTCCTGCTTCACCATCTATACAGCAGGCACCTTTACAGGCTGAAAGATTACACACAAAATCATTCTTGATGATCTCTTCTGATACTAAAGTCTTACCTAATTGAAACATGGCGCAAAGATAATTTTCTATGGTTTATGTCGAAGAAATTGGCTAAAAAACTTTACATAAATTTAACCTGTCCACCCGATTGTTAATCAGATAACTTGAAGTACTTTTGCCGCCAATTTTGAAAGAAGGAAGTTATGTTTAAAGTATTAGATGTCAAGCAGATATTTACAGCGGGGATGGTGCTTTTTGCGGTTATCGATATTATTGGAAATATTCCAATTATTATCGATCTAAGAAAGAAAGTAGGACACATTCAGAGCGAAAAGGCCTCATTTGTTGCGGGGATTATCATGATCGTATTTCTATTCCTGGGGAAAGAGATTCTGAATCTTATTGGGATAGATGTTAATTCATTTGCCGTCGCCGGTTCATTTATACTATTCTTCCTTGCTTTAGAAATGATTTTAGGAATTAGCCTTTATAAAGATGATGCGCCAGAGACAGCTTCTGTAGTTCCTTTGGCATTTCCATTGATCGCTGGAGCCGGTACAATGACCTCCCTGGTTTCTCTGCAGGCTGAATATGAAACGGTAAATATCATTGTTGCTATTATTATCAATATTATATTTGTATACCTGGTTCTAAAGTCTTCTTCTAAGATCGAGAAGATCCTTGGATCACAGGGAATCAATGTAATTAGAAAAGTTTTTGGAGTAATTCTACTAGCTATTGCAGTTAAACTTTTCGCCGCAAATATTCAGAACTTATTTTAATGAAGTATTTTATTTATACCATTATTTTCTTAGCAGTAGTATTTATTGGGATTAGCGCCGGTAAGCTGGATTTTCAGAATTTAATGGAAGGGGATAGCGCAAATGCCTTAATAGTAATTGCAGCAAGCCTTTGTGTAATTGTATTAATGGTCATACTTCTTGTGTCAAGAACGATCTCAAGGAAGCATGCATAATTCTCCGGAATTCGATGTGTTGATCATAGGAGGTGGGGCAGCAGGTCTTTCCTGTGCCCTGGTAATAGGGTCTGCTTTAGAAAAGCCATTCGCTAAAGATAAAAAAGCCGGGATCATCCTGCATCAAAAGGCCTCGCATTTAAATTCAGCATTATTAAATAATGTCTTCGGAATTCCTCCCGGAACAAAGGGAAGCGATCTTCTAAAAGAGGGAGCTAATCATCTCAAGAATCTATATCCTGAAATGGAACAAATTCCCGGAGAAAAGGTTAAGGAGATTAGGGAGGTTGAAGATAGATTCAAGATAATTACCAATAGGAACGAGTATATTTCTAAATCGATCGTGGTTGCTATTGGTTATACGAGTCCATTTAGGATAAGCGGACTGGAAGATTATCTAATACCACATAAAAAGGCCAAAATCTCGAAGAACAGGCTGCAATTAAAGAATGAAGATCACCTGGTGAAACCAGGATTATATGTTGCCGGAACTCTTGCTGGCTGGCGTAGCCAATATAGTATTGCAACTGGTAGCGGTGCAGCTGTGGCTACAGATATACTTACTGAATGGAATGATGGAGCGCACACTAAGGTGCATGATAAATTACCTTAGGAAGTAAAAAATGATCGTTACGGGTAGGCTAACTATTGCAGATATCATAAAGCTTTGCTGTAGATTTCTATATAACAGGGCTTTTTTTAGCTGTATTGTGAATTCCGGATCTTCTGCAGCCTTTATCTGATTCTTTAGAACGCTTCTGGAGACATTCGATGAATTGATCAAAATTTCTTTCTTCAGGAATAGATAAGCGCTATTATCCATCAATCTAAATATTACTGCTATTATAAACAGGAAAAGAGGCGCTAGGGGCCAGATTTCTGATAGATAGACAAGAAATTTTTGCATCGAAATGCCAAAATATTATTTTTCCCTGGACAACTCGATCACTTTCTCGATTATTCGGTCATCTTCATTTAAATACCGTTCAAATACATTCGTCCCAAATAATTGTTGGGCGATTTCGGCTTTTAAATACTTTCTAAGAAGAGGTTTATGAGAATCACTGGTAGATTTCATCCCGATATTTAATTGTCGTAAATATCTGTCAAAATCTGTGATCATTTTATCGGTGATCTTGATCTCTTTTCTAAATTTTTCCTTAGTTATAGAGTTGTAATACTCCCTGTTCTCTTCAAGGATAGAAAAAACAAAACGGCGTAAGTAACCGCTTCTTAGGAGGAAATTAAGTTTCTCTTTTTCTGAATCTGTATCCTTGGCAACGAATATGTCTGGGATGATCCCTCCTCCACCGAAAACGATCTTGCCTCCGGGGGTTTTATATTTTAAAGAATCATTTACCTCGATACTGTCTTCATTGTTCAATTCACCGTTTTTATAACGTCGCATGTAATCATTGAAATAGGATTCATTTCCGTTATTATATGGTTTCTGAATGGATCTACCCGTGGGCGTGTAATACCGGGCAATGGTTAACCTTACAGCACTCCCATCCCCAAGTTCCATTTCACGCTGAACCAGGCCTTTGCCGTAAGAACGCCGACCAATAATGGTCCCCACATCATTGTCCTGTAAGGCCCCGGCGACCACCTCACTTGCTGAAGCAGAATTTTCGTTGATAAGCACATATACTTTACCATTTTCGAAGCTGCCTTTTCTTTGGGCATAGGTTTCTTCAATAGCTCCGCTTTTATTCTTGGTGAAAAGGATCAACTTATCATCCTTTATAAATTCGTCTGCTATATTTATGGCTTCAGAAAGGTATCCACCTGGATTATCCCTTAGGTCCAGGGCTATTTCTTTGGCCCCTTTCCCTTTTAATTCCTTAATGGCTTCACTAAATTCGTTATAGGTCGTTTCAGAAAACCGGTCAATTTTAATATATCCGAGCTTCTCTGTAAGCATATAAGATGCGTTAACACTCTTTAAAGGTACTTTTCCTCTCTTAATTTTAAATGTAAGCAGGTCTTCAATTCCTTTACGTAAAACTTTGATTGTAACCCTTGTATTCTCTTTGCCTTTTAGCTGTGTGGTAACGGAATCTTCACTTATATCCAGATTAAACAGCTTTTTGCCATTTGCATAAAGTATGCGATCACCACCCCGGATGCCCAACTTTTCACTGGGGCCGCCTTCCATGGCATTTATTACAACTATGGTGTCCTGGATATTATAAAAACTAACTCCAATTCCCACAAAATCACCTTTCATGTTCTCGGTCACTCTTGCATATTCATCTTTGGGGATATAAACCGAGTGCGGGTCAAGGTTTTCCAGGATCTTGTTTACCGTAACATCCACGATACTATCTGTATTCACATCGTCTACATATTCATAGTCGATATAATCTATGAGGCGGTTTAGTTTTTGCTTCTTGGGATTAGCTGTAAATAGCTCGTCTGAAGGGTCAAAATTTAGCCTCGCGCCAAGAATAAGGCCTATGGCACAAGCAATGCTTAATAATAGCGGAGTGTATATTTTATTTTTTCCTTTCAATCTTCGAGTTCAGATATTTGCTGAAGTTCAACTCCAGCTTTTTCAAGAAATTCCAGTCCGGAGTTATCCTTATAATCAATATGATAAACCAGCCTGCTAATACCAGATTGGTGTATCAACTTACTACATTCCTTACAGGGCGACATGGTTATATATAGCGTGGCGTCCTTACATGATTGTGTAGAACCAGCAACCTTTAAGATCGCATTGGCTTCAGCATGCAATACATACCATTTGGTATAACCTTCATCATCCTCACAAAAATTTTCAAATCCAGATGGCGTTCCGTTATATCCATCAGATATGATCATTCTATCTTTAACAATTAACGCGCCAACCTGTTTTCTATTACAATGGGATAATTTACTCCATTCATTGGCAATTCTCAAATAAGCCTTGTCGAATTTTTGTTGTTTTTTCTTATTCATGGAAATTGAAAAAGACTAATAGGTCTATAATTAATAATAGACTGCAAATTAAAAGATTATTGGTAAAATCACTGCTGAAAATTCCAATATCTAGAGGGCCAGAAAACTTTTATGCAGAATTGGTAGTATAATCCCAATAACGATAGATGCGGTAACCAGGATCCAGTCCCGTTTTGAAACGTTTAGGACATTCTGAAATAGGAAACCTATGATCATAACCGCTAAAACTACAATAACCTGTGCAGCTTCTATTCCCAAAGCGAATTCTATGAGCGGTAGAAATTTGCTTTCAGCTCCTGCGGCGATCATTTTAAAGTAGGATGAAAAGCCCAGACCGTGAATAAGTCCGAAGAAAATTGTGGTAAAATATAATACGTTGTAATTTGTATTTCTCACCTTTTTTCCAGCAGTGGCAATATCAAAAATCGCCGTTGCGAGAATGGTTACGGGAATTAAGAATTCCACATAATCTGAATCTACTCTAACGATTTCATATACTGAAAGGAATAAGGCAAGGGTGTGTCCCAATGTAAAAAGTGTGACCAACCATAAAACTCGTTTCCAGGTGCTAAAGCCGTAAGAGGCTACAAGCACAATTAAAAATAAAACATGATCATATGCCTGCCAGTCGAGTACGTGATCTAGTCCAAGCCTGAAGTAGAGCCAAAATTGCGACATAAATAACTTTTAAATAGGAAAGACCCGAAATTACAACATATTAATACAATCACAAAAACCCCTCGAATGGGTATTTCATCTGGAGGTTAAATATTTTAGTTTTATCAGCTGAATTAATATGGGGAATATATTTTTTAAACTGCATTTTACTGTACGTCAGTACTTGAAAGTTATAATTAGATAATTTTTTCGAAATTAGAGCTTATTTTAAAAAACATTAACCAACCAAAAATTTTAATTAAATGGATAAGGAATACGAAAGAGTTCAATTTGGAGTAGATAGCAAAAAACTTCATTTTAAAACCAATGGAGGAAAATTATCTGAAGTAAAGTTCAAAATTCACTTTCCCGAAAAGTTCGAATTCTTAAACGCAGAATTTACAGAGAAAGAAAAAATAGAAATATATTTCAAAGGAATAGCCGGATCTACTGTAAACGAGAATTGGTCCTCTTCTATTAAAGAAGAAACGCAAAATATTACTGTTGATCTGAGTAATGTAACCGGAATTCCTAAAGTTATGGGGATTGAATATATCCTGTCTGCAGTTAAGGCTAAAACTGAAGAAGGTTTTGTGCCTGAGACCGCTGGTGGTGGAATTTTAGTTGGAACTGGAGGTTAATTTGCAACCCAAACTAATACATAGAATTATTATAGCAGCAGGTTTCTTACTTGCTGCTTGTTCCTATGCTCAAAACCAGAAACTGGAAGCGGTAGACAGTCTTTTAGGTATTCGGGAGACTAAAGAAGCTAGCCAGGTTTTAAAGCAGATCGACTCGGCAAAACTTAACCTGGCCCAGAATGCCGAATATTACTACCTCTTTGCTAAACTTGAAAATTTAGAGAATAACGCAGATAGTGGTTTTGAACATTTTTTGATCGCAAGGAAAAAATTCCGGGCTTTAGATAGTCTGGATAAAGTTGCTAGCATCAATCTCCAAATCATCCCCATACTTACATCCAGTAAGAATAAGGATCTGGATCCTCAGCCGTATATGGACGAGTATTTAAATTATGCCCGGCAACAGGACGATCCGGCTTTACTAGCCAAAGCTTATATGCAACTGGGAAGTATTTTTATTAATACTGATGTGGAAAAAACTATTCAGTATTATAGGAATGCGATCCGGGAAAATAAGAAAACCGGGGATTCGCTTATGAATGCCAAAATCCATCATAATCTGGGAGTAGCCTATGGTGAGATGACCAAAGAAAAAGATTCGGCCATGCATCATTATGAGATTGCATTGACAGAATATAAGAAGCGTGATCTTACAGATTATATCTCCTATATCTATAATAACAAGGCTTCAGTATATAAGCAGCAAAAAGAATTTGATTCTGCCATCTTTTACTATAAGAAAGCAGAAGCGATTGCGCCCAAAGAATACGAAAAGGAAAATAAGCGCTTGCTTTATGATCACATGGCCACCGCATATGAATTGAAAGGAGATTTTTCTAATGCCTATAAGTATCTGAAGTTAAGGAATATCTATAGTGACAGTATTCAGCAAAGTGAACAGAATAAGGCGATGCTGGATATACAAACCAAGTATGAGGTCGAGAAAAAGGAGAATGAGAATCTGAGACTGAAGCAAAACAGGATATGGTTGATGGCTGCTCTGGCTGTTCTTTTACTGGTGCTTGTAATTGGATTTTTAGCCTATAAAAATATGCGCTCTAAAAAGAAGATCGCAGAAAAGGATTATGAAGTTCAGAAGCAAAAGCTGGATAAAGTTTTAAAACAACAGGAGTTGGCAGGGATAGACGCCATGATCGAAGGTCAGGAAAAGGAAAGGCAACGAATTGCGAACGATCTTCATGATAATCTGGGTAGTTTACTGGCTACTTTAAAGCTTCATTTTCAGAATATGAAGATAAGGAAAGACAGGCTGAAGGAAGAAGAGGACAGGATCATGCAACAAACCGATGAGCTTTTAGATGAGGCCTACCAGCAAGTGCGAAATATTGCGCATACGAAGAATGCCGGGGTTCCCGCACAGGAAGGATTGCTGCCTGCGGTAAAGAACTTTGCCAGTAAGGTTTCAGCATCCAATAAACTGATAATTGAGGTGGAGGACAGCGGCATGGATGAGCGCCTGGAGAACTCCCTGGAGATCCTTATTTTCAGAATCATTCAGGAATTGATCACCAATGTTATCAAACATGCAGAGGCTTCAGAAGCGACGATCCACCTCACGCATTATGGAGATGCTATTAATATTCTTGTAGAGGATAACGGAAAAGGATTTGTGGAGGAAGAATTAAAGCCAAAAGAAGGAATGGGAATCTATTCTATTCAGAAAAGAGTGGAGCACCGCGGTGGTACCGTAGATGTGGAAAGTATTCCCGGGAAAGGTACTTCTGTAGTAATAAACATGCCTATATCATGATTAGATTAGTTATTGCCGAGGATCATACTGCCTTGATCGATGGAATTAAGATCTTCTTCGAATATGAAGAAGATATTGAATTTCTTGGTTTCGCAGGGAACGGGAAAGAATTGATAGAACTGGTGAATCATAAAAGACCCAATTTTGTTATCACAGACATACGAATGCCAGTAATGGATGGGATAGAGGCTACAAAGCTGCTAAAAAAAGACCATCCGGAAATTAAAATAATCGCCTTTACCATGTTCGATCAGGATAATGCGGTAAAACAAATGCTGAATGCAGGTGCCCATGGTTATATTCTTAAAAATGCCAGTTTAAAGGAATTGTTGTTCGCGATAAGGAAAGTGCATGGGGGAGAACCTTATTATGACCCTAATATCAATACAGATGATAGAAATAATACTGCCGTAACGAAACCTGTGTTAACCAAACGCCAGCAGGAAATTCTCAAACTCGTGGGGCAGGGAAAGACGAATCAGGAAATTGCCGATACTTTATTTATTGGTAAAACTACGGTAGAAACACATCGCAAAAATATGATTCGCAAGTTAAAACTTCAGGGAGCGGGAGAACTCCTAAGGTATGCCCTGGAGCGCAAATATGATTTTTAAATAAGTCTTCACTTTAAAATTACCCTTTAATGGGTATTTATTTCAGTTTCAATAAATTTTAGTTTTAAACATGCTGAATTATTCCTGTGAGATCACTTTTTATAAATGTGATTTAAAAGGATGTTCCATGCTAAACCTAATTGTTAACTGTTCAAATACTCTTATAAGAGTGTTTTAAAATTTAATCAAATGAAAACCTGGAAAAACTTAATGCTGTTTTTTTTATCTCTTGTATTATTTAGTTGTTCTGAAGATGACCCCGTCGATACAAATGATGACGGACCCGGAACAGATCCTGTGGCAGAAACCCAAACAGGTGTATTTAGAGACTCTGAAGTTGGAGGCTTAAAATATGAAACTGAAACCAAAAGTGGAATCACCGATGCCGATGGGGAATTTGAATACCTGGAAGGAGAAACAGTAACCTTTTATGTTGGGGATATAGCCATTGGTAGTGGTCCCGCAAGTGAAGAGATGACTCCAATTTCTATTGCTTCTACTGAAAATGCAAGCATAGATTCTCCGGAAGTAAAAAATATAGCCGCATTTCTACAAACTTTAGATTCAGATAACGATCCTTCAAATGGAATAAGCATTAGTGCTGAAACTTCATCTGCAATTACCATCGATGCCATAGATTTTACCCAGCCTATAGAAAGAATCCTTGGAGAGATCGTGGCAGAGGTAAACCGGGAGACAGGATCTGAACTTAAAGTGATCTATCCGGAAGAAGCTACGGTTCACCTGGCAGAGACCACCGGGGAAACTTATGAAGCTGGAGTGGATGTATTCAAAAAATTCATTCCCACTTTAGAAAGCTGGAAACCATATCCCACCACAAGCGTATACTGGATCCATGAAACTGATTCTGATGGAGATTTAGTTTCATCAACGATGTATGAAAAATATCCGGAAAGGAAATTGTATGAGATTACATATACCGAGATTATGGAAAATGGACTGCCAGCAGAATATGATCAAACATATTATAATTTTGGTGAGGCTGGAAATACGGTGAATGTAGAAGTTAATTATAATGAAGATAATACTGTAGCTGGTTTTTACAGAACCAATGCTGATGGATCATTTAATCAAAATCTAAAGTTTATTCTGGACGAAGAAAAAAGTATCTCAGAGGCTCTTTTTTATAGTGAAAATGATGATTTCTGGTATAGACAGGTTTATGATAAGTTAGAAAATGGAAATACCAGGGTGAACACCAGGTATTCTTCGGAAAGTGGAAATGATGAATCGACTATACAGCGAAAAGTTGAATATACATTTACAGAGTTTGGAGAAATAGCTAGTGAAACCATTGATTCTAAAACAGATAATTTTGAAACTTATACTTGGTATTATACGTATACCAATGGAAATATACTGGAGTTTAAAGAAAGTGAATCTGTCGCTTTAAACGGCCGAATTCAAACCTGGGAAATTTTTTATGACTCCAACGAGAGAATGGAGAGACAGGTGATTTCAGCAGGTGATTATGTAAGCGATTACGTAGAATTCTATCCAAACGGAGATCCAAAAAGAGCAGAAACTTATTATCAGGGATTTCTATATGAAATTGTGGAATGGGCAGAAGATGGCACCTCTATCTGGACAACTATTAATGAAGATGATGGTTCTTACAAGATTGAATATAGAGATGAAAATGAAGTGGTCCTGAAAACCGAATATTATGATGCAGACGGTAATTTATTGTCTACTGAAGAGTAACCATTATTTTGCTAGCCTTAAAAGCGGTCCACAGGGCCGCTTTTTTTAACCTGGTATTTTACCAAAATACCTTTTTGTATTAAAATAGTGAGAACTCGTCAAACATTGTATTAAGGCCGAAAACATTTTAGTTTTCCCTATAAAATAAATAAGCCCCAGAAATGGGGCTTCAACAATCATTTTTTGTTATCTACTGCATATCAGTTGCCTCTGCATCTACTTCAACTTCTGAAGTCTTTAGAGAATCTACCACTACTTCCGTCTCAATTTTTACTGAATCTTCTACTTTTTCAGTATTTAGTTCCAGGTTAGATTCAGAAATTTCAGCAGTTTCTTCAACAGCTTCAGTGTTATCCTCAGCATTCTCGTTTTTACAAGAAGTTACTGTGATAGCAAGTACTAGCGCAAGAGCGCTAAGAATCATTTTTTTCATATTTATTAAATTAAAAGCCGGCGAATGTATTCTAAAAATGAATACAAAAATCAATTTGATAAAGAATTTTAAATTTATTTTTCGGGATGTTACAATCTGCTTCTTATTCACCAAATAAAATAAGCAGTATTCATTCTTACAATCTAAAATTTTTATATTTTTGCCGTCCACAAGCTCGAGTGGCGGAATTGGTAGACGCGCTGGATTCAAAATCCAGTTCTTTCGGGAGTGCGGGTTCGATTCCCGCCTCGAGTACTTTAAACCCTGTTAATTATATATTGACGGGGTTTTTATTATTAGAGGTTTCCTTTAACCTTAATTATAGGTATAAGCCAAATTTTACATTTCACAATTAGCTAATAATTAGATTATATTTAGCCCAATAAATCTTCAGTTAAACTTTTCAGTAAACGATGGCATGGTAAATAATTCTGATAAATCAGAAAATATTGAGAATTCCAGGGATGTATCCAGAGATTTCCTTGAATCTATATTAGAAACCGTACGTGAACCTCTATTAGTGTTGGACACGAAGCTAAATTTCATAGATGGTAATTCTAAATTATTTGACGTATTCCACGTTACGAATAAAGAAGCTTTTATCTCAGAATTTGAAGTTGAAGAGGGAATTTTCAAAGATCTCAGAGCAATTCTGGAAAATGCATTACCACTTCAAAAGCCCGTTGAGGATTCGGTCTTTTCTGTAATTCACCCGGTATACGGTTTTAAAAGTTTTAAGCTTAATACAAGAAAATTAAAGGGGTCAGGCTATATTCTGGTTTCATTTTCTTTACACGAGGATGGTGATGATCATTTAGATTTTGATGAAATATTCTCACAGGCTCCGGCCATGATCTGCATTCTTCGAGGGCCAGAGCACGTTTTTGAAAGAGCGAATGAGAACTATTTTCAGATTGTAGGCCATAGAGATATATTGGGGAAAACTGTAAAAGAAGCGCTTCCTGAGATAGAGGGACAGGGCTTTTACGAGATGCTGGATGAAGTTTATAATACTGGTAAGGCCTTCATTGGAAATGAAATTCCGGTTAAGATTGATGCAGGAGAAAAGGAGCTTAAGAACGCTTTCCTGGACTTTGTTTACCAGCCTATTTTGGAGAGATCTGGAAAAGTTAACGGGATCTTTGTTCATGCAGTAGATATTACCGAAAAGGTAGAGGTTAAAAGAAAACTTGAGGAGAGTGAAAACGAATTGAGATATCTTATAGATACAGTGCCTGCAATAATCTGGATTACTGGTCCCGACGGTCAAAATCAATACCTGAATAAGAATTGGTACATATTTACAGGCCAAACCGTTGAGAGTTCAAAGGATTTTGGTTGGTTAGACGCTATTCATCCGGATGATCGTCCAAAAGTGGAACAAAATTTCATGAATGCTAATTTAGAAAGAAAGGATTTTCATGATAGTTTTAGATTAAAGAATAAGCAAGGTGAATACAGGTGGGTGCTGGATTCAGGTAGCCCTAAATATAATTCGGAAGGGCAGTATGAAGGTATGATAGGCACGGTGGTAGATGTTAATGAAGAGAAGGTCAAGGAGCAATTATTAAAAGATAAGGAACATAGAATTAGATCTATTATTGAAGAGGCGAATGTGGCAACTGCACTTTATACCGGTAAAGAGATGAAAATTGAAATGGCCAATGCTGCCATGATCAATCTTTGGGGTAAGGACAGGTCTGTGATTGGAACCACACTGCATGAAGCATTACCAGAGCTTGAAGGCCAGCCGTTTCATGACCTTCTTCAGGAAGTTTATACAACCGGAAAAACTTATTGGGGAAAAGAAGATCCGGTAGACCTTGTAATTGATAACAAACTGCGTTCAGGTTATTTTAATTTTACCTACAAAGCGCTCAGGGATGAAAAAGGTGAAGTCTACGGAATTCTGAATATGGCCATCGATGTATCTGAAATGGTGAGGTCAAAGGAAATGCTAAGAGACAGTGAATCCAAGTTCCGCCAGATGGCAGATCTTATGCCAGAGAAGGTATCAAATGTAGATGCCAATGGTAAAGTGATCTATTTTAACCAGGGTTGGTTAGATTATACGGGGCTTTCCAAACTGGAATTTGAGCAAAAGGGAATTAACAATTTTATTCATCCTGCAGAAAAGGATGAGTTTGAAAAAACCTGGCGCTATTCGTTGCAAACAGGCAACGACTTTGAAATGGAAGTAAGGTACCTGAATAAAAAAGGTAAGTATAAATGGCACCTGAATAGAGCTGAAGCAATCTTTGATGATAATGGGAAGATACAGATCTGGATCTGTACTGCTACCGAAATTCAGAAGATCAAAGAGGAAGAAAAGCGTAAAGAAGATTTCCTTAAACTCGTAAGTCATGAATTAAAAACTCCTGTAACTTCAATAAAAGGTTATGTTCAGTTGCTTTTAAGTTTACTCAAAAAGAAAGACGATATGCCTCTTTCTTCTATTCCTTTCGAAAAATCACTGGAAAGAATAGATCAGCAGGTGGTTAGATTAACAAGACTAATTTCAGAGATGCTTGATCTTTCGCGCATCGAAAAGAATAAGCTGGTTTTACAAAAGGAGAAATTCAGTATTAATGATCTTGTTGCAGAAACTATCCAGGATATTAATTATACCAATACTGAGTACAATATTGAGATCACTGAAGAATTTCACTGTGATATTTTGGCAGACAGGGATAGAATTGGCCAGGTTTTGATCAATTTGGTGACGAATGCCATAAAATATTCTCCGGTAAATCAGGATATTGAAGTTGTAGTTAGTAAAAGCGGTAAAAATAAGGTTGCCGTTAGCGTAAAAGATTCAGGAATAGGGATCGATAAACAAAATCTGAAGAAAATATTTAAAAGATTTTATAGAATAGACTTCAAGAACGAGGATACATATTCTGGCTTTGGAATTGGACTGTATCTGGCGAATGAGATCATGAAAAGGCATAATGGTAAGATCGCGGTAGAAAGTACCAAAGGTGAGGGTTCTAAATTCACATTCACCCTGGATGTAGCTTTAGAGGATCAGAATGATTAAATATTACCGCGAGTTCATTTCCTATTTAGAGAATAGATCCTTTGCTATAAAAGCGTAAGGATTTTTTAAAAATTAGACCAATGAAGAGCCTGCAGCAATGCCGGCTTTTTAAATTTAGAGATATGCCTAATTATAAAAATATAAATTATTCGGTTCTGGAGCTTGCAGTTGTAGGACAGGATATTCCACATACAGAAGTTTTTGAAAATAGTGTAGAGCTGGCAAATTTAGCTGAATCGCTGGGTTATAAAAGGTTCTGGCTGGCAGAACATCACAATATGGTGAGTATTGCCAGTTCTGCAACGACCGTATTAATGAGCCATATTGCTTCAAAAACTTCCGCCATCAGGATTGGTTCTGGAGGGATCATGCTGCCAAATCACTCTCGTTTGATTGTTGCAGAACAGTTTGGAACCCTGGGATCCTTATACCCGGGAAGAATAGATATGGGACTGGGTAGAGCACCGGGTACAGACCAGGTTACGGCTCATGCTATTAGGAGTGACAGAATGAATTCTGTTTTTAAATTTCCTCATGAAATCGATGAGATTCAGCGATATTTTAAAAATGAAAACAAGAATACCAAGGTAAGGGCAACAGTAGCGGAAGGGGTAAAAATCCCTATGTATGTTTTGGGTTCAAGTACAGATAGTGCTCATGTAGCGGCAGAAAAAGGATTGCCATATGTATTCGCCAGTCATTTTGCGCCCTCCCAGTTATTCCAGGCGATGGAAATATATTACAAGGAATTCCAGCCATCAGCGTATTTGGATAAGCCATATAGTATTGCAGGGATCAATGTGGTTGCCGCAGATGATTTTGATGAAGCTGAAAAGATCTCTACCAGTTCTTTAAAAATGATGCTGGGCGTGATGACGGGTAACCTTGATTACCTTCAAAAACCTCAGGAAATGAGTCCTGAATTGAAAGAGTTGCGAGAAAACCCTGCTTTTGAACGTATGTTGAAATATTCATTTGTAGGCGATAAGCAAACGGTTAAAGAAAAAACTGAAGATTTTCTAAAGCAAACCGGTGTGGATGAAGTTATTGTAGCATCTCATATTTATCATCAGGAGGACAGACTTAGATCTTTCAGGATATTTTCAGAAATAATGGAAGAGATCAATCATCCGGTTGAAGCAAATATTAAACTTCCTTAAATTATTATAAAAACGGTTAAATATTAGTCTGTTACGCTCTATATAATTCAATTTCTGAAGGGAATAAATTAACTTCAAAAGAAAAATTATGGAAGAGAAAGTAAAGATAAGATCTATAGACCAGGTAACTCACGATGTTAAACAATTCAAATTAGATAAACCTGAAGGGTATAAATTCACTCCCGGTCATGCTACAGAGGTCTCTATCAATAAAGAAGGCTGGAAGGATGAAAAACGACCTTTTACCTTTACAAGTTTAAATGAAGACGATTACCTGGAATTTACCATCAAAATTTATCCAGATCATGATGGGGTTACAGAACAGCTTGATAAATTAAAACCTGGTGACGAAATGATCATCAGGGATACCTGGGGAGCTATAGAATATAAAGGTGCTGGTTATATAATTGCAGGTGGTGCCGGAATTACTCCTTATATCGCTATGCTTCGTGATCTCCACCAGAAGAATAAAACTGAAGGCTTGAAACTTATTTATTCTAACAAAACAGATAAAGATATTATCCTGAAGGCTGAACTGGATAAATTGCTTAATAATACCACTTACGTTATTACAGGTCAGGACGATACTGATCATACCAGGGGCTATATAAATGAAGAGTTTTTAAAGGATCATATAACCGATCTAAGCCAGAGGTTTTATGTATGTGGTCCTCCAGAAATGACCGAAGAGGTGAATGATATTCTCAAAAAACTTGGAGCAGATACTGATTCTGTTCAATTAGATGATCAGTGATTCCAGATCAAAGATCCTGAACAATAAATACCGCATTTTTATTTAGATCATAAAATCCGAACTCACTGGTATTCCAGGGGGTTTGGATTCTCAATTTATCTTTAGAAACAGTTCCTCTATCAACGAATTCTGAAAATAGAGGTTCAATATCTTTTACGAATATCTTGATCACAGATCCGCCAAGATGGGGATCATCTTTAGTATCTGCATGCCACTGGAGGTGGATACATAGATTTTCCCTTCTTAATACTGCGTACATATCATCTTTATGCAATAATTCAAAACCCACATATTTAAGATACCAGGCCACATCCCTATCAATATCAAGACTAGGAAGAACGGGTGATATTTCTATAAATCCAGATTTCACAATATTTATTTCTCGAGTTCAGATTTCAAATTTTTCAGGCCAGTTTCAAGATCATCTCCAATAATTTCCTCAAAATCCATGAATAGTAACATAAGGTTCATAGGATAATCCATGTGACCAGAAAATCCCCAGGTCACTTTTGTTTTATCATTAGCAACAGCCTCTGTAGTCATAAATGCAGGTTCGGTAGATTCAAAGGGTTCATAAAAGCGTAGTTCAAAATCTATCCTTTCTCCATCTTCAAGCTTAACGATCTCCTGTTTTCCTTTTCCCACTTCTTCATTCTCACTATTCCAGGCTGAAACAAAACCAACAGTACCATCTGTGCCACTATAAGTTTTCTCCATGTCTGGATCCATGCTAGCCCATTTGCTGTAATTATCCTGGTTTTTCAGGTATTTCACATAGTTGAAAACTTCCTGTTTTGGCTGGTCTATAATTATATCTCTTTCAACTTCATAGCTCTTTGGAATGAATAGGGCCAGGATTAACGGGATGGCGATGATCACCACCAGGACGATTAGAATTTTCTTTAATATATTCATAGTATAAGGTTTGATTGATGTTACCCCTCATCTAAAATTAGTAAAAATTTGATCTATATCTTATTCCATTCCCAGAGACCGTATTTTAAATCTGTTGGCAGTTTGAAACCACATAATTTAAGGGTTAATAATATGTTGCCCCTGTGGTGAGCTTCATGATGAATAAAGTATCCTAGCAATGGCACTAATCCTCGTTTAAAACCTTTTACCTGTCCGTCATTTTCTATTCCTTTCTTTAAAATTGTCGCGATAAGGTTTGCGGTAATTTCATGGCAATCTATAAGCATGGGAATGCTTTTTATATCTGTAGCTTTTACGGTAGCCAGATCTACAATTAGGTTTTTATCGAATCTTTCCAGTTTCCAGAATCTCACATTATACATATGAGCAAGTTGATGACCAACGGTACCACCACCTCTTTTTGAAGTTGTGAATTCCAGGGAGTCTTCAGTGATAGAATTCAGCAACTTTAGATTGGTTCTATGGTTGATGTACCAGGTTTCCAGAATTTGTTTCTCCAATGTATCCATTAGAACCAAATTACATAAGTTTTTAAATTCATAGGACTAAATGTGGGGAATGTGCATAGAATATCAATTCTTCAATTCATTTTCGATCAGCTTCAGAATAGTTTCAATTTCATGCAGTAGGGGTTTGTAGTGCGCATTTTCTGTAGCGATTCCGGTAAGTATAAAGATAAGTAGATTATTCTCGAATTCTCTGGATGCTATAATATCGAGATTGCTATGCATTTCTTTTGCAGGAGCAAGCCCCATTTCCCCGGTAGTAACTTTTAGGTGGTCTAAAATAGTTCGAATACTCGCCTCATTGGTTTTAAAAAGTTCAAGTATTTCTTCACGTTGATCACCCAGAGATATTTCCTGAATATGAACACTTTGAACAAAAGATTCCCATCCCGTGAGATGTTTTCTTAACTCGGGATTTGAAATGCCTTCCAGACTACCGGAGTTAATTAATTCATTTAACAGGGAGTTATTCGGGCTGTATGCAATCCCATAAGAAAAGGAATTATAAAGTATTTCAGACAATTCCCTTTCTTCTATATCTTTAGATTTGTCTATAACCGCAACAATTCGCTTTGAATTCTGATAACTCAACCTGTTCACCTCGATTAGGTTTTGCAGCCTTATCTTATTCTGTTCAAATTCATTTTTAAGCCCTTCCAGGTAATATCGTTGCTTGTTTTCCAGAATGCGGTTCTCATTCCAGTTATTAATTGCCAGAGCGATAAGAATGCCAATAACTACCAGGGCTATTTCACCAAGGGCATATAAAAGATATTTGCTGAATTTATTTTCAGTAACCAATCGCTGCCTGATCTTCCGGAAGAATCTTAACATATTAGTTTCGGGATTTGGTGAATTCCCGTGTGACCGAAACTAAATTATTAAAAATTATCTGAATCGCCTCTGGTATTTGAAAGTGGAGTAAATCGTTCAATATGGAACTATAGCTTTGAATCCCAAACCAGAGAGATCATTTTGTAAAAATGACCTTTATGGAAACTATATTCTTTTTCGGTATCCACCCGATGCACCAAAACCATGTCAGAGCTGGGATAGACAGCCAGCATATGTACCCCCACCCCTGTATGAAAGTATGATTTGGTTTTTCGGTTTTCATTCGGGATCAGTACACTCCAAAGCATTCCGTAGCCAATGCCGTAATTTTTATCTGTTATTGAAAATGGCTTAGTGGAAACCTCGATCCATTCTTCCGGAATGATCTGCTTTCCTGCCCAATTGCCATCGTTTAGATACAGCTGACCAAATAATGCGAGGTCTCTGGCAGATAACCTGAAGTGAAAGGCCGGAAATCTGGATTTACTGGTCTCATATTGATAAAAACCATCTACTTCTGGTATTTCCCAATCTTCTGCAGGATCTATTGCCTTGATGTAGTTGTTTTTAAAATCCATGCCGAGTGGCTTTGCGATGTCGTTATAAAAGAGGTCATATACACTTTCACCGGTTAACTTTTCCAGAATATGGCCTAATGTATTAAAGTCCCAATTGTTATAATAGTAGGCTTCATTAGGTTGATGCGCTCCCCTTTGAGGCATATTTTCTAACATCCCTGCTGATACTGCAGCGGCATTATGATAAACGCCAGATCTTGATCTTAGAAGATCGGCGATAGTAGCAGATTTTTCAGATTTTGTAAGCGAAGGCTCAATATCATCTATTTCTAACTCTGCCAGGGTTAATGTGGTATCAATAGTTCCATTATTAACATATATGCCGTACAGAGAATTTAAAAGGGCTTTTCTAATAGAGTGGATCGTATGTTTTTTCTGGGTTTCTCCCCACTCATATGCTACCTGACCTTTATGCAGAATAATAAGAGAAGAAGATCCTGATCTCTCAAGAAAATTGGTTAATGTATCCAGTTTTGCTGATGAGAATGCCTGGTCATTTTTATTAAAATCGAGAGGGAATTGATTCTGGGCCTTACTATTAAGATTTATAAGAAAAAAGATTCCAGTTAAAAGCGGTAATATTCTATGCATTAATATTGTTTATAATAAATACGCTTTATTATACTGATTGTTGCAAACGCGTAGATCAAGTTAAATAAACCAGGGCTAAAAACGCCGGAACGCTAATACACATAGAAATAATGGCAGGTTTGATCCAGCTTTTCTTTTCATATTCGGTTTCTTTGCCAATATATCTGTTCCAGAAGTATTCATTCAGAATAAGTGCTCCAGCAATATTCATGGGTAAGGCGAGATTTGTATTCGCATTCATGGTCTGTATCGTAATCACCATTCCGGTCACATAGATCAATGCAAATATCCCAACCTGGATCATTCCCTTTTTCTCTCCCCTTTTCTTTAGATTACTAAGCAGAATTACGGTTCCGAATAAGACTGAAAATAGCCCGGAAAATACCAGTATTAAACGCTTAGAGTAAAGTTTTGGCAGATTTTCTACAACCTGGTTTTTAGAACCGGTTTCTACAGTGGAGTTATTTTCGATATTGTTATCCATTACTTGCGGGTGAATTCTGTGATCAAATTTTCATGCTCGGGAAAAATTGAGATAAGTTCTTCTCTGCTAGGAAGTTCAAAATCTTCAAAACTAAATCCAGGGGCAACCGTACAGCCAACTAGTGAAAATTCATCTTTATTAATAACTTCGGCGGCAAACCAATCGCCGGCGTTCACTACCAATTGTGGTTGCTCACCATTCAAAATATTTTTGCCTATTACATATTCCCTGTGCTTGCCTCTTTCTGAAATCGTATGCAGTTTTATAGGAGAGCCATCGTAAAAATGCCAGATCTCATCCTGCTTGATCCTATGAAATGCTGAAAAACTATCTGAGGTTAGCAGAAAATAGATACAGGTACTAAAATTTCTGGAAGAGCTGAATTCTTTTCCAAGGCTCTCTTCATTTATCTCTCCTATACTACGGTATGTTTCTCTAAAATAACCGCCTTCAGGATGAGGTTCAAGGCCTAATTTTTCAATTATTTTATTCAGTTTATTCATTCAGGATCGTTCATTAAACAGGCTTCGAAATTAGATATTTTTGAAGGATATTTTCCATAAAAAAGCCCGCAAATTTTTGCAGGCTCTTTCAATTTCAAGATTTTAAACCTATTTCAGTTTATCGTAAAGCTTTTCAGCTACCAATCCAGATGAAGCCGGATTCTGCCCAGTAATAAGGTTCCCGTCTACCAGTACATATTCTGCCCAGTCATCTCCTTTAGAATAAACGCCTCCGTTTTTCTTCAGCATATCCTCAACTAAAAATGGAACTACTTCAGTCAACTCGACAGCTTCTTCTTCGGTATTGGTAAAACCAGTAACTTTTTTACCTTTTACCAGGGGTTCTCCATCTGTCCCCTTCACGTCTTTAAGAGCAGCAGGAGCATGGCATACAAAAGCGATAGGTTTTTCCTGTTGATTAAAATTTTCTATCAGTTTTATAGAAGTTTCATCATTGGCAAGATCCCATAGCGGGCCGTGACCACCTGGATAGAAGACTGCATCAAAATCATTAGAATCGATTTCGTCCAGCTTTACCGTATTATTGATCACTTTTTGTGCAGCTTCATCTTTGTGAAAACGCTTCGTGTCTTCAGTCTGGTTATCTTCAGTATCACTATTTGGGTCTATTGGTGCTTTCCCACCTTTTGGAGTCGCGACTGTTACTTTTGCGCCTTTATCCAATAAAGTATAATATGGACTTGCAAATTCTTCTACCCAAAATCCTGTTTTTTCTCCTGTGTTTCCCAGTTCGTCGTGGGAAGTCAATACAAATAGTACTTTCATGTCTTTTTCGTTTTTAGAATTTTTAATTTCCTTGTTTTCCTGGCTGGAAGCCGTAATTGTACTTAAGCCTATAGCCAGAATTATTAAATATTTCATTTTTTAAATTAAAATGGGCCCATCAAATTTGCCCGGTATTATTAATTATACTTTTACTACCATCTTTCCTTTATTCTTACCTTCAAAAAGGTCTAAAAATGCCTGCGGAATATGGTCAAAACCTTCTCTTATGGTTTCGGTGTATTTCAATTTACCTTCCTGTAGCCATTTTGCGAGTTGCTGAACGCCTTCAGGATGTTTGTCTTCAAAATCTGAAATAACAAAACCCTGCATCAATGAACTGTTCTTAATAAGGAAAGGCTGAACACTTACGCTTTTTGGTAAGGAAGTTTCGTTATAAACTGAAATAGCTCCGCAAACTACCGTTCTTGAGAATTTATTGATATTGAATAATACAGCGTCTGAAATTTCACCTCCAACATTATCAAAATATACATCTACACCATCAGGACAGGCTTTTTTAATAGCCTCGGTCATATTTTCGGTAGTGTTATAATTGATCCCCGCGTCAAAACCGAATTCACTTTTTATCATTTCTACCTTCTCATCGGTTCCGGCGATACCAACAACTCTTAAACCAAGTATCTTTCCTATTTGTCCCACTGTGCTACCAACGGCTCCGGCTGCTCCAGAGACAACCATAGTTTCACCTTCTTTAGGTTTACCAATTTCTGTAAGTCCCAGGTATGCCGTTAAGCCAGTCATTCCCAGAATCCCCAGGTAGGCCGATAATGGCGCTTTTTCCGGATCAACTTTCCTGAATCCTTTTCCGTCAGAAACCTGTAATTCTTTCCAGGCCATCATTCCGGTTACATGATCTCCTTTAGAAAATTTATCACGATTAGATTCCAGTACTTCAGCGATCATTACAGATGTGATGGGTTTATTAACCTCAAAAGGAGGAATGTATGATTTAGCATCACTCATTCTACCTCTTAAGTATGGATCTACAGAAACATATTCTGTCTTTAGAAATAATTCTCCGTCTTTAATTTCGGGTACAGATTCAGTTTCAAATTTAAAATTCGAGGAATCTGGTGTTCCTTCAGGTCTACTGTCTAATAGAATTTTTTTAGTCTCTTTCATATTCGATTTTTTATTTTTTGATACTGTTCCACGCCATTTCATAAGCTTCTTCAATATGTTCTGGAGTTAATTTATAGACTCCTCTTTGCTGCATGTTCATAAGGAAGGCTACAGGATAAATACTGAATGCATATAGCGAATAGGGGGAAACCTCTTTTATAGTTCCTTCATTTATACCTCTTTCCCATAGATCCAGAAGTGGCTGCAAATGTCTTAAGCCTTCCTGCCTCCCTGGTTCGTCAATTATAGGGGTGTTATCACACTGAGAAAGAAAATATGCTTCTTCGAACTCCTGTAATTTAAATTTTGCGATATTTTTCCAAATGATCTTAAAACCTTCTTCAACTGGCATTTTCTCATTATAATTCTTAAATGCAAAATTGGTAAAGGCAGATTTTACTTCGATATAAACCTGGTTAACCAGGTCCTGCTTATTCTCGAAATAAAGATATATAGTACCTGCAGATACGCCAGCCATTTTGGCGATCTTGGACATTGGTGTAGCATGAAAACCATTGTTATTCACCAATTCTATGGTAGCATCTATTAATGCCTTTCGCTTATGTTCAGATTTTGAGGTAATATTCATTTCTATACTTTGCTGGCGCAAAACTATAAAAATGAACGTTCATTCATTAATTTGAAAAGTGGTTTGTGATAGGTTTAACCTAAGAACTTAAAGCCTTCATAATATTCTATACAAAACCTATTTGATGCTTTATTCTGGATAGGTATAGCTAGAGTTTACCTGGGTGTGGTTTAGCTTTAAATTTAGATTTCAGGATAAAAATCTGCGATAGAATTTGTAGTGATACTATTCCTTTTATTAATGTTCTTCTTAAAAAATGCAGAGGTTTCTTCTTGTACAGGTACTAGAATAAGTTCATCTCTGGAGCCGTTAATTAAATCCAGAATACCAGGTTTTTCCTTATTAAGGCTGGTAGAAAAATAAAATAAAAAGGGTCCTATTTTTTCGAGATATTCTTCACAGGTGATCTCGTTCGAAGGGTTTATCACTTCTAATTCTTCACCATTTAAAAGGGATTGCAGAAGCTCAACGGCATTAAGAGGAATTCCGTTCTTCTTGATCATGATATCAAAACAAGGATCCATGAAAAACCATTTCTTCAGGTCTTTCAGATATATTTCATTCATTACATGACAGGAGTTTCTTTTAACCAATTCTTCATCCCGTGATCTTAACCAAAGTTCTCGAACGGTAAAACCCAGAGCCTGGAGACATGCCTTGCTTACCGTACTGTACTCTGCACATCTAAATCTTTTACCTTTAGCCGCCTGTTCCAGAATATAGAAAACATCATTCTTCTTCGCAATATTTTCACTGTCGTGATCCCACCTGGAATAAACCCAGGACTGGACATTGATTATATTTTTATAATCTGATTTTTCTTCATCAATAAGTTTATCCAGCTCATATGAGTTTCTTAATTTTTTTAAAAGAACCTCATTAGATCTGCTGGAATATTGAATTTGTAGGTCTAGTTGTTTTTCCTTTGTAAAACGAATACACATTAATTATATGTTGAGGTATAATTTTGCCGTCTGGTATAGCTTCGCTCTTACACAAGGCTTCCAGATATAACTTAATAGGATCAAAGTCCGGCTAAGGAGTAGAGTATCTTTTTATCCTATTTTGAACGGTTGTGAATGTAGGAATTTTACTTCTGGAAATAAAATTCTATGGATACTTTCCCTTTATGAATGCTATAATCAGATTTTAAAGCAGGAACAAAAATTTTAAATTGTTCAGGAATATGTGGATATGGAATTTAAAGGTCAGATTAAACTTCTACAATAAATTTTCCTTAAGCTGCATAGTTTTTAACTATGTAGAATTAAAAGTTATAAGAAAAAATTATTTTAAATTTAGAATGTTAAATAATTAAAACTTTCCTAAAAATGTCAGACAACAATCATTCAAATAGCCCGGATAACCACAAAGTCTGGGAAGTAAATGAATCAAGCAAGTGCCCTTTTATGGGGGGTGCTTTGAACTATACTGCCGGTTCCGGGACTTCAAACCGTGACTGGTGGCCTAACCAGTTAAATCTTAGGATCCTTCGTCAGCATTCTTCACTTTCTAATCCTATGGATAAAGATTTTAATTATGCCGAAGAATTTAAGAAACTGGATCTTAAAGCCGTAAAACAGGACCTTTTTGAATTAATGAAAGATTCTCAGGATTGGTGGCCTGCAGATTATGGACATTATGGTCCTTTCTTTATACGAATGGCCTGGCATAGTGCAGGTACCTATAGAATTGGTGATGGTCGTGGTGGTGCCGGTTCAGGGTCTCAACGTTTCGCACCTCTTAATAGCTGGCCAGATAATGCCAACCTGGACAAAGCCAGGCTTCTATTATGGCCGGTAAAACAAAAGTATGGCAACAAAATTTCCTGGGCAGATCTTATGATCCTGGCAGGTAATTGCGCTCTTGAATCTATGGGTTTAGAAACTTTTGGTTTTGCAGGAGGTAGAGAAGACATCTGGGAGCCTGAAGAAGATATATACTGGGGTTCAGAAGGAGAATGGCTTGGAAATAAAGAAAGATATTCTGAAGATGATGATCTTGAAAATCCTTTAGGAGCAACGCATATGGGACTTATTTATGTAAATCCTGAAGGACCTAATGGGAATCCAGATCCGGTTGCGGCTGCAAAAGATATCAGGGAAACTTTTGGTAGAATGGCCATGAACGATTACGAAACTGTAGCCCTTATTGCCGGAGGTCACACTTTTGGGAAAACACATGGTGCGGCAGATGCCGAGGAGTTCGTGGGACATGAACCTGCTGGAGCCAGTATTGAGGAAATGGGTCTGGGATGGAAAAATTCCTTTGAAAGCGGTATGGGTGAACATACTATTACTAGTGGTATAGAAGGAGCCTGGACAGATACTCCAACAAAATGGAGTAATAAATTCTTTGAGAACCTATTTGGGTTCGAATGGGAATGCATCAAAGGACCTGGAGGTGCTTACCAGTGGAGACCAAAGGATGGAGCAGGAGCAGGTACTGTACCAGATGCCCATAATCCTGAAAAGAAACATGCGCCATTTATGTTAACTACTGATCTTTCTCTAAGAATGGATCCAGATTATGAGAAAATTTCAAGAACCTTTTTTGAAAATCCAGATGAATTTGCTGATGCCTTTGCACGTGCATGGTATAAGTTAACTCACCGTGATATGGGACCTATAGAAAGGTATCTTGGACCTGAGGTGCCTAGTGAAGAATTGATCTGGCAGGATCCAATACCTTCTGTAGATCACGAATTGATCAATAATGATGATATTTCTGCTTTAAAAGGTAAGATCTTGGATTCTGGTCTTTCTATTTCTGAACTGGTTTCTACTGCCTGGGCTTCTGCTTCTACCTTCCGCGGGTCAGATAAGAGAGGGGGAGCCAATGGAGCTAGAATTAGACTTGCACCACAGAGGAACTGGGAAGTGAATAATCCTTCTCAGTTGAAAAAGGTGATCGAAACTTATGAATCTATTCAGGATGATTTTAATAATGCCCAGTCTGGAAATAAAAAAGTTTCACTGGCAGATCTTATAGTTCTTGGTGGTTGTGCCGGAGTTGAAAAGGCAGCCAGAAAAGGTGGTCATGATATTACCGTGCCTTTTACACCAGGAAGAGCAGATGCAACCCAGGAACAGACAGATGTAGAGGCATTTGAACCATTAGAGCCTAATGCCGATGGTTTTAGAAATTATTTTAGAAACAGAGATAATGTTTCAGCCTCTGCGGAAGAGTTGCTCGTGGATAGAGCTCAATTGCTAACACTTTCAGCACCAGAAATGACGGTGCTTGTGGGCGGATTAAGAGTTCTGGGTGCGAATTATGATGGCTCTAAAAAAGGAGTTTTCACCGATCGTCTTGAAACCTTGACAAATGATTATTTCACCAATATCCTGAACATGATGACCACCTGGAAACCGACTTCGGAAGCTGAAAGCGAGTTCCAGGGCAGTGACCGTAGATCTGGAGAAAATAAATGGACAGGTACCCGCGTAGATCTTATTTTTGGATCAAATTCAGAATTAAGAGCGTTATCTGAAGCTTATGGAACGAATGATGCTAATGATAAGTTTGTTAAAGACTTTGTAGCAGCATGGGATAAAGTGATGAATCTGGATAGATTCGATCTTAAATAAGCGTTTTATAGCTATATAGTTTAAAGGTGGCCTGTAATGGGTCACCTTTTTTATTTGACTTAATTATATTTAAAATTTTTCTGAAGCAAAGAATAGATCTCACTATCCAGAAATTTTCCATCATAATAGAAGTTCTCCTTAAAATAAGCTTCTTTAATAAAACCCATCTTTAGAAGAAGACCTTTAGAACTAGTGTTCTCTGGGTTTATATTTGCCTCGAAACTGTGCAGTTGCAAACGAGTGAAACCGAACCTTAATATTTCTATCATCGCCTCCATCATTAGTCCTTTTCCCCAGAATTCTGGTTTTAAGGTATATCCAATTTCAGCTCTAGAATTTTTAGAATCAATTTTCCGGAATAAAAAATCACCTATGAATTCATTGGTAGATCTATCAGTTAATGTCCAGAAGATCCCTTTTTTATCCTTATGAACTTTCATGTTTTCTGAAATGAATTCTTCAGAATGTTGCAAAGTTGTATGTCTTTCAGAATCCATAAAATTCATCACTCTTTCATCTGATCGTATTGCCTGAAGGTTTTTAGCATCGGCTAATACTTGTTTTCTCAGAATGAGCCTTTCGGTTTCTAATTGAGGGAAAGTTTCAAAATATTTTTCGTTGATCACATTTACTTGTATCAGGTATTTATATCTAATTTAATTCGTTCTAGAATCTTAAACCCTTTCTTGCTGCCTTTAAAAATGGATTATAGGAGTCCGGCTTATGATCCATGTATTCCATTTTCCTAAGATTATATTGAATGATCTTTTACAGGAGTTTTATGTTAGTATTTGCTCATCCCTCCTGAAATTTAAACTATTGAGATAAATAAATTTCCCACTATTTTACTCAATCTCTTGCAGGAACTTTTCCACCGCTTTTAAAGCCTCTTCAGGATTGTCATTCAAGGTAGCATGGCCAGAATTACTTATTTCCTGATAACGCGCATCTGGAACAAGGCTTTGATAATATTTTACAGTAGAAGGTCTGGCTTCGTCATACTCTCCGGTAATAAATAGCACCGGAACTTTAACTTCAGAAAGTTTGTCAATTCGGTCGTAATGCAACAAGGTTCCAGTAGCTGTAAATTCGCTTGGTCCCCACATATATTCGTAAACTTTGGTTCCAAAATACTTTGAAGCTGTATCCTTTGCTTCCTGAGATCTTTCCTTACGCCTTAAAAATTTACTGTAAAAAAGACTAACCGCATCCTTATATTCCTGATTATCGAATGTCTTATTCTGCTCATTGGTTTTAATGATCGTTTGAACAGAATCTGGTAAAGTTTTTACAAGCTCCTTGGCATCTTTGATCCATCGTTTTGTACTAAAGTAAGGGCTGCTAAAAATGACCCCTTCAATATGTTGCGGGTATTTTAAATAATACTCCAGGCTTAGTGCAGTTCCCCAGGATTGGCCATATAGGTATATTTTTTCAAGATTTAGTTCTTTTCTAACCTGTTCAACCTCCTCTACATATCGCTCTACCGTTATCAGAGAAGTGTCCTTAAATCTATCAGACCTTCCACTGCCTAACTGATCATAAAATACTACAGGCCATTGATCGCTCAATTGTTTCAGGGGTTCCTGTCCAATGCTTGAGGAGCCCGGGCCGCCGTGCAGTATTAATATTGGGGTTTTATCCACCTTACCATCTATCCGGTACCAAACCTTTCCTCCATTAACATCTATAAAACCTTCCGCAGGTATTTCTTTTTCACTAGAACAGGCCAGTAATAAAAAATATGCGCATGAACATACAATGAACAGAAACCTGGAAAAATTTAAGTTGATTTTCATATTGAATCTTTTGAACCGATTTGAGTTGAGGTTTTGAAGTTAATTAAATTGAATTAATATGTTTTCTAATTCTTCCCCGGAATTCTTATTATACATTTTATTTTGGTAATCAGAATTTACCGGGACCTGCCGAAGGCGGCCCAAAGGTGCATCAACCTTCCCGGTTTGAAAGATTCTGAATCAGTACCCCTGTTAAGACTACTGTTCTAAAATAACGATCATTCAAAGATCTAAATCTACCTGTTCTGTAAGGATGGCATTCTGAATTGAATCACGAGGGATGATAAGATGGTAATAGCACCTATACTTAATACTGCATATTCGATCCCAAAAACATCAGCAATGATTCCTGAGAGAATAGCGCCAATCGCATAGCCAAGATCTCTCCATAGCCTGAAAACACCAATACTTTCAGCCCGTTGTTGTGGATGAGTAGCATCTGCGATCGCAGATAAAAAGGTAGGGTAGACCAGGGCGGTACCTAATCCTAAAATTGTGGAAATACTTGCCAACTGGTAAAATTCAGTAAAAAAGGGAATAAGCATAATAGCAAAACCTTGAAGAAGCATACCTATGAAAAGCATTTTCTTTTTAGAATAGAAATCGGCCATTCTGCCGGTGAATAATTGACCAATACCCCAAACAGCAGGATATATAGCGGCGATTATTCCAATATTCTTAGCGTCGTAATTAAAAGAAAGTAAAAGTATGGGCAATAGACCCCAGATCATCCCGTCATTTAGATTGTTCACCAGTCCGGCCTGTGTAACCGAACTCAAAGTTTTGTCTTTAAATGTGGTTTCAACAAATACGTTCTTGAATTCTTCAGTTTTGGAAGATTCCTGTTCTTTGCTAACGAAGACCCTGGTGTCTTTGACAAAGAAGATTGAAAGTAGAAGACCAATGATAGAAATGGCAATTCCCAGGTAAAAGGGATAAGGAGTAATGCCATATTTCTGAGCAATAAACCCGGTTATTAAAGCCACTACGCCAACGGCAAAATAACCTGCGAATTCATTGATACCCATCGCTGTTCCCCTGTTCTTTTCTCCAACAAGGTCGATTTTCATTACTACCGTACTGCTCCAGGTTAGCCCCTGGTTGATTCCCAGCAAAATATTTGCAAAAACAACCCAATTCCAGTTAGTGGCATTCATTAGAATAAAAGGAATAGGAATGGCGAATAACCAGCCGAGCACCAGTAAATTTTTACGACCAAACCTGTTGGCCAGTTTTCCGGTGAAATAATTAGTCAGCGCTTTAGTGATCCCAAAAGCAACAATAAAAGACAGGATCGCAGTAGTAGAAGCAACACCAAATTCAGCTTCGGCAAATTCAGGAAATATGGTTCTTTCCAACCCTACCATACCTCCAACAAAGGCATTTACTATCACCAGTATGCTAAACTGTAACCAGTTCTCCCTAAGCCCGAGCTTTATATTTTCTGTCATTAACCCACTTTAACTTGCGAGGGGAAGTTAATTATTTTTAGGTAAAGACCTGATTAAATAGAATAAAGCAAAGGACAAAAAGCCAGCTTCGTTAGAGGCCAGACCAAGATACTATTCAGCCTTCTGCTCCTTAATTCTCTCGATTTCTTTAAGAACTTCATTTGCCTGGAACATTTTCTCATCACTCGCACTGCGGTTGGTCGTGGATAGTCTATGAGCTTCTTCCAGAAGTTTTTTATATTTTAATTGAAGCTTTTCTGTTTCTGATTTCTTTTTAAATAATCCAAACATTTTTTTCTTATAAATATATGGCTATCAGTAGAATTGATCTGCTCAACAATATTTAAATCTTCTATATTATTTCAATTTTCCTCGTATGCTTTTAAAAATAGGACAGGTGGAAATACCCCCCATAACGCTACGGTCCTTTTGAACTCAGGAAAACCTATTCGCATTTAAAATCTGAAATAGTTCTAAATAAATAATTTTCAACCTCTTTTACACCTCGATTGCCTATGTAGCCTTCATAAACTATATGCTCCATATTGTATCTAATCTTATCGATTAATTGAGGGCAATCTGAAAAGTAGGGCTTAATGTATCTTTTGAAATTCTCCTGATCTTTTCTTTTCGAATAGCTATGAGGAATTTTGTTTTCGACATATTTCATATCCGATTTATCGAATACGTAGAAATAATAGAAACCTGAAAAATAATACTGAGTTAATAAGTAGGAATTGTTTTCTGCAATAACCTCATGTACTCTTTTTGAACTCCAGTTGATCGGCAGAGTTAAGTATCGAATAGAATCATGACTTAATTCCTTTATTTTTTTCTGAGCTATTCTTTGAAACTCATTATTCTTATCTACATAGTATAAATACTCCCCTGTGAAACTTATATCTCCCGCTATAACGTGATTATATGCTAACTTTGATTTTTCTTGCAGGTTTTTATAGAAATTGATCTTTTCATCCTTATTGGTAATAGTATATCCAACTATTTCCTGAGCCTTTGAGGAAAAGAAAGTTATAAACACGCAGAAACTAAAAAAGTACTTCATGGACTTTCATTTAATTGAAGAAATGTTAGCATGCCGAATCTAACTAGCTTTCACCACACTCATTATAAGTTTCAACTATTTCATGAATATCATTCAAAGTGAGTTCACCAGCTTTAATACTTTTTGATAATCCCGAGCAGTCTTGAAGATATTTCGAAACCCGGTTTTGGAATTTATTAAACAGTACTCCCTGGTAGTTGAGATCGAAAAAACGATCTTCACCTTCTTTCTTCAGGTAATACATAGATCTTTGACCTCCTGCTATATAATTACCTCTTATGTTATCTCCCCCAGATTGATAGTATTCTGTTAAGTATAGACTTAATTTTCCGGAAATAACTTCTCCAAGTAATACCTCTCCAAGAAATGGAACAGATTTATAGTAGAATTCAGTTTCTTTCCCCTCTATTATTATAACGGCCTTTTCTATATCCTTATCTGTATATCTTTTAACTCTCCCAGCGTCATCTGAATCTATTCTTACAACAGATTTATTTATGGCTGTAACCCTCCCGGTGACCACTTCACCGTTTTTAAGGATTAACTTGTCCTGTGCGTAATTGAAATTGAAGGATAATACGAACCCTAGGAATAATAGAATTTTCTTCATGATTTAGTCAATTATTGGTTAGTAGAAAGTCACCAGTTCATTTGATTTAATTCACTATATGACAGATGGTTAATTAGTTAAATCTAATAAAAAAAATCAATGTATAACGCTAGGGGCTAAAAAAATGAAATAGAATTTTCGGTATTTATGATATGGTTGGTTAATAACCTAAGAATTTCTTTTCCTGAAATAATTAATAAGTGAAACAAATGAAACCAGCGCCCAGACGGCTTCCAGGATTATAAAAGGCATATAATTCATAAGGACAGAGGCGGTACAGGCGAGAGCAGAGCCTATAAGATTCAGCAAAATAAAGCTAAGATTATTATGCTCTAATTTTCCAAATGCGTTTAAAACATAAGCCAGAAGTATCATAAATACCCCAATAGAGCCAATCCAGTCAACTTGAGTCATTTCATACATAGTTATTTGCTTGTCAGTTTAGTTTTGTAAGAATGAAAAGTAATAAGATAAAATAACAGGACCATCACCATAATCTCATAACCGCTTTTCATGTCTATATGGCCATGATAAAAAATTAGTTCTGAAATTGAATCAAATACAAGTATGACTCCTCCAAAGATCACAGCTTGTTTTAATCTTTCGAATCTAAGCAGGCTAATTTCATCGGTTTCTATTTTCTCCTGGGTAAACGAAAAAACCAATAAACTAATTAAAAATATATTTTTAAAAATCCATTTAAAAAACAGGTTATTAGATTCAAATAGTTCCTGATAAAACATGTTGAATATTAGAATTAACAGTGATAATATTCCTGTTATGAATGCGATGTTTTTATAATGGGTTGGAAGTAGTTTTACCTGCATAGTAAGTAATTCAAGGTTTATTGAAGTGGAATACTTTGGGTATGATCTATCATTTATAAAGTAAAGTGAATTTCACTAAGGGTTTAGGAAATTAATTAATTTTATACTCACTTTCAACTTATGTTTAACGGCCACCTTTTAAAAGTAGCCATATGGCGAAGGACATTTCTCCAAAGATACTTGGTATTGCTACCAGCGCCAAAAATATTGTTGAGTAAGACTCATAACTAGGTAGTAAAAATTGTGCTCCGGTATCAACTATGTACATTATTCCGGCGAGAATTAGTAAGGCCTTTATAATTTTTGGATGGCCCATTATCCTTCCTAAAAGCATGAGGTGAATTCCGAAAAAGAAAAGACCTATAAGCCAAATGCTATTGAACTGCTCTACCTGCATTAGGATTTGTTCTGAAGTATTCAGCTTTAATGCGATTGGTAAGGTATAAATAGCAACTCCCATGATAGCTGCATGCATCATCCTGAACAAAGTGCTCAATAAAGACAATGAGTGGGTTTTATATAGTTTAAATAGTGCCCAGGCTACTACCACGTCAAATACTACGGTAATCAAAAAGGCTATTATCCCCAGCCTAACCATCAAATGATCCTGCTGAATAGTATTAAGTGGATCCTTTAAAATTGCTTCCAGCACAAAGAAATTGGCAAATATGGCCGCAAAAAAAATGATGAGGTAGCCTATTCCAGCAATTATTGAGAATTTTCTAGGCGTCATTCTTAAACCTATTATTTTTGAATTTGTAGGTATATCCAGTATCCATCTTTAAATGGAGTTTGTATATTGGTAAATCCAGCTTGCTTTAACCATTCAAGTTGAAGCGAATAATCTGTAGGATTATCATAGTCTTTATAATGTTCCATGACCCACGCCCATTTCTCACCATCCGGAAAATTGGAATTTACATAACCGCCCCATTCCTTCAGCAATGACGGATGATCAGAATTAGTTTTACTGATCATAAGGTCACAATATGAAAATATACCCCCTTTTTTCAAAGCTGAATATATCTTTTTAAAAAGTGCCTGCCTTTCTTTATTACTGCAATGATGTAAAGAAAAACCTGCGACGATAAGGTCATAATGACCTTCTTCAAAATGGAAATCCTTGAAATAGGTGTTACAGTATTTCACATTATAGTCATGGAGTTGCTTCTGGCATAGATCTAACATTTCTTTAGAAGCATCTACCAAAGTATAATTTGAATCGGGAAAATAAGGAATAAATTGAGCTGTAATATTGCCGTTCCCACAGCCTAGATCAAGAATATTTTCAGGCTTGAAATCTTCAGGCAGATTTTTGGTAAAACTGGATACCAGATCCATATAATGCGGAACACAACGAATCATATCCTCTGTATAATTCTTGGAGAATTCATTGAATTCTAAAGCTATGTCTTTTTCATTTTTCATTCAAGAACCATTTGGTTCTTATAAAGGTATGATTTTTAATTAATTGAGAATGTCTGTCTTAAACTAGGATAGCAATATCCTGTTTTCATGAATTTAGGGTTTCTTTAATTAGATAGAATTTTAGTTGTTTTCGAAGCTTCTCTGATTTTTGGTTTTGCTGAATAGTGAAGCGGAAATTATAAAAGCCGGGGTTATAAATACCTGAGTAAGAGATCTTGTTCCAAGCTTTTATAGTACCCCATAATTATTCTGTAAAATAGAAGTGCCAGGAGTGCATTTAAAATGACAACGTCAGTTTAAAGTTTCTCCTTTATCCCTGAAATTTGAAGTCATCTAATCTCTTCGAGTATTTTTAGTATGAATTTAACAGGAGAAAAAAGCCGTCCTCCTATCTTTAGTACTAAAATCAATCAATGCCGAACTTTTCAGAAATCCAAGCCTGCTGTAGGGAACTGCCAGATGATTCCCGATATTTTCCTACAGATGTTTTCCAATTATTGGATAAGCAGCAATTATTGCAACTAAGTCTGCCAAAGAAGTTCAGGCCCCAGGATAATTTTCCAGTTTTTAAAGCACTATTCGAAACTGGCAAAGCCAGTCTTTCTGTAGGCCGAATCTACGAAGGTCATATTAACGGGCTCAAACTGATTGAAGATTTCGGAAGTGCGGTTCAAAAGGATTTTTATTTCGGGGAAGCGAAAAAAGGAAAACTTTTCAGCGTCTGGAATACTGAGATGAGTTCACAAGCTGTTAAAGCTGAAAAAAAGAATAATTCAGTTCATTTACAGGGGGCTAAAACCTTTTGTTCCGGTGGTCTCGAGATAGATTATGCTTTGATCACTGCTACAATGAGGGGTGGAAAACAACTTCTTATAATTCACCTTAAGGAATATCCTCAGCTTAATGAAGACTGGTCTTTATGGAAACCAATGGGGATGAAGAATTCGGTTAGCTGCCGCATTGATTTTACAGGCCTGAAAGTTTCTCTGGGTAAGCTTCTGGGAAATCCAGGATCTTACGAACAGGAACCATGGTTTTCTGGGGGTGCTATGCGCTTCGCCGCGGTACAGCTTGGTGGTGCAGAGGCGGTAATTCTGGCGGTAATCGAACATTTAAAGAAACTAAACAGGACCCAGGACCCTTACCAGCAACAACGGATGGGTATCATGGCGGTAAAAATTCAATCGGGTAAATTATGGCTCGAACATGCTCAAAAGTTGTATGAAAATTTTGAAGATTATAGTGCTTGCGAAATTTTGAATTTTGCAAATATGATGAGAAGTTCCATTTTAGAGATCTCAGAATCTGTTCTTCATCTGGCCGAACGCTCTGTAGGTGTACAGGGTTTTATGGAAGATCATCCACTTGAGCAGGTCTACCGGGATCTAAAAGTGTATCTCAAACAGCCTGGTCCAGATCTGGCTCTGCAAAATGTGGGTTCTTATACTTTTGAGCATTATAGCATATGAGACTTACAAAGAATGATTTATATGATGCCCCGCTCCTAAATACCCCCGGTCTTTCTCGTGATCTGGGAACCGTAATGATAGTAGCTCCGCATCCTGATGATGAAAGTTTAGGCTGTGGTGCATTAATAGCCCATTTAAGAGATCAGCAGGCTACCGTTTGGGTGTTATTTATGACCAATGGAGAAGCTTCGCATCCTAATTCCAGGGCTTTCCCTCCCGAAAAACTGGGTTCCCTAAGACGTAAAGAGGCAATAAAGGCCTGTGAGACCCTGGGAGTATCCCGGGAATATTTGATTTTTCTCAATGCCGGCGATGGAAAACTGGCAGATTATTCAGATGAAGATAATCCAGTTTCTACGCAACTTTCAGAAATTTTCCGGCAGAAAAATATTGACACCCTGTTTGTGCCCTGGCGAAGAGATCATCACATAGATCATCTAGCTACCACAAGATTGGTAAAGGATTCTATAAAAGATCAGGAATTGATCGTTGCTGAGTACCCTGTTTGGTTATTAAATAAAGGGAAGGAAGAAGACTGGCCGCGAAAGAAGGAGATGCTGCCCTTCAGGCTGGCAGTTGGAGAAGTAAAACATAAAAAAGAAATGGCTATAAATGCACATGAAAGCCAGACTACTGAAATGATCAGCGACGATCCCGATGGTTTTATATTAACCAGGGAGTTGCTAGAACCATTTCTTGGTGATTTTGAGTATTTTCTTTTCCCTTCAGAACCAAAACCAGCCATTCCGGAATCATATTTTGATGAACTATATTCAGAAGATGAGGATCCCTGGGATTTTGAAACCAGCCCATACGAGAAGAGAAAATATAAAACCACTCTGGCTGCAATTCCAGAAAAGGAATATACTAAGGCTCTTGAAATTGGTTGCTCTAACGGGGTATTTACTTCCATGTTCGCTCCTGAATGTAAAAGCTTACTTGCTTTAGACCTAAACGATGCAGCATTGGACAGTGCGAAAAACAGGTGTAAGTACCTTGCGCAATGCGAATTTTTAAAATGGGATGTGAGCCAGGGTTTGCCAGGAACCGGGTATGATATCATTGTCCTCTCTGAAGTGGGATATTATTTTGAGAAATCGAAATTGCGATCTCTTTATAAAAATATTCAAAGATCACTGCTACCTGGAGGAATCCTGGTAATGGTCCACTGGACCGCATACGTTCGTCAATATCCCTTAACCGGTCGGCAGGTTCATGAGATTTTCACAGAAAAGCATGACGGTTCTTTTAATTTCATCAGTTCTCAGCGGGAAGAGCTGTACGAACTAATGGTTTGGGAAAAGTTGGAAAAATGATTCGAGACTTGTTCGATTGCCTTATCTAATGAGATATTGGGATGAGCAATATTCCATGGTGTATGATATTTTAATACCTGTTCCAGGTATATTATAAGTGAGCTGCTTCTTGAATGATTTCTCAATAAAGATCGCATGGCCGAGGGTTGAAAATGCAGGCGTTTACAAAAAGAGTTTAATAACCCATTTGAAGGTTTTTCATAATAACTTCTAATTTCTGAATAGGCTTTAAAACGTTCGGTTAATTTCTCCAGGCCTTCTACCGATTCCTGAAGGGAGTTGGACCAGTTTTTTATTTGAGTCCCGAATCCGCCCGGAACTCTGGAAGAGCTACGGCAGGAAGTGGTAACAATAGGAGCCGAACAATGTTTAACCTTATAACCATTGCTAATTACCTTTTGATATAGAGCAATATCTTCTAAACAGGCAATAGGTGGCATCCCACCCAACTTTATATATACCGAATTCCTAATAGCCATATTGGGACCTGAATTGTGAGAATGCCGCGGCCAGGGATCGTGATCCTGAGGGAAAATGTCACTCTCCAGCCGGGTAACCAGGTCCAGATATTTCCGGGTTTGAAATAATTGATGTTTTGCCTCTTTATTAAGATCCTTTAGATCTGGTTCAATTATCCCGCAAACCAGATCTGTAGGGGAAGGCATGATATTTAAATAAGCGTCGAGCCAGTATTTATCGGCAATAGTATCCGCATCTGTCATTACAATAAATCCGTTACCTTTTAGCCGTTTCGAGGCAAGATCCATAATAAGTCTTCGCGCTGCCCCCACGCAATTTATGACCGGGTCCTGTGTTTCAAAAATGTATAAAGGAAAATCAGGATGTAATTCCTGGAAAAGTAAACAGCGCTCCAGTGTGTTGTCCCTGCAATGATTGCATAACACCATGATTTCATATTCTTCCGGATCAATAAGGCCATTATTCGAAACTTGAGAGGCGAGAGAGTGCAAGGTAGACCAAATAGTATCTGCCTCGTTTTTCGCGGGAATGGTAATCGCAACTTTTAAACGCCTGTTCTCAACAGGAAGCTGTTTTCCATAAGGTTTTAATTCCCCGGAAAATTCACCGATTGGAGGGTTTTTAATCACGAAAGTTTTTAAAAAGAAATTTACTGAATTTGATAGCCTGTATAAATACACTTACGATGAAATTAACATTTACGAGCCGGAATTAACAAGGTAAAATAAGGAAAAAGGATTTTGAATGGATTTTGCTTATTAATCGAATTTTCTTTCTATAAGCCTGCTTTTATTGTGTTGCAGCCCGAATTAATTTATAAATTTGCATGCAACTTGATTTAACACAACACAAACAACACACAACATGCCTGCAACAGAAGCTAAGATCTTCAACTGTACACAAAGCCGCGAACTGGCAGAGAAAATAGCAAAACACTACGGTTCTAAACTGGGAAATGTGATCACCTCTACTTATAGCGATGGTGAATTTCAGCCTTCATTCGAAGAATCGGTTCGTGGATCCCGCGTATTCATTATTGGTTCAACCCATCCGGGAGCAGACCACTTAATGGAAATGCTTTTGATGTTAGATGCAGCAAAAAGAGCCTCAGCCAGACACATTACTGCCGTGATGCCATATTTTGGCTGGGCAAGACAGGATCGTAAAGACAAGCCGCGTGTACCTATCGCTGCAAAAATGATCGCCAGTATCCTTGAAACTGCCGGAGCCACCAGAATTATCACGATGGATCTTCATGCAGACCAGATCCAGGGATTCTTTGAAAAACCTGTAGATCATTTGTATGCAAGCACGGTATTCCTGCCATATTTAAAGAAATTAGGTTTAGATAATCTTACTATTGCGTCTCCAGATATGGGTGGTTCTAAAAGAGCTTATGCTTATTCTAAAGCCCTTGAAAGTGATGTGGTGATCTGTTACAAGCAAAGAGCAAAAGCCAATGTGATCTCTCATATGGAGTTGATTGGTGATGTAACCGGAAAGAATGTGGTACTGGTAGATGATATGGTGGATACCGCTGGAACCCTTACCAAAGCTGCCGATGTGATGATGGAGCGTGGCGCGCTGAGTGTTCGAGCAATTTGTACGCATCCGGTACTTTCTGGCGAAGCTTATGATCGTATCGAAAATTCTAAACTTCAGGAATTGATAGTTACAGATTCTATCCCGTTAAGACAGGAAAGTAGAAAGATAAAAGTTGTTAGCTGTGCTGAACTTTTCGCTGATGTTATGAAAAGCGTTCAGGACAATGAGTCTATCAGCTCGAAATTTATAATGTAATTTATTTTTATAATTATATAAAGTCACTGTAAGTAGAATAAATGGTTCTGGTCGCAGTGACTTTTTTTATGCTGCTTATTAAAATGCAAGCCTAAGCTTGTCGAAAGGATGATTTGCTATTTAAGAGATCCTGAAAAAGTCCAGGATGATTATTGCCGAGATATATCAATCTGGTTTAGCTTTTGCCTTCTTGTATTTAGAAGGGTCAGTACTCTCAACTTCTGAAGAATTCACCGCGTAAATTTCCAGTTTCTTGCCAGTAACTTTTTCAAATAACTCAGACTTTCTTTCTGCTCCCCAGATCTCTAATTCGGGATCGCCCATCGTAGTGAGGTAAAAATTCACTTTATCTTTCTGATTAACTATTTCCAGGTTCTGGACATTTTGATAATGGCTTCTATCCAAACCATCAGCAACTCTTAGGATACCCGATAGTTTTTTTACTTTTTTGCGCAACGCTTTGTCCATTTTCATGTAAAAGGAGTGCCTTTTATTCGGAGTTGAACGGCGGTGGTAGCGGGCAACGTTAGCCATAATATCTATCTCATCCTCGGTAAATCCTCTAAGGTCTGAATGCCGAATAATGTACAATGCATGTTTGTGATGTTTTCTATAGGATATATAATAACCTATATCGTGCATAAGGCTTGCATATTCAAGCAATTCTCTATCGCTCTCTTCAAGTTTTAATTCATCCCTGAATTCATCGAAAAGCTTAAGCGCCATTTCGGCAACATGCCTGGAATGAGCTTCAGGCCAGTTACATTTTCTAAGTAATTCAAAAATACTTCGTTTACGAGGGTCGGGGAAGTTAGCTACCAGCTCCAGCTTAGGTCGTTCTTCTTTTAAAAAATTAAGGATCATCCCATCCCTTAAAGCAGCTTCAGAGATCTTGATATTTTCAATATTGAATTTTTTGAGGAGGTATTTAACGAGTACTATTCCTGGATTTATAATATCTATACGCTTCTCATCAAGCTCACTTATATTTTTACGTTCATCCCGGTCCAGTTTAATAAATTCTTTATAAAGAGATTTGAAATCTGAAGCATTAAACACCAGTTCGTTCAGGGTCATATCTGCGGTTAAGGAAGTTCGGTTCGCCACCATCGCGCCAATATTCTCCATAGTCCCTGATGAGCCTATCATTGTAGTTACCTTATGTTTTTTGATCACCTCGGCAACTTCTACAAGTGTCTCTTCATAATGTTTTTTTAAAGTCTTGATCTCTTTTTTGGTGATGGGATCATTTTTCACAAATTTAGCCGACATTCTTGCTACACCCAGTTTCAAGCTGTTGTGATAAAGGAATTCTTCATTGTTTCCTACGATGAATTCAACGCTACCTCCTCCAATATCTACCATTAGAACCATCTCCTTATCTAATGCAATACTGTGTCTTATGGCATATCCAATGAGTTCAGCCTCCATTTTGCCTGGTATCGCCCGTGCCTTAATGCCCACTTCGTCTATCATGCGTTGTGTGAAATCACCGCCATTTTTTGCCTCTCTAATTGCTGAGGTAGCAAACGCAAGGATCTTTTCCACCTGCTGGGAGTCACAAAGGAATTTGATTCTTTTCAAAGCATCCAGTCCTCGCTGCATGGCGTCTTCACTAAGATGATTATCCATTCCTTTTTCAGCCAGGATCACCATTTCTTTTAATTTGTCTATGGTTCTAAAACTTCCATCAGGATAGATATCAACCAGGACAGCATGGAAGGAATTGGTTCCAAGATCTATGGCGGCGATACGTTTGGTAGGAGTGGAGTTGTCCATGTTATTTTACATTTTCAGTGGCTTCTCAATTCAATTTTTTAATAATCACTTCAATGTACAGATTTTAGGGCCAATGTTTAATAAGGTTTTGTGAAAACTGTTGCTATAGCTAGTTTTTGGAAGGTCGCACGGAGCCTGTCGGAGTGCTTATTTAATAGAAATATTGAGAATTGACACCCTGAGCCTGTCGATTTGCCAATTTTATTGAACTGCTTGATAAGATCCTGAAACGAGTTCAGGATGACGAGAAGGTTAAAGGCGTGTTTTGAATTGTAGCATGGAAGCAGTAGAGGTGTCAATTTTATTGAAATGCTTGATGAGATCCTGAAACGAGTTCAGGATGACGTGAAGGTTAAAAAACTTATTTTGAATTGTTGCACTGAGCCTGTCGAAGTGCTTATTTAATAGAAATTAAGAATTGACACCCTGAACCTGTCGAAGTGCCTCTTGAATTGAATTCAGATAAAACTGATCTTCAGATAAATACCAGTAAGCTTCCAAATTTCAAAAACGAATATTATCAAAAGACTTATTCCGCAGAACTTTTTCAGCTACAGGGTTTTATAGATTAATAAAAAGGCTTACTTTTGCATCCTGAAATTTTTGCGCAAATGAAGGCAGTCATAACGACCAGACGACATTTGCTAATAATAATTTAAAATAAACAAATGAAATCAATTACGATCAACGGATCTAAAAGAGAAAGCGTAGGCAAGAAGGCAACGAAAGCACTACGTAATGCTGGACAGGTTCCTTGCGTATTGTACGGGGTAGAAGGTGATCCACTACACTTTGCAGCAGAGGAAATCGCATTTAAAGATTTAGTGTATACTCCAGATGTACACACAGTAAAAATCAAATTGAAAAGTGGTGAGTCTTACGACGCTATCCTACAGGATATTCAATTTCACCCTGTAAGTGACGCTATCCTTCACATGGATTTCTATCAGATATTCGGTGACAAACCTATTACAATGGAAATCCCAATTCACACTGAAGGTGTTGCAAAAGGGGTTAAGAACGGTGGTGTACTTCGTTACAACCTTCGTCGTCTTAAAGTAAGAGGATTGCCAGGTGATCTTCCAGATTATATCATTGCTGATGTGACTAAACTTAAAATTGGTCAGAAGCTTTATGTAACTGGAGTAGATAGCAAGGATTATGTGATCCAGCATCCAGATAACACTGTAATCTGCCAGGTTAGAACTTCTCGTAACATTGTTGCTCTTGATGAGGATGATGAAGATGAAGTAGCAGCAGATGAAGTACCAGCTACTGAAACTGATGATGTAGCAGCAGTTAAAGAAGGGGAAGACAACTAGTCTTAAACTTTCAATATATATTAAAAAGCATTCCTTTTCGGGATGCTTTTTTATTTAAATCAAATTTACATCCGCTTTTAATTTTTCTGATTTAAAAAGTATCTGATAAATTTTATCTTTACCAAAACTAATTGGATGCTTTCATTCTTCGGAAGGATTTTAGGAAAAACACAGACTGCGGAGAAAACAGATCCCATGAAGAAATTTTTGATCGTTGGCCTGGGGAATATTGGCCCTAAATATGAAAACACGAGGCATAATATAGGATTTAAGGTCCTGGATGAACTTGCCCGTGAGAAAGAAGTGACTTTTGAAACCCAGAAGCTGGGGGATGTGGCAACTTTCAAATTCAAAGGCCGCACCTTTATTATGCTTAAGCCAAGTACTTATATGAATTTGAGCGGAAAAGCAGTGAATTACTGGATGCAGAAAGAAAAGATCTCCCTGGATAATTTACTGGTAGTCACCGATGACCTGAATCTGCCCTTCGGAACTTTAAGATTAAAGACTAAAGGTAGCGATGGAGGCCACAACGGATTAAAAGATATACAGACTCAGCTTAATACTACAAAATATAACCGTTTTAGATTCGGAATTAGTGATGAGTTCTCTAAAGGGAATCAGGTGGATTATGTCCTTGGAGAATGGGATGAGCAGGAGTTAAAGAAATTACCTGAAAGACTGAAAACTTCGGCAGAATTGATACAATCTTTTGGTACCGCTGGAGTTTCCAATACAATGAATACATTTAACGGCAAATAGCAGGATTTGAAAGAATATAGAGGAGCGAACTCATTTATAAGTGAACGTCAAACTGTGGTAACCATTGGTACTTTTGATGGGGTACATGTGGGACATCGCAAGATCATAGAGCGTTTGGTGAATTCTGCCCATGCGAATAACCTGGACTCGGTAGTGCTTACTTTTTTTCCTCACCCAAGAATGGTGTTACAACAGGAAAGTGGTATACAGCTTATAAATACTATAGAGGAGAGAAAACACTTGTTAGAAGAGACGGGAATAGACCATTTGGTAGTTCACCCTTTTACACATCAGTTTTCAAGGTTGACTGCGCTGGAATTTGTTCGTGATATCCTGGTTAATAAACTAAAAGCCAAAAAGATCATTATTGGCTACGATCACAGGTTCGGCCGAAATAGAACTGCAGATATCAATGACCTGAAGCAATTTGGAAAGGACTTTGGTTTCGATGTGGAAGAAATAAGTCAGCAGGACGTAGAACAGGTAGCAGTAAGTTCTACAAAAATTAGAAACGCACTTTTAGATGGTCGTGTAGAACGCGCCAATATGTACCTTCAGCATCCTTTTACTTTAAAAGGAACCATCGTAAAAGGCCGCGGAATAGGAAAAGATCTAGGATTTCCAACGGCAAATATCGAGATCGAAGAAGATTATAAGCTTATTCCTAAAAATGGCGTTTACGTGGTAAGCTCCATAATTGATGGTGAAAAAGTTTATGGCATGATGAACATTGGCACTAATCCAACGGTTGGCGGAAAGGAAAAAACTATAGAAGCCAATTTTTTTCAGCTAAATAAAGACCTGTATGGGAAGAACCTTGAAATAGAAATGCTGGTAAGGATCAGGGACGAAAAGAAATTCGATTCGGTAGAAGATCTAAAAGTTGCCATGAAGCAGGACCGGGCCTTTTCAAAACAATACATAAAAGATAACTATGCTTAACAGTTGGCTTTTCAAACAAGTCGATAACTCTGCACTTGTAGTATTTCGTGCGCTTTTTGGTTTGTTGATCGCTATCGAGGCATTTGGAGCTATATTTACCGGTTGGATAAGAAGAACCCTTATTGAACCAGATTTCACCTTTAATTTTATTGGATTTGAGTTCCTGCAGCCACTCCCCGGGAATGGGATGCTCTGGTATTACGGGGTAATGGGAGTATTCGGGATTTTTGTAATGCTCGGGTTCAAGTACAGGATGTCCATGATCTTTTATACCATCATGTGGGCTTCGGTTTACCTAATGCAAAAATCATCCTATAATAATCACTATTACCTGTTGATGTTATTGTGTTTTGTAATGTGTTTTCTACCTGCTAACAGGTGGTTTTCACTGGATGCAAAAATTAAACCTGCTATTAGCTCTATTTCAATGCCGCGGTGGGTTTGGGTGTTTATTGTTTTGCAACTCTGGATCGTTTATACCTACGCTTCAGTAGCCAAATTTTATCCAGATTGGCTAGATGGTAGTTTTCCCGCTCTATTGATGAAATCTAAAGCAGATTACTGGCTTGTTGGAGAGTTTCTACAGCAAAGTTGGATACGTTATGCGATTGCTTATTTCGGGCTGGCATTCGACCTTTTGATCATTCCGTTATTGCTGTGGAAAAGAACAAGACTACCAATATTCCTGGCGGCCATATTCTTTCATCTATTCAACAGTTTTATATTCCATATTGGTATTTTTCCATATATGTCCCTGGCGTTTTGCATCTTCTTTTTCCCTCCAGAAAAGATCAACAAGTTATTTCTGCGGAATAAAAAGGAACATTATAATGCCGGAGAAATTATTATACCGTCTTACCGGAATTTTTTAATCGCTGCGATGTCTGTCTGGTTCGTTATTCAGATAGGCTTACCTTTAAGGCACTGGTTTTTTCAGGATGATGTGCTCTGGACAGAAGAAGGTCACCGTCTTAGCTGGCGAATGATGCTTAGAGGGAAAAGTGGACGTGTAGCCTTTAAGGTTGTTGAAAAAGGAACTACAGATACCATTTTTGTAGATAAGAAGGAATATCTCTCCCGAAAGCAAATGAGGGCAATTACCTCTAAACCAGATCTTATCTGGCAATTCGCACAGCGCCTGGAAGAAGATTATGCCAGGCAGGGTAAAAAGATTGAGGTTTATGCTGAAGGTAAAATAAGTGTGAATGGTGGGCCTTATAAGCCTTTAATAGATCCTAAAGTTGATCTGGCAGCAGAAGAATGGCAGCATTTTAAACATCACGACTGGATACTACCTTCAGAAGTAGAAAAATAGATAAGATACCATTGCCAGGAGGTTAGTCTTACCTTCTTTTGTTACATTTGCAGCTCGTAAAAGTTTAACGGCAAATTAAATAAAACCGCCTCATGTTACAGGTTTCAAAGATTGCAGAACACAAAGAAGAGTACATCAAAGCCCTTAAAAAAAGGAATTTTGATGCTTCAGATATTTTCCAACAGGTTTTAACACTGGATGAGACCAGAAGGTCTACCCAGGCTAACCTTGATGATATTCTGGCCAGTTCCAACAAAATGTCAAAGGAGATAGGTCTTTTGTTCAAGAATGGGGAGCATGAAAAGGCAAATATCCTTAAGGAGAAAACTGGCCGTTTAAAGGAAGAGTCAAAAGAGCTTTCTGAAAAACTTACGGCAACCGTAGCCGATCTTCAGAATTTACTTTATACCATCCCGAATATTCCTCATGAATCTGTTCCTGCTGGAATGAGTGAAGATGACAACGAAGAGGTTTATAAGGAAGGAGATATTCCGGTATTGGCAGAAGGTTCAATGCCACACTGGGAACTTGCGAAGAAATACGATATTATAGATTTTGAACTGGGGAATAAGATCACCGGGGCAGGATTTCCTGTTTATAAAGGAAAGGGAGCCAGATTACAACGTGCATTGATCACCTGGTTTCTTGATAGAGCTACTGAAGCTGGTTATACCGAATATCAATTACCATTATTAGTGAATGAAACTTCAGGTTTTGGAACAGGTCAGCTGCCAGATAAAGAAGGGCAGATGTATCATGTTACTGAAGATGATCTATACCTTATCCCGACTGCTGAGGTTCCGGTAACCAATATGTTCCGTGATAATTTGATGAACGAGAAGGATTTTCCTGTACTTTGTACGGGTTATACGCCTTGTTTCAGACGTGAAGCGGGATCTTATGGAGCTCATGTTCGCGGATTAAACCGCTTGCATCAATTTGACAAAGTGGAGATCGTAAGGCTGGAAACTCCAGAGAATTCTTATGCTGCACTGGATACAATGGTAGAGCATGTAAAAGGTCTTCTAAAGGACTTGAAGTTGCCTTATAGAATTCTTAGGTTATGTGGTGGAGACCTTGGTTTCACATCAGCTTTAACTTTCGATTTTGAAGTATTTTCAACAGCTCAAGACCGCTGGTTAGAAATAAGTTCAGTATCGAACTTTGAGAATTTCCAGGCTAACAGGTTAAAATTGAGATTCAAGAATAAAGAGAATAAAAAAGAACTGGCACATACACTCAACGGAAGTGCACTTGCACTACCCAGGGTACTGGCCGGGATTCTGGAGAATTATCAGACCGAAAATGGAATTAAGGTTCCTGAGGTACTCGTACCTTACTGTGGTTTCGATATAATAGATTAATTTTCCTAACATATTATAAAACAGCGCAAATGTTTATATTTACATATGCGCTGTTTTTTGTTTATAGCTTTATGGTTTATAGCCGGTTGCGGAGTCTTTGCTCAAAGCGAACAATTGGCGCGGAATTTTTTTGACCAGGGAGAATATGAGAAGGCTTTAAAGGTTTACGAAAAACTTTATCAGCAAAATCCAGCAAACCCTATTTTCTTTAATGGTTTGATTTCTTCCCATCAGCAGCTGGAAAATTTTGAGGTTGCTGAAAGTTTGTTGATGGAACGTATAAATCGGTCTGCCAATAATCCATCTATTCTCATTGAACTGGGCCATAATTTTGAACTTCAGGAGCAATCTGAAAAAGCTAAGCAATTTTATGAAGAGGCGCTGCAAAGTATAGAAGGAAGACCTAATTATGCCTATGCAATCGCCCGTGGCTTTGAACAATATAATCTTCTGGATTATGCCGCTAGCGCCTATGAAAGGGCTATGGAGATGAATGGCGATCGCAATTTTAATCTTCAGCTCGCCCGTATTTATGGTGAACAAGGTAAGATTGAGGAAATGTTTAGTAATTACCTGGATCTTATAGAAGACGATATGAAGTTCTATGGTTTGGCGAACCGGGAATTTAACCGTTATATCACCGAAGATCCACAGGCTGAAGCCAATGTTATTCTTAGAAAGTTATTATTGAAAAAATTACAGGAGAACCCAATCCTGCTTTACAATGAAATGCTAAGCTGGCTGTTTATTCAGCAAAAAGACTTTAGCAAGGCCTTTGCTCAGGAACGGGCAATTTTTAAGCGCGGAGATAATAACCTGCAGGGCATTTTAAATTTAGCGGTACTTGCGCGGGAGGCAAAAGATTTTGATTCGGCCAGGGAGATCATCTCCTACGCCATAGAAGAATCTCCTTCACCGGTTTTTAATCTTCAGGCCAGGCATTTTTTGATAAGTATCAAGCTGGATAATGCCAACCCCGAGGATTATCCGGAAATTGAAAATGAATTCAGGACTTTACTTGTAGAGAACCCACAAATTGATGGTACATTAAACCTTAAGATAGATTATGCGAATTTCCTGGCTTTTCAGTTAGATAAAAAAGAAGAGGCTATAGAGCTTTTAAAAAATACTGCAGAGACGGCTAAGTCTGATTTTGAAACCGCAAGGCTCAAAATGGCACTAGCAGATATTCTGGTAGTTCAGGAAAAATTCAACGAGGCTTTAATTTATTATTCCCAGATCCAGAACCTGGTGAAGAATGATGTAATGGCCCAGGACGCCAGATTCAAAGTGGCAAAAACCAGTTATTATAAAGGTGATTTTCAATGGGCTAAAACGCAACTGGATATTTTGAAATCTTCAACTTCCCAATTAATAGCTAATGATGCGATGGAGTTAAGTTTGCTAATTAGTGATAACTCATTGGAAGATTCTACCCAGGCAGCTCTAAGAAAATATGCTAAAGCAGACCTGTTATCTTTTCAGAAAAGAAACCCGGAAGCTATCCAGGCTTTAGATTCAATTTTAGTAAATCATAAAGGTGAAAAGATAGAGGATGAAGCTTTATTGAGTCAGGCTAAATTATTTGAGGAGGAAAAGAATTTCGAGAAGGCAGAATATAATTATCTGGCTATTATTGATTCCTTCGGAGACGATATCCTGGCAGACAACGCACATTATTTCCTCGCAGAGCTATATGCGAACGAGCTGCAGGATCCTGAGAAAGCAAAAGGCTTTTACGAGCAAATTATCTTTAACTTTGCAGACAGTATCTATTTTGTGGAAGCCAGGAAAAAGTACCGATTGCTTCGCGGGGATACCATAGAATAATTCCAAAATTTAAATTCTAGAAATGATCATATACAACGTCACCATAAACGTTCAGGAAGATATTCATGATAAATGGATAAAATGGATGAAAGAAGAGCATATTCCAGATATGCTGAATACAAAAAAATTTCAAAAAGCTTTGATGACGAAGGTAATGGTCCAGGAGCCAATGGGCGGGATCACATATTCGGTTCAATATACTACAGAAAGTAAGGAAATGCTGGAAAGCTATTATTCTGAAAATGCAGATGAAATGCGCTCCAGGTCCAAACCATTCGAAGGTAAATTTGTAGCTTTCAGGACAGAGCTTGAAGTGATAAGCGAACAGTAAAGTTTACCTCAGGATCTACCAAAGTTTAAAACGAGCCTTTTTCAGGAACTTCACCAGAGCAATTAGATATTTAATGCTCTACCTCATTCAATTAAAATGAAAAAATATAAGCCATCATTCAATAAACCTTCAGCCAATGATGATCAGGGCGTAAGGGCAAAAAAACATCTTGGGCAGCATTTTCTAACCGATGAAAATATCGCTTCCAAGATCGCCGATACCCTAAGCTATAAGGGATATGAAAAAGTTCTGGAAATAGGTCCGGGAATGGGCGTATTGACTAAATATTTACTAGAAAAGGAAACAGAAGTTCATGTTATTGAAATAGATACCGAAAGTGTTGAATTCCTTGAAAGTAATTATTTGCATTTGCGAGGAAGGATTCACGAGAAAGACTTTCTTAAGTTTGACCTTTCCGAAATATTCCGGGATGAGCAATATGCGATAATTGGGAATTTTCCATATAATATTTCTACTCAGATCGTTTTCAAAGTGCTTGAGTTGAGAGAACAGATCCCGGAATTTTCAGGCATGTTCCAGAAAGAAGTAGCTAAAAGGATCTGTGAAAAAGAAGGCAATAAAACTTATGGAATATTAAGTGTGCTAACCCAGGCTTTTTATGAAGCAGAATATCTGTTTACGGTGCCACCTTCAGTATTTAATCCGCCACCAAAAGTGGATAGTGGTGTACTAAGATTAACCAGAAAAGAGAATTACACATTACCTTGCGATGAAAAGCTATTTTTTAGAGTGGTTAAAACTGCATTTAACCAGCGTAGAAAAACACTTCGTAATAGCTTAAAAATCTTTAATCTTCCCGATAATTTAAGGGAAGATGCTATATTTGGCCTTCGGCCGGAACAACTCGGTTTCCAGCAGTTTATTGAACTGACACAAAAAATTGAGCCGCATGCAATTTCAGGTAAGTGAAGAATTAATTGATAAGATCAAATACCTCATCGAAGAAAGGAAAGATGAGGAGATTTTGCTGCACCTCGAAGAAGTGCACTATGCTGATATTGCCGAAATTCTAACCGAACTTGATGTTGCAGAAGCAACTTATATAGTTAAGCTTCTAAATAGCGAGCAAACGGCAGAGGCTCTTATGGAGCTTGAGGAGGATCGAAGGGAGCGAATCCTTGATTCTCTTTCACCCAAAGAAATTGCCGACGAGCTTAACGAGATGGACACCGATGATGCGGCAGATATCATCTCTGAACTTTCCCTTGAATTACAACAGGATGTAATTTCTGAAATTACCGATGAGCAACATGCAGATGATATCGTGGAGCTATTGCGCTACGATGAGAACTCTGCCGGTGGTCTTATGGCAAAAGAGCTGGTGAAAGTAAGTGAGAACTGGAGTGTTACGGGCTGTATGGCTGATATGCGTAAACAGGCTGAAAATGTTACCCGCGTTCATTCCATTTATGTAGTAGACGATAAAAATAAACTTAAAGGAAGATTGTCTTTAAAGGACCTTTTAACCGCATCCAGTGACGCTAACATCAGTGATATTTACATTCCCAGCGTGGATTATGTGAACGTACATACCGAAGGTGATGAGGTTGCGCGTATAATGCAAAAATATGACCTTGAAGCCATTCCTGTTGTTGATGAGATGAACCGCCTGGTAGGACGTATTACCATCGATGATATTGTAGATTTTATAAAGGAAGAAGCCGAGAAAGATTACCAGATGGCTGCAGGTATTTCTGAAGATGTAGAGGCAGATGATAGTATCTGGAGACTTACCCGGGCGCGTTTACCATGGTTGATCCTTGGTCTTTTTGGTGGTCTGGGAGCGGTTTATGTAATGAAAGGTTTTGAGGAAGCACTTGCTAACTATGTGGAACTCTTCTTTTTTACACCTTTGATCGCTGCGATGGCAGGAAATGTTGGAGTACAATCCAGTGCGATCATCGTGCAGGGTCTGGCTAATGATAATCTTCGAGGTAGTCTTTTTAATAGGCTTCTGAAAGAAATAGGTCTTACGCTGATCAATGGAGTGGTATTAGGAATTCTTGTCATTCTTTTCGGACTAATCGTAGGGCAACCACAAATTGTAAGTTTTACTATAGCGCTGGCTTTAATAACCGTAATAATTATCGCTGCCCTTATTGGAACTTTCGTGCCTATCATTCTGGATAAACAGGGAATTGATCCGGCAATTGCAACTGGTCCTTTTATCACTACCAGTAACGATATATTCGGAATTTTCATATTCTTCTATCTGGCCAAAACCATCCTTGGATTCTAGAAAGGCACTCCAATTCTTTCGGGTGCTTATATCATTCTTTATCTTTGTACGTCCGTTTTTCATATCAAACTGAAAGAGCGGAATATGCTATTTGAATTATTAATCTGAAAAAGAAAAAACAATGATTATTCTGCATGCCGATACCAATCATCCCACGTTGATGAAAAAACTGGAAGAGGCAGGACACCATAATATTGAAGGTTACGACCAATCTAGAGAAGAAACTTTGCAAAATCAGCATTTATATGATGGGATTGTAATAAGAAGCCGATATAAAATAGATCGTGAATTCATTGATGCTGCACCAAATTTAAAGTTCATCGCTCGAGTGGGTGCTGGACTGGAAAGTATAGATGTTGAATATGCTCAGGAAAGAGGAATAAAACTATACTCTGCACCAGAAGGCAACAGGAACGCCGTAGGAGAGCACTCCCTGGGGATGTTACTGTCATTGTTCAATCGGTTAAATAAAGCCGATAGGGAGGTTAGAGAGGGCCTTTGGCATCGTGAAGAAAATCGTGGAGTTGAACTTGATGGTAAAACCGTAGGCCTTATAGGTTATGGAAATATGGGGAAAGCATTTGCCAGAAAACTACGTGGTTTTGATGTGGATGTTATTTTTTATGATATCCAGGACGGTGTAGGTGATGAAAATGCGAGACAGGTAGATTATGAAGAATTTTTCGAAAAGGCTGATGTAGTAAGTCTACACACTCCATGGACAGAAGAGACAAACCAGATGATCAATAAAGAATTTATTGGTAAATTTAAAAAGCCATTCTGGTTCATAAATACTGCAAGAGGAAAAAATGTTGTGACCGGGGACCTTGTGGAAGCCCTTAAAGAAGAAAAAATCCTTGGAGCTGGGCTAGATGTGCTGGAATATGAGAAAGCCAGTTTTGAAAGCCTGTTCGCTAATAAGAAAAATGTTTCTATAAGCGCGGCAGATTCAATCCCTGAAGCACTTAGAGAATTAATGTTTATGCCACATACTTTACTGAGCCCTCATGTTGCAGGTTGGACGGTAGAGTCGCATGAAGGGCTGGCAACAGTGATAGCCGATAAGATTATTGCTGACTTTGGTGAGGGAGATGAAAAATAATAGATCATGAAAAAAAGAGTAACAGGTTTAGGTGGTTTTTTCTTTAAAGCAAAAAATCCTGATCACGTAAAAAGCTGGTATAATCAGCATCTTGGACTGGATACAGATCAATACGGCTGTACTTTCTGGTGGAAAAATAAAGAAGGGAATGACTGCTCAACCCAATGGAGCCCGATGAATGAGGACACTGATTATTATAAACCTTCAGAAAAGCAATTCATGATGAACTTCAGGGTTGAAAACCTGGAAGAATTACTCAAGACTTTAAAAGACGAAGGAGTAGAGGTTATTGGTGAAATGGAGACTTATGATTACGGCAAGTTTGGCTGGATCATGGATCCCGAAGGGAATAAAATTGAACTCTGGGAACCAGTAGATAAAGTTTTTCTAGATCAAAAATAAAGTTGTCTGGCTGAATGCGTTCGAGCCTTTTCAACAAATTTCATGAAATTGAGAAGTCCGGTTAAAATCATCTTCGTCAAGCTGAACTCGTTTCAGCTTCTCTTTTATTAAGATCCTGAATCAAGTTCAGGATGACAAAGATTTCACAAAATCTTTTCAAAAAAAGAGACCCTGCAATGATCATTGCAGGGTCTAATATTTTTATTCCGGTGGTCTTATCCCAGATCACTAAGTTCTATTAAAGCAGATTTGATAGACTCTTCACCTTCAATAGCTTCAAAAGTTACATTTTTCACCAATGGATCGGCAAGTGACATTACTAATATAAAAGCAACATCATCTCTAGAGATCTCTCCTCTTTTATTAAGAGAGCCTTTGGCAACTTCAACCTTAGCCAATCCGAGATCATCTGTTAATGCTCCTGGACGAACAATTGTATAGGGAATTCCGCTTTCTCTAAGATAGTCATCGGCCTCTTTTTTCGCTTCCAGGTAATGTCTCAAATCCTCATTTTTCGAAGGATCATCTGCCCCCATAGAACTTAACATCACGAATTTTTTAACCTTTGCAGCAATAGCAGCATCAATAAGTTTTTTTGCTCCATCGCGATCTATAGCATCAGTTTTTTCGTCTGAAGTATCCCCTCCAGAACCTGCCGCGAAGATCACCTTGTCTATACCTTTCATGGTATGGCTCACATCACCTTCAAGATCACCTAAAACTGCTTCAACCTCCATGTCTTCAAACTGCTGTCTTTGCTCTTCTTTTCTTATAAGTGCAAGAGGACTAAAGCTTTCAGAATTATTTAAAATTTCAATGACTCTTTTTCCTGTGTCTCCGGTAGCACCGGCTATTAGTATATTTTCCATGGTTTTTCTTCAAAATTTTAATTGCCAACAAGATAAGGAGGAATCAAGAATCTGACCAGCCAAAAGGAAGGAATAACAGTATGTTAACAATGAAAAACTCTATTTACCGTTGGCGGCAGCTCTTTCTTCCAATTCCTTCTGGAATTCTTCCATAACCGGCTTCACTGTACTTTCCGGTAGATCGGCAATTCTAATATACATTAGTCCGTCTACCGCATCATTGAAAAGTGGGTCTACATTGAAGGCCACTACTTTTGCATTCTGTTTAATATATTTTTTAATAAGTACCGGTAATCTCAGGTTTTCGGTTTCAAGTTCATCGATGATCTTATCAAATTTATTGAGGTCGGCTTCGCTTTCATCGAAAACCAGGTCTTTATCTGCATCTTCAAGTTTCACCTTGAATTCTTTTTTAGGTCTTACGTATTGCGCGACATAAGGATCGTAATAATTAGACTTCATGAATTCTATCATCAGTGATTTTGAAAAGTTGCTGAACTTGTCACTAATGGTAACCCCTCCAATTAAATATTTATGTTCCGGAAACCTCAAGGTGCAATGAACAATTCCTTTCCATAACAGGAAAAGCGGCATTGGTTTTTGCTGATATTCCTTAATGATGAATGCCCGACCCATTTCTATAGACTGGCTCATCATTTTATATAATTCAGGCTCGAATCTAAAAAGATCCTGAAGGTAAAATCCATCGATGCCATGACTGGCAAAGATCTCACTACCCATGCCCATTCTATAAGCTCCAGCGATCTTATTAGCCTCCTTATCCCAAAGGAACAGGTGGTGATAATATTCATCGCAGCTGTCCAGATCTATACTCTTATTGGTGCCTTCGCCAACCTCGCGAAAGGTGATCTCCCGTAATCTGCCAATTTCGTTCAGAATATTTGGGATCACTTCTCTTTTGGCAAGAAATACCTCGTAATTCTTGCTCTGAAGTAGGCGTTTATCCATTTTCCGGCAATTCTCCACCTCCATTTGCATGAGTTCAGAATTTGTTTCCTCAGCAATATTTTTAGGAGAACGTGGTATTTTCAAGGTTTTTGGGAGATTGCCGAGAAGTTTTTTCTTTTCAAAAACATTGGCCAGCATATAGGTTTTCCTACGCAAGAACGCCGTGTAGGCTTCTAAATTTGAATGTTCTTGTTGATCTTCTACAGAGATCGTATTTCCAATCCTAACTTTAATCTTCCTCTTTCTCTGCGTTAGCATTTCACTGGGTAGCTTCGCCGTTCTTAAGACATCACTAAAAGATGCCAGTCTATAAAAGAAAAGGCTGTTCTTGGCGTGAAAATATATTGGCACCACCGGAACTTTAGATTTCTGGATCAGTTTCATTGCTGAAAGTTCCCAGGGTTTATCAACGATCACTTTTTTGTCTCTGTTGGTAGAAACCTCGCCAGCCGGGAATATGCCCAGAGCGTGGCCATTCTTAAGATGAGAAATGGCATTTTTCATCCCCGTTAAACTGGATTTCGCCTCCTTATGATCTTCGAATGGATTTACCGGAAGTATATATGGTTTTAAAGGATCCAGACGGTGCAAAAGAAAATTAGCGATCACTTTATAATCTGGCCTGCTTTCCAGAACCAGCTTCATAAGGATCATCCCGTCAATTCCTCCCAATGGATGATTGGAAATGGTGATAAACGGGCCTTCTTTTGGAATCCTTTTGAGGTCTTTTTCGGGAATTTCGAAGTCTATTTCAAATTCATTCAGAATAGATTCAATAAAATCGGTGCCTTTAAGATCTTTATGCTTGTCGTACTCTCTATTGATCCTGGAGAGTTTCGTTGTTTTTAGTATCAGCCAGCCAACTCCTGTTCCCAGGAAACCAAATTTACCCAGGTTCATAACGTTGGCTACTTCTTTGGCACTTACGATTCCCATGGTTGATTGATTTGGTTCAATCAAAAATAAGAAATCAAATGTTAGTTTTCGGCAACTAACTGAACTGTGTTTTGGGTAAGTTGTTTTAGAAGCACATTCTTATCCTTTTCCAGGCTGTTAATCGCTTCGGTATTAAAATGTCTTATCGTGTATAAGGAAACGCCGGTTTTATAATTTACTTTGAACCTTGCCTTTAAATGCTGAATAAGTTTCTCCAGCTGATTAAATTTATTATCAACACATACCCTGAAACTAATCGCAGAATTCTGAATAAGATCAACCTTCATTTGGTACAGGTGGAAAAGCCTGAATATTTCTGAAATGTTCTCTTCTACCATGAAAGAGAAATCCAGCGAAGAAAGAGATATCAAAACCTGGTCTTTTTTCACAATAAAACAGGGAATCTCCGGAAATATGGTTTTTCCCTTACTCACGGCTGTACCTTCTCCTGAAGGATTTATGAAAGATCTTACAAATAGCGGGATTTCCTTACGCTGTAAAGGCTGAAGTGTTTTTGGGTGTATTACCGAAGCTCCATAAAAAGCCAGTTCAATAGCTTCTTCATAAGAGATCTGGTTTAGCAATTCGGCATTGTTGAAAAATCGCGGATCGGCATTTAGGACTCCTGGAACATCCTTCCAGATTGTTACATTTTCAGCATTGAGACAGTAAGCCATGATCGCCGCAGAATAATCTGATCCTTCACGCCCAAGAGTAGTCGTAAAATTATTTGGGTCTGATGAAATGAAGCCCTGTATAACATTCAGTTTATTTGGATCTATATTTACCTTGATAAGTTCCTGGGTTTTATTCCAGTTCACCTGGGCGTCTCTATATGTGCTGTCGGTTTTTATAAAATTTCGCGCATCCAGCCAGGTAGAATCTATATTCTGATAATTCAGATATTCACTAACGATGGTAGTTGATACCAATTCACCATAGCTTACGATCTGATCGTAAACAAAATCATACTGAGTAGATTTATTATGCTGTAGAAAATTTTCAAGCTCAGTGAAAAGTGCTTCGGTCTTAAAGAAGACCGGAGCTTCAACATCTGGAAAAAGCTCGTTCATTATATTACGATGATAGGCTTTAACCTCTTCAAGACTTGAAGGAATTCTGGTAGTTTCAAGATAATCCTTAACTACCACTTCCAGAGCATTTGTGGTCTTGCCCATGGCAGAAACCACGATTAACCTGTTCTCACTTCCTACTTCCTTAAGTACTTTGATAAGATTTTTTACTCCTTCGGCATCCTTCACCGATGCTCCACCAAACTTGTATACTTTGATCACTATTTTTTTACGTTTTCCTGGATTCCGCCTTCTTCCATATGTACGGTTTTCCAGCTTTCTTTAATTTCAGCTCCCGTGTTTTCGTAGAATTCTATGGCGTTTTTGTTGCCTTCAGAAACTACCCACTCTATACGTTTAACTCCATTATCGTGACCATATTTTACAACTTGCTTATAAAGTGCTCCTCCAAGACCAGTACCGCGCATACTTTCACGAACAATTAGATCTTCTAAATGAACAGTTCTTCCTTTCCAGGTAGAGAATCTGAAGTATACCAAAGCCATACCTTCGATCTTACCTTCTACATCGGCTACAAAGCATTTAAAATTACCGTGCTCAAAACCTTCTTTTTCAAGATCCTGAACGGTAACCTCTACATCATCAAGATGATCTTCATGTTCTGCCAGCTCTTTTATAAGTTCCAGAACCTCATTCATATCATCTTTTCTGGCTTCTCGTATTGTATATTTCATTTGTTTCTATTTAGTTAATATAAAGGTCAAATGCAATTCGCCAATCATCCTTTCCTTCTGCTTAAGGAGATTTTTATGGCTCAATTTATAATTCAGATTTTTAACAAAAATAAGGATTGCATTTCATAAGGCTACTAAAGCGGTCTTAAAGGATACCTTTCTTTTCAAGAAACAGGTGCATGGCCATCTCATCCATTTGCACGGTATCCCAGTCTTCCATGACATCGGCGCCACTTCTGCGGTAGAAATCGGCGGCATCCTTATTCCAGTTTAAAACCACCCATTCTGTACGTTTTACTTTTTCCTGAGCTGCATACTTTATGACTTCAGTATAGAGGGCAGAGCCGAGACCTTTTCCACGGAATTCCTCTCTAACTATAAGATCTTCTAAATGAACCGTTTTTCCTTTCCAGGTAGAATATCTAAAATATACCAGGGCCATACCTTCTATTTTCCCATTTGCCTCTGCCACGAAACATTGGAAAGCAGGGTTTTCTCCAAATCCATCGCGAATAAGGTCATCTTCATCTATAATTACAGCGTCGGGCTCTTTTTCAAAAACAGCCAATTCATGGATGAGTTTTAGAACATCGCTCATATCTTCTTTCCTGGCATCTCTAATGTTAATTTCCATATAAATACTTTTTCACAAATTTAAACAATAGTACTATTGTCAGCGAAAACGTTGTAGTAAGTCTAAATTTTAATATTTTAGCCGCTTCAAAAGAAATTGAATCCATGCCTAAGCCAAATCAAACTCTCGGAGAATTTATTATTGAAAATCAAGCACATTTTCCTGGATCTTCGGGAGAGCTTTCAAGATTGATAAACTCCCTGAGGCTAGCCGCCAAGGTAGTGAATCATGAGGTTAATAAAGCCGGACTGGTTGATATTATAGGAGCTTACGGCGAAACGAATATTCAGGGAGAAGATCAGCAAAAACTGGATGTTTACGCTAATAATAAGTTTATCCAGACCTTAACCAATAGAGAGATCGTTTGCGGGATCGCTTCCGAAGAAAATGATGATTTTATCCAGATCAAAGGTCATAAAGGCGATAATCAGAATAAATATGTGGTGCTTATGGATCCTTTGGATGGTAGCTCTAATATAGATGTAAATGTCTCTGTAGGAACTATCTTTTCGATCTACGAAAGAATTACCCCGGTGGGAACGCCCGTGCAATTAGAAGATTTTCTGCAACCGGGAAATAAACAGGTAGCTGCCGGATATATTATTTATGGAACTTCTACCATGCTGGTTTATACTACAGGATTTGGAGTGAATGGGTTTACCCTGAACCCGGCACTGGGATCATGGTACTTGTCGCATCCAGATATGCAATTTCCCGAAGAAGGACATATCTATTCTATAAACGAAGGAAATTATATACATTTCCCGCAGGGAGTGAAAGATTATATTAAATATTGCCAGCAGGAAGATGGAGATAAGCGTCCTTATACTTCAAGATATATTGGGTCTATGGTTTCTGATATTCACAGGAATATGATAAAAGGCGGGATCTTTATGTATCCCAAAAGTTCGAAAGCCAGCAATGGTAAATTAAGGTTGCTTTACGAATGTAACCCGATGGCATTTTTAACCGAACAGGCAGGAGGAAAAGCCAGCGACGGATTTAAGCGTATACTGGATATAAAGCCAATAGAGTTGCATCAGCGAGCACCATTCTTCTGCGGAAGCAAAAAAATGGTAGAAAAAGCTGAAGAATTTATGGTGAAAGCCGAGACTAAAGATCAGTCTCAGTCATTTTCTTTTTCAAGTAAGTAGCGGTAATCATCAAAACTTAACTGACCGCTAAAGATCTGGATAGATCTTTCTATAATACCTTCAGAAGCCTGGCTTGAAAACCCAAGACCAATAGCATATTTTTTAATAAGTTCTGTCTCTTCTTCATCAATGATGTGATCTGCAAAGATGATTCTAAACAGGTCATGAAGTCGTTCCAGTCTCCTTTCGATACTATTATATGATGATAGCGGAAAAGACTTAGGGTTTTCCAGAACCTTAGCATATTCATCTTCACTAATATCTAATTTTCTTGCGAAACGTTTTAGCAGAAGCTCTTCATCTTTGTTGATGTCTCCATCAACTGCTGCAAGGTTTACAATAGAAGCGAAATGACTAAGATTTCGTAGGTGCTCTCCCGAGCCAAATAAATCTGAAAAGGACATTATTGTATTGATTTTATACTACAAATATAGTTAAACACGCAGTTTTTAATACCAAAGCAAGCGTAAATTAATTTTAGTCAATCGCTAATCTTTTCTTAATCTCTTTCTGCTGAAGTTTCTATTATTTAAATTTCATGTTCTTCAATCATATTATGAGAACACCATTACTGGCCTTTAATGAAAACGGGATCTATTGTGCTGCGGCAGATGTATATCTGGATCCATGGAAACCGGTAGATAAAGCCATAATTTCTCATGGTCATGCAGATCATTCCCGTTGGGGGCATAAGAAATATATCACTCACCACAGTAATGTGCCTATAATAAAGCACAGACTTGGGGATATCGTAGTTTCCGGGGTGGAATGGAATGAAAATTTCACCATTAACGGAGTTCAGTTTTCTTTGCATCCAGCCGGTCATATCATAGGTTCCTCTCAAATAAGAGTTGAATATAAGGGTGAAGTTTGGGTCTTCACCGGGGATTATAAAACTGAAGATGATGGCGTGGCGGTTCCATATGAACCGGTAAGATGTGACACTTTTATTACTGAATGTACCTTTGGTTTACCTGCTTTTAAATGGACGCCCCAAAAACAGGTTTTTGAAGATATCAATAACTGGTGGCAACAGAATCAGGATGACGGAAGAACGTCTGTCCTTTTTGGTTATTCCCTGGGGAAAGCTCAGCGTTTACTGAAACATTTAGATCCATCTATTGGTAAAATTTATACACATGGCGCAATAGAGAATATGACCGAAGTTTTAAGGGATCAGATCGAGTTTCCTGAAACTACCAGGATTACCAGGGAAACAAAAAAAGAGGAGATCAGGGGAAATATAGTACTAGCTCCTGGAAGCTCCCATGGGACCACATGGATAAGGAAAATGGTGCCATATGTAACTGCTTCGGCAAGCGGTTGGATGACCTTTAGAGGTGCACGAAGAAGAAGGGCGATAGATAAAGGTTTTGTGTTAAGCGATCACTGTGACTGGCAGGGACTACTTACTTCGATTAAAGAAACAGGATGCGAGAAAGTAATATGCACCCACGGATACACAGATATTTTTTCCAGATTCTTAAGGGAACAGGGTTATGATGCCAGAACTGAAGAGACCCAGTACGAAGGAGAAACAGGCCAGATGGAAGCTGATAAAGAAAAGGATTCAGAATGAAAGCATTTGCCGATCTCATAAAAACTCTGGATAGCACCAACAAGACCACTTTAAAAGTAGAGGCATTAACAAGCTATTTTCGAAACGCCCCTCCAAAAGATAAGGTTTGGACTATTGCCATCTTAAGTCACCGAAGACCGCCAAGACCGGTTAATACAACTCTCATGAGGGAATGGGCGTCTGAATTGGCCAAAATTCCGCTTTGGCTTTTTGAGGAATCCTATCACATAGTAGGGGATCTGGCGGAAACTATTGCTTTAGTAATTCCACCTGCTGATTCTTCTAGTGAAAAAAGTCTTAATCAATTTTTACAGGAGATCATCGATCTCAAAAAGAAGCCTGAGGAAGAAAAGAAAGAATATCTTTTTGATAACTGGTTAAACCTGAATTATTACGAACGCTTCGTTTTCACGAAATTGATCACCGGAAGTTTTAGAATTGGCGTAAGTCAGAAACTCATGACCAGGGCACTTTCCAGGGCCACAGATATAGATGAAGATATTCTGGCCTACAAATTAATGGGAAACTGGGAGCCTTCTAAGATCACTTTCAATAAACTTATTCTGGAAGAAAATGAGGAAGATTTTCTTTCTAAACCTTATCCTTTTTACCTGGCTTATGCTATAGAGAATGAACCCCATGACCTTGGAGATGTTTCAAATTGGAGTGCCGAGCATAAGTGGGATGGGATACGCTCACAGGTGATTATTAGAAATGATGAATTATTTGTGTGGAGTCGAGGTGAAGAACTGGTAACCGATAAATACCCGGAATTTGAAGCGTTTGTTGAAGCTATACCAAATGGCACCGTGATAGATGGTGAAATCTTACCATTTCCAGAAGGAGAAATAGGAACTTTTAAGGATCTCCTAACCCGAATAGGCCGAAAGAATGTTTCAAAAAAACTTCTGGAAAAAACTCCGGTGATCTTAAAAGCTTATGATATCCTGGAATGGGAAAATGAGGATATTCGGGATACCGCATTTGGGGAAAGACGCAAGATCCTTGAAAAACTCTATAATGATGTGAGATCAGAAGAATTACCGCTTCACCTTTCAGAAAACATTCGTTTTAAGAGCTGGGATGAAGCAGCAAAGGAACGGGAGAATTCACGGGAAGTGAAATCTGAAGGCCTTATGCTAAAGAGACTGGATTCACCTTACCTAGTAGGTAGAAAAAAAGGTGACTGGTGGAAATGGAAGGTCGATCCACTTACTATCGACGCCGTGCTTACTTATGCCATGCGTGGTCACGGAAGGAGAAGTAACCTGTTTACCGATTATACTTTTGGATTATGGGATGAAGAAAAAGGAGAGCTGGTAACTTTTGCAAAGGCATATTCGGGACTTACAGATAAAGAATTTAGAAGCCTTGATGCCTGGATAAAGAAGAATACTTTAGAACGTTTTGGCCCTGTGCGCAGCGTCACGCCACATCACGTGTTTGAGATCGCTTTTGAAGGAATTGCTGAATCCAAAAGGCATAAAAGTGGTGTGGCAACAAGATTTCCCAGGATATTGAGATGGCGTACAGATAAGAAGATAGAAGAGGCAAATACACTGGAAGATCTGAAAGCCCTCATCCCTTAATTATTTTCTTCGGGCCATCGCCAGGATCTCGTTTTCGAACTTCTCCTCATTCATTAGGATTTCGAAGAAACCTTCTATAAAAAGTAACATGGAAAAATATTCCTTATCATCTTCGAATAGCAACTCACAGTCCTGAATAACTTTGAGCAATGCTGGGCGATGATTCAGAAATTCTAATCTAACCTCATGAAAAAGCTTTGGCTCCCTCTGGAATCCGCGATACATTCTCTGGGTTACCTTATCTATACTAAGCATTTCATTATTTATCTGTGAAACTGTAGCATAGCTGGTATTTACTATTCCTGCCATATCAAAATCATATGGAACAGGAATGATCTCACCCTCCCGGAATATAAGTTTGGAATTATGCTGGTAGGCATTGGAAAAATCTGTATTTCCTATCATGAACTGGAAAAATGAATTTCGAACCGATTCCCGGGCCAAATGGTTTAGCGGATGGATGTTTGATTTTAAAACTTTGCCGCCGATCCTTTCTGCAACATGTTTGTCGTCTTCAATAAAGAAGGCTTTGAATTCATGGATTTTGGTTTTATTACCTCTGAGTTCCTCATAATTCAATTCCACCAGTTTAGTCTTGAAATGATAAGGAGAAATCACCTCATACAGTTTATATGCGAGGTATTCTTTTAGTACATTATCGTTCATGTCCCGCTGTATCAAACATGGGAGAACTAACTTCAGGTTTTTATGACCCTCAAATGGGGTTTTATTAGCCTCTTTCTTTTTTATCTTAACTTTTAAGGGAGCATAGGAACAATTCTTAAGTCGAAAATTCCCCCGTTTTCTCAACCTTACCTCCAGGGAATCCCATTGTAGCTCATCAACTTCAAATTTTAGATAGGTGTGTATATAGGTAGAATCATTGGTTTCTTTTTTAATATCTTTATTGGAGTAGCTAAGCGATATATTCATTATTTCTTCCTCCAGGAATAATTCAGAAAGACTCACAGGGAAATTTTCATGATTATCCTGAGAGCACATGAGGTGAATAAATAAAGTAGGGATTAGGAATAAAAGGATAGCGCGCTTATCCATAATATTGATATATTTATCTAAAATATTAAAAATCAAGCTATTAGAAAGTATTTTTCCATTATTAATTTTAGAACCTTTGTAACGTTGATCCTTTCAGCAGTTACAACATTCTTTGCTTTAAAATTCGGGATCAGTTTTAATGTAGATCTTACTCTGCTGAGTATTGCCATCATTTTTCCGCTGGTATTTACAATTCGAGGTTCTTTCAGAAGAAGAGAAAAAGCATTAGAACATTTAAGTAAATTCTTAAGTTCAATTAAAACGGTGAGATACCTTTTGCTTAGTAGTAATGAACTTACTACTGACAAAAAGAATGAGGCCAGAGGTATCCTGCTGGAGATCAATCAGAAGACTTTAGATCACCTCGCCAGAAAGAATAATGATATTCAGACTCTGGATGAAATTTCACATAAGGTTTACAAATTTGTCCTTGAAAAAGATAATCTTGTTCCAAATAAGATCAAGGATCGTGTTTTTAAATATGCCCGGGATATGCATGAATCTATAGAAAACCTGCACAGTATACATTCTCACAGGACGCCTATAAGCCTTATGGCCTATTGCGAAGTATTTATCTATTTGTTTCCGGTGATCTATGCGCCTACTATTATTTATAATCTAGGTATGCGCGAGGCAGACTGGATTGCATATTTAATTGTACTGGTTACTCAGTTTATACTTATTTCTCTTTATAATATCCAGAATCAGTTGGAGTATCCTTTTGATAATGTTGGGATGGACGATATCAATCTTGATAATTTTAAATTAGAGCGTTAGTTATTTATGAGCACTCATAATTCAATTTTTTCCTATTGAAAAGGGCAGAACTATTAAAGCTTGCTGAAGGCTGGTTTTCTGGGATAGGGTGGAAACCTTTTAAATTTCAGAAAGATACCTGGACCGCTTATCTTCAGAAAAAGAATGGTCTTTTAAATGCTCCTACCGGCAGTGGGAAAACCTATGCGCTGTGGGTGCCAATTGTTTTAGACTACATCAGGAAGAATCCTGATTACAAGACCAGACATAAGAAAGGTTTAAAAGCCATATGGATCACTCCCTTGCGGGCACTTTCAGTTGAAATAGAACAGGCCGCAAGCAGGTTTGCTGAAGAAATGGGAACCCAATTTACGGTAGGAATTAGAACCGGAGATACTTCCCAGAAAGAACGAGCAGCCCAGAAAAAATCGATGCCAGATCTTTTAATCACAACTCCGGAAAGCTTACATCTATTACTTTCTTCAAAAAATTACGATAAGACCTTTAAAGATCTTCAGGCCATAGTTATTGATGAATGGCATGAACTACTGGGTTCTAAAAGAGGAGTTCAGGTGGAACTTGGTTTATCAAGATTAAAGACCATCTCAAAAGATCTTCGTATTTGGGGAATATCGGCTACCATAGGGAATTTAGAACAGGCCAGGGAAGTCCTGCTGGGACCAGATTCTGAAGCCCACAAGAATTCGGTGATGATCAAAGCCAATCTTAAAAAGAAGATTGAAGTGATGTCTATAATCCCCAGAACAATGGAAAAGTTTCCCTGGCGGGGACATTTGGGGTTGCATCTTATCGATGAGGTGGTGCCAATCATTAATAATAGCAGAACTACTCTACTTTTCACAAATACCAGATCTCAATGTGAACTCTGGTTTCAGAAATTAATGGCAAAATATCCCGAATTTGCCGGTGAAGTTGCTATGCATCACGGGAGTATAAATAAAGAAACCCGCCTTTGGGTAGAGCAGGCGATTAGAAATGAAAGTCTTAAGGCAGTCGTCTGTACTTCCAGTCTGGATCTTGGAGTGGATTTTGCCCCGGTTGAAACTATTGTACAGATTGGTGGACCTAAGGGGGTGGCAAGATTTCTTCAGCGTGCAGGCCGAAGTGGGCATCAACCGGGAAAAGTGAGCCTTATTTATTTTCTGCCTACACATGCTATTGAGCTTATAGAGGCATCTGCATTGCAGAAGGCAGTCGAGAAAAAGGCTGTAGAAGACCGAATTCCGTATTTAATGAGCTTTGATGTACTGGTTCAGTATTTAAACAGCCTCGCGGTTTCAAACGGATTTTATCCAAAAGAAATATATCCAGAGATCGCCTCAACATTCTGTTTCCAGGGAATTACAGAAGACCAGTGGCGATGGATACTCAATTTCATTACCAAAGGAAGCCAGAGTCTGCAGGCTTATGACGAGTATAAAAAGGTAGAGATCGAGGAAGATGGAAAATTCAAGATCAATAATCGAGGAGTTGCAATGCGTCATCGCTTGCAAATAGGAACCATTGTAAGTGATGCAATGCTAAGCGTTAAGTACATGAAGGGCGGTTATATTGGTACAATAGAAGAATGGTTTATTTCTAAATTGAAGCCCGGAGATATATTTACTTTTGCCGGCCGAAACCTTGAATTAGTCAGGATCAAAAATATGCAGGTTCTGGTTAGGAAATCCTCCAGGAAAACCTCTAAAGTGCCAAGCTGGATGGGAGGGAGAATGACTTTTTCTGCCCAGATGAGTGAGTTGCTTCGCGAAGAAATGTATCTGGCGTCTAACCTGAAAGATGGAGAAAGAACTAACCGGGAATTTGAAGCACTTCAGCCTGTTTTTCAAAGACAGAAGCAGGACTCTATTATTCCAAAAAATGATGAATTTCTAATCGAGACATTCAAAACACGTGAAGGTTATCATGCCATATTTTATCCTTTTGAAGGTCGTTTTGTGCATGAGGCCCTGGGTAGTTTGCTGGCATACCGCATTAGTTTATTGTCGCCTATCAGTTTTTCTATTGCCTTTAATGACTATGGCTTTGAATTGCTCTCAGATCAGGAAATAGATATGCAGCAGGTACTGGATAATGATCTTTTTAGTGCTGAATATTTGATGGACGACCTTTATAAAAGTCTAAATGCTACAGAAATGGCCAGAAGAAAGTTTCGGGACATTGCTGTGATCGCCGGCCTTGTCTTTACCGGATATCCCAATAAACTTGTAAAAAGTAAACATCTGCAATCTAACTCCCAATTGTTATTTAGTGTTTTTAGAGATTATGAAGAAGATAATTTGCTTTATCAACAGGCCTTTAGAGAGACTTTTGAGCATCAGCTAGAAGAAGGAAGGTTAAGAATGTCACTGGAAAGGATAGCGAGTCAAAAAATTATGTGGCGAAAATGTGAAAAACCTACTCCTTTCTCGTTTCCGATCATTACAGATAGGTTGAGAGAAAAATTATCTTCAGAAAAAATAGAAGATAGAATTAAGAGAATGTTGAAACAACTGGAAAAATAATTATTCTCTAAGCTGCTTCTCTAAATAATGTCTTACCAGCTCTGTAGTAATACCAAACGCTACGTGAGCAAATAATTCATTCATTTGCATTCTAATAGGGATATCGGTTGGTTTTGGTTCCAATCCTAGAATAGGCAAAGAAGTTTCGTGAGTCGAAGCCCAGGTAGTAGCACCAAATATAACCCCGTCCATAGGTCTTAAACCGTTGCGGTCCTTTTTGCCATAACCATATGCGGCGCCAAGGGAACCCCCAATGGGGATATTCACCAGTTGCTCTGCCAGAGCTTCATTCTGTATACTAACCGGAGTACCAGTGATCTTAGTTGAAAGTTCATCTACGATCTTGATCTGAGCGGATCGTTGTTCAATCTTTCTTACTGGTAAAAATTGTTCTATAAGGCTCTTTACTGCCGAACCGGCTAAACCACCAACAAAGCCGGAAAGTAGGCTGCGACTGGTATTAGACATATAGGAATCTTTCTGAAGAAAATTAGTTACGCTCATAATCTGTTTCATTTTTACTCAATAAAACTATTTATTCGACTGCTTATGTCCAATCATTTAACACGTATTTGGCATTGCTCCCTCAAATTTGATATTTTTGAATATGAGTGAAAATTTAAATATTGCCTTTATTCAGGCAGACCTTAAATGGGAAGATATAAATGCAAACAGAAAACTTTTTTCTGAAGCAATCGAGAAAATATCTAATGATGTAGAATTAATTATTCTGCCAGAGATGTTTACTACGGGATTTAGTATGAATGCGGCTGAACTTGCTGAAAATACTGATGCTGAGACTTTATCATGGATGAGAGAAATGGCCAGGAAAAAATCAGCTGCAATTACCGGCAGCGTCATAATCTCTGAAAATGGCAATTATTACAACCGCCTTTTCTTTGTTTTTCCCGATGGCACTTATAAATTATACGACAAACGCCATACGTTTACCCTGGCTAAAGAAGATGAAACCTATACTGCGGGAAAAGCCAGACTTATTATAGATTATAAAGGCTGGAAAATTTGTCCTTTAATATGCTATGATCTTAGATTCCCGGTTTTTTCCAGAAATACCGTAGACTATGATCTGTTGATATACGTGGCTAACTGGCCTAAGAAAAGGGTGGACGCATGGGATGCCCTGTTAAAAGCAAGAGCTATTGAAAATATGAGTTATTGCGTTGGCCTTAACCGGACCGGAGAAGATGGCGACGGGTATATTTATAATGGTCATTCGGCAATTTATGATCCACTAGGTAAGGAGATTACTCCTTTACATAGGGAAGAGGTTTTTACCGAAGAGATCAGTCTTAATAAAAATTATCTTAAGGAAGTTAGAAGTAAGCTAAAATTTCTTCAGGACCGCGATACGTTTAATCTTTCAGACGAATAGTTTCGTTCCAGTCCCAATTGGCACGAATATCCAGAGTATCTGAAAAATATCTTATTTGCTCCGGCTGACGCTTTTTCAGGAAATTTCCGGTATCCCACTTCCCATTGCCATTTCTGTCTGAGATCACCCTGATTAAAAACTTACCGGGTGTAAGGTATCTAAAGGTGAAGTTGTTAGTTCCTTCAGAATATTGTTCATCTATCACTTCTCCTTTCGTACTTGTTAATTGAAGTATCACTGGGAAAGATTCTATATTCTGAACATTGAGTATTACAGTTCCATATTCAGATAATGACTTGGTTCTTAAATTTTGACTAATGGTGTCGTTGGTCTCTTCAAAAAGATCTGTGATCGCTCCCGGCAAGGCACGAACGTTATATGTGTTTTCAGGAGTTTTGTCGAATTTTATAACAATTTCATTTTTCAATGGATGGAATTCTGTCGAAAAATCAACATTAGCAGAATCCTTATCCATGATCGAGATGAATTCTTCTTGAAAATCCACGATTGGAGTGTTCCCCTTAAACTTAAAATCCTTGCTGATGCTACCAGTTTCAGTAGAGATCTTTAAGGAATCCCTGTCCAGAGTAGTTAGTCTCGCCAATAGTGTATCTCTGGTTTTTGGAGTTACGATCTCAAAATTAAGACTATCTAGTTCAGGCTTCACATTAAACCAATAATAGAGGCTATCTTTTTCAGCATCTTTAATTATCCTGGAAACAAAACCTTCAGGCTTCGGGGAAAGTAAATTTATTTCTAAGCTATCCAGGTTTGGAGAACCTTCATATCCAAATAGAATTTGATTTCCTTTAAAATGGGTAGGGCGTTTTGGTGTAAATTCCAGCTCCTCTTTAAAAACAATAATTTCATAAGTACTGTCTGTTGGGATACTAACATTTTCAGCAATAAATCCAATTTTTTCACTTTTAGGGTTGTAGAGATAGTTGTCATTATTATCTAATATTCCAACCATCTTATAGGTTCCGGCTTTTAAATTTTCCAGAGAAAATGTAAAGGTGCTATCCTGTGAATAAGTAACATATCTAGGTGTTTCTTTAAAAACTATAGAATCTGTATAGGTAGAATCCATCTCATAAAGCATCACAGAAACTGGAGATTTAGGAGCCTTTAACTTCGCGTCTTTCACGGTTCCCGAAACTTTAAGAGAATCTATATAATCACCCGTAGAGAATACATACTTAAAATAATCGTAAGGATTAGCTTCATTGTTGTCTACGATACTTCTACCAAAATTAATCGCGTAGGTAGTATTCTCTTCTAAAGTATCAAAGATCTCGATCTTGATATCCTTCCTGGCAGATCCCAAAGGCATAATACTGGGTTTTGGATCCATAGGTGGAGAAATTATAATTTGTTGCTGAGGTTTTTCCAGTTTGATGTATTCATCAAAATAGATGCGTATCTCATCAGCATCGAATTGCGTAGAATAATTCTCAGGATTGGCCTTAATGAACTTTGGTGGTTCTTCATCTATAGGTCCCCCTTCAGGCATTCCTTTTTTGGCGCATTGCACCATTGTAAAAAGCAAGATCAAAACTATAACGAATCCGGGTATCCTTTTTCTCATAAATGAAAACTGAAATCTTTTAGCAAAGAAACAATTATTTTGAATTACAACGCAAAGCTTAGTCGGTAATTGCCATTGTGGCGATACTTAGTTTGATCCCTGGAATCTCCAACAGTTTATGTGCGCAGGCTTCTAAGGTGGAACCTGTAGTAACCAGGTCGTCTACTATAAGAATGTGTTTATTTTCAATTTCACTGAAATTTTGAATAGAAAGATTTTCCTCAAGTTTTCCCCATCTCGAAAATCTGTCTTTTAGAGTCTGGGTTTTTGAAGAGCTTATCTTTAAAAGAATATCATCTCTATAATCTGCATTCAGGTAAGTAGCGATCACTTTCCCAAAATCTTCGACCTGGTTATAACCTCTTTCCCTGAGCCTGGATTTATGTAATGGCACAGGGATCACAATATCTATATCCCTATATTCTTTTGATTCTACCAATTCTTCTCCCAGCCAATTACCCAGGTAAGTACCAATTTCACGGTGGCCTCTATATTTTAGGTCATGTATTAGATGCTGAACTCCAGATTTCTTTCTAAAATGCAGTAATGCCGTAGCTTTTTCTATCTTTACCCGGCCATAAAATACTTTTTTAACAGGGTTCTCGTTATCAAGGTGGTAACGTGTAACCGGTAGGTCATGGAGACAGGAGGTGCAAAGAATTTGTTCATTCTTAAGCAACTCTGTCTCGCAAATGTGACAAACGTTGGGATAAAGAAGATTAACGAAATCGTGAAACATTTGTTAATGGCTTGTACCATACTTGGTTAAACGTCTAAATTTACGAACTAAATTAAACTTATGATGACAGAAAAAAAGAACAATACCGCATTAAAGATTTTAACCGGTATTCTTGCTGTAGCCCTGGTTGCGCTTAGCATTTATACTATAAAATTCTACAATGAGGAAAAGGAAAATAAAGAGATTCTTCAAAAAGAGAAGTCTGTAATAGAAGATGAACTTAATGAGCTAATTGTAAAGTATGATGATGCTATTGAGGAAAACGAAATTATGGATCAGGACCTTGTAAACGCCAGGGACCGTATTTCTCGACTACTGGATTCAGTTAAAGATAATGAAGCTAATCTTGTCCTTATTTCTAGATATAGAAGAGAAATTGGTAATCTAAAGGCCGAGAAGGATCGTCTTTTTAGAGTAGTGGATAGTTTGAGTACAGAAAATCAGATGTTGTCTACTTCTTTAGATAGTACCAGTGTTGCGCTACAGGAAAGAACAAAATTTTCTGATTCTTTAAAAACTACGAATCAAAGTCTTTCTACCAAGGTTGATAAGGCTTCAAAACTGAAGATCACGAGTCTTTCAGGAGAAGGAGTAATTGTTAGAAATAGCGGGAAACTAGTTGAAAACGATAACAATCGTAGAGTAGACCAGATAAGAACCTGTTTTACTATTACTGCTAATGACCTTTCAGAAGCTGGTGAAAAGAATATGTATGTTCAGGTTTACAATCCGGAAAATGAATTAGTAGGAGATGAGATCGTAGTTCAACATGAAGGAGGAACGATGGTTTACAGTGCTGCATCTAAAGTTTTTTATGAAAATGAAGAGCTTGACGTATGTATCCTGGCTAAAACTATGGAGGATAGATTACTGGAAGGGAACTATAAAGTGTATGTCTACAACGATGCGATGCTTTTAGGAACCGGAAGTTTTACCCTTAAATAATCTTAATTAATAAATTAGAGACCGCCTTGGATATTATTCAGGGCGGTTTTTTTATTTTTGCGCCATGGCAAAACAAGAAGATCTTTTTAAAAACGTAATATCCCATGCCAAGGAGTATGGGTACATTTTCGCATCCAGTGAAATCTATGATGGTTTAAGTGCTGTTTATGATTACGGGCAGAATGGAGCCGAACTAAAGAAAAACATCAAGGAATACTGGTGGAGAAGCATGACGCAACTGCATCAGAATATCGTTGGTATTGATGCTGCAATTTTAATGCATCCTAAAACCTGGAAGGCTTCCGGGCACGTAGATGCTTTTAACGATCCTTTGATAGATAACAAAGATTCTAAAAAGCGTTACAGGGCAGATGTTCTGGTAGAAGATTATGCCGAAAAATTACTTCAGAAAGCTGAAAAAGAAATCGCGAAAGCGAAAAAGAGGTTTGGAGAGGATTTCGATGCTGAAATGTATAAGGAGACCAATCCACGTGTAAAAAGATATCTTGGAGATAGAAAAGAGATCCTGGAGCGTTTAGCTCGTTCACTCACCAATGAAGATCTTGCCGATGTAAAAAAATTAATCGAGGAATTAGAGATCGCAGATCCTGATACGGGTTCTAAGAACTGGACCGAGGTTAGACAATTCAACCTTATGTTTGGTACTAAATTAGGTGCTTCTGCAGATACTGCAACAGATCTATATTTACGTCCTGAAACTGCTCAGGGGATATTCGTGAATTTTCTGAATGTTCAAAAAACGGGAAGAATGAAGATCCCATTTGGAATTGCCCAGATTGGTAAAGCGTTCAGGAATGAGATCGTTGCAAGACAGTTCATATTTAGAATGCGTGAATTTGAGCAAATGGAAATGCAATTTTTTGTACGTCCTGGTGAAGAGCTTGAGTGGTATGAAAAATGGAAAGAAACAAGATTAAACTGGCATAGATCCTTAGGTCTTGGTGAAGAAAATTATCGTTTCCACGACCATGAGAAACTTGCTCATTATGCAAATGCTGCCGCAGATATAGAATTTGATTTTCCATTCGGATTTAAAGAACTGGAAGGAATCCATTCCAGAACAGATTTCGACCTTAAAGCTCATGAAGAGCATTCAGGTAAAAAACTTCGTTTTTACGACCCGGAATTGAAGGAAAATTATGTGCCTTTTGTAATTGAAACTTCAATTGGTCTTGATAGAATGTTCCTGGCTGTACTTTCAGCTTCATTAAAAGAAGAACAACTGGAAGATGGTAATACTAGAACGGTATTAAAATTACCGGCAGTACTTGCTCCTACAAAAGCGGCAATTCTGCCTCTAGTTAAAAAAGATGGACTTCCCGAGATGGCTCAAAAAATAGTAGATGATCTTAAGTGGGACTTTACGGTACAGTATGATGAAAAAGATGCTATTGGTAGAAGATACCGTAGGCAGGATGCTGCTGGAACTCCATTATGTATCACAGTAGATCATGATTCCTTGGATGATAATTCGGTGACGGTAAGATTCAGAGATACAATGGAACAAAAGAGAATTCCGATTACAGAATTGGACGCATTGATAAGGAAAGAAACAGATTTTAAAACCTGGATGAGAGATTTTTCTAATTGATTTACAGGTTTTTATGAATATTTTAAGAGAGGCAATCAATTTATTGATTGCCTTTTTTATTTCAGTTATTATCTTAATGCCTATTTTTAAAGAATTATTGAAGAATACTCCCAAATGATGAAAAAGATTTCTACCCTTCTGATATTATTGTTGATTTTTCATCTTAATTCTGTTGCTCAAACTAATGAGATCGTAGGTCCAGCTTTTATAGATTCTGCAAAAGTTGTGAAATCTGGAGCTTTGACGAAAGATAATTTGATCCCTTCTTCAAAAAAACCAAAACTATATAATCCACGAAATAGAGGAATTAATAAAGTAGTGCCAGGTAAAGGTTTGCCTAAGACTACTGATGCTGCCTTACAAAGTAAAATGGGGGATATCCCTGTTAAAGCTCCAGTATTAACCTTTGACGGAGCAGTAACGCGATCTACTCCTTCAGATCCTACCGGGGCCGTGGGAAGAGATTATTACGTAAATGCCTGGAATTCTGAATTTGCAATTTGGGATAAAAGCGGAAATGTTGTTGTTCCAGAATCTTCTCTAGCCAGTATTGGCGGGACTTTTACAAATGAAACTGATGGGGATCCTATAGTGTTTTATGATGAATCTGCAGACAGGTTCGTTTTAATGCAATTTAGTACGGAAAATGGATCTACACCTCCAGCATTATTATTTGCTGTAGCCCAGGGACCAGACCCAGTGAATAGTGGCTGGTATACTTATCGTTTTGATCTGGAAGATTTACCAGATTACCCGAAGATCTCTGTCTGGAACGATGGTTATTATATAACTACGAATAAAAATGCACGAGCGCCGCAGGGAGAAGAAGTTGTATTCGTTCTGGAGCGAGATAGGATGCTTCAGGGATCAGATGATGTTCGTATTCTCGGTTTTTCTCTCCCTGGAATAAGAAATAATGGATTTTATAGTCCCGCAGGGTTTAGTGTAGTTGGCAGGAATCTGCCTCCGCCGGGAAATGCCCCGATCATATATTTACAGGATGATGAATGGGCCGGCGTTAATCAGGATCATTTAAAACTCTGGTTAATTAATGTAGACTGGAACAGTTTAGGAAATTCTACAATAGCAGAAAGTCAGGAGATCACTAACGGTATATCTCCATTTGACGCCACTTTTGATGGGGGTAGTTTTCAAAACCTACCGCAACCTGGAGAAGCTGTAGATATTGATGCGTTACAGGGAGCTATGATGTATATGACGCAATACAGAAGGTTTTCAGGATATAATTCGGTTGTGATGAATTTTGTAGTTGATGTAGAGCCTTCTCCGGCTAAACATGCCGGAATCAGGTGGTATGAACTTAGACAGCAAGCTGATGGGCAACCATGGACCGTTTATCAGGAAGGTACTTATGCTCCCGATGGTAGTGACAGGTTTAGCGGCAGTATCGGGATTGATCAAAGAGGCAATATAGGAATGGGATTTACTGTCGTTAACGACGATCCTAGTAAACCTGTCTTTCCTTCTATTAGATATACGGGTAGATTTGCAAACGATCCTTTAGGAACTATGACTGTTGAAGAGCAATCTATTGTAGAAGGCGATAGCCCACAGCCAAGACCCGAAGGTAGATATGGTGATTATGCACATTTAAGTATAGATCCGGTTGATGGGATCACATTCTGGCATAATGCGGAATATTTCAGGGGAACAGACCGGGTAAACAAAGTAGGGGTTTTTAGTTTTTCTGCAACAGACCCAAATGATATTGGAGCTGTTTCGCTTATTTCTCCTCAGGATGCAACCTTGACTTCTGCTGAACAAATAAGTGTCAGGATTAGAAATTATGGATTGAATCCTCAGTCTAATTTTGAAGTTAGTTACAGTATCAATGGAGGTCCGCAGGTTACAGAGATTTTTACAGAATCTATAGGTCCGGAATCTTTTGCCACCTTTACTTTCGATGAAACCGCCGATCTTTCTAATGTTGGAGAGACCTATACTATTACCTTTTCAACGAATCTTGTGAACGATTCTAATAATAACAATGATAGTATAGACACCCAGGTTAGAAACTTACCTCCTCGTGATGTGGGAGTGGTTTCCATAGATTCACCTGAAACTTCAGAAGATCTTACGGCTAATGAAACTATCACTATAACCATTGAAAATTTTGGGGGAGAACCACAACAGGATATACCGGTAAGTTATCAGATTGGTAATAATACCTTCGTGAACGAAACCTACAACCAGGTTCTTCCGGTTGGAGAAATAGCTGTTTACACCTTTAATCAAACCGCAAACTTCGAAGGTTCCGGAAGGTACTCTATCACAGCTACTACAAACCTTTCCGAAGATTTTGATCCCACCAATGATTCTATAACCGAATCTATAGTGAACCTTAATTGTATCCCTGATGGATCTGATTGTTCTGCCGGGGATGGAATATTTTACTTTGAATTAGGAGATTTTCTGAATGAAAGAATTCCCTGTACTACAGGATATATAGACTTTTCTAAAGGTTCAACAGATCTGGACAGGTCTGTTGGAGAATACACGGTAACGGTAAAGACCAATTTTGCCGAGGATGACGTAGAAAAGTTTTCACTGTGGATAGATTTTAATGATAACGCAGTTTTTGAGGATGAAGAGAGACTTATAACTTCTGAAGTTATTCCCGAAGAAGACAGGGCATTTTCATATGATTTCACTATCCCTTCAAACGCTAAGTTAGGGCAGCACTTGTTAAGGATCAGAGCTGGTGATACAAGTTTTTCGGGAGATCTGAATGATCCCTGTTCTGTAATGCAATATGGAACAACCCATGATTATTCAGTAAATATCATTGATGATACATTAGATCCTGAGGATCTAATCCTCAATGAAGCTGACCTGGTAGTTGTATCTTATGGAAATAATATTTACAGGGCTATCATGGAAACTAATTATGATGAACCTTTACGAATTACGGTGCATAATGTTCTTGGTCAGAAATTAATTGAAAACCAGATCGTGAACGAACGTGGAGATGCTTATGTCTATGAGATCGATATGTCTTATGCAGCTCCCGGAGTGTATCTTTTAAGAGTTGGAACCCGTGATTTCGGGAAGGTTGAAAGGTTTATAGTTAAGTAAGGTCTATTTCAAGACAATTTTTCAACTCTGCTTGTATTTACTTCATATTCCTTTATTTTTGAGGAAAATTGAATTTTCATGACTATAATATCCTATAATGTAAACGGTATAAGAGCAGCCATTCGAAAAGGTTTTTTAGACTGGATCCAGCAGGCAAATCCAGATGTAGTATGCCTGCAGGAAATTAAAGCTCAACCGGAGCAATTGGATCTTTCAGATTTTGAAAAAGCAGGGTACCCTTATCATTACTGGTATCCGGCGACGAAAAAAGGATATAGCGGAGTGGCTATTCTCAGTAAGACCGAGCCCAAGAATGTAGCCTATGGTACCGGGGTTGATTATATGGATTTTGAAGGTAGAAGCATCCGTGCCGATTTTGAGGATTTCTCTGTGATGAGTCTTTATCTGCCTTCAGGAACCAATATTGCCAGATTGGAGCATAAGTTCAAATTCATGGACGATTTTCAGTTGTATATAGATCAATTGAAACAGCAATTCCCGAATTTAATTATCTGCGGCGATTATAATATTTGTCATGAGGCTATAGATATTCATGATCCAATGAGATTAAAGAATACTTCAGGATTTCTTCCGGAGGAAAGAGCCTGGATAGATGGTTTTATGAAAAGTGGTTTTATAGATTCCTTTAGACATTTTAACGACGAGCCAGATAATTATTCCTGGTGGAGTTACAGGGCAAATGCCCGAAATAACAATAAAGGATGGCGTATAGATTATAATCTGGTGTCTGAGCCTTTAAAAGATCGCATGAAAAGGGCAGTTATTTTGCCCGAAGCATACCATAGTGATCATTGTCCCGTTCTTGTAGAAATAGAATAATATTACTTATGAAAATTAAAGTCCTAGGTTTTTTAGCATTAATGATTTCATTAACCTCTTGCGTTTCCTCCAAAAAATACGGAGAACTGGAAAGCAGGAACGCAGATCTTCTTAGAGATAATCGTTCTATGAATGAAGATCTTGAGAGTTTAAGAAGCTCGAATAAAGATCTTGATGACGAACTGAACAGGCTGAAATCTGATTTTGAAACTGCTACTACAGAGAAGAATGATTTAATGCAAAAGCTAACTGCTTTACAGAAGAATTATTCGAGTCTGGAGGATTCTTATGATGCCCTGGAAAAGAATAGTTCTGCCGCAATTGCTGAAAATTCAAGACAAAATCGCGAGCTATTAGCTCAACTAGATGAAAAAGAAGCGGCTTTGATCCAGGAAAAGAACAGGTTGGAAAAACTGGAAAAGGACCTTGCAGTAAGATCCCAAAGAATAGATGAGCTGGAAAGCGTTATTGCGGCGAAAGATGCGAAAATGAATGCTCTCAAAAATGCAGTTTCCAATGCCCTTACCAATTTTGAAGGGAAAGGACTTACCGTGGAACAAAGAGGAGGTAAAGTGTATGTTTCCATGGAAAATAAATTGCTTTTTGAGTCTGGTAGTTGGGCCGTTAATTCTGAAGGTAAAAAGGCAGTACAGCAACTAGGATCTGTTTTAGCTCAGAATCCAGATATAGCTGTTCTAATTGAAGGACATACAGATAATGTGCCTTATGGTGGCAGTGGTCAGTTAAAAGATAACTGGGATCTTTCTACTAAGAGAGCAACTTCTATCGTACATATCTTAAGAGAAAACTCGAACATCGATCCTCAGAATCTAACCGCGGCTGGAAAAGGTGAATTCGCACCTGTGGCTTCAAACGATTCAGAAGCAGGTAAAGCTAAGAACAGAAGGATCGAAGTTATACTTACGCCAAAGCTTGATGAGATCACTAAATTACTGAATGAAACAAACTAAATGTTTCAGAAAGATCAGGAATAGTGTTTTTTAATAATGGCTTTAGTGTGTTCAAGGTCTTTAAAAACCTCGTAGGTCTTGCCCTGTGTTCTCATCGCACCTAGAGTGTTAGCATATCTGGCGGCAATTATTTCGTCATTATGATAGGCAAATCCATAGGCCAGGCCACCCGCGAAAGAATCACCACAACCTGTTGTGTCTATCACTTCATCTACCGGAACAGATGGGATGAACTCTTTATTTATTTTACCATCTTTCATTGAATATGCTACACATCCGCGAGAGTCGAGGGTCACATATAATACGTCCACTCCTTTTTCCAGTACATAAGCTCCAAAATCGTCCAGGTGTTCTGTATTTTCTTCATCATAATGCCCCATTTCATCTATGTCATATTCATTTTTGAACCAGCAGCACATAGACTCTTCAAGATTCATTTTAAGAACGTCGATATAGGGTAGCCATTCATCGATATCTATCCAGTATTTTCGTTCTCTGCTACCATTTATATTCATTGCAGTTGTAGGGCCGTGAGCATCAAATATTACAATTCCTGCACTATTTTCTTTAATGTATTTTAAAGTGCTAAGGGATATCTCGAAGTCTGTAATAGGTACAAATACAAAAGCATCTGAATCAAGAAATGGCTTTACATCCTCCGGTAAAATTGGATTCATAAATGCTGTTTGCTTCTCCAGTCGATTGTTCTGGTCCAGAAATTTTAATTCGATTACGGTTCCTCGATCACTATTGCAATCTAGTCCGCGTAAATCTACATTCTTGTAAGGAGCGAATAGTTCTGATATTTCAGCATGATCTTTTTTATGTACATGAGAAATAACCTTTACCTCACCATTTCCCTGCATCAACTTAGCCAGGGCGATCGCGGGATGGGTTGCACAGCCATATTTCTGTATTGTTTCATTCTTATGGGTTAAAATGGTGTCCCGGGGAATGGGACCTAAAATGGCTATTTTCTTCATCTGTAATGATTAAAACTTCTGAAATTCCTCCAGCAATTCGCTGATAAACATAAAGGTAAGTTATATAAAACTTACCGAAAAATGATATTTTCATATTGAGGTAACCCACCTTCTTTATAAGAAATATTGATGGTCTTCGGGTTTTATGCTTTACCTAATTATCCTAAATTGCGGCCTCAATGCATAATTTACTATGAAATATACTACTCTCCCGAATACAGATATAAAAGTTAGTAAGATCTGCCTGGGTTCTATGACCTGGGGACAGCAGAATACTGAAGCCGAAGGTCACGAACAAATTGATTTTGCTCTGGATAATGGAGTAAATTTCATTGATACGGCAGAGATGTATTCTATTCCTGCAGATCCTAAGACGCAGGGAAGTACTGAAAGTATAATTGGTACCTGGCTCAAAAAAACCGGGAGAAGAGAAGATGTGGTGATCGCCTCGAAAGTAGCGGGTCCTTCAGAGATGGTTTCTCATATTAGGCCAGAACTTGGGTTTCATAAAGAAGCAATTGAAGACGCGTTACATAAAAGCCTGAAAAGACTACAAACAGATCATATAGATCTTTATCAATTACACTGGCCAGAGAGAAATACTAACTTCTTCGGGAAAAGAGGATATGATCATGCTGAAGATGAAGCATGGGAGGAGAATTTCAGAGAGGTTCTGGAGAGTTTAAATGAATATGTAAAGCAGGGTAAGATCAAACAGATTGGTCTTTCAAATGAAACACCTTATGGTTTGATGCGTTTTCTGGAAGAAAGCAGAAAGCATGATCTTCCAAGGGTTTCTACCGTACAGAACCCATATAATTTATTGAACAGGAAAGATGAAATCGGGCTTACCGAAATTTACCATCGTGAAAACGTAGGTCTTTATCCATACTCTCCATTGGGAATGGGGACTTTAAGTGGAAAGCACCTTGATGGAATAAAAGAGAATACCAGGTTAAGTCTATTTCCGCAGTATAAAAGATATTCTAATGAAGAAGCTATTAAAGCTACCAGAGCGTATAAGAATTTAGCCGATGAGCATGGGCTGAGTTTAACTCATTTAGCACTGGCATTTGTGAATCAGCAGCCATTTGTGACCAGTAATATTATTGGAGCAACAAGTATCGAGCAGTTAGAAGAAAATATTAGTAGTATAGATGTTGTTCTTTCTGAAGAGATATTAGAAGGGATCGATAAGATCCATAATTCTATTCCAAATCCAGCTCCTTAATAAGCAGACCTAACCAGGCTTTCGTGAATGTACATGGAACGGTCCAGGCTATCGCGAACGTGGAACCAGTCGGTTGTTTTCCCCTGAACAAAAAGGAGTTCACCTTCCTGTCCTGTTTTAACGACCCTAGAATTACTGGAAGCGGGTTTATTTCTAAAATTAGCTTTGGCTGTATTCACCTTTAATCTGGTGGCAAACTCACTATTATTCGCTGAAATATCCTGAGCATCTTCAGTTAAGTAAACAAAACCAATGGGATCTAAAGCGCCCTGGTTACTTTTATAGATTCCAAAATGTAAATGCGGAGGAGTCGTTCTGGCATTTCCGGAGTTTCCAACAAATCCTAAAGTGTCTCCTTGTTCTACTTTATTAAGTCCAGGAATAATGCTATCCAGATGGGCGTAATACAGCGATTGTCTACGTTTTCTATCCCTAAGCCAAACCTGTTTGCCTCCCAGTCCTTTTTCTCCGGTAAATCCAATTCGTCCAGAAGTCGCTGCGACTACCGGGGTACCTCGATCGGCAAAAATATCTATTCCCTTATGATCCCTGCGACCACCATCGCGAATATCTCCCCAGTAACTACCAATATCAGCATTCTTTCCATTAGATACCGGGAATAGATAGGTAGGAGATTTTTTAATCTGAATATGAAAGGGAGTATTTGCTTCGATTTCTGGCTGAAAGATCAATTTGTAAAGCCCTTTTTCCTGAACCTCAAATCTTAATTTTTTCGTTTCTCCCTCTCCAGATTTTACTCTTTCAAAACTTTTATTCTGGTCTTTTACCTTTTTGTATAATTCTGAAAAAACCAGCGTAAAGGAACTGTCAGTAATAAATTCGGCTTCTATAACTTCACCTGGAATAAGATAGGTTTGATAGGAATATACCGCAAAGTTCCTGGGTTTTAATTCTCCAGATTCGGTATAGGGCAACTCAATTTCCAAGCTATCTCGTAATGCTACCTTAACACGGTCCTCCCATATTTGAAAAAGCTCATCTGAAATTTCATTGTTTTTCTGGTACTTTTCCTTTTCAGAAAGTCCAGTAATGAGTTGCTCTGCCTTCTCCATTTGCGTACAGGAAGAAAGGATCAGGAGAAAAAGTACAAAGGAAAATTTAGATAATTGCATGTTACTCGAGTTGAGTTATTTGTATCAGCAATTATGCCAGTTCTAGCCAAAAAGATGCGATACTACATCTTCTATCTTGGCAACTTTTACGATTCTTATCTGGAAATTGCCTTTAGGGATCTTGCTTTGCTTTGAAACCATGATAGAGGCAAAACCAAGTTTCTCAGCTTCCAGAATTCGTTGCTCGATCCTGGTTACAGGTCTAATCTCACCAGCCAGACCAACTTCAGCGGCAAAACAAGTGTCTTTTTGCAACGCGATATCTTCATTCGATGATAATATAGCTGCAATTACGGCCAGATCTATAGCTGGATCATCCACGCTAATTCCGCCGGTAACGTTCAGAAAAACATCCTTTGCTCCAAGTCTGAATCCTGCTCTTTTTTCAAGTACAGCTAAGAGCATATTCAGCCTTTTTGCATTGTAACCTGTGGTGGAGCGTTGAGGTGTGCCGTAAACAGCAGTGCTTACCAATGCCTGGATTTCTATCATTAAAGGTCGCATGCCTTCCAGGGTGGAGGCAATTGCCGTTCCGCTAAGATCTTCGTCATTCTTTGAAATTAGGATCTCAGAGGGATTGGTTACTTCTCTCAGGCCGCTGCCCTGCATTTCATATATACCAAGTTCATGAGTAGAACCAAAGCGATTCTTATGTGCTCTTAGAATTCTATAAACATGATTTCTATCGCCCTCGAATTGTAGCACGGTATCTACCATATGCTCCAGAACTTTAGGGCCGGCGATACTTCCTTCTTTGGTAATATGGCCAATGAGGATCACGGGTGTATTACTTTCCTTGGCGAATTTTATAAGTTCAGCGGTGCATTCCCTGATCTGGGAAATACTGCCGGGTGAACTCTCAATATAATCGCTGTGAAGTGTTTGTATGGAATCTATGATTACAACTTCTGGAGTAATTTCTTCTACTTGTCGAAAGATATTCTGAGTTTTTGTTTCAGTTAAAATGAAACAGTTTGCCGGATTGGGATTTATCCTTTCAGCCCGCATTTTAATTTGCTGCTGACTTTCCTCTCCGGAAACGTAAAGTACCCGGTATTTTAATCCGAGTGAAATTTGTAGTAGTAGTGTGCTTTTCCCAATCCCGGGTTCACCTCCAAGTAAAGTCAAAGAGCCTGGGACAATACCACCACCAAGTACCCGGTCTAATTCATTATTTCCGGTATTCATCCGGTTTTGAGGAGTGTTCTCTATTTCAGCGATAAGTAAAGGCCTGGCGGCTTTCTTGGCTTCCTTTTTAGCTGAGGTTTTCCAGTCTTTTGGATCTGCCTTTTGAACCAGTTCTTCAACAATTGTATTCCAGTCTCCACAGGAGTTACATTTCCCCTGCCATTTGGAATATTGAGCTCCACATTTCTGACAAAAATAAGTAGTCTTAACCTTGGCCATTTAACTGATCGATTTTATGCTAATAACCGAAATCTTTTTTAATCGCATCGGCTTTTTCGAGCATAAAATCTGCATCCAGGAATGCAATTTTCTCCTGCCCGTATGCATTTTGATAGATCCTCATGGCTCTTTTAGGATTCCCGGTTTCTTCCTCATACCGCGCTTCAAAAAATGTTCCCAGCATAGTACCCGGGTAGTGCTCGAAAGCCATTTTGTAAAGGTCTTTATATTCTTCCCAGTTGCGGGTCTTTTCTATCGCCTTATAAACGGCCATAAAATCATTCAGGCTTATTTTTTTCTTAATGCTATAAAGCTCTTCGATAGAATTATATTTTTCAGCTAAAAACTCTGACGGTGAAACTGAAGTTTGAAGCAATTTTTCATTATAATCTTTAGTTGAAATTGGGCGGTAAATTTCAAACATACTTTCAAGGGCAGAAGGGATAGCTTTTCCCACTAAAGAATAATGCGTAGCCCCTTCAAAATTGTCAAAATTATACTCAACCAGTTCATTTTCCAGGTTCTTAAGACTATTATCAAATCCAAGAATATCTTCTTTAAGATTTGGTACATCATCGCTGGCAGTAGCCATATAAAACCATTTTCTAGATTCTGCCGTATTTAAGGCATTAGTTACTCGATTAGCCATTTCGGGTGCTAGATCTGGGCTAAGATTAATATAACCCTGAAATATTGGATTCTGTTTCAACAGATAATAATTGATGAAATTTGAGGTGAAATCATGACCAACAATAATTTTAAAATTAGCTGTTCTGTATTTTTGATCCAGATTGGCCAGTAGTTCCATTCCTATAAATTCAAAGAATTTAGCTCCTTTTCCTTCAGGCAGGAAATTGTTTTCAGAATAGTAGGTGTCCTGCATTCTTACCCCATCCTGGTTAATTCCAACCACGATCATCTCTGGGGCATCTTCCCAGTATGAGTAATAATCTACCATCCCGGCAACGGGTTCAAATAGATAATCTCCATCCAGGACAACAACAACAGGATATCTTTTATCTAGATTCTCTTCGTAATTTCTGGGTAACTGGATCTTTATTTGCCTGGTTTCCCCAAGCTTTTGAGAAGTAATACTTTCGTATTTGATCTGCGCAAAATTGGCCAACGGCAATAGAATTGCCATTAGCAAAAGTAATAATCGTTTCATAGGTGTAGTATTGATTCGGACCTACAATATAATTATTATTTCCTATTGTTTAAAAGTGGTAGAAAAATAAAGGACATTCCTCCAAATAGAAGAACTACAGCTGTTTGTGTGGCCCATGAGATCCATCCAAAAGCTTCGGCTGCATGTTCCTGAATTCCGAAAAACATCAAAACTCCTCCAACAGCAAGTGGATAAACACCTATTCCTCCATTTGTGGCTGAAACTGCAAAGGATCCCACAACAAAAGCGGCCATGATGATACCAACAGGGGTGTTAGCGGTTTCAGGTATACTGAGCTGGATCACAAAAAACATTAATAGATAGAGAGTCCAGATAAAAACGGTATGAAATATAAAAGCCCATTTTTGCTTCATTTTCAGGATACTTTTCATACCCTCGAGTAATCCCTTAGCCAGGTTTTTTAATTTCTGAAATGGCAGCCAGGTAGATCTTCGTACTATATTGAGTCCTAGTATGATTATTCCTACAAGCCCCAGAAATATAAAAAAGGTATTTAACGGATTTATATTCTGGTCTTGCAAATAGGCGAGAAGTTCGTTAGTTTGAAAGATAAGGGCTACTCCTATGATAAGCATCAGGATGAGTAGATCTGCAACTCTTTCAGATATAATTGTGCCGAATCCTTTCTCGAATGGTACATCTTCGTAGGTAGATAAAGTAACTGCTCTTAGAACTTCACCAGACCTGGGAATTCCAAAATTGGCCAGATAAGCGGCCATTACTGCCATAAATCGGTTGGCCTGTGATGATTTGTAGCCCATAGGCTCCAGCATATATTTCCATCTATACGCACGGGAAAAATGGGAAATGGTTCCAAGTAAGAATGAGACCAGTATCCAGAATTTATTGGCGTCTAATATGCTTTGCCATAACTGTTCTCGTTCCTGTGGAGTAGAACTCTTTAAAGAATACCAGATCAAAAAAATCCCCAGAAATAAGGGGATAAAAATTTTCAATATTTTAATGAGTTTTTTCTTCAATGAAGATTAATTCAATAAGTTGGTTTCCTCATCTGGAAATACTAGTGATGGTTTGAAGTTTTTGGCTTCTTCCAGTTCCATAATTCCGTAGGAAATAATGATCAGGATGTCTCCTTTTGCAACTTTTCTGGCTGCAGCCCCGTTTAGGGTTATTTCACCAGAGTTTCTAGGGCCGGGAATAACATATGTTTCAAGACGCTCACCATTGTTATTGTTTACTATCTGAACCTTCTCTCCTTCAATGATATTGGCCGCCTCCATAAGGTCTTCATCAATTGTTATACTTCCAATATAGTTTAAATCTGCGCCGGTTACTTTTACACGGTGGATTTTTGACTTTACTACGTGAATCTGCATTGTTTAATTTAATTGTCCAGAGCGATATTATCAATTAGCCTGATCTCATCTGCATAGACTGCGATAAATGCTCTGTAATTATTTCCTTTTTCTTTTTTTGTAATCTTTTTTAAGGTATTGGAATCGGCAATTTCAAAATATTCCAAATCCAAAGTCGGGTGGTCTTTAAACTTATTTTCTACCCATTCGTTTACATAATCTGCACTTTCTGTGCCAAATAGCTGTTTGACATCTTTTAGAGTCTCGTAAATAAAAGCTGCCTTTTCCCGATTTTGGCTACTTAGACGTTCGTTTCTTGAAGACCTTGCAAGACCAGAATCTTCTCTTAAAATAGGACAGCCAATGATCTCTACAGGTAAGCCTGTCTTTTCGGTAAGCTTTCTAACGATTTGCAATTGCTGAAAATCTTTCTCCCCAAAGAAGGCTTTATCTGGAGTAATAATTTGGAATAAACGTTTTACAACCGTTCCAACACCGTCAAAATGACCGTTTCTGAATTTTCCTTCCATTACAGATTCTAAACCTTCGAAATCAAAATTTTCAGAAAGTATAGTTTCTCCGTAAAGTTCATTTGCAGTAGGAGTAAAAATCCAGATGTCTCCAATTTTGGTTTTCAGTAATTCAAGGTCTTTTTCCAGGTTGCGGGGATATTTATCCAGATCTTCCTGGTTATTGAATTGCGTGGGATTTACGAAAATACTAACCACAACCTGATCAGATTCTTTCAGGGCATTACTCACAAGAGAAAGATGACCCTCATGTAATGCGCCCATGGTTGGAACGAGTCCAACGCTTTTTCCTTCAGATTTTATCTTCTGAATGGCCTGTATAAGTGGATCTTTCTCCCTAAAAACCTGCATTTTGGTATAAAATTAACAGCGTGCAAACTTAATATTTCTCTGGCAATCTGCATAAATTTTTGTAATTTTGCGTGTTTTTTATTCGGAAACGTAACTAAAGCAAAGAATTTATGAAAGATAAGAGAGTGTTATACGTCTCGTCTGAAGTTATACCCTACTTACCTGAAACCGATATTTCATCAACCTCTTTTGAAGCTGCAAAAATGGTGAATAACCTTGGTGGCCAAATTAGAATTTTCATGCCCAGATTCGGTAATATCAATGAAAGAAGGCATCAATTGCATGAAGTCATTAGACTTTCAGGGATGAATCTAGTTATTAATGACCTGGATATGCCGCTAATTATTAAGGTGGCCTCTATTCCAAAAGAGAGAATGCAGGTCTATTTTATAGATAACGAAGATTATTTTAAAAGAAAGGCAACTTTAACAGATGAAGATGGAAATCTCTTTTCTGATAACGATGAGCGCGCTATTTTCTTTGCGAAAGGAGTGATAGAAACAGTTAAAAAACTTAACTGGTCACCAGATATCATCCATGTTCACGGTTGGTTGGCGTCTTTATTGCCGCTATACCTAAGAAACTATTATGGAAACGAACCATTATTTAGAGATTCAAAAATTGTAACCTCTGTTTACAATCAAAGTTTTGATGGAGCGTTAGATGAAGAGTTGCGTGAGAAAATATTATTTGACGGTTTGGAGAATGCGAATGTTAAGCATCTTAAAACTCCAAATTTTGTCAACTTAATTAAAACCGCCGTAGACAATTCTGATGCAATAGTCATGGGTGGTGATAATGTGCCTGAAGAATTGAAGACTTACGTTGGTAAATTAAATAAGCCAGTCCTTCCGTTTACTGAAAAGGAAAATTTCTCTCACGCCTATCAGGAGTTTTATGACACAAAAGTATTGTCTGAATAGTAAGTAAAAGTATTAAATGAAATTAAACAGATTGTTCCAGATAACGGCTATCACGGCTGTTATTTTCGGTTTTATAGGATGTGATGAAGAATTCACTGAAGTTGGAGGAGAAATAATAAATAATCCATCAAATGTAGAATTGAGAGAAATAGAGGTTAATGCCTATTCTCAGGTGGTTAATTCTATTCAAACAAATAACCTTTCAAATTCTATCCTTGGAGTTAATAATAACCCGGTTTACGGAGAAAGTGCTGCGAGTATAATTACTCAGTTGACTTTATCTTCTGAAGACCCGGAATTTGGTGAGAATGTGCAGTTGGATAGTGTGGTCATGACCATACCATATTTTTCAACCGAAATCCAGAATTCTGTAGATGGGGAAATTCTATATGCATTAGATTCCATTTATGGTAATGAGTCTTTTAAGCTATCTGTTTACGAGACCTCATATTTTTTAAATGACCTGGATCCAGATGCTGGATTTGAACAGAGCCAGAAATACTATTCAGATCAACAGAGTAATGTTGAGCAGAATATTCTTGGTGAGGCTCTTATAGTTAAAGAAGACTTTAAGCCTTCTTCTGCTTCTTTTACTTCTTATGAAGTGAATGTTGACGGTGTAAATGATACGATTGTAAATGCTCCAGCATTAAGAGTTCATCTACCGGTGGATTATTTTCAGAATAAAATTATTGCTAAAGAAGGATCAACAGAACTTTTAAATAATAATAATTTCAAAAATTATCTAAGAAGTTTATTGATCAAGGCAGAATCTAACGGTTCGGGTGGCAGCCAGATTCTATTGAATTTTGCAGAGCAGGGTAGAACCCCACAGATTAGTCTGTACTATAAAAAAGATTCAGAAGATGGGGACGAAACAGAACAGGTTAGAGGTAGTTTTGCTCTTAATATGACCGGGAATAGATTTAACACATTTGAAGGTGAATTTCCTGAGGATGTTACCCAGGCCATAAACGCACAAACTTCAGAAACCGGAGCCGAAAATCTTTATATTAGAGCTGAAGAAGGTAGTATGGCGGTTATAGAGTTATTTACAGATGCAGAGGAATTGGAGGCTCTAAGAAGTGAAGAGTTATTAATTAATGAAGCAGACCTTACTTTCTATGTAAATGAAAGTCTGGTGAATGGCGGAGATGAGCCAAGACGTTTGTATCTATATGATCTTACCAATAATACTTTTCTGGCAGATTATGCATTAGATATTACCTATAGTGTTGCTAATCCTGATGCTTCGATTACTAACTTTTCTGAAGTGGTAGCTGAAGATGAGAGCGGTAAATATTACAATATTAGAATCACTAACCATGTGAGTAGGATCATTAATAATGATGCTGAAAATGTAAAACTTGGACTGGTAATTGTTCCAAATATTAACTCTGCTGTTTCCAGAGGGGCTCAAGGGTCTCTTGGTGGTTCTTTAATGTCTGCCACCAGGGAAATGCCAGAATTGATAGACCAGATCCCTTCTGTAAATAGCTTAACTCCTACGGGAACAGTATTGCACGGGAACCTGTCTAACGATGATGATAAAAGATTAAAATTAAAAATTTACTATACCAACTTTAATTAGAGAGAATTATGTGTGGAATTGTTGGATACATAGGTCACAGGGAAGCTTACCCAATAGTCCTTAAGGGGCTCCAAAGATTAGAATATAGAGGTTATGATAGTGCAGGTATTGCGCTTTATGACGGGAAGGAATTAAAAATGAGCAAGACCAAAGGAAAGGTCGCAGATTTAAAAGCTCGTTTAGAAAGTGAAATTTCTACAGATGGAACTGTTGGTATTGGTCATACAAGATGGGCAACCCATGGTGAACCTAATGATGTGAATTCGCATCCTCATTATTCAAATTCAGGGGACCTGGTTATTATTCATAACGGGATCATTGAAAACTATGATGCTCTTAAAAAAGAGTTGAAAAAAAGAGGGTATACTTTTAAAAGTGATACAGATACCGAGGTACTTGTAAATCTTATAGAAGATGTTATTCTAAAAGAGAATGTAAAGCTTGGAAAAGCTGTACAGATCGCATTGAACCAGACTATTGGGGCATATGCTATTGCTGTTTTTAATAAAACGAAACCAGACGAATTAGTTGTTGCTCGTTTAGGTAGTCCGCTGGCTATTGGAGTTGGTGACGACGAATTTTTTGTGGCTTCAGATGCATCCCCTTTTATTGAATTTACAAATAACGCTATTTACCTTGAAGACGGTGAAATGGCAGTTATTAGAAGACATAAAGATGTTAAGATCAGAAAGATCAAGGATGATACTTTAGTAGATCCATATATACAGGAGCTACAAATGAACCTTGAGCAGATCGAAAAAGGTGGCTACGAGCATTTCATGTTAAAAGAAATTCATGAGCAGCCAAGTGCTATAAGTGATACCTATAGAGGTAGAATGCTTGTAGATCAAGGTATTATTAGGATGGCTGGAATCGATGATAATATGGAGCGTATTGCGAATGCAAAGCGAATCATTATCGTTGCTTGCGGAACTTCCTGGCATGCTGGTCTCGTTGCTGAATATATTTTTGAAGACATCGCCAGGATTCCGGTGGAGGTTGAATATGCTTCAGAATTTAGATATCGAAATCCGGTGATCTCTGAAAATGATGTGGTAATTGCTATTTCTCAAAGTGGTGAAACGGCAGATACCATGGCGGCGATTAAACTTGCAAAAGAAAAAGGAGCTTTTACTTTTGGAGTTTGTAATGTGGTTGGTTCTTCTATTTCTAGAGAAACTGACGCGGGAGCTTATACTCATGCAGGACCAGAAATTGGAGTTGCGTCTACAAAAGCTTTTACTACCCAGATCACTGTTCTTACATTAATGGCTCTTAAGCTTGGTAAGTTCAAAGGCACTATTTCTCACAGTGATTTCCAATTCCATTTACAGGAACTGGAAAGAATTCCAGAGAAGATTAAAAAGGCGCTTGAATCTGATAAACTTATTCAGGAAGTTGCTTTCAAATATAAAGATGCACCAAATTGTCTTTATTTAGGTAGAGGTTATAATTTCCCGGTTGCTCTTGAAGGAGCTTTAAAGCTTAAAGAGATCTCTTATATCCATGCTGAAGGTTATCCTGCTGCAGAGATGAAGCACGGGCCAATTGCACTTATTGATGAGCAAATGCCAGTCGTAGTGATCGCTACTAAGAAGGGACATTATGAGAAAGTGGTAAGTAACATCCAGGAGATCAAGTCTAGAAAAGGTAAGATCATTGGAGTGGTTACAGAGGGAGATGAAGAGGTAAGAGAACTTGCAGATTATGTGATCGAAGTTCCGGAGACTATGGAGTCACTGACACCTTTATTAACTACGATCCCTTTACAATTACTTTCCTATCATATTGCTGTAATGTTAGGTAAGAATGTAGATCAGCCAAGAAACCTGGCGAAATCTGTTACGGTAGAATAAAATTTGAAATCATAATATTTAAAAACCCTTCTCATTTTATGCAGAAGGGTTTTTTATTTAAAAGTAATTGATGCTTTTAAATCAGCTTTTTAGCTGATTTGCTAAACATTCAAAACTTCTCAAATTTTCAATATGTTTTTTGCTAGAAAAATTTATCTTTGCAGCCTGAAAATGACCTGTTTCATTTTTATGATTTTTTAAATCAGCGAAATAGGTTTTTGAATTTTACTATTAAAAATTAAAGAATTAGATAAATGTCTAAAGTCACAGGTAAAGTTGCCCAGATTATTGGCCCTGTAGTTGACGTTGTGTTCGACTCAGAAAACGCTGAACTGCCAAAGATCTACGATTCTTTGGAAATTACCAGAAAGGATGGTTCTCTTTTAGTTCTTGAGGTGCAGTCACATATTGGTGAGCAAACCGTAAGAACTGTTTCCATGGACTCAACAGACGGTCTTAGCCGTGGAGTTGAAGTACTTGCTACCGGAAATCCTATTCAAATGCCAATTGGTAAAGATGTTTACGGACGTCTTTTCAATGTAATTGGAGATGCGATCGATGGTTTAGGAGATCTTCCAAAAGCTGGTAAAGATGGACTTCCAATTCACCGTGAAGCTCCTAAATTTGAGGACTTATCTGTGTCTACTGAAGTTCTGTTCACAGGAATTAAAGTAATCGACCTTATTGAACCTTATTCTAAAGGTGGTAAAATTGGACTTTTTGGAGGAGCTGGTGTTGGAAAAACAGTACTTATCCAGGAGTTGATTAACAACATTGCTAAAGGTCACGGAGGACTTTCTGTTTTTGCAGGAGTTGGTGAGCGTACTCGTGAGGGGAATGACCTTCTTAGAGAGATGTTGGAATCTGGAATTATAAAATACGGTGATGATTTCATGCATTCTATGGAGAATGGCGGATGGGATCTTAAAAAAGTAGATAAAGAAGTTATGAAGGAGTCTAAGGCTACCTTCGTATTCGGACAGATGAACGAACCTCCTGGAGCTCGTGCTCGTGTGGCTCTTTCTGGTCTTACTATTGCGGAATACTTCCGTGATGGAGCTGGAGAAGGTCAGGGGAAAGATGTTCTTTTCTTCGTAGATAATATTTTCCGTTTTACACAGGCAGGTTCAGAGGTGTCAGCACTTCTTGGACGTATGCCATCAGCGGTAGGATATCAGCCAACGCTAGCAACAGAGATGGGTGCAATGCAGGAGCGAATTACTTCTACTAAGAATGGATCTATTACATCTGTACAGGCGGTTTACGTCCCTGCAGATGACCTTACAGATCCGGCGCCGGCAACAACGTTTGCCCACCTGGATGCAACAACAGTACTTTCTCGTAAGATTGCTGAGCTAGGTATTTATCCTGCAGTAGATCCTTTGGAGTCAAGTTCAAGGATTCTTACTCCAGATGTTCTAGGAAATGAGCACTACGATTGTGCACAGAGAGTAAAAGAGTTATTACAGAGATATAAAGAACTTCAGGATATTATTGCCATTCTAGGTATGGAAGAACTTTCTGAAGAAGATAAACTTGCGGTATCTCGTGCAAGACGTGTTCAGCGTTTCCTTTCTCAGCCATTCCACGTAGCAGAGCAGTTTACTGGTCTTAAAGGAGTGCTTGTAGATATTAAGGAGACTATCAAAGGTTTCAACATGATTATGGACGGTGAATTAGATCACCTGCCAGAAGCTGCCTTCAACCTTAAGGGTAGTATTGAAGAAGCGATTGAGGCCGGAGAAAAAATGCTTGCTGAAAACTAAAATAAGTTAGATGTATTTAGAAATTGTAACTCCAGAAGCTGTAGTGTTTAGAGCAAAGGTTGATGCGGTAAAAGTACCGGGACATGATGGTGAATTCCAGATGTTGAGTAATCACGCTCCTATTGTTTCTACTTTAACTGAAGGTGAAGTTAAGATTAGTCTTACTGCCGGAAGTGAAAATGAAATAAAGAGAAAAGATCAGTCAGGTTTTAGAAATGAAACTTCAGAGCCAGATGTTCTTTATTACACTATTAAAGGAGGAGTTCTTGAAATGAAAGATAATAAAGCTATTGTTTTAGCCGATTAACTTTCAGAACATATATTTTAAAAAAGGCCTTTCAATCGAAAGGCCTTTTTTTATTAAAAATTTTTCAAAAGGCCTTCTGAAGCGTAAAAGAGTAAAAAGTAGTTTGTTTCAATAAATTTTAATATCTTAAAGGGTTAAAAGTCAGTTAGTTGTATTGTATTTAGTAAAGGGTATTATTATGGGGGCAAAAATGTATAGTCAAATAATTGTATTTTTTTTAGTATCCTGTTTTATGGTTCCAGATGCAGATGCTCAGATTTTAAAAAAATTGAGTAAAAAAGTAGAAAATACCGTAAACAAAAAACTAGAAAAAAAGACAGAGGAAGAAACAAGCAAAGCTATGGATACGCTTTTAGGTAATAAGGGTGATCAAAATTCTAATCCTAATGAAATTAAGACCACAGGCGGTCCTGCCGAAGTTAGTGTGCCAGCAACCAGGGAAGAGGAAATAAAGATGTATACGAAATCGGACTGGGTTCCGGGTGAGGAGATTATCCTTTCCGATGATTTTGGAGATGATCCCATAGGCGACTTTCCTCAATTGTGGAATACCAACGGCTCTGGGGAGCTTGTAACCTTGAGTGATAACCCAAAACAAAAATGGTTAAAGCTGTACAATTATACATGGTATGAACCCGATTTGCCTAAAGATCTTTCTAGGGATTTTACGGTAGAGTTTGATACCAGGACTTTTAATATAAAAGAAGATAATACTTCACAAACAGCAGGTTTTTATGTGTATTTGGGTGATGGGGAAAAACCTCTTAAATATGGAAGTGGATACGTATCTTTTTATGCCTCTCCATTTCCGAAGTGGGTTAAGGAGCAGACCTATAAATCTTTCTATCATGAAAATGGCGGTGAGGTGGCACGGGGAAATGTAAATAAAGATATAAGGCAGGCTTTTCAAGACGGTATGCACATCGGTATTTCTGTGAAGGGGCAAAGGTATCGGGTGTATATTAACGGTGAGAAATTTGTAGATTCCCCTCGCGCTCTCAGTGATACAGAGAGGTTTGGTAGTATATTGTTTTATACTTATGGATTAGCAGACAATCAAGCAATATTAATAAGTAATTTGCGGGTTGCAGAAGGTTTACCTGAACCCAGAGAGAAACTTTTTAAAACAGGGAGCTATTCTACCACAGCAATAACTTTTGATGTAGATTCAGATCAATTAAAGCCTGAGGCATTTGGAATACTTAAGAAAATTGCCGAAGCAATTAAAGCAGAACCGGGTAAAAAATTAATGATCGTTGGACATACCGATAGTGATGGTAGTAAAGAGCATAATCTAGATCTCTCAGCACGTCGGGCTGCTTCAGTAAAAGATGCCTTAGTTCATGAGTTTGGAGTTGAACCTGATAGGCTGTCTACTGAAGGTAAGGGAGAAAACGTGCCTATAGCTTCAAACGATAGTAACTTAGAAAAAGCTAAAAACAGAAGGACCGAATTTATTATAAAATGAATATTAGATATTCATCATTATTTACTTATCTAATACAGAGCGGTAGAATGTATTATTTAAACAATGTTCAGGATTCCCATCTTTTTGCAATGTTATTTCGCTTCTAACCACTCTTTACGTTTCTTGCGAGCTTTTTTAGAAGCTTCCTGATCAATACTGATAAAGTAAGTTGGGTCTTTTGCTAGTTTCACCTCAGTAGTTTTTATTTCGCTAAATCTTTCGAAATTTACTTTTACAATCTCTGAATCTGAATTCTGAACTAGTTTTTTGAGTTCTTCATTTGTTTTTATTTCGGTTCCTTCAATACTTAAAATAATATCTCCGGAAGTTAAACCAGCTTTATATGCAGGACTTCCCTTAAGAGTATTTCCAGAAATTCTCAAGCCTTTATCAGTTTCAGTAGTGGCAGCTCCAAAATAATTCCCTCCCTCTCTTTTCAATTGCACACCAAATTCAGAAAATAATTCGTCATAATCTGGCATCTGACTATCATAAATGTATTTATTGAAAAATTCTGAAGTGAATTCAGCACCGGCATATTTCTCTAATGTGTTTTCAATATCTGAAATTTTATAAGCAACTTCAGATTTACCATATTTCTCCCACATCAACTTCATGAAATCATCCAGGTTAAGATCTTTCTTTCTAAGTGAAAGATCCAGGGCAAGACCTAGAATACTTCCGTATGAATAATAGGAGATAAATGTGTTTTCGCGATTTGTTGGATCTACAGAGGTGGCAGCATCCACAAAAGGCGCCTGGTAGCTCATTTCAATAGGATTAAAATACTTGTGCGCTGGAGAGTTCCATACATAGTTGAAAGTTCCTGAAAGCCCCTTTATGTATTCCTCAGGGGTTTTAATCCCGGCTCTGCATAAGATCAATCCGGTATAATAGCTTGTGAAACCTTCAGCAAACCATAAAGAGCCGGTCATATTAGCTTCTGAAAAATCAAAAGGTTCCAGTTCGTCTGGTCTAATACGTTCCACATTCCAGGCGTGAAAAAATTCATGTGCTACGGTTCCTATATTTCCTTTCATACCTCCTTCTGCCAGAGCATCTGTATCGGTTAAAATAGTACTGTTCCTGTGTTCCATGCCGTCACCAGAAACATTCGGCATATAACAGGCCAGGAAAGTATATTTTTCATAATCGAAATCTGGCAATTCTCCATAAACGGCTTTTTCCTGTTCTACGATTTCTTTTACGTCCTCAAAATATTTACCAAATTGATCTTCGCTACCTTGATGGTGCAAAACAAATTCTATGGTCTGGCCATCTAATTCAAATGATCTCTTTTGAAAATCACTTATCTCGGTAGGGCTGTCCATAAAGTAATATAGATCGGGTGCAGTATAGGTGGTTCCTGATTTTTTTTTTAGCTGAGTTGCAATTTTCCAATTAAGGTCTTCTCTAACCTTAAAATTTACTTCAATTGGTCTGTGCTTAAATTCTTCGGCATACATGAAGGTTGCCGGAATATTTAAATGCGCATGAGTTTCATCGATCTGAGAATATGTGCCGTCGCCACGATTCGCAAATAATATGTATTCAATGTTCACGATTCCGTCATGATCACTTACCTGCCAGGAGTAAGGGTCCTTTCGTTTAATTTTCAATTCCTCCCCTTTGCTATTGGTAGCTTTAAATCCGTAGACATTTTTCACAAATTCATGCAACGCATATCTACCAGGAGAGGTTCTGCTCATTCTGATATTAAGGGTATTGGTTTTTACTTCCGGAAATGATATTTCAATCTTAGCTTCATGTTGCACGGCATTTTCAAATGAAATATTATAAATATTAGTTTGAGCGTTTCCAATAAATCCAATTATTAGGAAGGCTAAAAAAAGAGTTCTCATAGTTGATTTTTGATATTTGGTCTAAAGTAAAAATTTAATGACACTGGTAAAGTGCAGAATTTGTTAAGGTTTGTATTCAAGAATATCACCAGGCTGGCAATCCAGGGCTTCGCAAATAGCTTCCAATGTGGAGAAACGTACCGCTTTTGCTTTTCCCGTTTTAAGAATGGAAAGATTAGCCGTGGTAATACCTACTATGTCTGCCAGTTCATTGCTTTTCATATTCCGTTCTTCCAGGATCCTGTCGAGGTTTATAAGGATGGGCATGGTTATACTGTTAATTCATTTTCTTCCTTATAGTTTTTGGCTTTTTCAAAAGATTTCGACAATAGAATTAGAAAAAGTCCCATAGCTAATTGTAACCAAAATGAACCAAAAGTTGATTCGATCCCAAAATGAAGTTTCAGATTTGATTCCAGGATAAGAGTTGATGAAAAACTTACAATTGCATCAAGAATACTAGCTAATACAATTAATCTTCCCGCTAAATTTAATCCTGTTATTTGTAATGGAGTAAATAAATCTTTCTTAAAAAAATTTCTTACTACTTTCCTTAAAGTATATACTGAAAATAAAAAAACACCTGCTTGAAAAATTGCCAGTGTTAGCAAAATTATTTTCGGCATTGTTATATCGCCGATTATATGGTCATTTAAATAAATGGGTATACCCTCTGAGTTTACAAATAGGTGTGAAAGTAAAATAAATATCGTGGCTATTAAGCTAATCAATAAGATAAAGAAACATATGTCTAAAATTGTTTTTAAAAGTATAGGTGGTTTCATTTAATTATTGTTTTTCGATAACAAATATAGATTAATTATTGAAAAACGATAATTTATATTTTGAAAATTTTCTGGTGAGCAGGTTCTGAAAAACGAAAATTTATTCTTTTTAAGAAATTTGTTCCGAATATATTGCTTAAATCTATTAATTATTTGCAACTACGGAATAGCTGGTTTCTATTTGCACTAACTGTTTCTCTAAAAGGAAATCTTCAATAATAACTATTATATTTGCGGGAAACAGATTTCATTAAGTATGCTTACCGCAATTCTTACAGGTTTTTTATTCTCCATTTTTCTCGTTTTCACGGGGAAATTTTTTAAAGGTAAGCTGTCAATTCTTGCATCTTTAATTCCATTAGGGTTATTTGTTTACTTCTTCCAGTTTATTCCGGCTATTGCGGGAGGAGAAGTTATCATGAGATCTTACGAGTGGATTCCTTCTTTTAACGTTGATCTTGGGTTTAAACTCGACGGACTCTCGTTATTGTTTTCATTAATGATCACCGGAATTGGATTTCTGGTCTTTGCATATACTTCATCTTACCTGAAAGGACATGAGTACCTGGATAGATTCTATGGTTATCTGGCATCCTTTATGGGAGCGATGCTTGGTTTGGTTCTCTCTGATAATATGATCACTTTGTTCGTGTTCTGGGAGTTAACCAGTATAACTTCCTTTTTTCTTATTGGATTTAATAATACAAATCCAGCCTCTAGAAAATCGGCACTTACCGCATTAGGAATTACCGGGATAGGTGGTTTGTTTCTTTTAGCAGGAGCACTTCTGCTTAATAACATGACTGGCACTTATAGTATCTCAGAAATGTTAAGCATGAGTGAGGCTATAAGAGAAAATGAATTCTACTTTCTTGCCGTGATTTTCATTTTTGGAGCAGCGTTTACCAAGTCGGCACAATTCCCATTTCATTTCTGGTTACCAGGCGCTATGAAAGCACCTACACCGGTATCTACTTACCTGCATTCTGCAACCATGGTAAAGGCCGGGATATATTTATTAATGCGTTTTACACCTGTTTTGGGTGGTGAAAATATATGGAATACAACCCTAATTGTCGTAGGAGGAATCACTATGGTTTATTCGGCAATCCATACGATCTTCAGAACAGATCTTAAAGGGATACTTGCTTATTCCACGATATCTGCATTAGGGATACTGGTGTTCCTAACCGGGCTTGGTACGCAGGAAGCCTTTCTGGCAGCAGCTGTATTTATAATTGTTCATGCATTTTATAAGGCAACCTTATTCCTGGTTACAGGAATAATAGATCATCAAACACATACCCGGGATGTTACCAGGCTATCGGGCCTTAATAAAATTATGCTTCCGGTTGGAATAGCCGGAATTTTAGCTGCGATCTCCAGTGCGGGGATTCCGCCAACCATAGGTTTCGTTGGAAAGGAATTGACCTATGAAGCTTCCTTGCATTATGAGTCACTGGTCATCTTCTTAATGATAGCGATCGTTGTCACCAAGATCTTACTTCTTTACGCAGGTTTCGTGGCAGGAATAAAGCCATTTACGGGGAAATTACCTGAAGAACTTTCAAATACCAAAAAGCCTGGGTTCGTGTTATGGGCGCCTCCTTTATTGCTGGCTATTTTAGGGATCGTATTTGGTATTGCACCATTTATTATTGAAGCACCTTTAATTAAGCCTGTAGTTGAGGCCATGGGTGCAGACGCTTCTAATATACACTTAGCGCTATGGCATGGTTTCAATACTGTGTTCATTCTAAGTTTGATTACTATTGGCGTTGGTACGGCGCTTTATTTTATAATTAAGCCTTCTAAAGGATTAGAAAATGGAATCGCAAGATTCGATTTTATAGCTCCAGAAAATATCCTGACTAAGTTCAACAAGATATTTATGTCAATTTCAAACTTCTGGACAAATTTCTTTCAGAATGGATATCTAAGAAATTATATATCTATCATCATTCTATTTCTGGTGGTACTTGTGGGATACATAATGATTGGTAGTACAAGATTTACTATAGATTATAATTCCCTATCTAAAATTACGGTCTACGAAATCACAACCACCCTGATTCTAATAGCAGGGATTTTCTATACCGTTTTTACAGATTCAAGACTGGCAGCTGTTGCAGCAATGGGAGTTGTTGGCCTGTCAATTTGTTTGATCTTTGTCTTTTATAGTGCGCCAGATCTGGCCATGACCCAGTTTTCTATCGATACCCTTACGGTGATACTTTTTGTACTCGTATTGTATAAACTTCCAAAATATTTAAAATTATCAGATTATAAGACCAGGCTTAGAGACGGGATCCTGTCTACTATTTTTGGTTTGATTATCACTACTCTTGCCCTGGAGGTTCTTTCTGAACCAGTGAGTAAAGAGGTTGGAGATTTCTATGCCGCCAATTCTTATATTGAAGCTCATGGTAAGAATGTAGTGAATGTGATCCTGGTAGATTTCAGGGGAGTTGATACCTTGATGGAAATTTCTGTTTTGTCTATTGCAGCGGTTGGAGTCTTTGGGTTAATGAAGCTTCGATTGAAGATGAAAGACAGGAGAAGATATGCAGATACGGGTCAGAATACAGAGAATAATAAAAATTAGAGCATGCGAACAACCATAATTTTAAAAACAGCTTCTAATTACCTTTTACCGGTATTGTTGGTGTTTTCTATTTTTATCTTGCTTCGAGGGCATTATTTGCCTGGCGGTGGTTTTGTAGGTGGTCTAATTGCTTCTATAGCATTTATTCTGCATTCCTTCGCAAACGGACTTCCTAAAACCAAGGAACTTTTAATAATGCACCCTGGATTTTTACTCCCTATGGGATTGGCAATTGCTTTTTTAAGTGGATTTGCTCCCGTGGCCTTATTCGACTTACCCTTTATGACGGGTTTATGGTCGCATGATCCTGTTGCGATTTTAGGGAGTGTAGGTTCGGCATTATTTTTTGATATAGGAGTTTACCTGGTGGTTAATGGAGTGACCTTAACTATAATTTTCACAATTTCAGAATCGGCCTGATATGGAGATCCTTTTAGCAGTAATGGTGGGAATTTTATACGGAACGGGCATTTATATGATGCTTCGTCGAAGTATGGTGAAACTTATCATTGGAATTATTTTGCTTGGAAATGGCGCTAACCTTTTGATCTTCCTGTTGGGAAGAATTACTAAGGGAGCTCCGCCAATCATTCCGGGGGATGCCAAAGTCTTTACAGAAGCCTTTGCAGATCCGGTTCCGCAGGCTTTGATACTTACAGCAATCGTTATAAGTTTCGGTCTTCAGTCTTTCGCTATTGTTCTTGTAAAAAGAGCACATACTGTAGTTAGAACTGATGATCTGGATGAAATGAACGCAACCGACGAAGATTCATGACACAACAACTAATATTATATCCTCTTTTTCTTCAAATGGCCATTAGCATCATTTTGATGTTTGGATGGGCAAGAATTAGATTTCAGAAGGTATTTAGCATTATAGGAAGTGTACTTGGTGTACTACTTGCTATCTGGGTGTTTTCTTATGTCTGGCAGAATGGAACTCAAACCGTCCAGGCAGGAAACTGGGAAGCCCCTTTTGGGATCACTTTTGTAGCAGATATGCTTTCAGCTACACTTGTGCTTTTAACGGCAATTTCAGGGCTGGCTGTATCAATATTTTCCGCAGGTTCTGTGTTGAAAGATCGTTTAAGGTTCGGGTATTTTCCAATTTTTCATTTCCTGTTATTAGGACTTAATGGAGCTTTCTTAACCGGAGATATTTTTAATCTTTACGTATGGTTTGAAATTATCATTATAAGTTCATTTGTATTGATCACCATTGGTGGTGAAAAGGCACAATTGGAGGGAGCTGTAAAATATTTTACGCTGAACATCCTTGCCTCCATGATCTTTCTCACCGCTATTGCGGTGCTATACGGGATCACAGGGAGTCTGAATATGGCAGATCTTGCCGGTCAGATCGCGTTAGTGGAGAACCGTGGACTGGTGCAAATTACCGCACTACTTTTCCTTATTGGGTTTGGTATCAAAGCGGGAGTATTTCCACTTTATTTCTGGTTGCCTGCATCTTATCATACTCCGCCATTTGCAGTTTCGGCAATATTTGGAGGTTTATTAACCAAGGTTGGAGTATATGCCTTGATAAGGGTGTTCACCTTAATTTTTGTGAATGATCCGTTTCTGAATAATATAATAATGATCATTGCAATTCTAACTCTCGTAAGTGGAGGGATAGGAGCATTGGTTCAGAATAATATGAGAAAGGTTTTCTCTTACCTTATCATCTGTCATATTGGATACATGATCGCTGGTATTGGAATGTTTACTGAAGTAGCTATCGCCGGGGCTATTTTCTATCTTATCCATGATATTATAGTGAAAACTAACCTGTTTATGGTAAGCGGGGTAGTTTACAGGATAAAGGGAACCAATAGCATGCGTGATCTGGGAGGTATTTATGCAAATTGGCCAAAGATCAGTTTATTACTATTTATACCATTATTTTCATTAGTTGGTATTCCACCTTTATCGGGATTCTGGCCCAAAATAAATCTTATAAAAGCCGGGTTCGCGGGTGGTTCCTACATTACAGTAGGCGCAATAATTTTTGCCAGTTTTATAACTCTGGTTATTATAGCTAAATTATGGGCAGAAGTTTTCTGGAAGGAAGGCAAAGAATTGCCATTAAGAAGCAATTTCGGCTATTTTTCTAAAATGACCAATGCAAAAAGGCTGCAGTTCATTGTTCCGGTAGCTCTGTTGAGTATTGTATCTTTGTATATAGGTTTTGGAGCTGAACACATTCAACTCCTATCTGCAAGAATAGCAGATGAGCTGGTTAATAGTCAGGGATATATAGACGCTGTATTAAAATCGAAGAATTAAGGGATGATGAAGAATCAATTTCTCTCAAACATATTGCTGACTTTCGTCTGGGTAGCCCTGACGGGGGATTTTTCAATTGAGAATTATATTTTCGGATTTTTCCTGAACTTTCATATTCTATGGCTTATCTCGGTAAAGCGTAAACGAAGTAAATACTTCCTGATCGTTCCGAAGGTGATAATTTTACTTCTTTTCTTTTTATATGAGTTGATAAAAGCCAATTTGGAGGTTGCCTATGAGGTAATTACTCCAAAATTGAATATGACCCCAGGGATCGTAATGGTGCCACTAGATGTGAAATCTGATATTGGTATTACCGTTCTGGCTAATATGATCTCTCTAACCCCGGGAACTTTAAGCCTGGATGTATCTAATGATAAGAAAGTGCTTTTTGTACACGCAATGTATATTAAGGACAAAGAGAAATTTATCCGAGGTATAAAGGATGGATTTGAACGAAGAATTTTGGAGGTGCTATCATGACGTTATTTGAATATTTACATTATATCATTTTGCCTGTACTGGTAATTTCTGCAGTGCTTATTCTCTGGAGGTTTATCAAAGGGCCTAGTATTGCAGATAAGATCGTTTCCCTGGATCTTTTGATCACAACAGGGATTGGAGTCATCGCAGTCTATAGTATTATTTACAACCAGTCCACCTTAATGGATACGGCATTGATCCTGGCGCTTATCGCCTTCTTAAGTACGGTAGCTTTATCTTATTATCTTGAAAAAAGAAAAAGAAAATGATAGATATAGTAATAGGAGTAATAGCAACATTTGGAGCGCTTTTCGTTCTTTTCGCAGCGATAGGGCTGGTTCGTATGCCAGACACCTACTTACGAATATCGGTAACTACAAAAGCGGCAACGCTTGGAGTGGGACTCGTTTTAATGTCTTCCACGGTCTATTTTAGTAATGCCGATGTGACTTCACAGGCATTTATAATTATTCTGTTCCTTTTCCTAACCGCCCCGGTTAGTGCACATTTAATTGGTAGAGCTTCCTATTTTATAGGGGTAAAACTCTGGGATAAATCTGTAATGGACGATCTACGGGGAAAATATCAAAAGAACACGCATGTTCTTAAAAGTGTTGTTGATGATACTCCAGAAGATAATGTAGATCACACGAAAATGAAAGACAAATAGTCTAGTCTGTATTCTCCTCTTTCTCTTTCTTTTTCAACATTCTATGTTCTATATAACCAAAAACGAGGTTTATAGTAAGGATAATCCCACTCACAATAGCTAATTCTATATACATCCCGAAACCTGCAAGACATCCGGTAGCCGCGCTGCACCAGACCGTAGCTGCTGTAGTGAGTCCTTTTACCTTCCTGCCTTTTTGCAGAATGGTCCCTGCTCCAATAAATCCAATTCCCACTACGATTTGACCGAGTACACGCGTAATATCTACATATTCATCACCTTCAAATTCCATAGACATTAAAATAAACATTGCGGCACCTAGTGAAACAAGGGCATTGGTTTTAAGTCCTGCCTCCTTACCCTGAATTTCCCTTTCCATACCAATTATTAAACCAGCAACTGTAGCAAGTCCAACTCTTAATGCGAATAATGACCAATCCATAAATTAATTTTAGTGAATGATTACTTTTGTACAATGCAAAAATTACCCTTAAAATTAGAGAAAAGACTTCAGAAGAGAATAGAAGATAATTCTTTTAGGAAATTATTACCATCTGCTAATGGGGTAGATTTTTTTTCTAATGACTACATCGGATTTTCAAGATCCAGATTGATCACAGATAATGCCTTAAAAATAAGTCAGCAATCTGGCGGGCTAAATGGCTCAACAGGATCAAGGCTTTTATCGGGAAATCATTCGCTTTTCAAAATTTTAGAAAATCAACTTTCCAGTTTTCATAACTCTCAGGCTGCCTTGATCTTCAATTCTGGTTATGATGCCAATATTGGTTTCTTTTCAGCAGTGCCGCAAAAAGGCGATATTATTATATATGATGAATATTCTCATGCTTCTATTAGGGACGGACTGAAAATGAGCCTCGCTAATAATTTCAAATTTCGCCATAATGATCTGGAAGATCTTGAGAGTAAATTAATACGATTTTCTTCGAAAAAGCCCGGCTCTGTAATTTATATAGTTACCGAATCTGTTTTTTCTATGGATGGTGATATGCCAGATCTTATTAAAATTGCTGAATTGGCTGAGGAATATGATGCCAGATTAATAATTGACGAAGCACATGCCACTGGCGTTATTGGAGAAAAAGGACAGGGTTTGGTTCAGGAATTAATACTCGAGAGTAAAGTTTTTGCCAGGATCCATACCTTCGGGAAAGCTATGGGCTGTCATGGAGCGGCAATTTTATGTAGCAATAAATTGAAGGAATATCTGGTCAATTTTTGCAGAAGCTTTATATATACCACAGCGCTCAGCCCTCATTCTGTAGCTGCTATCAGTGCAGCGTATCGGTTTCTAGATAGTGACAAAGATTCTCTGAAAAATTTAAAGGAGAACATAAAGTATTTTAAGTTGGAGGTTCAGAAATATAATCTTCAGGATATATTTATTGAAAGTGACTCGGCAATTCATGCCTGTATTATTTCTGGGAATACACGGGTTAAACTGGCTGCCTCAGATTTAGCGGATAATGGTTTTGTAGTAAAGGCGATTCTTGCTCCAACGGTTCCTTCTGGAAGCGAAAGATTAAGATTCTGCCTGCATAGTTATAATTCAAAGCACGAAATTTCGGAGGTCTTAAAAGTCTTGGGTAATTTTGTAGCAAATAATAAATAATGCCGAAAAGATATTTTATTACCGGAATAGGGACTGAAGTTGGAAAAACCATTATTTCAGCTATAGTTACCGAAGCTTTGGAAGCAGATTACTGGAAACCGATCCAGGCAGGTGATCTTGAAAATTCTGACACTCATAAAGTTCAGAAGCTGGTAAGGAATGATAAAACCATTTTTCACGAGAATGCTTATGCCCTTAATACTCCAATGAGTCCGCACGCTTCGGCAGAGATCGATGGTATTAAATTGCAGGTTAAGAAAATTAAAGCTCCCCATGTAAAAAAGGACCTGGTGGTAGAAGGTGCAGGAGGTTTACTGGTCCCCTTGAATGATAAGGAGACAATCATAGATCTAATTTCAAAAGAAGATATCGTTGTGCTGGTTTCCAGGCATTATCTTGGAAGCATTAATCATACGCTGTTAAGTATTGAAGCTCTTAAAAGTCGTGGGATTGAAAGGATCGGGATTATTTTTAGCGGCGAAGAACACCCAACTACTGAAAATATTATAAAGAAAATAGGCAAGGTTCAGGTGATTGGAAGGGTAGACGAAGAACCATATTTTGATGAAAATGTAGTATTGGAATATGCCGAAAAATTTAGAGAAAAATTATGCGAGATATAAAGTTGGAGCAGGAGAATTTAGCCGATAGGGATAAAAAGCATTTATGGCATCCGTTAACCCAGCACAAGGTTTCCGGGGAAATGCTACCTGTAGTCAAAGCAAAAGATAGTGTGCTTACAGATGATAAAGGCAATGATTATATAGATGCTATCTCTTCCTGGTATACTGCGGTATATGGGCATTGTAATCCTTATATCACATCAAAAGTGGCAAAGCAGATGCAAAACCTGGACCAGGTAGTTTTTAGCGGATTTACCCACAAACCTGCTATTGAGTTATCTGAAGCATTAATTAAAATCCTTCCTGAAGGTCAGCAGAAATTATTTTTTAATGATAATGGATCTACATCAACTGAGATCGGGATCAAAATGGCTTTACAATACCATCATAATCTTGGGAATGACCGGAAGGTAATGCTGGCATTTGAAGAAGGTTTCCACGGAGATACTTTTGGAGCAATGTCGGTTTCCGGATTGTCGGTTTACAATGGAGCTTTCGAAGATCATTTTATAAGAGTAGAAAGAATTCCTGTCCCCACCGGAGATAATAACCAGAAAGTAATTGATAAGCTTAAGCAGATCATAGCCAGTCATAATATCGCCGGATTTATTTACGAACCTTTGATCCAGGGAGCTGCAGCCATGAAGTTCCATGATGCTGAAGGTCTGAACGAGATTCTAAAAGTATGTAGGGAACATGATATTGTAAGAGTGGCAGATGAGGTAATGACCGGGTTTGGTAAAACGGGTAAATATTTTGCTTCAGATTATATTGAAGAAAAGCCAGATGTGATTTGTATGTCTAAGGCGCTAACCGCTGGCTTACTTCCTATGGGGCTTACTTCCTGTACGCAAAAAATTTATGATGCTTTCTATTCCGAAGATATCGCCAAAGGACTATTTCACGGGCATACTTATACGGCAAATCCATTAGCATGTTCAGCTGCGTTAGCGGCAGTGGAATTATTGACTTCTAAAGATATACAGGAGAATATTCAGCGAATATCAGGGTGTAATGCCGACTTTGTACAAAAACTTACCCATCATCCCCGGGTTAAAAACACCCGATCTAAAGGAGTGATCATGGCCTTTGAACTGGATATAAAGACCGATCGCTATGGGGATCTAAGAAATAAATTGTTTCAGTTCTTCATGGATAAGGGAGTTTTTCTTCGACCTCTTGGAAATACTATTTATATAGTGCCACCGTATGTCATTTCAGATGAAGAGCTCAAGAAAGTATATGCAGTGATAGAGGAATCACTTGTAGTGTTTTAGAAAATTTATTATCGGTCAAAAATTATAAAATTCGGATTCAATTTTTATCTAATTTAGATAGGTTAATCTGAAATATTATGATACATCCTGATACTAAATTAGAGTGGATAAATGATAAAAAAGGCTTTGGAGTTGTTGCTACCAAAGTGATAACAAAAGGAACTATCACCTGGGTTCAGGATGAACTGGATATAGTTTTTTCTCCAGAAGAACCTGAGAACTTTAAGCCTATGACCAGAGAGCTTCTGGAAAAGTATAGTTTTCGAAATAGTGCGGGGGAATATATTCTATGCTGGGATGTGGCTAAATATATTAATCATAGTTTTAAGGCTAACTGCCTTTCTACAGCTTATAATTTTGAAATTGCTATAAAGAACATTCAGATTGGCGAAGAACTTACCGATGATTATGGATATTTAAATCTCACTGAGTCTTTTGTGCCAGAAGATGAAGGCGTAGGCCGAAAAGTGGTTTTTCCTGATGATATTTTAAAATATTACCAGCAGTGGGATAATGTTCTGGAACCGCTTTTTCCTGAAATATCAAAATTAGATCAGCCGTTGTTCGAGCTGCTTTCACCTGAAGTGCAAAATGATATTGAAAAAGTCGCAAGTGGTAAGAAGACGATGCCTTCGACTAAAAACCTTTATTTCAAGCCTGAGAAGAGCAGAATTTAGCCTTCGAAATTTAGCCAGTAGGCAATTGAGCCTTATTTTTGCTCAAAAATTAAGCTTTTGAAAAAACAGATTTCCATAAGTTCTATAGGTTCGTTTTCTCCACTGGGAAAAACTTCTGATGAGATCTGGAAAAACTACCTAAACAATCAACATTTTTTTCATTTAAAAGGAGCTGGAGGAGATGCTTCCTGGGTTGGAAGCCTGTCTGAAGTTCAACAAAAGGATGTAGAGGATTTAAGAGAGAGTGATTCCAAATACCGTTATCTGGATAATTCGGTATTATATGCAATTCTTGCGGCCAGATCTGCTTTTAAGGATCTCGAAATTTCAGATCTGGATGCGGGAATTAATATTGGTAGCAGTAGAGGTGCGACCGGTCTATTCGAAAAATATCATTCAGAATATATTGAAACCGGAAGGTCTTCTACTTATACCTCACCATCTACCACTTTAGGAAATATTTCTTCCTGGGTTGCTCAGGATCTTCAGCTCAATGGTCCGGAGTTTTCTCATTCAGTTACCTGTTCCACCGGGATGCATTCAGTATTGAATGCTATTGCCTGGCTGGAAAGCGGAATGGCTAAAAGTTTTCTTGCCGGTGGGAGTGAAGCGCCACTTACAGGATTTACACTAGCCCAGATGAAAGCAATGAAGATCTATGCTACAGAAGATAACGAATTTCCCTGTAGAGCGCTGGATATGGAGAAGTCCAGAAACTCGATGATCTTAAGTGAAGGAGCCGGAATGGTCACTCTGAGTTCTTCAGAAGAAAATAATTCATTGGCTAGCATAGAGGGTGTAGGTTATGCAAATGAAAAATTGAAGCATGGCGCTTCCCTTTCAAAAAATGGAAAATGTCTGCAAAAATCCATGAAAATGGCTATTGGAGATCTAAATGTAAATGAGATCGATGCGGTTGTGATGCATGCTCCCGGAACTATTGGAGGTGATCTGGCCGAAGTGAATGCGATAAAAAAAGTATTTACAGATAGATTACCAGCGATGACCAGTAATAAATGGAAAACCGGGCATAGCTTCGCAGCTTCCGGAATACTGAGTCTGCAAATGGCCGTTCTAATGCTTCAGCATCAACAATTCTTACCAGTGCCGTTTTCAGAATTTCAACAGAAACCAGATAAACTAGAAAAAATATTAGTCAACTCTGTAGGCTTTGGGGGAAATGCTGTTTCGATCCTGATAGGAAGAAAATAAAAATTGTTAGCTTCCCCTTTATAAAACTTAAGGAAGCATTCCTTATTAAACCTCAGTTTTCTTTATTTTTGAATACAAATCTAATTACATGGCACTAAAACACGACTGGACTAAAGAAGAGATCCTCGAAATATATAATAAGCCTTTTATGGAGTTGCTTTACGAAGCGGCTACAATTCACCGTCAACATCACGATCCTAATACCGTTCAGGTTTCAACCCTACTCTCTATAAAGACCGGTGGTTGCCCTGAAGATTGCGGATACTGCCCCCAGGCAGCCCGTTATCATACAGATCTGGAAGGGAATGATCTTATGAGCGTGAATCAGGTGAAAGCACAGGCACTTAGAGCAAAAGCTTCTGGTAGTTCTCGAGTATGTATGGGTGCTGCATGGAGAAATGTGAAGGATGGGGAAGAATTTGATAATGTCCTTGAAATGGTAAGAAGCATCAATAAACTGGATATGGAAGTTTGTTGTACGCTTGGTATGCTCACCGAAAATCAGGCACAAAGATTGGCGGAGGCTGGTCTTTATGCATATAATCATAACCTGGATTCTTCAGAAGAATATTATAAAGAAGTTATTTCTACCCGTGGTTACCAGGATAGACTGGACACTATCGGGAATGTTAGAAAAACCAACGTTACGGTTTGTAGCGGTGGAATTATAGGAATGGGAGAAAGTGAAGCCGATCGTGCAGGAATGCTAGTGGCTCTTTCTACTTTAAATCCTCAGCCGGAATCTGTGCCGATCAATGCTTTAGTTCCTGTTGAAGGAACTCCACTAGAAGAGCAAAAACCGGTGCCTATCTGGGATATGATAAGAATGGTTGCAACTACCAGGATCGTGATGCCAGAAACCCAGGTTAGACTTTCGGCAGGAAGAACTCAGATGAGTAGAGAAGGACAGGCAATGTGTTTCTTTGCCGGTGCCAATTCTATCTTTGCGGGCGATAAATTGTTGACTACTCCAAATCCAGACGTGAATGAGGATATGGAAATGTTCAAAATGCTTGGGCTAAATCCTCAGAAAGCATTCGAGAAGAAATCTCAGCCGGAAAGTGTAGATGCTGAAAATTCTAAATATCAGGCACAGGGAGAAAAACCAAAATGGACTCGCCCTGCACATAAAATTGATAGAAATCTTGAGGCTCAGCAGAAAGCAAAAACTAAGGCATAGCATTTAACTTACGATAATTGGAACTCGATCTTCAAAATATTCCCAGAAGAAGAGATCTTTCTAAAGAAGATTTTCTTAGGGAATATTTTGTTCCAAAACGCCCGGTTATTATTGAGGACCTTACTGAAGACTGGCCGGCGAAGGAAAAATGGAATTTTGAATATTTCAGGGACAAAACCGGAGACGTTGTAGTTCCTGTGTATGATGGTAAACCTGCAACAGGAAGGCAGAATTCTCACGGACCTGCAATGAAGATTCCGTTCAAAGAATACATTGATATTCTTGAAAAAGGACCTTCAGATCTGCGGATGTTCTTCTTTAATTTACTTCAGAATTGTCCCGAATTAGTTGATGATTTTCAATATCCAGACCTAGGAGTAAAATTCTTTAAAAAGCTACCAGTTCTTTTTGTTGGTGGTGAAGGTTCTAAGGTAGTGATGCATTATGATATGGATCTTGCAAATAATTTTCATTTCAATTTTGTTGGTGAAAAAAAGGTGATCCTTTATCCTCCAGATCAATCTGGTTACCTTTATAAGGTTCCTTACTCTATCGTAAGTATGGAGATTATAGATATGGATAATCCAGATTTTGAGAAATATCCTGCTCTGGCGAAGGCAAAAGGTTACGAGGCGAGGTTAAAGCATGGTGATGCCCTGTACATACCAAGCCACTGGTGGCACTTTATTAAATATGAGACACCAAGCCTGTCTTTAACTTTAAGATCGCTTCCTAAGTCCCCAAAGCAGATCGCTGAGGTTTTGAATAATCTTCTATTTATGCGTAATTATGACAATATTATGCGTAAAATGAAAGGTCAGGATTGGATAGATTATAAGAATCGAATTGCCATTAGGAGAACTCATAAAAACGCAGGTATAAAGGAATGAAGCACGAGCAAATGAAATTAAAGCAGATACCTAGAATTCAACGAATATCGAAATCAGATTTTCTGCGCGATTATGTTCAGCCTCAAAAGCCAGTGGTAATAGAGGAATTAATAGAAGATTGGCCGGCTTATAAAAAATGGAACTTCGATTATATTAAGCAACTTGCAGGCGACAAAACGGTACCGTTATATGATGATCGTCCTATTTCTTCGAAGTATAAATTCAACGAGGCGCATGCTGAAATGAAAATGTCTGAGTATATAGATCATTTAAAATCTGGTCCTACAAATTACCGCATCTTCTTATATCATCTAATGAAAGAAGTGCCTCGTCTTCAGAAAGATTTTAAGTTTCCCGATATTGGCTTGAGGTTTCTGAGACAATTACCAATGTTATTTTTTGGTGGCCAGAACTCCAGCGTCTTTATGCATTATGACATAGATTATGCGAATATTCTGCATTTTCATTTCCAGGGCAAAAAACAATGTATCCTTTTCCCGCCTTCAGAAAGTAAACACTTGTATAAAGTACCTCATGCTTTAATAGCCAGGGAGGATATTAACTTTAATGATCCAGATTATGAGAAGTTTCCTGCTCTTATAAAAGCAGAGGGGTATATCACAGAACTCAATCACGGTGACACCTTATATATGCCTGAAGGTTACTGGCATCATATGACGTATTTAACGGCAGGATTTTCAATGAGTCTTAGGGCGACTCCACGTACTTTAACCAACTTTTCTAAAGCTGTTTATAATCTTATATTTATGAGATATTTCGATAATTATATGCGTAAGCTTAGGGGGCAGAAGTGGATAGATTATAAAAATGAACAGGCTATTAAGCGTACACATAAAAAGAATGATATTAGTCTATAATTTCGTTAACGCAATCAAAAACTAGTGTAGACTCGTATCCTCTTCTTAAAAGATGATCTGCCAGTTTCTTTTTCTTTTTATAGGCATTGGGTTCAGTAATTTTCTCCACCTTCTTTTCGGCAAGTTCGTACAGTGTCTTTCTATAGTCTGATTCTTTTATTTCAGAAAGTCCCAGTTTAATGATCGGCGCTGAAATCTCTTTCTTTTTAAGTTCCTGGGTGATCTTTATACGACCCCATTTTTTGATCCTGAATTTTCCTCTCACAAAACTTCTGGCAAATCTTTCTTCGTTCAGAAAATTTTCCTGCATAAGGGAAATAATGATCTTTTCTTTTGCTTCAGGGATCATTCTTAGTTCATCAAGTTTATCTTCCACTTCTTTTTGTGATCTATCCCGATAGGCGCAATAATGCATAAGTTTTTGCAAAGCTTCTTGTACGGTATAGGACTTTTGATCATGCTTCATTACGTGAGAAGTATCTTTTTAAATTAATAGCCTGAATTAGTAGAGTTAGAATTAACCAGACCGCGAAACACAATACTTCAGCGGCCATAACATATTCTGTATTGAAAATTTGAATTGAAACCGGTTCTCCATAAAAGGTAAAACCAAAAATTAGGGTAATTATACTTATGAAAATTGAATATTTTCTCATACTTCAAATATAGATTATTGAGTTTTATTCAGATTATTTTTAGTGGTTGAGGTTGTTTTATTTCATAAAAAAAGCCTTCCTGAAGGGAAGGCTTTTTTAGTTCACTACTTAATAATTGCTATTTTTTGGCCTTCTTATTCAGGCGACCTTCAGCAAGTTTGTCCAGTTTATTGTCTGCATCATATTCTTCATCAAGGGTTTTCTGTAGCTTTGCGGCAATATCCTTGTGGCCCAGTTCTTTTGCATAACGAACTACCGTACCATAGCCAGCAATCTCATAATGTTCCACTCTTTGGGCATCTGCAATCAACCCTGCGTCTCTCACTTCTTCTGAAGCATCTTCTTTTAACAAGTCCTCCGCTTCCTCAATAAGGCCTTTCATTGCCTTGCAGGTTTCCCCGGTTGGTTTAATTCCGAGTTCTTTACATATTTCAGCTATACGTTCTTTTTGCTCTTTAGTTTCTGCTAAATGAGATTCGAAAGCATCTTTGAGCTTCTTGTCATGCGCATTTTTGGCCATTTTTGGCAGGGCTTTGATAAGCTGACTTTCAGCGCTGTAAAGATCCTTTAATTGATGTTCGAACAAATCTTTTAAATCTTTCATGATTTTATATTTATTGGTTAATAAAGTATAAATCTAATCCTGAAAAACAGTCGGTTAAGTTAAAGCTGTACTAAAGCTTTGTTGCTTAATTACTAAAAGTTGGGAGTTAAAGCTTATAGCGTTACTTTTTTATCTCAAAAGAGTAAATTGATTGAACCAAGCTTGAAACAAGGCATAAAAAAAACGCCTCCCAATTGCTTGAAAGGCGTTTTTTGTTATTTGATCACTTTCCCGTCTTTATCGTGAAAGTGGTACTCTAAATACGTGTAAGCATCGCGAGGTAAAATTTTCACCCAACGTTTGTGGTCAACAAACCACTTAGATCGGGGAGATGGAAAGCCTTTAGTTAAAAAGGCTGCAATAAATGGATGTGCGCTAAGCGTGATCTTTTTATGTTCTTTCTTGATCAGTTTTTCAAGGTCTACTTTGATCTTGTTCACCAAACTAATTGGTGCTTCAATTTCACCATCACCGTTCGGGTTTTCCTCGCGGGTTTTGATGTTCATTTCGGGCCTTACGCGCTGTCTCGTAATTTGTACTAATCCAAATTTACTTGGGGGCAATATCTTGTGTTTTGCCCTGTCATCACTCATTTCATTACGAAGGTGATCATAAAGCGTTTTTCTGTTTTCGGCTTTATTCATGTCTATGAAGTCTACTACGATAATCCCTCCCATGTCACGTAGTCGTAACTGGCGGGCGATCTCGGTAGCGCTAATCATGTTCACTTCTAATGCGGTATCTTCCTGGTTTTTGGATTTGTTGGAACGGTTACCACTATTCACATCTACGACGTGCATAGCTTCTGTATGTTCTATGACCAGGTAGGCGCCTTTACTCATGGATACGGTGCGCCCAAAGGAAGTTTTAATTTGTCTTTCGATACCAAACTTTTCGAAAATGGGTTGGTTGGATTGATGCAATTTTACGATTGATTCTTTTTCTGGAGCAATTTCGCTCACATAATCTTTAATTTGTGTATAAAGCGTTTCATCATCTACGCAAATAGAAGTAAAGGAGTCATTAAAAATGTCTCTTAGCAGGGACGAGGCCCTGTTCAATTCTCCCAGTACTTTAGAAGGATGATGCGGTTTATACAATTTTTTACACATTGCTGTCCAGCGACCTACTAAATTTTGGAGATCTCTGTCCAGTTCTGCTACTTTTTTGCCTTCGGCTACGGTTCTAACAATAACCCCAAAACCTTTGGGCTTAATGCTTTTTACCAGTCTCTTTAGGCGTTCCTTTTCGTCTTTGCTTTCAATTTTCTGAGAAACTGAAATTCGGTTTGAAAAAGGTACTAATACAATATAACGGCCGGGTAATGAAAGCTCAGAGCTTATTCTTGGGCCTTTTGTAGAGATTGGTTCTTTGACTATTTGAACCAGTAGCGACTGATTTGATTTTAAGACATCGGCAATAGAGCCGTTTTTGTCTATATCCTTTTCAAAAGTAAAATTCTTTAAAGAATAATCTTTTAATTTACCTGTGCTTACACGTTTTATGAACTTCAATAAAGAAGAGACCTGAGGTCCCAGATCATGATAGTGTAAAAAACCATCTTTCTCATAGCCAACATTTACAAATGCGGCATTTAACCCAGGTACAGCTTTTCTAATCTTGGCAATATAAATATCCCCAACATTAAATTTATTACTGTCTTCTTCCTTGTTGAGTTCAACAAGTTTTCCATCTTTTAATAAGGCAAAATCTACAGCAGAAGGTTCGGACCGGATAATTAATTCTTTGTCCACACTTCCAGATTTTTTATCCATATCTGTTATAGAACAAACATAGATGGATTAAACATTATTTTTTCACAGGTTTTGAATCCTGAAGAAACCACAACGACATAGGAATTCTGTCGGGGGTTTCGATTTCAAAGAACGATTAAATAAAAAAAGTAGTTGTCACACTACTTTTTCTTGTGGCGATTAGCTCTTCTTCTTTTCTTACGCTTGTGCGTAGCCACCTTATGTCTTTTTCTTTTCTTACCACTTGGCATAGTGCAATATCATTTAAAATTAATATAAAGTTCTTTTGAGCCCCCGCAATGCGGAAGGAATCAATTATTTTACCTCAACATTCGTTTTAACACCTTCAACAAAAATTTTCGCAGGCTTAAATGCCGGAATGTTGTGTGCAGGAATCTTAATTGTAGTATTCTTAGAAATGTTTCTACCGGTTTTCTCAGCTCTAGTCTTTACAACAAAACTTCCAAAACCTCTAAGGTATACGTTATCTCCACTCTCAAGAGAAGTTTTCACTTCATCCATAAAAGATTCGATTGTAGCCTGTACGTCTCCTTTTTCCATTCCTAGTTTTTCTGAAATGTTTGCTACGATATCTGCTTTCGTCATTTTCGTGCTATTTAAAGTTATTAATGGGGTTTCAATTTTTCAAGGGGGCAAATATAAGAATTAAATCTGCAATATTTCAAACCTAATTCACTAATAATAACGGAATAAACTCCTATTATTGTCAACATTCTTTATTTACTATGGTTTTTTCCAACATTCTGATACATTGGTACTTGCAAAATAAACGTGATCTGCCATGGAGAAAGACTCACGAACCGTACCACATCTGGCTTAGCGAAATAATGCTTCAGCAAACGCGAATAGAGCAGGGTTTGCCTTATTATTATAAGTTTATTGAAGCCTATCCAACTGTTTTTGACCTGGCTAATGCATCAACAGACGAAGTTATGAAGCTCTGGCAGGGATTAGGATATTATTCCCGGGCCAGGAACCTTCATGAAACCTCAAAATATGTTGCCAATGAACTTAACGGGAAGTTTCCAGATACTTATAAGAGTCTTTTAAAACTGAAAGGTGTTGGCGATTACACGGCCAGCGCTATCGCTTCAATTTGTTATAATGAGCCGGTGGCAGTTGTAGATGGAAATGTATATAGAGTGCTGTCCAGGATATATGGAATTGATACTCCTATTAATAGTACGGTAGGAATAAAGGAGTTTAAAAGCCTGGCTACAGAATTATTAGATAAGAAAGACCCGGCTACTTTTAATCAGGCTATTATGGAGTTTGGAGCCTTGCATTGCAAACCTCAAAATCCATATTGTGAAACCTGCCCTTTTAATGACAAATGTCTCGCCCTTAAAGACAGTTCTATTAAAGAATTGCCTGTAAAGCTGAAAAAGACCAAGGTTAAAAAGCGATATTTTAATTACCTGGTCTTTGATCTTGAAAATAATGAAACTATTCTAGAGCAACGTTCTGGCAAGGGTATATGGAATGGTCTGTATCAATTTCCATTAATAGAATCTGAAAAACTTATTGGCGAGAATGAACTAAAACAATATGAGTCTTTTATTGAATTCATTGAGGGTGAAAATTATTCTGTGGAATTATATAATGAAGATCCTGTGATTCATAAATTATCTCATCAACATCTATTTACTCGTTTCTGGCTGGTAAATTCTAATGAAGCTCCTAAAAATACAGTAAGCCTGGATAAGGTGCTGGATTATCCGGTCCCGGTGTTGATAGGAAATTTTTTGAATGAATATCTCCCTGATGATTATAAATAGGTTCTTGTTTATATCTTTGCCTGTTTTTGAATATTCAGCTGAAAATTTTTAGTATTTTAGAATAAATTTTAATCCAATAAAACCGTTTTTCGGTTATAAAAAAGTAAAGTGATGACAGGTACATTAAACAAAGTAATGTTAATAGGGCATACAGGAGATGACGTAAAAATGCATTATTTTGAAGGTGGTGGCTCTATAGGCCGCTTCCCACTTGCTACTAACGAAAGTTATACCAATAGAACTACCGGTGAACGTGTTACGAATACCGAATGGCATAACGTTGTAGTTAGAAATAAAGCTGCCGAGATTTGCGAAAAATATCTGAAAAAAGGAGATAAGGTTTACATCGAAGGGCGTATTAAAACTCGTAAATGGCAGGATGACCAGGGCGTTGAGAAATATTCAACAGAAATTCATTGTACAGAATTCACTTTCTTAACTCCAAAGAATGAATCCTCAGCAGAACCTTCAGGAAGCAATTCTCAAATGTCAGGAAGTCAGCCGGCTAAACCTAAAAGTGATAACTTTGCAAATAAGAATGAGTCTTACTCTCAGGAAGAAGAGGAAGACGATTTACCATTCTAAGTTTAATTAAAATTTTTGCCTTTGGATTCGGAGCCTCCCAGTTTGCTTTTGTTGTGGACCACAATGGGACTTACCCATCTTATAAGCTTGATATTTTTATTTGTGCTTTTGTTATGTTCTGCCTTGATCTCAGGTGCAGAAGTAGCATTCTTTTCCCTAACCCCGGCTAATTTTATTACCGAAGACGGGAAAAGGTCTAAGACGCAGAATATTGTTATCAATCTACTTGAAAAGCCTAAGAAGCTTTTAGCTACGATACTTGTAGCAAACAACTTCATTAATATTGCCATTGTTCTCTTGTTTGATAATCTCGCCGATGATCTGTTCGCCGGGGTTAATACCGAATTCTATGGTGTGGATCTTCGTTTTCTATTTGAAGTTGGTCTGGTGACCTTTCTTATTCTTTTGTTCGGAGAGATACTGCCGAAAGTTTATGCAAGCAGAAATAAGGTTCAGTTCTCTAATTTTATGGCCTATCCTATCAATGTTCTGGATACTCTATTTTCACCGTTAAGCACTCCCATGCGTGTGGTTACCCTATATTTCCATGAGAAATTCGGTAAGCAAAGATCGTTCATATCTATAGATCATCTTTCTCAGGCTTTGGAGTTAACCAGCGAAGAAGATACAACCAGGGAAGAGCAAAAAATATTGCAGGGAATCGTTAGTTTCGGGAATACAGATACCAAACAGGTGATGCGACCACGTATGGATATTTTCGCCCTGAACGAAGAAAGTTCGTTTACAGATATTTTTCCTGAAATAATTGAAAACGGTTATTCTAGGATTCCGGTTTTCCGTGAAAATGTGGATAATGTAATAGGTATACTTTACATAAAAGATCTTTTGCCATATTTGAATGCAAAAAACTTTGATTGGACCAGTCTTTTACGTGAACCATATTTTGTGCCCGAAAACAAAAAACTGGATGATCTTTTAAATGAATTTAAGGACAAGAAAAATCACCTTGCGATCGTTGTTGATGAGTATGGTGGTACAAGTGGTCTTATTTCCCTGGAAGATATTATTGAAGAAATTGTTGGTGATATAAGTGATGAGTTTGATGATGAGGACCTTATCTATTCTAAACTAGATGAGAATAATTTTGTTTTTGAAGGAAAAACCCCTCTAAAAGACTTTTATAAAATTGCTAAGATTGAAGATCATACGGTCTTTGAAGATCAAAAAGGAGAAGCAGATACTATGGCAGGTTTTTTACTTGAAATTTCCGGAGGTTTCCCTAAGAAGAATGATGTAATAACCTTTCTGAATTATTCCTTTAAGATCGAGGTGATAGACGATAAGCGAATCAAGCAAATTAAACTGAGTATAGAGGCTGTATGAGATTGATTTTGGCCATTTTAGCAATTTCGTTTTTATGTATTTCCTGTAAGGATGATCCTAAACCAAAACCTAAAGGATTTCTATCTTTAGAATATCCCGAAGCTGAATATAATAGAATAGATATAGGATGTCCATATACATTTGAAAAAAATTCTATTGCACAGGTTTCTCCATCTAGGAACCGTATTCCCTGCTGGATTCAGCTGGATTATGATCAAATGAAAGGATCTATTTTTATAACCTATCAGCCGGTGAAGAACAATCTGGATTCGTTGCTTACAGATGCTCAAAAATTGCCATTACAGCACACTATAAAGGCTGATGTAATTGAAGGGGATGTGTACACCAATGACTTTAATAAAACGTATGGAATGTTTTATGAAGTTGATGGAGATGCTGCTTCTCAAGCTCAGTTCTATTTAACCGATAGTACCGACCATTTTCTCACTGGATCGGTCTATTTTCAAAGCCTTCCAAATTTTGACTCCATTGTTCCTGCAGCTGAATATCTTAAAAAGGATATTCGTCACTTAATGGAGAGTTTAAAATGGAATTATTAACAACCTCCTGTTTGTAATATATTCAAGTACAATGTTATTTAATTGACAAAAAACCTTATAATTGTTAAACAAACTAAAAATTTAGCAATTATGAGGCAATTTTCTTTGAGTTACTTCAAAGTGATTTTCTTTCTACTTTGCCCTTCATTACTCCTGTCACAAGAAGTCCTGGAAGGAAAAACAATAAATGAAGCAACCGGAGAGGTTGTTCCATTTGTTAATGTAGTTGAGAAAGGAACTAGTAATGGAACTACCAGTGATTTCGAAGGTAATTTTTCAATTACCGTACAATCACTCCCTACAACCTTGGTATTCTCGTATCTAGGATTCGAAACTCAGGAGATAAATGTTACAACAAATTCTCCAATGACTGTTCAATTTGTTGAATCTGCCGCTGCATTAGATGAAGTGGTTGTTACAGGATTAGCATCTTCTACAAAACGTGCGAATGCAGCCAATGCTGTAGCCTCGGTTTCCGCTGAAGAATTAACCGGAGTTACGGTTCAGTCTGGACTGGATGGTGCACTTTCGGGTAAATTTAACGGTGCGGAAATTAAAGCCAATTCTGGTGCTCCCGGAGGTGGTATATCTATGCGTTTAAGAGGTGTGACATCTATTTTTGGAGATCAGCAACCATTATTTATCGTTGACGGTGTTTATGTAGATAACTCTTCTATTGGTCTGGGTAACAATATAGTTAGTGAGGCAGCTGGTGGAGGGAACCCTTCAACCAATCAAGATGATGCTTCTAACCGTATCGCAGATATCGACCCACAGGATATCGAAAGCGTGGAGATTCTAAAAGGAGCTTCGGCTGCTGCAATTTATGGATCTCGAGCTGCCGGCGGGGTAGTGCTTATAACTACTAAAAGAGGAAAATTAGGAAAACCTAAAGTTTCGTTCTCTCAGGTTGTAGGATTAAGAAGCCCAACTCAACTGCTTGGTCTAAGAGATTATACTCAGGAACAAATAACTGCTCTTGGGGGACCTAATAATCCAACCTTAAGGGATTATGAAGCGGAACTTTTTGATAATACAGTTGTTTCTTCCACAACTCGTTTTTCAACGTCTGGAGCAAACGATAAAACAGATTACTTTTTCGGAGCGACTCATAGAAATGAGCCTGGACTAGTAGATAATACTGGTTATGAGAAAAGTTCTGTAAGATTAAATATTGGTCAGAGATTCAACGATTGGCTGGATTTATACATAACTAGCAATTATATAAACTCACAATCAGACAGAGGTTTTTTCAATAACGGTAATGCTAATAGAACTGTAGGTTATGCTTTAGCCTTTACGTATCCATGGGAAGATTTATCACCAGTTGACGGAATTTATCCTCAGGGAGGCGCTGGGTCCAACGTGCTGGAGACCGTAGCTTTAACTACGAACAGGGAGGAAGTTAATCGTTTCATAGGTAGTGCCAAGACTAATGTGAAATTATTAACGACCGACAATCAAAGACTGAAATTAGTATTAGAAGGCGGTTTTGATCAATATACCTTGAGGACTACAAGTATTTTTCCAAGTGGACTAACCTATTTTAGAGATCCAACTTCATTAGGAGGTGTGTCTATTTCTGGGACAACGGTAAATACAAATTACAACTTATCAGCTTTCTTAGTGCATAATTATGATATGGATAATGGTTTGGCATTTACAACTCAAGCAGGTAGTTTTCTACAGGATTTCAATAGAAACACTGTTATAACTATTGCTACTGGGCTAAATGGTTCTCAAACCAATCTGGGTCAATCAACTAATGTGTCAACTCAACAAGTTATTCGACCTCAAAGGGATAAAGGATTTTTTGCCCAGGAAGAAATTAATTTCAAGGATCAAATTATTGGTACTTTTGGAATTAGAGGTGATAAATCAACCAATAATGGTGATGCAAATGAGATGTATTACTACCCAAAAGCGAACTTAGCTATTAATCTGCATCAATTTGATTTTTGGTCTAGTGAGGCAATAAGCACACTAAAACCAAGAATCGCGTATGGTGAGGCAGGTCGCTTCCCTAATTTTAACGATCGGTTCTCGTTGATGAATGCTCAGTTTATTGATGGTAGATCGGGATTAAGTCCGGCTAATTTGAGAGGAAACTCAAGTATTGGTCCTGAAAGACAAAAAGAACTGGAATACGGATTAGATTTTGGATTGTTTGATAACAGACTGGATTTTTCAGTTTCTGTTTATAATAAAACTATTGAAGATCTGCTTATTCAATCGCAATTCCCAACTTCTTCAGGATTTACTACCGAAGTGGTTAATGGTGGTGAACTTGAAAATAGGGGTGTGGAATTAGGTTTGAATGCCATAGTAATGCAAAAGGATGATTTCTCATGGAATGCAAGTCTTAAATGGTGGAAAAACGAATCTGAAGTTACTAGTTTAGATGTTCCTGCCTTCACTAATGGCGGATTTGCTGCAGCCTTGGGTACCTTTTTAATTCAGGAAGGGAAAAGTGCGACCCAAATAGTAGGGACTTACGATGCTGATGCCTATACGGCAGAAGAAATAGCACAAAGAGATCCTGAAGGAGATGGTTTCTTTGTATATGGAAATGCAGAACCAGACTTTCAGATGTCCTGGTATAATGAAATTAGTTATAAAAACTTTGATTTTACGTTCTTATGGCATTGGAAAAAAGGTGGCGATAATATCAATCTAACTACCTTATTATATGACCTAGCAGGAACTACCTGGGATTATAATGATACAGGTTTAGATCCAAATGGGCAGCTTTCTAATGGAGATTATAGAGCGAGCCAAGCATTTTTAAACCCAGAACCTCTAATTGAAGATGCAGGGTATTTAAAACTTAGGGAGATTGGTTTATTTTATACTCTTCCTGATGGACTTATTAAATATGCTAATAATATTAAAGTTGGTGTTTCTGGAAGAAACTTAATTAACATCTTTGATTATAATAGTTATGACCCTGAGGTTTCCAACTTCGGAAATAATGTATTGGCAAACAATGTGGAGGTGACACCATACCCAACATCAAAGTTTGTGAATTTTCATTTAAATGTTAACTTCTAAAAGAAAAACAATCATGAAAAAAATATCAATATCAATCGTCTTCATGTTTGCATTAATACTCTTTTCGGGTTGCGAATTAGAAGACATCGAAAATCCTAATGCACCTACGGTAAGTAGTTTTGAAGAGGGTTCAAGCGAGGCAGATATAATGCTGCTAGCTACAGGTCTGGAAGCTATTATGCGAAGTGATTTAGAATTTCACTATGATACTGTTAGTATTTTAGGTAGAGATTATTATGATCTTACAGGAGTTGATCCTCGTTTTACGGGAGAACTCTTAAAGGGGCCTTTAGATAATAATGGCTTTTTAACTACAAGATCATATGCCGCATGGTATAAGGTTGTGAAATCGGCCAATATATTAATTGAAGCTGTTGAAAATTCTGTTGCAGGATTTGATGAACAACAAAAAAACAGTTATTACGGTTATGCGAAAACTTTAAAGGCATATGCTTTATTAATGGTTGCCAATAGACAATACGATAATGGAATTCGTATTGATGTTGCAGATCCGGATAATTTAGGGCCAAATGTTTCTTATGAGGAAGCACTGACTGCTATTATGAATTTACTGAATGAGGCAGATTCAGATCTGGCTAATGCATCAGATGATTTTGTTAGTCTTAGTTCAGGATTTGATGGTTTTGACACTGCTTCTACCTTTAGTGAATTTAACAGAGCTATCGCTGCCAGAGTTGCCCTGTATCAAGGTAATGACCAATTGGTTCTTAGTTTGTTAGAAGATTCTTTTTTAGATCTTAATGGAGATCTTTATGAGGGGCCGGCACACGTTTTTGGCTTGAGTGGAAATGACATATCGAATGCCCAATTTCATGTGCCTTTACAGTCGGGTCAGGAATTTATGGCTCATGATTCCTGGGTTGATGATGCTGAGGCAGGAGATACAAGGGTAGATGAAAAAGTAGTTGAGTTACCTGATGGAACTTCGTTTGATGGATTATCTGCCGATTATCAGGTGGCAGTTTATGAAAGCAATGTAGATCCGGTTTATTTAATCAGGAATGAGGAGTTGATCTTAATTTATGCTGAAGCTAATATAGGTGTTGATAATGATGAAACGGTTGAAGCAATTAATATTGTAAGAAACGCAGCAGGTCTACCTGATTACTCGGGAGCCACTGATGATACCAGTCTATTACAGGAAGTCTTAAAACAGAGACGATATTCCTTATTTGCTGAAGGGCATCGTTGGATCGACTTAAGAAGATTAGATATGCTAAATGAAGCAAATGTGCCATTAGATCGTTCTGGCGATAATGTTATTGATGCATTTCCAACTCCATTTACTGAGCAATTGTAATTGAAGTTTGTATATAATGTTTGAAAATCCATTCCAATCCTATTGGAATGGATTTTTTATTTTAAAACCATTCCTAAAATATATCTTCGCAGCTTGAATTAAAAAAGCCGGCATTGAAAAATTTAAAATGGATCTATTTGATCACCCTATCCATAATTTGGGGAAGTTCTTTTATATTGATTAAAAAGGGGCTTGTTGGTTTAACTCCTTTACAGGTGGGGTCGTTGAGAATTCTATTTTCAGCTTTGTTTTTAATGGTAGTTGGCTTTAATAAGTTGTCTGCATTAAATCTTAAGGAATGGAAATGGATCACCATCTCCGGATTATTAGGTTCCTTTTTTCCTGTATATTTCTTTGCCTTTGCAGAAACTGAGATAGATAGTGCCATCGCTTCAATATTAAATGCAACGGTTCCCTTGTTAACCATGGTATTTGGGTTCTGGTTTTTCAAAGCAGTTCTTAGTAGAAATAAGGTAATAGGAGTTTTTGTGGGGCTGCTGGGGACGCTAGGACTCATTTTAAGCGGTGCAAGTATTAATCCCGACCAGAATTACTGGTTTTCTCTTTTGGTAATAGGAGCGACTATTTGTTACGGTTTTAATGTAAATATTTTAAAGGCGCATTTAAATCATGTGTCGGCATTGGGTTTAACGGCTGGAAGTTTTTTAGTGTTAATTATTCCTGCTTTAATAATCCTTTATAGTAGTGGATTCTTTGAAGTGACAGTTTACTCTTCAGAGTTTAAGTGGTCTATCTTTTATGTTTTCATTTTAGGTGTGATCAATACTGGTGTGGCGAAGATAATTTTCAACAGACTGGTGCAAATTTCAGATCCTGTATTTACTTCTTCAGTAACTTATTTGATACCTATTGTAGCAATTGGCTGGGGTATTTTAGATGACGAAATTTTTAGTTTCTGGCAGTTGATCTCTGCTTTTGTAATTCTGGTAGGGGTGTTTATCGTAAATAGATCCCGGAATATTTCGCTTGGAAAAAAGAAAATTACGACATAAAAAAAGCCCCGTTTCCGGGGCTTTTAATATTTTATTTCCGCAATAATTACTCCGTTGCAAAATCTTCTTCAGATACACCTTCGTTAATAAGGATCTCAGAAACTTTAAACTCAAATGATTGAGGTCCCATGCTTTGAGATATTAAGTAAGGAACTTTAATTCCTTCTACTTCTCTGTAATCACTATAACCTGTTGGGATAGTCATTGTTTGACCTGCCTGGCTAACAGTTTTAATTGACTGTATTTTTAATCCAGACTCAACAGAGTAAAAGCTCTTATTATTCTCATCCATTTCAACAACGTAAGCATCCTCACCGTTTACTTTTTCTATACCTGCAACTTCAGCATCTGCAGCGTTAAGTTCAGGGAAAAGCTGGGCGTCTGTCTTAGCCATAGCGATCTGCTCTTCATTATAAGGCATTTTTTGCCCCTGAGCCATCACATACCCAGTTTCACCATTGAATACCTGCTTGTTCATCACGTTTCCACCCATAGAGATAGACTGGTTCATTTTACCATCTGTAGTTCTCTTCATTTCAAGGTCTAATTTCATACCCTGAATTTCAGCCTGCGCAAGCATAACCATGCTTTCAACATTATTTACAGCATCTTTACCACCAATTGCCTCAATGTATTTAGAAAATACAGTCTCTGCAGTTACAGAAGGATCTATTTCCTTAGCCACTGGTTTTTCGATTTCATCTCCAAGCTTATTGTAATATTTTACCGGGATAGTTTTTCCGTTGAATTTAACCTTTTCAAGGTTTTCAGCAATATCAGAAGCTTTACCAGCAACTACAATTCTCATATTATCAATTTGATAATATTTGTTTGCTACACGTTTAATGTCTTCAGCAGTAACCTCGTTGATTCTCTTCAGGTAATTCTCATAAAAATCATCAGAAAGATCATTTGTCTTGATGTTTAGAGCGTAATTAGCAAGAGTTGCAGGGCTTTCCAGTCTAAGTACAAAATCACCAGCGAATTTGCTCTTCGCATTTTCAATAGTTTCAGCTTCAACCAGTTCAGTTTTAATTCTGTTGATCTCTTTAAGTGATTCTACAATAGCGCTATCTGTAACCTCATTTCTTACACTTGCAGAAGCAATGAATCTTGAAGCGTATTTATCTGCGCCAGTACTGGTTCTAGCTCCATAGGTATATCCTTTATCTTCTCTAAGGTTCATGTTAAGGTAACTACCGAAACTTCCTCCTAAGATTTGATTAGCAACCAAAACAGGGAAATAATCATCGTCAGACATTTTCAGATCGATCGTATTCTGAAGTCTTAATTCACTCTGTACCGCATTTGGCATATCGATCAGGTTGATCTGTGTTCCTGATGCGTTAGTTACTTCTGGAAGTTCCTTTGTAGTAGGAGCTCCTTTTGCCCAGCTTCCAAAGTTCTTTTCTGCTAGTTTCTTTACTTCTGAAGTCTTTACATCTCCAATTACCACCAGGTATGCATTGGCAGGTTTGAAGTAATTATTATAGAATTTCTCTACATCCTGAAGAGTTACCTTTTCAGTATTCTCTACCGTCGCGAATTCACCATAAGGGTGATTTTTTCCATAAGCTAAAGCTGAACTAACGCGACTGGCGATAGCTCCAACATTTTTCTCATTAGATTTTAACCCTTCGATCTGCTTCGTTTTTTCAGACTCGAATTCTTCCTGAGTAAATTTTGGTCTTAAAGCTCCTTCAGCCATAAGCTCCATTACTCGTGGGAAGAATTTAGATAAAGAACTTGCATAAGCACTTTCAGCTCCAAAATTGATATTTGCACCTAAAAAGTCTACTTCTTCGTTAAATTCATCTTTAGACATATTCTCAGAACCGGTTCCCATAAGAGCGGAAACTAATCCTGCGGTTGCTGGCTTAGCCTCAGCGTGAGGGACGTTGTCTATAATAAGAGATGCTGAAACTCTTGGTAGTTTATGGTTCTCTACAACCAATACCTTTAAACCGTTATCTAGCACGAATTCATCTGGCTGTCCCAAATTAATTTTTGGTGCTGGACCTGGTTCAGGTTGTTTAGATCGATCTACCTGTGCAAATGACGCAGTGGTCATAAAACAGGCTATAAATAATGTAAGTATATTGAATTTCATTCTATATGTTTTTTAGTTTATTCCTTAGCACTTTCAGGTAAGTAGTCTAATTCCAGTCTCTGGTTTTTATTAAGATACTCATTAGCTACTCTCTTGATATCTTCTCTGGTGATATCTCTGTATATCTCGATCTCCTCGTTAATAAGATCTGTGTCACCATATAATACACTGTAAGTCGCAAGTGAAGAAGCGATTCCCTGGATACTGCTGTTAGAATTTACAAAACGGTTCTCAAATTTATTCTGAAGTTTTTGATATTCTTTTTCAGAAATAAGTTCATTCTTAAGTTTAGCGATTTCTTCATCCATAGAAGTTGCAAGGGTATCAAGTGGAGTTTCTCCTAAAGCAAGTGCTCCCATCACGTAGGTTCCATAATCCTCCTGAGATCTTGGGAAAGCAAGTACTTGTAAAGCAACTTTATCTTCATCTACCATTTTTCTGTACATTCTAGAACTTCTTCCGTCAGTAAGTATAGAAGAGATCATTTCTAATACATACGCATCCTTATCTTTCATAGAAGGTGTGCGGTATACGAATAATTTAGCCGGGATCTGGATATTACTATCGTATTCTGTAGCAGTAATAGTTTCAGTGATCGGCTCTTCTTTAATATCTACGCGCTCTACTTCATTACCAGCTGGAATTTCAGCGAAATATTTAGAGATCATTTTTTTGGTCTCGTCAACTTCGATATCTCCGGCAACTACCAAAGTGGCATTAGTTGCGCCGTAGTATTTTTTGAAAAAAGCTTTAAACTCATCAAGTTCTGCAGCATCAAGATCTTCCATGGTCCCAATTACCGAATTTTTGTACGGGTGCTTATTAAAAACATATTTGTTGATTCCTGTAGAGTAAATGATCTTCCCGTAAGGAGCGTTATCTATTCTTGAGCGCTTTTCTTCTTTTACAACTTCATTTTGTGTGTCAACTCCAATCTTATTAATAACTGGTTGAAGCATTCTTTCAGACTCCATCCAAAGTCCTAATTCAAGGTTGTTAGATGGGAAAGTCTCGTAGTAATAGGTTCTGTCCTGGGTAGTGTTGGCATTGTTGCTTCCTCCATTGGCAGCAACTATGTCGAACCATTTACCTCTTTCAATGTTTTCGGTACCTTCAAATAATAGATGTTCGAAAAAGTGAGCAAAGCCAGATCTTCCTGCTTCTTCATCTTTTGCTCCTACGTGGTACATGACTCCTACGGTTACTACCGGGGCCGTGTTATCCTGATGTAGAATTACATCCAATCCGTTGTCTAATTCGTACTCAGTAAATTCAACTTCCTGAGCAATTCCTGCTATTCCAACGAATAGAAAGCAGGACATTAGCTTTAATTTATTAATCATGTTTTAAAAGGTTTTTTCAGTTATCGCAATTAGTAACGGCTTCGATTAAAAAGTTACATAAACGATAGTTAAAATTCCCATTAATACGTAATGTGTTAAAATTAACATGCTATTAAGGTAAAAACCGCTACATTTTTAAGAAATTTACTTCAAATATTATCTGTTTTATGGCGAATTTAAAAATACCAATGCTATACGGAATTATAATAGCTGCCTGCCTGGCCGCCTATTTTCTCATTCTTTCTATATTTGGATTACATATAAACCCCATTTATAGCATATTTAATGGTGTTATAATGGCTATAGGGCTCTGGTTAGCACTCAAAGAGTATAAAAAGAGCAAAGGCAACAAATTCAAGTATCAAAAGGGTTTTTCACTCATTTTTATTACAGGAATTAATGCTACGATCATATTCGTGATCTTCTTTGGATTGTACGCCACGGAGTTGAATCCAGATTTTCTGGATCAGCTTATTAGTATGTGGGCTACTTTCTATAATACGAATATTGGAATTGTACTTTTTACAATTGCCCTTATGGGGTTTTCTACCAGTATAGTTCTTGCATTGGCTTACATGCAGTTATTCAAGGATTCCTGGAACACTAAAGAGGCGAAAAAGCATACCCTCTAAAATCTTTTTGTAAAGACAAAAAACTTTGTCAATTAATTAATTAGGATTATATTTGCACCCGCTTGCGTGAAAACGTGAGTTGTATTTTATGTATTTAAATAATTAATTATACGCTATGTACGCAATTGTAGAGATAGCAGGGCAGCAATTTAAAGTTGCAAAAGACCAGAAGGTTTACGTGAACCGTTTAGCAGGAGAAGAAGGAGATAGTATCTCTTTTGATAAAGTTCTTCTAACTGCAGATGGAGATAACGTAACTGTTGGCGCCCCGGCTATAGAAGGAGCTCTTGTTGGAGCCAAAATCAACCGTCACCTTAAAGGTGATAAAGTAATCGTTTTCAAGAAGAAAAGACGTAAAGGTTACCGTGTTAAGAACGGTCATAGACAAGCCTTAACTGAAATTCTAATTGAAGGGATCGACCTTAAAGGTGGTAAGAAAGCTACTTCAACGAAGAAGGCTGAACCTAAAAAGGAAGGAACTAAGACAGATAGTAAATCTGAAGACCTAAGCCAGTACACTGTAGTTGAACTAAAGGAAATGGCTAAAGATAAAGGTGTTGAAGGTTACTCTTCTATGTTGAAAGCAGATTTAATTGCTGCATTAAGCTAAATTTAAACTACTAAAAACGAAATAAAATGGCACATAAAAAAGGAGTTGGTAGTTCCAAGAACGGTAGAGAGTCAGAATCGAAACGCCTAGGTGTGAAGATATTTGGTGGTCAGGCTGCCGTTGCAGGAAATATTATCGTAAGACAAAGAGGTACTGCGCATCGTCCAGGTGACAATGTATATGCAGGAAAAGATCATACTTTACATGCTAAAGTTGACGGTCTTGTGAAATTCACAAAGAAAAAAGATGATAAATCTTATGTATCTATTGAGCCTTTTGAAGCTTAATTAGAACAGATCTTTTATAGAGAAGAACCCTTTCCTCGGAAAGGGTTTTTTTATGCTCTGAAATCAAAAATGTTTAATTATATTGTAAAAAAATTAAACAAAATGAAGATTGCTGAAGAATTTCAATTTAATGAAAGGCTGGTAGACAGGATCATAGCTATGGCCTGGGAAGATAGAACAACCTTTGAGGCTATAGAATTTCAGTTTGGATTATCTGAAAAACAGGTGATCAAATTTATGAGAGAACAAATACATCCTCGAAACTGGAGAAAGTGGAGAGCCAGAGTTCAGGGCAGGCACACAAAACATGAAAAGTTAAGGAGTGATTCAGTAAAAAGATTTAAAAGCGACGCTCAACGAGCGATCACAGGGAATAGGATCTCCAAAAAGAAATACTAAAAAAAATCCCCGCTATAAAGCAGGGATTTTCAAAAAAACCAAACAAAAAGGGAAAATCAATTTAAAGTAAAACTACTTATTAAATTAACCTCGTTACCCTTATACGAATACTGGTAAAGTGTATTGTCCCCAACCATAAGCAATTTCTCATCCAGGGGGATTACATCATAGGTGTTAATGTTTGCGAAATGATCAATTTGCTTAAGGTTGGGAGTATTTTGTATATCGAAGACTTTTAGCCCTTCATTCCCGTCGCATAGAAAGAGCCAGTCATCTTTAATGCCTAATCCGTAGGGATTGCTCATTTCATAAGAACTAGCGATTTTTGGATTTTGTTTATCGGTGATATCTACAATGTCTAATTGATTGAAATTTTGCCCACACATGTTTCCGCCCCGAATCGTTACATAAGCATAGTTGTCTTTCACAACAACCGGGTCACATCCTAAAACGTGTTGCAGGAAAGATACTTGTTGTGGAGCAGCAGGATCCTCGATGCTGTATATATACATACCTGTGGCGCTTCCCAGGTACAAGTGATCCTCATAATTAAAAATGGTTTCAATTTGCCAGCCGGCATAATCAGAACTTAATCTATTAGTGCTGGCCGGGTTGGAAATATCAAAAACTGAAAGCGAGGAATCATCAGCCACATAGAGATAAGTATCCTTAATACTAAATCTTGCCATGCTTCCTCCGGTGCCTGTTCCGCCTCCTTCGGCAGCATTAGCTGCTACAAAATTATCGAATCTTACCTGTACCTGTTCAATACTCCTGGTTTCCATTAGATAACCAACGATCACTTCATTTTCATAATCAAAATTCTCAAAATCTACATATGCTGTTCCCTCAGGGGCAATTTCATGGTAGGATGGGAAGACATCCTTTACCCTGGCAATTTCACTGATATTATTAATGTCACTTATATTAAATACTACCAGGTCCATCCCGTTATCTGCGTATAGTTTTTCGTCCTTTATCGCGATATCCATATTTCTTGGGACCTTAAGGAACTTAATTTTAGTAGGGTTAAATGGATCTGTATTGTCTATAATATGAACCCCTTCGTTTTTGTCGTTGATGAAAATGTAATCTTTCCAGGCATAAATTTTCCCGGATTCTTTGATGCTTCTTGGCTCCTCGATCTTTACTGAAGCCCGAAAATCTGCTTTGGATTGGGTAACTGGAACTGCAATACTAACCAGGTTTGAATCATCATTTTCTTCACAGGATGTGAGTGTGATAAATAAAATTAGGAAAGGTAAAAGTAGTAGCCTTTTCATTTTTAAACCAGTTAGTTACCCAGTAGATGCAAAAAAGTTATAATGGTTGCGTTTATATTTATTAAATTTTTTTCTGTCACTTTGTCAGAACTGTCTTTAGTCCTATCTTTGCCAATCTAAAAACCTACCGGTTATTAAAGATTTATGGAGAAGACAATAGACGAAAAAAAACAGGGGAATTCTTTAGTAATGGAGCCTAAGGCTGCAAATAGCCGAAAGCTTTTTATTGAAAGTTATGGTTGCGCTATGAACTTTAGTGATAGCGAAATTGTAGCTTCAATTTTATCTAAAGAAGGTTTCAATACTACTCAAAAACTTGAAGAAGCAGATCTTGTGCTTGTAAATACCTGTTCGATCAGGGATAAAGCAGAGCAAACTGTACGTAAGCGTCTGGAGAAATATAACGCCGTAAAAAGGATAAATCCAGGGATGAAAGTTGGAGTTCTTGGCTGTATGGCCGAGCGTTTAAAAGATAAATTTCTCGAAGAAGAAAAAATAGTAGACCTGGTTGTAGGTCCAGATGCATATAAAGATCTGCCAAATCTTATAAGTGAAGTTGAAGAAGGACGTGATGCTATTAACGTTATTCTTAGTAAGGAAGAAACTTATGGCGATATTTCACCAGTAAGGCTGCAAACAAACGGCGTCTCAGCTTTCGTGTCTATTACCCGTGGTTGTGATAATATGTGTACTTTTTGCGTGGTTCCTTTTACAAGGGGAAGAGAGAGAAGTCGTGATCCGCAAAGTATCGTGGAAGAAGTGAACGATCTGGCCGCAAAAGGATATAAAGAGATTACCCTTCTTGGGCAAAATGTAGATAGTTATCTGTGGTATGGTGGCGGACTCAAAAAAGACTTCAAGAATGCTACAGAGATCCAGAAAGCTACAGCAACTAATTTCGCGGCCCTTTTAAAACTTGTGGCCGAAGCGCAACCGAAAATGAGAATTCGTTTCTCTACCTCCAATCCTCAGGATATGACTCTCGATGTGATTGAGGCTATGGCGAAACATCGTAATATCTGTAATTATATTCATTTACCCGTGCAGAGTGGGAGTGATCGTATTTTGAAAAAAATGAATCGTTTACATACACGGGAAGAATATTTTACTTTAATAGACAATATTAAAAAGATGATCCCTAATTGTGGGATCTCACATGATCTTATAGCTGGGTTCCCAACAGAAACTGAAGAGGATCATCAGGATACGCTTTCGTTAATGGAATATGTGAAATATGATTTCGGTTATATGTTCACTTATTCTGAAAGGCCTGGAACTATGGCGGAGCGCAAATTGGAAGACGATGTTCCGGAAAAAGTTAAGAAAAGAAGACTTCAGGAGATCGTGGATCTTCAGCAAAAACATAGCAGGCGAAATACAAAGCAGGCCGTAGGGACGGTAGTTGAAGTGCTTATAGAAAAAGAATCAAAGAAATCTGATGCGCATTGGAGCGGAAGAAATGAGCGTAATACGGTAACAGTATTTCCGAAGGAAAATTATAAAATTGGTGATTTTGTGAATGTGAAAATTAATGATTGTACCAGTGCAACATTAATTGGAGAACCAATTGGATATAGCGACAATAATTAATCAAAAAAGTCACGGTAAGGAAATAGGTCTTACTGTTTAATCATTACCGAATATTTGTAAATGGAATCAGTTCAGGCAATAAAACAACGATTTGGGATCATAGGCGATGACCCCAAACTAAACCGTTCGGTTGAAAAAGCGATCCAGGTTGCTCCTACAGATATTTCTGTATTAGTGACGGGAGAGAGCGGGGTAGGGAAAGAAAGTATTCCCAAAATAATCCATGCGCTTTCCCATAGAAAACATGGTAAATATATAGCAGTTAACTGTGGAGCGATTCCGGAAGGAACAATTGACAGTGAGCTTTTTGGGCATGAAAAAGGTGCTTTTACCGGTGCGACTCAAACCAGGAATGGTTATTTTGAGGTGGCCGATGGTGGAACCATATTTCTGGATGAAGTTGGGGAACTACCACTTACTACCCAGGTTAGATTGCTAAGGGTTCTTGAAAATGGAGAGTTTATAAAAGTAGGTTCCTCCAAGGTTCAAAAAACCAATGTTAGAATTGTTGCGGCTACTAACATTAATATGTTTGAATCTATAAAAAAGGAAAAATTCAGAGAAGATCTTTATTACAGGTTAAGTACGGTTGAAATACACCTCCCACCGCTTCGTGAGCGGAAAGAAGACATTCATTTGTTGTTTAGGAAATTCGCTTCAGATTTCGGACTTAAGTATAAAATGCCTACTATTAAATTAGAGGATGAAGCTGTAGACCTGTTGTTAAAGTATAGATGGGGTGGTAATATTCGTCAGCTAAGAAATATCGCAGAGCAGATCTCGGTCCTGGAGCAAAGCCGAAGTATAAGTGCTGCCGGACTCAGGCATTATTTGCCAGATGTTGGTAGCAATCTTCCTGCTGTTATCGCAGATAAAAAACAGGAAGGTGATTTCAGCAATGAAAGAGAAATCCTTTATAAAGTGCTTTTCGATATGAAAGGCGATCTGAATGACCTGAAAAAGCTAACCTTGAAGTTAATGCAGGAAGGCGATAGTAAGCAGGTGCAGGATGATAATGAAGGTCTCATTCAGAAAATCTATGGGAACAGCGGAGATGATATTGATGAGGCAGATATAGACGATGATGATGAACTGAACGTGCTTCAAATTCCGCAGGATAATAATTCTTCTTCTGCCAGACAGCAGGAGGAAAAGGATAAATATTATTTTGCTGAGGAAATTGAAGAGGAAGAAACACTTTCTCTTCAGGATAAAGAACTGGAGCTTATTAAAAAGTCTTTAGAAAGGCACAGCGGGAAACGAAAGGCTGCGGCCGAGGAGTTGGGGATCAGTGAGCGAACACTTTATCGCAAGATCAAACAATATAATCTATAATTTCAGGTTTTTATTTTATGAAAAAACTTCTAATATTCTCAAGTCTAATTTGTTTTACATTCTTATTTCAGGCTTGCGGAATTTATTCCTTCACCGGGGCAGATACCGGGGAGGCAGAAACTTTTCAGGTAAACTTTTTTCAGAATAATGCCGATCTTGTAGAACCTGGTATAGACAGGACGTTTACTCTTTCACTTCAGGACCTTATTCTGAACCAGACCAGTTTGAATCTCACAAATACTAACGGAGATCTTATCTTCGAAGGTGAGATCACAGAATATTATATTTCACCAATGTCTGCAACTGCTCAGAATACTGCGGCACAAAATAGATTGACGATTTCGGTGAATGTGAGGTATTATAATACTTTGGAACCAGAAAAAGATTTTGAACGAAGATTTTCATTTTATTATGACTATGCGGCGCAAACTCAACTTGTTGGGTCCGATTTGGAAACGGCGCTGGATGAGATCTATACAAGGTTAACTCAGGATATTTTCAACGCGGCACTAACCGACTGGTAATGGATGTAAAAGAACTTACATATCTATTAGAAAATCCGGGAGAGATCACTTCAGAACAAACTCGTGAGATCGAAAATATTCTTGCGAAAGCGCCTTATTTCCAGGCGGCGAGGGCAATTAGATTAAAAGGTCTTAAAGAGCACCAGGAGTTTACTTATAATGATGCTTTAAAGAAAACAGCGGCTTATACCGCAGACCGGAGCATACTTTTTGAATTTATTACTTCGCAGGAATTCAATCAAAACCAGATCGCGAAGCAAATTCGTGACCAGGAAGAAAGATTAAAGCAGATCACGGTTTATGAACCTGAAGAAGTTCATGGAAGGCGTAGTATAGATATCGATGAGGCGATAAAAATGAAGCAGTCTGAATCTGAAAGGGTAATGGATCCTGCCTTATTTGAAAGACCGCACAAACCGGAAATTACTGAAGATCCAGAAATTGATAAACCGGAAGAGTCAGAAGAAGATAAACTTGGAATAGGTAAGCCACTGGAATTCGACGGGAAAGAATCCCACTCTTTCTCTGAATGGTTGAAACTTACCAAAGCTCAGCCTATTGAAAGGGAAGAGAATAAAATAGAGCAGACAGATGAAACGCGATCGCGTAAATTTGAACTCATAGAGGAATTTATTTCAAAAAATCCTAAGATAAAGCCCGGGAAAATTGCCAATAAAGCGAACCTTGCAGAGCAAAGCACAACGGCGCCTGAGTCCCTGATGACAGAGACTTTAGCAAAGGTTTATCTGGAGCAGAAAAATTATAAAAAAGCTATACAGGCATATAAAATATTAATTTTGAAAAATCCCGAAAAAAGTGGTTTCTTTGCAGACCAAATTCGGGCAATCGAGAAATTACAAGACACTAATAACGAATAAGAATGAGTACATTCACTATTTTTTTAGCTTTAATAATTATCGTAGCATTTTTGCTGGTAGTTGTAATCATGGTACAGAATCCTAAAGGAGGAGGGCTTTCTTCATCTTTCGGAGGCGGTGGTCAGCAAATGGGAGGTGTTAAGAAAACAACAGATTTTCTTGATAAAAGTACCTGGACACTTGCTACATTATTATTGGTATTGATCTTACTTTCTAACGTAACTATTATGGATGCACCTGCAGATGCAGCATCTGGAGTTTTTGAAAGTGATGAACCTGTAAATACTGAAGCTCCTGCGACTCAGTCTCCGGCGCAACAACCGGCAGAAACTGACAGCACGCAGTAAATTTCACAAAATATTATAATTTGAAAATGCCAGCTTATGACAAGCTGGCATTTTTTATTTGGTATTGGCAGGATTAAGCTAGTGGCATAATTTTAGAAATATCCCTAACTCAATTAATAAATTAATTAACCTATAATAAAATTTATAAAAAATGGGACTAAACGTTAAACCGCTTTCAGACAGGGTAGTTATTGAACCTGTTGCTGCAGAAAATAAGACTGCATCTGGTATTATTATTCCTGAAACTGCTAAAGAAAAACCTCAAAAAGGAAAAGTAGTGGCTGTTGGTGCAGGAACCAAAGATCATAAGATGACCGTTAAGGAAGGTGATATGGTTCTTTATGGAAAATATGCTGGTACCGAGCTTAAGCTTGAAGGTACAGATTATTTGATCATGCGGGAAGATGATATACTTGCAATAGTATAAGCTTAGAATCAACAAAAAATTCCCTGCTTCCTGCCGGGAATACATCATAAAATAATTAATTAACCACATTTTTTCAGAGCTATTATAGTTCTTGAAAAGTAAAATTTATAAAAATGGCAAAAGATATAAAATTTGACATCCAGGCCCGTAACGGGATTAAACGTGGAGTAGATGCATTGGCCAATGCTGTAAAAGTAACTTTAGGACCAAAAGGGCGTAATGTTATTATTAGCAAATCATTTGGAGCGCCAACAGTAACTAAAGATGGTGTTACTGTAGCAAAAGAGATCGAACTAGAAGATCCTCTTGAAAATATGGGGGCTCAGATGGTTAAAGAAGTGGCTTCTAAAACCAATGATCTTGCTGGTGATGGTACTACTACTGCAACTGTTCTTGCTCAGGCTATCGTAAAAGAAGGTCTTAAGAATGTTGCTGCCGGTGCAAATCCAATGGATCTTAAAAGAGGTATCGATAAAGCGGTTACAGCTTTAACGGCAGATCTTGCTAAGCAAACAAAAGAAGTTGGAGATTCTTCAGAGAAAATTAAGCAGGTTGCTTCTATTTCAGCGAATAATGATGACATGATTGGTGATCTTATCGCTCAGGCTTTTGGAAAAGTAGGAAAAGAAGGAGTAATTACAGTTGAAGAAGCAAAAGGAACTGAAACTCACGTAGACGTGGTTGAAGGGATGCAATTTGACCGAGGATATCTTTCTCCTTACTTCGTAACAAATTCAGAAAAGATGACTGCAGATCTTGAAGATCCGTATATTCTTCTTTTCGATAAAAAGATCTCTTCAATGAAAGATCTTCTTCCTGTACTTGAGCCAGTAGCTCAGTCTGGAAAACCATTATTAATTATTGCTGAAGATGTAGACGGAGAAGCACTAGCAACTCTTGTTGTAAACAAACTTCGTGGATCACTTAAGATTGCAGCTGTAAAAGCTCCAGGATTTGGTGACCGTAGAAAAGCAATGCTTGAAGATATCGCTATACTTACAGGTGGTACTGTAATTTCTGAAGAAAGAGGATTCTCTTTAGAAAATGCAACTATAGATATGTTAGGTACTGCAGAAAAAGTAGCTATTGACAAGGATAATACAACTATTGTAAATGGAGCTGGTGAAGATAAAGCTATCAAAGAAAGAGTAAACCAGATCAAAGCTCAGATCGAATCTACAACTTCAGATTACGATAGAGAAAAACTTCAGGAACGTCTTGCAAAACTTGCAGGTGGTGTAGCCGTACTTTATGTTGGTGCAGCTTCAGAAGTGGAAATGAAAGAAAAGAAAGACCGTGTAGATGATGCACTTCACGCAACCAGAGCGGCTGTAGAAGAAGGTATTGTTGCTGGTGGTGGTGTTGCTTTAGTTCGAGCTCAGGCTGTATTAAGCAAGATCAAGACAGAAAATGCGGATGAAGCAACTGGAGTACAGATCGTTTCCAGAGCAATAGAGTCTCCATTAAGAACAATTGTTGAAAATGCAGGAGGAGAAGGTTCAGTTGTGATCAATAAAGTTCTTGAAGGTAAGAAGGACTTTGGTTACGATGCTAAGACCGATACCTATGTAGATATGATGAAAGCAGGTATTATAGATCCTAAGAAAGTAACCAGAGTAGCTCTTGAAAATGCTGCTTCTGTTGCTGGAATGATCCTAACTACTGAGTGTGCATTGATCGACCTTCCAGAAGATAACGCTGGTGGTGGTGGAATGCCTCAAGGTATGGGAGGCGGAATGCCAGGAATGATGTAATATCTCATCACAGATAATAAAAAGAGCCCGACTGAAAAGTCGGGCTCTTTTTATTTCTAGTTTAATGTAATTGAGATGTTATTCTGGTTTTTTCATGAAGTCAAAACCCCCTTCACGCAGATTGATTCCAAATTCCAGATAAGCTTTCATGCAGGCTAGAAAATTTGCCCAGCCTTCTGTATTTCTTCCCAGCCAGGTAATTCCTTCTTCATTTGGTTCCATTTTACCTTCGGTTAGTTTCACCAGGGTTTGATTGTTCGGTCTTTCCTCAAGTTCAATTTTCACCTCCAGATCGCGATCCTTACTTCCTTCCCATTCAAAAATAATCAGTTCTGGAATCTTTAGCTTTAAGATCTTTACATCTATTTTCATATCAGGAAATTCTGGAAAACCCCAGATAACAGACTTGCCTTCTTCCATTTTATCAGCTCCCGGAGAAATGAAATAATTAGACATTTTTTCGGGATCTATGATAGCATCAAAAACTTCATTTCTAGGTTTCGCTATTTGAAGTTTAGCGTTTATTTCCAGGTTCTTCATATTATTATGATCTTTAGAAAATAAATATCGGAATTTCTTCAGAACGAACCTAGGAAGTAAAACTCATAAATGAATAGCAGAAAAATATATAGAAAAAGTAAAGAAGTCTTAATTCTGTTCTTCTTCTACCTCTTCGTTTTGAAGGTTCTTTTTGGTCCGTAAGAAGTACTTCGGGCTAACTCCGTATTTTTCCTTGAATATTTTTGAAAAATAACTTCGGTTATTAAGCCCAATGGAAGTAACGATCTCTGAAATATTCTTTTCAGAAAGCTTGAGCATTTCTTTCGCAGCTTCCAGCTTTACATGCTGCATATATTTGTTAACGGTAAGATTGTATACATATTTAAATCCTTCCTGAAGCTTATTTACATTGGTGCCCGCTTCTTTTGCTAGAGACTCTACAGTGAGGTTTGTACTTAGGTCTCCCTGTATTCTCTTGGCTACATAATCTACCTTTTCAATATCAGACTTTCTAAGGATCTTTGGGAGGTTTTCACCATTCTCATCATCTTCGTATTGTCCAATTTGAATTACTAACATTTCAAAAGCCTTGCCTTCCAGGAATAGGTTCCGAAGAAAACCGGTGTATTCTTTAGTGTTGATGTCGTCCATTAAATCTGCAGCCCTGATGCTATAATTTCCCTGGTAGAAAAATTGCTTTTTGGAGACCGCATCTTTGAACAACTCCTTTAAAGTTGGATCAAGATCTTTAAAGTCATAATTAGATCTATGGGCGAAAACAGATCTAATAATTTCAAGACTTGAGACATGTGTGGCAACATCTTTTTTGAAGTATAGAATATGCCCCTCATATCCGTTACTACTCACAACAATATTCTGGTAAGTATCTATCGTATGTATTTGATCACTTTTTTGAAAACAGTGACCAACGTTTCCTTCAGAACAAAAAATAAATTTAAGTGGATGAACAGTGTTTAATGAGAAGTGAAATTCCACATCTTCGTAAAACTTACAATTATAAGTCAAAAACCCCATCCCTGAATCAAAACTTACTCCTCTTATATAACCTTCTCCAAGGTATTCAGGTATCTCTACGGTTAGCTCCCCGCTTCTGTCCTGTAATTCTGTATCAAGTGTTTCAGCAATGTCCTCCAGGATTTCATTTACCGGTAGGGTTTTAACAACAATTCTCATTTGTAAGTTTCTTACATTTCACGCTTAATAAAGTTAAGCGTTTTTTAACTAATAATTTAGAAATAATGCCGGCGTAAAATTATCATTTGCCTGAAAAAATTAAGAATTCACAGGAAACATATCTTTCTTTGAGGTAATTGTAATGCGAAAAACGTTATTTAAAATTTTATTTCTCTGATTTCTCTGATTTCTCTGAAGTATTGTTACTTTTTAGAGATTCTGAATTATATGTTAAAACCTTTTATAGCTCTTTTAAAGGTCTTAATTTCAAGAAAAACTTCATTATGAGCGCAGATAAAGATAGATCTTCACCTGTACCCACAGATCACAAAGAATCTGAAACAGGCAGAAATCAGTCAACCGAAACAAGGACCAATAATTCAGGATCCAAATTATGGATTGTTATACTTATCGTTATCGTTTTTTTGCTTATCATTCTTTCTGTAACCGGAGTGGTAAATCTTTAAAAACTATACCGGCCTATTTATCGTAGATATTATAAATACCATAAGTATAAAAATTGAATTATGTCTAAAAATTATTATGATCCGGCCGACTTACGAAAATTCGGTGAAATAACAGAATGGAGCGAGGAACTTGGTTCTAAATTCTTTGATTATTACGGAAAGGTATTCGAAGAAGGTGCACTATCTGCCCGGGAGAAATCTCTAATTGCCCTGGCTGTTTCACATGTAGTAAAATGTCCTTATTGTATAGACGCGTACACCAAAGATGGTTTGCAAAGAGGTATCACCAAAGAAGAAATGATGGAAGCTGTTCATGCCGGAGCTGCTATAGAAAGTGGTGCGACATTAGTGCATGGTGTGCAAATGATGAATAAGTACAAAAAGCTGAGTATGTAAGTATTTTCGTTTAACGAGTACTAATTAATACAAAGCAAGAATATATTTTATGCCAATAAAGTCCCTGAAAGCTAGAAAGGATGACCTTTCCAGTCCTGAAAATCAATTAAAATTCCTGAGTAACGGTATTTTTCGAAAAGGAGATTTACCAACCTTTAAAGAGAAAATTGCTGAAACCGGTAATTTTCCACTTAAACCTAAAAAACTTGAAATTCTTCAGTTGAATCTTGGTTATATGTGTAACCAGGTTTGCTCTCATTGCCATGTAGATGCCGGTCCCGACAGGAAGGAGATCATGACGGTTGAAACTATGAAGCAGTGTCTGGAAGTGATTAAAAACACAGGCGCTCATACCCTGGATCTTACCGGTGGAGCTCCAGAAATGAATCCTAATTTCAGGTGGTTTGTAGAAGAAGCTTCCAAAGCTGGGATCAAGGATTTTATAGTTCGTTCAAATCTCACCATTATTCTGGCAAATAAGAAGTATCACGATCTGCCAGAATTTTTCAAAAAGCACAATGTGCACGTTGCATCATCCCTTCCTTTCTATAAAAGGGAAAAAACAGATAAGCAACGTGGAAGCGGAGTTTTTGATAAGTCTATCAAAGCTTTGCAAATGCTGAATGCTGTAGGTTATGCCCAGGAAGGAACAGGTCTGAAACTTGATCTGGTTTACAATCCTTCAGGTGCATTTTTACCTACAGATCAGGAAGCGATGGAAAATGATTTCAAAGTTGCTTTAAAAGAAGATTTCAATATAGATTTTAATAATTTGTTTGCGATCACTAACCTGCCTATCAGTCGTTTTCTGGAATATCTTATTGCGTCAGAGAATTATGAGGATTATATGTATGCCCTGGTAGACGCCTACAATCCCACTGCAGTTGAGAATGTAATGTGTACCAATACAATTTCAATAAGTTGGGATGGTTGGTTATACGATTGTGATTTCAATCAAATGCTCGATTTAAAAGTAAATAGCAAAGTGCAGCACATTAGTGAATATAACGAAGATCTCCTTAATGATAGGGATATCATTATTTCTCAGCATTGCTATGGTTGTACTGCAGGTGCAGGTAGTAGTTGCCAGGGAAGTGTAGCTTGATCATGAAAGCCCGATATCTAATAATCCTATTTTCAGTATTCATTTTAAATGGGATGAATGCTCAGGATTCGCTGGAAAGTCTTCTGAAAAAATACAATTCGGGAAAGATTTCCTATACCTCAGTGGAAGAACTAAGAATGGATCAACTCAATAATGAAGTGTTGATATTAGATGCTCGGGAACCCGAGGAATTCAAGGTTAGTCATATTGAAGGAGCGCTAGAAGTGGGGTTCAATGATTTTGATATTTCAATATTAGATAGTTTTTCGAGGGAGAAGAAGATCGTAGTCTATTGTTCTATAGGAATAAGGTCTGAGAATATTGGAATAAAATTGGAGAAATCAGGTTTTGAAAATGTTGAAAATCTGTATGGCGGAATTTTCGAATGGAAAAATAAAGATTATCCTTTAGTTGATGAGAAAGGCGAGGCTACAAACAAAGTGCATGCATTTTCAAAAAGCTGGTCTAAATGGCTGAAAAAAGGCAAAAAAATATATTAAGTGAATAAAGAATATAAAGATAGATTATTACTCATCTTCACTAAAAATCCAGTCGCGGGAAGAGTTAAAACCAGGTTAGCGAAAGACCTGGGCGACGACAGAGCTCTCAGGATATATAAATTTTTGCTGGACCATTCAGTAGAATTTACTTCAGGTGTAAATGCTGAAAAGATCGTGTATTATTCAGATTCTGTTAAAGAAAAAGATATTTGGAGTTCAGATATCTATCAAAAAAGGAAGCAATTAGGAGAAGATCTTGGACAAAGAATGTTTAATGCATTTCAGGATGGTTTTAAAGAAGGATATCAAAAGATCATAATTATAGGTAGTGATATGTACGATATCGAAACTTCAGATATAGAACTGGCATTTTCAGAATTAGAAAAGCATGAATATGTGATTGGCCCTGCTTTAGATGGGGGTTATTATTTATTTGGAATGAAAAGCCTTAATTCGAATGTCTTTGTTAATAAAGATTGGGGAACTTCCAGTGTTCGTAAAGATACTCTGAACGATCTGAAAGGTGAAGACGTGAAATTATTAGAAACTAAAAACGATGTAGATCTGCTCGATGATATAAAAGATCACCCTGCATTTCAGAAATTTATAAAAATATGACTGAAAGAATTAATGAAGCTGTAGAATATCTTCAATCTAAAGGTTTTGGTGAACCAGAGGTGGGGATCATTCTTGGTACCGGTTTAGGTAAATTACTAGATGAGGTTGAGATTGAAAAGGAAGCGAGTTATAATCATATCCCGTATTTCCCTACAGCGACTGTAGAATTTCATAAAGGTAAACTTATCTATGGAACCTTACAGGGTAAGAAAGTGGTTATCATGCAGGGTAGATTCCATTTGTATGAAGGCTATAGCTTGTTTGATGTGACTTTTCCGGTAAGGGTTATGAAACGCCTTGGTATGAAGAAACTTCTAGTTTCAAATGCATCTGGAGCGATCAATCTTAATTTTAAGAAAGCAGAATTAATGCTTATTGATGATCATATAAATCTCCAGGGGGGATCACCTTTGGCTTTCCATGGAGTAGATCAACTAGGCGAGCGATTTGTTGATATGAGTGAGCCATATGACTCCAAAATGAATTCAATTTTCGAAGAGGCTGCTAAAAAATTTAATATTACCCTGCATAAGGGAGTGTATGCTTCTGTACTGGGGCCTCAACTCGAGACCAGGGCAGAATACCGTTATTTAAAGATCATTGGTGCAGATGCTGTGGGAATGAGTACAGTTCCGGAAGTTATTGTGGCTAATCATCTAGGTATTCCTACTGCGGCTATTTCAGTAATTACAGATCAGGGAGATCCTGAAAATCTTGAAAAAGTCGATATTCAGGACATCCTGGCTAATGCTGCAAAGGCAGAACCTAACATGGTGAAATTATTTAAAGAATTACTTCAGAAAATATAAGATGAGTTATTTAGAAACTACAAAAGATGTTTACAGAGATGCAGCGCTAACACCAGATGTTGGACTGTGTTGTACTACGAACCCAATTTGGGAATTACCGGGTCTTAAGATCCCTAAGATCATGCAGGAAATGAATTATGGTTGCGGAAGCACCGTTCATGCCCGTGATCTTACAAATAATCCCAGGACACTTTATGTAGGTGTTGGAGGTGGAATGGAATTATTGCAATTCGCTTATTTCTCAAGGCAAAAATCTGGAGTTGTAGGGGTAGATGTAGTGGATGAAATGTTGGAAGCATCCCGAAAGAATTTTAAGGTTGCTGAAGAAATGAATCCCTGGTTTAAATCTGAATTTGTTGATCTTAAAAGAGGAGATGCCACAGATCTTCCAGTTGAAGATAATTCTATAGATGTAGCAGCTCAAAACTGTCTCTTCAATATTTTCAAGACAGAAGAGCTTACAAAAGCTTTAAAGGAAATGTATCGTGTTTTGAAACCTCATGGCCGTCTGGTAATGAGTGATCCAACCTGCGAACAGGAAATGAACGATGAGCTGAGAAATGATGAGCGTTTACGTGCATTATGTCTAAGCGGAAGTCTGACAATTAAAGATTACGTAAAAGCTTTGACAGATGTTGGTTTCGGAACGATTGAAATAAGGGCTAGAAAACCATATAGGATTCTTGATCCTAAGAACTACCCAACAGATGAGCTTATTTATATAGAATCTATCGAGGTTGCAGCGATAAAAGATCCAATGCCAGAAGACGGACCGTGCATCTTTACCGGGAAAGCTGCCATTTATTATGGAGATCTGGATCATTTTGATGATGGGAAGGGGCATATTTTATTAAAGAATCAGCCCATTGCGGTCTGTGATAAAACCGCCGGAGCTCTGGCCGATCTGGGTAGAGATGATATTTATATAAGTGAGTCAACTTACCATTACGATGGTGGGGGTTGTTGCTAATATTAGTTGTGTCGGTCTTAGCGCGATCTTAAGATGTAGAATTCAAAAAGAGAGATTATGAAAAAGTTGATTTTAAGTTTTATCATATTAATATCAGGAGTATGTATGTTCGCTTCCTGTAATCTAATTTCCAGCGCAGGCCTTAATAGTAAAGGTTTGCCAACTCCAGATGTTTCTGAAGGAAGTTCAGCAAATGCTGAACAGATTCTGGATCACGGTACCTGGGATAATTTGCTGAAAAAGCATGTGAGGAAAAGCGGAATGGTAGATTATAAAGGTTTTAAAAATGATCGTGCGAAACTCGATGAATATTTAAAGATGCTTTCTTCTCAGGAACCTACGGAACAATGGAGTAATAACGAATTGTTAGCATACTATATCAACCTTTATAACGCCTATACAGTTGATCTCATTTTGAATAATTATCCAACTAAAAGTATCAAGGATATCGATAGTCCGTGGACGAAGGAGTTCGTAAAGGTTGGAGATACTGAAATCTCACTAGGTGGAATTGAAAATAGTGTACTTAGAAAAATGAATGAGCCCAGAATTCATTTCGCGATCAACTGCGCGTCTATTTCTTGTCCTAAATTATTGAATGAAGCGTATACGGCTGATAAAGTTGAAGAACAATTGGAAAGAGTGACCAGAGAATTTGTCAATTCAGATAAGAACGAGATCACTGAAAATTCAGTTAAGCTATCTTCGATCTTCGATTGGTATAAAAAAGATTTCAAAGAGAATGGAACGCTAATCGATTATGTAAACCAGTATTCTGAAACCAGAATTAATTCCGGAGCTTCTGTTTCTTATAAAGAATATGATTGGAACTTGAATGAAGCAAAATAAAGATACCAATGATAAGTATAATCATTCCGGTATATAATGAAGAAGATCAGCTTCCAAAGCTTTTAATGCATCTGGAAGCTTCGTCTTCCGGGAAAATCTCAGAATTAATTGTTGTGGATGGAGGGAGTACAGATAATACTGCCGTAATCGCTAAAGATCATCCAAAAGTATTATATATCTCTTCGGAAAAAGGTCGGGCGGTACAAATGAATACCGGCGCCAAGATTGCCAGTTCTGAGATCTTATATTTCCTGCATGCCGATAGTATACCTCCTGAAAATTTTGATTCACTTATTGTTGAAGAGGTCCAAAATGGAAATAAAGCAGGATGTTTTCAAATGAAATTTGATAAGGATCACTGGTGGCTTAATTTAATGGGGTATTTTACTAAGGTTAACCATATTTCCTGTCGCGGAGGAGATCAGTCCCTATTTGTAAACAGGGAACTTTTTAATGAATTGAAAGGTTTTGATGAAAACTACAGGGTTTATGAAGATAATGAGTTTATCAAACGGCTTTATGATACTGGTAATTTTATAGTTATTAAAAGTTGGATCACAACTTCAGCCCGCCTCTACGATAAAATGGGGGTTTGGAATACGCAGCGCCTTTTTCTGGAGATATATTGGAAAAAAAGAAGAGGAGCATCTGCTAAAGAACTCTACAACCACTACTACAAAAGAGTTAATTCCTGAATTTTCTATAATATTCTCTAACCGTATTTTCTGCAGGTTTATTTTGAGGAGTAAATCGGTCATTTTTAAGTCCACCGGAATCTATAGGCTGATGCCATTTCCATAGAAATCCTCCTCCAAACCAATTCTCGGTCCAGAATTCTTCATAGATACTTTCCAGTGCCTTCGCCTGTAGATTATGATTAATATTAGAAATTTCCCTGCCTGAATTCCATGGCTCTTTTAATGCATGATCCTTACTTCTATAGCCATACTCTGTAAAAAGTACTGGCTTCTGGTATTTATTAGATAACTCCTTCAGCATTGCTTTGTGATCTATCCATCCCTTATTAATCTCCTCTTTAGTTGGGGAAGCTGAATCATGTAAAGGGAAATAGGCATCTGCACCAATATAATCCAGTTTCTGCCAGATCTCTGTCTGGTCTACTTTATCCCAATTTTCAGCATATACCAACTTGCCATTATATTTCTTTCGAATTTCAGCAATTAGATCATTCCAGAAATCTGGCCTTAGTTTTACGAAATTGTATAATTCTGTCCCGATGCAGAAAAGATCCAGGTTATATTTTTCGGCGATTTTCACATAGAGTAGAATATACTGCCGGTATGAATCCTCAAATTTTTTCCAGTCAGCTTCTCTCTTGAATTCAAGATCACCTGTAAAATCGCCATTACGCAGCCAGATATGCGGTTTCATCATGATCTGAAGGTCTTTCTCCTTCAGTAGTTGAATGCTATGCTCTATACCTTTGACCCGTTCCCCGAACCATTGTCTTTCAATATTATAGATGAGCTCAGGATTTTCATTATCTCTTATAAAAGCATAAGGCATTAGCGCTATAGAATTTGCATTTAGTTTAATGATCGGTTCTAAATGTTCCTTTCTTAGACTGTCTCTAGAAGCTACTAAACTAATTCCGTTAAGTTTTCTGATAGGTATTTCTGCCTGGCACGACCATAGTATGACAACGATCGGAATTACGATCATCGTGAGTTTCAGAATGGAAGATTTATAGAGCATTTATTTATGGTATATAATCCTTAACGTACTTGGGATTCTGGCTATTTTCAGCGTACTTTACTAAACTGCCATCTGGCTTTCAGCCAAATTATAAAAAATTAATGGAGCATATTGTAATTATTGGGAATGGAATTTCAGGGATCACTGCCGCCAGGCATATCCGCAAAAATTCTGACCATAAGATCACTGTTATCTCCGGTGAATCTGATTATTTCTTTTCCCGTACCGCTTTGATGTATGTTTACATGGGGCATATGAAGTGGAATCATTTAGAACCATATGAAGATTGGTTCTGGGAAAAGAATAGAATCGATCTTAAAAAAGCTTGGGTTGAAGCTATTGATTTTAATAAGAAAAAATTGCGTTTCTCTTCAGGAGAACCTTTGGAATATGACAAACTGGTTATAGCAACCGGTTCTGTATATAATAAATTTGGTTGGGAAGGCGAAGAATTAAAAGGAGTTCAGGGGTTGGTTTCCAAACAAGATCTCATTGAACTTGAAGAAAATACTCCTTACACTAAAAAAGCTGTCATTATTGGTGGTGGCTTGATAGGAGTAGAGCTTGCAGAAATGCTAAGAACAAGAAAAATCGAGGTGACTTTCCTGGTGCGCGAACAGGCTTTCTGGAACAATGTTTTACCGTTCCCTGAAGCGAAAATGATCTCTGAACATATTGCCTCACATGGGGTTGATCTCAGGCATAATGCTGAATTAGATAAGATCCTCTCAGATGATAATGGAAGAGTGAAGGCCGTGCTTACCAAAGATGGCGAACAAATAGATTGCCAGTTGGTGGGACTTTGCGCCGGAGTAAGGCCGAATATAGATTTTCTGAAAGATTCAGAATTGGAAACCGAAAGAGGTATACTCGTGAATGAGTACCTGGAAACGAATATCCCTGATGTTTACGCGATGGGAGATTGTGCCCAGCAGAGAAACCCGATCGGATTAAGAAAACCAGTCGAAGCGGTTTGGTATACAGGGAGGATCATGGGTGAAACCATTGCTCAGACCTTAACTGGAAACAAAACTGCTTATGAACCAGGAAACTGGTTTAATTCAGCCAAATTCTTTGATATAGAATATCAAACCTATGGGTGGGTCTGGCCTAAGCCAAAGGCTAATGAGCAACATTTTCACTGGAAACACAAGACAGAGGATAAAGCGATCACAATCTCTTTTAATTCTGAAACCAATGAGTTTCTAGGCATTAATACATTCGGAATTAGAATGAGGCAGGAGATCTTTGATCTTTGGTTGAATGAGAACCGGAAAATAGATCATATTCTGGCTAATCTGAAATTAGCCAATTTCGATCCTGAATTTTATAAAAGCCACGAAAAAGAGATCTTTAAAAGTTTTAAAAATAACCTACAGCAAGTATAGTTATGAGCAGAATAGAACATAATATGTCACTAACCGGAGATGCTCCTGCATCTATCAATGTTCAGCAGAAGTTGGCAACGCTCCTGGGAATGTCTGGACTTTTCATTCTCTTACTTGCAGCGCTAAATATCAATTTTCCGAATAAAATTCTATGGCTAAGTATTTCTCTCCTTTCCATTTTTGCCGGAATTGTGTGGTTTGCGAAGGCGGCTTATACGGGGAAACATCCCGGAATTAAGAACGACGGAGTCTGGTTTAAATTAATGTCGAGCAGGGGTTACCTGGCATGGCTTGCCGGGATTTCACTCACCGGATTTTACGTTATACTTTATTTCTATCCGGAATATATAGGCCTTCGAGCTGAAGGGGATAATGTTGGATTAATAGCGCTATTTGATCCTTTTAGTAAATTGCTTAGTGGTAATCCCGCGAGCCAGTGGTTCGTATACGGAACACTTTATACTATTGCCATTGCTGCATTCGGGATAAAGTTCATGTGGAAATATCGCCATAATCGCTACGAAAAATTAAGGACGGTTTCGGTAATATTCTTTCAAACTGCTTTCGCTTTTCTAATTCCTGAATTTATGGCGAGGCTCAATGGTAAAGGTTTTAGTTTACCTTACTATGATCTTAAAAATATCTGGCCGCTTAATTATTACAATTTTGAACAATATCGGGTAGATGATTTTATCTCTGCAGGAAACATAGGACTGGCTTTATTACTTTTTGGAATTGCATCGATATTTATCATCACTCCTATTCTGACTTATAAGTATGGAAAACGCTGGTATTGCAGCTGGGTTTGTGGTTGCGGTGGCCTGGCAGAAACTGCCGGAGATCCCTACAGACATCTATCAGATAAAAGTCTTTTTGCCTGGAAGGTAGAAAGATGGGTGGTGCATAGTGTGGTTGTATTTGTGGTGGTTATGACTACGGCGGTTATATATTCTTATCTGGGTGATGATGCTTCAAAATACTGGTTAACCAGAGATACATTCCTTATTGGTGTGGGTGTTTTTCTCACCTTGCTTTTTGCCGCAATCTGGTATTTTAAAAGAGAGGAGCTGGAAAAGGATGCACGCTACGGTGCTATAGGATATTTAGCGATTGTACTTTCATTAATAGGTTTTCATTATATGAGCGGGCAGAATTTATTTCTGTTTAATGCTGAAACCTTAAGACAGGCCTATGGTTTTCTAATTGGAGCTATTTTTAGTGGGGTTATTGGTACAGGATTCTATCCAATTTTCGGAAATCGGGTTTGGTGTAGATTTGGTTGTCCTATGGCAGCGATCTTAGGAATGCAGCAACGACTTTTTTCAAAATTCAGAATTACAACTAATGGCGGTCAGTGTATTTCCTGCGGAAACTGTTCTACTTATTGCGAGATGGGAATAGATGTTAGGGCTTATGCTCAAAAAGGTCAGAATATTGTTAGATCAAGCTGTGTGGGATGCGGAATCTGTTCCGCAGTTTGCCCAAGAGGAGTTTTAAAACTTGAGAACGGCTCTCAAAATAATCGTATAAATTCTGATGAGGCAGTAATGGGTGATAATATAGATCTTCTAGACCTGATCAACCAAAAGAGCAAATAATTTGTAAGGAAATAGCGTACTTTTGCACTTCCTACTAAACTAAGAATTTTGCAGACCCCGGTACCACCTGTTATCAAGGTAATTATTCCCGCATTTAACGAAGCCGATTCCATTTTTCATGTGATCGCCGATATTCCGGAATTTGTTGATGAGGTGATCGTGGTTAGTAATAATTCTACAGATAACACTGAGCTGAATGCCGAAAACGCCGGTGCTACGGTGCTATTAGAATCTCAAAAAGGATATGGTTATGCCTGTTTAAAAGGCATGGACTATGTTTCAAAGCAAGAGAACAAACCCGATATCATTGTCTTTCTTGATGGAGATTATTCAGATTATCCTGAAGAAATGTCGAAGATCGTGAATCCAATAATTCACGAAAATATAGATTTCGTAGTTGGCGGCAGGGTGAGCAAATGGAGGGAAAAAGGCTCAATGACCCTTCCGCAGATATTCGGAAATAAACTGGCTACAACCTTAATGACTCTGTTTTTCAATTCCAGGTTTACAGATCTGGGACCATTTCGAGCGATAAAGTATGAAAAACTGCTTCAGCTCAAGATGGAAGATAAAACTTATGGCTGGACGGTTGAAATGCAACTGAAGGCTTTACGACAAAACTTTAGCTACGCTGAGGTTCCTGTGCATTACAAGAACAGGATAGGCGTGTCAAAAGTTTCTGGAACGATCAAAGGTGCTATCTTTGCGGGCGTGAAGATTCTTGGTTGGATTTTTAAATATAGTTTTAAATGATAGATGTCGCGGTAATAATACTCTACACCCTTGCCTTACTCGTTATTTTCATCTACAGCCTTTCCCAGCTTCATTTACTAATAAACTATTTAAAGGCTACTAAGAGCACTGATGAGGTTCAAAAATTCGATTTTTCTACCGAAGGATTACCGCAGGTTACTATCCAACTTCCGTTATATAATGAATATTATGTAGTTGAAAGACTACTAAAGAATATCGCCAGGATCAACTACCCGAAAGATAAGTTGGAGATCCAGGTTCTGGATGATTCTACAGACCATTCTATTGAAAAGACCTCTGGAATTATTGAAGAACTGCAGAAAACGGGACTTGATATACAGCACATCCAACGAGAAAACCGAACAGGATTTAAAGCAGGTGCCCTGAAAGAAGGACTTAAGATCGCTAAAGGAGAATTCATTGCGGTATTTGATTCAGATTTCGTTCCGGGCGAGAATTGGTTAATGGAGACCTTGCCTTATTTCAAGAACCCTAAGATTGGAGTGGTGCAAACCCGTTGGGGCCATTTGAATAGAGATTATTCTTTGCTAACCCGAATTCAGGCATTTGCACTTGATTTTCATTTTATACTGGAACAAACCGGAAGAAACTTCGGTAGGAACTTTATCAATTTTAATGGTACGGCTGGAATCTGGCGAAAGGAATGTATTCTCGATGCCGGGAACTGGAGTGGAGATACGTTGACTGAAGATCTCGACCTGAGTTACCGTGCCCAGATGAAAAAATGGGAATTTAAATACCTCGAAAATGTAGAAACTCCGGCGGAATTACCGGTAGTGATCAGTGCGGCCAGGAGTCAGCAATTTAGATGGAATAAAGGAGCGGCAGAGAATTTCAGGAAGAACTACGGTAAATTATTAAGGGATAGATCGGTTTCTATTGCTACGAAATTCCATGGATTCTTTCATTTATTGAATTCCAGTATGTTTCTCATCGTGCTTTTATTGGCGGTTTTGAGTGTTCCGGTTCTTTATATAAAACATAACAATCCCACATTTTCTGGCTATTTCAATGTGATGGCAGGATTTGCCATTAGCACATTTATTTTCTTTGCCTGTTATTATGTGGCCTATTCTAAAATTCACGGTAAAGGGATCAAGAGTTTTTTCAAATTCGTAGGAATGTTTATCACATTCTTTTCTATCGCAATGGGATTTTCAGTTCACAATACTCTGGCGGTTTTAGAAGGACATTTTGGTAAAAGGTCAGAATTTATCAGAACGCCGAAGTTCAATATCAATTCTGGTAAGGATTCCTGGAAGGGAAATACATATTTAACCAATAGATTTTCGAAAAATGTTATAATTGAAGGCCTGCTCTTCCTTTATTTTGGCTTTGCAATCTGGAGCGCGTTTAAGCTAAATGATTTTGGACTTCTTATTTTTCATTTGATGTTATTCACTGGATTCGGCTTTGTATTCTTTAAAAGTCTGAGAGCTTAAATTTTTATATTTTAGCTGGAAACCTACTTTTCTTCCATGGATGTCAGATTTCTGCAGCTTTACAAGATCCCTATTTTAATGGCACTTTCCTCTGCCGCTTTCTATTTTTCATTCGGATATGGATTGGACCGGTCAGATTTTCCAAAGTTGATATTGCTTTATGCAGCCTTATGTTTTCTAAGTTTTAAGCTGGTAAATATGCTTAAGACAGACTTAAAGCTTTTGATAGGTCTGGCAGTATTATTCCGACTCGTTTTCTTGTTTTCCTTACCTAATCTCTCCCAGGATTATTTCAGATTTATCTGGGATGGGAGACTTGTTGCGGAAGGCTGGAATCCATATCTATACATTCCGAATGAATTGATCGAGCGCCAAAATTTCAGTATTGCTCAAGCTAAAGAATTGATCAACGGAATGGGAAGTTTAAGTGCTGGCCATTTTTCAAATTATCCGCCATTAAATCAGCTGATCTTTGCAATTTCAGGATGGATTTCTTCTTCCAGTATTTTAGGTTCGGTGATCGTTTTTAGATTGATAATCATCCTGGCAGATATTGGGACTTTTATTTTTGGTAGAAAGTTATTAAAGTCAATGGGAATGGATGAGCACAGGATCTTCTTGTATATCCTGAATCCTTTTATCATTATTGAAATGACCGGAAACCTGCATTTTGAATCGGTCATGGTGTTTTTCCTGGTGCTTTCTCTCTATTTATTACATAAAGGAAAGTGGTTCTTAAGCGCAATTATTCTTGGTTTATCAATTTCCATCAAATTACTGCCATTGCTGTTATTGCCATTGCTTTTTAAGTATTTTACTAATTCCAAAAAGCTTTCCGGCTTCGGGAAATTATTTTTGTTCTACTTTGTTTGTCTTCTAACTGTGGTATTAACTTTTCTGCCGTTTTATTCAGCTGAAGTTTTCTCAAATTTTATGGCCAGTATAGGTTTATGGTTTGGGAAATTCGAATTTAATGCAAGTATATACTATCTCGTCCGCTGGATTGGTTTCGAGGTGAAGGGGTATAATATCATCGAGACTGCGGGGAAAGTTCTACCATTTATCACAATTTTGATTATTCTTGGATTGACTTTTTTCAGAAACTTTCGAGACACAAAGCAATTAGTTACAAATATGTTATTCGCGATGACAGCTTATTTACTGCTTTCAACCACTGTACATCCATGGTACTTGGCAATCCCGTTACTTCTAAGCGTCTTTACCGATTTTAAATATGTGTTGATATGGACAGGTGTGATCATGTTCAGTTATTACGCTTATTCCAATCCTGAGTACCAGGAGAGCTTTTGGTTAATCGCGATAGAATATCTGGTGGTGCTTTATTTTCTAATATTGGGAATATTCAGAAAAAAGAAAACTGCTATTGGTTAAGCTTCAAACTTTTCACCTACTTCAGCATCAGTTTTTTTCAATAGGTACATATCTCGCATATAAATGATCGCACCGAAGAAATGTGCTGCTATAAGCACCGGATCCTGTCTGAATATTCCGTAAGTGAATAATAGGGCAGAACCAATTAGACTAAGAATCCAGAATCCCATGGGTAATGATGATTCCTGAGTTTTTTCAGAATGATACCACTGGTAAAAGAATCTTGAGGTATAAATGATCTGGGCTAGTATTCCTAAACCTATAAGCCAGCCCGAGATATTTTCGGTCTTGAATAGATCACTCCAGCTTAGACTTCCAAGAAACCATATATAGGCCGTTATTCCAATTGGAAAAACGATAATAAGGATCTTGAAAAGTATATTCCTGTTGTGCCATTCTCCCATTAAATTGAGATTACGCCAGTAAATACCGTATATTAGAAATTGACCCAGCATAATGGCGAGGTCTTCACGTAAATATCCGTAAGTAAAAAGAAGGATAGAAGCTAATAAACTCAGCTTCCAGAATAGAACCGGAGTTTCAACTTTCTTTGATTTTTCAGATAGGAACCATTGAGAGATCAATCTAGCCGAAAATAGAAGTTGGGCTAAAAAACCGATTGCGAAAATGGGCCAGTCTTGCATAAATTCAATAAATAATAAAGCTGTTCAATATTAATCATTATGATACATTGAACAGCCTTAATTTCCTGTAATTATTTGTTAATTACATATCCAGTAAATATGCAAAAACCAGGGGAGCAACTATAGTTGCATCACTTTCTATAATATGTTTTGGAGTATTTATATCCAATTTACCCCAGGTGATCTTTTCATTTGGAACCGCTCCAGAATATGATCCGTAGCTAGTTGTAGAATCTGATATCTGGCAGAAATAGCTCCAGAAAGGAGTATCTGTTCTTTCCATATCCTGGTATAACATTGGTACGACACAAATTGGGAAATCTCCCGCGATACCTCCACCTATCTGGAAAAACCCGATTCCGTTTTGAGAATTATCGGTATACCAGTCGGCAAGGAAGGTCATGTATTCTATCCCAGACTTCATTGTGCTGGCCTTCAATTCGCCTTTTAAAACGTAAGATGCGAAAATGTTTCCTAGGGTACTGTCTTCCCATCCCGGAACTACCATAGGTAGGTTCTTTTCGGCAGCGGCATACATCCATGAATCCTTAAGATCTATTTCGTAATGCTCTTCCATCACCCCGCTTAAAAGCAGTTTGTGAAGGAATTCATGTGGGAAATAGCGTTCTCCGGCTTCTTCAGCATCTTTCCAGATCTTGAATATATGATCCTGAATTCTACGGAATGCTTCTTCTTCAGGAATACAGGTGTCGGTTACACGATTAAGGCCCTTTTCCAGGAGATCCCACTCATCCTGAGCGGTAAGATCCCGGTAATTGGGAACTCTTTTGTAATGTGAATGCGCTACCAGGTTCATCACGTCCTCTTCCAGATTTGCTCCGGTACATGAAACAATATGAACTTTATCCTGACGGATCATTTCAGCGAAAATTTTACCAATTTCTGCCGTACTCATCGCACCTGCAAGGGAAACAAGCATTTTAGAACCGCCTTGAAGCTGTTTTTCGTAGTCTTTAGCTGCATCTACTAATGCAGCTGAATTAAAGTGTAAATAATACTTCTCAATGAATTGAGATATCTGTCCTTTACTCATCGTCGTCTTCTTCGTTATAATCTTGATATTTGAATTTGTAGCTCAACATCTTATAGTAAAGCTTCGCCGCTAGAAAATCTGAAGATTTCTCATCTTTATTCGGGCAAAGTTCTACGATATCGAATCCTACAACATTTTTCTTTTTGAACATCATTTTCAGGAAATCCAGGGTTTCATACCAGAATAATCCTCCTGGTTCCGGAGTTCCTGTAGAAGGCATAATGCTTGGGTCAAATGCATCCAGATCTATCGTAATAAATACGTTAGGCGTCATTTGTCCAATAGCATCTTCCTGCCAGTCTTCATATAGGTCATGAGCAAAATATACCTGGTTTTCATCCATATGGTCTTTCTCTGAAATATCCATAGAACGAATTCCAACCTGTAGAAGGTTAGTGGTTTTGCTAGCTTCATGCAATGCACATGCGTGGTTACATTTAGAGCCTTCATATTCCGGTCTAAGATCGGCATGGGCATCTAACTGCACTACAGTAAGGTCTTCAAAAGACTCGTTAAATGCTCTGATGCTTCCAATAGATACCGAATGCTCGCCGCCAAATAAAGTGACAAACTTATCCTGTTTAATATAGTTCTTGGTGGTCTTGTAAACCGCTTCGACCATTTTTTCAGGAGAAGAATCTTCGGTAACCGGAGGTGCAAGGTAAATACCTTTTCTGTAAACCTCGGTTTGGGTCTCAATGTCGTAAAGCTCCATATTCTCGGAGGCATTTAAAAATGCATCAGGGCCTTTGTCAGCGCCTTTTTGCCAGGTACTGGTACCATCATAGGGCACAGGAATCAATACCACTTTCGCTTCGTCAATACGAGCGTATTTTTCGGGTATCCCGGCATAATTCTTTTTGCTCATGGCTAATTGAATTGATTAGTTAGTTGATTATTAAAGTTATAAGATATTAATTGTTTTTGTCGTAGCCCAGAATACTCAACATATCTTCATGATTCTGTTGCTCACTGAACAAACGAGTGGTTAATTCTCCATTTTCGTCTCTGTCTATCAGGATATGTTTTGGCTGCGGGATCAAGCAGTGTTGTAATCCGCCAAATCCACCAATAGTATCCTGGTATGCTCCCGTATTAAAGAAACCTATATAAAGAGGTTTTTCCTTTTTGAACTTGGGAAGATATATAGCATTCGTATGTTGTTCAGAGTTGTAATAATCATCACTATCGCAAGTTAGCCCTCCTAATAATACTCTTTCGTATTCATCATTCCAGCGATTCACCGCCAGCATCACAAATTTCTTGCTTATAGCCCAGGTGTCTGGCAATGTTGTAATGAAAGATGAATTGATCATATTCCATTTCTCACGGTCATTCTGTTGTTTTTGGTAAAGTACTTCATAGATAGCACCACCGCTTTCACCAACCGTAAAACTTCCAAATTCAGTAAATATATTCGGCACATCCACCCCGGCTTCTTCGCAGGTCATTTTGATCTGATTAACGATCTCATCGACCATGTAAGCATAATCATATTCAAAGTGCAGTGAATTCTTGATAGGGAAACCTCCGCCAATATTAAGACTATCCAGGTGTGGCGCTACTTTTTTAAGCGCGATATATACTTTTAAACATTTATTCAATTCGTTCCAGTAATAAGCCGTGTCACGAATCCCGGTATTAATGAAAAAGTGAAGCATTTTCAATTCTACCTGGTCGTTTTCCTTTATCTGCTTGTTGTAAAATGGAACTATATTCTTATAGCCAATCCCCAGCCTGGAGGTATAGAATTCAAATTTCGGTTCTTCTTCAGAAGCTATACGTATCCCTACCTGGAATTTGTCATTTATTCTTTCTGAAAGAAGGTCTAATTCCTCGTAATTATCGATGATAGGAAGACAGTTCTTATGTCCGCCATTCAACAACCGGCTTATGTTTTCTATGTATTGATCCCTTTTAAAACCATTACAGATCACCCAGCGGTCATCAGAAATTTTCCCTGCTTTCTTTAGTTTTTCTACAATATTGATATCGAAGGCAGATGAAGTCTCAATATGGATATCATTCTTAAGAGCTTCGTTTAGTACATGCTCAAAATGAGAGCTTTTAGTACAATAACAATAATTATAAGTTCCTTTATAATCATGGTTATCAATCGCCGATTTAAACCAGCCCTTGGCTCGATTTATATTCTGAGATATCTTTGGTAAATAGGTGAATTTGAGCGGAGCCCCATATTTTTTCACCAATTCCATAAGGTCTATATCGTGAAATTTTAATTCTGCTCCTTCCAGAGAAAATTCTTCCTGTGGGAAGTAATAAGTTTGGTCAATTAGATCGCTGTACTTAGTATTCAATTTTTGAAAAAGATTTAAGGCTAAAAATTAGAGAATAATTTATAGGGTCAAAAGAATCGACTAATAAATTAATGTTAAGAATGTTTTCCGGGGATTCCGGGGCCGTGAATAAATTCTGCTGGCCCGTTGGATAGATTGCTGAAATTAATTCAGACTGAAAAAAAGAAAATCTGTTCAATTACATAAAAATCGAAGGGAGACAGATTGATACGCCTCGCTTTTTTGACGTGGTAAATGTATTAAAAAAATAGTATGAAAAAATAAAAATTTTATTAGAGCATTCCCAGGTTAATCACCTCTTGCTCAGTAAGATTTCTTGATCTTCCGCGAGAAAGATCTTTCTTGGTAAGACCACCAAAAACAACTCTATCCAGGCTTTCTACTTCGTAACCTAAACTTTTGAAGATACGGGTTACAATATGTTCCTTGATACTTTTAAGTTCGATTCCTATTTCGTTATGAGGCCTGTCATCTATAAAGCTAACATTGGTAATAATTACCTTAGATCCTTCAAGGTATACTCCGTTAGAGATATTTTCAAGATCTTCTTTACTCAAATTCTTGTTAAGAGTAACGTGGTAGATCTGCCTGATACCATTTTTAGGCTTGGCTAGTTTCTTAGCCAGGGTACCGTCATTAGTAAAAAGTAGTAAACCTTTGGCCTGGTTATCCAGTTTTCCCACAGGGCTCACTTTAGAAGTAGTAACCTTGGAGATCAATTCCATCACAGTTCTACCTCCTTTATCAGGATTTCCGGTCACAAAGAATCCAGCTGGTTTATTCAACAGGATATATTCTGGTTTTTCCGGATTCAATCTTCTTCCATCAAAACGTACATCATCCTCCAGCTTTACGCGGTATCCCATTTCGGTAATAGATTTACCGTTTACGGTTACATTACCGGCAGCTATATACATATCGGCATCACGACGGGAACAAACTCCCGAGTTGGCGATGTATTTATTAAGTCGAATTCCTTCGGTATTAGACAATGGACTTTTCTCCATTTTTGGTTTTATTGGCGCATTTCCGCGAGCATGTGACTTTTTCATTGTTCCACCGCCTTGTCTTCCGCTTTGTTTTCCACCTGAAGTTTTACTACCTCTGCTACCAGATGGTCTATTGTTTTTGCCTGAAGATCTGTCGTTCCTGCTCATTGCTAAATTTTTTGCAAAGATACATTATCCGCAATGAGGAAGCCAAGTATTTGAGAAAAGTTTTAGAATGAGCGATTTACCTAGAAAATTCTTTGTAGAACCTCATCAAGGTCAATTAGAAGAATACTAAAAACACCTACCACAATGATCAGTTTCAGGATATTGTGCAATAATAGGTATTGCCATTTTGCTTTACTGAAATAAAGCATCAGCATGAATATAAAAAGAAGTATGAGGGAGACATAGAAGTAATAATTCATGTGTCCAGTTTCAAATCTTGTAATAAGCAGATAAATGGGGATAATGGCTATAACGGCACAAACCGCCAGAAAGAATTTACTCCATTTTTCACCATAGACCAATGGGATAGTGTGGTAATTCTGAACCAGGTCTCCCTGCATGTTTTCCAGATCTTTCACTAATTCTCGCATAACGATCATTAAATACAGGAAGGTAGCGTGAATAAAGATCACCGTTTCAAAATTCTTATAATACACGAAGACTACGAAGAACGGAGTGATGGTAAGAATGGAAGCGACGAGGTTTCCCAGGAAAAGGATCTTCTTAAGCCTGTGTGAGTATAACCAGATAACGAATATATAAATTGAAAAGAAAACTACTGCCCTAAAGCTTACGTAACTGGCAAAAAAGATAGATGCGAAATTCAGTATAAAATAAACAGATAATTTAGTGCGCTGGCTCACGATCCTGTCCAGCATAGTTTTCTTAGGTCGGTTTATAAGGTCTTTTTCGCTGTCGTAAAAGTTATTAATGATATAGCCTGAAGCGATGACACTTGAAGATGCAAGGATCAGGAAGAACAGGTTAGGATCAAAAAAAACTTCCCGGAGGGATTTGGTGCGGGCTAATATAAAGGCTGAGGTAAGGTACTGGGCAATTACAACAACCAGAATATTATAACCTCTTACTACTGAGAAAAGACTGAATATCTTCAGTAATAAGCGCTTGTTAGCTGAAGCCGCCATAAAATTGATTTAGAAGTTATAAACCACCTCTAAATTATAATCTTTCAGGGCTTTTCGAGCTTTATCTATATCTTCTGTAAATCCAAGGATATAACCACCGCCACCAGAACCACAAAGTTTCAGGTAGTAATCGTTGGTTTCGATGCCTTTCTTCCAGAGTTTATGGAATTGAGCCGGGATCATTGGTTTGAAATTATCCAGAACGGTATGCGAAAGTTTCTTCACGTTAGAGAATAAAGATTTCACATCACCTTTCAAAAAATCATCAACGCAGGCATCGGTTTGTTTTACGAACTGATCTTTCAGCATTTTTCTAAAAGGTTCCTGTTTCATGTTTTCCATAAAGATACTCACCATAGGCGCTGTATCTCCCGTGATACCACTATCGAGTAAAAAAACTGCTCCGGTTCCATTCTCAGTTTGAGAAGGAATACCAGCAGGTTCTATATTCTCCTTAGAATTAATAAGGATAGGAATACTTAAATATGAGTTTAATGGATCCAGTCCTGAAGATTTTCCATGGAAGAAAGATTCCATTTCGCCAAAGATCTTTTTGAGCTTCAGTAGTTTATCCCTGGTTAAGTTTTCTAGAACAGTGATCTTATCTTTTGCGTATTTATCGTAAATAGCCGCCACTAAAGCACCACTACTTCCAACTCCGTAACCTTGCGGGATACTGGAATCAAAATACATTCCCTTAGTAATGTCCTCACGGAGATCATCAAGATCGAACTGAACCAGGTCAGGATTATTTTTCTGAAGAGCTTCTAAATATGATGCGAATTTTCTAAGATTTTCATTAGACTTCTTAGACACCTCGCCCAGATCCTCATCCAGTTTAAGAGCGCCATTGTAGAAGTTATAAGGAATAGATAAACCCTTGGAATCCTTAATGATTCCGTACTCTCCAAAGAGAAGGATTTTCGAATAAAATAGAGGTCCTTTCATAGTATTTTCAAATTGACAATGGATAATTGAAAATTGACAATTATTGGGATTTTGAGGTCTTAATAATCTTCGTCAGCAATTTTAAAATTTCACCTATGTCTTCTTTCACTTCATTGTATTCCAGATCACTAATATAGTCAGATTCTTTTAAAAGGTCTAACCAATAGTCAGTTTCATTAGCTTCCTTAAGCGCTATTGAGAGTTTATGAATAAAATCTGCTCTGCTCTCAGCCTGCTCAGACTCCCTGACCATGGCACCTATAGAAGTTCCGGAACGTATTAATTGGCGCGAAAGTACAAACTCTTTCTTTTCGGCAACAATCGATTTGTAAAGCTTAACAATTTTTACGGAGAAGTTGAATCTCTTAGTTCTTATTATATTCTCCTTCATATTGTCAATTATGCATTTTCAATTGTCAATTTTTGTAGCTCCAATGCCAACCTGGTCGCAAATATAATGCCCGTTTTGACAATATACAACTAACTCATTATTAATGAATTCTAAAATTTTAGATTCGTGAATCTCAGGGTATAATACATGCACGTTTGCACCTGCATCTAGCGTGAAACAAACCGGAATTTCAGTTTTTTCTCTGTACTCCCATATTTTATTGATGATCTCCAGAGTATTTGGTTTCATCAGGATAAAATAAGGCAGGCTACTCATCATCATCGCGTGTAGCGTCAAAGCTTCGCTTTCCACGATCTTAATGAAATCCTGAGTGTTGCCAGATTTTAGAACTGAAATCAATTTATCAAGGTTATCATGCGCCTGGGCAAAACGGTTTTCAGCAAATGGATGTCCATGCATTAGGTCATGCCCAACAGTACTGCTTACCTGTTTTTCCCCCTTATCAACCAGCAGAATGGTATCCTTGTAAGTCTTGAATATTTCATGAACATCGTATGGGAACTTCACTCCATATTCATCTGAAGAGCCTTCGATATTTTTATGTTCTCCCCAAACTACCAGTCCGCCTTCCAGGCTTCTGGAAGCACTACCAGAACCAAGTCTGGCCAGAAATGAAGATTTCTGAATAAAATATTCTTCTTCGATCTCCGGGAACAATTGTCTTTCCAGGTCCATAAGACAAACGGCAATGGCACTCATTCCACTGGCAGAAGAAGCAATCCCGCTACTATGCGGAAATGAATTCTCGCTATGGATCTCAAATTTATAATCTTTTAAATATGGACAGTATTCCTCGATTCTCTGGAAGAATTTCTGGATCTTAGGCTTAAAATCCTCCTTAGGTTGTCCTTCAAAAAAGAAGTCGAATTCAAAGGTATTATCTGATGTTTCTTTTTCAGTAAATTTCAGGGTAGTGGTACTCCGGCAATTACCCAGAGTAAAACTGATAGATGGATTTGCCGGAATTTGATTTTCCTTTTTACCCCAGTATTTAACTAAAGCTATATTGCTGGGTGACTGCCAGGTTACTTCACCTGACTTTATTTTTTTAGGCTCTTGTTTAGGGATTAAATCCTTTTGGGTCATCCTCGAAAATTTTTGCCAAAGTTAAACTTTTATAGAAAGGATTCCTGCCCAAACAATCTAAATAAATTCCTATTTTAGTGAATTCAACCGGCCAGTTATGACTAGTAAATTATTCATAAGGAGTTCTTTTGCAGTGGTCATCTGTCTCATTTTCGGTTTTATGGGAACAGTAGCTACACAAACCGGTATTGCCAACTGGTATCCAAACCTCCAAAAGCCCTGGTTTCATATTGAAGAAGATCTATTTAGTTTTATCTGGATCCTGATGTATGTATTAATGGGGGTTGCTGCAGGAATTGTCTGGAGCAAAGGTTTTTACCATAAATGGGTTAAAACCGCTTTATATCATTTTGGATTTCAACTTTTTCTAAACGGATTCTGGTTCCTGCTTTTTTTCGCCCTGGAACAGCCTATGATCGCTTTGCTGGACCTGTTGGTTTTATTTATCGTGATTCTATTTACAATCAGGTGGTTCAGGATCGTGAGCAATACTGCAGCTTATCTGCTGGTTCCATATGCGGTCTGGGTTCTATTCGCCATCGCTCTAAATTTTGAGATCTGGAGGCTTAACTCATAGCTTTTGCTGCTAAGAAGCCACCCGTCCAGGCATTCTGAAAATTAAATCCCCCGGTGATCGCATCTATATCCAGGATCTCTCCGGCAAAATAAAGGTTCTTATGAAGCTTGCTTTCAAAGGTTTTAAAATCCACTTCTTTGAGATCAATCCCGCCAGCTGTTACAAATTCTTCTTTAAAAGTGCTTTTTCCTTTTATTTCAAAAACTGCGGAAGTTAATTGTTGTGATAATTGTATTAACTGTTCTTTATTAAGATCGGCCCATTTAGAATCGGGTTTTATTTTTGACGCTGAAACATTACTTTGCCATAGTCGTTTTGGCAGGTCTAATTGTGCTCTTTTTGCAACTAACTGTTTAGAATTTGAGAATTTCATCTCCTTTAAAACTTCCAGGATCTCCATCTCTGAATAGCCGGGTAGCCAGTTAACACCTATCTTAAAATTATAATTGAGTTCATTTAACTCTCGTGCTCCCCAGGCTGATAATTTTAATATTGCCGGGCCGCTCATTCCCCAATGAGTGATCAATAAAGGGCCGGAACTCTCCAGGTTTTCATTTAAGATCTTTACTTCGGCATCTGAAGCGATCCCAGCAAGGTCTTTAATCCTTTCATCTTTAATGTTGAAAGTGAAAAGGGATGGTACTGCCGGCACTATGGAGTGTCCCATTTTTTCCAGCAGGTTCCATATTTTGGTATTGCTGCCGGTAGCCAGCATTAAATTCCTGGCCTGGAAGCTTCCTGAATTTGTCTCTAAAACCCATAAATCGTCAGGCCTTTTGAATTTCTTTAAACTATGACCTGTCTGAACTTTAATATTCAGTCTTTTACATTCCCGGGTAAAGCAATCGATGATGGTATGGGAGCTATCGGTTACAGGGAACATTCTCCCGTCTTCTTCGGTTTTCAACTCTATGCCTCGCTCTCCGAACCAGGCAATGGTATCACCGGTCATGAACTTATGAAATGGACCACGTAGTTCCTTCTCTCCTCGAGGATATTTTTTAACCAGTTCCGCAGGAATAAACTCGGCGTGAGTGACATTGCAGCGACCACCACCAGAAACACGGACTTTAGTAAGCACTTCTTTCCCGCGTTCAAGAATAAGGATCTTTAGATCTGGATTATTTTCAGCAGCATTAATGGCTGTAAAAAATCCTGCAGCGCCGCCACCAACTATTATAATATCATAAAAATCCAAATCCTGCTTATTTATTGAAAAGCAAAAATAGGTAGATATTATGGGCTGAAGAAAATTAGTTTAAGGCTTAAGGTTCAGGATAGGATTATGCAGTCTGTTTGGGTAGTCAGAAATAATCCCGTCTACACCAAAATCTATCATTCGCCTAATATCCTCACGTTCATTAACTGTCCAGACATTTACCTTAAATCCGTTATCCTGGCTTAATTTGGTATTGTCCCGGGTGATAATTCCCAATGAAGGGTGGATTGCCACAGCATTGAGTCTTTTACCAATTTCAATAGCTTCAGGTATACTGGCTTTGCTCAGTACAGCAATAGGGACTTCGGAATCTAAACTTCGGGTCTCAAATAGTTCATTTTTTTGAAAACTGGAAACGATGAAATCTGAATAGGTCCATTTTCCACTTTCTATTCTCTGTTTGATGATCTTGCTAACCGGCGCTGCCGTATTTAAACCTTTCAGTTCTATATTGATCATGCACTTACCTTCAATAAGATCCAGAACTTCTGTGAGTAAAGGGATTTTGAAGTAACCTTCCACTTTAAGTTTGCTTAATACCTCAGCCGTTCTTTTTGCTATTTCGCCACTGCCATCGGTAGTCCTGTCTAACGTGAAATCATGAATAACCCACAGTTCGCCGCTGGCACATTTATGTACATCAACTTCTATAGCATCCACACCAATTTCTAAAGCTTTCTGAATACTTTCCAGGGTATTCTCGGCTAGATGTCCTTTTGCTCCCCTATGCCCAATTTTTAAAAAATCGCTCATGTTCAAATTTATATAATTAATTCAATTGATCTGTTTTATTAACGCAATCAATCTATAAACGCAATATTGACAAAGGATTATGAATGCTTAACATTTATTTAAATACACAGAGTCGTAAATTAGAATTCTAATCAACCTAAAAACTATGAAACAGTATAATTATTGGTTTATTTCTATTAAAATCAATCATCTTAAAATTCATTAGGAATGGAGAAATGGTTTCAGTTTAAAGAATTAGATCTATTGGCAATAATTATTACTGCTACAGGAATCTATTTAGCGGTAATAATTTTCACCCGAATCGCGGGTAAAAGAAGTTTCTCAAAGATGTCTAGTTTTGATTTTGCCATGACGGTAGCTGTGGGTTCTATGATAGCTACAACCGTGCTGTCTAAAAGCGTGAGTTTATGGAATGGAATTATTGGTCTTGGTGCAGTTTATATTCTACAAATTAGTGTTGCCTTACTACGCCGGTATAAGGTGGTAAAGAAAGTGGTAGATAACTCGCCATTATTACTCATGGATGGTAGAAAAATTCTTCATGAAAACCTTAAAAAAGCCAGGGTTAGCGAAGAAGACTTACGCTCTAAATTGCGGGAAGCGAACGTTATCAGGCTAAAGGAAGTAAGGGCAGTGATATTTGAAGCTACGGGAGATATATCTGTAATGCATACCGAAGATGAAAACGAAGAACTGGAAAACTGGTTAATGGAAGATGTAGATCGTTAAGTGATATGGAGTTTGGATGGGAGCAAATAATAGGTTTAATAGCTGGGATTTGTACTACCATTGCGGTAATTCCACAAATCATTAAATCATGGAAAACTAAAAAAGTGAAAGATGTATCACCTTTTATGTTCACTATTTTATTAATAGGTGTCTTTTTATGGGTGGTTTACGGCATTACTCAAAATGACTTGCCCATTATTGCTACGAATGGGGTTTCCCTGGGATTAAATTCATTCATGATGTATTTAATGCTGAAATACAGGACAAAAAACTAATAAATTAAAATGAATGCACCAAGGGCGAATAGCATGTGTGCGAAGAGTAGTTGAATATAATATTCTTTAAGGGCGATATCTGGAGAATTAGGAGTAAGCATGAACATTAGGTGCCAGCAAATAATAGAAAGTATACCTGCAGAAATTCCATATATAAGAATAGAAGTAAGCGAAATATTAAAGGAGAACGTGATATGGAAAATATAAAATAAGGTCATAAGTATTACGCCAATGGAGAAATGCACAACCCAGCCTAGAATCGAATTATTTGAAGGGTTCATTTCGTAGGTAGACCTGCGAAGGATCATATTCAAGAGCTTTGGTTCTCTGAACTGCTGGGATCTAACTCTTGAAACGATATAACTGAAAGCCGTCATAAGAATAGTGCCCAGAATTGCGGCGAAAATAACCTTAAGTAGTTCCATTTAACAAGTATAGAAGTAAAGTCTAAAGTACTGAAAAAATCAATTATTATGAAAGTGAAATTTAAAGACGCCAAAAAGGCAAGCAGGCAGGGCGTTACGAAGAATGCTAAAATCAGGAAAGATTTTGAAAAGTTTATTTTAAATGAAGATCATCCCTGCATCATGGCTAAAACGGTATTTAGCATGGATCAGGTAGAGTTGAAGTCATATAATGATCTAGGCTCTGAGGCAACCGCAAAAAAGATCATCAGTGATCTGCAGGATTATATTGCATCCTACGATTTTGAATCTAATGATTTTAAAACTTTTTTAGCTGTATTTCCAGATTCCCCTGAATATTCCGAAATTGGTTTTGAAAAAATTTTGTGGAAGCAACTGGAAAATTTGCATAAAGTGGATGAGGTAGCGTGGGATCCCGAGGTGAGTCCAGATCCAGAAAGTGAACATTTTAGCTTTAGTATCGCCGGGAAAGCTTTTTATATTGTAGGTATGCATGCCGGAGCTTCAAGAAAGGCCAGGCAAAGCCCCTACACTGCTATAGCTTTTAATTTACACTGGCAATTTGAAAAACTGCGTGAGATGGGAAGCTATGAAACTGTGCGAAATAGAATTCGAGATCGGGATAAAGAATTACAGGGATCAATTAATCCTGTACTGCAAGATTTTGGAGCAAGCAGTGAAGCAAGACAATATAGTGGGCGAAATGTAGAAAAAGAGTGGAAATGCCCTTTTCATAACCCTAATTAAATTGAATGTACAGACCCAGGAAATATATAAAAGACGATAAGAAGTTCATCTTATCATTTATTGAGGAAAATCCCTTTGCAACCGTAGTGATGAACGGTGAAAGATTACTGGCAACGCATCTACCTGTTCTAATCAAGGGAGATGAGAAAGAATGGATCCTTTATACACATCTAGCGAACCATAATGAACAGGCTGAATTAATAAAAGATGGAGCAGAAGCTCTAATTATTTTTCACGGGGCACATAGTTATGTTTCCTCCTCCTGGTACAGGGAAAAAGATATTAGCACCTGGGATTATTCGGCGGTGCATGTAAACGCAAAGGTAAGGGTGCAAACTCGTGAAGAACTGGAAATATCGCTAGAGAAACTGGTTAAATATTTTGAAAAGGATCAGCAGGAACCACTTTATTACAAAGAAATCCCGAAAAAAATGGTTGATGAGCATTTACCATTAATTACCGGCTTCTGGCTGGAACCTTTTCAGGTTGAAGGTGTGGCCAAGCTGCATCAGGAGCATCCGGAACAGGATGTGAAAACAGTTACAGATAAACTTGAAAATTCAGGGGATTGTATAAAGCAGAAGCTGGCACATGATATTAAAAAGGAACATAAAATTTAAGAATAGATAGTAGATGAACGTTATAGAAAAGCAGAGCGGAGCTGCCTTCAAATTAAAGAATGGGCAGAAGTTAAAAGTAATAGATCCTCAGGGCGAACAGGTGAGTGATATGGTACTTTTCAATGCCGAAGATACCCGGGAAAAGATCTCCAGCGGGAAGACCCTGGATTTTGAAGAGAATATTCTTATTACCAGGGGTGATCATCTATGGAGCAACCGCAGTAACAAAATGATGGAGATTCTGGAAGATACCAATGGCAGGAATGATTTTCTGCTGGCACCATGTAGTCCGGAAACCTTTAAGATCATGTACGGGAATTCAGATTACCATCCCAGTTGTTTTGAAAACCTGTATACGAATCTGGCGAAATTCGATATAGAGCCAGACGATATCCCAACGGCCTTCAATATATTCATGAATGTACAATTCCAGCCAGACGGAAAATTAAGTGTAGATCCACCAATGAGCAAAGCAGGAGATCATGTAATTTTTAAAGCGAAAATGGATCTTATCGTTGGTCTAACGGCCTGTTCCGCTGAAGATAGCAACGGAGGAAGTTTTAAACCAATTCACTATGAGATATTAGATTGATCAATTTTTCTTCCGGTACCTCATATTCAGCATTTCTATAGCTAAAGAGAAGAATACCGCGAAATAGATATATCCTTTTGGTACATGATAATGTGCGCCTTCAACGATAAGCATAACGCCTATAAGTATCAAAAATGAAAGGGCCAGGATCTGTATGGTAGGATGCTTGTTCACGAATTCTCCTACTGGTTTAGCAAAGATCATCATGACAATTATTGCAATTACCACAGCGATAATCATTAGAATGATCTCATCTGTAAGTCCTACAGCTGTTAAAATTGAATCAAAAGAGAAAACCAGATCCAGTAAAACGATCTGAATAATTGCCTTTGTAAAACTAATAGTTTTAGACTTTTTGCCATTTTCAGCATCACCTTCCTGACCTTCAACTTTATGATGAATTTCCAAAGTACTTTTTACCAGGAGAAAGACACCACCGGCGATAAGAATAATATCCCGCCAGCTAAGCTCAAAATCCAGCAAAGTGATAATAGGTTCTTTCAGGCCAATGATCCAGGCGATACTAAGCAATAATAGAACTCTCATGACCAATGCAATGGTCAATCCTCCCAGACGTGCTCTTTTCTGATTTTCTTCAGGAACTCTCCCGGCCACCAGGGAAATAAAAATAATGTTGTCTATTCCCAGGACTATTTCCAGAAATGTTAAAGTCAACAAGGCGACCCAGGTATCGGGCTGTAAAAATAATTCCATAATAAAGAGCTTGGCAAAGGATCAAAATTATAGAAAAATTGTTTGCTTCTAGTTAAATTTAATACAAAGAGAAGGTTGAGAAATTGAAGAAAATTTAATCAAATCCGAATTTTATGCAGATGCCTCCATAGACAGATATCTGGTAAAAATCATAATCTGTGCGCCAGCGGTTTTCCCCGCGCAAATAAACAAAGAACCGGTCGAAATGATATTCTAATCTTGCATTGAATGCCAGCGAAGGATAAGTTTTCCACGGTCTCCTGATGAAGGAAAGTGAAATATCCCCGGCGGGAATTAATCTTTTACCCGGTCTAAGTACAAATCCGGGATTTATCCCCATAGACTCATATTCTATCGCCTGAAAGGTTTCATAATAGGCAAGGATACTAAACCCAACATTTCTATATCCAATACTAAAAGTCCCGTCATAAGAAGCATCATTCACGGTACCGCCAATGGTAGCATTACGCAGGTCTACACCTGTACCGGCAAACCAGTATGTGTCCTCGCGGGTTAGCCAGGACTGTGAGAAAATATGAATGGGAAGCAGCAGAACCGCAATAAGAATTAACCTTTTCATCCAATATAGCGTAATGAGTATTCATTAAGAATACCAACTGCCTTTATTTGAAATTAATCTATGTAAGTGTTTGATCTAAGGTTGCTTATGAAGATACTATTTATCTTTTAAAAAAAAGAATCTCATTAATGTATATTGTATATATTTATTTTACTTCTAAGATTATATGAATTATGGAAATAGCGCTTGTTTTAGGCTTGCTGGTAATAGCCATAGTTCTTTTTGCTAGCGAAAAAATTTCTGTAGATATCATCACCATAGGTTTATTAGTGGTGCTTAGTATCTCCGGAATTCTTACTCCGTCTGAAGCTTTTGCGGGTTTTAGTAGTGATTTTATGATCATACTGGCCTCCATATTTGTAATATCTGGCGCTTTATCTGAAACAGGTTTACTGGATAAACTGGGTTCGAAACTTATAAAAGGTATAAAGAGTAGATCACTTTTTATCGCCTATACTATGCTCATTACGGGTTCATTTTCAGCATTCATGAATAACACTACGGTTACTGCCCTGGTTACGGGTCCTGTGGTAGGGATGAGTAGAAAGTTAAAGATAAGTCCTTCCAAGGTTCTTATCCCGGTGGCCTATTCATCTATCCTGGGAGGCACCTGCACGCTTATTGGGACTTCTACAAATGTCGCGGTAAGCGGATATATTGCCAGTGTGGGTTTAGAACCTCTGCATTTTTTTGAGATCTTCTGGATTGGTTTGATCCTATCTGTAATTGGGATCATTTTTATGCTCATCTTCTGGAAAAGATTGCTTCCAGATCGTGCAGAAGGTGCTTTTATTGAAGAGTATAAGATCAAACAATACCTCTCTGAAGTTATAATTTCAGAAAAATCGAATCTTATCGGGGAATATGCCTTTAAATCTCAACTCGCAAAATGGAACGTAAAGATCATTAAGATCATCAGGAATAAGGAAGAGATAATTCCAGGTAATCTAACCAAGCTGCAGGCAAAGGATCTTTTATTGGTAGAATGTAAAGTAGACGACCTTATTAAGGTCAAGGAATATACCGGGTTGGAGGTGCATGCAGATACCATTACCAACAAAGAAATACAAAGCGACAAGATAAGGTTGATGGAAGTGCTTATTACCCCGGGATCACCTCTTTTAAATCGAAGCCTTCAGGATACACGTTTCCGGCAGAATTATGATCTCGTCGTTCTGGCTATCCATAGATTTAATGGCATGGTATCTCAAAAAATTGGAAGTCTTAATCTAAAAATAGGGGACGTTCTGTTGGTACAGGGAACCGAGGAGGCAACCAATGCGATAAGGAATTCTACAGAATTTTCGGTGATGGGAGATTTCAGGGTGAATATGTTCAAGGAGAGAAAAGGGATCTTTGCGGCAGGTATTTTTCTGCTGGCGATCATCGCGGGTTCTCTGGAATGGGTTCCGCTTTCTATCGCTTTTCTTACGGCTGCGCTGGTTACGGTGATCGTGGGAGCATTGAGTGTAGAGCGGGCTTATGAGACCATGAACTGGAAACTGCTTATTCTTATTGGAGGGATGAGTGCATTTGGTACGGCCATGCATAACTCCGGCGCTTCAGAATTCCTGGCTAATAGTATCATAGGTATACTTGGCGGTTTGGGAACTACCTGGGTGCTCACAGGTTTCGTTATCCTGGTGATCCTGCTAACTCAACCCATGTCTAACGCTGCAGCAGCACTGGTAATCTTACCGGTGGCTATGGATGCTGCGGAAATATTACAGGCAGACCCCCGCAGTTTTGCCATCGCCATTATGCTGGGTGCCTCAGTTTCCCTTATTACCCCTTTTGAACCTTCCTGTATTCTGGTTTACGGGCCTGGGAAGTATAAATTCATGGATTTTATAAAAGCGGGTGTTCCTCTAACGATCATTCTTTTGGTGATCATAATGATATTAGTGCCAATTTTCTGGCCTTTATAATATATGCGTTTCTATGAAGGAACTTAAGGATCGCGAAAATTTGAGGGACTTCAAAAATTTTATGGGTAACAGTGAACTATCCTGAAGGACTATATTTTAAATTTTAATAATTGAAAATTCATTTATTATCAGGATTTATTCTAGTAATCAGGAATTTGGAAATAATTATTATTTTCCGATAAAAGCATTCATGCCCTATACTAAATTTATCAACCATATTATTTACGATAGATTATGGATTCATAGATAAGTCTATTTTAAAATAATTTATCCTTCAAGCCTTTAAAGCCAACCTACCATACTAATGAGCTATTTTTAAGATTGTTAATCATAATAATTCGTTTTACTAGCATTACAACAAATTCCCCAACCAAGGGTGCTAATAAGAATGAAAGAAATTTTAACCCAGACTCTTAATCCATTGAATAATTCTTAATAAAAACTAAAAATTTTAAACTAAATCGTTCATTTTTAGAAAATAATAAAATATTTTAGCTGTCTAACCAGCATTTCTATGAAATACTTTTTTTGGAGCTTCTTCGCTCTTTCTCTCATTTGGAGCAGGGATATTTATGCTCAAAAACATAAGACCCCTCCTGCCGAAGATGTACAGCTTGCCAAAGAATTGAGTGAACTTTTTCCCGATGAATCAGTCGCATATGTTGAAAATTATGACAGGATCAGTTTTGATCTGGATAGGGGAAATGATAAGGTAACGGTTAATCAGGAGACCACTATTTATCTTTTGAACCTTGATAGTCGTGCAGATATTCATCATGCCAGCTTTTATGATGGGGAATCAGAGATCACCAAATTCGAAGTGGAGAGCAAGAATCAGAAAAGAACAGATTACCGTATAAAAGACGAGGCTTATACAAGTGATGAGCTTTTTCATAATGATGTACGGGTTAAGCACGTTTATCTTGATTTTCCGGTAAATGCATTTACCTACGATATAGAGATCGAAAAGGAGATCAGGGATATTAAGTATTTCACCAATATGTATTTTATCGAAGAGTATCCGGCGGCCCAAAGAAAGATCGAGATCGAGATCCCTTCCTGGCTTTACCTTGAACTTCGGGAATTGAACTTTGAGAACTACGATATTAGTAAAACCGTAATTGAAGGTAAGAACGGGACTAAAATTCATACATACGTAATGAAAATGGCAAAGGCGCACCACGAGGATGAAAATGCTCCTGGGCCAAGTCATATCTATCCGCATATAATGATCCTGCCGCAGTCATATACAGATAATGGTGAAGAGAAAAAAATTTTCAAGACGACACAGGATCTATATAACTGGTACAAATCACTGGTAGATGAACTGGAAAATGATAATTCAGATATCATAGATAAGGTTCAGCAATTAACCCGGGATGCGGCTACAGACGAAGATAAGATCAGGAGTATTTATTACTGGATCCAGGATAATATCCGGTATATCGCGTTTGAAGATGGGATTGCCGGTTTTAAACCAGATGAAGCTTCAAACGTATACAATAAGCGCTATGGAGACTGTAAAGGGATGGCGAATCTAACCAAGCAAATGCTGCAAATAGCAGGTTTTGATGCCAGGTTGACCTGGATTGGTACAAAGCGTATCGCTTATGATTATTCCACCCCAAATCTTTCTGTAGATAATCACATGATCTGTACGGTCTATCTTAATGATAAACCGCTTTTTCTAGATGGTACAGAGCACTTCAATTCTATGGGAGAGTTTGCTGATAGAATTCAGGGAAAGCAGGTTCTAATAGAGAATGGCGACCAATTTATCCTTGAAAACATTCCGGTATCGCAGGCAGATTTTAATGCTGAAGAAATTCAGTATGACCTAGAACTTATCGGCGGAAGTCTGCAAGGCGAAGTGAGTAAAAATTTCCAGGGAGAGAGCAGGTCTAGCCTTCTGTCCTATTTCCATTCTTTGAAGAATGACCGTAAAGATGAATTTCTGGAATACTATTTATCTAACGGAAATGGAAACATCAATGTCACTTCTATTGAAACTTCTAACCTGGAAGACCGGGATCTGGATTTAAATGTGAATTATGAGATCACGGTACAAAATGCCGTTTCAGAATTTGATAATGAGATCTATATAGATCTGGATATAGATAAGGAACTGGCGAATTATCATATGAAAGAAAGGGAGACCGATTTTATTTTCAATTTTAAAAAAGATCTGCATTCCACTTTTAAACTGAAAATACCCGATGGCTACAAAGTGAGTCATATTCCGGAGAGCATTTCACTAAAGAATGATGATTTTCAATTATCGGTAAAGTTTGAACAGGAAGAAGGAGCAATAGTTTATAAAAAGGATTTCAGGATCGAAAATGCGAAGGTAGAAACCAAAGATTTTGCTGAATGGAACGGATTCATTGAAAAACTGAACAATGTATATAGCGAACAAATAATCTTAACCAAAGGCTAATAACTATGAATACAAGGCTACTAACCGTTTTCGTTCTGGTATTGTCTAATGCCATCTTTGCCCAAAAAAAGGATGCAGAAGAAGTAAGGGAGTTTTTCTGGGGAGCGAATGATGCTTACAAAAATGTCACCGAAGTTCCGGATAAATGGAAAAATGAATCGGCGGTGATCCTTTACAAAAATGTAAATCATGACTACCATAAATTTCTAAAGAATGTCACTTATGGCAGGTCTACCCGGGAACGTATCAAGTTACTGGACAAGGCGGCTGTTGAGCAATATTCAGAATTTACTTTTAATACTGAACTTAGATCCAGGCAGGGCTGGTCTCTATGGAATCTTGATGAAGGTGGTTTTGTAGGTCTTAAGATTATCAAACCTGATGGGACTGAAAGAGAAGTAGATGTGGAAGGTGAGCTGGTGGTGACAGACGGCGTTCAGAAGTTAGCAATTTCTAACCTGGAAGTCGGGGACATCCTTGATTACTATTCATATCACGAGAAACCTTATACCTGGTATTCTTCCATTAATTTCGATGCGGTAGAAGTTGTGCTGGCAGATGAATATCCCGTTGTAGATTATAAGTTCTACCTGGAAACTGAAAATGATTTTTTCGTCAAGTTCAATTCTTTGAATGGTGCACCGGAACTGGAAAAAGTAGACACCGGGAAGAAAAATTTCAGAAAGTATCAGCTGGTGGCCAAAGATCTGCCTACCTATGATTTCCCGCGCTGGTTCTATCCTATGGCAGAAAAACCGGCCTATAAGTTCCATGTTTATTTTGCAACGAACAGGAAGTATGAAAAACATGCGAAAGCCTTTCTTCCGGAACAGGAAGATATCATACTTGAAAAAGTAGATATGGATATGGCTTTCGATTACTTTTCAGATAGACTCGAACCGGGTACGTATTATGGAGGTTTAAAGGAATTTTTAAAGGAAAATAGTTTTATGACCGACCGTGAAAAGGCAGCAGCTATGTATTATTATCTTAGACATGCGACTTTCACTAAATATGTGGAAGCGGCTTATGTTGATGAAGCTAATATTGCCGATTATCCTTTTTCACCTTATGGAATACCTATGATTTTGGATGATGATCAATCTTTTGTGAGATCATATGCGGCTGCTTTGAAGAAAGAAGATATAGATTTTGAAGTAGTTCTGGGAACTAATCGATATGATGGTACGCTTTCAGAAATATTGCTGAAAGAGAATATAAAGTTCTTTTTAAAGGTTAATACAGAGCCGGTACTCTATGCTTCATTTTTTAGTTCACACGGCGATATAGATCTGTTTCCGGTAGGGATGGAAGGAACCGAAGTATATCTTTTGCAACCGGATAAAAAAGGCAGACTAAAGGAGATAAAGAAAGGAAAGCTCCCGGTTTCGAAAAGCCATGATAACGAAGATTATTCAGAAGTAACTTTAAATATCAATGAAGATTTTAACGGCGTACATCTTAGTAACATTCATAAGTTCAAGGGACATCAAAAAGTGGCTGAACAGGACGAGAGAATGTATTATGCCGATTTTGTAAATGAAGATTATGAACGCTATGATACCGAGAATTTCCTGGGGCATGTGAAAAAGAAGAAACACCGGGAACGTTATGCCAAGGAAATGGAAGCCCTTGCTCAAAAGATCGAAAAAAGGAGAGCCGAGAAATTCGAGAATACTGCCGCAGCAACTTTAGACCTTCCTGAAATTGAAAATTATAAGTTCAATATTGAAAAAACCGGAAGATTTGGGAAGGATCAATATTTCGAGTATAAAGAAGAGTTTGATGCTCCAAATGCATTTGTGAAAAAGGCAGGACCAAATTATATACTGGAGATAGGGAAATTCATCGGTGGCCAGGTAGAGATCAAGGAAAAGGAAAAAGATCGTAAGGAGAATATATATATGAATTATCCTCGCGTTTACCGGAGTAAGATCGTATTTGAAATTCCTGAAGGCTATTCTGTTAGCGGATACGAAAATCTAAATGCCAGTGTGGAGAATGAGACCGGCGGCTTTACAAGTACCGCAACTCTGGAAGGAAGCAACCTTATTATTGAAACCTTTAAAGAATATAAGCACAATTTTGAACCAAATGAAAACTGGCCAAAAATGATCGAATTTCTTAACCAGGCGAATCAATTTACCAATGAAAAAATACTATTGAAGAAGACTTAGTGAGATCCACATTTCAGTTTAAATATCACCATATCAGCGGATAGTTTTTAATTTTGTGTTTCTTTTAATGAAATATTCTTAAATTCTATCTCGAAAATAAATAATCCGGGATCATACCCAGATTATTTTGGTCTAAACTTCACGTACGACCAGCTATTTAAACTGAAGAATATGAACAAAATTCTTATCTGGTCTATAAGTGCTGCCCTGGCCGGTTTTCTTTTTGGGTTTGATACTGTGGTGATCTCCGGTGCAGATAAACAACTGCAGGCATTATGGCAAACTTCAGATGCTTATCATGGTTCAATAGTTATGGCCATGGCGCTCTGGGGAACTGTGGTGGGAGCCATTTTTGGCGGAATTCCCACCAATAAGTTCGGGAGAAAGAACACCCTGCTTATTATTGGAGTTCTATATTTTGTTTCGGCAATTGGTTCTGCCTTTGCCAACGATCCAATCACCTTTGCAGTATTCAGATTCCTGGGCGGGCTGGGAGTTGGGGCTTCTACTATCGCCGCACCCGCATTTGTGTCTGAGATCGCCCCGGCGAATCAGCGGGGGAAACTGGTTTCTTTATACCAGTTCAATATCGTGCTGGGGATCCTAATCGCATTTTTATCTAATTACTTATTACGAAATACAGGGGCAGAACCCTGGAGATGGATGGTTGGGGTGGAAGCTATTCCGGCATTTTTATATATAGTTTTTGTATTCTTTATTCCGAGGAGTCCGCGTTGGCTGGTTTCTAAAGGCAGGTTGGCGGAAGCCGAAAAAGTGCTCGCTATCATCAATCCAGGAATAGATACAAAAGCTAAAGTTCAGGAAATAAAAGCGCTTGATGAGCAGGAAATTCTCGGGGAGAGCATCTTTATGAAAAAATATCGATTCCCTTTGATGCTGGCATTTTTGATCGCCTTCTTTAACCAGCTTTCTGGGATCAACGCTTTTCTTTACTATGCGCCACGGATATTTGAATCGGCCGGCCTTGGGGAAAGCACCGCTTTACTAAGTAGCATCGGGATTGGTGTGGTAAACCTGCTTTTCACCTTATTAGGTGTTTTTCTTATAGACAAACTGGGAAGAAAGCAACTCCTGCTTTACGGTTCCATTGGTTATATAATTTCATTATCACTTGTAGCGGCGGCTTTCTTCTTTAATTGGGGTGGAATGTCTGTGCCTATCTTTCTATTCCTGTTTATCGCCTCGCATGCCATAGGACAGGGAGCGGTGATCTGGGTCTTTATTTCAGAAATATTCCCGAATAGATTACGCGCTTCGGGACAGGCTTTCGGATCTTCCACGCACTGGGTGCTGGCGGCGATCATCCCTTCAACCATTCCGTATCTATTCACCACCATAGGCCCGGGATATGTATTTGCTTTTTTCGCCTTTATGATGGTATTACAGCTGATTTTCGTAATATTTATGATGCCAGAAACCAAGGGGAAATCACTGGAGGAACTAAGTGCGGAATTGTCTATTATCAAGTAGTTTTAAAATGATCAATATGAAAAAAATCATCGGTGTTATATGCTTAGCTGTATGTGTGTCAGCTAGCCTTTCCTGTAAAAAGGATAAAAAGAAAGAAGAAGATATTACCAAAGCTGAGGTGCAAAAGAACGAGGATTTTCGGCCTAATTTTCATTTCACGCCAAAAGCGAACTGGATGAACGATCCTAATGGTATGTTCTATTTAAACGGCACTTACCATCTGTATTTTCAGTATTACCCAGACGATAATGTATGGGGGCCAATGCACTGGGGGCATGCTACCAGTAAGGATATGGTCACCTGGGAGGAGCAGGACATCGCGTTGTATCCAGATGAAAAAGGATATATTTTCTCGGGTAGCGCCGTGGTAGAAAAAAAATTATACTTCCGGTTTTGGCGAGGAAGGAAAGACTCCGGTGGTGGCGATCTATACATATCATGATGCAGAAGCTGCCGAAAGAAAGGAAGATCATCAAACCCAGGCGATCGCTTATAGTCTGGACGAGGGGATGACCTGGACCAAATTTGAAGGCAATCCCGTGATCCCTAATCCCGGACTTATAGATTTTAGAGATCCCAAGGTGGTATGGGACGATATAAACGATCAATGGTTAATGGCACTGGCTACCCGTGAGAAAACCCTGTTTTATACTTCACAGGATCTTAAGGAATGGAAGAAACTTTCAGAATTTGGAGAGAATACGGGTGCGCATGACGGAGTTTGGGAATGTCCAGATATATTCCCGATGCAGGTGGAAGGTAGTGATGAGACCAAATGGGTATTGATACAAAGTCTTAATCCCGGTGGTTATAATGGTGGATCGGGGACCCAGTATTTTGTGGGTGATTTTGACGGCTCCACTTTTACGCCTGATAAGAATATGCAAGCGCTGGAAGAGAAACATCCATTCTGGATAGACTTTGGCCGGGATAATTATGCCGGGGTTACCTGGTCTAATATCCCTGATGAGGATGGTAGAAAATTGTTCCTGGGCTGGATGTCTAACTGGCTTTATGGAGAGAAAGTGCCTACCACCACGTGGAGAAGTTCCATGACCGTGGCCAGGGAGCTGAAACTTGTTAAGGATGAGGACCGCTATCTGGTAACTTCAGAGCCGGTAGAAGAACTTCAGAAATATCGCAGTACAGATCATATAAAAAAGGAGCTCAATGTAAACGGAAATTCTATCGCGCTTACTTCTGAAGATCTGGACCTGGCTAGAGCCGAGATACGATTTACGATCTCAGATCTCAAGGATGCCACCTATAATTTCAGGCTGGCGAATTCAGAAGGGGAGGAGTACATCATTTCCTATAACCATGCCCAGAAACAATTTAGTATGAACAGGTCTCATGCCGGGCAAACAGGATTTTCAGATAAATTCGCTACAGAGAATGCTACCGCACCGCGTATCTCCAATTCAGATAGCTTAAATGCGATCATTATCCTGGATAAGACGTCTATAGAGATGTTCTTTGACAATGGGAAAACAGTGATCACAGAGATCTTTTTCCCTAATTATCCATGGGATGAGTTTAGTTTTGCAGGGCTGGAAGAATTTACCGTTAGTGAACTTCAGGCTTATGAGCTGGAATTTCCGGGCAAGAAAGCGAAGCAACAACAGGAAGCTGAAAAGGAGAAAATGTAGGGACAGCACCAGGAATAAGAATAGGATTTTAAGCTAGAAAAAGATGAATATAAATGAATATAAAGATAGAACACCGCAATCCCAGTGTTGCCGAATATCAATTATTAAGAGGTTCCACAAACTGGGAGGAACTTAGCGATGCCACGGTAGAGAAAGGATTAGAGGGTTCGCTGTTTTCGGTCTGTTTTATGGTAGGCGGCGAGATGGCCGGCGCCGGCAGGATCATAGGAGATGGCGCGATATATTTCTATATCCAGGATGTGATCGTCCTCCCGGAATACCAGAAGACCGGGCTTGGGGATATGATCATGCAAGAGCTGGAAAGCTGGCTGAAGGACAATGCGCAAAAACATTCTTTTATCGGACTAATGGCTTCGGAAGGGGTCAAGGATTTCTATACCAGGTATGGTTATTCTGAACGTGGAGGACGTAAACCTGGAATGTTCAAGATGATGGAAAAATAGGTGGAGGCTGAAAAAATGATAATTTAGCGGCGCTACGAAAATGAATAAATTAAGCAGATGAGTAAAAAGATAAAGGCAGTATGTTTTGGAGAGGTTTTGTTCGATGTGTTCCCGGATAAGGAACGTATTGGCGGTGCACCGCTGAATGTAGCCAGCAGGCTAAGCAGTATGGGAGTGGAAACCGAAATGATAAGCAGGGTAGGCGACGACGAAAAAGGTCAGCAATTGCTGGATTACCTGCAATCCCGGAATATTAAAATAGCCAGTATCCATAAAGACAGTCACCATCCCACAGGTGCGGTGCAGGTCACGCTTTCTGCCAGTGGCTCGGCTACTTACGAGATCACCCATCCTTCTGCCTGGGATAAGATCACTATTTCTGAAGCTATGCTGAAATCTGTTAAGGAAGCTGATGCTTTTATCTTTGGGAGCCTGGTGGCCCGGGATGAGGTGAGCAGGAAGACTCTTTTTGAATTGATCCCGAAAGCGAAATACCGTGTGCTGGATTTTAATCTGCGTCCGCCGCATTATTCTGAAGACCTGCTGAAAGAATTAATACAACATGCCGAATTCATTAAATTTAATGATGACGAGCTTTTTGAGATCGCGGCGATGATGGGTTCCAAATACAATTCGCTGGAGCAGAACCTGCTTTTTATGGCGGTAAAGTCTAATGCAAAAACTATTTGTGTGACCAAAGGCAGGCATGGAGCAGTTTTGATGCACGATAAAAAACTGTATTACAATTCCGGTTATAAGATCAGGGTAAAAGATACGGTAGGTGCCGGTGATTCTTTCCTGGGAACTTTACTGGCCAGGTTACTTCAGGGTGAAGAACCTCAAACTGCCCTGGAAACTGCCTGTGCGGTGGGTGCTTTAGTAGCCGGGCAGGAGGGTGCTAATCCTGAGATCTCCCCGGAAACTATCCAGGCATTTATTGAACCTTATTAAAAAAAGCCTGTTTTCTGAATAATTGAAGATAGACTTAAAATTAGTTGAGGGAATGAATGCAAAAGAAAATTTTTTAATAGTTGGTGGCGGTTTAAGTGGTTTATCCCTGGCTTACGAATTATCTAAAAAAGGTATAAAAGCTACTATCCTGGAAGCTTCTTCCCGCCTTGGCGGACGTATACAAACCGAAAAAGGTGAAAAAGGAACGCCTTTGGAGTTGGGCGCCACTTGGTTTGGAGAGATGCATTCCAATCTTATAGATCTTATTAAGGAATTAGGATTAAAGAAATATCCGCAATATTCAGAAGGGATCTCGCTTTTTGAAACTAAATCTTTTGAGCCACCTCAAAAGTTCTTTGTGCCGGAATCTGAAGCTCCATCCTATAGAATTGCCGGTGGAACCCAAATGCTTACCGATACACTGGCGGAAAAGTTAAGCGGGAATGATATTCACCTCGATACCAAAGTGAAGGCCATAAAGCTCAACCAAGAGGAGCTGGAATTGCATACTGATAAAGATATTTTTAAAGCAGATAAGGTCATCCTTTGCCTGCCCCCGGAACTAACTTCGGGAATTGCATTTAGCCCGGGACTTCCTGCCGATCTGCAAGCCTTATTGCCCGGTGTGCAAACCTGGATGGCAGGATCTATCAAGTTTGCCCTGGAATTTGAGGAGCCTTTCTGGAGAAATGAAGGTTACTCGGGGATGCTGTTTAGTCATGCCGGTATCGTTACAGAAATGTATGATCATACCAACTACGAAAAGTCGAAATTTGGATTTACCGGCTTTCTTAATCCCGGTACCGCCGCGTATTCACAAGAAGTACGCAGGGAAAATGTGCTGAAACAACTACATAAGCTCCTGGGAGAGAAGGCTACGCAGCCTGTTTCTTATCATGATAAGATCTGGACAGATGAATTTATTACTACTGGAGGCCAGGATATACAAAGGCCGCATCAAAACAACGGGCATCCTCTGTTAAAAAAGGAATATATGAATGGCAAACTTTTTTTTAGCAATACTGAAACCGTTACCGAATATGCCGGTTATATGGAAGGAGCGGTGCTATCTTCCAGGGAGCTGCTCAAAAGATTAAGTTTATAGCAAGCTGCGTTGATAAGTCTTAAGAGTTAATTTTAGGTGCAAGGGTTAGTTTTCATAAATTAGCGTTTTCCTCATATCATCCTGTAACAAATATGAACGAATGATAAGGTTTTTGAGGATATAAAGTTGTACGCAAGCTAAAAAATCACAAAAATTGAACTATATGAGAACAAAAATGATTTGGGCAAATTTTGGTGTAGACGATATTGACAGAACACAGAAATTTTATCAGGAATTAGGGTTTGAGTTAAATGGACAACCCAGTAAAGAATTAGTAAGCTTTCTTTTTAGTGACAACGACTTTGTTATTCATTTTTTTAAAAAAGAGAAATTAAAAGAAAGCTTAGAAGGAGAATTGTCCGACTTATCTAAAGGAAACGAAATAATGTTTTCATTGTCAGCGGAAACCAAAAACGAATATGACGAGTGGGTAGAACTTATCAAAAACGCAGGTGGAAAAATCCACTTTGACTCTAATAATGACCGAAAAGAGTTTTATGATGAGAATGGTTTTTTTGTTTGTGTTTTTGCTGACCCAGACGGACACAAATTCAACCTACTATATAATGAAAACAAATAAAAGCCTGCGTACAACAACGATTCATCGCAAATAGCCGGCAGCCTTAGTAAGAAAACAATTAAATTTACTAACAAACCAGGTCTAAACCGACAACGCTGTGTGTCTTATACCGCCAACTGGTTATGATCTAGGCCGTTGTGCTTCATTATTTTATAAAGCTATTTGTTAAAAATCATATCTTTAAAGAAAGTATCAACATGATAAATTTCTTTAGAAAGATCCGTCAACAATTACTTGAAAAAAATAGGTTTAAAAAATATATAATTTATGCCTTTGGAGAAATTGTACTTGTAGTATTGGGAATATTGATCGCACTTCAAATAAATAATTGGAACCAAAACAGACTTAATGCAATTCACGAGAATAAAATTTTAAAAAATCTTAAAAAGGAATTAGTAAGAAATAACGAATTGAATGAATCATTGGTGATTAATAGGTTAGACAAGAAAATAGAAAGTCTAAAATTAGCAAAGAAATTCTGTGAAAATGAAATGATAGTGAAGGATACCCTAGAATTTTTAAATACCGTTTCCTACGGCGGCGTTTTTTCAGGTGGTCATATTTTTGGAGAGAGAAATTCCTATGATGAACTTATAAATACAGGAAATATACAGCTCATTAATAATGATTCTATAAAAAATTCTATTGCAAATTATTATGGTTATTTAAATGCAGTTAAGGACCGAGCGCAAGTACATTCAGGTCGTTTTTCAAGCTACACTTCAGAATTACGACCATTTGATACAGAAAATCCGAATTATATATCCAAATTTGACCAATTTGAAATGTTACAATCATTCAATTCTCCAGAATTCAGAAAATTGGTCGATCTTGAACTTTCCTACGCTTTTAAAGTAAGAGATTATATCAAAAATGTTAGAACGCAAGGTGATCAGACAATAAATCTTATAGAGAAAAAACTAAAAAATGAACTGTAAAAATAACGCAAGCACAACAACGATTCACCGCAAATAGACGGTACCGTTAGTAAGAAAATAATTTAATTCCTCAACAAACCAGTTCTAAACCGAAAAGTCCGCGTTCCCTACTCCGTCAACTGGCGATAACCTAGACCGGTGGCTGTAATTTTCAAACATGAACATAGAACAAATCTTCCAAGACCTAAAATTTGACCTGCAATCAATAAGTATAAAAGCAAATGAAAGACTACTTAAAGAAGAGCAAATTAGATCAAGTATTTATTGCTCTTTAAGAAACCAAGGTTATATAGTTGCTGCAGAAAGGAATTATGAAAAGAATTCAGAGGTTGAATGTGATTTAGTCTTTTGGAGAAATTCCAAACCAGAATCCGAATCCTGGATGGAAATAAAAACGGCTAGATATTCAAAAGCTAAAGATGATGTACGGAAATTAGATAAATTTGGAAAGAACAGCTGGAATAATGGAGAAAAGGGGCAATTTAATAGTTGGAAAAAAGATATTCAGAAATTTAATTTATTGAATAATATTGAGGTTGAAAAATATTTTGTACTTGTAGAACAATGCTTTGACGATTCACTTTTTGATAAAATGAATTCACAAAATTTATATGAGATAAAACAGCTTTTCGGAGAACTGAAATACAATAAAATAGAATTTGAGTTAAAATGGAACAAAGCCCCAGTAAATAAATGTATTGTAAGAATTTTTGAACTAAAAAACTACAGTAAACAACCGTTAATCGCCCACTAGCCGGCAGCCTTAGAAAGAAAATAATTAAATTCCTCAACAAACCAGGTCTAAACCGAGAACGCTGTGTGTCTTATACCGCCAACTGGTTATGATCTAGGCCGTTGTGCTTCATTTCATCAAGTTTCCTGGATAAAAATCATATATTAGAGAAACCAATCTCTAAGGATGAAATTCTTCAGAAAATTTCGACAATTGCTACTATCTGAAAATAAGATCAGCAAATATTTACTGTATGCGGTTGGAGAAATCATTCTTGTTGTTGTTGGAATTTTAATTGCGCTGCAAATTGGTCAATGGACCCGGGAAAGTGAAAACAGGGAACTTGAATTGACTATCCTAAAGGAAATTGAGAGCAACTTAAATGATGACCTGATTCAAATTCAAGGAGATATTTCGCTGATGCAGGAAATGGATAGAGCTTGCGTTAAATTAGAGAATGATATCGAAAATAAATCAACTCTCACTTCAGATTTTTCTGATAATGCAAGTTTATTAAGAGTGATGCCACACTATCAACCTAACCGCAGCGGATATGACCTCTTAGTATCTAAAGGTATATCTATGGTCTCCAATGATAATTTAAGAAATTCTATATCTACGCATTATGAAAACCTCCTCACTTATTATAAACGATATGAAGACGAAAGGTTTATGTTTCACATTAATATTAGCGAACCCAGATTACTGGAATATTTTAGTTTTGAATTCGACTTAAATAATAAATATTACTGGGTAGCGAATATATCTTTAGATGATTATGATAAAATGCTTGGCGATGAATCATTTGCTAAGGTTTTAAAGGCAATAGAATCTGAAAACAAACAAGTTCTTTCCCGCGCAAATAGGGTTGCCAACAGTATTGAAAAACAATTAAACATTTTAAGTATTGAAATTCAAAGCCTGGAAAATAAATAACGAAAGTATAATACCGTATAAAATTAATTGCCTGTTTTAGCCAATTTCCGAAAGTCCTCGCAGACTTTCTATCTGTGATTTATTTGCGAAGGTTAGTGATTAAAATACCCAACTAATCTAATACAGAACCGTGGTAAATAATTTTTACGCAACCATTTCGATTACATCGCATCTTCTATATAAAGCAATCAAATTATGAAAAAAATTATTCAAGTTTTAGTACTGTTGGTAGCCACATCTTATGGAATTATATCATGTGAAAAGGATGATGATATTGAAGAGACTGACTATATAACTGCTTCTATAAACAATAAGAATTGGGAAGGAACTCCTGAAATTTATATTGATACTAATGATAGTTTAACTTTACTGGGATACGGTAATGAGCAGCATATTTTTATTAAACTAAAATTTAAAGGAGAAGGAACTTACAACTTGGAAAATTCTCGAACTAATTACTACACTACAATAGGGGGAGATGTAATCACTAGTATTTACGTATTTGATGCAAATTCAACCTCACAATTAAAAATTACCAATTACGATTCAGAACTTAATATCTTAAAAGGAGAATTTGAAGTTTCTCTCGTGAAAGAGTGGAGTAATCCAGAAAACGATATTGAAAAAACAATTTTCAAGAATGGTAAATTAAGAGGTGCTATTCGTGATTGAGGAAGTAAAAACTATTTACAACAACTGTTCATCACCAATAGACGGTCGTGTTAAATAGAAAATAATTAATCTGACCAATAAACCAATAATAAGCCGGCAAATCTACTCCCTTACTCGGCCAACTGAGTTTAACCGAGACTGTTGTTCGCCATATATTAGAAAGCCTTGACTTACTTAGTTTTGTGACATCAAACTAAGAAACATGATACGGTTTTTATATTTTTGAAAAAAAAAGTGAGTTTCAAGCCTAAAAGAAAGTTAATAACCTATTTAAATATTTTAGATCAGCCTATAAAATTTAATCCATTCGTATTTAATAGAAATTTTTGGTTATGGGCTATTTTAGGATTAATTGGAGGTCTAATTGCAGGTTTATATTGGATAATTTTAGAATTATTAACACACCAGCTTGCATATTTTGAAGGATGGTTAGTTATCCCAACTATGGCTATTTGTGGGTTTCTAGCTGGAATTATTATTCATTTTATTGGAGATCCTGGAGAAATACATCTTATAGTAGATAATATTAGATTCAACAAAGGAAAGCTGGATCCTAAGAACAACCCTTCAATGATTTTGTCATCTCTACTTTGTGTTGGCTCTGGGGGAAGCCTCGGTCCTGAAGCACCTTTGGTTCAAGTCACAGGTTCTACAGGAACTTGGCTAGGAAAAATATTCAGACTTAAAGGGGAAGAATTGAGATCACTAAGTATAGCTGGTATGGCTTCCGGATTTACTGCTTTATTTGGTGCTCCTTTAGGAGGAAGTTTATTTTCTCTCGAAATTTTACACCACAAACATGCAGTTGAATATTATAAAGCAATTATTCCTGCGTTGGTAGCAAGTAGTTTCAGTTATGTTATTTTTGCCTTAATCATTCATCTGGGGCTTGGTGCTGTTTGGGATTTACCAAATTATGAATATTCGGGAACATTTGATTTTGCCCTTGCAGTTTTCTTTGCCATAGCTGCTACCGCTATTGGTTGGTGTTTTATTTATTGTACAAAAGTTTTTAAATTCCTATTTGAAAAGAAACCAATTCCTATTTATATCAAAACATTAATAGGTGGAATTTTATTGGGAGTAATATCTTATTACCTACCAATAACAAGATATTTTGGGCATCATGAAATCAATGAGTTATTAACTAGAAATTTTTCGGTTACGTTTTTAATATTAATCCTTTTATTTAAAATAATTGCCATTTCAATTACCGTAACTTCAGGTTGGAGAGGAGGTTTTATAATCCCATTATTTTTTGTTGGTACTACATTGGGATTGCTTATACATCAATTGTTTCCAAGTACTAATCTCACTTTGGCTATTATTAGTTGTATGGCAGGAATAAATGCTTGTGTTACCAGAACTCCTATGAGTACAACAATCTTATTAGCGACACTTACCGGTTTTTCCTACTTTATACCAATTTTATTTGCAAGTCTAACTGGCTATTTCTTAGCTCCAAAAATTCCATTTATTCGTTCTCAAATGGAGAATTGAAAAAAGTACCGCACGTAGCAACGATTCATCGCCAATAGGCGGCAGTCTTAGTAAGACAATAATTAAATTCTCCAACAAACCAGTTCCACGCCGGCAAGGTTGCGTTCCCTATTCCCACAACTGGCTATAAACGGAACCGTTGGCAAAAATTATTTAACTTAGAGCTGAAATAAATTCAAAATGAAAATACAATTCAGCTTTTTTCTCCTTTTAATATGTAGCTTAACTATTAATGCACAAGACCCTATCCCGAAAGCTAGTCAAGGAAAAATTGAACGAATTCAAAACTTTGAATCGAAATACGTCTCAAATAGGAATATTGACGTTTGGCTACCGGAAACGTATAATCCTAAATTCAAATACGCCGTTCTATATATGCATGATGGGCAAATGTTGTATGATGCTAAGAGCACCTGGAACAAACAAGCGTGGGACGTCGATTCAGCAGCTTCTGAATTAATTGATTCAGGTTCTATAAAGGATTTTATTATAGTGGGAATTTGGAATGGAGGAAGTACTAGACATTCTGAATACTTCCCACAAAAGCCTTATGAATCTTTGTCAGAAACCGAACGAGATACCGTGTCTAAACAACTTCAAAATTCACATGTACCTGTAAATGATCTTTTTAAACCGCAATCTGATAATTATTTGAAATTTATAGTTGAAGAATTAAAACCTTTCATAGATCAGAAATATTCAGTTTTATCCGATCTGAATAATACTTTTATTGCCGGTAGTAGTATGGGAGGGTTAATATCTATGTATGCGATTTGTGAATATCCTAATATTTTTGGTGGTGCGGCCTGCCTATCTACACATTGGACAGGAACTTTTACTCTTTATAACAATCCTGTACCTCGATCATTTTTAGATTACCTAGACCAAAATTTGCCCAACAGTAATAACCATAAAATCTATTTTGATACTGGGGATCAATCTTTAGATAGTTTATATCCAAATATTCAGAGAAAAGTGGACATTATATTGGAGAAAAATGGATTTTGTCACAACAACTGGATTACAGAATATTTTCCAGGAGAAAATCATAGTGAGAATGCCTGGTCAAAACGAATTCACATTCCATTAGAATTTTTATTACACAAATAACTAGTTTGTGTATGATTTGTGCGATTGGAAACCGTAGATTTTCAATTGAAGCAAATCAGTTGTTTAAATATACTATTTTTAATTTGAAGTAGAATGTGAGCATTGATCATACACGTTGTTGGCATTAGTTTATTCCCCAAGTTTCGAATTGCTTTTTGAGGTCGTAAAAAATTTCTTTTATATTTTTATGATATTCTAAGTATAATACACCAGAAATATCAGAAGGTATTTCAATATCACCTTGTTTAATTATCGCAATCTTTCTGTTTTCCGAATCGTGAAATTTACCTAAAAAATATCCTAATTCAAGAATTACATTTTGCCTAGCTCTTAATTTACCATTAGCTTCATCATCAGGAGTGAAAAGAATTAAAGCAGAGGAGCAATCTTTCGCTAAACGTTCAAATTTCGATATTATAGTTTCAATTGAAACATTGGGTTCTTCTTGTAATATAATAGGTTCAAGACATAAATCATTTTTTATGATTTTTGCAAGTTCCATTCGAGCAGCGTCATCATGACCATGTACTATAAAAACTTTTTTATTATCTAAATTTAATTTTGGGGTTTTTTTGGTTTGGATATGGCTTTCTTCAATAAGATTAGGTTTAGAGTCTCTTATTTTTCTTACTTCTTTGGTGAAATCTAGTAAAACATTTTCATTTAATCCTATTAGTTTTAGGTTATGGTGCACTGATTTGAAATCTAACTTAGTAGAATGCCAAATTGAAAAATTAATAAGGATTCTAGTAATAAATTCACCGAATGAATTATATTCTTGTTCGTACCATAAAGTCATCAAATATCCAAATGCCTCCTCTTCATCTTCCGTATTATGATGGCCTGAAATGATTACTCTTTTTTTATTAATCACTTCTTTTTTACAATCTTTCCATATTTTATCAATATTATTCTCTATTGTAAAAAGTTCAAATTCTTTAGTATATAGGTATTTTCCAATTTGTAATCTTTTCAAGTTTGCATAAAGCGGTTTTAATTTTGATAGTATATCCATTTATGTTTTTAAATTAATGCCAACATTTGCCAACAACGATTCATCGCAAATAGACGGTACCGTTAGAAAGAAAATAATTAAATTCACCAACAAACCAGGTCTAAGTCTGCAGACCGTTGGCAGTAATGCTTAGAGGAATTCAGTAAACAAAAAATAGAAAATAATTATGACCTTATTAGCCATTGGCGCTCCGCAAATAATCCTGATACTATGCCTTTTCTTAACTCCTTTGATCGCATTAATCGATATACTTCGTAATGAATTCACCGGAAACAATAAACTTGTATGGATTTTAGTGATATTCTTTTTCAATTTTCTCGGTGTAATACTTTACTTTTTAATAGGTAGAAAACAAAGAATAAAATAACTGGTCTTATTGACAATTAGAAATTATGAGAAAAGTATTATTAGTAATAATAATAGTGTTTTCAAACTTTCTACTCTCTCAAAATCGAATAAGGAAAGAGAATTCAGAAAATTAAAACTCCGCGCCACTTGTCGATATACGAGACAGTTGCAAATAATTTTATAAAATAGTTTTGTACTTTTAAGTAAAACTAACAACTATTACATGAACAACAATTTAAGCATTGATCTTCAGAAAGATATCAATACTATTTCTCAAATATCTTCTATTCCTTCAATGTTAAATGTGATTTGTCGAACCACAGGAATGAGGTTTGCCGCCGTTGCTAGAGTTACAGATAAAAAATGGGTAACATGTATATCGCAGGATGAAATTGATTTTGGTTTAAAACCAGGAGATGAATTAGAGTTACAAACAACCATATGCAATGAAATACGGCAACATACAAATCCAGTAGTGATTGATAATGTATCGGAAAATCGAGAGTATTGTAATCATCATACACCCGAAAAATATGGATTTCAAAGTTATATTTCATTTCCTATCTTTCGTAAAGATGGAAGATTCTTCGGTACCTTATGTGCAATAGATCCAGAACCAGCGAAACTTGAAAACCAACAAACCCATGAATTATTCCAATTATACACGGAACTAATTTCTTTTCATTTAGAATCAATTGAAGAATTAAATACGACAAATCAAATACTCCTAGAAGAAAAAAAGAATGCAAAACTAAGAGAAACTTTTATAGCTATTCTTGGTCATGATCTTCGAAATCCATTGACAACCACAAGGCTTTGCGCAGATATTCTACTGCAAATGGAATTGGATAAAAATGCTAAGAAATATGTTAGCACCATAAAGTCTACTTCTTTACGTATGCAAGAGTTAATTGATAATCTTTTAGACTTTGCTAAAGGGGAATTAGGGGAAGGTATTTCTTTAGTTATTAAAGCAGACAATAACAAGTTAAGAAAAGAACTACAGCAAATAATAAAAGAGATTAAAACTACAGATTTAACTCATAAAATTATTTCAACAATAGATTTAAAACACCCTGTTAAATGCGATAGCAACAGAATTGGTCAGTTATTTTCAAACTTGATTAGTAACGCTGTTAAACACGGTTATGATTCAACACCTATTTATGTCAATAGTCATACATCTGAAAAGCAGTTTATCCTTGAAGTGATTAATTCTTCCGATGTTATTCCCGTAGATATCATAAAAGATATTTTCAAACCATTCACCACAACCAGTACTGAAAACAATGAAAATGGACTTGGATTAGGTCTATATATAGCTTCAGAAATAGCACAAGCACATAGTGGGACAATAGATGTTATATCCGAGAAAAATAAAACTAGTTTTAAATTCAGAATGCCGTTATAAAACTATTGGCAACAACTGTTCATCCCCAATAGACGGTCGTGTTAATTAGAAAGTAATTAATCTGACCAGTAAACCAATACTAAGCCGGCAAGATTGCGTTCCCTACTTCCACAACTGGCTATAAACGGAATCATTACCCACAGGTGCCGCAAAAATTAAGGTGCATTAGAAAGCAGACATTTCTTTTCCCCAGGTGTCTAAACTTTTTAGAATTGACTCTAAAGATTTACCTTTTTCAGTTAATTCATATTCAACTTTGGGCGGAACAACCGGAAAAACTTTTCTATTTATAAGATTATCCTTTTCTAATTCTCGTACCGTTTGAGTAAACATTTTATTGGAAATATCCGGAATTTTATTCTGTAATTTCCCGGAACGAATAGGTCCTTCTAATAAATGGAACAAGACAAGAGGTTTCCATTTAGTTCCAATTAATTTCATCGTATAGTTAAGAGGACAATAAATTTTATTCATTTTAAAAACATAAATAACTGATTAACAATAAATAACCCTTTTAGTTGCCTATATAACTTTTAGGTAACTTATTGTTAAACAGACAAATATATCTTTATTTTGTAGCCTGGAAAATAAATTAGATATGAAAAAAGAAGAAACTTACCCAAGATCATTTTCACACATTGGAATTACAGTCCCTAATATTAAAGAGGCAGTAAAATTTTACTCAGAAGTAATGGGATGGTATACAATTATGGAGCCTTCAGTAGTTAAAAAAGAAAGGGATACAGCTATAGGACAAATGTGTATAGATGTCTTTGGAGAAGATTGGGAACAATTTGAAATAGCTCACATGTCAACATCAGACGGCATTGGAATTGAATTATTTTCTTTTCCGCATGGAATAAAAGAAGCTCCAGAATTTAATCCTTTCAATACCGGTTTATTTCATTTTTGTGTGCAAGACCCGAATATTGAAAATTTGATTGAAAGAATTGTTTCAGCTGGTGGGAAACAAAGAATGCCAGTAAGAGAATATTACCCTAATGATAAACCATTTAAAATGTGCTATGTAGAAGATCCTTTTGGAATCGTATTCGAAATATACACACATAGTTACGAACTTACATATTCATCTGGTGCTTACGAAGACTAAGCACCAGCGGGTGACAATGATTCAGCGCAAAGCACGGGTTTAATCGAAAAAATGTAATTTTAGAAACCAGAAGATAAAATGGTTAACACGATAAGTCCGTGTCCAAACTCCGTCAACTTGCTAATGCCGGGGGCCATTGTGTGGAATTATAAAAATCGATATTTGAGAAAATTATTTTTCATCCTAACCCTACTATTAAACGTAGTCCTGGTATGCGCACAAGGGTCTAATTCAGAGAAAGTTTTTATTAAAAATATAAAACTGATTGATGGAACTGGAGGACCAATTCAAAATAACACTACTGTTTTAATTGAAGATGGGGTATTTAAGAAGGTTTTTAATTCTGCGGAATTCAAAATACCGAAAAATGTAAAGATTATAGACGGCAAAGGAAAAACCATGATCCCTGGTTTAATTGGCGTTCATAATCATCTTCATATTCCCGGAAATCCTTTACTAGGAGAAATTGCAACTAAATTATATTTAGCCTCTGGTGTTACAACAATTCAAACCTGTGGGGCAGCTTCACCCGAAAAGGAAATAGAAATAGCAAGAAAGATAGAAACAGGCGAAATTTCAGGACCAGAAATTATTCCTAGCGGACCTTATATTACTGGTATAGGTGGAAATATGAACATGATAATTCCTCAAAATGAAGATCAATTAAGAGATTTAATCAAGTTCTGGAAAGATAAAGGTGCCAGGTGGTTTAAAGTATATAGAAATATAGAACCTGAATTCCTTGAAATAGTAATCGACGAAGCTCACAAGAACAAATTAAAGGTTACGGGACATCTTTGTTCTATTACGTTTAAAGAAGCGTCAGAAATGGGTATAGATGCTATTGAACATGGTTTAAATAGTGTTTCAGACTTTAGAGGTAAAAAAAAAGCTGGTAAATGTTCTGGTTCGAGAGAATATATAGATGAATTAGATCTGGCTTCGGTAGAAGTTGAAGATCTACTCGATCTATTAGTAGAAAATGGAACTGTTCTAACTTCAACTCTGAGCATTTATGAAGCAAGTGTCCCTTCAAGAAAATTCATCGATGAGCGTAGTTTAGAAATAATGTCGGAATCATTTCGGAATAACTTCAAAAATGTAAGTAATAGGTCAAATAAAGAGGTTAGTAAAACCAGGGAAAAGCGTTTAAAGCGAATAATGGAATTTGAGTATCGATTCTATAAGAAGGGAGGAATACTTTCAGCAGGTGTAGACGCAGGCCGGCATGTTTTACCAGGCTTCGGGGACCAGAGAAATTTCATACTATTAAAAGAAGCTGGTTTTACAACGCAGGAAGTAATACATATAATGACTAAAAATGGAGCTGTAAAATTAGGAAGGACAGATATTGGAACAATAGAAACTGGTAAAAGAGCCGATTTTATAATCCTGGATGGAGATCTGGAGTTTGACGAAAAAGCGATTAGAAGAATCTACAAGATTTATAAAAATGGTTTTAGCTACAATCCAGATTCATTACTTAAAGGTTTGAAGGGAAAATACGGAAATTTATAACTGCATAAAACAAGGGTTAATCGCCAAAAACAGGTTTTGTCGAAAAAGTGTAATTTTAGAAAACAATAACTAAATCGTACACATCTGTATCTTCACTACCACTACTAACGAATATACGGGACCTTTGTACACAATTTTAGAAGATGAAAATTCTTATGTTTTTCCTGATATTATTATCATTTGGATGCAAAAGTGATCCTGGTTTTTTGACTGTTTCGAACCAGGAAACTTTAGATTTAAATGATTTTAAAAAAATAGAAAGTATTAGTAGATCTACTATAACTAAAGAAGATGAGCCAGGTGAGAAACTTTTGCTTTGCTTGAAATATATAGATAAAGAAAACAAAAAACCACTTTTAAATCAGGAAGTGAAATTCTATCATACTTCAGATCTGGGAGAATATGATCCGGCAGATCCAGAAGATGAATCGACGGCAAGATTAAAAGGAACCGCGGTCACAAGTAAACGTGGACGGATATACATAGAGACAATTCTACCAGGAGATTATGGAAGCTCAGATGATAATAGACATATTCATTCAATAGTTAAAGGAGCTAAGCCAGAGACCTACGATATTCATTTCCTCCAATACACTGGTTTTATGGGAAAAAGATTTATTGAAAATAGCGACCAACATTTTCTGGCAGAATTAAAATATAATAAAGACTCTACTTTAGTGGCATTTTTAACGATAGAAGTCAAGCAACCAGTTTTGAAGAACTAAAACAGTGTAAAACGACAATTCATCGCCAATAAAAGGTACTTCACTGAAAATATTTATTTTAGAGACTAATTAATAAACCACTAAGCCGATAGATCTGCGTTCCTACTCCCAACTGGCGATAATCTAGACCGTAGCCAATTATCTATAACAAAAACTTCCATACGCAAATTCAAAAAATTAGATTAAAATTAATCAATAAAGGTTAAAACATTTTATTGATTCTAACCGATTGTTTAGTTTTGTATTGTAATTAGATCGAATGGCCAGGAATAAAAAATATAGTGAAACTGTAGTTGTAGAAAAAGCAATGCGTCTTTTCTGGCGAAATGGCTATGCAAACACTTCAATGCAAATGCTTGAAAAAGAAATGGGCATTAATAAGTTTTCTATCTATTCTAGTTTTGGCAACAAACAAGGTTTATTTTTAGAGAGCCTGAAAACGTACAAAGGCAAAATAGGTAGCATTTTCAAGGAGTTCAAAAATTCAAACAATGGTATTGAAGATATTAAAACCTTTTTCTACAATTCAGTAAAGATCTGTAGGGTGGATGGAAATGAAAAAGGCTGCTTAGTAACCAACACTTACAATGAGTTTTCAGAAAAAGAAGATGAAATTATAAACGAACAGATGACGTCTTTTATGACCGATCTGAAACAGCTATTTATTGAAAAATTAAGTATCAATTCTAATAAAGATGAAGAAGTCATTTTAAAACAAGCGAACTATTTATTGTTGGCGAAACATGGCTTGGCTGCAGCATCCCGAGTTAATACAGAAAAGGAAATAGAAGATTATATTGAAATGACCTTCAAAAATTTGTAAGCATTTTTTTTAAACTATAACTAACCATTCGTTTAGTTATTTAATAATTATTTAAACAATAAAAAAATACAATTATGACAACGTTAAAAATTCACAGCATTGAATCTGCACCAGAAAACAGTAAATCCCTGCTGGAGGAATCCTTAAAATCGAACGGAATGATACCCGGTTTACATGGTGTTTTAGCAGGTTCACCTAATCTATTAGAGGCCTACCAAAACCTACATAAATTATTTTCGCAGTCATCGTTTAACAAAGAAGAATTAACGGTTGTCTGGCAAACCATTAATGTAGAACACGAATGTCATTACTGTGTTCCTGCCCATACCGGGATTGCGCATATGATGAAAGTTGATCCGTCTTTAACTGAAGCTTTAAGAAATGGAACCGCAATGCCAAATGAAAAATTACAAGCCCTTCAGGACATGACTTTAAAACTAGTTAAAAATCGTGGACAGGTGTCCCAGGAGGACCTAAACACTTTTTACGATGTTGGTTATGGAGAACAGCAAGTTTTAGACATCATTTTAGGATTGGCTCAAAAAACAATCAGCAACTATACAAACCATATTGCAAATACCCCTGTTGATGAACCTTTTCAGAAATTTGCCTGGTCAAAATAAGTAGTAAAAGTCTACTACGTTAATAAGCCTTAAACCTCCCGTTTAATCGGGGGGTTATATTAAGATCAAAAGTCAATATTGTATATAAGTTAATCCACAAAATGAAGTAAGAACCTGGAAGTTAAAAGTGTCTATTGAAATTATATAACGCTGATTTTAATTATACATACCGCCCTCTAGACCAAAATAGATATTCATTTGGTAGAAAGAAATCACTGAGTGTAACAAGGGTCGTCGCAAATAGACGGTAGCTTTAGTAAGAAAATAATTAATTTCTCCACTAACCGGGTCTAAGTCAACAATTCCACCTCCCCGCTCTCGTAACCGGGAATTACCGCAACCGTTGGCGGTAAGCTAATGGAATGCTTATTTTGAATATTTTTCAACCACAGAATCGCCCCAATCGGCGATAGATTGAATTAAAGGAATTAAAGTTTTACCGAAATCAGTTAATGAATATTCAACTTTTAAAGGCGGCTTGGAAGTATAGACCTTTCTTTTAATCAAGCCATCTTCTTCTAAAGCTTTTAACTGTAGGCTCAGGGTTCTTTCGGTAACTGTTGGCATTTCTTTCCTCAGTTCATTATATCGTAATTTTTTCTCAATTAAATGATATAAGATCACCGTTTTCCATTTTCCACCAATTATTCCCATTGTTAAGCTTGCGCAGCAAGGGTACTCTTTACCCCTGAAATTCAGCATTTTTGGTTCACTATTTTCCATATAATTTATACTATCCTTTTTGACCGTTATTGCAAAGATAGAACACTATACATATTTTTGCAACTATAAAAACTATAGTAACTAAAAATAATATAGAATGAAAGCAATGACAATTAATGAATATGGAGAAAATGCAATCTTTAGATCAAGAGAAGTAGAAAATCCAACGCTTAATAGCGGACAGGTATTGGTTAAAATTTCTGCATCAAGTATCAACACAGTAGATACCATGATTAGAAATATGGGAGAGGATTTACCATTTGCACCAGCAACGCCAGCAATATTAGGAATGGATTTCGCGGGAACAATTGTAGAGGTAGGTCCAGATGTTACCGGATTTTCGGTTGGAGATGAGGTTTATGGTTGCGCTGGTGGTCTTGCAGAATTACAGGGAACATTAGCTGAATATATTGCTGCTGATAGTAAACTGATTGCCCGAAAACCAAAAAACCTTACCATGAAAGAGGCAGCCTCTTTACCTTTAGTAGGTATAACTGCTTATGAAGGTCTAATTCGAGCTAATATTCAAAGCGGACAGAATGTTTTGGTGCACGGAGGAACTGGTGGAGTTGGACACGTTGCAGTGCAATTGGCTAAACATTTTGGAGCCAATGTGTTTTCTACAGTTAGCGGAGAAAAACAAATGAAAATTGTTGAAAATTTTGGAGCAAAAGCCATAAATTATAAATCGGAACAAGTTGAAGATTACGTCAATGAACATACAAACGGAATAGGCTTCGATGTTGTTTTTGATACTGTTGGTGGAGAAAATATGCTTAAATCTTTTGAAGCAGCAGCTCTTAATGGTCAGGTTGCAACTACAGTTTCTTTATGCGAACTCGATTTAACTACAATGCACTTTAAAGGACTATCGCTCCACGTAGTATTTATGCTTATACCAATGTTACATAATTTCCGAAGAGAACAACACGGAAAAATTTTAAGCAACCTGGCAAAAATTGCCGAAGCAGGAGATTTGAATCCTTTATTAGATGAAAAACAGTTTTCATTAGAAAATGTAGGAGAGGCTTACGCAAGACTAGAGAGTAGAAATGCAATTGGAAAAGTAGTGGTTGTAAATTAAAAATCAGGTTATGAATTTAAGAATAGAACACATAACGCTTATATTTTCATTTCTGTTTTTAGCCTCTTGTAAAAATGATAGGCCTGTAAAAAATGAAACTGAAAGCAATAGTATTGAACAGATAGAAAAACCAACAAATAAGGTGCTTTTAAGTTCTGAAATTGAATGGGAAAAATTAAATCCTGCAAGAGGAGACCAAAGTCCACAAGCTGGTACTATTTGGGGAGATAGGAATGGAGAAGTTGCAACTGGATTTCTGGCAAAGTTTGTTGACGGCTTTTCTTCACCACCTCATATTCATAATGCAACTTATAGAGCGGTTGTTATAAAAGGAAGTATTCATAATGACGACCCAGAGGCAGAAAATATGTGGATGAAACCAGTAGGTTTCTGGACACAACCGCAAGGAGAATCACATATCACTTCTGCTAAAGGTGAAGAAAATATTGCGTTAGTAGAAATAGATAAAGGGCCTTACTTAGTTAAATCTAGTGAGGAAGCATATGACAACGGTGAGCGACCAATCAACATTCATACTTCAAATGTAGTTTGGTTAAATAGTAAAGAATCAAATTGGCTAGATCCTAATAGTGAAGCTGAAATAAGTTTTCTTTGGGATGATAATGGTTCAAGAGGGCTCTTTTTAAAACTTCCAGAATCATTTAATGGAACAATAAAAACTGATGGCTCGGTTTTACATTCGGTTGTCATACAGGGTGAACTGAATTATACTCTTCCTCAAGATCAGAAGATAAAAGTTTTAAATACAGGCAGTTATTTTGGAGCTACCTCTAAAGCAGTTCATAACATTTCTAACAATTCAGAAAATGATATTATATTATATGTTAGAACCAACGGGAATATTAGAGTGGAATAGAGGCAGTTGCCTACACTTATTCATCGTCAATAGCGGGTGTTGCCAGAAAAGCGTAATTTTAAAAATCAGGAACGCAAATATCTAATTCTACAAGTCCGCGTAAAAATTTGAAACTTGCGATAACCGGGACCGTTTTACGCAAGCTGAAAAAAGCATCGTACAAAAGATAAAAATAGGCAAATGAGAAAATTAAAGCTTCAAATTCAACTATCCATTGACGGATTCATTTCGGGGCCTAATGGAGAAATGGACTGGATGATTTGGAATTGGGATGACCAACTAAAAGATTTCGTTGCAAAATTAACGGAGTCAACCGATACCATTATCCTGGGACGAAAGCTTGCGGAAGGTTTCATTCCTCATTGGAAATCTAACAAAGACCTGGAAGGTGCTGATAAAATTAATAATTCAAAGAAAATAGTTTTTACAAAAACACTTGAAAGCACAGAATGGGAAAATACGATTTTAGAAAAGGGAGATTTAGCCAATAAGATACGGGAATTAAAATCCTCAGCTGGAAATGACATCATAGCTTATGGTGGTGGCGAATTTGTTTCCTCTCTGATAAAAGAAAATTTAATTGATGAATATTATTTTTTCATTAACCCTTCGATATTGGGCAGCGGAATGCCCATATTTCAGAAAGCTGATTATAAAAATGAATTGAAATTGAAAAAGGCTAAAGCATATGAGTGTGGAATAACCGTATTAAACTATTTAAGTTAAGAAAAAGGTGGCTTACGAAAAAGATTAATTACCAACAAATTCGCTACCCTTACTTTGCCAACTGGCGGTAACCGAAACCATTGAATGCAATTAAGTTGAAAAATTATGCGTAAAACTCTACATTTATTTATAATTTTTATAACTACTATATCTCTTGGGTATAGTCAAGGACGAGATTCTCATTTGATTAAAAAAGATTTTCTACAAGTAAAAGATAATCAAATCTATTATGAAGTTTCTGGGAGTGGAGTACCAGTAATATTGATTCACGGCGGATATCTAAATCATGAAATTTGGAAAAAACAAATCAATTTTCTAAATAAAAAAGGATTTAAAACAGTAGTGTATGATGATCTAGGTCACGGCAAAACCATAAACGGAAAAGAAGAAGTTTATGGATACCAAATTGTTGACGAAATAAGAAGGCAACTCAACCTTGAAAAAATAAATATAATTGGTCTCTCTTGGGGCTCTATGATAGCCTTGGATTATGCTTTAAATAATCCTAAAAACTTAGACAGATTGATTTTAATTTCTCCAGGTCTAAATGGATGGAACTATTTTCAAGATCCTAAAGCAGAAGAGAACTTTAATCAGAGGCAAATAGCAAAGATTAATAATGATAAAATTTCTTTTGTGGAATATTTTCAAAAAAATTGGACTGATGGTCCGGGCGAATCCACGGGAAGAGTAAAGGTAAAGTTACGCAATCATATTGGTGAAATATTACTAAATACAGTAAAGAATCATTGGGAAGAAAATTGGTCAAAATTATCTACTAAAACTAGATGGAATTCAATAGAAGCTAGAACTTTAATTATTACAGGTAATCTGGATGCGATTGATATTACAAAAATTGCAAAACAATACGACGAAGAAATAAATCAATCGCAATGGATTGATATTGAAAATGTGGGGCATACTTTAATAGTTGAAAAACCAAAAAAAGTGAATCGTATAATTAATTTTTTTTTGAAATCTTAACTGTACAAAAATGATTCATCGCAAATTGATGGCACCTTTATTAAGAAGATAGTGAATTAGCTTACAAACTGTGTGTAATTGGGCAATTTCATATCCCTACTCTCGCCATTTGTAATTATCGAGACTGTTTCCTAAGATTACTTGATACTTTTGTATTAAATAACTATAATAAATAGTTGAAACTAAAAATATTAAAACGAAAGATTCATGATAATCTTTCGTTTTAATATTAGTAAATCTATTTTTTGATTTTATGGTTTAAAAACCCCGGTGCCAGCATCGTCATTTAAGGTGACAAAATAATCAGAAACCACAGTTCCTTGTACATCGGTGACGTAGCACTTTAAGTATAAATTTTTATCAAGTGGTAAGTGAGCGGTATACGATGAAGTATAAACTCCAAAAGTTGTATAACTAGTAGAGCTACCTGTATAACTTTTTTTCCATTCAAAAGTATATGGCGGCATACCTCCAGAAACATTTACCTCCCAGGTATATGTGCCAGAATTATTTCCTTTTGTTGGTCCAATTATATATGCTGACAAGTTAGGAATATTAGGGTCCGGCTCACAGCCGAACAATATTTGAATTGCTTCTACATCACCCTCGGAAAAATTTTCTAATAAACAAGCCGCTCCCGCTCTCATAAGGGAGGTTTCTTTGTCATTCAAGGAAGTCCCTTGGATATAACTCCATAAATTAGGATCGTCTTCTGTATGACCTAAACCTAATGTATGTCCCAGTTCATGTTGAATGTCAGCGATTCTAATTCCTTGATGTATTCTTCCGTTAGAACATCCTTCTTTTCCCGAAAAATCATTATTTATAGTGACGTATTCCCCTGGATCTCCATTAAATGGTCTAGAACCAATTGAAAGGTAGTTAGATTGGATACTAATGTTCCGTATATCATTATCGGTTATTATTATATCTGCTAGGCTAGAACTAGTTACTAAATTTAAATACAAGTTACAATTGATCGAATTCCATCTCTCTATAGCTTCCTTACTTGCATTAATCCATAAATCAGCTATACCAGGTTCGATATAAACGTTAAAATATGATCCATTCACTCCCAGAGTAGTATTAATATTTTGTTTATTTATTGAATTAATAGAATAATCATTTTCAGAGTTGTATTCCATATCTCCCTGAACGATAAATCTGTTTCCATAAATCTTTATTTCATCTTTTTTATAGCCTATCTTTAAAAGATAATCTATCAAAGATTTATTTCCTTGTTCAGATGACGAACTTTCACTCGGTAAATGCGGATTTTCCGGTGCACAGGAAATAATAAGGGATAAACAAAGAATTAGTAAATAAGTTAACGATTTTTTCATAATTTAAATTTATCAGTTAGTTATAAATGTAGGAAAATATTTACAAAAACAGTGATTTTAAAATAATTTATAGATATGCATCTCTTCGAAAAAACTAGCAGCAACTATATCTGAAAAAGGACTATAATCAACTCCAAGTCGTATTGAGTAAAAAAAGGAACAGATTTTATTAGCAATTATTGAGATGGTCCTAATAATTAATAATGAGAAAAATTAAAAAGTGGATTGTCTATTATGATCAATTCTTTTCTCAACAGAAAGGATTTTTTTAGACAAAAATTAATCCTTGAACAAGATTTAAAAATGAAATATTATTTAATGAAACATCTTGAATATTTTCTCCCTCCGCCATGCCCACTGGTATGTGGTTCAAAATTGCTGAGAAACAAATTTACTGAGGAGTTAAAACAGTAATTTTAAAAAACCTTAATAAGTGTAAGTTCGTTAAATCAAGTAATGCAAGAGCTCAAGGTCCTACAGTAACGATGCTTCACAATGGATGACAGTGTTAAAAAGAAAATGATTGTCTTGACATACTAATATCAAACGGACAACTCCACGTTCTTTAATAGACTATCATAGTTAATTTTTATTCGAAACCGTAACCCTGGAGATTATTATCCTATATTTAAAAAAAATCAACCACTACTAACCAAACTTAATTTCAATGAGAAAATCTTTAATTTTTCTATTGCTTCTTGCATTAATTCTTCCCAAAAATATTCAATCTCAAAACGAAGGTGAAGCAATTGCTGCAGTTGCAGGCGGATTATTAGCAATTGGTGCGGGCGTTGCTGCTGTAGAACAAATGAAAGAACAAGCTGAATTAACAGCCACACAATGGCTATTATCTAACCATCCAGAATTTGAGAGCTTCTCTTTAAAGACTATAGATTTTGATGGAAAGAAATTGAAGGATATTTCGTCTGCTTCAGTTATAACATTTAAGATCCAAGAATTTATCCCAGAGGATAAACCTGAGTTAAATGGAGATAAAAGAATTTTACTTGGATTTACAAGTTATGGTTGGATAAACGAATATGGGATTAATTTTGAAAAAGTTGATTGGCATCTCATTGATAGTAAAGAATGGATGAATATGATGGTAGCATACTCTAAAGTTTCTTCAGGCCAGAAAAACGATTCGGAAATCCGTGAAGTTCTTAAAGAAGGTAAAATCGTTAATCGCGGAGTTAAGGGGAAAAGGGGAATGGAAATTCCATTTTTCAAGTTAGAAGGTGATATGTATCTAGTAACAGATTACTCACCAAAAATGAAATTAGTCTATAACGAAAGATCATTGGGGATTTTCTTAAAAAGTACGAATGATCTTGTTCAAATTAGCAGAGGTGGTATTATTGAAATTCACGAATTCTTTTTTGAGGAATCTTAGCTTGATCTACAACATCAGGTACCGTGAAATAGCCGGAAAAATTAGCAATTAAATTCAGTAAAGTCTAAACTAACAATGTCCTCGAGGTTGGGGTGATTAAATTTTTTAAATGAGTGAACAATACAAGATTAGGGGGTGGGTGAGAATACTATTAATGCTAATTCCATATTTGTTTGTAGTTGGCGTATTTCAAATGATTGGTGCCGCTCTGGTAGATTACGATTATGGAAATATAGGTACTGATAGAAACTCGCAACAAAGATTTATAATTCAGTTATTCACGTTTCTTGGAACATGTTTGATCGTAGGGATCTTTGTTAAGTATATTGATAAGGAACAAATTATAAGCATAGGCTTAAAGATTAAGAATAGAAGTTCTGATCTTTGGATCGGGTTTACAATAGGAACTATAATCATGATTTTCGCCTTCGGAATTTTGGAATTCTTAAATGAAATTCAATTTCAAAAGATCGTATTTGATTTAGATGAGATCATACTTTCAGTTTTCCTTTTCATATTTGTTTCTCTAACTGAAGAAATTTTATTTCGTGGTTATATCTTGAGAAATCTTATGTATTCCTTTAATAAATATGTTGCGTTGCTTATCTCTGCATTAATATTTGCTGTTGCGCATGGGATGAATCCTAATATCGATATTATAGGGCTTACAAATATATTTTTAGGGGGTATCTTATTAGGGATAACTTATATACATACCAAAAATTTATGGTTTCCCATAGCTTTACACTTTAGCTGGAATTTTTTCCAGGTCCTTTTAGGCTTTAATGTAAGTGGGCAAAATGTATATTCTTTGGTAAGGTTTAAAATGCCTCAAGAAACACTATTAAATGGAGGAGCTTTCGGGTTCGAAGGATCAATATTATCATTGATAATTTTATTGATTAGCATTATTAGCATCACTATATATTATAGGAAAAAACCAATCGCGACACCAATTCATCACAAATAGTCGGCACCGTTAGTAAGAAAATAATTAAATTCACCAACACTCCAGGTTAAAGTCGCTAAGCTGCGTCCTTACTTCTGGAGGTAGCAATAATCTAAATTATTGTGTACGATCACTTCAGATGATGAAAAACTACTAATTTGAAAAGTAAAACAAATATCTTCCTGTTAATAAGTGCTGTGCTAGCAGTTGTGATAACGGGATGGGTCTATTATCAAATGTCACATAGCATTGGAGAATTAAGCTCTAACACTGAGATTGATGGGGATTTTAAAGTCTGTGATGAAGATAAGATTCCAAATTATTATTCAATGGATACCGACTATGAAGGAGGCAAAAAAGCGATCAAAAACGAATTACTGAGTAACTTACAAAACTTAAAATTTGAAGATTCTGGTTTAATAACTTTTCGATTTATTGTGAACTGTGAAGGGGAAATAGGTAGATTCCGAATTCAATCAACAGATCTAAAATTAGAAAAGATTGAAATTGATTCCGAAAAATTAAAAACTTTAGAATATGCTTTGGTTAGTTTAAAAAAATGGAATCCAGCTAAAAACGAATTTAATTCCTACGATAGTTACTACGTCCTGAATTTTAAAATAAGGGATAATAGGGTAGTAGATATTTTCTAACTAATGAAAAGATTTTTTAAAATACTCAAACTAATTTTAGCTTCCCTGCTAACGGTATATTCTGTTGTAATAATATATATGCTGGCTTTTTCGTCCAAAGAAGATAGATATACTTTTGCATCTCATCTTCAAGGTGCTTGTCTTTCTCAATCAATGTTCGAAATTTTAAAATTTCAGGATCCATCAAATGATCGAATTTATTTCGAACAATCCGTTCCGTATAATAAAAGAGGATACTACGAAAAAGGGTTTCGACTTCTGGACAAAGCCGTTGAAATAGATCCCAAAATGCATTTAGGCTACAGGGGTTATATGAAACTTCGATTCTTAAGAGATTTTAAAGGTGCTTTAGAAGATCTTGATCGGTTAGATTCATTAACTCCAGGTGTTGTAGATACACCCTGGGGAGAAGATATTGACTTTCTTAGAGGAGAAGCCTATTTTGGTTTAGAAAACTATGAGAAATCTAAATTCTATTTCAAAAGGAGTATAGAAAATCAGGGAGAAGACTGGGCAGATATTCAAGCCTTCGTTTATACGGGACTCTCAGAGCTCGAATTAGGCAACCGGGAACAAGCAAAAAACCATTTTGATAAAGCTTTAAATCAATCAAAGTATACAGTAGAAGCTCATATTGGATTAGCCAGGATTTATTTAGAAAACGCTGAGTTGAAGAAAAGTAAATTCCATTTAGACAAAGCAGAGGAATACTTTAGTTATAAAAGGAATGATCCCTATAACGAATATTTAAATGAGGTTTATAAAGATGATCTATCCTTGTTAAAAAATTTCGAAGCATAATGGAGAATAATTCAGATTTGTGTGAGATATGAAGAGTCCTTATCATCATTATTTTACTCCTATAATTTCAAATAATTAGGGCAGATTACAGAAGTTTTAACCATTAACAATATATGAAAGAGGAGAACAAAATATTGCTAAAAACATTTGTTTCCGCTGGTCTAATCTTTGCTTTGACAATGGCATTGTATGGCTATTTTGCTAAAGATCAATTCTTAGTCTGGAAATTTATATTTCATTTTCTAGCCTTTGGGATCACCATGGGGCTCGTAGCTCGTATAAACCATCGAAAAAAAATGAAAGAAGAAGCCAATAAGGATTAAAATTATAACCTTATCTGCTGAAATTAAGCCAAATCATGATCTCATCTAACTGAAGGGTTTCAGTTTTTCTGGTCTTCCCTTAAACTTGAAAAAGAATTATCTTCGTTAACATCATATGATACTGCTATTCAACTAGGTTCCCGGTATTGGTAAGACTTAGATGCACATCAATGAAGTTATAATTGATCTTTTATTTAAAACGATGACTAAGAAAAATAGAACCTGGATACTTAGAACAGTATTAATAATTGGAACTATAGTCTCTCTGTATTTTGTTCCATGGCCAATCGTAAAAGCCTGGCTTACTCCTTTACCAGACTCAATTAAGGAGCAGGTAAATAAGGCGGCCGACTATGGTTTTGATGGAATCATCGTATACGTGGATACAAAAGGGGAAATGCCTGAATATTATACTTCTGGATACCAGAACAAGGAAAGTAAAAGCCCTGTTGATCCTAATTCATTATTTAAAATTGCAAGTATAGATAAGCTTTATACCGCGGTTGCAGTAACGAAACTGGTAGATTCGGGTCAGTTGTCTCTGGATAATACACTCGCTGCTTATTATCCTGAATTAGAGGATAGAATTGAAAATGCCGATAGAATAACCATAAGGATGTTAGTTAAACATAGAAGCGGGATCCCTAATTTTACGAATACCGAAAATTTCTGGATGAATCCTCCAGAAAATAGCCAGCAGGCACTCGAAAGGATCCTGGATCTACCAGCTGAATTTGATCCAGATGAGGAATATGAATATTCCAATACCAATTATTTATTGCTTTCAAACCTTATAGAGAAGGTTACAGGCAGTAGTAAATTCGATTATATCAAAGATGAAATTTTAGATCCGCTTGGATTGAAGAATACCTTTGGTTCTCTCAATGATGTTGATATAGATAGAGTATTGAGCGGTTATTATGTAGGTGTTAAAGAGGATATTAAAACAACCAATTATAGATCTATGCTTGCAACGGCAGAAGATGTAGGGATATTTTTGCGAGCATTGAACGATGGTTCTCTATTTTATGGAGAAGAGCAGGAGATCTATTCTTCTCTTTACAAATACAACCATACCGGGCTTATCCCGGGTTATCAAAGTATTGCCAGATATCATAAAGACATAGATACGGTGATCATTCAGTTTACGAACACGACAAATTTTGAAGGATATAACTGGAATTTATCTGAAGTCATGTATAATAGGATATTAAAGATTGTCCGTAAGTATATATAGACATAAGCAGAGCTATCAAAAATAAGGATTAAGATTAGATGGAAATAGTAATTATTTCAATTGTAGCCTTTCTAGTTGCGATTTTGACCTTCTTTTCAGGTTTTGGATTAGGTACTATCCTGACCCCGGTCTTTATGCTATTCTTTCCCGTAGAACTGGCTATCGCTTTAACGGGAGTAGTGCATTTCTTCAATAACATATACAAGTTGGGCCTCGTAGGTAAGAACGCAAATAAAGAAGTTCTTATTAGGTTTGGTATTCCTGCGGTGATTGCAGCCTTACTGGGTTCCTGGATATTGATAAATATAACAGATACGCAACCATTATTTTCTTATACTGCCTTCGGGTCCCAGTTTGAGGTATTTCCGGTTAAATTCTTAATCTCAATTCTGCTAATTATTTTCGCAACTATGGATCTTATTCCATATTTCAACCAACTACAATTTGGAAAAAGCAAATTACCCATTGGCGGAGCTTTAAGCGGATTTTTTGGTGGGCTTTCCGGTAATCAGGGCGCATTGCGGAGTGCCTTTTTGATCAAGGCCGGACTTTCAAAAGAAGCGTTTATAGGAACCGCGGTTGTAGTATCAACATTTGTTGATTTTACCAGGTTAAGTATGTACGCGACAGGATTTTTAAGATCTGGACTCATCGATAATTTAAGTCTGGTATTTTTTGCGACCCTTTCAGGAATAGCCGGATCGTACTTTGGAAATATACTTTTGAAAAAAGTGACTTTAAGGTTTTTACAGGTTACCGTGGCCATTTTATTAATAATTGTATCGCTCGCCTTAGGAGCTGGAATCATTTAAAATTAATAATTAACTAATGGTATAAGAGCGCGTTAGTGTTATTTAGGAATTGATAAGATCTACATGATCTTATAAGCCATCGTTACAATAACTCCTTTATTATTATCTAAATTAACCGATAATAATTGCCTTTCTTCCTTTACTTCAAAATCAAATGGAGCAGCCAGAATGTCCAAACCACTCTGTTTTTTCAATCTGGTTCCCTGACCTGAAATAATATCTTTATTAGGCCTAAATTCTCCTGCGGGTAAATGCTCGGTTAAAACAAGGTATTTGAAATCTTTAAGGTTCTTTAAAACAGCATGAATCTCAGAATTGGATAGATGCTGCAAAACCTGTCTTAAAATAACTATATCGCCATTTGGTAGATCATCAACTGCGATATCCAGACAATGGAATTCCAGGTTTTCCAGGTCGAATTCTTTCGTATTATGATCTATAAGTGAAGCTACAATATCTATCGCTATATATTTATTGGTGTACTGCACCAATTCCTTGCCTACGTTAAAATCACCACAACCCAGATCGCAAACAGTGATAGGATCTTCAAACGAATTTAAAAAGTATGACACTGCCTCGATATACGGTTCTATAATTTCTGGGTGATGTGATCCTATGCCCGAATAGAAGGAAGTCTGGTTCTCTCCCCAGAGTTTCATAGAGTATACCTGTTCCATGGCTGCTTTTGTAGGCCACGGCTTCTTTGATCTTTTATTGGATTTCTCTTTTTCCTTCATCAATGATACTTTACGAACAGGAACTTCAGAAAAATTTATAATATAAAATAATTAACTTCTCCTACTAACCGGCATGAGGCCAGGAACATTCTGCTTTAAAAGGCATAGTAAAAGAACCTGTTTTTCTGCCGGATAGAATTGTAAAATATTTAGATATAAAACAAAATATACCTCTACTCAACAGGAATGATCTCGGTTCTTTCGGAAATACCATTTTCATTGAATGCTTCAATGGTAAAATAATACTTCTGATCACGATCAAGGTTTCTCATGAGATGCTCTGTAACATCATATACCAGCCATGAATGATATAGCTTGTCTGGAGCAATACCCCAGCGAATATTGTAGCCTTGTGCACCTTTCACTTTATCCCAGGAAAAATTTGCATTTCTTCGGTCCTCTTCTCTTTCAACATTAAAGCTTTTAACTTTAGCGGGCTTTTTCCCCAGACCTTTACCAAAGATTCTAATTTCTGATAAAGCGAAATTGTTCCCGGGTACCTCTATATTATTATAGCGCACATATTTAGCTTTCACAGGCTGACTTAAAACTATGTAAGCGTTAGGACTGTCCTTATAACTTTTACTTCTGTCTATTACTGAATTCCAGTTGGTGCCATCTTGAGAAACTTCTACCGTAAACCTGTGCCGTAAACCGTCAGTTCGTGTATAGATTCCAGACTCATGATCGTGATAATTGATTTGAAGGGCAAAGATATTTCCGGGTGATAACATTTCAATTTCAACCCATTGCTTGTCATCATTTGCTTCAGCTACCCAGAAAGATTTAGGACTTTCATCGGTAAGAACTTCCGACAGTATCTCACCTTCATTATTCGTTTTCTCTGGCATCTCGGTTATATCAAACTCACCATCTGTAGAAGTGCTTTTTTTGATCTGCATTTTTGAAGACGATACCGTAGTTTTTCCTTTATAAGACAGTAACATCCAGCCGTTATGTTCTCCAGCTTTTGTGGGATGACTTGGCGCATACCGGGGATAATCACCATAATGGGTGTTAGTATACATGAGTCCTTCCTCATCAAAATAAGTTGGGAACATGGCAAGACGACGCTCCCAATGCGAATTAGAAGCCAGGGCCATAGTGGCAAAATGCCAGTATTGTCCATTGGTTTGCTTCATGGTAATTCCATGTCCAGCGCCATTAGTAAATCCACCTGGTTTAAAACTCATAGGATTATTTGGCATATACTCAAAAGGCCCTAATGGAGATTCTCCAACATAAGCGCCATCGGCATATACATTGAATTGGGTTCCCGGAGCTGCATATTGTAGATAGTATTTACCATTATGTTTAGTCATGGAAGCACCTTCCATATAACCTTCCTTTAAAGTTGGATGGAAATTGTTTTCGCCGAACCGTTCCCAGCCATGTTCTTCTTCTACTAAATTGATAAGTTCTTTTTGAACACCTGTTTCTAGCATGCGGTCATCTTTATTCAGCATTTTCACTTTGAGAGGATGCACATTGGAAGATCCCCAGTAGAGGTAGGTTTTTCCGTCATCATCGATAAATAATTCTGAATCCTGAATATTGTTGCTAATAGATGCCGTTGGTGTCCATTCACCGCTTTTAGGATCATCTGTATAAAGTATACTGCCATATCCTGCAGGATCCCCGGCAAAATATAGTAGTGAATCTTTATGATTAAATGCGGTAGGGGCATTGCTACCTTCAAAGAACCATTGTTTAGGTTTTATGAATTCCCAGTTCACCAGGTCTGTAGAATGCCAGTAACCAAAAGATCGGGTCACGAACATATAATACTCCCCACGAAACTCTACAACGGCAGGATCGGCGCCAGAGCGATATGAAATATTTTTACTTGAATTATAGACCATATAGGTATAATCTAAATCCAGTGGATTGATATAAGTTTCTGGTATTGCTTCCTGTGCCTTTAATTCAGGAAGAAAAAATAAACTCAATATTGCGATTTTAAATATGGTGCTTTTCATTTACCTCTGCTTTATTTGAAAGCTTTTCAGCTTAAGTCTTCATTCAATTGTAAAAATAATTAAATGCGGTAGTCCGCAAGAAATTTCCAGCCTTAAAATGGTTACAATTATATAACGTAATTTTAGGTAAATATGGAACTACCGAAAAACGGCTAGCATATGTAAAAGTAAAATCTAACAGATATGAATTTAATAGTACTTTATCCTCAGCCAGAAAACGTGGAAAAATTTGAGTCAGATTATTCCACTCATAAAAAATTGCTTCATGATAAAATGAATATCCCAATGGATCAAAAACCTTACACCATTACTAAGTTCTTATCAGGCCCCAACGGCAAACCTCCATATTTCCAAATGTTCACAATGCCATTTAATTCTGCTGAAGAATTAGAAAAAGCACTTTCTTCTCCTGCCATGCAGGAAGTAGCCGCAGATGCTAATAGAATTTCTTCAGGAGGAGCCCCAACAATATTAATTGGGAAATCAAGTTGAAAGAAAAACCCAATAAGCCTAAATTGATTTTTTTAATTTTATAAAATGAAAAAACATAGAATCTTTACTACTTCTTTTGCGAGTGTCTATCCGCATTATATAACTAAGGCTGAGAAAAAGGGTAGAACGAAAGCTGAAGTGGACACGATTATTTGCTGGTTGACGGGATATAGCGATAAAGCACTTCAGCAACAAATTGAAGCTAGAGTTGATTTTGAAACATTTTTTGAGCAGGCACCGGAGCTCAATCCTAATGTTTGCAAGATAAAAGGAGTGATCTGTGGCTATAGGGTTGAAGAAATCGAGGATGAACTTATGCGTAAGATCCGTTACCTGGATAAATTGGTAGATGAATTAGCCAGGGGCAAAGCTATGGAGAAGATACTTAGAGAATAGAGAGATTATTTAGCTTAGATATAAATCATTCTTTTCTTTCATTGCTAATTCTTCAGTCAAAGTATTGAGATAGATAAGGTGTATCTTCCAAATTACTAGAAATCAGATTACTTCAATGTAAAAAATCATGAAAAATTTTAAGATCGTTGCAGTCTTATTTATACTTTCCATAGTAAATGTGCCAAATACAAATGCCCAGAATATTATAGAGCCAAAAGAAGGTTATACTCCGCAAATTGGGGTTTTGGTTTCCATGATGGAAGATCTTAGAAGCAGGATCACCAGTAGCGTTGAAAAAACGGATGCTGAGAGCACAGATTACCTTCTAGATGATAATGCCAATAGTATTGGAGCTATGATCCTGCATCTTGCCGCTACAGAAAAATACTATCAGGTTTTCACCTTCGAGAATAGAGGTTTCAATAAAGAAGAAGAGAAAGAATGGATGATGGCCCTGGAGTTAGGAGACAAAGCCAGAAAAAAGATTAAAGGTCAGTCTATAAAACATTATCTGGCAATATGGGAAGAGGTAAGACAGGAGACGATTTCCCAGTTAAAGACTAAGGATGACAAATGGCTAAACTCTAAAATAGATAATAGTTCTATGAATAATCATTGGGCCTGGTATCATGTAATGGAGCATCAGGCAAACCATATGGGACAGATTAGACTGGTGCAAAAAAGAATACCTAAATAGGAACTGGAATATTAGGTAATTGGAAGCATTCAGCTTTTAATTTTTTTATTTCAAACCGTTATTCTATATTTAAATATCGAACCTATATATATAACTCAACTTTTTAAGATGAAAAATTTAATTAAGGTCTCGTTTCTATTCGCTCTAATGTTTTTACTCTCATGTTCCAGTAATGATGAAGCCATTATTTTAGACCCTGCAGATAATTCTAAAAGTGTTGCAGATTGTGGCGAAGCATTTGTGAGTCCAGAGAGAAATTATTTTTGTCTTGGAGGTGCTCCAGAAGTTCTGCCGAGTGAGATTCTAAATTATGCGTTTAAACATAATTCAAGAAACACGGATGTAACCTGGAGTATTGAGTCTGGAGAGATGGAAATACTGAATATTGAGACCTCGGTTTCAGGAGATTTCACGATATCTATTGCCACCATAAAATTTGATTCAGACTTCGACGGTGGATTTTTAAAAGCATCCTCCATTCCTAATGAAAATAAAGGAGAGGGATTTGTTCTGACTGAAATAAATCCGGAGTAATATCTAGATCTTCTTTTTAAATCAGGCTATGCTAGGCTATCAAGCTAAAATTTAAGGCATTGGATCTATTTTCATAGTAGTGATCTTATTGAAATTAATTTCCCGTAATTTTTTTACAGATCTTCAACCATATATAATTTCTAATGATCAAAATAATACTTTATCAGCATAATTTGTATAGTGTTATTCTTCTGTTGTTAGAAAACTTTCCAGGGAATATTCTAGCACCATAGACTGGATCCCAAATTTTCATCTCTTACCAAATAAAAGTAATTCTCTGAAAATACCATTATAGAGTCCTGAGGAAATCTTATTGATTATAAAAGGTCTTTTTGAAAATGGCCAGCCCATTTACAAAGAGCTTACTATCAATGCCAACGGTAATAATTGATCTTCCAGACATTTACTTTAGGACTGATTGAATTCAAAAATATATCAATGTCCAATCCTATTGTTCAGCTTTATATCGTAAATTAAAGCTTGCTAATAATTACCTGCCCGTAATTCCTGTACTTCCTGCTTCTAATATTATAATATTATGAATTCAGTTATTATTACAGGCGCCAACAGGGGAATAGGATTACAAACCAGTCTTAGCTTTGCCAGAAAAGGCTATAAAGTTTATGCAACTATGCGTAAACCAGATACCGCAGATGAACTTCAAAAAAAGATCAGCGAAGAATCCCTTTCCATTTCCATGCATCAAATGGATGTAGATTCAGATGAATCGGTTGATCAATGTATTCGTGAAATTTTAAAAGAAAGTGGGACTATAGATGTCCTGGTAAATAATGCTGGAATAGAGAGGCACGGCACTATTGAGGAAATGGAAATTTCTCAATTTAAAGAGGTAATGGAAACCAATTACTTCGGAATTATTCGTTGTGTAAAAGCTGTTCTTGGTTCTATGAGAAAGCAAGGTTCTGGTTGTATCATCAACGTGTCATCGGTTGCAGGAAATATCTCAAATTCTCCTCTAAGCAGTTATGCTGCTTCAAAATTTGCCGTAGAAGCCTTAAGTGAAGCTTTGGCTCAGGAGATCAAACCTTATAATATACGAGTAGCTATTGTGAAGCCCGGGATCATTGATACAGATATGGCCAGGGATATTTCTTCGAAGAATTATACAGTCACCCGGTCGCCTATTACTGAAAGATTTTCCAATTTATTCAAGGAGTCTTTAAAGCATCCTACTCATGCCAATCTGGTTGCCGAAAAGATCCTGGAAATCGCCGAAAGTGATTCCTGGAAATTACGTCACCCGGTAGGTCCAGATGCTCAACCTTTCCTGGAATGGCGTGCTTCAATGAGCGATGAAGATTGGGTTGACTGGAATGCTGTAAATGATGATGAGTGGTATGAAAAGGTGGAGAAGGATTTTGGACTAAATGCCCGGCCCCGAACCACAAAATAATCTATCCAATAAACAAACCTTTTTAATGGCCAGAATTCTAATCTAATTCCGGTAGGCTGAAATCATCAAAAACTGAAGGTTGTTTCATCATCTCCTCAATTTCTTCGGCCTTACGAGGTGCTTCGGAAGATAAATTCACAGGACCATTTTCAGTGATGAGAATGTCGTCCTCTATCCTTACGGCAATACCCCACCATTTTTCGTCACAATCACTACCTTCAGGAATATAGATTCCCGGCTCTACCGTGATAACCATGTTTTCTTCGAAATTCCCACCGGTATTCAGGTCATGTACATCGAGACCAATATGATGTGAAGTGCCGTGTGGAAAATACATATGGCGTGTTTCAGGAGATGCAATAATTCCCAATTCGTAAAGGCCTTCATTAATGATCTCCTGTCCAGCCCTGTGGGTGTCAGATCCATTATTTCCAATAACCGCTGCGGCAATTCCTGCTTCCTGGGCCTCATAAACCAGATCATAGATCGCTCGTTGTTCAGTGTTGAATTTTCCGTTTGCCGGAATGGTTCTGGTAACATCGGCAGTATAGCCGTGATACTCGGCGCCAAGATCCATTAAAACAAGATCATTTTCAACCTTGGTCTTCGAGTTTTCAATATAATGAAGCACACATCCATTATTACCCGCTCCAACTATAGAAGGATAACCTTCATATTCACTGCCGTACTTTTTGTAGACATATTCATGTAAACCCTGGATCTCTGTTTCAGACATTCCCGGGTGCATCGCCTTCATCACTTCTACCTGCCCCATTGCAGAGATCCTTACCGCTTTTTTAAGCAATTTCATTTCTTCCGGAGTCTTGATCTGTCTAAGTTCACCCATATACTGTCTGAGGCTTCTTGTGTCTATAGTCACTTCTGGAGCAGTACTAACTTCCTGCTTTAACTCAACATTTAAAGCTCCATTACTTATTTGAGGAACCTTTTCCGCATAAACCTGATTTTTAAAAACTTCCACTAAATTCGCCAGATCTGCATTATTCCTGGTGTCTCTATAGTCATTTGTGAATGGCTTATGCATGACATTCTCAAATTCGGTAAAATCTATATTGTTATTTAAAAATTCCTTGCCGTTAAAAACATTGGTAAAACCGAGATCATTTTTAGCGCCTTCAACCCCTAATCTGTATCCTGTCCACATTTCTGCTCGCGGATTCTTTTCCTGCACATATAATATTTCATCATAGCTATCGCCTTCCTCCCCGGTTTGGTCTTCAGAAAAAATAACCAATACTGCATGTGGCTCTTTATAACCCGTGAGGTAATAGAAATCTGGATCCTGGTGATAAATATAATCCACATCATTAGCCCTGTTCCTTACCGGATTAGCAAAAAATACCGCTACCGAATTTTCAGACATTTTAGATCTTAAAGCATCCCGTCTGCTTTTATGAAATTCAGAAGAAAGAAAGTCCTGGGGTGTATTTTTTTGTGCGTTGATATTGATGCACAGCATAGAAAAGAAGATGGCGATTATAAATTTCATGATGATAAATTTTAATTGCAAAATACTTAATATCCTCTAAACTAAAACGATGAATTATTCCTTCTTTTATTTTAGATGGCCCCGGTGAATTATTTATTGTAAATTTAAGGAGCTGCTTCCGCTTTGTATCTGCCAGTAAATCACCTACTTATATTTTATATTTTTAATAATTGAAAATAAGGAAATTATGAAGCGTCGAGATTTTACAAAACTTACCGGTCTAGGAATAATTGCAATATCAACTACAGGTTTTATAAGTTTTAATGGTGAAAATTATGTGGGCGACTGTGAAACAACTTCAGACATTCTGGGGCCATTTTACCGTCCCGAAAGCCCTGTTCGCAACAATCTGGTGATTAAAGGGCAGCCAGGTGAGATTGTTGAATTATCTGGAACTGTTAGACACAAAGATTGCGCTACTGGATACAGCAATGCTAAAGTAGAACTCTGGCATTGTTCTAATGATGAGGTCTACGATAATGATTCAGAAGAATTTAAATACAGGGGAACAACTTATTGTGATGAGAACGGCCATTATAAGTTTACAACTCAAATGCCTGTTCCGTATGACGTAGGCGGAGGAGAAGTGCGACCAGCTCATTTTCATATGATGTTTTCTGCGCCCGGTTACCAGAGTCTTATAACCCAGATCTATTTTGAAGGAGATCCTTTTATAACAAAAGATCCTTCTACAATCGGTTCCAGAGCGATACATAGAATTTTAAAATTAGATAAAGAGGACGGGGTTTCAAAGATCGTATTTGATTGTAATATGAATGATCAATTAAAACTAAGTATCGAGGCCCTGGATCGTATTATAGGTAGTTACAGGGGAATTGATTCAGGCGAAATCAGTGAGTTTTTCAGTAAAGATGGTGATCTGTGGATTAAAAATGAAGTTTTCGGAGAAGTATTTACCTATGTAGGAAAGAATGATTTTGAATATGCCGGGCTGCCAGACGGAATGTATGAAAAATTGCATTTTGATCTAAAAAAGGACGGAGAGGTTTCTCTCATTAAATCTACTTCCTATGGAAATGGGGTAGAAAAAGTCAGAAATTTTGAAAGGATATAATTTAATTAGAATCCTGAACTCAAATTAGGTTTCGCCCTTATTCAAAAATATGGAAGCACTATTTCTATAGGTATGATACATTATTGGTATACTATAATAAAAATTCTCGCTCTAAGAAAATTTCAAACTTCTATCGCTTTAGACGAAAGTATTACCAGGACTTTCAGGGTTAGATTATTTGATTGTGATGGGCTAAGGGTTATGACGGCTTCTAAATACCCTGCTTATATGGATTATATGAGATGGGAGCTTATTGCCCGATCAAAACTGTATAAGGTGATTGTTGGTCGAGGTATGGCGCCAACCTTAGGTTCTCAAAAGATCATTTATAGAAAACCATTAAAATTATGGACTAAATTTGAGGTGAAACTTGTAACTGCCGGGTGGGACGATAAATGGGTGTATCACCTCCATTATTTTATTCAGGAAGATTATACCAAAGCGATTGGTGTAACCAGGGCACTTATCTGGAAAAAAGATGTACCTCATGTATTGGCCGATATTATAAAAGAAGCAGGAGGTCCATCAATCGCCCAAACTCCCTCAGAATGGGTTTTGAAAATGTTTCGGGATGATAAAAACATCATTGAGAAATCTCAGTTCCAGTAACATAAGTACATGGTAAGATATTATGTTTAAAGCCTTTGCTTTAGCTCTCCCTAAAAAGACTAAATTCCTTTAGTTTTGCAGTTATTTTTTAATTGTAATATTTAAATCATATGAAGTCAGAGCTAGACGTATCCACCTGGAAGAGAAAGGAACATTTTGAATTTTTTTCAAATTTTGAAGAACCTTTTTTCGGGCTAACGGTGGACTTAGATTGCACCACGGCTTACAATAAGTGTAAAAAAGAAGGAATTTCATTTTTTCTATTTTACCTGCATCTGGCTTCTAAGGCCGTGAATTCTATAGAGAATTTTAGATATAGAATAGTAGAAGGGAAAGTTTTTATCTACGACCAGATCAATGCCTCTGCAACTATTAGCAGGCCCGACAATACTTTCGGTTTTTCCCATATCATTCACGATGAAGATTTTAAAGTATTCCTTGAAAATGCTGGAAAGGAAATGAAAAGAATCCAATCTGGCAGCGGACTCATGTTAGAGGAAGTTCGCCAGAACGAAGTTCATTATTCTGCACTACCCTGGGTGAAGTTCACTTCATTATCTCACTCCAGAAGTTTTTCTGCAGAAGATAGTTGCCCAAAGATCTCTTTCGGAAAATTAAGCCTGGTAGACGGGAAAAGAATGATGCCAGTTTCTATTCATGTGCATCATGCGTTGATGGATGGTTATCATGTGGGGCTATTTGTAGAGAAATTTCAGGAATTGCTAAATTCTTAAGTTTACATCGATCTTCCTGAGATATTTATGATCTCCTGGAGCTTATCCTTCTGATTAGTTCAATACCCTGTTTTAGCCATTCACATCATTAATTGAGTTGATTTATATAAAATATCTAACTTCATTTCCAGACCTATTATAGTTGTTGTTTTAAAATTCATCCCAATTATGAAAACCATTACGATTTTATTCCTGAGCTTATTCATTACTTCATCTGTATTTTCTCAAGCCGAATATGAACCAAATAATCAAAATCCTTTTGGCCTGCCAAACCCTGAAGCACCAGAAGAAATTAAAGATTATCAGCCACTAATAGGTATCTGTGATTGTAAATCTATTAGGCGAAATGCTGAAGGCGAATGGACAGAACCTATAGAAATGTCCTGGGAATTTAAATATATATTGAATGGTATGGCAATTCAGGATCAAACCCTGAAAGAAGATGGTGTTCATTCCGGCAGTATCAGGCAATTTGATATTGAGAATTCTACCTGGAATGTTCATTATTTCACCTCTGGGAAGCAGCCTGCGAATTTACCATCCTGGCAGGGAGGGATGCAGGATGGAGATATTGTTTTATATAGGTCACAGAAATCACCCAATGGGAATGAAGGAAAATATAAGATCACTTTTAGCGAAATTTCTGAAGAAGGATTTAATTGGTTAGGGCAATGGGTAAGTTTGGATGGATCTGTAAAATATCCTACCTGGAAGATCGAATGTAAAAAGCGAAAACTGTAAAAAGATCAATAAGTAGGAGGAAATAGAAAGGCTATAAAAATTGAAGGCTGGCAATTTCTCACTAAAATTGGCTAACTTGATTATCATTGCAATTCTCAGTCATGGATTAGCGATCCCAAACTATCTGGCTATAATCTTATGGCATGTAAATAGAAACAGATGGAAATACTTAAAACAGACCCGGCCAGATTTGAATCTATACCAGATTTCCCATACCAGGAGAATTATGTAGATTTTGAAGAAATGCAAATGCATTATATAGATGAAGGCGAAGGTGAAGTGATCCTGGCTCTTCATGGAGAACCAACCTGGTCTTATTTATACCGAAAATTCATTCCTGTTTTAAAAGATTACCGGTTCATTGCACCAGATATGATTGGCTTTGGAAAGTCTGATAAGATCGTGGGTTGGAAGAATTATACATTTGATCTTCATTTTCGGTCGCTCAAAAATTTCATTGATAAATTAGAGTTGAATGATATCACGCTCATAGTCCAGGATTGGGGCGGTCTTTTAGGATTAAGTCTTCTGGGTGAATATCCCGAAAGATTTAAAAGGGTGGTGGTATTGAATACTTTTCTGCCGAAAGGCAAAAAATTACCATGGTATTTCAGGTTATGGCAATTATATGCTAAATATCATCCAGCATTATCTGCCGGGAGGATTGTAAAATTTGCAAGTTTTGGAAAGATATCTAAAGAGGTTAGAAAAGCCTATGATAGTCCGTTTCCTGAGAAAAAATACAAAGATGGGGCTAAAGCTTTCCCTCAATTAGTTCCTTCAAAACCTGATGCTGAAGGTGTAGACAGGATGATAAAAGCCAGGAAAGTTCTATCTGAATGGTATAAACCGGCCCTGGTAATATTTTCAGATAAAGATCCTGTTTTTAGTGGGCTGGAAAATTTTTTCCATAAACTGATACCCGGAACTAAAGGAGACAGGCCAATTGTTATTCAGGATGCCGGGCATTTTCTTCAGGAAGAAAAAGGTGAAGATATCGCACACCATGTAAAGACTTTTATAGAAAGTGATCTTGTAAAGTCATAAGCGAAATATTTCCTCGAGGATTTTATCTATTCAGTTTTGTACATTTATGTAATATAACTTTTTCCTAAAATTGATTGTACATGAAGCATCTCTTAAAATTTATAGTCTTAATAGTGACATTCATAATACCTTTTTTGTCTGTTGGACAGCTGGATAAGAAAGAGAAAAAGATCGTGCAATCTGTAGACCAGCATGAGAAAGAAGCGCTGGAACTGCTAGAGAAAGCTGTAAATATAAACAGCGGCACCATGAATTTTGAAGGTGTACAAGAAGTGGGAAGGTTATTCAAGTCTGAACTGGATAAACTTGGTTTTGAAACCAGATTAACTTCCGGAGAGGCTTATGGAAGAGCCGGTCACCTTGTAGCTACCCATAAAGGAAAACCTGGCTTAAAACTATTATTAATAGGTCATCTGGATACGGTATTTGAGTTGGATAGCCCTTTTCAGAATTCTTCGATGGAAAATGATTCGGTAATGAAAGCTCCCGGAGTGGCAGATATGAAGGGAGGGGACGTAATTATTATTCTTGCCATGCAGGCACTGAAAGACGCAGGAGTATTAGAAAATATTTCTGTTGAAATTGTTATGACCGGGGATGAAGAAAAAAGTGGAGCTCCTATAGAGCTTTCCAAGAAAGACCTTGTAGATGCTGCTGAACGGGCAGATGTTGCTCTAGGTTTTGAAAATGGAGATGGTGATCCTGAAACCATAGTTGTTGCCAGAAGAGGTTCTGCTGGTTGGAAACTTGAAGTGACAGGTAATGCAGCGCATTCTTCGCAAGTATTTAGTGAGAAAGTAGGGGTGGGAGCTATTTATGAAACTTCCAGGATCCTAAACGAGTTCTATACAGAACTTTCTAAAGAGGAAAATCTCACTTTTAATCCTGGTTTTATTTTAGGAGGAACTACGGTAGATTTAAAAGAAGATGGAACTGGGGGGTCTGCACTGGGAAAAACAAATGTAGTTGCTCAGAGTGCTATATCAAAAGGTGATATACGGGCAGTTTCCCCTGAGCAATTAGAAAGAGCCAAACAAACAATGCTGAAAATTGTATCTGAAAATTATCCTGAAACAGAAGCTAAATTAAGTTTTGATGAGGGTGGTTATCCTCCTCTGGCTCGTACCGAAGGGAATAATCAACTTTTAAAATATTATGATAAAATAAGTCAGGATCTTGGTTTTGGAGAAGTATACCCGGTAAACCCAAGAAATGCCGGAGCAGCAGATATTTCTTTTACGGCCGGTCATGTAGAAATGGCGGTTGACGGACTTGGTTTAAGCGGAGCGGATGATCATACCATAAATGAAACCGGAAATATAAATATGGTTGGTGTTCAGGCTAAGAGAGCGGCAATTTTGATGTACAGGCTATCTAAAATGGAGAATTTTAAAAAGAAATAATTTCATGTGGATTTCAGGAAAACAACATGCCTTTCACTAAACGAAAAACAGCAGATCTTAGAGTTGTGGAATGGGGAATATCCCCGAGATCTTAAATATGAAAATTTTGAGCAATTTGAAGATTACCTGAAAAACCTCCGAGATCAAAATCACATACTGGTGCTTGACGAAAATCAAGATATTACTGGATGGTATGTTGATTTTATTCGTGAAAATGAACGCTGGTTTGCAGTAATTTTGAAATCTGAATTTCAAGGAAAAAGAATTGGAACCACATTGATCCAAGAGGTAAAGAAATACAGAACTGAATTAAATGGATGGGTGATTTCCACCAATGATTATGTTAAGTGCAATGATGAACCATATAGGTCTCCCTTAGGTTTTTATGAAAAGAACGGGTTTCTAATTCATAAAGATAAAATGCTGAAAACAACCAAAATAATGGCAATAAAGATCAGCTGGAAATATAATGACCAATCATAAAAATTTCGCTTGAAATTCATCTGTTAGTATTTATAGGTGACGGCGTTAGATCGTTTTATTGTTCCTGTATTTCAATTCAGGAACGGTCCATGAATTACTGAAGGTCAGTTGTTAAAACTTTATATTTAATAGATTAATTGTAATAAAACATGGATAAATTGCGAATTAATACTTAATTTTAGCGTCCAAATCGGGTCTAAACCTACACAGATGCAATCCCTACAGCGCGTTAAATATGCGAAGACCTTTTAAATGAGAAATCATGAATAAAGTAAGGATCTTAGGATTAGGGATGGTCATAACCGGAATTCTTATTGGTTATTTTTTTAATAGAACAGAAGTTCATTTACTATCAGGAATGTTGATAGGTCTTGGTGCTGGCTGGACCATTACGGGAAGGTTCCTGAGTAGCTACAAGGCCAGGAAGTCATTGATTAGATCTAAATCCTGAAGTATTATTTGTATTTGCAACTTTGTAATGAGCTTCTAAAAAAACTTAAACCGCTTTTTTATCGATGTTCTCTTTTACAGCGTTTACATAATACATTTTTAATATTCTCTGGTTTTTAACCTCAACTTCACCGCGATATTCGCAGTGAAATTCGTGCTTTATAAGCTCATATGTGTTTTCAGAAATATTGATCCTTCCTATTTCTGAATGTGATTCCATACGGGCAGCAATATTTACGGTATCGCCCCAGATGTCGTAAGCGAACTTTTTAATACCAACCACACCAGCTACTACGGGGCCTGAGTTAAGACCTATACGCACTTCAAAATCGGCATCATCAAACAGAGCTTTATCTTTAGTCTCCTGGACAAATTCGGTCATTTCAAAGGCGGCTTTAAGAATGCGAGAGGCATGATCATGAGAAGGAAAGGGTAATCCGCTTGCAGCCATATAGCTGTCTCCTATGGTCTTAATCTTTTCTACTCCATGTTTATCCATAATTCTATCAAACTGTGAAAAATAATAATCAACAGTTTTAATAAGTCTTTCTGGAGTTAACTTTTCTGCTACTAGTGTAAATCTTTTAAAATCTGCAAAAAGAACGGTTACAGAAGCAAATTTTTGAGCTTTTACTTTTCCGTTTTTCTTTAATTCTTTTGCGGTCTCTTCAGGTAAAATATTTAGTAGTAATCTGTCTGATCTATTTCGTTCCTTTTCAATAATCGCACTGGTCTTGTTTATAAATCTATTTCGCCTGTATAATCCGAAAGCAAGTAATCCAAGCAGGAACAATGCAACCGCAATAGAGATCAATACTAATTGCTGATTTTTCTGCTTTTCATTTAAAAGGTCGAATTCGGCCTGTTTCTGATCAACTTCATAATCTGCACGTAATCCGGCAATACTTTGTGCTGTTTCAACATTTATAACGCTGTCCCGATAAATAATGAATTCTTTGTAATATCTATAAGATTCAGGTATGTCCCCGGTTTTTTCGTAGATCTCAGATAATTTCAGATTAGATTCTATGATCTCATTCTTAAAACCATATGCTGTGGCGAGTTCTCGACTAAGTAATGCGAACTCGAGGGCTTTGGCTTCATCATTCTTTTCAGTATAGATATCTGCCATTGCTGTTAAAAACTCGCAAATCGGGGCATAATCTTCTTCTTTCTCTAATTTCTGAATGGCATCCTGGATATTTTCCTCAGCCTTTTCATTTTCGCCTTGTTTTGCGTAAATCAAACCTAAGGTTCCAACACAATAAGCAGCACCTTTGACAAAATCCAGTTTATCGAAAATAAGTCCAGCCTCCTGTATATAAGAAAATGCTTTATCCAGCTGATTGTTTTTCAGGTATCCATCGCCTGCATTGAATAATCCTGATCCTAGATATGTAGAATCCTGTGCATCCTGGGCTCCTCTAAAATACTGGATGGCCTCGTCATAATATTTTACAGACCTTTCGAAATTTTTTGATAGTGAATACACATCACCGGTCACTAATTTTATCTGTCCAAGTTCTCGATCTGAATCTGTATTCTCTGCGGCATTAAAGTAACTTTCTAAAGCCTTACTATAATCACCTTTAACTTGATAAGCGTTACCCAATTGAAAGTATCCTGCAAATACATATTTCGTACAATCTTTTGCTTTAGCTATACGCACTAATTCTTGAGAGTACTTAACCTTTTTGTTCGGCTCTGTTATTTCATTAGACAATTCATAGAGTATAGATAGGTCATTCTTTTTAGCACCTGAATTTTCATATTCCTTCTCCATATCTTCTATACTAGTCTCCTGCTGTGAATACAGGTGGCTAGGTAGAAATAAGAAGAATGTAAGGATCAGTATTTTACTGAGTCCCAATTTGATACTATAGATCAATCTCCATCTACTCATAGGGTCGTAGGGTTATCAATTTTGAGTTAAAAGTAATTTTGGATCTACTGGAAATGTTTTAGTGCTACCACCTGGATTATATCTGACCTCAATCTCTAATGAGTATTTCTCTATGTCACCTATTCTACCAGGTTTTGATGATATTGTACCATTTATTTCATTCTTATTCGAATTAGGGTGCGGCCGGCTATTACCAAAAAAATCATTGCCACTATCATGTTTAAACTTTACAAATTTGACTCGAGGTCCATTTGGGTCTAAAGCTTTAACTTCCCATTTGATTTTTTCACCAGGTTTAACGCAGGTCGTATATTCACTATTTCTAATAGTCTTACATGTGCCGAAAAAAGTAGTCTCCTCTATATTATTATCATTTATTTTCCTGGTATCTACCGTCAGCGTAATAGTTTTATCATTTTGAAACAATTTATAGATCAGAGCTGAGCCAATAGCAATTCCTGATATGAAAGCTGGGATTAAATTTTGTGGTTTCATAATTAAAATTTTTTGTTGATTATAATTATGTAGGGATAGATCAAGTAGGATTAATTTCCTACCCTATCTAGTTTATTGTGTTAGTTTCAGTTTAGGGTCAATAGTATATTCCTGCCAGTCATTATTACTATCTTTTACCCTTATGACCAGAGAATATTTTTCTTCTTCATTGGCATTTCCATTTACGATATCACCTTTTATTCTACCATTTTTCATTTGTATGGAATCTTTATTAAATAATTTCGTTCCACTGTCATGTTGAAATTTTACCAGTTTAACTTTAGCATCATTGTTTTCTGCCTGATCTGCTTTCCATTTAACTTCATCGTTTAAGCTAACTTCGGTTACAAAGTCCTCAATATTCGTATCGGCGGGTTGCCCTTCAAATCTGCAGGTTTCAGCAATATTATTTTGGGTGATCGAATCTGTTTTAACAATAAGCATTAATTCAATTTTCTTTTGCGCATTGATGTTTGCTGAGAAAAGGATAATAATTAATAATAGTCCTGAATTTCTGATAATAGATTTCATATTTTTTAATATTAGTTGGTTTAAATTGTAGGGAAGTTATAGCCAGAAATGAGCTAAAGAAGTGAGGGTTTATGCTCGTTTTTTATCGATGCAATCTTTAAACACCTGATACAAGCGATCTTAAAGATAGAAAATATATTTAAATAATTGTAAATCAATATTTTAGTGGTTTTAAAAATTTCAGGTTTTATACTTTTATAAAGTTGAAATGAAAGAAAGGAGTTCAGGAAATTTGCAGAGTCTTGAGGCGATATTTGATTAATACGCGGTCGAATATCAGTCAAGGCTTATGGAACTTGAGAGGTAGGCAAAAGGTTTGGAGAAATTTCTGAGTTTTCTAAAAAATCCGGGATCAGGAATTGCTGCTACAGGCTGCGGGCCGGGGAAAATCGTAAATTTTATGCTGAAAAGACCTTCTGAATTTAGCATTCTGGGGATCGATATTTCAGAAAAATGTTAGCGTTGGCCATTATAAAAAATCATGATAATAGCTTAATCTACATTTTCAAAAGAGGGTATAAAGAATTGTCGCTAATAGCAGGTAGTAATGACTTTATAAATAAACCTGTCGAAAAAGAAACTTTGGCTAAAGCGTTACAGATTTACTTTGAGTCGGTTCAAGAGGAATAGATTTAAATAAAAAAAGCTCCAGATTTCTCTGAAGCTTTTTCTCTGTGCGGGCGAGAGGACTCGAACCTCCACACCTCGCGGCACTAGATCCTAAGTCTAGCGTGTCTACCAATTCCACCACGCCCGCATTTTAAAGTTTCACAACACTTAGGACTCGTTGTGATTCCCTGCTTAATTACCTAAGCGGGTGCAAATATAATTATAGTTTTTAAATTTCAAATAGTGTTGGCAGAAAATATTGAATTTTTTTTCCGAATAATTCAGCCTTTCAAATTCCGTGTTTTTAATAGTCTGAAATACAGTGCGTAATCAAATCATAAAATTTTTGGAAAAACTGAAAAAGTTTAGGCTTAGCTTATGAAAAGACATGATGATTGCATTATAGATTTCCAGATAGAACTTAGTAACTTTACGCAAACTTGAAAATTAATTCATGGATTCAATAAAAGAATACTTAGATAAGAATAAAGACAGGTTTCTGGATGAATTGGTTGATCTTCTTAAGATTCCTTCTATTTCAGCAGATCCCGCTTACAAAGGGGATATGCTAAAAGCTGCAGATGCAGTTAAGGCAAGGTTGCTGGAAGCTGGCTGTGATACTGCAGAAGTTTCACCTACTCCAGGTCATCCTGTAGTCTATGCTGAAAAGATCATTGATAAAAATTTGCCAACCGTTCTGGTTTACGGTCATTACGATGTTCAGCCACCAGACCCGTTAGATCTTTGGGATTCTCCACCATTTGAACCGGTGATCAAGGAAACTAAAATTCACCCGGAAGGGGCAATCTTCGCTCGTGGTTCTTGTGATGATAAAGGCCAGATGTATATGCATGTGAAAGCAATGGAATACATGACCCAGAATGATGAACTTCCCTGCAATGTGAAGTTTATGATAGAAGGTGAGGAAGAAGTAGGTAGTGAGCACCTGGATTGGTGGATCAAAGAGAATAAGGAAAAGCTTCAGAATGATGTTATTCTAATTTCAGACACCGGAATGATCTCTAAAGACACTCCTTCAATTACTACGGGTCTTCGCGGACTTTCTTATGTGGAAGTTGAGGTAACCGGGGCAAATCGTGATTTACACTCCGGGCTTTATGGTGGTGCAGTAGCTAATCCTTTGAATATATTGAGTGAAATGATCGCTCAACTGACTGACGAGAATAATCATATTAGCATTCCAGGTTTTTATGATAACGTTGAAAACCTTAGCGATGAGGAAAGATCTAAAATGGCTGAAGCTCCATTTAGCCTAGAGGAGTATAAAGAGAAACTCGATATCAGGGATGTTCATGGTGAAAAAGGATATTCTACTTTAGAGAGAGGGTCAATTAGACCAACTCTTGATGTTAATGGAATGTGGGGTGGATATATTGGAGAAGGGGCCAAGACGGTTCTTCCTTCAAAAGCATACGCTAAGATCTCCATGCGTCTCGTGCCAAACCAGGATTGGAAAGAGATCACTGAACTTTTCAAAAAACATTTTGAAAGTTTAGCACCAGATTCGGTAAAAGTTGAGGTGAAGCCGCATCACGGTGGGTATCCCTACGTAACACCAATAGACACTATTGGGTATCAGGCGGCGAGTGCAGCCTATGAAGAAACATTCGGAAAAACCCCGATTCCGCAAAGAAGCGGAGGAAGTATCCCGATCGTTTCCCTGTTTGAAAAAGAGCTGGATAGTAAGATCATCCTGATGGGATTCGGTTTAGATACTGATGCGATACATTCTCCAAATGAGCACTTCGGAATCTGGAATTATCTGAAAGGGATTGAAACCATTCCATGGTTCTATAAGCATTTTACTGAAATGAGTAAAAAATAAGTTTGCTTCTTCTGTTGTCATCCTGAACTTGATTCAGAATCTTCAGAGAAGCTGTTTCCAGCTCAGCTTGACGAAGAAATAATAAGAATAATCGTTATCTATAATACGATTAATAGTCATTTCGATCACAGGGAGGAATCTCATAGAGTATTGAGATTTCTTAGTCGTTTCACTTTTTCGAATTGACTTAAAACCTTAATCAGTTATTCCTATTAATGGGGAGTCAGATTTATTAAAATTTGATTCCCCGTTTTTATATCTTAGCGCCTCAAAATTTTTTAACAACATGAATAAAATATTAAGTACTTGTCTGTTAGCTACGGCTCTTACTTTCGTATCCTGTGATCAGGATAAGAAAGGATCAGATTCAGCTCAGGCAGAAACTTCACAGGAAGAATTCAATTTTAAAGCTGATGAATTCGCAGATCTTAAGATCCTGCGTTATCAGATCCCGGGATGGGAAAATCTTAGCCTTAAAGAGCAAAAACTTGTTTATTACCTAACTCAGGCAGGACTTTCTGGACGCGATATTATCTGGGATCAGAATTATCGTCATAACCTTAGCATTCGTGAAGCTTTAGAGAATATTTATGTGAATTATGAAGGTGATAAATCTTCTGAAGACTGGACTGCTTTTGAAACTTACCTTAAAAGAGTATGGTTTTCAAACGGAATTCACCACCATTATTCAAACGCTAAGTTGAAGCCTGAATTCAGTAAAGAATATTTCGATACGCTATTAAAAGAAACCAATACAGATCTTACTGGAGAGGCTTATGAAGTGATCTTTAATGATAAGGATGCCAAGAAAGTAAATTTGAACGAAGCTGATGGTTTGATCGAAGGTTCGGCGGTGAATATGTATGGCGAAGGGATTACAGCTGCAGAGGTTGATGCGTTCTATGCGAACAAAAAATCTCCAAATCCTGAAAGACCTCTTGCTTACGGAATAAATACCAAGCTGGTTAAGGAGAATGGAAAGCTGGTTGAAAAAGTATACAAAAGCGGCGGACTTTACGGCGAGGCGATCGATGAGATCGTAAAATGGCTGGAGAAAGCTAAAGCAGTTGCTGAAAATGAAAAGCAGGCAAATGCCCTAGGTCTTTTGATAGACTATTATAATACGGGCGATCTTCAAACATGGGACGAATATAACGTGGCATGGGTTGAAGCTACTGAAGGAAACATCGATTATATCAACTCTTTTATAGAAGTATATAACGATCCAAAAGGTTACACCGGTTCTTACGAAAGCATTATCCAGATCAAGGATTTTGATATGTCTGAGAAAATGAGCGTTGTTGAAAAGAACGTTCAGTGGTTCGAGGATAATTCTCCGATCATGGACGAGCACAAGAAAGATTCTGTAGTTGGAGTTACTTATAAAACAGTAATTGTTGCTGGGGAATCTGGAGATGCGTCTCCGAGTACACCAATCGGGGTGAATTTGCCTAACTCAAGCTGGATTAGAAAAGAGCACGGAAGTAAATCTGTTTCTCTAGGAAATATCATCAATGCATATGAAAATGCAGGTGGAACCGACAGGTTAAAGGAATTTGCTCATGATGAAGAGGAAATCGCTCTTTCAGAAAAATATGGAAAACAGGCAGATAAATTACATACAGCACTTCACGAGGTTGTAGGTCACGCATCTGGTCAGTTAAACCAGGGTGTTGGAACTACAAAGGAGACTTTGAAAAGCTACGCTTCTACTTTGGAAGAAGGACGTGCAGATCTTGTTGGTTTGTATTACCTGATGGATCCAAAACTTGAAGAGCTTGGACTTACAGACAATGCTGAAGAGCTAGGGAAAGCTGCTTACAACGATTATATCAGGAATGGTATGGTAACTCAGTTGGTGAGATTGGAGCTTGGAGATGATGTTGAAGAGGCTCACATGAGAAACCGTCAGTGGGTGAGTGCCTGGGTTTTTGAAAAAGGTAAGGAAGATGGAGTGATAGAAAAAGTTGAGAAGGATGGTAAAACTTACTATGATATCAAGGATTATAAGAAGTTAAGAGAACTTTTCGGTGAGCTTTTGAAGGAAACTCAGAGAATCAAATCTGAAGGTGATTATGAAGCTGTAAAAGAACTTGTGGAAAACTACGGAGTAAAGGTAGACCAGAAGATGCACAAGGAAGTTCTGGACAGAAATGCTCAGTTCAAGTCTGCCCCTTACAGCGGATTCATCAATCCTGTTCTAGTTGCTGAAATGGATGATAACGGAGAGATCACTACTATAAAAGTGACTCAACCTGAATCTTTCGAAAAGCAAATGATGGATTATTCTGAAAACTTCAGCTTTCTAACTGAAAAGAAAGAAGCTAAGGAAAAAGCTAAAAAAGAAGAAACTGTTGAGGCAGCTGAAATGTAATATTTCTTTTTTCTGAAATTATAAAGCCCGGCAATTGCCGGGCTTTTTTTATATGTCATTCTGAACGAAGTGAAGAATTTTATCAATAGAAGCTGAAACAAGTTCAGCTCGACGTACCTAGAATAAATGATTAACGTCATTTCGACCAAAGGGAGAAATCTGTTCAAAAGAGATTTTTCAGTCTTTTCTTTCGAAATGACTCTAAACACGAATGTCATTCTGAACGAAGTAAAGAATCTCATCAGTAGAGGTTGAAAATAGTTCAACTTGACGGACTATGTCATTCTGAACGAAGTGAAGAATCTAGCTAGTTAAAATCTGTCTTTAAATAAAGCCTTTCTACCTTTTCCCTGGCCCACGGAGTTTTGCGTAGAAATTTAAGGCTGGATTTTATGGTAGGATTGCTTTTAAAACAATTGATATTGATCCTGTCGGCGAGGCCATCCCAACCATAATATGCATGGAGTTTTTCTACAATTGTAGCTAGCTTTACACCATGTAATGGGTTATTTGGTTGTGGGTTAGAATTATTCTGTTCGCTCATAATTTCAACATTTTTGTCATTTTGAACTTGCTTCGATCTTATCTATAAAATCGCTTTCAGGATTATTTATTGCTAGTAATTTCGACCGAAGGGAGAAATCTGCTTGATAATTTAATATTGAAAAGATTTCTCAGTCGTTTCACTTCTTTGAAATGACCTTGAAATCCTTTAACGTAAAGCTAAACTTAATCAGCTTTTCATTTTGAGACCCTAAAATGAATTCAAGATGATACCAAATTTTGTAATTAAATTTTCTTTACGAATTTGGTAAGTATCACGATCTGTTGTCCTTCAACTTTTCCTTCGATCTGTTCTGCATTGTCATGAACAAGGGAGACTCTTCTCACTGCAGTGCCTCTTTTTGCGGTCAGGCTCGAACCTTTTACATTCAAATCTTTGGTTAGTACTACCGTATCTCCGGCTTCAATAACAGCACCGTTACTGTCTTTATGAATTATAACATTCTCAGCTGATTCTTCCTGAATACCTGCTTTAGCCCATTCCTTTACTTCATCTTCCATATACATCATGTCCAGAAGGTCCTGTGGCCAGCCTTCAGATTTTAATCTGTTCAGCATTCTCCATGACATCACCTGTACCGCCGGAACTGTACTCCACATACTGTCATTCAAGCATCGCCAGTGATTAGGTTCTACTTTTTCCGGATCTTCGATCTGACCATGACAGATATCACAAATAAGAATACTATCTATCAAAACCTCTTCTGGTGAATCTGGAATTGCAAAGACATTAAGGTTTTCATTATTTCCGCATAACTCACAGGTCGAATCACTACGTTGTCTTAAGCTTTGTTCTAAGGTCATGGTTATTCAATTTGGCTGCAAAGATAGTTGAAACTCTAAGCTGATTCAGAGATTATAGATATTTTGTCTAAGATTCTGAATTTATATAATTCATAACCCTTTCTTCAAGAATTGGCAAAGTAACCACACCTTCCTCCAGGATCACCTCATGAAATTTTCTGATATCGAAATCCGGTCCTAAAGCTTCTTCCGCTTTCTTTCTTAGCTCTCTTATTTTTAATTCCCCGATCTTATAGGAAACCGCCTGTCCCGGCCATGAAATATATCGGTCTACCTCGGTATTGATCTCATGAATAGAAAGAGCTGTGTTCTTTTTCATGAAATTCACTGCTTCATCTCTTGTCCAGCCTTTAGCATGGATCCCCGTATCAACTACAAGTCTGCAGGCACGCCATTGCTCATAGGTAAGCTTTCCGAAGATCTCATAAGGATTGCGATAAATGCCCATTTCCTCGGCTAAAAATTCTGAATATAATCCCCAGCCTTCCCCAAAAGCAGAAATGTAAAAATTCCTTCTGAACTTCGGAAAATCTTCTCCGAGTTCATTATTCAAAGAGATCTGTAGATGATGCCCTGGCACCGCCTCGTGCGCGGTAAGAGATGGCAAAACGTATTTAGGTCTGCTCGGCAGGTTATAGGTGTTTACCCAGTAATACCCCGGCTGAGTATCATTGGAAGCGCCAATATATCTTCCAGTGGTATATTTAGGTGCAATAGCCGCAGGAACTTCTGCTACTCCATATGGTTTACGCGGAAGTTTGGTGAAATATGCCGGTAATTTAGCATCGATCCTTTTGGAAATATCCCTGGCGAACATCAACAATTCTTCAGAAGTTTGAGCGTAAAACTGCTCATCGGTTCTTAGGAAATCAAAGAATTCTGAAAAAGTGCCTTCGAACTCAGTTTCGGCCATTACCTTCTTCATTTCGGTATTGATCCTTTGTACTTCATCAAGACCAATATTATGAACTTCATCTGCGCTAAGATCTAAAGTGGTGTAATATTCCAGTAAATAATCATAATGCTTTCTTCCATTAGGGGTTTCTGAGACTCCTAAGGTCTTTCGGGTCTTCGGAAAATATTCGGTTTCAAAGAAGGTTCTGATCCTTTTAAATTCCGGGATCACATTCTGAGTGATTGCTTTTTCCGCAGCATTTAAAACTGAATCCTTTTGTTTTTGAGATAAGGTAGAAGGAAGATCTTCAAAAGGCTTGTAGAAATAACTTTCCCTGTAATTATCTACAATCTGGCTGTTATAAGTATTTTCATAACCTTTAAAAATCACCAAAGGCTGAGTGATACCTTCCTTGAGCCCTTTTCTTAATAGTTTAAAATGCTGATCAACATAGGTTGGAACCGCATTCAATTTGTTGAGGTAAGCTCTCACTTGCGCATAATTATTCAAGTCTCGAATCTGGTAATTGAGGCTTAAATGAAATCCGGAATCAGAAAGTAACGGATTCAAATACTCCTTGAACTCGTAAGTTTTAACCGTATTTCTCAGATCATACTTAAGTAATTCAGCAGAGATCTTTTGAGTTTCAGAAAGTTCCTCTAAATCCAATTCATTCAGTTCTCCCAGTAGATTTTCAGCAAAATCTGCCTGGTTCTTATAATGCTGTTCAGAATAAAGTCCGAGTGGATAATCTGAACGTTTATAAGGCTCATAATCCTCAAATTTCGTGATGATCTTTTCGAGAGCAATAGAATCTTTTTGGGCAATAACCGGACTGGAAAGAAGTATAATGATGGCTAGAAGTGCCGGGAACGATCGCATAAATGGAATTTTTCCTAAATATAAGAAATGTAAATACCTTGAATCGTGAAAATTGTGAATTCGTCATCTAAGCTCATATAAAAAAGATTCTGAAGCAAGTTCAGGAAGACGCGTTTCCAGTTTAATATTATAGAACAGATTTACTAATTACCCAGAATGCGAGCCCAAAGTCTGGGAAGAAGTTTTTTCGCATCGGTCATTTCCTTTTCGGTCTCTGTTGCGGTTAGCTCACCATGTTCTTTTGCTAATTCATAACTGAAGATAAATTCTGAATCTGGATCTTCGATATCCAGGTTTCCAAATCTTAGATCGTTGAAATGTAAACTGCCGTTTTTCGAGGAAAAGGTATACCAGCCTTCGCTTATCTGCAGGAGCCGCTTTAGGTTTGGATCGTCTTTTAGATTTACAGCCAGGTCGTAATTTTTAGGAACGCTGTAGAATTCAATTGGCTGCGTATCAAAAACTGAATAATTTCCAATTAAAAAGGCGTTTTCTGTTTCAATATTTGCCGTCCATAATATGGAATTTAGTGGAGTGGGCCTGGTGTCCATTCGCTCATAGGTGATATTCTGTTCTTCCAGGGAATTTTCAAATTTCTGAAAAGTATAGAATTTTAAAGCCGGGGTTATTACTAATAGATAGATACTGCTAACTATGAGTCCTATCTGGTTATACTTCTTCCTTCTAGGATCTGTACGTTTAAGTCGCATGGCCATGATAAGAAATACCAGGAATGGTAGCGTATACAGAGGATCAATTACAAAAATATTCTTATAAGCAAGCCTGAGTTCAAATGGCCAGAACAATTGGGTTCCCCATGTAGTATGTGCATCGAGCAGGGGATGGGTGAAAAGTCCCCAGAACATTAGCCAGGACCAGTTTTTCCATTTGGCTTCCGACTTTGACTCGATCTTCGAAATGATCCAGCCAAATACCGGAGCAAAGAGAATCGCAAACACAATGGAATGTGAAAATCCACGATGGATTTCGATCGCGGTTATCGTATCGAAAAAGTTGCCAACGAAAGTATCCAGATCTGGAATTGTCCCGGCAATGGCACCATATAACGTAGCTTTATTACCAATTTTCCTGCCGAGTACTGCTTCTCCAACTGCGGCTCCTAAAACGATCTGGGTAAGTGAATCCATGCTGCAAATATAGGTGCTTAATTAGAGACCCTGAATCAAGTTCAGGGTGACTTTATAGTTACCAGAAATCATACGGAACCTGTCATGCTGAACTTGATTCAGCATCTCATCTTTCAAAAAATAAATCCTTTAATTCTGGATTGAAATCTTTGATTAAATTCCATTTCTATTCTTTACGCCAATTCTTTAATTGTTTTTCTCTTGAGATAGCCTGGTTGATATCAGTAAATTCTTCAAAATAAAGCAAATCAATGAGGTTGTATTTTTTGGTAAAATCTGAACCTTTTCCATTTTTATGTTCAGTAATTCTTTTGTTCAAATCCCCGGTTACACCAATATATTTTACAGTTTTATTCTTATTAGAGAGGATATAGGTATAACCTTTTTTCATTTTCAAAAAGTAAAGACCCTGAATCAAGTTCAGGGTGACATTTTATTTGATATAAGTTATAATGGAGCTCGTCATGCTGAACTTGATTCAGCATCTCATATTTCAAAAAACAAATCCTTTAATTCCGGATTGAAATCTTTAATTAAATCCCATTTCCATTCTTTACGCCAATTCTTTAATTGTTTTTCTCTTGAGATAGCCTGGTTGATATCAGTAAATTCTTCAAAATAAAGCAAATCAGTGAGGTTGTATTTTTTGGTAAAATCTGAACCTTTTCCATTTTTATGTTCAGTAATCCTTTTGTTCAAATCCCCGGTTACACCAATATATATTACAGTTCTATTCTTATTAGAAAGGATATAGGTATAACTTTTTTTCATTTTTAAAAAGTATAGACCCTGAATCAAGTTCAGGGTGACGTTATAGTTACCAGAAATCCTACGGAGCTCGTCATGCTGAACTTGATTCAGCATCTCACTTTCATTCCTCCACAATGTTCATTTTCCGGAGTAAAAAAGAAGCATTCATATTCTGGCAAATTCCGTCTTTTAAATGATAGTCGAAATGAAGTTCATCGTTTACGATCTCCGCGTCAAAATAGAAGTTTTTTACCTGATGTAATTCTTTACTGATCTCACATAAACTAAGATCGTGGGTAGCGATAATTCCGGTAGAATTGGTGCCAACTAAACGTTGCACAAATTTTCGGGAGCCGATAGCTTTATCTGTACTATTAGTTCCTTTCAATATTTCATCAAGAATGATAAAGTAATCTTCGGTCTGGATTTTATCAACAATAAATTTCAATCTCTTCAATTCTGAAAAGAAGTAAGACTCATCATCACCTAAAGAATCATTGGTACGCATACTACTGATAAGCTTAGTTGGCGAATAACTGCAGGAATCTGCACAAACCGGAAGTCCGATATTAGCCATGACAATTTGCAAAGCGACCGTCCTTAAAAAAGTACTTTTCCCAGCCATATTCGCTCCGGTAATTATAAAGAACTGTTCCCCGTCTATCCGGAAATCATTATTAATTCTTTTGTTAGGATCCAGCAATGGATGCCCGAGATTTTTGGCAGTAATTCCAGCGCCCTTTTCTAATATTTCCGGGAAATGATAGTTAGAATGATTGAATGCGAAATTCCCGAGACTGTTATAAGCATCAGTTCTCTCTACTGCCTCAAACCAGTTTTCAACAGCTGTCTGGTGTTTCTCGATCCATTTCTCCAGTCGGTAACACTGTCTTAGATCCCAAAGTAGAAATCCGTTAGCTAAGATTCCGAATAGAAAGTTATTTCTCTGGTCCAGTGCATCGATAGCTTTGGAGAACTCCTTCAGAATATTTGAAGCTTTTCTGGATCCAGAAGTGATCGAAGTCTTCACCTCTTTCATCAATTCTGATTCAAATTCCTCATTTTCTAAAAAGGATAATAACTGATGATATTGCTGAAAAGTATCCTGAGCCTTGCTAACCATACTTGATAGCTCACTGATCCTTTTCAGAAATACTCCGGTGATCAAAACTCCAATTATGAACCATAAAAGAACCTGTGAGCCGCCAATGATATCTAAATAGAAAAGTATTAGAACAGCGACCGATAATACAGAAAAAACTGCCGGGAGCCATTTCATATAATTAGGCACGAAGCTCTTATAATTCCGTATCCAGTTCAGGATTTTTCTTGAATTGGTTTCGGTCTTTACCAAAGTTGCGGTTGCAGAATAATTTTGCCTCCAGTCGGCTTTTGAAGCGAGTTCTTTTACCGCCTCTTGTTTTTTAAGAATGTCTACGGTGGTATTAGCCAATAAGATCTTTGCCAGCCTGGCCTTCCCCTCCTTAAGTGCAGTCCTGTTCAAAAACTGGAAAAAGGACTTACGCCCAAAAAGGTCAATATCTCTACTGAATTCATGATCTTCCGGTTCGAATTTTACCCCATCAGCCAGATCTGAGAAATCTCTTGTTTTTAGAATCCTTAACTCAAGTTTATTGATCCCAATCAGCGCTTCTAACTTATCCTTTTCTTTTTTGAGGTCGCTGTGCCTGGAGATCAGGAATAGAAAGACAGCGATCAATACTAACGCAACCGGCAGTATGATATTTATATTTCCGAAGAAAAAATATATGCTAGCACATATAGCCAGAAAGACACTCAATCTCAATGTACTTGAGATAACTAGCTTTTTGGAGATCTTGTTTTTTAAATCGGTGTATTTCGCCTGTCGCGAGGAATAAAATTCTTCAGCTTCTGTCATTATAAATCTTCAAGTTCCTTTTTCAATTTTTTGGTAAGACCATCAACAACCAGATCATAAGAATGATCTATCAATTCAAAGATCAATTCAGGATCCAATCGCCCGTCCATTACCAGCGTGTTCCAGTGCTGCTTGTTCATATGATAACCCGGCAGAATATTCTCTTCGTATTCTTCTCTAAGCTCTAAGGCTTTTTCAGGATCACATTTTAGATTCGCTCTTAAGGGAACTTCATCCAGCGAAACAATAGAGAACATTTTTCCCATTACTTTCAGTACAAGATTATCGGGACCAAAGGGAAGGCCTTCGGTTACGCCTTTCTTCTTCAGGCAATAATCTCTGAAAGTGTCGATGTTCATTTTTTAATTTTTAGACCCTGAAACGAGTTCAGGGTGACGCTACTATTTTGATAAATTTTTAATCTCCGTCATGCTGAACTTGATTCAGCATCCGTTACTTTTCAATTTTCTTGTTTTTAGAATCTTCAATAGTTAGCGCGGTATAATCCAGTTTCCAGCCAATGGTTTCCACGATTTTTTCCATCAAAACAATGGTATCTAAAGCTTCCTTTCTCGCCTGATCCATGAGTCCGCTTTGAGGGATCTTATCTACGATCGCCTTTTTTGCATCCCGGTTAATATCGGTTAGATCTGAAGTGGTAAAGGGATTCGCCCATCCTTCACGTTTGTCGTAATATTTAAAATCAGTTTCAATGGTTAACAATTCCGGCTGCGGAAAATTTGTAAGTATGATCTTTTTATGCTCATTATCACTCTGCATCTGGATCTTACTAAGGTCGAAACCTATATGAGCCTTGGCATTTACCAGAACAATGGCTTTTTTCTTTCCCAGGACAAGACTCAGGTATTTTTCCTTCATATTCTCATAATGATAGATCTCAGAAAAATCGCCTTCGATGCTTATGAACTTGCAAACGCTTTTGATCTTATCCATTAAAACCACCGATTGTTCATTGGTTTTCGATTTTGAGCGTTCCTTATTAAAAACTGCAAAAATGAAATATGCAGCGACAGCACCAATGGCCAATCCTATAAAAAGTAATTCCATATTAAATTCCTATTTCTCCCAGGTGCGTAAATTTAAAGCCTTTTTCGTATTTCAGTCCGTATCCCAGTAAGCGGTCAAAACTGGAATGAGCGAACAGGATGATACCTGCCACTTCCAGTTCCTGCAATTTAAGATAATATCCAATTAAGCCAATGACAATCGCCAGTCCTTTATGATGAAAAATATTATAGAAAAAAGCGCCCACCTTCGTGTTAACCAGGTAACCCAGCATGCCAAAATCGGGCACAAAGAACAGACCGATAAACCACCACCAACTCAGGTCCTGAAGGTTAAAAGCCCAGATCCCCAGGAGAAGCATGATCAAATCTTCAATTTTTAATGTGAGTTTCATTTTACTGAATTTTATAAAGTACCGGTTTGCATGGTGCGGCATCATTTTCAAAAGATGCAGGCTGAAGGTTTAGAAAGTATTCTCCATCCTCTATTTTATTGGGAACGTAGATCAATTCAGTAATAGTGGCATCAAAACGGGTGTTTTTAGGATAGTCCCAAAATGCTTTGTGAGCCAGTAATTTCCCCTCATCCTTTTCCTTATCTACAGAAGGCTGATCTATTAGGAAATGTTTAATTCCTGCTTCCCGAATGAGGATCATCGCATCTTCTTCAATATATGGCCAGTTGGTATGCGAATGATGTTTAGAGATCTTACCTATATAATTCGGAATGGTACGAAGCACTAAGGCCTCCGATTCTATGCCCTGTAATTTTTTAGAGATCTGTTCTTTGGTAAATACCAGGTCTTCATCTATTTTCTGAGGTTCAATTGAAATAAGTCTGGCCTTAAAAAGGAATGTTTTCAAGTGCTGCTGAATCGTGTTCAGCTCAGAGGTAATATGTCCAACACATTCAGTATGTGTGGCATGAGCATGCGGATTAAACCAGATATTATTGAAATTCACAGACGATCCTTTGCTCACTTTTCCTATAAAACCGCCGTCGATTACCGGTTCAATTTCCGGATGTTTTAGATACCATGCCATTGGATTTTTATAGTCTCCGCGTAGACTAATGGAAATATCCAGAGGTTTCGAGAAATCTATTGAATAAGATTTACCATTATGGCTGATAGTAGCTAACATGTGCGATCGATTGGTCTTAACAAATGTAGCATTGTTAGTTGATAATTGATAATAGTCATTAAAAATAGATTTCTCATTCACAATGCTTCTTCGAAATGACAAATTAAGATTATAAGGTAAAATCATATCGACCAGAGGGAGAAATCTACGTGCGTCATGCTGAACTTGATTCAGCATCTACAGAGACTCTGAAACGAGTTCAACACGAGCTGCTACTTGTCTATATAGAATAGATCTGCCGCGATGCCATCACTAAGGAATTTCCCATTTGGAGTAATATGGAAGGTTTCATCAGAATTTTCCATCAGTCCGTCCTGTAAGAACCTATCGGCTTCCTTTAAAAAATGAAGCTTATATTTTTCGCCGAATTTCTCCTGAATATCCTCAAGGTTAACTCCATATTTAGTACGTAACCTGGTCATCACATATTCATTATAAGAGTCTGTCGTAGAAAGTTCCTCGGTTTGCTGAGGTAGTTTTCCTGCTTCGATGGAATTAATATAAAGAGAGTTATTACTAATGTGCCATTTTCTGGATCTGCCATCAAACGAATGGGCAGAAGGGCCAATTCCCAGGTATGGTTTTCCTAACCAGTAGGCTATATTGTTTTGTGAATGATAGCCTGGTTTTCCATAATTGGAAAATTCATAATGTTCAAAACCTTTAGAAGTAAGTGTTTCTATCAGAATATCGAATTGCTCCCGGTATTGTTCGTCTTCCACCGGCTTTACTTTGCCTTTTTCGATAAATTTTTCCAGAGCCGTTTTTGGTTCCACCGTAAGTGCATAACTTGAAATGTGTGGAATATCGAGTTCTAAAGCTTGTTGGAGATTTTGTTTCCATTGCTCGTTCGATTGACCCGGAATCCCGTAAATGAGATCGATGCTAATATTGTCAAAATAATGCTTCGCCAATTGAAGCGATCTCAATGCTTCTTCAGAATTATGGGCCCGGTTCATTAACTTCAGATCCTTTTCAAAAAAGGATTGTACACCAATACTTAAGCGATTTATGGGAGAAGCATTTAGCATTTTGATGACTTCTTCAGTAAGGTCATCGGGATTTGCTTCCAGAGTTATTTCTGCAGTTTCAGAAACCTTAAAATATTCGAAAATGGTTTTAAAAATGAGGTCTAACTCTTCAGAATTAAGCAGGGAAGGGGTTCCTCCCCCAAAATATATAGTTTGGATGTTTCTACCAATTTCATCTTTCCTCAATTCTAATTCTTCGCAGAGCATTTCCACCAGTTGAGATTTTTTTTTCGTAGACGTGGAAAAATGAAAATCACAATAATGACAGGCCTGTTTGCAAAAAGGAATATGGATGTAGATACCGCTCATTCAATTATCAATTAGCATTGATCAATAACCAGTTTATTGTTACGGTTATTTGACCTTATTCGGATTTTGCTTCACGAAAGCATCCCAACCGGTGTAGCTTTTTCCAATTTCAGTTTTCCCCGAATTATAGAAATGGCAAACCGCTGCGGCAAGTCCGTCGGTGGCATCCAGGTTTTTTGGGAGCTCTCCTATATTTAACTGACTCTGCAACATTTTCGCTACCTGCTCCTTACTGGCGTTCCCGTTTCCAGTGATCGCCATTTTTATCTTTTTCGGAAGGTATTCAGTAATGGGAACTTCCCTTGAAAGTCCGGCAGCCATGGCTACACCCTGCGCACGTCCTAGTTTTAGCATGGACTGCACATTTTTTCCGAAGAAGGGAGCCTCAATAGCGATCTCATCGGGATGATAATTATCTATAAGTTCGATGGTTCTTTCAAAGATGAGTTTCAACTTTACATAATGATCCTTGTATTTACTCAGCTGAAGTTCATTCATCTGGATAAAGCTCATTTTTTTATTCTCCACTTTTATGAGTCCAAAACCCATAATAGTAGTTCCCGGGTCTATGCCGAGAATGATCTTTTCACCTTTCAAAACCGATTTTTCCGAAGATTTGCTCACAAAAATTAACTAATTTGGGACTTTCACAAAGCTAAACAATTCTGTCTTGGCAGCATCAAACTTATCGGTTATGCTTTTGCTGATCTTCCTGGGGTTGATCGCAGCTTCTTATCTGGGGCTTATCATTGCTTTTATAGTTGGATTTAACAGAGTTCCTGAATTTCAATCGAAAGCTCTGGCTGGAAAAAACACTTTTTCTATTGTCATACCTTATAGAAATGAAGCTGAAAATCTGCCCCGACTTTTTAGATCCCTTACCAGTCTGAATTATCCCAGAGATAAATTTGAAATTATCCTGGTCAATGATGCATCTAAGGACGCTTCAAGATCCATTGCTGAAAAATTCAAGTTAGATTTCACTGAACTGAATATTCACCTTCTGGAAAATAGCAGGAAAACTATTTCCCCAAAAAAAGATGCCATACAGGCCGCGATCGATATTTCAAAATTTGACTATATCGTTACCACCGATGCTGATTGTATAGTGCCTGCTAAATGGCTGCAATTGTTTAATGAAAGTATACAGGAAAAGGCTTCAAAAATGATTGCCGCCCCAGTTGGCTTTGTTCAGGAAGTTGGAGATAAAAAGCCTTATTTTCAGAATTTTGAGGAAATGGATTTTATGAGCCTGCAGGCATCTACTATTGGTTCCTTCGGAATTGGAAAAGCCTTTATGTGTAATGCCGCAAATATGTGCTATGAAAAGGATACATTTCTAAAGGAGTCGGGTTTTGATGACTATGGAAAGATCGCCAGTGGGGATGATGTTTTCTTGTTACAGAAATTAAGGAAGAAAGGTTACAAGGTTGATTTTATAAAATCGGCTTCTGCCGTAGTTTTAACCGGTTATCAAAAAAGTTTAAGAAGTTTGCTGAATCAGCGAGTACGCTGGGCGGCAAAAACTTCTTCATATTCCAGTGTTTTTGCAAAATTTACGGGGTTAATCGTCTTCTTGATGAACTTTTCATTGATTGTTTTTACCGGATTGGCACTTTTGAATCTAGTACCTTATCAGGTTTTAATGTTAATCTTCCTGCTTAAATTCAACGCAGATTTTGTCCTTATTTATAAGTCGGCTAAGTTTATGAATCGCGATAGACTTATGCGTCATTATTTATGGAGTAGTATAGTGTATCCTATTTTTACAGTTTATGTGGCGATTTTATCTCTTTTTAGAGGTTATGAATGGAAGGGGAGAAGGTTTAAAAAATAATTGATGATTGACAATTGAGATATAGAAATTTTTAATTAGACGTCATGCTGAACTTGATTCAGCATCTATTGGAGACCCTGAATCAAGTTCAGGGTGACGAGTAATTATGAATAAAAAGATAAACTTTATACATATGAATTATTACATACTTAGTTACAAACTAGCAGATAATTATCTCAAGGACCGCGGTCAATATCGTGCAGAACATCTTGGAATGGCTAAGGAAGCTACTGAAAAGGGAGAACTTGTCCTGGGTGGAGCAATGGATGACCCTGCAGATGAAGCCATCCTTATTTTTCGCGGGGATGATGATAAAACAGCGAAAGCCTTTGCAGAAAATGATCCTTATTTAAAAAACGGATTGATCAAAAAATGGGAAGTAAGAAAATGGAATGCAGTGATTGGTAGTAGAATTGAGAATTGAAAACTGATTAATAAGATTTCTCCGTCATACTTGATGTGAACTGAAAGCTGTCACCCTGAACTTGATCCAGGAGCTATTTCATGAGATGTTGAATCGAGTTCAGCACAACGTTTTTCTGATAAATTTCAGTTCGATTTGATAATTGGAAAAGCGAAGACTAAAAATTCTAACCTTTTACTTTTGAAATCTAAAGTCAAGTTATTCGGCTTTCACAACTACCGGCATTTTGAATACGGTAGAAACCGGGATTCCGCGTTTGCTGGCGGGATAGATCTTAGGTAACGAATCTATGCTTTGTCTGAGCCACTGCTCAATTTCAGGTAATTGATTAGTTACGGTGGTATCTACCTTCACAGAATCTATTTGAGGTCTACCATCTTTGGTGATCTCTAAATAAATAAAAAGAGTGTCGTTAATACTCTCTGTAACTACCGGCTGCTGACTAGCCAAAAAAGAATAAATAGTGGTTGCAACCTGTCGCTCAAAACAATTCTTTGCCGCAGCAAGATCTGTCTTATCCTGGCAGTGTTCAAATGCCGGATACTCGTCAACTTCTTTCCAGTTTAGAAAACGGGATTCCTGCTCCAGAACCTCTTCAGAAGAGATCTTTTTAGTCTCAAAATTGCAGGAAGTTAGCATTAAAGTAAATACAAAAAGTAAAACTTTTTTCATTGGCAATCCACTTTCGGATTCCAAAAATAGTGAAATATAGCAGGTTAGGAAAAATTGATTCGATTAAAAATCGAACTTCAGTTATCAATAGCCTTTAGATCCAGTTTTTGAATATTATTCTGCCAGGTAGATTCATTAACATCCAGCTCCTGGGTGTCCAGTAAATAGCGTTCAGTTTTAGTTGTTGAAGGGTGGAATGCCTTTATAAGTTGGTTGTTCACATTCATAATAACCCCAAGATTCAGTTTCCTGTCTGCATAGATCCTGTATAAAACCTGATCATCGTAAAAGGCATTGTTCTTAAAAGCATGATCGCTCATCTCCTTTTCAATATTATCGTTTTCGATAAGCTTATCTTCAAGATATATTTGCATATCGCTATTAATATAAACGTCTACTGTAAAGATTTCCTCTGAATTTTGAGCGTTAATGCTATTAATTACGAAAAAAACCAGGAAAGGGATAATGTGTTTCTTTAGCATATTTTTCTATTCTGAAAGGTGGATCTCTTTTTTAATTTCACTTATGCGATATTCGGCAATTGAGATCATATCTTTTCGTCCCTGATCCTTATTTTTTTGAAGAAACTCTTCATACAGCTTAAGAACAGCCTTTTTATCATCGAAATGTGCATCAGCGGCAAGAGCTAATTCAATTTGGGCTCTTTCATTATCTGGGTTTTCTTTTAGCGCTTTCTGAAAACTTATATAGGCACTGCGGTAATCTTCCTGCCGTTTATAGGTTAGCCCCAGGTTGATATATTCAGAATCTACCGGTTGGTTATTTATAAACAAGGCCTTCATAAAATGCTCCTGGGCTTTTTCAACTTCATCCTTTTTAAGATAAATTGCTCCCAGATTGGAATGAACAGCGGCATTCATATCATTGATTTCAAGCATCTTCTTATAAGTCTCTATAGCTTTTTCATTCTGGCCCGATACACGATAAGCTTTGGCTAATTTTTCAAGTATAAACTCTGAACCTTCTCCAAGTGCAATTAGTTTCTCATAAGGTTCAATAGCTTTTTCAAACTGGAGAGATCTTGAGTAAGACTGGCCAAGTATAGACAATAAGGAAGCATTGTTAGGCCTTTCTTTTAAGCCTGAATTACAAAAGGAAATAGCGTTATAGGACTTGCCATTTTTAAGGTAATACTTGGCGGCTTTATAAGAAGCACCCTGATGAGTAAAATCTTTACTGAGAGTTTTGAAAAAATATTTGATTGCCGTACTGTCTTTTTTCTTCTCTTTTACAAGTCCTAACCTAAAGACAAAACCAGCATTATCTGGATAACTTTCAGAAAGACTGGTAAAGACACTGTCTGCCAGATCAATTTTGCCAGACTCAAGTAATAATTCTCCATAATCCTGAGCCGTAAGTACTCGTCCCGGAGCCTTTTCAAGAGCCGTTCTGTAATTCTCCAAAGCTTCCTCGGTCTTTCCTTCCACCTGCTGAAATTTAGCCAGTTTCAGGTAAATATTATCCGATTTCGGACTCACCTTTCTCAAAAGATCTATAGCATCCTTATGTTTCCCCACCGCAGCCAGACTATCGGCTATTTTTATTGGTTTTTCCTGGGCTATGACAGAAAGGGAAAAGGCTAAAACGGTTATAATGGTAATTTTAAATCGCACTAATTATATTGATTTTAATTGTCTTTCTTCTTCTCTTTTTCAGGCATGGCAAATACGATTGGTAAAGAATACATGATTCCTACATCTTTATCTTTCATCTTTCCGGGTTGCATTTGTGGAAGGCTGGAAACTACACGATTTGCCTCATTTTGAAGAGCCTCCCGTATTTCGGCATTATCGGCTAAAGAGCGAGATCGTACCTCTGTGATCTCGCCATCTTCAGCTATTTTAAATTGAACTTCTATCCTGGTTTGTCCCTGAATATTTAGGTCTTTACCTACAGAAGTATTGAAATTGGTATTCACATGATTGGTGATCTTTTGGACAGTGCAATCCTTTAATTGATCCTTATCGAGATCTTCACAACCCGGATAAGCCGGAGCCTGGTCTGCCACGGCAAATGGATATGCCTTTTCCTGGCTAAATCCTGTGATTGAGAGCAATGAAAATAAGAATGTTAGGCTATAAAATTTTAAATTTTTTTTCATGATATAATTATCAATAGATTAATCTGCGACTTTAAAGGCTATAGGTAAAGAATACATAACGCTTACCGGTTTGCCATTCTGTTCACCTGGTTGCATTTGTGGAATACTAGCGACAACCCTTTTTGCTTCCTCTTCCAGTTCTGGTTTTGCAGCTCTGGCTTTAATATCCTGAATATGACCTGTTTCATCAATCCTGAATTGTACTATTACACGATTTAAACCAGTAAGGCCGAGTTTTTTTCCAAGTGAGGTATCAAAATTTTTAGATACAAATTCTGATATCTTTCCAGAAGTGCAATTTTTACGAACATCATGCTCCCATTCTTCGCAACCCTGAAATGCTGGAACTCGGTCTATCAAAGCAAAAGGCACTTTAGATTTATTATCATACATACTATTATCAGGTTTTGCTATATTTTGAGCCTTATCTTTTTCCGGAGAATAAAGATTCATGTACATAGTATATTCGCGTCCATCTTTTTTTGATACCTCCATTTTTTCATATCCTTCCGGAATTTTTTCTGACCTTAATTGAACCGAATATCTTATTTTATCAGCATTGTAATCTATAGTGGCTAAGGCTACATAATCTGGATGATTGAAAAGGAATTCTTCGTATTTATTGTGGATTTTTTGTTTTTCAGCAGTCATACCTTCAGTCTTGTCCAGCGTGTAGCTGTATTGAGATACTGAAGAATCTATTTCATCTTCTTTTAGTTCTTCAGAACAGGATACATAAGTCAACATCGCCAGCATTAATGGAATTACCAGTAAAAACTTGAATTTTGAAAGTTTTGATGATTTGTTTTTTTGTAACATGATGATTCGTTTTTTGATTAATGAATGATTAAAAAATTGATTGGTGAATGAAATATCTTTCGTGTTGAAAGCTGTGTTAAGCAGCTGTTCAAAATAGGTTTTCCTTGAAATGGTTTTCACTACTTCATTGTCGGCAATATATTCGTGTACGCCGGCAATCCTTGACTGGAAAATGTAGATCAATGGATTGAACCAGAATATGATCTTTAGGAATTCAAAAAATACCAGATCATAAGTATGCTTTTGTTTTACATGAACTATTTCATGGGATAAGATCTGCTGCTTTTCATCCGCACTCAGGTCGTTCCCCAGGTATATAGTATTAAAGAAAGTATAAGCGATCTTGGAGTTTGGCACCCTGATGATCTTTAATTCTCTATCAAATTCAGTAATTCCGGAACTTGAAAGTTTTTTAAGATGAAAATATTTATAGGTAAAAAGAATCAATGAAATTAATGCTCCACTCAAGTAAGTGATCAGCCACCAATTGGGCTCCCATCCGCCTTCGGCATTAATAATTACCAGGGGCAGATTTTGTACATAAAGGTCTGGTTCTTTAGTTAAGGCTGCTGGTATGATCATCCTTGCGTTTTCTGGAACTGCTGAAACCAGAAATTCAAGCCTCAGCCAGGGAATCAAAAACGCCAGGATTGGTGTGGCTAGTAGATATAGCCGATTATAGTTAAAAAAAGTCTCTTTCTTCAGGAAAAGGTCATAAACCAGCAAGAATAAGAGCTGGAAGAATAATACCTGTAAAATATAATGTATCATGACTTCTCATTTTTATTAATCTCCTTCATAATGCTTTCGAGTTCATCAGAGCTCATATCATTCTTTTTGATAAAAAATGAAACCATACTTTGAAAAGAACCATTGAAGTAATTATTCATCAATTGTTTCATGCTCTGGTTACTGTAAGTCTCCTTTTCCAGAACCGGGAAATAGTTATAACCCTTTCCTTTTTGCTTATGATCTACAAAACCTTTTGATTCCAGTATCCTTACAATCGTAGAAACAGTATTGTAGGCAGGTTTTGGATTGGGCATAGAATCAATAATGCTGGCCACATTAGCCTGCTTTAGTTCCCATAAGATTTGCATTATCTCTTCTTCAGCTTTGGTTAATTGTTTCATTTTAAAGGAGTTTGTTTCTGCTAATATAAACTAAATATTTAGTTTAAACTAATAAGTTAGTTTAAAATTGAAATTAAGTTGATTATATTCGCTTTATAAAGTAGAGAAATGGAGATAATTTTATTGATCGTTGCAAGTATATTCATGATCCTTGGAATACTTGGAAGCTTCCTGCCCGTATTGCCTGGAGTGCCTTTAAGCTGGATAGGTTTATTAATCTTTTACCTTATTCCCGGTGTTGGAATAAACTACCTGTTTCTAGGGATCACCCTGGCCGTGGCTATTTTGTTCTATGTGCTGAATCTTATAATTCCGGCCATGGGAACAAAAAAGTTTGGTGGGAGCAGGAAGGGTATGATTGGGGCTACTATTGGACTAATTGTTGGAATCTTTGCTCCAATTCCTTTTGCGATTCTAATTTTTCCGTTTGTAGGTGCCTTTGTTGGAGAAATTTTAAATAAAAGTGACTCTAAAACTGCTGGAAAGGCTGCCTTTGGATCTTTTGTTGGGCTCCTGGCTTCGAGTTTTATGGAGTTTATCGTGACTTTTGCCTTTTTGATCCTTTTTCTATACCAATTCTGGAATTATAAAGAATTTATCTTCTAAATAGGCTCATTTTCAGAAACCTTTAAATAAGCTTACTTTTGCACAAAAAAGGAGTAATGCTTGATTTTATTGTAGTTGGAGCTGCCCAGGCTGGATTGGCCATGGCTTATTATCTACGGAAGCAGGGAAAGAATTTTCTTGTGGTAGATAAAGAGGCTGAGATTGGCGCTTCCTGGCTCAATCGATGGGATTCACTTACATTATTTACGCCCTCTGAATTTAATAATATGCCCGGAATGGAATTTCCCGCGCAAAATGGCCATTATCCTACCAAAACTGAAGTAGCTAATTACTTTAAAGAATACGCTGAAAAATTTGATTTTCCGGTTCAGTTAAATACCCTGGTGGAAAATATCTCACATCATGATGATCATTTTATTTTAAAAAGTTCTGAAGGAGAAATGAAAGCGAGAAATATTGTCATCGCTACAGGGCCTTTTCATATACCATATACTCCGCCATTTTCAAAGAAAATTGATAAGGATATATTCCAGATACATAGTAATTACTACAAAAATCCAGGTCAGCTTCAGGATGGAGGGACTATGGTTGTTGGTGCCGGGGACAGCGGATTCCAGATCCTTGATGAGGTTTCAGAAGAGAATGGCCGGAAAGTCTATTTTTCTGGTACAACAGAGGTGAAAGTGCTTCCGCAGGAAATATTAGGGAAGACTTTATGGTGGTGGTTCACGAAATCCGGCTTTTTAAGTTTCAGCAGGGATACCTGGTTGGGGCAAAAAATATCACAATCCAGACAGCCTGTGATTGGAACTCCGGTCAAAGAAATTCTGGAAAGAGACAATGTAGAACCGGTAGGGAAAACCAAAAATGCTGAGGGTGAACTTGTGCTTACCGAAAAGAAAAAGATCACAGATCTTAAAAATATTATCTGGGCTACAGGTTACCGGCCAAATTTTGGTTGGATAGAAGGACTGGAACTAACCAAAGAAGGATATCCAGAGCATTACCGTGGGGTTAGCAATATCGAAGGGTTGTATTTTATTGGGTTGCCATGGTTGCATACCAGGGGGTCTGCGACTTTAGGGGGCATTAAAAAAGACGCGAAATATTTATCAGATCATATAGAAAAGAAGGATTAAGTATGATAATAACAGATACTCACACACATTTATATAGTGATGCTTTTGATGAAGACAGGAAAACCGTAATACAAACTGCAATTGATAATAATATTCAACGGTTCTTTATTCCGGCTATAGATTCTGAAACAACTCAGAGCATGTATGACCTGGAAAAAGCTTTTCCTGATAATGTCTTTTTAATGATGGGGCTACATCCTACTCATGTCAAGGAAAATTTTGAAGAGGAGCTTAAGCATGTAGAAGAGGAGCTTGATAAGAGAAAGTTTTATGCCGTTGGGGAGATAGGAATAGATCTATACTGGGATAAATCTACATTAGGGATACAGAAACAGGCATTTAAAAGGCAGATTGAGTTTGCTAAAGATCGGGAGTTGCCTATAGTCATACATTGCCGGGATGCTTTTGAGGAAATTTTTGAAGTTCTGGAGGAGGTGAAAGATGATAAGTTATTTGGGATATTTCATTGTTTCACCGGGAATCTGGAGCAGGCCAGGCAAGCTTTGTCTTATAATATGAAGTTAGGAATTGGTGGTGTGGTTACCTTTAAAAATGGTGGAGTAGATAAGTTTATCAATCAAATTCCACTCGATGAGATCGTTCTGGAAACAGATTCTCCATATCTCGCTCCTGCTCCATATCGTGGAAAAAGGAATGACCCTGTTTATATACTCAAAGTTGCAGAAAAGCTTGCGACTTTATATGATTTACCGATTGAAGAAGTGGCAGAGATCACTACAAAAAACTCCAAGGAAGTTTTCGGAATTTAAAGCTGTTAAAGAGAATTTTTGTTCATTTGTCAAAATAATTTGAATATAGGTGCAGAATTTTGATGATATAAGGTTTTATAAGGATGAAGAGGTGAATGATGCCTTGCGTGAGTACGTTAAACATCCCATGGTGAAAGCATTGCTTCAATTCACCTTTCCAGAAATGAAATCCAGCGATATTCAGGCAATTTTAGGGGAATGCCATTCCATTGCAGATTTCCAGAGTAAGGTGATCTATTTAAGTGTAGAGAAGGTGCTTGAAAAAACCAGTGAAGGATTAAGCGATAATGGTTTTGAGGAATTAGATTCGAAAGAATCCTATTTTTATATTTCGAATCACAGGGATATTATACTTGATACTTCCCTTATCAATTATACGCTACATGATCATGATTTAATCATGACGGCATCGGCCATTGGTGATAATCTTGTGCAAAAGCCATTTTTAATGGCTTTGTCTAAATTAAACCGGAATTTCCTGGTTCAGAGAAATCAAAGCCCCCGGGAAATGCTGAAAAGTTCAATGAAACTTTCAGAATATATAAAACATTTACTTTTTAATGAAGATCGTTCAGTTTGGATGGCTCAGCGAGAAGGTAGAACCAAAGACGGGAACGATTTCACACAGCAAGGTGTGCTCAAAATGGTAGGAATGGCTAAAGGAAATATAGATATCCTTGATTATTTCACCAATTTGAAGATCGTACCTGTCGCTATGTCTTATGAATTCGATCCTACAGACATGTTGAAGATGCCTGAAGTTCTGGCAAAAAGAATGAAGGAGGAGTATAAGAAGTCGGCAAACGAGGACTTTAATAGCATCATGCAGGGAGCGATGGGGCAGAAGGGGAGAATCCAGATAAGTGCCGGCAAGATGCTTACCAAAGAAGATTTCGACCCTATTAGAGAAAAAGAACTTTCTATAAACGACCAGTTGAAGGAGGTTTCCATTTTAATAGATAATGCTATATATCGTAATTATAAATTATGGCCGGCAAATTATATCGCCTATGATCTTCTGAAGAATGAAAACAGATTTGAAGATAAGTATACCGAAAAAGAGAAAAGACAATTTGATCGACGCATTACCAGAAGGGTAGATGTAAAGAATCCACTCGCATTAAATAGTTATTTATTGATGTATGCGAATCCAGTGATTAATAAAATGTCTTTAAATGAAGAATAATTCCAGGATATTACTAATCTATACCGGTGGTACCATTGGTATGATCAAAGATTATGATACGGGAGCCCTGAAGGCTTTTAATTTTGATGAGCTTTTACAGAATATCCCTGAATTAAAAATTCTGGAGCACGAGATCGAAACCTTGAGTTTCAATGATCCCATAGATTCTTCGAATATGAATCCTGAATACTGGGAGAAGATTGCGAAGACTATAAATGAGCATTATGATGAGTACGATGGTTTTGTAGTATTGCATGGTAGTGATACCATGTCTTACACGGCATCTGCCTTGAGTTTTATGTTCGAAAATCTTACTAAACCCATCATTTTTACTGGTTCGCAATTACCTATTGGTGATCTGCGAACAGATGCCAAGGAAAATCTTATTACCAGTATTCAGATAGCAGGGCTTCAGAAAAATGGAAAACCAGTAATATCTGAAGTAGGTTTATATTTTGAATACAAATTATATCGGGCCAACAGGACAACTAAAGTGAATGCAGAACATTTTCAGGCATTTGCATCCATGAACCATCCAGCATTAGCCGAGTCTGGAGTTTATCTTTCAGTGAATTACAGGTCACTTTGGAAGCCTAACAGGAAACAAAAAACGAAATTACATACAGGATTTGATGATGAGGTGCTCGTGTTAAAAATGTTCCCTGGAATAACAGAAGGCACGGTAAGATATATGTTGTCTAAAGAAAACCTCAAGGGAGTTATTCTTGAGACTTACGGCAGTGGGAATGCACCTAATGCAGATTGGTTTCTGGATATTTTGAAAGAGAAGATCAAAAAAGGATTACGGGTAATTAATGTTACTCAGTGTATAGGTGGTAGTGTAACTATGGGACAATATGAAACAAGTGTGGGTCTTAAGAAAATAGGAGTAGTTTCTGGAAAAGATATAACAACAGAGGCTGCAGTCTCTAAATTAATGTATCTTTTGGGTAAGGATCTTTCTCCTAAAGTGTTCAAGACTATCTATGAAACCTCTTTAAGAGGTGAAATGTCCTAAAATTAACGATTGGTACTTGACGGGGAAGTTTTTTTTTTGTTATTTGCCGCCCCTAAACAATAAACAGAGAGGTGGCCGAGTGGTCGAAGGCGCACGCCTGGAAAGTGTGTATACGTCACAAGCGTATCGAGGGTTCGAATCCCTTCCTCTCTGCTAAGTGTTTTATTAAAAATAATTTATATCTTTAACCCTTTAACTAATTAAATTAAGACAAACAGTAATGAAAAGATTATTTTCTATTTTGGTAATCGCCGCGATTACGGTTCTTGGGGCCTACAATCTACAGGCGGCTAACAGCGCGAATACTTTGCCAGGAACGATTGTGACCTTTGTACAGGATGACGAGGAAGCAATGGCCGGTGATGAATTGGAAGAAGAAGAACTTGGTTTTCACCAGGAACTTAAAAAACGTTTCATCGAAGGTGGTCCTGCCTTTATGGGGATCGTTCTATTGTGTTTAATTCTTGGACTGGCTATTGCCATTGAGAGAATTATCTTTTTAAACCTTTCAACAACGAACACTAAGAAGCTTGCTCAAAACGTTGAGGATGCTCTTAATAGTGGAGGTATCGAGGCAGCTAAGGAAGTTTGTAGAAATACAAAAGGACCTGTTGCATCTATCTACTATCAGGGTCTAGACGGAGCTGACGAAAGTATCGAAGCTGCAGAAAAAGCAGTTGTTGCTTACGGAGGTGTTCAAATGGGACAACTTGAGAAGAACGTATCTTGGGTTTCTTTATTTATCGCATTGGCTCCTATGCTTGGATTCATGGGTACTGTAATCGGGATGATTCAGGCTTTTGACCGTATTGAAGCAGCAGGAGATATGCAGCCATCACTTGTGGCAGGAGGTATTAAAGTAGCACTTCTTACTACAGTATTCGGTTTGATCGTTGCGATTATTCTTCAGATTTTCTACAACTATATCATCGCTAAGATAGACAGTATCGTTAACGATATGGAAGACGCGTCTATCCTACTTATCGATATGTTAGTAGCTTACAAGAATAAAAAACGAATCTAAGACAACGTAAATTATGACCTTACATAAAATATTAAAATATCTGGCACTTGTTCTTGGTGTGATAGGTATGATCCTTCTGGGAAGGATTATCGCCACCGGAGACGATGCCATTAAAGCCTCGGCAGACCTGCAAGGGAGTCATTTAGACCCTTACATGTGGATTGCTTATTTGGTGCTAGCTGCAGTTGTTGTACTAGTTGCAATATTTGTGATCGTAGGTTTATTCAGAGGTAATATTAAGAACACGATTATTGCTATAGGATCATTTTTAGTGATCGTAGTTGTTGCTTATGTTTTAAGTGACGGTACAGCAAAGGAACTTAAGGATGGTAGCATGCTTTCAGCATCTGGTGATCACTGGGTAGGTGCAGGTTTGTATACCTTCTATATTCTTGCTGCAATAGCTATTGGAGCAATGGTATTCTCTGGAATTAAAAAATTGGCTAAATAATATGGCAAAGAGATCAGCACCGGAAGTTAACGCCGGGTCTATGGCAGATATCGCCTTCTTACTTCTTATCTTTTTCCTGGTAACAACTACCATTGAAACAGATAGCGGGATAAGCAGGAAGTTACCGCCATGGCAACCTGAGGACGTTGAACCGCCGGTTATTAAACAACGTAACATCTTTACGGTTCTGGTTAACAGTAATAACCAGTTACTTGTTGAAGATGAAGATATGGATATTTCTGAGCTACAGGATGCAGCTGTAGAATTTCTAGATAACGGTGGAGGTACTGGTGACGAAGCTTGTAGCTTTTGTCAGGGTGCTAAAGATCCAGCATCATCTGTAAATCCTCAAAAAGCCATTATTTCCCTGGTGAATAACCGTGGGACAGAATATGGAACTTACATCGCTGTACAGAACGAACTTGTGGCTGCTTACAATCAGCTTAGAGATCGCGAAGCACAGAGAATGTACGGGATAACTTTTACTCAGATGGAAAAGAATTACAACGATCCTAATTACAATGGTGATAAAGATGCACTAAAGGAAAAGATCGATGTGATTACAGCAATGATCCCACAGAAGTTATCTGAAGCCGAACCAACAAGCTAGAGCTTTTAACAAACGAAAACGACTTTAACTATGTCTAAATTTAAAAAGAAAAAGTCTGGAGATTTGCCTGCGATTAGTACGGCATCTTTACCTGATATCGTTTTCATGCTCTTATTTTTCTTTATGGTTGCAACTGTAATGCGTCAGAATACTTTGATGATTGAAAACAAATTACCGTTTGCAGACCAGGTTGAGAAACTTGATAAGAAAGATTTGATCATGTATATCTATGCAGGGAAACCTAGCAAAAGGTACCAGGCTCAATATGGAACAGAAGCCCGTATTCAGTTAAATGATAAATTCGCTAGTATTGAAGAAGTACAGCAATTTATATATTCTGAAAGGGAGTCTAAAAGAGAGGAATTAATTCCTTACTTAACCACCGCTTTAAAAGTGGACGAAGAGACAAATATGGGTCTTGTTTCAGATATTAAACAAGAATTGAGAAAAGCTGAAGCACTTAAGATCAACTACACTACTGTGGTTGGTGATGCTGAGCAAAATATTGAATAATCTTTTCGATTTAATTATATAAAGCATCCTGTCTGTGTTAAATCAGACAGGATGTTTTTTTATATTTAGGTTTCAGATTTTAAATCATAATGGCCTTTAAAAAACTATTTCTATCCCTCTTTTTATGTCTGCCGTTGCTTTCCCCTGCGCAGGAGGAAGAAGACCGTTATAAGATCCCTGATACTGTTCCTTTTACTATAGATAGCCTGTACAGAGAGGACCAGTTTTACGCCGGATTTCATTTCAATTTAATTACGAACAGGCCTTCTAATGTTTCCCAGGAAAGTTTTTCCGGAGGTCTAAATCTAGGTTTTATTCGGGATTTTCCGTTGAATAAAAGAAGAAATATTGCTTTAGGTGCCGGTCTGGGGTGGTCTATAAATACTTACGGGCAGAATTTGTTTATTGGAAAGAATGAAGACGGTAGCACTATTTTTGAAAGTCTTGATAATGAGGTTAATTATAGTACTAACCGCTTTACAACTCAACTTGTCGAAGCGCCTATCGAATTTAGATGGAGAACTTCTTCTCCAGAAACTTACAAATTCTGGCGAGTTTACGGTGGCGTGCGTTTAGGTTACATATATCATTTTAGAAGTAGATACAAAGATGCAGATCGGGAAATAATAGTTAATGATCTAAAAGAACTAGATCGTTTCAGGCTTGGAGCTACCTTCACCTTTGGTTATAACACCTTCAATTTTCAATTCTACTATGCCTTGAACCCATTTTTTAAAGATGCAAAAGTAGATGATGCTAATCTAGATCTTTCTACCCTGAAAATAGGTTTGACATTCTATATTCTGTAAACCATAAGCCAAACATAATTGCCTGGGGTGCTAAACCGGTTATAAGGCCTAGAAATAGTTCCCATTTCGTGTGAGCTTTGTAGTACAATCTGGAAGAAGCACTTAAGCCGGTGGCGATTATAAGGAAGCTAATGCTATATATGAAGTAGAGATGAAAGTAAACGCAAAAGCCTATGACAAACATCAATAATCCTGATATTCCTACCATATGGAGGCTTACTTTTATTTTAAACCAGGAAAGAATATAGGCAATAATTGAAGAAATTAATATTCCTGCGAAATAATAAAATAAAGCTGGATAATTGTAAATATTAAGAACCTGGTTTAGAACCATGGCAGTTAAGAGTATAAAAAAGAAAAGTGGCCATTTTCTTTCCCCAACCTCATCTAGAAAAATCGTTCCGGCCTTTCCAAGGTTTTTTAATAAGAAATAAAATACTATTGGTATAAAAATGGTGATGATCGCAATCGCCAGTAATTTAGCTTCTATGATCTCCCGGGGAAAAAACCTGGGTGTAAATATAAAATAGAAAAGACTTCCTGCAAAAGGCATCCATAATGGGTGTAGAAGGTAAGAGGCAAGTCTAAGTAGTATCTTCATTAAATTTCTTTACGTAAACGCGCAACCGGAATATCTAACTGTTCCCTGTACTTTGCCACTGTTCTCCTTGCGATAGGATATCCTTTATCCTTTAATACCTTAGCCAGTTTCTCATCTGTGAGTGGTTTTCTTTTATCCTCTTCTTCTATAGACATTTCCAGGATCTTCTTGATCTCTCTGGTAGAAACTTCTTCACCCTGATCATTGGTCATGGATTCTGAAAAGAATTCCTTTATCAATTTTGTACCGTAGGGTGTATCTACATATTTTGAATTGGCAACTCTAGACACTGTAGAGACGTCCATTTCAATCTCATCGGCAATATCCTTCAGGATCATTGGGCGTAAATTACGCTCATCTCCAGTGAGAAAATACTCTTTTTGATAGTTCATAATAGAGCTCATTGTCACCATTAATGTTTGCTGACGCTGTTTGATCGCTTCAATAAACCATTTTGCGGCATCAAGCTTTTGCTTGATGAACATTACAGCATCTTTCTGTGCCTTCGTTTTTTCCTTCGACTCTTTATAGCCTTTCAACATATTGTTGTAATCCCTGGAAATATGCATTTCCGGAGCGTTTCTGCCATTAAGAGCTAATTGCAGTTCCCCGTCTTCGATCTTAATCGTAAAATCTGGAATTACATGCTCTACCATCCTGGTATTACCAGAATACGCACCACCCGGTTTTGGGTTTAGATGTTCTATAACTTCAATGGCATCTCTTAATTCATCCTCAGAGATGTCATGGCGGGAAAGTAATTTTGTATAATGTTTCTTGCTGAAATGATCGAAAGACCGTTCCATGATGTCCTTAGCGAGTTCAACCTGTTTAGTTTGCTCTCTTCGATTTAACTGAATGATCAGGCATTCTTCCAGGCTTCTTGCTCCAACTCCCGCAGGATCCAGTTTCTGAACCTTTTTAAGGACTTTTTCAACACTTTCTTCGTCTGTATATATATTTTGAGTGAAGGCAAGATCATCCACAATATCCTGCACGCTTCTTCTTATGTAACCGCTTTCATCTACACTACCTACAAGGAACTCGGCTATCTCTTCCTCTGTTTCTTCCAGCCTGATCGTACTCAACTGAGTTTTTAAATGCTGGGTAAAGGAAGTGCCGGCAGCATATGGAACCTGCCTGTCGTCATCGTCTGGACTATAATTATTTGCGTTAAGCCTGTAACTTGGTATCTCATCATCACTAAGATATTCATCTACATCGATCTCAGTTTCTATGGTTTCGTTATCGTAATCGTCCTCAGAATTTTCATTTCCCAGGTCGTCATACTCATCAATTTTTTCTTCCTTCCCATCTTCCAAAGCAGGATTTTCCTCCATTTCCTGCTTGATCCTTTGTTCAAATGCCTGGGTAGGTAATTGAATAAGTTTCATAAGCTGAATCTGCTGTGGAGATAGCTTCTGGGATAATTTGAAATTTAATTGTTGCTTAAGCATAAATATCAGGGTCTCTAACAAAAATAAGGAAAATACAGGCCATACCACCTTTGGCATAGCTTATGTTTGTGGTAAAATTTTGTTAATACACCCTGTAGTTACTTAGGTTTCTGAATCTTTTAGGCAACCTGGATTTTACTTCTATCGCTTCCTCTGTAACTGGGTGTGAAAACGATACTCCGCCTGAATATAAATAAAGATTCTTATGCGCAAAATATCCGGTTTCTTCAATTCCATAAATTTCATCACCAACAATAGGATGTTTAAATTCACTTAGATGAATCCTTATTTGATGTGTTCTTCCTGTTAACGGTTTTGCTTCGACAAGCGTATATAATTCCTCGTTTATTTTGAAAAATTTTAAAGGACTTACTAAAGTTGCTGAAGGCTTTTCTTCGATCTCAGAATCCAGTCTCAGATCTTTCCATAATTTACCGTGAACTAAGGCATAATAAACTTTCTGGATTTTCCTTTCAGCTAGGTTTTTCTGAAGTCTCAATAAGGAAGAGGTTGTCTTGGCGCAAATTAATATTCCCGCTGTTGGGTTGTCTAGTCTATGCGCTGGTAAGGGAAAGGGTAGGGCATCAGGTTGTGTAGACCTATTTAAATTGTGAGGTAATGCGTTTTCAATTGTTTTAAAGAAATTCCCGCTTGTAGAAAAACCCGCAGGTTTATGAATTAAGGCAATATGTTGATCCTCAAATAAGACTTCAAAGTCTAACTTAAAGATCTTTTTGTTTGGAATATCAGGTTGTAAAAGCTCAATCTTCTGACCTTCTTTAATCCAGTCACCGGTTTGTGCTTTTTGACCATTGATCAGGATTAATCCTTTTTTGATAGCTTTTTTCAATCCGCTGCGGGATTGAATAGTGCTGAAAATAGAAACCGCATATTCCTGCAATCTTATATTTTCAGAGATTGCAGGAACTATATGCGTTTCTTGTATTTTCAATGAATTAAAATTCTGCGTTCTGCGGAGTTCTTGGGAAAGGAATTACATCTCTGATATTCCCCATACCTGTTGTGAACTGTACAAGTCTTTCAAATCCTAATCCAAATCCACTATGAACACAGGTGCCGAATTTACGAGTGTCCAGGTACCACCAAAGCTCTTCTTCAGGAATATTGAGTTCAGCCATTTTTTCTTTTAGAACATCAAGACGTTCTTCACGCTGGCTACCTCCAACAATTTCACCGATTCCAGGGAAAAGAATATCCATAGCTCTTACGGTTTTTCCATCCTCATTCAATCTCATATAGAAAGCTTTGATGTCTGCCGGGTAATCAAATAATATAACCGGACACTTAAAATGCTTTTCTACAAGATATCTTTCGTGCTCACTTTGCAGATCTGCACCCCATTCTTCAATGATATAATTGAACTTTTTCTTTTTGTTAGGTTTGCAATTTTTAAGGATCTCAATTGCCTCAGTATAGCTAACTCGTTTAAAGTTATTCTCTAGAACAAAATTTAGTTTGTCAAGAAGATTCATTTCGCTTCTTTCAGCTTTTGGCTTAAGCTTATCTTCATTTTCCTGTCTTTCCGCAAGGAATTCCAGATCTTCTTTACAATGCTTTAGAATATACTTCAAAACATATTTAATGAAATCTTCGGCCAGATCCATGTTTCCATCAAGGTCACAAAAAGCAACTTCTGGCTCAATCATCCAGAATTCAGCAAGGTGACGTGAAGTATTAGAATTTTCAGCTCTAAATGTTGGTCCAAAAGTATAAACCTGTCCAAGACCAAGAGCAAAAGTTTCTGCCTCTAATTGTCCTGATACGGTTAAATTAGTTTCTTTTCCGAAGAAATCTTCCTTATAATTGATGCTGCCATCCTCATTTTTTGAAGGATTTTTAAGGTCCATCGCAGTAACTTTGAACATTTCTCCGGCGCCTTCAGCATCACTGCCTGTGATTATAGGCGTGTTCACATAGAAGAAATTCCTGTCCTGAAAATATTTATGTACAGCAAAAGACAGTCTGCTTCTTACACGCATAACTGCGCCAAAAGTATTGGTGCGCACACGTAAATGAGCTTGTTCCCGTAGTTTCTCCATGCTGTGTTTCTTAGGAGAAAGTATGGTTAATTTTACCTCTTCAGGATTTGCATCACCAAGAATTTCCAGCTCGGTAACTTCAATTTCCACCCGTTGCTGGCTACCCATGCTCTCTTTTAAAGTTCCCTTTACAGAGATGGCTGCGCCTACATTTATCCTTTTAATTAGGTCTTCATCGGTATTTTCAAAATCGATAACACACTGAAGGTTTTTTAGGGTTGAACCATCATTAAGGGCGATAAATCTATTACTTCTAAAAGAGCGTACCCATCCTTTGACATGGTGTTCCTGTAAAAACTGATCGCTTTCCAGTATTTCAGCGATTTTTGCTTGTATCATTTAGTTGAAATTTAGAAAAAACAAAGATAGTTTTTCGCCTGAAGCTTAGCAAGCAGGCTGTTTTATTAACATTTTAATTCTTTTCGTCTTCAGTTCTAAAGTCATTTTCATCCTCATCGGTTTCAATAATCTTCATTGCTGGTTCTTTTAAAACTTCCTTATTAGCAATACTTCTTTCCAGGGAAAGAAGTAATGATGGTAATAAAAGCAGGTTGGCCAGCATCGCAAAAAGTAAGGTTGCAGATACTAAGCCGCCGAGTGCTACGGTACCTCCAAAACTACTGATCATAAATACTGAAAATCCGAAAAAGAGTACAATAGAAGTATAGAACATACTTACACCTGTTTCTCTTAATGCCGCATAAACCGAACGTTTTATTTTCCAGTCATTGGCTTTTAATTCCTGACGGTATTTAGCAAGGAAATGTATGGTGTCATCTACCGAAATTCCAAAAGCTATACTAAATACAAGGATTGTTGAAGGTTTTATTGGTACCCCGATAAATCCCATGACACCTGCTGTTACCAGTAACGGTAAAAGGTTAGGAACTAAAGAAATGATTATCATCCTAAAACTTCTAAACATCCAGGCCATTAATATTGCGATTAAAAAAATAGCCAGGCCAAGTGAAATTATAAGGTTTCTTACCAGGTAATTTGTCCCCTTCTGAAATAGCAATGCTTTACCGGTAAGTGATACATTATATCTGTCTTCCGGGAAGATCTTTTTTATCTGAGGAAGAAGATCATTTTCTATCTCTTCCATTTTCTCCGTTCCAACATCCTTCATAAAGGTGGTTATACGGGCAAATTGACCTGTAGAATCTACATAAGACTGCATTAATCCATCACTAGATGATAGACTTTTTGCATATGGCATAATGAAGTTTCGCTCCTGTGAAGATGGAAGTTGATAATACTTGGGGTTTCCGTTATAATATGCCTGTTTCGAATATTTTGCCAGCCGGTTTACCGAAAGTGGTTTGGATAATTCAGGAATATCCTGGATAAATTGTTCGAGTTCATCCATCCTTTTTAAGGTGGAAAGTTTCATCACACCTTGAGGCCTTTTAGTATCAATAAGTATCTCCAACGGCATCACCCCGTCAAACTCACTTTCGAAGAATTTCACATCCTTGAAGAAAGTAGTATTCTTAGGCATATCTTCCAGAATGCTTCCTGAAATTTTAATAGTGTAGATGCCAATTATACTTGCTATTAACAGGACAATAGAGGAAATATAGATAGCGATCCTATGATTTCTAACCATATTTTCTGTCCAATTCGTAAAACCACCTATCCAGCGTTTTGTAAGATGTTTTAAATGCCTGTCCTTTGGAGGTCTTAGGTAACTATAGATCACCGGGATAATCAATAGACTTAGAATGAAAATGGCGATTATATTGATGGAAGCTACAACTCCAAATTCTCTTAGTAGCTGACTATCTGTTAGTATAAAAGTGGCAAAACCTGAAGCTGTTGTTAGGTTGGTCATTAAAGTTGCATTACCAACCTTGGTGATCACCCTTTGTAAAGATTTCGCCTGGTTACCATGTTTCTGGATCTCTTGTTGATATTTATTGATCAGGAAAATACAGTTCGGGATTCCAATTACAATAATAAGTGGGGGAATCAAAGCAGTTAAGATCGTGATCTCATAATGCAACAAGCCTATAACTCCAAAAGCCCACATTACTCCAATACATACCGTGAACATAGAAATTAGAGTGGCTCTGATAGATCTAAAAAAGAAAAAGAAGATAATTGAGGTAACGATCAAGGCAGCTAATATGAATAAACCTATTTCGTCAACGATATTTTGGGCGTTCAGGGTTCGTATATACGGCATGCCCGAAACCCGAACATCTATACCGTGATCTTCTTCAAATTCTTCTATTAAAGGATCTAGTTCTTCCAGCACAAAGATCTTTCTGGCCTTAGTGTTCACCAGGTCTTTATTGAGATATATTGCAGATTGGATAGTGTTGGAATGAGAACTATAAACAAGATTCTCGTAGAAAGGCAATTCTGTGAAAAGCTTGTTTTCGAATTCTTTTAATTGAGTGCTGTCTGGATCTTTGCTTTCCAGAACAGGTACCATTTCAAATCTTTGAGGATCCTCAAATTTTTTGAGTTCCTTCAGGCTTGCAGGCGATATAATGTGATCTACTTCTGGATAGGAAGTAATTTTTTTAGTAAGCTCGTTCCATGCCTTAAACTTTTCCGGAGTGAAAAGTGCTGAGTCCTGTACGCCTAATAATATAAGGTTTCCTTCCTCCCCAAATTTATCCAGAAAATCATTATAGCTAACATTCACCGGATGATCATCGGGCATTAGGTTCGCTTCGGTATACGAAAAACGCATATTCTTCCACTGCGTGGAAAGCAGGAAAGTAGCGATCGCGATCAAGACAATGATTATGATCCTGTTTCTAAGTATAAGGCGGGCTATGGAATTCCAAAATCCAAAGCTGAATATCTTATGCATGGCTTTGCTTTAGCGGCGCAAAGTTAGAAAAAGCAAGTTTAATTAGTTCGCATTAACCGATTAATCTTCCGATTATTAAAGCTGAAGTTGTAAAGTGAATTTAAAAGCAAAATTATCCTTGAATCCAGCCAGGTGATATGCTCCATATCTATAGGCGGTTCCTAGTCCAAAACCTGCAAAGATCTTATTTAATTCTAATCCAGCTTCAGAATACCCATGATTTAAGGTATTGAACGATATGTTTTGGTGTTTACTCTGATTATCAAAATCACCAATAGCATATCTGGAAATAAAAACCAGTTCCGGTTGAAAGCTATCCGAGATCAAAAAGGGTCTTAATTGATGTCTTATATGCAGACTGGCCTGCCTTTCACTAAAAAACTCGTTGAAGAACATAGTCTCGAAACTGTTTCTCCCAGCAACTGAGAATCTTCTTAAAACACCTTCTCTCGTCGGGTTATTAGGATTAGCATGAAAAGCGTGGGTAAGCGGAAGGTCTCCTATTCCTATATTTCCTTCCAGAATAAATTCTGTCCTGGACCTGTCTAATCGGTTAATTTCATGTTCGGCCTTTAATCCTATTCTGGTAAAATTGAAATCACCTCCCAGCGTTGAAAAAGATTGTTCAATTTGCCCTGTGAATTGCGGGAAATTCTTTTCGAGTAGAATATTACTTTCGGGAGTATTTAAAAATCTTGAAAATGGTCTCCATAGAAATGAAATAGTGAGCGAGGCAAGATCGTAATCTTCGTATTCGGTCCCTGCATTAAGAAAACTATATTCTTTAATTTGCCAGATCTCTTCCCGGGCGAGTTGTAATTCGGTCTCCAGTTTGGGAGTGATCCTGTGCTCAAGACTGGTAGCGTATTTTTTATAATTATAGAAAAAATTGATGTTCACAAACCTGGGTTCGAGTATAGAAAACGTATTCTGACCTTTTAAGTAATGGAAAGATGCTGTTTCCTGAATATCTCTCGAAAATGTAAAATTCAGGTTTGTCCCATTTTTCTTATTCAAATATATTTGGGTGCCAATACCGTATTTAAGAACTTCATCTTTAAATCCATAAGTGGAATATCCATTCAAATTAAAATTATCTGAAAGCCGATCATTGGTTCTTCCACCGAAACCAAGACGAATTCCTTCATAATTATTGAACTTGAAAACCTTGCTTAGATCTACATCCCAGAATTTAATAGGGTAAGAGCCAGAAGCCATGGCTTTTTTTATTTGGATCTTGCGTTCTACATCACCAGCCAGGATAAGGCTGTCAACCTTTCTTTTTGTGGCTTCATCTCTTTGACTGTAATCTATCTTTCTATTACTTTGCCAGAATTCAGAGTCTTTGGTAGTGACATTCTCATCAACATCAATCTCGGCTCCTGGATTTTCAATTTTTCCATTATAATCAAGATCTGTATCGTAGATCTGTGTTACCGAATTCAGGTAAAGATTCCTGGAAATTTCTTCTGTTCCAAAAATTGTATTTAAGACACCTTTCTTTTGCTGAACAGCGCCCACCTTAATGGTTCCGCCAAATACGGCAATTTCTTTACCTCCAGAACCCGGTCTTATTTTAGTAGTTTGTTGGGAAGGAAACCAAAGACCTTTGTCGGGATAGTATTCATAATTATGATCTACCTCTAATTTTATAGCTCCAAGCAATTGAGCCTTTGCCTTCTGGATCGCAAGGCTGGTTGTGTCTAGGTATAATATACCCTCAAGGCCTGCTACAACCCTTTCGCGCTTTGGTTTGAAATAAACCATAAATGCTGGTCTTTCAGTTGCCGTGGTATCAAGGATCTTATACTCGTAATTTTTTAAGGCATTATTGGCTAATGGGCCGGCATATTCGGTTTTGTAAAGCTTGTAATTGCGTTTATAGAGAGATAATGGATGCAATTGCATTGCCAGGACATTATATACCGGTTCTTTGAAGCCGGCAGTTTGTAGGCCCAGAACCTGTTCTTTTCTGCCTTTTCTCTTAGTGTAATAATGTTCTGATACTTTTTCTGAAAGGTAGGCCCTGCCTTCATTGATAATGGTTTGCATTGCGGCAGAGGTTGAATCTGCAGTCATTTCAATATTGCCGAACTCATTATCTATGATGAATTTTGAATAGGACCTATATTTAAAGCCATTCAGAACTTTTTCGGGATCGTTCTGCTCACGATTTTTTATTGCTTTTTCTATTAAAACTACTGCAGGATCCCTGCCATCAGATATAAGAACAGTCTCCAATTGTTCATACACAGGGGTCATTCCTACTTGTAAATACCTGGTGTCTTTACTTACCTGAATATTCAAAGTCTTAAAACCAACATAAGAAACCTTAATACTATCAACCTCATTTTTTAGCCTGAGTTCAAAACTGCCGTCAATATTAGTTAGGATCTGCGCACCATTTTCAGTTTGAATTTCGGCATAAGCCAAAGGTTCTTTAGTGTTTCGGTTAATAACCCTACCTGGAATTGTTTGAGCGAATAGACCACAACCTAATATTAAAAAAAAAGTTAGTAGGGTATATCGCATAAAGCTGGGGTTGACTTATCTATAAAAAGTAAAAAAAATGCCGGATCAAATCTGAGGTTTGTTCAGATCCAAGCCGGCAAACTTATGTTGTTTGTTGACCATTATACGGTCATGATCTCTGTTTCTTTAACAGCAAGAATCTTTTCAATTCTTTCAATGTAGGTATTGGTTAATTCCTGAACATCATCTTCAGAACTCTTTAAAAGATCTTCAGAAATATCCTGTTTCTTTAATTCCTGCATCGCCTGTTTTCTATCATTTCTTACCCCAACCTTAGCATCTTCAGCTTCGGCTTTTGCCTGTTTTGTAAGTTGCTTTCTTCTTTCCTCTGTAAGCGGCGGTACGTTAATGATCACGCTTTCACCATTATTCATAGGGTTGAAACCTAGATTAGCCATCATGATACCTTTTTCAATTTCGTGGATAAGGCTTTTTTCGAATGGCTGGATAGAAAGTGTTCTAGCATCTGGGGTATTCACATTTGCAACTTGCTGAAGAGGAGTCTGTGCTCCATAATATTCAACCATTACACTCCCCAGCATGTTTGGACTGGCTTTTCCGGCACGTATATTTGAAAGTTGTTTTTTAAGATGCGAAATGGCATTTTCCATTCCTTCTTTTGCTCCTTCTAGAATAAATTCAACTTCATCCATTTTAATAGTAGTTTACAATTTCAGATTTATAAGTTCACTTTTGTTCCAACACGTTCTCCTGTTGCTACCTTTAAAAGGTTTCCCGGTTTGTTCATGTCGAACACAATTATAGGTAATTCGTTTTCCTGGCTTAATGTGAAAGCTGTAGTATCCATAACTTTCAGGCCTTTTTTAATTACATCTTCAAATGTAATGAAATCGAATTTAGTTGCTTCTTTGTCTTTTTCAGGATCTGAAGTATAGATACCATCAACACGTGTTCCTTTGAGGATCACGTCTGCCTTGATTTCTATCGCTCTAAGAACTGCTGCAGAATCTGTGGTGAAATATGGATTACCAGTACCTCCACCAAAGATCACGACTCTTCCTTTTTCAAGATGTCTTATAGCCTTACGACGTATAAAAGGCTCTGCTACTTCATTGATCTTAATTGCTGACTGTAGCCTGGTTTGAATATCGGCATCTTCAAGGGCGCTCTGTAAAGCAAGACCGTTTATCACGGTTGCAAGCATTCCCATATGGTCACCTTGCACTCTGTCCATCCCCCGGCTTGCTCCCGCAACACCTCTAAAAATGTTTCCTCCACCAATTACTATTGCCAGTTCAACACCTTTGTCAACTACCGATTTTATTTCTGCCGCATATTCTGCCAACCTCTCGGGATCAATGCCATATTGGCGGTTTCCCATCAAAGCTTCTCCAGATAGTTTTAAAAGTATTCTTTCGTATTGCATAGCTGATTTTTATTAATCGTTGCAAATATAGCTAATATCTGAATTTGTGAAATATAAAGCCATTATTTTGAAAAGGATTAGGATGCTTTTAATAGAAATTAACGTGTGACAGGTTGTTATTGGTTGTAGTATAAAAGTTTCTGTGGCCAGATTTTTGATATATTTGATGTTCAAAAAACAAGATAAAACTTTAAACCTATGATGGGATATTATATAATAGCAGGATTAATTTTTCTGGTAAGCATGTTCGTGAGTAACAGGCTTAAAAGTAAATTTAAGAAATACTCTAGAGTTCATTTACAGAATGGAATGAGCGGTAAGGAGATCGCTGAAAAAATGCTTAGAGATAATGGGATTAATGATGTAAAGGTAATCTCGACTCCGGGAATGCTTTCAGATCATTATAATCCTTCTAAGAAAACCGTGAATTTAAGTGAGGGCGTTTACTCACAGAGAAATGCCGCAGCCGCAGCTGTTGCTGCTCACGAATGTGGTCACGCAGTGCAACATGCTAAGGCTTATAGCTGGTTGCAAATGAGAAGTAAGCTGGTGCCGGTGGTTAGCGTTGCGTCTAAATTTTCGCAATGGGCGATCTTTGGTGGGCTTATTCTTATGACGATGGTTGGAGTAGGAGTAGGAAAGACCGTTCTTCTTATTGGTATAATTATGTATGCTGCAGGTACCTTATTCAGCTTTATCACCTTGCCGGTAGAATATGATGCGAGTAAAAGAGCTTTAGTGTGGTTAGAAACTGAAAATATGCTTACGAATGCAGAGCATGATGCTGCTGAAGATTCATTAAAATGGGCTGCAAGAACATATGTTGTAGCTGCCGTTGGATCTCTTGCCACCTTGCTTTATTTTGTGAGCCTGTATATGGGAAGAGATTAATTCGAAGAAAGAAAAACAAAAAAAAGCTGCCTGTTTAGGGCAGCTTTTTTTGTTTAAATCTTGATCTGCCGATCTATTTGCTGATTCAGTGAGATAAAAGTTTCTGTTCTGGAAACTCCGTCTATCGCCTGAATGTTCTTATTCAATACATGCATTAGATGTTCATTATCCCGGCACAGGATCTTCAGGAATATGGACCAGTTTCCTGTGGTATAATGACATTCTATTACTTCGGGTATTTCACTGAGTTGCTTTACAGCCTGTGGGTTGCTAACCGCTTTGTCTAGGTAGACCCCAACAAAAGCCATTGTTTTATACCCAAGAAGCCTGGCGTCCAGCATCATTTTAGAGCCTTCTATCAAGCCAGATTTCTCCAGTTTCCTCAACCGTTGATGTACTGCAGCTCCAGTTATACCTATATTTTTAGCAATTTCAAGAATAGGTTTTTTAGCATCTTTCATTAAGAAATTGAGAATGGTTTTATCAATTCCGTCCAGCTTTACATTATCATTCACTACCTTCATAGATTATTTTTTTGGTTGTAAAGCTAAAATACAAAAATGCTTGTCAATCTTAATTGCCAACCTCTCCAAATGGGTTATATCCAAGATATTCTGTCTCTTTCTCTTTAAATATAATACCCTGTTCTTCCAGTTTACTTAATATGGGTTCATAAACCTCTTTTCTAATAGGTAATTGCACGCCAGGAGTTTTAATTTCACCATTCAGGATCATTATGGTTGCCATTGCAACCGGTAAGCCAACAGTTTTGGCCATGGCAGTTTTAGACTGATCTTCCCCAATGCTTACCATCGTAGAATCAATTTGAAATTTATCGCCATTTAATTCATATCCAAACTTGTGGTACATCACGATCATATCTTTATCATCATGAGAAAGAGACCATTTGTCCATCAGGATCTTTTGCAATGCCTGCGCAGGAGTCGCATTTTTAATTCCTATTTTCTTATTTGGGTTAAATAAATCGAGTTCAATGAGTTTATCCCACATGATATCATCCTGATCTATTTTAAGATTGTGCCTTACCTTTAATTCTACCGAATCGCTTGGCGAATAAGGGAGGAATGAATTTATGAAATCCCGATAGCTCATTTCTTCTGTATTCTTCATTTCAAAACTATCGTCGGTCATTCCTAGTTGCACGAACATGTTCCAGGCTCGGCTAAAACCAACCTTTCTTATGGTCCCTCTATATAAGGTAAGAGCATTTTCCAGTCCGTAGATGCTTTGATACTTCAGGGAGTTCCTATTAGCATAACCTTCAAATCTTCCGTGACCTTCGATCTCTAGAAATTCGGTTCTTCTAAACAAACGGTGATAGGGAATATATTTATATTTTCCTTCCTGGATGAATTCGGCTACCCCACCCTGACCTGCTACAACCACATTTCTAGGGTTCCAGGTGAATTTATAATTCCATAGATTATTATCACTTTCAGGAGCAACAAGTCCACCGGTGAAGGATTCAAAAAGCAGCATTTTTCCGCCTTTATCTCTTATCCGGTCTATCACTTGCATGGCACTCATGTGGTCAATCCCAGGATCAACCCCGATCTCGTTCATAAAGACCAGGCCTTTCGATTTCACCTCCTCATCAAGTGCTTTCATTTCATCACTTATATAAGAGGCGGTAACCATGTTCTTTCCAAACTTCAGGCAATCCTTTGCAACTTCTATATGGAATCTCGCCGGGAGCATGGATATGATAATATCAGCTTTTTTGATGGCAGGCTCTCTACTTTCCGCATTAAAAACATCTAGTTCAAATGCTTCACATTTCTCGTGATTATTGCATGCTTTCCTGGCATTCTCAATATCTAAATCTCCAATTCGTAAAAAGAGGTCTTCACTATCGGCCTGTTTTAGCAGGTAATTAATAAGGACAGAAGTAGATTTTCCTGCTCCAATAATTAAAATTTCTCGCATAAATTAAGTTAGTTTTGTGTAGTTGTTGACGAATGTATTAAAACTTTGAGTTAAATAAAATTGAAAGTATGAACAGAAGATTTTTAATAGCCGGTGCGATGTTTGGATTAACAGCAGTTATTTTAGGTGCCTTTGCAGCACACGGTTTAAAAGGAGCTATTTCGGCTGAATCTTTGAATTCCTTTGAAACTGGTGTTCGTTTTCAAATGTATCATGCCTTTCTTTTATTGATCCTGGGAGGATATGATTTTCTTTCTCATAAAAACATCAACTGGATCTTTTATTTAATTTGTTCGGGGATTTTACTCTTTTCAGGATCTATTTATTTATTGTCTACCGGAACTATCTTCAGTATAAATTTCAAACCTATAGCATTATTAACACCTCTGGGTGGAAGTCTTTTAATAATTGGCTGGATCATATTACTCCTGAATTTCATAAAGTTAAAAAAGAAATAAATTGATTCTGTTTTACATTTTATCTACTTAAGATTTTTACTTTTGTACGCCTAAACAAACAACAGAATTGATTTTTTTATGGTCGATAACACCCAAATTACGAAAACGATTTCGTTAGAGGATTACGGGATCAAAAATGCCACGGTACACTATCAACTATCTCCACAGGAACTTCACGAAGAAACTTTAAGACTTGGTCAGGGAGTTGAAAGCTCGTTCGGGGCTTTAGCGGTTAACACTGGTCAGTTTACAGGAAGGTCTCCCAAAGATAGGTTCATCGTAAAAGATGAGGTTACAAAAGATAGAGTATGGTGGGGGGATATTAATATTCCATTTGATCCGGAAAAGTTCGATAAATTATACGCAAAGGTAGTAGACTATCTTGGCGGTAAAGAGATCTACGCAAGGGATGCCTATGCCTGTGCAGACGATAGTTATCGTTTGAATATTCGCGTGATCAATGAATATCCGTGGTCTAACCTTTTTGCTTTTAATATGTTTCTTCGTGCTGAAGACGATCAACTTGATGGTTTTAAAGAAGATTGGTTAATTGTAAATGCCCCTGGATTTAAAGCAGATCCAGAAGTGGACGGAACACGTCAGGAAAATTTTGCCATTTTAAATTTCAGTAAAAAGATCGCTTTAATAGGTGGAACCGGTTATACCGGCGAGATCAAGAAAGGAATCTTTTCTGCTTTGAATTTTGTTTTACCTGTATATAAGAACACTTTACCAATGCACTGCTCGGCGAACGTTGGTGAAGATGGAGATACGGCGATATTCTTTGGTTTATCTGGAACAGGTAAAACTACCTTGTCTGCAGATCCTGAAAGGAGACTTATAGGAGATGATGAGCATGGGTGGACCGCAGAGAATACGATCTTTAATTTTGAAGGTGGATGCTATGCAAAAGTTATAAATCTTTCTGAAGAGAACGAACCGGATATCTATCGAGCGATCAAGCCTGGAGCTATTCTGGAAAATGTAGTTCTTAACGAAAAAGGGGAGGTAGACTTTGAAAACACGAGTATTACTCAAAATACAAGGGTAAGTTATCCAATACACCATATCAATAATATCCAGGAACCATCTTCCGGGGAGAATCCTAAAAATATATTTTTCTTAACCGCAGATGCCTTTGGAGTATTGCCTCCAATAAGCAAGCTTACTCCAGGGCAGGCCGCGTACCACTTTATTAGTGGTTATACGGCTAAAGTTGCCGGAACCGAGGCAGGAGTAGATGAACCGGTACCAAGTTTTTCAGCTTGTTTCGGAGCTCCATTTATGCCGCTTCATCCTACAGAATATGCAGAAATGCTTAGTAAGAAAATGAAGGCTGCAGATGTAAATGTATGGCTTGTAAATACAGGTTGGACAGGCGGGCCTTTTGGTGTAGGTAGCCGGATGAAATTGAAGTATACACGTGAGATGATAAGCTCTGCATTAGAAGGTAAACTGGAAAATGTGGAATTTGAGAAGCATGAGATCTTCGGTTTACAGATGCCGAAAACTTGTGAGGGAGTTCCTTCTGAAGTTTTAAATCCCAAAAATACCTGGAACGATACTGCAGCTTATGATCGTAAGGCAAAAGAATTATCTAATTTCTTCAGAAAGAACTTCAGTAAGTTCGAGGAATATGCAAATGAAGAAATTATGAAAGGTGCCCCAATCGAGTAGTTTTAAATTGTTAGTTGAAAAAAAATCCGGTCAGTGACCGGATTTTTTATTTTATAGAAAAAGTAAATAGATTATTACTTTTTGTTTACTTCGGTTATGTATTTATTGATCGCCATGGTCATACTTGGAGTTTCTGGCGTTGGTGCTTTGATATTGCAAACCAGACCATGCTCTTTAGCCGCTTTGATCGTGGTGTTTCCAAATACAGCAATCCTTGTATCATTTTGTTTGAAGTCCGGGAAGTTCTCGAATAGAGATTTAATACCACTAGGACTAAAGAAAACAAGAATATCATAAGTAACATCTTTCAGGTGAGAAAGATCACTAACCACGGTTCTGTAAAAAACAGCCTTTTTCCATTCTACACCTAGTTTGTTCAAAGTCTTAGGGACATCTGGCTTCAGCATATCTGAAGACGGTAGAAGGAATTTCTCGTTCTTATATTTTTTGATAAGAGGAGCCAGTTCAGCAAAAGTTCTTTTGCCAACATAGATCTTCCTTTTACGATACACTACATATTTTTGTAAATAATAGGCTACGGCTTCACTTAAACAAAAATATTTTAAAGTATCTGGTACCTTAAATCTCATTTCTTCGGCAATTCTAAAGAAATGATCAACAGCATTACGACTAGTAAGAATTATTGCTGTATGATTAGTAAGATCAACTTTTTGTTGCCTTACTTCCTTAGAAGGAACTCCTTCAACATGAATAAAAGGGATGAAATCAATTTTAACTTTTTGCTTTTCCTCTAACTCAAAATAAGGTGAATTTTCTACCTTAGGTTCAGGCTGAGAAACCAAAATTGTTTTCACTTTCATATATTAAACTTTATTAGTTCTTCTTTAGTTTGTAATTAACTTATACAAAATTAAATAAGGGGCTATTTCAAGAGCGCAAAGGTACAAAATAAAATAAAACCAATTGGCGCTAAGCACACTTTGATTTCTTCTGTATATGACAATCAGGCCAATAGCGTTAGCAATTATTGCAGAACCGCCTATTAATCCTATTATCAGTGCTGTAGGGTGGAAAGCGTAAATTAAAAATAATGAGGCAAATAAAAGAAATATCGAGATGAAATTTCTATAACTGAATTTTTGGAAAATATAATAATCCATTTTATCGTCGATTTCGAAGATGTTACCTATAATTTTTTCAATTCCTGCCTTTATTAGTATTAGGCAAAAGTAGGCTGTAAATATTCTAATGAAAATAATTAGAGGAGAGGTTTCAATTTCCCAAAAATACCGATATATAATATATAAAAAGATGGAGACCGAAATCGCCTGGAGCCCAAGTAATAAAATGTTAAAAGCATGAAAAGCCTTATTCTCTTTTCCTTTAAAGGCTATAAATTTGCCCGAGTTCAGTAGAGAGATAAATTCTTCAAAACGTTGGGGAAACAATATTTTCGCCAGGACCAGGAGAATAAAACATGCCAGGAAAAGGAACGTGATCCAATCCTGATATTCATAAATTCTCTCAGTTGCCTGCATGAAGTATAATTTTTACAAATGTAAAATTTTGACCCTTATTCCAGCGGCTGAACATAAAGATTTGAAGTTTTAATTTGCATACATTTGTGCAAAATATTTTGGAATGGTGAATGGGATAATTATTATACCCACCTTTAATGAAATAGAAAATATAGAGCGCATTATTAGGAATGTGTTCTCGCAAAGGCGTAAGTTTCATATACTGGTTGTAGATGATAATTCTCCAGATGGAACTGCTACAAGGGTTAGAACTTTGCAAGCAGAATTTCCGGAGCGCCTGTTCCTTGAAGAAAGACTTGGTAAACAAGGATTGGGTACAGCTTATATCCATGGTTTTAAATGGGCTCTGATAAAACAGTATGAATACATTTTTGAAATGGATGCTGATTTCTCCCATAATCCAAACGATCTAATTAGGCTGTATAATACCTGTAAAAGGGATGGAGCAGATGTCGCGATAGGCTCCAGGTATATTACCGGAGTAAATGTGATTAACTGGCCCATGAATAGGGTTTTAATGTCCTGGCTTGCATCCAGATATGTTCGTTTTATAACAGGAATGGACATTCAAGATACAACAGCAGGATTTGTTTGTTATAAAAGAGAAGTGCTGGAAGCAATAGATCTGGATAGAATTCAGTTTATAGGTTATGCATTCCAGATAGAGATGAAATTCAAGGCTCATCTTTTAAAATATAAAATTATGGAGGTTCCGGTAATATTCACAGATAGAACCCGCGGAACTTCTAAAATGAGCGGCTCTATTATTTCTGAAGCCGTGTTTGGGGTAATAAAAATGAAGCTTAAAAGTCTGTTTAACAGGAAAAAGGTCTAATGAAAAAGGTTTTAATAAAGAACGCGAAAATTGTTAACGAAGGTAAGATTACAGATGGGGATGTATTCGTTGAGGATGGTATTATAGTTGAAATTGCAGAAAGCATCAGCGCCAAATCTCCAGACGTAAATATTTTTGATGCCGAGGGCACTTATTTGTTGCCAGGTCTTATAGATGATCAGGTGCATTTTAGAGAGCCGGGGCTAACCCACAAAGAATCTATAGAAACCGGTTCCAGGGCGGCTGTGGCAGGAGGAATAACTTCCTTTATAGAAATGCCAAATACGCTTCCCCAAACCACAACGGTGGAGGAGTTGGAGAAGAAGTTCGAAATCGCTTCTGAAACCTCTTACGCCAATTATTCATTTATGTTCGGGGGAACTAACGATAACTTAAGTGAGATTGAAAAGATAGATCCTAAGAACGTTGCTGCATTAAAATTGTTTCTTGGATCGTCTACTGGTAACATGCTGGTTGATGATGAAAAAGTACTTGAGCAGATCTTTAAAAAATCTCCTGTTTTGATCGCGGCTCATTGTGAAGATGAAGCAACTATTAAAAAGAACCTTGAAGAGTGTATAGAAAGGTATGGAGATGATATTCCAATTGAACTTCATCCAAAAATAAGAAGTGCTGAAGCTTGTTATAAATCGTCTTCTAAGGCTGTAGCCTTAGCGAAAAAAACAGGCGCCAGATTACACGTTTTTCATGTTTCAACAGCAAAAGAATTAAGCCTGTTTAGCAATAAAAAAGCTTTAAAAGATAAAAAGATAACCGCAGAAGTTTGCATTCATCACCTTTGGTTCAATGATTCAGATTATGCGAAAAAAGGAACCATGATCAAGTGGAATCCTGCAGTTAAGACCAAAAAAGATCAGGAGGCTTTGTTGGAAGCTCTAAATGATAATAGACTTGACGTGCTGGCTACAGACCATGCGCCGCACACTAAAGAAGAGAAGAAAAATGTTTACACAAAGGCACCAAGTGGAGGGCCTTTAGTTCAGCATGCATTACCTGCATTGCTACAAATGCATCACCAGGGAAAAATCACTCTGGAGAAGATTGTAGAAAAAGCCTGTCATAATCCTGCTATTTTATTTCAGGTAGAAAAGAGAGGATTTATACGTGAAGGGTATAAGGCCGACTTGGTTTTAGTGGATCTAAATTCACCTTGGGCTGTACAACCAGATAATATCTATTCAAAATGTCAATGGTCGCCATTTGAGGGAACTACCTTCAAATCAAGAATCACACACACTTTTGTGAATGGAAGACTGGTTTATAAGAACTTTAAACATACTCCATTTACCCAAAACGCTGAAAGATTAAGTTTTGACCGTTAATTTGAGAAATAGGCTCGTTTTTTTACTTCTGATATTTGTTTCATTTTCCTGTCAGGATCTTAAAACAACAGAAAAACCGGAAGATCTAATTTCGGAAGAAAAAATGGTAGACGTGCTTACCGAGATGGCGCTTCTCCATGCCGCCAGAAATTATAATAAACAGAAATTAGAGGAAACCGGCATAAAGCCAGACGAATATATCTACGAGAAATATAATATTGACAGTCTTCAGTTTGAAAAAAGTAATAATTATTATGCTGAGCAGTATAGCGATTATGAGCGCATCTACGATAGTGTAAAAGTTAGATTGCAAATAATGAAAACAAGGCTGGATTCTTTGAGGGATATTGAAATTAAGATCGAAGACAGTATTAAACTTTCCAGGAAAGATTCGTTAAAGATAAAAGATTCTTTAGAGGTTGATTCTCTTAAGGTTGATTCTTTAAAAATAGATTCACTAAAACTAAAGAGGTTAGATAAAGTAAGGAATCGAAGGGATAGCTTAATCGCTCCGCCGGTAAAACTTAATCGAGATCCTAAGTCAAAAGATTAATTTTCTTTCCTGTAGATCAAGGCAGTTTCCTCGATAACGGTTTCCATCGGTGTGAAATGAAAATCCAGGTATTCTCTAATTTTAGAGTTGCTGAAGTTAGTTTCTTTAAATAAGCCATTTATGGAGTCATACGTAATCTCCCTTTTTAAGCCGAATAAACTACCTGTTTTTTGAAAAAACCAGCCCAGTGCGATCATCCACTTTTTTAGCTTCCTGGAAGGTTTGGGCTTATCTAGAAACTTTGCAGTACTATTAAGAACCTTCTCAAAACTTAAGTTTTCAGAAATAACAATGAAATTTTCATTTTTCACTGGTGAATTTACCAGTTGGATCATGCTTTTTACAACATCTTTTACTCCAACAAAACCAGTGACCTTAGGGAAATGATAATTTAACCCATTATCAATTTTTTTGAAGATCTTACCACTGCCAGAATCCCAGAATCCTGGGCCAATTATGACTCCCGGATTAACAATAACCGCATTAACACCTTCCTGAGTTCCTCTCCAAACCTCTATTTCTGCCCCATATTTTGAGATTGCATAGTCGTTATGATCATCTTCAGGATTCCATTTGGCTGTTTCATCAATTCCATTATTCTTGATAGAAGAACCAATGGCCGCTACACTGCTTACATAACAGAGTTTCTTTATTTTATGATTAATGCATTGATTTACAATATTGGCAGTTCCTTCAATATTGACTTTTCTAAGTTCTTTTTCGTCTGAAGGATCAAACGAGATGAGTGCGGCACAATGATAAACGTATTCAACTCCGGTGAAGGCTTCTTCCAGAGCGGGTACATTATTAATATCGGCTCTTATCCAGTCGATCTTATTAAATAAATTATCTGCATCGGTACTAGTGGCATAGTAGCCAAATACCTTCCTGACAAAGCTAATATCGCTCGTTGGGCGCACAGCTGCCTTAAGCTTTACGTTATTTTGCGCCAGTTCATATAAAAGATGGGCGCCAACTAAACCTGTTCCTCCGGTTACCAGAATCATGCGGTAAATATAACCAAACCACTTAGGAAAAATAAAGCTTTATGGTATCTTTACGGCTGCTTTAAAAGAGCATTTAAATTTTAAAGAAATTACTATTGAAAATTCTGTAATAAGACTGGATTTTAGATAGGGAATCACATCTAAGGTGTAATTCAAAATATAATTAAGATGATAAAAAATCTGGTAGAAGAACTCCGTTGGCGTGGCATGTTGCATGACACCATGCCGGGAACTGAAGAACATTTAAATGAGAAAATGAGATCTGCATATGTTGGTTTTGATCCAACGGCCGATTCTCTTCATATAGGAAATTTAGTGCCTATCATGCTCCTGGCGCATTTACAAAGAAGCGGTCATAGGCCGGTTGCTTTGGTAGGAGGAGCAACAGGAATGATTGGTGATCCTAGTGGTAAGTCTAGTGAAAGAAATTTACTAGATGAGGAAACGCTACGTCATAATCAGGAATGTGTGAAAAACCAGTTATCTCAGTTCCTGGATTTTAAAAGTGGGAAAGAAAATGATGCTGTGTTGGTGAATAACTACGATTGGATGAAGGAAATAAGTTTTCTGGAATTTATTAGAGATGTAGGTAAGCATATTACCGTTAATTATATGATGGCTAAAGATTCTGTTAAGAACAGGATCTCTGGAGAAGGAACGGAGGGGATGTCTTTTACAGAATTCACCTATCAACTTGTGCAGGGCTATGATTTCTACCATCTTTTTGATACTATGGAGTGTACCCTACAAATGGGAGGAAGCGACCAGTGGGGGAATATAACTACAGGAACAGAACTGGTAAGAAGAAAAGGCGGAGGTAAAGCTTATGCTATAACCTGCCCTCTTATTACAAAAAGTGACGGTAGCAAATTTGGAAAAAGTGAGGGAGGGAACATCTGGCTTGATGCAAAAAGAACCTCACCATATAAATTTTACCAGTATTGGTTGAATACTAGTGATGAAGATGCTGAAAAGTATATTAAGATCTTTACCTTTTTAGATAAGGCTGAAATAGATTCTATAATAGAAGATCATAAAGAAGCACCGCATTTAAGAGTATTACAGAAAAGTCTTGCGAAAGAAGTTACTACTACTGTGCATAGCGAAGAGGAATATGAAAATGCTGTTGCCGCTTCTGAAGTTTTGTTCGGGAAAAGTACCGCCGATGATTTCAGGAAGTTGAATGAAGCAACTTTTCTAGATATTTTTGAAGGAGTTCCGCAAGCCGAGGTAGCCATGAGTGATATTGATGCTGGATTGGATATGATAGCTGCTCTTGCGGCAAAGACCGGATTTCTTAATTCTAATGGGGAGGCTAGAAGAGCTTTAAAAGAGAATTCGGTATCTGTGAATAAGGCAAAAGTGAAAGAGGATTACACCATTACGGCATCAGATCTAATTAACGGGAAATACGTTATTCTTAATAAAGGAAAAAAGAACACTTATATTATCCAGGCGAAATAGGTTTAGAATAATTAGGATAAGTTCCAAACCATGTCGATTACTTTTACGTAAATAGTTAGTGTATAGAGACATGAATAAATCTAAAGCCGAAAATATTGTTAGTTAAACCATTATCATATTAGTTATGGTGTTAATATTTTTAATCGCCATTTACAATTAAAAATTTTTTAATTGAATAGGTGAGTACTAGGAATACAAAAGCCTTCAGAGTAAATCTGAAGGCTTTGCAACTAACTAACCAATCTAATATGAAAAATTTTCACTTAGCCGCAGAATGCAAATGCTTATATGTCATTTCTCATTCTGCTCTAGTTGTGTCGTAAATTTTTCAAATACTTTACAACAAGGATCATTTTTTTTACAATAATAAAAGATTACATCCTCTTACGTCACTATTATCAAATCTTCCCAGTATTTCAACTTGATCATTTTTTTGTTTCCCAAGGTCCTGTGTAGCAATAAAGGAGCAAGAATTTATATTAGCCAGATCAATCACATTTATGCCTCCTGTCCTACCATTGGGTAAAAAAGATAAGGCGTCTTCAGGATCACGAATTAGGATCTTCATCCATGGCGGACAGTCGAAAACTCCGCAGCCTTTAGAGTAAGCCTGTGATAAAAGCTCTGTCATACCATATTCACTATGAATTTGCTTAATTCCAAATCCTTCTCTTAAGTTGGCATGTAGTTCTTCCCGAATCATTTCCTTGCGTCGACCTTTCATTCCGCCGGTTTCCATAACGATCGTATTTTTTAGCTTGAACTGCTTTTTTTCAACCAGGTCCAGCAACGCGAAAGAAACTCCAATTAGAAATACTTTTTTACCGTTTTTATCAAGGTTTTCTAGCATATTAGAAAGTTCATCCAGGTTATCTAGATAAAAGCCACTATTCTTATCCTTAGAATGATTTATCAGGGAATCTACCATATAGATAAGGGAAGATCCTGTTCGTTCGAGATAAGAAGGTAATAATGCCAGGAAAGTATATTCTTCAGGTAAATCATAAAATAATTCGAAAGCTTTTAAAAAGCTCTTTTCATATAGCCTAAGATCGGTAACATGATGTTTACTGGTAATAGAGCCTGTAGTTCCGCTACTGGAAAAGGTTATTTGAGACTCGTCTGTACCAGTTATTAGTTTTTCGCTTTTAAAGAATTCTATCGGGAGATAAGGAATTTCGTCTAAGCTGTTTACGTTTTCAGGGTTTCGATTAAGAAGACTGCAGAATTTGCTATAAATACTGTTATTATCAAACTGGTATTTAAATACTTCTAAAGCCAGAGTTTTGAACTCCTGCTCATTTGAGATTTCAAAGATTTTATTTTCTAGCATAGGGAGCTTAAGAAGTTTTCCTCAAAATTAAGCAATAAAAAAAGCCTCTGAAATAGAAGCTTAACAAAAATAGAGTGGTAGAAAGTTACTTAACCACTAACTTTCTAGTAGCCTTGGCTTTTCCTTCTTGAATCTTAAGAATATAAATCCCTGGAGTTAAAGTAGATACATCCATTTCTCTGCCTCTTAATCGGGTTTTATGAACTGGTTTGCCTAAAACGTTGTAAATCTCAATTACTTTATCCTGATTTTTAGTTGTAGAAATATAAACTTTGCCACCGGTAACGGGGTTAGGATAAATTGATAAACCATCGATAGGAATTTCTGTTCGTTCTGGAACACGATCAGATTCCTGAGCATTTGCCGGAGCGGCAATCATCAGGAAACTAAAAAGAAAAAGGGTAAATAGGTACTTTTGCTTCATTCTTTATGATCGAGGTTTAAACAAACTTACAAATAAAAATTCAAAAATCCTGCCATTAAATTTATCTAAATAAAAAAATATAAAATAAAAAAAAGGGTTGCACGTTGCAACCCTTTGATTTTGGCTAATAATTGATATTCAAATTATTACGAAAGAATTTAGTTTTTAGTTTACCCAGTTGAACATAGCTACATCTACAGTTGTATCTGCATTATATACAGCATTAAGGTCTACTATATTTCCATCAACTGTAATTCCTGTAAGATCTGTCCTGTTCTCATCAGTGATATCAATAATTGTTTCATATCCACTCAATGATAGCCCGGTTATTTCAGCACCCGACTGTGCTTTAAACTGTAAAGCAGTTCCACCGGTTGTAGAAACCGCGGTGAAGTTGATGATCTTAGGCATTCCGTTCAATTTATCTGCTTCAATAGCAGTAGAGAAGTTTTCGATGGTATGACTCACGTATGTGTTTTCAATGGTTCCATTCCATCCTTCAGTCCAGTCTACTGCATCATCCTGATTATTTTCAAGGTATATGTTTGAAGCGGAAACAGTACCTCCAAAGAATTCTACGCCATCATCTTTACCATTAAGAATAGCTATATTTTCAATGGTAGTTCCAGATCCAACTGCATAAAGAGATAGACCGTTATACTGAGAATCTGGGTTTATTGATGCTCCTGCATCTTTAAGGATAAGGTAACTGATGGATCCTGAATTGTCATCATCTGCCGTTCCACCATAAAGAATACCTCCAACTTCTGCAGTTACATTCGTACCAGCATCTGTAGACGCATTACCAGCGATCACAAGACCACCCCAGCTTCCGGCTTCACCAGAATTAGAAGACATTACCACCGGGTTGCTTTCTGTTCCCTGTATATCGATCATTCCACCTCTTTGAACTACGATATAGATACTTGTCGCATTAGTTTCGCTATCACTTCTGGCAGTAATTTGAGTTCCGGCAGGGATTGTAAGTTTACCACCATCTTCTACTGAAACAGTACCGCTAATTACGTATTGGTTATTTGCATCTAGAGTCAAATTACCTCCAACAGTCGTAGGTAATACAGATACTTGTTCTCTATTTGAGATCCAGTCGAACATAGAAACGTTTACGGTAGGATCACCAGAATAATTCATTGCAGGATCTGCTGTAGCACCATTTAAAATGATATCTGATAGGTCTGTTCTGGAATCATCTGTAATATCTACAGAAGTATTATAGCCTGATAGGGAAAGACCAGTAATAGTAGCCCCAGAAACCGATTTGAATTGTAATGCAGTTCCGCCGGTTGTAGATACGGCAGTAAAGTTGGTGATCATCGGGTTTCCATTATCCTTATCTGCTTCAATAGCAGTTGAGAAGTTCTCGATAGTATGTAATACATATACGTTATCTAAAGAACCACTCCATCCCTCAGTCCAGTCTACGGCATCATCTTCGTTGTTTTCAAGGTAAAGGTTAGTTACTGAAACAGTACCTCCAAAAAATTCAACTCCGTCGTCGGCACCATTTACAAGGGCAACATTTTGAATAGATGTTTCAGAACCAACTCCGTATAGGGAAAGTCCGTTGAATTGAGAATCCGGGTTGATAGAAGCACCTGCGTCAGATAATACAAGGTAGTTGATAGAACCAGAATCATCATTCGCATCTGTACCTCCGTATACTATACCTCCAACCTCAGCAGTAATATTAGAACCTGCAGTTGATGGAGCGTTACCGGCGATGATCAATCCACCCCAGGTTCCGGCTTCACCACTGGCAGAACGCATAATTACCGGGGCAGATGAAGTTCCCTGGATATCTATTTGTCCGCCTCTTTGTACCACAATATATACGTTAGTAGCTGAACTTTCATCGGTATCTGTATCAGCGATAATTTCTGTGCCCGCAGGAATGGTTAAAGTTGCTCCGGCCTCTACAGTTAATATGCCTGTTAAGCTATAAGTTTCTGAAGGGTCTAGTGTTCTATCTTCTTCTACAGATCCATTCAGCTCAAGATCTTCAGATGGTACCTGCCCGGAATCATCTGTAGGATTGATGACCTCAATCGAGTTGTCGCTACTACATGATGATGCAAGCATTCCTAATGCAATCGCAGACAATAGCGTAATTTTTTTTAAGTTTTTCATAATCTAAATTTTAAAATACTAAGGTTTAATAATGGTTTATGGTTAAATAAAATTGATGGTTAAAAACTATAGTTTACTCCCAGGCTTAGTACGGCTCCACGATCGTATGATCTAACAGTTTGATTAGATTCTCCTGCGGTTCCGGAAATTGGCCTTACAGCCTGAACTCTTTCAATTTCTGGGTTAAGTAAATTCTGCCCTCTAAATTCAAGCGACCAATGGTCATTAAGTTCTTTAGACATAATAAGGTCTAGCGTAACAAATCCTTTCTCTATGATCTCATCATTGTATTGAATATCTATCTGCTCTAATACCTGTGTTTCCGGGTTTCCAAGGGCGTAGATCTTATCTGAAGCATAAGCACCAACAAGAGTCGCTGTGAATGGATTTTCGGTTTCTGTTGAAACATTTAGAGAAGCGTTGAAGATCCAGTCTGATGCCCCCTGTAATCCAATCTCTTCTTTACCATTGTATCTGAATGTTCTAACGAAATCACCATTTTCATCAAATACATCTTTTAGATCCTGAGAATGCCACATTCTGGTAACATTTCCTGAAACTGCCAGGTCCAGACCTGCTTCGTTTTCATTATCTATAACATCCATTCTGGCTTCAAGTTCCAGTCCGTAGATGTTGGCTTCGTCACCTGCATTAAAGTATGAGAACACTGGTGCAGAACCTCTTTCTCTAGCTTTGTTTATAGGATCATTGATTTTTTTGTAGAATCCTGTTAGCGAGATCAATTCTCCTGAACTTGGGAAGATCTCGTATTTAAGGTCAAAATTGGTGTTGGTAGATGCCTCAAGGTCTGGATTACCTCTGGTGACAAGACCGGTTTGAGATACATATTCAAAAGGAGCGATCTCTTTGAATTCTGGTAACGTAATAGTTCTACTTGCTGCTAACCTGATATTAGAATTCTCAGTTGGAGAGTACCTAAAGTTTACACTAGGGTAGATGTTATCGTAAGATTTAAAAACAAAATTTGGTAGGTTTTGAGGATAGTTGTTTACATCAAAGATCACATCTATATCATCATTTTGATATCGTGCGCCTATGTTCAAATTCCATTTTGCATTTCCATAATTAAAGAATGCAAAACCTCCTAGAGATTCTAGAGTTGCATTATAGAGGTCTGGATCAAGATTTTTAACCTGTAGAGAGCGATTATTGAAATTCTCTGTAGTGAAAATTCCATCGAAGTTATCTATAGAGGTAGGGTTTACAGTATTGAAATTTCTTTCTACCACACCATAAAATCTGGAATAAAAGTCTCTTTCTTTATATCTGTAATTTCCACCAATCTCGAGGAAAGCTTTCTTTTCAGTTTCTTCGTCATTAATGAAATAATATTTATTCTGGATCAATCCATTTAATTCTTGATCATCTATCTGCTGATTAGATTTTCGCTGTTGGTAGTCACCTGTCTCACCCAGTAAAATTGGTTCACTTGGATTGAGATTTACTTCGTTTCTTATACGATTGGGTTCATCTGCATTTACCGTATTGTAGCCTAAAGCCCATTCAATTTCATTCTTGTTGTCCCACATTTCATGAAAACCGTGTAATTGATTTACCCAAAGTCTGGTTTGCTTAGTATTCTGGTCACGAATAAACTGGTTGAATCCATCTCCACGGTCACTTTCTTCAAATACAACACCTTCACCATTTCTACCGGCTTCAAAAACTTCATCAGAAACCTTATTGATGAATAAACTTGTTGCCTTGATCCTGTTTCTATCGTTTATTTCATAACCAAGATCTAAAAGGGCGGTATTATTATCTGTCTTTTTATAATTTGTTGCATCTGTGAAGCCGTCCTCAAAGTCGTTATTACGATAATTGGCAAAAGTTCCCTGATTAAATTCAAATTTCACAGAGTTTGATGCGGTAAATAAAACTCTAAAATCTCCAAATTCTTTCCCGGCAGTAAGAGCGTATCTTCGGTTTACTGGTAGTACGGCTTTGCCTGGGTCCCACCCCTGGTTGTTAAGGGAATATTCTGTTGGGATGGCCTGATCGTAAAATCCGAAATAAACATCCTCCTGGTTTGGAGAAACTTTAAAATTGCTGAATTCACCAGCTGCATTAGTATTAGTTCCAAATCTAACTCCTAGATCCAATTCACTGTTCCCTCTTAGTTCTCTGGAAGTTATATCGATATTACCAGAAGCCTGATCTGCAGAGTTCTCTGGAGAATAGTTCTTACTAATTGAGATGTTCTGGATAACCCTGGTTGGAAATAAACCAAGATCTATATTCTTTCTTTCTACATCGTCTGAAGGGATTGGAAGCCCGTTCATGGTAGTGTATAAATAACGATCTCCTAATCCTCTTACGAAAATATCTCCGGAAGCCTCACTACTGGTTACACCAGAAATTTTTGTCGTTGCTGTGGCAGCATCGGATACTCCTAATTTGGCTAATTCCTGAGCTCCGATGCTCTCTTTTATATCTACTGAATTTTTCTGTTCTATAAGGAGGGCAACCTCAGAATCTCTTCTGGATACAGTGGTGATCACTACTTCGTCTAGCGCTGCTGCGCTGGATCCAAGATCTGTATTTATCTCAGTCACTTTTCCAGCTTCAACTACAATATCTGGAACTTCTAAAGTTTCATATCCAACAAAGCTGAACACTACAGTATAGGTTCCTGGTTCTAATTTGTCTAATAAGTATATTCCGTCATAATCTGAAGTAGTTCCCTTAGAAGAATTTTTTAATAAAACATTGGCGAAAGGTAGGGGTTCGCCATTCATTTCTTTATCTGATAGTTTTCCGCCAATTGCTCCGGTGGTTGTATCCTGAGCCTGAATGGAAGTTGCAATAAAAATTAATGATAATAATAGAAATCGTTTCATGTTGTTTTTTGCTAATAAATCTCGCTGCAAATTAACAGCAAGAACCCTTGAAGTATGTTACCTCAGAATTAATCGTTCGTCATTAAAGGGTTAGTTTAACGTTACTAATGTGTTAAGGCCTTAATAGTTCAAATTATTGGTTAATTTTATGGGCTCTTAACCACAGCTAAAACTAATTATGAAGAAAAAAGACATTACAATATTACTGGTAGACGACGAGCCGGATATCCTGGAAATTGTGGGCTACAATCTCACTTCTGAAGGCTATAATGTGATAACTGCAGATAATGGAGCTGATGGAGTGAAGCTTGCAAAAAAGAATAAACCGCATCTAATAATCCTGGATGTTATGATGCCAGAAATGGATGGGATTGAAGCCTGTGAGCAAATAAGAAAGTTACCAGACCTGGAAGGGGCTATCATTACTTTCTTAACTGCCAGAGGGGAAGATTACTCTCAAATGGCTGGCTTTGATGCAGGAGCAGACGACTATATTACCAAGCCAATTAAACCAAAAGTTTTGGTTAGTAAGGTGAAGGCATTATTAAGACGTTACCGTGAAGAGGATAATTCTTCTCATGTTGTTAAGCTTGGTGATATTATTATTAATCGCGAGGAATATAAGATCACCCAGAAGGGCAATGAAATGGCCCTGCCACGAAAAGAATTTGAGTTGCTTTCTCTTTTGGCTTCTAAACCTGGAAAAGTATTTAAGAGAGAAGATATTCTTGATAATGTATGGGGAAATGATATAGTGGTAGGAGGTAGAACCATAGATGTGCATATTAGAAAACTCCGTGAGAAAATTGGTGACGATAAGATCAAAACCATCAAAGGTGTGGGCTATAAGTTTGTAGTTTAATGTCTCAAAAATTTAAACGTTCATATAGGTTTGCATTAAGAACAGCGCTTTATATAAGTGTTTTTCTCACTATCCTTCTGGGCGGTTTTATGTATTTTGGTCTAAGGTCTATCTGGATCGCCTTATTAATTTTTGCGACCCTATGTTACCTTTTTACCTTTTTGATTATTCAATACAGAGTGGAACGGTTTATATACCGAAGGATTAAAAAGGTGTATGATAATGTATCCTTACTTGATTCAAAAACCTTAAGTCCTACTCAAATCACTACAGATATGTCCAGTCTTACCCGGGAGGTCAAGAAATTTGCTGAGGACAAAAAGCTGGAGATCGAAACCTTAAAAGTTAGGGAGGTATATAGAAAGGAGTTTATGGGAAATGTATCTCATGAATTAAAAACTCCTTTGTTCACTGTTCAGGGGTATATTCTTACGCTACTTGATGGCGCGCATAAGGATAAGGCAATTCGGAAAAAATATCTTGCTCGCGCAAATAAGGGGGTAGAAAGACTGATTTATATAGTAAAAGACCTTGATATGATCACCAAGCTTGAAACCGGTGATCTTCATTTAAGGTATGAAACATTTGATATTGTTGAACTTATCCAGGCTTCGTTCGATCTTTTAGAAATGAAAGCGGCAAAGAAGGAGATCACCCTGACTTTTGATATTGATTATGATGATCCGGTTTACGTAAGGGCAGATAAGGAAAGGATTCAACAGGTGCTTACCAATCTTATTGTAAACTCTATAAAGTATGGTAAAAAAGGTGGTACTACAGAAATAAGTATTGAAAATCTCATCAAAAATAAAGTGATCGTAAGGGTGACAGATAATGGTGAGGGAATTGAGCACGAGAATATTCCGCGATTATTTGAACGTTTCTATAGGGTAGATAAAAGTGGTTCGCGTAAAGAAGGAGGTTCTGGATTAGGACTTTCTATTGTGAAGCATATCTTAGAGGCGCACGATGAAAAGATCTATGTAGAAAGTGTTTTTGGCGTAGGGAGTGAATTCTCATTTACTATGGAAAAAAGCAAGGCGATCCCTGAGGAGCGGGTGATCCCCGAAATCACTTAAACCGGCATAATTTGCGATCCTGCCTAATTTCGAAATAGTGAAATCCTCCTGCCTGCAATAAGGTGCTAAACCTAGTTTCTCCATCCTTTTTGCTAGATATTTCTGTTCTTCCTGACCTGGAGTAGGAATAAAAAAAGCTTTCTTTTCCAGTTTAGATAGATCCATCAAAGTAGTGTAGCCAGATCTGGAAATAATATACCTGCTGCAGTTTATAGATTCTTCTAATGATTCACCAAAGGAATAGTTCTGGACCTTAATATTGGAATTTGAATTTTCCAAATTCTCCTGCGAAATAACGCCTCGAATAAAAAGAATCCTGAATTCAGTGTTTTTAAATTCCTTAAGAAGAATAGATTCTAATATTGTGCGTTGAGGTTCAGGGCCACTTAAAAGTACCAGGAAATCATAAATTAATGCAACCTTCTTTTTTTTAAATCGGCTTAAAACTCCAATGTATTTCACATTGCGTGGAAAGTTTTTTTTATGCCCCAGGATTCCGCTTAGATTGGTTTCTCCCTGAGTATCGGGTATCCAGCATTCATCGAATTTTTCGATGTAGTTCTGCTGAATATAACTACTTAAAACGGTAGTGCTTCCGCTTAGAACATTTATCTGGTGTGTTATAAAAACATTCTTTTTAATAAGGTCGCTTCTAACTCCCCAGCGGTTATCTGAAATTATTCCGCTTAGATCATACTTCTTAACCAGGTCACTGGTTAGATCATTTTCAGCTTTGATAGTTTTAATGAACTTTGGTGTTTCCAGAAGTAGTTTCCATTTGAGTAGAGAACCATTTTTGGTGTATTCTATATTATAGGAGGGGAGTTCCTCGAAGGTAGAACCTGGAAATTCTCTTTTAAGAAGTTGAAGTGCCTGCCCGTCTGATGCTATAATCACCTCGAAACCAACAGCTTTTAATTCATTGATAATTGGGATACACCTGGTGGCATGACCAAGTCCCCAGTTAAGAACAGCCACCAAAATCCTCTTATTTCGCATATTACAAATATATTATATCGGCAGGTGGTTGAATTTCTTTAATTTTGCCAAAATATTAAAATTTAGTGGGAAGTAAGAACAAACTCAGGCGCTTTAAAGAAAACGAGAAATTTGAAAATGTAATTCAGCCTTCAAGAGAGGAGCTTACAGATAATTTATTCGAATTAAAAGGAAAGTGGAGTCAGGAATTTTTTAAGAACGATAATCCTATTGTTCTGGAATTAGGCTGCGGAAAAGGTGAATATACTGTAGAGCTCGCCAGGCAAAATCCGGGTAAGAACTTTATAGGGATAGATATAAAAGGAGCGAGATTCTGGCGTGGAGCTAAAACGGCGATTGAAGAAGATCTTGAAAATGTAGCTTTTATTCGAACTCAAATTGAGCTTATTGAATACGTTTTTGCAGTGAACGAGGTTAGTGAGATCTGGATCACTTTTCCAGACCCGCAGATAAAATACAAAAGAACCAAGCATAGGTTGACGAATACAGAATTTCTTCAGCGATACAAAAGTATTCTAAAGGAAGATGGTTTCATGCACTTGAAAACAGATTCTGAATTCATGCATGGTTATACGCTGGGCCTTTTGCATGGGGAAGGACATGAGGTTCTATATGCGCATCACGATATTTATAAAAATGAATATTCTCCAAAGGAAGTAACAGGTATACAAACTTTCTATGAAAAACAGTATCTTGAAAAAGGAAAACCAATTACATATATTCAATTCAAGATAAAATAAGGGGGTATTGGAAGAAACAAAGCTTTTCCTGATCACATATTTAGCAGCATTTATTGGAGTGGTTCCACCTGGTTTGGTGAATATGACCGTGGCTAAAACCTGTGTGGAAAAAGGAAAAAAAAGCGGTCTTTACGTAGCTATAGGCGCGGGAATCGTAATCTTAATCCAGGCATTTATTGCAGTATTATTAGCTAAATATATTTTTGATCATCCTTTTGTGCGAAAGATGATTCTTCGTGGTGGTCTGGTAGTTTTTTGTATTCTGGCCATTTACTTTTTTATTAAAGCAAGACATAAAAAAGGGGTGAAGCATAACAAACAAAAGGCGAAAGCTCAAAGTTTATTCAAAGGGATGCTTATTGCAGCTCTAAACGTATTCCCAATACCTTATTTTGTTGCCATCGCAGGAGCTATGGATCTAAGTGGCGGAATGGATTATGACTGGTCACTTAATATTTCTTTTGCTCTAGCAGCCAGTATAGGTAGTTTTACTTCTCTTTATCTTTATGTAGAGTTATTTGATAAGATCGAAAAGAAAGCAGAATCCTTTGCAAAATACTCCAATTACTTCATGGCTGGATTAATGCTGGTTTTAATTGTTGTGGCTGTAGTTAGAATTTTAAATACCTAAAATTGAGCGATAATTCCGGATTTTTTGAGAGAGTGTATGAAGTATGCCGGAAGATTCCTGAAGGTAAAGTTACTTCATATGGAGCTATTGCAAAATACCTGGGTGCAGCAAGAAGTGCCAGAATGGTAGGTTGGGCGATGAATTCTTCTCATAACCTGGAAGATGTACCTGCGCATAGAGTTGTAAATAGAAATGGTGTGCTTACCGGGAAGCACCATTTTGGAGGCACAAATGCCATGCAACAACTGCTTGAAGAAGAGGGTGTGCAGATTAAAGAGCTCCAGATCCTTGATTTTAAAAAGCATTTCTGGGATCCCATGAAAGAACTTCCCCAGGAAATCTAGTACTTTCCAGCCTATAATTTCAGACTATTATTACATAGATCTAAATTGGCTAAATTCTTCGTATTCTTAGCTTTTCCAACTATATTTGCATTTAGAATCAGTCTATATAAGCTTAAGAATCTGATTAAAATTCATATATGAAATTAGACAGAAAAGAGATTTTAAAAGCCCTGGAAACCATATCTGTAGCAGGAGATGGAAGTAATATGGTTGAAAGCGGTGTTGTTCAGAATGTAATGACTTTTAGCGATGAGGTAGTGGTGGATCTTGTGTTAAGTACACCCGCACTTCATATTAAAAAAAGAGCTGAAGTGGATGTAATGAAAGTGATCCATGAAAAGGTTTATGAAAAAGCTAAGGTCAAAGTAAATATTAAAGTTCAGGCTCCAGAGAAAAAACAGCCTGAGATCAAGGGAAAAGCCATACCCGGAATTAAGAATATTATAGCCGTTGCTTCTGGAAAAGGAGGAGTAGGGAAATCAACCGTAACCTCTAATATTGCAGTTACCCTAGCGAAAATGGGCTTTAAAGTTGGTATTCTTGATGCCGATATTTATGGGCCATCTACACCAATGATGTTTGATGTAGAAGCTGAAAGACCACTTTCAGTAACCGTAAACGGGAAATCTAAAATGAAGCCGGTTGAGAATTACGGTGTTAAAATTCTATCTATCGGATTTTTCACTAAACCTAGTCAGGCTGTAGTATGGAGAGGACCAATGGCCGCTAAAGCCTTGAATCAAATGATCTTTGATGCAGATTGGGGAGAATTAGATTTTATGCTAATAGATCTTCCACCGGGAACTGGAGATATTCATCTTTCCATTATGCAGTCACTTCCTATTACCGGTTCTGTAATTGTAAGTACGCCTCAAAATGTTGCTTTAGCAGATGCCAAAAAAGGAGTAGCGATGTTCCAGCAGGAAAGTATTAATGTTCCAGTGCTTGGTATCGTTGAGAATATGGCCTACTTTACACCAGAGGAATTGCCAGATAACAAGTATTATATATTTGGGCAGGAAGGAGCAAAAAATCTTTCCGAAGATCTTAAGGTTCCATTCCTGGGGGAAATTCCATTGGTACAAAGTTTGAGAGAGTCTGGAGATATTGGTAGACCTGCAGCATTGCAAACTGCCACTCCGCTGGAATCTGCTTTTGAAGAGATCACCAGAAATATGGTACAGGAAACCGTAAATAGAAATAAAGATTTACCTCCAACCGAAGCGATCAAGATTACGACCATGGCAGGTTGTAGCGCTGTTAATAAAAAATAGATGACAAGCGAAGAAGTTAAAATTAATGTTGAAAAGGCATTGGCAGAGATACGTCCGTTTCTGGAAAGTGATGGAGGGAATATCTCTTTGGTTTCAATAGAGGATGATCGCCTGGTTAAAGTTCAGTTGGAAGGTGCGTGCGTTGGATGCACGGTTAACCAAATGACCTTAAAAAGCGGTGTTGAAATGACCATTAAGAAATATGTGCCTCAAATAGAACAGGTAGTAAATATTGAAAGATAGTAACTGCCTTTTAATTGAATTCAAACATGATTAAAACCGATATACTTATCATTGGTGCCGGTCCTACAGGCTTATTTGCCGTGTTTGAAGCCGGATTACTAAAATTAAAATGTCACCTAATAGACGCTCTTCCGCAACCCGGGGGGCAGTGTTCCGAAATTTACCCTAAGAAACCTATTTACGATATTCCCGGATTTCCGGAGGTATTGGCAGGGGAACTGGTAGATAACCTGATGGAGCAGATCAAGCCTTTTGAGCCTGGTTTTACTTTAGGAGAAAGAGCTGAAACAATAGATAAGCAGGAAGATGGGAGTTTTATAGTTACCACAAGTAAAGGAACAAAGCATCATGCTCCGGTAGTAGTAATTGCCGGCGGTCTGGGTAGTTTTGAACCAAGAAAACCGCCAATCCCTTCTATCAGGAATTACGAAGATAAAGGTGTTGCTTATATCATTCGAGATCCTGAAGTTTATAGAGATAAGAAAGTGGTAATTGCCGGTGGAGGAGATTCTGCATTAGACTGGAGTATTTTCCTGGCCGATGTTGCTTCAGAAGTTTCATTGGTGCATAGAAGAAAAGATTTCCGAGGAGCTTTAGATTCCGTAGAAAAAGTTGAAGAGCTGTCAAAAATAGGGAAGATCAATCTTATAACAGATGCTGAAGTTGTTGATCTGAAAGGTGAGGATGAGCTTGATTCTGTTTTGATTAGACATAAAGACGAAGCTAGAGGAGAAGAGCTGAAGGAAACAGATCACTTTATTCCTTTATTCGGACTTTCACCTAAGCTTGGACCTATAGGGAACTGGGGGCTTGAGATCGAAAAGAACGCAATTAAGGTTGATAATGCTTATGATTATCAAACCAATATTCCAGGAATCTATGCTATTGGAGATGTTAATACGTACAAAGGTAAGTTGAAACTGATCCTTTGTGGTTTCCATGAAGCTGCGATCATGTGTCAAAGCGCCTACCAACGCATTAATCCAGATAAGAAATACGTGATGAAATATACTACCGTGAGTGGTGTTAGCGGATTTGACGGAAGTAAGAAAGAGGCTAAAAAAGAAGTAGTAAAGAGTATTAATTAAAAAGTCGTCATCCTGTAGGACCTTGAGCGAAGGGTCAGGATCTTATGAGAAGCCGAATCGAGTTCAGCTTGACGAATTGATATTATTGATAAGATGTCTGACGTTAAAATAACAATTATAGATCGTGAAGGAGAGGCTCACACTGTAGACGCTCCAACAGATATGAACATGAACCTTATGGAAGTGATCCGTTCTTACGAACTGGCTCCTGAAGGTACTATTGGAATTTGTGGGGGAATGGCCATGTGCGCTTCCTGCCAGTGTTATATTCTGAATTTTGAACATATGTTACCCGAGAAGAGCTATGAAGAAGAAGATATGTTAGATCAGGCCTTTTTTGTAGAAGACAATAGTAGACTTAGTTGTCAGATCCCCATTACAGATGGTCTTGATGGCCTCGAAGTTCGAATCGCTGCCGCATCTGAATAAAATTAAAAAACCTGAACGTGAGTTCAGGTTTTTTAATTTTATATAGTCTTAAAGAGCGAAGCGAAGTAATCTTCTCCACTAAGCATATTCTATTCCAGTCTTTGCTTCAATTTCTTTCTCAATTCCAGTCCAGAGTTCAAGTCTGCTTTTCAAAGACTTTTCAGCAGTTAACTTTACGTCCTCCCATTTTCTTTCATCATTTCCGCAAAGATCTTCTACCATTTTAAAAGCCATTGGTCCATGTTCATCACCGTCTAATTCAATATGACGGTCAAAGTAGTATTTAAACAGGCTAAGATCATCTTCTGGAAAGTTCTGTTGCACTTTTTCAATGATAGAAGAAAACATATCCGGTATTAGCCCCTCACGCCCAAAAGTAAAGGCTGAAGCGATCTTATGAGGTTCTCTACTGTAGACCACTTCGAAAGTATGTTTTAGAAACTGCTTGATGCTGATAGGTAATTTGCTCGTAGCGATTATCAGAAAGATATCTGTACCATGAGAAACCTGCATTAAAAATTCCTCTATTTTCTTTTTGCTAGCGCCTGAAGTTTCCATGGCGTCAAGATACATTTCAAAATGACTTTGACGTTTTCCCTGCATGTTGATATCTGTTTCTTCTGCAAGCACGATCTCATTTATAAGATATCGTGTTTCAGGATCTCCAACAGGTAACCATGGATTGGTTGTTTTTGTTAGAATTTCCTGTAGTGCAGTTAAAAGTGACATAAAATCCCATACCGCAAAAACATGATGCTCCATAAAGATTTGAAGCTGTTCCGGAGTATTGATCTTTTTATATAAAGAATGATTTATTAGCTGGCTGGTTAGAGGTTCTAAACTTTCGTTTATCTCTTTGATCATAATCTTTTCAAATTTTCTGCAAAGGTAAAATGTGAAGGAGTATTTAGAAAATCTTAGAAGCTTTTTATGGCTTGTTTAACTCAGAAAATCAGCCTTTTGAGTTAAATTAAAAATATGGCTCATCATATTATGAATTACATAAATGTTATAGTGTTCTATTCAAATAAATCTAAAGATTATTTGCGAGTAGACGGCGTATCTGCTAAAAAGCCAAAACCATTGAAGAAAGAGTGCTGTGAAAAATTTAAAAAGGGCAAGCGTTGTAAACGTTGCCCTTGTTTTGATCTCTTGTAAATACTAACAATTTTCTTCGCAAACTTCTTTTAATTTCTGTAGTGCCTTTGGCCAGGTCTTATCGAAATAATCGAACCAGTCGTCTTCGGTATCCATTTCTACTTTTAGAACCGTAGAATTTCCTTTAGCTACAAAATAATAGTTCTCGTAAAAACTACCACCTTTAAATGGTATTTCTTTACCTTTTTGAAGCATAGCCAAATGTTGAATACTAATATATTTATTTGCTTCAACTTTTTTGATCTTGCTTAACATACCTTCCTTTTCTCCACTATCAGTAATGGTAAGAAATTTAATTTCACTGCCTTCTTCCCAGTTACCTTCGTAATGTGAACCTGGTGAAAAAATAGCCGTCCATTCTCTGTAATGTTTCTCGTTCAGCATAGTTGAGAAAACATTTTCCTGGGGGCATTTAATCTCAATTTGATAGTGAAGTCTTTTCATAATTACTGAAATTAAAAAGCTGCGTGTCCGGTAATATCCATTCCGGTAATTAGAAGATGAATATCGTGCGTACCTTCATAAGTAATAACACTCTCGAGGTTCATCATATGTCTCATGATGCTATATTCCCCTGTGATTCCCATTCCTCCAAGGATCTGTCTCGCTTCTCTGGCGATATTGATAGCCATTTCCACATTATTTCTTTTAGCCATAGAAATTTGTGCCGAAGTGGCTTTTCCCTGGTCTCTTAAAGTTCCCAGTCTCCAAGCCATTAACTGAGCCTTTGTGATCTCGGTGATCATCTCTGCAAGTTTTTTTTGCTGAAGCTGCTTCGAGGCAATTGGTACTCCAAACTGTTCTCTTTCCTTGGCATATCTCAATGCCGTATCATAACAGTCCATAGCAGCTCCAATTGCTCCCCATGCGATTCCGTAGCGAGCAGAGTCAAGACAGCCAAGTGGCGCTCCTAAACCAGATTTGTTCGGCATCAGGTTCTCCTTTGGTACTTTTACATTATCAAAGATCAATTCTCCAGTGGCACTGGCCCTTAGTGACCATTTGTTATGCGTTTCCGGAGTTGTGAAACCTTCCATTCCTCTTTCAACGATCAACCCGTGGATTCTTCCTTCTTCATTTTTTGCCCATACGATAGCGATATCTGCAAATGGAGAGTTTGAGATCCACATTTTCGCTCCATTCAATAGATAATGATCTCCTTTGTCTTTAAAATTTGTGGTCATCCCACCCGGATTAGAGCCATGATCTGGTTCGGTTAAACCAAAGCAACCAATAAATTCACCTGAAGCTAGTTTAGGGAGGAATTTCTTCTTCTGTTCTTCAGTTCCGTATTTAAAGATGGGATACATCACCAGGGAAGATTGAACCGATGCGGTAGATCTAATTCCACTATCGCCACGTTCAATTTCCTGCATGATCAAACCATATGATACTTGATCTAATCCAGCCCCACCATATTCTTCTGGGATATAAGGTCCAAAAGCACCTATTTCGGCAAGACCGTTTATAAGTTGTTTAGGGAATTTTGCATTTTGCGCCGCATCTTCGATAATAGGTGAAACCTCACGTTTTACCCATTCTCTGGTGGCGTCGCGAACCATTTTATGTTCTTCTGATAAAAGCTCGTCAATATTATAATAATCAGGAGCCTGAAATTGATCTGGTTTCATTTGTGTAGTGTTTCCAACAAATGTAACCAAGTCTTTTATGAGAAGCAATCTTTTTTACGGAGGCTTTAAATGGCTGATTTTTAATCCTGATGTGGTTCAGGAATTGAAAGTTTAAATCAAAACGTCACTTTGAACTTGATCCAGGGTCTTAAGATATATTGATAAATGTGAGATGCTGAATCAAGTTCAACATGACGTAGATTGGTAAAAAGAACTATAACTTTAGGTAAAAATCTTTAACTAGAGCTTTGAATTCTTCAGTATAATTGTGTCTTGAGATCTCTAAAACTAATTCATCGATTTCTGGTTCAGTTTCACTAAAACTAAAGCTGATAAGACTTCTTTTGATAGGCGCAGAGTCAGTTCCTTTAACTCTGGTGATCTTATAAGGAAATAATCCATGGTTTTTTCCAATATTAAGGGCATTGCGTTCCTCTGAAAATGGAATGATCATATCTAAGCGACCAGTTTCAGAAAGTAGGAGGGAAGCACCTTCGATTAATTCTGTCAATGGTAGTGCTTCGGCAAATCTTGCCTGGTCCCGGTTCTCGTTTCCTGTTTTATAGTCTTCAGAAAAGAAAGGCGGATTGGAAATAATAAGATCATATTTTTCTTCATCCTGCATTTCCTCTACAAATTCATCAAAGGCTGCATGATAACAGAAAAGTCGGTCGCCCCAATCACTCTTCTCAAAATTCTCTACAGATTGCTCATAGGCATTTTCTTCGATTTCTAGCGCATCTATAAGTTGGGCGTCAGATCTCTGAGCAAGCATTAAAGATATCAGACCGGTTCCTGTACCTATATCCAGAATACTATCGGGATTATGATCAAGTGAAGACCATGCTCCAAGAAGAACTCCGTCAGTACCAATTTTCATGGCACATCTATCCTGGTCTATGCTGAAGTGTTTGAATTTGAAAGGTTGGTTTGACATTTTGTAAAGATAAATAATAACTGGGTGAGGTCATCTCGACCAGAGGGAGAGATCTCTTATTAGCTGAATATTAAAAATGAGGTTTCTCAGTCGCTTTGCTTCATCGAAATGACTTAGCTCGTCATCCTGAACTTGCTTCAGGATCTCATGAGAAGCTGAATCTAGTTCAGCTTGACGATACAAAAATGTGAGTATAAAAAAAGAGGTTTTAAGTGAATAAAACCTCTTTTAAATATATTCAATAGTGATTATCCTAAAGCTACTCTTTCAAAGGCAACAACTTCAAGATCGTTGTCTACAGACTTAACGTACTGTGCAACGCTTTGCTTGTTGTCTTTAATGTATGCCTGGTGTACCAAAGTGTTGTCTTTGAAGAAACGCTGAAGTTTTCCCTGAGCGATCTTGTCTAACATGTTTTCTGGCTTTCCTTCTTCTCTCAAAGTATCTTTAGCGATCTCGATCTCTTTGTCTATCGTAGCCTGGTCAACACCATCTTCATTAAGTGCAACCGGGTTCATTGCAGCAGCCTGCATAGAAACGTTTTTCGCAGCTTCGTCAGCTCCGTCAACATTCTTAGAAAGGCCTGTAAGAACAGCGATCTTGTTTCCAGCGTGGATGTAAGATCCTACGAATGGAGCTTCCAGAGTTTTGAAAGCACCTATCTCGATCTTTTCACCGATAACACCTGTTTGCTCAGTAAGTTTGTCTTCAACAGTGATCCCTTTGTAATCTGCTTTTAAGAAATCTTCTTTAGAAGAATAGTTAAGTGCGATTTCAGCGAAATCATTAGCCATTTTGATGAAATCATCATTTTTCGCAACAAAGTCAGTCTCACAGTTAAGAGAAATAATAACTCCTCTAGAGTTATCTTTATTTACCTGTGCAATTGCAGCACCTTCAGAAGAATCTCTGTCGGCTCTCTTTGCAGCAACTTTCTGACCTTTCTTACGAAGCAATTCGATTGCAGCGTCAAAATCACCTTCAGCTTCAACTAATGCTTTCTTGCAGTCCATCATTCCTGCACCAGTAGCTTTTCTTAATTTATTTACTTCAGCGGCGGTTATCTTAGCCATAATATTGTTTTTTATTGAAAAAAGTCGTTTAGAAACTCACTGTAAAGAAAGAAACTAAACGACTTTTAGATTTTATGAAAACGTTATTTTTATTCTTCTTCGTTAGATGATTTTGCTTTGTCTAAAGTTTCACTTTTAGATTCTAGCTTTACATCTTTCTTAGCTTCTTTCATTGCCTTTTTGTCTTCGGCATCTTTAGAAGGAACTTCAGCTTTCTCCTTTGTTGCTTTTGGAGCTTTATCTGACTTCTCTTCTTTCGAAGCTTTTTCTTCTTTCTTCTTAGCAGGTTTATCAGATTTTCTTTCTGAAAGACCTTCTACGATAGAATCTGCAACGTAAGAAACAACTTTGCTAATAGATTTAGAAGCATCGTCGTTAGATGGAATTAGATAATCAACCTCACGTGGATCGGAGTTTGTATCTACCATCGCAAAAATTGGAATGTTTAGTTTTTGTGCTTCTTTGATCGCAATGTGCTCACGTGTAGTATCTACAACGAAAAGCGCAGCTGGAAGTCTTGACATGTCTGAGATAGAACCTAAGTTCTTTTCTAGCTTAGCTCTAAGACGATCTACCTGTAAACGTTCTTTCTTAGAAAGAGAGTTAAAAGTTCCGTCTTTCTTCATTCTATCAATAGAAGCCATTTTCTTAACAGCTTTACGAATAGTAACGAAGTTTGTAAGCATACCACCAGGCCAACGCTCTGTGATATAAGGCATGTTAGCCTTTTCAGCTTGTTCAGCAACGATCTCTTTCGCTTGTTTCTTTGTAGCTACGAAAAGGATCTTTCTTCCGCTTGCTGCGATCTTTGCAAGAGCATCACCTGCTTCCTGCATTTTAGCAGCACTTTTATATAAGTTGATGATGTGGATTCCGTTACGCTCCATATAGATATATGGGGCCATGTTCGGGTTCCAGCGTCTTGTTAAGTGTCCAAAATGAACACCAGCATCAAGTAATTCTTTTACTTCTACTTTGTTTGCCATTTTTGTAATAGTTTACGTTCTGTTGAGATAGCAACAACCAGGTGGCTACTTAATAAGTACGGCCCTGACCGTTTAGATGCTAAACTAACTTCTGCCCGGCATGAACAGAATAACAACAAAAAATTAATTTTTTTATGAACTCCCCGGAAAATATTCCGGTAATAATATTAACGTTTAGAGAACTGGAATTTCTTACGGGCTTTCTTCTGACCGAATTTCTTACGTTCTACCATACGTGGATCTCTTGTAAGAAGACCTTCTGGCTTAAGTACGCCATGGTTTTCTTCGTCTAGCGCCATCATAGCTCTTGATAATGCAAGACGGATCGCTTCAGCTTGTCCAGTGATACCACCACCGTATACGTTAATTTTAACGTCGAAGTTTCCTTCGTTTTCGGTTAGCATCAACGGCTGGTTTACTTTATATAAAAGTGTTCCAGTTGTGAAGTAATCTTTAAGGTCTTTCTTGTTTACGGTAATGTTTCCTTTTCCTTCTGAAACATATACACGGGCCACAGCTGTTTTTCTACGGCCAATTTTGTGAATTACCTCCATTACTTAACGTCGTTTAAGTTAATAGTTTTAGGTTTTTGAGCTTCGTGATCATGTTCAGATCCTACATAAACCTTTAAATTTCTGAATAGTTCTGCTCCAAGTTTGTTCTTAGGAAGCATCCCTTTAATTGACTTTTCGACTAGTCTCTCTGGATTTTTCTCGAAAAGTTCTGAAGCTGTCAGACTTCTTTGACCACCTGGATAACCCGTGTGACGGATGTACTCTTTAGAGTCCCATTTTTTTCCAGTTAAGTTGATTCCCTGCGCATTCAATACAATAACATTGTCTCCGCAATCAACATGTGGGGTGAAATTAGGCTTGTGCTTTCCTCTAAGTAGGTATGCTACTCTTGAAGCAAGACGACCTAAATTTTGTCCGTCAGCATCTACCACAACCCATTCTTTGGTTCTGGTGGCTTTGTTAGCCGATACTGTTTTGTAACTTAATGTGTCCACACCAATTGATTTTACTAATTATTAAACATTCCAATCCCATCTACCCGAATCTCAATCGGGAAAACAGGGGTGCAAATGTACAATTATAAATCTATATAGCAAATACCGAAAAGATTATTTTATTTGCTTTGAAGGGCTTGATTTTCAGTCAAATCTAAACTGTAAAAATTTTTGATGAAAATATTATAACTATATAAATAATCTAATAGGAGGTAAGAGTAATAATGAAAGTTTTTCTGCGTTTTACAATTCGGTAAGAAACGTTAAAAACCGATTAACGACAATATAAATGTTAATAAAGTCCTAAAAACAGAAGCTCGTATTTTAATTTTGTACCCTAAATATATATGCCCTATGAAAACGATTAACTTGTTTAAATGGAATACTTTCGTTAGTTTGAGCCTGCTGATTCTTCTAATGGCCAGCTGTAGTAAAGAAGAAGTGTCTGTGGACACTCACCTTAAAGTAAGTAATGCAACTGCAGTTAGTAAGAATGATATGATTGGTTACTGGGAACTTTCTGGTATGATGGCAGATACTGCTATCAATTTAAATGATGATGAAGTGTATAGCAGAAATCTTTTGGATGAAACCAGCTGTTTTAACACAATGAGTATAACATTTGATGAAGATGGCACGTTTATATCTAATAATGCCCAAATGACTTTTGAGTCTGGTTCTACCAATGATGAATTTTCCTGTTTGACAGATAGAGTGGATGCTGGTGATTGGGAAGTGAGCAATGATAGTTTAATTCTAAACGTAGAAATAAACAATACAACTTTTACCCACAAAAAGCTCATTAATCTGGAAACTAATAAGTTTTCATTAGATGTAACGAAAATTGAATCTAGTCAATATGTGAATGATCCTGGGAATACACAGGCTTCACCAATAAGAATTTTAGAAGTAGAGTATACTAAAGTATAGTGTACCTTTTCTAATTGTAGTTTTAGTGTTAGTTAGAAAACCTCACAAGCGTTAGTTTGTGAGGTTTTTTTATCAATAAAGCGTAACACTGTAAAAACTTTCTCGTCTTTTAATAGAACCATCAGTCAATTATAATGAAATTCATCAAATCAATTGTGCTATTATGTTTTATTTCGATTTCCATAAACCAGCTACATTCTCAATCTTCAGCAAAGGCAAAACCAGAATTAGATGTCAGTTTTGCCAAGAGAACCTATAATACTATTTCGGTTAAAGACCAGAAGCCTATTAAAATTGACGGAAATATTGAAGATGCTGCCTGGAATACGGTAGAGTGGACTTCAGATTTCATCGAATGGGAACCGGATAATAGCACTCCTCCAAGCCAACAGACTAAAATGAAGATTGTTTACGACGATAAGAATCTTTATGTAGCGTTTCGTTGCTATGAACCCGATCCTGAAAATATTGTTCAGAGAATGGGCAGGAGAGATGATTTTCCTGGGGACTGGATCGAACTTAATATTGATAGTTATAATGACGATCGTACTGCATTTTCATTTACAACATCGGTAAGTGGTGTTAAAGGGGATGAATTTGTATCTAACAATGGGAATAATTGGGATAGTAGCTGGAATCCCATCTGGTACGTGAAAACGAATATTGACGAAGAAGGCTGGACGGCTGAGCTTCGAATTCCATTAAGCCAGCTGCGTTTTAGTAGTGGGAAAGACCAGGTTTGGGGTATTCAGTCTACCAGGAGATACTTCAGTAAAGAGGAACGATCTACCTGGCAACCTATTCCGGCAAATCCTGCAGGTTGGGTAAGCTCTTTTGGGGAGCTTCATGGACTAAAAGACCTGAAACCTCAAAAGCAATTAGAAATCCAGCCGTATTCTGTCTCTAAATACAAAACTTATGAGGGAGAGGCGGGAAATCCTTTTCGAGATGGGAAAGAAGCAGAGTTAACTGCTGGACTGGATGCGAAAATTGGCATTACAAACGATCTTACTTTAGACCTAACTATAAATCCTGATTTCGGCCAGGTGGATGCCGATCCTGGAGCAGTGGCGCTGGATGGATTTGAGATATTTTTTCAGGAAAGAAGACCCTTTTTTGTAGAAAATAAGAATGTCTTCGATTACAGTTTTACAAATTCTCAGGATAATCTCTTCTTTTCCAGAAGGATTGGAAGGGCTCCGCAAAGACAGATTTATGCAGGTTCTGGTGTGGCTTATGTTGATCAACCGAACAATACGACAATTCTGGGCGCAGCAAAGTTCAGCGGTAAAACCGAAGATGGCTGGACCATCGGGGTGCTGGAATCTGTTACCGGTAAGGAGTATGCTCAGGTCATTTCAGAAGAAGGAGGAGAATCTGAAGCGATAGTAGAGCCACTAACGAATTATTTTGTGGGAAGAGTTCAAAAGGATTTCAATGAGAGGAATAGCTATGTAGGAACGATGTTTACAGCAACGCATAGGAATATTGAAGATGAGCTTTCATTTCTTCATACTCAAGCATTTTCGGGAGGGCTCGACTTTAAGCATAATTGGAAAGACAGAAATTATTATATAGAAGGAAATGCAGTATTGAGTCATGTGCGTGGTAGTAAGGAGGCTATTCTAAATACCCAGCAATCTATAGTTCATTTATTCCAAAGGGAAGGCGCAAAGCATGTAGAAGTAGATCCAAACAGAACTTCGCTTACCGGTACCGGAGGTAGATTTGAGATAGGAAAAGGAGGAGGTGGTAAATGGCGATATAACGCCGGCGGAAAATGGATCTCGCCAGAACTGGAAACAAATGATATCGGATTTTTACGTCAGGCAGATGATATTCGACAATATATAGGAATTAGAAGACTTTTTAATGAATCAACTAGTTGGTTTAGAAGAGCAAATATTGGTGTTGAACAAACAAGTGCATTTGATTTTGAAGGGAATTATAACAGGATACAATATGAAATTGGTGGGTTTATAAATTATAAGAATAACTGGTGGAGTGAAGCAGGAGCCGCACATAAACCGAGGATTTTTGTAAATTCATTTTTACGGGGTGGGCCAAGATGGAGATATAATGAAGAAAATTTCTGGTATTTGTTTTCCGGAACAGATCAACGTAAAAAATTGAGCTTCAAGGCAGGTTATGTACATTCCCAGGCAAAACAGGATGCTTTTGGTCTAAGGAGATATGTAGTTGGAGCAAAATATCAACCCTTAAATTCCTTAAATCTTTCTTTAGACTTAGAATATGAGCAAAATCCTAGTAAAACTCAATATATAACTGAACGAACTTTCAGTGATAATACACGATATATTCTTGGAGAGATCGATGCAGAAAGTTTGAGTGCCACACTAAGAGTGAACTATAGTATAAACCCGAATTTATCTATTCAATATTACGGCCAACCATTTATTTTTAAAGCCGATTATTCAAATCTGAATTATGTGAACGATCCTGTGGCAAAAGATCTGAATACGCGAATAACCTATTATGATGATGAGCAGATTAGCTTCGAAAACGATTCTTATTTAATAGATGAAAATCAAAATGGTATAATGGATTATTCTTTAGGAAATCCAGATTTTGTCCATGTGCAATTTCGTTCGAATCTGGTAGCCCGTTGGGAATACATTCCCGGATCTGAAATTTTCTTTGTGTGGTCTCAGGGGGTTAATGGAGCTGGGGATGTGAGCGATAGCTTTAGCGGAATTGTAGATACCCAGTTATTCAGGCAGAAACCTCAGAACACCTTTTTAATAAAGGCGACTTATAGATTTATATTGTAGTGATATAAGGGAGTTCGTCTTACTCAATGCGGACTCCTTTACTGGTAAAAGACAAACCTTGTTGTCCCGAAGTGGAGATCATCACGCCCTCAAATAATGGTTCAGCAATAGAGTCTTTAACCGACCATTCAAAAATAAAATTGGCTCCGGTTCCTCCTTCAACATCGGTTTCATCAACCACGATTTCTACAGTTTCCATAGGAGCGATATAAATTGGGTGATCAAAATAGGTGCGTATCGCCTTTCCTTTAGTATTGAAATATTCAGCCTTGTCAATATAGATAGTATCATCTGCATTGATATTCCTCATGCTCACGGTAGTAGTAAGATTGTGCGTTCTATGCTCGGTCTGGCTGTAGATTGCTGAATAGACAGAAAGATAGGATCTGCCCTTCTCCAGGGAATCTGTCACAGAACTTTCTACACCCCTGGTTTCCCAGTCAATCGGGTCATAGGAACTGATGGATTTTTGATCTTCACAAGCCGCGAGTAGACCAATTATAAGTGTGACGAAAATTCCCTTTTTCATAGTGTCAAATTAATGGGCTTCCAGCCAGTTTTCACCAATTCCAAGATCTACATCTAGAGGAACTTCCAGTTTATATGCACTTTCCATTTCAGATTTTATCATTTCCTGGACCTTTTCCAATTCATCTTTATGGGCGTCGAAAACCAATTCATCATGTACCTGAAGCAACATTTTGGTCTTGTAATTTTCGTCCTTCAATTTTTTATGAATGTTGATCATTGCAAGCTTAATGATGTCTGCAGCACTTCCCTGGATAGGTGCATTTACAGCATTACGTTCTGCGGCACCGCGAACTACCTGATTTCGGGAATTGATATCTTTTAAATATCTTCTTCTGCCTAAAACTGTTGAAACATAACCATGTTCCCTGGCGAATTCCACCTGGTCTGCAATGAAATTGCTCAGTTTGGGATAAGTCTTGTAATAAGTATCGATCAGTTCTTTTGATTCACTTCTGGAAAGTGAAGTCTGGTTGCTTAATCCGAAAGCAGAAACTCCATATATGATCCCGAAATTTACCGTTTTCGCGTTGCTTCTCTGCTCACGGGTCACTTCTTCTAAAGGCACATTGAAAACTTTCGCCGCGGTAGAAGCATGGATATCTTCACCATTCTGGAAAGCCTTGATCATATTTTCCTCATTACTTAGTGCCGCAATGATCCTAAGTTCTATCTGCGAATAATCGGCAGCGAGTAAGACGTAATTCTCATCTCTTGGAACAAAAGCTTTTCTAACCTGTCGTCCTCGTTCTGTTCTAATAGGAATATTCTGAAGATTAGGATTATTCGAGCTTAGTCTTCCCGTCGCAGCGGTGGTTTGTACGTAATCTGTATGAACTCTACCCGTAGTTTTTTCTACCTGGTTAGGCAATGCATCAACATAAGTATTCTGAAGTTTTACCAATCCGCGATAATCAAGCACGTGACGAACTATATCGTGCTCATCTGCCAGGACTGAAAGTACATCTTCGCTGGTTGAATATTGTCCTGTTTTGGTTTTCTTAGGTTTCTTGGATAATTCCATTTTTTCAAACAAAATGATCCCTAATTGCTTTGGAGAACTTATTAGAAATTCTTCCCCCGCAGCTTCATATATTTTCGCTTCCAGGTCTTTTATGTCTGAAGCTAAAGCAGCAGATAAAGACTTTAAGTATTCTTCATCGAGATTGATCCCTTCCAGTTCCATATCTGCAAGGACTCTAACCAGTGGAATTTCAATTTCATTGAATAGTTTCCTCGTTTCAGCCTCGTCCAGTTCCTTTTCAAATAAATTCTTAAGCTGAAAAGTGATATCCGCATCTTCTGCAGCATATTCGGTTAGCTTTTCAAGAGGGACATCTCTCATGCTCCCCTGATTTTTACCTTTTTTACCGATCAATTCTGAAATTGGCTGAGGGGTATAGTTCAGGTAAGTTTCAGATAGTACATCCATATTATGGCGCATATCGGGGTTAATAAGGTAATGCGCGATCATAGTATCGAATAACGGTCCTTTTACCTTTATCCTATATTTATCCAGAACTTCAATATCATATTTAAGGTTCTGACCTATTTTTTCAATCGTATCATTTTCGAAGAATTCTCTTAATTCTTCTATGATTTTTTGAGCTTCCTCCCTGTCTTCCGGGAATGGTATATAAAAACCTTTGCCAGCTTCCCAGGAAAAAGCAATTCCAACCAATTCCGCCTCCAGTGTATTCAGGCTTGTCGTTTCAGTATCAAAACATACACTTTTTTGTTTAAGAAGCTTTTCTGCAAAAAGGTTCCTGGCCATTTCAGTGCTTAATGACTGATAGAAGTGAGGTGTGTCTGTAAGATTCGTTCGGGAAGAGGTCCTTTCGATCTCTTCGCTGTCACCTCCAAATAATGAGAATTGACCGGCTCCGGCAGTTGCCTGGGCATTACTCCTGGCAGAAGGAGAATTTGAAACCTGTGTTGGTTGAGCTTCCTCTTCTCCACTAAATAATTTTATAAATTGATCTTTTAGTCTTCTAAATTCGAGATCTTCAAAAATCGCCTGAACCTTATCTCCGTCAGGCCTTGAAAGTTCATAATCTTCCGCATGAAACTTTACATCACAGTCTATAAAAATAGTGGCGAGTTTTTTAGAAAGCCTTCCTAACTCTGCATTCTCGATCACCTTCTCTTTCATTTTGCCTTTTAGGTCCTCTGTATTAGCCAGAAGACCTTCCATGCTGCCATATTTTTTAATGAATTTTTTAGCTGTTTTTTCTCCTACTCCCGGGAGTCCAGGTATATTATCTACAGAATCTCCCATCATTCCCAGAAAGTCGATCACCTGTTCGGGTCTTTCTACTTCGAATTTTTTCTGAACTTCAGGAATTCCCCAGATTTCGATTCCGTTGCCCATTCTCGCCGGGCGATACATGAAAATATTTTCAGAAACCAGCTGGGCAAAATCTTTATCTGGAGTAACCATATAAACTTTGTAATTCTCCTTTTCAGCCTGCTTTGCTAAGGTTCCAATGATGTCATCGGCTTCCATACCCGCACATTCCACAACCGGAATATGCATCGCTTTCAGAATATCCTGGATAATAGGAATTGCCTCCCTGATTGGTTCTGGTGTTTCATCTCTATTCGCCTTATAATCTGAAAACATTTCAGTACGCTCTTTACTACCATCTTTATCGAAGCATACTGCTAAATGATCCGGTTTTTCTCTTCGAATTACATCAAATAGGGAATTGGTGAAACCCATGATCGCGGAAGTATTAAAACCTTTGGAATTGATCCTTGGGTTCTTGATAAAAGCGTAATAACCACGAAAAATTAAAGCGTATGCGTCTAATAAAAAAAGGCGTTTTTGATCGGCCATTGGAAATGTTTAAATATAAAAATGAGATTATTTCAAAACTACGAAGATAAAATTACTCTTGCTTAAAGTAGCACTGGATAATTATGAATCTAAATAGGATTTGCTTGGGTTATCAGTACTTTCTCCCTCATAAAATTTAGCGTAACTAAATCCCTTATGGATACAATATAAACCTATCTCTCCTTTTTTATTCAAAGCGATATATGCTACCTGGAAATCTTTATAGTTTGCAGCTGTTCTAACAGTTCTCATAACTGCTTCTTCACAAGCTTCCTGGGGAGATTTTCCCTGTCTCATTAATTCCACGATAAGAAAACTTCCTACACTTTTCATGATAGCTTCACCCATTCCTGTACCTACAGCACCGCCTACTTCATTATCCAGAAACAATCCGGCACCAATAATGGGGGAATCTCCAACCCGGCCATTGATCTTATAAGAAAGTCCGGAAGTGGTACAGGCTCCAGCAATATCGCCTTTTGAATCTAAACAAAGCATCCCGATGGTATCGTGATTTTCAATATTTATGATAGGTTTGTATTCTTTATGTTCCAGCCATTTTTTCCAGGCCTTTTCCGATTCTTCAGTGAGTAAATTTTTTCTTTTAAATCCCTGCTGAATCGCAAATTGTAGCGCACCTTCTCCAGCAAGCATAACATGTGGAGTTTCTTCCATTACTTTCCGGGCAACCGAAACCGGATGTTCAATTTCTTTTAGGTAAACTACAGATCCGGCATTTCCATCTGGTGACATGATACAGGCGTCCAGGGTTACATTCCCATCCCTGTCTGGTGCACCGCCATTTCCAACTGTTGTATTTTTAAGGTTTGCTTCTTCAACCATTACACCTTTTTCTACCGCATCAAGTGCAGTAGCGCCTCTGGCAAGTTCGGCACCAGCCATTTTAGTTGCATTCTGGAAATTCCAGGTTGCGACGGCAACCGGATATTTGTTGATCATATTCAATTCGATTAATAAGGGTTTTGAGAAAATTGATGGAGTAGCGCTTAAAGCAACTCCGGCAATCCCGGTATTTTTTATAAAGTTTCTACGTTTCATAACCGACTATCTTAGCCTTGCCATAAATGTATTAAAAGACTTTTGAATCCTAGTAAATTAATAAGTCACACTTATTGAAAGTCTTATTATCAAAGAGGAGATATTTATAAAAATATATAAATCTCTTAAGTCGTACTTTATATTTCCTAAAATGATGTTAATTCGTAAATACAGAATCCTAAATTCACGTTTTGTAATTAATCATATATGTTCGCCTCAGAAACCTGGAGTCTTTACGTCACCATTTTATTAGTTGTTTATGCTCTGGTCATTCTTTTTTTTGTGATCAGGGGGAATCTAAAAACGAAGAATATTGATGATTTTGCTTTAGGGAGTAATGGCTTTCCTGCATGGACGGTTGGATTAAGTCTGGCTGCTTCTATGACAAGTGCAGCAACTTTTATAATCAATCCCGGGTTTATAGCATTATATGGTTTCGCAGGGATAATTTCCTTCGGGATCGTGATGCCTATAGCTATTTTCGCCTCTCTCATATTTTTTACCAAAGCCTTTCAGAAACATGGTTCCACAGTAAAGGCCTTAACCATGGCGCAATGGATCGGGAAAAGGTATGACTCAAAAGGCCTAACTATATTCTTTGCAATATTATCTTTATTGCTCATCACTTTTATAGTTCTGATTTGTGTTGGTCTTACCCAGATAATTTCCAAGTCTTTGAATCTAGAACCATTTTACGTTTTAATGGGATTAATCACTTTTGTTTTTGGATATACCATGTTTGGGGGAGCCAATTCTATGGTCTATACTAACACGGTACAGGCGATCATCATGTTTGTGGTTGCCGTGATACTATTAGCTTCAGGTTCAGAATATTTTTCTAATGGATTTGATGGTTTTGTTAACCTTCTAAATGAAATTGACCCAAATCTTACCCAAACCACCAATCCAGATAGTTTTTTATTTAGAGATTATTTTGAAATAATCGTTTGCCAGATCATTATTGGTATCGCTATAGTTTGTCAGCCTCATATTATTACTAAAACCCTTTTCCTTAGAAGCGAAAAGGCGATCAATCAATATCTCACCGTCGCAATAGTTTGCATGAGCGTTTTCTTCCTTGTGGTAGTTGTGGGGTTATACGCAAGGATTACATTTCCTGATCTTAGCTTTGACGGAACTGCTCTGAAAATGGACGAATTGGTTTCAGCCTATGTAGTAAAGACATTTACTGCTGGAGTAGGAGTGATCATCGTTGCTGGATTGATTTCTGCGGGTCTTTCTACTTTAGAAGCCTTGATCCAGTCATTATCCACTACGATCACTACAGATCTCATTGCTCCTTTAAGTAAGCAAGAAAACTTCAATCAGGTAGGGCTTAATAAGATCGTGATCATTTTGCTGGCCATTGTAAGTTTCTTTTTGAGCTATGACCAGATCATAGATCCTAACGTTAGCGTTGCTATATTCGCTCAGAATGGAGTTTACGCCTATTTTGCGGCTGCTTTTGTGCCGGTTTTGTTCGGAATATATTTTAAAAAGGTCAGTAAGAATGCCGTGTTCATCGCAAGTTTTTCGGCGGTAGCGCTTCATTTTATAATTTACTACGGAAGAATAACTCCGTATATGCAAGAGCCAGTAAATAACCCGGGAGTCTCTGCCGCGATCGCGGTAGTGGCATCCTTTATTATTGGTAATTCTCTATATTTAATCAGTAGAAAGAAAGCATGAATTATTTCGATTGGATTGGAAAATGGTCTGTATACACCCCCGATAAAAAAGCGGTGGCGTCTGTAGATTCAGGTTTAGCTTATACTTATAAAGAGCTGAATGATCTTTCAATTCAGGTAGAGAGCCACTTAAAGAACGAGTACTCGATCGAAAAGGATGATCGTATAGCAGTATTGGCAGCACACTCCCCGGAGTATTTAATATTGTTTATTGCAGCTCAAAGAATGGGAGCTATCCTGGTTCCGCTGAACTATCGAGCTTCAGTTTCAGAACTTGAATATTGCATCAAGGATACGGAACCTGCTTTAGTGATATTTGAAAAAGATTTTCAGAAGAAAGTTCAGGCGACAAAAGATAATATATTCTTCAATGAAGTAGAAATTGAAGATATTATAATGGAATCTTTAAAACTAAAAGTAGAAGCTATACCGGTTGAAATCGAGCCAGAACAACCTGTTTTTATTTTCTATACTTCCGGAACTACCGGAAAACCAAAAGGGGTTTTATATACTAACCGAATGTTATTCTGGAATAGTTTGAATACTTCGGTTCAACTGGAGATCACTTCTGCAGATTTCACTTTAAATGCATTGCCATCGTATCACACTTCCGGATGGAATGTTTTGTTGTTACCTATGTTGCATCGAGGGGCTAGAGTTGATTTCTTAAAAGCCTTTAAGCCTAAAAAGGTGCTGAATTACATTCAAAATAATTCCATAAGCCTGTTTCTGGCAATTCCAACGATGCTTAGAATGATGGCAAAACATCAGGCTTTTGAAAACTTCAAAGCTCCAGATCTCAAATATATTGTGGTTGGAGGGGAGGATCTTTCCATTCCGCTGATCGATAAATGGGCAGAGAAAGGTATTCTTTTAAGACAGGGCTATGGCCTTACCGAAGCAGGACCATGCATTACTTCACTACACCATCATGATGCCTTATGGAAAAAGGGATCTATAGGGAAACCTAATTTTTATGTCGATTATAAGATCATAAACGAAGAAGGAACAGAAGTAGAGGCTCATGAGCATGGAGAATTATGCCTGAGAGGAAATATTGTAACTCCCGGATATTGGAATAATTCGGCTTACACTCTTGAAAAGCTCAAGGATGGTTGGTTCCATACTGGCGATATAGTAAAAATGGATTCAGAAGGCTTCATTTATATGGTTGGCAGAAAGAATCAGATGTTCATTTCTGGTGGAGAGAATATTTATCCTTTAGAAATAGAAAATGTGCTTTTGAAAAAGAATTTTGTGAAGGAAGCCGCGATCGTAGGTATAAATGATGAAAATTGGGGAGAAGTTGGGGTCGCTTTTCTGGTCGGGAATATTAAGGATCTAAATAACGAGCAACTTCGGGAGCAGCTTAAACATTATCTGGCATCTTATAAGATCCCGAGACATATCGTTTTTCTGGATTCCCTTCCCAAATCTGGCATTGGAAAAATTGACCGGAAAAAATTAAAGAAAATGTATAAGCTTATTCAAAATGAAAAAAGGAATATTATTTAGTCTGTTCAGTATAGTAATAACCGGCTTAACAGCTCAGCATAATATCAGTGAAATAGTAACCTACGATCTGCCTGTGAAAACCATAAATATAAAATCAGAATCTATCGCTTATACCGATAATGGCAGGGGTGAGAAAACATTATTATTCGTGCATGGTTTATCTAGTAACCTGGATTCCTGGAAGAAGAATTTTGAAGATCTAGCTACAGATTATCGTTGTATAGCTATAGACCTGCCGGGTTACGGACAATCTTCCCGCAGTAAGACCAATTATAGTTTAGCTGAATATGCCGATATTTTAAATGCTCTGGCGGAAAAAATGGAGCTGGAAAATGTTATTCTCATTGGTCATTCCTTGGGTGGGCAAATAGCTATGCATTCAGTTTTAAAATATCCTGAAGCTTACGAAAAACTTATCCTTATCGCTCCTGCCGGAATTGAAACCTTTACAGAGCAGGAAGCTACGGTCATGAAAACTGCTTATACTCCTGCAATGGTGGTGAATGCCTCAGATGAGCAGGTGTTAGCGAATTACAAGATGAATTTTCATTCTTTTCCTGAGGATGCCCAGGCTATGGTAGATGACAGGATCAAAATGAAATCTGCTGAGGATTTTCCCGCTTATGCAGAAACCGTTGTGAATAATATTCATGCGATGCTGGAAGAACCGGTGATCCATGAGATCAAGAATATTGAAATTCCTGTTCTAATGATCTTCGGAAAGAATGATATGCTGATTCCGAATAAATATTTTCATCCTTCAGAAAGTATTGAAAGTTTGATCGAAACTTCTGAAGAGAAATTTCAGGATCTGGAAGTCAAAATTATAGATGAAGCCGGACATTTTGTAAATTTTGAAAAGGCTGAAAAAGTAAACGGGGAGATCAGGGATTTTCTGAACTAATGAAATCTAAACTTAAAATATTCACCGATTTTTCTGAAGGGGTTTTACCCCATGAGGCTTCCTTTCTTCAGAAGGAGAACAGGATTAGGGATGATGAAAAAGAGGAGATCCTGAATAAAGTCTGTAGAAATGCCGAGCGCTTTTTTACTTCAGAAGAATTTGACGAAGAAATTGATAAGCGTAAATATACCTATATCAAAAAATGGATCTCGCAAAAGCTTGAAAGAGCAGATGTTGATGCTCATCTGGAATATCTCAGCTTTATAGAAAAACAGGTATTGACAGATACCATAACATCGGCTGAAGAAAAGGAATTGCTGGAATATATCCATGTGTATGATCATACTTCCTTTTACTTTCAGAAATTCTATGAGCTGGTTCGGGAATATCAGGATTACCTATTAGTGCGATTCCGGTATCAGGATTGTGAGATTACGGAAGCATTTTTGAAGCAAAACCAGAAATATTACCAAAGGTCTTTGGAGGTAAAAGACGAGATCTTTCATGCTACCAAAGATCTTACCCGCCAATATACCTCTCAAAAGATCAATACCAAGCATTGGGAGTCCAGGCTTCTGGAATATTTATATGACAATAAGCTAGACGGACGCAATAAATATCACGCATTTATAAGGCTGGTCTTTCTTTATTTTAACTATAAGGAATATGAGAAGGCGCGGGAGGTATTCGATTATATAGATGAATGTTTTAAGGATGGATTGATGTATTCCCGGCGTGTACTTTTTAATTATTACGCGAATCGGGTAATCCTGCATTCTAATCTAAAAGACCTGGACCAGGCCGAATATTATGCCCATTTATCGGTAAAACAGGATAACAGTGATAAACTTTTTTATCTGAACAATCTTGTGGCAATTCTTCTGAAAAAAGATAAGAATAAGGAAGCACTGGATTTGCTGGCAGAAAATTATAAACTTTTTAAAAGCTCTTTTAATCATCACCAAAAGCTTGGATTTGCCACACATTATCTGCGCACGTTGGTAAGAAATAAGCGTATCAATATTGCTGAAACTTTTGCGAAGAACTTCCTTTACGAGAACCGTAAGAATGTTTTTGAACATCGCTGGAGCCGGTTCTTTTCAAATTATCTCATGCTTTTAACTACAGCTGAAAAACCTGTAGAGGTAATAAAACTCACCAAAAAGTATAACCTCTTAGAGCGAGAAACAGAGGAATTGGGTAAAGAAAACCTGATCCCGAAAATTCACTGGTATTACCATCTTGCTAATTATCTAAATGGGCAGTATTCTGAAGATAAATTTTTCGAAAAAATGATTCAAAGTATTGAGGCTTCTAACCTGAATTCAGAGGGGGTACGGGCTTTAAGTGAGTTTATAGACCGACTGTCTTTCACTCTTCCAGGGTTCTTTTCAAAACTAAAGTCGCACTTTAATGAGAACGCCCTTTATTCCTAAAGTTTCGGAAAAATTTGATCGATTATTCATTTAATTAAAATCACGGTCATACTTCACAATCTTTCTTCATTTCATTTATTGGCGAGTTCTCTTGTTAATTTCGTCTTAAAATAATCAAAAACTATCTTTTATGAAGATCAGACTTTTCACCATTATGAGCTTACTGTTTGGGGTATTTGCATATGCTCAGACGGGAAGTATTAGCGGTACCATTACAGATGCTGCTACCGGGGAACCTTTACTGGGAACCAATATTGTAGTAAGAGGAACCAATACCGGAGCTTCTACTAACGAAAGTGGATATTATAAATTAGATCTGGAGCCAGACGATTATACCATTGAGGTTTTCTTTATGGGGTATGAGACGCTTACCAGAGATATTACCATAGAATCTGGACAGGACATGACTATGGATTTTAGTTTGAATGCTTCTTCTTCTGTAATGGATGAAGTAGTTGTTTCAGCAAACAGAAGACCACAAAAAATAACCAAAGCACCTGCAACAGTGAATGTGATTTCGGCTCAACAGATTGCCGATTTCCCTGGCCCTAATCCAGGTGAATTAGCAGCCAGGCAAAAAGGGGTGGATTTTGTAAGAACAGGTGTACAGGGAACCGGGATCAATATTCGGGGTTTTAATTCCGCCTTTAATTCTAAGAACCTGCAGGTGGAAGATGGTAGAATTTCGTCGTTAGTAGCTACAGGTTTGCCATTAGGATCTTTTACAACTATAACAAAAGAAGATATTGAAAGAGTCGAGATCATTCTTGGTCCAAATGCAGCTCTGTATGGGCCAAATGCTCATAACGGACTGGTGAATACGCTTACCAAAGATCCACGAACTTCAGAGGGTTTAGATCTTGTTGTTGGAGCTGGTAACCAGAAGCAATTCACTGCTCGTGGTCGTTATGCGATGGAGGTAAATGATAAATTCGCTTTCAAAGTATGGGGTGAAAGAACGCAGGGAGAAGAATTTGAATATGTAGATTCTGTATATGTTGGTGAAACCGCATATAACGAATTAGATCTTGATAGAGACTTTTCAACTACAAAATATGGTGCAGCTACTTATTTCAGTTTTAATGAGACCAGTGATCTTATCGCTTCTTATGGTCACAGTAACAACTCGAACCTTGGTGTTACCAATGCCGGTAGAAACCAGATCAAGGACTGGTCTATAGATTACCTGCAGTTAAAATATGTTTCTCCACATTTCTATGGAAACCTTTACCATACCTGGAGTAAAACAGAGGATACTTACGCGATCAATCAGCGTACACAAAACTATGTTTCATTTATTAATAATGGGTTTGCCGAAGAAGAAGCCAGAGCAAGATCATTCACCGAGCAGTGGTTTCCAATTGATGGAATTCCTGATGGTGGAATTAGTCTTCCAAGAGGATCGGTATTTAAAGATGCGTCTAAAAGACTGAATGCTGAAGCACAGTACAATAATAATTTCGGGAACCTCACTTATGTGCTTGGAGCGCAATATCAAAAGGATAATGCAGATTCCAAAGGAACTTACCTCCTTGACCAGGATGGTGGTATCGAGATAGACCAGGTTGGGGTATATGGACAACTTGAATATACTTTCGAGAATGCCGGGCTTGACCTTCTTTTTGTAGGTAGATATGATGATCACGAGCTGTATGGAGGAAACTTTATTCCGAAAGCCGCGATCGTAAAGAACTTTGATTTCGGTAGTTTCAGACTTACTTATGGAAAAGGGATCGCCGCACCTTCAATTCTTAACCTTAGCGGAAATCTTTTTGGCGGTCTTGTGTTAGGAAATGGAGAAGGATTTACCCTGGAAGATGGTACAGAAATTCCTGAACTAAAAGTTGAAACAATTAAATCCTGGGAAGTGGGATATAAAGGTAAGCTGTTTGGAGACAAGACTTTCTTCGAAGCAAACGCTTACTATAATCAATCTGAAGATTTCTTGAGTCCGTTGATCAATATTTCAGCAACGTCTCCTGTTGCCAGAAGAGGAAATACTCCAATTGGAGATCTTGTACCAGGTTCAGATGGGTCTTTTGTACTTACCTATCTTAACTTCGGGCAGGTGGATACTTATGGTGCAGATCTTGGTATTAACTACTTCCTTAACGATAAGAACAGACTTTCTTTCAACTACTCATATTTCAATTATAGTCTGGATGAAAATGACCTTGCGAATGATGGAAATAGAGATGGGGTAGTATTAGAAAGCGAACTTCCTATAAATACTCCTAAGAATAAATTTGGGATTGGGTATTATTACACCGGATCAAAATTCTTCGGGTCTCTTTACGGAAGGTACGTGCAGGAATATGATTTCTTTTCCGGGATAAATATCGCCGCTGAAACTCAGGATCTAAATGGAGATGGAGTGGATGATGTAATAGAAAATGCCAGGAATGGTAGAACCTGGAACTATGGTCCGCTAGGAGGATTCTTCAACCTTGACTTGAATGTCGGCTACCACTTTAATGATAACTGGACTGTGGGAGTTTCTGTAACTAATTTGCTGGATTCTGAAGTTAGACAGTTCGTAGCCTCCCCAGAAATAGGAAGACTATTCATGGTAGAGCTAAAATATCACCTGCCAATAGGAAATAAATAAGAATTAAATCCTGTAAGACAGATGACCTGTAAAGCAGAATTAGACAACGGGATTAGCCTGGAGTATCTTGATCAGGGAGAAGGAGAAGTAGTTCTTCTTCTCCATGGATTGGGATCTACAAAAGCAGATTGGGATCTTCAAAAAGAAGCATTTTCAAAAGATTTCAGGATCATAGCCCCAGACCTTCGTGGGCATGGGAATTCTTCCAAGCCTGAAGCAAAAGAAGCTTATGGAGTTTCATTATGTGCAGAAGACATGAAGCTGCTTTTAGATAAACTAAGCATTTCAAAATGTATAGTAGTAGGGTTTTCTATGGGTGGAGCGGTAGCTTTTGAAATGGCTACAGCTTATAGTGACCTGATCTCCAGAATGGTCATTGTAAATACAGCACCAGACTTTAATGCACTGGGGAAAATGGGAAACCAGATGATCAAAGAGCGCACAGAAATGCTGAGATCTCAAGGTATGGAAGCCATGGCTAGAAAAGTAGCCGAAGGCATGTTCCCGGAGGAAGATCAGGCGGAGCTAAGGAAAGCCTTTTACCAAAGGGGCAGCGGTAATGACCTGGAAGCTTATTATAATTCATTTATCACATTGATGAACTGGGGAATTGGGGACAAGATAAGATCTATTGAAATTCCCACTCTTGTAGTTGCTTCAGACCTGGATTATACTCCAATCTCCTTAAAAGAATCTTATACTTCAAAAATGAAAAATGCTAAACTGGAGATCATTAATAATTCCAGGCATGGTGTGACCATGGATCAGCCAGAGCAATTTAATAAAGCAGTTTTAAAATTCTTTAGATCATGAAAAAAGTTGCACTGATAACGGGGAGTACTAGCGGGATAGGAAAATCTATCGCCATCGCTTTTGCTGAATCCGGTTATGATATTATGTTTCATGGGCTGGAAAAAAATGGACCCGAGATTGCAGCAAAGATCGGGGAAGAGTATTCGGTAAAAACTGATTTTTCAAACGCTAATTTAAAAGATCAGGAGGCGATTAATATTCTAATCGCTGAGACTATAAAAGAATTCGGGAAAATTGATATTCTTATCAATAATGCCGGGATTCAATATGTATCAAAGGTGGAAGAATTTCCTCTGGATAAGTGGAATGATATCATTGCTATAAACCTTACTTCAGCCTTCGTTGCTTCAAGAGCGGTCTGGCCTTCTATGAAAAAGAATGGTTTTGGCAGGATCATTAACATTTCTTCTGTCCATGGAATTAGGGCTTCCGAATATAAATCGGCTTATGTTTCCGCGAAGCATGGAGTTATTGGACTAACAAAGGTACTTGGGCTTGAGGGTGCTGCAGATAATATTACCTGTAACGCTATTTGTCCCGGTTATGTGAAGACCCCGTTAGTAGAAGGGCAAATAAAGGACCAGGCTAAAGCTCATGGTCTTTCCGAAGAAGAAGTAATAAAACAGGTCATGCTTAAAAAGCAGGCCGTAAAAGAATTTATACCGGAAAAAAAGATAGCCGAATTAGCTCTTTTTCTAGCTAAGGAAGATTCTTCAGCGATCACTGGTTCGGCTTATGTGCTGGATGGTGGCTGGAGTGCACAGTAAATTTTATAGTTTGTAGGGTAATAGGCAGGGTAAATGATTTATCCTGCCTATTTCATTATTAGTTAAAATGAAGTAAAAAGCTGTTGCAACATCGGGATTCCCAATATCTTCGCAAAAAATTGTAATAATGCGTTGGTTAATTCTCGCAGCGATCTATCTAGTCGTTGATCTATATGCTTATCAGGCTTTAAGAGTATTCACTAAGAATATCTGGGTTGCTGTGATCTACTTCATCATCTCAGCTATAGTAATAGGTAATTTATTTTATCAGTTTAACCAGCCTTCACCAAATGATGGTTTTGGCGGGGGACGTGGTTATGCTATTGGTATTTTCCTGGCTTTTTTCGTCGGAAAAATCGTCTTGTCTATAGTTATGCTGGGAGAAGATATAGTAAGAGTCCCTATCGCAGGTATTGAGAAAATATTTGGTTCTTCTGAAAGTTTTGATATGCCTTCCCGAAGAAAATTTATTAGCACGATCGCTCTAGGATTGGCGGCAATTCCCTTTGCCGGTCTGCTATATGGAATGTATAAAGGACGTTATAATTTCCGTGTATTAAAATACACGCTTTATTTTGAAGATCTGCCCGATGCTTTTGATGGTTATAGAATTAGCCAGATAAGTGATGTACATAGCGGTAGTTTTGATAATAAGAACAAGATCCAGTATGGAGTGGATTTACTGAAAGAACAGGATAGCGATATGGTTGTTTTTACCGGAGATCTTGTTAATAATAAGGCTTCAGAAATGGAAGACTGGAAAGATCTTTTTTCTGAAGTTAAGGCACGAGATGGAGTATTTTCTATTCTGGGAAACCACGATTATGGTGATTACCACAACTGGGAAAGCGCAACTGCCAAAACAGAGAATCTTGACAAGCTGAAACAAACCCATGCTGAAATGGGATGGGACCTTATGCTAAATGAAAATCGATTTATTGAAAAAGGTGGTCAGCGTATAGCGTTGGTTGGAGTAGAGAACTGGGGTGCCGGCGGATTCAAAAAAGCCGGTGACCTCGAAAAAGCAGGGGAAGGCGTAGATGAAAATGATTTTAAGATCCTGCTAAGCCATGACCCTTCGCATTGGGAGCAGGAGGTGAAAAAGCATCCTAAAAAATATCATTTAACTATGAGCGGGCATACCCACGGAATGCAATTCGGGATCGAGATCCCGGGTTGGTTTAAATGGAGTCCTGTTCAATATCGTTATAAACACTGGGCTGGTATTTATGAGGAAGCCGGAAGGTATATTAATGTAAACCGTGGATTTGGCTTTTTGGCCTATCCCGGGCGAGTGGGAATCTGGCCAGAAATTAGTGTTATAGAACTGAAAAAAGGTTCGAAACCCGCATAATTACAAGAATTTCCTATATTTGATAAAGCTGGCATAAGTGGTGTTAACCATGAGCTAAAAATAAATCCTGAGTTATGTCAAAATTTGGTGAATTAGTAGACTTAAATATTCCCGTTCTTCTGGACTTTTACACAGAGTGGAATGACGCTTCTGTGGCTATGCATCCGGTTCTAAGAGATGTAGCTGCGGCATTGGGAGACAAGGCGAAAGTTATTAAAATTGATGTGGATAAGAATTCCCAACTGGCCGAGGCCCTTCGCGTTAAAGGTCTTCCTACGTTAATGATCTATAAGTCTGGTGAGATGAAGTGGAGGCATAGTGGCGAGCAGGATGCCAATACTTTGATCGGGTTGCTTAAAGAACATCTTTAAGACTTCTGAATTCCAGGCCTTTTTCTTTATAATATTCTAAAATTTTCGGAAGGATGATCTTCAGGTTGTCCCATGCCTTTGTGCTGTCGTGTAAAACTATGGTGCTACCGGTGGTGGCGTTTTTAATAATATTTTGAAAACATTTTTCTGCGGAAAACTCCCTGTCATAATCCCCGCTTATCACATCCCACATTACAATTTTTAATCCTGCTTTTTTAATCTGCCTGGCCTGTGAGTTTTTAATTCTGCCGTAAGGAGGACGAAAAAGTTTGAAGTTTGGAGTTTGGAGTTCGGGGTTTAATGTTTCAGGTTTATTGTTTAGAGGTTGTTTTCCTGTATTGTTCATTATCTCCTCTGCCTTCAAAGCATTCTCTATATACTCCGAAGTTGAAGTGTTCCAGCCGTTGAGGTGATTGTAAGTGTGATTTCCTATAGCATGACCATCAGAAAGTAGTCTGTTGAAAATATCCGGATATTTTCGAACATTATCACCAATGCAGAAAAAGCTGGCTTTCGCATTATATTTTTTTAATGTATCCAGTACCCATGGAGTGACTTCAGGTACAGGACCGTCATCAAAAGTGAGATAAATGGCACTCTTATTCCCGACTTTTGAAATCCTTTCTGGATATAGAGCTTTTAACAGCGAAGGATATTTCGGAAGGAATAGTTTCATGGATAATTTTCATAATCTCTTAGAGACCCTGAATCAAGTTCAGGGTGACGATTTTCATACTTTAATTTATGTCTTGCTGAACTTGTTTCAGAATCTAAACTTAATATTTTTGAATTTGATACCCAAGTCTAAGATGTCACTGCTAAATACTCATATTACATACATTTCAATCCTAGTATAATTCAACTAAAGAGAGACCCTGAAACGAGTTCAGTGTGACGTTTCCAGTGTCTTCGTCATGCTGAACTTGATTCAGCATATCACTTCTCACTTCTAGTTACTCTTCAACCGAATCCAGAGCTGAGGAATCTATGTTTGTCTCCACAGGTGTCGCACCATCGAGAGCTTCCAGAATTTCTTGTTGAGGAGATTTCGTATCAGCATCGATCTCTTCATCCTCTCTATAGAAATGTCTGAATAGCTTCAAATAATTATTGAACTCTTCGGCTTTCTTCTGAGCTGTTTCCCGATCCTCATAAACCATCATCATATCTACCAATCCTCGATAACGTTCCATATCGGTTATGATCTCATCTGCATATCTGTATTGGCGATCAACCTCCCATTCACTAAAGAATTCCAGGTTTTCCTGATATTTTCTAGCAACCTTTTCCCAGATCTCTCTGGCTTTTGCCGGTTTATTTACTTCATAATAACCGGTAATAAATGGCTCCAGTAAAGTATAATATTCAAAATGCTCTACCGGCATATGTTTCATTCCAAGATCAAGGATCTCTTCTGCATGAATAGTATCGCCTTCATTTAAAAGATTTTCGGTCAATCTTGCCAGGTTGCTTCTATAAGTGATCGAGTTTTTACGGGTTTCAGGATCATGGTAAATATCATCAGATCCCATATTACCCCAATCCCAGTTCTTAACGATGTTATACATCTTCTCTGTATTCACCCTGCCCATATCGAACGGATTTCTTGGATTCAACGGAGTTCTGATCGGTACCAATTTATATGTAACTCCTTCCAGTTGAAGATAGTCTTTCATCCATAAGTAATCTTCATCACCAAAACTTCCTCCGGTGAAATAGATTGGCCTTTCCCAATTATTGTTCGCTAGTATATCCAGCATTAATAGTCGGTTCTTATAAAGTATCTGGTCTCCAATCGCAATATCAATATGATCAACGATTTGATCAGCTTCAGACCTGTCTACGATATTGTTTTCAAGAACCGTCTGCTTATCTACAGGGATCCTAACATATCTAGACGGGAAAGTATTAATGAAAGATCCACTTTGTAATTCGGCCTGGGTGCGAGGATCTTCATTCTCTATATAATTCATCCAGGTGCCAATAGGAATGGTATCCTGAGTCACCTCACGCAAGAATATAGCGTCATTTTTACCATTGTAGAAGTCATTTTCCAGCTGCGAAGGCAAAGCATCACTTTCGAAGGCTTTACGCTTCATCTGGTCAATATACCAGTCGGTAGCTAACAGGCTGGTATTAACGATTCGTACATCAGTTCTATATTTTTCTACCTGTTGTACATACCATAGCGCGAAAGTATCATTATCACCTATAGTAAATAATATTCCATTTTCGTCTACTGAATCCAGGTACATCCGGGCCATGGTTAAAGCAGTATCTCTTCCGGAACGATCATGATCATCCCAGTTTTCTGAAGCTAATAAAACGGGCACGCACAATAAACTCGCGGCAATAACCACCGGAGCGGCAATTTTCGGACTAATTACACTTCTAAGTTTATCGAATAAAGCATAAACTCCAAAGCCTATCCAGATGGCAAATACGTAGAATGAACCAACAAGGGCATAATCCCTTTCACGAGGTTCAAATGGGCGTTCGTTCAGGTATATTTTTAAGGCAATTCCCGTAAACAGGAAAAATACCATTAGCACCCAGAAATTCTTTTTATCTCTTTTTAAATGGAAAACCAGGCCTATCAATCCGAGGATGAAAGGAAGGAAGAAATAAGTATTTCGGGCTTTGTTGTCTTTTGCGTCTGAAGGCAGGTTGTCCTGACTCCCAATATGCATTTCATCAATAAAATCTATTCCACTTATCCAGTTACCGTGCAGATCGGTGTATTTTCCCTGAATATCATCCTGGCGCCCGGTGAAATTCCACATAAAATATCTCCAGTACATGTAGCCAATCTGGTACTCCAGTAAATAACCAATATTTTCGGCAAAAGTTGGTTTTTCTATATCTAAATACTCACTGAATTGCTTCAGGAAATTATGGTAATCTTCCATATCTCGTTCTCCTCGTGAGAACTGAGTTTTAAACTGGTTGACAGCTTGTAGTAGTCTGTCTTCACCCTGATATTCAGCCTTTATTTTGAAATCCAGCGGACCGGTAAATTCCATATAATTTACCGCATGTTCTGTACTCCACATACGTGGAAGTACTGCCTTGTGGTCATCATCAAGATTTTGCTTGGCATTTTTGTAATCGTTGACGATCACATATTTTCCTAGCTCTTCGTCTTTTTCGTATTTCGGTTTAGCATCTTCGTAAGGATTTTCAGGATCAAGACCAGAGTACATTTCAGACCATTGCGGGCCGAAGAACAGGTGGGTTTCCCCATATTGCTCACGGTTATAGTAGGCAAGTAATTCTCGGGCATTATCAGGACTGTTCTCGTTGATCACCGTAGGAGCATTACTTCTTATAGGCAGCATTACCCAACTTGAGAATCCTACTAAAACAAATAAGATGCAGAGTAGGAGTGTGTTATATTTGTAAAGATTCTTCTTTCTGGTGTAGTTAATCAGGTAGTAAAAAGCAGCTACGATAACCAGAAAGGCTACTACCGTACCGGTATTAAATGGCATTCCCAGGTTGTTCGTAAAGAACAATTCTGAAGCTGAGAAGAATGTTAGGGTGTAGGGCAGGAGTAATTTGAAAATGAACATCAAAACGGCCACTACAACCACATTGGCGATAAGAAAATTCTTAACGGTTACCTCTTTATAATTCTTAAAGAAATACAGGAATCCAATTGCAGGTAATGTAAGTAATCCCATAAAGTGAACTCCAAAGGAAAGTCCGATGACTAAAGAAATTAATATGATCCAGCGGTTCCCTCTGGGAGTGAACATGTCCCGTTCCCATTTAAGGCCTAAATAGAACATGACCGACATAAAGCAGGCAGCCATAGCATAAACTTCAGCTTCCACTGCATTGAACCAGAAGCTGTCTGTAAAAGTGAATGCCAGAGAGCCTACTAAAGAGCTTCCTAAAATGGCCATCTTTCTGGCAGGAGATAATTTAGTAACAGGTCCTGCAACTTTTAAAACTAACATGGTAATAGACCAGAACATGAACATAATTGCCACTGCACTGGCAAAACCAGACATAAAATTCACCATCAAAGCGACTTTAGTATTGTCTGGGGCAAATGTGGAGAAAAAAGCTCCCATCATTTGATAGAATGGCGCTCCGGGAGGGTGACCCACTTCCAGATTTGCTGAGGTAGCAATGTATTCACCGGCATCCCAAAAACTTGCCGTAGGTTCGAGTGTAAGCGTGTAGGTAGTTAAAGCGATAACAAATACCAGCCAACCCAGTATTTTGTTCCACTTACTAAAGTTAAGATCTCTCATAAATATTAGCGTAGTTGTACTAAAGTGGCGAATTTAATAATAAAATGCTGAATGGTTTCAAAACGAAAGAGAAAAGCATTTATTTTGGAAAATACTGAAAATGAACCTGCAACAGGCGGCTGGAAAATAAAGCTGATTTTTTTCAATAAAATTCATGCAAAAAGTTTGTGTAGATTAAACTTTGTTTTAAATTTGCATCCGCATTTAAGCATTGGCCTATGGTGTAACTGGCAACACGTCTGGTTTTGGTCCAGAAGAGTCTAGGTTCGAGCCCTAGTAGGCCAACAAGGTGCAAAAAGCCTGAACGAAAGTTCAGGCTTTTTTAGTTTGTAGTCTGTAGTAAGAGAATGGCGAATATTTTTTTGAGATGCAGAATCAAGTTCAGCATAACATTTTTAAGAGTAGTAAGTTATATATCTGTCTCATTGCCTCGAAAAGTTTAGGGTTTTCCTTTTTTCCAGATTGTAGAGCTTGAGGGACAGTTGAAGTCATGGATTGATGATACTCTTATATAGAATATCTTCGCGAACACAGTTATAAGATCTCAGTAGAAAACCTCAAAAAATCAGCAATTAACAATTTTTTGATCTTAATAAAGGAAGTAAGATTTTAGTATTTTTTACTATTATCTACATCACTTAAAACTGTGATTTATTTAAAAAGGGTTAATTCAAAAATTTATAAGTTGCATAAGCACAATTAATTGAATTATATTTGCTCGCCCAAAAACCTGATGGTCTTAGATTATTAGCCTTACTTTCTTATTGGAATGACAGAGAAGCTGAATCCTGCAATAAATAAAAAGCCACTCCTAGTGGCTCTTCTTGCTGCCTTGTTCTTTCTTGCTTTAGGATTATTCATGCTTTGGCAGCGCTACCAGATCCTTCAGGAAACCCGGGATGATGAGATGAAAGGGATCATTGACTTGGTAGAGCAGAATATAGATCAGTCTTTAAAATACAGTTATTCCGCAGCGCTTTCCCTTGCTCTTCAAATAGATGAAAATGGTGTTATAAATAATTTCGATGAGGTTGCTAGTCAGCTTGTAGATGGCAATCCCAGTATTGATGGGATCCAAACAGTACCTGGCGGAGTTATAAAGCAGGTATATCCTTATGAGGAAAATAAGGCAGTTATTAATTACAATATTCTTGAAGACAGTACAAGAAACGAGGAGGCCTATAGGGCTATCGATAATAGGAAAATGTTTTTTGCTGGTCCAATTGAATTAAAACAAGGTGGCCTGGCAGTGATAGGAAGGTTGCCTGTGTTTATAAAAAATGAATTCTGGGGTTTTTCTGCGGTTCTAATTAAATTTGAAAACCTGATAGATCAATCAGGGATAGAGGATCTTTCAAGCAATAAATTTAAATTTCAATTTTCGAAAAGGGATCCATTGTCCGGGAAAGAAGAATTTTTCCTCTCGACAACCAATGATTTCACAAAGTCCTATTCAGGAGAGATCGTTTTTCCAGATGGAGACTGGAAAATTTATATAATTCCCACTGAACCTTATGAGCCTCTTTATGCAGTGATTCCAGTAGCTTTTCTAATCTTGATTATGTCTGGAGCTTTAGGTTGGATCATTTTTAATACAATGAAGCAACCAGCGATTCTAGCCGCAAAGGTGAAGCAGCAGGCGGGCGATCTTGCTAAAAGCGAGCTTCAATTTAGAACTATCTTTAATCAGGCGGCTATAGGAATGGCACGGGTAAATTCTTTAAGTGGGAAAATACTCGAAACAAATAACAGGTTTCAGGAATTACTGGGGTATACCAATGAAGAATTAATACAAAAAGATCATGTGGCTATAAGTTATCCTGAAGATCGGGATGAGAATATAGCTTTAATGGGCAGGCTTCGAAATAATGAAATAAGAGAATACAATCTTAAGAAGCGGCTGGTTAGAAAAGATGGCGAGATCATCTGGATAAAGCTGAATGTTTCAGCTCTATGGTCCCATGGAGAGAAAGCGAGTTCTCATATTGCACTTGTAGAAGATATATCGGCTAGGGTAAAGGCCCAAAGGGAGAGAGAAGAGAATGAACGTCGATTCAGGTCTCTGGTGGAGAATTCTAGTGAGGTGATCCTCATAATTGATACGCAGGGTTATGCTAAATATTCTTCCCCATCTTTAGAGCGCATTACAGGATATAAAGAATTATATGTAGCAGAGAATGAAATATTTTCTTTAATACATCCTGATGATGCATCTAATTTAATTGGTAAATTCAAGGAGTCTAGAGAAAATCCAGGGGTTCCGTTTAGTGGTATTAAATTGAGGCTGCAAACCAAATGTGTAAATTATATCTGGGTAGATGTTACCATTACAAACCTTACTCGAGAGAAAAGTATTGGTGGTTATGTGGTTAACTTCAGGGATATCACGGCGAAACAGGAGGCAGAAATAAATTTATTTAAGTCTTATGATTTTGTAATGGAGCAAAATAAAAGACTATTGAATTTCGCTTATATCGTTTCTCATAATTTAAGGTCTCACTCCAGTAACCTGGAATCTATTCTTGAATTGTATAAAACTGAAGAATGTGAAGAGGAAAAACAAACTTATATTTCACTTTTAGAAAATGTTTCCAAAAACCTGAATGAATCTTTACATGATCTTAATGAGGTGGTATCCATAAATAATAATTTAGATATTAACGTGGAAACTATTAAGGTTGCCGAATATCTCGATAAAACGCTGGAAGTATTACAGCTTCAGATCAAAAAGAAAAAAGCGCAGGTGAATATAGATGTGCCAGAGGAAATGCAAGTGACCTTTAATGCCTCCTATATGGAAAGTGTGCTTTTAAATTTTCTTACAAACGCATTAAGGTATAGTCATCGAGATCGCAATCCAGTTATCACAGTTACTGGATATATAGATAATCAAAGATGGGTCTTGAAAATTGCAGATAATGGGATTGGGATAGACTTGAACAAGCATGGCGATAAAGTATTCGGCTTGTATAAAACTTTTACCGAAAGAAAAGATTCTCGTGGGGTAGGTTTGTTCATTACCAAGAACCAGATCAATGCTATGGGAGGTAATGTTTTTGTAGATAGTGAACCTGGAATTGGTACCACTTTTAAAGTGATCTTTAAATGAGGAAAAGTGTCTGGGTAATAGATGATGATGAGATCTATCAAATGATCATAAAAAAATTAATTCAAAAATCTGGAGTTTTTGAGGACAGGTATTTTTTCAAAGGTGCGAAGCAGGTAATTTCTGAACTGGAGAAATCAGAATTTTTAGTTCCTGATGTAATTTTGCTTGATATCAACATGCCTTTGATGGATGGCTGGCAATTCATTGAAAAGTTAAGGACAGTTGTTTCAGAGATTCCTGAAAGAACCAAAATTTATATTGTTTCTTCTTCTATTGCTTATTCAGATAAAGAAAGGGCTGAAAAGTTTCCTGAAGTTACGGGCTTTTTATCCAAGCCTCTAACGGTAAATATATTAAAAGAAATAGGAGAGTCTGTAAAATGAAAAAACCCGGTGTAGGGACCAGGCTAAATTGTAGTTAGTAATTGGTGTATTCTTTATTTTTAAGCTGCGGAAATTACGTTATAGTGATTTAAGATCTCCTGATAAAAGAAGATGCTCTTATCATCTTTTTTTAGGCATGATTTAAGAAATCTCTCCAGATTCTGACATTCAAAGGTAATACTGGTATATTTCTTTTGACCTACCGGTAGTTTAAGATCAATCGATTGATCTTTGTAATTAATATTAACGTGCTTTGCTTCAAAATACTTTTTAACAATTGCACGGTGCATCATCTGGAAATTAGCATTATCTATTTCCTTGTTACTGATACTGTAAGTGATAAGATTTTTGACTTCGTCAATTATCTCCGGGGTAGTAATTCTATTCATAGTGTCCTTTTTCATCATTATCAACATGGCTAAATTACTATTAGACAGTATAAAAGCTGTTAAAAAAAATGTAATACTTTCTGAGTTAATAAACTTTTAACTTCATGGGAAGGCTATTAAGAAGAAATTTAAATTTACAGTTCTATGGATCTAGGAGAATACATAATGCGCATGCGTTCATCGAGCATGGAAAGGTTGAAATAACTAATTCCTGAGCGTATTATGGAGCCGGAAGCGTTATGAATATGTCCAAATAAATGGTATTTCGGCTGGACAATTGGTAAAATTCTCTTCAATTCCTCGCAGCCTAATTTAATTCCGCTGCCAATTTCATCTAAAATTTCAAATGGTGGAGTATGAGTAATTAAGATATCTGTATCTACTGGAATTTGTTCCCAATGCTTTCGTATCTGGTTTCCTCTTTCCCTGTTAAAGGCCCAATTATTTGTGCCAGGTGTCACTGGTGATCCCCAGATTTTTAAATTTTCAATTTCCAGGCCACTATCTATTAATAAATGAATGCCGTCTGGAATTTTCGAAAGATTATCTGGCTTTTCAAAATAGAAATCATGATTCCCGGGAACTAGAACCTTGTACTTATGAGGTTGCGAGGAGAACCATTCGAGAAAGTTTTCGGTTTCATTTCTCGTACCTCCATCTGTGCAATCTCCAGCATGGATGAGAACATCCCCATCTGGAATAGGGATTTCATGATGCAAGTTATGAGTGTCTGCCAGGCAAATAAGCCTCATATTTTTGAGTTAGGATAAACAGCAAAATAAGCAAAAAAAAATCCGTTGAAGTCATCAACGGATTTCTATAATATAGTAATGGAAATTATAGCTCTTTTTCATCGGCTTGTATTTCCATTATAGCTTTATCTGTAGGTAATATTTTATTTATTGTTTTTAGCATACCAAATGCAATGATTGCAGCGGTAACGGCAAAAAAGATAAATTTGATAAGCAAACTTTCACTTACCAACAAACTGTAAAAACCAAGGAAAACCTCGGTGATTACGAACAAAATCTTTATACCTACTTTTAAAAACATTTCTTTTTTATATCTGTTCAAATATAGCACTCAAATACCGGACCGTTCAAGTATAAAATCAAGTTTGACATTAATTTAACTTTGCCAACTTCTGTCTCACAATCTTTTAAGTTAAAAAATCTTAAAGCGGGCCCGGGATTCCTATCTAATTGTAAATTGGTTTTTTAAAACTCATAATAATTTGAAGAAAACTACAAAAATTGCAGTCGGAGCTCTTATTGGAATCGGGGTTTTGGCGATAGCTCTAATTATAGTTAATACTCTGCTTGAAAAAAAGCTCAGGACCGGGATAGAGGATAATCTAAAGAAGGCACATATTACTTTTGATAAAGTTGATGTGAAATTACTTGATCGTACGGCAGAGGTGATCAATCCATTTGCTAAGATCAGTGGAAAGACCTTGCGAGTAGATACTATCCAGCTAAATGATATTCAAATTTGGGATTATCTTTTAGATAAGGACATCATTGTTGGTGAACTCGAGATTTCTGGACCAGAAGTCAATTTTTATAATTTTAAAAATAAAGCCAAAGACACTTCAAGTGTAGATAAGAAAAAGAAGCAAGGGAAGTTTAAAAATAAGGTCCTGGTAAAAAAGGTAAATGTACATAATGGTAGTTTTAAGATCTTCGAAAAAGATAGTAGTGCACACCGATTATTCGCAAAGGTCCGGGCCATTAAAATGGAGCAGGTGCGCATTAATGAAAAAACCTTAAAGGAAACTATTCCTTTTAATTATGAACTAATTCTATTAAATGCTGATAGCCTTTTCTATGATCTGAATGAGCAACAGGAGCTGTCGCTAGGTGATTTCGAAATAGACAATCATAAAGTAACTATTTCAAACTTCAGGATTATACCCAAATATTCAAAATCTGAACATCAAAAAACTATTAGTGTTGAAAAAGACAGGTATGACCTAACAATAGATTCTATTTTCATGCAAAATCTTAACTGGTCGGTTCAGGAAGATTCCCTGAAGATTGAAAATTCTTTGACGAGAATTGTTAATGCTGATTTTAGGATCTATCGGGACAAGTATCCTCCAGATGACACTAGTATTAAACCTATGTATAGTGAAATGATAAGGAAGATACCTTTTCTTATTAATTTTGATAGTATCTCTATTTCTAATTCTTATCTGAAATATGAAGAACGGGTGCATGTAGACCGGGAGCCGGGCGTAGTGGAATTTTCAAACCTGGATATGCAGATTAAGAATTTCACGAATGTAGGATTAGACCGTAAAGATTTTCCAAAAACGAAAGTGATTTCTAATTCCAGCTTTATGAATGGCGCACCGCTACATGTAGACTGGGAGTTTGATGTTAGTGATCGTGCAGATCAATTCCAGATTTCTGGAGATATGGGAAGGCTGGCAGCAGAGCAGATGAATAAATTCATGAAAGCAGGCCTGAATATCGAAGCAACTGGTGAAATTCTCAGTATGTATTTTAATTTTTATGGAAATAAAAACAAGGCCCAGGGGGAAATGAGGCTGGAATATAAAGATTTTAAGGTTGAAGTCTTACGGAAAGATGGCAATAAGAAAAATAAAGTTATTTCGGCTTTGGCCAATTTAATTGTTCGAAATAAAGCGCAGAATAATAAAGCACATTACAAGAATATAAACTTCACCAGGGTTAAGACAAAATCATTCTGGAATTATGTCTGGAATCTATTAAAAAATGGAGCCTTAAAATCCTTTCTCTAGATCTTGAAGGTGACCACAGGTCTATTGGCATGATTTACAATGTCCTCACTAATACTGCCATTAAAAAAATGGGCGAGACCTTTGCGGCCATGGGTGCCAATTCCTATAAGGCCGGCATTAATTTTCCTTGCAAAGTTCAAAATTCCCTGTTCTACACTTATGTCATTATATATGTGCACTTTGTAGTTGTTCTTATTTAGATCTCCAATGAAATCTTCCATTCTTTGATAAGCTTCATTACTAGTTACAAAATCATTTGGGGTGTTTACAAAAAGTAAATGTAAAGTGGCTCCCAGGGTATTGGCAAAATTAATAGCCTTTCTTAAAGAATCTTTATGTGATATGTTGGCATCGGTTGCGAATATAAAATTGTCTATTTCAAAATCTGGAATCTCATTCTTAATTACCAGCACAGGTATTTCTGAATGTCGCACTACTTTCTCAGTATTGGACCCTATGAACATTTCCTGGAAGCCACTTGCACCGTGGGATCCCATTACAATAAGATCACATTTTTTTTCTCTTCCTATTTCCATAATCCCGTCAAAGGCTCGATGAAACTCCACAGTTTCATGAACCTTTATCCCTTTCAGGTAAGGTTCCTTCAGGATCTTATTGAAGCGTTGATGAGCCAGTTTCATAAAGAATATTGCCTCTGGCATATTCTGCCCTCCGCCCCCAATGGGGTCTATAAGTTGTAATGGGAGTTCCAGCATATGCAGTAAAAAGATCTCACCATTAAATCTTCTGGCTAATTGTGCGGCCACTTTCAAGGCTTTTTCAGCCTGGTCGCTGAAATCTGTAGGGACGAGGATATTTTTCATGATTGAATGATAAAGTATTGTAAATGAGTATCATATTAAATTTACAAAGAAAAATTCATCTGTTCCTTCAAATTTAATTTTTTATGGTTGTAGGTATGGGCTGAATTTTTAGATAATTAGAAGATAAATAAGGAGATAGCTCATTTCATTTAATATCACGTTTTTATACTTGAAAAATATTGCTATATTTGCAGCGTTGAAACTAAAAAAAGTACAGCGAGGGGACAGAAGTCCCCTCTTTTTATAAACATATGCTGAAGGAGAAGGTAGAAAAGTTAGCAGAGAAGGTATTCGAAGAAAATAATTCCTTATTTTTAATCAGCCTTGATGTAAACTCCGCCAATCATATTAAAATAGTGATAGACGGTGATGAAGGGGTTTCGGTAAATGACTGTATCCTGGTTAGCCGCGGAATTGAGCATAACCTGGACAGGGAAGAGGAAGATTTTTCTCTAGAAGTAACTTCGGCCGGGGTGTCTGAACCTCTATCAATGCCGAGACAATTCAAAAAGAATTTAGGTCGCAGATTGAAGGTGAAGACCGAGAATGATAAATTCGAAGGTGATCTTTTGTCTGCAGACGAGAAGGAAATAAAGCTTTCATGGAAAGCAAGAGAGCCTAAGCCAGTAGGTAAAGGTAAGGTTACAGTTCAGAAAGAGGCGGTATTGCCTTATTCTGAGATTGTGGAAGCAAAAGTTAAAATAACATTTTAATCACAAATTGATATGGAAAATATCGCGTTGATTGAGTCATTCTCAGAGTTTAAAGACGATAAACTTATAGATCGTGTTACGCTGATGGCGATCCTGGAGGATGTTTTTAGAAATGCTTTAAAGAAAAAGTATGGAGAAGACGATAATTTTGATATTATTGTAAACCCTGATAAAGGGGATCTTGAGATTTGGAGAAACCGAATCGTTGTAGCAGATGGTGAAGTAGAAGATTCTAACAGGGAAATATCTCTTGCTCAGGCTAGAAAGATCGAGCCAGATTTTGAAGTTGGGGAAGATGTTTCAGAAGAAGTGAAGCTTGTAGATCTTGGTAGAAGAGCAATTTTGGCCTTACGTCAAAACCTTATCTCGAAGATCCACGAGCATGACAATACGAATATTTATAAGCAGTTTAAAGATCTCGAAGGAGAGATTTATACTGCAGAAGTTCATCATATAAGGCACAGAGCTATTATTCTACTTGATGATGAAGGGAATGAGATTGTGCTTCCTAAAGACCGTCAGATTCCTTCAGATTTTTTCCGTAAGGGAGAAAATGTAAGGGGAATCATAGAAAGCGTCGAATTAAAAGGTAACAAGCCTACTATCATAATGTCCAGAACCGCTCCCGGTTTCCTTGAGAAGTTATTCGAACAGGAGATCCCAGAGGTTTTTGATGGTTTAATTACTATCAAGAAAGTGGTGCGTGTTCCAGGTGAAAAAGCGAAAGTAGCGGTAGATTCTTACGATGATAGAATCGATCCTGTTGGAGCTTGTGTAGGTATGAAAGGTTCCAGGATTCACAGTATTGTACGTGAATTGGGGAATGAGAATATAGATGTGATCAATTTCACCAATAATGAGCAGTTATTTATCACCAGAGCATTGAGCCCGGCGAAAATAACTTCCATTAAAATGGATGAAGAAGCTAAAACTGCTGAGGTTATGCTGAAGCCGGAAGAAGTTTCTAAAGCAATTGGTAGAGGTGGGCACAATATTAGATTAGCAGGTCAATTGACAGGTTATGAAATAGATGTGTACCGTGAAGGTGTTGAAGAAGATGTTGAGTTAAAAGAATTTACAGACGAAATTGAAGATTGGGTGATCGCCGAATTTTCTAAAATTGGTCTGGATACAGCGAAAGCTGTTTTAGAGCAGGATGTAGATGATCTTGTTCGTCGTACAGATCTGGAGGAAGAAACAATTAAAGATGTGATGTCTGTTCTTCGTTCAGAATTTGAAGAATAATATATTTTTAGAATACAGAATACATTAAAAGAGGTTAATTTAGAGGGCAATTTATGGCAGAAGCGAAAACAACGCGATTAAATAAAGTTCTACGTGAGTTCAATATCTCGTTAGACAGGGCTGTGGAATTTCTTAATTCCAAAGGCTACGAGATAGACGCACGTCCAACTACCAAGATCTCGGGAGAAATCTACGAGGTGCTTTCTGACGAGTTCGAAACCGACAAGAGTAAGAAGAGGGCTTCCAAAGAAGTTGGGGAAGAGAGAAAGAAGGAGAAGGAAGAGCTTCGCAAGGAAATAGAGGAGAAACGTAAAGCTGAAGAGGAAGCTGTTTCGTCTAAAGCAAAACTTGAAGGCCTTAAGCCTGTCGGTAAAATAGATTTAGATAATAAATCTGGTGAAAAGCCGAAGAAAGAAGAGCCAGTCGCCCCTAAAGAAGAAGCTAAAGAAACTCCAGCTGAAGAACCTGTCAAAGAAGCTGAAGAGACTAAGCAACCTGAAAAGCCTGCAGCAAAAGCTGAAGAGAAAAAAGAGGAAAAGCCTAAAGAAGTAGAGGAGAAGCCTGAGCCTAAGAAAGAGGAGCCGAAGAAGGAAGAGCCTAAGAAAGAGGAGGCTGCTCCGGCAGCTGATGTTCCTGCTGCTGAAGAGGAGGAGAAGGAAGAGGTTTCCAGTACTATAGAGACTAAGTATACAAAACTTAGTGGTCCTAACTTCACTGGTAAAAAGATCGATCTATCTCAATTCAAAAAGCCTGTTAAGAAGAAGGATGAGAAAAAGGATGATAAGAAAGATGATAAGGATAAGCGTAAAAAACGTCGTCGCCGCATCAGTAAAGATGTAAAAGGTGGAGGCGGTGGACCTCGTGTTAAAGGTACAGGCGCTGGAGCTGGAAGAAAAAGAAGTAAACCTATTACTAAAGAGGAGCCTACTGAGGAAGAAGTGCAAAAACAAGTGCGTGAAACACTTGAAAAACTTCAAGGGAAATCTTCTAAAGGAAAAGGAGCGAAATATAGAAGACAAAAACGAGACGAACACAGACAGCGTTCTGCAGACGATCTTGCGCAACAGGAGTCTGATGAAAAGATCCTGAAAGTTACAGAATTCGTAACTGTAAGTGAGGTAGCAACTATGATGGATGTGCCCGTTACCAAGATTATTTCAGCCTGTATGTCTCTAGGTATGATGGTTACCATGAACCAGAGACTTGATGCAGAGACTTTAAGTATAGTAGCTGATGAATTTGGGTATGAGGTTGAATTTACAACTGCAGATGTTGAAGAAACAGTTGAAGAGGTAGAAGAGAATCCTGAAGATCTTGTAACAAGAGCTCCAATTGTAACTGTAATGGGTCACGTTGACCACGGTAAAACATCCCTTCTGGATTATGTTCGTAAAGAGAATGTTATCGCAGGTGAGAGTGGTGGGATTACACAGCATATTGGTGCTTACGGGGTGAAACTCGAAGGTGGACAAAAAATAGCATTCCTGGATACACCGGGTCACGAAGCCTTTACGGCGATGCGTGCTCGTGGTGCTCAGGTGACAGATATCGCGATTATTGTAATTGCTGCAGATGATGATGTGATGCCTCAAACAAAAGAGGCGATCTCTCACGCACAGGCTGCCGGAGTTCCAATTATTTTCGCAATTAACAAGTCTGATCTTCCAACTGCGAATCCAGAAAAGATTAAAGAAAAACTTGCCGCCATGGATCTTCTTGTAGAAGACTGGGGAGGTAAGATTCAATCACATGATATTTCTGCAAAAACAGGTTCTGGAGTGAAAGAATTACTTGAAAAAGTGCTTCTTGAAGCTGAGATCCTTGAATTGCAGGCAAATCCAAATAAACTTGCCAAGGGTACAGTTGTGGAAGCCTTCCTTGATAAAGGTAGAGGTTATGTAGCAACGATACTTGTACAGGCTGGTACACTTAAGGTTGGAGACTATGTACTTGCCGGTAGAAATAGTGGTAAGGTGAAGGCTATGCAAGATGAGCGTGGTAACGATGTTAAAGAAGCTGGTCCTTCAACCCCTGTTTCGATACTTGGTCTTGATGGTGCGCCACAGGCGGGTGATACCTTTAAGGTGATGGAAGACGAACGTGAGGCTAAAGATATTGCTTCAAGACGTACTCAGTTACAACGTGAGCAAAATGTTAGAACTCAACGTCACATCACGCTTGATGAAATTGGAAGACGTATTGCACTTGGAGACTTTAAAGAATTGAACATTATTCTTAAAGGTGATGTGGATGGTTCTGTGGAAGCTTTAACAGATAGTTTCCAGAAACTTTCTACTGAAGAGATCCAGGTGAATATTATACATAAAGGAGTTGGTGCGATCACAGAAAGTGATGTGTTATTGGCTTCTGCTTCTGATGCCGTAATTATTGGATTTAACGTTCGTCCTGCTGGAAATGCAAGACAGGTTGCCGATAAAGAAGAAATTGATATCAGAACTTACTCGATCATCTACGATGCGATCAACGATCTTAAAGATGCGATGGAAGGTATGCTTTCTCCAGAATTGAAGGAGGAGATTACCGGTACAGCAGAGATCAGAGAGACCTTCAAGATATCCAAGATCGGTACCATTGCAGGTTGTATGGTTATTTCTGGTACTATTTACAGAAGTGCTGGTATACGACTTATTAGAGATGGTGTGGTTGTGTACACAGGAGAGCTTGCTTCACTTAAACGTTTTAAAGATGACGTGAAAGAAGTGAAAAAAGGTTACGATTGTGGTATGCAGGTTAAGAACTACAATGATATTAGAGAGGGAGATGTTCTTGAGGCCTTCAGAGAAGTTGAGGTTAAGAAAACTCTTAAATCTAAATAGATTTAAAATTCATATAATAAAAAAGCGACTCAGAAATGAGTCGCTTTTTTTTTGATATATATTTTAAATTATTTTCTCTGTGGCTTCGGAATAAATGCTGCCGGGAAATTTTCTTTTATCTTTAGCAAAGCTCTATCTGCTTCCAGGCGATTTCTAAAGTTTCCTATCCATACTTTATAGTTTGGAGCCTCATAAGTGATCTGTGAGCTATATGAGTAAAGGTTTCTGTATTTCTGAATAACTTCATTGGCTTCGCCGTTATCACCATAAAATAACTGAATCACGTAGCGATCACCAATTTTATTGTTCTCATTCAACTCGGTTTTCACTTCCATTAATTTATCTATCTTCTTGTTTTGTTGAATGTTCACGTTCCCTTGTTGGGCGCTCATTTCCTGGTTAAAAATAAACAGAAAAGCAGTGAAAGCTAAAAGAAGCAGGGATTTCGGTTTTCTCATAGTATTTTGGCTTTTTGACAAATGTAAAATTAAATAACTTAAACAGGTTGTAATTTATTATTTAGAACTAATATAAATTAACCATTAACACTTATGTAACATTCCTAAAATCGTCTATAAGTATTACTTTTGTGCCTGAATTTAAAGGTACCTTTTTAGGTTTTTAGCCCTAAAATACTGAGTGTAAAAACCGTACCAAAGTTTAGACGTTAATCGAACTTATAATATGAAAAAGGTGATTTTCCGCCATTCAACTTCGCGACAACTACTATTAAGCGTAGCATTTTTATTTACATTCACCCTATCCGGGTTTTCGCAAGCTCAGGCGGCGCAAGACACGACTGCCCAGGCTGAAGCGGGACAGGAGACTGCAGCTGCAGATGCTGGTGGTTCAGGTCTAGGGGATCCTGCTGCGGGTAAAGAATTGTTTAATTCTCTATGTGCTTCATGTCATAAGCCATATTCAAACTCTATTGGTCCTGCTCTTAATGGTGTGACAGATAGACGTGACATGGAATGGATCCATGAATGGGTGAAGAATTCTGCTGCTTTAATCGCTAGTGGTGATTCTGAGGCAAATGAGGTTTATAATGAATGGGGGCAAACAGCTATGCCTGCATTTCCGCAACTAAGTAATGGGGATATAGATAATATTCTGGCTTATGTGGAACAGCCTAAGCCAGAACCACAAGCTGCGGCTGGTGGGGCTGCTGGAGAGGCTGGTGCTGCAGGAGGATCTGGAGGAGTTTCTACAGATGTGATCCTGGGGATCCTCGTTTTTGTATTAGCGATACTTCTGGTGGTTTTGTTTTTAGTTAATAAAACGCTTAGAAACTTTGCTGATGCCTCTGGAATTGTGATTCCTGAAAAACCAAAGAGAAAGCCAATCTATAAAGCATTTGTTGAGAATCAATTCCTTGTACTGGTAAGTTCGATATTTGTGCTTTTAGCCGTGGGGTATTTCGCTTATGGCTGGATGATGCAGGTAGGTGTAGATAAAGGGTATCAGCCAATACAGCCGATACACTATTCTCACAGAATCCATGCCGGTGATAACCAGATCGAGTGTAAGTACTGTCACTCTTCTGCTAGAACGTCTAAGCATTCAGGAATTCCATCGCTTAACGTTTGTATGAATTGTCATAAATCTATTTCTGAAGTTGCTCCTGAAACTGCTACTGAAGAATATTCAAAAGAATTTTACGATAAAGAGATCGCGAAGTTATATGATGCAGCCGGATGGGATCCTGCTTCCAGAACATATTCTGGTGAGGAGAAGCCTGTGAAATGGGTTCGTATTCATAATCTTCCAGATTTCGCCTACTTTAACCACTCTCAACACGTAACAGTTGCTGGGATCGAATGTCAGAAATGTCATGGTCCAATCGAAGAGATGGAGATCGTATATCAAAATGCTCCTTTAACTATGGGATGGTGTATTAACTGTCACCGTGAAACCAATATCAGGATCGAGGGGAATGAGTATTACGAAAAGATCCACGAGGAGTTATCGAAAAAATATGGTGTAGAAGAGCTTACTGCTGCTCAGATGGGCGGATTGGAATGTGGTAAGTGTCACTATTAAAATCCTGGAATTCAGGTATAATTTAAGAAGCTAATATCTAGATATAATATGTCATCAAACAAGAAATACTGGAAAAGTGTTGAAGAGCTAAATGAAAACAGCTCTGTTGTTGAGACGCTCCAACAGAAGGAATTCGCTGAGGAAATCCCTGTAGAGGACTTTCTTGGGGATAAAGAAAATCTTGGAGATTCTAAAACTTCAAGAAGAGATTTCCTTAAGTATGTTGGATTCAGTACAGCAGCGGCATCACTGGCTGCCTGCGAGGGCCCGGTGGTAAAATCTATTCCTTATGTGGTACAACCTGAAAGGATTGTTCCTGGAATCGCGAATTATTACGCGTCTACGATTGCTGATGGTTTCGACTTCGCTAGCGTTTTAGTAAAAACTCGTGAGGGTAGACCAATCAAGATCGAGAATAATGATCTTTCGAAGTTTAAAGGCGGTGCTAATGCTCGTGTTCATGCTTCGGTACTTTCATTGTATGATACAAAAAGGGTGAAACGCCCAATGATTGAAGGTAGAAATGTTTCCTGGGAGGAGTTTGACCGTGAGGTTGGAACTGCCCTAGAGAATGCAAGTGGAGAAATTGTTCTTTTAACGCAAACATTTGCCAGTCCTTCAACTTCAAAACTTATTCAGGAGTTTTCTTCTAAATATGGAAATGTTCGTCACGTAGTGTATGATACAGTTTCAGAAGATGCTGCTTTAAATGCATTCCAGTCAAAATATGGAAGACGTGCATTGCCTAACTATGACTTCTCGAAAGTTAAGACCGTAGTTGGTGTAGGTGCAGATTTTCTTGCAGACTGGCAGGGTGGTGGATATGATGCTGCCTTTGCAAAAACAAGAATTCCTGAAAATGGCGATATGTCTCGTCATATTCAGTTTGAGTCTAATATGTCTCTTACAGGAGCAAACGCAGATAAACGTGTTCCTTTAAAGCCTTCTCAGCAAAAAGCTGTGATGTCGGCATTAAGAGGTTATGTAGCTGGTGGTTCTTCTACTAGTGATCTTCCTGCAAGTGTTGACGATGCGGTGGTAAAAGCTGCAAGACAACTAAGGCAGGCCGGTAGTGGTGCTGTGGTTGTTTGTGGAATTCCAGATGATGAGGCTCAATCTTGGGCATTAGAGATCAACGAGGCTCTTGGTAGCCGAGTGATGGATACTTCAAATGCTAGAGTTATCCGTCAGGGTAATGCCGGGGAAGTTGCTCAGTTGGTTGAAGATATGAATAATGGTAGTGTTGGTGCTCTGTTGATCGCTGGTCTAAACCCAGTTCATACACTTCCAAACGGTAAGGAATTCGCAGAAGGTCTTAAGCAGGTTGAAACTGTAGTGGATTTCGCTACAAGAACCGATGAGACTTCAAAATTAAGTAAATACGTAGCTGCTACTCCACATTATTTGGAGAGCTGGGGAGATATTCAGTTTTCTGAAAAGTCTTTCAGTTTAATGCAACCTACAATAAGACCATTGTTTGATACTAGACAATTTCAGGATACACTTTTAAGATGGTCTGATAACAATTCTTCTTATTACGAATATATTAAAGAGACCTGGTCTGGTGGATTAGGTGACAGAAACTGGAGCGAGGTACTTCATGATGGAGTATTTGAAGCTTCTTCTCCTGTTGCGCTGCCGGCTTCAGCAAATTCTGGTTCTTCTTCAGTTTCATTCAATATGGACGAAATGGAAGGTGAAGGATTTGAATTGACTCTTTACACAAATACTGCGATCGGTGACGGTCAGCAGGCTAATAACCCATGGTTGCAGGAATTGCCAGATCCTCTTTCAAGAGCGAGTTGGGATAACTATGTAACTGTTTCTAAGGCTGATGCTGAAGAACTTGGGTTGGAAAATGAAAATGTTGCTAATGGAGGTCTTAACGGAAGTTATGTAAACCTTAGCGTTGGTGATACTGTAGTTCAGAATGTGCCGGTTTATATCATGCCTGGTCAGGCGAAAGGATCTGTTGGTCTTGCGCTTGGTTATGGTAGAAAAGCGGGAATTCAGGAAGAAATGCAAACTGGGGTTAATGCTTATCCTTTGTATAAGAACTTTAGTTCAGTACAAAAAGTAAAAATTGAGAAAGCTGCGGGAGTGCATGAATTTGCATGTGTTCAGCTGCATAATACCTTAATGGGTAGAGGTGATATTATCAAGGAAACCAGCCTTGAAATATTTAATACTAAAGATGCTCATGTTTGGAATCACGTTCCTGAAGTTTCTTTAGATCACCAGGAAACTCCGGTTACTTCTCCAGATGTTGATATCTGGGAAAGTTTTGACAGATCTACCGGTCCTCATTTCAACTTGAGTATAGACTTAAATGCCTGTACAGGTTGTGGTGCATGTGTGATCGCCTGTCACTCTGAAAATAACGTTCCTGTTGTTGGTAGAGAAGAAGTAAGGAAATCCAGAGATATGCACTGGTTGCGTATAGATCGTTATTTCTCTTCTGAAGACACTTTTACGAACGATCTTGAGAAAAAAGAAAATATTGGTGGCCTGGGTAGTTCACTTTCTGAATTCGGAGAGCTTGAGCAACCAGCTGATAATCCTCAGGTTGTATTCCAGCCAGTAATGTGTCAGCACTGTAACCATGCTCCTTGTGAGACTGTTTGTCCTGTAGCGGCAACTTCACATGGTAGACAGGGTCAAAACCAAATGATCTATAATAGATGTGTTGGTACAAGATATTGTGCAAACAACTGTCCTTATAAAGTTCGTCGTTTCAACTGGTTCAACTATGCACAGAACGATGAATTTGATTACCACATGAACAATGACCTTGGTAGAATGGTGCTTAACCCAGATGTTACAGTACGTTCAAGAGGGGTTATGGAAAAATGTTCTATGTGTATTCAGAAAACTCAAAAGACGATACTTGATGCCAAGCGTGAAGGTAGAACGATCGAAGATGGTGAATTCCAGACCGCTTGTTCCGCAGCTTGTGATAAAGGAGCTATGGTCTTTGGAGATGTGAATAACGAGGACTCAAAAATTCTTGAAAAGAAAAATGATGACAGGATGTATCATCTGCTTGAGTATGTAGGTACAAAACCAAATGTGATGTACCAGACAAAAGTTAGAAATACAACCGAAGCTTAATATAACGAATAACTAAGAATCAATCAGATAAGGATATGTCTCATTACGAAGCACCTATACGAAAGCCTCTAGTTACCGGGAACAAAAGCTATCACGATGTGACTGTTGATGTTGCTGCTCCGGTTGAAGGAAGGGCTAATAAAACCTGGTGGATAGTTTTTGCTATCTCACTTGTTGCCTTTCTTTGGGGTGTTGGATGTATAGTTTACACAATTTCTACAGGTATAGGTACCTGGGGATTAAATAAAACAGTAGGTTGGGCCTGGGATATTACCAACTTCGTATGGTGGGTAGGTATTGGTCACGCCGGTACCCTTATTTCTGCCGTATTACTTTTATTCCGCCAGAAGTGGAGAATGGCAATTAACAGGTCTGCAGAGGCTATGACCATTTTCTCTGTAATGCAGGCGGGTCTTTTCCCATTAATTCACATGGGGCGTCCATGGCTGGCATATTGGGTACTTCCAATTCCTAACCAGTTTGGATCTCTTTGGGTGAACTTTAACTCACCGCTTCTTTGGGATGTATTTGCGATCTCTACGTATCTTTCTGTTTCCCTTGTTTTCTGGTGGACAGGATTACTTCCAGATTTCGCGATGATTCGTGATAGAGCAATTACGCCTTTTACAAAAAGAGTTTACGGAATATTATCATTTGGATGGAGTGGACGTGCTAAAGACTGGCAGCGTTTTGAAGAAGTATCTCTGGTTCTTGCAGGTCTAGCAACACCACTTGTACTTTCTGTACACACCATCGTATCTTTTGACTTCGCAACTTCGGTAATACCGGGATGGCATACCACCATTTTCCCTCCTTACTTCGTTGCGGGTGCGATCTTCTCTGGATTTGCCATGGTTAACACCCTGCTTATCATTATGAGAAAGGTTTCTAACCTTGAAGATTATATTACTATTCAGCATATAGAATTGATGAACATTGTGATCATGATCACAGGTTCTATTGTTGGTACTGCATATATTACCGAGTTGGTTATCGCCTGGTACTCGGGAGTGGAATACGAACAGTATGCATTCCTTAACAGGGCTACCGGACCTTACTGGTGGGCATACTGGAGTATGATGACCTGTAACGTGTTCTCACCACAGTTCATGTGGTTCAAGAAACTACGTACAAGTATCATGTTCTCTTTCTTTATATCGATCGTTGTAAACATCGGGATGTGGTTTGAGCGTTTTGTAATTATCGTGACTTCACTTCACCGTGATTACCTTCCATCTTCATGGACGATGTTCTCGCCAACATTTGTAGATATTGGAATCTTCATTGGTACTATTGGATTCTTCTTTGTATTATTCCTTCTTTACGCACGTTCGTTCCCGGTGATCGCACAGGCTGAGGTGAAAACTATATTGAAGGCTTCCGGAGATAAGTATAAAAAATTAAGAGCTGAGCATGGTGATGATGCACTTCATTATGATCCTCAGGCAGTAGGTAGAGATCCTAAGATGAATGACGAAACCGGTATTCATAATAAGATTGAAGATACTGAGCATACTACGAAAAATGAATCAGATCATGATCATGAGGATACTGTGAACGCAGACGGTATGGTTGTTTCAGAAGTGATGAAAGACCGTATTGATGAAATGCTTGGTAGAATTGGAACTTACGATCCAGCTAAGCAGGATGCAGATGATCTTACGAAACTTAAGAATGTTGGACCATTATTACAGCAGCATTTGCACCAGGTTGGAATTTACCTTTTTGACCAGGTAAGTAAGTTGACAGAACAGGATTTTGAATTGCTTGATGAAGTGATCGAGAATTTCCCTATCGAAGCGAATAGAGAAGGATGGGTTGCTCAGGCTAACAAACTAAAAAATAAATAATCAGGATGGCATCTAAAGTATTACACGCTATTTACCGAGATGACGATCTGCTTTTACAAGCTGTAAAGCAGATTCGTGAAGCACGCTATCATATTGGTGAGATTTATTGTCCATTCCCGGTTCACGGACTAGATAAGGCAATGGGGCTTGCTCCAACCAGATTGGCCATCACTTCATTTATGTATGGTTTAGTTGGTCTATGTGTAGCAGTTGCAATGATGAATTTTATCATGATCGAAGACTGGCCACAGGATATTGGTGGTAAACCAAGTTTCAGTTTCATCCAGAACATGCCGGCATTTGTGCCTATTATGTTCGAATTAACTGTATTCTTTGCAGCTCACCTTATGGTAATTACTTTTTATATGAGAAGTAGATTATGGCCATTCAAAAAAGCTGAAAATCCAGATGTAAGAACTACAGATGATGTTTTTCTTATGGAGGTAGATGCTGCCAATCATAATATAGATGACCTAACGGACTTTTTATATAAGACCGGAGCATCTGAAATTAAATTAATAGAATAATAATAGTGATAATGAGAAGTTTATTCCATAAAACTATAGGATTTTGTTTGCTTGGCTTTGCAGTTGTATCCTGTCAGGACAAGGAAGATCCAAACTATCAGTACATGCCAGATATGTACGAATCTGTAGGTTACGAAACTTATGGTGAGTACGAGGTGTTCGAAAAAGGTCAGGAAGCTAAATTACCTGTAGAAGGTTCTATTCCGCGAGGATGGATGCCTTATGATTATGAAAATAATGCACAGGGATATGAGGCAGCAAAAACTAATTTGAGCAATCCACTTCCTTATACCCAGGATAACCTGGCTGAAGGAAAATCACTTTATACTATTTATTGTGCAGTTTGTCACGGAGATAAAGGTGATGGAAAGGGAATTTTGGTTGAAAGAGAAAAGATTCTTGGTATTCCATCTTATGATGATGCCGGTCGTGCAATTACAGAGGGTAGTACTTATCACGTAATGTATTACGGGATCAATAACATGGGTTCTTATGCTGCTCAAACTTCAATTAAAGAACGTTGGCAGATAGATCACTATGTGATGAGCCTTAAAGATAAGTTGGAAGGAAAGCCGGAAAGAGCTTACGAAGAAGAGACTGATGAACAGACTCAACTTCTTCCTTCAAGAGCCGATGCCAATATCTATGAAGATGCGGGTGATGTAGAAGATGAGCAGGCTACCGAGAACAACCAAACCGAAACTCAAGAATAAAGATTTAGATCTATCGATATGTATACGCTATCCAGTAAATTAAAATTAACAGCATTCATATTTATGATTGTTGGCGCAATAGGTCTCATGTATGGATTCATCGCTGCACCGGAAACCGTAGAGGATGTCAAGGAAATGATGGCTTCTCATGGTGAACATGGAGAAGAACATGCTGGCGAAGAAACCGAAAAAGTGAATGTAGAGCAACTTCCTGGAGGGAACAATGCTGAAATGCATTCAGAATCATCTGCCACTGCAGATCATGGTGCCGAAGCTGGTCATGGAGAAGAAGCTTCTCATGACGATGAGCACTATGAGCATATTCTGCACCAGTTACAGAATAAGCCATGGGCTGCACTTTATGTTGCTGCTTTCTTTTTCTTTATGATTTCACTTGGAGTACTTGCTTTTTACGCAATACAATATGCTGCTCAGGCAGGATGGTCTCCAGTACTTTTTAGAGTTATGGAAGCAATTACCGCATACTTATTGCCAGGAGGTATTATAGTATTTGTATTATTAGTGCTTTCAGGACTTCATATGAACCATTTATTCGTCTGGATGGATCCTGAAGTAGTTGCACATGATGAAATTATTCAGAATAAGACAGCTTATTTAAATGTGCCTTTCTTCCTTATTAGAGCGGCTATTTATCTGGGTGGTTGGATATTCTTCAGACATCTGCTTAGAAAGAATTCTATCAAGATGGATGATGCGACCGATAATAGAATTTTCAAAAAGAACTTTAAGCTTTCTGCAGGATTCCTGGTATTCTTTATCGTGACTGAATCTATGATGTCATGGGATTGGATAATGAGTTTAGATCCGCACTGGTTTAGTACATTATTTGGATGGTTCGTGTTTGCCAGCTTATTTGTTTCTGGTATTACAACAATTGCCATTATCAGTATATACCTTAAGTCAAGAGGATATCTTGAATTCGTGAATGACAGTCATATTCATGACCTTGCTAAGTTCATGTTCGGGATCAGTATTTTCTGGACCTACCTTTGGTTCTCACAGTTCATGCTTATCTGGTATTCAAATATCCCTGAAGAGGTAGTATACTTTATCCAGAGAATGGAAGATTATCAATTACCATTCTTCGGAATGTTGATCACAAACTTCCTTTTCCCGGTATTACTATTAATGAATAGTGATTATAAGAGAGTGAACTGGTTTGTTATTATGACTGGTATTGTGATCTTATGTGGTCATTACCTTAACGTTTACGTGATGGTGATGCCTGCAACTGTTGGAGAGTCATGGTTTATTGGAATTCCTGAAATTAGTGCCATGTTATTGTTTGGAGGCTTGTTTACCTTTGTTGTATTCAATTCGCTAACTAAGGCGCCGTTATTGGTTAAAGGGAATCCTTTTATCAAGGAAAGTAAGCATTACCATTATTAATAAAGATTGATTGTTTAAAGAAGAACTTATAAAATGACCGTATTTTTAGTAATCATAGTACTAGCACTTCTGGCCGTTACAGGTTGGCAGATCTCTAAGATATTTCAGTTATCTAAGAGACCCGATGCCGATACTTCCCAGGTTGCAAATGATAAGGATAATCACCTGCATGGGATATTGATGTTGGCGTTCGTGATTTTCCTTTATGTAATTACCGTTTACTGTTTCTGGGAGTATGGTAGATTCTATTTGCCTGAAGCAGCTTCTGAACATGGAGGGGAATATGATACTTTAATGTTCATCTCTATTGGGTTGATCATGTTCGTACAGATCATCACCCAGGGATTATTACACTACTTCGCTTATAAATACAAAGGGAAGAAAACTCAAAAAGCATTATTCTATGCAGATAATGACAAGTTAGAGTTTATCTGGACCATTATTCCGGTAATTACCCTTGCAGGTCTGATTATCTACGGATTATTCACCTGGAGTGACATTATGAATGTTAACGAAGATGAAGACCCTATGGTTATTGAACTTTATGCATACCAGTTCGACTGGAGAGCTAGATACTCTGGTGAAGACAATACTTTAGGTAAGGCGAATGTTCGTTTTATTGAAGGTGTTAACCAGTTAGGTGTAGATGAATCTGATTCATACGGTAAAGATGATAAGATCGTAACCGAATTACATTTACCTGTCGGTCAGCCGGTACTATTTAAATTCCGTTCTCAGGATGTATTACATTCCGCTTATTTCCCATTCTTTAGAGCACAAATGAATGTTGTGCCTGGGATGATCACTCAATTTGGATTCACTCCAACTATCACTACTGAAGAGATGAGAGAAAGTGAGTACATGGTAGATAAAGTGAAGAGTGTGAATGAAGAGAGAAACGAAAAAAATGAAGAATTGAGAGCTCAGGGAGAACCAACCCTTGATTCTTATGAATTCGACTATTTCTTACTTTGTAATAAGATATGTGGGCAGGCCCATTATAATATGCAAATGAAGATCATAGTTGAGTCTGAAGAAGATTTCAATGCATGGTTAGAGGAGCAGCCTACTTTTGGCAGCACAATGGAAGAGAGTAGTGAAAATGTTGATAGACCTGAAGATACCGCTGGAGTTGGCACTCCTGAAAATATGGAAGGTAACGATGATGCAGAAGGAGAAAACGATACTGAAAATTCTTCTCAGGAAGTTGATGCAGTAGCAGTAGTAGAATAGTTAGATAAAGAACAATTTTAAGAAAAAGCATTAGAGATATGTCAGCAATTGCAACAGCACCGGCACACGATCACCACGACGATCACGGACATCATCATAAAGAAACTTTTATAACGAAGTATATCTTTAGCCAGGATCATAAGATGATTGCCAAGCAATATCTTATTACCGGGTTAATTATGGGAGTTATTGGTATCGCTATGTCGATCCTATTCCGTATCCAGCTAGCCTGGCCAGAACAATCTTTCTGGGTTTTTGAAGCATTATTAGGTGACAGATGGGCTCCAGACGGAGTAATGTCTCCAAGTATTTACCTTGCTTTGGTTACTATCCACGGTACCATCATGGTATTCTTTGTACTTACTGCTGGTTTAAGTGGTACGTTCTCAAACTTATTAATTCCGTTGCAAATTGGTGCACGTGATATGGCATCGGGATTCCTGAACATGGTTTCTTACTGGTTGTTTTTCTTATCCAGTGTAATCATGCTTGCATCTCTATTCGTTGAGTCTGGACCTGCAATGGCCGGTTGGACGATCTATCCACCATTAAGTGCTTTACCAGAAGCTATTAGTGGTTCTGGAACAGGGATGACCCTTTGGTTAGTTTCAATGGCGATCTTTATTGCATCTTCATTATTAGGATCACTTAACTACATCGTTACTGTGATCAACCTAAGAACAGAAGGGATGTCTATGACAAGACTTCCACTAACTATCTGGGCATTCTTTGTAACTGCTATAATTGGGGTTGTATCGTTCCCGGTACTACTTTCTGCAGCGCTGTTACTTATCATGGACCGTAGTTTTGGTACTTCATTCTTCCTTAGTGATATCTTTATCAAGGGAGAAGTATTAAGTCACCAGGGAGGTTCCCCTGTATTATTCGAACATTTATTCTGGTTCCTTGGTCACCCTGAGGTATATATTGTACTTCTACCAGCCCTTGGTATCACTTCAGAAATTATTGCTACTAACTCACGTAAGCCAATTTTTGGGTACCGTGCGATGGTTGCATCTATATTAGCGATCGCTTTCCTTTCAACAATTGTTTGGGGTCACCATATGTTTATCTCCGGTATGAACCCATTCCTTGGATCGGTATTTACCTTTACAACATTATTGATTGCGATACCTTCAGCGGTAAAAGCATTTAACTATATCACTACCTTATGGAAAGGTAATTTACAGATGAACCCGGGAATGTTATTCTCCATCGGTCTTGTATCTACTTTTATTACTGGTGGTCTTACAGGAATTATCCTTGGGGATTCTACTTTAGATATTAACGTTCACGATACTTACTTTGTAGTAGCTCACTTCCACCTGGTAATGGGTATCTCTGCACTTTATGGATTATTTGCCGGTGTTTACCATTGGTTCCCTAAGATGTTTGGTAGAATGATGAATAAGAATCTTGGTTACATCCACTTCTGGGTAACGGCGGTTGGTGCTTACGGAGTTTTCTTCCCAATGCACTTTATTGGTATCGCCGGACTTCCAAGACGTTATTATACAAATACTAACTTCCCGTATTTTGATGATTATGCAGATGTGAATGTGATTATCACGGTTGCTGCAATTATCACGGCATTGATTCAGTTAGTATTCCTTTATAACTTCTTTGGTTCTATTTTCTTCGGAAAGAAAGCTGTTCAGAATCCATGGAAATCAAATACTCTGGAATGGACTACTCCAGTAGAGCATGTCCACGGAAACTGGCCAGGTAAGATACCTTCTGTATATCGTTGGCCATATGATTATTCTAAGACCGGTGAAGATGGAGAGTATGTGATCAAAGGACAGGATTTTGTAACTCAAACCACACCTTTACAAGAAGGAGAAGAGGAGCTTAATCATTAAGCAAGACCTTAACATAAAAGATTTTCAAAAGCCTTTTCCCAATCGGAAGAGGCTTTTTTAATTATCTTTGAAAGTGAATTTTTACGGAGATCTCACCCTTTATTTCTTATATTAATCCGGATAACAGAATTTTATGATGAACGAAAACCTCGATGCCAGCGGAGAAAACTTTTCTCCGGAAGAATTTGACATAGAAAGAGCTTTAAGACCGCTTAGTTTTGATGATTTTGCGGGTCAGGAGCAAGTGTTGGAAAACCTTCAGATATTCGTTCAGGCAGCTAATTTACGAGGAGAGGCCTTAGATCATACATTGTTTCATGGTCCTCCTGGATTGGGTAAGACTACTCTGGCTCATATCCTGGCCAATGAGTTGAATGTAGGGATTAAGATAACCTCCGGTCCCGTTTTGGATAAGCCCGGAGATCTCGCGGGATTACTTACAAATCTCGATGAAAGGGATATTCTTTTTATAGATGAGATTCACAGGTTAAGCCCTATAGTTGAAGAATATCTGTATTCGGCTATGGAGGATTATAGAATTGATATAATGATTGAGACCGGCCCGAATGCCAGAACCGTTCAAATCAATTTAAATCCATTTACACTTATCGGGGCTACCACAAGGTCTGGATTGCTTACAGCCCCCATGCGAGCGAGATTTGGTATCTCCAGTAGGCTACAATATTACACTACAGAGTTACTTTCCGGTATCGTGGAACGTAGTTCAGAAATTTTAAAAGTTCCAATCTCTCAAGATGCCGCTATAGAAATTGCCGGTAGAAGTAGAGGGACTCCTAGAATTGCCAATGCTTTACTGCGTAGAGTTAGAGATTTTGCTCAAATTAAGGGGAATGGAAAGATCGATATCGAAATTGCGAAATTTGGTCTTAAGGCTTTGAATGTTGATGCTCATGGGCTGGATGAGATGGATAATAAGATCCTGGCTACAATAATAGATAAATTTAAAGGAGGTCCTGTTGGGATTACTACTCTGGCTACGGCAGTAAGTGAAAGCGCAGAAACTATTGAAGAGGTTTATGAGCCTTTTTTAATTCAGCAGGGATTTATTTACAGAACTCCACGAGGAAGGGAAGTTACCGAACATGCTTACAGGCATCTTGGCCGAACTAAAGGAAGCACACAAGGCGGATTGTTTTAGCTATCGACGTTTTTGTTTAAAAGAAGGCCTATTGAATTAAGTTTCTAACAGGAATTAAATGATGGCGGTCATATATCTTGAAAAGCAAATCAATGGATGGTGGGGAAAAAAATGGGCTAAATGCAGGTGATTTTGATAGATTGCAAATTTTATCGGAATGTCGAAACCCAACTAACTTAGATTATTGGCCAGATGAACTTAATTAATAATACTTCAACTGCACTCAGCACGATCAAACCATCAGATTTTGAATAAAAAAGATAAAAAAATACCCGAAGTATCACTTTTAAAGTTTCTAAAACACTCTGCCAATATCTTAAAAAATCCGCTACCGTTTCATCATAACAATTTTGAAGAAAAAGGAGATACTTTCAGATTGAATATTGGTTTCAATAAATCAGTGATCTTTTCAAGAGATGCCGGTCTTGTGGAATATGTACTACAAAAAAACCAGAAGAATTATGTGAAATCTGAGATCCAGACCAGAGACCTGGTTAAGTACGTAGGTGAAGGATTGCTAACTTCAGAAGGTGAGCACTGGAAAAGACAGCGAAAATTAATTCAGCCTGCCTTCCATAAAAAGCAACTGGCTAATTTAATGGACGCTATCAAACAGGCAATTCTTCAGGAATATGAAAAGATTACTACAGAAGAAGAGATCGATATTTTTCCTATCTACAATGACCTTGCTTTTCAAACCGTAGTAAAGTCTCTCTTCAGCAGCGCCGCAAATCAGGAGGAGATCAACAGGTTGCAATATATTACAGAGGAGACGCAGAAAATGCTGGTTAAAGAACTTAGGCAGCCTTATTTAGGTTGGTGGTTCAAAGCTAGTGGTAAGATCGATGGATATCTAAAGCTTACTGCTGAAGCAAGAAATATCTTAAAGAAGATGGTGCAGGAGCGTCGGGATTCAAAGGAGCGTTGCGATGATCTTCTGGATATGCTGCTGGAGGCAAAGTATGAAGACGGGAATTTCATGGACGAGGAGCAGCTTATTGATGAGATATTGATATTATTCACTGCAGGACATGAAACTACTTCTAATTCTCTCACTTTTACTGCTCAATTACTGGCTTTAAATCCGGAATGGCAGGAAAAGATCTATGCAGAAACGCTGAAATTAAAAAAGCAGACCGATGATTTAATGAGTTTTGTTACTCAGGCTCAGATCACGCAACAGGTTATAGAGGAATCCATGCGGTTATACCCGCCGGCATATTTTATAGACCGTGTAAACCTTGAAGCAGATGAATTTAATGGTTTGCATTTTGAGGCTGGCTCTAATTTATTATTCTCGCTGCACGAAGTACATCGTCATCCCGATCTATGGGACGATCCTGATGATTTTAAGCCTCAAAGGTTTGCAGAAGGTGGGAGGAAATATTCCTCACAATATTTTCCATTCGGGGCAGGACCAAGGAAGTGTATAGGGAATAATTTCGCCATGTTCGAGATGATCATTGCAGTCACCGAATTAGTAAATAGGTATAAGATCATTGCTGTAAATGAAGAAATTGATATTAAACCGCTAATTACTTTAAAGCCAAAGAACGCGATCTTAAGATTTGAAAAGAGGATCTAATGCTTCAGAACCAATCAAAATATTCAGAATTAATAAAAGCCAAAGCCAAACGCCTTGGGTTTCTCTCTTGTGGAATTTCTAAAGCTGAATTTCTTGAGGAAGAGGCGCCGAGATTGGAGAACTGGTTAGAGCAGAATATGAATGGAGAAATGCGCTATATGGAAAATTATTTCGATAAGCGCCTTGATCCTACTAAACTGGTGCCTGGTTCTAAAAGTGTGATCTCGTTATTGCTGAATTATTATCCTCACGAGCTTCAAAATGAAGATTCTTATAAGATTAGTAAATATGCCTACGGTCGCGATTATCATTTTGTGATCAAGGATAAATTAAAGCAGCTTCTTTCAACGCTGCAGGATGAAATTGGAGATTTTCATGGTAGGGCTTTCGTAGATTCAGCACCTGTGTTAGATAAGGCCTGGGCGGCTAAAAGCGGACTTGGCTGGATTGGGAAACATTCTAATTTACTATCCAAGCAAACCGGTTCCTTTTATTTTATTGCTGAACTTATTGTAGATCTTGATCTGGAGTATGATACTCCGGTTACAGATCACTGCGGTAGTTGTACGGCTTGCATTGATGCCTGTCCAACCAACGCTATAGTTGAGCCTTATAAAGTTGACGGGAGTAAATGTATTTCCTATTTCACTATTGAACTGAAGGATGAACTGCCATCTTCATATAAGAACCAATTCGATGATTGGATGTTTGGTTGCGATGTCTGCCAGGATGTTTGCCCATGGAACCGTTTTTCAAAACCACATAATGAGCCGCTCTTCAATCCGCATCCCGATCTTTTAGAAAATGATAAAAAGGATTGGGAGGAGATCACCCGGGAAACATTCAATGAAATTTTTAGAAAATCGGCGGTTAAAAGAACAAAATTCGAAGGTCTTAAAAGGAATATCGATTTTTTGAATAAATAAAATTTTGAGGTTCTGTAATAAACTTAATTTTCTGTCACTAAACAGATAAAAGAAGGTTTGAGTAAAGATTTCTATAAACAGTTTATTTTGCCATACGCCGGTATCATTGTAAAAATTTGCCGGGCCTATACAGATTCAGAAGAAGACTTTCAGGATTATTATCAGGAAACCTGCCTTCAGTTGTGGAAAAGCAGAAATAATTTCAAAGGCAACTCGAAATGGTCTACCTGGGTTTATCGAATTTCCTTAAATGTTTCGCTCTCATTATTAAGAAAGGATAAAAAGATAAATAAAAACAGCAATGAACTGCCCGAAATTTCAGGTGATCTGCATTCAGAAGAAAATCCTTTTAACAGTGAATCTCTCAAACTACTTTATTCAGCAATAAAAAAACTTTCAGAAGCAGATAGAGCAATAATTCTATTATATCTGGAAGAGAATTCATACCGGGAGATTGCGGAAATAACCGGACTATCTTCAAATAATATAGGGGTAAAGATTACGCGAATTAAAAAGAAACTAAAAGAATTACTTGATGGAAAGATCTATTGAAAATATATGGAAAGAAGGATTTGAATCTGATGATAATATCCAGATTCCGGTTGTACAGGATTTATACCGTAAAAAGCCTAAACTAATCATAGAAAGGATCAAATCGTCTTCAAGGATAGATAATATTAGCCTTGTACCAATGGCCGTAATTTTAGCAGGGGTATTTATATTCATGGAAAAACCTGTGCTCGGCATCTATGTTGGAATCTTAATTCTACTCCTTTTCTTACTGAATAGAAGAAAGCTAAAACAGCTTGAAGACTTGAAGTTAAGTGCCAACACCTACCTTTATTTGACAAATTACTACTCTAAGATAAAAGGGCTTCAGAAATATTATACGATCCTTCTGGGAATAGGATTGCCGGTTCTAATATTGCCAGGATATTATCTTTATTTCAGGGAGACTTTAGTACTGTCAACCTTTGATGGAATGATGCTACAATATCAAATCCTAGTTGTCACAATATTATCCATAGTTTTATCTGCAATAGGGGTATTAAGTTATAGAATTAGTACGCATTTGATTTATTCTAAATTGCTTACCAGACTTGAGGAGATTATTAAGGATATGGAAGAGCTTATGAAAGCTAATTGAAAAATAACCGGGAGTTAATTTTTGTTCCAAATTCAGTTTGAAAGTATTCTATTTTTATATACTTCAAAAAATTAAAGCTTACTACCTTTGCTAGGCAGCCAAAAAATAGAATTATGAGTAATACTTCCAGAAAGAGAAGAGAAGCATTGGTTTATCATGCAAAACCAAAGCCAGGAAAAATTGAAGTTGTGCCTACAAAGAAATATGCAACCCAGAGAGATCTTTCTCTTGCATATTCACCCGGTGTAGCCGAGCCATGTCTGGAAATAGAAAAAGATAAGGAAAACGCTTATAAATATACTACCAAAGGAAACCTCGTTGCAGTTATTTCTAATGGTACAGCTGTTTTAGGACTTGGAGATATTGGTCCTGAAGCGTCTAAACCTGTAATGGAAGGGAAAGGCCTTTTATTTAAAATCTTTGCCGATATCGATGTTTTTGATATTGAAGTAGATACTAAAGATGTAGATAAATTCATTGAAACGGTAAAGAATATTGCACCAACCTTTGGTGGAATTAACCTTGAAGACATTAAGGCTCCTGAAGCTTTCGAAATCGAAAGACGATTAAAAGAAGAACTGGATATTCCGGTGATGCATGATGATCAGCATGGTACCGCGATCATTTCTGCTGCGGCACTCTTAAATGCAGTAGAACTAGCTAAAAAGAAAATTGAAAAAGTAAAGATCGTGATCAGCGGTGCGGGAGCTGCAGCAGTTTCATGTACTAAATTATATAAAGCATTCGGAGCCAAGGCTGAAAATATCGTAATGCTGGATAGTAAAGGAGTGATTAGAAAAGATAGAGTTAATCTTTCTGAGGAAAAAGCTGAATTTGCTACCGCTAGAAAAATTGACACCCTGGATGAGGCCATGAAAAATGCTGATGTATTTGTTGGTCTTTCCATAGCAAATATAGTATCTCCAGAAATGCTGAAAAGCATGGCCAAAAGACCTATCGTTTTTGCTATGGCGAATCCAAATCCAGAGATTGATTATCAACTGGCTATGGATACCAGGAAAGATATTATAATGGCAACTGGCCGTAGTGATCATCCTAACCAGGTTAATAACGTGCTTGGTTTTCCATTCATTTTCCGTGGAGCTCTAGATGTTAGGGCCACCAAGATCAATGAGGAAATGAAAAAGGCTGCCGTAAAGGCACTGGCCGAACTTGCAAAAGAAGCAGTACCGGAGCAGGTGAATATCGCTTATGGTGAAACGCGTCTTAATTTTGGTCCAGATTATATTATCCCAAAACCTTTCGATCCAAGACTGATCGCGAAAGTACCGCCCGCTGTCGCTAAAGCAGCCATGGAAAGCGGAGTAGCAAGGCAGGGTATCCAGGATTGGGATAAATATGAAGAGGAGCTTCTGGAAAGAATGGGTAATGAAAATAAGATCACCCGTTTATTAATAAACAGAGCGAAAACAAATCCTAAGCGAATTGTATTTGCTGAAGCAGATCATTTAGATGTGCTGAAAGCAGCTCAAATTGTAAGAGATGAAGGGATTGGATTTCCTATTCTTCTTGGTCGAAGAGAAGTGATCAAGGAATTGATGGCTGAAATTGATTTTGAAGAAGAAGATGTAGCTATAATCGATCCTAAATCGGACGAGGAAGAAGAGCATAGAAAGAATTATGCCAATAAATATTGGGAGACCAGACATAGGAATGGAGTTACCAAGTATGACGCTGAAAAGCTGATGCGTGAACGTAACTATTTTGCAGCTATGATGGTGAACGAAGGTGATGCCGATGCTTTACTTTCAGGTTATTCTCGTGCTTATCCTACAGTGGTAAAACCAATGCTGGAATTAATCGGGATGGCGAAAGGGGTTTCTAGGGTTGCAGCAACCAATGTGATGAATACTTCTAGAGGTCCTATTTTTATTAGTGATACCTCTATTAATATAGATCCGCCTGCAAAAGATCTGGCAAAGATCGCCCAGATGACTGCACGTACCGTTCAGCTTTTTGGTATGGAACCGGTGATTGCAATGATCTCTTATGCAAACTTTGGATCGTCTAAAGACCCAAGAGCTAAGAAGGTAAAAGATGCAGTTTCATATCTACATAGATTTCATCCAGAGTTGAGCGTAGATGGAGAATTGCAAACAGATTTTGCTTTGAATCGTGAAATGTTACAAAGTAAATTCCCTTTTTCTAAGCTTGCAGGGAAGAAAGTGAATACCTTAATTTATCCAGATCTGGACTCCGCAAATAGTACGTATAAGCTCATAAAAGAACTTAATAATGTAGATTCTATCGGGCCTATTATGATGGGAATGAATAAGCCTGTACATATTTTACAGCTGGGAGCCAGTGTAGAGGAGATGGTGAATATGTCTGCAGTTGCAGTAGTAGATGCTCAGGAAAAAGAGAAAAGACTCAAAAAATAATTTTAAATACTCTCAAATTAAAAGGCAGAAACTCAATTTCTGCCTTTGGTTTATTTTACTACATTTGAGTGTGAACCCAATAATTTTTCATGATTCATCATTTAAAGGGCCAATTAATTGAAAAAAATCCAACCTATGTTGTTATAGAATGCAATGGGATTGGATACGAAGTAAATATTTCTCTACATACATTTTCGCTGATTCCAGATTCTGAGGCGGTAAGTTTATATACCTATCTCCAGGTAAAGGAAGATTCTCATACCTTATATGGCTTCATCGAGAAATCTGAAAGGGAAATATTCAAATTATTAATATCTGTTTCAGGTGTTGGAACCAGCACAGCCAGGGTGATGTTGTCGTCGCTTCTGCCTAACGAAGTTATAGATGCTATAGCTACAGGAGATGTACCAACTATTCAAAGTGTGAAAGGAATAGGAGCTAAAACTGCGCAGCGCGTGATTTTAGATCTTAAAGATAAAGTTTTAAAAGTACTTGGAGATGATGAAGTTTTCGTCTCTAAGAACAATACTAACAAGGAAGAAGCGTTATCAGCTTTAGAGATCTTAGGTTATAACAGGCGTCAGGCCAGTAAAGTTGTAGAGAAGATCCTTAAGGAAGATCCCGAATCCACAGTCGAATCTATTATAAAACTGGCTCTAAAAAAGCTGTAAGTAAGTTGAGGAACAATTACTCAAAATTGTATTCACCAGTATACCTAAGTTTTCTTTTATTACTGGTATTTTCAGTGGACTCTGTGGCTCAGGAAACGCCCCAGGATACCACCGCTACTGGTTATGTGCTAGGTGATATTAGTCTTCCAGATCCAGATAGCATCGTTGCAAAGTATGAATATGACCCTATCCTTAACCGTTACTTCTATAAGGAAAATCTAGGGGAGATCAATCTGGGATTACCACTTGTCTTAACGCCTCAGGAGTTTGAAGAACTGATACTTCAGCAGGAAATGCGTAATTATTTCAAACTCAAAAATGATGCGCTTTCCGGGAGAAAAGAGGGTTCTGAGGAAATCCAGAAAGACCTGCTGCCAGATTTTTATGTGAATAGCAATTTCTTTGAAACCATATTTGGTGGTTCAGAGATCAATATTGTGCCACAGGGATCTGTTGAACTGGACCTGGGACTTCTTTATACTAAACAGGATAATCCGGCATTTTCACCCAGGAATAGACGAAATTTTTCTTTTGATTTTGATCAGCGTATAAGTCTGAGTTTACTTGGGCAGGTAGGTGAACGGCTCCAGATCACCGCGAATTACGATACTGAATCTACTTTTGATTTTCAGAATCAGTTGAAGCTGGAATACACTCCTAATGAGGATGATATCGTTCAAAAAATTGAGGTGGGTAATGTGAACATGCCGCTTAATAACTCATTGATCCAGGGTGCGCAGAGCCTGTTTGGTTTTAAAACTCAGTTACAATTTGGTAAAACAAGAATTACCGGGGTGTTTTCTGAACAGAAATCAGAAAGACGAACCGTAAATGTTGAAGGCGGTGCTACCGTTGAAGATTTTGAAAAATTTGCTTTGGATTATGATCAGGATCGTCACTTTTTCCTGGCGCATTATTTTAGAGATACCTATGACGAAGCATTGGAGAATTACCCCTTCATTAATACCAATATTCAAATAAAGAGAATTCAGGTTTGGGTAACCAACCGTACCAATAACATTCAGAATATACAGGATACCCGGAATATTGTAGCGATACAGGATCTTGGGGAAACAAACATTCCCGGAAATATAGGATTGGATAATATTCCAGGAGGTTTTTTCAATCAGCCGGCGGGAGCTTTTCCAGATAACCCTAATAACGATTTTAACCCATTCGGGATTACCGGTCCCGGTGAAACAGTTTTAACTCCTGCTATTCGTGATATTGCAACCGTAGATCAGGGGTTTGGGAGCGTAACGGTTTCTGAAGGAACAGATTATGCCAAGCTAGAAAACGCCAGGCAATTAAAACCTAATGAATATACCGTTAATACCCAGCTGGGGTATATTTCCCTCAACCAGAGATTGAGCAATGATGAGGTTCTTGGGGTAGCATTTCAATATACCATAAACGGGGAAGTATATCAGGTTGGAGAATTTGCCAATGATGGGGTGAATGCGACCAATGATGCTCCAGATCAAACACCAGATACCGGTACCAACCCGAGAGCCAGCCAGAACCTGGTGGTGAAAATGCTGAAAAGCACGATCATTAATGTGAATGAACCTATCTGGGACCTGATGATGAAAAATATCTACAGCCTTGGCGCTTATCAATTAGAACGTCAGGATTTCAGGATGAACATTCTTTATACAGATCCTCAACCTCTCAATTATATTAGACCGGTAGAAGGTACGAGCCTGCCAGATGATGTGACGGAAACGCCATTATTAAGAGTGTTTAATTTAGATAAACTGAACGTTAATAATGACCCAATTAATGACGGTGATGGGTTCTTTGATTATGTTCCTCAGATCACTATAGATCCACAAAACGGAAATATAATATTTACTACGGTCGAGCCTTTTGGTAGCCACTTATTCGAAAAACTTGATGCAACTCCTAATAGCGGGACTGAAGATTATACCATTCCTGAAACATGGAATGAGAATCAGCAGCGATATGTTTTCAGGGCGATGTATAGAACTACAAAAACCCAGGCAGAACAGGAGGAAGCAGATAAGAACAAGTTCCAGTTAAAAGGTAGATACAAATCTGCTGAAGTGGAGGGGATACCGATTGGTTTTAATCTTCCTCCAGGATCGGTTACGGTTACGGCTGGAGGTAGAATACTCCAGGAAGGGGTGGATTACGTGGTAAATTATGAATTGGGTAGAGTCCAGATCCTGGATGAAGCACTTTTAGCTTCAGATATTCCTATCCAGGTAAATACTGAAAACAATGCCCTGTTTGGTCAGCAAACAAAACGTTTTACGGGGATGAACGTAGAGCATCAGTTCAATGAGAATTTCCTTATTGGTGGTACTTTTATCAACCTTAAAGAACGCCCGCTTACACAAAAGGCGAATTATGGATATGAGCCTATAAATAACACCATTCTTGGAGTTAACTTCAATTATAGCACTGAAGTGCCGTTTCTTACCAGGCTTGTAAATAAATTACCGAATATAGATACAGATGTGATTTCTAATGTGTCGGTTCGTGGTGAATTTGCATATTTAGTCCCTGGTAGCCCGGCTTCTGATAATTTTGATGGAAAAGCAACTACTTACATTGATGATTTTGAAGCAGCACAAACGGCCATAGATATTAATAATCCGCTGAGCTGGGAACTTTCAAGTGTCCCTATTGGTTTTGGAGGTGAACTGGGTAACGGAGATCTAGGTGTGGGATATAAAAGGGCGAAAATGTCCTGGTATACTATAGATCCTATTTTCTATAGCAACAACCGTCCAAATGGGATTAGTGATTCAGATATTTCTACCTATGCTGCCAGAAGAGTGGCTTTAAGCGAGCTCTTCCCTAATATAGATGTGGTGCAGGGCCAGTCCCAGGTAGTTTATACCATGGATGTATCTTATGATCCTTCAGAAAGGGGGCCATACAATTATAATCCTGCAGCTTCAGGAGGAAATAATTTACCGAATCCTGCCGGTAACTTTGGAGGGATCATGAGGTCTATAAATACTACCAATTTTGAACAGTCCAATGTAGAGTACATTCAATTCTGGGTAATGGATCCTTATATCTATCCTGAAAATTCAGGAAATTCCGCAGGAACTATCAATTTTAACCTTGGTAATATATCTGAAGACGTTTTAAAGGATGGTAGAAAGCAATATGAGAATGGTCTTCCAGAAGGTGAAGGCGAGGCCAATACTATAAATACAGCTTTTGGTTCTGTACCCGCCGATAATTCACTGGTATATGCTTTTGATACAGATGATGCTGCAAGAACTCTACAGGATGCGGGTTATGACGGACTTCAGGATGCGGATGAATCTGTTAAATTTCCGAATTTTGCCGGTCTGCCAGATCCATCTGCAGATAATTATGAATATTTCCTGAACACAGAGGGTAGTATTATTCAGCGATACCAAAACTATAACGGAACCCAGGGTAACTCCCCAACAGAGGTGACCGATACGAATCGTGGTAACTCGACTTTACCAACTGCGGAAGATATCAACCGCGATAATACGATGAACACCATCAACAGTTATTTTGAATATGAAATTCCTTTTTTCCAGGGGATGAATATTGATAATAACCAGTATATAACCGATGTAAAAGAACTTACCACCACACTTCGTAATGGGCAGGAATTACCGGTGAGATGGTTACAATTTAAAATTCCAATTTTCGAACCTACAGAAGCAGTAGGAGGAATTGCAGATTTCAGATCCATAAGATTTATTAGAATGTTCCTTACAGATTTCCAGGATCCAACAGTTTTAAGATTTGGAACCATGGACCTGGTAAGAGGAGATTATAGAAGATACAACCAAAGCTTATTTGAAGATCAGGGTCAGATAGAAAACCCAAATACTCTATTTGAAGTTAACGCGGTGAATATTGAGGAAAATGAGAATCGTGAACCTATTCCTTATGTGCTTCCCCCGGGAGTGGAAAGAGAAGAGTTATATCAAAGTAACTCAAATATCAGGCAAAATGAACAGTCTTTATCATTAAGTGTTTGTGATCTTGAACCACAGGATGCCAGGGCAGTGTATAAGAATTTTCAGATAGATATGCGCCAGTATAAGAATCTGGAGATGTTCCTACATGCTGAATCGGTTGTAAATCAGCCACCTCTAAAAGATGGGCAGTTAGTAGCATTTGTTAGAATGGGAACAGATTTTAGTGATAACTTTTATCAGATAGAGATCCCGCTTTCTGCTACGTTATTTGGCGCGACAACACCTGAAGAGATCTGGCCGGAAGTGAACAGATTGAATTTAGAATTAGAATTGCTTCAACAAATAAAGACCGCAGTACTGGGCGATCCTGGTTTAAATTCTACAGAGTTGAATTTCTTTACCGAAGAACTCCAGCAAATAGATGCCGAAGCTCCATATGATATGGGTAGATTAAGGCTGGGAGTTAAAGGTAATCCTAGTTTTGGTAATGTAAGGCTATTGATGGTTGGGGTGAAGAATGGTACTCGTGTAGATGGAGTTACAGATCTTTGTGGTGAAGTGTGGTTTAATGAATTAAGACTATCAGATCTTAAGAATGAAGGCGGATGGGCCGGTGTTGTTAGTATGGATAGTAACCTGGCAGATTTCGCTAATATTTCAGCTACCGGTAGGCGTAGTACCGTTGGTTTTGGAAGTATTGAACAGGGTCCTAATGCACGTAGCAGGGAAGACCTGCAGCAATATGATGTAGTGACCAATGTAAATATGGGTCAGCTATTGCCAAAGAAATGGGGTGTAAAGGTACCGGTTAATTATAGCAGGGGAGAAGAACTAATTACTCCAAAATACGACCAGGAATTCCTGGATGTTGAGCTGGATACAAGATTGAATAATATTGAAGATCCTGAGGAGAGGGATAGAGTTGAAAAGCAGTCTCAATCTTACACAAAAAGGCAAAGTATAAATGTGATAGGCCTTAGAAAAGAAAGAGTTGGCGAAAAAACTCCTATGCCTTATGATATTGAGAATTTTGCATTTTCAACTTCCTATAATCAGGTAGATCATCGTGATTTCGAGATCGAAGAAAGTTTAGATCAAAGTGTAAGGGTAGGAGGGACCTATGAATTCAATTTCCCTGAAAAAAATATAGAACCTTTAAAGAATATTGCTGTCCTTGATAGTAGCGATTATTTTGCGATCTTCAGAGATTTTAATATCAATTACCTTCCCTCAAATATCAATGCGAGTTCCAATATCTTCAGGCAGTATAATGAACAAAAATTCAGATCGTTGGATCTTAGTGAAGGCGATATAGGAATACCAACCCTTTATCAACGAAACTATCTTTTTGACTGGCAATACGGGGTGAACTATAACCTAACCAGATCGCTAAGTTTTTCTTTTAATGCCAGCAACAACAGGATCATTAGAAATTATATAGATGATGAAGGTTTTGCCGATAACAGTATAGGTTTATGGGATAATTTCTTTAATGTTGGAGATCCAAACCTGCACTACCAAACTTTACAGGTTAATTACCAGTTACCATTAAGTAAGATTCCCGTACTTCGATTTATAAATGCTACCTATTCTTATACAGGAGACTTCCAGTGGCAACGAGGTTCAAGGATTTTCCAGCAACTTGAAGGGATCCCTGATATTGGAAATAGCGTTCAGAATTCTAATTCGCACCAGATTAATGCGAGCCTCAATATGCAGGATCTGTATAATTATGTAGGCCTGGTAGAGAAGAAAGCAGCAAGTGGAGCGAAGAGTATACAGGAAAGAAGCCGTGGGGTGCCAACTCTGGGACCTCCAGATGAAGATCAGGATGAAGAAGCAGATCAACCAAGACCAAAGACCAACAAAGGCTATAATACTTTTGTAAATGTGGTTACAGGGCTTAAAACCTTGCAGGTAAATTACAGAAATAGTCGTGGTATATTCCTTCCGGGATATACTGAAAGTATTGGATTTATGGGAACTTTCAGGCCAACGGCTGGCTTTACTTTTGGGTCCCAGAACGATATTAGATATATGGCGGCGGAAAGAGGCTGGTTAACCTTATTTCAAAATTTCAACCAGCAATATACCGCCCTTAAGAATGAACAATTAGATTATCAGGCTGGGCTTGATTTACTTCCAGATCTTACTATTGAACTTACCGGTAGAAAGAATTTTTCAGAGAATTATTCAGAAAACTATAAGGTAGATCCGAATACTTTGGAGTATCAGTCGTTGACTCCATATACCTACGGGAATTTCAATATTTCAACTATTCTTATAAAAACGGCTTTTAATAATTCTACTGAAGCGAGTTCGCAAACTTTCGAAACATTTAGAGAAAACAGGATAGAAGTTGCACGTAGATTGGCTTCAGAAAGAGGTCTTGATCCTGCAGATGTTGATGAGGAAGGTTATCCTCGAGGAATAGGGAAAAGTAATCAGGCGGTATTATTGCCTGCTTTCATTGCTGCGTACTCCGGGAAGGATGCCGGGGATGTGAAATTAGGAGCTTTCAGGAATTTTCCGCTTCCTAACTGGAATTTGAAATATACCGGTTTAATGAGGCTTGAATGGTTTAGAGATAAGTTTAGAAGATTTTCATTAAATCATGGATATCGTTCAGATTATACGCTTAACCAGTTCCAGACGAATCTCGATTACAACCCCGCAAATCCAGAAGAATTAAACCAGGCCGGAGATTTTAAAAATCCGGTACTTTACTCGAACCTTGTATTAACAGAGCTTTTTACGCCGCTGGTCAGGATAGATTTTGAAACTAAAGGAAGTATTCAGATCCTCGCTGAAATGCAAAAAGATCGATCCCTTGCTTTTAGTTTTGATAATAACCTTTTAACCGAATATAGTGGTAATGAGTATACCCTGGGGACTGGATATAGAATTAAAGATCTTAAAATTGCAACTGCTTTAGGAGGAAGAAGAAGAGTGCTGAGTAGCGACCTTAATTTTAGAGCAGATGTATCTTATAGAAAGAACCGCACAATCGTAAGGTATCTCGACCTTGCCAATGCCCAGACAATTTCTGGTCAGGATATATGGTCTATTAATTTCAAGGCAGATTATGCGTTTACCAGGAATTTAACTGCCAGGTTCTATTATGATCATACGTTCTCAGAATATGCAGTTTCAACAGCCTTTCCGCAAACTACGATTAGATCTGGTTTTACCCTCATATATAATTTCGGAAATTAACGAAGCCTTATTTGAACAATTCGGCTAAAAAACTAACTTTGCGGTCTTATAAAACAATACTATGAATATTCCACAAGAATTAAAGTACACTAAAGACCACGAGTGGGTTAAAATAGAAGGCGACACCGCAACCATTGGAGTTACAGATTTTGCCCAGGGCGAGCTTGGGGATATCGTATATGTTGAGGTTGAAACTCTTGATGAAACTCTTGAAAAAGAGGAAGTTTTTGGAACAGTAGAAGCCGTTAAGACAGTTTCAGATCTTTTTATGCCTCTTTCTGGTGAGATCATTGAATTTAATGATAGCCTTGAGGATGAGCCAGAGAAAGTGAATGAAGATCCTTACGGTGAAGGATGGATGATAAAAATTAAGCTGACAGATACTTCAGAAGTTGAAGATCTATTATCTGCAGATGAATATAAGGAAGTAGTTGGTAGCTAGAATATTATTGCTTTTTGCACTGATCTATACCAGTGCCATTACTTATTTCTCTTTAATAGTAATGGATTTCAAGGTTAGCGTTGGTGGATTTGATCCCACAGACAAAATGCTCCATGCCGGAGCATATTTGTTTTTAGCAGTATTGTGGAAATTATACTTTCTATTTAAACACTCTGATTTTGAGCGATATACCTCCAATTTACTATGGGTGGCATTCGCTTCTTTTCTATTTGGTATGTTAATTGAGGTTTTGCAGGGAACCCTAACCAGTTACAGGACACCCGATTGGTGGGATGTTCTGGCAAATTCTACTGGTGTAGTACTTGCTGTTTTCTTTTTTATGGTCATGGCGCCGACGGTAAAAAAGCTGAAACAGAAAGTTGCCTAGCTAAATTATAACCTTTATTAACTAAACTATTATGAAACCTAAGAAAAATCCGAAGGCTGACCTTCGTCGGAGATGGGTCCTCTTTCTTCAAATCGGACTCATACTTGTACTATTTTTAACTCTTCAGGCTTTCCAGTGGAAAACCTATGATACAAAATCTGCAGAAACAGATATTATTAGTATGAATGAAATGACCGAGGAGGTTCCCCCGGTAACTATCGTTCCACAGAAAACACCTCCACCACCTCCAAAGATTATAACCGATATTATTGATGAGGTGCCAGATGACAAAGATATTATTGAAGATCCAGTTGTTCCTACCGATCTCGATCTTAAGGATATTCCAGAGCCAGACGAAATAGAGGAACCTGAAGATCCGGAAGAACCTGTAGATATTCCAATAGATTTCATAGAAGAAGTGCCGATATTTCCCGGTTGCGAAAGTTTGAGCAAGAACGCCGAACGGAAAAAATGCATGAGTGATAAGATCAGTAATTTCGTAAATAGGGAATTTAATACAGATTTAGGGGCAGAGCTTGGCCTCACTGGTACGAATCTTGTGACAGTAATGTTTATAGTGAATGAGAAAGGTCTTGTCGAAGAAATCCAGACAAGAGCTCCGCATCCAGAACTGGAAAAGGAGGCCCGCAGAGTGATAGGAAAATTACCAGAAATGAAGCCGGGACGTCAACAGGGAAAACCAGTTCCTGTTTCCTATATTATACCTATAAGGTTTAAAGTTCAGGAGTGATAATGAGTAGTTTATAAAAATACCGTAGTTTTAATTACTTATTATCCCAGATAAATTTAGTTTTTTAGAAAAAATCTTTATTTTAGCAACCCTTAACAATATAACGCATTATGGAACCTAAGAAAAATCCGAAGGCTAATTTGAACAGAAACAGAACTTTGTTTCTTCAACTTGGTCTTGTAGTAGTTCTATTTATAACCTGGAGGGCGATTGAGTGGAAAACTTATGACCCTGATAATATAGATATAGGACAGGTAAATATGGACGCACTTGATGAAGAGGATGTGCCAATTACTGAAATGCAGAATACGCCACCTCCACCTCCACCACCGCCACCGGCACCGGAAATTATCGAGGTTGTGGAAGATGAGGAAGAAGTTGAAGAAGACGAAATTCAGTCTACAGAAACTAATCTTGATGAGATCGTAGAAGTGGAAGAAGTTGTTGAGGCTCCGGTAGAGGAGGAAGTTGAAGATGTTCCGTTTGCGGTTATTGAAGATGTGCCAATTTTTCCAGGATGTGAAAATTTAGGTAACAACGATCAGCGTAAAAAGTGTATGAGTGAAAAGATCTCTAAGTATGTGAACAAAGAGTTTGATACAGATCTTGGAGCTGAGCTTGGACTAAGCGGTATCAACCGTGTGATCGTTCAGTTTAGAATTGATGAAAAAGGTAATATTGGTCAGGTAAGAGCTCGTGCTCCACACCCAAGACTTGAGCAGGAAGCTGCAAGAGTGATCAACAGTCTGCCTAAAATGAAACCAGGTAAACAACGTGGTAAGCCAGTAGGGGTTATGTATTCTCTTCCTATTGCATTTAAAGTTCAGGACTAAGAAATTACTTTCGAAGATATTTAATCCCGGCCATTCGCCGGGATTTTTTATTTTATGTAAATTCACTTTTATAAAAACTGTATATTACACCCATAAACCATAGGCCCCTTTAGCGTATGAAGTATATTTTACTTCTTCCAATTTTATTTTTAAGTTTTCAGATCACCGCGCAGGATACTAATCTTTCTTCTGAAGTTTATCCTGAATTTCCCGAATGTGAGAATGTAGATTTTCAGAACCAGCAACAATGCTTTAATCAAACTCTCGTTACTTATGTCACTTCTAATTTCCAGGTTCCTGATGTTGTAAAGGAAGAAAATTATAAAGGTCAGCTAACCATAATTTTTGAAGTAGATGAAGAAGGAAAATTCCAGTTGATCTATCTGGATGCTGCGTATGAAGAATTAAAGGATGAAACCAAAAGGGTGTTTGAGTCACTTCCAGGCATTAAACCAGCCAGATATAATGGGCGTTCGGTGCATATGCAGTTTAAAATGCCGCTAAGGATACCGCTTCAGAATAACGCTGCGATACAGCCAATTCCAGAGGAAGATGAGATTGCTTTAAAGGTTGAGGATTCAAAGCCTTCTAAGGATGAAAACATTTTATCTGAATATGAAAATATAAAATCTAACGAAATTACCAGTCCCAGATATAATAGTGAGATTAATATCCCATTATCGCATGAGGTTTATAGCAGGTTTGATGCAGAATTCAATCAGATTGGTACAAATACGCATTCAGCTTCAAAACCTTTATTATTCAGTGAAGTGAATAGGTATTATGACTTTGAAGCGCACAGAGATGAAATGCTACAGGATCGTTCAACTTATGCGGGTAGAAAACTTTGGAATGAACATTTGGTTAGATTCCAGACAGATAAATACTGGTTTACTTTAGATCCAGGTTTTGACCTGCAGATAGGGAAAGACTTTGAACAAACTTCTCATGATTTCACTTATAATAATGGGAGGCAGTTTATAGTTCAGGGTGGTCTGGGTAAAAAATTTAATTTCTACTCTGTAGTATATGAAACTCAGGGAAGATTTGCTGAATATTATAATAGGTTCGCTGAATCTATAAAACCTGCCGGTGGCGATCCTGCTATAATTCCGGGGCGCGGAGTAGCTAAAACCTTTATGGACGACGGTTATGATTATCCTGTAGCTGAAGGATATTTGTCATTTACTCCTGCCGAATTTATTAATATCCAGTTTGGTCATGGTAAAAATTTTATCGGTGATGGATATAGATCATTATTGTTAAGTGACAATGCCTCTCCTTATCCATATTTAAAACTGAATACCAATTTCTGGAAAATTAAATATACCAACACCTGGATGTCCTTGCGAGACGTTCGGCCCCAGGTTGTAAATAGTGGGTCTTACAGAACAAAGTATATAGCTAATCACTATTTGAGTCTTAATGTGACCAAAAGACTGAATTTAGGATTTTTTGAATCTGTGATGTGGGAGAATGATAATGACCGTGGTTTTGATATTAATTATCTGAATCCGGTTATTTTTTACCGGGCCATAGAATTCGCAACCGGGGCAGATGGAGGTAATGCAATTATAGGACTAACCGGAAAATATAAATTTTCGAACCAGATGTATGCCTATGGTCAGTGGCTGATAGATGAGTTTTCTTCGGTAGATGTTTTTGGCGGAGAAGGGAGTTGGAAGAATAAACTGGGATTCCAGGCGGGGTTAAAATATTTTGATGCTTTTAAAGTAGATAATCTCTATTTGCAAGCTGAATATAACCAGGTAAGGCCATATACTTTTTCTCATAATTCAATAACACTAAATTACGGTCATAACAATCAATCTATGTCGCACCTGTGGGGAGCGAATTTTAGAGAATTTATAGCTATCGCCAGATATAAAAAAGATAGGATGTATGGCTCTGCAAAACTGATATTTGGAGAAAGAGGCTTCGATTTTTCTGAAACAGGAGAATATTACGGTCAGGATATTTATAGAAATGAAGAAGATCGTCCATTTGATACCGGAGTGCAGATTGGGCAGGGAAATACCACGAATTCCTTTTATTCGGAATTTGAAGCCGGGTATATTGTGAATCCAACTACTAATCTAAAGCTTTTTGCCAGCTTTATTTATCGCGATTTTAATCCGCAAACTAAAACCCTGACAAACTTTGAAAATTCAACTACATGGATCAATTTTGGTCTAAGAACAGATATCTTTAACTGGTACTTTGATTATTAATGATTTTCACCTCTGAAAATTAACACATTGCCGTCCTTGTTAAAACCCAATTAAGAAGTATCTTTGCGCCAGTTAAAAAAAAGCTTTTTTGAGCAACACTCGCGTACATACTTCCAGCGCTTCAATACTGTCAGATTTTAAGGAAATTACCAAGATGAGGTTGGCTATAAGTGTCGTCTTTTCCTCTGTTGCAGGTTATTTTCTAGGGGCAGATAATATAGACTTTGTCGTTGTTACGTTGCTGGCTATTGGGGGTTACCTTATGGTTGGAGCTTCTAATGCCTATAATCAGATCATCGAGAAGAATCTTGATGCGTTGATGGATAGGACAAAGAACCGTCCTCTTCCAGCGGGTAGAATGACGAATACAGTTGCCTTTACTATCGCGAGTATTTTTACGGTATTAGGGCTAATAGTATTGTATGTTATTAACCCTAAAACGGCAATGTTCGGGGCTATTAGCATATTCCTGTATGTAAGTATATATACTCCTTTAAAAACCAAAACTCCATTATCGGTATTCGTGGGAGCGTTTCCTGGGGCCATTCCTTTTATGTTAGGATGGGTTGCTGCTACTGGAAGTTTCAGTATAGAACCGGGTACTTTATTTATGATACAGTTCTTCTGGCAATTCCCGCATTTCTGGGCAATAGGCTGGTGGTTATTCGACGATTATAAAAAAGGTGGATTCTTTATGTTGCCTACGGGTAAACGCGATAAAGGAACTGCGATACAAGTGATCTTGTACACCTGCTGGACGATAATTATCTCGCTTGTGCCTGTATTTGGTGTGACCGGGAAGCTTTTCCTAACACCTGTTTCAGGGGTGCTTATTTTACTGCTCGGGCTCGGGATGCTTTACTACGCGATTAGACTTTATAAGGAAAAGACAGCAGAGGCTGCTAAAAAATTAATGTTTGCCAGTGTATCTTATATCACACTTTTGCAAATAATATATGTATTAGATAAATTTATTAGACAATGGATTTAACTCAGGGATCTGACGAAAAGAAACACGGCCGGGCAAAGAAGATGATGCTTTGGTTTGGGATAGTAAGTATGACGATGACCTTCGCCGGGCTTACCAGTGCTTATGTGGTGAGTAAGAACAGGCCAGACTGGCTGATTGATTTTGAATTGCCTATCGCTTTTTTATGGAGTACCATCGTGATCATTGCCAGTAGCATTACTCTTTATTTGAGTAAGAAAATGATACTTGCTGGTAATAGGAAAAATGCCAGTGCCTTTTTGATAGGAACATTGATCCTGGCCATTCTCTTTATCGTTTTTCAATTCTACGGTTTTAGCGATATATTAAGTCAGGGGTATTGGTTTACCGGGGCAGAAAGTACGGTGACTACATCCTTTATCTATATCCTTGTATGTGTGCACTTAGCCCACTTATTCGCAGGTATCATAGTATTATTGGTTCTAATTTATAACCATTTTAAACAACGCTATAAGGCAGGGCAAATGCTTGGCTTTGAGCTTGGTGAGACATTCTGGCACTTCGTTGATGTGCTTTGGATATTTTTGATTTTGTTTTTCTATTTCTATAGATAATAAAAATACGTATTTTTGCGCATCCTTTAACATTAAAATACTTCTATGGAGGCTACTGTCGTTAGAACAGGCACAGAAGGAAAAACCTGGGGTGGTGGTAATGAACCACTAAAAGCAAGTTACGGAAAAATGATGATGTGGTTTTTCATCCTTTCCGATGCTTTAACATTTTCAGGATTCCTTGCCGCTTATGGTTTTTCAAGATTTAAATTCATCGATTCATGGCCAATCGCAGATGAAGTGTTCAATCACTTTCCGTTTTTGCATGGTGTAGATGCGCCAATGTACTATGTGGCGTTGATGACTTTTATTCTTATTTTCTCTTCTGTAACTATGGTACTTGCGGTAGACGCTGGTCATCATATGAAGAAAGGAAAAGTTACAATTTATATGTTCCTTACCATAATTGGTGGTGCTATTTTCGTAGGGTCTCAGGCCTGGGAGTGGAAAAACTTCATTAGCGGAGAGTACGGAGCGGTAACAACAAACGGAGGTAATATACTTCAGTTTGTGGACAGTGATGGTGAGCGTGTAGCTCTGTCAGATATTGCTGTTCCAATTGCTGGAGATAGAGTTGAGCATGAAAGTAATACCGGTATTTGGTTTGATGCTGGCGAGGATCTTCCAACTTATAGTCTTGATGAGATAAAAGCTGGATTCATTCAAAATGAAGGGCTGCTTATTAGAACTCAGAAACTAACTGAAGACGGGAAAAAGACAATTCTTTCTAGAGAAGAATCTTTGATGAAACTTAATAATGATGCGAATGGAACTGTAGAAGGCGCGAACCTTACTCATAATGAATATGGGGCTCCATTGTTCGCAGATTTCTTCTTCTTTATTACAGGATTTCACGGGTTCCACGTACTTTCAGGAGTTATCATTAATATTATCATCTTCTTTAACGTGATCATAGGTACTTATGACCGACGTGGAAGTTACGAGATGGTAGAGAAAGTTGGACTTTACTGGCACTTTGTAGACCTTGTATGGGTATTTGTATTTACATTCTTTTACCTGGTTTAATACGGAAATAAAATTATTATGGCTCACGATACTACACATTCTAACGGATCGGCAACCAGAAGGATCTGGATAGTTTTTGCAATACTCTCAGTAGTAACAATTGTAGAGGTTATTCTAGGGATCATAAAACCTGTATTCCTAACAGATACATTTCTTCTTGGAATGAGGTTGCTTAACTGGATCTTTATTATACTTACTATTTATAAGGCTTATTATATTGCCTGGGCATTTATGCACCTTGAGCATGAAACAAAAGGCCTGAGACGTGCAATTGTATGGACAGCGATCTTCCTGATATCTTATTTGATATTTATTCTCTTAACTGAAGGTGGCTACATTTACGATGTATATAAAAACGGGCATACGGCCTGGGACTTCTAAGAAAAGTTAAAAGCATTAGAAAAGACGGTTTTATTAAACCGTCTTTTTATTTTTGTAGCCCTTTGTAAAACTGGTATTTCTGCTTATGAAAAAGTTTCTGGTACTAGGTATTCTATTTGCCCTGCCTATAACTGCATATTTGTTTTTTGCCTCTGGAAAGAACAATTTTGCCAAATTACCTGTTCTTACTGAAAATGTGCAGGACATAACTTCTTTTGAATCCAATTCCGGCGATCCTATAAGTTTTAAAGAGCATATTAGTATCGTAGCCTTTTTCGGTTCAGATCTTGAAAATATTAAGGGTAATACCTTCAATCTTGATAAAAAGATCCTGGAGAAATATTACGATTTTGATGATTTTCAGTTTGTCATTATTCTGCCTGAAGAAACTAAAGAGGAAACCAGTGCTTTTGTAGAGGAATTTAAAAAGATCAGCGAATCTTCTAAATGGAAGATAGCGTATTCAACCCGTGAAAATATTCAGGAAGTATTCAATTCATTTGAAACCCCACATGCATTAGATACAGATGATCATACCCCATACGTCTTCATTGTAGATAAAGATGCAAATCTTCGAGGTAGAGATGATGATGAGGATCATGGAAAGTTATTTGGATACGACTCCAGAGACGTAGCCGAGCTAAATAATAAAATGAACGATGATGTAAAGGTTATTCTAGCTGAATATCGTCTTGCTTTGAAAAGGAATAATCCTGAAACAAAGAAATAATTAAAATGAAAAATTATTCATACGTAGGTATCTCACTTGTTATTCTAATCTTCGGAATAATATTTATACCAAAGATCATAGATCGTATCAATGATGACGAGGTAGTATCTTCAGACAGATTAAATCAACCGCGACTTAAGAATACGAAGAATACCGGAGAGGCATTGTCTTATATTGTCCTGGATGGTGAAAAGAAGAGAGCTCCAGAATTTGAATTTATAAACCAGAACGGCGATACCATCTCCAATGAGGATTATAAAGGTAAGGTGTATCTGGTAGAATTTTTCTTTACTACCTGTCCAACTATCTGCCCGATCATGAATAAGAACCTGGTTGAAATTCAAGATGTGTTCAAGGGACAGGATGATTTCGGAATTGCCTCCTTTTCTATAGATCCTGCTCATGATACACCAGAAGTCTTAGCTGAATATGCTCAGAATTATGGTATTGATAGCGCTAACTGGAATTTAATGACCGGAGATAGAAGCGATATATATAAACTGGCAAACGAGGGATTTGGTCTGTATGCTGGTGAAGATGCCGATGCTGCAGGTGGTTTTGCTCATCAGGGTATGTTCGCTCTAGTAGATCAGGAAGGATTTATAAGATCCAGAAAGGATCAGTTTGGAAATCCACTTATCTATTATCGTGGTTCAGTTGAAAGGAATAAAAGTGTAGCTCGTGGAGAAGAGGAGCCGCAAATAGATATATTAATAGAGGATATAAATAAACTACTTTGAAAACAACTCTAAAAAGTAAAGATAAAGTAGCAGTGCCTGTAATCATTGCTCTTTCAATTGCAGTGCCAGTGATCGTTCTTGTTCTAATGTTATTGCCAGAGCGCTTTAATATACTTGGGGTTGAAGCAATAACCTTCCCGCTTTTCCATGGGATCCTTAATTTTCTTACTGCGCTGTTATTGATCATTGGTTATTTCTTTATGAATGCCGAAAAATATATTGAGCATAGAAATACAATGATTGCAGCCTTTGGATTATCAGTTGTATTTCTGGTTAGTTATGTTCTATCCAAAATAAGTAATGAGCCTGTGCCTTATGGTGGAGAAGGAGTGCTTAGGTATATTTATTTCTTTATTCTTATTACTCATATTGTCCTTTCTGGAATTATAGTTCCTCTTGTGCTTTTTACTATGTATAGAGGCCTAAGTGGCGAGTATAAGAAGCATTCTAAAATTGCCAAATGGACCTTTCCTATTTGGTTGTACGTTGCAATCACCGGAGTGTTGGTGTTTTTATTTATGATGCCATATTATTAAAATTGATCGTAAATTATTAATTTTGAATTGATTATTAGAATGAAAATGGAGATGAAGAATTTGAAATTCACAGGATTATTACTTTTAATTTTATTATTACTCCCTGAAATGGCGCAATCTCAATGTGCTATGTGTAGGGCTGTTTTAGAAAGTGAAGCAAATCAAAGTACCGCAAAAGGTATTAATGATGGTATTCTTTATCTCATGATTTTCCCCTATTTATTAATTGGAGGAGTAGGCTATTTTATTTACAGATCTAGAAAAAACAAATCAAAATCGGTATAGAAATGTACCTTTTTTGTGAAGTTAATGTAAAGAAATTGTGGTTTTTGTCTTAAGACTGTAACATTTCTTTTTTTCTGCAGTCTTATTAAATAGGAGTCATTATCCTGTTTAATAACCATCAATCATGATTGAAATTTCAAATCTTCACAAATCCTATAAAATGGGTGCTAATAAATTGCACGTATTAAAAGGGATCAATTTAAATGTCGCAGAAGGCGAATTACTTTCTATTATGGGATCTTCGGGTTCCGGAAAATCAACACTCTTAAATATTCTTGGCATGCTCGATGAGGCAGATGAGGGATCCTATGTTCTCGATGGAGTGCCAATTAAAAATCTTAACGAAAAGATTGCTGCGAAGTATCGTAATAAATTTCTCGGATTCATTTTTCAGTCATTTAACCTTATAGGTTATAAAACAGCACTGGATAATGTGGCTTTACCACTGTACTATCAGGGACATTCCCGGGGAGAAAGAATGGACAGGGCTATGAGTTATCTGGAGAAAGTTGGACTTGCAGATTGGGCCGGCCATTTACCTAATGAGCTTTCTGGGGGACAAAAGCAAAGGGTGGCGATTGCGAGAGCTTTAGCTAGTGATCCAAAAGTCCTTCTAGCCGATGAACCAACTGGAGCGCTGGATACAAAAACTTCTTATGAAGTAATGGATCTTATACAGGAAATTAACGATGAAGGTCGTACCATTTTAGTGGTGACCCACGAACACGATATTGCCCAGATGACGAAAAGGATCGTTAATCTAAAGGATGGTCTTATTATAGAGGATACCGTAGTTTCACAGGTTAGAGCTTTAGAAAATGTTTGATCTGGATAGATGGGAAGAGATCTTTGAAACCATTCGTAAAAATAAGTTACGTACGTTTTTAACTGGTCTTTCAGTAGCATCGGGAATATTTATTCTTGTTATTCTTCTCGGAATTGGAGAAGGAATGAGAAATGGCATTGCTCGAGAATTTGAACAGGATGCTTCCAATTTAATTTTTGTATTTCCGGGAGTTACTTCAAAAGAATATAAAGGTCTCAATCCAGGTAGGCGTATCCAAATGAAAAATGAGGATTATAACCAGATCTTGCGACTTTATGGCGATAGGCTGGATAAAACAGCTTCGCTTTATCAGAATTGGGGGCAGGTGCTAAACTATGGTAAGGAATCTGGTTCCTATGCCGTGCATGGTTCTTTCCCGGCTTATCAGGAGTTAGAAAATATGAGCCTTACCGCAGGCAGGTTTATTGATATTAATGATCTCAATAATTCTGAAAAAACCATGGTTATTGGTAACCGTGTAAAGCTCGATCTTTTTAAAGACGAGGATCCTATTGGTAAAATGGTACAGGTTTCCGGGGTTAACTTCAAAGTAGTTGGGGTTTTTACAGATCCTGGAGGGGAAAGAGATGAAACACGTGCAGTAGTTCCTATTACCACAGCACAAAGAGCATTTGGAGGAGCCAATAATATTGAAAGATTATATCTAACCCTGAAACCGGAAGAAAGTTTTGATGCGGCGGTTGCAGCATCAACTCAGTTTTCTACAGAATTGGAAGCCTTTTTAAAAGAACGGCATACCGTAGCTCCAGATGATAATAGTGCAATCCATATTAATAATTATCTGGAAAACGCGAAAAGGTTCTTCACGCTAATGGATATGATGAGACTCTTTTTCTGGGGAGTTGGTATATGTACTATCATAGCCGGGGTTGTTGGGGTAAGTAATATTATGCTGATCATAGTTAAGGAAAGGACCCGGGAAATAGGAATACGAAAAGCACTGGGAGCTCAGCCACTTTCAATTATTGGGATGATACTTCATGAATCTATCTTCGTTACTGCAATTGCAGGTTTCCTTGGATTGATATTTAGCCTAACCCTTCTGGAATTTGTAGGTCCGGCTATAGAAACTCAATATATATATAATCCCACCGTGAACTTTACTGTAGCCATAAATACAGTCGTAATTCTTGTTTTTGCCGGAGCCTTAGCAGGATTTTTTCCAGCCTGGCGGGCGGCAAGGATCAAACCAATAATAGCTTTAAGAGACGAATAATATGTTTAGTAGAGATCGTTGGAGTGAAATAATAGAGGCCTTGACCGCGAATTGGTTTAGAACCGTTCTTACTGCCTTTGGAGTTTTATGGGGAATATTTATCCTGGTAATACTTCTTGCTGCAGGAAAAGGCTTAGAAAACGGTGTGAAGCAGGGGTTTAGTGGTATAGCTACCAACACAATGTTCATGTGGACCCAGGTTGCTTCCAAACCTTATAAAGGTATGCCCAAAGGACGTAGATATAGTTTCGAAATAGAAGATGTGGCGGCAATAAAGGACCAGGTGCCTGGGTTAAGGTTTGTTTCTCCAAGAAATCAATTAGATGGATTTGGTGGAGCAAATAATGTGGTAAGAGGATTAAATACCGGAGCTTTCAATGTTTATGGAGATTATCCTGAGATCATTCAACAGGAACCCATGAATATTACATCGGGAAGATTTTTAAATTATTCAGATATCAATGAGAAGAGAAAGGTTGCTATCATTGGGGAAGGTGTAAAGTCTACTCTATATGATAAAGGAGAAGATCCTTTGGGAACTTACATAAAGATTAGTGGAGTGAACTTTATGGTGATTGGTACCTATAAGAAAAAGAGTCAGGGCGGTGATCCTGAGAGAGGGCAGAAGGAAATTTATGTCCCGTTTACAGCTTTCTCCCAGGCGTTCAACCGCGGGAATAAAGTTGGATGGATGGCAATAACTGCCTATGATGGCAACTCTATAACCAACCTTAAAAATGATATAATAGATCTTATTAAAAATAGACACACCATACATCCTGACGATGATCGTGCTGTTGGAAATTTTGATCTTTACCAGGAATACAGCAAAGTAAACGGACTTTTTGTAGCCCTTAAGGCTGTTGCTTATTTCGTAGGTGTACTTGTCTTGCTTTCTGGTATCATCGGGATTAGCAATATTATGCTGATCGTAGTAAAAGAACGAACCAATGAGATTGGAGTTCGTCGTGCCCTTGGTGCAACACCATGGTCTATACGTGGCCAGATTCTAATGGAATCTATCTTTTTAACTATTGTCTCCGGTATGGCAGGTATTATCCTGGCCACGGGAGTAATATGGCTGGTGAATTTACAACTTGGCCAGATGGATACTTCAGAAATGATGTTCCTTAATCCTTCTGTAAACCTGGGAGTGGTCATGGTCGCTTTATCCATTTTAATAATATCCGGTCTTTTAGCCGGCTTAATTCCGGCGCAACAGGCAATTAGAGTTAAGCCTGTAGATGCCTTAAGAACTGAATAATACTTTAAACACTAATACAATCAAGGAATGAAAAAATTTGTAACCATCGGAATTCTAGTATTCATAGCCGTGACCTTCGTTGGCGCTTTATACTATCTCTATCAAAAAAATCAGGAGGACCCTGTAGTTTATGCAACAGAGGAGCCCACAGAGCAAACCATTATAAAGAAAACTGTAGCTACTGGAAAAATAGTTCCAAAAGAAGAGGTTCTCATCAAACCGAATATTTCTGGAATTATTGACGAAATATATATCGAGGCTGGAGACCGTATTGAAGCTGGAGATCTTATCGCAAAGATCAGGGTGATCCCGAATGTATCTTCATTGCAAAGTGCTAAAGATGCTGTTGCTACTGCGAAGATCAATCTTGATAATGAGAGAAAACAATTTGAAAGGCAAAAAGGTCTTTATGATAAAGGGGTGATCTCTGCTAATGATTTTGATGCTGCGGAAGTTAGTTTCAAAAGATCTGAACAGAATTATAAATCTGCCCAACAAAATTATGAAATCGTTAGAACTGGTACTACAAGTGGAATTGGTAGTGCAGCGAATACGTTGATACGTTCTACGGTAGAAGGTATGGTATTAGATGTTCCCGTAAAAGCCGGAAATCAGGTTATTGAAAGTAACAATTTTAATGACGGTACCACAATCGCAACTCTGGCAGATGTGAACGAGATGATCTTCGAAGGAAAGGTAGACGAAAGTGAAGTTGGAAAAATTAAAGAAGACCTCCCTTTAGAAGTAACAGTAGGAGCTATAGAAAATAAATCTTTTGATGCAGTTCTTGATTATATAGCACCTAAAGGAGTTGAAGATAATGGAGCGATTCAATTCGAAATTAAAGGAACCCTAGATAAAGCCGATACTACTTTTATTAGAGCTGGGCTTAGTGCCAATGCATCAATTATTCTAGCCCGTGCAGATAGCGTACTTGCAATTAAGGAAGCCCTGGTTCAGTTTGATCCTGAAACTAAGGAGCCATTCGTGGAAATTATGATTGGAGATCAGGAATTTAAGAAGCAGGATGTAGAACTTGGCGTTAGTGATGGTATTAATGTGGAGGTGCTAAGTGGCGTGAAAAAAGGAGACAAGATCAAGGTTTGGAACCAGATTAAACCTGCACTGAATCTTGCTCAAAACTAGAATTTTTATTCCGATTGTAACAACCTACACATTTTACAGACATATCATACAGAATATTATTATGAAGAATTATAGTTTACTAGCCATGCTATTGCTTTTTTCCAGCCTGCTTACAGCACAGCAAAAGGAATGGACCCTGGAAGAATGCGTTAATTATGCATTAGAAAATAATATCCAGGTAAAACAAACCATGCTGGATGTTGAACTTTCAGAAATCGAAAAACGCGATGCACTTGGGAATTTTATTCCAAATATTAATGCTCAGGCTTCGAATGCATGGAATACTGGTTTAACCCAGAACGTGACCACCGGAATTCTGCAAAATCAAACGACGAGGAACTTTTCAGCTGGGGTTAGTGCAGGTTTAACATTATTTGACGGATTAAGAAACTTCAAACAATTACAAAGAGCTAAACTTTCCAGAATTGCCAGTGATTATTCTCTGGATAAAATGAAAGATGATATTGCCCTTTTCGTGGCAGATTCGTATTTGCAGGTTCTTTTCAATAAACAAAATTTAGCGGTTCTTAAATCACAAAACCAGGTAACACAAGAGCAGTTGGGAAGAACTCAGGAACTTGTGGATGCTGGAGTTTTACCGGAAGGTGACCTTCTCGAGATCCGGGCGACCATGGCAGATGAAAAACAAAGAATGATCCTGGCAGAAAATCAGATCCAGATCTCTCTGATAAACCTGGCTCAACTTTTAGGGATAAGAGACTATCAAAATTTCAATATAGTTGAAAGAGATTATGATATTTTTGGAAATGAAATTCTCGACAATACGGTTTATGACGTAATAAATACAGCTAAAGAGGAAAGATCTGAAATTAAGATTGCAGAAGCAAATAAGGATCTGGCAGAAATGGATGTAGACCTGGCTAAAGCAGCATATCTACCAACCTTGAATGCTTTCTTCAACTATAACACAAGAGAAAGCGGACAGGCTAGAATCACCGGAGGTGTATTGGACCCAGATCAGCCTACAAGGCAGATTGGGGTAGTGCAGTCTAGTAATGAAATTGTTGTGGCACCAAATACGATACCTACACTTGGAAGTCCCTTGCCGTTCATGGAGCAACTTTACCGAAATGATGGTATTAGTTACGGATTTCAGTTGAATGTTCCTATCCTCAATGGTTTTGCAACCAGAAACCAGGTAAAAAGAAATGAAGTAAATGTGAAACGTGCAGAATTTCAGTTAGAGCAGGCAGAGCTGGATCTTGAAGCAAATGTTTACCAGGCTTATACAGATGCTAATGGTGCATTTGAAGCTTATGAAGCGGCATTAGTAGCTTCAGAAGCACAAAAGAGAGCTTTTGAATATGCTACAGAGCGATATGATGTGGGATTAACTAATGCTTTCGATTTTAGCCAGGCAAAAATTAGATACGAAAACACACAAATAGAGGCTTTAAGAGCCAAATACGATTATATTTTCAAACTGAAAGTAGTTGAACTATATTTTGGAATTCCGGTTAGGGATTTAAAATTTTAATTAAATGAATAAAAAGACACTTTTCATCATTCTTGGGGTTGTAATAACCTTGATTGTATTATTGGTAATAGGTAAAAAAGCCGGTTGGTTTGGTAGCTCTGCAAATATTAAAGAAGTAGAGATCACTAAGGTGGAACCAATAAATATTACTGAAACTGTATCCGCTACTGGAAAGATACAGCCCGAAGTTGAAGTGAAATTATCTTCTGAAGTTTCCGGGGAAATTATTGAATTGCCGGTAGTAGAAGGCCAGACAGTTACAAAAGGTGATCTTTTGGTTAGGATCAACCCGGATATTTATCAGTCTAGCGTACAAAGAGCCAGAGCAAGTTATCAGAATTCAAAAGCGAATTTTGCTCAAACTCAGGCAAATCTTAAGCAGGCAGAAGCAGATTATAATAGGAATAAAACATTGTTTGAGAAAGGAGTTATTTCTAAAGCAGAATGGGATGGTATCGTGTCTAATTATGAAATGGCCGAAGCCAATAAAGAATCGGCTTATTATGGGATGCAGAGTAGCTCGGCAACCGTGACCGAAGCTCAGGATAACCTGGGGCGTACCAATATTTATGCGCCTATGACCGGAACTATCTCTAAACTCGATGCCGAGTTAGGAGAGAGAGTTGTTGGGACTCAGCAAATGGCTGGTACAGAAATCCTACGGGTTGCCAATCTTGATAATATGGAAGTTGAGGTTGATGTAAATGAAAATGATATAGTAAAAGTTTCGGTAGGCGACTCTACAATTGTTGAGGTTGATGCTTATCTAGGAAAAGAGTTCAAAGGTGTTGTGACCGAGATCTCTAATACCGCAGATAATACTTTAACTACAGACCAGGTTACTAACTTTAAAGTAAAAGTTCGAATACTAAAAGGATCTTATGCAGACCTAATAGAAGGAAAGCCAGAGAACTATTCTCCATTTAGACCGGGAATGACTGCAACTGTAGATATTATTACAAATAAAAGAATAGATGTTATTGGAGTGCCAATAAGTTCTATAGTTATTAAAAATGATACTACGGCAACAAAAAAATCATTTGTAGTAAAGAAGGATAACGAAGAGGAAGAAAAATTTGAGTGCGTATTTGTAAATGATGGCGGAAAAGCTAAACTTCGCGTTGTGAAAACCGGTATCCAGGATGATTCTCATATTGAGATCATTAATGGTCTTAAAGATGGGGATGTGGTTATCACCGGGCCTTATAGCACTGTTACCAAAAACTTAGATTCAGGTGACGAGATAGAGGTGAAGGAAGAAGGAGTAGAGAAAGAAACCGAATAAATTTAAGCAATTTGGCACTAATTTTATGTCTTGAAACGGCTACAACGAACTGTTCTGTTGGAATAGCAAGAGACGGCAAGCTTTTAACTTTGAAAGAAGATAACAGTAAGAATTACTCTCATGCTGAAAAACTTCATGTTTTTATAAATGAGGCTTTATCTGAAGCTGGTATTTCTGCAGAGGATCTTGACGCTATTGCGGTGAGTAAAGGTCCCGGGTCTTATACGGGATTAAGAATAGGAGTATCTTCGGCTAAAGGACTTTGTTATTCCCTGGACATTCCTTTGATCTCAGTGCCAACATTAGATCTTCTGGCGCATAAATTAAAAGGTGAGCAGGGAATTTTTGTTTCAATGTTAGATGCCCGAAGAATGGAAGTTTATTCGGCTATATATGATGCCAAATTTAACCAGTTGAGAGATACCGAGGCGCAGATCCTGGAGGAAACATCTTTTACGCCATATTTAGAAAGTTCTACAGTGCATTTTATAGGGAACGGCGTGGCCAAATTTGAGGCTATTTGCAACCATCCTAATGCTGTTTTTCATAAAGAACAATATCCTTCAGCAAAAGAAATGGCAGAAATTGCAGAATTAAAGCATCAAAAAAGCGACACCGAGGATGTCGCTTATTTTGAGCCTTATTATTTAAAGGATTTTATTGCCGGTTAGATCTATTCAGATCTCTTTTCCCGAACAGTCCCTTTCATTTTAGTTTGATCATAGAGATAAACATCTCTTTGAGGATAAGGAATGGTCATTCCAGCTTCTTCCAGTCTTATTTTACCTTCTTCGATCATATACCAGTGCAGATCCCAGAATACAGGTAATTCAGCAAAATACCTTACAGAGAAATTCACCGAGCTATCTCCAAGTTCAGAGACGATAACTTGAGGTGCCGGGTCTTTAAGAACATTTTCCTGTTCCATAACCATATTGGTAAGAACCTCTTTAGCTTTCTTAATATCATCATCATAAGAAATACCGAAAGTTAAATTTTCTCTACGTGTTCCGTTATGACTGTAATTAATTACGTTGTCATTGCTTAACTGGCCATTAGGAACTACTGCTCTTTGATTGCCAAAAGTGTCTATTTTGGTATAAAAAAGTGAGATCTCTACTACAGAACCAGAAACTCCCTGAGCTTCTATCCAATCGCCCACTTTAAATGGTTTAAGTACAATTATTAATACTCCACCCGCAAGGTTGGCTAAAGAACCCTGTAGGGCAAGACCAATTGCTAAACCAGCTGCACCGACTGCGGCTACCAGAGAAGCACTTTCAACACCTAATTGCGTGATCACGAGTACAAATAAGAGGATCTTAAGGCCCCAGCTAGCGGCATTTAATGTGAATTTTTCCAGGGTAGGATCATAATCTTTTCTATCAAATAGTTTTCTTAAGTACCCAACGATAATTTTGATGACCCAAAGACCTACAAGTAATAGAACTAAAGCTCCAATTAATGTGGGTAAGTAATCAATAAATTTAGCGGCGTACTCTTTGGCGATATCGCCCCAGTCATTTAACTTTTCCATATTTAATTTTAGTTGTTATTTGATCTAATTGTAAAAAAATAGAGTTTATTTCCTCTTTAATTTATGTTAAACTTGCTTTATTAGCTGAATAGCCTCCTCTGTAGTTCCTGCCGGAAGCTGACACGAACCATCCTGGCAAATATAAATGAGATCTTTGCCTTGTACTAACCGGTCTCTTAGCAATGCTAATTCAGAGTATGAATTTGTACCTGCGAGAACCGTATTAGGTAAAAATTGTTTTTGAAAAAATCCAGCAGATTTTTTATAATTTTCTCCTGTTATAGCGATTTCAAAAAATGGAAAGCTGAAGTTCATTAGCAACTCTAACCAGTTGGAATATGATTGAGGGTATTCAGGGACCTTCTGTAAGATGGTTTTAAGCATTTTCTCTGAACCGCTAATGTGATCTCTGTTTGCCGTGAATTTTCCGATTCTAAAAAGATTCCTGGCCATTGCCGAATTTGAAGCCGGGATCACATTGTCGCTAATCTCGATAGTTTTGGTTATAAGCGGTCGATCCTTGGCTGAGGTAAAAAAGTACATTTTAGAATCTGGATCGAAAAAGTCTGCATTCGTTATATCTACCAGTTCTTCTGCCTTTTTAAGATATGTAAGGTCGAATGTCGCCTCGTAAAGATTTAAAAAAGCTTCTATAGTAAAAGCGTAGTCTTCGAGATATCCATTTATGGTGCTTTTACCATTTTTATAGCTATGATATAATCGCCCTGATTCCTGAATTTGATGTTTTATAATAAAATCTGCATTCTTTTTAGCTATTTCAAGGTAATCTGCAGTGCCTAAAGCTTTGTAAGCATCAATATAACCACTTATCATCATGGCATTCCATGAAGTTAAGGATTTGTCGTCTAATCCGGGTTTGATTCGTTTTGCTCGTTCAACTCTGAGTTTTTCGTGGCAATCGTGGATGCGCTCTTTTAATTCAACCAGAGGAATACCCAATTCATCGGCTATGGTTTCAGGTTTTTTTGTTCTTATTAAAACATAATTCTGACCTTCCCATTTGCCATATTTATTGATATTATAATATGCCGAGAATAGCAGAAAATCATCTTTTAGTATAGCTTTCAGTTCCTCCTTAGTCCATATATAGTAAACCCCTTCTTCCTTTAAGCCATTGCTATTTTCACTGTCGGCATCCAAAGCTGAATAAAAAGCCCCTGATGCATCGGTCATTTCCTTTTCAATATAATTAAGCGTTTGTTTTACAACTTCCTTATACCATCCATCCTGGGTAATTTTGTAAGCTTTAGAATAGAGCTGAACCAATTGCGCATTGTCGTAGAGCATTTTTTCAAAATGCGGGACATGCCAATTTTCATCTACAGAATATCTTGAGAATCCGCCTTCTATTGGATCAAAAACTCCTCCCCATGAAATTTTATTCAAAGTAAGTATACAGTGATCCATTAATTCTTTATCAGAATTTTGAAAAGCATAGCGCATTAAAAATTCAAAATTATTTGGCATCATGAATTTTGGAGCTCTTTGATAACCTCCATTTGTTGAATCGAATGAGCGTTTCCACTTTTCTATGATCGGTAAAAAATAATCCTTATGGAAGTCATTTCCATCGTTATCAGGTTCAATAATCTGGATCTGTTTTAGTCCATTTTCAAGCTTTTCAGCATATTCCACAAGTTTTTCTGGTTGTGTTTCGTATAGATGAGCAATTTGTTTCAAAGCATCTGCCCATTGTTCTTTTCTGAAATAGGTGCCTCCCCAAACCGGCCTGCCGTCTGGAAGGGCAACAACGTTCATGGGCCATCCACCCATACCTGTCATTACCTGCACAGCATTCATGTATACATGATCTATATCTGGCCTTTCTTCCCTGTCTACTTTAATGTTGATGTAATTAGAATTCATTAAATCGGCTACACCTTCATCTTCAAAACTTTCATGCTCCATAACATGACACCAGTGACATGCAGAATATCCTACACTAATCAACAGTAACTTATTTTTATTCTGTGCCTCTTTAAGCGCCCTGTCGTTCCAGGGTTTCCAGTTTACCGGGTTATGAGCATGCTGAAGCAAATAAGGACTGCTTTCATGGATTAATTCATTAGTATGTTCAGTAGAGTTACCTGTCATATTTCAATTTAAAACTTAAAGGTATTGAGGAGAGAGGCTAAATGCTAACCGAAAACCCTAAATTTAATATAATATGGACACGGAGTAAACTCCATTTTATATTTTTAAACTTTTAATAACTTTAGAATTCAATCATTTAGAGATAAAAGCAACATTTTTGCTGGTTGAAAATAGATCTATTTATGGAAGATATTTACCTCGTAATGCTGGTGGCATTATTTGCTCTTGCTATTACAGATTTAGTTGTTGGGGTTAGTAATGACGCTATCAACTTTCTAAATTCTGCTATCGGTTCTAAAGCAGTTTCCATGAGAACTATTATGATAGTTGCCAGTATTGGTGTTGCGGTGGGTGCTATCTTCTCAAGTGGTCTAATGGAAGTTGCTCGTAAGGGTATTTTTATGCCCGGAGAGTTTTATTTTGAAGAGATCATGATCATTTTTATGGCCGTGATGATTACCGATGTACTATTGCTCGACTTTTTTAATTCCCTGGGTCTGCCAACATCCACTACAGTTTCTATCGTTTTTGAGTTACTTGGAGCGGCTGTATGTATGGCGGTTATTAAAATATATACTCAGGAAGATGGTGATATTGCAGCTTTGACCGATTATATAAATACCGCCAAAGCCACTGAAATTATTATAGGGATACTAATGGCAGTAGTGATCGCCTTCATTGTTGGTGCCTTAGTACAATATATTTCCCGTTTGGTGTTTTCATTTCAGTTTGAGAAAAAGATAAAATATGTAGGTGCCGTATTTGGAGGTCTTTCGCTAACGGCCATCCTATATTTCATTCTTATAAAAGGGATGAAAAGCGTCCCTTATATTTCTCAGGAGACCATGGATTATGTAAATAATCATACCATTATCATCGTTCTATCAGGTCTTGTTTTGTTTACCGGGATATCTCAGTTCTTAATGAGTGTTTTGAAGATTAATATACTTAGAACGATCATCATCATTGGTACTTTCGCATTAGCCCTTGCATTTGCCGGGAACGATCTCGTAAATTTTATAGGGGTTCCCATCGCGGCCTGGCAATCTTTTGAGCTATGGCAAACAGCTTATAATGCTACCGGAGTTGTTCCTTCAGGATTTTCTATGACCGGTCTATCGGGGAGTGTTCCTACTCCAGAGATCCTTTTAATAGGGGCGGGAGCGGTAATGGTTATGACTCTTTGGTTGTCCAGTAAAGCCAGGTCTGTAGTAGATACAGGGATCAATTTATCCAGACAGGGTGATGCTGTAGAAAGATTTGACCCTAATTGGCTTTCTCGAGGTATTGTAAGGTATTCGGTGCTTTTCGGAAATGCAATAACTACAGTGCTTCCGCAGGATATGAGATCAAGGATCGAAAATAAATTTGATAAACCTTCCAGTCATGCGCGTAGTAAAAGATTTGATGCTCCAGCATTCGATATGGTTAGAGCGTCTGTGAACCTGGTCGTGGCCAGTGTACTTATTTCTATTGGTACAAACATGAAATTACCGCTATCAACTACTTATGTTACTTTTATGGTTGCAATGGGTACATCGCTGGCAGACAGGGCATGGGATAGAGAAAGCGCGGTTTATAGAGTAGCCGGAGTTCTGAATGTTATAGGGGGGTGGTTTGTAACAGCAATCGTCGCATTTACGGCTGCAGCTTTATTTGCTTCTATCATATATTTTGGAGGGACCATTGCTCTTGCGATTCTTATTATTGTAGCCCTGGTTTTAGTAGTAAGAAGCGGAATAATTCATTCCAGAAAAGCCAAGGATGAAAAAAATAAAAAGAAGTTCAATAAGAGTGATATCATCACTATCAATGAAATTACTTCTGAAACTTCAGAAAATATCTCTAATGTTATTGGGGGTATCAATAAAATGTACTCCAAAACGGTAGATCAATTAGGCTATTATGACCTTAGTAAATTAAAGAAGAATTATAAAAAGATAGAAAAGCTGGAATCTGAGGTTGACGAATTAAAGGATAATATATTCTATTTTATCAAATCTCTGGATGAAAATTCAGTAGAGGCGAGTAAATTTTATATTCTTACCCTTGATTATCTGCAGGATATGGTTCAGTCTATTAGTTTTATAACCAGGAATAGTTATAACCACGTTCATAACAATCACAAGAATCTAAAATTCAATCAAATTAGAGACCTTAAAAAGGTAGATGATAAAATGCAGATCTTATTTGATGAGATCACTTATACCTTCGATAATCATGAATTCGGAAATATTGATAATCTTCTGAATGAAAAGCAGGACCTTCTGGATTATGTGAGTGATTTGATCCAGAAACAGATCCAGAGGATCCGAACCTCAGAATCGAGCCCTAAGAATACAAAACTTTATTTCGGGATATTGCTAGAAACAAAAGATCTCATTGGTTCTACCATGAGTTTGCTACAGTTATTCCAGGAGTTCTATAATGAAGCCAGAGCTACAGCATATTAAAAAAGAAAAATCCCTTTTTATCAAAGGGATTTTTATATTCAAATAGTCTGTTTTTTTAGCCGTTGATAGCCTCTACGTATTCTACTTTACCTCTTAGCATATCTCTAAGCATGGTTTCTATACCACTTTTTAAGGTCATAGTAGAAGACGGGCATCCGCTACAGGCGCCCTGAAGAATAACTTTTACAGTCTTACTTTCTTCGTTATAGCTATCAAAAAGTATATTTCCACCATCACTTGCTACGGCAGGTTTGATATATTCATCTAAAATAGCCACGATTTGTTGTGAAGTATCATCAAGATTTTCGAAGGCAGCATTTTTCTTTTCTTCAACTTCAGCAGGAGTAGCTTTGGAAGATGCTACGCTTTCCTCAGTTAGGACTTCGTTACCCTCTTCCAGATAGTTCCTTATGAATTCTCGAAGCTCCATAGTGATCTCTTCCCAGCCGGCCATATCATATTTCTGGATAGACACGTAATTCTCATCAATAAATACCTCTTTTACAAAAGGGAAGTGGAATAACTTCTGAACAATTGGCGCATTTTTGGCATCATCTATATTTTTGAATTCTGAAGCCTGTAATACTAGTTTTTTGTTCGCAACGAATTTCATCACAGCTGGGTTTGGAGTACTCTCGGCATAAACTGTTACCGGTACTTTCCCAGACTGGGTTGTAGTCTCCTTAATAACTTCGCCGCCTTTATTCAGGTAAGTATCTATCTGTGCAGCAACTTCTTCCTGCACATCTGCCCATTCTACAATATCATATTTTTCTATCGCAATGAAATTCTGCGCTATATAAATCGTTTTAACAAACGGGAGATAGAATAACTGCTGTGCAAGAGGTGATTTTGATGCCTCGTCTATATTTTTGAATTCAAAACTTTCGTGACGTGTGAGAAACTTATCTGCTTCAAATTTTACAATCGAAGCCGTTGTTGTTGGAACTATATTTATGTTGAATTCTTTCATCTCAAAATTTTTGGCAAAAATACTAAAGAAAATCAAGGTAATACATATATTTACAGCCTTTATGACCAGCTCAATACATTTAAAACCTTGCTTGATTAAGCATAATTACGGGTTAAAGTTTTTAGGACTTTTATTGTTGAATCTTCTTCTTAATAGTTCAGCATTGAAGGCGCAGGAAGTTATACCTACTTATTCAGATTATCTTACAGATAATCTTTATTTAATTCATCCTTCTATGGCTGGGGCTTCCAGTTATGATCAAATAAGATTAACCGGCAGGCGCCAGTGGTTCGACGTAGAGGATGCGCCCAACTTACAAACTGCAGCATATAATACTAGGGCTGGTGAAAAGATTGGTCTCGGCGGAATTCTTTTTAGAGATGAAAATGGGAATTTCTCTAAAATGGGTGCTTATGTAACTTTTGCCTATCATTTGATGTTTTCAAGAAGTACGGCAGATCTCAATCAATTGTCATTTGGAGTTAGTGCAGGGATTATTCAGCACAGGCTGGACACAAGTGGGTTTACAAGATTTGATCCTTTATTGGGGGCTAGTGATACAGATATGTTCGCGAATATGGATCTGGGGGTTTCTTATTATGTGAGCGATCTTTATTTCCATTTTGCTGCTAAAAATATTCTTTCTGTAAATAGAGAACTATTTTATTCTGACGCTGTGCCAAGTAATATGAGAAAATACCTGTTTTCTGGAGGTTATGTTTTTTCTCTAAACCCTAATGATCCCTGGAGTTTTGAGCCATCAATTTTATTTCAGGCCAGAGAAGCTACTAATGAAATGGCATTAGATGCAAATATGAAAGCATATTATGAATTGGAGTTTGGAAATCTATGGGGAGGTTTATCTTACCGGAATAGTTTTGAAAGTACCGAGTATACTTCAGCAGGGGAGGAGATCAACCGTCAGCAATTAAGATATATTACACCGTTTGTAGGGGTAGATTATAAAAAGTTCATCTTTGGTTATACTTTTAGTTATCAGGTGAATTCTTTAGTGCTGAGCAATGGTGGTTTTCATCAAATTACTCTTGGTTATAATTTTGGAGAGAGTAGAAAGCGTTATGACTGTAAATGTCCTGCGATCAACAATTAAAAGTTCAGTTTTGAGACTTTATAATTGTGTTTTTCAGCTTCAATAATTTCAGAAAGTACTTCCGGTTCGATATTAGTAAAAAATTCAGGGTTCTCTGGATTTCTATATTCGGTATTCAGTAAACCATTCTGAGAAAGAATTGCTTTGGTTTGCCTTGCAACTGCTTCGCCAGAATCTATGATCTGCACGTCTTCAGGAAGTATTTCTTTAAGTAAAGGAATTAGGTAAGGATAATGACTGCAGCCCAGAACCAGGAAATCTATCTTTGCTTTTAGCATAGGTTCTAATAAATGTTCAAGTAATCTTTTTGCTTGTTCAGATTCTTTTTTTCCACTTTCAATTAGTTCCACAAGGCCATTCCCTTCTACCTCGATCACTTGAATATCCTTGGTGTATATTTCAGCGGTCTGTGAAAATAGTTCGCTGGTAAGTGTGCCTCTGGTCGCGAGAATCCCAATTGCTTTGTTACTACTTTTTAAAGCGGCTGGTTTAATTGCAGGTTCAATACCTATAAAAGGCAGTTTATATGAAGATCTAAGGACTTTTATCGCGTTTGTGGTGGCAGTGTTGCAGGCTACTACAATAAGCTTACAATCCATAGCCAGGAGCTTTTCAGTATTCTTGATAGAAAGACTTATAATCTCTTCCTGAGTTTTAATGCCATAAGGGGCATTTTTACTATCAGCTAGGTAAATAGTTTTTTCTGAAGGTAAAAGCTGATGGATCTCTTTCCAAATAGAGGTTCCGCCAACACCTGAATCAAAAATACCAATAGGTCTGGGATCGTTCATATTACTGTAAAAATAAAAACTGCGTACAAATATGTACGCAGTTTTCTAAATTTATTAGTAAAAGGAATAAATTACATTCCTAATTCTTTCTTTACGTCTGGCATAAGGTTGTACCCGTCAGCTAGAAGAACTCCTGTTCCAGTAGTAGAGTCAAGAACATAATCATATCCTTTAGCTCTTGCTACTTTTTGAATAGCAGTACGCACTTTTTCAAGAATTGGCTTTAATAGATCTGTCTCTTTCTTTTGAAGATCCTGTCTTGCCTTTGAACTGTGCTCCTGAATTCTTCTTTGTGCAGCTTGTAATTCTGTAGCACGTTTTTGGTTCTCTTCTTCAGACTTCGTATTAGCTTCTGCCTCGTAACGTTGCATTGTACTCTGAGCTTCAGATAGCATATCTTTTATCTCTGCATCATATGTCTTTTCCAGTTTTTGAAGCTGATCCATTGCGTTTTTATAATCAGGTAATTCCTGTACTAATTCCTGAGTAGCTATATGCGCAACTTTAGACTGTGCATTTGTAAAAGCAGTAGCGCTAATTGTTAAAGCTAAAGCTATAAAAAGTGTTCTGAATTGTTTCATTGTAATCGTCGTTAAGTTTAATTTAGGTTTAAAAATTTAGTTTATTGTATCTGTCTTTTTTTCTCTTGCTTTAAGGATAGAGTCCTTTTTTCTTTCTCTTTCTGCGAGAATTCTGGCTCTACGATCCTCAAATTCTTTTTGTCTTACGGCTTTCAAAGAATCTCTCTCTTTTTTCTTAGCCTCTATAAATGCTTCACGTTCAGACTTACGTTCTTCTACTAATTCTTCTCTTTTTTCGATCTCAGCATCCTGTTCTACAGTGCGATCTTCTGCTCTTTCAAACTCTTCGATCTCATCTTTTGATTCTAACTGTTCCCGGTTAGCTGTTCTTTTAATTGTTCGAAGAACAGTTTCACTAACATCGTACTGTTTATCTGCATATATCATTCCAATATCTGCAGTTCGGTCAAAAACAAAATCTAAATTTCTGTTTTCAGCAATTTGCTGGACCGCACTGAATACCTGATCCTGTATTGGCCTTACCAACTGTTTTTTCTGAATGATATAATCACCATTCGGGCCAAACCTGTTTTGCTGATATTCCAGAGCCTGCTGTTCCATATAAGAAATTTCTTCCTCACGCTCTGCGATTAGTTCTTTTGTTAGTAAAGCTCTTTCATTATCCAGCCTGGTTTTCATGTCTTCAACCTTGCGCATTTTTGCTTCGGCTTCAACTTTCCATTCCTGTACTCTGCTTTCTAATTGCCTTGATGCTTCCTGATATTCCGGAACATTCTCAAGAATATATTCCATATCAATGTAACCAAGTCTAATAGACTTCTGAGCCGTGACCGATGAAAGTCCTAAGGCTGCAATTGCTAAAATGGTAAATACTCTTTTTTTCATCTAGATCGAATATAGAAAATATCATGCCAAATTAAAATTGTTGGCCAATGATAAAATGTGTTTCCCATCCATTTGAACCTGGTTGCCCTACTACAGGGTCAAATCCATATCCAAAATCAATACCTAATAATCCGAAAGTTGGCATGAAAATTCTTAGCCCTACACCCGCAGATCTATTTAATTGAAACGGATTATAATCTCTAAAATTGTCATAGGTAGCTCCGGCTTCTAAAAATGATAGTGCATAAATAGATGCTGCAGGTTTCAAAGTAATAGGGAAACGCAGCTCTAATGAATATTTATTATAGATCACAGCTCCATCATCTCTATCGTTCGCAGGTCTGTCAATTGGCACTACAGATTGGTTTGGGTAACCTCTCAACTGTATAGTTTCTCTACCATCAAGGCTGTATGCTCCAAGTCCATCACCACCCAAGTAGAAACGCTCAAATGGAGGAACTCCTCTTTCATTATTATAAGCTCCAAGGAAACCATATTCAGCATGTGTTCTAAGAACCAGGTTGCTACTTGGGCCAAAACTGAAAAGGTTAGTGTACCATGTACCTGCAAATTTGATCTTATAGAATTCTAGCCAGTTGTATTTTTTCTGGTCTACCTTTTCCTGGTCTGCAACCGAATTTTCGGGAGTTACTCTGTTCCCTTGTTGGTCAATTAAATTCCCGTTATCGTCTCTTAACTGATATTCATCAAGATTCTCAAGGTTTGCGTAATCAATACCATTCCATAGAGAATAAGGAGGGGTGAATTTTGCAGTAAATGCAAATTTAGATCCGCTTGTAGGGAAAATAGGGTTGAATGCAGTATTATCTCTTGTAATTCCTAACTGGTAGTATAAGTTGTTAGAGTGACCATTCCCAAAAGTAAATAATCCTGTATTGTAGTTATTAAGATCATATCTCTGGAAACCTACTACGTTAGAAATTGTTACGTACTGGTCTGGTGCTGTAAGTCTTTTTGCAAGACCTATGCTAACTCCAAGAATATCAAAACTTCTTGATTTATCTGCTTCTCTTTCTACATAATCATATAAGAACTGTCTTGTATAGCTAAAAGAAGTAGAAAGACTCACCGGTCTTTTTCCTCCTAACCATGGTTCTCTGAAAGATAGGCTGTATGTCTGGTAAAAAGTACTGGCCTGTGCTCTTAAAGATAAGGTTTGACCATCACCCATTGGGATTGGTTTATAAGCATCCTTGTCGAATAATCCCTGTATAGAAAAGTTGTTAAAAGAAAGACCTAGTGTTCCAATGAAGCCACCTCCACCGTAACCACCTTGTAACTCTATCTGGCTGGCACCTGCTTCTACAACCTGGTATTCTAAACTTAAGGTTCCTTCTCTAGGATCTGGATCTACAAATTCAGGGTTTAATTGTTCAGCATCGAAGAAACCTAGTGCTCCTAATTCACGCACTGTAGCCACAACTGCTTCCTGACTGTACTTTTGGCCAGGTTTGGTTCTTAGTTCACGGTAAATTACGTGATCTTTTGTTTTTTCGTTACCTGTTACTCTAATTTCATCAAAATAGGCTTCTTTTCCTTCTACTATCCTGATCTCGAAATCTATAGTGTCGTTGTAAACATTAGTTTCCACTAGATCTATATTAGAAAATAAATATCCGTTGTTCTGATATTCATTTGCAATAGAAGTTTTATTTGGCTCTCTTCCCTGGACTCTTTCATCAAGTAAAACACCATTATAAATATCACCTTTTTTAATTCCTAAAAAGCGATTTAGCTGTGAATCTGTATAAGCGATATTTCCAAGGAAATCTATTTCACCTATATAGTAACGATTTCCTTCTTCAATATTGAGTTGAAGAGCAATATTTTCGTCGTCTTTCTTGATAAGAGTGTCAGAAGTTATTCGGGCATCTCTAAAACCTTCTTCTTTATATTTATTGATCAATGATTCTTTGTCTTCCTGGTAGTCATTTCTTACGAATTTAGAACGCTTCCAGAATCTGAAGATATTTTTTTGCTTGGTGTTCTTCATGTTGCGTTTTAGCTTCGCATCAGAAAGTTCGTCATTTCCTATAAAATCTATATCAGTGATCTTTACGCGATCACCCTGATCTATGTCAACCACCATATTTACCTTATTGGAGGCAACAGTGTCTTTTACTTCAGAAGTTCTTATTTCTGCCCGGGCATTAAAATATCCCTCTTTTTTATATTTATTTTCAATATAATTTTTAGAAGTGGTAAGTAGGTTTTCAGTAACCTTAACACCTGGCTTTAGATCATTCTCATCTATGAGGTCTTCTCTTTCGCTTTTCTTTTTGATCCCTGCGAATTTAACCTGATTTAATACAGGTACTTCTTTGATTTCAAGTTCAAGATCGGCTACATTTCCTTCTACATTGGTGATGTAAAAATTAATGTCGCTAAAGAGGTCCAGCTTCCATAATTTATTAATTACATCACGAAGTTTCTCACCGGGAATATAAATTTCATCGCCTTCTTTAAGGCCGGTATATGCGATTACCGTTTGTTCATTATAGGTTGTGGTGCCGGTGACTTTTATATCTCCAATGGTATATTTTTTAGAATCTCCAAGGGGTAGGTCTTGTGCTTTGGCAGCTATACTGAATATGAAAAAAATTGCGAATAGTGTAAATATCTTTTTCGTCATGAATGCACTAACTGAGTTGCTCACTTGTTTTTCCAAATCTTCTTTCTCTGTTTTGATAGTTGTATATGGCTTCAAAAAGATCTTCTCTTCTATAATCTGGCCATAAGATTTTCGTAAAATACAATTCGGCATAGGCAATCTGCCATAACAGGAAGTTGCTTATGCGCTGTTCACCACTGGTGCGGATCAAAAGATCTACCTCTGGCAAATTTCGGGTGTAAAGATGCTCATTTATAACCGATTCATCAACTGCATCTATGGATAATTCTTCACTTTTTGCTTTGGCAGCGATTTGTTTGATGCAATTAGTGATTTCTTCACGGCTACCGTAACTTAACGCAAGGGTTAGGGTCATGCGTTTATTGCCTGATGTTTTTTCAATTACATCAAGTAATTCTTTTCTGGCCTTATTGGGTAGATTATCAATGTTTCCGATGGAATTTAACCGAATATCATTCTCCTTTAAGGTTTTAATTTCTTTCTTTAGTGAGGAAACAAGAAGTCTCATAAGAGTATCAACCTCTAATTTTGGTCTGTTCCAGTTTTCTGTAGAAAATGCATATAGGGTTAGGTTTTTCACCCCAATTTCAGCACATCCTTCAACAACATCTCTCACAGCTTTAGTGCCTTCTTTATGACCAGAAGCTCTGAGAAAACCTTTTTGCTTTGCCCAGCGTCCATTACCATCCATAATAATGGCGATGTGTCCGGGTAATTTATCAAGGTTTAGATTGTCTTTATAATTCATTTAAAAGCAATAACATGGCTTTCGGCCAAAAGTAAATGTGAATGTTACACCGGTAAATACATACCAGTCTTTATTATCTCTATTTCCAAATTCTACAGCAGGTTCTCTTCGGCCTAAGTATTCTTCAGGCCAGCTACCGTCGAGATTATCTGTTAATGTATACCTCGCTCCAATCTCAAAGGCTCCAATAATATGCTCGGTAACAGCTTCCTTATACCCCATCACCATAGGGATAGCGAATTCCCAGTTAGTACCTTCATTCACCAGATTATTAGCTCTTCCATTCTTCAGCCAAACATGATCTGCTCTAAAATACGTGATACCTGTGTAAAGATACGGTGTACTTTGCGGTAATGGTTCGCTTAAATCAAAATCCCAGAAATTAAATTCTATACCCAGTGAAGCTTCGGCGATGTTATTTTCAAATGAATAACCTCGCTGCTGTCTTCTTGTGTCTGAAGATTTTGTGTCATCTGCAGAAAGTTGTGCATAAAGCAAGGTTAAGCGAAGGGAATGCCTGGCGCTTCTATTCCATTTTGCGATCAAACCTCCAACCGGTGCATTCGGTAGGATATAATTGGTTTTTCCAACATCACCAATAAAATTTGCGCCTCCGGCAAAAGCTCCAATCTCAACTTGTTGCGAGTATGTGCTTATGGTAAAAAATGCCATCACTACAAATGCGATAAGGTACCTCATAGGTTTTCAAAAGTTTGCAAATATAACAATTCTGGTTGCTCTGCAATAATTTGAGCAGATTTGTGCATAAGTATAAACAGTTTTTGAAACTTTTTATTGCTTAATTCCGCTTGTCTTCACCCCAAAGCAGTTTTTTTCGAAGAGTGTTAAGAAAACTATCTTCGCGTAATTCAACAAAATTAATTGTGTAGGGTGCTTTTGTAATAATGATCTCCGTATCATTTTCTAAAGTGGCAATACGGGAATCCATAGAAACCAGGTGTGTTTCTTCTCTTCCGGAAACCTTTAGTTTTATTTTGGTATGATCTCTAATAACCAGTGGTCGGGCATTTAGATTATGCGGCGCTATAGGTGTAATTACCAGTGAATCTGCATCTGGTGTGATTACCGGGCCACCGCAACTAAGCGAATAACCTGTAGATCCTGTTGGTGTGGAAATAATTAAACCATCTGCCCAGTAGGAAGTAAGGTATTGATCATCTAGCCAAGTGTCCACCGTGATCATAGAAGTAGTGTTTTTCCTGCTAACCGCAATTTCATTTAATGCAATGTGAGAAAATACAGGGTCGTAATTTTTTGGATTTGTTTCTATGGTCAATACAGATCTGGGGGAAAGACTGAATCTCTTTTCCAGAATTTCATCTAAAGTACTTTCTATCTGCTCTTTTTGAATCGTTGCTAGAAAACCTAATCTTCCAGTGTTAATTCCAACTATTGGAATATCCAGATTGCGTATATAATTGATAGATTTTAATATCGTACCATCACCTCCAATACAGAAAAAAAGATCGAATGAATTGTCCAGCTCTTCAAAAGCGCTAAAATGGGCATAATCTTTTTCAATATTATTATTGCTATGAATCAGCTTTAAGAAATCTTCCTCAATGAGGACCTCGATATTCTTTTTATCCAGAAGTTCAAGAAACTGACCTATATATTGTGCAGCATTGGCATGATAAAACTGACCGTAGATGCCTATCTTCATAAATTATATGTTCAAATATTTGTCAAGGTATTTCGAACGATCCTTGAGATTTTTATTGAAGGTGTCTTCCTGATGTTCAGAGATAATAATGTAGCCATATCTTCTAAACGCCTGGATGATCTCATTCATTCCCGAAGGGGTGATTTTTAAGGTGATCTCAGCCATGTCATTTTCCATTTTAGAAACGAAAGCACCTAAAAGATGGGCGTTGTTAGATTCTACGATCTGGCTAACCTCTCCAAAAGTATAATCTTTAAATGCTTTTTCTATCACCAGAATATTCCCGGCCTCATGAAGAAATGGAGTTTCCTTGAATAATGAGATCATTTCATTTAATTCTACATAGCCCAGGTAATGGTTTTCGGTATCCAGGACCGGTAAAATATTAGAATTATTCTGGGCAAAAGCTTCGAGGCTATCAAGCCAATAATTGCTTTCTCTTACAAAAAAACCTTCCAGTGAGTATTTGTAATCCTCGAGAGTCTTCTCATTTTCAAAACACCTAACATCATTTTCTGATATACAACCAACATAAACCCCTTCATCTTCAACCGGCATATGGGTATAGGTGAGCTGATTAAAAAGTTCCTGGATATCTCCGATTTTTTCAGAAATACTAAGAATTTCTACATCATTCAATATGTGTTCTTTCAAACTCATCGTCTCGTTTCCTTTTCTGCAAATTAATCAAAATAAAATTCATTGAAGCAGGCTGCACTTTGTATTTTTGTTAATAAAATGAAGCAGAAATGACAAAATTAAGTGTAAATATTAATAAAATAGCCACTCTTCGAAATGCTCGTGGTGGTGGTGTGCCTAATGTTGTAGATGCCGCCAGAAATATTGAATCTTTTGGTGCTGAAGGTATTACAGTGCATCCCCGGCCAGATGAAAGGCACATTCGTTACGCCGATGTTAAAGAATTAAAACCAGTGCTTACTACCGAGTTTAATATTGAAGGCAAGCCAATTCAGCAATTTATAGATCTTGTTTTTGATGCAAATCCTGCGCAGGTGACACTTGTTCCTGATGCAGAAGATGCCATTACCTCTAATGCAGGTTGGGACACCATTAAGCATAAAGATTTTCTAAACGAGGTAATAGCAGCATTTAAAGCTAAGGGAATAAGAACCTCGATTTTTGTGGACCCAGATATAAAAATGGTGGAGGGCGCCGCAGAAACTGGAACTGACAGGATAGAGTTATATACAGAAAGTTATGCTATGGGTTATGCAGAGGGTAATCTTAATGCAGTAAAACCTTATGCTGAATGTGCTATACTAGCTCATAAACTTGGCCTTGGTGTGAATGCAGGACACGATCTCTCTTTACCTAATCTGAAATATTTTAAAGAAAATGTTCCTCACCTTGCAGAAGTGTCTATTGGTCATGCCTTGATCTCAGAAGCACTCTATCATGGTCTGGAGAAAACTATTCAGGAATATTTAAAAATTTTGAAATAGATGCAATTACACTCTAATATATTAGGAGAAGGTAAACCATTTCTTATACTGCATGGATTTTTGGGAATGAGCGATAACTGGAAAACCCTTGGGAAAAAATTCGCAGGCGATGGTTTTCAGGTTCATTTGATAGATCAGCGAAACCATGGGAAGAGTCCACATAGTGATGATTTTTCTTATAAGTTAATGGCTGAAGATCTAAAAGAATATTGTGAATCTCATGATTTAGAAAATATCATACTCTTAGGGCATTCCATGGGCGGAAAAACAGCAATGCTTTCGGCATGTGAATATGAAGGTCTGGTAGAAAAGCTTATTATAGTAGATATTGCGCCTAAATATTACGCACCGCATCATCAGCAAATCTTAAAAGGGCTTACTGCTTTGGATGATGCTAAATTAACCTCCAGGGGTGATGCCGAAGAATTTCTTGAAGATTATATATCCGAGACCGGGGTGCGCTTATTCTTACTTAAAAACCTGTATTGGAAAACCAAAGAGCAGCTTGCTTTAAGGGTTAATCTTGACTCATTAAAGGATAATATTAACAATATAGGAGAATCCCTACCAGGTAATATGACCTATAATGGGCCAACTTTATTTATAAATGGGGATAAATCAGATTATATTACGTCTGAAGATGAGCCGCTCATCAAAGAGCATTTCCCAAATGCAGAGATTAAGCCTATTAAAAATGCGGGTCATTGGGTTCATGCTGAAAATATGAAAGCATTCTACGAGGCCGTAATCCGATTTGTTTAAAATCTTTCTAAATTTATTATGTATGCATAATAAAAACCGGCGAAATGTTGCATAATATCTATTTTATACTATTTTTGGCGGAAGCTTTTTAAGACATATTAAATATAATCCTAATTAAATTATGAAAAGACTATTTTTACTTGGCCTGGTTATGATGGTCACGGCTATTACTTATGCCGGTGGTTACAGGGTAAGTCTACAGGGTCAACGTGGACTTGCTATGGGGCACACTGGAGTAGCAGTGGTGAATAATGCTGAATTGGCCTTCTTTAATCCAGCCGGATTGGTTTTCCTTGAAAATAAGATTAATGCAGCTGTTGGTGTGAGTGCCGTTTTCTCTGATGTTGTATGGCAAAACCAGGAGTTTGGCCAGACGGCTAGAACAGATAGCCCTGTTGGAACTCCTTTTTATGCATATTTTTCTTATAAATTAAATGAAAAATTAAGTGTAGGTCTTGCGGCATATACTCCTTATGGTAGTTCTGTTGCCTGGGAAAAAGACTGGGCAGGATCTCATCTTGTAAATGATATTGAGCTGGCTGCAATTTATGTGCAGGCATTAGCTTCTTATAAAATTACCGATAACCTTTCTGTAGGTGGTGGACCTATCTATGTGAGCGGTTCTGTGAATTTTAACAGAAACCTAAATAGAACACTTACAGATCTTGATGGCAATCGTGCCAATGTAACTATAGACGCTTCCGGTGTTAGTGCCTTTGGATGGTCTGCTGGAGCGATGTGGAGCCCGGTTGATAGTTTGAGAATTGGTGTGAATTATCGTTCAGAGATCTTAGTTGAGGCTGAAGGTGGTGATGCCGATTTTGAAAATATTCCAAATTCCCCTTTAACTCCATTTAGTGATACGCAATTTGATGCAACCTTACCGCTTCCAGCTGAACTTACAATTGGAGCATCTTATCAATTAAATGATCAATGGCTTTTCGCATTTGATTATAACAGAACCTTCTGGGGTGTTTACGAATCTTTAGATGTAGATTTCGCTGATCCGGGAATACCAGATTCAAATAACCCTAGAGAATATGAAGATTCCTCTATATATAGATTTGGTCTTCAGTATACTGCAAACCAAACTTTTACTTTGAGAGCTGGGTATTACTTTGATGAATCTCCGGTACAATCTGGATATTTTGCCCCTGAAACGCCAAGAAATGATTCTAATAATTTTACTGGTGGTCTTTCGGTAAATGTGACAGATAATGTTGCCATCGATGCTTCTTTCCTTTATAGTAGGTTCGAAGAAATCGATGAGTCTTATGATTATTATACAGAGCCAGATCCAAGTACAGGTCAGCCTCGCAGAGTGCCTTTTGGAGGAACGTATAAATCCAGCGCATTTATTCCTGGTCTTGGTGTAACAATTAAAATTTAATAAGAACGATGAAGAATTATTTTAAATATATAGCAATATTAGCCCTTGGGGTAGTATCCTGTGAACCAGAATTAGAAAACGCCATCGAAGACGGTGAAGTATATTCAAATGGTGAGGCAGACTTCTCAAATTATGTGGCTCTAGGAAACTCTTTAACCGCGGGATATGCAGATGGAGCACTTTACATTACTGGTCAGGAGAATTCTTATCCAAACATTCTTGCCGGTAAATTTGCTTTAACACAAGATACAGATGGTTTTACCCAGCCATTAGTAAATGATAATGCAGGTGGACTTATATTGAATGGTTCGCAGATTACAGAAAATAGATTTGTACTTTCTGTTAATGCAGATGGTGATCCCTCACCAGCCAGATATACTGGTGCAGATCCAACCACAGAGGTTTCAACTAAACTAGCTGGGCCTTTTAATAATATGGGGGTTCCAGGAGCAAAATCTTATCATTTAGTAGCTCCAAATTATGGAAGTGTTTCTGGAGTAGCGACAGGTATGGCTAATCCGTATTTCGCAAGATTTTCGAGTTCTGAAAGTGCTACTGTACTTGAAGATGCATTGGCACAGCAACCTACTTTTTTCACACTTTGGATTGGGAATAATGACGTGCTTTCTTATGCAACATCAGGAGGAGTAGGTGAATATAGATTAAATGAAACAGATCCTACTCTTTACGGAGAGAATGATATTACAGATCCTAACTTTTTCGCAATGCTATATGGTCAGATGGTAGGAGCGCTAGCTCAAAATGCAGGAGGAGTATTGTTGAATATTCCAAACGTAACTTCAGCTCCGTATTTCACTGCTGTGCCATTTGCAGCTTTAAGTCCGGCTGATGAAAATTTCGGTCCTCAGATCCCTACTTTAAATGCGACTTTTGCACCGCTTAACCAGGCATTCGCTTTCTTAGGTGTGCCGGAAAGAAGTGTTAATTTCGCGACAGATGCAGCTAGTCCGGTTTTAATTAAAGACGAATCTCTAGCAGATATCTCAGATCAATTAACAGAAGTGCTAATTGGAGGTGGAGTGGATCCTGCAACTGCAACCTTATACGGAATGCAATACGGGCAGTCGCGCCAGGCAACGGCTGAAGATCTACTAGTACTTACGAGTGCAGGGGTTATAGGAACTGTGAATACACAAAGAGTTCAGGAATTAATGGCTTTAGGGTTAGATCAACAAACAGCCGGTCAGTTATCTGTAAATGGGGTTACTTTTCCTATGGAAGATCAATATGTTCTAACTGAAAGCGAAGTGAGTATCGTGCAATCTGCGACTACTGCCTTCAATATTGCGATTTCACAAATAGCACAAGACAACGGTCTTGGATTAGTTGATGCTAATGCTGTTTTAAATAAGTTAGATAGCGAAGGGATTGCTTTTGATGGTGGAACTATCACTTCAGCTTTTGTAAGTGGTGGGGCTTTCTCTTTAGATGGGATTCATTTAACTCCTAGAGGTAATGCAGTTATCGCTAACGAAATTATTTCAGAAATTAATGCAACTTATGGATCTAATGTTCCAAAAGCGAATGTTGGTGCATATGGGACTGTGACACTTAGTCAGGACGTTCAGTAATATTTAAATTGCCATAAAATTTAAAAGGCCGGGATATTCCCGGCCTTTTTTTTGCAACTTTACCTGATAATCAACCTTTTTTAGATATGAAATTTATACTTAGATTATTACTAACGGCACTTGCGGTAGTAATTCTTGCAAAAGTGCTTCCGGGAGTAAGTGTAGATAGTTACTGGACAGCGGTAATAGTAGCGCTGGTTTTGGCTTTATTAAATTTTATAGTAAAGCCTTTACTGGTCCTTTTTACTTTGCCTGTTACCATCCTAACTCTAGGATTATTCTTACTGGTCATCAATGCGATCATCATATTTATGGCAGATGGATTCGTGAGCGGATTTGACGTAGATGGATGGTTTATTGCCATTATTTTTAGTTTGTTACTATCTCTGGTGCAATCTTTGCTTTTTTCAATTCTGAAATCAGATTAGATTTAACTGAATTTCAACAAATTGAAACTTTGCAGACTTTAAGAAAAAACGTAATTTTGCACTCCAATTTTTATAACAGATCAAAATGAATATTACCAGAGAGAATATTGATGAATTAAATGCGGTAGTTAAAGTTGATATCGCTAAAGAAGATTATGCCGGTAAAGTAGAGAAGATTTTAAAAGATTACCGTAAGAATGCCAATATTCCCGGTTTCAGAAAAGGTCATGTGCCTATGGGGATGGTGAAGAAGCAATATGGCCAGGCTGTGTTGGTAGATGAGGTTAATAAATTGCTACAGGATAGTCTTAATAAATATCTTACTGAAGAGAAACTTGATGTTTTAGGGAATCCTCTTCCAAAAGAGCAGGAAAATTTTGACTGGGAAAAAGATAATTACAGCTTTGAATTCGAATTGGGACTAGCTCCTGAATTTGATGTAAATCTTGATCTTAAGAAACCAGTTACTAAATATAATATCGTTGCCGATGAGAAAATGGTAAACGATCAAATTGAAAGTATTCAGAAGCAATACGGAAAGTTGAAGACCAAGGATGTTGTTGAAGAAGGAGATACTGTTGCTGGTACTTTTAAGAATGAAGACGAAGGTATCGAGAATGATTCTACCATTGAGCTTTCTAATATTAAAGGTAAAAGAAACCTGAATAAATTCGTTGGAGCTAAAGTTGGTGATACTGTTACAGTAAAAACTAAAGGACTTTTCGAAGATGATCACGCTTTGGTAAATCACTTAAAAGTTGAACATGATAAAGCTCACGATCTTGATATCGAGGTAGCTTTTATTATTTCTGAGATTAATGAAAGAGAACTTGCAGATCTAGACCAGGAATTGTTTGATAAGCTTTTCGGAGAAGGAAAAGTTAAGTCGGTAACAGAACTTAAAGAAAAGATCAAGGAAGACGCAGCGAAGCAATTCGAGCAACAGAGTGATCAGCAATTGATGAATGATATTACTGAAGCTCTTATCGAAGCTACTAATTTTGAACTTCCTAAAGAATTTCTTCAGAAGTGGATCCAGACAGTTGGTGAAAAACCATTAACTGAAGAAGAAGCGGTAGAAGAATACGAAAAGAGTGAAAAAGGGCTTCGTTACCAGTTGATCGAAGGGAAAGTTGTTAATGACAATAACCTTAATGTAGATTTCAACGACCTTAAAGCTTTCACTACAGATAAGATCAAGCAGCAAATGGCACAATTTGGCCAGATGGATCCATCAGAAAAAGAACTTGATGATATCGCTGCCAGAATATTATCTAACCAGGATGAGGTTAAGAGACTTTCTGAGCAATTGATGAATGAAAAACTTCTTGAATTTTATAAAGAAAATATGAAATTCGACGAAAAAGAACTGACTTACGAAGAATTTGTGAAAGCAATATATAAGTAAGCCTTTTTACGATATATTACCTATCTTTAAGGCGTTAACTCATTTAGAGTAACGCCTTTTTTGGTTTTAACCGGAATTTTAATTAAGATTAGAAAAACAACGAAAAAATTGATGGATTACGGAAAAGAATTTCAAAAATATGCTGTCTCAGATCATAACATAAACAGCAATTATTACGATAAGATTGTTAGTAGTATGATGCCTCAGGGCATGACCCCGAATATTATTGAGGAACGCCAGATGAACGCTGTGGCCATGGACGTTTTTTCACGTTTAATGATGGACAGGATCATCTTCCTTGGAACAGGAATCAATGAGCAGGTAGCGAATATCGTGCAGGCTCAGTTATTGTTCCTGGAAAGTACAGACGCATCAAAAGATATTCAGATATATATTAACTCTCCGGGAGGAAGTGTATATGCTGGTCTTGGTATTTATGATACTATGCAGTTCATAAAACCAGATGTTGCTACCATTTGTACGGGAATGGCGGCTTCTATGGGAGCAGTGCTATTATGTGCGGGAGAAGCTGGAAAACGTAGCGGACTTCCACATAGCAGAGTAATGATCCATCAGCCAATGGGTGGAGCCCAGGGTCAGGCAAGTGACATTGAGATTACAGCCAGAGAGATCATAACTCTAAAAGAAGAATTATATAAGATCATAGCAAAACATTCAGGTCAAACTTATGAAAAGGTTCATGAAGACAGTGATCGTGACTACTGGATGAAAGCTGAAAAAGCTAAAGAATATGGTATGATCGATGAGATTTTAAAAAGAGAAGGATAAATAGTGATTAACTTGTTAAATAAGTAATTACTGAAAATTTAAATAATGGCGAAAGAAGATTTAGAATGTTCCTTTTGTGGTAGAAAAAAACCCGAAACTAACCTGCTTATTGCAGGATTAGATGCACATATATGTGATCGCTGTATTGAACAGGCTCACGGAATTGTTGTAGAAGAATCTAAGCAGGGTGATGCAAGGGAGCTTTCTTCAGACCTAATGCTAAGTAAACCTAAATCCATTAAATCATTTCTGGATGAGTATATCATTGGTCAGGAAGAAACCAAAAAGGTGATGTCTGTGGCGGTATACAATCACTATAAGAGATTGCTGCAACCAGAGAGCGATGATGATGTAGAGATCCAGAAGAGTAATATTGTAATGGTAGGGGAGACCGGTACGGGTAAGACCTTAATGGCCAGAACAATTGCTAAAATGCTGAATGTTCCTCTGGCTATCGTAGATGCTACCGTTTTAACCGAAGCAGGATACGTTGGAGAGGATGTTGAAGGAATATTAACCAGGTTGCTTCAGGCTGCAGATTATAATACTGAGAAAGCGGAACGAGGAATTGTTTTTATTGATGAGATAGATAAGATCGCCCGTAAGAGTGATAATCCTTCAATAACCCGTGATGTTTCAGGAGAAGGTGTGCAACAGGCTTTATTGAAACTGTTGGAAGGAACTTCTGTAAACGTTCCACCTAAAGGAGGGCGTAAGCATCCAGACCAAAAATTCATCGAGGTAAATACAGAGAATATCCTGTTTATTGCCGGTGGTGCTTTTGATGGTATCGAAAGAATTATCAGTAAGAGATTAAATATGCAAGCTGTAGGATTTAGCGCTTCTAAAAGTGAAGATTCTATAGAGCGTACCAATCTTTTAAAATATATCATCCCGAAGGATCTTAAAGAATTCGGATTGATCCCTGAGATAATTGGACGTTTACCTGCGCTAACTTATATGAATCCTCTGGATAGAAAAACACTTCGCGCAATACTTACAGAACCTAAGAATGCGATCATCAAGCAATATAAGAAGCTTTTCGAAATGGATGATATAGAATTTGATATCACCGATGATGCTTTGGATTATATTGTTAATAAAGCAGTGGAATATAAATTAGGTGCAAGAGGTCTGCGTTCGCTATGTGAAGCTATTCTAACAGATGCTATGTTCGAATTGCCTGAAAGTGAAGAGGGGCAGTTTACAGTAACTCGTGAATATGCAGATGATAAATTGAATAAATCTACAATGAGTAAATTGAAAGCGGTTTCTTAATTCAGCTTCAATCATATTTATATAGAAAACGCCATCAATTTGATGGCGTTTTTCTTTTATATAAAATCTGAATTATTCGATATGTAACTGGTATTTATCTAGTAAACCAGTGACTTCAGGAAGTGAAAACTTAGCTCCCTTTATTTTATTAATTTCGGGATCTATACTATAGTTGTAAGCCGATCTTAGATTTGCTTTTTCAAGAATGGTATTATCAAAGATCGCGTTTTGAAAATCGCAGCCTTCCAGATTGGAGTAGCTAAAATCGCAGGCACTCAGATCAGTGTTTCTAAATTTTGAATTATTGAACCTGGATTTCGTGAGATTGATTCCATAGAATATAGAATGGTCAAAAACGGAATTTTCAGCAGATATAGAAAAGGCAAAACTCTCGCAATGATCAAAATTAAGCCCTATAAGCTTACAGGTTGAAAACTGACATTCCTGAAATTCAGTTTTTGATAATTTGCAATTGCTTAGATCGCATTCTATAAAGGTGCATTCTGTAAACCTGAAACTACTAAAGTCGTGATCAGAAAAATTACAGTTCGTAAAGGTGCAACCTTCATAATCTGCAGTTTTAAGCGCTTCTTTTTTGTGATTTAAATCACTGAAATTTTCGTCTGTAAAGAATTGATCATTCATTTTCAGAATATTGCAGGTTTATAAAATAAGGTCATTTTACCAGCTTCCACCGGCACCACCACCGCCAAATCCGCCGCCGCCGAAACCTCCTCCAAAGCCTCCGCCGCCACCGAAGCCTCCGCCAGAACTTCCGCCGCCAAAACTACCACGACCCAGAGAACTTAGAATTATCGCGTCCCATAGAACACTTCTACCGGTTCTTCTACCTCCATTTTTTCCTCCGCCACGCTTATTAAAAAAAGAAACCAGGACTGCGAAGAGAATAAAAAAGATAATAATAGTCTTAAAAGAAATTCCGCCACCCCCGTTGCCACTGGATCGAGGCGATCCTTCAAAAGTGCCGTTTAGTACTTGAAAAATTGCTGTGGTTCCGTTATTAAGACCTCCATATATATTACCATTCTTAAATTCAGGTAGAATAATAAGTTCGATGATCTCTTTGGTTTTAGCATCAGTCATATATTCTTCAAGACCATACCCAGTAGTAATCCAAATTTTTCGCTCTTTCTGAGCTACAAGAATTAAAAGACCATTATCCTTCTTGCTTTGACCAATTCCCCATTCATGGGCCCAGTGTGTGGCATATGTTCCTTCATACTCTCCCTCTAGAGACTGAATAGTGACTACTACAATTTGAGTGGAAGTTGTGTCTGCGTAATTAATCAGTTTTTGCTCAAGTCTGTTCTCATCAGAAGTAGAAAGCATATCTGCCTCGTCATAAACACTTGTTTGCTCTGATGGTTTTGGCGGAATATCGCGCTGAGCCAACGCAGTGAATCCCGTTAATAATATCAGTAAAAGTATAAATCGTTTGATAAGCCTATCCTTTTGAAATTTGATCTGATAATTCATTGGTGTCATCCTCATCCCATGGAAAATGTTTCTGTAATTGCTCGCCGGCTTTAAGAACACCTTCAACCAGACCATCTTTATAATTGCCATTTTTAAAATGAGAAACTATAAGGTCTTTGGTGCTTTCCCAGAAGTCATCTGCCACCACATCGTTGACTCCCTTGTCACCGTAGATCACGAAATTGCGATCTTCTACGGCCACGTAGATCAACACGCCATTAGCATCTTTAGTATTATCCATTTTCAGTGCATGAAATACTTCCATGGCTCTCTCAAAAATGTCTAGATCACCCGTACTTGGTTCCAGGTGCACACGAATCTCACCACTGGTAGTTCTTTCAGCCTGTCTAATAGCGTCAACGATTTCCTCTTCTTCTCTCTTGCTTAAAAAAGCTTCACTCTGTACGCTCATTTTTTTCTAAAAATCGAATTCTACATCTGGTGCATTTTCTGCCCCGGCATCTGCCTGGAATCGCTCCATTCTCTCAAAACCGAACATTCCTGCAAATAGATTATTAGGGAATACTCGAATGTATGTGTTGTAATCTGTAACAGCCTCATTAAAACGATCTCTGGCTACATTAATCCTGTTTTCAGTGCCTTCCAGTTGTGATTGTAATTGAAGGAAATTCTGATTCGCTTTTAGCTCAGGATATCTTTCTACCGTAACTAATAACCTTGATAATGCTGAAGTAACTCCCTGTTGTGCCTGTTGAAATTGTTGAATTTGAGCGGCACTTAAATTTTCTGCATCTACATTTACTGAAGTTGCCTTTGCTCTGGCTTCGATCACCTCTTTTAAGGTACCTCTTTCAAAGTCTGCAGCACCTTCCACAGTTTTAACAAGATTACCTATTAGGTCGTTCCTTCTTTGGTAAGAACTTTCTACGTTAGACCAGGCTAATTTGGCGTTTTCTTCCTTGGCAACAGCGGTGTTGTTAAATCCTGCAGTGAATTTCCAGATCACAACGACACCTATAACGATAATTATTAATGGGATAAGCCACTTTTTCATATTACAATTGATTTTTAAGATTGATTAGTTCAGATTTTACGCTTTCAAGTTTAGTAATTATATCAAAATTGCTCAGCGTTTTATGTTTTTCTTCTTTAAGATGCGTTTTTGCTCCCTCCAGGGTAAAGCCTCTTTCTTTTACTAAATGATAGATGAGGCTAAGATTCTTAATGTCTTCAGGAGTAAATTTCCTATTTCCCTTGGCATTTTTCTTTGGCTTGATCACATCAAACTCCTTTTCCCAGAATCGTATCAGGGAGGTATTTACTTTAAAAGCTTCGGCGACTTCGCCAATGCTGTAATAGCGTTTGTCAGGAAGATCTATGTGCATTAATCAAGCGATTGATTTTCACGTTGGGCCTTTTCGAGTACTTCCCCAAATTCTTCTGGAGAAAGGTTTCCGTAATAAAAATTAATAGGATTAATTCTTTGTTCGTCCTTAAAGATCTCATAGTGCAGGTGAGGAGCTTCAGATCTACCGGTGCTTCCAACAAATCCTATTACATCACCTCTTTTTACTCTTTGACCTCTTCGAACATTATATTTATATAAATGGGCATAAAGGCTGGTGTAGCCATAGCCGTGATCTATTCTAATGTGATTTCCGTAACCAGTAGATCTACTATCTGCTCTCGCTATTCTACCATCTCCGGTAGCATAAACAGGTGTGCCTCTTGGGGCGGTAAAATCCATCCCGTAATGAAATTTTCGCGCTTTGGTAAAAGGGTCTGTTCTCCATCCATAACCTGAAGCAATTCTGCTAAGATCCTCATTATTTACTGGCTGTATCGCAGGAATTGCAGAAAGTAATTCACCTTTTTCCTTGGCAAGTTCAGCAATTTCATCAAGAGATTTAGACTGTACTACCAGACGTTTGGTAAGGATATCCATCCTTTTGGTAGTTTCAGCGATAAGCTTGGAGTTGTCAAAACCTTCAAGATTTTGATACCGGTTAATTCCTCCAAATCCAGCTTTTCTTTGCTCCTCGGGAATTGGATTCGCTTCAAAATAAAGTCTGTAAATATTATTGTCCCTGTCTTCAATATTAGCCATTACATCCTGGATCTGGTCCATCTTCTTGTTAAGAAGGCCATATTGTAACTGCATGTTATGTAATTCACGCTTAAGCGCTTTTTCTTTTGGAGTTTCTATTTGAGGAATGTTCAAATAGATGATTAAAAGTATGAATCCGGCCAGAAATGAACCAGTAATACTAAGCAGGACGATACCTAACCGCCTGCCTTTTTTTTGCTCGATCTTTTTATAAGAAAGGGTCTCGCTATCGTAATAATATTTAACCTTCGACATGAGTTAAATTTATGCTATTTTTGCGTCCAGAAACGGCTCAAATACCGTGTTAATTAATACGGTAAACGAACAAATATATGAATTGTTTTGCCGTCTTCATAATTTAATGAATTTTGCAAGAAAATAACTGAATGAAGTCACAGGATATCCGCAAACAGTTTCTAGAATATTTCAAATCGAAGTCCCATAGCATTGTGCCATCTGCACCCATGGTCATTAAAGATGATCCTACGCTTATGTTTACAAATGCGGGTATGAATCAGTTCAAGGAGTTTTTCCTTGGAAATTCGATTCCAAAAAATAACCGGGTTACCGATACTCAAAAATGTCTTCGGGTGAGCGGTAAGCATAATGATCTTGAAGAGGTTGGTCATGATACCTATCATCATACTATGTTCGAGATGCTGGGTAACTGGAGTTTTGGTGATTATTTTAAAGAAGAGGCTATCAACTGGGCCTGGGAATTGCTGACTGAAGTTTTCAAAATAAATCCTGAAAACTTATATGTTTCGGTATTTGAAGGAAGTGAAGATAGAGACAATCTGGGATTAGATACCGAAGCTTTAGAGCTTTGGAAAAAGATCGTTCCGGAAGACAGAATTATTTACGGGAATAAGAAAGATAATTTCTGGGAAATGGGAGACCAGGGGCCATGCGGACCTTGTTCTGAGATTCATATAGATATAAGATCTGAAGATGAAAAAGCGAAGGCACCGGGAAGAGATCTTGTAAATATGGACCACCCACAGGTGGTAGAGATCTGGAACCTGGTATTTATGCAATATAACCGTAAAGCCAATGGAGATCTTGAAGAACTGCCAGCTAAGCATATAGATACGGGGATGGGATTTGAACGCTTGTGTATGGTGCTTCAAAATAAACAGTCTAATTACGATACAGATGTATTTACACCACTTTTAAACGAAATTGAAAAGATCACTGGTGTAAAATATGGTAAATCTGAAGACTCCAATATCGCCATGCGAGTGATCGCAGATCACGTTAGGGCGGTAGCATTTTCAATTGCAGATGGGCAATTACCTAGTAATACCGGGGCCGGATATGTAATTAGAAGAATATTAAGGAGAGCGATAAGGTATGGTTTTACATTTCTAAATACTAAAGAGCCGTTCATATATAAACTTGTTCCAGTTCTAAGTGAACAAATGGGAGTAGCTTTCCCAGAATTAAGATCTCAGCAGGGATTAATGGAGAATGTGATTCGCGAAGAAGAAGCATCTTTCTTAAGAACTTTAGAGCAAGGTCTGGTTTTACTTGAAAACCTAATGAAGGATTCAAAGGATAAGACTATTTCGGGAGAAAAAGCATTCGAACTATATGACACTTTTGGATTTCCTATAGATCTTACGGCCCTGATATTAAGGGAAAATGGATATGAACTGGATGAAAAAGGCTTCGAGGCTGAACTAAAAAAACAAAAAGATCGTTCCCGGGAAGCTACTGCGGTTAGCGCTGGTGATTGGATAGACTTAAATGAATTGGAGGAAGATACATTCATTGGTTATGATCAACTGGAGGCTGAGGTGAAAATTGCCAAATACCGAAAAGTAGAATCCAAGAAGAAAGGTGAGATGTACCAGGTGGTACTTAATAAAACACCATTCTATCCAGAAGGTGGAGGACAGGTTGGTGATAAGGGTATTATTTTGTCATCAGACGGCGAAGTGGTGGATGTGCTGGATACCAGGAAGGAGAATAATCTAATAGTTCACTTCACCAAAGAATTGCCTAGAAATACTGATGCAGATTTTAAAGCCATCGTGAATAAGACCGAAAGGTCTAATACTGCATCTAATCATACTGCTACCCATCTATTGCACCAGGCGCTTAGAAGCATTCTTGGAACTCATGTAGAGCAAAAAGGGTCTATGGTGCAGAGCGGTTACTTAAGATTCGATTTTTCTCACTTTAGTAAGGTGACTTCTGAAGAGCTTGAGAAAGTTGAAACTTTTGTAAATGCCAGGATCCGTGAAAATTTAAGTCTGGAAGAGCAAAGAAATATTTCATATCAGGAAGCGATAGACCAGGGTGCGATCGCTTTATTCGGAGAAAAATATGGTGACTCGGTAAGAGCTATACGTTTTGGTGATTCAATGGAGCTTTGCGGCGGTATCCATGTTCGAAACACATCAGATATCTGGTATTTCAAAATCACTGGTGAATCTGCGGTTGCTTCAGGAATTAGAAGGATAGAAGCGATCTCTGGTGAAGCAGCTATGGAGTATTTTGAAGAGCAAACCAATATTCTGGAAGAGATCAAAAGCGGATTAAAGAATGCTAATGATCCCGTGAAAGCAATAAATAATCTTCAGGATGAAAATATTGCTTTAAAGAGGCAGGTTGAAAGTTTATTAAAGGATAAGGCGAAAAACCTTAAATCTGAACTTAAGCAGGAAGTAAAAAATGTTAGTGGAATTAATTTCCTTTCAAAAAGAGTAGATCTGGATGCGGCAGGGATCAAAGATCTTGCCTTCCAGTTAGGAGAAGAAATAGATGACCTGTTCTTGTTATTCGGGACAGAGCAGAACGGAAAAGCATTGCTTTCATGTTATATTTCTAAAGACCTTGTAAAGGAAAAAGATCTAAACGCGGGACAGATAGTTCGTGAACTAGGTAAATATATCCAGGGAGGTGGAGGAGGCCAGCCTTTCTTTGCTACCGCAGGTGGTAAAAAACCTGATGGGCTCAACGAGGCGCTGCAAAAAGCCGAAAGTTTTATAAAATAACATTTAAAATCCCGGTAAGTCGCCGGGATTTTTTAATTTAAGAATATGGATTTTAGAACCAAAGTTCCAATTAAAGAAGGTCTGCCTAAGATCGAACATTCTTCGGGAGTATTCCTGATAGGTTCGTGTTTTGTGGAAAATATAGGAGATAAACTGGAATGGTTCAGGTTTAAAAATCTTCAAAACCCTACAGGGATCATTTTCCATCCTTCACCAATTCGCAAATTTTTCCAGAGAATTTCTAATAATGAAGATTTTAAGGAGCAGGATGTAATGGAATTCAATGGAGGCTGGCAAACTTTAGAAGCACATTCAGATATGCGGAGATCTTCCCGGGAGGATTGTCTTCAGGATCTTAACGCAGCACTTTCAGAAAGCAGGGATTTTATAAAGAAAGCTTCTCATGTTATAATTAGCCTGGGGACTGCCTGGGGATATATATACGAAGGTAGGGATACCATTGCAGCGAATTGTCATAAGATTCCGCAAAATAGATTTACCAGGGAGCTTTCGTCGGTAAAAGAAATAATGAACGACCTCGAGGTCATCGAGCATTCAATATCTGAATTGAATGAAAAGGCAAAAATTATTTTTACGATCTCTCCAGTACGACATTTAAAAGATGGATTTTCTGAAAATCAGCATAGTAAAGCACAATTAATTTCTGCTTTACATGATTTTATAGATTCTTCAAAATCCAGTTCTTATTTTCCTTCTTATGAAATCATGATGGATGAACTTCGTGATTATAGATTTTATTCTGAAGATATGCTGCATCCAAATAAAGTGGCAATAGAATATATCTGGAATTTATTTTCAGTGAACTGGATGACAGATAAATCTATAAATTTGAATGCTGAAATAGATAAAATTCAGAAGGCACTTTCACACTCTCCGCGCGAAGAAAATTCCGCAGCTCATAGGAAATTTCTTACGGAATTACAAGCAAAAATCGAGGAAATTCAAAAAAAATACCCTGAAATTAACTTTTCTTAGGCCTTGTAGTTATTGGGATTCTTAATTTTTTAATATAATGGAAACCATATAAATACAAATCATATTAAAATATTCGTATTTTTACAAAGCAGATTTGAAATAAATATATGCAGATTATAATGATGAGAATCTCAATAATCAAATATTTATGGAAGGTTTGTTTTCTAAAATTTGTTGGGGTAGATTTTAGAATATACTAAAGGACGGGTGGGGCCGTCCTTTAGTTTTTTATAGCAATTAATTAACTCTCTTTAAGTTTTAGTTTTAATCCTTCTTCGGTTTTTTTCCTAATTTCCCTTTTCTAATAAATTCTTATGAAGAATATTCTATTATCCATTCTCATGGTTGCAGTCGTCATCCTTGGATTTATGTATTGGGAACAAAAGAATGATGAAAGAGAAAGTCTTGAAGAAAATACTGTACTTACCCAGGAACAGATAAGGAACGTGGGTAAACTGGTGGTGACTGAAGGTACATTTTCCCAGGTATTTACGTATAAAAATTCTAAATCCTTCTATTTTGATGTTCTTTCAGCCAGGAAGAAGGCGCTTATAGTTGTGAATGCAGATGTGAGTGTGGCTTATGATCTCAGTAAACTCGATATTCAAATAGATGAAGAAGGGAAAAGAGTGATCATTAACGATATTCCAGAGGAGGAAATTAGTATTAATCCTAATATCAAGTATTATGATGTAACACAGGATTATCTAAATCAATTTGAAGCTGAAGATTATAATAAGATCAAAACGCGTATTGAAAAAGGTTTACGGGAGAAGATAGAGAATTCTACATTAAAATCTAATGCCAGGAACAGGCTGGTTAGTGAACTTCAAAAAATATACATTCTAATCAGTAGTATGGGCTGGACACTGGAATATAAGGACCAACCCATTTCAAATTCTGAAAATCTTGAGAAGATCAAACTCTAAGGAGTGACCATCTTTATTTCGGTCATTTCTATACCATCATTAATTAAGTGCGCAACTTCTGGTCTGTCTTTCTTAATCTCTTCCAGCCTTGCTTTTACCTCCTTAGCTAGTTTAGGATCATCCTCGACCGCAAGCTCATAGATCTCTACAGATAAGAGCCAGTCTTTAGGATGATGCTTTTTTACAATATCAAATGCAGCGTTTAGTGAAAATTTAGTGTTTTCACCATTTCTTATATTCCTTATTGATTTATATAAAGACTCCAGTTCTTCTCTTTCTGGAGTTTTCTTACTTTTAATAGTAGTAGTGGATGGAGTATGAGTAATAAGATCGAATGAATGATGATCTGCCGGTCCGGCAAAAGCAGAAATGATCTCTTTTCCAACAGCCATATCATATTTACTCCATTCCGGTTTAAAAAGAATTTCGTCATGATGAGTCACCGTACAGTTTTTGAAACTTATAATGATGATCTTCCCCTGCAGATTTCTTGTTCCGGTGATGATCTCTCCTTCAACTTTAACTCCGCCTTCAAACTCAAGGCTTACGTTCTCACCTTCATAAATATCGTAAGCCCTTAGATCTCTTGGGCTCATGTCTTCAATAGCCAGGTTAATCCCTTTTAAGCTGCCTATAGGTGAGCCAAAACCTTCAGGATGGGTTGAGACACCATGTCCTACGAGTTCTTTCTCACGAGAAGACAGGGCTGTTTTGCCTTTGGTTTGAATATAAACAGGTTTTCCTTCGTGCTCGATCACTTTAGAAAAGTTTCCAGAAACCTGTATACCTGTACTGAATTCAATTGTGCCCAGGTTCTTAGAATCTATTAATTTCTGAATACCTTCCAGTCCTCCTTTGCGTAGGGCCATTTTATTGGCGAATTCTTCCAGTACCAGGCTCAAATGAGCAAAGTCTGGAGTAACGAATAGCTGAGGTTGAGGTTTAGTAATATCAAATTCTTTCTTAGATGCTTCGAGGGTATAGGGGAGCTTTTTAACTGCATTGGTCATACAGGATTTGCTTTCTCCAATAGAAGAAAGGAGTCCGGCACCGTAAATTTTTGGTTCTTCAACAGTACCTATTAGTCCGTATTCCACGGTCCACCAGTGTAAATTTCTTATCTGAGCCATTTCACTAGGCTTAACATCTGCATTCTGAAGTTCGTCAACTCTTTTTTCAACTTCCTCGATCTTTTCCTTTGGTGTGTCTTCAGCCTCTTTTAGAATAGATAATTCACGAATAGCTTCATAAACTTCATAATCATGAGAACTGGAAATAGCTTTACAGCCTATTTCTCCAAAACGTCTTAAATATTCAGCATACTCCGGGTTTGCAATAATAGGTGCATGACCGGCGCCTTCGTGAATAATATCTGGAGCTGGTGTATATTCTATATGTTCCAACTGCCTGATGTCACTGGCAATCACTAATACATTATAGGCCTGGAATTCCATAAAAGCAGCAGGAGGAATAAATCCATCAACTGCAACTGCAGCCCAGCCTATTTCTTCGAGGATACGGTTCATACCGTACATATTCGGGATGCTATCTATAGAAATTCCAGTTTTCTTTAAACCCTCCAGATAAGAATCATGAGCCACCTGGCTCAGATAATCTACATTCTTTCTCATTACATAGCGCCATGCCGCCTGATTAATTGGGCTGTAATCATCATAATTCTGTGGCTTAATATATTGTTGAAGGTGGGCAGGTAACCTGTCCAGGATTTCGTTGGATTGTATATTATCTATCATGATAAGGCTTAACTAAAACGTTTGCGTTAAAAGTACAAAATTTGAAAGAGAACGGGAAAGATTTTAGCTGGCGACCCTGTATAAAAAAGCCCCTGTAAAAGGGGCGTTAATTATTTTTCTACTTCTCCATACCCGGAGGATATTTCTCCATGATCTTGGAAACTATCTCGTTGATGCGTTCCTGTTTTTTATTAACTTCTCGAGCAAGGGCTGCGGTTCCCATTCCCTGCCAAACCAATTCTTTATCTGCAGAATCGATCAGGTCTATATATAGGGTCCCTTCACTGGTACTGCTTACTGTGTTAAATCCACTTCCCCAATACCACGGGTTCCATCCCCAACCGTAACCCCAATATGGGTATACATTGTTGTAGATGTTAATGTTCTCGTTTGTCTTTGTAAAGATGCTAACTAATAGGTCTGGATCTTCAGATTTCGTAAATCCTTTTTTCTGCATTTCAGCTTCAATAGCTCGTAAAATTCTTTTCTTATCAAGATCAGAAATTTCAGCCTTATCTATTCCTGGCTTAAAAAAAGCATAAGTCCCATAGTTAGTAAAGTCGGCTTCGCGATCGTAGTCTGAAGCGACTCTTACACTGCTGCATGAAGATAAAAGAACAGCAAATAACAGCAGAACTGGAGTAATTTTAAGAAATTTCATAGGTTAGATTTTTAGATTTATATGAATTTTAATCCAAAAGCGTCGGATCTACGAGATTAGGAATAGTTACTTTCAACTGCGGATTCATATCCATGGCGCGCTTTGCGGCAAAAATTGCTTCCTTATTCCTGGCCCAGGATCTACGGGCAATTCCGTTGTTAACATCCCAGAATAGCATAGATTTCAAACGGTCTTCTGATGCTTTATCACCTTCAAGAATCATGCCGAAGCCGCCATTTACAACCTCTCCCCATCCAACACCACCCCCATTATGGATGCTTACCCAGGTCGCTCCTCGAAAACTATCACCTATAACGTTCTGGATTGCCATATCTGCGGTAAAGCTTGAACCATCATATATATTAGAGGTTTCACGGTATGGTGAATCGGTTCCTGATACATCATGGTGATCACGACCTAAAATTACCTGGCCAATCTCCCCGCGGCCAATGGCATCATTAAATGCCTTAGCAATTGCAGTTCTTCCTTCTGCATCTGCATAAAGAATTCTTGCCTTAGAACCCACAACCAGTTTATTTTCCCGAGCTCCTTTGATCCACTGAATATTATCCTGCATTTGCTGTTGGATTTCAGCTGGTGAGTTTTCTTTTAGTTTTTTCAGAACTTCAGTAGCGATCAAATCGGTTTTCTGAAGATCTTCATCCTTACCAGATGCACAAACCCATCTGAAAGGTCCAAAACCGTAATCAAAACACATTGGTCCCATGATATCCTGAACATAGCTAGGGTATTTGAAGCTTTTCCCATTTTCACTCATTATATCTGCCCCGGCTCTGGAAGCTTCAAGTAAGAACGCATTTCCGTAGTCGAAGAAATAGGTTCCCTTCGCAGTGTGCTTATTTATGGCGGAAGCCTGTCTTCTCAAGCTATCCTGAACTTTGGCCTTAAAAAGTTCTGGCTCCCGGGCCATCATTTCATTTGCCTCTTCAAATCCCAGATCTACCGGATAATATCCCCCGGCCCATGGATTGTGAAGCGAAGTCTGGTCACTTCCCAGGTCTATATAAATATTGTTTTCTGCAAAATATTCCCAGATCTCTACCACATTTCCCTGGTAAGCGATAGAAACCACTTCCTTATTTGTTTTTGCTTTTTTAACTCTTTCTGCAAGTTTTTCAACATCATCTATCACTTCATCAACCCAACCTTGCTTATGCCTGGTTTGAGTCGCTTTAGGATTCACTTCCGCACAAATTGTAATACACCCGGCGATATTTCCTGCCTTTGGCTGTGCCCCGCTCATTCCGCCAAGACCCGAAGTCACAAATAATTTTCCGTCCAGGCCTTCTCCATTCTTAGAGATCTTTCTTCCGGCATTCAAAACGGTGATAGTAGTTCCATGTACAATTCCCTGCGGACCTATATACATATAACTCCCAGCTGTCATCTGTCCGTACTGGGTAACACCAAGAGCATTAAACTTCTCCCAGTCATCAGGTTTAGAATAATTCGGGATCATCATTCCGTTAGTGACCACAACTCTAGGCGCGTTTTCATGTGATGGAAATAATCCCATAGGATGACCAGAGTACATAACTAAAGTCTGCTTATTATCCATTTGGGCGAGATACTGCATAGTTAAACGATACTGAGCCCAATTCTGAAATACGGCACCGTTCCCGCCATAGGTGATCAATTCTTCAGGATGCTGTGCAACCTCGGGATCCAGGTTATTCTGAATCATTAACATGATGCCTTTTGCCTGAACACTTTTACCCGGATATTCATCTATAGGTCTGGCATAGAAATCATAGTCTGGCTTGAATCTGTACATGTAGATCCTGCCGTATTTTTCTAGCTCCTCCTTAAATTCAGGAACCAAAGTTTTATGATGTTTTTTGTCGAAATATCTTAAAGCATTTTCTAAAGCCAGTTTCTTTTCGTCCGCATCTAAAATATCTTTTCGCCTGGGAGCGTGATTCAGAGATTCATCATAAGATTTAGCTGCCGGTAATTCATCCGGTATTCCTTCAAGTATCAGATCCTTAAAATTCATTCTATATTATTCTTGAGAATTAGTTTTCTTATTATATCCGTATGGGCAATGCCTGCAACCACTTTCACAGCAATAACCTCTTTTAAGATGATATTGTTCAGTAAAACAGCGGTAGCCTTCAGGAGTAAGGTAATAATCTCCATCTTCTAACCGGATCCTTTTTTTCTGAAAATTCATGAGGCTAAAATACAATTTCTTATCTTGAAAGCATGATTTTGATCGTCAACAAAAGGCTACTTTCAGGCAGGTTCAAGGGTATAAGCTTATGGCCTTTTGTGATCCTGGAAAGTGATCAGCTTAAGAAAAACGAATTTTTTCTGAATCATGAAAAGATACATTTAAGACAGCAGTTAGAATTGCTGGTGCTTTTTTTCTATGTCTGGTACGCGATAGAATTCTTTATACGATATCTGGTTTGTCGCGATGGAATGCTGGCTTATAGAAATATAAGTTTTGAAAGAGAAGCCTACCGGCGAGAAAATGATGTTGGATACCTCAAAAAAAGACCTTTCTGGGCTTTTCTGAAATTCATGTAATTTTCCGTCAAGCTGAACTTGATTCAGCTTCTATTAGATCCTGAATCAAGTTCAGGATGACGATTTCTTCATGATGTTATTCATTCTGAAATTCAATAGGTATTTTTGCAGAATGCATGACTTTTTTGATAATGCTATTTCTCAAAATATGCCGAATCAATTCGTGAAGGAATTCGATAAGGGTATTCAGCTTTATATTAAAAGAGAAGACCTGCTGCATCCTGAAGTTTCGGGCAACAAATTCCGGAAGCTGAAATATAATTTACTCGAAGCCAAAAAGGGCAATTTTCAAAGCTTACTAACTTTCGGCGGAGCACATTCCAATCATATTGCCGCATCTGCAGCTGCTGGGAAACTTTTCGATTTTGAAACCATAGGAATAATTCGTGGTGAAGAGCTGGAAAATTCCAGGCAGAAATGGAGCCCCACGTTGAAATATGCCGAATCCTGCGGAATGCAATTCAAATTTATTAGTCGGGAAGAATACCGCGAAAAAGAATCTCCGGAATTTATAGAAAAACTGAGAAACTACTTTGATGATTTCTATCTGGTTCCGGAAGGTGGAACCAACGAGTTTGCGATCAAAGGATGTACAGAAATACTTTCTGAAGAGGATAAAGATTTTAATTTCATTTGTTCTTCAGTAGGAACCGGCGGAACTTTAGCCGGATTGATCAATGCTGCTAAAGACTCTCAAAAGGTGCTGGGTTATTCAGCATTGAATTCAGATTACCTTAAAGATGAGATTTCTAATATGGTTGAAACTTCAAATTGGGAACTTATGCTAAACTATCATTTTGGAGGTTATGCAAAAGTCGATGAACAGTTGATCAACTTTATAAACGATTTCAGTAAAAATTATAAAATCAATCTTGATCCAGTCTATACTGGAAAATTACTTTTTGGTATTTTTGACCTCATAAAACAGGGCTATTTTCCTGCGAATTCTAAAATACTTGCAATTCATACCGGTGGATTGCAGGGAATTGAAGGGATGAACCGGTTTTTGAAGAAAAAAAAGCTGCCTCAAATTGAATATTAATATGAAAATTACCCGCATTTTATCGCTTTTTGTGATCATTGTTTTTGCTGCTTCCTGCGGAAGTAAAAAGAAAGTGGTTACCACTAAAAAAGAAGAGGTTAAAATAGATAATAGAGGAGAAGAGAACCGTGATTCTCCTGCCGAAGTAGTAGATGATGTGAAAGAGGAGCTGCCACGTAATACCTATCATTATCGTATTGAGGATTATATCAGGGATTATGCACCTATAGCTCAGGAAGAAATGAGACTTTATAAAATTCCTGCAAGTATCACGCTGGCGCAGGGAATTCTGGAATCTGGAGCTGGAAATGGAGATCTTACTAGAAGAGCAAATAATCATTTCGGTATTAAGTGCCATGACTGGAATGGAGAAAAGGTCTATCACGATGATGATCGTCGTGGTGAATGTTTCAGGAAATATAAACATGCCAAATATTCTTACCGTGACCATTCTTTATTTCTTTCAGGAAGAGGCAGGTATTCAGAATTATTCGATCTGGATATATATGATTATGAAGGCTGGGCAAAAGGTTTGAGAAAAGCCGGTTATGCTACAGATCGCAGGTATCCTGATAAATTAATTGATCTTATAGAAAGATATGAGTTATATAAATTTGATGATGGAGTAAGCAGGCGACAAGCTCCAAGATATACTGCGCAACCTAAACGAGGATCTGATACTCATAAAGTGCAAAAGGGTGATACCTTATATTCCATTTCAAAAAAGTATAATACCTCGGTAGAAGAGATTAAGGAAATTAATGGGCTAAGAAGTAATAATATTTCAATAGGTCAAATATTAAGTATAAAGTAAAGAAAACGTCATTCTGAATTTAATTCAGAATCTAATTTGTTTGAATCTGGAGACCCTGAAACAAGTTCAGGGTGACGGTTAAAAAATAAAAGGTCATTTATGATTTATAAAAGAAGTAGTCAGTTATTCGCAGAAGCGCAAAAAGTAATTCCTGGTGGAGTTAATTCTCCGGTAAGAGCTTTTAAGGCAGTTGGCGGAGAGCCAATTTTTGTTGAAAGAGCTGAAGGTGCATATTTATACGATGAGGATGGAAATAAACTGATCGATTATATTAATTCATGGGGTCCGCTTATTCTGGGTCATGCTCACAAACCTGTACTGGATGCGGTGATAGAAAAAGCTAAAAAAGGAACCTCATTTGGAACGCCTACAGAGATCGAAACTAAGATCGCAGAGCTTGCGGTAAAAATGGTTCCGAATATCGATAAAATTAGAATGGTAAATTCGGGTACAGAAGCCTGTATGAGTGCGGTTCGCCTTGCGCGTGGATTTACCGGAAAAGAAAAGATCATCAAATTTGCCGGTTGTTATCACGGGCATAGTGATTCTTTCCTTATCCAGGCGGGAAGTGGAGCCGTGACTTTTGGAACTCCGAATAGTCCCGGCGTGACCCAGGGAACGGCAAAAGATACTTTGCTTGCTAAATTCAATGATCTTGAAAATGTTAAGGAACTTGTTGCAGCGAATAAAGAGGAGATCGCCTGTATCATACTGGAACCTGTTGCCGGAAATATGGGTTGTATCCCGCCAGGTGAAGGTTTTCTGGAAGGCTTGAGAGAGATATGTGATGAGAACGGAATTTTGCTTGTTTTTGATGAGGTAATGACGGGATTCAGACTTGCTCCCGGAGGTGTTCAGGAAAGAGCAGGAGTGAAGGCTGATATTGTTTGTTTCGGAAAAGTGATTGGCGGAGGTTTACCTGTTGGTGCTTTTGCTGCACGTAATGAAATCATGGATTACCTGGCACCGGTTGGCCCTGTTTACCAGGCCGGGACTCTTAGTGGAAACCCGCTGGCGATGGCCGCAGGATTAGCCATGCTCACCGAATTGGATAATAAAAGAGAGATCTTTGAAAGCCTGGAGAAAAAGACCGAATATCTTCATAAAGGAATGGAGAAAGTCCTGACTGCGAATAATGTTGATTTTACAATTAACAGGCTTGGTTCTATGATCTCGGTTCATTTTGGTAAAGATCCGGTGACCGATTTTGATTCGGCGGCTAAATCTGCAAATCTTGGTCTATTCAATAAATTCTTCCACGGAATGCTGGAAAACGGAATTTATATCGCACCAAGTGCTTATGAAACCTGGTTTATTAGTGAAGCGCTGTCTTATGAAGATCTTGATAAAACCATTGAGGCTGTAGATAAGGTGACCAGGGAATTTTAAATTACCTGGAAAATAAATTATAGAGATCCGGGAAGCGAAAGTTTTCCGGATTTTTTATGCCTTCTTTGATCAATTATCCTTCTATTATTTTGCTTATAAGGGCGTTGCAAGAATTTCTGCCTTCTCTTCACTTTAAACAATGCTGTTTTTTATCGATAAATTTAACCTTTTGTCGAATAAAGATTCGAAATGTTAAAATTATATTCTTCTTAAAGAATTGTTAAAGAGTGAGTTATGTAATATTGGTGAAAAAAAGGGGTAAAACCCCCTAATTGTCAGTGCCTTATAATATTTTGGTTTGGCTATATTTGTTGCTTTTAAGATAAAATTAAGAATTTTTAATATTTAAGAGGTTACAATTTTTTGTCAGGCTTGCCATTAAAATAGAAATCCAAAAATATTAATACCTCGATAGAGGTATTGTTAATTATTTAACAAACTCCGAAAATTATATCGAATACTAACCTAAATGCGTTTTAATGAAACAAAACTACTTTTTTAAATTTCTGATTTTCCTGTTGGCCATATTTGGCTCATGGCAAGGGAATGCACAAACCACTTTTAATTATACTGGTTCAGTTCAAACTTACACAGTTCCTGAGGGAGCTACTTCTATTAAAATAGAGGCAACTGGAGCACAAGGAGGAAACAGTGGGGGACTTGGAGCTGATATTACCGGAGAATTTCTAGTCACTCCTGGAGAAATTTTAAAAATCGTCGTTGGAAGCCAGGGTACTACTGCACCTAATAACAATGGCGGCGGTGGCGGTGGAACGTTTTTATGGAAAAATATAGGAAATGAATTGTTAATAGCTGCAGGAGGTGGTGGTGGACGTTCTGGAAATGGTGGGGGGCCAGGAGGAATTGGTTCTTCTACAAATTCGACTACGAATAGTAGCCTTGGGTCAGGAAATGCAGCTGGTGGAACTGGCGGTAACGGTGGTCAAGGAGGTACAAGTGGAAACATTGCAGGTTATCCTGGAAATGGTGGAGCTGGTGCTGGTTGGCTTTCAGATGGCTCTAATGGAACAGGTACTAATAACTCGACAGGCGGAATAACACCGTTAGGGGGTGCCGATGGCGGAGTAGGATACAACCAATGTTTTGGTGGGAATGTTTTTGGTGGCTATGGCGGCGGCGGCGGTGCTTCTGGTTGTTCAGGAGCTAGCGGCGGCGGCGGCGGATATAATGGCGGCGGCGGCGGAAATGGCTGGTACGGATCCGGTTGGGGAAGCGGTGGAGGTGGCGGTTCTTACAACTCTGGGATTAACCAAGTAAATACAGGTGATATAAATTCTGGTAATGGTAAGGTAATAATTACTGTACTTTGTGATGATTTAAATATAACAGTAACTCCTAGCACGAATGTTTGTCCAGGTACAATGGTTACAATTACTGGAACTTCAACCAATGGGGGGAATATTACTTGGGATAATGGAATCATCAACGGGGAACCTTTTGAGGTAACTGCTGGTATGACATTTACTTCCACAAGTACTAACTCAGGTGATTGTAGTGCTATAGTAGATATTACAACAGATGATAATGAGAATCCTAAAGCAATAGCTCAGAATATTGTAATAGAGCTTGATGGAACTGGAACGGCAAGCATTAATGCTGAATTGATAAATAATGGATCTTCCGATAACTGTACAGCAGAAGGAGATTTGACCTTAAGTTTGGATAATCAAGTTTTTGGTTGTGTTAATGTAGGTGATAAAGGAGAGACCATAAATGATTTTTCTTTGAATTTTGACGGGAATGATTTTGTCTCTATTCCTGATGATCCCTCTTTAAGGTTAACCGGGGATATGGCTATGGAAGCCTGGTTTAAGGTGGACGGCTTTAATGCAGACTGGGTGAGGATCGTAGGAAAAGGGTCTGGGTCTTCTGGGGGAAGCCTGAGTGATCCAAGAAATTACGGGCTGTGGTATCATCCAGATGGCACCTGGTTATTCCAGCAGTATGGGAATGGGGTGCAAGTGAGTTTCAATCAAAATATCAATATAGGTGAGTGGTATCACGTAGCAGCAGTTAAGACTGGAAATATCGGGAAATTATATATCAATGGTGAACTTGTTGCCACCAATACCGGTGGCACTAATCCAGTAACCAGTGCCGATCCTTTAACTATAGGATACGCCGGTTTCCATACCTATCACATTGGGCAGATAGATGAAGTGAGACTTTGGAACAAAGCCCGTACCGAGGATGAAATCCTTGATAACTATAATAGAACTTTAGATGCGACAACTGATGGTCTTTTAGCCTATTACAATATGGAAGAAGCTGAAGGGATTAATTTAAATGATCTTACCGGAAATGGCCATAATGGTAGTTTGCAGGAATTTTCTCAACCTAATGTCTGGACCACATCTTCAGAAAACCTGGGTGCAGAAAACATAGTTACCTTAACCGTTCGCGATGAAAATGGAAATGAATCTGCTGCAAAAGCGAGTGTAACCGTTCTTGATAATTCACCTCCTATGGTCGAAACAAAAGATATTACTGTAGAACTTGATGAAACTGGAAAGGTATCTATCACTCCAGATATGGTTACTGAAAGTTCTTCAGATAACTGCGGAATTGAAAGTTCTACCCTCGATATTACAGATTTCACCCTTGATGAAGTGGGCGAAAATACTGTGACCTTAACAGTAACTGATGTAAACGCTAATGAGACTAAGATTACCGCTAAAGTAACAGTAAAAGATGTAACACCTCCTTCAGGTTATTCAGTTAACATAGATCAAACAGAGATCGACGATACCAATCAAACCACATTGAGTTTTACTTTTACAGGTGCAGAGATCGGAACTACCTACGATTATACAATTTCTAGTAGTGATGGACTTGATGTAGTTAGAGGTACGGGAACTGTGACTACGGCCACTGATCAAATTACTGATATCGATGTTAGCAGTCTTGAGGATGGAACCCTAACATTGTCGGTAACCTTAACCGATTCGAGCGATAATACTGGAAAAGTTGAGACCAGTACAGTTTTGAAAGCTACAAATGCTCCTCCAATGGCGGTTTGCCAGAGCTTTATTGTTGAACTTGGAGAGGATGCAACAGCTACTATCACGCCTGAAGATGTGGATGGTGGGTCGAGTGATGATAAGCCAGGATTCGTATTATCCATTGATAAGAATGCCTTTGATTGTTCCAATATTGGAGATAACGAGGTAAAATTAACGGTAACCGACAGTGATGGTGTTTCAACTACCTGTATTGCAACGGTTAGCGTGAAGGATTTAACTCCTCCTGTACTTACTGCGCCAGTTCAAACTGCTTTTGATACGGAAGAAGATGCCTGTGGGGCTTTTGCGTCATTCACCATTACTTCATCTGATAATTGTTCTGAAAATGCTAATATCGCATATAACGGAAATGCGAATGGAGGTCTTGCAGGATGGAACATTAATCTTAACGGAGGAAATGGCTGGATAACAAGTGGCAGCAGCTTTTTAAGCTCCTATAACATGGGAATTATGAGCCAGAAGATAGATCTTATGGTTCAAGGTTATGACAGGGAAACGCTTAATGCCGTACCTGAAATTGTGGTTTCCGAAAGCTATGTAGGTACCTGGCCTAATTATTCGGATAATTATTATCTGAAAGTTCAGTTGAGAGATGCGAATGATAACATTCTCGCTTCCTTTGATACGGGAATACTTACTGCTTCTGAAACTTGGGCTACTATTAATCATACCTTTAGTGGTTATGGAGAAGGTGTTCGCTATGTATATATAGAACATGGAGGTGACGATGCAGAGTATTGGGCCGGACACTATGGAACCAGGATCACAGATCTTGAAGTTACTGTAAATGCTCCGGGCGTAATTCCGAACCTGCCAACCCAACAATTAACCGGGCCATTACCTGAAGAACTCATTGCCCCCGGCAGTGCGAATATGACTTACAGAACAATGGATTATTCCGGAAATACAAGCGAAATAAGTTTTGATATTAACGTACAAGATAAAATTTCCCCGGAAGTAATCACTCAAAATATCACAATTCAATTAGACGAGAACGGAATGGCTTCCATCGAAGTGTCTGATATCGACAATGGATCGAATGATGCTTGTGGAATCGCAAGTTTATCCCTGGATATTATTGAATTTACGTGTGACAATATTGGTCCAAATACAGT
>NZ_AUHG01000011.1 GCF_000423065.1 Christiangramia echinicola DSM 19838
CAGTAGTTCCCAAACGATCTATATCTATGCAGCAGCGACCGCACCTTGTGTGGCCGATGAGTCAGAGTTTGATGTCACGATTAATAATACACCAGTTGCCGATGAGTTGGATGATGTAACCCGTTGTGATAGTTATGAGCTTCCAGCACTTACCGCAGGCAACCAATATTTCACTGGCTCTGGGGGCACAGGAACAGAATTGTTTGCTGGTGATGATATTACCAGTTCTCAGACGATCTACATTTACTTTGCGGCGACCGCTCCTTGTGTTGCTGATGAATCGGAGTTTGATGTGGAAATTTTGCCGACACCTGGAATCCCTGAAATTGAAACTCAACAAGCGGATTGTATAGGCGGTGATGGAAGCTTTATTTTCGTTGGTGATCCTCAAAATCTTTATTTAAGTTTTGATGATGGAGATAATTTTGAACTATATGATGGTACAATATCTCTTCCAGTTGGAATTTATGATTTCATTATAAAGTACGGAGAAGATGGTTGTGTTAGTGAGCCGGGACAGGTTGAAATTCAGCAACCACCAGCAGTTGAGTTAATTATCAATGCAGAAGTTGTAGAGCCAGATTGTGAGACACTTACAGGGTCTGTACTTATACGAATAGGAGAAAATCCTGATTTAGATACTGGATTTTTCAATTATACAGTTAGTAGTGGAGGTGTTGATTATTACGATAGCGTAAAACAACCAGTTGGAGGTTTCGGAGTATTACCTCCAGGTAATTATGTGATCTTTGGACTTAGTGACGACGGATGTTCCTCTGCTAGAACAGAGATTACCCTTCAGGAACCAATTTGCGTAGTGTTCGAAGGATGTACCTTAGGTTACTGGAAAAATCATACTGATAGATGGGAATGTTACTCAACATGTACTCTTTATGGAGAAGTGTTTAATAATGCACCTTCTGAATTAGCAGATATGACCTTACTGGAAGTATTGAATCAAGGTGGTGGCGGAATCTACAATTTAGGTAGACAATCTGTAGCTGCATTACTTAATACCTGTCATGAAGATGTGAACTATGAAGTTCCATCTACAGACGAGTTGATAGCATATGTTAACTCTAATTTTGACAATGCTGGGGCAGCTGGTAGTTATTTAGACGATTTGAATAACGCTGGTTGTACTCTTGGTGGTTCAAGAGCAACTTCAGAACCTTCTGAAGGTTGCGATGCTCCTGAAGATACTAAACCAGGAAAAGGTAATGGTAGAAACAAAGCTTCAGAAAGTAGCTTTAGTGCTTCTCCGGTACCGTTCAATGAAAAACTGACTGTTAAGTACGACTTTGAGTATACTTCTAAGAAAGTTGAGATCCAGGTTTATGACTTGAGTGGTAGACTTCTTAGAACTTATCATGATAAGAAAGTAACCAGAGGAGATACTAAAGAGCTTGATGTTGATTTCGCTCTAAAAGCAAATCAGGTGTATATAATTAGAATGCAGACAGATCGTGAGGTATTAACCAAAAACGTGGTCTCTTCTAAGAGAAAGTAAATTCAGTTTAATCTTTAAAAAAGAAAGAGCAGCCATTTGGCTGCTCTTTTACTTTTTATATAATCCAAAAAAGTTAATCTTTCAGGATGCTTCTTGAAATTACGATCTTTTGAATTTCAGATGTTCCTTCGTATATCTGGGTGATCTTAGCGTCCCGCATTAATCTTTCTACGTGGTATTCTTTTACATAACCGTTACCACCATGAACCTGAACAGCTTCTATGGTTACATCCATAGCTGTTTTAGAAGCATGTAATTTGGCCATAGCACCACTAAGGTCATAATTTTCTCCCTGGTCTTTATCCCAGGCAGCTTTCATTACCAGGTGCCGGGCAGCAGTAATTTGTGTATGCATATCGGCCAATTTAAAGGCGATTGCCTGGTGGTTGCAAATTTCAGTTCCAAATGCTTTACGTTGTTTTGAATAATCTTTTGCAAGTTCATAGGCTCCAGCCGCAATTCCTAAAGCCTGCGCAGCGATTCCTATTCTACCACCTGAAAGTGTTTTCATAGCGAATTTGAATCCGAAACCATCTTCACCAATTCTATTTTCTTTTGGAACTTTCACATCATTAAAATTAAGTGAATGCGTGTCACTTCCTCTAATTCCTAATTTTTGCTCTTTAGGACCTATTTCAAATCCTTCCCATCCTTTTTCCACGATAAAGGCATTGATCCCCTTATGTTTTTTTTCTTTATCAGTTTGGGCTATTACTAAAAAGTAGTCTCCAGAACTTCCGTTCGTGATCCAGTTTTTCGTACCGTTAAGAATATAATGATCTCCCTTGTCTATTGCAGTTGTTCTTTGAGAAGTTGCATCGCTTCCTGCTTCAGGTTCAGAAAGACAGAAAGCTCCTAGTTTTTCCCCAGTAGTTAATTTTGAAAGATATTTTTTCTTTTGCTCTTCATTACCGAAGGTATCAAGTCCCCAGCAAACCAAAGAATTGTTCACCGACACCATTACAGATGCAGAAGCGTCTATCTTAGAAAGCTCTTCCATAGCCAGGACGTAAGAAATGGTATCCATTCCACCTCCACCATATTCCGGAGAAGCCATCATTCCAAGAAAACCCAGGTCTCCCATTTTTTTAATGAGTTCCTTAGGAAATTCCTGCTTTTCATCTCGCTCTATAACCCCCGGCAATAATTCTGTTTTCGCAAAATCACGGGCGGCATCTCGTATCATTAAATGTTCTTCGGTAAGTTTAAAATCCATATAAAAGAAATTTATAAAAAACTGATTTTTGGACGCCAAAGATAGCCTTTTGATACCTATTTTTCAATTGATATTGAGTATTTTTACGAATATGAAAAAAATGGAATATCGTGTTATTGGTGTTATGTCTGGAACTTCACTTGATGGATTAGATCTTGTATTTTCCGAGATAAACTTTAATGATGAAGTTGATTTTTCTATTGTAAACTCTGAAACTATCCCATATTCAGCAGAGTGGCGCCAAAAACTATCCTCCGCTATTAATTTAGATCCCGGTGCGTTGCATCAATTAGATGTAGAATATACATCGTATTTATCTAAAGTTATCAGTCAGTTTATTAAAAAAAATGATATAGATCTATTGGATGCTGTTTGTAGTCATGGGCATACGGTGAAACATCGGCCAAAAGATGGTATTACATTGCAAATTGGGAATCTGCCACAACTGGGTAAGGCTTTGGGAATTCCAGTAGTTTGCGATTTTAGGGTGCAGGATGTCGAGCTTGGAGGTCAGGGAGCACCACTGGTACCTATTGGGGATAGATTACTTTTTAATCAGTATAAATATTGTATAAACCTGGGAGGCTTTGCTAATATCTCACAGGAGAAAGATTCACAAAGGATAGCCTATGATATTTGTCCGGTTAACACAGTCTCTAATTATTTCATGCAGAAAATTGGAGAAGAATATGATGAGAATGGAAACTTAGCCAGATCTGGAGAACTTAATGAAGAGTTGCTTGCGGAGCTAAATTCTCTTAAATTTTATCGAAAAAAGCCACCCAAATCTTTAGGTATAGAATGGGTGAATTCTGATATACTTCCACTAATTGAAAAGTATAAAATTGAAATTCCTGAAATTCTTAAAACCTATACCGTTCACGTTGCAATACAAATAGCAAAAAGCCTGGATAATGATCCAAGTTCTGATGTGCTTTTAACCGGGGGAGGTGTCTTTAATACTTATCTTATTGAAGAATTAAAATTAAGATCTTCCTGTAATTTCATAATTCCAGATAATCAGGTAATAGATTTTAAAGAAGCCCTTATTTTCGCTTTACTGGGGGTCCTAAAGTTAAGGGGCGAAATAAATGTTCTAAGTTCGGTTACCGGGGCCAAAATTGATCATTCCTCAGGAAGGATCTATGAACCCTGAAAATTTTACCAAATTCTCAAAGTAGCCTGCTTAGTTTTTTATATTTGCTTCAAAATATTTCAAAAATGAAAGAATTACTCAAAGTATACGAAAATAAAGAGCCTGAAATTGTATTTAACTGGAAAGATTCTGAAACTGAAGCTGAAGGATGGACAGTGATAAACTCTCTTAGAGGAGGTGCTGCTGGAGGTGGTACCAGAATGAGAGTAGGTTTGGACCAGAATGAGGTGCTTTCCCTGGCCAAAACTATGGAAGTGAAATTCACTGTTTCAGGACCTCCTATTGGTGGGGCTAAATCTGGAATTAATTTTGATCCTGCAGATCCTCGTAAAAAAGGTGTTTTAGAGCGTTGGTATAAAGCAGTTTCTCCGCTTCTGAAGAGTTATTACGGAACGGGAGGGGATCTTAACGTAGATGAGATCAATGAAGTAATTCCAATTACTGAGGATTGTGGTGTTTGGCATCCGCAAGAAGGAGTTTTTAACGGACACTTTCAGCCGACCGAAGCAGATAAGATCAATAGAATTGGTCAGCTTAGACAAGGGGTGATAAAAGTTTTAGAAAACACTAAGTTTTCTCCAGATATAAGTAGAAAATATACGGTTGCAGATATGATCACTGGTTATGGTGTGGCTGAGGCTGTTCATCATTACTATACCATCTATGGTGGCGATATTAAAGGAAAAAGAGCTATCGTTCAGGGATTTGGAAATGTTGGTTCTGCAGCCGCTTATTACCTATCTCAAATGGGAGCTAAGATCGTTGGGATTATAGATCGTGCCGGCGGACTTATAAATGAAGAAGGGTTCAGCTTTGAAGAGATCCAGCAGATGTTCCTGGATAAAGATGGAAATGCGTTGAGACATGATAATGTAATCCCTTTTGAAGAGGTAAATGAAAAAGTATGGAAGCTAGATGCTGAAATTTTTGCTCCATGTGCTGCTTCAAGATTGATATCTAAAGACCAGATCACCAACCTTATCGATAGAAAACTAGAGGTGATTTCCTGTGGTGCTAACGTACCTTTTGCAGATAAAGAAATTTTCTTTGGACCAATTATGGAGTATACCGATGAGCGCGTAAGTCTAATTCCAGATTTTATTTCAAACTGCGGAATGGCCAGAGTCTTCGCTTATTTTATGGAAAGAAGAGTTCAAATGACCGATGAGGCAATTTTTAATGATACTTCTATGACCATTAAGAATGCTATTCAGAATACTTTTGATAATAATAGCAGTAAGACGAACATCAGTAAAACAGCTTTCGAAGTCGCTCTAAAACAGCTTGTTTAAAAGTTTGTGCAAACATTTTACCACTGCACGTAAAACCGAGATGCTGATTAATTAAATTTGGCTGACAATTAATATCATTAAAGCACGTTACATTAAAAAACCCATTTATACATATGCTTAACTTTTTTCAGCAGGACGAGGTAGCCGAAGCTGCTCAGGCAGCAGAGCCGATCGTAGAAGAAAAGACTCTATCATTATTCGATCTAATGTTTAGTGGAGGTCTTGGCGGTCAAATTATTATTATTATTCTTTTTGTTCTTTTATTCGCGGCAGTCTACATCTATTTTGAAAGATTGTTTGCCATCAAGGCAGCCAGTAAAGTAGATAAGAACTTTATGCTTCAAATTAAAGACAGCGTTTTAAATGGAAATATCGAATCTGCAAAGATGAGATGTGCACAAAGCGATTCACCGGTAGCCAGGCTAACTGAAAAAGGGATCTCCAGGATTGGTAGTCCCTTAGAAGATATAAACACAGCCATTGAAAATGCCGGGCGCCTGGAGGTATATAAGCTAGAGAAGAATGTTAGTATTCTTGCTACGGTAGCAGGAGCAGCACCAATGATTGGTTTCCTTGGGACTGTAATTGGTATGGTGCTTGCATTTCATGAACTGGCAACAAGTAGTGGCCAGGCACAGATGGGAGCCCTTGCAGAAGGTATCTATACTGCGATGACGACTACAGTAGCAGGTTTAATTGTAGGTATTATCGCCTATATTGGTTATAATCACCTGGTTGTAAAAACAGATAAAGTGGTTCATCAAATGGAGGCTACCGCGGTAGACTTCCTGGATCTTCTAAACGAACCTGCTTAATATGAATTTAAGAGGAAGAAATAAAATAAGTCCGGAGTTTAGCATGAGTTCGATGACAGATGTAGTTTTTCTACTGCTCATCTTTTTCATGCTAACCTCACCGGTGATAACTCCTGAGGCTTTGGATCTTATTCTGCCAAAAGCGAAAGGTAAGACGACAAGCAAGACAACTCTTTCTGTTAGTATTACCAAAGATCTTCAGGTTTATATTAATAGTGAAAGAATAAGTAATAGCGCATTAGAATCTACTTTGAAAAGTCGTTTGGCGGGAGAAGAAAATCCTACCATTATTCTAAGAGCTGAAGAAGGAGTGCCTATTGAAAAGGCGGTGAATGTGATGGATATTGCAAACCGAAATAGCTATAAGATAGTATTAGCGGTAAAACCCGAATAGAATGTCGATGCTGGAAACTAAACATGAGAAGAAATCTTTTACGATCACGGTAGTATTACATGTGGTTTTAATACTTCTTTTAATATTTTTCGGCCTTACATATCTTGATCCACCACCTGAAAGCGGTATTGCCATTAATTTTGGAACTTCTGAAGTTGGTTCTGGCAATGAACAGCCTAAAGAGCCTGTGAAATCTGCCCCTAAACAGTCAACAGCCCAGCCGGTAAAATCTGAACCTGTGATCGAGAAGGAAGTGGTGACTCAGGACATCGAAGAAGCTCCGGTGATCGAAAAGAAGAAAAAGAAACCTACACCTTTAGAAACCAAGCAGCCAGAGCCTCCAAAAGAGGTTCCAAAACCTGTTAAGAAGCCAGATCCAAAACCAGATAAATCTACTAATGACGCGTTAAGTAGTATATTGAACGGTCCGGAGAGATCTGGAACAGCTACTGGAGGGGAAGGAAATGATAATGTAGCTGGTGATAAAGGAAGTCCAGATGGAGATCCTAAGGCCAGTTCATATTATGGTCAGGGTGCTGGATTAGATGGAGATGGTAATTACAGACTGGGAGGACGTAAGGCTTTAAACAAAGAAAAGTTCGTGCAGGATTGTAATGAATCTGGAATTGTGGTGGTTAAGATAGTGGTAGATCAAACAGGTCGTGTAATAAGTGCGCAGCCTGGAATGAAAGGGACTACGAATAGCGCTGCCTGTCTAACCGGGCCGGCAAAAAGAGCTGCATTAGCTACAAGATTTAATAGTGATTCCAATGCACCTGCTACCCAGGTAGGGACAATTATATACGACTTTAAACTCACCGAGTAATTGAAAACTTATCAAGATACTGTTGATTGGATGTTTCAGCAGTTACCTATGTATCAAAGAATAGGTAAACAGGCTTTCAAAAAAGATCTTTCTAATACCTTGAAGCTTGCAGAACATCTAGATCATCCAGAAAGCAAATTTAAGAGTATTCATGTTGCCGGGACTAATGGTAAGGGATCGGTAAGTCATATGCTGGCCTCGGTATTTCAATCGGCAGGATTTAAGACAGGTCTATACACTTCACCACATTTAAAAGATTTTCGGGAAAGGATCAGGATCGATGGAAAAATGATCTCTCAGGAAAAGGTTATTTCTTTTATAGGAGAAAATCAAATCTTTCTAGGGCAGAATAGGCTTAGTTTTTTTGAAATGACCGTAGGTATGGCTTTTGACTATTTTGCTAATGAGAAGGTAGATATAGCCATTATAGAGACCGGTATGGGTGGTAGATTGGATTCTACTAATATTATAACGCCAGAACTCTCTGTGATTACTAATATAGGATTGGATCATACGGCATTTTTGGGTGAAGATCTAGGTGCCATTGCATTTGAAAAAGCAGGTATAATCAAAGAAGAAATACCTGTGGTAATAGGAGAGAAGCATATAAAAACCAAAGAGGTTTTCAGAAAAAGTGCCAAGGAACAGAACTCTAAAATTTACTTCGCACAGGACAACTCTTTTCCCAAGTATCAAACTGATCTAAAAGGATCGTACCAGAAGAAAAATTTAAGAACTGCACTATCCTCTTTAAAAGTGAGTAAGGATCTTGGTTGGGAAATTTCCGAAGAGGCTTTAATAAATGGTCTTCAAAACGTAAAACTGCATACGGGACTTCAGGGAAGATGGGATGTGATCAGGGAAAAACCAAAAGTGATCTGTGATACAGCTCATAATGCAGAAGGATTAAAGCTGGTATTAAAACAATTGAAAAAGGAGAAATTTCAGCAATTACATATTGTACTTGGGGTTGTAAATGATAAAGATCTTAGTACTATTCTTCCTTTATTTCCAAAAGAGGCTAGGTATTACTTCTCTAAACCAGACGTTCCCAGAGGGCTTGATTCAATTCTTTTAAAGAATTCAGCTTCAAATTACGACCTCGAAGGTGATAATTATGAAAGCGTTCATGAGGCTTTTTTAGCTGCTGAAGAAGAGGCTTTAGATGAAGACGTAATCTTTATTGGAGGAAGTAATTTTACAGTTGCTGAAGCTTTATAATTGAAAAGATTAGGTAGATGTAAAATTTAACTTATCTTTATAACACTCTGTTTAACAATAAATTAAAATAGAATCCCCCATCCTGCCTTATAACTTTCTTGTGTTATAACCCATCCCTACTGCGTTAGTCAACTTTTTAGCTATGATTTTTATTAACAAAAAATCCAACTAAAAATGAAAACAATTGCAAAACTATTAGTCTTTGTATTCATGATCTCTCTTAGCGGAGTTGCCATGAGTCAGGAAGAAACTGAACAGTCACAGGAGCAAGCCTATGAACCCGTTTACATCACGATGACAACTACGCACTGGAGCGATAATCCAGATGCCGATTTCTCAGATTGGTTAGAAACCGAAAAAGAGTATTTCGAGAATGTTACCAGTAAGAACGATCTAATTATTAGTTCAGGAGTCTATACTCACTATTTTACTGCAGATAATTCTGAAGTTGTTTTGGTTAGTGTCTACAGAACCTGGGAAGACATCGAAAAGGCAAATGATGTAAATATGGAGTTAATTGAAAAAGCCTGGCCTAATGAAGATGAAAGGCAGGCATTCTTTGATAAGCAATCCAGTTATTATAAAGCAGATCATAAGGATGAGATTTACCAGTCTATGAGCTATATGATTCCAGAAACGGAATCGGATGAATCCAGGATCTTTTATGTGAGAAGTAGTGATCTTGCGATGGACGGAAAAGGTTCGCCTGAAAAATTCAAGGAGTATTATGAGAAAGTGACCAAGAAGAGTAAGAAACTTAAGGGCTACTATACTCATAGACATTTGTGGGGGTCTAATAGCCGGGAAATGAGTGAAGTATATGTTTTTGATAAACTTGGAGAGATAGAAGAGTTTTTTGAAGAACAGGAAGAACTGGCGGCCTCTGCCTGGAATGATGAAAATGAAAGAGGAGAGTTTATGAAAGAAATGAATAAACTTTTTACAGGTAAACATTCAGATTACGTCTACCGCAGTGTACCTGAATTAATGAAATAATCAACTGGCCCTGAGCTGCTTGGTTCAGGGCCTTTTTTAATTTTTAATGCTGGAATTTTCAATGGTAAAAAATATTTTATTTTTCGTTCAAATTGTTTTGTGTAATTGAAATTCTAGTCTATATTTGCATCCGCAATCACGCAAGGGCGCGTAGCTCAGTTGGTTCAGAGCACTTGGTTTACACCCAAGGGGTCAGGGGTTCGAATCCCTTCGCGCCCACAAAGTCGAAAAGGCTTCCAGAAATGGAAGCCTTTTTTATTTTATAGTATTAAATTATCTTCGTGGACCAGGTTATTTCCGTGTGATTTATAAAACTAGATCCTGAGATTCTGTTTTTTAAAGCTAGTTATACTTATAAGCTAGAGGATTGTTTCGGTAATGAACGGATAATGTGCATGAATCTACAGTATTATGTGTGAATTATGATGGATTTGGGATAGTTAGTATTATAACACAAATCTTTCTGCGGATTCCGCTTACAGGTTATAATTCAGATAAGACGGGGTTGTTCTGCTGTAATAGGTAAAGTCGTGTTGCTATTTTTTTATATTATCAAGATTCGTTTCAGTTAATCATTATATTAGCTCGAAATTTGGAGTGTTAGCTCAGTTGGTTCAGAGCATTACCTTGACAGGGTAGGGGTCACTGGTTCGAATCCAGTACACTTCACAATAATAAAACCTCACTTAATGGTGAGGTTTTATTATTTTGGGGAATATATATTCCAATAGATCATTTTAATCTATTATGAAGCTTTATATCTGTTTATTGCCATTCAGATAAAAGAAGATTGGAGAATGTATTTGCTTCAATCAGTGAAAAAATAAATATCAGCATAGCTCTTATTTTTTTATAGAACCTAAAGTTCTTTCTAGGGCCATGCCTCTGGAACCTTTTATAAGGAAGTAGCAATTTTGAAAATTGCTGCCCTGCAGGTGTTCTATTAAATGGTCCGTATCTCTGAATCTAAAAATGAAATTATTATTTGAATCAGTGTTCTTGAAATTATTACCAACAAGGTATGATTCAGAAAAATCGCTGTTTTTCACATAATTTGCGATGACCTGGTGCTCTGTAGGTGCTGCACTTCCTAACTCGAACATGTCACCTAAAATTGCGATTTTCTGCTTATCGGTTCTTAGACTTTTGAAATTTTCCAGGGCAGCGAACATACTAGTTGGATTTGCGTTATACGCATCAAGGATAATTATATTGCTGCCACTTTTAATTAACTGGGAGCGGTTATTGTCTGAATTATAGCTTTCAATTGCCTTTTGTATTTCAGAAAATTCAACTTTAAAGTATAGGCCAATACAAAGCGCTGCAGCCATATTGGTAGCATTGTAATTTCCGGTTAACTTGCTTTTAAAATCTGTGTTGTTATAGTTTAGCTGTGCATTAGCTAACCCAGATTGATAATTAAGCTTTACATCTGCATGTCTGCTTTCTCCAAAACTAAAGGTGTGGTTGTAATTCCTGTGTTTCATCTGGACTTCGTCATCAACATTCAGAAATATTAATTTATGTTTTTCCTGGAGAAATCTGTATAACTCAGTTTTCGCCTGTATGACCCCTTCAAGGCTTCCAAAACCTTCCAGGTGTGCTTTTCCAAAATTGGTGATATAGCCATAATCTGGATTGGCTATGGAGCAGAGAAATTCAATCTCCTGCGGGTGGTTTGCACCCATTTCCACAATTCCAAACTCAGTTTGATTATCCATTGACAGTAATGTAAGTGGTACGCCAATATGATTGTTTAGATTCCCCGTGGTAGCAACAGTTTTAAATTTTCTAGAAAGGACAGAATTCACAAGCTCTTTGGTGGTAGTTTTTCCATTGCTCCCCGTGATGGCTAGAATAGGTAGCCTAAGAAAATTTCGGTGGAAAAGTGCAAGTTTCTGTAATGTTTCCAGGGTGTTCTTAACTATTATATAGTCTTCTTTGTTCCTGGCATATTTCTTATCATCTACAACTGCATAACGGGCTCCTTTCTTTAATGCCTCTTCAGCATATTCATTTCCATTAAAATTGTCCCCGGTAAGGGCAAAGAACATACTGTTATTTGTGATTTTACGAGTATCTGTGTCTGCACCTGTGCAAAGCAGGAAACGTTGATGGAGTCTAGCTGTATTCATAAAATAAATCTATAAAAAAAGCCCTAAACAAATTAGGGCTTTAAGTATATTTTATGTTACAGAAATTAATTACTTCTTGCAGTCTTATTTTTATCTAAGGATTTTGATCCAACTCTGGACATTGCATTTCTAAATCCAATATAGTCTGTTGCCATATCCTCTGGGAAGAATCTACGCTGTGCAGGATCTAGCCAGTAAGCTCTATCTCTCCAGCTACCTCCTTTATATACTCTAACTTCGTTACTGATAAGAGTGGTTCTTTGTTCTTTGTCGTACCCTCTTTCAGAAATAGCTCCTTCAGAAGTGCTATCTGCGTAAGAGAAATTATCATAAGTAGGAGAGTTGTACATTCTTTTTGCAGGATCTTCATCTACTTCCTGGAAAGGCTGGTAATATCTGCTTGAACTTTTATCTCCATCACGGAAATCTCTTTGATCACTTTCTGTAAAGTTAGTTCTCATGTAAGTATCTTCCTTTGTAACGGCTGTTTGAGCAATTTCACCTGGTAAGTTTCTAGCTACTAACTTTCCATTACTAAGTGTGTCATAGACAATATCATCTGTTCCTACAACCTTTACAGAACCATCTTCATTGATCTCATGTTTGGTGTAAACGTTACCACGATAATAGTTGAAGTCGTTAAATTCGTCGTCTACTATAGGGCGATAAACATCTGCTACCCATTCTGAAACGTTTCCAGCCATATCGTAAAGACCAAAATCATTTGGTTCGTAGCTTTTTACTTCAGCAGTAATATCTGCTCCATCATCACTCCATCCGGCAATTCCACCATAATCACCATCTCCCTGTTTGAAGTTGGCTAGCTGGTCACCCATTTTCTTAACATCACCATTTCTGGTGTATTGTCCATCCCATGGATATTTTTTTCTACCACGGTAAGTATTATAGTTTCTTATTCCTACAAGTCCTAATGCAGCATATTCCCATTCAGCTTCAGTTGGAAGTCTGTATTCTGGATATATCAAACCGCTTTCTCTGCCCGGGTATACCTTTTTGATAGGATTTCCGGCTTCATTTACATCATTCAGCCTGTCCTGGGCTTCATCTCCACCCTGGCTAATTTCGGTGTTACCACCATAAGCCTTACTAGGCGTATGAATATAAGTGTCTGTATTAAAAGTGGTAGATGCATTGACATCTGTATATCTGGCACCTTCTTTTATGAAGCCTTCGCTTTCAAGATTGCTTTCATTTACACGGTCTGTTCTCCATTTACTAAATTCCACGGCCTGGATCCAGCTAACTCCCACTACAGGATATTCAGCATAGGCAGGGTGGCGTAGATAATTTGTAACCATGGTTTCATTATAACCTAGCCTATTCCTCCACACAAGTGTATCTGGAAGGGCTCCATTATAAATGTTCTTATAATTTTCCTCACTAGGTGGGAAAACTCTTCTTAACCAGTCAAGGTATTCCAGGTACATTTTATTAGTAACTTCAGTCTCATCCATATAGAAAGACTGTACATGTTGTTGTGTTGGAGTGTTGTTCCAGTCGTGCATTGGATCATCCTGAACACGCCCCATAGTGTAGGTACCACCTTCAACAAAAACTAATCCCGGAGCAGCATCCTGTTCCTTATAATCTGTATTGTACTGAAATCCACCTTCGTCAGAATTTATATCCCAACCGGTGGCACGGGAGGTATTTTTGTAATTGTTGGATTTGTTACAACTAAGTAAACTAAGGCCGCAAACTACAGCAATAACGCCTTTTAAAGCTACATTCAATTTCATATGATTTCCTTCTTTATGATAGAAATTTAGGCTCTGCAATATACTAATTAACGATAAATGTACAAGATTATTTTGTTAATTATGAAAGTAGTAAAGATCGTATAACTCTCTGATATGCTATGACCTATGATTGATTTATATTCGGTTTATTTTTAGGGTTTTAAGTTTGAAAATTTCTGGGATTAATAAACGCACAAAAAAAAGAAAAATTGTCCTGTAATTTTAAAGGTTGTCGATTTTAATTGTCTCTTGACCGAAGCTTGCAATAATTTCAATTATTTTGAGTTATATTCATTAACCCTTACAAATTCAACGTCTTAATTTTAATGTGGTTATACCGGCTAAGAAAGCTTTTTCGACCATCTGGTCTTTCTTAACAGGAATATTACTATATATTTGTTTATCATTAACTACTATGATGAAAAAAATTACATTCTTTTTGATTGCGGCAGTTTTATTTGCCGATTTCTCAGGTTTTGCGCAAAACGACAGAGATAGAGTTATAACTACTGCTGTTCCATTTCTATTAGTAGCTGCAGATGCCAGGGCGGCTGGAATGGGTGATCAGGGTGTTGCAACTTCGCCAGATGTTTTTTCCCAACAGTGGAATCCGGCTAAATATGCATTTGCTACGAGAGAAAATGGCGTCGCCGTAACATATACACCTTATCTGTCTGAAATCGTTAATGATATATTTCTTGGGAGTATAAATTATTCTCATAAGTTAAATGATCGTAGTGCTGTTTCAACAAGTTTAAGATATTTCAGTCTTGGGTCTATAGAGACTAGGGGGAGTTTTGAAGAGAGTCCTATTTTGGTGAATCCTAATGAGATGACCTTCGATGTCTCTTATGCATTGAAATTAAGTGAAACCTTTTCCATGGCGGTTGCCGGAAGATATTTAAGATCTGATCTTGGTTTGCAAGACAATGAGGATCTTGGTGCCGCTTCTACTTTTGGAGTAGATGTTGCCGCATATTATGAAGGGGAGCAATTAACTTTTAGTGGGTTTGATGCGCAGTGGAGATTAGGAGCGAATATTGCTAATATAGGCCCGAAAATGAAATATGATGATGCCGGGCAGGAAAACTTTATTCCTACCAATCTTAAATTAGGAGCTGGATTTGATTTTATATTTGATACACAGAACCGTCTAGGCACATATGTCGAATTTAATAAATTACTGGTTCCAACTCCACAAGATTTTGATGGTGATGGCGATATAGACGGAGAGGATGATGAAGAGTATAATGAAATTGGATCTATAGAAGGTGTTTTTAAATCTCTCGGAGATGCTCCAGATGGATTTTCAGAAGAGTTGAAGGAAGTAACAATGGCAATTGGTGCCGAGTACTGGTATCAGGAAAAATTTGCTTTGAGATTGGGTTACTTTAATGAAAGTGAAGAAAAAGGATTCAGAAGATTCTTTTCTTTAGGAGCCGGTTTTGCTTATGAATCTATTGTAATTGATGCTTCCTACCTATTTTCCACATCTTCTGTTCCAAGTCCTTTAGAAGGAACACTTAGGTTTGGGTTGAGTTATAATTTTGGAGATAGCTTCAACAATTAGAAATTCAATTATTCTTAAAACTATCTTATTAAAACTGGAAACTGCTTAGGTTTCCATTACCTTGTCTTCCCAATAATTTAATATGAAGCCACTTACTATTACTTCCCGTTTGGAAGTTTATGATTCTATAGATGAGGTCCCGCAGGATGTTCAGGATCTTATGCAAAAAGCTATTGAAGTTAGAGATGCAGCTTATGCTCCCTACTCCAATTTTAAAGTTGGAGCCGCAATTTATTTGGAGAATGAAGAGATTGTCGTGGGGAGCAATCAGGAAAATGCATCTTATCCATCTGGACTTTGTGCTGAAAGAACTGCGGTTTACTACGCCGGCGCAAAATTTCCGGAAGCCAGAATTCTTAGAATCGCCATTTCAGCAAAATCAATGAGACATAAAGTTGTTTCTCCGGTACCGCCTTGTGGTGCTTGTAGACAGGCATTAGTGGAGTATGAAGTAAAACAGGAAGATCCTATAGAGCTATACTTTATGGGCGAAACCGGCAAAGTTGTAAAAGCCGATTCGGTCAAGGATTTACTGCCTTTAGTTTTCGATAGTACCTGCCTATAAGGTTTTCGTTATTTTTTGCTTGAAAACTGTTTTCGTTTCTTATCGAAAATAGTATTTTTGTTATCCGCTTGGCAAAACCAATCTGTCTGGCCTTTAAATATAAATTTTAGATGAAGAAAATTACAAAAGCCACATACTTAAAGTGGTACGAGGATATGTTGTTCTGGCGTAAATTCGAAGATAAGCTTGCGCAGGTTTATATTCAACAAAAAGTTAGAGGATTTTTACATTTATATAACGGGCAGGAAGCTATTTTGGCGGGAGCACTTCATGCAATGGATCTTGAAAAAGATCGTATGATCACCGCATATCGAAATCACGTTCAGCCAATCGGTATGGGTGTAGATCCTAAAAAAGTGATGGCAGAACTTTATGGTAAGAAAACCGGGACCTCAATGGGGCTTGGTGGTTCCATGCACATCTTCGCTAAAGAACAAAGATTTTATGGAGGTCACGGAATCGTTGGTGGTCAAATTCCACTAGGTGCCGGGCTTGCATTTGCAGATAAATACCATAAACGAGACAACGTTACCTTAACTTTTATGGGTGATGGTGCTGTTAGACAGGGTGCTCTTCATGAAACGCTTAATATGGCGGTGAACTGGAACCTTCCAGTAGTTTTCTGTGTAGAGAATAATGGATATGCAATGGGAACTTCTGTTGCGCGTACCTCTAAAGATACAGAGATATGGAAACTTGGTAATGGTTATGAAATGCCATGTGGGCCTGTAGATGCAATGGATCCTGTTAAAGTTGCTGAGGCACTTGACGAGGCGATCACCAGAGCAAGAAAAGGAAATGGACCTACATTCCTTGAATTAAAGACATATCGTTACCGTGGTCACTCTATGAGTGATGCTCAAAAATACAGAACTAAGGATGAGGTTGCTGATTATCAGAAACTGGATCCTATTGCTAAAGTTCGTGATATAATTAAGGAGAAGAAATACGCTTCAGATAAAGAGATCAAAGAAATCGATAAACGCGTTAAGGATAAAGTTTCAGAATGTGAGAAATTCGCAGATGAATCTGATTTCCCAGACAAGAATATTATGTATGACGTTGTTTACGAACAGGAGGATTATCCGTTTCTATCACATAAATTAGACTAGATTATGGCAGAGGTTATCAAAATGCCGCGACTTAGCGATACTATGGAAGAAGGTACCGTTGCAAAGTGGCTGAAACAAAAAGGAGATAAAGTAGAAGAAGGAGATATTCTGGCTGAAATCGAAACTGATAAAGCCACGATGGAATTCGAATCGTTTTATGAAGGTACTTTGCTTCATATTGGTGTTGAAGAGGGTGATGGAGCACCGGTAGACGAATTACTTGCGATCATTGGTGAAGAAGGAGAAGATATTTCAGATCTTATTAATGGAGGCGGAAGTGATGATGCTGATGATAAGAAAGAAGATAAAAAGAAAGAAGATAAGTCTGAAGAAAAGGATTCTAAAGACGATTCAGAATCTGATGATGAGGGAGATGATTCTGATGAGGAAGGTGATGACTCTGAAGATTCAGAAGAAGGAGATGTTCCTGAAGGCGTAGAAATTATAAATATGCCTCGTTTAAGTGACACCATGGAAGAAGGTACTGTGGCTGCATGGCTTAAGCAAGAAGGAGATAAAGTAGAAGAAGGAGATATCCTGGCTGAGATCGAGACCGATAAAGCCACAATGGAATTCGAATCTTTCTACGAAGGAACTCTTTTGAAAATTGGAATTCAGGAAGGTGAATCTGCAAAAGTAGATAGTCTTTTGGCTATTATAGGGCCTGAAGGAACCGATGTTTCTAAAATTGGAACTTCTGGTGGTGGATCTAAAAAGTCTAAAAAATCTGAATCTAAATCTGAAGATAAATCTACAGAGGAAGATTCAAAAGATAAAAAGGAATCTAAGTCTCAAACTGAAACTAAAGATGGAGGCCGAATTTTTGCTTCTCCTTTAGCTAAGAAAATGGCCGAAGATAAAGGCATCGATCTTTCTAATGTAAAAGGATCTGGTGAAAATGGAAGGATTGTAAAGAAGGATATAGAGAACTTTAAAGAGTCCGATAAGCCGGTTGAAGCGAAAGCAGATTCTGATGAAAAGACTACAGCATCAGTTCAGCCTTACACTCCGGCAGGAGAAGAAAGTTTTGAGGACCGTAAGAATTCTCAAATGCGTAAGGTGATTGCCAAGCGTCTTGGAGAGTCTAAATTTACTGCTCCGCATTACTATCTTACTATAGAGGTGGATATGGCAAATGCAATGTCTTCGAGAAAGCATATTAATGAAATGCCAGATGTTAAGGTATCTTTCAACGATATGGTGATCAAAGCTTCGGCAATGGCACTAAGAAAACATCCGCAGGTAAATAGTCAGTGGACAGGAGATACTACGAAAATTGCAAAGCATATCCATATGGGAGTTGCGGTAGCGGTAGAAGAAGGTCTTGTGGTTCCTGTACTAAAGTTTGCAGACCAGATGTCATTAACTCAAATTGGAGGAAACGTAAAAGATCTTGCTGGTAAAGCGAGAAACAAAAAGATACAGCCGGCCGAAATGGAAGGAAGTACTTTTACTGTTTCTAACCTGGGAATGTTCGGAATTGTAGAATTTACAAGTATCATCAATCAGCCAAACTCAGCAATCCTTTCAGTAGGAACTATTGTGGAAAAGCCGGTTGTTAAGAATGGAGAAATTGTAGTTGGAAATACTATGAAGCTTACTCTTGCCTGCGACCATAGAACAGTAGATGGTGCGACTGGAGCAGCCTTCCTGCAAACTTTAAAAACTTATCTTGAAAATCCGGTTACCATGCTGGCTTAATTCAAGCTTTGAATAATATTTTGAATCCCGCTTAATCGCGGGATTTTTTTATCTTTAGCAGTATGAGAAAACATACATCAATATCAGGTATCGCGGTATTTACTATAATGCTCTTTTTAGTTCAGGTGGGATTTGCTCAGTCTACTTTAGATAGATCTATTGAGGTTTCTGTCGCTGAGGTTCAGGAAGATCTAAATTATCTATCATCAGATGAATTAGCAGGAAGAAATACCGGGTCTGAAGGAATTGAAAAAGCTGCAGTTTATATAGAAAAACATTTTTCAGATCTCGGGATCAAACCTTACTTTGAAACTTATAGAGATAATTATACGATAGGTGAAAAGAAAGCTTTTAATGTTGTTGGTCTTCTAAAAGGTACAGATGAAGATCTTAAAGATGAATATATCCTGATTGGTGCTCACTATGATCACATTGGTCACGGTAAAGAAGTAGATGGCGACGTGATCGCGAATGGAGCTAATGATAATGCAGCCGGGACGGTTGGGGTTATGCACCTTGCAAAGCATTTAGCTGAAATTGGCGCTAATAAGAGAAGTATCATATTTGCTTTATTTTCTGGTGAGGAGATGGGCTTGAAAGGTTCTGAGCATCTTGCTGGAAAATTGAAAATGGAAGGTGTCGATCTTTATACAATGATCAATTTAGAGATGATAGGTGTGCCTATGAAAGCGAAAGATTATCAGGCTTATATCACAGGTTTTGAAAGATCTAATCTGGCTGAAAAATTCAACGAATATTCAGCTGGAGATAAAGTATTAGGCTTTTTGCCTCAGGCGGGTCAAATGAATCTTTTTAAGCGTAGTGATAATTACCCTTTTTATAAGGAATTCAAAGTGCCTTCTCAAACGATTTGTACTTTCGATTTCTCTAACTATCCTTATTACCATCATGTAGATGATGAAGCTGAATTTTTAGATGCAGGCCATATGGCTTCTTTAATTGAAAATCTTATCCCTGGTTTGCATAAAATGTCTAATACAGCTGAGAAGGAAATTAAAATGACTGAATAATGAAGAATATAGTTATTACTGGTACAAGTAGAGGAATTGGTTTTGAAATGGTTGCAATATTTGCCGGGATGGGACATAATGTTTTAGCCCTTTCCCGGGATGAGAAACCTGTTAAGGAAAAGAATTTAGAAAACGTAAAAGCATTTTCATTTGATATTACTAGTGAAGACAGTCATTTAAAGGCTGAAAGTTTTATTACTCATGAATGGGGTTCTAAAGTAGATGTACTTATTAATAATGCCGGGGCACTTCTAAATAAACCATTTTCAGATTCAACCTGGGAAGATTTTAGCGAGGTATATAAGGTAAATGTTTTTGGAGTGGCAGAAGTGACCAGGAAATTACTTCCTTTTATGCATAAAGGATCTCATGTTGTAAATATAAGTAGCATGGGTGGGATTCAGGGGAGTATGAAGTTTCCGGGACTTGCGGCATATAGCAGTAGTAAAGGTGCATTATTAACGCTTACCGAATTACTTGCTGAAGAATATAAAGAAACCGGACCTTCATTCAATGCTTTAGCGCTAGGAGCAGTACAGACAGAAATGCTGGAAGAAGCTTTTCCAGGATATGAGGCGCCGGTTTCGGCAAAGGAAATGGCGCAATATATTGCTGAATTTAGTTTAACGGGGCATAAGCTCTATAATGGTAAAATAATGCAGGTGTCTAATAGTACACCATAAAGAATGAGAGAGATCCTTTCTAAATATTTACCAGAGAATGCAGTTGTACCTGTTTCAGAACTTATTAAAATGAATGGGGTTCATCTTAAAATCGTTAATGAACGGGTTACCCGTCATGGTGATTACAGAAGAATGCCCGATGGGTCTCAACAAATTACGATCAATGCAAATCTGAATAAATATAGGTTTTTGATCACCAGCATACATGAGATTGCCCATCTTATAGCTTTTGAAAAATATGGGAGGAGTATTAAGCCGCACGGAGCAGAATGGAAGCATTGCTTTAGAAGTTTGATGTTACCTTTTATAAGACCGGAAATTTTCCCCAATTCCCTGCTTCCTGTGATAGCAAATCACTTCAGAAATCCAAAGGCGAGTAGTGATACAGATGCTAAACTATCTGTAGCTCTTAAATCTTTCGACCCTGAAAATGATAAGAGCTATATTTTTGAAATTCCTGCCGGGAGCTTGTTCAAGATCCATAATGGGAAAACCTTTAAAAAAGGCCCCAGAAAGATCAAGAGATATGAATGTATGGAAATGGATACCGGAAGAATTTATCTTTTTCAGCCTAATGCTGAAGTACATTTAATTAAGGTTTAAAATATGACTGGATCAAACAAGGATAATTATTATGCCATCTTAATGGCTGGAGGAGTTGGCTCAAGGTTCTGGCCTTCGAGCAAGGCATCCAATCCCAAGCAATTTATAGATGTTCTGGGGGTTGGAGAAACGCTTTTTCAAACTACTTTTAAAAGATTATCCAGGTTAATACCAGTAGAGAATATTTACGTTCTTACTAACAAGAAATATGTGGAAATGATCAAAGATCAAATTCCGCATATAAAAGATGAGCAGATAGTTCCTGAGCCGGAAATGCGCAATACTGCCCCAAGTATATTGCTGGGAGCTTTAAAGATTTATAAAAAGAATCCTAAGGCACTTACAGTGATCGCGCCAAGTGATCATTGGATTAAGGAGGAAGACGATTTTATAGAGTCAATTCAGCTTGCTTTAGATAGTGCTCAGGATAATGATCAACTTATCACCCTGGGAATTGAGCCAACTTATCCCAATACTGGATACGGTTATATAAAATACGACAAGGACGACGGAGAAGTGGTTAAAAAGGTAGCACGTTTCACTGAGAAGCCTGGGGAGAAAAAAGCTAAAAAGTTTATTGAGGAAGGTAATTATGTCTGGAATGCCGGTATATTCATTTGGAAGGCCAGTTTCATTATTAAAGCTTTCGAAGAATATCAACCTGAGATGTTCAGACTTTTTGAGAAAGGAAAGGATATCTGGAATACCAAGGCCGAAGATGAATTCCTTGAAACTCATTATGGGCAGGCATCTAATATTTCCATAGACTATGGTATTATGGAAAAATCAGATTCGGTTTATGTGATTCCTGTGAAATACCACTGGAGTGATCTGGGAACCTGGTCATCGGTACAAAGTGAGTTGCCTCAGGATGAAAAAGGAAATACGGCGGTGAATTCAAGGTTGGTTGTTGAAGATGCTGAGGATAATATTATTTCTACATATAATAAAAAGATAGTAGTTTTAAAGGGTCTTTCAGATTACATTGTGGTAGAAGATAAAGATGTCTTAATGATAGTCCCAAAATCTGAGGAACAGGAGATAAAACATATACGTGAGAAGGTGATGAAGGATTTTGGAGAAGATCTAGGTTAATAAAATGGCAAATACAGAAAATACAGAGACCAGTTCTAAGAGTTCAGGCGGGGAGAACCTTCGTGAGGATGCAATAGAAATTCAGAAGAAAGCCAGAACTTTCTTGAGTAGATTGCTGGATATCCGCGAGGATACAGACAGAGAGTCTACGGTAGAGGCGGTTCAAAAGGATATATCATTTAAAGGACATAATGCCTGGATCCTTATCTTTTCTATTTTTGTGGCTTCTATAGGATTAAACGTTAGTAGTACAGCAGTAGTAATTGGAGCCATGCTTATATCTCCTTTAATGGGGCCAATTGTGGGTGTAGGAATGTCTGTGGCTATAAATGATGTGGATACCTTGAAGCGTTCCTTTGTAAACCTTGGGATAATGGTGGGGTTAAGTGTGCTTACTGCAACCATTTATTTCTTTATTTCACCGGTAAAAAATGAAACACCAGAGCTGGTGGCCAGAACCTATCCAACGATCCTGGATGTTTTAGTTGCAATATTTGGTGGGTTAGCATTGATTGTAGCAAAAACTAAGAAAGGTACTATTGCAAGTGTAATTCTTGGGGTTGCTATTGCTACAGCTCTTATGCCCCCTTTATGTACTGTTGGATATGGATTGGCAAATGCTAAATGGCAATTTTCCTTAGGTGCCATATATCTCTTTTCGATTAATGCGGTTTTTATTGCTTTATCTACTTTTGTTGTATGTAAATTACTTGGTTTTCCGCTTGTAAAGTATGCGAACAGTAAAAGAAGAAAGCGTACCGCACAAATAGCTTCTACAGTTGCGATAATAGTAATGATACCCAGTGTGATCCTTTTCGTGAAACTCCTCCGGGAGCAGGTCTTTCAAAGTAAGGCTGTAGAATTTATCGAAAATACAGTAAGATATACCGGAGCTGAAACATTAAAATACGATAGTGATTTTAAAGAAAAGACTATTGATGTTTATATGATAGGGAACACCGTTCCTCTGGCTACAATCGCAACCTGGCAAGAACGCATGGGTGAAATTGAAGCGCTTAAGCAATCTGAATTAGTTATTCACCAGGGCAATGATCAAACACAGGATATAAACAGGTTGTCTACCGAACTTAGAAGTGGGATTCTTGAAGATCTATATGTAAAGAATCAGGAGGTCCTTGCCGATAAAGATAAAAGGATAAACTTACTTGAATCTGAACTTTCCAAATACAGGGGAGATGCTTTTTCATTTTCTAATCTTAGCCGGGAAGCCAAGATTAATTATGAAAATATCGAAGAGATAGGATATTCTAACCTTATAACTACTAATTTTCAAAAGCAGGATACCATTCCAACATTTACTGTAACCTGGAACTCCAAATTGAGAAATTCAGAATTAGCTGCAGAGCAGGATAAATTTCAGAAGTGGATGAAGGTTAGATTAAATCTAGATACACTTTCTATTAAAAATGTGCGTTGATTAAAGGCCTTGTTGCTGAGCTTTTCTTACTTTCTGAAATAAATTGGAAGAATAAACGAATTCTGTAACTGTTTGATCTTCAGTTCTGAATATTTCGTCTTTTGTGCCTTTCCAGGCGAGAACTCCTTCTTTCAAAAACGCAATGCGTTCACCAATCTCCAGTACAGAGTTCATATCGTGAGTAATTAGAACTGTAGTAATGTCATTTTCATGAGTAAGTTCCTGGATAAGATTATCTATTACCGTAGCGGTCTGTGGATCCAGTCCTGAGTTAGGCTCATCACAAAATAGATACTTTGGTTTATTTACGATCGCCCTGGCAATGGCGACCCTTTTCTGCATTCCACCACTAATTTCTGAAGGCATTTTATCTCCAGTTCCTTCAAGGTTTACTCTTTCCAGCACCTCATGAACCCTGGAGATCATATCGCTTTTCTTCTGTCTGGTGAACATTTTTAAAGGGAACATTACATTTTCTTCAACCGTCATGGAATCGAACAGCGCACCACCCTGGAAAAGCATTCCCATTTCTGTTCTTAGCTCTCGTTGCTCTTCATCAGAGAATGTAGAGTAGGGTTTACCATCATATTCAATAGTCCCTTTATCAGCTTTAAATAGGCCTAGCATACACTTTAAAAAGACACTTTTCCCAGATCCAGATTGGCCAATGATTAAATTGGTTTTTCCTCTTTCAAAGGTATAGTCGATACCTTTAAGAACTTCCTGGTCGTTAAAAGCTTTATGTAGATTTTTTACCTGTATCATTCTTTAACTTAATAAGAGTTGAGTAACCGCATAATTAGTTACAATTAAAACCACACTGGTCCAGACGAAGGAGGTTGTTGAAGCCTCACCTACTTCCAGTGCACCACCTTTCATATAATACCCATGGTAGGCAGGTACAGTAGATAAAATAAAGGCAAAAAGGAATGTTTTTATAAACGCATAGGTCAGGTGAAAAGGATTAAAATCATCCTGTAAACCTGTCATAAATTGATCTGAAGTAACAAACCCACCTAATACAGCTGCCGTGTAAGCTCCCGCGATTCCCAGAAACATAGAAATAGCTATTACAAATGGATATGTGAACATGGCGATGATCTTAGGGAATATCAAATAATTCTTAGAGTTTATTCCCATTACCTCCAAAGCATCGATCTGTTCGGTTACTCGCATAGAACCGATACTGGAAGTGATAAAAGACCCAACTTTTCCTGCCATAATAATGGAAATAAACGTTGGTGCAAATTCCAGAATTACAGATTGTCGGGCTGCATATGCTACCAGCGTTTTTGGGATAAGAGGGTTGTTTAAATTCAGTGCAGTTTGTATAGCAACAACAGCCCCAATAAAGAATGAAAGGAATGCTACGATCCCTAATGACCCCATTATCAATTCATTTATTTCTTTAAAAATGAGATTTCTTAGCACCGAAGCTTTAGTCATTCGGCCAAAAACTCCCTTAAGCATTAAAAAATATTCCCCAATGGAGTACAGGTAGGTCATTAATTGAATTTTGAAAAGCTAAAATACTAAAATTTCCCTCTAAAGTATTTAACGCTTAATTAAACTTTAGCGTTTGAAGTTTAGTATTTTTGGGTCAGATTAAAAATTTTGTTTTAATGAAAAGGTATTTTTTAGCTTTTGCTTTACTGTTAGCTTTATCTCCAGTAAAAGCTCAACTTGTAAATGAAAAGCCTAAACTGGTAGTTGGAATCGTTGTAGACCAGATGAGGTATGATTATTTGACCAGGTTCTGGGATCAGTTCGGAAATGATGGTTTCAAAAGAATGGTGAATAACGGATTTACTTTTAAAAATAATCACTTTAATTATATCCCTACCTATACCGGACCGGGTCATGCATCTGTTTTTACGGGAACGACTCCTGCATCGCATGGTATTATTGGGAATGGATGGTACAATAAATTCGAAGAAGAGCCTGTTTACTGCGTGTCAGATTCCTCTGTTAAGTCGGTTGGTACAGAGAGTTATGCCGGCGAGATGTCACCGCATAGAATGCTTTCTACAACTTTTGCAGATGAGAACCGCCTGCATACACAAATGAAGGGAAAGACCATTGGAGTGGCTCTAAAAGATCGGGGAGCAATTCTTCCTGCGGGCCATACGGCAAACGCTGCCTATTGGTTCCATGGAAAGGAAGAAGGTCACTGGATCTCAAGTTCTTTTTATATGGAAGATCTGCCTAAGTGGGTGAAAGATTTTAATTCTTCAGGGAAAGCAAAGTCTTATTTAAAAACCTGGAATACGGTAAAGGATGTTAATTCTTATGCTCAAAGTGGAATCGATGAAAACAATTTCGAGTTTGGATATGATGGTAAAGAAACGGCAACATTTCCTTATGACCTGAAAAAATTAGCTCCGCAAAATGGAGATTTCGATATTATTAAAGCAACGCCTTTTGGAAATGATCTAACTGCCGATTTCGCAAAAGCAGCGATTAAAGGAGAATCATTAGGTAAAGATGAAATTACAGATGTACTTACACTAAGCTTCTCGAGTACAGATTATGTTGGACATAATTTTGGGGTGAATTCTAAGGAGGTTGAAGATACTTATATTAGGCTTGATCTTGCGATAGCCGATGTTCTTAAATATTTAGACCAGGAAGTAGGAGAGGGGCAATATACTGTTTTTCTTACCTCAGATCATGGCGCAGTAGATGTGCCCGCCTATCTTAAGTCAAAAAATATTCCGTCGGGATATTTTGATGATGGAAAGGCCAGGGACAAGTTAGAAACTTTTGCTAAAGAAGAATTTAAAGTAGATAGCCTAATACGAAATGTTTCGAATTCCCAGATCTTTCTAAACTACGGTCTAATGAAGCAAAAAAAGCTTTTGGCTGAAGATGTGGAGTCGAAAATTGCTCATTTCATGCTACAACAAGATAATATTTCTAAAGTTTTCACCAGGGATCAATTAGTATCGGCTGGTTATGCAAGCGGTATAAGTGGATCGATACAGAACGGTTATAATCAGAAGCGAAGTGGGGATATAGTTTTTGTAACAGATCCAGGTTACATAGTTTACCCTGAGAAAGGAACTACACACGGAAGCGGATTTTCTTATGATACCCATGTACCCTTGATCTTCTTCGGAAAAGGGATCAAGAAGGGAAGCACATTTGAGCATTCTGAAATTCCGGATATTGCTCCTACAATTTCTGCCATGTTGGGAATCTCCTTTCCGAATGCAACTACCGGAAAGCCATTAAGTATAATGCTGAAAGATTAAGCCTAAGCTATCTTTTTGCGAATATTCGCCCAGCGTAATTTTCTAATAAAACGACCTTCTTCTTCAGAAACCAGAAAAGGTCGTTTTTTATTTCTGGCATTAAAGTAGCCAGAAATGTAGTGTAGAAATGCGAAGGGATTTGCTTTCATTGCGGCCAGCTTTGCTGAAGCAATAAGACTTAGCAAGGTGCCATATCTTAACCTGTAGAAAGCCTCACCCTGTTTGCGTCCGGAATGTTCGAAATAATTCATTCCCGTTGGTCTAAGGTGCTTAACCAGCAAAGAATCGTCAGTTATCACCTTCCATCCATGAAATCTCGCTAATAATTCATCTGCGGTATCCCAACCCATCGCAGGTTTTAATTCTCCGATCTGTATAAAACAATGTTTCCGGTAGGCTTTAAGAGCACCTCTAATATGGTCTTTTCCGGTTAGATTCTCAGGTATCCATTTCTCCTTTCTTTGAATGCTGCAAAAGCCACCAACCATTCCGGCCTGGGGATCATTTTTAAAATGTTCAGCTATTTTTTCGAGGTAATTATTGGGAAAGATGAGGTCTGCATCAAATTTACATATGATGTCATAATCATCACTTAGTTTAAAATATCCTTTATAAAAAGCATTGATCACTTTACTGCCGGGAGCATGCTCAGTTGATGAATTGTTCTTTACTAGCTCCATAAATGGGTATAGAGCAGTGTATTTTTCTACAATTTCAGAAGTATTGTCGGTAGAGCTGTCATCTACTATCACCAGTTTGTTTGGGAGCAATGTTTGGTTAGCGAGGGATTCAAGGGTTTGGGCTATAAAATTAGCCTCATTATGGGCTGGGATAACAATATCTATCTTCAAGGTAGAATTCATTTACAATCAATTGCTAAGATAGAATTTTAGAAGAAGAAGCTTAGTTTCTTTCAGCGTAAACCGCATAATAACGCGGAGTGAATTTTCGAAGTATCGGACGAATACCAGCTTTATTAACAGGATTGGTCCATTTCAAAGTTTTCTTGATTTTCCAACCAGATTTTTCGAATAGCCAGTCGAATTGCCAGTCTTCAAATTCATGATAATGACGATCCCATTTATCCGTTTTGCTTCTATAGGCTGGTGAAAACCATAATTTAAGAGGAACACTCGCTACGATCTTATCGGCTTTAATTTCTTTAAGTACATTATAAGGAGCAAGCAGATGTTCGAAAATTTCAAACGCAGTAACCAGATCGTATTGATCATTTTTTACTGCTGAGAATTCTTCGTCAAGATCTTCCCCGGAAGTATTAGTTACTTCATAGCCATTCTCTTTCATTATTTTAGAAAATGGATTCTCTACTCCAAGATCCAGTACTCTGGCCGGCGGAGGGACTAGTTCTTTTAAAAATTCTAAAGTTTTCTGATATCTTTTTTCAGGAAAGCTATTCTCGTACATTTTAGATCTGGTAAGTGATCGCATTGATGTTCATTCCCGCTCCAACACTTGCGAACATAATTATATCACCTTTTTCAAGTTTCTGGTCTTCTATTTTTCCTCTTTGTACCAGATCGAAAAGGGTAGGTACCGTAGCAACACTACTATTTCCTAATTCATGAATGGTCATGGGCATCACATTTTCTGGTGGTGTCATTTCATGTAATTTATAGAAACGTTTAATGATCGCCTCGTCCATTTTTTCATTAGCCTGGTGAATAAAGATTTTCTTCAGGTCTTTAATAGATTTGCCACTGTTTTCCAGGCATTCTTTCATGGCGTTCGGAACATTTACCAGGGCGAATTCGTAGATCTTTCTACCATGCATTTTGATATACCTGATATCGTCTGGAGCGGTAGAATGATTTGATTTTCCGAAATAAATATATTCAGATTCCTGGAAAGAGTATGTTGCAGATTCATGAGATAGGATCCTGGATTCACCTTCGGTAGCCTCTAATATTACAGCTCCGGCGCCATCTGAAAATATCATGGAATCTCTATCGTGCTTATCTACCACTCGGGAAAGAGCTTCGGCGCCAATAATCAAGCATTTTTTAGCCAGACCAGCCTTTATAAATGCTTTCGCCTGGATCATTCCTTCTATCCATCCCGGGCAACCAAAAAGAAGGTCGTACCCCACGCATTTTGGATTTTTGATTCTTAGGTGAGCCTTAACTCTAGTGGCTAAACTTGGGACTGTATCACTCTGTATAGAATTTGATTTTACGTCTCCATAGTTGTGCGCAACGATAATATAATCCAGGGTTTCCGGATCTATTCCAGAACTTTCAATAGCTTTTTGACTTGCTATTACCGCAATATCCGAGGTCGTTAGGTTCTCGTCTAGATAACGTCTTTCCTCTATCCCTGTTATTGCTTTAAACTTACGAATCGTAGTTTCGTTGTCATGAGGGAAATTTGAACCATCCAGGTTATAAAACTCATGTTGATAAAAGTCAGCGTTTTTAGTAATAACATTTGGTATGTAGCTTCCAGTTCCCGTGATTTTACAATTCATCTGACTTTCTTAAAATTTAGGTTACAATTTAAATAATTACTAGTTATAGCCTATTAAAATATATAAATTTTTGGTCGAAAAAAAACCTGCCAACTGACAGGTTTGTATTTTGTTCAATTGAAAGGTCTATGCTTCAGCGTATTCTTCAGTGGGAGGACAGGTACACATCAGGTTTCTGTCACCAAAAGCTTCATCAACTCTTCTCACACTAGGCCAGAATTTATTATCATGCAAATGGCTTAATGGGTAAGCAGCCTTTTCTCTTGAATAAGGTAGCTTCCATTCGTCTGAAGTTAGCATATGTATAGTATGCGGAGCATTCTTTAGAACGTTGTTAGGTTCATCGGTAGAACATTCATCGATCTCTCTTCTTATAGATATCAAAGCTTCACAGAAACGGTCCAGTTCTGGTTTACTCTCACTCTCTGTTGGTTCTATCATCATGGTTCCGGCAACCGGGAAAGAAACGGTAGGAGCATGGAAGCCATAATCGATAAGCCTTTTGGCGATATCTGTAACTTCTATTCCCTGTTCTTTAAAAGGCCTGCAGTCTATGATCATCTCATGAGCAGCACGTCCTCTTTCTCCTGAATAAAGAGTTTTATAATGACCTTTAAGTCTCTCTTTTATATAGTTTGCGTTTAAGATCGCATATTCTGTAGCCTTCTGAAGTCCGCCGGTTCCAAGCATTTTTATATACCCATAAGAGATCAAACAAACTAAGGAAGATCCCCATGGTGCAGATGAAATTGCTCCAATTGCCTGGTCTCCTCCAGTTTTAATGACCGGGTTTCCGGGTAAAAATGGTTTTAACTGTTCAGCAACGCAAATTGGTCCAACTCCCGGTCCACCACCTCCATGAGGGATCGCGAATGTTTTATGAAGATTCAGGTGACAAACATCTGCTCCAATTCTTCCAGGGTTGGTCAATCCAACCTGAGCGTTCATATTAGCGCCATCCATGTAAACCTGACCACCATTTTCATGAATGATGTTCGTTACTTCACGAATTGCGGATTCAAAAACTCCGTGGGTAGATGGATAGGTGACCATCAATGCTGCAAGGTTATCCTTGTATTTTATAGCTTTTTCTCTAAGATCGTCAACATCGATATTTCCATTTTCAGAAGCCTTGGTCACGACAACCTTCATTCCAGCCATTACAGCTGAAGCTGGGTTGGTACCATGAGCCGAAGAAGGGATCAGGCAAACATTTCTATGTCCTTCGCCCTGAGCTTCGTGATATGCGCGAATAACCATTAGTCCTGCATATTCTCCCTGTGCACCGGAATTCGGTTGAAGGGAAGTAGCAGAAAAACCTGTTATTTCAGTTAATTGATGTTCTAATTCTTTTAATACCGTTTGATAACCTTCTGCCTGGTCTACAGGAACAAATGGATGAAGGTTACCCCATTGCGGGTTGCTTAATGGAAGCATTTCTGAAGCTGCATTCAACTTCATGGTACAGGAACCTAGAGAGATCATGGAATGATTCAGAGAAAGATCCTTACGCTCCAGTTTCTTGATATAACGCATCAATTCAGTTTCTGAATGATACAGGTTAAAAACCTCATGCGTTAAGAATTCTGTCTTTCTTTCAAGATTTGCAGGGATCGCAGTGCTTTCAGAAAGCGTTTCGACCTCTGAATTTTTCTTTTCAGCAAATTCAGCAAAAACAGCAACTATTGCATTAAGATCATCTGTAGTTGTTGTTTCGTTTATAGAAATACAGGCACTATCTGCATCTGGATAAAAGAAATTGATCTCATGCTTTTCAGCGATCTCTTTTAATTTTGCAGCTTTAGCCTTTACGTGAATCGTATCAAAATAAGCAGAATTCAATTGCTCGAATCCTAATTTCTTTAATTCTTCTTCCAGGGAAACGGCAGATGCATGTACGATATTTGCAATATATTCCAGACCCTTTGGTCCGTGATAAACTGCATACATTCCGGCCATAACTGCAAGTAATACCTGAGCGGTACAGATATTTGAAGTTGCCTTGTCTCTTTTTATATGTTGCTCTCTGGTTTGGAGAGCCATTCTTAAGGCGTTGTTTCCGTCAAGATCTTTAGTGATTCCAATGATCCTTCCCGGAAGGTTACGCTTGTAGTCTTCTTTTGTAGCGAAAAATGCAGCGTGAGGTCCACCATAGCCTAACGGAATACCGAATCTTTGTGTAGTACCTACAACTACGTCTACTCCTAATTCACCTGGAGCTTGAAGTTTTACTAAACTCAATATATCTGCGGCAAAAGCAGTTTTGATATTTGCTTTATGGCAATTCTCAACAAATTCAGAATAGTCGAAAATCTGTCCGAATTTACCAGGATACTGAACTAAGGCTCCAAAATATTCTTCAGAAAAATCAAATTCTTCATGATCACCTACAACCATATCAATTCCAAGGAAATTAGCCCTGGTTTCCATTAAGGAAATAGTTTGAGGTAAGGTCTGTTGAGAAACAAAGAATTTATTTACATCAGCTTTCTTTTGCTTTCTGTCACGAACTGCATGAAGTAAGGCCATGGCCTCTGCAGCTGCTGTAGACTCATCTAAAAGAGAGGCATTCGCTATTTCCATGCCGGTAAGGTCGCTTACCATAGTTTGGAAATTCAATAGAGCTTCAAGTCTACCCTGTGCTATTTCAGCCTGGTAAGGTGTGTATGCCGTATACCAACCCGGGTTTTCAAGTATATTGCGTTGAATTACTGCAGGAAGAATTGCCTGGTGGTAACCTAAACCAATATACGTTTTGTAAACCTTATTCTTTTCAGAAAGCTTTTTGATATGTTCAGCGTATTGGTTCTCGCTCATCGCCTTTGGAAGGTTTAGAGGATTATCCAGGCGTATATCATCTGGCAGGGTTTCGTAAATTAATTGGTCTATAGACTCAGCGCCTATAGTGTCCAGCATTTCCTGTAGATTTTCTGCTTTAGGACCTATATGACGTAATGCGAAAGAATCTGTTCTCATTAAAATAGATAGTTGTGTTTTTCGTGCTGCGAAAATACATAATTTCAATCTATTTTTTTAGAGTTTAGTACTATACAGTTGTTAAGTTTTTATAGCAAAAATTATCTGTATTATTTTATACGTAATTTCGTAGGATGAAGTATTTAAAAAATGCTTTTGAACTCTATATAAATAGTAGCATCCATGTTTCTCTGGCAGTGGTTGCCTTTACTTTGGTTAGTATATTCGAACACGATCTCGAGGTCGATAAAAATTTGATCCTGTTCATTTTTTTTGCCTCGATTACAGGGTATAATTTTGTAAAATATGCCGGGATCGCAAAGTTATATCATCTAAGCCTTGCCACGAATTTAAGACTCATCCAGATCTTTTCACTTTTATGTTTTGTTGCAATGATATTTTTCGCATCAAAATTAGATATAAACGTATTAATTGCAACTGGAATCATGGGCGTTTTCACTCTATTTTATGCGCTACCTGTATTTGGGGGAGAAAAGAATTTGAGAAGTCTGCCGGGAATTAAAATCATTATTATTGCTGTTGTCTGGGCAGGTAGCACTGTTATAATTCCACTTATCAATTCTGAAAAGGTCCTGGGAATAGATTTGATCGTTGATTTTCTACAACGTTTAATGTTGGTGGTGGTGCTAACGCTTCCTTTTGAAATAAGAGACCTTGAATATGATAATGTACACCTAGGAACCATACCTCAAAAACTTGGGGTTTTCATGACCAAAGTCTTTGGGAGCGTCCTGTTATTTATAATTTTATGCGCAGATCTTTTTCAAAGATCATTTAATTCTACAGAATTTCTTTCGCTACTTATGATGCTGGTAATTTCCGGGTTTTTCTTGTGGGGCTCCGGGATGAAGCAAGGAAGATTTTACTCCTCTTTCTGGGTAGAGGCCTTGCCAATTATGTACTTGGGGTTGTATCTATTGTTCAGGTTCTTTCTTCCGCAAATTCCTTTTTAATCTCTTCACGCCATTGCTGTTTTTTTTCCTCAGGGCAGGGTTCAATTTTCGATTTATCTAGAAGATCTGTGAGTTTAGAATTTCTCTGTGAGAATTTCCGGCAGGTTTTGCAGAGTATCAGGTGAATATACAATTTTGCCTTATCCAGGAAATTTGCCTCTTCATACTGTGCTTTGTTGCAGCAATCTGCAGCTTCAGAACAATCAATAAAAAAAAACTTACTTTTTTTACTCATAACTAGAACCAGTTTTTTTCTAAACAAGCGGCCAGAGCGGTTCTGGCCCTATGTATAATAACCCAAAGGTTAGACGGCGTGATATTGAATTCATTACAAATTGCTTCAGTGTCTGCACCGTCAATTGTTTTTCTTTTGAAAATTTCAGCATGTTTCTCATTTATGCTGTCAAGGCATTCAAGTATGGCAAGACCAAGCTCAGTATTTTCCATTTCATCCTCTGCTGTTCGGTCGAATTGATCTGCTACCTGTTCTTCAAGCCACTCACCCTCATTGTAATCATCTGAATAGTTAAGCTTGACTTCCGCTTTACCTTTACGTGAATTAATTTTGCGGTAGTAATCTATGATTTTTCTCTTAAGAATCGAAATCAACCATGTTCTTTCGCTTGCTTCACCTTTGAAATTCTTAGCCGATTTTAAAGCTGCCAGGAAGGTTTCTGAGATTAGATCATTAGCTACCTCGCGATTATTAACCCTAACAATCGTGTAATTAAAAAGATAATCTGAATATCTATCGACCCATTTATTAGGGTCGAGGGTGTTGGCTGACATGATGTATAGTTCGTCTGTTCTACTCAAAAGTAGCAAAAGAATGACTATCAATAGTTATAGAAAAGATAAGATTTCCTGATACCATTCCTGTTTTCAACTATTTCGAGATCAAACCTGCTCTTCTAAGCAATGCATCTGGTTTAGGTTCTTTGCCTCTGAATCTTTTATATAATTCCATAGGATGCTCTGTTCCACCCCTGGAAAGTATATTTTCCCTGAACTTATCTGCAATATCTTTACTGAAGATACCATGCTCGGTAAAATATTCGAAGGTGTCTGCATCCAGAACTTCAGCCCATTTATAGGAATAATAGCCTGCAGCATATCCTCCCTGGAAAATATGAGAGAAAGCCGTGCTCATACAATTGGAATCAACCTCTGGGTAAAGTTTTGTGGCTTTAAATGCTTCAACTTCATGTTCTTTAACGTCATCAATTGGAGTTGGATCTATACCATGCCAGCTAAGATCAAGCATTCCAAAGCTTAGCTGCCTTAAGGTTGCAATTCCTTCAAGGAAATTAGCCGATTCTTTTATCTTTTCTATGTATTCCTGCGGAATAGCTTCTCCAGTCTTGTAGTGCTTTGCGAATAACTGAAGTGATTCTTTTTCATAGCACCAGTTTTCCAGAACCTGACTAGGTAGCTCTACAAAGTCCCAATAAACGTTAGCTCCAGATAGACTTGGATAGGTTGTATTTGCCAGCATTCCGTGCAGGGCATGACCAAATTCATGAAATAAAGTGGTAACCTCATTAAAAGTTAATAATGAAGGTTCTTTTTCTGTGGGTTTAGTGAAATTGCAAACTATAGAAATATGCGGACGTTCATTTTTACCATCTTTTACATATTGCTGCTTATAGATAGTCATCCATGCACCATCACGTTTTCCTGGACGTGGATGGAAGTCGGCATAGAATAATGCAACATCCTCTCCGAATTCATTAGTGACTTCAAAGGTTTTTACATCAGGATGATATTTGTCAATATTATTTACTTCTTCAAAATTAAGGCCATATAATTTCCCGGCGATTGTAAAAACTCCATCAATTACATTTTCTAATTTGAAGTAGGGTTTTAATTTTTCATCATCCAGATTGAATAATTTCTGTTTAAGCTTTTCAGCATAATAGGCAGAATCCCATTTCTGAAGTTGATCTATATTATCTAACTCTTTTGCGAAATCCTCCAGTTCTTTAAATTCTCTTTCAGCAGCTGGTTTTGCTTTTTCCAGCATTTCATTTAAGAAAGAATCAACTTTTTCCGGAGTTTCGGCCATTCTTTCCTCCAGTACAAAATGCGCATGAGATTCAAAACCTAGAAGTTTAGCTCTTTTATATCTTAATTTTGCAATTTGAAGAACATTGTCTTGGTTGTCTAATTCATCGTTATGAAAACCTCTGGAGCCAAAGGCGAGAGCAAGCTCTTTTCGTAATTCCCTGTCTTCGGCATATTTCATAAAAGGGATGTAACTTGGATATTCTAAAGTGAAAATCCAGCCTTCCTTATCCTTGGATTTCGCGACAGAACGGGCTTCATCTTTGAAGCTTTCAGGTAAACCATCCAATCTGCTTTCATCTGTAATCTGGAGTTCGTACCTGTTTGTTTCAGCAAGAACATTTTCTCCAAATTTGAGCTTAAGTTTTGATAGTTGTTTATCTATTTCCCTTAATTCATCTTGTTTTTCATCAGGAAGATTAGCCCCGTTTCTGGTAAAGACTTTATATTTTTTATCTAGAAGAGTTGACTGCTCCTTAGTAAGATCCAGGGTTTCTTTAGTGCTAAAAACGTCCTTTATTCTTTTAAAGAGATCCTTATTAAGGATAACATCATTCTTGAACTCTGAAAGTACTGGTGAAATTTCCTGCGCGATCTTTTGGATCTCTTCATTGGTTTCGGCAGAATTTATATTGAAAAATATACTGGTTACCCTATAAAGTTTTTCCCCTGAGAATTCCAGTGCCTCAATAGTATTTTTAAAAGTAGGTACCTCTTTAGATGAAACAATTTCTTTAATTTCTTCTTTCGCCAGCTCCACGGCTTCTAAAATAGCAGGTTTATAGTCTACTGTTTTAATTTTGGAGAATGGAGCATATTTAAATTGTGATAATAGTATATTTTCAGAATCCATATAAATAGTTCAATTAACGCTATTGGTAAAAAATATTAGCTTAAATGTGGTATTCAATATTTTTTTAACTAATTTGGCGTTTCGTTCGTGAAAAAATTAACGTAATATTTACTTTGATATAAAAGAAAGTAGTTTGCGAAGTTCTGGTTTTATATTTAGAATGGTTAATAAATAATAAGTACAGATTACAAAGTTCACTACTAGAAGGCCGCATTCGCGGCCTTCGTTATTTTTTAATCGATTTTGCCCCTTCTAATACTTTCTGTTTCAAACCTTCCTTGTAAACCAGTACCTTATCCAGAACGCATTTATCAGAAGTTCCGATAATTTGTGCTGCCAGTATTCCTGCATTTTTTGCGCCATCCAGGGCTACAGTCGCAACTGGAACTCCACCTGGCATCTGTAATATAGAAAGTACAGAATCCCATCCATCGATAGAATTTCTTGATTTTACAGGCACTCCAATTACAGGAAGAGGGGACATTGAAGCAACCATTCCTGGTAAATGAGCGGCACCACCAGCGCCGGCAATAATTACTTTTATGCCTTTTTCATGGGCAGTCTTACTGAAATCAAAAAGCTTTTCAGGAGTCCGGTGAGCTGACACGATATCAACTTCTACCTCAATATCAAAACCTTTAAGTATATCTATGGCATCTTGCATAACGGGTAGGTCACTTGTACTACCCATAATAACTGCTACTTTTCCCATGCTATTTATTTTTGCTTATTACCTTAATGCTATTTTTAACCTTTTCAGCAACCTTTCTTGCTTTAGCCAGGTCTATATCAACAATAGTTACGTGTCCCATTTTTCTGAAAGGACGCGTGAGCTTCTTCCCGTAAATATGCGGGGTTACGCCATCCAGTTTCATGATTTCTTCAATATTTTCATAAACCACTTCGCCTTCGTGACCTTCAGCTCCCACTAAATTTACCATAATTCCGCCCACTTTGCTATCTGTGTTTCCTAGAGGAAGATTAAGTATGGCTCTTATTTGTTGTTCAAATTGATTGGTGTAGGAGCCTTCAATGCTATAGTGGCCACTGTTGTGTGGTCTGGGCGCTACCTCATTTACCAGTATTTCATCATCCTTAGTCTGGAACATTTCAACCGCAAGTAATCCTACATGATTAAATGCTTCTGAAACACTTTCAGCTAACTTCCTGGCTTTCTCAGCAACTTTATCGTCTATTCGCGCCGGGCAAATTACATACTCAACCTGGTTGGCCGTAGGATGAAATTCCATTTCCACCACCGGGTAGGTCTTCATTTCGCCTGAAGGATTTCTGGCTACGATTACGGCGAGTTCATTTTTAAAAGGTACCAGATTTTCGGCGATACATTCACCTTCAGACAGATCATTTAGATCTTCAATATTTTTAATTACTGAAACTCCCATTCCGTCATATCCTCCTGTAGCACTTTTCCAGACAAATGGAATTTTTATCTTACCATTTGCAACGGAATTTTTCAAATCATCTATCCTTTGAAAAACCTCAAAATCTGCCGTAGGAATATTATTTGTTTTATAAAATTCTTTCTGCACAGCCTTATTCTGGATTTTTTCCAAAGTCTCTGCCGATGGAAAAGTTTTTATTCCCTCAGATTCCAGCTGTTTTAAAGCTGCAATATTCACTCCTTCAATTTCAAAAGTGACTACATCTGCTTTTCGACCAAAATTTAATACTGTTTCATAATCCATTAGATCGCCCTGCTCAAAGTAGTTGCATGAAATTTTGCATGGAGCTTCATTATTAGGGTCCAGAACTAGTGTTTGTATATCGTACTTTCTGGTTTCGTACAACATCATTTTTCCTAATTGACCACCACCAAGAATAGCTAGTTTAAAGTCTGAAGAGAAATAATTTACCATAAATTCAATAGGCTTTTCGCAAAAATAACTTATTCGAAATTCCTGCCATACATATTCGGTAAGAAATCGGGCTGTTGGGCTTATTGAGATTCCTTATCTTTGCGACTTAAAATTTGAAAGTTTTGATAAAACTACACGATCTTGAATTTGAGCCTTATATTTCTGAAGAAGAAATTATCACGGCGATAGATAAGATTTCTGATGAATTAAATGCGGAATATGCCGGGCAAAAGCCAGTTTTTATTGGAGTTTTGAACGGGTCTTTTATGTTCGCTTCAGAAGTTATCAAAAGATTTAATAGTGATTGTGAGGTGAGTTTTGTGAAAATGGGTTCTTATGACGGCATCGAATCTACCGGAAATGTAAAAACTCTGGTTGGGTTAAACCAGGAGTTAAAAGGCAGGCAGGTAGTATTGCTGGAGGATATTGTAGATACCGGGAATACGCTGGTTGAAATTGATAAGATCTTAAAAAGTGCGGAAGTTGCCAGTTATAAAGTAGCTACATTATTTTTTAAACCGGAAGCATATAAAAAGGATGTTCCAGTTCAAATTAAAGGAATTGACATCCCGAATAAATTTATAGTTGGTTATGGTCTTGATTATGACGGATTGGGGCGTAACCTTACTCAAGTATATAAACGCAAAGAAAAAACAATGACAAATCTAGTATTGTTTGGTCCTCCGGGCGCAGGCAAAGGAACTCAGGCATCAATTCTTAAAGATAAGTACGAACTGATTCATATTTCTACCGGGGATGTTTTTCGGTACAATATCAAGAATAAAACAGAATTGGGTCTTAGTGCAAAATCTTTCATAGATAAAGGGCAGTTGGTTCCAGATGAGGTGACCATTAACATGCTAAATGCTGAAGTTGAAAAGAATGAAGGGACTAACGGATTTATCTTTGACGGTTTTCCAAGAACTGAAGCTCAGGCAGAAGCTTTGAGCGCCTACCTTGAATCTAAAGGGACTGAAGTTCATGCTATGATTGCGTTAGAAGTTGAAGACGAAATTCTAGTTGAGCGTTTATTGGAAAGAGGAAAAACTTCTGGTAGAAAAGACGATGCTGATGAAGCGGTTATTAGAAACCGGATCAAAGTATATTATAATGAAACTGCCATTTTAAAAAACTATTATCAGAAACAGAATAAGTATTTTGGTGTTGATGGTGTTGGTAGTATCGGGGAGATCACAGAGCGATTAAGCAAAGTGATTGACGAATTAATGAAATAATAAGAAAATGACTGAAGGGAATTTTGTTGACTATGTGAAAATTCATGTTTTTTCCGGAAAAGGAGGAAAGGGCTCTGCTCACCTGCATAGGGAAAAATATATAACTAAAGGTGGACCCGATGGTGGAGATGGAGGTCGTGGAGGCCATGTTATTGTAAAAGGAAACAAAAACCTCTGGACGTTATTTCACCTCAAGTTCAAGCGACACGTAAAAGCTGAACATGGTGGAAACGGGAGTAAGCAAAGAAGTTCTGGAGCTCAGGGAACAGATGAATATATCGATGTTCCATTGGGAACCGTAATTCGTGATACCGAAACCAACGAGATCATCAAAGAAATAACTGAAGATGGTCAGGAATTTATTGTTGCAGAAGGTGGAAAAGGTGGTTTAGGGAACTGGCATTTTAAAAGTTCCACGAATCAGACTCCCAGGTACGCACAGCCGGGAATTGATGGACAGCAAATAGATATCACGCTGGAATTAAAAGTTCTTGCTGATGTGGGTCTGGTAGGATTTCCAAATGCAGGAAAATCTACATTGTTATCTGTTATTACTGCGGCTAAGCCTAAAATTGCCAATTATGAGTTTACCACTCTTAAGCCTAATCTTGGAATTGTAGAATATCGAGATTTTAAAACTTTTGTGGTTGCCGATATTCCTGGGATTATTGAGGGTGCAGCTGAAGGAAAAGGTTTAGGGCATAGATTCCTAAGGCATATTGAGAGAAATTCTACGTTGTTGTTTCTTATCCCTGCAGATGCTAAAGATATTAAAGAACAATATGATATCCTGCTAGACGAATTGAAGCGTTATAATCCTGAATTAATGGATAAGGACAGATTGATCGCTATCTCTAAAAGTGATCTTCTGGATGACGAATTGAAAGCTGAACTGTCTAAAGAATTGGACAAAGAATTCAAGCTTCCTTACATTTTCATTTCTTCCGTAGCTCAAATGGGATTGACTGAATTAAAGGATAAATTATGGCAAATGCTTAATTAGCAGCCTGTTTAAATCCTGTTAAAGCTATAAAGCTTCGAACTGATTTTGCGTAATTTTAGTAAAAATCAGTTTATGAAACTCTTCAAATATTCTATTCTATTATTATTCGTAGCTGCCTGTAATGCACCTCAGGCAGTTTACGATTATGATCAAAAGGTCAATTTCGACCAGTATTCAACCTACTCAATATTTCCAGATTTCCAGTCAGGTCTTAGTCAATTAGATGATTCCCGGCTTATAGAAAGCCTAAAATCAGGTTTAAAGGAAAAAGGGTTTACAGATTCTGAAAATCCCGGAATATATGTAAATGTATACACTGAAGCATTCCAGCAGGATAATCGTAGCCGCGTTGGAGTTGGAATTGGTGGAGGAGGAGGTAATGTTGGAGTTGGAGTCTCTGGTGGTGTCCCAATTGGCCAGATGGATACTTATCTTAAGCTCACTTTCGATTTTATAGATGTAGAAAAGGATGTACTTATCTGGCAGGCGGTTGTTGAAAGTCCGTATTCATTTGATGCTGATCCACAGAAGAGAAAAGAAAGCTTTGATAAAATAGTGGCTAAGGCTTTGGAAGGCTACCCTCCCAAAAAGTAGTTCACTAATATTTATAATTAAAAAAGCCCCACGCAAATGCATGGGGCTTTTTACTAATTGATTGGTTAGTTGAATCAGGTGAAGAACTTAGTTCTCTTCCTGCTCATCTATTTCCTCTTCATTCATTTCTGAATCATCCATATCTGTATCTTCATTCATCGAACTATTACGATTCGATACTACGAATACACTTCTACGGTTCTTAGCATACTGCTCGTTTGTACAACCTGTTGGCTCGGTACAATCGTTAACGGGTCTGCTTTCCCCATATCCTTCAGAAATAAGTCTTCCTTTGTCAATTCCCTTTTCAACAAGGTAATCTACAGTTGAAGCTGCTCTTCTCTTAGAAAGATCCATGTTATACTTATCACTTCCTCTAGCATCTGCATGAGACTCTACCTTCACCTTAATGTTAGGGTAGTCGTTCATGTAGGTTACAACAGAGTCAAGTACCGGCTTAGATTCTGGCTTAATTGTAGCCTTGTCAAAGTCGAAGTAGATCTTGCTACCATCGATTGGGATGATATCCTGACCACTAGTTTCATCAGTTACAGTTGGAGCCTCAATAACTTCATTCTCTTCACGAGTGAATTGGTATAGGTTATCTGTTCCTCTTCTGTTAGATGCGAAAAATCCAGTTTCTTCACCTTCTTTAATTACAAAAGCGAAATCATCGTTACCACCGTTGATAGATGCACCTAGATTTTCTACTTCTGAGAAATCACCTTCAGTTCTGAAAATATCAAGATTTCCAAATCCCTGGTGACCATCAGATGTGAAGTAAAGAACATCTTCATCACTAATAAAAGGGAATTGTTCTCTTTGAGCAGTATTAACTGCTGGTCCTAAATTTTGAGGTGTTCCATAAGTTCCATCCTCATTCACATCTACAACATAAATGTCAAAAGAACCGCTTCCGCCAGGCATATCACTTGAAAAGTACAGTTTAGAACCATCTGCGCTTAGGCTAGGGTGCTCAACTGAATACTCTTCGCTGCTAAATGGAAGTTTCTCAACATTTGTCCATTCTCCGTCAACATTTTCAGCACGGTAAAGACTAATATGAGCAACGCGAACATCGTTCTCGTTCTTCACCCTGTCTTCGTTAGTTCTGTCAAAGAACATCACTGTACCATCCTTGCTAAAAGTAGCAGAACTCTCATGCTCATCTGTATTGATGGCATCAGAGAAAAGAACGATATCTGTCATTTCTCCTTCGTCATCCATGGCAGCACTGTATAGATCTAGAGTTGGAAGTTTGTTCCATGGGTAAACAGGACGCTCCTGATTTCTAGTTGAAGCAAAAGCAACACGGTCTCCGTAGAATCCAATACCAAAGTCTGAGGAAGACTGGTTGTTCATTACCTGGTCATAGTTGAATTTGTGAGGAACCATCGTATCAAGTTCGCTTGCAAATTTCTCATGATCCCAGTTTTCACCAGTTAGCTCATTCATCAACTCATCAGCTTTCACATAATTTCCAGCTGCCATTAAAGCATGAGCGTATCTAAATTTAAATTCAGACTCTGTAGCTTCTGCGTGTCTTAGAAAAAGTAATTCATATACTTCAGCTGCATTTTGCATCTGGTTAGTATAGAAATATGAATCTCCAAGATTTTGTAGAACCTCCTGTGATTTATTGTTAACGTTCTCGTATGCATCTGCAGCATCAATATAAGCTGCCTGAGCAAAGAACTTGTTCCCATCCCTGATGTCAGACTTCTGTCCGAAAGCAGTGATGCTTACAAAAATTATTAAAAGTGTACTATATATATTTTTCATGTTATTCGGGTTTTAGAAGAATCTTGGTGATTTGTCATATCCTTTTTTAAGTCCGAATAGATCGAAATCAAATAATAGCATGATCTCATGTGATCCATCGTTACTTAAATCGTAGGTTGGATAGTCATAAGCATATCCAATTCTAAGGCCTGGAGTAACTCTAAAGTTAATCAAACCGGTTACAGTTTCGTCGAATCTATAACCTACACCAGCTTCAAGTCTGTCGTATAACAGAACGTTCGCGTTTACATCAACAGATAATGGAGCTCCTTGCACACCTCTTACCATTGTAGAAGGCTTCAATTTGAAGTTCTCACTAATGTCGAATACATAACCACCGGTTAGGTAGTAATGGATCTCTTCTGAACCACGATCACGTAATAACTGACTGTTATCGATATGCTCAGAAGTTAACAAGTTAGGAGCAGATACACCTAAATAGTGATTGTCTCCAAACCAGAACGCTCCAACACCGAATACAGGAAAAATTTCACTCACATTTTCGAATGCAGGATCATTCGGGTCATTTAAGTTTAACCCTGAAAGATTTGCATCAAATGTTGTAAGACCTGCTTTCGCTCCAAATGAAAGGTTAGTTTTCTCACCAGTTGGGATTACATAAGCGAAATCTGCGGTAATATTATTTTGTTTTTCAACATTACCAATTTCGTCATGAACAACTGTTAGACCTAATTCTACTCTCTCACTTACGGGAGTATGGGCAAAGAAGTTGAGGGTGCGAGGTGCACCATCAACATCTGTCCATTGCATTCTATATATAGCTCCAAGATTTAGCATTCCTGGATCGTCTGTTGCGTAAGCAGGATTCATTACACTCATATTATACATGTACTGAGTGAATAAAGGATCTTGCTGTGACATACCTTTTATAGAGAAAAGGATAATGCCTGCGAATATTAAATATTTTGTGATTATTTTTTTCATTTCGTTTTCTTGTTTATCCTAATTATCTACTTAAGTATACAGTTCCTCTTACTGGCTCGGTACTACCATCATTGTAGTCCAAGTAGTAGAAGTAAGCCCCTACTGGTAATAGATTATCACCAAATGAGCTTTCACTGCTGAAACCGTCCCAATCTGGGGTGTTGGCATTTCCTCTGTAAACTACATCTCCATATCTATTGTGGATGACGATAGTGTAATTAGGATATACTTCTTCAATAAATTTGATATCGAAGGTGTCATTTAGTTGATCTCCATTTGGAGAGAATCCTTCTGGTATAACTACCGGACAATTTTCTACTAGAGCAGTTACTGCAAGTCTCACTGAGCTTTCGCATCCCGAGTCTGCATCAAATAATGCTGCGTAGTAGGTTGTACCATCTTGCAATGGAGTTCCTTCTGCTAATGCATTGTCTCCATCTGCTGAATCGTACCAGGTGATTGTTCCTGTCTCGTTAATTTCAGCACTTAGATCAGCAACTGTTGGGTCGTCAAAGTCACAGAATTCTAATGTTGAATCAGAAATTGTAGGAGTGTCTGCATCATTAACGGTTACTGAAAATTCAGTTGCATTAGATTCACAACCACCATCATCAGCTCTTTGAGTTACATAATATGTACCCGTAGTTAGAGCATCTTCAGCCATTACCATTGTTGATAATTCAGCGTCAGAATAGAAAGTTAGGTTAGAACCTGTTGCAGAAAGATCAGCTCCCGTAGGTGCATTGCTCGCACAGAAAGTAAATGGATCTCCATCTACTGTTGGTCCAGCTGGTGCTTCTGAAACCGTTAAGGTTAAAGTTGCGTCATCATCGCCACAGTCATTGATCTCTGCTACTGTATAAGTAATAGTGTACGTATCTGTAGCAAGTCCTGAAATATCAAGTATTCCATCAGCAATAACTTCTCCTGTTGAATCAAGGGTGAAAACCCCTCCAGCATCTGCATCAGCTGAAATTGAACCGTTCAGGTCAACTTCAGTATCATTAGTACATGCATCAGGAACTGTTACGTCCATACCTGCATAGGCGGATTCTGTTACTGTAATTGTGAAATCTGCAGTAGCTGTACCTTCCGTACATGGAGAATCATCAGAAAGTGAATACGTAATGGTGAATGTACCTGCACCTTCCATTGAAGGACTGAATACTCCATTATCGTAACCTTCAAATGTTCCATTTGGATTTGCATCTGCAGGCAAGAATGAGAACAGATCTACATCTTCTGCATTTCTGCAAATTGGATCTGGATCTGTAATGTCTCCAATTACAGCTGGGATTGAATCATAAACATTAATAGTTAAATCAACGCTATCTGAACAACCTCCGTTAGTAATAGTGTAAGTTGTTGTGAATACATCCTGTTCAGGATTCGCATTATAATCTGTTATCAATTGTTGAATTGAAGGATTAAATGAGCCATTCCTAGAAACACCATCTTCCAATAGGTTAAAATAATATCTGCGTACAGAAGTATCATTAGGGAAGAGGTCGCCCACATTCGCTCGACAAACATCTCCGCTATTACTATCTCCAGCATCAACTCCGTTATTAATGAAAATCAAGAAATCTTCAGAGTCTGTAGTTCCGTCTGCTACACATTCAATGCTGTCATCTACGGTATATGTAATTAAATATCCATCTTCGTTAGCTCCAACTGACGAATCAAACATATTTTCAGATACTCCTGTTCCAGTGAAAGTTCCACCAGATATTGAGTCAGAGCCTAAGTATGCTGATAAATCAATCATGCCATCTGTTACACAAACATTTTGATCTTCTATCGTTCCAGCTTCGGCATCTAATTCATTATTTATAGTAACAGCAATGTTAATTAGTCCATCACTACAAACAGAATTAGCAGATTCATCTACATAACTAAAATTAAAAGTTTCTGAATCTGAAGTTGGATTTTCTATGAAACCAAGAAGTGCTTGACCTTCTAAAAGGTCTTCATCGTCAAAACCATCTGCATTAGTAGATTCTACCCCAGCTTCTGTTAAAATATCATTTAGATAAATTGTAAGAGCAGATGTATCTGTTATTAAACTTTGAGCTTCACTAATACATAAGCTTCTGTTTACATTTGCAGATACTGGAGCTTCCTCAACTGTAATTTCAAAGATTGCAAAATCACTTCCAGTTGTACAAGGAGTAGATTCATCAACTGTGTATGTGATTGTGTATGTTCCAGCTCCTACAGACGGATCAAACTCATTATCTGTAACACCTGTACCAGAAAATATTCCTCCTATAGTTGCATCAGGATCATTATTCGTTAAAGTGTCAAGATCTATAATTTCTTCATCTGAACAAATATCTTCAATATTATCAAAATCTCCAGCATTTGCTGGTCCTTCCTCAACAACTCTTACAGTTAAATCAGTGGAGTCAGTACAACCATCAACAGTGACTGTGTAAGTTGTAGTAAAGTCTCCAAGCCCGTCTGCATCATCATTATACAACTCGATCAAACGACTAATACTTGGGTTAAATGACCCATTACTAGGTACACCTGAATCTCTAAGAGCTAAAATGTATTTCCTAGTTTCATCAACAGAAGGGAAAGTAGTCTGTACATCATCTAAACAAACAATACCAAAATTGTCTGAACCAGCTTCGTTATCGGTGCAATTAGTATCTGATTCAATAATTACAGTTACAATTGCTGAATCAGAGCAATCTCCGTCAGTCACAGTATACATATAATCTCCTTCAGGATCTGTTCCCGGATCAAATGAACCATCTGGGTTTCCAGGGCTCCAGGTTCCTCCTGTATCCGGATCACCGTTTAGGTAATCAAATAAATTTACAGGATCATCATTTTCATTTAGATTTGCTGTTCCATCTTCACCTGCATTAGCATCACCTTCTACAACTGTGATGATAAATTCTGTGCTATCAGTATCTCCCTCTACAATACATCCAGTAGAATCATCTACCGTATATGTAATAATATAAGAGCCCTGACCAGTTGATGGATCAAACATATTTCCAGAAACGCCAGTTCCTGAGAATGTTCCTCCAGATTGAGCATCCGGATCATTGTTGATTAATGTAGTAAGATCTATGATAGCATCTCCTGTACAAACATCAGGGATGTTGTCGAAATCACCGGCATTTGCTTCTACCGCTGCAATTACAGTTACTGTAAGCTCAAAGGAATTACCGTTTACTGTATAAGTGGTTGTAAAGTCACCCAAGCCATCATCATTTGCCAAATCATCTTGATACATATCTGCCAATTCGCTTGGTGTAGGATCAAAAGTTCCATTTCTTGGTGTGCCTTCTGGTAATAAAGCCAGGTAGTATTTTCTAATTTCATCTATACTAGGAAAAGTTTCCTGAACGTCGTTTTCACAAACAATTCCCGTAGGGTCCCCTGGAACTGGATCTACCACTACTTCTTCTTCAATAATAATAGTGAAGTTTAAAATCTCACAAGGGTTGCCGGAATAGGTAACTTGATAAGTTCCTTCAGGATTTTGTGGATCTAATCCTGCAAATGCAGTTTCTAGCTCAGGGTCAAAGGCAGAGAAATCTGGAGTTCCCTCGAAGAAAGGAGTAAATCTGCTGCTTAAATCAGCAAGAATTTGATTTTCGTCCATTCCTTCGTATTCCGAGGGATCGATATTAATTGTAATGTTCTCTTCATTTACTTCATTTACTTCAATAGTAAAAGTAGCTTCATCAGAACCAGTTACACAAGAGTTACCCTCATTAACTGAATAAGTGATAGTATATGTTCCTTCTCCCTCTTCTGAAGGATTGAACACTCCATCTTCGAATGGAGCTGAAAATTCTCCGGTTACAATAGCATCATCGCTTAAAAAGCTGTATAAATCGAAATTTTCATTCTGGTCAATACAATATGAATCTGAGAAATTGTCCCCCGCTTCAGCATCTTCAGCAGGAACTACAGATATTGTTAGTTCAACTGAATCCTGGCAATTTTCTTCACCTATAGTATACGTTGTGGTGAAGTCACCCAAACCATCGTCGTTAGCCACATCATTTTGATATTGGGATACTATTTGATCAATAGTAGGATTAAAAGTACCATCAGTCGGAACTCCTTCCTCTAAAAGACCCAAGTAGAAATTTCTAACTTCATCGTTAGAAGGAAATGTTTCCTGTACATCAGATTCACATACTGTTCCATCACCTACTTGTTCACCTGCATCTGGTCCCTCAATTAGAGTTACAGTAACAGGGGTTCTATCCTGACTTTCACATGGTTCTTCAGGAATTCCTTCATTATTAATTATTTGGCTTGCATAATAAGTCGCTCCATTAACCAGCTCTTCAGAAGAATCCAGTCTTGTGATCGAGTTATCAGCAGAATACCAAAAAATTGCCTGTGTGTTTGCACTTGTCCCGCTAGCTTCCAAATCAGCTATGGTAGCACCTTCACACAATTCCTGTGTAGAATCTGCGGTTGGAGCAATTGCTGGATCTGGGCTATATCTTACTGGTGTTCTATAAGAAAAATTACAGGTTCCACTGGTGTTTTGTCCAATAAAATAAGTTTCACCTGCTTCAAGGTCATCTGAAGGAGCAGCTGTGTCCCCGCCAGTACGTGACGTAAACGCGATTAAGTCTGCAGAATCTTCAGTAAATCCTTGTAAAAGATCGGAAACCGGTCTGGTTTCGGTTTCAGATGAAAGGCATGGAGAATAAATGTTTCCATAATTTGAAGTTGGAGCAGGAGTGGTGTCTTCAAAATTCACTGTAATCTGCTCTCTTTCAGAACAACTAGGGTCCGAGCTTCCAGCGAAATAATCTTCTCCATCAACTAAGAACTCGCTCGGACTCAAAGGATTCGTGGAGTCCGCTTCATTAAAAAACACAATATCACCACTCGTAGTGCTTGCGCCACTAGCGGCTTCTAAATTAGCAATTGTGCTTTCTAGATAACATAGATTGGAAGGGGCTGGGTCTGATACTGAGACACAGTCCGTCTGGCCAAAAGAGGGCAGGTTTCCAATAAACAATAGAAAGGCGAAAAGGAACCAATTAAGGCCTTTCCTCCCAAAAGTAAAATTTTGCATAGGCTAGGTGTTAAATTCAAAAAATTTGTATTCGGTTAAAACTCATTAAAAGTTGCACAAATATTAAAATAATATTTAATATGCGGAGTTAAATTAAGAAACATCTTAACATTTGACTCCAGAGGCCTTAAGTTTGCTGAGTGACAACTCTTTGGGCACGCTAAATTTATAAAAAATATATTTATGTTAATAAAGAATAAGTTAATCATTGGGATATTTTGTCTTTTCGCAGTCAATTCTTTGGCACAGCAGACACTAAAAGATGCTGAAAAACTCCTCAATAATGGGGAAATTGTAGAAGCCGAAAAAATTTTACTTCAATACGAGAATAATCCTAAGGCATTAGAATTTCTAGGAGATATTTCCAGTTTTAATAAAGAATGGGATAAGGCAATTGATTATTACGAAACTCTTGTTGATCTAGATTCAGAAAATGCCATGTATAATTTCAAATTGGGAGGGGCTATGGGTATGAAAGCTTATTATGGTTCTAAATTTCAGGCTGCTATCTTACTCGGTGATATTAAGAAATACCTGAAGAAGGCGGCAGATCTTGATCCTACTCATAAAGAAACACGCAGGGCACTTGTAGAATTGTATATGCAAATACCCAGTATAATTGGAGGGAGTAAAACTATCGCAGAAAGTTATGCATCAGATCTTGATAGAATAAATGAAGTGGATGCACTTTTAGCTGACGCTTACATATACAAAATTCAGGAGTATCGGGATCTTGCCAAAAATAAATATGAAGAGGCTATAAGGCTAGCTGTAAATAAACCTGGATTGATCACCCGTAACTACTTGAAATATGAGTTAGGAGAAGCCTCAGCAATCTATGAAATTCAATTGGATGCAGGAGAAAATTTTCTGAAGCAATATATCGAGGATTATGGATATAAAGATCTGAAGTCTCCGGCTTGGGCCTATTACAGGTTAGCGCAGATAGAAAGAATAAAGAGTAATCAAAAGGCCGCTTTAGCTCATATTGAAAAATCACTTTCAATTGATCCTGGGTTTGAAAAGGCGTTAATTGAAAAACAGAAGATCCAGAGGCTTTGATCTTGCTATACCCTGTTTCAAAATCATATATTTGCACAAAATTTTTCTATGAGAATTCATTTTATTGCCATAGGAGGTAGTGCTATGCATAGTTTAGCAATAGCATTAACTCAAAAGGAATATGAAATTACCGGAAGTGACGATGCTATTTTTGAGCCTGCTAAATCCAGATTAAAAGAGTATGGGATTCTTCCTGAAAGTACTGGTTGGTTTACTGAAAATATAAGTAAAGATCTGGATGCGGTAATTCTTGGAATGCATGCGAAGGCTGATAATCCAGAATTGCTGAAAGCTGAAGAATTAGGATTGAAAGTCTATTCTTATCCAGAATTTTTATTCGAACAGGCAAAGAATAAAACCAGAGTAGTTATTGGAGGTTCTCATGGAAAAACGAGTATCACGTCAATGATTCTTCATGTGATGAATTATCACGATAAAGAGATAGATTATATGGTAGGTGCAGCAATAGAGGGGGTTGATAATCCTGTGCATCTTACCGAAGAAAATGATTTTATAGTTATAGAGGGAGATGAATATCTTTCTTCACCTATAGATAGACGCCCAAAATTCCATTTATATCAGCCAAATATAGCCTTGTTAAGCGGAATCGCCTGGGATCACATCAACGTATTTCCAACCTATGAGAATTACGTTGAGCAGTTCCGGATTTTTATAGATTCAATTGTAAATGGAGGTATTCTGGTTTATAATGAAGAAGATCCAGAGGTGAAAAGGTTAGCCGGGGGAACCGAAATCCCTATTAGAAAGCATCCGTATCAAACACCAGAATATCATACAGATGGAGAACATACAGTTCTGGATGTACCAGAAGGAGAAATGCCTTTAGAGATATTTGGAAGGCATAATCTAAACAATCTTGCTGGTGCTAAATGGATCTGTCAGCATATGGGTGTTGATGAGGATGATTTTTATGAGGCAATCTCCACTTTTAAAGGGGCTTCTAAAAGACTTGAGAAAATTGCTGAATCAACTTCGGCTGTAATATTTAAAGATTTTGCCCATAGTCCCTCTAAAGTAAGAGCAACCACTGCAGCAGTTAAAGAGCAATATCCAAATAAGAAACTGGTTGCCTGCTTAGAGCTGCATACTTATAGTAGTTTAAATGCAGACTTTCTTAAAGAGTATAATAACACTCTTTCTGAAGCCGATGTTGCCCTGGTTTTTTATTCTCCAGAAGCAGTAGCGAATAAAAAGCTGGAAGAGGTTTCAGTAGATCAAATAAGGGAGGCTTTTAATAAGGAAGGTTTAAAGGTTTTCGTAAATCCTGAAGAATTTAAAAATGAGCTGCACCAGACAGATTTTAATAATTCTGCCTTATTAATGATGAGCAGTGGTAATTATGGTAGCCTGGATCTCGAGGAATTGAAAGCTTTGATCTAAATACTTACTTTTAGTTAATTTTCATTCAGATCCAATTCATTGTTTATCTTTAACTTAAGATGAGTGATGAAAGAACCAATCTAAGTATAAAGAAGTGGGCTGAAGATGACAGGCCACGAGAAAAACTACTTCAAAAGGGAAAACTTAGTTTAAGTGATTCTGAATTGATCGCTATTCTAATTAGTTCAGGTAGTAAGAATGAAAGTGCCCTGGATCTGGCAAAAAGGATTCTTTCCTCAACCGGCAACAATCTTAGTGAACTAGGTAAGTTGTCTGTAAATCAACTTTGTAAATTTAAAGGAATTGGTCCGGCAAAGGCTGTGACGATATCGGCGGCATTAGAATTAGGAAGGAGAAGAAGGTTGGAAGGAGCTTTGGAACAAAAAAAGATCACTTCCAGTAATTCGGTTTTTGAAATTATGCAGCCCGTTATTGGGGAGCTTGGTCACGAAGAATTCTGGATCGTCTATTTAAATAATAGCAATAAGGTAATCGAGCAGTTTCAGATTAGTAAAGGTGGAATAACCGGAACTCTGGTAGACGTGCGCATAACCTTGAAAAAGGCCCTTGAAGTTGGAGCAGTTTCCCTAATTCTGGTACATAATCACCCTTCTGGAAATCTCAAAGCCAGTGAAGCAGATAAGCAACTTACCAATAAATTGAAGACTGCGGCTGAGAGTCTTGATATCAAAGTGCTCGACCACATTATTGTAACTGAAAAATCATACCTTAGCTTTGCCGATGAAGGTATGCTTTAAGACTGCTTTTGAATGTTATTGATCTATACTCAAAAAGTTACCCCAAGGATAATTTATGTGTTCAAAAATATTTGCACTCATATTCTGGGGATTCCTATTAAATTCACTTCAAAGATAGAGGAGTTCATTGCTCATGATGGTGCAAAACTGTCTTATGGGAAACAAGCTCTGGGGAATGAATTTTTTATACAAAAGGTTGATCTTTTGATGGAACAGGGGTTTTCTGAACTTGAAATTAAAGTGCTGCCCTGGGATGATACAATTTGCTTCTTTCCTCTGCCCGAAGCAAGTGGTTTACCGTTTGATATTTTTGCCGCTTCCTTTTACCTGTTAAGCCGATATGAAGAATATCTTCCACATGTGAAAGATGAATATGGTCGCTTTCCAGCTTCAGAAAGTTTGGCTCACCAGGAAAGCTTTCTGCATAAACCGGTTGTGGATATCTGGGCATATAAATTTAGAGATGTACTTTTAGATCGTTTCCCAGATCTGGAATTTGCAGATAGAAGATATAAAGTGGGAACTATAGTCGCTTCTGAACATACTTTCATTTTTAAGAATAAAGGTTTTTTAAGGAGCTTTATAGGAATGTGGGCAGACCTGTTTCAATTAAATATAGGAAAGGTTATAGATAGGCTCCAGGTGTGGATTAGAGTGAAAAATGATCCACATGATATTTTTGAAGATCTAATTGATCTCATCAAAGAGCATAAAATATATATGCTGTTTATGTTTCAATTGAGTGATTTTTCCATTCATGATCGTAATATAAGTCATAACAGGATTCCGCATAGAGCGGTTATTAAATCTGTGGCAGATTATGCTAAAGTAGGTTTGCTTATGGGCTATTATGCAATGGAGAATATCAAAAGTCTTAGAAAGGAAAAATTGCGGTTGGAGGAAATTATACATAGTCCGGTGGAAAATGTTATGAACTCTAAGTATAATCTTCGATTACCAGATCAATACAATAACCTAACCGAGCTTGAAATAAACAATGATCACTCCATGGGATATCCAGATGTTTTGGGCTTCAGGGCAGGGACATGTTCGCCCTATCTTTTCTATGATATCAATATGGAGGTGACCACTCCGCTGAAGGTTCATCCTTATGCTTTCAATTCGGAAGTGGCTGATAATATGACGAAAAATAAACTGAAGGAAGAACTCGGGCGAATGTTATTAGAAGTAAAGGAAGTTAAAGGAATGTTTCGCGGTGTTTTTAGGAGTCAGGATTTCTCCGGCTATGCTAACAAGGATTATTATTACTCGCTTTTAAAACAGATTCATGAAATTGGATAATATAGAACATGTCTTTTTTGACTTAGATCATACGCTTTGGGATTTTGATAGAAATTCTGAACTGGCTTTCAAAGAGATTTTTGAAAAACAGAAAATAACCATAGACGTAGAAGATTTTCTTCAAGTTTATAAGCCTATTAATTTCAAATACTGGGAGCTATACAGGAACAATTCAGTTTCAAAAGAAACGTTACGTTTTGGCCGATTAAAGGAAAGTTTTACTGCTTTAAAATTTGATACTTTGGATGCCACGATCAATCTGATCGCAGACGATTATATTGAATATTTACCCAAGAATAATCACCTTCTGGAAGGAGGAATGGAACTTTTAAATACTCTTAAAGATCAATATAGGCTCCACATTATTACAAATGGGTTCGAAGAGGTTCAGCATAAAAAGATGAAAGGCTCCGGCATCCATGATTATTTTGAAACTATTACAACTTCTGAAGAAGCGGGGGTAAAAAAGCCTCATCCTCAGGTCTTTCAGGTAGCATTAAACAAGAGTGGGGCAGAAATTTCAAAATCTGTCATGATAGGTGATAATTTAGAGGCAGATATTATCGGTGCTCATCAATTTGGTCTGCGGGTAATTCATCTTAGTTCAAGTGAGCAAACGGTTCAGGATCAGTATCCTCAGGTTCAAAAGTTAAAAGAACTTCTAAATTATTTATAACAGGAGATAATAGGTATTTTCGTGCGTCAACAAATCTTTTAATTGCGGAATTCCAGATACATAAAATTACTTTTTTCAGGGTTAATCTCCTGTGTTCTTTTTTCATCGTGTTTTAAGGATGTTGATTTCAGTCAGGCTGAAGATATCACTCTTGAACCAGACCTGGAGGTAGATCTGCTGTTTTATCAACTTAATGAAACAGATTTTCTGGATTCCGAAACCAACGCATATACACCTGTTATTAGAGATACGGTTAGGCTGGAATTTCTGGATGATGATTATATCCAGGATGGATTAATGTATGCCGCCCTGAGATTTAAGCATCAAAACAAATTTCCCTACCAGATAAATAGTAATATCAGATTTTTAGGCGAGAATGGTCGTAGCCAGTTTAATGTTGCTTATGTAATTCCTGAAGGTTCCGGTGCTGCTACATCTGTAATAGATACTACGCGAGTTCTAGACAGTAATGAAATTGAGAAATTGCGTAGATCTATACAAATGGTAGTGGAGTTGGAGGTTGTTGGAGCTGGTAAAGAGCTCGAAGGTGAACTAGATTTTATGTCGAAAGGGCTATTCAGGTTTGAATTTTAATATGAGGAGATTTGCCCCAATTATATTTCTTCTTTTTTTCTTTTCTGGTTTTAGTCAGAACAGGCCATTGTTGTATAATGTGGACGATCTGCCGCAGTCACTACTTCAAAATCCTGGAGCAAGAATAGATTTTACCAGACATATAGGGGTTCCTTTTCTTTCCCAGATTCATTTATCAGCGGGGTCTACCGGTGTTACTGCTTATGATATTTTTGCAGATGATGGAACTAACGTGAATCAACGGGTTAGCAATGTGATGCGCGAGATCACTTCAGGAGATTATTTTTCGATCAATGAACAGCTGGAAATTCTTTCGTTTGGCTGGAAAATGGGGGCCAGGGGATACTTTTCAGCAGGAATATATCAGGAACTCGATGTGTTCGCATATTTCCCTAAAGATCCTGCACTTCTGGCTTTTGAGGGGAATGCGGATTATATAGGTCAGGATTTTAAGTTTTCTGATGCTAACTTTATGGGAGAGGTGCTTACCGTCTATCATGCTGGATTTAATTATAAAGTAGATGCGAAATTGACGGTAGGTGGAAGATTCAAATTATATTCAGGTATTTTCAATGCAGAAAGCACAGGTAATGATGGTTTTTTTAGAACAGTCGAAACTCCAGGAGGGCCTAACTTTTATTTGCATGAAGTAAGAGGGCTAGATGTTACTGTGAATACTTCTGGATATGCTTCTTTAAAGGAAGAAGAAGATATGACTGTAGATAAGGCAGTGGCCGAATTACTGAGTCGCTCCTTTTTTGGTCAGAACGGCGGCCTTGGAGTGGATCTGGGTTTTAATTATCGCGTTACCGATCAGTTTTCAATAAATGCCTCTATACAGGATCTTGGCTTGATGTTTCATCAAAAAGATGTTGAGAACTATAATTATTTTGGATCGTTTCAAACCAATGGATTAGAGCCTTTGTTTCCCGAGTTGGATGGTAATGAACCAACAATTCCATATTGGGAGATCTTTGAGGAGCGGGTAGATCGAAATTTACAGGAGGAGACCACTAATAATACGTATACTACCTGGCGACCTTTAAAGTATAATGCATCTTTTCAATTTGGAACTGGAAAGTCTATACTGCCCTGTGATTATCTATTGAGTAAGAAGCCAAGATTTATGAATTTATTCGGCATGATTATTTCTGGCGTTAACCGGCCAAAGGGTCCTACATATGGAGTTACGGCCTACTGGGATAGAAAAGTGACCGATAATCTAAGATTCAGGCTGGCATACGCCGTAGATGAGTTTACTCTCACCAAACTTGGATTTATGATGTCTTCAAGATTTAAAAATTTTAATATCTATCTTGCAGCAAACGATATTATTGGTTATACTAATTTAGCAAAAGCTAACAGTGCGTCCCTGCAATTGGGGATGCAGTTTATTTTTAAAGATCTATGAAAAAATTACTAACAACACTATTTATTTTTGGAGGAATTTTAATGTCTTCCGCACAGAATATTAATGAATATAAATATGTTTTAATTCCTGAAAGCTTTGAGTTTGCAGGTGAAGTAAATGAATATCAGTTAAATTCACTTCTTAAATTTCTCTTTGAGCAGGAGGGCTACAACACTTTAATGCAGTCTGAACAAAAACCTCAGGATCTCAATATGAATGGGTGTTTAGGTTTAAAATCTAATGTGAAGAATAATTCAGGGTTATTTGTGACAAAACTAGTAGTTGAGCTGAAGGACTGCAACGGGGATGTTGTCTTTAAAAGTAAAGAGGGGAGAAGCAGGGAGAAAGAATACAAGCTTGCCTATCATGAAGCTTTGAGGGATGCCTTCACCAGCATTGAAGAATTAAATTATAAATATGATCCATCTTCAAGGAAAATGCAAAATGAATCTGCAGAGGGTGTTTCTGAGGAAGTAATTGCACCTGTAGTTGCTCAGGCTAAAAAAGTAGAAAGTACTGTGAAGACAGTTGCTGAAAATGTAGTTGAAGAAGTGACCTCACTTCCAAAAGCTAATGATTCTATTAAAAGTTATGCCTACGAAGGGAAAAAATTTATTTTAAAAGAGTCTTCTGAAGGCTATAATTTATTTCAGGATGGATCTACAGAGCCTATCGCCATTCTTATAGAAACTGAAGGAGGAAGTAATTTTATATACAATTCGTTAACTAAACAAGGGGTGGGATATTTTGATGCCAATAAAGACCTGGTAGTCGAGTATTTTGATCGACAGAAAAATAAGAAGGTAACCTTGAAATATATACTGCAGGACTAATATCCATATTTATTTTTCCATCGTTTTTTCAGGAATTCACGCTGTGCATTTTCCCTTTGGTTATTTCCGGGTTGATAGAGTGTAGTGTTCTTAATCTCTTCTGGCAAAAACTCAGAAGCTACGAAATTGCCTTGATGATTATGAGCGTACTTATAATCCTGTCCGTATCCAATATCCTTCATCAATTTAGTAGGAGCATTTCGAATTGATAGTGGAACAGAAAGATTCCCTGTTTTCTTTACAAGTCGTTGCGCTTCATTTATAGCCATATAAGAGGCGTTGCTCTTAGGAGAGGTTGCGAGGTAAGTGACACACTGGCTTAATATTATTCTCGCTTCAGGATAGCCAATAGTATTTACTGCCTGGAATGAATTATTTGCGATCACGAGAGCAGTGGGGTTCGCATTTCCAATATCTTCACTGGCAAGTATAAGAAGTCTCCTGGCGATGAATTTTACATCTTCGCCACCTTCGATCATTCTGGCTAGCCAATAAACTGCCGCATTTGGGTCACTTCCACGAATAGATTTAATAAATGCAGAAATGATATCATAATGCTGTTCTCCGGTTTTGTCATAAAGAACTGTATTTTGCTGAACCTTCGATAAAACAAGTTCATTTGTGATCTCAACGTTTTTTTCTGCTGAGGTCACTAAAAGTTCAAATATATTCAGGAGTTTCCTGGCATCTCCGCCACTTAATCTAAGCAACGCCTCAGTTTCAGTAAGCTTTACATTTTTAGAAGCAATTACCTTATCTTCTTTCATTGCTCTATTTAGCAGTGCAACCAGATCGTCCTTAGAGAAAGGTTTCAATATATAAACCTGGCATCTGGAGAGTAAAGCAGAAATGACTTCGAAACTTGGATTTTCGGTGGTGGCACCAATTAGCGTTACCCAGCCTTTTTCTACAGCTCCTAATAAGGAATCTTGCTGAGATTTACTAAATCTATGGATCTCATCTATGAATAAAATAGGGCTTTTAGTGGTGAATAATCCTTCGCTCTTTTTCGCTTTTTCTATAACTTCTCTAACATCCTTTACTCCGCTACTAATTGCACTTAATGTAAAAAAAGGCCTTTCAGATTCAGAAGCAATAATATTAGCTAAAGTGGTCTTTCCAACTCCGGGCGGGCCCCAGAATATCATAGAAGGGATGATGCCTTGCTTAATTTGCTGTCTTAAAGCACCGTTTTCACCAATCAGGTGTGACTGACTCAGGTAGTCGTTTAAAGTTTTTGGTCTTAGTCTCTCAGCAAGAGGTTGATTCATGGTAATTGGTTATGTGACAGATTTACATCCTGAAAAGTTTGGATGGTTTTTTGTAATATTAATTAAAATTGAAGAAAACTTGAAAGCATCTACTCCTTTTGTTTTTACCAGTGGAACTATTGGATATCCATTGCTGTTTGTGTTATTGATCTGGATCGTTTTCTGGATAGAAGTCCGTTTTGGAGTGAGCTTTAATACTTATGGCGTAAGGCCGGGTGAAATTGTAGGTTTAAGGGGAATTCTATTTTCTCCATTTATACATTCAGATATTGAACATTTATTTAATAACACTATTCCATTATTCATATTATCACTAGCTCTATTTTATTTCTATAGGCCAATAAGCTGGAAAGTGCTCCTCATTGGTCTCCTCGCTTCAGGATTACTTACATGGCTAATTGGCAGACCTTCGAATCACATTGGTGCTAGTGGGATTATTTATGTGCTGGCAACCTTTCTATTCTTTAAGGGGATCTTTTCTAAGCATTACCGTCTGGTGGCTCTATCCTTAATTGTGGTGTTTATATATGGTGGTCTTGTGTGGTATGTAACACCAATAGATCCTACCATCTCCTGGGAGGGGCATTTATCAGGTCTCCTTAGCGGATTTGGACTCTCACTCATATTTAAAAGAAATATTGCTGAACCACCCAAGTATCAATGGGAGCAACCTGATTATTCTGAAGAAGATGATCCTTTTATGAAGCACTTTGATGAAAATGGGAATTTTATCGAGAAGTTGCCTGATGAGCAGGAGGAAGGTTCTGAAGAGTCGCCATATAATTATATTTATAAGGAAGGTTCAAAGAGGAATGAGAATACTTGATCCTGGAAAATACTGGATTCATTAATAAGGCTAAAGAAAAAAAACCACCCGAAGGTGGTTTTCTAGAATTTGGCTAATTCTAATTATTTGGGAAAGCCCAGATATCATCATCTAATAAATGTCCTCCTTGTGCCTGGATTGCAGCATTATAGTTTTCCAAATTGGCCTGACGTTCAGAAATTGGATATAGAAATCTTCTTGGAACGATGCCGGATGGATTCACATTTGGAACCGCATCGGGACTAGGTGTTAATTCGGGATATCCGGTTCTTCTGAAGTCTACCCATGACTCCAGGGGTGCATTTCCATATAGGGCCACCCATTTCTCATTGATAATAGTTTGGATCTTCTCATCTTCAGATCCAGATAAGGACAATGCGTCCACGTAGGAGCTAATTTCACTTCCTTCTACCCCAATGTACTCCATATTGGCTGTAACCGCTTCTGTAAGGGCATCCAGTGCATCAGCATCAGAGCCACCGGTTCTTACGATTGCTTCAGCTTCAATAAACTTAACTTCCCAATAGGAGATTAAAGGAGTAGGAGAGTCGGCCTGACCCCAGAATAAGCCTTCAACTCCAGCGAAATTTACTTCGTCTGTAGTGTAAAAGGGTAGTCTTGGGTCGTTTTGACTCTTCATCTCGTCAACAAGTACCTGAGAAATACCTAGTGTACTTGGTCTGTCATTATCAAAGAGAAACCATGGATTGGCATTCTGAGCCGGAGTGCTATATACAAAATCCGGCTGTTCTGTAGTGCTTGAAAATGCCTGTTGGATTTCGGTTAAAGCATTCTGTGCCGCAGTAGTTCCGTTAATAGAGGTGAGATGTAGGTAATAACGAGCCTTTAAGGCATGGGCTACACCTTCCCAATCTATATCATCAGTGCTTCCAGCACCAGCGAATTCTCCAATTCCTGCAGCAACACCTTCATCAATAGCCTCGGTTAGTAATGATTGAATTTCCATGTAAACAGACTCCTGTGTATCATATGTTGGGTTCAAATTTCCCTGATCTCCTACAAATGCATCTGAATATGGAATGTCACCCCAGGCACTCGTGGCTACGCCAAGGTTTGCCGCCATATATAATTTGGCCAAAGCGCTGATTTCTCCTTCATTATTCTGAATAATTACATAGGCATCTTTCATTGATCCTGCGCCATACAGGCCAAAATCCCAGAGGTCATCTGAATCACTTTCACCTATATTATACTGGTCATAAGCAATTTGCTGTGCGTCTAAACCGTCAAAATGTTGAATTATTATTCCGGCTATTCTGCCGCCAAGAGCAACAGAATTTCTATGAGTCTGAGCGATCATCCCGGGGTATATTGCACCCGCGTTTACTGATTCTGCTGAGGGGTTATCCGGGTCAATATTAGCATCGGTAATTTCACAAGATGTAGAAAAACCGATCAATGCTATCCAGATAAATATTTTTATAGTTTTCATATTTTCCTAAAAATTTAATTGAACGTTTAAACCGTAACTTTTTGTATTGGGCTGGTTAAAATAATCCAGTCCCAATCCGTTACTATCTCCTGTAAGGTTTGTCTCAGGGTCTACTCCGGGATAATCTGTCTCTACCCATAAGTTTCTTCCAAATGCTGAAAATGATATACCATCTATAAATGTATTTTCCAGAAATTTATCGGGAAGGGAGTAACTTAAGGTCACTTCTCTAAGTCTTACCCATGAACCGTCATAAACATTGCCTTCGTCTACGTCACCAAAACCATATCTTCTCCAGTAATTATTATTTTCACTAATTGTTGGATCTGAATAAGGTACTACTTGAGTATTTGGTTGCCCCGTGGATTGTACAACTCCTTCAAAAACGGTAGTTTGATCTCTTAATAAAGTTTCCTCAGAAACCCCGAAGTAATCCAGAATACCGCATGATCCACACCAGATATCACCACCCTGACGAATATCAAAAAGGAATGATAATCCTATATTTTTATATTGAATCTGGCTGCTAATACCAGCAAGCCAGTCTGGGATAGGATCACCTATTACACCATCTGTATCTGCCAATAGTGGATAGCCATCATCATCAATTAAAACCTGGCCTGCATCATTTCTGGCATATCTTCCCCCGAACAACGCACCATAAGACTCGCCGACTACTGCACGTGAACTTGTTCCAGAGAAACCATTTAGAGTTACAGATTCTACACCTTCAACCAGTTCTTCAACTATGTTTTCATAGGTAGTCCAGTTTGCACTAATGCTCCATTCAAAATCCTCTGTTCTAATGGGTGTTCCGCTTAAACTTACCTCGTAACCTGTATTGGTTACCAGACCTACGTTAGCATACCTGTCTACAAAGCCTGAAGAGGGTGCTGCATCTACAAAAATGATCTGATCTTCTGTCTCTTTATCATAATAGGCGAAATCAAATTTGAGCCTGCTTTCTAGCATGGATAACTCGATTCCCACCTCAAATTCAGTCGTTTTTTCTGGTGTAAGAGTCGGATTTCCCGCTCTCGATGATCTTTCAAATGAGGTGGCATCATAAGCTGGAAAGGTCACACTTTGAATGAAACCGTCACCGCTTACAGATGTACCTCCAAAATTGGTGATAGTAGCATATACTGGTGCGTCATTACCTGCGCTACCCCATGCCCCACGTAACTTACCGTAATTAAGGAAATTGCTATCCATGAGTTCAGTAAATACGAAACTACCTCCAAGAGAATATGATTGGAAAGTGTTGTCGTTTACAGGAAGAGTCGAAGACCAGTCATTTCTAAATGACGGAGTTAAGAAAAGCATATTATCATAGCTTAAAGTCGCCGTAGCGAAAACACCAATAAGTTCTCTTCTTGTAGAAAGTTCCTGAGCCTGCGTCGTGCTTACATTTGAAAGATTAAAGAATCCCGGAATGGTCATTCCGTCACCAATTACGGTTTGTCGGTTAGTTTTGTTGTAATATCCGTCATAACCAACATTGGCGTCGACTCCGAAGGTATCTGAAAAGTTGTAAACTGCGTTGAAAATACCACTCCAGTTTACATCCTGGTTAGAGATGACGTCGTTAATAACGCGTCCATTACCAAAAGATGCATCAAGAATGTCGAATCCAATTTTTCTCGTATCTGTATATCTGTCGATAGAACCTGAAGTTTTAAAACTTAACCAATCTGTGATATCATAAGTCAAACCTAGTTTTCCAATTGTCCTGTTTACATCATCCAGATTAGCATTTCTTGCTACTGCAAAGTATGGGCTATTATAAATACCATCTCTATAGCTTCTATGCCCGGGTAGCTCAGCGCCTGGTATATCGTAGAAATAGGAGGCTGGATCATCTGCTGCAGCCTGACCTTCTTTACCATTCCCCATGTCGAATGTAGGGGCATTACGAAGGAGACCGAGCATTACACCTGAAATATTGGAACCTCTCTGAACTCTATTACCACCAGAATTAGTATACTGAGCAGAACCGTCTAAAGTTAAGTTCTCGGTCAAGTCAGCTCTTAAGTCTACCCTGAATGTTTTTCTCTCAAATACCTCATTTGGAGATATACCTTGCTGATTTAATTTTCCTATCGATGCCCGGTAATTCACTTTCTCACTTCCTCCGCTAATTCCAATACTTAAATCTGTAGTCTGCCCGGTTTTAAAGAAACTATAGCGGTCGTAAGCCTGAGCAGGCATTCCGTTTCCGGTTCCTGCTGGTACAAGTCTTCCGTTTCTGTCAAATGGATAGTCTGTGGCTCCATCAAATTCCAGGTCAGATAGTAATGGCCCCCAGGAGTCACCCTCGAAAGTTTCCGGACCTTGATATTGTAGAGCACCTTCAAAGTGCCTACCCTGAGCATACAGTTCTTGAGTTTCCGGTACCTTATTATATTCTGCAAAGGACAGTGTTGAATTTATAGATACCCTGGTTTTACCAGCCTTACCCTTTTTCGTTGTGATTAGTACAACTCCGTTGGCAGCACGTAAACCATATAGGGTTTGGGCTGCTATACCTTTAAGAATTGAGATAGAAGCGATATCATTTGAGTTAATATCTATAGCCCTGTTTGAAAAATCACTACCTCCTAAACTGGAATTATTATTAGTTTGTGTTGGATCTTCTGAAAAAGAAGAGTTGTCAATAGGCACACCATCCACCACAAATAAAGGTGAATTTGATCTGGTTATCGACGTATTACCTCTTACTCTAATATTTGCAGAAGCTCCTACGGAACCTGAAGATGAGGTAACCTGCACACCTGAAGCTTTGGAGCTTAAGGCAGAAACCAAGTTTGTTTCCCTCGATTTCTGTACATCGTCTGCCTCTACTGATTCTAAAGCATAGCTAAGGGATCGCGGTTTTGCACGGATTCCCTGTGCAGTTACTACAACTTCTTCAAGTTCAGCGGAGTCTGCACCAAGTTTAACATCAATAGTAGTTTGATTTCCTACTGTGATTTCCTGAGTTTCTTTCCCTACAAATGAGAAAACCAGAACATCACCCTGGCTTGCGTTGATGGAATAATTTCCGTCAAAATCTGTTTGTGTACCGGTGGTGGAATCTTTGATGAATACATTCACACCAGGTAGAGGGAAATCATCTTCCCCGGTAACCGTACCATTAATTGTTTGTTCCTGGCCATAGGAAAGTAAGCCCAGAAGCATAAACAACCCAATGATAATGCGTGGTAATTTTTTTTCCATTTTAGATGAATTTATGATTATCATATAAAATTGTGAAAAAACAGTTAATAAATGACAGCTATATCGTTAAAATAACAGTAAAAAGATGTGAGTAAATTCAAAAACGCTGTGAATACCCAATATTTCGGGTGGGTGTAAACGATTTGGCGTAAAGTAGTTAAACACCTTGTAGTCAGGTGTTTGTAGGAAATGTATTATTGAAATTCAAATATTTTCCAGGCTTAATTCAATCTGCGTTGATTGAATTAAGATGTAGTTTAAGCTACCTGGAGAAACTTAGAAGAAATGCTGTGAAATTAAAGTCGCTGTCTTACCACTTCATATAAAAATGCGCCACAGGCTACTGAGACATTTAAGGAAGCAATACTTCCCTGCATAGGTAATTTAGCCTTAAAATCTGCAGATTTTAAAATGGAATTAGAAACGCCCTTTTCTTCGTTCCCCATAATTATAGCAAGGGGTTGCTTCAAGTCTAGATCATAAATTACTTGATCTGTCTTCTCAGTAGCAGCTATTATCTTAATGTCATAAGTCTGAAGGTGAAAAAGAGCATCTTTGATATGATTCACTTTGCAAATGGGAATATTGAAAACTGCACCGGCTGAAGTTTTTACTGTATCTGCATTAATAGGAGCAGATCCTTTTTCTGGTATTATAATACCTGAAACGCCACAACACTCTGCAGTTCTAATAATAGCTCCGAAATTCCTAACATCGGTTAAGCCATCCAGTAAAAGAAATAGAGGAGGAGTAGAATTATCCCGGGAGTCTTCAACCATTTTCTCAAGACTGATAAAACTGATAGGGGAGATGTTGGCTACTACGCCCTGGTGGTTCCCTTTACTAAGTTTATTCAGTTTTTCAACGGGAACATAAGAAACGGCAAAGTTACCTTTTCTAAGATGTCGATTCAGTTCCTGAAACAAGGAGCCTGAAAGACCTTTTTGAACAAATATTTTCTCAATAGACTTTCCGCTTTCAATAGCCTCAATAACTGTTCTTATCCCGAAGATCCTGGTAGTTTCTTTCATGCTGGCAAAGTTAACATTTAAAATATTTCCTGCTTCGCGTTTTTACAAATAAAAAAACCACCCGGTTAGGGGTGGTTTTAATAATTGTAATATGGTTATTATTATTCAATTCTAGTGTAAGTAGCTGTATAATCTCCAAAACCGAAATAAGAATCGTTGTATTGAATTGTTAAAACACCTGCTTCTTCATCCCATGTACCAGATGTAATACATCCTATACCTAGGGCATCACAATAATTAGCAGCTGTCTGGGTCTGAACTTCTCCACAAACTACGATAATACTTCCAGCAGCGCTTAATGAACCATTACCTGTAGATTCTAGTGCACCTCCATCAAGGTTTGAGACATCCCAGCCACCCTCATCATTCGCAGAAATTGTAACCGGAAAATCTTGAACTCGACCATCACGAACACCTGAATTCATTAGATAATCACCTGATAGGTCTGTTTCACAGATATAGCTAAGATTCACTGTTGTGCTTTCGCTTTTCTCATTAGCAACTACTGGTGTAGAAGTTCCTGAAGTTGAGATATCAGTAATATTCAATATTAGTGATTCAACAGTTGGAGGACTCACACCTTCTGTATAAACCGTTACAGGTATATTAGCTGAAAAATCATTTGATGAATTCAACGTAACAGTATTACCGGCTGTAAAGTCATAATTTAAGCCTTGTTGAGCTGTTGAAGCCGGATCCAGTTCAAATGTTACTACGATTTCACCAGATTCAAACTCAGCACTAGGTCCATCTAAGAAAATCGGGACATTGTACTCATAAGTTTGAGGTTCAGCACCTACGGCGAATGGAGCAGTTACAGATGCAGCACTAAATCCTACGAAGTTTGGTCCTGTACCAAAGTCTGTAAGGTCGTCATCTAGTATCTCATCACAAGAACTCACACCTAATGCAAGCAAAGCGATGGCTACAATTTTAAAATTTTTAATTATGTGTTTCATGTTTTCTTTAATATTATTTATCTCCAAAATGGGGCGTTAGTAAAGGCGTCAGAAGGTGTTTGAGCTGGTACATTATCACTGTTTCTTGCGATCTCAGATACAGGGTAAAGCAGGCTTACTGGTCTTACACCACCTGATTCAGCAGGTATTGGTAAAGTATTTGGGAATCCTGTTCTAATCCATTCTACCCAAGACTCGATAGATGAAGTACCATTAAGAGCAATCCATTTTTGCGTAATTATAGCTTCAATTTTGTTAGGAGATGCGTCCCAAGATACATTTTCTATTAACTGAGTATAATATTCTTCTGGATCTGCATCAACTAAATCTCCATCTACATTCTCTTCTTGTGCTCCTAGGAATTCAAAAGATGCCGCGATAGCTTGTTCGTATAGTTCTTTAGCTGCAGCCTCTCCACCTGGAAGGTAGCCTCTAAAGGTAGCTTCCGCCTGTAAAAATAAAGCTTCAGATAAAAGCATAATCGGTTGATCCTGATCTGAACTTTTCAAAAGTCCTGGTCCAACATGAGAAAGATCATCAGATGTGAATCCAGTTCCAGGAAGCTGTGTTGATTGTTCAGCACCTATGTAACCATGATTTACAGCATCAGAATAAAGACTTTCTAGACGAGGGTCATTAAAATCTGTCAAAGTTTCGATTGCATAATCTGTAGCTACAGTAAAATCCTGTCTGTCTAGAGCAGCACCATTTGGTCCAACTCCAACATAGCCATAAAATGGGTTTTGCTGTCCTGCATTATCTGAGTAACCTGGATTAGCAACTACATTATCTGTAATGAATCCAGCTCCGTTAGCCATTATAGAGGCTATTTGTTCTTGAATGTATGAATCTTGACCAGTATTACTCATTCTTACTAACATTCTTAATTTAACAGAGTTAGCAAATTGAGCCCATCCAGTCATGTCTCCACCATAAATGATGTCCTGATTACCTGGGTCTTCAGCATTCTCTGGTAAATTTAATGCATTGTTAGCTGCATTTGTAAGAGAATCAATTACACTTTTATAGATCAATTCAGAATCATCATAAGCAGGGGTAGGATTTTCTCCTCTCAAATTTGCTTCTGTATAAGGTACATCTCCGTAAAGATCTACTAAATACTGGTACTGGAAGCCCTTTAAAGTTTGAGCTATTACATCATAAGCATCATAACTAACTGCTCCGGAGGGATCAGTAAAGTTTTCAACATACGTAAGGTTCTTGAATATTGAAACATAAGATGTTTCGAATATATTGGTAAAGAAGTTAGATGTAATATTATATCTAATTAAGTCACCATTGGCAGACCAGTTTGAAGGAACTGCCCAATTATATACCATGAACTGTCCTAGGTAAGTCATTGACCGTGCATTAAGTGCAACGAAATCATCTTGAGCTACCGGAAGAGTTAAACTTGGTGTAGAGGTTGATGGATTGTTTGGATTTTCATTAACATCCAACATGTCCTCGCTACAACTAATCGCAGCTACTGCGAAAAGCATCAACAAGGGTTTTATTAAAAATTTCTTTGTCTTCATTATTTTTTATTTTTTAAAATTGCGCTGTTAAACTAATACCGTACTGTCTTGTAGGAGCTGTTTGAGATTGTGTTCCAACTCCAATAGCATTACCTGTTGTAAAGTTAAATTCTGGATCAGTGTAAACGTTATCAGCTGGTCTTAGGGTTATAAGGTTTCTTCCATATACACCTAAAGTTAACTGTTGCATTTTTAATTTACTAATAAGATCTTCATTAAAAGAATAATTTAATGCCAATTCTCTTAATTTAAGAGTTGTTGCGTCTGTAACATAGTTCTCTGCAACATTGTTGTAATTATCCCAGAATGCATTACCACCACCTGAGGTTGGTCTGTTAGTATTTTCAATAAAACCTCCTTGACCATCAGAATAAGATGAGTTAGGGAATATGAATGGACGTCTGTTTGAACTAGCACTATGCTGAGTTAAACCAGTGAATTCCATTGCATTTACGATATCATTAAAAAATACGTGACCAGTTCTATAGTCTGCTACGGCATAAAGAGAGAAATTTTTCCATCTAAGAGTTGTATTTAAACCTACTATGTAATCTGGAGAAGTTTGTCCTTGTGTTTTAAGCTGTGAATCCTGTAAAGGATCTCCGTTAGCTCCAACGATAACTCTTCCTTCTGAATCTCTCTGGTAAGAAGTAGTTCTGATTAATGGGTATGGCTCTCCAACTTTTGCTATAATTTGCGCATAAGAATAACCTCCGATGTCTAGTTCATCAACTCCTTCAGCTAATGAAATTACTTCTGATTCAAATCCAGTGTAGTTTACGCCTAAATCCCAAGAAAAATTATCTGTACTAAAGATCTTACCATTTAAGTCTATTTCTAGACCTTGGTTTTCAATCTCTCCGATGTTGATCAGGTTGCTACTAGCTCCAGATGCTAGAGAAACATTTACTGGAATAATTTGATCTGTAGAGTTTGTTTGGTAAACAGTTACTCCACCAGTTAATCTGTTCTTAAATAATCCAAATTCAACACCTGCTTCTATAGAAGTTGTAAATTCTGGATTTAGGTTTGGATCTGGTTCAACGCTAGATTGAGCAAGTCCTGCAGTAGATCCGTAAGGGAAATTCGATGGTGCGAAAAAAGTTTGATTCACTTGATAAACTCCTGGATCATTACCGGTCTTTGTAACGTTAACATTAGCTTTTAAGTAGCTAAATCCATTTGGTCCCTCCATTCCTGGGAATGCATCAGATGCAACAAAAGATATACCAGCACCCGGGTAGAAGAAAGATCTATTATCCTCTGGCAGGGTAGATGACCAATCATTTCTAGCAGTTACGTTTAAGAAAAGATAGTCATTAAATCCTACGGTTACATCTCCATACACACCAAAACGTCTATATTGAGAAGTAGATTGACCACCTTCAAGGTTTCCTGTTCTTGTAGAAACGTTGTAAAATCCTGGGATGATTAAGTCATTACCACTCACATTTATAGCGTCTGATCTTTCGATTCTTAAGTTGTGTCCAACTGTAGCGTCTACAGAGAAAGTTTCTCCTAAATCTGAGTTATAGTTCAGAATAAAATCGCTATTAAATCTCTCTGAGCTATTTTTGCTATCTGCAGTTCTGGCACCATAATCGGCCATGTTAGAATAAGCTCCAGGTACAGTAAAAGCTTTTTGGTAAGCACCAAACTCCCTTTTGAAGTTATTACTATCTCCTGTGAAACCTGCTCTTAACGTTGCAGAGAAATTTTCAGTGAAATTATACTTCGCGTTAGCTAATAAGTTAAATTGGAAGAAGTCAGACTTCTCTCTCTGTGTATCAATAATAAAATATGGATTTTCGTAGAATCTATAATAAGAAACTTCATTTCTTGTAAATTCTCCTGTTCTCCAATTTTTCATTTGTGTTATTGGAATATGAAGAGGAGTATTGATTATATTCCAGTATACAGGTCTGTCTTGACGACCACCATTTCCAACAGTATTAGAGTGAGATCTGAAGAACGAAAGGTTACCACCAATTTCAAGTTTATCAAATTTTCTGCTACCTTTTAATCTGGCATTAGTACGGTTGTACTTATCTTTTGGAACAGTACCAGTTATGTTACTTTGATCAAGTGAAAGTAAGAAGTCCCCATTTTCATCACCTCCAGCAAGTGTAATTCCATTTCTCGTGGTTACACCAGTATTAAAAAAGCTCTCATGAACATCTTCAATTGGCGAAAAAGGAACCTGCCATACTCTACCGTCAGCATATGTCTCACTAGCGTCAACTAATCGACCGTCAAATTTAGGTCCCCAGTTAACATTTTCTAATGGGTAAAGAGTTCCATCAGGAAATCCACCAGCACCAAATTGATCCTGGAATTCTGGAAGATATGCAACCGTTTCAAATTGAGTAGAAGAATCAATAGTTACCTTAAGTTTTCCTTTTCCAGATTTTGTTGTAATCACAATTACCCCATTGGCTGCTTCAGAACCGTATAGAGCAGAGGCATTAGCACCTTTTAAAACGGTCATTTCCTCAATATCGTTTGGGTTAATTCTGTCAAGAACACCACGCGAAGACGGGAAACCATCAACAACGATTAAAGCCTGGTTATTACCTAGAAGTGATCTGTTACCTCTAAGAACAACACGAGTATTTGGATTTACTCCGTTATTAACTGTGTTAATTTGTAAACCGGCAACTTTACCAACCATATTGGTTGCAACGTTAACAGCTTTAGTCTTGGTAATATCATCATTATCCAGAGCCTTTACCGAATACGATAGCTCTTTAGGATTTCGCTCAATACCAAGTGCTGTAACAATCACCTCATCCAGTTGAGAAGCGTCAGCTTCCATAACTACATTTAATGTTTCGGTGATGTCGTCCACAGTATATTCAGCTTTTTTTAGACCTACGAATGTGAAAACCAATACATCACCTTGTTCAGCCTGAATTGAATAATTACCGTCAAAATCGGTTTGAACACCATTCGATGTTCCCTTAACTACGATATTTACACCGGGTAGAGGCAGATCGTCCTGATCTGTTACCGTACCGGTAATCGTTTGTTGTTGGGCAAAGGATATTTGCACAACAAACGCTAGTAATAGCGTCAAAATACTACTAAATTTTGCTTTCATTTTTAAATTTGTTTGAATTAGCCAGCGCCAAAAATGCCAAAAATATGTTAAGTACCAATAAAAAAAATGTTAAATAAATTTAGAAGTTTGAATGAGTCGGAAGAAATAAAGCGGTTTATTGAAGTTAATTTATCTTAATCCTGAAAACTATTGAGTGTTTATAGTTAAAAGGGGATATGATTGATTTGATTTAGTTAATACGCAATTATTTAACGTTTATAAAGTATACGGTGTAGCTGTGCTAAGTTTGAAAAAAAAATTAATCATAAAAAAAGCCACCCAATTTGGGTGGCTTTTCATTTAAATGGCTGAGTTTTTTTAAAAATCTAACCTTATTCCATTTCTTCCTCTTCTTCTTCCTGAATTACAATATATGAAGATTCAGATTCAGATAAACTTCCACTCATTACAGTGAATTCATAATAAAGCGTATCATTTACCATAAGGTTAAGTTCATCGTAGTTAGTATCTGCTAATTCAATTGAACCACCTTCGTTAGAAACTTCAGCTCCACTGTTAGAGTAAGTACCATCAGAATTTTTCTTTAAGAAAAGTTCAGCGGTATCTATTGGAGCAGAAAGTGTGTAAGTTGAGTAATCAACTGCAGCACCATCGCTAATAGAATCCAGGGTTAATTCACTTGGGTTGTCGTCGTCTATACTAATAGGACTAACAACAGAAACTGTGAATGGATCCTGGGCCATATTGCCATTAGATAATTGAGATTCTAGCATGATGTCAAATTCATCGTCTATTGCAATATCTCCAAAAGAAGATGAATTGAAGGTTGCTGTTTCTTCTCCAACTGTTGCTGAAGCTATTGACGAACCTTCCTGCAATACTTCAACAGAATTTACGGTTACTCCAGAATCTGTATAAAGGTCTATACTAAGGTCTTCGCTTTTATCGAATGAACTAATAGTTTGATTAGCAAGAAATGCATAACCTCCAACATCTTTAGCTGCATCTTTCTGATAATCGGCTTCATCGCTTTCACATGAAGTTAATCCTGCAGCGAGAAATAAACAAAGTCCCCAATATTTTATATTTCTTTTCATTGTGTTTATTTTAAAATTTAAATTAAATCGATTACTCATTAATATCCCAGAAAATAGGTGTTTGAGTATCGTCTCCACCTATCGCGGTTGCAGCCTCAATATAGTTAGTATTATTAAGGTTTTGTTCGTCAACTGGATATGTGTATCTAAGAGGTACATCACTACCAGAATCGCTAGGTATGTTAAGAGCTGGAGCATCATATAGTCTCCAAGTACTCCAACCTTCAAAAGGATTGTCGAACATTGCGATCCAGAACTGTGTGGCAAATTGTGTCACAGAGCCATCATAAGCTACACTTGGTTGAGAAAGGTAGTCTGAAATTTCAGAATCTGAAACTCCCCAGTATTCCATGGAAGCAGTAATCGCATTGTTGTAATGTGATTCTGCGCTACCTCCAACATTATATCCAAGATCTGCTGCTTTTGAAAGATTGAATTCAACTTCCGTATAATCCAAAAGGATACCTTCTCTAGTTGGGTCTAAAAATGGATCCCCAATATGTGTGAAAGAACCATAGTTGTTACTTCCACCATAATCACCACCAATGTATCCGTCAACGTTTTCGTCAAAATACACCATTCTTCGTGGGTCGTTAAGATCATTCATGTAATCTGCGATAGTTTCAGAAATAAGGAAATCTGATCTTCCGCTCTGTACTAGATCTTCCCAAAGTGGATTGGTGTTTGGGTCATTAGATTGGTATTCAATGGTTGCATTGTCATCATTAGACATTAATACACCATCTGCAACAGCATCTTCAACGGTAGATTGCGCTAAACCAGGATTAGCATCCTGTAGTCTCATTCCCAATCTTAATTTTATAGAATTAGCGAACATCATCCACTTATCCATATCACCGCCAAAAACAACATCGGCAGAGCTGTAACCGTTCCCGGCACTAAGCAATGTGTTTGCGCTGTCAAGTCTTGAAATTAAATCTTCGTAGATAACTGCGTCATCGTCATACTTAGGCTGTGGGAATTCATCTGCCTGCACAGCTTCTGTATAAGGAATGTCTCCAAAAGAGTCAACCAATACATGCCAAGTATAAACTTCAATAACTTCTAGTTGTCCTAATCTTGCGTCGATTTCTGCCTGGGACAAATCAGGATTTTCCATTACAATACGTTTTGCATCCTGTAGATCAAAAATTACATCTCTGTAATATTCAGACCATACAGCATCTGGATTCTGACGTGCTGTGAAATCGTAATTTGGTTCATCCAGGTAAGTGGTTGTTGTTAAATACTGTCCTAAGAAACGATATAGGGGTTCATTAACATTAGGGCTAGCCATGTAATCTCCTAAACTTACAGTAGCAGCGGTAAACAAAAAGTCTGAAGCTACTTCAGTAGGATTTTTAGGATCTCTGTTTAGATCCTCATACTTCTCGTCGCTCTGGCAAGACCATAGCGTTACGAGTGCTGTTATAGCTACAATATATTTTTTCATAGTGATTTTGATTAAAAGTTAAGTTTAATGCTTGCGCCAATTTCTCTCATTGTAGGGTAGGCACCCGATTGGTATCCTTGTACATTACCAGAGCTTAAACCTGCTTCTGGATCTGAGTAAGGAATTTCTTTGTTGATGATCCAAAGGTTACGTCCTATTAAAGAAACTGAAGCTCTCGTAAATGGTAGCGCTTCCATCATTTTGTCGCCAAAATTATAGGTAAGATTTGCCTCTCTTAATTTTACGTATGAAGCATCATATACATGTTGTGCATTAGGAGCTCTCGCATATCCAAATGGATTCGCATATGTAGAATAATCTGCTCTTACATTATTAGAAGAGGTGTTAGTTACCTCATAAGTTCCATCAGGATTAAATGATACATCTCCCTGTACACCGTCTAGAACTATACCACCACCATTTGACAGTGAGTTTCTAATTGGGTTTCCAAGATCGTTAGTTCCTACGCTATTGGCATAAATACCAGTTGCAGCTCCGTACCATTGATCAAGAGAGAAGATATTCCCACCTTCTTGAATGTCAATAAGGAATCCAAGTGAAATGTTCTTATAAGTGAATGTATTTTGAATACCACCAATCCAGTCTGGCTGAAAATCACCAATTATATAATTGGAGTTAGGGGTTTTTGCATAGTAACCATTAGAGTTAATTACTTTATTCCCTTGGTCGTCATATACAAAGTCTGTTCCTCTAATAGCACCATATGGCTGTCCAGGAGCAGCATTAATTGATATACCTCCCTGTGGAGATGCTAACTGAAGGTTATCAATACCATCTGTTAGTTTAAGAACTTCATTCTCGTTTTTCGCCCAGTTTACATTAATATTCCAGTTGAAATCATCAGTTCTTATAGGATTGATGTTTAAAGCAACTTCAATACCTTTATTTTCAATAGTACCAGCGTTTAAAAGCTTTTCACCAAATCCAGTTGCCGTTGAAACCGGTACAGGAGTGATCTGGTCTTCAGTTTTTGAATTATAGTAAGAAATGTCAAACCCAAATCTTCTGTCGAAGAAATTAGCTTCTAAACCAAATTCGTATGACTTCATACGCTCTGGTTTTAATTCAGGGTTTTTCAATGTAAAGTTATTGCTGGCGACACCTGCTCCATCGAATGGTGCATAAACAGTGTATGTGTTAAATACGTTGTAAGGATCAGTATCGTTACCAACTTCCGCATAGTTACCTCTTATTTTAGCGAAACTTAACCAGTCGGCTTCAATTAGGTTAGATAATATAACACTAGAGGAAATAGATGGATAGTAGAACGTATTGTTTGCAGATGGAAGGGTAGAAGAACGGTCTCTACGAATAGTACCTTCAATAAAGTAAGTATTGAATAATCCTACACCTGCTCTGGCGTATACACCATCAAGCATTCTTGTCATCTCATATTCATTTGGTGGATTTAAAGGACTGGCACTGTTGCTCAATGCGTAAAATCCTGCCTTATTTAATCCGCCGTTAGTAGATGCATAAATACTGTTTCTTTCGTTTCTTCTTAGATTGAAACCAACATTTCCATCAAGGTTGATATCTTCAGTAATATCCTTGTTGAAATTCAGAATAAGATCATAGTTATATTCAGATGCTCTATTGTTGTATCTGCTATACTTGGCGATATCTGCACTACCTACGTTTATTCTTTCTTCCTGAAGTTCGTCATAAGTATCGAAAGAGAATCTACCTAGTAAACTGAATACATCATTGAATTCATAAGTTAGATTTACGTTACCGAAGTATCTGTTACGAGTATCAGTTTCATAATTCTCGAAGAATGTCCAGTAAGGGTTGTCAGAATAAATTGGTGACAAGTTACTTGGACTATTAGGATTCCAGGTGATATTCTGACCAGTCGCTTCATAAGCTCTTCTTTGCTCTGCGAAATCAACATTTGTCTGGAACCATTGTCTGAATTGCTGCATGATGTTTAATGAGCTATATCCAGTTCCATAACGTCCTTTTCCGTCGGTTTTAGTATATGTAATATTCGTTTGGGCACTGAATTTATCTGTAAAATCATGAGAACCACTAAATTTTAGTGAGTTCCTTTTAATTTTTGAATTTGGCAAGTTTCCTTGTTGATTCAGGTGAGTTCCACTAATTCTGAAAGAACTGGTTTCATTACCACCATCTAATGCAACAGAATTAATAGAGGTGTAACCCGTTTGCCAGATGCTGTTAGGGTCATTTTCTCCGGCTACCCATGGAGAAGCCTCTTGGTAAGTGCTTTCTAGTGATGGGTAAATGGAGTTCCATTGATAGATCATTCTGTCTGAGTCAAAAGGCGCTCCAAAAGAAGCATCTTCTGTAAAAGGTGTACTCTCATCTAGAGTTCCATCTTTGCTTATGTCATATAAATTGAAATACCCATCTGCAGAACCATAGTATGGACCATATCCAGCACCATATTGTTTTTGATATTCTGGCAGAGTATTTTTGTCTGCATTACTTACTGTAAGAGAAGATTGAATAGAAACTCCAATTCCTTTTTTCTTTGATCCCTTTTTAGTTTCAATAATTACAGCACCATTTGCAGCTCTTGCACCGTATAATGCGGTTGCAGCAGCACCTTTAAGTACGTTGATTGAAGCAATGTCATTTGGGTTAATGTCTGATGCAGCATTACCATAATCGTATCCACCTCTACCACTTCTCTGGTCTGAGCTGTTTGTATTAAGGTTACTAACCGGAGTGCCATCTATTACAAATAGAGCCTGGTTGTTTCCTGTTAGAGAAGAGTTACCACGTATAACAACGTTAGTAGATCCTCCTAATGTTCCGGAAGATTTGATACTTAAACCAGATACTTTACCTGATAAGGAGTTTACGAAATTTTGTTGTGGAACATCAGATACTGCTTCACCACCAACTTCCTGAGTTGCATATCCCAGAGATTTCTTTTCTCTTTTGATACCCAGTGCAGTGACAACTACCTCGTCTAATTGAGCAGAATCAGCTTCCATAACAACATCTATTTGATCGTTGTTACTAACAGTGTATTCCGCTTGTTTTAATCCTACGAAGGAAAAAACCAATACGTCTCCCTGATTTGCGTTAATGGAGTAATTTCCATCAAAATCGGTTTGTACACCAGTAGATGTACCTTTAATAACGATGTTTACACCGGGTAGGGGCAGATCGTCCTCGTCTGTTACCGTACCGGTAATCGTTCGTTCCTGTGCAAAAGTCATTTGCACAACAAACGCCAGTAATAGCGTTAAAATACTACTAAATTTTGTTTTCATTTTAAAAATTATTTGAATTAGCCAGGGCCAAAAGTGGGTAGAAATACAGAGCAATCCAAGCTTCTTGGAGCATTAGGAAATAGTTAACATTTTAAACCTCTGGGAGGGAGTGTGTAGGAGAAATAATTTAACATCAATAGCCTTTTAAGCCTTATAAATGCTGGGAAATATTAAAAAAATGAAATATTAGGAATTATTATAGGTGACCGTGTATTTATCTGTTATTAATTCTTAGTTATTTAAGTTAAATGCAGAGGATATTAAAATGGGGTTTGCTGAATTAATATTCCTACGCCAAACAATAAAATTAGTTAAACATCTAATTTTCTGAAAAATAAACCTTTCGATATTTGAATAGTATTTTTTTATTTCTACCTTTGCAGACCCTAAAAAAACAGGGGAGTAAATTTTATTAATAATTAGTGTATAGGAAATTATGCCAACAATTTCACAATTAGTACGAAAAGGAAGAGCCAAAATAACCAAGAAGAGTAAATCGGCTGCTTTGGATTCGTGCCCTCAGAGGAGAGGTGTTTGTACACGTGTGTACACAACAACTCCTAAGAAACCAAACTCTGCTATGAGAAAAGTAGCAAGGGTGAGGTTGACTAACGGGAAAGAGGTTAACGCCTACATTCCTGGAGAGGGACACAATCTACAAGAGCACTCGATAGTATTGGTTAGAGGTGGAAGGGTAAAAGATTTGCCTGGTGTTAGATACCACATTGTTCGTGGTGCGTTAGATACTGCCGGTGTTGAAGGTAGAACTCAGCGTAGATCTAAATACGGAGCAAAACGCCCTAAGAAGTAATTAAAAACTTTTAATGTAAAGAAATGAGAAAAAGACAGGCGAAAAAACGACCTCTTTTACCGGATCCAAAATTTAATGATCAGCTTGTGACACGTTTTGTGAACATGATGATGTGGGATGGTAAGAAATCGGTTGCCTTTAAAATTTTCTATGATGCAATCGCTATTGTAGAAGAAAAGAAACAAGACGAAGAGAAAACTGGATTAGAGATCTGGAAAGATGCTCTTTCTAATGTTATGCCTCACGTTGAAGTGAGAAGTAGACGTGTTGGGGGTGCAACATTCCAAATCCCGATGCAGATAAGACCAGATCGTAAAGTATCTACTGCAATGAAGTGGTTAATTAGTTTTGCGCGTAAGAGAAATGAGAAGTCTATGGCTGGAAAGCTATCTGCTGAAATTCTTGCGGCTGCAAAAGAAGAAGGAGCTGCTGTTAAGAAAAGAACAGATACTCATAAGATGGCTGAAGCTAACAAAGCATTCTCTCACTTTAGATTCTAAAACAACATGGCACAAAGAGATTTAAAATTTACTAGAAATATCGGAATTGCGGCTCACATTGATGCAGGTAAAACTACAACAACAGAGCGTATCCTTTATTATACAGGTATAAGTCACAAAATCGGTGAGGTTCATGATGGTGCTGCCACTATGGACTGGATGGAGCAAGAGCAGGAGCGTGGTATTACTATTACCTCTGCAGCTACACATTGTAAGTGGATGTATCGTGATCAAGAATTTACAGTTAATATTATTGACACTCCAGGTCACGTTGACTTTACTGTAGAGGTAGAGCGTTCATTGCGTGTACTTGATGGTGTTGTTGCATTGTTTTCTGCAGTAGACGGGGTAGAGCCTCAGTCTGAAACTGTATGGAGACAAGCTGATAAATATAGAGTTCCACGTCTAGGTTTCGTTAACAAAATGGACCGTCAGGGAGCAGATTTCTTCAACGTATGTCGTCAGGTAAGAGAAATGCTTGGTGGTAACCCGGTGCCGCTTCAGGTTCCAATCGGTGATGAAGTTGACTTTAAAGGGGTGGTAGATCTTATTTCTAAGAAAGCAATCATATGGAATGACGAAGATCATGGGATGACCTATGAGACTATCGATATTCCTGAAGAGCTTTTAGAAGATGTAAATAAATACCGTGCAGAATTAGTAGAGGCAGTTGCTGAATATGATGAAGCATTGATGGAGAAATTCTTCGAGGACGAGAGTTCTATTACTGAAGATGAGATCATCGCTGCTTTAAGAGCTGCTACTATAGATATGAGTATCATACCTATGATGTGTGGTTCTGCATTTAAGAATAAAGGTGTTCAGGCTATGCTTGACGCTGTAATGCGTTACCTTCCTTCTCCAGTAGATGTTGAAGCAATTGAAGGTACAAACCCTGATACGGGCGAAGAAGAAAAACGTAAGCCAAATGTGGATTCTCCATTTTCTGCGCTTGCATTTAAAATTGCTACCGATCCTTTCGTAGGTCGTCTGGCTTTCTTCCGTGCTTATTCAGGTACTCTTGATGCTGGTTCTTATGTATTGAACGTTCGTTCAGGTAAGAAAGAACGTATTTCAAGAATTTACCAGATGCACTCTAATAAACAAGAGCCTATAGATAGTATCGAGGCTGGAGATATTGGAGCTGCAGTAGGATTTAAAGATATTAAGACTGGTGATACTCTTACAGATTTAAACCATCCTATTATCCTTGAATCTATGTCTTTCCCTGCGCCGGTTATCGGTATTGCAGTTGAGCCTAAAACTAAGGCTGATGTTGAGAAAATGGGAATGGCTCTTGGTAAATTAGCTGAAGAAGATCCTACGTTTACTGTTAAGACTGATGAGAATTCAGGTCAAACAATTATCTCTGGTATGGGTGAGCTTCACCTTGAGATCATTATTGATCGTATGAAGCGTGAGTTTAAAGTAGAAGTTAACGTTGGTGAGCCTCAGGTAGAGTATAAAGAAGCTGTTCGTAGAGAAGCTGAACAGAGAGAAGTTTACAAGAAGCAGTCTGGTGGACGTGGTAAGTTTGCTGATATTGTTTTCACAATGGGACCAGTAGATGAAGATTTTGAAGGTGAAGGTCTTCAGTTTATCGACTCTATTAAAGGTGGGCGTATTCCAAAAGAATTTGTTCCTTCTGTAGAGAAAGGTTTCAAAGAAGCAATGAAGAACGGTCCGTTAGCTGGGTTTACAATGGATACTCTTAAGGTTGAACTTAAGGATGGATCTTTCCACCCGGTGGATTCAGATCAACTTTCTTTCGAACTGGCTGCAAAAATGGGTTATAAAGCTGCTGCTAAGTCTGCAGGTGCTGTAATCCTGGAGCCAATCATGAAGGTAGAAGTTGTTACTCCGGAAGAGAATATGGGTGATATTGTTGGTGACCTTAACAGAAGAAGAGGTCAGGTAAACAACATGTCAGACAGATCTGGAGCGAAAGTAATCAAAGCTGAAGTGCCACTTTCTGAAATGTTCGGTTATGTAACTACATTAAGAACACTTTCATCAGGTAGAGCAACTTCAACTATGGAATTCTCTCACTATGCTGAAACTCCTTCTAATATTTCTGAAGAAGTGATCAAAGCAGCTAAAGGAGCAGCAAACGAATAATCTTAAGGAAATGAGTCAAAAAATCAGAATAAAACTAAAATCTTACGATCATAACCTGGTAGACAAGTCTGCTGAGAAAATCGTAAAAACCGTAAAGACTACGGGGGCTGTTGTTACCGGGCCAATTCCGTTACCAACAAACAAAAAAATCTTTACTGTTCTTCGTTCACCTCACGTGAACAAGAAATCCAGAGAGCAGTTTCAATTAAGCTCTTACAAGAGATTACTTGATATCTATAGCTCTTCTTCAAAAACGATAGATGCGTTGATGAAGCTTGAATTGCCAAGTGGTGTAGAAGTAGAGATCAAAGTGTGATAAAACAGTTCCGCGTACTTCGGTACGCGGTTAACATGTCCGGCGCGTTTCGCAAAGGAAAAACGGTGAAAAATACAATTCAGGGCTGAATGTGTTTTTCAGCCCTTAGTTTTTTAAATAAGTAAACAATTAATAATTAATTAAATATGTCTGGGTTAATAGGAAAAAAGATCGGCATGACCAGCATTTTCGACGAGAATGGGAAAAACATCCCATGTACCGTGATTCAAGCTGGACCATGCGTGGTTACCCAAGTCAGAACCAAAGAGGTTGACGGGTATGAAGCACTTCAACTTGGTTTCGATGACAAAAAGACTGTTAATAAAGCTGCTGAAGGGCACGCTAAAAAAGCAGGAACCGTTGCAAAACGTAAAGTCGTTGAATTCCAGGGTTATAATGAAGATTACAAATTAGGTGACTCTGTTACCGTGGAACATTTCAAAGAAGGTGAATTTGTGGATATCGCAGGTACATCTAAAGGTAAAGGTTTCCAGGGTGTTGTTAAGAGACACGGATTTGGAGGAGTTGGACAGGCCACACACGGTCAGCACAACAGATTAAGAGCTCCTGGTTCTATTGGAGCAGCGTCTTATCCTGCGAGAGTTTTCAAAGGAATGAAGATGGCCGGTAGAATGGGTGGCGAGAGAGTTAAAGTTGAAAACCTGAGAGTTTTAAAGGTAGTTGCAGACAAGAACCTTTTAGTAGTAAAAGGATGTGTGCCAGGATCTAAAAACTCATACGTAATCATTAGTAAGTAATGGAAATAGCAGTTTTAGATATTAAAGGAAAAGAGACAGGCAGAAAAGCAAAGCTTTCTGATTCTGTTTTCGCTATAGAGCCTAATGACCATGCTGTTTATCTAGATGTTAAACAATACTTGGCTAACCAGCGTCAGGGAACTCATAAAGCTAAAGAAAGAGCAGAGATTGCGGGTTCTACTCGTAAGATCAAGAAACAAAAAGGTACTGGTACTGCAAGAGCAGGTAGTATCAAGTCTCCTATCTTTAAAGGTGGTGGACGTGTTTTTGGACCAAGACCAAGAAATTATGGTTTTAAATTAAACAAAAACCTTAAGCGTCTTGCCAGAAAATCTGCGCTTTCTATTAAAGCAAATGATAAGGCAATTATGGTAGTAGAGGATTTTTCATTCGACACTCCAAAGACTAAAAACTTCATGGAAGTTCTTAAGGCTCTGGGTATTGAAAGTAAAAAATCTCTAATAGTGTTGGGTGACTCAAATAAAAATGTATATTTGTCGTCGCGCAATTTAAAGACCTCTGAAGTGATAAGTAGCTCAGAATTAAGCACTTATAAAATTCTTAATGCTAAGAATATTGTATTTTTAGAAGGTTCTTTAGAAGGAATTGAGTCGAATTTAAGTTAATATATCGTTATGAGCATCTTAATTAAACCTGTTATTACAGAAAAAGCTACTGCAGATAGTGAGATGAACAATCGTTTCACTTTTGTGGTAAGTAACAAGGCAAATAAGATTCAGATCAAAGATTCGATCGAATCTGCTTATGGCGTGTCTGTTACTAAAGTTCGAACTATGAATGTCCGTCCGGATCGTAATACCAAATTCACAAAATCTGGTATGATCACTGGTAAAACTAAGGCTTATAAAAAAGCAGTAGTACAGGTGGCGGAAGGTGAGACTATTGATTTATATAGTAATCTTTAAGATTAAAGAATGTCAGTTAGAAAATTAAAACCAATTACACCTGGTCAGCGTTTTAGAGTAGTTAATGGGTATGACGCCATTACTACTGATAAGCCGGAGAAAAGCCTATTGGCGCCGATAAAAAAATCAGGTGGTAGAAACAGTCAAGGTAAGATGACTATCCGTTACAAAGGTGGTGGTCATAAAAAACGTTACCGAGTTATCGATTTTAAACGTGACAAGCAGGGGATCCCTGCCACTGTTGCTAGTATAGAATACGATCCAAACAGAACGGCCTTTATCGCTTTATTGAATTATCAAGACGGAGAGAAAAGGTATATTATTGCTCAAAACGGGCTTCAGGTAGGTCAGAATGTAGTTTCAGCTAATGAAGCTGCGGCTCCTGAAATTGGGAATGCAATGCCGCTGGCAAACATTCCTCTTGGTACTGTAATTTCTTGTATCGAGCTAAGACCAGGTCAAGGTGCTGTTATGGCACGTAGTGCTGGAGCTTTTGCTCAGTTATTGGCAAGAGAAGGAAAGTATGCTACTATTAAATTGCCTTCAGGTGAGATAAGAAGAGTTCTTGCTTTATGTATGGCAACTATAGGAGCTGTTTCAAACAGTGATCATCAGTTATTGATCGGTGGTAAAGCCGGTAGAAGCAGATGGTTAGGTATCAGGCCAAGAACAAGACCAGTAGCGATGAACCCTGTCGATCACCCAATGGGTGGTGGTGAAGGTAGAGCTTCAGGTGGTCACCCACGGTCTAGAAAAGGTCTTCCTGCTAAAGGATTCAAGACCCGCTCAAGAACAAAAGCGAGTAATAAATATATTGTAGAACGTAGAAAGACTAGAAAGAAATAAGATATGGCACGTTCATTAAAAAAAGGACCTTTCGTTCATTACAAACTGGAAGAAAAAGTGGCTCAGAATGTTGAGTCAGGAAAGAAAGCCGTGATCAAAACCTGGTCTAGAGCTTCTATGATAACTCCAGATTTTGTAGGACAAACTATCGCAGTACACAACGGGAAACAATTTGTTCCTGTTTATGTAACTGAGAACATGGTAGGTCATAAACTAGGAGAATTTTCACCAACACGTTCTTTCAGAGGACATGCGGGTGCGAAAAATAAAGGTAGAAAATAATTGAAGCTATGGGAGTTCGTAAAAGAGAAAGAGCAGAGCAGATAAAAGAAGCCAAGAAACAGGTAGCTTTTGCAAAGTTAAATAACTGCCCTACTTCACCTAGAAAAATGCGTCTTATGGCGGATTTAGTAAGAGGTGAAAAAGTAGAAAAAGCGCTTCATATTCTAAAATTCAGCAAGAAAGAAGCATCAAACCGTTTAGAGAAACTTTTAGTTTCGGCTATCGCCAACTGGCAAGCTAAGAACGAAGATGCAAATCTTGAAGAGGCTGAATTATTTGTGAAAGAGATTCGTGTTGACGGAGGAAGTATGTTAAAAAGACTTCGTCCAGCTCCACAGGGTCGTGCACACCGAATTAGAAAGAGATCCAATCACGTTACATTAGTGCTTGGAGCAAACAATAATACACAAAGCTAAGAGATAGTATGGGACAAAAAACAAATCCAATCGGGAATCGCCTTGGTATCATCAGAGGTTGGGAATCCAACTGGTACGGAGGTAATGACTACGGTGACAAGTTAGCCGAAGACGATAAGATTAGAAAGTATATCCATGCTCGTCTTTCAAAAGCGAGTGTATCGCGTGTAATCATCGAGCGCACGCTTAAGCTTGTAACCGTTACTATCACTACTGCCAGACCTGGTATCATTATCGGTAAAGGTGGTCAAGAGGTAGACAAGCTTAAGGAAGAGCTAAAAAAGATTACCGACAAGGAAGTTCAAATCAACATCTTTGAGATTAAGAGGCCAGAACTTGATGCTCATTTAGTGGGTGCAAGTGTTGCCAGACAAATTGAGAATCGTATCTCTTACCGTCGTGCAATTAAAATGGCTATCGCGGCTGCAATGAGAATGAACGCTGAAGGAATCAAAATTGAGATTTCCGGACGTTTAAACGGTGCTGAGATGGCACGTTCAGAATCATACAAAGATGGTAGAATTCCATTGTCTACTTTTAGGGCTGATATTGACTATGCTTTAGTTGAAGCACACACTACTTATGGTAGATTGGGTGTTAAAGTATGGATCATGAAAGGTGAGGTATACGGAAAAAGAGAGCTTTCGCCTCTTGTTGGTCTTGCAAAAAGCCAAGGAAAGAAATCCGGTGCCGGACGAGGTGGAAATAAATCACGTCGTAGAAAGTAATTTTTTAAAGGAAAGAAAAAATGTTACAACCTAAAAGAACAAAATACCGTAAGCAACAAAAAGGCCGTATGAAGGGCTTGTCTCAAAGAGGACATAGACTTTCTAACGGTACCTTTGGAATCAAATCTATGGATTCCAGTTTTGTTACTGCACGTCAAATAGAAGCCGCGCGTATCGCCGCTACCCGTTATATGAAAAGAGAAGGATCTATCTGGATCAAAATTTTCCCGGATAAGCCTATCACTAAGAAACCTCTTGAAGTACGTATGGGTAAAGGTAAAGGTGCCGTTGAATATTGGGCAGCTGTAGTGAAGCCAGGAAGAATCATGTTTGAAATTGGTGGTGTACCAATGGATGTGGCTAAAGAGGCATTACGCCTTGCAGCTCAGAAACTTCCTGTGAGAACTAAATTTGTTGTAGCTAGAGATTATCAAGAATAATATTGGAATTATGAAACAATCAGAAGTAAAAGAATTGTCTGTTGCAGAATTGCAAGAAGAGCTTGGTAAGTCTCAAAAAGCTTATTCAGATTTAAAAATGGCTCACGCTGTTTCGCCTTTGGAAAATCCGATACAGTTAAGAACTGTAAGAAGAGATGTGGCGAGATTAGCTACAGAGTTAACTAAAAGAGAACAACAATAATTGTTATTCTGCTGAAAGATGGAAAAAAGAAACTTAAGAAAAGAGCGTGTAGGAGTTGTTACAAGTAACAAAATGCAGAAATCCATAGTGGTTTCTGAAGTGAAAAAAGTAAAACATCCTATGTATGGTAAATTCGTTTTAAAAACGAAAAAATACGTAGCACACGACGAAAATAACGACTGCAACGAAGGTGATACTGTAAAGATCATGGAAACAAGACCTTTAAGTAAATCCAAGACTTGGAGACTAGTAGAAATAATTGAAAGAGCTAAATAACCATGGTACAACAAGAGTCCAGACTAAAAGTAGCAGATAATACCGGAGCTAAAGAAGTTTTAGCTATCCGTGTATTAGGAGGTACAAAGAAAAGATACGCATCTGTTGGAGACAAGATAGTTGTCAGTGTAAAAGAAGCTACACCTAACGGAAATATCAAGAAGGGTGCAGTTTCAACAGCAGTTGTTGTTCGTACCAGGAAAGAAGTTCGCAGACCAGATGGATCTTATATCCGTTTTGATGATAACGCATGTGTATTATTAGGTCCTCAGGGAGAAATGCGCGGAACCCGTGTATTTGGTCCTGTAGCTCGTGAACTTCGTGATAAGCAATTCATGAAAATTGTATCATTGGCACCAGAGGTGCTTTAATACATTAAGAAAATGACAAAGCTTAAAATAAAATCAGGAGATACCGTTCGTGTAATTGCTGGAGACCATAAAGGTCAGGAAGGTAAAGTGCAGAAGGTACTTATAGAAAAGAATAAAGCCATTGTGGAAGGGGTTAATATGATCTCTAAGCATGAGAAGCCTAGTGCTTCTAATCCACAAGGTGGAATTAAGGAGAAAGAAGCTCCTATCCATATTTCTAATCTTTCACTAATCGATAAGAACGGTGAAACAACGAGAGTTGGTTACAGAGAAGAAGATGGAAAGAAAGTGAGATTTTCCAAGAAATCTAATGAAGTAATATAGTTATGGCATACGTACCAAGACTTAGACAGGAATATAACGAGAGAGTGAAAAGTGCTCTTAAGGAAGAATTCAGCTACTCCAATGTTATGGAGGTGCCAAAACTTACGAAAATAGTAATTAGCCGTGGAGTTGGTGGAGCAGTGGCAGATAAGAAACTTATCGATCATGCTATTGACGAACTTTCAGCTATTAGTGGTCAAAAGGCCGTTTCTACTATTTCGAAAAAGGATGTTGCATCGTTCAAACTTCGTAAAGGAATGCCAATTGGTGCTAAAGTTACTTTACGTGGGTACAGAATGTACGAATTCTTAGACAGATTAATCACAAGTGCGTTGCCACGTGTACGTGATTTTAACGGAATCAAATCTAATGGATTTGATGGTAGAGGTAATTATAACTTAGGGATCACTGAGCAGATCATTTTCCCTGAGATCGATATTGATGCGGTGAACAGAATCGCTGGTATGGATATCACTTTCGTTACTACTGCTGAAACCGATAAAGAAGCAAAAGCATTGTTAACTGAACTAGGATTACCTTTTAAAAAGAACTAATTATGGCTAAAGAATCAATGAAAGCCCGTGAGGTAAAAAGACAGAAATTGGTAAAGAAGTACGCTGAGAAAAGAGCCGCTCTTAAAGAAGCTGGTGATTGGGAAGGCCTACAGAAATTACCAAAGAACTCTTCTCCAGTTCGTTTACATAACAGATGTAAATTAACAGGTAGACCTAAAGGGTACATGAGACAATTTGGTCTTTCTCGTGTTATGTTCAGAGAAATGGCTAATCAAGGTCTTATCCCAGGTGTTAAGAAAGCAAGCTGGTAAAAATTATAAATTGGATGAAGGTTCTAAATAATGAAAACCACATCCGCAAATAAAGATAGATGAATACAGATCCTATTGCAGATTACTTAACAAGAATCAGGAATGCAAATGCTGCAAACCACAGAGTAGTGGAAATTCCTGCTTCCAATGTTAAAAAAGAGATCACCAAGATATTATTCGATCAGGGATATATTCTTAGTTATAAGTTCGAAGATACTACCGCTCAGGGAACTATCAAGATCGCTCTAAAGTATGATAAACTTACTAAGGAGCCAGTAATTAAGAAAATTCAAAGAATAAGTAAACCTGGTTTACGTAAATACGCCGGATCAACTGAGATCCCAAGAATCCTTAATGGACTTGGAATTGCTATTGTTTCTACTTCTCACGGAGTAATGACAGGTAAGCAAGCGAAAGCAGATAAAGTTGGTGGTGAAGTATTATGCTACGTTTACTAATACTTAAAAGACTAAAGAAATGTCAAGAATAGGTAAAAACCCAATTACGATCCCAGAAGGTGTGACAGTAGATCACAAGGATGGTATGGTAACGGTAAAAGGAAAATTGGGAGAACTTAAACAGGAAGTAAAAGACATCGATGTTAAGATCGAAGATAATGTTATTACTTTTGAGCGTTCTTCAGAGAAAAGTGATCAGAAAGCTAAACATGGTTTATATCGTGCGTTAGTTAACAATATGATAGAGGGAGTTTCGAACGGTTATACTAAATCACTAGAATTAGTAGGTGTAGGTTACCGTGCGACCAACCAGGGGAACAAGTTAGATCTTGCAGTTGGATTTTCCCACAATATTGTACTAGATTTGGCTCCAGAAGTTAAAGTGGAGACAATATCAGAAAAAGGTAAGAATCCTATCGTGAAGCTTACTTCTCATGACAAACAACTTGTTGGACAAGTTGCAGCGAAGATCCGTTCATTCAGAGCACCAGAACCATACAAAGGAAAAGGTATTAAGTTTGTAGGAGAGCAATTGAGAAGAAAAGCAGGTAAATCAGCTTAATAAAGTTTAGTTATGGCATTATCAAAATTAGATAGAAGAAATAAAATTAGAAAACGTATCCGTAAGGAAATCGTTGGAACAACAAGCCGTCCTAGATTATCTGTTTTTAGAAGCAATAGAGAAATTTATGCTCAGATCATCGATGATGTAGAAGGTAAAACTTTAGCGTCAGCTTCTTCGAGAGATAAGGATATCGCTTCTGCATCTGCAGATAGAAAAGAGCAGGCTCAAATGGTTGGGAAAGCCATTGCAGAGAAAGCGAAGAAAGCCGGAATAGATACTATCTCTTTCGATAGAGGTGGGTATTTATATCACGGTAGAGTTAAATCATTAGCAGAGGGTGCTCGCGAAGGCGGACTAAAATTCTAGAAAATATGTATCAAGATTATAAAAACGTAGAACATGTAAAACCAGGAGGTCTTGAATTGAAAGATCGTTTGGTTGGAGTACAACGTGTTACTAAGGTTACAAAAGGTGGTAGAGCCTTTGGATTTTCTGCTATTGTTGTAGTAGGAGATGAAAATGGTGTAGTTGGGCAAGGACTTGGAAAATCTAAGGAAGTTGCAGACGCTATCTCTAAGGCGGTAGAAGACGCTAAGAAAAATCTGGTACGCATTCCTTTACATAAAGGAACTTTACCTCACGAACAAAAAGGTAAGTATGGTGGAGCAAGAGTAATGTTGCTTCCTGCTGCTGCCGGTACCGGTATTATTGCTGGTGGTGCGATTCGTGCGGTATTGGAATCTGTAGGAGTACATGATGTACTTTCTAAGAACCAGGGATCTTCAAACCCTCACAACGTTGTAAAAGCTACTTTTGATGCCTTACTTCAATTAAGAAGTGCCGAGACTGTTGCAAAACAGAGAGGTGTTTCATTGGAAAAGGTTTTTAAAGGATAAATCAAGGAATAAGATGGGAAAGATAAAAGTCACAAAAGTAAAAAGTGCAATCAACCGCACAAAGAATCAAAAGCTTGTTCTTGAGTCATTAGGACTTAAGAAAATCGGGCAGACGGTTGAGCATGACGATACGCCAAACATCCTTGGTATGGTAAATAAAGTTAAACACTTAGTTTCTGTCGAAGAAACAAAATAATAATCTCTCATGGATTTAAGTAACTTAAAACCTGCAGAAGGTTCAGTTAGAAAGAATAGCAAGCGTATTGGTCGTGGTGAAGGATCTGGTAAAGGTGGAACCGCTACCAGAGGTCACAAAGGTGCCAAGTCACGTTCTGGTTATTCGAAAAAGATCGGTTTTGAAGGAGGGCAGATGCCACTTCAAAGACGTGTGCCTAAGTTTGGATTCACAAACAGAAACCGTAAAGTATACCAGGGTATTAACCTGGATACTCTTCAGTCTCTTGTTGATGAAGGAAGAATTAAGGATACAGTTGATATGGACGTGTTGGTTGAAAACGGTTTAGCCGGAAGAAACGAGCTTGTTAAGATATTAGGTAGAGGTGAATTAAAGGCAAAGTTGAAAATATCTGTTCATAAATTTACGGCCTCAGCGAAAGAAGCTATCGAAGCTGCCGGAGGTGAAGTTGTTACTTTATAATAGATAATCAAATGAAATTCATCAATACGATTAAAAATATTTGGAAAATCGAGGAGCTAAAAAATAGAATTTTAGTTACCCTCGGTTTGCTTTTGGTATATCGATTCGGTGCACAGGTTGTGCTTCCCGGAATTGATGCCGCCCAGTTATCAAATCTGGCGAACCAAACAGATAGTGGTTTATTAGGCCTGCTTAATGCCTTTACCGGAGGTGCGTTTTCTAACGCCTCTGTATTTGCATTGGGTATTATGCCTTACATTTCTGCTTCTATTGTGGTTCAATTGATGGGGATTGCAATTCCTTATCTTCAGAAACTTCAAAAAGAAGGAGAAAGCGGGCGTAAGAAGATTAATCAGATCACACGTTGGTTAACGATCGCAATTACCCTGGTACAGGGGCCTGGTTATATCTATAACCTGTTTGCTACGTTACCGGGAGAAGCATTTATGTTGGGGGATAACCTTACATTCGTGATCTCATCGGTAATCATCCTTACTACAGGTACTATATTCGCGATGTGGCTTGGTGAGAAGATCACAGATAAAGGTATTGGTAACGGTATTTCATTATTGATTATGGTTGGTATTATTGCCACCCTGCCACAAGCCTTTATTCAGGAATTCGCTTCAAGAGTATTTGAATCGAATGGTGGTCTGGTAATGATTCTGATAGAATTAGTTATCTGGTTTGCTATTATCATGGCTTCAGTTATGCTGGTTATGGCGGTTCGTCAAATACCAGTGCAATATGCCAGAAGATCTGCTTCAGGTGGATATGAAAAGAATGTTTTCGGATCAAGACAATATATTCCGTTAAAACTGAATGCTTCAGGAGTTATGCCTATCATATTTGCTCAGGCAATTATGTTCATACCTGTCGCGGTTGCTGGTCTTTCAGATTCAGATACTGCACAGGGAGTAACGGCAGCATTTCAGAATATATTCGGATTCTGGTATAATCTTGTGTTCGCATTATTAATTATAATATTTACGTATTTCTATACGGCGATCACAGTTCCAACAAATAAAATGGCAGACGATCTTAAGAGAAGTGGTGGTTTTATTCCTGGTATTCGTCCGGGAACAGAAACTGCTGAATATCTGGATCGTATTATGTCCCAGATAACCCTTCCAGGATCAATCTTCCTGGCACTTATTGCAGTGTTCCCTGCGATAGTATTTTCTTTGCTGGGTGTACAGCAGAGTTGGGCGTTATTCTTCGGAGGTACCTCGCTTTTAATTATGGTTGGAGTTGCAATAGATACTATGCAACAGGTAAATTCTTACTTGCTGAATAGACACTATGACGGATTAATGAAAACAGGTAAAAACAGAAAAGCAGTAGCTTAATTATGGCAAAGCAAGCAGCGATTGAACAGGATGGAACTATCATTGAAGCATTGTCTAATGCAATGTTCAGGGTAGAATTAGAGAATGGTCACGTCGTGACTGCCCATATCTCCGGGAAGATGCGTATGCATTACATTAAATTGCTTCCAGGGGATAAGGTAAAACTGGAAATGAGTCCTTACGATTTAACTAAGGCTCGAATAACTTACAGATACTAAAAAGTAATTTTCAGCCTTTTATAAATTTTTCATACTTTTGCACTCTGAAAAATTTACGACGGCTAAAATTTCACCTTAAGAGTTAAATCTCTGCCGGTGAATAAAAAAGGAATAAGATGAAAGTTAGAGCATCAATAAAAAAGAGAAGTGCCGACTGCAAAATTGTACGCAGAAAAGGGCGCCTTTACGTAATTAACAAAAAGAATCCTAGATTTAAACAAAGACAAGGCTAATTATGGCAAGAATTGCAGGGGTAGATATACCTAAACAAAAGCGAGGAGTTATAGCATTGACCTATATCTTCGGAATTGGCAGAAGCAGGGCTCAAGAGATACTTGCACAGGCTAAAGTAGACGAAAGCAAGAAAGTTTCAGAATGGGACGATGAGGAGATCGGAAAGATCCGTGAAGCCGTTGGTCAGTTTACAATCGAAGGTGAGTTGCGTACAGAAGTTCAGATGAGCATCAAACGTCTTATGGACATTGGATGTTACAGAGGTATCCGTCACAGAGCCGGATTACCTTTAAGAGGTCAGAGAACCAAAAACAACTCCAGAACCAGAAAAGGAAGAAGAAAAACAGTTGCTAATAAGAAAAAAGCAACTAAATAGTAAGTAGTATGGCAAAGAAAGCAAATCCAAAAGCTAAAACTCAGAAGAAACGTAAAGTAATCGTTGAGTCCAACGGTGAAGCACACGTAACTGCTTCCTTCAACAATATCATTATTTCCCTTACTAATAAAAAGGGTGATGTTGTAGCATGGTCTTCTGCAGGGAAGATGGGCTTTAGAGGATCTAAGAAGAATACTCCTTACGCTGCACAGCTAGCTGCTGAAGATGCTTCTAAAGTAGCTCACGAAGCTGGCTTGCGTAAAGTAAAAGTATACGTAAAAGGTCCAGGAAATGGTAGAGAATCTGCAATTAGATCTATCCATAACAATGGTATAGAGGTAACTGAGATTATCGATGTAACACCACTTCCACATAACGGTTGTCGTCCACCAAAGAGACGTAGAGTTTAATAATTTTAATTAATAGGAGAGGAATTAGATTATCGAAGGACTTATGCCTTAATTCATAATCCCTTTCTAAAACAACTATAGTAATGGCAAGATATACTGGTCCAAAAACTAAAATAGCCCGTAAATTCGGAGAAGCTATTTTTGGAGACGACAAATCTTTCGAAAAAAGAAATTATCCTCCAGGACAACACGGTAATAACCGTCGTCGTGGAAAAAAATCAGAATACGCTATCCAGTTAATGGAGAAGCAAAAAGCCAAGTATACTTATGGTATCCTTGAGCGTCAATTCCGCAACATGTTCGAAAAAGCAACCCGTGCCCAGGGAATTACTGGTGAGGTGCTTCTTCAACTTTGTGAGTCTCGTTTAGATAACGTAGTGTACCGTATGGGTGTTGCTCCTTCAAGAAGAGCTGCCCGTCAATTAGTTGGTCACCGTCACATCACAGTAAACGGAGAACTTGTAAATATTCCTTCTTACCACTTGAAAGCTGGGGATGTTGTTGGAGTTAGAGAAAAATCCAAATCACTTGCTGTGGTTCAGGAGTCATTATCAAATAACAGCAGTGTTTACGAATGGATTTCATGGAATTCAGAAAAGAAAGAAGGTACTTTCGTATCTGTTCCTGGAAGAGTTCAAATTCCTGAAAACATTAATGAACAATTTATAGTCGAATTATATTCGAAATAATAATTCACACAGAAGTCGAAATATGGCAATACTAAATTTTCAGAAGCCCGATAAAGTTATAATGATTGATTCAACCGATTTCGAAGGGAAATTTGAATTTCGCCCTTTGGAACCTGGATATGGATTAACTGTTGGTAACGCTTTAAGACGAGTGCTTTTATCTTCTTTGGAAGGTTTCGCGATCACTTCAGTAAGAATCGAAGGTGTAGATCACGAATTTTCTACCATCGCAGGAGTAGTAGAAGATGTAACCGAGATAATCCTTAACCTGAAGCAAATCAGATTCAAAAGGCAAATCGATGAGATCGATAACGAATCGGTTACGATTTCGGTTTCCGGAGAAGATCAGTTAACTGCCGGTCACTTCCAGAAATTCATCTCAGGATTTCAAGTTCTTAATCCAGACCAGGTAATCTGTCATATGGATAAGAAAGTAAGCCTGAACATGGAAGTTACTATCGAAAAAGGTAGAGGTTACGTTCCGGCTGAAGAAAACAAGAAGGCCAATGCTCCTCTAGGTACGATTTTCACCGATTCTATTTACACTCCTATTAAGAATGTAAAGTATAGCATCGAGAACTATCGTGTGGAGCAGAAGACTGACTATGAAAAACTGGTATTCGAAATAATCAGCGACGGTTCTATTCATCCAAAGGATGCATTAACTGAAGCAGCTAAGACGCTTATTCACCACTTCATGTTATTCTCTGATGAGAGAATTACTTTAGAAGCTGATGAAATCGCTCAAACTGAAACTTATGATGAAGAATCTCTTCACATGAGACAACTTCTTAAGACCAAGTTGGTAGATCTTGATCTTTCGGTAAGAGCTCTAAACTGTCTTAAAGCAGCAGAGGTTGATACTTTAGGTGACCTTGTATCTTACAACAAGAATGACTTGATGAAATTCAGAAACTTCGGTAAAAAATCACTTACTGAACTTGAAGAGCTTGTAAGCAACAAAGGTTTAAACTTTGGAATGGACCTTTCTAAATATAAATTAGATAAAGACTAGTCAGAATTTAAATTCTACTGGTATTTAAAATATAACAATAGTCATAATTTGCTCCTCAAAATGAGTTGCAGCAAGATGACGAAACAAAAAATGTCATGAGACACGGAAAGAAAACAAACCACTTAGGTAGACAAACTGCACATCGTAAGGCAATGCTTGCGAATATGGCATGTTCCCTGATCGAGCACAAGCGTATTAATACGACTGTTGCTAAAGCTAAAGCTCTTAAAGTATTTGTAGAGCCATTAGTAACTAAGTGTAAAAATGATACAACGCATAACAGACGTCTTGTGTTTAGTAAACTTAGAAGCAAAGAAGCGGTAAGCGAATTGTTTCGTGAGGTAGCTCCTAAAGTAGGAGATCGTCCGGGAGGATATACCAGAGTTATTAAACTTGGTAGTCGTCTTGGAGATGCTGCAGAAATGGCGCTTGTAGAACTAGTAGACTTCAATGAAACCTACAACGTAGGAGAGAAGCCTAAGAAGAAAAAATCTACTCGTCGTGCTGGTAAGAAGAAAGCTGAAGATACAGCTTCTACTGCTGAGCCGAAAGAAGCTTCTGCTAAAGAAACTAAAAAACAAGAGCCAAAGGCTGAAGAGTCTAAAGCTGAAGAAAAAAAAGACGATAAAAAAGAAGAATAGATATGATTCTTATTATCGCCTAAATTTTAAAAGGATAAACTGTTTCAGTTTATCCTTTTTTTATATCTTTTTTTAAAACATTTTCATGAAAATTTCGATTCTCACCTTCGTAATCATTTTAATTTGTATTAGTTCTGTTTTTTCTCAGAATTTGAATGAAGAAGAAATGGATGTTAATAATACTATGAGAAACTCTAATTGGATTGTAGGGAGAAAAGTGAAAAATCAGGTTCGGGAAGGTTCCACTTATATAAATAAGGATTGGTCATCTGCTCAAATCTATTTAACCGGAAGAAAACTAAATCTGTTACAAGTCAATTATAATATTGAAAAAGACGCGATAGAATTTCTCGGAGTAAAGGATAGTCTATATGCTTTTACAGGGAATAATATAGATAGCCTAAAAATTAATGGAAAGCTATTAATCCCAATCAGTAAAGATGGATCAAGATTTGAGGAATTACTTTATTCTCATAACGATTTCATGTTCTATAAATCATTTGAGACCAAAACTTACAAACAATCAATTAATCCTTTAAATGGAAGATACGATGGCCCAGATAGAATAAGGGTTGTTGAAAATTATTATTTTTCTGAAAATGGAAAATCAGAATTAATTACATTAAACAAAAGGAATATTTTAAAATATTTTGACGATCAAAAGCAAGAAGTGAAGAAAATTACGAAAGACGAAAACTGGTCGTTAAGGAAAGAAGGAGAAGTAATTAAGCTTTTAAATTTATTACATACCAATGAAATATCAGGCTAAACGTAAGGCGATTATCTTATTAGAAGACGGAACCATTTTTTATGGTAAAGCAGTTGGAAATAAAGAGGGAAGTGCAACAGGAGAAGTTTGTTTTAATACGGGAATGACCGGTTACCAGGAGATCTTTACAGATCCATCTTATTTTGGTCAGTTAATGGTGACAACCAATGCACATATTGGTAATTACGGTACTAGCGGAAGTGAAAACGAATCTGATTCGCCTAAAATTGCCGGCCTTATCTGTAAGAATTTTAGTTACACTCAATCTAGGCCTGCTGCTGACAGAACTCTGGAGGAATTTCTGGAGGAGAGTAATATTTTTGCTATTTCAGATGTAGATACCAGAGCTTTGGTGACCTATATTCGTGAAAATGGTGCTATGAATGCTATTATATCTACAGATGTTGAAAATATAGAAGGTTTAAAGAAAGAGCTTGCCGAAGTTCCAGATATGAACGGTCTTGAACTTGCCTCAAAGGTTTCTGCAAAAAAACCTTATTTCTTCGGGAATGAAAATGCTACTTACAAGATCGCAGCTTTAGATGTAGGGATTAAAACTAATATTCTGCGAAACCTGGCAGAAAGAGATGCTTATATAAAGGTGTTCCCATATGATGCTACTTACGAGGATATGAAAGAGTGGAATCCTGACGGCTATTTCCTATCAAATGGTCCTGGTGATCCTCAACCCTTGGAAAGTGCAATAAATGTCACTAAAACGATCATAGAAAAGGATCATCCATTATTCGGAATTTGTCTTGGTCATCAGATCATAGCCATTGCTAATGGAATTGATACATATAAAATGCATCATGGACATAGGGGTATTAATCATCCTGTAAAGAACATGGTAACCGGTAAAGGAGAAATCACTTCTCAAAACCACGGTTTCTCTGTAGATAAGGAACAAACCGAAGCACATCCGGAAGTTGAAGTAACTCATATTTGTTTGAATGACGGTACTGTAGGAGGTCTGGCTATGAAGAACAAGAATACCTTTTCAGTGCAATATCACCCAGAAGCAAGCCCTGGGCCACACGATGCAAGTTATTTATTTGATGAATTTATTGATAGGATAAAATCTGTAAAGGTTTGATATTATATAATTTGAGTATTTTAAAAAGCCGGACTTATTTAGTTCGGCTTTTTTTATCACTCTTGGGGATGCAATAAAATTTGGTATTAAATTATATTGGTATAGCTTTGAGTATTCTTCAATTTAGTTTTAATGAAAAAGCTTTTATTTTTTCTTACATTTTTTGGTTCCTTAAATGTTTCCTCTCAAGAAACAACTACCGCAAGCCAGTTTTCCTTGAATCTTTTAGCGCCTTCTGCTGAATATGAGTTAGCGGTAGCCGGTCGCTCCACAATAGATATGAACCTGGGGGTGGGTTTTGCCTATCATAATTCTTCCTACGGTGGGGAAGCATTCGGTCTATTTCCAGGAATCGAGGCTCAGTATCGTTACTATTATAATTTCGGTAATAGAGTTGATAAGGGAAAAAAGACATCGGAAAATAGCGCAAATTATATCGCCGGAGTAGCCTCTATTACGAGCGGAAAACCAATTATTGGTGATCTGGAATATACAGATGATTTTGCCGGTTTTGTTGGTCCTGCCTGGGGCTTGCAAAGAATTTACAATAGTGGCTTCAAATTAAATCTTAATCTTGGACTAGGTATGGGTTTTAATGAAGGTGGGAATGCTTATCTCACTCCTTTATTCGGACTGCAGTTAGGATGGAAATTAGGAAGGTAGATTCATGAAAAAAATTCATTTTTTGCTTCTATTTATCCTGGGTGCTATTCCTGCTCATTCGCAGTTTAGTCCAAAGATATACGCTGGATTTAATGGCTTATACAATAAAGGATTTGAGAAGAATATCTATGGTTCGTTCGAAATAGGTGCAGAATTATTTGAAGTTGGATTTTTAGCTCCAGAAATAGGTTTAAAGTATTATACAGGTTCTCCTAAAGAATTGGAAGTTTTAAATTTTGATCAGAATCCTCCTGAGGGCCTTGCGAAATTTGACTCCAGATTTAACTCTTTCGTAATCTCACTAGGCCCGAAAATAACCTTTGGTAATGAAGAAGCAGCTTTAGTGATTATTCCGGAATTCAATATTGGTAATATTAGAACATACAAGCGCTATTTCTCTCCTAATAGAAATTCATATGAGCTTTCTGAGGCAATTGATGATTCGCAGAAAATTGATTTCTGGAATTTTTCGGCTGGGATTGAAGGGAATTTCTTTGATCTGGATAAAGTTACTTTTAGTGTTTTATTGAACTATAGCACTATAAATACAGAGAAAGAATTTAATAATTTACAGTTCGCCAATACTTCTCGAAATTACAATGGCGGCAGTGAAGATGGTATTGGACTAACCATTCGAGTTTATGTTGATATATTCCAGAAATAGCCTCTCATTATCTTATTTAGCGAAAACGTTTTAGTATCTTTTTATGTTATAAATGCTTTAAAACTAACGGTCTCAGTCGATTTTTAAGCATTGGATTTGTATCTTGCAGGTTGTTCAACTAACTAAAAAAATAAAGATACAATGAGCGCTATATTAGATATTCACGCACGTCAGATTTTTGATTCAAGAGGAAATCCTACTGTAGAGGTAGATGTATACACAGAGAACGGAATAATGGGGCGTGCTGCAGTTCCTTCAGGAGCTTCAACTGGAGAACATGAGGCTGTGGAGCTTCGTGACGGTGGAGATGACTTTATGGGGAAAGGAGTTAAAAATGCTGTTGAAAATGTAAATGGCGCGATTGCAGAAAAGTTACTAGGTTATTCAGTTTTTGAACAAAACCTGATAGATCAAACCATGATCGACCTGGATGGAACGCCAAATAAATCTAAATTAGGAGCGAATGCTATTTTAGGTGTTTCTCTTGCGGTGGCAAAAGCGGCTGCGAACGAATTAAATATGCCACTTTACAGGTATGTAGGAGGGGTGAGCGCAAATACACTTCCCGTACCAATGATGAATATCATTAACGGAGGTTCCCACAGTGATGCTCCAATCGCATTTCAGGAATTCATGATCATGCCGGTAATGGCAGATAGTTTTTCTCATGCTTTAAAAATTGGAACTGAAATTTTCCATAACCTAAAAAAGGTTCTTCATGATCGCGGTCTTAGTACTGCTGTAGGTGACGAAGGTGGTTTTGCACCAACCTTGGATGGAACAGAAGATGCTTTGGATACTATTTTGAAGTCGATAGAGAAAGCAGGCTATACTCCTGGAAAGGATGTTATGATCGCATTAGATTGTGCTGCAGCTGAATTCTTTGTAGATGGAAAATACGATTATACAAAATTTGAAGGTGACAAAGGAAAAGTAAGAACTAGCGAGGAACAAGCAGAATATCTTGCAGAATTAGCTTCTAAATATCCGATCATTTCTATTGAAGATGGAATGGATGAGAATGACTGGGAAGGCTGGAAAGCAGTTACAGATAAAATTGGTGAAAAAGTTCAGTTAGTAGGAGATGATCTTTTTGTTACAAACGTTGAACGTCTTGGTAGAGGAATTAAAGAAAACATAGCCAACTCTATCCTTATTAAGGTAAACCAGATTGGTACATTAACCGAAACTATTGCCGCTGTAAATATGGCGCATAATGCAGGTTATACTTCTGTAATGTCTCACCGTTCAGGTGAAACTGAAGATAACACAATTGCCGATCTTGCTGTTGCTCTTAATACAGGACAGATAAAAACCGGTTCTGCATCTCGTAGTGATCGTATGGCTAAATACAATCAATTACTAAGAATAGAAGAGGAATTAGGGTATGTTGCATATTATCCGCAGGATAAGGCTTTCAAGATAAAATAATCTTTGAGTGAATATAATGAGAAGCCTCTTCGAAAGAAGGGGCTTTTTTGTTCATCCCTTATTTATTTATATGTTATATTAACAATCATTTAATTAACCTGACTGTGGTAGCTGAGTCTTATTTACTAAATTCAGCTAATTAACCAACCAGACCATTTGAAAACCAATTTTTTATTTATTGCTGCGGAAAATGATGGAATTCCACGCTGTAAAGCGGGAGGCATGGGAGATGTTGTTAGAGATGTGCCTAGGCAGATCGCAGCCAAAGGAAATAAGGCAAATGTGATCACTCCTGCATATTCCAGATTACATAATTCTGAAGCGACCAAAGTTGCAGATGTCAATTTTGTATTCCGGGGCGTTCCTCATAATGGAGAGATCTATGAAATTCCAGGTAAAAAGCAAATAGAGGGGATTAAGCATTATGTTTTTCATCATCCCGATATCAAGTCGGGAGATATAGCTCATATTTACTATAATGATCCAGATCAGGCTTTTTATACAGATGCGAACGTATTTTCCCTTTTTTGTACCGGAGTAGCTGCGGCGATAAGGGAAAATGTCTTCGAAGCTATAGATATAATTCATCTTCATGACTGGCATACCAGTATGCTTCTATTTCTAAGAGAATTCAATCCAAGGTTTGAAGTGCTTAAGGATATCAGATTTGTTTATTCAATTCATAACCTTGCGATCCAGGGAATAAGACCTTTTAGTAATAATTTCTCGTCTGTAGATGCATTTTTCCCTGAGATAGTTTATGATCGTGAATTACTTTACGATCATCGTTACCAGGACTGTATTAATCTTATGGCGGTGGGAATTAGACTTGCCGATGCAGTACATACTGTTTCACCATCCTATAAAGAAGATATTCAGAAACCAAGTGATGCGCCTCATTTTATTGGAGGAGAAGGGTTGGAGGAAGATCTCAAAATTGCTGAAAAAGATAACCGATTGTTTGGTATTCTTAATGGCGCTAATTACTCGAATATTGAGAAAGTTGAAAAAGGGATTCTGTTAAGACAATGCGTACGCAGATTATTCAGGTGGCTTCAGGAAGAAAAGAAAGATTATAAAGCACATTATCTCGCACATACCGGTGAAAAAATTACTCGCTGGCAAGAGCATAAACCTGATTTTATCTGTTCCAGTGTGGCCAGATTGACAGAGCAGAAATTCTTTTTCTTTAAGGAAAATCCAGAGCTATTAGCAGGTTTGATGCAGAAGCTTACAGAGGTGAATGGGATTTATATTCTCCTTGGAACTGGTGCGCCAGAATATGAGATCATTTTCAGAGAGGCCAGTTATAAGTATAGGAATTTCATCTTTATCAATGCCCAGTCAGACAGTATTATAGATATGCTATATCAGGATTCTAATTTATACCTGATGCCTAGTCAGTTTGAACCCTGCGGAATTAGTCAGATGCTTGCCATGAGAAACGGTCAGCCTTGTTTAGTTCATCATACAGGTGGTTTAAAAGATACTGTGATCCATGGAAAAACAGGTTTTAGTTTCGATGGAAAAACAACAGCGGAGAAAACTGAGAATTTTATAAGGATCTTTTCAGAAGCGGTCGATCTTTTTTTCAACGATAAAAAGGAATGGAAAAAAATATGTGCTAAGGCTAAAAAGCAAAGATTTACCTGGGAGAAATCTGTAGACGAATATTATGAAAAGCTTTATAGTATAGAAAATTGATCTCTTTCTGCTAACTTTTTAAAGCTAACGAGATCGTTTATGTACATATAGAGACTAAATATAGAAAGCGATATTTTTTCCATATTCAGGCCATTCTTATTAAAACTACCCCAAGTTTTTTGTTGACTATAGTTAAAATTCACGAAAACTGAATAAAATCGGGGTATTTATGAAATTTCGTTACTATGCTTAAAATTATTTTAACAGTAAATTTCGTAATTTAGCAATCCTTAAAAATTAATCTAAAAGAACTAAATATAATATGTCTAAAACAGCGACACTCGAATTTGACGGAAAGAAATATGAGTTTCCCGTTACCGTGGGAACCGAAGATGAAATAGGGATAGATATTAAAAAATTACGTGGAGAAGCAGGGCTTATCACGTTAGACCCTGGATTTAAAAATACTGGAAGCTGCGAGAGTGCTATCACTTTTTTGGATGGTGAAAAAGGTATTTTAAGATATCGTGGTTATGCAATTGAAGATCTGGCTGAAAAAGCTGATTTTCTTGAAGTTGTTTACCTTTTGATCTTCGGAGAATTACCGAATAAAGAACAATTAGAAAAGTTCAATAAGGATATTAAAGAACAGTCTCATGTAGATGAGGAGATGAAAAAGATCCTTGACGGATTTCCAAAATCTGCTCATCCTATGGGAGTGCTTTCTTCACTAACCAGTGCTCTTATTGCATTTAATCCATCTTCAGTTGATGTTTCTTCAGAAGAGGATATGTACAAGGCGATCGTTAAGATCTTGGGGAAATTCCCAGTTCTGGCAGCATGGACTTTAAGAAAGAAAAATAGTCTTCCGCTGAACTACGGAGATGAAGATCTTGGTTATGTAGAGAATCTTCATAAAATGATGTTCGAAAAACCGAATAAAGCTTATAGTGTAGATAAGGCGGTGATCGATGCGTTGGATAAATTATTAATTCTTCATGCAGATCATGAGCAAAACTGTTCTACTTCAACGGTGAGAATGGTAGGTTCTTCTCATGCAGGATTATTTGCTTCACTTTCTGCAGGTATTTCTGCACTTTGGGGGCCATTACATGGTGGTGCAAACCAGGCAGTGATAGAAATGCTTGAAAAGATTAAGGAAGATGGTGGAGACACCCATAAGTTCATGCAAAAGGCTAAGGATAAAGAAGATCCTTTCCGCTTAATGGGCTTTGGACACCGAGTATATAAGAATTTTGATCCTAGAGCGAAGATCATTAAGAAGTCTGCAGATGAGGTGCTTGCGCAATTAGGAGTTGATGATCCTGTTCTTGATATCGCCAAAGGTTTAGAGAAAGAAGCTTTAGAAGACGATTATTTCGTAAAAAGAAAACTATATCCAAACGTAGATTTCTATTCAGGAATTATTTACCGAGCACTAGGAATTCCAGTAGAGATGTTCACCGTAATGTTCGCATTAGGTAGGCTTCCAGGATGGATCGCACAATGGAGAGAGATGAGATTGAAAAAAGAACCAATTGGTCGTCCTCGTCAAATTTATGTAGGTGAGAATCACAGAGAATACAAGCCTCTTGGTAACAGATAATCTTTGATTTTTATCAAAACTGAATTCATAAAAAAAGCTTCATCATCAGATGGAGCTTTTTTAATTTTCAGATGTTTTTAAAGGAGTGTTTAAATTTGAAATCGTTCTCATTACATAATCTTCTGAAGTTGATTCTACTGTTAATAAAAGCTTGTAATGTTCGTAGTTTTCAGGTATTTTGAAAGAGATCTTATGTCCGGTCCCTAATTGTTTTATAGCTAATGGATTTCCAAAAGTATCAGTTTTTATTAGAGTCCATTCATATAACATATATCTATCTGTTTCTTCCGGCCTTATCCATTTATTATCCCTAAATATCATCGCCTTATAGGTCATATTCTCATTTGCTAGGAGAGGAACAGCAGGTTTTAAGATCCTGATGTTAGCATCATGTTCAGTTGAAAAATTTTTGCCCCATTGCTCACTTATTCTTCTGAAACTGTTCTTTTTTCTGCCTTCAAAATCCAGGATTCCGTCAAAACTTAATTTATTACTTAGTCTTTCATCCTGCCAATTCTGAATTATTACAGAGGAAGGTTTAAGGTTTTCAAAATCATATATTTCTGGCGGGATGGAGCTAATAAATACTGAGATCTCGTTATTTTTCATATAATCTATAGTCTCATCAAGGTGTAATGTATCTTGAATAATTAAGCCGAAGTAATCTGCCGGTAATTGCTCATTAAGGTTTTTAAGCAGAAATTGAGTATCATGATTTAATTGGATGTTAACGATTAGGGGTATAGATGGGTGTTGAGATTTTATTTTAGATAAGATTGATCTATACCATTTTATCATTGCATGCCTTTGCTGAAAAAGCAGTGGCTTATAATGGTAAAGTTCCGGTTGAAAATTAAAAGAAAACCCAATTAAATTCGGATTAGTTTTAATTTCTTCAATTTTATTAAAGATTGCCTTTTCCTGTTTCTTTAATTTCAGGCTATCAACTAAGAAATTGGAAGGCTCGATAAGCTGAAAATCGAAAAGTATTTTGATGCCAGTCTCTTCAGCATATTTTAAAGTATTATAGTCGTATACATTTCCTCCTGGGTAGAGAATTGTATTAATACCATTCTCTTTCATTAAATTAAAGTCATTGAGCAATGTTTCTCTACTTAGAACATAATAATTTTCATTCCATTTAACACCTTTTTTATATCGAACTCCACGGAGTTTTTTTGCAAATTCTGTACGTTTCTTTTGTTTTGTCTCCAGGCTTTCTTCTTCCTTAAAAATAAAGCTAGGGTTCTTACTATTAGTTTTAAATAGACTAATGGAATCGGTTTTCCAATTAATGTATTTTTCAAGATGTATTCTTCCTTCGGGAATATTATTATCGTAAGAGCTGTTGAACATTACAATAGCTGATATTTCCGGAAAGTCAGATTCAATAGTTTTAGCAGCCTCTTTAAGCCATGTTACTTGATCACTTCCTGTGTTGATAGATCCAAATTCTGCTAACATGACTGGTTTTTTAGTAAACCAGAATAAATTATCGTGGAATGGCTGATAGAGATTTTTGAATGAAACACTTTGGCCACTTCTATTCAATGGTCCATAATTTAAGAGGGTAATGCCAATCCAATCTACATAATCATCTCCAGGATAATAATCTAGCATTTCTTCAGATTGCCAGGGATTCCATACCATTATCACTTTATGAGCTCCCTGAACTCTAATAATATTATAAACATGTTTCCATGCGGCTTTAAACTCCTCCTTTAGATCACCATTGGTTTGGCTCCACGGATACTGAGGGTTATCAAATTCGTGCGCAAATCTTAAGTAAACCGGTCTGTCAAATTCAGCCAACTTCTTTCCGAAATTTGAAATATAATCGTCAAAATCACCATTTGATATTTGTTTAAAGATTCCACTAGTTCTTGTTTCTCCAGTGGAAGCGCTTTGATTTATCCAAGGCTCCCAGGTAATCATAGGAATTGCATCTTTAAGGACAATAGAATCCATAAGACTTTCGGGAAAAATGGTAGAGTCATTAAGGTCCCAGCCCAGATAAATAGAGATAATATCGAAATCCACATCTTGTTTCATTTCAATTTTATCTATTTGTTTCAAATTTACTATCCCAGTATCTCTATCTGGCTGAAATATACCCAGATAGGAACCTGCATTAATTTCAAATTTAATAGGGTTTAAATTTTCCCATTTCGATAAATCTTGCTGTTGTTTAAGCCAAATTGAACCTATAAGAATTAGAAGTAAAAGCGGAAGTGCTGTAATTCTTGTTATGTTAAATATAGAGTTACCACTTGAATAAAATTTAAACTTGAAGGTATTTAAACTTTTCAAGACCTTCTTGTTCAGGTTATTCTTTAAAATATTATTCTCATTGGTTGACTTTATGGTTAGGTAGATCCCCAGGACCATGATGATAGCATTGAATATTGCAAAACCAGACATGAGAATATTAAAGGGAGTATAGTCTCGGGATAACCCTATAAAGACAGCCAGTAAAGAGAGAGTTGCGATTAAGAAATTAGGTGTGATTATTTTTAGATTGGTTGCAAACTCATTTTCTTTAGGCGTTGGTAAATAAGGGATCTTTCTGTCTATGATAGTATAAAAAAGACCCAGCAGATAGATCCACCAGGTATTGATTTCGAGAAGTCCACCAATTATATGAAAACCCCTTTCTTTTCTTTCTATCACCCATTTTTGAATAAATGTTCGAATCAAGATTGAACTTACAACTACGGGTAACAATGCTAAACCAAAATCTATAATGTTACCCTTCCATGGTGTTACAGAAAATAGAAGTGATATAATTGGTATTATAAAATTAATAAGACATATAACCCCACTTAAATAATGAAGTGGAAGGATACCAAAATGAATTCGTTGTCTGTTGGAGAAATCCTTAAATAATCTGGGATATACATTGAAAAGGAGATCAAAAGTTCCACGAGCCCATTTTAATTGTTGTTTAAAATAGCTGGTAATGTTAGAAGGGGATAAGCCCTGGGCTAATATTTTAGGAACATAAACGCCTTTCCAGTCCTTGGCGTACAATTTCATTGCTGTATGCATATCCTCACAAAGCCCTGGCGCATGCCCGCCAATACTATCCAGCGCCGATCTTCTAAATACACAATTTGCACCAATAGCGTTTACACTACCATAAGAATTTAAGGTCATCATCATTGGACCATAAAACTGAAAAGTTTGTTCCGCTGCTCCTCGAGCTACCAAAGTTTCCTTCGTATTATAATATCCCTGGACTGACTGGACAAACCCAATTTCAGGATTTGAGAAATATGGGATAACTTCATCCAGAAAATTAGAATCAGGAATATGGTCTGGATCTAATATTACAACAATTTCACCTTTAGCAAATTTCCGAAGTGTATTATTAATGTTTCCGGCTTTCGCATCTATTCTATTGTCTCTGGTTACATGATGAATACCATGATTCTCACAGAAATTTTTGAGATAGGGATCATCAGCTTCATCACACAAATATGTTTCATGTGGATATTTGATCTTGAGAATTGCCTCTAGAGTTGTGATAACCATTTGTCTTGGCTCCCCGGGAAAGTATGTTGTTAGAATATCAACTGTGAATTCTTCAGTACTTTCAGGCTTTAGAGGTATAGATATGTTAGAATAATTATACCACAGGTATAATTTTTTAGCTATTCCATAGAGTAGGCTAATGAGGAGTAATGAATATAAAAATAAATTACCTCTATAGTCACTCTGAAAAAAGAAGTACAGAAAGTTTAGAATACTTACAATACCAAGCATTATTAAAAACTTGATAAGGTTATTCTCGTTTTTTGTAGGTGGTTTGATGTTATTCCGCATTATGTGGGTTTAAAACATAAAATGGAATATTCGCAGTTGCGTAAAATTCAGTGCCGTTCGTTAAGTATACAAATAACCTATAAGGCCCTTCGTTTTTAGGAGCTTTAAAACGTGCTTTTCTGTCTATTTGCGAAAAATTTATATTAGGTGCTATTTTGCTTTCACCTGTGCGATACCATGACTCTGGCCTGATCTCCCAGGTATAGCTTAAATCCTGTTTGTTTGAATCAGGTAATTTTATCTCGGCAATAGCTTCTGAATTGGGGGTAATTATTATATTATCCATGGCTCCTTTATCATTTAACAGAACATAATCTAATTCGGGGCCGTTGTATTTCTCCTTCTTTTCTTTCCATATATTTTCGAGCTCGAAGACTGCCTGAGTTTTAAGTCTATCCTTTCCAAAAAGACTATACCAGGATGGTGTTATTTCGTTTTTTTTACCCCAGTAAAATACAAAACTTCCCAAAGATCCTGTTTTTTTGATTGGTTCAATGTAGCTATAATAGCGCTCTCTTATCTGTTCAGCTTTTTTTGTACTGGTTTCTTCAATGGGCGCTTTCCAACTTGTTAAAGCTGCCTCCCATGGTCCATTAACACCCCACTCCGTGATAACATGTGGACCATCCCAGATCGGTGCGATGGGAGCTAATTTGCTGGAAAATTTGCTTAGTACCCCAAATGAATTAAAAGAAATAAAATCTAATTGGGGACTTTTGGTGTTGATTGTTAGCACTCTGGATTTATTGGCTCCAATTGTAGATGTGCTTACAGGATGATTCGGGTCTATTGTATGGATCAGGTCTATAAGCTCGTTGTAATTTGAAAAGAAATCGGTAGATTTATGAAGGTAAGGGTAGTAAATCTCATTCCCTAAATTCCAATAAAGGAGGGCAGGATGATCATGAAATTTTTTTACAGTATTCCCGACTTTATTCTTAAGGATTCTAAATAGATTCTCATTTTCATAAAACTCAGGATCTCTATCAAATTTAGGTAAAGGAATATCTACAACCACAGCTAAACCAAGAGAATGCGCTTTATCCAGGGTGCGTTGTAAATATAGGGTGTCGTATATTCTTGCCGTATTTCCACCGGAGTTCTTTAATTGCGTTAGGTATTCGGCTTGAGCTGCACCACCCTTAATATAATAGGGATTGCCGTTTCGTATTAAACTATATCCCTCTTCAGTTTTTTCAATATGAACAATAGCTGAATGGTTCTGGCATTTATTTTCACTACAAGCTATTGTAGAAAAATAAATTACCCCTACTAATAGTTTTAAACTAAATTTTTTCAGAAAAAAGATTTTAAGTAAGAATGGATTTTAAATCATGCCTAATATATTAAAGAAAAATCAATTATATAATAGCAATTATTTGAGACCTAGTGTTACGTAACATTATGTTTAAGCTATATATAACCTACTGTTTTGTTGCAATATTAGTATTTATGGGAACAGGCTTTTGCTATATTTGCAAAAATTTGCGATATGAACTTGCACATAACCAATGAGACTTCAAAACTTAAAGCAGTTGTACTGGGTACTGCCGAAAGTATAGGACCTATTCCTACTTTAGAGGAGGCATATGATCCTAAATCTAAGGAGCATATTAAAGGTGGAACCTATCCTAAGGAAGAGGATATGGTCAGGGAGATGGAAGCCGTAGCTGCAGTTTTAGAAAAATATAATGTCAAGGTCTATAGACCGAAAATAATTAAGGATTATAATCAAATATTCACCAGAGATATAGCATTTGTAATAGATGACAAATTTATAATATCAAATATTCTTCCAGATCGGGATCAGGAAATTGAAGCTATCAAGCACGTTATAGATCAGATTGATTCTTCTAAGATTATTAGATTACCTGAAGAAGCGCATATTGAAGGTGGAGATGTTATGCCTATGGGAGATCACATCTTTGTTGGAACATATAAAGGCAGGGATTATAAAGACTTTATCACAGCGCGTACTAACCGGCAGGCGGTTGAAGCTTTAGAACAAGCGTTCCCGGATAAAAAGGTTGTTTCCTTTAGCCTGAAGAAATCAAATACCGTGGCAAAAGATAATGCGTTGCATTTGGATTGTTGTTTTCAACCCGTTGGAAAAGGTAAAGCTATTCTTTATAAAGAAGGATTTTTGATCGAGGAAGAATACAATTGGTTGGTTGAATTCTTCGGAAAGGAGAATGTATATGAAATCACTCGCGATGAGATGTATCAAATGAATTCCAATATTTTTTCCATCTCAGAAGACGTAGTGATTTCAGAAAAAGGATTTACGAGATTGAATGCATGGTTAAGAGAACAGGGAATTACTGTTGAAGAAGTCCCTTATGCTGAGATTTCAAAACAGGAAGGCTTGTTGCGTTGCTCAACCCTGCCTTTAATCAGGGATTAAAAAAAATAAGATGAAGCAGATTACAGATACGATTTTAATGGTAAGGCCGGTTGGTTTTAGAATGAATGAACAAACGGCAGTGAATAATTATTTTCAGACTAAAATTGCTGGAGATAATATAAATGAAATAGCTACTCAGGAATTCGACATTTTTGTGGAAAAGCTAAGAGCAGTTGGAGTGAATGTAGTAGTGGTAGATGATGTTCCCGGAGATGACACTCCAGACTCTATATTTCCTAATAACTGGGTTTCGTTTCACGAAGACGGGCAGATCGCTCTATTTCCTATGTTTGCTGAAAACAGAAGAAAAGAGCGCCGACTGGAATATTTCGCCAGACTAGAAGAGGCTGGATTAAAGATCACAGAGATTGTGGATTATACGATTGCTGAAGAAGATGATGTTTTCCTAGAAGGAACAGGAAGTCTTATTCTGGATAGGGTCAATCAAAAAGCATATTGTGCTATTTCACCAAGAGCAGATGAAGATCTTTTGATCGAGTTCTGTGAAGACTTCGAATTTACTCCGGTTATTTTTAATGCATATCAAAGTGTTGAAAATAAAAGGCTGCCTATTTATCATACTAATGTGATGATGTGCATAGCTGAAGAGTTTGCGGTGATCTGTCTGGATACCATCGATGATAAGAAGGAACGAAAGAATTTGGTGAAGCATTTAAAGATGGATGATAAGGAAATCATCTCCATCAGTGAAGAGCAGATGCATGAATTTGCTGGGAATATGCTTCAGGTTCAGGGATTAGGGAAAAAATATCTTGTAATGAGTGCTCGCGCTCATAGAAGTTTAAATAAGGAGCAAATTTCAAGGATAGAAAAGCATTGTGAAATTCTAAGTTCAGAAATTCAGACAATCGAAACCTGTGGAGGAGGAAGCGCCAGGTGTATGATGGCAGAAGTCTTTCTTCCCAAGGCTTAAAATCTAAAAAGGTGATTCGTTAGAATCACCTTTTTTTTTATTTCATAGCGATTTCCTGGCTTCGGGTGATATCTGCCTGATGAGCACCAATATCATTGGAATTGCTGGTGAGTGTATTACCAAAAAAGTCTCTACTTCCAAAATCATCAATTTCAATTCCATTATTAATGGCTGGAGAAGAAGATTCGAGTAAATAAGCGGTCAAGCTTGAAGTTCTATTGCCAAAACCTATTATTCCACCTTTTCCGGCATTTTTTAACATTGGGTCTGCCTGGAATCCAGAATCAAAACCTTCGTAGATTTCATTCCCGGTAGCTCTGAAACTTTCCAATGAATTATAATTCGCGCCTTTATATTTTATTCTGAAATCTGATTCTGAATAATAGAGGTTTCCGGCAAAGTATCCATCATAACCTGACGGGATATTTACGAGATCTGCACCATTTACAGCATAAAGGATGTTATTATAGAAATTAATATTTTCCTTAACCGGTTTCCAGTAAATATATTTAATGTTTGCTGCAGAAGAATTAGTTCCATGCTCGCTTAAATACAAAGTATTGTTGTGTACATAAATATCACTCATAGAATTATTATCGCCATTAAATAGGTACACACTACCACCATTGGTGGCGGCATCATTTTCACTTACATTATATCTAATGGTGATATTATTCATGGGACGTGCACCTGTAAATTGCCCGGCCATAAAACCTGCTCCATCATTATCATGTGAATAATTATATTGCATTAATCCATTTGTTACGCCGCCATCCAGATCAAATCCAGCACCATCGCAATCGCTACCGGAGCTCATATTGTAAACTTCAGAAAATTGAATGGTTACCTGGTCTGCATCCCAGTACCAGATACCTACGGGACCACCACAATTGGTATTTCCGCTACCACTGTCGTAAACGGTGGAATGTTCTATCACAGAATTCTGAACATCAGATAATAGAATTCCGTTTCCGGAATGTTTACCCTTATCATATCCAATAATATTGAAAACTTCACAATTTCTAACGGTAATATTAGAATGAGCATATCCTGTTTTACTTGCAGAAAACTGTCCGTAGGAAGAAATTCCCGCATCTAATATGTCATGCACTTTATTGTTTTCAATAAGAACATTGGTGAAACCTGAATTTCCATTATAAGCACCTATCACAATACCAAACTCCCTGAAACCGAAAACTTCCGTATTGGTAATTTCAATATAATCTAACTTAACATTGCCCGCCAGATCATTATAAAATGAAATTCCTGAATTAGTATTCGTATTCATTCCGTTACCCGCGATAATTAGTTTATCTATCTTGATCCCAGATGTATTATAGGCATAAATGCCATAACCGTTTCCTGCTTGTATTGTTGCTCTTCCTGTACCGTAGGATGATATTAATACTGGATTGGCACTATTGTTTGCGTCATTCGAGTCAAGATGAAAATTACCTGAGAATTCATCTCCTCCCTTAAAAAGCACTTGATCACCGGGATTAAGATCAACTGTATTCAATTTTGTTATACTTTTCCAGGCATCTTCTGGTGATAGGCCAGAATTAGCATCATTTCCAGAATTACTTAGGAAATAGGTTTTATCTGGACAGGTACTATCACTTTTAAACTCCCCTTCAATGCTACCAAAATTCTCATAGTTGAATGCGAATTTACCACCCAGGGTTGCGCAAATGTTTCCATTTTCTTCTGAAGAGGTATATCGGTGTATGCCAGACCACTCTAAATCTTCGTTCGTCCCATTTACTCCACTGCCATATACACAAATAGTATAATCAGAATTGGAGGTACAGGATTGCTGAGAAATCAATTCAGTTTCCTGGAGAGAAACTACCAATGCCTGTATGTCAATACTTGTAGTGCCATCTGCAGTGGTAAGAAGCATATTAAATGTCCTTTCGGCATTATTCAATTCAATTCCATTAAGAGGAGAGTCTTGATCCTGGCAGTTGGTACATTTGTAAGTTCCTGTTATAGGCGTAACACTATTATCAGCAGTTTCTTCAGTAGCAATAATAGAACCGTCCTGATTTTTAAAATTGACATCAGATATCACTGGATTATTATTCTCATCAATCGAAAATTTGAAACTGAAATCTTCAGAGTCAAATTGAACCATTACATCTGAACTTTTATCGGTTTTCTTTATTTGAGTTACCTCGGCGTCAAAGCTTTCTCCTGAAGAAAGAGTAATAGTTCCCAGAGCATGATCATCAATAAAATTAAGGTTTTTAACGCCACCAGGAATTTTTAGCAAAAATGTCCCTCGTCTCGAAGCATCGGAAGTGGCGAAAATACCCTTGAAAATTGAAGTTCCAGAGCTTTCTATATTTGCATTTGTTTCCTCGTTTATGAACTCATTCTCCTGGATAAACTCTTCATCATTTGTAGAACAAGCATAGAAAAATACAGGGATTAGGGCTATAATTATTTTGTAAATTTTTCTTGTGAGAAAAATTGTAGGGTAATAGGTTAAGTTCATTTAGATTTTCGGAATTAAGAACGGCACCTGGGGGGATGGTTTAATTCTTTATTTTATAAATAGGTTATTAGGTCGGTACAAACTAACCACATAAATCGATTAACTACAAAAATAATCGACGAAATGCACAATATTTAACATATTGAAGTTGAGTTCTTTAGTGTTAAAATTTGTTTCTCAGTTAGATTGCCTATTAGCGAGTAATTATTGGAAAACTGAATTACTGTATTAACGGGATTCAGGAAGTCTTTTTTATTATTTTACGACAAAATAGAATGATTATGGCCACGCTCAAAAACGCAAATGGCAGAGAACTGATAATCAAAAATTTCTGCATGGCGGTTAAAACATTGGAATCAGGTTTAACCTGCCCCAACACAATTATTGCCTCGCAAAATATTAGGATTAATACTGCCCAGAGAAGGCGGTATTTCTTTTTAGGTTCAGGATTACCCTTATCGGTGAACATGCTCAATACAAAAATGGCTGAATCTACAGATGTTACCAGGAAACTAATAAGCAGAATAATTACGATAATACTAGTAACAATTGGTAAGGGATATGCATCAAAGAATACGAACATGGAGGTGAATACATTTCCAAATTCGTTATTATAGACGTTCCAGCTCTCAATGATCTCAAAGGCTGAGGTGCCGAATACACTAAACCAGAAAAAACTACCAATGGAAGGTATTAATAAAACACCTAATATCATCTCACGAATCGTTCTCCCTTTTGAAATTCTGGCAATAAAGATTCCTGTGAACGGAGCCCAGGCCAGCCAGAAAGCCCAGTAATAATACGTCCAGTCAGTTAAGAATTGTACGCCAGGATCGAAATTCCCTGAAGCCAGACTTAACGGAATAAAATCAAGAAAATAATGATAAAATGATTGGAGAAAGTTTAATAGAATTTCAGAAATATTACCGGTTAGGAAAACAAAAAGCATTAATAGAATTGCCACGTAAATATTCCAGTTAGAGATCCTCTTTATTCCTTTGTTTACCCCGGCCCAGGCCGATATGAATGCTAAAGCACAAATAATGAAAACCAGCCCCATATTTTGCCATAAAGTTCCTGGTGGTTTTGATTGGAGATAGCTTAAACCGCCCTCTATTTGGGTGGTACCCAGGCCAATGGCTGCAACCAAGCCTATAACTGTAGTAAGAATAGTAAGAATATCAATGGTTTTTGGTAGGAAACGAACTTTTCTAAAAGCTGAAAAGCCTGAGCTTAATCTAACATCAGTTTTCTCAACAAATATTGAGTAACCAATTATTAAAGCAAAAAGGCCATAAAAGGCCCAGGCAGTAAAACCCCATTGATAAAAGGTATATTCCAGAGAAATTATTTCGGCAATCTCACCGCTCTGTATAGGAGGATTTATAAACATATAAACCGGTTCCTGTACAGCTCTCAGTAATATTCCTGCACCCATGCCAGCGGAATATAGCATCGCGATCCATGACCAGCGATCAAATTCGGGAGGAGAATTTCCTAGCCTTATCCTGCCGTATTTTGAAATAGCTATGATGAGAAGAAAAAATACGCAGCCTAGGCCTAACCAGAGATAGAACCTTCCAAAATATGCTCTAACCCAAAGGGAGATCTCTTCAATCCCATTATAAAATTGATCTGTAAATAGGAATATTAAAATTGAACTAATTAAAAGGATAGCTGCAGAAACAGAAAATTCCTTGTTCTTGAGTAGATTGTTGAAAACTGGCTTCAAGTTGATTAGTTCTTAATCACTAAGCTAATCCTTTTTTATTCCTTTGGCAATTTTGTTGATCATACCTTCAAATATGAAAAAGTGAAAAGGATACATCGCATACCAGTATGCTCTACCCAATAATCCTTTGGGTCTGAAGGTGGCATTTTGGTGAAGAACATTGTCCTCGTCGATCTTAAACTCGAGCCAGGCTTCACCTGGTACTTTCATTTCTGCGAAAAGTAGAAGCCTTCTTTCTTCCTTGTCAGCCAGTAGAACCCTCCAGAAATCCAGCGAATCTCCGGCATTGATATTATTGGGGTGCGTCCTTCCACGTCTCAGTCCAACTCCTCCAAACAGTTTATCGATATAACCTCGAAATTTCCATAACCAATTACCGTAATACCAGCCATTTAGTCCTCCAATGGCCCAAACTCGTTCCAGTGCTTCTTCAGGATTGTCTACCTTGATAGATTTTTTATCCTGGAGACATCCATATTTAGGGATCTGAATGTATTTGTTAAGTTCTTTTCTAAATCTTCCACTGCTTAAAGAATCTTTCCAGCTAGACAGCACTTCATTTTGCTCGATCTTATAAAACGCAAGTCTAATGGCTTCTTTATATGAAATAAGTTCAATATTCAGAATTTCTTTGAGTCTGGTGTCTTTTGTTATAACTTCAACAGACATGCTATCCACCAGGTTTTGAGCTAACCTGTATGAGGTTGAGGTTACAAAATATAACCAGTATGAACTTAGCTTTGGAGACATGAAAGGAACTCCCACGATCCAGATCTTAAGATCCCGAACTTCAGCATACTGCTCCATCATTTCCTGATAGGTTAGAACATCGGGGCCGCCAACATCAAAAGATTCATTATAGCATTCCTTACGATCTATAACTCCTGTTAGATATTGTATGATATTTCTTATTGCGATTGGCTGCGACCTGGTTTTTACCCATTTTGGAGTTACCATTACTGGTAGTTTTTCACAAAGGTCGCGGATGATCTCAAAAGAAGAGCTTCCGGAACCAACAATGATTGCAGCTCTAAGTACCGTTAAATTAAAATCTCCTTTATAGAGAATCTCTTCAACCGCCTTTCTGGATTTTAAATGCTTGGAAAGTTTTTCTTCATTAATGATACCACTTAAGTAGATAACCTGATTAACCGAAGTTTCAGACATCATTTTAATGAAATTCTCAGCGGCCAGAGCTTCCTGTTTATCGAAATCCTTGGTGGAACCGGTCATGGAATGGATAAGATAATAAGCAATATCAATATTCCTGATCTTTTCCGGAGCCGAAGAATCTTCCAGAAAATCTAACTCAACGATTTCAACTTTTTCTTTCAGTTCGTCATTTGAAGTAAACCTGTTCTTGTTTCGAACAGCGCAAACTACTTCATGTCCCTGCTCAAGTAATTGAGGCAGAAGCCTCATTCCAATATAACCATTGGCACCGGTAAGTAATATGCGCATTTGAAGTATTTGACCTTCAAATTAGAAATTTAATTATTATTTTCACTTCAGATTAATAAAACTTTATTAAATGAATAACGTGCTTAAATTTGTCCTGTTGATTATTGGGATCGGACTTGTGGGATATGGAGTTTATAACCTTATTACCCCAGAATTTGCCATAGATGCAGGTCCATTACAGGTTGAAGCGCATGGTGACAATACCCAATCTTATGCAATGATCGTGTTCGGCATCCTCTCCCTGGTGGGTGGATTGGCCTTTAGAAAAAGGTAATTAGTTAAACACGTTTCTCATTATGTTCATCACCGATGAACTTATGTATTCCACACCAATCGCAATTACAATAAAACCAATAATCCTTGAGATGGCATTAATTCCTGATGCTCCTAGTATACTGGTGATGTAGTGCGAGCTTCTAAGTACTAAAAATGTTGCTAAACAAACGCTGAAAATAGCTGCTATGGCAATTAATTTATCATTCCATAATTCATATTCCTGATAAAGGCCAATTAAAAAAGAAATTGAACCAGGTCCTGCCAGCATAGGAATTGCCAAAGGAGTTAATGAAACTCCATCTCTTTGAAAAGCATCTTCCTTAACCCTTGGTTTATCCATCCCTTTGTGCTTGGAAAAGGATCCTGTAAGTAAAGCAAATCCTGAAGTTGCAATGATCAAACCACCCGCTATTCTCAGTGAATCAAGGCTAATTCCGAAGAATTTTAAAATATATCTTCCGGTAAAAAAACTGATCAAAAGAATCACGAAGATGTTTATGGCCGTAAGAATGGAAGTTTTTGACCTTACCTTATTTGAATCTTCTTTGGTTAAACCTACAAATATGGGAACTGTTCCTAATGGGTTAATTACCGAGAAAAGTGCTGCGAAAACATAAATGAATAATTCCATTAATTTTTTTCGCAAAGTTGCGCCAGGAATGGAATTGAGGAATTAAAACCAGGTCAATTTTAGGTTAAAGAATCGTATTGAAAATAACCGAATGTAAATAGAATTTTAAAGATCTTCTATCTGGGTAGGAGCATTATCATTTTTGTAATCAATGATCTTTTGAAAGAATTTGTGGATGCCAGGTTTATCAGCTTTTACCTTGATAAAATGATGGTCTTTATAGATGCTGTACTCTTCCGCTTTACCTTTGTAAAGATTTAATTTATAATAAGGGATTACCAATGCATAAGTTTCCAAAATCGATCTGAACATCACAATAATTCCATTCCCTCGCATCTCTACATTGCAAATATTAGCGTTATTATCCAGAATTAGAAGGTTGTGAATATCGATACTTGTTGAGGTGATGTGTAATTTTGGCGAACCGGAACCTTTCAGTTTAACCCTTTCAAAGAGAGTAAAAGGTTTACCAACTTCCAGATTTATTTTTTCAGAAATCGCCGGACGATTGTATGAAATATTAACTAGCATTTCTTTTTTCCTAAATATAAGGATTTGAGCATAAAGCCTAACGGCTGAAACTTCAATTCTTTTTATCTTTGCGCACTTATTAAGTTGAAATTCCCTAAAAAGCATAGGAAAATGAATATTGAACAAATTCTGACATCAAAGGTTAACGAAGCCGTTAAGAAGCATTATGAAGTAGAACCTGAAAACATCGAATTTCAACCTACACGTAAAGATTTTGAAGGCGATATCACTTTGGTGGTTTTTCCAATGCTAAAACAACTCAGGACCAATCCCGCGCAACTAGCGGAAAATATTGGTAAATATCTTGAGGAGGAAGTTGAAGAAGTTGCAGCATATAATGTTATTCAGGGATTTCTGAATATTGTTATAAGCGATCAATATTATATCAATTTTTTTAACGACGTAAAAGATAGAGAAGACTTCGGGATTCTATTGCCGCAGAGCGATACAAGCGGGATCATGGTAGAATACTCTTCACCTAATACCAACAAACCCTTACATCTTGGGCATATTAGAAATAACCTTTTAGGGTATTCTGTTTCTGAAATATTGAAAGCTGCCGGAAATGAAGTTTATAAAGTACAGGTGATCAATGATCGTGGAATACATATTTGTAAATCTATGGTAGCCTGGCAGAAATTCGGAAACGAGGAAACTCCGGAGTCAACAGGCTTAAAAGGAGATAAGCTGGTTGGGAATTATTATGTGAAGTTTGACCAGGAATATAAGAAAGAGATCGCTCAGTTACAGGAGGAAGGGAAGTCTGAGGATGAAGCAAAAGCTGAAGCTCCAATTTTTGTAGAAGCTCAGGAAATGCTAAGAAAATGGGAAAAAAATGATCCTGAGGTTGTAAAACTATGGTCAAAAATGAACCAATGGGTTTACGACGGATTTGAAAAAACCTATGATGCTCTTGGAGTAGATTTCGACAAGAATTATTACGAAAGCGAAACCTATCTGCTAGGAAAGGATAATGTTCAGAAAGGTCTGGAAGATGGTGTTTTTTATAAAAAAGAAGACGGTAGTGTTTGGATAGATCTAAGCGATGAGGGTCTGGACGAAAAGATCGTTCTAAGAAGTGACGGTACCGCGGTTTATATGACCCAGGATATTGGAACTGCGATCCAGAGATTTGCAGATTTTGATATTAACCAGATGGTTTATACTGTTGGAAACGAGCAGGAATATCATTTTAAAGTGCTTTTCCTTATTCTGAAAAAACTTGGGTATGACTGGGCAGAATCACTGTATCATTTAAGTTATGGAATGGTTGACCTTCCTTCCGGAAAAATGAAATCTAGAGAAGGAACCGTGGTAGATGCCGATGATCTTATCAAGGAAATGGCTGATACCGCAAAAAATATTTCTGAAGAATTAGGAAAACTAGATGGTTATTCTGATACTGAAAAAGAAGAACTATACAGGATCATTGGATTGGGAGCTTTGAAATACTATATTCTGAAGGTGGATCCTAGAAAGCGAATTCTGTTCAACCCGGAAGAATCTGTAGATTTCCAGGGGAATACAGGGCCGTTTATCCAATATACCTACGCAAGAATTCAGTCTATCTTAAGAAAGGCAGATTTTGATACTTCTGCTGAACTTTCGAAAGATTTCAGTTTCCACGAAAAAGAAAAAGAGCTGATCAAACAGGTTCAATTATTCCCGGAAACCATTGCATTGGCAGCAGAGAATCATTCACCGGCTTTGATAGCGAACTATACTTATGACCTGGTTAAATCTTTCAATTCATTCTACCAGAATGTTCAGATCCTGGGGATCGAAGATGAAGAAGAAAAAGTATTTAGAGTTCAGTTATCAGGTTTGGTAGCAAATGTTATAAAATCAGCATTTAAATTACTTGGGATCGAGGTTCCGGAAAGAATGTAAGTGGAAATACGAATGATAGAATGACGAGGAACGAAATTCGTAATGCTGAACTTGATTCAGCATCTATTAGGAATTTGTTTTCTGTCATTTGAAAAATAAGATTGTCATCCTGAGCAAAGTTGAAGGATGAATTTTGGAAGATGGACTTTATACTTCAGCTTCAAATCATTAAATTTGCAATTCGCTGCATAGCAGCAATAGAATAAAATCACAGGAAAGATTATGTTTGATAATTTAAGCGATAAGTTAGATAGTGCCTTTCACGTCCTGAAGGGACATGGGCAAATTACAGAGATAAACGTTGCAGAAAGCCTGAAGGAGGTTAGACGTGCGTTGGTAGATGCCGATGTTAACTATAAGATTGCCAAGGAATTCACCAATACGGTAAAGGAGAAGGCGCTAGGGCAGGATGTACTTACAACATTAAAGCCAGGCCAGTTAATGGTGAAACTTGTTAAAGACGAGTTGACCGAATTAATGGGTGGTGAAGCTGAAGGTATCAACCTTTCTGGAGATCCTTCTGTGATCTTAATGTCTGGTTTGCAGGGTAGCGGTAAAACTACTTTCTCGGGTAAGCTGGCAAGCTTTTTAAAGAATAAGAAAACTAAAAAACCTCTTTTGGTTGCTTGTGATGTTTATCGTCCGGCAGCGATCAACCAGCTTCACGTAGTAGGTGAGCAAGTTGGTGTTGAGGTATATTCAGATGAAGGGAATCAGGATCCGGTTGCAATCTCTAAAGACGCCATTGCATATGCAAAAGAGAATGGTCATAACGTAGTGATCATTGATACCGCTGGTCGACTTGCTGTTGATGAAGCGATGATGACCGAGATCTCCAATATTCACCAGGCGATCAAACCACAGGAAACTCTTTTCGTGGTAGATTCCATGACAGGTCAGGATGCGGTGAATACTGCTAAGACTTTCAACGAAAGATTAAATTTCGACGGAGTTATCCTAACTAAATTAGATGGTGATACTCGTGGTGGTGCTGCGATCTCAATTAAATCTGTTGTAAATAAACCAATCAAATTCATCGGTACCGGTGAAAAGATGGATGCGATCGATATTTTCTATCCTTCGCGTATGGCCGACAGGATCCTTGGAATGGGGGATGTTGTTTCCCTTGTTGAGAGAGCCCAGGAGCAGTATGACGAAGAGGAGGCTAGAAAACTTCAAAAGAAGATCGCGAAAAATGCTTTCGGTTTTGATGACTTCTTAAGTCAGCTTCAACAGATCAAGAAAATGGGGTCTATGAAAGATCTTATGGGAATGATCCCGGGAGCAGGGAAGATGCTTAAAGACGTTGATATTGATGATGATGCTTTCAAAGGAATTGAAGCTATCATCCATTCAATGACTCCAGGAGAAAGAAGCGAGCCTAAGATCATTAACGCCAATAGAAAGAAAAGAATCGCGAAAGGTTCAGGGACTTCTGTGCAGGAGGTGAATCAGCTACTTAAGCAATTCAACCAAATGGGTAAAATGATGAAGATGATGCAAGGTGGCGGTGGCCGAAAAATGATGCAAATGATGAAAGGAATGCAATAATTTCTTTCAACCTCAATACACAACAACAACTAACACACAACAATTAATGACAATTCTCGACGGTAAAAAGATCAGTAATGACATCAAGGATGAAATTGCTGGCGAGGTTACCAAAATCAAGAAGCGTGGAGAAAAAGTCCCTCATCTTGCTGCAATTATTGTAGGGAAGGATGGGGCGAGTATGACCTACGTAAACTCAAAAGTAAAGGCCTGTGAAAGGGTTGGTTTTGAATCTTCACTTTACAGACTTCCTAACACAGTAAGTGAACTGGAACTTTTAGATAAGATAGAGGAACTCAACCAGAATGATGATATAGATGGTTTTATCGTTCAGTTACCATTGCCTCCACAGATTAATACACAAAAAGTATTGAATGCTGTAGATCCAGATAAGGATGTAGATGGTTTTCACCCTACAAACTTTGGGAAAATGGCGCTGGATATGACCAGTTTTATTCCGGCAACTCCATTCGGAATTCTTGAACTTTTAGAACGCTATGATATTCCTACCAAAGGGAAGCATACCGTGGTAATTGGTAGAAGTTATATTGTGGGAAGACCAATGAGCATTCTTATGGGTAGAAGTGGTTTCCCAGGGAATTCTACCGTTACCTTAACTCATGAATTTACTAAGAATATTACGCAGGTAACTTCCCAGGCAGATATTATAATTATTGCTGTTGGAATTCCAGATTTTCTCAAAGGAGAAATGATCAAGGATGATGCGGTTATCATTGATGTTGGTATTACTAGAGTACCGGATGATAATACTGAAAAAGGTTATGTAATTAAGGGAGATGTAGATTTTGAAAATGTAAGCAAGCGTGCTTCTTATATAACTCCTGTACCGGGAGGTGTTGGGCCAATGACTGTTTCAATGTTATTGAAGAACACCCTGCTTGCAAGAGAAAGACATAAACACAGGGCTTTGGAGGCTAAGAAGTAATAATAAAAAAGGAGGAAATTAATTTCCTCCTTTTTTATTTAAGCGTCCTGATGTTCCAGTTTCCAATCAAGGTAATTATGAAGGTCAGATTCTATAAATCTTAGCCCGAAAGTTAGTATTGCCAGATCATCTATATAACCAAGTCCCGGAATAAAATCTGGAATAATATCCAGGGGATTCAGTATATATAGAAAGGAGAAAGCAATGGTCGCAATGGTAAACCATGGCACCTTGGTATAAATGCCTTTTCTATAATCTTTCAGCATTCCGTACATCACCTTCGCTAGTTCACTATACTTCTGTAGTAATCCTGAATTATTGATCTTATCATCAACCTCTTCCTGGCTATCCATAGCAATGGTCACATCATCATCATCGATCTTGGTGACTTCGGTTTTTACAAAGTCTTCATCGATCTTACTTTTTTTATTTCCGAACATATTTAAAATGATTTAATTTATAATCTGTGCTGGGCATTCCCGTATTCCTTTTTATAGATCTTCAGAATAAGAAGAAACAAGGAAATTAGCAATGGCCCGAATATTAATCCTATAAAACCGAATAAAGGCACTCCCACGATCACACCAAAAAGGGTGATCAATGGATGAACACTGGCTAATCTTTCAAGCACATACAGGCGAATTATATTATCTGTAGAGCCAACCACAACAAATCCGTATATAAGTATGGCAACTCCCTGCCAGTCATTTCCCTGGGCGAATAATAGAATAGCTGCTGGAAGTATACCTATGGCTGTACCAATGAACGGGATCATAGACCCAATTGCGGTGATAACGAACCAGAAAAATGGATCGGGTACACCAAATATCAGGAAACCTATTAAGGCAATAACACCCTGCACTATAGCCACAAGAGGAATTCCTAGCGCATTAGATTTAACCAGCATATTGCTTTCTTCTCCAATAATTCTAAGATTTTCCTGCCCTAACGGGATATACGTGATCATGGAATCTCTCAAAGACTGCCGGTTTGTAAGCATATAATAGAGCATGAAATACATGATCCCGATTGCGATAAATGCATTGAACGTTCCACCAGCCAGGCTCTGCAAATTAGAAGACACCCAATTTGTTATGGAAGCAGTGTCTATGCTGGAGCTAATATTGTAGCCCAAATGCTCCTCAATATTATTCAGTTGTAATTTTAGTGCGCTCAATACTCTCTCAGAATTGGCTACTGCTTTACCAATTTTTGAGGTTAACATTATCGTAATAAGCGTTACGGGAATAAGTATACCCACGAATGAACCGGCCATTAATAATGTGGCCGCCAGCGGTGGTCTCCAACCTCTATTTATTAATTTTTTCATCCATCCTTTCAGGATAACATATAAAGTCACCGCACCTAAAACTCCTGAGAGGTAAGGCATTACTTCTTTAACGATTAGAACCGTTAAAAAGAGGATGAGTAGTAGTACAAATATCTGTCTTACTAGGGACGGTTTGAGTCTATCCATTTTTGGTTGGTTGGATAATTATTTCTTAATGAAAATTCTAGGTTGCGAAAAGCTGATCTATATTTTTAAAGGCCTTGAATTCAAGGGCATTTCCAGAAGGATCCTTAAAAAACATGGTCGCCTGTTCGCCGGGTTTACCTTCAAACCTAATATAAGGTTCAATGACAAAATCTATATTCTTGCTTTTCAGTAATTTGGAAAACTCATGAAAAACTTCCCATTCTAATACTACTCCAAAATGGGGAATAGGAACATCTTTTCCATCTACGGGATTGGAGGTAGAAGCTTCTGGTTCCTGTGGCTCTTTATAATGGATGACTAGTTGATGGCCAAAGAAATTGAAATCTACCCAATGGTCGCTACTTCTGCCTTCTCCGCAACCTAGTGTTTCTTTATAGAACTTTCGGCATTTTTCAAGATCAGATACGGGAATTGCGAGGTGAAATGGTTGTATTTTCATGCTTTGTTAATTCTGAAAGTAATAAATATATGATAATTGCCCAAAATTCAGGGAATCTAAAATTAACAAGAACGATGAAAAGTATTGCGAAATTCTGCGCTAATTCTCTGTTAAGATTTAGGTTTACGGGGTCTTTTACCTCTTCTTGAACTCGGAGTGGAAGCAGTATTCATTATTGAGCCTTCTTCAGTTTTTGTAGATCCACCGGTTAGACCGTTTATCGTGTCTAGTTCCTCTTGAGTAAGATGACGCCACTCTCCCACAGGTATGTCTAATGAAACGTTCATTATTCGAACCCTTTTAAGCGAAGTAACTTCATAGCCTAAAAATTCACACATTCTTCGAATTTGCCTGTTCAGTCCCTGAGTTAGAATAATTCTGAAGGTATGGTGACCTAGTTTTTCAACTTCACATTCACGGGTTACCGTATCCAGGATTGGAACTCCGGAAGACATTTTTTTTAGAAAATCTGCAGTAACAGGTTTATTTGTAGAAACCACATATTCCTTTTCGTGATTATTTCTTGCACGAAGAATCTTGTTAACTATATCGCCATCATTGGTAAGAAATATTAATCCTTCACTCGGCTTATCCAGACGGCCAATAGGAAAGATCCTTTTTGGGTAGTTGATATAATCAATAATATTGTCTTTCTCAACTCTGGTGTCTGTAGTACAAACAATACCAACCGGTTTGTTGAAAGCCAGGTAAACATTTGGTTCTTTTAATTCTTCTTTAGAAACCGGTTTCCCATCAACCTTAACGAGATCTCCGGGAGTCACTTTGGTTCCCATTTCGGGAACTTTATCATTGATCGTAATTCTACCCTGATCAATAAGCTTATCTGCTTCCCTTCGAGAGCAATAACCTAGCTGACTCAAATACTTATTAATTCGAACTTCTTCTGCCATAAGATCTATTCTGTCGCAAAGATACGAGATAAGATATTGAGAGGCGAAAATGAAAAAAATAAATATTTTAAATGCTCAGGCAACCTTTTGTAACTTTCAGACGTCTATATAAATAGAAGGCCTTGTGAAAATGGTGAAAGTAATACAGCTTTTTAAAAATGAATCCTCTTTAATAAAAAGGGCATCTTCCGGAAACCGGGATGCTCAGCAGAGGATCTATGAGAGACATTCACCAAAAATGTTAAGTGTTTGCCGGCAGTATATAAAGGATTTACATCATGCAGAGGAAGCAATGCTAAATGGGTTTTTGAAGGCTTTTACCCATTTAAAGGACTTTAAAGAAGAGGGGAGTTTTGAGGGTTGGATTAGAAGAATAATGATTAGGGAGTCTATTTCATTTCTAAGACAACATAAAAAACTGGAATTTCAGGAAGATCTTGGTTATGAAACCAGTGAGGTTTTCAATAATATAAATTCTGAAATGGATGTGGCCGATATACAGAATCTCATCGATAGTTTACCAGAAGGTTATAAGATGGTCTTTGTGATGTACGCGGTTGAAGGTTACAAGCATTCTGAAATTGCCAAGATGCTTGAGATTAGTGAAGGGACTTCAAAATCCCAACTGTTCAAAGCACGAAAAATGCTTCAGGAGAAAATAAAAATAAATAATTCATCGAGCTATGGCGCCAATTAAATTTGAAGAACATATCAAGGAAAAGCTGGATAGGAGAGAAATTCAGCCGTCTGCTGGAAGTTGGAATAAATTAAATTCCAGGCTGGATGCATCCGAAAAAAGGTCTGGTAGTAAGTGGTGGATTTCTGCAGCCGCAGCGGTGGTAGTTATATTGATAGCAAGTGTATTATTTGTGAATCAGCAGGAAACATCGGTAAATCCAATAGTTGAAAATCCGGTAGAAGAGAAAGTTCAAGATAGGAAGAAGAATAGTGATTTTGAAGAACCGGTTCAGATCGCTTCAGAAGAAAATAAAGAAATTAGAGAAGAGACTAAGCGACCGGAAATTAAAAGTAGCGAATCGCGTAAACCTGAAGAACTTTTAGTTGATAATCAAAAATCTGAAGAAGGTCACCAAAATTCACTATCAAAAAGGCTGATCATAGAGCCCGTAGAAATAAGGTCGAGTGCAATCGCTACTACAGAAACTGACGAATTGTATTCTAAAGTACAGGAGGTGCTGGCTAAAATTGCCGAGGGAGAAAAAAGCTCTGAAGATTATAGTGAGGCTGAGGTCGATGCTTTACTTGCTGAGGCAGCAAGAGAGTTAAGTAATGGCCAGAATATATATAGACAGGGAAGTGTGAATGCAGATGCTTTACTTGCCGACGTTGAATATGAAGTAGATCAATCTTTTAGAAAAGAAGTTTTTGATTTTCTAAAGGAGGAATTTCTAAAAGCTAAAACAGCTGTTGCAACCAGGAACGACTAGAGAAAAATCAAATTAAATATTAATCATCCCGAAAGGGTCATTCATCAATCAAATTCTGATGAGGAAGACTTTGGTCTAAATCTGAAGAAACTTAAACAATCAATGTTATGAAAACTATCTTTATTTACTTAACCCTGGTCTTATTTACTTTTTCAAGCAATTATGCCTATTGTCAGGAAGAAAAATCAAAAACGAAAGAAGAGATCCTTGAATCTAAAAGGGAGGAGATCGTTAATAATGAAAAAGAGAAGCTAAAATGGAAGGTCGAAAATATAAATAATAGGTTGGAACTGGAGGAAATCACCTCTGAAGAGGCAGAGATTCTGAAAAAAGAGGCGGCAGAACTTCACGCTAAAAATATTGAAAATCGAATCGCCATTATGGAGAATGAATATGAATTAAAGGTTCGTAATGAGAATGGCAGGGGATATATAGCCTTTGGAGATGGAGGTAAAGCTATTACTGTAAGGGTGAATGAAGAGCGCGAACATAAATATGATAAAAGGACGACTAGCGATCTCGTACTTGCAGCAGGTTTTAATAACGCCCTGGAAAAAGGACAATCTTTAAATGATTCAGATTTTAAGATTGGCGGTAGCAGGTTTTTTGAAATTGGCTGGGCGTGGAAAACTCGAGTTTTTGACGATTCAAACTGGCTTCGTTTAAAATACGGGTTCTCATTTATGTTTGATGGATTAAAGCCTACAGGGAATAGATACTATGTGCAGGAAGGTGACGAAACTTTTTTCCAGGATTATGAATATGATCTTGATAAATCAAAATTTAGAATGGATAAGCTGGTAGCTCCATTACATTTTGAATTTGGACCATCGTCTAAAACCGAGAGTGAAAATTACCTCAGGTATTCAACTAAGGGAAAATTCAAAATTGGTCTGGGTGGTTATGCAGGATTCAACATTGGCGAGCGTCAGAAACTTAAATATAAGATCGATGGCGACAAGCAAAAGGACAAGTTAAAAGGAGATTATAATACCAATGATTTTGTTTATGGGCTTAGTGGATATTTAGGCTGGGGATGGGCAACTTTATATGCGAAATATGACCTGAACCCGATCTTTAAAGATCCAAATCCCGAATTACATAACATTTCCTTAGGTCTGAGGTTTGATGTAGATTAATTAGCCAATATAGTTTAGATTTATCTGGGCTTCAGAAATTATAATTTATATTTTTGAAGCCCTTATTTTTTGCTAAATTTCACAAATCAAATAAAGAAAATTAAATCTTTTGATCTCTAAAACCACCATAGATAATGTTTTTGAAACCGCCCGGGTAGAGGAGGTTATCGGTGATTTTGTTCAGCTTAAGAGGTCAGGAAGTAACCTTAAGGGACTTAGTCCGTTCACAGATGAGCGTAGTCCCAGTTTTATGGTTTCTCCGGTAAAACAGATCTGGAAGGATTTTAGTAGTGGTAAAGGGGGGAATGTTGTGGCATTTCTAATGGAACACGAACATTTTACCTATCCGGAAGCAATCAAATATATCGCTAAGAAATATGGGATCGAAATAGAAGAAACCCAGCAGAGTGATGAGCAAAAGGAGCAGGCAAATGAGCGCGAGAGCATGTACCTGGTATCTGAATATGCCAGTGAGTTTTTTCAGAAACGCATGCATAAGACTGATGAAGGGCAGGCGATAGGTCTAAGTTATTTTAAGGAGAGAGGTTTTACACCTGAAACGATTAAGAAATTCGATCTTGGATATTCACCTGATGATTGGGAAGTTTTTACTAAAACTGCCCTGGATGATGGTTATAAACTAGAATATCTTGAAAAAACGGGCTTAACCATAGTAAAGGAAAATAAGAGGTTCGACAGGTTCAAGGGCAGGGTGATGTTCCCAATCCATTCCATGTCTGGCCGGGTACTTGGATTTGGAGGGAGAATTCTTTCTAATACAAAAAAGGCCGCGAAATATCTCAATTCTCCTGAAAGTGATATTTACCATAAAAGCAAGGTGCTCTACGGGATTTATCACGCCAAGCAGGCGATCGCAAAGGAGGATAATTGTTTTCTTGTTGAAGGTTATACCGATGTGATCCAATTTCATCAAAGCGGAATTGAAAATACAGTGTCATCTTCAGGTACTGCATTAACCCCGGAGCAAATACGATTGATAAATCGGCTTACTAAAAATATCACGGTCCTTTTTGATGGTGATGCTGCCGGAACCAGGGCCTCTTTAAGAGGAATAGATCTTATCCTGGAGCAGGGGATGAATGTAAAAGTATGTCCTTTTCCGGAAGGTGAAGATCCAGATAGTTTTGCACGTTCAAATTCTGAAGATGAATTAAGAGAGTTTTTAAAGGAAAACTCTTATGATTTTATCACCTATAAAGCCTCGCTTTTAATGGATGAGGCTAAGAATGATCCTGTTAAAAAAGCGGGATTAATTCGGGATATGGTGAATAGTATTTCGAAGATCCCAGACAACATTCAGAGAGAAGTTTACCTGCAGGAATGTTCCAGGATAATGGACATTAATGAGGATGTTCTTTATGCTACGCTGGCCCAGATAGAAAATAAAGATTCAAAATCTTCGGGTCAGCCTCAGAAAAAGAAAATGGAGGTGGTCAAGGAGAAAGAAGCTCCGAAGGCTAAAGTTGATCAACTATATGAACTGGAAAGAAAGATTATTAGTCTACTAGTACTATATGGGCGTGAAGATGGAGAGTTTCATGATATGCTCTTAAAGCAGAATGAGCATGGGGAGATGGTTTACGAGTCAGAAGTGCAGGAGGCCAAAGTTTTTGAGAAAATTTTCCTTGATCTGCAGGAAGATGAGATAGAATTTACCAATGAGGATTTTAAAGAACTATTCCAGCTACTCATCGAGAAGCTCAACAGTGAGGATGATTTTGGGGTGGAGATGATCATTAATGACCTTGAAAAGTCTCAGGCGGTTAAATTAACCGATATCCTTATGGAAGAGGAGCAGTATGAATTGCATGACTGGGAAAGGCATGATATACCTGTAAAGAAAAAGGAACAGGGAATTTCACAATATGTTACGCAAACTATACTATCCCTGAGGAGATATCTCGTAGGTAGAAAGATAAGTGAACTGGTTGAGGAAATGAAAGATGTGGATTCTGAAGATAACAGAACCGAAATGATCCAGGAAATTATGAGCTATACCAGTTTAAGCACAATCCTTTCAGACAGGCTTGGCAGAGTTATGTAGTGTTTAATTGAAGTAATCTTGACTGGGTAATAAGATCAGCAACATTATCAACTTTCAGCTTTTTAAGTAACCTCGTTTTATAAGTACTTACGGTTTTCTCATTAATATCAAGAGCTTCTGCAATATCCTTATTTCTCTTTCCAGAAGATAGTAAATTAAGTACTTCGGTTTCTCTGGTACTAAGCTTTTTAAACTTTGTAATTAAACTCTTACCTCTTGAAATGCCTGAATTAAGTTTCTCAGTAATCTTCCGATTTAGATATATTCCACCCCGAGCAACCTGGTAGATCGCTTTCTCCAGGGTTTCATTATCTGTATGTTTAGAAATATATCCTGCCGCTCCGGCTTTGATAGCGCTAAGTGCATACATTTCTTCAGGATGAGAGCTAAATATTAAGGTTTTTACTTCAGGGTACTCCTGTTTAATACGTCTAATGGCGTTGATTCCATTTATTTGGGGAAGATCTAACTCTACTATCAGGACATCTGGTGCATCTTTCTCAAGCTGATGAAATAGCTGAGTTCCGCTTCCCACTCTTCCTGTTACTTGAAGGGCCGGATTGTTCTGAAGTACACATTTTACACCTTCCAAAATAATTGGATGGTGATCTGCAATTAATACTCGATACATGATTCTAAGTTAAAACAAGTCCGGGGGTAACTCGTGTTTTGGTTTTACCAACCTAAAATAAGGCTTTGACTTTTTAAAAAGTGAAAGTGCGAAATAAATTCGATAAGATGTTTATTTCTTCAGATGAACGGGTATTTCGCATACCGGTATTGGGTTCATTTTGTGTTGGTTAGCATTGTTTAACTTGACGAATATGTCAAAAACTTCCTTCTTTCTTCCTTCAAAATCTTTAGAGGTTTTTCCATTCTCCTTGTTTTTCATCGCCCATTCCAGCTCGTCATATGATGCACCTAGCTGATCCTCATCACTTCGGCTATCTCCAAATAATCCATCTGTAGGAGCTGCATTCATTATTTCCTCGATAATATTAAGATATTCGCCTAGTTCATACACTTCGCTTTTTACAAGATCTGCTATAGGGCTTAAATCTACGCCGCCATCACCATATTTTGTATAAAATCCGACACCAAAATCTTCTACTTTATTACCTGTTCCTGCAACCAGGTATTTGTGTAATCCCGCAAAATAATACAAGGTTGTCATTCTTAATCGTGCTCGTGAATTCGCCAGTGAGAGATCTAGAGTTGATGTTTCCCTGTCCTGCGGCATTGCCTTCTGAAATTCCTCGAATACAGGAGTAAGGTTAATCTCCAGGTTACTTACATTCGCAAAATTATGCTGTAATTCTTTTATATGTTTTCTTGCTCTGGAAATCTGATTCTTATCCTGATGAATAGGCATTTCAAGGCATAAGGTAGGCATACCGGTTTTGGCACACAGAGTGGAGGTTACTGCAGAATCTATTCCTCCGCTAACACCAATAACAAATCCATTCATATTTGCCTTGGTTGCATATTCTTTAAGCCAGTTTATAATATGGTCAGCTACTTTTTCGATCCGCATAATATTGGGTGATTAAGTTTGTAAGTAATACCTTTGTCCCACAAATTTAATACTTAATGCCAATTTTTGAAAGGCTCAGGCGTTAAAGCCTTCATAACAGAAAGCTATGCTGAAGAAATTAGGGTTTTTAATTCTACTTATAAGTTTACTTTCCTGCGATAAAAAATCTGAAACCGAGGCAAAGATCGAGAAGGTCGATGCAAATTTTGAAGTGATAAGATTTGAACAAAAGTTCGCAAAAGCTTCAGAAGAATCTTTACCAGAGTTAAAAAAAGAATACCCTTTCCTTTTCCCACAACAGTATCCAGATAGTGTCTGGGTGCAAAAAATGAATGACAGTATTCAGCAGGAAATCGAAAAAGAAGTTAAAACCGCTTTTCCGGAATTTTCAAAAGAAACAGATGATTTGCACAATCTGTTTCAGCATGTAAAATTTTACTTTCCAGATTTTCAGGTGCCAGATGTGATCACGGTAACATCTGAGGTAGATTATAAGAATAAAACCATCTATACAGGGGATTACCTTTTTGTATCCCTGGACACCTATTTAGGAGAAGATCATAAATTCTATTTAGGAATACAGGAGTTTCTGAAAAAGAACTTTAAAAAAGATCAAATAGTTCCGGATGCTGCCGCGGAAATTGCAAAAAACTATGTTCCTAAAGCCGATTCGAGAACGTTTTTAGCTCACATGCTCCACTACGGTAAAATTCTTTATTTAAAAGATAAATTTATTCCATTCAAAAGTGATGCTGAAAAGATTGGATATAGTGAGAAGGAATTAGATTGGGTAGAGGCTAATGAAGACCAGATATGGAGGTTTTTTATTGAAAATGAACTTATCTATGATACAGACTCGCAACTGTATTCAAGATTCTTATACCCGGCGCCATTCTCTAAATTCTATTTGCAACTTGATGCGGAGTCCCCATCACGGGTGGGACAGTATATAGGGTGGAACATTATTAGATCTTTCATGGAGAAGAATGATGTTTCCATTAGAACCATGCTGAATACTTCAGCCGAAGAAATTTTTAACAAAGCGAACTATAAACCAAGGAAATAATGTCTGAATTCAAGAAATCTGAAATAAATATAGAAGTTGTAACAGATGAAAATCATGTGCCAGAAAATATCACATGGAGTGCTCAGGATGGGAATATTTATAAAGAAGATGCTAAAGCTTTAATGCTTTCAGTTTGGGATAGTAAAGATCAGGAAACGCTGAGGATAGATCTTTGGACTAAAGAGATGCCCGTAGATGAAATGAAAAAATTCTTTCATCAAACGCTTGTTTCTATGAGTGACACCTATTTTAGAGCTACCCAGGATGACAAAATGCGTGATACTATGAAAGATTTCTGTGATTATTTTGCTGAAAAAACCGAGATCAAAAAGGGTTAATTGAAGAAGCTAATCTTTGTGTATAACGCAGATTCAGGTAAACTCAATGCCCTGATGGATTCATTGCATAAAGTGGTAAATCCATCCTCTTATTCCTGTAAATTATGTGAGTTAACCTATGGCGCTATCGAAGAGAAAAAAGTCTGGAAAAACTTCAGGGAAAACCTCGATGTGGATACAGAATTTCTTCATAGAAATGAATTTCAGAAATTATATGCTTCTAAATTCGGGTATAAGTTTGAATTTCCATTAATACTTGCTCAGACTGATAAAGGTCTGGAAGTATTCCTGTCTAAAAATGAGTTCTCAGAGATCTATTATCTTGAAGAGTTGATCGATATTATCCAAACCAGGATGGAATTATATTAAGAGCTACGGAGTTGTTCGTTTACATTGTCTATATAATCCAGAACTTCATCCTGTCCTAATCCTGCAGAAGCAGAGGTAATAAAATACTCGGGCATTTCTACCCAGGTCTCCAGCATTTCTGCTTTATAATTCTCAATATTCTCCTTTAGGTTTTTCTCTTTTAACTTATCAGCTTTGGTGAAAATAATACAGAAAGGGATATTGTGTTCGCCTAGCCACTTCATGAATTCCATGTCTATAGGCTGAGGTTTATGGCGGGAGTCTATTAAAACGAAAGCGCAGATCATTTGCGTTCTCTTTTCGAAATAGGCTGTAATAAATTTTTGAAATACTTTCTTTGTGGATTTTGAAACCTGCGCATATCCATAACCCGGTAGATCTACCAGGTGCCAGTTGTTATTGATCAAAAAATGATTTATCAACTGGGTTTTTCCAGGTTTGGCAGAGGTCTTAGCAAGTGCTTTTCTGCCGGTAAGCATGTTGATCAAGGAAGATTTCCCAACATTACTACGGCCAATAAAAGCGTATTCTGGCAATGCGCTGTTTGGACACAAATCAACTTTTGAGTTGCTAACAACAAATTCAGCCGTTTTAATCTTCATAAAAGCAATTTTAGATCTTACGTTCTTTCAGCCATTCGTTTAGTAACTGGTTGAATTCTTCTGGATGTTCCATCATGGCAGCGTGCCCGCATTTGTCTATCCAGTAAAGATCTGCATCTGGTAAAAGTCGTTGAAAATCTTCAGCTACCTCTGGAGGGGTAACCGTGTCATTTTTCCCCCAGATGATACAGGTAGGAGTTTGCATTTTTGGAAGATCTTTGGCCATATTGTGACGTATGGCACTTTTTGCAATCGCCAGTGTCTTAACCAGTTTATTTCTATCGCTTACAGTAGTGTAAACTTCATCTACGATTTCTTTGGTCGCTACTTGAGGATCATAAAAAACAGCTTCAGCTTTCTTCTTTATAAATTCGTAATCACCACGTCTTGGGTAGCTTTCTCCCATAGCATTTTCATAGAGTCCGGAGCTTCCTGTAATAACAAGTCCCTCAACGATTTCAGGATACATTTTTGTTGCAAGTAAGGCTATATGTCCTCCCAGGGAATTCCCCAGCAGGATCACTTTTTCAAAACCTTTATAATCTATAAATTCCTTTAAATATTTGGCGAATGTGCCTACACTTGTTTTTAGAAGTGACATGGAATATAATGGCAGTTCCGGGATAAGGACTTTATATCCATTTTCCGGGAAGTAATTAATTACACCATCAAAATTACTGAGGCCTCCCATAAGTCCGTGAAGGATTACAATTGGTGTTCCTTCGCCCTTTTCAAGATATGTGAATTTTCCCTCTTGCCTTAAGTGATCTTTCATTGATAGCCTTTGCGGTTAGCAATCGCAAATATAGCGATTTCGATACAAGTATAATCATTTTTGAGCAACTGCAATGGCTTTTCTACGAAGTGGGAAATTTATAAACAGCGGCTTTTTCAAAGCATATTATCCACATTTCCCCACTATTTTTCAAAATACTGAATCCTAAGTGAATAGGGCTATTTCAAAGGTTTTCAAATACATAGGGTGGTAAAACTTATCAACATTGTGGTAAAAAGTGGTAAATTGTGGTAATATTTTCAATATATTTGGCTCTATAATACCTAACCGTGATAAATCTAATTGGGACATACGAATGCAAAGTCGATGCTAAGGGCCGTTTGATGGTGCCTTCAGCATTGAAGAAGCAATTAGCTCCCATGATGCAGAATGGTTTTGTAATTAAGCGCGCGGTTTTTCAAAACTGCCTTGAACTTTACCCGATGGACGAATGGAATATCCTAATGGGGAGAATGAATAAGTTGAACAGGTTCAGGAAAAAGAACGTTGACTTTATAAGAAAGTTTACAGCCGGAGTTAAAACCGTTGAGGTTGATACCAATGGCAGGCTTTTAATTCCTAGAGATCTTATTGGTTTTGCCGGGATCGAGAAAGAGATCGTGCTTTCTTCGGCTATCAATATTGTGGAGATCTGGGATAAGGAGAAATATGAACAAAACCTTGAAGGTTCTTCAGAAAGTGATTTTGCAGATCTGGCTGAAGAGGTGATGGGAAATGAAGATTTTGATGCAATACCATAATCCTGTATTACTGAAGGAGTCGGTTGATGGTTTAGCTATAAAACCTGATGGAGTCTATGTAGATGTAACCTTCGGTGGAGGAGGGCATTCAAGAGAGATTCTTAGCAGGCTGGGTCCAGCTGGTAAATTGTACGCATTTGATCAGGATAAAGATGCTCTTGAAAATAAGATAGACGATAGTCGATTCACACTTATTAATGAGAATTTCAGATTTCTGAAGCGTTTTTTGAGATTTTATGGTGTGAAACAGGTTGATGGGATTCTTGGTGATTTTGGTGTTTCATCTCATCAGTTTAATGAAGCTGAACGAGGATTTTCTACCAGGTTCGATGCGAAGCTGGATATGAGGATGAATCAGGGTGATAAGTTGAGTGCATACGAAGTGATCAATGAATATGAAGAAGATCAGTTAAAAAAACTGTTTTACGCATACGCAGACCTTAAGAATGCTCCGAAACTAGCCCGAACGATTGTTTCAGAAAGAAAGAATAATCCAATAGAGACCAGTGAGCAATTAAATGATCTTTTGAAGCCTTTACTATTTAAAGGAAAAGAAAATAAGATCCTGGCTCAGATCTATCAGGCGATAAGGATAGAGGTGAATCAGGAGATCGAAGTTCTTAAAGAGTTTTTACTGCAAACGGAAGAGGTGTTAAAACCCGACGGCAGATTGAGCCTTATTTCATATCACTCTCTAGAAGATAGATTGGTGAAAAGATATATAAGGAGTGGTTTGTTTGAAGGTGAGCCTGAAAAGGATATGTATGGGAATATAGATGTTCCTTTTAAAAAGGTGAACGGTTTGGTAGTTCCTTCAAAAGAAGAAATAAAACAGAATAACAGGGCTCGGAGTGCTAAGCTAAGAGTGGCGAGAAAGTTATAAGCATCAATGAAAAGAGGTTTTTATAACATATTAAAAGCGAATTTTCTAATCAGCGAGGATGCTGTAAAGAACTGGAGGTTTATTGTTTTCTGTACAGTATTGGCAATTGTGATGATCGCAAGCTCGCATAATGCAGAGCAAAAAGTGCATAAGATCGCAAAACTAAATAAAGAGGTGTTGGAGTTGAGGAGTGAATTTTTAGAAAGGCGTTCAAAATTGATGAGAGTAAAGATGGAATCTACTATTACTGAAAAAATGGTAGAAAAAGGGATTGGGCCTTCAGAGACTCCACCCAATAAAATAAGAGTGATAATAAAAGACTAACCCAAAATGGCTACAACCGAAAAAAGCATCCTGAATCGTATGTATTTCGTGGCTGGCTGTCTCTTCCTTTTTGCGATAGCAGTAGGGGTTAAGTTGCTTAATATCCAGTTTGTTCATGGTGAACACTACAAAGAATTAGCGCAGGAGCGTACTCTTAAAAACTTCAAAATTCCGGCAAATCGTGGGAATCTATACGATGTAAATGGAAATCTTCTAGCTACATCGGTTCCTAAATATGATGTTAGGTTCGATGCGGTAACGGTATCAGATAATAACTTCGAAGAAAATATTGGTCCGCTTTCAAAAAGCCTCTCGGCTATGTTGGGTCGGCCAGCATCTTATTATTCTCAGAAATTAAGAACTGCCAGAGTAAACAAACAACGTTATGTTCTAATTGCCCGCAACCTGGGTTATTCAGATTATATGAAAATGAGGGAATTCCCAATGTTTAATCTGGGAGCCTATAAAGGAGGAATGATCACCGAGCAAAGTACCGTTCGAGAACATCCATTAGGGAAAATGGGAGAAAGAACCGTAGGTTATGAAAGAAGAGATGAAAATGGGTATTTCACCAGGGTGGGACTTGAAGGAGCTTTCAGTAATTATCTAAGAGGTACTGATGGTAGAAGGTTAAAGCAAAAGATTGCTAAAGGCCAGTGGAAGCCAATTAGTGATAATAACGAATTAGAGCCAAGAGATGGCTATGACGTTGTTTCTACTATAGATGTAAATATTCAGGATATAGCCCACCATTCTTTATTAAGACAGTTGGAGTATTTTGAAGCTGAGCATGGCACTGTAGTGGTTATGGAAACTGCTACCGGTGAGATCAAGGCCATGTCTAACCTGGGAAGAACAAAAGAAGGTACTTATTTCGAAAAAAGAAATTATGCGGTTTACGAAGCGCATGAGCCAGGTTCAACTTTCAAGTTAATGGCTATGGTAGCTGCTTTAGAAGATAAAGTAGTAGATACAAGCCAGGTTATTGATACAGAAAAAGGAGTTGTGAGATTCTATGGAAGACCTGTTCGTGATTCTCATCATGGTGGATATGGTAAGATTTCGGCAGCAAAAGCTTTCGAGCTTTCTTCAAATACAGCATTTACAAAAATGATCACAGAAGGATATAAGAATGATCCTGCAAAATTTGTTGATCGCCTGTACTCAATGGGACTTAACCAGAAAATTGGTCTTGAAATTAAAGGTGAGGGACCCCCCCGAATTCCTCACCCTCAAGACAAGAGCTGGAATGGTTTGAGCTTGCCCTGGATGGCATTTGGTTATGGAGTGTCAATCACGCCTTTACAAACTCTGACCTTTTATAACGCTATCGCCAATGATGGTGAAATGATCAAACCAAGATTTATTAAGGAAGTTAAAGACCGCGATAAGCCGATCATCACTATGGATAAGCAGGTTATGAATCCTGCGATCTGTTCCGTAGAAACCGCAAAAAAGGTAAGGGCGATGATGAAGAAGACGGTGGAGAGAGGGACCGCGTCGAATATTTATACTGAGAATTTCTCTATGGCCGGAAAAACCGGTACCTGCCAGACAGAATACTGGATAGAGCCTGGTAGATATATAGCATCTTTTGCGGGTTATTTCCCAGCTGAAAACCCTAAATATTCCTGTATCGTGGTGATACATAAACCAAATAGGAGAAAAGGATATTATGGAAATATAGTTGCCGCTCCGGTATTTAAAGATATCGCCAGGAAGATCTATACAGATACACCTGTAATGGATGAACTGGAATCTTTAGAAGTCAATGATGAAAATGTGCAGAAGGACTTCGAAGCATATTACACCAAAGTTCAGAATGAAAAATTATTGATGCCAGATGTCACCGGTATGCCGGCTATGGATGCGATATCTATCCTTGAAAACCTTGGAATAGAAGTTAGATTGAATGGAAAGGGAATTGTGAAAAGACAATCTATTACTGCAGGACAAAAACTTAAGAATAAACAAACCGTAAAATTGGAGTTGAGTTAATGAAAGTATTAAAGGACATACTTTACAGAGTTAATATGAAGGCCGTGACCGGAGATACCGGTGTAACCATTAATGACATTCATTTTGATTCCAGAAAGGTTAAGCTTAATGATGTTTTTGTGGCCATTAGAGGAACCCAGTCAGACGGGCATGATTTTATAAGAAATGCAGAAAATCAGGGTGCTTTGGCAATCGTATGTGAAGAGATCCCTGCGGAAAAGATCAACGGCATAACCTATATAGAAGTAAAGGATACTAAGAAAGCTCTGGCATATATTTCTGCGAATTATTTCGATGAGCCTTCAGAAAAATTAAAACTTATAGGGGTGACCGGAACCAATGGTAAAACAACCATTGCTACTCTTTTGTATGACCTGTTTACCAAGGCAGGTTTTAAGTGTGGGTTGCTTTCCACAGTAAAAGTCATGGTGGGAAATGAAGAGCATTCTGCTATTCGTACTACTCCAGATTCATTTACTATTAATTCTTATCTAAAGGATATGAATGATGTTGGTGTTGAATTCTGTTTTATGGAAGTTAGTTCTCATGGGATAGATCAGCACAGAACCACTGCATTGAAATTTGCTGGTGGAATTTTCACGAACCTTTCTCATGATCACCTGGATTATCACAAGGATTTCGCGGATTATCGTGATGTGAAAAAACGATTTTTCGATGAATTGCCTTCTTCGGCTTTTGCACTTACAAATGCAGATGATAAGAATGGCCCGGTAATGGTTCAGAATACAAAGGCCGAAAAGCATACTTATGCTTTAAAGTCTTATGCAGATTATAAAGCGCAGATCCTGGAGAATAATTTTACTGGTTTATTGTTGAAGATCGATGAACAGGAATTATGGACCAGGCTTATAGGGAATTTTAATGCCTATAACGTGCTTGCAATCTACGCAACTGCAGATCTTTTAGGATTAAAAACACTGGAGATACTTCGAATTATCAGTGAGTTGAATTCTGTGAATGGAAGATTTCAATATGTGATCTCTGAAAAAGAAAAGATCACAGCTATAGTTGATTATGCGCATACTCCAGATGCATTGAAAAATGTACTGGAAACAATCAATACCATTAGAACCAAAAACGAAAACCTTATCACGGTAGTTGGATGCGGTGGAGATAGAGATGCTACCAAAAGACCAAAAATGGGTCATATCGCTTCAGCATTAAGTAGCAAGGTGATCTTTACCAGCGATAATCCACGAACTGAAGATCCGGAAAAGATCATCGAGGATGTGGAAGCAGGGGTAGAACCTCAGAATTTTAAGAAAACAATGAGTGTGACCAACAGGAAACAGGCTATTAAAACTGCCTGCCAGATGGCCGCTAAAAACGATATTATCCTTATTGCCGGGAAAGGGCATGAGACCTATCAGGAAGTAAACGGAGAACGATTCGATTTTGATGATCTCAAGATCGTAAATGAATTTTTGAAACAACTGGATAAATAATGCTGTATTACTTATTTAAATTTCTTGAAGAACAGTATCAGTTGCCTGGTGCGCAGTTGTTTGAATTCCTCTCCTTCAGGTCGGCGATGGCTATTATCCTGTCGCTAGGTATCTCCACGATCTATGGAAAAAGGATCATCAATTACCTGAGAGCGAAACAAATTGGAGAAAGTGTTCGTGATCTAGGATTAAAAGGTCAGACAGAGAAAGCAGGAACTCCAACCATGGGTGGAGTTATTATAATTGTTGCCACCCTTATACCCGTTTTGCTTTTTGCGAAACTTGAAAATATATATGTCATTCTATTGATCGTGACTACATTATGGATGGGCGCTATCGGATTTCTGGATGACTACATAAAAACTTTTAAGAAAGACAAAGAAGGTTTAAAAGGGATCTTTAAAGTTATTGGCCAGATCGGGCTAGGGTTGATCGTGGGTTGTACCATGTATTTCCATCCGCAGATCACCACTAAAGAGGTGGTGACTGAAACCAATCCTACTGAAAATGTGATTGCCCGTGCTGAGGTTGTGGATATGGGTCCTGAGGTTAAGGATACCAGTACCACGATTCCTTTTGTAAAGAATAATGAATTCGATTATTCAAGTCTAATCAGCTGGATAAATCCAGACCTGGTGAATTATGCCTGGTTGATCTTTATTCCGATAGTGATCTTTATCGTGACAGCAGTTTCCAACGGAGCTAATCTTACCGATGGGATCGATGGACTGGCCGCAGGTTCTTCAGCAATAATAGTTTTGACCCTGGGTATTTTCGCCTGGGTTTCGGGTAACATCATATTCTCAGATTACCTGAATATAATGTACATCCCACGTTCGGGTGAAATGACAATTTTCATCACGGCCTTTGCTGGTGCATTAGTTGGTTTTTTATGGTATAATACATTTCCTGCCCAGGTTTTTATGGGAGATACAGGAAGTTTGACGATAGGAGGAATCATTGCGGTACTGGCAATTGCCACAAGAAAAGAATTATTAATCCCTCTTTTATGCGGAATCTTCTTAATAGAAAACCTTTCGGTAGTAATGCAGGTGGGGTGGTTCAAATTCACCAAAAAGAAATATGGTGAAGGGCGCAGGATCTTCTTAATGTCACCACTACATCATCATTATCAGATGAAAGGGAAACATGAGAGCAAGATCGTAGTAAGGTTCTGGATCATAGGAATTTTCCTGGCGATTCTGACTATAGTGACCTTGAAGGTTCGATAAGTTATAGCTATGAGTAAAAAGATAGCGATACTGGGAGGTGGAGAAAGCGGAATTGGAAGCGCGATCCTGGCGAAGAAAGAAGGTTATGAAGTTTTTCTTTCTGATAAAGGAAAGATAAAGGATAAGTACAAAGAAGTTCTTAGACATATTGAGATCGAATGGGAAGATGAACATCACACCGAATCGAAAATATTCGATGCCGATGTGGTGATGAAAAGTCCGGGTATTCCAGATACAGCTCCAATGATCGTGGAGCTGAGAAAGAATAATATTCCGGTGGTTTCTGAAATTGAATTCGCATCATGGTTTTCTGAAACTCCGGTGATAGGAATAACGGGAAGTAATGGAAAAACAACGGTGACCAATCTTATTCAGCATTCACTGAAAGAGGGAGGAATAGATTCAGGGATGGGTGGTAACATCGGGAATAGTTATGCGAAAATGGTTGCTGAAGAAAGCCATGATTGGTTCGTCCTGGAATTAAGCAGTTTTCAGCTGGATGGAATTGAAAAGTTCAGACCGCATATTGCGATTCTGACTAATATCACACCAGATCATCTGGATAGATATGATTATAAACTGGAGAATTATATAGCATCAAAATTTAGAATAGTAAAGAATCAAACTGAAGATGACTATTTCATTTATGATGCAGACGATAAAAATATTACAGACTGGTTAGAAAAGAACCCGGTTAGATCTCAAAAACTGCCTTTTTCAATAGAGAAAAAGATTGAAAATGGCGCTTATATAGAAAATGAAAATATTGTTGTAACAATTAATAACACAGAGTTTACTATGCCAACATCAGAACTTGCCCTTCAAGGCAAACATAATGCTAAAAATGCTATGGCTGCGGCCACAGTTTCACAACTGCTCCGAATCAGAAAGCAAACGATAAGAGAGAGTATGTCGAATTTCCAGGGAGTGGAACACCGCCTTGAAAAAGTCCTGAAGATCAATAATGTGCTTTATATCAACGATTCTAAAGCTACGAATGTAAATGCTACTTACTACGCTTTGGAAAGTATGGAATCTGAAACGGTATGGATCATTGGCGGAGTGGATAAGGGTAATGTTTATGATGATCTTTTGCCTTTGGTGAATGAGAAGGTAAAAGCGATCATTTGTCTTGGGGTTGATAACCAGAAGATTAAGGCTTCTTTCGGGAATATTGTGGAGAATATGGTTGAAACAACTTCCATGGGTGAAGCGGTACAAATGGCCTACAGACTTGCGGAAAAAGGTGACAATGTTTTATTGTCCCCAGCATGCGCAAGCTTTGACCTCTTCGAAAATTACGAAGACAGAGGAAGACAGTTTAAAGAAGCGGTAAGAAATTTATAAAACGTCAAGCTGAACTTGATTCAGTTTCTAATAAAACGAGATCCTGAATCAAATTAAGGGTGACGATAAAGAAGGAAGAAAAGAATGAGCAATGTTTTTGCAAATCTTAAAGGAGACAAGGTGATCTGGGCAGTAGCCGGACTGTTGGCAATATTTTCATTTTTGCCGGTATACAGTGCCAGTAGTAACCTTGCTTATCTCCACGGTGATGGAAGTACTTCCGGATTTCTGGTGGTACATTTTTTCCATTTGCTTTTAGGATTCTGTGTATTGTTCGCTGTTCATAAAATACCTTATCACTATTTCAGAGGAATCTCGATCCTGCTGTTACCCATTGTGATATTATTGTTGTTATTCACTATCGCTCAGGGTACTACCATAGATGGTGCATATGCCAGTAGATGGATACAAATTCCTGTGCTCAATGTTTCATTTCAGTCTTCAACGCTCGCGTCAGTGGTGCTAATGGTTTACGTGGCAAGATACCTGTCTAAGATCACTGAAAAAACAGTGACATTTAAAGAGACAATTCTTCCGCTTTGGCTGCCTGTTTTCGCGGTATTAGTGTTAATTTTGCCGGCCAATTTCTCCACAACAGCGATCATTTTCTGTATGACGTGGATGTTGATGTTCTTAGGTGGTTATCCAATAAAATATCTTGCTGCAATTCTAGGTGTTGGGATCGTTATGCTTAGCATTTTCGTTCTTACTGCTAAAGCTTTTCCAGGTCTTATGCCTAACAGGGTAGATACCTGGACAAGCAGGATCGAAACTTTTTTCGATGATGAAGAAGGTACCGAGCAGTATCAGGTTGAAAGAGCCAAAACTGCCATTGCACAAGGAGGCATCACCGGAACAGGAATAGGGAAAAGTGTTCAAAGAAATTTTTTACCACAATCATCTTCAGATTTTATCTACGCGATAATTGTTGAAGAAATGGGCTTAATTGGTGCTTTTGGAGTGATGCTTGCATACCTGTTGTTACTCTTCAGGATTGTAATTGTGGCTACCAAAGCCAATACTGTCTTTGGTAAACTCGTTGTTATGGGTGTAGGCCTGCCTGTAGTTTTTCAGGCGCTTATCAATATGGGAGTTGCTGTGGAACTATTTCCTGTCACCGGACAAACACTTCCGCTAGTAAGTAGTGGAGGAACATCGGTTTGGATGACATGCATCGCGCTGGGAATCATCCTTAGTGTCAGTGCCAGAAGAGAAGAGATCAAGGAATCTGAAAATAAAGAATTTGAAGGTGAGGAGGATAATCCTCTGGACATCTTAAGCGAAGCGATATGAAAGAAGGTTTACGCGTTATATTATCTGGTGGAGGTACAGGTGGACATATCTATCCTGCCATCGCCATTGCCGATGAAATAAAAAGAAGATATCCAGATGCCGAAATTCTTTTTGTAGGTGCACAGGATCGAATGGAGATGGAAAAAGTGCCACAGGCGGGGTATGAAATAGAAGGCCTATGGATAAGCGGGGTAGATAGATCGTTTAGCCTTAAAAATTTCATTTTTCCTTTTAAGCTGATGAGCAGTCTTTCTAAATCCAGAAAGATCATCAAAAAGTTTAAGCCAGATATCGTGATAGGTACCGGTGGTTTTGCTAGTGGTCCTTTATTAAGAGTTGCAATTTCAAAAGGAATCCCAACTTTGATCCAGGAGCAAAACTCATTACCAGGAATAACCAATCGAATTTTAGCAAAATATGCCGATACTATTTGTGCGGCATATGAAAAAGTAAAAGAAGTTTTTCCAGCCGAAAGAACAATCATAACGGGTAACCCGGTTAGACAGGATCTTCTGGAGGTGAACCAATTGAGAGAACAAGCTTTAGAGCATTTCAATCTTTCAAAAAATAAGAAAACAGTACTTGTTCTTGGTGGAAGTCTTGGTGCAAGAAGAATTAATAGACTTATTGAAAACGATCTTAAGAAATTCAAAGATGAGAATGTACAGCTCATCTGGCAGATCGGGAAACTTTATTTTGATGAGTATAAGAAATATGATTCCATAAATGTAAGAGCAAAGGAATTCATCAATAGAATGGATCTTGCATATGCAGCAGCAGATGTTATTATATCCAGAGCCGGAGCAGGGAGTGTTTCTGAACTTTGTATAGTTGGGAAGCCTGTGTTGTTTATTCCGTCACCTAATGTTGCTGAAAATCATCAGGCGAAGAATGCCATGGCAGTTACAGATCATGATGCTGCTTTGATGATCACCGAAGATGAATTGAATGAGAAATTCGAACCTTGTTTTTTCAGCCTTTTGGAGGATGAAAGAAGGATGAATCGTTTCGCTGCGAATATTAAAAAACTTGCATTGCCAAATGCGACTTCAGATATAGTAGATGAAGTTGAAAAATTGATAAATAAGAGAACAAAATAAGTGAAGGACCTTAACCACATACAGCATTTTTATTTCATCGGGATCGGTGGGATTGGGATGAGCGCCCTTGCCAGATATTTTAAGGCAAAAGGGAAGTTTGTAGGTGGTTATGATCGCACTCCGACTGAATTGACTAATACTCTGGAGAGCGAAGGAATAGAAGTAAATTTTTCAGAAAATATTGCAGCTATTCCGCCCGAAATCCTGGATAACCTATCAAATTCTTTAATAGTTTATACACCAGCGGTACCAAAAGATCAGCCTCAATTTACATTTTTAAAAGAGAAAAATTTTGAAGTTGTAAAAAGAGCAGAACTGCTGGGGGTTATATCTAAACAAATGTACTGTCTTGCTGTTGCCGGGACTCATGGAAAAACAACCACTAGTGCAATTTTAGGGCATTTGCTAAAAGAAACCGGTGCGAAGGTTACTGCCTTTCTAGGTGGGATTAGTGAAGATATTCAATCAAATCTTATCATGCAGGGTGATGAGGTGGTAGTAGTTGAAGCAGATGAATTTGACCGCTCATTCCTGAATATTTCTCCAGATATTGCTGCAATCACTTCCATGGATGCAGATCATCTCGATATCTATGGAGATAAGTCTGAATTAGAAAGATCATTCAGAGATTTTGCTGCTAAGATTCCTCATGACGGTCGTTTATTCATTAAAAACGGATTACCACTAGAAGGATCAACGATAGGCATAAATGATGAGAGTGATTTTTCAGTACAAAATATTAGAATAGAAGAAGGTAGCTATGTTTTCGAGCTGAAAACTCCTTCAGAAATTATACAGAATTTAAAATTTAATCTGCCCGGCAATCATAATTTGCTAAATGCTATAACAGCCCTGGCGATGGCGATGGAGTACGGTTCCCCAACCGATGGTCTGGCCAGGGCCTTATTTAGCTTTAAAGGTGTTCAGCGCAGATTCAGTTATAAAATTAAAACGGATAACCTGGTGCTTATAGATGACTATGCACATCATCCTGCTGAAATTTCAGCAGTACATCAGGCGATTCGTGAAATGTACTCCAACAAACAAATTTTAGCGGTTTTTCAGCCCCACCTGTTTAGCCGTACCCGTGACTTCGCTGAAGATTTTGCCTCAAGCCTTTCAAATTTTGATAAGGTATTTCTTCTGGATATATATCCAGCTAGAGAGTTACCTATTGAAGGTATTTCTTCAGCATGGTTGCTGGATAAAATTTCTAATTCTCAAAAATCACTCGTTCAGAAGAAAGATCTATCTAAAAAGATTCTGGCTGAAAATGCTGATGTTGTAGTGATGCTGGGGGCTGGTGATATTGGAGTAGAAGTAGAAAAAGTAAAAAAAGCATTGTTACATGAAGCGTAGTTTAGGTTACATAAAAGCCTTCGTTTTAGTGGCAATCGTTTGCCTGCTATTTGGTTTTGCTGAAAAGCGTCATAAAACACGTAATATCAGCAAGGTAGAGGTGAAATTTACAGATTCTGAAAATCTCTATGTTACTGAGGAAGTGGTTAATAAATTGTTAATACAAAATAAACCGTCTATCTCGAGCATAGATAAAGAAACTTTAGATTTGAATAGGGTCGAATCCCTTTTGAATAAGCATCAAATGATTGAAAATGCGGAAGTTTACCTCACTATAGATGGTAAACTAAAAGCAGAAGTAAGTCAGAGGAAACCGATTGGAAGAGTAGTTGGGAATTCTTCTTTCTATCTGGATAAGAATGGCGAGTTAATGCCATTAAGTGAATTCTATACAGCAAGAGTGCCGCTGATGTATGGTTTTGATGGGGCAAATTTTACTAAAGCTTATGCTTTAGTAAACCATATTAAGAATGATGAATTCTTGAATAGGCATATTACCGGCATTAACCGGTTAAAAGGAGATAAATATACGCTTGAGTTAAGAGAACGCGATTTCGAAGTGTATTTCGGTGATTCAAGCAATGTGGCTTTAAAATTCAACAATTTCAAAGCCTTTTATAAGAAAGCACAGAAAGAAAAAAAGTTAGATACCTACAAAAAAGTGAACCTGCAATTTGGAGATCAGGTTGTATGCACGAAAAAATAGTTTATGGAACAAAACGATATTGCAGTAGGATTAGATATTGGAACAACAAAGATTGTGGCCATGATAGGTCGCAAAAATGAGTACGGCAAGGTAGAGATCATTGGGATTGGAAAATCTAAATCTCTTGGTGTTCATAGGGGGGTAGTGAATAATATTACCCAAACCATCCAGTCTATCCAGCAGGCAATACAGGAAGCAGAAGCCGATAGTGGTTTAAAGATTAGCGAAGTTGTAGTGGGGATTGCGGGGCAGCATATTCGTAGCCTTCAGCATAGTGATTATATAACCCGTCAGAATCCTGATGAAGTGATAGATGCAGATGATATTCATACACTTTGCAATCAGGTTCATAAGTTGGTGATGCTGCCGGGCGAGGAGATCATTCATGTACTTCCGCAGGAATTTAAAGTAGATGGTCAGGCCGAAATAAAGGAGCCTATCGGGATGTACGGTGGGAGACTGGAAGCTAACTTCCATGTGGTAGTTGGTCAGGTTTCTTCGATAAGAAATATAGGAAGATGTGTAAAAAGTGCCGGATTAGAACTTTCTGCAGTGACTTTGGAGCCACTTGCTTCAGCAAATGCAGTCTTGAGTCAGGAGGAAAAGGAAGCCGGGGTAGCGCTAATTGATATAGGGGGTGGTACTACCGATCTTGCTATTTTCAAAGATGGGATTATTCGTCATACGGCAGTAATTCCTTTTGGAGGTAACGTGATCACCGAGGATATAAAAGAAGGATGCTCGATCATTGAAAAGCAGGCTGAACTACTGAAGATTAAATTCGGTTCAGCATGGCCGGGTGAAAATAAGGATAACGAGATCGTTTCTATTCCTGGATTAAGAGGAAGAGAACCGAAGGAGATCACCCTTAAGAACCTTTCAAAAATAATTCATGCAAGAGTAGTGGAGATCATAGAGCAGGTTTACCTGGAGATCAAGAACTACGGACATGATGAGCAAAAGAAAAAATTAATCGCCGGCTTAGTATTAACCGGTGGTGGTGCACAATTAAAGCACATAAAACAACTGGCTGAATATATTACCGGGATGGATACCAGAATAGGATATCCAAACGAGCATTTAGCCGGCACAACAGATTCAGAAACTACAAGTCCTGTTTATGCTACGGCAGTTGGACTAGTGATGAATAGTCTGGAAAAAGGTAATAGCAGATTCCAGGAAGAGGCTGTCCTTTCAGATAATAGTCCGGTAGAAGAATCTGAAGAATACGAAGAAGGAGATCAGATGATGAGTGAATCTGATGAAGAGGAAGAAACCTCGAAAAAAGTTGCCCGAAAGAGCATATTTGACAAATGGGCTGAAAAATTCAAGGATTTTTTAGATAACGCAGAATAATAAAGATACAACCAGTAAAACAGAGTTTATGAGCAGTACAGAATTTGGAGACATCTCATTCGATTTACCTAAGAATCAATCGAACGTCATCAAAGTGATAGGAGTAGGCGGTGGAGGAAGCAATGCCATCAACCATATGTTCCAGTTGGGAATTAAAGGGGTTGATTTCGTTGTTTGTAATACCGATTCTCAGGCACTTGAAAACAGTTCGGTTCCAAACAAGATTCAATTAGGTGTGACCCTTACAGAAGGACTTGGAGCTGGAGCTAATCCCGAAGTTGGTGAGAAAGCAGCAGTAGAAAGTTTTGAGGAAATCAAGCAAATGTTGGATACCAATACCAAAATGGTATTTATCACAGCAGGAATGGGTGGAGGTACCGGAACCGGTGCAGCACCAATTATTGCTAAACAGGCCAAAGAGCTTGGAATTCTAACTGTTGGTATCGTTACGATTCCTTTTCAGTTTGAAGGAAAAAACAGAAATGAACAGGCACAATTAGGAGTTGAAAGACTTCGACAGAATGTCGATTCTCTAATTGTGATCAATAATAATAAACTTCGTGAGGTTTATGGAAATCTAGGTTTTAAAGCTGGATTCTCTAAAGCTGATGAAGTACTTGCAACTGCCTCAAGAGGTATTGCAGAAGTAATTACGCATCACTATACGCAAAACATTGACTTGCGGGATGCCAAAACCGTACTTAGTAAAAGTGGTACTGCTATCATGGGGTCCGCTCAGGCTTCAGGAGCCAGCAGGGCTACAGATGCTATAATGAAAGCTTTAGATTCTCCACTATTAAACGATAATAAGATCACCGGTGCCAAAAATGTTTTACTGCTAATTGTATCTGGTAACGAGGAGATCACTATTGACGAAATTGGAGAAATTAATGATCATATTCAGGCTGAAGCCGGTCATAGCGCGAACATCATCATGGGTGTTGGTGAAGACGAGGCTCTTGAAGATGCAATTGCTGTAACTATTATCGCTACTGGTTTCGATGTAGAACAGCAGAATGAGATCACTAATACTGAAACTAAAAAGATCATCCATACGCTTGAAGATGAGCAAAAAGCTGAACAGGACCTAACTACTAAAAAATCTGCTCCAATTAATCAGGTTACAAGTGCTCCGGTTAATGAGTTGCAGTTTGAAGAACCTGAAGAGGATAAGAAAATAGTGCATACCCTTGATGAAACCGAAGAGGAAGTAGATGAAGTGGGGAATATCCAAAAAAAGGTAGATGATGTTTTCAAAACACCTGATTTCGCTAGGAAACTGGATGTAATCTATGAAGAGGTTGATCCAAATGAATTCATCATTAATGATACTACCAGCGAAGAGGTAAGGAATATGGAAGTAAACGAGGCTGAAGAAATTAAGGCTGAAGAATCGAAAGATCAATTCATGTTTACTTTTGATATGCCTATGAAATCTGAAGAAGAGAAGCCAAAATCTACTCCTAAAGCTGAAGAAATCACCAGGCATAACCTGGAAGAAGAGAAAGAGGATACTAAGAACATCAAGGTGAATGAAGCAATTGAAATTGTTCCTGTAACCGAAAGTTCTGCCCAGGGGGTTAAGAGATATAGTCTTGATGATTATATGGAAATGGAGGAAAAACTAGAGAGATCTAAAGCTCCAAAAAAAGAAGAGCCTAAAGATGAAACTATGGCTTTTGAAAAGAAAACTGTAGCTCCTTCTCCACAAAGAGAGAATACGGGTGATGATCACGATCCATTTGATAATCCTATCTCATCTGAAGTTGTTAGACAAAGAACAGCAGAGAGAAAGGCTAAAATGAAAGAATTCAACTATAAATTTAGAACGGGTTCTGCCCAGATCGATGAGATCGAAAAGCAACCGGCTTATAAAAGAGCGGGAATAGAGCTTGATAATTCAAAACCAGGAGAGGGGAAACTGTCTCGTACCAGTATAGATCAGGACGAGAATAATGATCTTCACTTCAGGAAGAACAATTCTTTTCTACATGATAATGTAGACTAATTTTCAACCTAGCCACGAAAAAAGGGACGCATTGCGTCCCTTTTTTTATTCGATAAAATTAGATAAGATTAGTTCTGGGCTTTGGCCTGAACTTCATCTGTATCTCTTCTGTACTTTAACATTGAAATTCCGGCTACGAAAAATACGAAGCCTAAGATGGTAAGCGCCCATGGGCTAAGCATTAATGCTACACTTCCAAAAATTCCTAATACTCCCATTACAAGTGCGATGGCACCCCCAATGGTCATAATCATTGCTAAGACTTTAATCATATCTTAAATTATTGGTTATAAGATAAAAGTAATTAAACCTTTGAAAGTACCGTGAATATTAACAAATTTTACAATTCTGCATTCAAGCTTAAAATTTCTTTCTCCGCTTCCTTTTCGTCTGCCCAGCCCAGTATTTCTGTGTCATCTGCCAGATCATAGTTTAAAAACCATGCTTGTATTATATCCTGAGCTGGTTTGTATTTTTTAATGAAATCTTTAAAATTTTCAGCAGTAATGGTTCTCAAAGAAGAATTTGCAGGAATAGCAATAACCTTGAAATCTTCCTCACCGGCATCTATTAATTTGATCATCCCTATAGGAATTATTTCCAGAATGGTTCCGGAGGCCAAAGTGGAGCTCAAAACCATTACGTCCAGGGCATCACCATCCCCGCCTTTTTCAGGATTCGAAAAAGTGGATGGGATAAATCCATAATTTCCTGGGTAGGCAAGAAAATCAATCTTTCGTTCTTTTCCATCTCTAAGTGATGGTTTAAAAACTCTTGAGATCTTGTCGTATTCTATTTTAGAGTTCGTTCCCGCAGGGATTTCGATGACCGCCTGAAAATAACCATTTTCAGATCTAAGATCGGTATTAAGATAATCTACAGGTGATTTGCAACTTTGCGCCAGGCATAATAATATAAAAAACCCTAAAATTCGCATATTAATTCCAGTAGATCATAAAGTATTTGATCCTGGCATCATCTGGAATTTGAGAAGCCATGATCTTACTATCTGTGTCATACCTAAGGTTTGTAGGTAATTGATCCTTATCTATAGTAATATAGGCGTTGATCTCATCTAGAAATACCACGGCAGAATTGATCGTATTTTCAATTCTTGAAATAGTATAATTCTCTACTATATCTTTAAAAGTGCTTTGTACAGTAAGACCATTTTTTGTCTCATACCTAGGGTCTAATATCCTTATATAGCCAATGGTGCTGGTAGAGTCGAATTCCTGTAGTGGTTCCAGGCTTAAGAGCGGCTCTCCATCCTCACTATAGATCTTGATCTCATCTGTAGACCTAAATTGCTGTGGTCCGCTTGTTTGGCGAACGATACTGTCATTTTTAAAAATCGAATCTAGCTGGTTTATCTTAATTTCTTTGCTTAATGGACCTACCTGTTTAGAAGTTATTAGGTATGGATTTTCCTCATCGCTCGTGCAGGAGATGATACTTACACATAAACCAAGAATTAATAAAGCTCTTTTGTACATATTAGATTAAGTAGTTTTTATTTTAAAAATTTATTCAGGATTCCCATTACTCCTCTAATAAAGGTAGCACTGGTTAATACTTTTATTATTGCGCCTTCGGTACTGTTTGTTCGACGGCGGGATGTTGTTTTCGTTACTTCCTTTCGGTCTTTTTCCGCCTTTTCTTTTGCCTCACTTTTCTCAGCGATCTCTATTTTTTTATTTAATATTTCATAGGCGCTTTCCCGGTCTATCTCCTCATTGTATTTTGAAACTAATTGAGACTTATTGATCAGGTTTTTCAACTCGGTGTCTGTAAGTACATCCATTCTGCTCATGGGGGCTCTAAGCATGGTTGCCACCAGGGGAGAAGGTCTTCCTTTTTCATCTAATGCTGAAACCATAGCTTCACCTATACCTAACGCAGTAAGCATATTTTTGGTATCGTAGAAATCTGAAATAGGGTAATTTTCAGCCGCCAGTTTTATGGCTTTTCTGTCTTTGGCTGTAAATGCTCTTAATGCATGCTGAATTTTTAATCCCAGCTGGCCAAGAACTTCCTCTGGTACATCTGCCGGATTCTGTGTTACAAAATAAATTCCAACTCCTTTAGATCTTATTAGCTTGACAATACTTTCTATCTGATCAAGTAAGGCATCTGAGGCTTCTTCAAATATAAGATGGGCCTCATCAATGAACATTACCAATTCTGGTTTATCCATATCACCCTTCTCCGGGAAAGTGGTATAAATTTCAGCCAGCAGGCTTAACATGAATGTTGAAAATAGCTTTGGCCTGTCCTGAATATCGGTAAGTCTAAGGATGTTCACGAACCCACTGCCATCTTCAGATCTTCGGGTAAGATCCTTCACTTCAAAAGACCTTTCTCCAAAAAATAAGTCGGCACCTTGCTGTTCTAATGAAACTATCTTTCTCAATATAGCACCCGTAGAAGCTGTAGAGATCCTTCCGTAATCTTTCTGAAACTCTTCCTTTCCTTCTTCAGTAGAATATTGAATGATCTTCTTGAGATCTTTTAGATCCAGAAGGGGTAGATGATGGTCATCGCAATATTTAAAAACGATAGCCAGGATTCCGGTTTGAGTGTCAGAAAGGTCAAGTATTCTTGATAATAAGACCGGTCCAAATTCACTAACGGTAGCTCTTAATCTTATCCCTTTTTGATCTGATAAGGTTAAAATTTCTACTGGAGAATTTTTAGGCTGAAAGGGAAAATCTAATTTCTGATGTCTTTCATCTATAAAGTCAGCACCTTCTGCAGCCTGTGCGATTCCGCTTAGATCACCTTTTACATCCATCAGCAGAACAGGAACTCCTTTTTCTGAAAGATTTTCCGCAATTATCTGCAGTGTTTTAGATTTTCCGGTACCTGTAGCTCCTGCGATCAAACCATGGCGGTTCATGGTTTTTAATGGGATCTTTACTGCGGCTTCAGAATGTACTTCACCATTTAACATTCCGGCTCCTACATAAATATAGTCACCTTTTGTGGTATAACCATTTTGTATCTGTTCAATGAATTGTCCCGCTTTGTCCATTAATGCTAAGTTATTATAAAATTGATAATTCAAAAGAAGAAAACAATTTGCTTCTCTGTAAAATCAAAAATTGGTTAAAATTAAATATAGGCTTACTTTTATAAATATCCTGATTTTTAGGATCCTTAGATGAATTTACCTTAAAAGTTATGCGTAAAACTTTTTTTAGTCTTATTCTACTTATGAGTATTTGTAGTTGCAGATTACAGAATAATGTGCTTAAACAGGTTTCGCTATCTAAAGATCCTGTTCTTACTCAGGTCTTCGAAAATCCTCATAAATATGAGGTCCAGATAATTTATACCAGGATTCTAAGGAAGGATGGCACAGTTGAATTTAAAGACTATAAATACCGGGTAGATCCTGAAGCTTATTTTTATCCCGCCAGTACCGTTAAGTTACCGGTGGCCGTTCTTAGTCTTGAAAAGGTAAATCTACTTAATGAAGATGGTGTCGATATTAGTAAAAATAGTCCCTATCAATTTGAAAATGATTCTGTCTCTCATAACATTGAGAATGATATTGAGGCAATATTCGCTGTAAGTGACAATGAAGCTTATAACAGGTTATTCGAATTTTTAGGGCAGGATTATATAAATTCTAAACTTACATCTAAGGGACTGGCGCCTGTTCGTATTTCTCACCGTTTTTCAGGTGAAAGCTCAGCAGATACTCTAACGAGACAAATGATCTTTAAAACTGAGAATGGTAATTTGGAATTACCTGTAACCTACAATCAACCTGCAGATTCGTTGGAGATATTTGATGTTATTAAGGGGGTTGGATATATTAAAGAAGATGTAAAAATAAATGAGCCTTTCAGTTTTGCTTTAAAAAACTATTTTCCGCTGGAAACTCAGCATAATTTGATGAAAAGGCTGTTCTTTCCAGAAGCTTTTGATAAGCAGAAAACCTTTCAGCTGAAAAAAGAAGACCGGGACTTTCTCATAAAATCCATGTCTACCGAGCCAAGAAAATTGGGTTATGATGAAACCGAATATCAGGATGGTTATGGCAAATTCTTTATATATGGAGATTCAAAGAAAAGAATTCCTGATCATATGAAAATATATAATAAGGTAGGTTATGCTTACGGCACCTTAACTGAAACAGCTTATATAAGGGATGAAGAAAAAAATGTGGACTTTTTACTATCGGCTACAATTCTGGTGAATGAAAATGGTGTTTTTAATGATAATGATTACCAATATGAAAGTATAGGTATTCCGTTTCTGGCAGAACTTGGCAGACAGATCTATCAGAAAGAGTTAAACCGAAAAAAATAAAAGTTGCCTTACTTCACGGCGGGTGATAATAGCTTAATTGTTCCCTTAGTTGCATTCATTTCGGCCTCAAGCCCGTTGGGAATAGTTGCGTTATCACTTATATGACCAATCATCGCACCAGAATATGCCGGGATGTTCAATGGTTTTATATAATGGTCTATTACTTCTTCCATTGTTAATGAGCCATAACCACTTCCGCCGGGATCGCAGTCAGAACATTTTCCAAATACGAATCCGCTGATCTTATCCAGTACGCCGCCAAGATACAGTTGCGACATCATTCTATCTACAGCATAGATCTTTTCGCCAACATCTTCCAGGTAAAGGATCTTTCCGTCCCAATCCTGAGGAAAATATTCAGAACCCATAATTCCGGTAAGTACAGATAGATTACCGCCAAGAAGCTGACCTTTTACTGTACCTTCTTTAATGACCCTTATTCTGTTTCTAGTTTGAACCAGTTCATCACCTTTACTAATAGGATTTTCATACGTGATTGCTTCTTTCTCAAAAAGCAAACGTTTTAAATAATCTGAGCTGAATGAGTTCCAGGTTGAAACGGCTACAGGTCCGTGAAAAGTGACCAGGCCAGTTTTTTTAAAAATTGCAAGATGCAATGCAGTAATATCACTATAGCCAATAAAAACCTTCGGATTATTCTTAATTGCTTCATAGTCCAGCTTGTCCAGAATTCTGGCAGCTCCAGATCCACCTCTCAAGGCTATGATAGCCTGGATGGAATCATCTCTGAACATATTATTTAATTCCTCAGCTCTTTCTTCATCTGTACCTGCAAGGTGGCCGTGCCTGTTCCTGGTGTTTTTCCCAAATTTCACTTTTAACCCCATGGCTTCAAAAGATTCCCGGGCAATTTCATAAGGTTCAGATTCAAAAATCGCACTTGAGGGACTTACTATTCCAATAGTATCTCCTTCTTTTAATCCTTCGGGAAGTAAAATATCCTGGTTAGATGGGTTTTTATCAATCTTATCAAAACTTACAGGATTAAGAGGTAATATTAAGCTGCCTACTCCTATATTCTGAATGAATTTTCTTCTTTGCATCTGCGTGGGTTCTGGTATTAATAATTGTTATGCACCTGTTCCAGGATCCTGGTCATACCCTTTTTCAATTCTGAAGTAGGGACCGTATAGTTGCTGTTCATAAAACTAAATATAAGGGTTTTGCCACTTTTTGTGATTATAAAGCCACTAAGACTATGGTTGTTCTTTAAAGTTCCGGTCTTGGCATAAATATAAGGTGTTTCGGCTTTATAGTAATTTTTTAAAGTTCCAGATGCGCCTCCTGCAGCAAGGATATTAAATAGTCTTTCTTTAGGCATTTCCATTTCGATCTTTTCGACGAGCTTCACCATAGATCTTGGCGTGAATAAGTTGTATCTTGATAGTCCGGAACCATCATACCACATCGGTTCGTCTGGTAGATCTTTCAAATGGTTTTCTTTCATATAATCAATAGCGATACTGGTTTTTAAAGTATCAGAAATTTTATCTGCTGCCATAAGCATGATCTGTTCTGCAATAAAGTTATCACTTACCTGCATCATACGTTTGTAGATACTGTCGGCAGGAATACTATATAGTGTTTTATTGAATTCTAGATCCTTCAAATCACCTTTATAGATCGTTACTTTTTTGTTCAGAGTATCTGAAAGTAATTCGGTTATCAGGTTTTTGGAATATTTAATAGGTATATGTTGAGTGAAATTATCACCCCTGTTAAACTTTTGATATTCCATCTTGTTCGAGGAGATCTCCCTTTGGGTGTATTTATTTTCAGGAGAAAAGGCTTCTACTAGTTTAATGGAATCCTGAAATTGTATAGGAGTCACTTCTGGTTCAGCGTAATCATGAAATTGAAGTTCGATTAAATTTCCATATAAAGGAAAATCAATTTTTTCAGAAGAATAGTAGGAGTCATAATCATCCCATGCCCAACCGGGTCCAAGATGTTTTTCCTTATATGCCGCAGGAGCATAAAATAGCTTAAGATCATTATTATTGAAAAACTCGACTACTCTGGATTCTGGTAAATCTGGATTTAAAAAAGAAGGATCTCCTGTGCCTTTGAAAATAAGGCTATCTCCTTTGATAGTATAGTTTAATGCCGGTACAGAGTCGCCTAAAACCTTTAGTCCGGTAAAAAGTGTAAAAAGCTTAGTGTTGGACGCAGGGGTGAAATATTTGTCAGCATTATGCGTATAGAGCATTTTTTTGGTAACCGGATCGTATAAGGCAAATCCGGCATAACCCTGTTTGAATATTCTTGATTCTGTAAAATCTGTTTCAATTTCTTTATTTGTCTTTTTGATTGCAGAGCAGGAAGACAGGAGTGTTAACACTAAAAATAAAAAAAGGCGATCAAAAAATACTTTCAATTTTAAAATGGAAGAAATTCTGTATTTCATTTAGGTCAGAATAAGGCTGTGATATCGGTCTAGCAATAATGGATTATTATTAGAAGCGAATTATTTTTTTTTAAAAATAACATTTTTTATAATCTTAAAATAAAACTGCTAAATTTTATGAGTCGGGAATCTACTAGGATGATCCTATTTTAGGGTGTGGTTGAATTCCGTAAATTTATGCCCGGGTGACCAATTTCACTTATTAATTTAAAATCAAATTAAATGAAGAAAATAAAATATATCGTTCTTTCTGTAATTTTTTCTTTATTGTTTTCGGCTTGTAAAAGTTCAAAAGTCGTGGATAGACCTATAGAATTTGAACAGGATCGAATTGATCTTACGCTTCAATATATGAAGGATAGATATGGGCTTAAACGTAATACACCAGAAATTGATCCAAAGATGATCGTTTTGCACTGGACGGCGATCCCGAATTTAGAAGATTCGTATAGGGCTTTTAAAAATCCAGAATTACCCCAATCAAGAGAATCAATTTCCGGAGCTAGTCAATTAAATGTTTCGTCTCATTTTCTGGTAGATCAGGATGGAACGATTTATCGTTTAATGCCAGAAACTACAATGGCTCGTCATGTCATTGGCTTGAATCATACCGCGATAGGAGTAGAGAACGTGGGCGGAACTGAAAATACTCCATTAACAGAAGCCCAGGTTGAATCAAATATCTGGCTGGTAAATTATCTAAGTGACAAATATGATATTCAATATGTGATTGGGCATTATGAGTACACAAATTTTGAAGACCATGAATTATGGCTGGAGAAAGATTCAGGTTACAGAACTGAAAAAACAGATCCGGGAAAGGATTTTATGGATAAAGTACGAAGTGCTACTAAGAACCGCAATTTCAATAAAGTTCCATCAAGAAAATGAATATGAAAAAGATCTTAAGTTTAGTATTGGCAATATGTGCTATCTCTAATATTTCATTAGCACAGAAAACTAATTTTTCTGATAAATTATATGAGAGCTATTCAGAATATAAAGAAGAGAAGATTATTAATAGAAGAATAAAACACGCAGACGTCTCCTCGCTGATTCGAAATTTTGATTCTCGAAAGAATATCAATATCCAGAAGGTTGGAGAGTCTATTGAGGGTAGAAGTTTAAACCTAATTAGTTTAGGAGATGGAGATACTGAGGTCTTTCTATGGTCTCAGATGCACGGGGATGAATCAACGGCTACCATGGCTATTTTTGATATTCTTAATTTTTTCGACTCAGATGATTTTTCCGAAGAAAAGGACTTGATGTTGAGTAATCTTAGCATTCATTTTCTGCCGATGTTGAACCCAGATGGCGCTGAGAAATTTACTCGTCGTAATTCGTTAGGAATTGATGTAAATCGTGATGCCTTGAGGTTGCAATCTCCTGAAGCGAAAACTCTAAAAAGAATAAGAGATAGTCTTGATGCAGATTTCGGTTTCAATTTGCATGATCAGAGTAAATATTACAATGCTGAGAGAACAGAGAAACCTGCCACGGTTTCATTCTTAGCGCCGGCCTATAATTATGAAAAAAATATAAACGAAGTTCGGGGCAACGCCATGAAGGTGATCGTGCAAATGAATAAGGTGCTTCAGAAATTTGCACCTGGACAGGTAGGGCGGTATAATGATGATTTTGAGCCAAGGGCTTTCGGCGATAATATTCAAAAATGGGGTACTAGTACTATTCTAATAGAATCTGGTGGGTATCCAGAAGATCCCGAAAAGCAGGAAATACGAAAATTGAATTTTGTAAGTATTCTTTCAGCGCTTTATTCGATAGCTTCAGAAGAATATAAAACTGAAGAAATTTCAGAATACGAGAATATTCCAAATAATGACCGTATGTTATTCGACCTTAAAATAACCGGGCTAAATTATGAATTAGAAGGTGAGACCTATGTTCTGGATCTGGGAATAAATACTTTCGAAAATGATCTCGAGGAAAATTCAGATTTTTATTATACGGGAAGGGTTGTGGACCAGGGAGACCTCTCCACAAGTTATGGATATAATCAGGTAGATGCTTCTGGCTTGAAATATGAAAATGCTAAGATCTATCCTGAGAAAATAATGACAAAAAATGAATTGGAGAATCTGGATCCTGCGAAGTTATTGCAAGAGGGCTATGCTTTTGTGAAAGTAGATTCCACTCTGCTAAAAGAAGATTATTCTAATTATCCTCTAAATCTTGTTGCTGACAGTTTTAAAATAGGGGAAAGGTTAAGACCAGGGGTAGTAGCAAATTTCTTTCTTTTAAAAGATGATGAAGTGAAATTTGCGGTTATAAATGGTTTTTTTACCAACCTTGAAGATCCACAAAGGGATATAAAAAATACGCGCATCTTTAATTAAACCAAAGTTATTTATAAAGGCGGGCTAAGGGAATTTAGAAGATTTAGATTACTTATCTTTGCACGCTATGATTTCAGAAGAGACAAAAGAACTGGTAGATAGAGGAATTATGCTTCCGTTAATGGAAGAATTCTATACCATTCAGGGAGAGGGATACCATAAAGGTACAGCTGCTTATTTTATAAGGATTGGAGGCTGCGATGTGGGTTGTCATTGGTGCGATGTAAAGGAAAGTTGGGATGCTGAAATCCATCCTCCAACGCATGTTGGGCAAATTGTTGAAAACGCTACAAAGTTTAGTAAAACTATAGTTATTACAGGTGGAGAGCCTCTAACCTGGGATATGACCGAATTGACCAGGAATTTAAAACATAAAGGTTGCGATATTCATATTGAAACTTCGGGAGCCTACGATCTTACAGGAACCTGGGATTGGATCTGTTTGTCACCGAAGAAAATAAAGCTTCCAAAACCTGAAATTTATCCTTTAGCAAACGAACTTAAAGTAATTGTGTTTAATAAGCATGACCTTAAGTTTGCAGAAGAGCAGGCTGCAAAAGTTAGTGATGAATGTATTCTTTATCTCCAGCCAGAATGGAGCAACCGGGAAAAAGTGATTCCTATGATCGTAGATTATGTCATGGAAAACCCGAAGTGGAAAGTTTCTCTACAAACACATAAATACCTCAATATCCCATAAAAAAAACGCCCGTTAAGGGCGTTTGATCTTTCAGTCTTTTATAAACCTGTAATTACTTCGCAGATTCAAAAGGTACTTTAACATAGCTATTGTCCCATCCAATTAGAAGGTCTGCACCTTTATTAGATTCTTGAAATGCCATTGAAAGTGATTCAATAGTATTTGGAGCTTGTCTCACAGGTACGTTAATGCGTACTTTGTCTTCTTTATCTGTGTACTCATATGCACCCCAGGTGTTTGTTTTGTTATTCAGGATAACTGTCCATTCCTTTTCTCCGGGAATTGTATACAGAGTGTAAGTTCCAGCTTTTACTACTGCATCGGCAACCTTCATGTCTTTATATAAAGTAAGTTCAGTCGCTTCATTGGCTCCAGTTCTCCATACTTCACCATAAGGAATTAGTTTTCCAAAGATCTCACGGTTTCGTTTTTGAGGACGGCTGTATATAACCCTGGCTACTGCAGCATCGTTCTTGTCTTTATACATAGCAAGATCCATAGGGCTGGCATCCATTTTAGAGAATTTCAATTCCTCTTTGGAAAAATTCACTTTTCCATCCTCCTGTGCGTTTATGGGATTTGAAATAAATAAACAAATCGCGCTTAGTCCTCCTATTATAAACTTTTTCATGTCTTTTCAGTATTGATTTATATTTTCAATAAAGATAACTGAAGCTTCCTGTTAGGTTTGTTAAAAAACATCAAAGTTGCTGTTAAAATTTATAGGCTTTTATGAATGAAAGAATTTGGAGTATTATTCTCCATTTCGGTTGAAAATTAATTCTATTATGATCTTTTGTATTATCAAAAGTAAGTGAAATAGGTTTATGTGTTTTATAAAGATAAGTCTAATCTCATATTTGTATTGTAATTAAAAACAATATAAGTCATGTGTGGAATTTTAGCAGTTATCGGAAAAGACGTAGAGGCAGAAAAAATTAGTAGTCTGTCTAAAAGAATGTCTCATAGAGGACCCGATGAAAGCGGATTAAAAATTACAGAGGAAGGTTATGTGTTATCGCACGAACGTCTTTCTATTGTAGATCTAACAACAGGAATTCAACCTATTCAGGGAACCCGTTCAGCATGGATGGTTCACAATGGGGAGATCTATAACCATATGGCTTTAAGAAATAATGAATTAAGAGATCATTCTTTTAGAACAACCGGGGATTCAGAGGTCATAGTGCACCTTTACGAAAAGTATGGTTACGATTTTGTAGATATGCTTGATGGAGTTTTCTCCTTTGTAGTGATAGACGGGGATGATTTTATCGTGGGTAGGGATCCAATCGGGGTTAAGCCACTATATTATGGAACAGATGATTCTGGAGCGATGTGGTTTGCTAGTGAAATGAAAGCGCTTGCCGATCATTGTGTTGAGTTTTCAGCATTTCCTCCGGGTCATTATTATACACCTGCAACAGGGTTTGTGAGATTTTATAAGCCGGAATGGTTTGAGTCTGAAAAAGCAATTCAACCGGCAGATCTTACAAAATTGAGAGAAAGCCTTATTGAGGCTACCAGGAAAAGATTAATGGCAGACGTGCCTCTGGGTGTATTGTTGAGCGGTGGACTGGATTCTTCATTAACATCGTCTATTGCCGCTCGTCTAATCAAGGATTCAGGTCAGAAACTACATTCTTTTTCTATTGGATTAGATGCTGATGCTCCAGATCTTAAAGCAGCAAGAAAAGTTGCGGAGTTTCTTGGAACTGAACATTCTGAAATCCACTTTACGGTAGAAGAGGGTATAGAAATATTAAGTCAGTTGGTATGGCATTTAGAGACTTATGATGTCACTTCTATCAGAGCGAGCACGCCTATGTATTTTCTTTCAAAAGCAATTGCCGAAAAAGGAATTAAAGTAGTGCTTTCAGGAGAAGGTGCAGATGAGATCTTTGGTGGATACCTTTACTTTAAAAACGCTCCTTCTCCAGAGGAGTTCCAGAAGGAAACCATTAGAAGAGTGCAAAGACTGGCTACTGCCGATTGTTTAAGGGCAGATAAGTCTACTATGGCGCACGGATTGGAGGCTAGGGTGCCGTTCCTTGATAAAGCCTTTTTAAAGACAGCTATGGAGATGGTGCCAGAAGAAAAAATGGCGAGCACTTATGACGGAGCTGAGAAATATATTCTTAGAAAAGCTTTTGATACTCCGGAACAACCATTTCTTCCAGAGGAAGTTCTATGGCGACAAAAAGAGCAATTTAGCGATGGAGTTGGGTACAACTGGATCGATCAGCTTATAGAATATGCTTCCAGGCAGGTGAGTGATGTGCAAATGGAAACCGCTGCTTCAAAGTTCCCGGAGAACACTCCTGCAACTAAAGAAGCATATTTCTACAGAGAACTTTTCCATAAACATTTTCCTCAGGATTCAGCTGCAAAAACAGTGAAAAGATGGATCCCGAAATGGCAAAAGGATCTTGATCCAAGTGGAAGGGCAAACGAAACTCATGTTGCTCCTGGTATGAAAAAAGAAATGGCCAAACTTTAAAATTTATAACATCTCAAATAAATAACCCGAAGTGTTTCAGGATAACTGAATGCTTCGGGTTTTTCCACATAATTTGTTGATAACTTAAGGGGTTATAAGGTTGCTTCAACCTGTTAAAAATATGCGTTTTGTTATATTTGTTCGTTATCCAAAATAGACGAAATTAATTAGCGTATATATGAGCGAAGAAGCTAAGAAACATAATTATTCAGCCGACAGTATTCAGGCACTGGAAGGCATGGAGCATGTTCGTATGCGGCCTTCAATGTATATTGGTGATACAGGCGTTAGAGGTCTGCATCATTTGGTATATGAAGTTGTTGATAACTCTATCGATGAGGCCCTTGCAGGACACTGTGATAATATAAAAGTTACTATCAATGAGGACAATTCCATTACTACCGAAGATAACGGTAGGGGGATTCCTATTGATCTTCATAAAAAAGAAGGTGTTTCCGCACTTCAGGTTGTAATGACCAAAATTGGTGCAGGGGGTAAATTCGATAAAGATTCTTATAAAGTTTCCGGTGGTCTTCACGGGGTTGGTGTTAGTTGTGTGAATGCACTTTCTGAACATCTTTCCGCAACCGTTTATAGAGACGGGAAAATATGGCAACAGGAATATGAGTTGGGTAAACCACTATATCCTGTAAAGCCTACAGGAGAGACTGATTTGAATGGTACTATTGTAACCTTCAAGCCAGATCCTAGTATTTTTACGCAAACTTTGGAGTATAATTATGATACTCTTGCAAGTCGTATGCGTGAACTTGCATATTTGAATAAAGGAATTAGAATAAGCCTTACAGATAAAAGGAATAAGGAAGATAACGGGGAGTTTGTCCATGATGATTTTCATTCTGAAGAAGGACTGAAGGAGTTTATAAAATTCCTTGACGGTAACCGTGAACCTATTATTGGAGATGTGATCTCTATGGAAGGTGAGAAGAATGATATTCCTGTTGAAGTTGCGATGGTTTATAATACTTCATTCAACGAGAACCTACATTCGTATGTGAATAATATTAATACGCATGAAGGTGGAACGCATCTTTCAGGTTTTAGAAGAGGTTTAACAACTACACTTAAGAAATACGCCGATTCTTCCGGTCTTCTTGATAAAGTGAAATTTGAAATTACGGGAGATGATTTCCGTGAAGGTTTAACAGCGATTATATCTGTAAAGGTTGCTGAACCTCAATTCGAGGGGCAGACTAAAACCAAATTAGGTAACCGTGAAGTAACTTCAGCGGTATCTCAGGCGGTTTCAGAAATGCTTGAGAATTATTTAGAAGAGAATCCGAATGATGCTAAAACCATCGTTCAAAAAGTAATACTTGCTGCGCAGGCTAGAAATGCTGCGAAGAAAGCCCGTGAAATGGTTCAGCGTAAAACCGCCATGAGTGTTGGTGGTTTGCCTGGGAAATTATCTGACTGTTCAGAGCAGGATCCGGAACAATGTGAAGTATTCCTAGTTGAGGGTGACTCGGCGGGTGGTACTGCCAAACAGGGTAGAGATAGAAAATTTCAGGCGATTCTTCCTTTAAGAGGTAAGATTCTTAATGTTGAAAAGGCGATGTCTCACAGGGTTTTTGATAATGAAGAGATCAAGAACATTTACACAGCACTTGGTGTAACTATTGGTACTGAAGAGGATAGTAAAGCACTGAATCTTTCAAAACTTAGATACCATAAGGTTGTGATCATGTGTGATGCCGATGTTGATGGTAGCCACATTGAAACATTGATCCTGACTTTCTTCTTTAGATATATGAAAGAATTGATCGAGAATGGTCATATCTATATAGCAACACCGCCACTTTACCTTGTTAAAAAAGGTCAGAAGAAGCGTTACGCCTGGTCTGAGAAAGAGCGTGATGAGATAGCTGCTGAATATAGTGGAGGAGTTCAGATCCAGAGATATAAAGGTCTTGGGGAAATGAATGCTTCACAGCTATGGGATACCACTATGGATCCAGATTTCAGAATTTTAAGACAGGTGAACATTGATAATGGGGGGGAAGCCGATAGGATCTTTTCTATGTTGATGGGAGATGAGGTTCCGCCACGACGAGAATTCATTGAAAAGAACGCTAAGTATGCTAATATTGATGCATAATCAAAGCAAAAAGATTTAATAAAAGACCCACACCTTACTAATATGTGTGGGTTTTTTACGTTAGTCAAAATAACGGGAATTATATTTTATTATTTTTATCAAACTTAAACCCAAGTCATTGTGAAAAACCTGAAAAAACTTTTTCTATTAATCCTGGTATTTATATCTGGGAATTCCTTTGCGCAATTAATCCCTGAAGAAGGTCAGCAAATCGTAGATGATTTATTGTTCCTGGCAGATGGATTTGCAAGTCCGGCATCAGAGAGTGCTGCTTATCAGGCAACAGCTAGCTGGTTTACCTCTGCAAGAGCATTAGAACCTTGGAAGGTAGATGTTTCCTTACATGGGAATGCTCTTTTTGTGCCTTCGAGTAAAAAGCAATTTACCGTGAATTCTGGAGATTTTGGAAACCTGACAATTAATGATGGAGATGGTGGAGCTCAGGTTCCAACTGCTTTTGGCGGTGGATCTGAAGTGATGTTTAATGGTAGTTTTATGGGGGAGGAATTCTCTTTTCAGGCTATTGAGGGTATAGATAAAGGCGCTTTAATTTATCCGTTTGCACAGGTGTCTGTAGGATTGCCTTATGGTTTTCAAGTTGGTGTACGGGCATTACCCGGGCTGGAAATAGATGGTGCTGAGTTTAGTACCTATGGGGTTGGACTTAAACATAATTTCAGTCAGTATTTTAGATTTAATGATGAAGATGATTTGCAAATAGCTGGAATCCTGGCCTATGATATTTTCGATGTAAAATATGAATTTGAACAAATTAGTGTTCCAGACCTTGTAAATCTAAATCTTATAGATGTAAGCGCAGGTGTATGGATGGCAGAAGTTATGGCTTCAAAGAAATATGAAAATTTTGAGATTTTTGGTGCGTTGGGTGTTGCCCAGTCAGACTTTGAATACGAATTTGGAGGAAGTGGTGTGGCTTTACCAATTATAAATAATGAATTAGTTAGGTTAAACGATAAAGAAGCTCAGTTTAAGGGAGATATAGGATTTAATTTATACTTCAATAAATTCAAAATCTCTACGATGGCTACAGCCGGGAAATTCGTGAATGTAAATTTGGGGCTTCACTTCCTCTTATAGATTCTATTTGATTTAACCATTCCTTATTATTATTACTGCCTCATTATTCGTAATTTCGCAGTCATTATTAATAGAAATTAAATAATATTTTAACATGAAAGTTACTATAGTAGGAGCAGGTGCCGTTGGTGCCAGCTGTGCCGAATATGTTGCCATCAAAAATTTTGCCTCAGAAGTTGTGTTGCTTGATATAAAGGAAGGTTATGCTGAAGGTAAAGCAATGGACCTTATGCAAACCGCAACTCTAAATGGCTTCGATACAAAAATAAGTGGAAGTACAAATGATTACTCAAAAACTGCGAATAGTGATATCGCTGTGATCACGAGTGGTATTCCACGTAAACCGGGGATGACCAGAGAAGAATTAATAGGTATTAACGCCGGGATCGTTAAAGAGGTTTCTGCAAATCTTATCAAGCATTCTCCAAACGTTACACTAATTGTGGTTAGTAATCCTATGGATACAATGACCTATTTAGTTCATAAAACTACAGGGCTTCCAAAAAATAAGATCATAGGAATGGGTGGTGCTTTAGATAGTGCTCGTTTCAAATATAGACTAAGTGAGGCTTTAGAATGTCCTCCATCAGATGTTGACGGGATGGTAATTGGTGGTCATAGTGATACTGGTATGGTGCCACTTACCAGGCTCGCTACAAGAAACTCTGTTCCAGTTACGGCTTTTCTTTCTGAAGACAGGCTTAATCAGGTTTCAGAAGATACTAAAGTTGGAGGGGCAACTCTTACTAAATTATTAGGAACCAGTGCATGGTATGCTCCAGGTGCTGCAGTTTCTGGCTTGGTACAGGCTATTGCTTGTGACCAGAAAAAAATGTTTCCATGTTCAGCATTATTAGAAGGTGAATATGGGTTAAACGATCTTTGCATAGGTGTGCCGGCCATTCTTGGAAAAGATGGATTAGAAAAAATTGTGGAATTACAATTGGATGATGCTGAAATAGCAAAAATGAAGGAGAGCGCAGAAGGTGTTAAAAAAACCAATGGTTTGCTTGAGTTATAATTTTTTAGCAAAATTCATTCAGAATAACATGAAAAGCCACAATTTTTGTGGCTTTTTTGTTAGTAGAAAAAGTTAAAATTATCCAAAAAAAAATATTGGGATTTGATAATTGAAGTCCTATATTTGTCCGTTTTTAAAATAGACCTAATAATCAATAATTTGAGGAATAATGCAGAATAAAGGACTGATAAGAGTTTTTGCAATTTTGTTTGGGCTGGTGTGTCTTTATCAGCTTTCATTTACGTTTATAACAAATAATGTTGAGACTGATGCTGAGGAGTTCGCCTTTCAGAAAATAGGTGAAGATGTAGATAATTACTCTGAACTACGTGACCAGGCCGAGGCCAGTTACCTGGATTCTATTGGTAATGATGATGTTATTGCGGGAATTACCTACAATGACGCGAAAGACAAAGAGCTGAACAAAGGGCTTGACCTTAAGGGAGGAATCAACGTGATCCTTCAAATTTCCGTAAGAGATATCTTAAGCGGATTGGCAAATGATTCCAGAGATCCTGCTTTTAGAAAAGCTATTGCTGAAGCTGACGAAGCTCAAACCGATAGCCAGGAGAATTATATAGACCTTTTCTTCGAAGCTTTCAATAATATCCCGAACGCAGAACTTGCCTCTCCTGATATTTTTGCAAATAAAACTTTAAGTGACGAGGTGAACTTCAACATGAGTAATGAAGAAGTTGAGCCAGTCATTAGAAAAAAGATAGACGAATCTATTACTTCTGCTTTTGAAGTACTGAGAAAACGTATTGATAAATTCGGTGTTACTCAGCCAAATATTCAGCGTCTTGGAAATTCAGGAAGAATTCTTGTTGAATTACCAGGTGCTAAAGATATCAGCAGGGTAAAGAACCTTTTGCAGAGTACAGCTCAGTTAGAGTTCTGGCATGTATATAAGAACAATGAATTAGGAAATTTCCTTGTTCAGGCTAATAATAGACTAGCTGAAATGAAGCGTTCTGAAGACGTATCTACTCAGGAAGCAGATTCTACAGCTACTTCGGGAGATGACGAAATCGATGAGCTTTTAGCGGAGTCTGAAGATAGTACTGAAGTTGAAACAGGAAATAACCCACTTTTCGATCTAATTGTTTCTCCTGGATATCAGGGAGGACCGGTAATCGCAACTTTTAAAGTTCAGGATACTGCGAAGGTGATGAATTACCTTCAGAATCCTCAGGTTCGTTCGATCTTACCATCTCAATTAAGATATGCGAAATTCGTTTGGGGAGTTCCAGATGCAGATACTCAAACAACAGGTCTATATGCCTTAAAAGGTAACCGTAACATGGAGCCACCTTTAAGTGGTAGTGTTATCACAGATGCTCAGCAAACCTACGATCAATTAGGTCGTATTGCCGTGAGTATGCAAATGGATGGAACCGGAGCTAAGATCTGGGAAGATATGACTGGAAAAGCTTCAGCTGAACAAAGTCAGATCGCTATTGTACTTGATAATATTGTTTATTCTGCACCAGGAGTTTCTACAGGAGCTATATCTGGAGGTAGAAGTGAAATAACCGGAGACTTTAATATTACAGAAGGTCAGGATTTAGCAAACGTATTACGAGCTGGTAAACTTCCTGCTTCTGCAGATATTATTCAAAGTGAAGTAGTAGGGCCATCTCTTGGTCAGGAAGCAATTGATAGTGGTATTAATTCTTTTGGTATTGCTTTAATCCTTGTCTTGATCTGGATGATTCTTTACTACGGTAAAGCAGGTCTGTTCGCAGATGTTGCTCTTGTAGTAAACATTCTATTTATTTTTGGAATCCTTGCCGGTCTTGGAGCTGTCTTAACTTTACCTGGTATTGCCGGTATTGTTTTAACTATTGGTATGTCTGTTGATGCGAACGTACTTATCTTCGAAAGGATCAAGGAAGAACTAGCGAAAGGAAAAGTTCAGAAAGATGCCATTAAAGATGGTTTCAATAATGCTTTATCTTCAATTCTGGATGCTAACATAACAACTGGTCTTACAGGTTTAATCTTATTCTTATTAGGAACAGGGCCAATTAAAGGATTTGCTACTACCTTATTAATTGGTATTGCAACATCTTTATTTACTGCAATTTTCATTACAAGATTATTCATAGATGGATATGGTAAAAAAGGTAAGTCTCTTGACTTTACTACTTCTTTAACGAAGAACCTATTCACAAATATGAATATCAACTTCCTTAAGAAAAGAAAAGTTGCTTATATCATTTCAGGTTTATTCATCGTAGTTAGTGTTGGATCATTATTTACGCAAGGTCTTAACGAGGGTGTTGACTTCGTAGGAGGTAGAACATATACGGTAAGATTTGCTGATGATGTAAGCCCTACTGAAGTTCAGAATGATCTAGTAGCAACTTTTGGTAGTGCAGAAGCTAAAACTTTTGGACCAAACAATCAGCTGAAGATCACTACCAAATATAAAGTGAACGAAGAAGGATCTGAGGTTGATGAAGAAATTCAAAGATCGCTATTCGAATCTTTAGGTTCTTACCTTCCTGCAGAACTAACTTATGAGGAGTTCGTTGACGGAGATGATAATAAGCAGGTGGGTGTAATGAAGTCTATGAAAGTTGGAGCTACGATTGCTGATGATATTAAGAACGCTTCATTCTGGGCTGTATTAGGTTCCCTGATCGTTGTGTTCCTTTATATCTTATTACGTTTCCGTAAATGGCAATTTAGTATAGGAGCGGTTGCAGCTGTATTCCATGATGTATTAGTTGTATTAGGTATCTTCTCTTTACTTTACAAAGTGATGCCTTTTAATATGGAGATAGATCAGGCGTTTATCGCAGCGATCTTAACCGTAATTGGTTACTCCCTGAATGATACCGTGGTTGTATTCGATAGAATTAGAGAGTATGTGAACGAGCATACTAGCTGGGATCTTGATAGAACTGTGAATGCAGCACTAAATAGTACTATTAGTAGAACCTTGAATACCTCGCTTACTACCTTGGTAGTATTGCTTGCAATCTTCATCTTTGGAGGAGAAAGTATCAGAGGATTTATGTTCGCTCTTATCGTAGGTGTGATTGTAGGTACTTACTCATCGCTATTCATCGCTACACCGGTGATGTTCGATAGTGTGAAGAAGAAGTCTTCAATTCAGAAGAAAGAAAAGCCTGAAACTGAAGAGGCAACTGCTGTTTAATATAAATGGTTATATATTTGAATTTAAAAATGCTTTCCTGAAAAGGAAAGCATTTTTTTTATCTAAAAATCGATGAAATTATTTTTAGGGAGATCTACAAAAAACTGGTTGTTCTATTTAGGAATTATCAGTATCCTTTTTGCTAGTATATATGCATACGTAGTAGGCGAGGATATGGTGAAAAGTTCCAGGAACTATTCAGATATGTCTCTGGAGGTAGTTTTAATATTGGTACTAATATTAGCGCCTATAATCGAAGAATTCATTTTTAGAGGACTCTTTACAGGAAGAAAGTGGATGAAGATTGTTTCCTTAATACTTATTCCGCTAATTGTTCTTGCTTCTGATAATGGTTGGTTGGATATTGTATTATTACTCCTCTTCGTTATAGCATATTTCCTCAATCAAAAATATCCCAGTGAATATATTAGAAACTTGGCACTATTGGCAAATGTGCTTCTATTTGCTGCTGTACATTATAAAATGGAAGAAATAATTGATCCTGAATTGTTCTATTTTGCTTTTTTCCAGATTGGCCTGGGTTCATTATTGCTATGGTCTATCGTTAACTTCGGAATTATTCAAGCGATTGTATTGCATTTTGCATGGAACGCTACATTAATGATATTCATGTTTTATAATCTTCATTATGTAGATGCTAGTTTGAATGTTTATGAAAATTCTGATTTTAAGGTTGAATGGAAAAGAGTTCCCAGGTTCAATTCAAAATCTTCTTCGGTTAGAATAGTTAATGAAGATTCTATAATTGCCAATAATATAGAAGCAAGAGAATTATATCAATTATTAGATTCCAGCAATGAGTCTGACTCAGGTGAGAATATAAGACTTTTACAAACCGAAGGTTTTATGAAATATGACTTTGAAATCATTTCAAAAAAAACAGGTAAGCAATCTATTAAAAGGGAAGCGCTTGGTTTCTTAGAAATAGATTTGATCTATCGTTATAGAAGAAAGTAGGATTTAATTAATATTCTGAAAACTAAATCTGTCTCCATTTTCTATTCCCCATTGGTCTGATAGGCCTCCATTAATCTCAAGAACAAATTGTGTTGGACCTTCAGAGGGCAAAGAAGTTTCATCACGTGGTGTAGCGTTCTTCTGAATGCTTACAAGGGTGCTGTCTGCTCCGTAATATATAATGTCTAAAGGAATATATGTATTTTTCATGTAGAAGCTTCTAACCCTTTCAGAATCATAAATAAAAAGCATTCCCTGGTCATTTTCCAGACTTTCGCGATACATTAAACCTGTTTGATGCTCATAATCATTTTCAGCTAATTCAACATCCAGCTTCCTTAAGGTGTCCCCTGAAGCTTTTATAAGATATACTTCTCCTTCCTTTGTAAAATTGATGGGATCTGTCTCGATGATCTCTTCTTTTTTATCATCTTCACAAGAGGAAAAAGAAAGGCTTAAAAAGAGTGAAAGTGCGGCGAGGCCTAAAATGTTCCTTTTCATACTGTTTTTTGTTTAACAGGTCTGTACATAAAATAGAGACCGGCGATTACAAATGGAATACTTAGCCATTGGCCTGTATTTAACAGCCAGTTGGCGCGTTCTCCAACCTGTGGTTCTTTTATGAATTCTACAAAAAACCTAACCGTCCATAACAATACAAGGAATAGGCCGAATATATAACCGGTTTTAAATCTTTTCTCCGTTTTCCAATAAAGAAACCATAGGATCAGGAAGATTCCTAAATAACAAGCAGATTCGTATAACTGAGCAGGATGCCTGGCGAAGTCTTCTCCCAGTTTTTCGAATATTACTCCGTAGTCTGAATTTGTGGGTTTACCAATGATCTCAGAGTTGATGAAATTTCCAATCCGTACGAAAATTGCTCCACTAGCTACGGGGATCACAATTCTGTCTAATATCCAAAGTACCGGTTTTTGAACAACTCTTTTTGAATAAAGATACATTGCTACTATGATTCCTATAGCTGCACCATGACTTGCGAGACCTCGGAAGCCTGTAAACTCAAATTCTGGTTCAAATCTCACTGGCAGGAAGATCTCTAATAGATGATTCTGAAAATATTCCCAGTCATAAAATATCACATGGCCTAGTCTTGCCCCAATCAATGTGGCAAGTACAGTATAAATGAATAGAGAGTCTAAATATGCAATAGGAATATTTTCTCTTGTGAAAATGCTTTTCATTATATACCAGCCAAGGGTAAAAGCAATCAGGAACATCAAGCTGTAATAGTGAAGTGTGAAAAATCCTAAATCCAACCCTTCTGAAGGATTCCAGCTAATGGCATTAAGAAGCATACTTGTTATTTTGATTAGGCGTAAATATACATATTTGCCTTTTCTTTAGCTCGTTTTGTGGTCTGATTTTCGAGGAACGGGATCGTAGCCAGATCCGCCCCAGGGATGGCATCTACCTATACGTTTAATTCCCAGCCAGAAACCTTTTATCCCACCATGAGTTTCTATGGCTTCAAGCATGTAGCTAGAGCATGTTGGTTGGTATCTGCATGAAGCAGGAGTAAGAGGAGAAATAAATTTCCTGTAGAACTGAACACTAGCGGTCAATATGTTACTTAACCATCGATTCAGCATTATAAATAATTATTTTAAGGAAAAAGTAGTGCCGTCTTTCCCGTCTTTTAACTGGATCCCAATTTCCTGTAATCTATCCCTTATCTGGTCACTTAAAGCAAAGTTCTTATTATTTCTTGCCTCAGCTCTTAGTTGGATCAATAATTCAACCGTACCATTTAATTTTTCTTCACCGTTCTCGTTTTCAGTAGCCGAATCAGTCAGTCCAAGGATGTCAAACATAAAAGCACTCATGCTTGCTTTCAGGTTATCACGATCTTCCTGATTAATTAAAATTGTACCTTCTTTAATGCTATTGATAGATTTAACGGCATCAAACAATTTCGCAATTAGAATAGGGCTATTAAAATCATCATTCATTGCATCATAGCATGACTGTTTCCATGATTCCAGGTCGAAAGTTGACTTTTCAGAAACTGGAAGTTCCTCAATAGATTGATAGGATTCCATTAATCGGTTAAATCCCTTTTCACTTCCCATTAAGGCATCACTGGAAAAATCCAGGATACTTCTATAATGTGCCTGAAGAATAAAGAATCTTACCACATTTGGTGAAAATGCCTTAGTTAGTACATCATTGTTCCCGGAAAAGATCTGTTCTGGAAGTATGAAGTTACCCGTGCTTTTGGCCATTTTCTTACCATTTAAAGTAAGCATGTTAGCATGAAGCCAGTAGTTAACAGGCGATTTACCTGTAGCGGCTTCTCCCTGGGCAATTTCACATTCATGGTGTGGGAACTTAAGATCCATTCCACCGCCGTGAATATCAAATTCTTCACCAAGATATTTGGTGCTCATTACGGTGCACTCAAGGTGCCAGCCTGGAAAACCGTCGCTCCATGGGGAAGGCCATCTCATAATGTGTTGTGGTTCAGCCTTTTTCCAGAGTGCGAAATCCTGTGGATTTCTTTTGTCACTTTGAGCGGCAAGTTCACGGGTATTCGCGATCATATCTTCAATCGCTCTTCCACTTAATTTCCCGTATGCATGATCTTTATTGAACTTTATAACATCAAAATAAACAGATCCGTTCGCTTCATAGGCATAACCATTATCAAGAATCGTTTTGATTATCTCGATTTGTTCAACAATATGCCCTGTAGCCGTGGGCTCAATACTAGGAGGGAGATTGTTGAATTTATGCAGGATATTATGAAAGTCAACCGTATATTTCTGTACAACTTCCATTGGCTCGATCTGTTCAAGCCTTGCCTTTTTAGAAATTCTGTCTTCACCACTATCGGCATCATTTTCTAAATGGCCGGCATCAGTAATGTTTCTTACATAACGTACTTTATATCCAAGGTGCTTCAGGTATCTGAAGACCAAATCGAAAGAAATAAAAGTTCTGCAATTACCTAAATGTACATTACTGTAAACCGTTGGTCCACAAACATACATTCCTACATTCCCTTCGTTTATTGGAGTGAAAATTTCCTTTTCACCACTCATGGAATTATAAAATTTCAGGCTTTGTTCCTGGTAAAGCGCCATGTATTAAAATGTTTTTTGATTTATTAGAACGATGTGTCTAATTTAATATAATCCAGAAATTCTCGACGAATATCTTTTTGTTTAAAAGCACCACCAAATTCACTGGTTACGGTACTGCTTTCTATGTCGCGAATACCTCTACTATTTACGCATAAATGCTTAGCATCTATTACGCAAGCAACATCTGGAGTCCCTAGAACATTTTGAAGTTCATGAACTATCTGCATGGTCATTCTTTCCTGAACCTGAGGTCTTTTTGCAAAATAATCTACGATCCTGTTCATCTTAGAAAGACCTACAACTGTACCGTTAGAAATATAGGCAACGTGCGCTTTTCCAACGATTGGTAGAAGGTGGTGTTCGCAGGTTGAATATACGGTGATATTCTTCTCCACTAACATCTCTCCGTATTTGTATTTATTCTCAAATGTAGAAGCTTTCGGCTTTCTCTTTGGGTGAAGACCAGAGAATACTTCGTTCACGAACATCTTTGCAACTCTTAATGGAGTTCCTTTAAGACTATCATCTGTAAGATCAAGACCTAAGGTGTCCAGAATATTTTTGACATCTTCCTTAATTAGATCAATTTTTTCCTGATCTGTCTTTTCGAAGGCATCTTCTCTTAGTGGAGTATGTGCGCTACTGCCTGCATGGGCATCGCCCATTTCTTCAATTTCGTTCAATATTTTGTCTATTTTCATGCTTTTTTGCAATAATAGTCGGTTAAAACCGTATTGGCTTGCAAAGATACATATTTATAAGCTTTTGGCAGTATTCAAAAATCAATAAGCCTGAAGTGTTTGTCTGCTTTATATTTTATATTTTGCATAGGTTAAGGTGAGGACGGGAATGAGAAAGATTTTTAAAATAATGCTTCTCCTGATATTTGGGGTTTTTACGGGGGTTGCTGTAAGAGCTCAGGGCGCACTATGTTCAGATATAGAGCCTTTTTGTGCCGGCGATGAGCGACTTACCTTTCCAAATTCTAATGAAACCAATAGTGCTCAAATTACGGGTGAATTGGGCCCGGATTATGGATGTCTGGATGAGCAACCATATCCAGCCTGGTTCTTTCTTCAGGTAGAAAATTCTGGTAGTTTAAGGTTCAGGATTTCCCAGACAACCAATACTAATGGTACAGGTACTCCTTTAGATGTGGATTTTGTAGTGTGGGGTCCATTTGAACGTGGAGACGAGTATTGTTCCGGTTCATCTTTAAACTCCAGTAAAATTGTTGATTGTAGTTATCTTCCTGATGCGGTTGAAACCATGACGATTCCAGATGCCCAGGCCAATGAAATTTATGTTGTCGTGATCACGAATTTTGAACTGATTCCTGGTTTTATAAGCCTTGAACAGGTAAACGACAGTGGAGGTTCTACAGATTGTTCTATTCTCGATCTCGATTTAGGTGATAATATATCTGTTTGCGATGAATCAGAATACATCTTAGATGGTACTACAGCAGATGCCAGTAAGTATGAATGGTTTGTATTTAATGATTCAACTGCACAATTTGAAGTAATTCCTGGTGAAGAAGGGCCAACTTTAATTGTTAATTCCACAGGCAGATATAAGCTAATTGTTACCGATGAAATTGAAGGTAAAACAGAGGAAGATGAGGTGGTTGTTACTTTTTATAATAGTCCTGAAATTGGCGAGGTTTCCAGCCTGGCTGTCTGTGATCCAGAAGCAGATTTTATAGATCTCACCGAAAATTTTGAAGATCTCATTTTGCCTAATAATGGTGAAAATAGTAATTACAGCGTTCTTTATTACGAGACTGCGGAAGATGTTGCTGATCATGAATCCATAAGTCAGCCACAAATGTTTCCATTTGCGGATGGTAAAACTATATATGCTGAAGTTGTAGATTTAGAGAGCGGGTGTTCATCTGAAATTGAAGAATTTGAATTAACTATTTTTGACTTTCCAGAATACGACTTATCTGAAATTTCAATTTTTTGTGTGGATAGTGAGATGCAGTTGTTGAATCGGGTGAGTTTGGGTGAAGATCTTGGTGAAGGTTATTTTTATGAATGGCGTGATGGAGAAAATATAATTAGTACCAACCCTGAAGTGGAATTCAACGAGTTGCCTGAATCTTTACAAATAAGTGTGATTGTAGAACATCCTGAATCCGGATGTAAAATCGAATTTTTTTCTACTGTGGCTCCGGTTTCGCGCCCGGAAAATGTGTTGATTGAGGTCACTGGTTCAGACTTTAGCGATGGTTATACTGTAATTGCAAATCCTGATGACTTAATAGGGGAGGATTACGCTTCATTTGTATATAGGTTAGATGATGGTAACTGGCGGGAAAGCAATGTTTTTAACGACGTTCCTCCCGGTAGTCATACCGTTAGTGTTAGAGAATTAAATGGTTGTGGGTCTACCACCAGTGAAAGCTTTTTTCTAGTAGGTTATCCGCGTTTTTTCACTCCTAATTCCGATGGATATAATGATAACTGGAATTTAATTACAGATGCCAATATTAGTATAAAGAAATTATTTGTTTTTGATAGGTATGGTAAGTTAATAACGAAAATTGACCCGGCTCAAAAGGGGTGGGACGGTACTTATAATGGCTCAGATCTGCCGTCGGATGATTATTGGTTCAGGGTTGAATTCATAGATGAAAAGACTGGCGAGTATCGGGAATATATGTCCAATTTTACGTTAATGAGATAAAAAAAGCGCCTTTGGAAGACGCTTGATTATTATTTCGTTTCGAATACTTTATAACCCAAAGGTAAGGGATAAAATAACCTTTGAAAGGTCGCGATCTATATTGGCTGGATTAATAAAACCAGTAGAAGAATCATTTTCTATATTGGTATAATTATAGGCCAGGTCAATATTAAAACTACCAAAACCATAACCTATACCACCACTATAGCTGGTTAGATCACCTACAAGACCATTCTCTTCAAATGGACTGTCTTCCATTCTATATCCTGCTCTTAAACTGAAATTTGAAATACGATATTCACCACCAATTCTTAAGCTGCCAGCTGCTTTCATTTCATCGTTGATGGCATTATTAAGATCTGCATAGCTTATGTTGTAATTCGAGCTATATTCAATATTAGTGTAGTCTTTCCAGCCGTAATCTAAACTAATGAGGCCTCGTTTACCGAATAAATAAGCGAAACTACCATTTAATTTTCCAGGTGTTTTGTACCTGTATTCGGGATAAACATTAATAACCTGTGGTGAAATACTTATGAATTCGTCCAGAGAGCTATTAGTGTCCAGATACTGAGTTGTTTCTTCCCTCATAATAAACCAGGTTGGTGAATCATAAGTTAATCCGAATCTTATGTTATCGCTAACCTTTGCGATTCCACCTAGCTGGAAAGAAAAGCCTTCGCCGTTTGTTACCAGGTTATTTCCAAATTGGACTTCTGTAATTTCACTACCTGAATTAGAATTGAATTCAGTGAAACTAGTGGAATTCTCATAATTTATAAAATGAGAATTTAGATTCAATCCCAAATATATAAAGTCCTTGTATTGTGTACCAAGGTTGAATGTAAGCTTGCCATTCAATCCATTTGCAGCATATCTATATCTTTGATCAAAACTGCCGGGAGAAATTAATGAAAAGTATTCTGTATTATTTGGGTCCTCAACTTCTGCTGCTATAATGTTTCCTTCGTATCCTAAAAAAGCTTGTTGAGCATCATAACCATAATTCTCGCCTAAGAATGAGTATAGATCAGACCTGCTCTCATTCTCGCGTAAATCTATTAGATCTAATGGTATGCCGTTGGCATAACTTAAAAAATATTGGTCAATAGAATTAGAAGAAAATCCATTAATATTATAATTTTCCTCGTAATTCGATTCCGTAGTGTAATTGACTCCTAGAGAAAATTTTCGCCAATTATTATTTGATTTAGCATTAAAAACAAAAACACCTCCAATATTTCCCAGGTCGAAATTTGTTTCAGAACTACCTCCATTATTGTCATTAAAATCTATGCTATTATCCAGCTCACTATATCCCATTGTGATAGTTGAGCTGCTAGATAGAAATACAGCTGAGGAAGCAGGATTCATGCTTATAGCAGAAATGTCACCACCTAAGGCACCAAAAGCACCACTCATTCCCATGAATCTTGCCGTTCCAGATAGTTCGGTGTTTGCATATCTGTAGGCATCCCTAAGATCCTGGCTATGCATAGGGAGGATTGATAAGGTAGCTATTAAGAATAGAAATCTTTTCATTTTTTAAATCTGTTTATGGTTAAAAAAAACCTCACAGGTTGGGGATCCCGTAAGGTTAGATTCAAATTTTATTTGTGCTTATTAATTGCCTCCACGACCACCACCTCTTGAAGATCTGCTGCCAGAGCTTCTCGTTGCAGAGCCAGAACTTCTACTTGAGCTGCTTGAGCTTCTAGCGGAACTTGATCTTGTAGAAGAGCTACTGCTTCTTGTAGGGCTGGAAGTCCTGTAAGAACGGTTGTTACTGCTTCTTGATGAACTTTGATATACAGGGGAACTACTTCTGGTTCTGTTGCCAGAGTTGTAAGATCTTGAAGATTCAGTTCTGCTGCTAGTTCTTGTGTACATTCTTGAATTGTCGTTACTACTAACATTTCTTTGAACTCTGGAATTTCTGCCTCTGTCTGAAGAATATCTTGAATTTCTAATGTCTCTGATACTTCGAGCATAGGAGCTTCTTCTTTCATCTGTATTACTATATCTAGCTGCAGAGTTTCTTCTTCCGTTATTATACGCTACACGGTCGTTATAATAATTATAGTAATTGTACTGATTATAATAAGGTTGGTGGAATCCTCCGTAACCATAACCATAACCATATCTAAAGCCGAAACCAAAGCCATTGATGTGAGCCCAGCTGCCACTATAACCCCAAGGACCAACAGGTCCCCAGTGAGGATAAAATGGACCCCAGAATGGATCATACCATCCACCGTAATAACCTCTCCATCCATAGCCGAATCTCCAGGGTGAATGGAATCCGCCATAGAATCCGTTATTGATAACATTGATAGTATAAGTATCTGGATCGTCGCCCCAGGGAGCGTTGCCGCCAACATAAGCTACATCACCGCCAACTTCAGAATAATTCTCATATCCATCATTTGAGGTGTAATCTTCAACATCAGTGAAAATATCGCTTTCCAGAACCTCGCCAACCATCTCTGATTGTTGCGCGAAAAGATTTTTATAATACGATGTATTATTATTAGGTTTAACTTCATTTGATTCCGACTCTTGTTGTTCCCATATTCCTGGTCTGGATTCTCCATATATTCCATCAGTTTCATATCCAGAGTATTGATAGGAACTACAGGAGGCCAAAGCAAAAAGCACTACTGGAACAAACAATATGCTTAGTTTATTTCGTAAGGTGTAGTAAAGTTTCATTGGTAATTCTTTTTATTGTTGGGCATCCTAAAAATGGTTAGTTTTGCCCGAACGGTTAGTATCTACTAACGGTAAAAGATACAAGTTTTATGCCAAATTACAAGAAATGGGTAAGAATCTAACGAAGAGAAGCGAAGACTATTCTAAATGGTATAACGAACTGGTTGTGAAGGCTGATCTGGCTGAAAATTCGGCTGTTCGTGGCTGTATGGTAATCAAACCTTATGGTTATGCTATATGGGAAAAAATGCAGGCTGAATTGGACCGAATGTTTAAAGAAACCGGGCACCAGAATGCATATTTTCCATTGTTCGTCCCGAAAAGTCTTTTTGAAGCCGAAGAGAAAAATGCAGAGGGATTTGCCAAAGAATGTGCTGTGGTTACGCATTACCGCCTAAAAAATGATCCTGATAAGCCTGGGAAATTAATGGTGGACCCAGAAGCTAAATTAGAGGAGGAACTGGTTGTTAGACCAACTTCTGAAGCTATTATCTGGAATACCTATAAGAACTGGATTCAATCATATAGAGATCTTCCCATTAAGATTAACCAATGGGCAAATGTAGTGCGTTGGGAAATGAGAACGAGATTGTTCTTAAGGACCGCAGAGTTTTTATGGCAGGAAGGCCATACTGCTCATGCAACTAAACAGGAAGCGCTAGAGGAAACAGAATTGATGAATAACATTTATGCTGAGTTTGCTGAAAATTTTATGGCAATTCCAGTTGTGAAAGGTGCAAAGACTGAGAATGAGCGTTTCGCCGGAGCCTTGGAAACTTATTGTATCGAAGCTCTAATGCAGGATGGTAAAGCATTGCAGGCTGGAACTTCACATTTTCTTGGGCAGAATTTTGCGAAAGCCTTTGATGTTAAGTTTGCCACGAAAGAAGGAGGACTTGAAAATGTATGGGCTACTTCATGGGGAGTTTCAACCAGATTGATGGGTGCTTTAATTATGACTCATAGTGACGATAACGGTCTTGTGCTTCCACCAAACCTTGCGCCAATCCAGGTAGTAATTGTTCCTATTTATAGGAGTGAAGAACAGCTCGAGCAAATATCTGAGGTAGCAAATAAATTGGTTAATGAGCTTAGAGCTGTAGGTGTTACAGTGAAGTTTGATAATAACGATAACCAGAAGCCGGGCTGGAAGTTTGCTCAATATGAGCTGCAGGGGGTGCCGGTAAGATTAGCAATAGGACCTAAAGATCTTGAAAAAGGAACGGTTGAGCTTGCAAGAAGAGATACTTTAACGAAAGAATTTGTAAATAATGATGAAGTTGTAGAGAAGATCCAGGCTCTTATGACTGAAATTCAGGATAGTCTTTTTAATAAAGCGAAAGCTTATAGAGATTCTCATATTACTGAAGTGGAAAACTTTGATGAGTTCAAAAAAGTTCTAAAGGATAAAGGTGGATTCATTTCAGCGCATTGGGATGGTACATCAGAAACTGAAAATAAGATCAAGGACTTTACTAAAGCTACTATCAGGTGTATTCCTTTCAATAGAAAAGAAGAGGCAGGAGCGTGCGTATTAACCGGAAAACCATCAGAAGGAAGAGTGCTTTTCGCAAAGGCCTATTAAAAATTTTAAAAAATTTTGTAGAACATTTGCGGCATTCCAAAAAAGTTGTATTTTTGCATCCGCATTTGAAACAAAATGGTCCGTTCGTCTAGGGGTTAGGACGCCAGGTTTTCATCCTGGTAACAGGGGTTCGATTCCCCTACGGACTACAAAGTGAAACACGAAAGTTGTGTTTTGTTTGAAGCAACAATTTAAAGTTGCGCATTGAAATAATTTTTGGTCCGTTCGTCTAGGGGTTAGGACGCCAGGTTTTCATCCTGGTAACAGGGGTTCGATTCCCCTACGGACTACTTTTAAAAAACATTTAAATAACAATTGTAATGGCAAATCATAAGTCAGCGTTGAAGAGGATTCGTAGCAATGAGACTAAGCGTCTAAGAAATCGCTACCAGCATAAAACTACAAGGAACGCGATAAAGAAATTGCGTGATGCCGATAAGAAAGAGGCTGAGGCTATGTTGCCTTCTGTACTTTCTATGGTAGACAAATTGGCTAAGAAAAATATCATTCATGATAATAAAGCTGCTAACCTAAAGTCAAATTTGACTAAGCACGTCGCAGCACTTTAATTTTAGCAGTGTTCAATTTATAAAGGAATGCTTTCTGATTCATCAGAAGGCATTTTTTTGTTGGTCTAAATTAGAATACTGAAACTCCGGTTAAGGTCGTAAATCTTTCCAATGCCTTCATGCCAAGTTCAGAGTTTCCATTGTCATTAAGAATAGGACTCCATACGGCCACAGAATAATTCTCAGGATGAATGGCTACGATTCCACCACCAACACCACTTTTTCCCGGTAATCCTACCTGGAAACTAAATTCCCCCGCTTCATCATAGAATCCGCAGGTCTGCATTAAAGCATTAATCCTCTTTACCGTTTTAGGTTTTAGTATTTTTTTGTCATTTTCAAGAATTCTGCCTCTATTGGCAAATATCATGAATGCTTTAGAAAGTTGTTCGCAAGACATTGCTAAAGAACATTGATAGAAATAAAAGTCTACAATGGGCTCAACATCACATTTAATGTTTCCCAGTGCTTTTATATAATTTACCAGGGCGATGTTTCTGTAACCTGTAGATTTTTCTGAAGCCGCAACAGTTTCATCATAATGAATATCATCATCCCCCGTGATTTCCCTTACAAAATCAAGTAATTCCTGTTTTGGATCTTTCAATTGATCCACGAGAATATCTGATATTACCAGTGCGCCGGCATTGATAAATGGATTCCTTGGAATTCCACTTTCATATTCCAGCTGAGTAAGGCTATTAAATGGATCTCCAGATGGTTCTACATCGACACGATCCCAAAGATCTTCACCCATTAACCTCATTCCCATCGCCAAAGTGAATACTTTCGAAATACTTTGAATCGAAAACTTCTCTTTACTATCTCCAAAATGAAAATGCTGCTGGTCACCACAATAAACATGCATCCCAAATTTCTTTCGGTCTACCTTAGCAAGTTCTGGAATGTAAGAGGCTACTTTACCTTTTACATCACGGTAACTCATTTCATCGTGAATACTGTCAAGAATATTCTGGTAATCCATATTAATTCAAATCGGTTAAATCTGTTCCTGTCTCTATTTCGAAAGGTAATTTATCCTTTTCGAAAACCCTTGCCTGTAACTCGCCTTTTAACGTAACTTTATTATCCTTTAAATCAATCCAGCTACCTTCTCTCAATCCTATTACAGGCTGTGAATTTATGGAATGAAACTCTTTGATTCTGGTCTCCCTGGTTTCACCTTTATGTTCTGAATTTGGATCTGGATCTAAATAATGCGGATTAATATTAAAAGGCACAATACCTAAAGTTTGAAAAGAAGGAGGATAAACGATAGGCATATCGTTGGTGGTTTGCATGCTTAAACCACCAATATTGGTTCCTGCACTTGTACCCATATACGGAGTTCCGTTGCGTACTGCTGTTTTTATTTCGTTCATTACCTTATTTCTGTATAATTCTGAAACCAGTAAAAAGGTATTTCCACCCCCGGTAAAAATTCCCTGTGCCTTATTTACAGCTTCAACTGGATTTTGGAACTCATTGATCCCTCTTAACTTTAATCCTGCTTTAGTAAAAGCTTCTGCTGCTTTAGCAGTATATTCTTTATGTGAGATTCCGCCTGGCCGGGCATATGGGATAAACAAAACTTCTTCTACATCTTTAAACAATTCAGGTAAATGCGGAACAAGATATTCCAGGTAATCCTGATTATGTAATGTTGAGGTACTGGCAAGGATAGCTTTGATCATAGTTTTTACTGTAAATTTAGATAATCATGGGCATTAACAAAAGTTTAGAGCCATACAAAGGCGAAATTGAAATTTGTTTCGTTATTGAATAATCGAATACTAACCAATTCGCTTGAATTTAAAAACCATTTTGAGGCTTCTGCCGTTATTCTCATGGCTGTTTTTAGCAGAATCACCTATGTACTCACAGGAAATAAAACTACTGGAGGGACAGGTGATATCTGATAGTATCCCTACTGCGAATATTCATATAGTAAATCTGGATCTAGAAAAAGGAACTTCCAGTGATGATACAGGAAAATTCAAGATCTATGTTAGAATTAGTGATACTTTGCTGTTTTCTTCTGTACAGTTTGAAAATCGAAAAGTTATTATAAGTGCCGCAGATTTGGAAGATGATGAGATGGTAGTGAAATTATATCCTGCCAGAAATGAATTGCAGGAAATTCAGGTAACAGATCTAAAATTAAGTGGGCATCTGGATAAAGATCTACCAAAAGTGAAAATATTCGACAGGCAGAAATATGGAATTCCATATCCAGAAAAAAAACTGACTCAAACTGAAAGGAAGTTGTATGCAGCGAATGCCAATATTACGAGCCGATGGCAATATATTGGAGTCCTGTTGGGTGGAGTTCCCTTAGATGTCATTATGAATGATATTAATGGCAGAACGAAATACTTAAAAGCTTTGGATAAACAGGATAAATTGCAGATCAGGGTTCAGAGAGGTATTTCACTTTTAGGAAGAACATTTTTTATATCTGAATTAGACATCCCCGAGAATGAAGTGGAGAATTTCGTGTACTATTGTGCAGAGGATTCAGAATATGGCAAGCTTCTGGATTCTCCAGATATGTTGAAGCTTATAGAATATTACAAATCAAAAAGGCAGGATTTTATTGACCTGAGACAAATAACTCAACGCATTGAAAATTAGTTCTTACTTAAAATTATTATCAATAATTACGATAATTCTTCTGTTTCAAGATATGAACGGGCAGGAAAGAGAAATTCTCAAGGGGAAAGTGATCGTAGATAGTCTTGAAAATAGTTCTGGTATTCATGTGGTGAACCTAACTGCCGAGACCGGGACTACTACAGGTGAAAATGGGGTGTTTAGAATACAGGCAAAAGAAGGTGATACCCTGTTCTTTTCATCTATACAATTTGAACATTCCAGAGTGGTTGTCAATGAGGTTTCAATGCAACAAGTTCTTCGGGTTAAATTATTAAAGAAATTTAACGAGTTGGATGAAGTTCAGTTGGACGATATTCGTTTGACTGGAAACATCGCAAAGGATATAAATTTAGTGCCTAAATCTATTTATGAAAAACTAGGAATGGCATTTCCAAAACCCCGCCCCTCAAGTCTGCAACTGGCAGTTCAATCGGCTAAAGGTAATGGTCCGTTGCTGACTATTATAAATACCTTAAATGGGAAGATTAAGCAACTGGAAAAAGCCGAAGAGAATAATGAAATATCTATTGTAGTTAATAAAGGACTAAATCTTGTAGGAAAGTCTTTCTTTGTCTCACAACTTGGTATTGAAGAAAGTGAAATAATAAATTTTCTATTCTATTGTGCCGACGACTCTGAATATTCAAGATTAGTAAATGAAAAAAAACTATTGAAATTAATTGAATATTTTGAAACTAAAATAGATTCTTTCAAAGTATTACGTGAATTGGATTAAATTTCTTTTTTTTGTGAAATAATGAAAATCAACTTGATAAAACGAAGCCGCTTGAATTCAGAAGGTATAATAAGCAGAAAATATCTGTTTCTATTGTTGTCAATTTTTATTTCGGGTTTTACTGCCTTGGCACAGGAATCGGTTATGTTAACAGGACAGATCGAGGCTAAGAGCACATATATTGATAAAATACATGTTATTAATCTAAGTCTGGAAAAGGGAGTTGTAACTAATCCTAAAGGAGAATTTCAAATTATCGCCAGGGAAAATGATAGTTTATATATTTCTTCTGTACAATTTCAGAATAAAACTATTGTTGTTTCTCCAAAAATGATCGAGGATCAAAAAATTTCTATTCAATTATATGATGATGTTAATGAATTGGCAGAAGTTGTGATCGACGATATTAAGCTTTCAGGGAATTTGGCGAATGATCTTGGTAAGATATCTATTACGGAAGTTGAGGAGAAATATAAACTTCAAAATGAACTAAATCGCTTCTTACAAAAAGATCGCGAACTAAATCCTTACGTAAAACCTTTGGCAAACGGCGGAGTAAGGCTGGATAAGATTGCGAATGCGGTTATAGACAAGCTATCAAAGGATAAGCCGGTAAATTATAGTTCAAGAGAAATTGCTAATAAAAGTATTGCTATCGTTGGTCAGGAATTTTTTAGAGAAGATCTGAATTTGAATGAGAATGAGATCTGTAATTTCGTTTATTTCTGTACCGAAGATGCAAGATTCAAGCGCCTGGTTTTAAATAATAATGCTTTCGTACTTATAGAATATTTTCAAACCCGAATCGAGGATTTTAGGGAAAGAAGAGGTTCCATATTAAATAAACCAGGTCAGATCCCAAGTTGATCTCTATATCATTTAAACCTTTTAGATTTTTAAAAGTCAAACCTATGTAATTCAGATTAACCTGAATTTTGGTTTAAAATTTGCTCTATTAGTGCTAAAAATATCTATGAAAAAGACTTTTGCTCTTTTATTTGCCCTTGTATTACTAACGTCCTTTTCAACAAAGGATCACGAAACTTACTTAAGCGTTACCGAAATAGAATACAATAAGGAACAAAAAAGTCTTCAAATAATTTCCAGAGTTTTTATCGATGATCTTGAAGATGTACTTGCAAAGAGATATCAGAAAGAAGTAAGCTTATCTTATAAGGAGGATCTTGAATTAAACAAGGATCTTATCGAAAAATACCTCAATAAAAAACTTAGTATCACCATAAATAAAGAATCTCAGAATCTTAAGTTACTGGGGAGTAAATTTGATGCCGATCAAATTGTATTATTCATTGAATGTAAAAATGTCCAGAACCTAAAGCAAATAAGAGTTGAAAATTTAATTCTTACAGATCTTTATGATTCTCAAAAAAATATAGTCCACGTTAAAAAGGGAGAAAGTATAGAGAGTATGCTTCTTGTGAAAGGCAACAGCAGTAAAACTTTAAATTTTTAAAATGCTTTCCTTAGTGGAATTAAAATTACCTATTTTTAGCAACCTTAAATTAAAACAAAGTAAATGAAGAAATTAAACATGCTTTGCTCAGTGTTTTTAATGTTTGTTTTCGCGGGTGTATCTGCACAGGAAACAGAACAGAAAGAAACCAGGCAGGAAGGTCACACAAATCAAAACAAATTCAGGCAGATGTACCAGGAGCTTGCGACTCCTAACCAATATAGAACAGCTTCCGGAGCTCCGGGACCTGCTTATTATCAGAATGAAGCCGATTATAAAATGGATATCGTTCTTGATGATAAAAATTCAGTACTAACTGGAGAAGAAACTATTACTTATCATAATAATTCTCCTCAGGACCTTGAATATTTATGGGTTCAGTTAGATCAAAATATCCGTAAAAAGGATGCTCCACAAAAAGATGGGGACGGCATGGCCCCGGTAGCTACTCCAGGTAGATTCACTAGCAACTATATGGAAGAGCCTTTTGATGGTGGATTCAATATTAAGGAAGTTTCTCATGATGGGAGTCCTTTGAAATATACCATTCATCAAACTATGATGCGTATAGATATGCCTCAGCCTTTAAAAGCTGGAGAAAGCTATACTTTTGATATCAACTGGTCTTACAATGTAAATAACCACGTAACAAATCGTGCGCGTTCTGGTTACGAATATTTCGATAAAGATGGAAACAAAGCCTACGTTATTGCCCAGTTCTTCCCAAGAATGGCTGTGTATAACGATGTAGAAGGCTGGCAAAATTACCAGTTCTGGGGTAATGGAGAATTCGCACTTCCTTTTGGAGATTATGAAGTGAATATTACGGTTCCTGCAGATCACGTTATGGAAGCTACAGGAGAACTTCAGAATAGAAAAGAAGTATACTCTAAAGAAATGATGAAGCGTTACGAGCAGGCTAAGAAGAGTTATGATAAGCCGGTAGTAATTGTTACTCAGGAGGAAGCTGAAGCTGCAGAAAAAGGGTTCTCTAATAAGACCAAGACCTGGACCTATAAAGCTGATATGGTACGTGATTTCGCATTTTCTACTTCTAGAAAGTTCATCCTTGATATGATGGCGGTAGATGTGATGGGAAAAGACGTAATGGCTGTTTCAGTATATCCGAAAGAAGGAAATCCACTTTGGGAAGAATGGTCTACAAGAGCTGTAGCAAGTACTCTTAAAAGTTATTCAGAACATACATTTCAATATCCTTATCATAAGGCGGTATCTGTACATGCTAAGAATCAGGGGATGGAATATCCTATGATTTGCTGGAATTATGGTCGTCCAGACGAAGAAGGTAACTATAGTGACCGTACTAAATTCGGGATGATAAGTGTAATTATCCATGAAGTAGGTCATAATTTCTTCCCGATGATCGTAAATTCAGATGAGCGTCAGTGGGGATGGATGGATGAAGGTATCAATACTTTTGTTCAGTATGTTGCAGAACAGGAATTTGGGAATGAATATCCTGAAGCGATCACTCCGTTAGATAAATACCCTTCAAGAAGAGGGGCGCCGAGTAAAATTGTTCCTTATATGAAAGGGAACCAGGATTATATTTCTCCTATTATGTCTAATCCCGAGCAGGTTTACCAATTAGGTAACAATGCATACGGGAAACCGGCAACTGCCTTAAATATTCTTCGTGAGACTATCATGGGGCGTGAGCTTTTTGACCATGCTTTTGCTACTTATTCTAAAAGATGGATGTTTAAGCATCCAACTCCTGAAGATTTCTTCAGAACTATGGAAGATGCTTCTAGTATAGATCTTGACTGGTTTTGGAGAGGTTGGTTCTATACCACAGATAATGTAGATATAGGGATCAAAGAGGTAAATAAGTATTATGTTACCGATACTCCAACGAAAGCCGGAAAGGAAATGTTGAAGAGATACGGGACAACTCCAGAAGAAACTAAGGCACTATATGTAGTAACAGAGGAAGACGAAGAGTTTAATGAAGAAATGAAGAATAAATCTCTTCTAGAGAATTCTGAAACTCTTCAGGCTTACGTGATGGATAATTTTACTGAAGAGGAAAGAAAGAATCTTAAAGCTCCTAAGTATTTCTACCAGGTAGTTTTTGAAAAGCCAGGTGGATTGGTAATGCCAATTATTGTAGAATTATCTTATGCTGATGGAACTTCAGAAAAAGTAACTTACCCGGTGCAAATTTGGAGAAAGAATGATAAAACAGTTAGCAAGGTGATCCCATCAGATAAGGAGATCACAAAAATAACTTTAGATCCAGATCTTGAAACGGCAGATGTTGATGTAGATAACAATAGCTGGCCAAAGAAAGAAGCTAAGAATGAATTCGAAGAGTTCAAAGAAGCTGCTCAGGACTAAGGATTTTCAGAAATAATATTTAAGCCGACTTTAACGAGTCGGCTTTTTTTATGCTTAGATTTGTATTTATATTTGTCCTGCTATGCATACGTTACCTTTATTTATTAGTGGAGCTGAAATTGCCTTTATCATGTTTATCCTGGTAATGGTATTTGGAGCTGATAAAATCCCAGATATTGCCCGTGGTTTAGGTAAAGGGATGAAAGCCGTTAAAAACGCCTCGAACGACATTAAGAGTGAAATTCAAAAAAGTGCTGAAAAGCAGGGGATTGATACAGATTTCACCAAAGATGTGCGTGGAGAGATAGATAGGGTTAAAGAGGATATCGATGAAATTACCGGTTCTGTAAGGCGTAAACCCTAAGTCTTTTTCAGCATGTTAGAGAAAATTGCGCAATGGGACAGGGAGTTATTTGTATTCCTGAATAATCTGGGAATAGAAAAGTATGATGCTTTCTGGATCTTCGTTACCAATCCGCGACACTGGATACCTCTCTATATTTTATTCTTTATATTTTTCTTTTTAGCATTCCACTGGAAAAAGGCTGTTTTTTCATCTTTATTCTTACTGGCAGCCGTTTTTACTACCTGGGGCTTTACCAATCTGGTAAAGGGTTTGGCATTAAGATTAAGGCCGAATAATACACCCGAACTAACCGAATTAATAAGGATCTTACAGGAACCCACTAATTACAGTTTCTTTTCAGGGCATTCTTCTACATCTTTTGCAGCTACTACCTTTATTGTACTGGTGATTTCACAAAAGACCAGGTGGATTTACCTGGCTTATATCTGGCCAATTATTTTTGTAATGAGCCGAATATATGTAGGGGTGCATTATCCAGGAGACATCATTGTTGGAATGATCGTAGGAATAATAATGGCTATTGTTTTCTATAGACTCTACGAAAGGTCGGGTCGAAGACTTTATTAGATCACCCGGGTTAAAGTAAGGCCATCTCTAATAGGTAAAATTACAGTTTCTACCCTGGGATCTTCATTAAGTAGTTTATTGTATTCCAAAAGTGCCTGAGTAGATTCATCATCTTTTCTTACCTTCTCTATAACTTTACCGGACCATAGTACATTATCTGAAAGTATGATCCCGCCGGGATTCATTTTACTAATGATCAGTTCAAAATATTCCGGATAGTTAGGTTTGTCGGCATCTATAAAGACAAGATCAAAATTAGATTCGATACTGGGAATTATTTCAGTGGCATCTCCAAGATATTGCCTGATCTTACCTGCATGATCAGACTCATTAAAGTATTTTTTCTGAAGATCGAAAAGCTCTTCATTTATATCTATAGTATGTAAAACACCATTTCTGGTTAGACCCTCGGCCAGGCAAAGAGCTGAATAACCTGTATAAGTTCCAATTTCCAGGATAGTTTCAGGCATTTTCATTTTAGATAATAGACTAAGTACCCTTCCCTGATAATGGCCACTTAACATTCTTGGCTGCATTACCTTTTGATTAGTCTCGCGGTTCAACCTTGCCAGTAATTCCGGTTCACTTTGAGAATGAGAAACTATATAATCGTCTATATCTTCCGGTAAGAAATGCATCTGCTGTTTTTTTTGACAAAATTAAAGATTTTCTGCGGTGATTCGGCTCTATGTCATTTAAAACGAAATTGTATTTTTACCAAAAATTGAAAATATGCAGTTCGAGAATTCCAGGGAATTTGCCAGACAATTAGATAAGGAGGATAAGCTTTCTAAATATCGCAATGAATTTATCTTTCCTAAAGTGAATGGGAAGGATGTTATTTATTTCGTTGGTAATTCCTTAGGGCTTCAGCCAAAGACCGCGCAGAGGTATGTAGATGAAATAATGAAAGACTGGGCAGAGCTGGCTGTAGAAGGACATTTCTATGCCGAAAAATCCTGGTGGGATTATCACGAACGTTTTTCACAAAAACTAGCCAGGGTAGTAGGAGCAAATCCAGCTGAAGTTACGGTTATGAATACACTCACCGTAAATCTTCATTTGCTGATGGTTTCTTTTTACAGGCCTTCCGGAAAGAGATACAAGATAATTTGCGAGGAAAAGGCTTTTCCAAGCGATCAATATATGATCTCAAGTCAGGTTAGATTTCATGGTTATGATCCTAAGGACGCAATAGTAGAGATAAAAAAGCGTGATGGTGAAAATAATTTTAGAACTGAAGATGTACTCGCAAAAATTGAAGAGGTAGGCGAGGAGTGTGCATTAGTACTAATTGGAGGTGTTAATTACTATACCGGACAGGTGTTCGACATGGCTACCATTACTAAGGCAGGACATGATGCTGGAGCTTTTGTTGGTTGGGATCTTGCCCATGCAGCCGGAAATATCGAACTAAAACTAAGTGAGTGGAATGTTGATTTTGCGGCGTGGTGTAGTTATAAATATATGAATTCAGGTCCCGGTAATGCTTCAGGATGTTTTATCAATAAGAAATATCATAACAAAAAAGATATTCCAAGATTTGAAGGCTGGTGGGGCCACAATAAAGAAAGACGTTTTTTAATGGAGCCTGAGTTTCAACCAGAGCCTACTGCAGATGCCTGGCAAATAAGTAACGCTCCAATTCTGGCAATGGCGCCTTACCTTGCTTCATTGGAAATGTTTGATGAGGTTGGAATGCCTGCATTAATAGAAAAACGAAATAAGATCGTTGCCTATCTTGAATATGTATTACACGAAATAGATAAAGATGTAGATAGTTCTTTTGAGATCATCACACCGGCAGATCAGGATAAAAGAGGAACGCAATTGTCGGTTTTCTTACACGGAGAAGGAAAGGAGCTATTTAGATATCTAATGGACCAGGGAGTGATCACAGATTGGAGAGAACCAAATGTGATAAGGCTGGCACCTGCTCCTTTTTATTGTTCATTTGAAGATATGTATGAATTCGGGCAAATTCTTAAAGAAGGAATTTTAAACAAACAGAAAGTTTAAATAATAAAAAAGGAGGCCAATGCCTCCTTTTTTATTTTAGATGAAAATCGTATTGATTTTAAAGAATTAATCTTCTACCGAAATATCAGTGAAAAATAATTCAAAAGAGCCATCTTGAGATTTGTGCATTTTTGAAATTTTTACTCCTTCAAAATCTTCGTAGTCTTCCCAGGTAGTTGCCATTTCTCTTCCTCCACCAGCAGATTTATAAACCCATTCCTGGATCATAAATTCCTCATCAAAATAAATATCATAACTATCACCTGGGGTATAGCCACCTTCTGAAGGATAACTCACGGTAAGCATTTGCAGTTCATTTCCGCTAATAGGAGCTTTGGCGGTCTTGACATCGCTAAAATCTGCATCAGACCATTTAAGCTGATACGGGAAAAGTAGCCAGTAAGAGTCATTTATAAAACGCTGGTCTATATATTTTTTGTCTTCGGCAAGACTGTCTTTTTTAATGTAACTCATCGTAGAGTCTTTCTCTGTAAGACTTATTTTATCATTTTTGATATCCCAGGCCCATCTTCTTTCAGAGCGTAAAGTGTCATTAACTTTCACATTGAAGGTGAATTTTATTTTACTTATACTGTCAAAATTTTCAAATCCATTTGCCATGGCTATTTTTTCATGGACATCCAGGTTTGGATCTTCAGTGATTTCTTCCTGTTGCTTTTTCTTATCATTGCAGGAGATCAAAAATGCTCCCATGATCATTAAGAATACTAGTTTTTTCATTGCGTTAGTTTTTTTAAAGATATTAAATTTTGGAACTATGTGGCATTGACACTCATTCCACCATCTGCTATAATATTTTGTCCGGTGATAAATGAAGATTTATCCATAGCGAGAAAAGAAATGATAGCTGAAATTTCTTCAGGTTCTGCCACGCGATTTAAAGGTGTCTTATTCAGAATAGATTTCATTTTTTCCGCAATATTAAGGTAGCTTTCTGTAAGTGGAGTTTTAGTAAACCAGGGAGATACTGAATTTACCCTAATATTATCACTGGCCCATTCTACGGCCAGGCTTCGAGATAACTGTAATAGACCAGATTTAGACATGGCATAAGGAGTTCCTGTGCCTACATCCTGCATAGCTGCCGACGATGCGACATTAATAATAGAGGCATTCCCAGATTCCTTAAGATTGGAATAAAGAAGTCTGCTTAGTTCAAATGGGGCTGTTAGGTTTATTTCAAGTATTTTTCTAAACTCTTCTTCAGAATAATCTATGGCTTTCTTGCGAATATTAATACCTGCATTATGCACTACGATATCAAGTTTACCCCACTTTTCTTCTACCCATTTTTTAATTTTTATTCGATCCTCTTTTCTGGCGGAGTCGGCTACAATTCCATGTGCATTATAACCTTTGTCTTTAAGTTCCGTTTCAAAGGCTGAAATATCTGATTCGCTCCTCGATGTAAAAAGCACTTCACTTTCTAATTCTAAAAACTCCATTACAGTAGCTCTTCCAATACCTTTTGTGCCTCCGGTGACTAAAGCATTCTTGTTATTTAATCTCCACATCTCAATTCTATTTCTGGTCAATAATTCTGAATAAAAAAAACCCTTTGATCTCTCAAAGGGTTGTATAAAATCTTCAACGTTCTATAGTCTTCGACCGGTAAGTAATTTATAAAGAATTAGAATAACGGCAAGAACTATTAAAATATGAATGATGCTTCCAAGATCTGGAAAAGCAAAATATCCAACTAGCCATCCAATTACTAGTAAAACTACAATAAGCCAAATTAAATCTTTCATGTCAGGTTGATTTTAAGGCAGCCTACCAGGCTTACCATTTGTTAATATTTAAGTTAGTTTGTTAAAATCTTGATTAATTCTTATACTAAGTTAGATAATAGAATTGCCTGTTACTGCTCCTTTAACCTTGATTTAACTTTACATATTAAAAATCAGAAGGTTGATCGATTATTCTTTTGGCGCGTTCCCTTATTTTTTCCATTTCTCCTGAATCCTTCTTATCCAGTAGGCTAAACATCATTTTCATTCTTTGATTTCCCTGAAGTTCTTCTCGTTTTGAATCGAGAAAATTCCAGTATAGACTGTTAAAAGGACACGAATTATCACCGATTTTTTTGCTCACCTTATAGTGGCAATTCTGGCAATAATTACTCATTTTGTTAATATAGCTACCACTGGAAACATAAGGTTTTGTAGCTACTATTCCACCATCTGCAAACTGACTCATTCCACGGGTATTGGTGATTTCTACCCATTCTATAGCATCCATATAGATACCTAAATACCATTTATCTACTTCATCTGGATGCACCTGGGTTAATAAGGCGTAATTTCCTGTGATCATTAGCCGTTGTATATGATGCGCATATGCATTCTCAAGGCTGTTAATTATTGCATGATGCATACAGTTCATCTTGGTGTCTGCAGTCCAGTAGAACTCCGGTAATTGCTTCTGGTTTCTTAGTTTGTTCGTTCTTTTGTAACCAGGCATCTCTTTCCAGTAAATTCCACGCATATATTCCCTCCAGCCAAGGATCTGCCTTATAAAACCTTCTACCTGGGAAATATCTATCTCATCCTTATGATCATAATAGTAGTCCAGAATAGTATTGATAACCTCTCCAGGACTTATCATTTTGGTATTGAGACTGAAAGATAATCTGGAATGGAAAAGATATTCCTGGTCTGTATGCAAGGCATCCTGAAAATCTCCAAAATGAACCAGGAGATTTTTACAGAAATAATTTAGAACTGAAAGTGAATCCTCCCTGGAGGTAGGCCAGTTGAAGCTTTTTTCATTTACCATGCCTATAGTTTTGATCCCTGCTTTTTCAATTTCTGAATATAGTTTAGATACATCCTTTCGGAAACCTCGTGCATGCGGGATTTCAGGCTCACCTTTCCATTTCTTTCTATTCGATTTATCAAAATTCCATTTTCCTCCTTCTGGATCTTTAGCATTAGTCATTAAAATGCCATGTTTCTTCCGCATATCACGGTAGAAATATTCCATGATGAGCTGCTTTTTTCCTTCAAAGAAATTTCTAAGGTCCTCTCGTTTTGTGAAGAAATGTTCAGTGTCAAAAACTTCCGTTTCAATACTGAGATTGTTGCATATTTCCTTTAGTTGTTCATCCAGCCGGTATTCATCGGGCAGTTGATATTCGAATTTTTTAAAGTCGTTTGCTGAAATTAATTTCTCCAGGTTCTTTGCAAGATCCTGTTCATTTTTAGGATCGTTGATTTTGAAGTAGATCACCTCGTGATCTCTTTCTTTTAAATGCTTTGCGAAATTTCGCATGGCGCTGAAAAAGCCTATCACTTTTTGAATATGATGCGTCATATAGTCTGTTTCCTGGCGCATTTCTATGATCACATAAGTAATATTTTCCTGATCATCATTATACCAGCTGTGTTGATGGTTCAGCTGATCTCCAAGAATAAGTCTTAAGGTCTTTAATTTTTCAGCCATACATCCTGGTATTCATTATTGGGGTCGTAGCGTTCTGCCTGGCTTTTTATATTATACTTACGGTCTCTTGGGTCATTGCCTACACCACTATTATACATCCAGTTACCCCAATTACTATGTACGTCATAATCTATTAGCTGGCTTTCAAAATACGCGGCTCCAATGCGCCAATCCTGTTTCAGTTCTTTAGCCCAGTAACTATTTACATTCTGCCTCCCCCTGTTGCTCATAAAACCTGTTGCGGCGATTTCATTCATATTGGCATTCACAAAATCCTCAGAAGTATTGCCGCTGATCCATTCTTTTAGTTTCTGCTCATCCCGGTGCCATTCCAGATCATTATTTAATATTCCCCTAAGCTGAAATATTTTATTTCCGTGCTTTAAGGAGACATATTTAAAGAAATCACGCCAGATGAGTTCAAAGATCAGCCAGTAGGTACTTTGATTGCTTTTGACCTCTTTTTCATAATTTATTATTTCATGATAGATCTGCCTTGGTGAGATGGATCCATTCGCCAGCCATGCAGAAAGCTTGGAGCTGTATTCTTCTCCAATGAGTCCGTTTCGTGTTTCCTTATATTTTGAAAGATTTTGAGTTTCCCAGAAGTAACTTTCAATTCTTTTTTTGGCCTGATCTTCCCCGCCTTGAAATGGAAATGCCGATCTTGGATCTTCCTGAAATTCTTCCAAACCAAGGTCTTTTAAATTAGGAATCTGTGTGTTATTAGATATAAATGAATCCGATAATGGGTTAGGGGACTCGATAAGATTTTTAACTTCTGTCTTTATTTCACAGGATTTTCTGAATTCAGTAAAAATACGAGGTGTTTCCTGAAATGAGTCATAAGGAATATCTTCCGGGTGATATAGAAATTGCTGGTAGTAAGAATGAAATTTCACATTCCCAGACTTCAACTTTAAGCATTCCTCGACTTCTTTTTCTTCATGGGTCCATTCTTTCTGAAAGTAAACTGAATAAATAGTATATTTGAAGATCAAATCTGGAATAATTATCTCTGGCTCCTTCAGATATACTAATAATGGAATATTAAGCTTTTGAAGATTTTGCTTTAATTCTTTAACTGTTTCAATTAGAAATTTAGCCCGGAACTTACCAGTTTTAATGAATCCGAATTTATCTTTATGAAATGTCTGGGATCAAAACAATATAAGCCTATTAATTCATTATGATGGATGCTAGCCGTTTTTAATGCTTCGTGATCTGTTGTTCTTAGGTCGTTTCTAAACCATACCAGGCCTCTGCTCATCATTTAATTTTTCGGCATTTATCGCTACAATATTTTACATTATCCCAGTCTTTGTCCCATTTTTTTCTCCATTTAAAAGGCCTGTCACATACCAGGCAGATCTTCTCGGGGAGATGTTCTTTTTTCATAGATCTGCTTCCGGAGTGAAGAATGATTTCACTTCCTGGTTGGGTCTTGCATAATGAAACCGATCTAACAGGCTTGGTAAGGAGTACCCATCTAGACCATTAATTGAAACTGTGCCGGCATCATCAAGCCTTAACCATCCATCTGGCATTTGTATTCCTTCGTCAAAATAAATATGTTCAATTGCCGCCACTACCAACAACGTATTGTTCTCTTTGATTTCATATTCATTTAAATATCTGCAACCCAGCCTGATCTCAGATTGCTTTACGTATGGAGCATGAAAATCTCCCAGGTATTCTTCAGTGAGCCCTGTTTTATTAAATTCTGAAATGTCCTCATCATATTTTGCGGCAGTTTGATGCGCTTGCTCGATCATTTTTTCATGGATATGGTTTACCGTGAAATAGGAGGTCTCCTTTATATTTTTATATGTATTTCTAGATACACTTAAAGGTCTCGTAACGAAACCCAACATGGCAGGGTTACTTCCCATGTGTGTTACAGAACTAAAGACTGCTACATTTGGATTCCCGCTTTTAGATTTTGTAGCTATAAGATTAGCAGATTTGAAACCTGTGCAGCTATTAATTAAATTCAAACGGAAGATCTTTTCCATTTTTTCGATATCACTCGCGCTAATATGCTTCATAAAAAAAGGTCAGTTTGTAGACTGACCTCAATTTATAGATTGCTCGTTTAAAAGCCTGTTAATGTATTTTTAAATTATCATTCATTTTCCATTTTATTAATGGCCATTTCGTATTCTTCCATCGCTTCTCGAACAGCATCGATATTGTCTGAAGCTTTCTGGTGTGCATCTTCCATCACTTTTTCCAAATTCTTATCTGGATGTTGAAATAAGTCTGTGATCACATGATTGATTTTGTCAATAATACTACTTTGAGTATTCTTAATATCTTCCAGCTTATTTAACGTAGACCTCATGTGGTCAAGTTTCTCCTGATCCATAATTTATATGTTTTTAGTTAATCTAATTTACTTTAACATTTAGATGGTCCAAAGACTCTTAACAGCTTTTAGAACAGGTTTATTATAATATTATGAAACTTGTTCTTCATCGTAAGCAGGGTAATCTGTGTAACCTTCCTTGCCTGGAGTGTAAAAAGTATCCTGATCATATTCTGCCAGTGGCCATTTATTTTCAAAACGCTTTGCCAGATCTGGGTTAGAAATGAACAGTTTTGCATAAGATACCAGGTCTGCATCACCGTCTTCAATTACTTTGTTCCCAGATTCACGATCAAAACCATTATTGATCATTAGCGTACCGTTATAGATCTTACGGTAATGCTTGGCGATCTCTGTTTTTAAAAATGGTACATCGCTTACATCAGTAAATGGTTCAGATAGATGAACGTAGGCCAGATCATAAGCATTTAATTTTTCAATGATATAGTCGAAAGTGGCTATGCTTTCTTCTGTAGCCACAATTCCGAAGGATTTGTGCAACGATGGATTGAATCTGCATCCTATTTGATTCTCAGGCCAAACTTCAACGATGGCTTCCAGAACATCAAAGAAAAACCGTGCTCTGTTTGGGATGCTACCTCCGTAATCATCTGTTCGCTGATTTGCATTTGCATTAAAGAACTGGTGAAACAAATATCCGTTAGAGGAATGTATTTCTACACCGTCAAAACCTGCTTCTTTAGCCATTTGAGCCGCATTCTTAAATTCCTGGATTGTCTCCTGGATTTCCTGAATACTCATTTCTTTAGGCTCTGTAGTTTTTTCAAATCCTTCAGGAGTGTAAACCTTTTCATCAGGGTTTACCGCGCTTGGCGCCAAAGGTTTTTCCCCATCATGAAATTTTGGATGAGAAATACGGCCTACGTGCCATAGTTGCATAAATATTTTACCGTCATTTTCATGTACCGCTTCGGTCACTTTTTTCCATCCATCAACCTGCTCTGCAGTGTGCATTCCCGGTGTGTTTACATAACCTACCGCTCTTTTAGAAACCTGTGAGCCTTCAGATATTATCAATCCTGCTCCAGCACGTTGAGAGTAATATTCTACATGCATATTAGTAGGAACTTTATCTTTATTGTCGGCACGGCTTCTGGTCATAGGAGCCATGATCACCCGGTTTTTCAATGTCATATTTCCCATCTTAAAGGGCTGTAATAAAGGTTGTTTTTCTGTATTCATTGTTTTTTTTCTTAAAATTACCGGTTAAGATTTGTCCTTGCTGTTAATTAAATTATAAATGATCCCATTTAGGGGAGTGACACCTAATCCCTCGATAATAAAGACTGTTTCAGAATAATTAAGTAATTTCGCAAATAGAAATAATGCAATCTTTAGGCAATTTTTAAACCTCTGCCGGGATTTACTTTTCAAAACTATACATGCACAAAGAAAAAGATGTAGCCATAGTAGGATCAGGACTTGTAGGATCATTGCTTGCTATTTTCCTAAGGAATCAAGGGCATAAAGTTACTGTTTTCGACCGGCGACCAGATGTTCGTAAAGTTCAGTTTTCCGGCCGATCTATAAATCTGGCCATGTCTAATAGGGGGTGGAAAGCATTGCGAGAAGCTGGAGTAGAAGATGAAATTAGGGATCTAGCCCTTCCTTTAGATAAAAGAGCTATGCATGTAGAGGGGCAACCGGTATACTTTCAGAAATACGGTGAAGAAGGAGAAGCAATTTATTCTATTTCCCGTGGTGTTCTAAACAGGAAGATGATAGATCTTGCCGAAGCTGCCGGGGCTGAATTCCGGTTTGAAGAAAAGATCTGGGATGTAGATATGAAAGAGGCCAGGCTCTATACGGGGGAGTCTGAAAAAAGCGTTTGGAAAGAATACAAATTTGATCTGATATTTGGCGCAGATGGCGCTTTCTCCAGGGTTCGCCATAAAATGCAGCGACAAAGTCGCTTTAATTATTCTCAGCACTTTATAGATGTTGGTTATAAGGAGCTTACTATTCTGGCTAATGAAGATGGCTCACACAAGCTGGATAATTCTTCGTTTCATATTTGGCCACGTGGTAATTTTATGCTAATAGCAATGCCTAACCTCGATGGGACATTTACCTGTACTTTATTTATGCCTTTTGAAGGAGATATCTCATTTGAAAGTTTAAAGACCGAGCAGCAGGCAGACGCTTTTTTTGAAACTTATTTCCCGGATATTAAAGATGAAATTTCGAATTTAAAGAAAGACTTCTTTAAAAATCCAACCAGTGCCATGGTGACTATTAAATGTTTCCCATGGTCTTATTTCGATAAGATCACCCTTGTTGGAGATTCTGCTCATGCGATTGTTCCTTTTTATGGCCAGGGTATGAATGCAGGTTTCGAGGATATCTCAGTTCTTAATGAGAAAATAGACAAATATGGGGATGACTGGGAGCAAATATTTGAGGAATATCAAACCGAAAGGAAGCCAAATGCAGACGCTATTGCGGAATTAAGTTACCGCAATTTCATTGAAATGAGCAGTAAAACTGCAAATCCATTGTTTTTACTTAGAAAAAAGATCGAAAAGAAATTTGCCCAGAATCACCCTGATCTCTGGATTCCTTTATACTCCAGAGTTACATTCTCAGATAAGGCCTATTCTGAAGCTTTGAAAATTGGCGATTACCAGAGAGAAATTATGGATGAGGTGATGAAGATCCCTCACATAGAAGAGACCTGGGAAAGTAAGGAAGTAGAGCAAAAAATTATAGATCTTATAAATAATTAAAAAAGCTGCCAATTGGCAGCCTTTTTTAATTAATGAGCGTCCTCCTTGAGTATATCCGGGAATTTCGCTTTGAACCTATTTAGTCTTGGAATCGAAACATTCTGTATATAAGGATTGGAAGGATTGTTTCTTTCATAATCTTGATGGTAATCTTCTGCTTCCCAGAATTTCTGAAATGGGAGGATCTCGGCAGCAATAGGCTTGTCATAATTCTTAGCTACTTCAGCCTTTACTTCTTCAATCATCTTCTTTTGTTCCGCATTTTGAAAAAATATAATTGATCTATATTGCGAACCCCTATCTGGTCCCTGTCCATTCACTTGCGTAGGATCCTGTGAGCCAAAATATACTTCTACCAGCGTTTTAAAGCTTACAACTTCAGGATCGTAAATAACTTCTACTGCCTCTGCATGTCCTGTTTTACCTGTGTTGCTGGATTCATAGGTTGGATTTTTGGTATGGCCGCCAGCATAACCGGAGATCGATTCATCAACACCTTCGATACTTTCATAAATAGCTTCAACACACCAGAAACATCCACTGGCAAAATATGCCTTTTTCATCCCATTCTGTGCCTTAACTTCTACAGGTTCTGCATTAGCAATTTCCGGTTTTGTAGCATTAGAATCACCGGTTTGATTTCCGCAGGCCAGAAAGACGAGGCTGATAAAATTTAGTAATAAGAATTTCATAGTTATTTCTTTTTATAAGTTCCTTCAAGGGTTTTTTTGCCATATAAAGCATAATCAACGGCTATTTTTCCGTCGATGGAAAAACCTTTCCAGTCCAGTTTCATAGTTCCATTAGGTTCAGGACTTAAAACTGCAATTGGCGTACCAGTTTCAAATTTATCCCAGGGTATATCCTCATTTGAGGTACGTGAAGACTTTCCGCTATAATAAATTTCTATATTCTCTCCATTTTTCTGAAAACTAGCATTGATAAACAGGTCATCTTCTTTTAGGCATAATTCTGAAGTACTGCTGGTAACTTCTAAGCAGAAGCACTGACAGCTATTATCTTCCAGATGATCTGTATTTATATACGTGCCGGCAAAATCACCATTGCTATAGTTTTTTTTAGTTTCATCTTCCTTTTCAGGATCTGAACCATTCAATTGGGAATCTTCATTGGATTGCGATGCATTTTCCTTTGACTTTGTGTTTAGGTTCTGATCTGAATTTTGGTCTGTATTCTGATATGCATTTTGATTAGGATCGGCATCTGCATCATTTTCCTTTTTTGAATCATTACATGATGTGATGCTTAGAAATAAGCATAATAAGATAATTGTAGCTCTCATAATAAACGAAATTGGGTTAGCTAAAGGTAATCTATTAATGGTCGTTTATTGTGAAAGACTTGTTAATCCGGTAGCAGAGAGGGATTTTGAATTTGTAGTATAAAAAAACTGCCTAAAGAACTTTTGCTTCAGATCCTAGATCTTACTGTTATTCTTCAGGCAGTTTATTATATATAGAGAGTAAAAAAGTTTAGAACTTTTTGAACATACCTTCCATTTTCTCTTGCTCTTCTTTTGCCAGTTCTTCGTCTACTAAGATTCTTCCACTGTGCTCGTCTGTAATGATCTTTTTGCGACCAGCGATCTCCATGATCACCTGAGGTGGAATAGTGAAGAAAGAACCGCCAGAAGCTCCACGCTCTACAGGTACAACTGCAAGACCATTCTTAACGTTGCTTCTTATTCTTTTGTATGCTGAAACTAATCTGTCTTCGATATTCTTTTCGTATTCCTCAGACTTCGAGATAAGAGCCTGCTCTTCTTTTTCTGTCTCCTTCAGGATCTCATCAAGTTCACTTTTCTTATGCTTAAGGTGCGCCTGACGCTCAGAAAGTTTCTCTTTAGTTTGAGTAATCACTTCTTTCTTCTGCTCGATCTTCGCTTTGTATTCTTTGATGTGTTTCTCAGAAAGTTCGATCTCTAATTCCTGGAATTCAACTTCTTTACTTAAAGCGTTGAATTCTCTGTTGTTACGAACATTTTTCTGTTGGTCAGAGTACTTTTTGATTGCAGTCTTAGATTCTTCAACCTGGTTCTTCTTGTTCTTGATGTCATTTTCAATGACCTCTATGTCTGCATCCAGTTTCTCCAGGCGTCTGTTTAAACCTGCTACTTCATCTTCTAGATCTTCAACTTCAAGAGGAAGTTCACCACGTACGTTCCTAATTTCATCAATTCGCGAATCCACCAACTGAAGATCGTACAGTGATCTTAACTTCTCTTCTACAGTAACATCGTTTTTTTTCGCCATATTATAAATAATGTATTGGATTGGTATTTGTATCTGCTAAAATAAGTGCAAAACTACTAATTTTTTTGCTAAGAAAAGAATATAGTAAATTTTTTGTAAACTGTTCACTTTCATAGTGTCCAATATCTGCCAGCACCAGCTTTTCCTCGGCTTTATAGAAATCGTGATATTTTAGATCTGCAGTTATATAAATATCTGCTCCGGCAGCTTTGGCATTATTGATCGCAAAAGCGCCGCTTCCTCCCAGAACAGCCACTTTTTTTATGGGTTTATTCAGGAGTTTGGAGTGTCTTACACAGCCAGTCTTAAAAGTTTCTTTTAACTGGTTTAAAAAAGTTTTTTCATCTGTTTCTGTTTCAAGCTCTCCGATCATTCCCATTCCCAGATGTTGATTGTTGTTTTCCAGGCTATGAATTTCATAAGCCACTTCTTCATAAGGATGAGCCTTAAAAAGATTTTTAAGAATTTTGGATTCTAAATGTGCAGAGTAGGTAATACCTATCTGAGATTCTTCCTCATAATGAACTTCTCCTTTTTTGCCAATAACGGGATTAGAGTCTTCATTACCCTTAAAGCTTCCTTTACCAATAACATTAAAGCTGCAGTTGTCATAATTTCCTATGCTTCCCGCTCCTGCAGCAAATAAAGCATCTCTAACTGTCTCTGAATCCTGACAGGGAACAAATGTCGTCAGTTTTTTAATTGAATTTTTTCTGGGGATTAGAATTTGCCTGTTTTTAAGGCCGATCTTTTCACAGATCATATCATTCACTCCTTTATACTGATTGTCCAGAGCGGTATGGATCGCATAAATTGCAATGTTATTTTTAATTGCCTTTAGAATTGTTCTTTGAACATAATCTTTGCCTGTAAGCTTCTTAAGACCAGAGAAGATAATTGGATGAAAACTAATAACAAGATTACAATTTTTAGCTATTGCTTCATCTACAGTGGCTTCAAGAGTATCCAGGGTGATAAGGGCACCGCTAACTTCTGTAGACGAATCTCCTACCAAAAGTCCTATATTGTCAAAGTCTTCAGCATACTTAGTGGGAGCAAAATCTTCTATCAGGTCAATTACTTCCTTTATGATCATAATTTAATATTTTAGCCTTCAGTTTGAAATGAACAACTGGTTGAAATTGTAGAAATAAGCTGCAATTTCTCAAATTTGTTTGGTAACTGTTCAAATATAAATATTATACAAAGCCTTTCATGCCGAATCTAAGAAAATTACTTTTTCCATTTTCATTAATATACCATGGAGTAACAGAGGTTCGGAATAAGCTTTATGATGCAGGGATATTAAATTCTACAAGATATGATATACCAATTATAGCTGTGGGGAATCTCAACATGGGGGGGACAGGTAAATCGCCCATGATCGAATATTTAATTGAAATATTAGGAAAGGATCATGTAGTAGCAAGTTTAAGTCGTGGATATAAAAGGGAAAGCGAAGGTTTTCAACTTGTGGAGATTTCAGATTCTGTTGCTAAATCTGGTGACGAACCCTTGCAGTTTAAAATTAAATTCCCGGAAACCATCGTTGCGGTAGATGCTAATAGGAGGGAAGGTATTGAAGAGTTAAAGAAATATTCTCCAGATCTTATTCTTCTGGATGACGCTTTTCAGCATAGAAAAGTACAGGCTGGTTTGTATATTCTTTTAACCGCCTTTGGAGATCTGTATACAGATGATTTTGTCTTGCCAGTCGGAAATTTGAGGGAGTCTTCTAAAGGAGCTGAAAGGGCGCAGATCATCATAGTTACCAAATGCCCTGATGATCTAAGTTCCTCTGAAATGAGCAGGATTAGAAAGAAATTAAAGCCATCATTAGATCAGTCCGTATTTTTCAGTTCAATTAAATATGCAGGCAAAATCATATCAACAAAAGAGGAGTTGGCATTAAATGATATTGAAGCATCAGATTTTGTTCTGGTTACGGGCATAGCTAGGCCTAAGCCACTAATTGAATTCCTGGGATCAAAAAACATTGAGCTGGAGCATTTTAAGTTTCCAGATCATCATAATTTCACAGAAAAGGAGATTAGTAAACTTAAAGAAGCCTCTAAAATACTTACTACGGAAAAGGATTATATGAGGCTTAAAGATAAACTTCCGCTGGAAAAGCTTTATTATTTGCCTATAGAAGTTGAATTTCTGGATCACGGCAAGGCCAATTTTGATAAGAAAATCATGTCATATGTGAATGAAAAAGAGGTGTAAAAAACACCTCTTTTTATATTTGGCTAATTCAAACTATATGAGTCTTCTCTATATAATTTAATTAGCATTTCTTTTTACAAAGCCTGTGCCAGAAATTTAGACTGTGGTTTCTCTAGCGGCCAGGTACTTATTTATCTTGTGGAAAAATTCTTCGGTTTTATAAGGCTTTGGGATAATATCATTAAAGCCATTTAGGTAGAATTCATCAAGATTATCGTCCAGAGTAACGGCAGTAAGAGCGATGATAGGAATAAATTCATCAAATTTCCTGATCTCTATAGTAGCTTCAATTCCACTAATTCCCGGCATATGTATATCCATTAAAATAAGGTCAAAATTATTATTTTGAACCTTTTCAATAGCTATAGTTCCATTGTCGGCTACATCGCAAATTACCTTGTTCTTTTCAAGGATCTTACGTGTGATCATCTGGTTGATCTTGTTATCCTCTACAACGAGGATACGTTTGTCTTCCATGATCTCGTTGGTAATCTTGGCTTGATCAATTTTAGCTGTAGCTATTGCTTTTTTAAGCTCAACCTCCGGAGCTTCAAAATCCAGTTCAAAAGTGAATTTTGATCCCTCGCCTAATTCACTTTCAAGGTCGATCTCACTACCCAGTAAACTAAGTAGGTTTTTAACGATAGATAGTCCTAAGCCTGTGCCTCCGAATTTTCTATTTATTTGAGTAGATCCCTGAGTGAAATTATCAAAGATTGCTTTCTGTTTTTCTTTGCCTATACCTTCACCATTATCTCTTATTTCGAATAATAAGGTAACATTTTTATCTACCTGTTTCGTCTTTTTAACTGATATCCAGATATCTCCATCTTCGGTAAATTTAATCGAGTTACCTATTAGATTTATTAATATCTGTGAGATCTTAAGAGGATCACCGCCTAATTTTTCAGGTATAGATTTATCAAAATCAAAGTGAAGTTTTGTATTTCTTTCGTCTGCTGAATTCTTCAGGGCTATCAACACATCTGACATTCGTTTTTCAAGATCGAAATTTGAATTCACAATTTCTACCTTGTTTGCCTCCAGTTTGTTGAGGTCTAGAATGTTGTTTATTAGAGAGAGTAGATATTCCCCAGAGAATTTAAGTGAATTTAGATGCTCTTTCTGACTTTCTGTAGGGCTTTCTTCAAGTAATAGGTGAGTTAGTCCCGTTACAGCATATAAAGGGGTTCTAAGTTCGTGTGTGATCGTTGTAAGAAATTGTGCCTTTGCAAGGGAGGCCTTTTCAGCATTTTCTTTTGCCAGTACTAATTCTGAATTTTTCTTCTGGAGTAATTCGTTCGCTCTGGCTCTTAGGTTGTTGTTTTTATATAGAGAAAGCGTTAATAGAGATAAAATGGTAATCAAAGCAACACTTAGGATCGTAGTGAGCTTGTTTACTTTTAAAGTTCTTTCTTGCTCTGCTGTTTGTAGTGTAAGTTCGTCTACAGTACTTTTTAAGGCATCGAGGCCAGATCTTGATCTGGCTTCAAAGGCCAGAGCTTCTTTATTCGCATTAAATACAGCATCGCTAACCTGTTCCTTTTTTTTCAGATAAGCCAGGGCTTCCTTAGGATTATTTCGATTTTCCTCGATTTCACTTAGAATTCCATAAGTATACAGCGTCATTCCAGTAAAATTCCCGCTACTGGCAATTTCCAGAGAGCCTAACGCAGCTTTTTCTGCCTTTTGAAAATCCCCCTGGTATATATGACCTCTAGCTAAGTAATAATGAAGTCTGGATAGTTCATATTTATTGTTGCTTTCTTCCAGGTATATCCCTGCATTGTTTAATTCAGACATTGCCCTATCCCGGGTTTTGTCTTCACGCATAAAGATTATAGCCTTGTTTAAGGCAATTATACCTAGTTGTTCATCATTTTCGGTTTCTGTATAATAATCATGGGCTAGATTAAGATATTTTAAAGCACGTTCTTTCTGACCTTTGTTATTTAATAGCTTTCCATACATTATATATGAATAATGTAGACCGGACTCATCGTCTATCTCTCGCTGTATGGAGATGGCTCTTTCAAGTTGAGTGATTCCCTTGTCATACTCATGACGAACTCCATACATTCTAGCCAGAATACTACTACTAAGAGCAATATATCTATTATGATTTATACGTTTTGAAAGCTCCAGGGATTTGTGCAGTTGATTAAGTGCCTGGTCAAATTGCATCATGTCAATAGACATTTCAGCATCGTTAAGCAACTGTTTGATTTGCGCCGGTTTGGGTTCGGTTTCGCTGATAGGTGCATCCTGGAATCCAAATTGTGCAAAACAACACAATAATATTAAGATAAGCTTTAAGTTCTTCATTAGGGAAAAATAGCTAGCAGCTGTTAATGTGGTTAAATATAGCTATTTATCGTTAATGAGTGAAATTAAATCGACAAGACGATTTGAGTAGCCAATTTCATTATCGTACCATCCGATTAATTTTACCAATTTACCGCCAATTACTGAGGTCATCTGGGCATCAAAAACACAGCTATGTCCATTATCCAAAATATCTACAGACACTATTGGATCTTCAGTATATTGGATGATGCCTTTTAATTGGCCTTCAGAAGCAGCTTTAAAAAGAGAATTGACCTCCTCAATGTTTGTTTCCTTTTTTACATTCAGGGTCATATCTGTAAGTGATCCATTTGGTACAGGTACTCTTATTCCGCATCCTCCAATAACATCGTTTAGATCTGGGAAAATACTTGTTAAAGCTTTAGCCGCACCAGTTGTTGTAGGGATAATAGATTGAGCTGCAGCTCTGCTTCTCCTAAGATCTTTATGCGGTTTGTCATGCAAACTCTGGTCTGAGGTGTAAGAGTGTACGGTAGTAATGTAAGCCTGAGTAACTTCCAGGTGGTCATGGATAACCTTTAACATTGGGGCAGCATTGTTCGTCGTGCAGGAGGCATTAGAAATAATGCTCTCAGAACCATCTAAAATTTCTTCATTAACACCAAGAACCACCATTTTTATATTGTCATCCTGAGGGGGGACTGAAAGTATAACCTTTTTTACTCCTTCTTTAAGATGCCCTTTTAAAGTCTCTTCCGTTTTAAACTGACCTGAAGATTCTACGACAATGTCAACATGATGTTCATTCCATGGAATATCTGCAGGATTACTGAAATTAAGTAAGGGAATAAATTTACCATTTACGTTAATACCGGAATCTTCTGTAGCTACATCAGCTTTTAAGGTGCGATGTATACTATCGTATTTTAAAAGATGTGCGAGACTGTTAGCATCGTGAATATCATTTATTGCAACGACATTAATCACTGGATGATCCAGAAGAATTCTAAATAGATTCCTGCCTATTCTGCCAAAACCATTAATGGCAATATTAATTGTTTTAGCCATCTAGAGACTAGTTAATATGTTTCTGTGCTTTGTATGAAGATCTTACCAGTGCGCTACTTTCAACGTGTCTAAACCCAAGGTCAAGACCAATTTGCTCATATTTCTTGAACTGGTCTGGGGTAACGAATTGTTTAACAGGTAAATGCTTTTTACTAGGTTGTAAATACTGGCCAATGGTTACAACATCAACTCCCGCTTCACGAAGATCTTTAAGGGTTTGAATAACTTCCTCTTCCTGCTCTCCTAATCCAAGCATGATCCCGGATTTGGTTGTTTTTATGCCGTTATCCTTAAGGTATTTAAGCACCGCAAGACTTCGATCATATTTTGCCTGTATTCTTACCTCACGGGTAAGTCTTTTTACCGTTTCCATATTATGAGAAACAACTTCGGGCATTACTTCAATGATCCGGTCTATGTTTCTTTCATTACCCTGAAAATCTGGAATCAGTGTTTCCAGTGTGGTTTCAGGATTCATTCTTCGAATGGCTTTTACTGTTTCAGCCCAGATAATAGAACCCATATCTTTAAGATCGTCACGGTCTACACTAGTGACCACGGCATGCTTGATCTGCATTAACTTGATAGATCTGGCCACTTTTTCAGGCTCGTCCCAATCTACAGTTTCCGGTCTTCCGGTCTTAACTCCACAAAAACCACAGGATCTGGTACAAACATTCCCTAAGATCATGAATGTAGCAGTACCTTCACTCCAGCATTCTCCCATATTAGGACAGCTACCAGAAGTACAAATAGTATGAAGGTCATACTTGTCTACAAGACTTCTTAATTCGGTATACTTTTTACCGGTAGGAAGTTTGACACGAAGCCATTTTGGTTTAGGCTTTCTTTCTGTTTTGGATTTTACGGGCGCAACGTCTGTATTCATAGCAAAAATCTGAGGTTCAAAGATACAATAATATGGTGAACTGCATAAATTAGACTCGACAGTCTCAAAAACCTTACTTAACTATTTCGGGCTTCAATGATCTCTGCTAATAACTTTTTGGCTCTCAGTAACTTCACCTTGATATTATTCATTGGTTCATCTAGAAATTTAGCAATTTCCTTATATGATTTTTCCTGAAAGAATCTAAGATTTATGACTTCCTGGTAGTGTGGTTTCAATTGTTTGATATCTGAAAGTAGCTGCTCCAGATTTTGCTCCTTAATAAGTTTGTCTTCAATACCGGGCGTTTCATCTACAATTTCATAAACACGTTCTTCATCATGAACCGAAGTACGAGATTGTATAGAAGAATTCTTTTTACGTACCTGGTCTATATGTATATTCTTGGAAATCGCTATTAGCCACGTAGAAAATGAATAATTTTCGTCAAATGTATCTATTTTGTTGAATGCTTTGGAGAAAGTTTGAATCGTAATATCTTCCGACTCGTATTCATTTCTGGTCTTTTTTAGCTGAAAACCATAAACGTCATTCCAGTATCTATCCAGTAAATAATTGAAAGCCGATTGACTTCCCTTTTTCGCCTCCCTGATTTTTTCAAGAAGATGGTCTGGATTTATTTCCAATGCTTGGGTTTTGAGATGAGGTTAGCTATAAAGATAGCCATTTGCATGAAAATTAAAAATAGATCGAAAAACGGGAATAGCCAAACTACATCATTTTCCTTCAGTTTTCTCCCAGCCTTAATATATACAAAAGCTTCTGTGACTAATTTCAATCCTAAAATACCCAGAACAATCTGCGGTTGAATTTCAAAAATTAAAAGTAAGGCAAACAATACCCAGAATAATACTCTGAAAATATAAAAGGATCCTAGGAGCACTTTGTGCTTTGTCTTATAATGTCCAGCGACAGAAACATGCCTTCTTTTCTGATGAAACCAGTCTGAAAAACTATTTTTAGGTACGCTGCGAGTAATAGAATCTGGATGGAAGCATATTGAGGTGTTATCGGCTGTAGAAGCTTCGTTAACAAAGAGATCATCATCACCAGATCTTAAATGGAGGTGACTGGCAAATCCCTTCATTTCATAAAATTGAGTAGAAGTGTAAGCAAGATTTCTTCCTACGCCCATATATGGAGATCCAAGCTTTGCGTAAGAAAAATACTGTATGGCAGTTAGAAGGGTTTCAAAACGTATAAGCTTATTTAATATTGAGCCAGTATGCTGAAAGTAGCCTCCATAACCAAGAACAATAGAATTTCCAGGCTGGAAGTTTCTGGACATTTCACTTATCCAGTTTTTAGATTGTGGTGCGCAATCTGCATCTGTAAATAAGAGATGTTTATTGCGGGCTTTTTTAATTCCAAGAGTAAGGGCATATTTTTTATTAGCCCAGAATGCTTCATTGTTCTGTACATCAACCACCTGAATTCTTGGATCTATTTTCTGAAATTCTTCAATTACGTCCAGGGTATCATCTGTAGAAGCATCATTGATAACGATTACTTCAAAATCTGGATAATCCTGTTCTAGGATAGCTGGTAGGAAATTTTTCAGATTTTCAGATTCATTCTTAGCGCATATAATAACAGATACAGCAACTTCTGGATGTAGTTTGCTTTTAGTATTTGTTGTCGCAAAAGAAAAGAATGAGAAGAAGTAGAGTAGATTTACTAAGCTAACAATTATGAAAATCCCCAGTAATAATGTTCCCATCCAGCCTAGGTAGTCTTTGGAGTTTCAGAACAGTTTTCCATCTCATCTGGTAGTTTGCCACAGAAGCTACATGCTTCACCAGATTTATTCAAATAAGGATTCTGGCTTGCGCAGGTTCCGGCAAATTTACCATCTTTTTTACCCCAGATCTTTATAGCGATCCCGGCAAAAGCTAATCCTAATAATACGATGCTTATGATAAAAAGTTTCATGTCTAATTATTGTGATGCAAAAATAACAATAAAAAGAAGCAACTAAAAATAGGAATGCGCATTAATATAATCTTTACAATATTTAACTAAACTTTAATCGAATCATAGGTTATAACTGTCTTTTGCACAATATCTTGCACCGTTAATCACGAAAAAAACTACAATTATGAAAATTAAAATGTTATTTAGCGTTCTTGCACTTTCTGCGCTTATGTTCACATCATGTAATGATGGTAAGAAAGAACAGGAAGAAAAGGAAAAAGAACGTATGGAACAAATGGAGGCTGAAAGAGAAGCTGAAATGAAAGCCGAAAAGGAGAAGATGGAAATGGAATCTAACAGTATTGCTGCAAAGGCAATGGCAACAGATACCCTTAGTACTTTAGTAAGTGCATTACAGGCTGCAGAATTAGCTGAAATGTTGAAGACTGAGGAAGGTCCATTTACAGTATTTGCACCTAATAATGCAGCATTTGGCAAAGTAGATAAAGCCGCTCTTGATAATTTAATGAAGGAAGAGAATCAGGATCAGCTGGCTGGAGTCCTGAAGTATCACGTTGTTGAAGGTGAAGTAACTTCTCAACAACTGGTTAAAATGATTCAGGACAATGATGGAGAATATGCAATTTCTACTGTAGGTGGTGGCGAATTAAAAGCGACTATTGAAGGTGAAAATGTAATTCTTACTGATGAAGCTGGAAATAAAGCGACTGTTGTTCAGGCAGATGTTGATGCTTCTAATGGCGTTGTACATATCATTGATGCGGTTGTAATGAAGAAAGCATAAGGATAAAATCCTTGGAAATTTAAAAAGGGAAATGCGAAAGCATTTCCCTTTTTTTATATAATGTTTACTTCAGCTTCCAGATCTATGTCAAATTGATCTTTTATGGCATCTTGGATCTTTTTTGAGAGAGAGAGTATCTCTTCGCCACTTGCCTCACCGTAATTTACCAGGACCAACGCCTGATTTTTATGAACTCCCGCATCTCCATTCCTATATCCTTTAAAGCCGGCTTTATCTATTAGCCATCCTGCAGGTACTTTGATCTCGTCTTCAGAAATTGTATAAGAAGGAATTTCTGGAAACTTAGATTCTAGGATTGAAAAATGAGCTTTTGTGATTACAGGGTTTTTAAAGAAACTACCGCTATTACCAATTTCCTTGGGATTGGGTAACTTTGAGTTTCTAATACTTATAACTGCATTAGAAATATCCTGAATTGTGGGGGATTTCACTCCTTCCTTTTCTAATTCAGCGGATATAGCACCATATTTCGTTTGTAGATTATGATCAATTTTAGTTAACCTGAATCTAACCGAAGTTATAATATATTGTCCCTTTAACCTATTCTTAAAAATTGAATTCCTGTAGTCGAAATGACATTCTTCAAGATCAAATACTTTTTCTTCCAGTGTTTGTACGTTGGTGGCTTTACAGCTAACGAAGCTGTCTTTCAACTCTACGCCGTACGCACCAATATTCTGAATAGGCGCTGTGCCTACATTCCCGGGAATTAAGGATAGGTTTTCCAGTCCGCCAAAATCCTGGGAAAGCGTCCATAGAACAAACTGATGCCAGTTTTCTCCGGCCTCGGCTTCTACAATGACCTCCTTGTCAGTTTCAGAAATTATTCGCTTTCCTTTTAATGCAATGTGCAATACGGTTTTGCGAATATCCCGGGTTAAAAGCATATTACTGCCCCCACCAAGTATAAAAAGCTCTGAGGCGTAACTCTTACGCAGAATAGTTCTTAGATCCTCAAGATCTTTGATAGAAATATACTTATCGGCTTTAACTTCAATGCCAAAGCTGTTATAATCTTTAAGAGAAAAATTCCGCAGTACGCGCATTAATTTTGCTGGTTATATTGCTTTAGCGCTTTTTCAAGAATAACGATTGCTCTCTCCAGATTTTCCTTTTTAAGAACATAGGCGATTCTAACCTGGTTCTTACCAGTGTTAGGGGTAGAGTAGAATCCGGCAGCAGGAGCGACCATGATGGTTTCGTTATCATCTTCAAAATCTTCTAACAACCATCTTGCAAAATCATCTGCATCTTCAACCGGTAATTCAGCAATACAGTAGAAAGCACCCTTTGGTTTGGCAACTTTTACTCCATCAATTTTTTCCAGACCTTCTACAAGTAAATTTCTTCTATAAGTATATTGCTCTATTACGTCATCAAAATATTCTTGTGGAGTTTCCAATGCAGCTTCACTTGCAATTTGAGCGAATGTAGGAGGGCTAAGCCTGGCCTGAGCAAATTTCATTGCAGTAGCGATGACTTCTTTGTTTTTAGATACAAGGCACCCAATACGTGCTCCACACATGCTGTATCTTTTGGATACAGAGTCTACCATTATTGCATTTTCAGCAAGTTCCGGGATGCTCATTATAGAATGGTGAACCGCACCTTCATAAGCGAACTCTCTGTATACTTCATCTGAAACTATAAAAATATCATGTTTTAAAGCAAGATCTGCTAATTGTTTCACTTCCTCTTTGGTGTACAGGTAACCAGTGGGATTTCCCGGATTGCATAGAAGGATCCCCTTGGTTTTTTCAGTAATAAGCTTTTCGAATTCTGAGATTGGAGGTAGTGCAAATCCAGTATCGATACTAGCCTGAATTGGTCTTATTTTTACTCCAGAAGCGGTAGCAAAACCATTATAATTGGCATAAAACGGCTCAGGGATAATTACTTCGTCACCTGGATCTGTAATGCTACCCATCGCGAACAATAACGCTTCAGAGCCACCTGTAGTTATGATGATATCATCTTTCTCTACTGGAATTGAAGTTTTTTGGTAATACCCGGCTAGTTTTTCTCTATAGCTTTCAAATCCTGCTGAATGACTATAAGATAATACTTCAATATTATGATTTTTTACAGCATCTAAAGCTCCCTGTGGAGTCTTGATATCTGGCTGTCCAATATTGAGCTGGTATATTTTACGACCCTTTTTTGTTGCTGCTTCAGCATAAGGAACCAGCTTTCTTATAGGAGATTCAGGCATTTCCCGCCCTTTATTTGAAATTTTAGGCATAGCTTTTTATTTGTGGATTGCAAAATTGCAAAATTAAACGATGAATCAATAATAATAGATAGTAATTATCCGGTATTTTTTGTAATTTAATAAGGTATGATCTCAAATAGCAAAATACCAGCTCGGGTCATAGTCTTTTTAGTTTCTGTAATTTTTACAAATGTTTTCTCTCAGAATGATTTTGAAATTGATAATGATAAAGGGTATTTCAAACAGAAATTTGAGCTTGTAAATGACCTTGTGATATTGCCGGTTGAATTAAACGGGAGAAAATTGTCATTTTTGCTAGACACTGGTGTGAATTCTACTATTCTTTTCAGCTTTACCAGTGAAGATTCAATTGAGGTGAATAATCCATCTGTGATTTATATCAAAGGCCTTGGCTCTGGAAAACCTCTACGGGCTTTAAAATCTAAGAAGAATAAATTACGTGTAGGAGAAGCCATAAGTTTTGATCTGGATGTCTACCTGATAGAAGGCGGAGTTTTTAGTATTTCTAACCGTCTTGGTATCCCTATAAACGGAATATTAGGCTATGATTTTTTTAAAGATTTTGTGGTAGAGTTCAATTACAGGGCAGAATGGATGAAAGTTTATCATCCAGATGAATTCAAATACAAAAAATGCAGAAGATGTGTGGAATTGCCATTACAATTCTATAAGCAAAAGCCTTATATACAGGCTGAAGTTTCTATTAATGACAATGAATCTGAGATAGTTGACCTTTTGGTTGATAGCGGTTCTGGAGATGCACTCTGGTTATTTAAGGATCCAGGTAAAGGATTATATGTTCCGGAAAAGTCTTTTAAAGACTTCCTGGGATTTGGTATAACAGGAAGTGTATATGGAGATAGAAGCAGGATTGATGGTCTTTCATTAAAAGATTATTCCTTTAAAGATATCACGGTTAGTTTTCCAGATAGTTTATCCCTGGTGGCCGTAAATTCATTTGAGGAAAGAGACGGAAGTATCGGTGCTCAGGTTTTAAAGCGATTTCATTCTGTTTTTGACTATCAACGACGAATATTAAGATTGAAACCTAACGGCAATTTTCGGGATCCATTTGAATATAATATGAGTGGTATTGTAATTAGACATAACGGCTACAGGATGGTGAAAGATGAAGCTATCGTGAAATCACAGTTTAATATAGAAAATGAGAACAAGGATGGAGTTCTAGCTTATAGTTCAGGTAAGAAGGTGAATATAATTTTTTCTCTTGAACCAAGTTATGAAATAGCTGAAGTGAGACCAGATTCTCCTGCCGATATTTCCGGTTTGCAGGTTGGAGATGAAGTTATTGAAATAAACGGGAGGCCGGTATATCGCTATAACCTAAAAAAAATAAACGAGATACTTTCATCAAAAGAGGGTAGGAGAATTAAGATCGAGGTAGTTCGAAAAGGAAGGCCTATCGAAATCGAATTCCGACTAGAAAGAATCCTATAAAAAAAGCCTTCCGGTGTGGGAAGGCTTTATAAAATATATCATATTCAGATATTAGCTTTCGTCTTCATCACTACTTTCAACATCTAGAATAGTACCCTTAATTTTTAAGGCTTTCACAGATTCTGCAGCATTAGAATATACAGTTACTGTTTTTCTAATAGGGCCAACTCTTTTGGTGTCATATTTCACCTCAATCTGTCCGGTTTTTCCTGGTAGAATTGGTTCTTCTGGTTTCTTCGGAACCGTACAACCACAACTTGATTTTACGTCTTCAATAACCAGAGGAGCGTCACCAGTATTCGTAAATTCAAATACTCTAACACCGTCACTACCTTTTTTTATTTCACCATAGTCTATAGTTTCAGACTTAAATTCCATTTTAGCTATTTTCTGAGCCTGTGCTACAGACATTCCAGCGAAAACGAATATGGCGATTGCAATTAGTTTTTTCATAATTTTAAAATTTAGCGGAATAGTAAAGATAAGCTGAAATAATTCAATTCTCAAAATTTATATCAATTCAGCAGCTTTCATAATCCTTCATTAATAATTACTTTTGCCATTATTTCAAAAATCAGACCAAGAAATGGCAATTGCTTCACAATACAATGCGAAAAAAGTAGAGGATAAGTGGTACGACTACTGGATGAAGAATAATTATTTTCATTCCAGTGTAGATGAGAGAGAGCCATATACTATTGTAATACCGCCGCCCAACGTGACAGGAGTGCTTCATATGGGGCATATGTTGAATAATACTATTCAAGATGTGTTGGTTAGAAGAGCCAGGTTGAAAGGTTATAATGCTTGTTGGGTACCGGGAACAGATCATGCATCTATTGCTACAGAAGCTAAAGTAGTAGCCAAATTGAAATCTGAGGGGATTGAAAAGAATGATCTAAGTCGGGAGGAATTTCTACAACATGCCTGGGATTGGACTCATAAGCATGGCGGAATCATTTTACAGCAACTAAAACATTTAGGAGCTTCCTGTGATTGGGACAGGACGAAATTCACCATGGATGAGGATATGTCTGATTCTGTGATCAAGGTTTTTGTAGATCTTTATAAAAAAGGATTGGTTTATCGTGGATACAGAATGGTTAACTGGGATCCTCAGGCCAAAACGACCTTGTCTGATGAGGAAGTGCATTATGAAGAGAGAAATGGTAAGCTATACTATCTAAAGTATAAAATTGATGGCACTAATGAGGAGCTAACGATTGCGACTACAAGACCTGAAACTATATTGGGGGATACCGCGATCTGTATTAATCCAAATGACGAAAGGTTTGAGCATTTAAAAGGTAAAAAGGCTATTGTGCCTATTTGTAATAGAGCCATTCCTATCATCGAGGATGAGTATGTGGATATGGAATTTGGTACCGGTTGTCTAAAAGTGACTCCGGCACATGATGAAAACGATAAGAATTTAGGAGATAAACATAATCTTGATGTAGTAGATATCTTTAATGATGATGCGACTTTAAATCACTACGGATTACATTATGAAGGAAAAGATCGTTTTGTGGTTCGTGCTGAAATCGTTGAGGAACTTGAGCTTTCTGGATTTCTGGAGAAAGTAGAAGATCATGTAAATAAAGTTGGTACCAGTGAACGTACGGGAGCTGTAATAGAACCAAAACTTAGTGATCAATGGTTCCTGAAAATGAAAGAAATGGCAGAGCCTGCCCTGGCAGCTGTAGTTGGCGATGATATTAACCTGGTTCCTGAAAAATTCATGAATACCTACCGTCACTGGATGGAAAATGTGAGAGACTGGAATATTTCACGTCAGTTATGGTGGGGACACCAGATCCCAGCTTACTATTATGGTTCAGGGAAAAATGATTTTGTAGTAGCTGAATCTGCAGAAGAGGCGCTGGAGAGTGCAAGATTGGCTTCTGGAAATTCAGATTTGCAGGCATCAGAGCTTACTCAGGACAAAGATGTGCTTGATACCTGGTTCTCTTCATGGTTATGGCCAATGAGCGTTTTTAATGGTATTCTGGAGCCTGAAAATGAAGAAATTCAATATTACTATCCTACGAATGACCTGGTAACTGCCCCTGAAATTCTTTTCTTCTGGGTGGCCAGGATGATCATGGCAGGTTATGAGTATCGAGGAGAGAGGCCATTCAGGAATGTTTACCTTACTGGAATTGTAAGAGATAAGCAAAGAAGAAAAATGTCTAAATCTCTTGGGAATTCTCCAGACCCTCTAGGTTTGATCGAGGAATACGGTGCAGATGGTGTACGAGTAGGAATGCTATTGAGTTCACCTGCTGGTAATGACCTTATGTTTGACGAGGACTTGTGCAAACAGGGAAGTGGTTTTACCAATAAGATCTGGAATGCTTTCCGGTTAGTGAAAGGATGGGAAATTTCAGAAGAAATTGAGCAGCCGGAAACTGCAAGAATGGCTATTGATTGGTATACCTCCAAATTTCAAAAAACCTTACGTGAGATCGAGGATCATTATTCTAAATATAGAATTAGTGATGCATTGATGGCTACTTATAAGTTGGTTTGGGATGATTACTGTAGCTGGTTCCTGGAAATGGTAAAACCTGCTTATGGAGCTCCCATGGATGCGAAAACCTTTAAAGAGATCATCGCTATACTGGAGGATAATTTAAAATTGTTACATCCTTTTATGCCATTTGTTACTGAAGAGATCTGGCAGGAAATAACAGAACGGACTCCAGAGGAAGCTTTAATTATTGCATCATGGCCAGAAGAAGTTGCATTTGATGAAACCATTATAAAAGAGTTTTCTCATGCTGCAGAGGTAATTGCAGGGGTTAGAAAGATTAGAAAGGATAAGAATATTTCTTTTAAAAATGAAATAGATCTAAGTGTTCTTGATAATGAAGACTCTTCTAAAACCTTTGACTCTGTTATTTCTAAAATGGGGAATGTTGGTAAATTGGAATACGTAAATGGTTCAGTGGATGGTGCACTTTCTTTCAGGGTTAGATCTAACGAGTACTTTATACCTATCGTTGGTGCTATAGATGTTGAGGCAGAAAAGAAGAAGATCCAGGAAGAATTGAGCTATACTGAAGGTTTCTTGAAATCTGTAGATAAAAAGCTTTCTAATGAAAGATTTGTGAATAACGCACCAGATAAAGTTGTTGAAATTGAAAAAACCAAAAAGGCTGATGCTGAGGCTAAAATTGAAGCCTTGAAAGCAAGTCTTAAAAGTCTGGGGTAATTTCCAGTCATATAATAGAAAACAAAAAGAGGACTAATAGTCCTCTTTTTTTTGTTTTTGAATTTAAAGAAAATTATTTCGGTATTTCTCCAATGTGTTGTTCTACCATTTCTATATAGCGTTCCTGTGCTTCCTTCTTGCTCAGGTCTTTAACCTGCACCAGTGCATTGATCTTAAATGCACTTCTAAGGTCACCCTGGTTGGTTGGAGGTATGTAGAATCCATTCCTTTCAGTAGCTCGCTTATAAAGGGCGTAAAAATGTAAAAGCACATCTGGTGGAAATTGCTGTTGGGTGCAACTCGCCATATCGTAGGCTTTTAGAAATTTTGAATTTTCTTGTGCCATCATAATAATTATGAAGCGACATCAGCGATAACACTAACGCCTCCTTTTACTTTTTGATTTATCTCAACATTCACTTTTGTACCTACAGGAACAAACACATCTACACGACTACCAAATTTAATAAATCCGCTGTCACTTCCCTGAACTACTTCAGTGTCAACTTCGGCATAATTTACGATTCTCTTAGCCATTGCACCGGCAATTTGCCTGTAAAGGATCTCACCGGCAATATCATTTTTAACCACAACAGTAGTTCTTTCATTCTCTTCGCTGGATTTTGGATGCCAGGCTACAAGAAATTTTCCAGGATGATATTTACTATATGTTACTTTTCCACCAACAGGATGCCGCGTTACATGTACATTGATTGGTGACATAAAGATCGAAATTTGTAATCTATTGTCTTTGAAATATTCTTTTTCATAAACTTCCTCTATCGCTACAACTTTACCATCTACTGGAGCGATAATATGCTTGTTGTTATGGCTTGTTGCTCTTTTCGGGTTTCTGAAAAACTGAATTATCAGAAGAAAAAATATGATCGATACAACAAGAATGGCGAATTTAATCCAGTATACATTTATAAAACTGTAGGTGATCATATTTATTGCAATCAATATGATTGCCGTGATCGTCATTATTTTGTATCCTTCTTTATGAAACATAGTTTAGTATATATAAATAGGCATAAATAAATGGGCTCGCAAAGATAATACTATCTAGTCTATCAAACAATCCTCCGTGTCCCGGCATTAGCTTCCCACTATCCTTTACGCCTGCCTGTCGTTTAAATTTTGATTGAATAAGGTCCCCTAGAGTACCAAAAATGCTAAGGATTATAGCCATTCCCAGCCAGGTCCACATGGTTAGGAAATCTGTATAATACCATATGGCGTAGCTCATTAATACGCTAAAGACTAGCCCTCCTAGAAACCCTTCAATAGTTTTATTAGGAGAAATTTTCTCATAAAGCTTTCGTTTTCCGAAGTTCTTACCAATTAAATAAGCAAAAGTGTCATTAGTCCAGATCAGGAAAAAGATTCCAATAACAAGTTTCGGAATAAAAACACCTTCGATAGTAGGTATGAGGGTTAAAAATATCGTTGAAGATATGAGGTAGAAAATAATGATAATATATTTTTTCTTCTCAAATACAGGGATCTTCTTAACGATGATAAGGTCCTTTACCAGAAACAGGTTGACAAATATTGTTATGAATAAAAGTAATACAGTTGCATTCTGGTTGAATTTCAGAAAGCTAAACAGGTAGAATAATAGTGCCTGTAATAGGTAGAGTGCGTAGCTTTTTAGACGCAGGAGTTTCTGCATCTCAACTAAGCATACCAGGCTTAGAAGATAAAAAAGTATTATAAATATAATTTCGGAAGACAGAATTGAGGCAACCAGTATAGCGGTATACAACAATCCCGAAACAGCACGAATAATGGTTTCCCTCATAAATTACAGATCTTCCAGAAGCAGCAAATATAGGTTTTTTGTACTACTTCCGTAAGTCATAAAATCACCTTCTTTTTGAGTTTCAAAATTTTTAATGGTGGTTATATTGGAAGGGATTTGCTGTTTGTTCTTAAATTTTATGCCTCTTAGGCCTTCTCCAATGGTGTCAATTAGTTGACTGGTAGAAGCTAGTATAATGAAATTTGCAGGAAGTTCGTGCAGTTTTCTTTCCTTGATCTGGTTGGATGAAATTAATATCGAACCATCATTTGCAACAAGAAATTCACAGGTAGATAAGTAAAATTCAGCATTTGCTGATTTATTGAACTCGAGGTTAAAACCTTCGAATTTACTTTTTAGTTTTTCATCAAAGCAACAGCATTCTGTCTCATACCAGTCATTCTCCATTAATATGTTGTCAAATGCTTCCTGGATTTCTGAATCTTCCACACAGTATAAGAATTTCCCGCCGTTATTTTTAAAATTGAGCATAAAGCGCTCGTCGGTAGGTAATTTTACCTCCGGCATATACTTCCCTCTATCGGCATTTTCAGGGACATCCTGATCCTGATCTGCTTTCGCTTTGGGATTAAGAAACCTTTTGAATAGATTCATAGGGTTTGGGTGTGATTCTTACAGTCATTTAATCAAAGTTAAAAAATCTGAAATTAACCATTGTTTAATTTCAGATTTTTTACTTCAACTTCTACACTACTTATTAACCGAATCGTTTTCGGTTAATTTTCCTTCTTCATCTGTATCTTTTCCTTCAGAGTCCTCGCTATTTGCTACCTCTTCGCTGGGAATCGTCTTTTGTTTTGAAGGCTTAGCTAATGGTTTTTCTTTCTCAAAAGGACGTTTTCCAAAGATCTTTTCAAGATCATCCTTAAAGATAACTTCTTTGTCTAATAAGATTTCAGCAAGCTGAGTCAACTTGTCTTTGTTGTGCTCTAATAGATCGATAGCTCTATTGTATTGCTCTTCGATTAAATTAGAGATTTCCTTATCTATTAATTCTGAAGTCTTCTCGCTATATGGTTTTGTGAAATTATATTCACTTTGCCCTGAGGAGTCATAATAAGTCAAATTACCAATGGCATCATTTAAACCATAAATGGTAACCATCGCTCTGGCCTGCTTTGTAACCTTCTCCAGATCACTTAAAGCTCCTGTTGAAATGTTATTAAAGATGACTTTCTCTGCTGCACGACCACCTAAAGCGGCACACATTTCATCTAACATTTGTTCTGGTCTTACAATAAGACGTTCTTCAGGTAAATACCATGCAGCACCTAAGGATTGTCCTCTAGGTACAATGGTTACTTTTACCAGTGGAGCTGCGTGTTCTAACATCCAGCTAACAGTGGCATGTCCTGCCTCGTGGAAAGCTATTGCTTTCTTTTCTGAAGGAGTAATGATCTTGTTCTTTTTCTCAAGTCCACCTACGATACGATCTACTGCATCAAGGAAATCCTGTTTCCCAACAGCTTTGTTCCCTTTTCTGGCAGCAATTAATGCAGCTTCATTACAAACATTAGCAATATCTGCTCCTGAGAAACCAGGTGTTTGTTTTGCCAGGAATTCCGTATCCAGTTCGTCAGCTACTTTTTTAAGAGGGCTTAAATGAACTTCAAATATTTCTTTTCTTTCATTAAGATCTGGAAGATCAACATAGATCTGTCTGTCAAAACGTCCAGCTCTCATCAATGCTTTATCAAGTACATCTGCCCGGTTAGTTGCGGCGACAACTATCACGTTGGTGTTAGTACCAAAACCATCCATTTCAGTTAATAACTGATTCAGTGTATTTTCACGTTCGTCATTAGATCCTGAGAAATTACTTTTCCCTCTGGCTCTACCTATAGCGTCGATCTCATCAATAAAAATGATCGAAGGCGACTTTTCTTTCGCTTGTTTAAATAGGTCACGTACTCTGGAAGCACCTACACCCACAAACATTTCAACGAAATCTGAACCTGACAGAGAAAAGAAAGGCACTTTAGCTTCACCGGCAACGGCTTTAGCCAATAATGTTTTACCAGTTCCTGGAGGTCCTACTAATAAGGCTCCTTTAGGGATCTTACCACCAAGAGCCGTGTACTTCTCTGGTTGTTTTAGGAAATCAACGATCTCCTGAACTTCTTCTTTTGCACCTTCCAAACCAGCAACATCCTTAAATGATGTTTTTACATCTGTATTCTGATCGAATAATTTGGCTTTAGATTTACCAATATTGAAGATCTGTCCTCCAGCACCGCCACCGGCTCCAGAGCTCATTTTCCTCATTATGAATATCCAGACACCAATGATTAATATAAATGGAAGTAAAGCCCAGAACAACTCACCAATTACGTCGCTAGAAGTGTCATAGGTCACAACAGTGTTTAAGCTGTTTTCCTTTTTTATTTCATTTATATCGTTCTCAAAATTCTGAAGGTCTCCAAATTGAAAAGTATAGGTTGGAGATTCTCCTGTAGGTAAAAAATCTGGTTCAATATTTTTCTTATGGATCTCTTTTTCCTTGGCCTCTTCTGTTAAATAAACACGCGCCTGGTTACGATTGATGATTTCAACTTTTTCGATATCACCATTTCTAAGATAATCCTTGAATTCGGCTGGATTTGTCTTGGCAGGTTCTGAGAAACCTCCGTCACCAAACAAATTGAGGCCTAAAAATATAATAATGATCGCACCATAAATCCAGTAAGCACTGAATTTAGGTTTTTTTGGATCTAATTTTTTCTTTGGTTTTTGATTCGCCATTATGTCTTTCTAAATGATTTGGATTTAATAACTGGTTTCTATGGAAGTGATCTTTGCATCACCCCATAGGCTTTCAATATCGTAAAATTCCCTGATATGCTTCTGGAAAACGTGAACTACCACATTTACGTAGTCCATAAGTACCCATTCTGCATTATCACTACCCTCAATGTGCCAGGGTTTATCTTTCAGGTTTTTACTAACTGTTTTTTGTATGGAATTGACAATGGCGTTAACCTGTGTATTGGAAGTACCGTTGCAGATTATGAAGTAGTCACAAACGGTGTTTTCTATTTCTCTAAGATCCAGGATATCAATATCATTACCCTTAACTTCCTCTATCCCTTTTATAATATTTGCAATAAGTTGATCGCTGTTTATTTCCTTTTTTGACATTAAATTAATTTATTTACGCAAATTTATCATTTTTTGCTCTTTTAAAGAGATTGTTTGCAGAAGATTTAACGCCTTATCTCTTATACTTTTATATGCGTATAATCAAAGTTAATGCCATTGATTCCACTAATTCCTTTGTGCGTAAGTTTTACGAAGGAAGCAGAGATTTTGAACCTGTTTGTGTAAGAGCAATTTCACAAACGGCAGGCAGGGGGCAAAGAGGCTCCAACTGGTTGTCAAAAGCAGGTGAGAATCTAACCTTCAGCATTCTCTATCCTCAATACAAACTGAATATTTCCAGACATTTTTTGCTTAGTGCAACTATTTCCCTGGCGGTTTTAGAGGTGTTAAAGACTCTAGAAATACCTGAATTAAAGGTAAAGTGGCCAAACGACATTCTGTCAGCAAAACAAAAGATTGGCGGCATCCTTATCGAAAACATAGTGAAAACAGAAGGGATTGTTGCTAGTATAATCGGGATAGGTCTCAATATTAATCAATCTAATTTTGAAGGTCTACCTCAGGCCGGTTCTTTAAAAAGTATAACTGGTAATACTTATGATCTGGATGAGATCCTTGAAAAATTGATTTATAAAATAGAGCGGGAACTAAAAGAGTTGCCTAATAAGACTAGGACAGAAATCCTGGAGCAATATGCGCAGAGTATGTTCAGGCTAAATGTTGTTTCCACCTTTTCTGCTAATGACAGAGAAAATTTTAACGGAATTATTCGAGGGGTGACTACAGAAGGTAAACTTAATCTTGAAATTGAAGATGCGGTTTTTAAAACTTATGATCTCAAGGAAATTCAATTACTTTATTAAACCAAAAAGCCGGAAAATGTCCGGCTTTTAATTTTTTTATCTTCTAGAATTATAGTTTTCCTATATTCTCTGTTAGGGCGGTTATAAATTTCTTTAACGGGCCTTTGATCATCATGCTCATCATAGGGTTGAATTTTCCTTCAAAATCCATATTTACTTCACTTTGCTCAGCTCCTGCATCTGCAATGTGAGTATTTAGATGAAATGGGAATTTATCTGAAGTTGAACCCAATACTACTAATTCTGGTTCTTTAGTCTCAGTTATTTGTAATCTAATTTCAGGCATTCCTTTTAATTGGAAAAGGAAGGTGTCTTCAGAAATTACTTCAAACTTCTCCTTGCTGCTTGGCATTATCTGTTCGTAGTTTTCAACATTGGTAAGAAACTGAAACATTTCCTGCTGACTTTTTCCTGCGGTTACCTTTGGACTTTCTAATTTCATGTTTATGATTTCCAGTTGGCAGGATCTTCTCTCCATTTACGGAGTACTACTGCCTCTTCTGTATTTATATAATTTTTATTCTGTGCTGTTTCTATAAGATTTTCATAATCACTCAAAGTGTGAAGTTCGATTTCGAGATTTTCGAAATTTTTCACAGAGGTGTCAAAACCATAGGTAAATATCGCGAACATCCCTTTTACATTTGCTCCGGCTTCTTTAAGAGCTTTTACGGCATTAAGGCTGCTATTTCCTGTGCTTATTAGATCTTCAATCACTACCACCGTCTGGCCTTCTTCCAGATTACCTTCAATCTGGTTTTGCCTTCCGTGGCCTTTAGGTTCTGGTCTCACATAGGCAAAAGGTAGGCTCAAGTATTCGGCTACTAACATTCCAATTCCTATGGCACCAGTTGCTACTGCTGCGATCACATCTGGTTTCCCATACTTCTCTTCAATCTGTCTCGCGAAATTCTCACGAACATAATTTCTGATCATAGGGTAAGACAAAATTATCCTGTTGTCGCAATATATTGGCGACTTCCAACCGCTAGCCCAGGTAAAGGGTTGTTGTGGTTCTAATTTTATTGCTTTAATTTGCAACAAAAGCTCAGCAGTCTTTTTAGCTGTTTCTTTATTCAAAATCATAGCTGCAAATGTATAAAGTTTTTGTGAATGATATTCCCATAATTATCTCTACGCAGAAAGAAATTGGGGAAAAATATACTTCTTTTCCGTTAAAGACGGTACGTCTTAAAAAAGTGATCAGGAAAATCCTTAAAGGAAAATTAATGTATGTGAACCTCTATCATCCCGATGAGGCCAAACTTTTAAAATTCCTTTTGAAGAAAATGAAAGTGGTTACTGCAGCAGGGGGAATGGTTATAAATCCAGAAAAAGAGATTCTGTTCATCTATCGTAATAATCGTTGGGACTTACCAAAAGGAAAAACAGAAAAGAACGAAAGTATTGAAGAATCTGCTATTAGAGAGGTGGAGGAGGAGACTGGTGTTCGCAATCTGGAGATCAAACGTTTTATAACCAGAACCTATCATGTATTCAAAAGAAAGGGTAAGCTTCGTCTAAAGGAAACCTACTGGTACGAAATGTACACGGAATTTGATGGAGAGCTAATTCCTGAGCAAAGTGAAGGAATTAAGAAAGCCAAATGGAAGAATTTTGAAAAAAGCCAGAAAGCTTTGAAAAAATCCTACGCCAATATTAAAATGTTATTTCCAGAAAAATACTTAGCGGGGAAGTCTGAAGATCGGGTAGCGTAAATGCGCCTTCTCGTAGTTGTCAGATCTTTTATGTAGCCAGTCCAACTGTGCATACCAGTCATTCCTGAAATCGGCATCCCTACGTTTTATACTGTCAAATTTGCTTTTAAGATCTGGATCATTTTCCAGTAGTTCTTTGGCAATATCTTCGAATACATAAGGTGAAAAACCTTCTTTCTGCTGAAGAACGGTATCAAAGAAATTCCAGTTAAAGAATGAATCTACAGCTGATGGCTCAAGAGTCTCAATTAAATATCTTGCTCCATCCTGAAATGTAGTAACCAAATAATCTCCTTTTCTGAATCTTATCGTTTCAATTGATTTAGATACTTGCGTGTTCTTATGAAGGTAGTGTCCCTCGTAAGCAGTTTCACTTGTTTCAAAATCTTCGATCCTGTATGCTTCAACATTAATTAAGGTGTCTCTCTCTAGAGCCTCCATTTTAATATTGTTCATTTTTAAACGGTCTATCACCTGCCACCATCCCTGAGGAATGATATACGCCCTGGGGATTTCGATTTTCTCTGTTACCTTAAAATTGTCGTAATATTCGATCTCTCTGGTGAAAGGTTGGTCACGATCGTATTTCAATCTTTCCTGCTCGGTTATTTCACTTTCTAAATTTTCACCTTCGAATCCTTTAAAATTTCTTTTGGTAGGTTTTTCTTTATCAACTTCAAATTTTAAAGGATAACTGCGGTCAGTTAAATATTTCCTTCGGGCTTGATTTCGTAGATCTTTAATTATTAAAGTCTCGGCATCAGTGATTTTTATCATTGATCTCATGAGTTCATAGGTTCCCATGACTCTTTTGTCGTATGGTTTTAGCATATGTGTTTCAACCATCATTCCTAATGTATTCCATAGGGTCGTATAACCTGTGGAATATCTGGGAGAGTCCATAAATTGGGTGAAACCTTTATCAGGAACTTCATTGAACACATTTACATAGGGCGTAATGTCCCAATCCTTTGTCTTTAGTGAATCTTCCAGGGCAGGCATCATCTTTTTCTGAAGGTAATCTCCGAGATTTCCTCCCAGTTTATCATGTTGAGTGAACAAATGAGTTAAGGAGTATTGATAATCTGCACCATTGCTAACATGATTGTCTATAAAAACATCCGGATTCAGATAATGAAAAATTTCATAAAATGCCTGAGCATTTTTCGTGTCTGCTTTAATGAAATCCCGATTGAGATCATAGTTGCGGGCATTACCTCTAAATCCATATTCTTCAGGTCCATTTTGGTTAGTTCTGGTTGTTGAATTTCGGTTCAGTGCTCCGCCAACATTATATATAGGAATTGTGGCAATAATCGTATTCTTTGGTGAAGCAATAGAATCGCCGGCCAAATCTCTAAAAAGCATCATCGTGGCATCAATACCATCACTTTCTCCAGGATGAATACCATTATTAATTAGCATGATACTATTCGATTTTCTTACTTTCTCGAGATCCTGTTCTCCACTTTTGTTGTAAATAATTAAATGAAGAGGCAGTCCACTGTCAGTTTCTCCAAATTCCTGAACAGTTATACTCGGGTATGCATCTGCCAGTTCGTTATAAAATTCAATGACTTCAACATAGGTGCCTGTTTCTGTACCGCCAGATTTTTCGAAACGTGTTTCGAAATCATATTCTGATGTAAGCGTATATTTTGAGAAATCACAGGACGTAAGGCTGATCAAAATCCCCAATACCAACCATAGTTTTTTCATCTGGTGATGTTTATTTTAATTGTTGGTCAGATGAAATTCGCCAATTTAGATTATAAATAGAATCATATTTCACTAAAGGCTCATTTCATAAATTTTCCTAAAAATCGAGCCGTAAACTTAATTAAAAAGTCACAGAACATCTAAAAAACAGTGATTTTCTAATATTCTACTGGCTTGTTAAATTAAATCCAAACTCTCGAAGATTCTTTCTGCAAACAATTTTTCATCTTACTTTTAATAAAAAAGGGACATGAAAAAAGTAATAAGGACGCTTGGTTTTATTGTAGCTGTATCATTTTCAATGAATTTGGCAGGCCAGGCAAATGAAAACTTAAGTGAAGAGAAAAAGAAAGAATTAGCGCAATCTGGACCAGATTATGTTGAAACTGCAATTGGTGAAATTGAATTGCCGGCGCCTTTTACAACTGAATCTGTTAGCAAAGAAAGTAAAATTATTCCCTGGCCTGAGGGACAAATGCCGGAAGCTCCTGATGGTTTTAAGGTGACTAAATTCGCGGGTGATCTGGAGCATCCTCGTTGGACTTACGTCGCGCCAAATAATGACATTTTTGTTGTGGAATCTAATGATGCTAAGAAAAGTGCCAATAAGATCACCATGTTTAGAGATAAAGATCAGGATGGTGTGCCAGACGAGCGATATAATTTTCTAAAAAACCTGAACCAGCCTTTCGGAATGTTGGTACTGGGAGATTATTTTTATGTTGCCAATGTTGACGCATTACTTAGATTTCCGTATAAAGCTGGCCAGAATACTATAGAAGGTGAACCTGAAAAGGTGATGGATCTGCCAGCTGGTGGATATAATCATCACTGGACTAGAAATATCATTGCAGGGCCAAATAATGATAAAATTTACATTACAGTAGGAAGCTCCAGTAATGTAGGTGAACACGGAATGGAAAAAGAGGAGCGAAGGGCGAATATTATTGAAATTAATCCTGATGGTACCGGAGAGAAAATATATGCTGCCGGACTTAGAAACCCTGTTGGGATAGACTGGAATCCTGTAACCGGTGAATTATGGACTGCAGTTAATGAAAGAGATAAAATAGGCAATAATCTCGTGCCAGATTATGTGACTAGCGTCAAGGAAGATGGCTGGTATGGTTGGCCATATTCTTATTTCGGAGATATCAAAGATCCAAGGTGGGCTTCAAACCCTCATGAGGAGATGGTTAATAAGTCTATAATTCCAGATGTTCCTGTTGGAGCTCATACGGCTTCATTAGGCTTGACTTTTTATACAGAACAATCCTTTCCTGAAAAATACCATAATGGAGCTTTCGTTGGGCAACATGGATCATGGAACAGGGCTGAATTTGCAGGATACAAAGTATTGTTCATACCTTTCGACGAAAATGGAAACCCACAGCAGCCGGAAGACTTTCTAACTGGATTCATTGCAGATGATGATTCAAGTCAGGTTTATGGTAGACCGGTAGGTGTCACAACTTTGCCAGACGGTTCACTTTTAGTGAACGATGATGACGGAAATGTGATCTGGAGGGTTTCAGCTGAATAGATCAATTTGAAGAAAATTATATTATTTCTTTTCGTAATTGTAACTATTACGAAATCAATCGCACAGGAATTTAGCGGAAGGGTACTGGATAGTAAATCAGGTGTACCTTTAAAGGGTGTCGAGATCAAAGATCTCAATTCTGGAGAAGCAATTAAGACCAATAAGAATGGGAATTTTACATTTATATCTGTAGCATTTCCCCTGGAACTTGAATTTTGTAAAACTGGTTTTCTCTGTTCTTTTTTGACTGTTGAGGAGAATCAGGTAGATATGAAAGTATATCTTCAAAAGGATATAGATCAGCTTTCTGAAGTTATTGTTAGAAGTTCTAATATTCCACAGGAAATCAGGAAGATTCCGGCTTCAGTAAGTCTTATTTCTGATAATGATCTTCAACGAACAGATAATTTTAATCTGGTCCAGAATTTCAATTATGTACCAGGTGTTTTTGTTGGTCAGGGTGCACTGAATACAAATAAGATCAATATCCGTGGAATTGGCTCCAGAGCCCAATACAGTACAAACAGGATCAAGGCTTATATAAATGGAATTCCGCTTACCACTGCTGAGGGTGAATTAACCCTGGATGATTTTGATCCAGAATATCTGGATAGAATTGAAATTTTTAAGGGCCCGGTTTCCTCCGCTTTTGGTGCAGGACTGGGAGGAGCCATTGGTTTATTTACAGATAAGCAAAGGCCGGAAGGTAGTTCTATCAAAGCCGGATTCAATTATGGTAGTTTTAATTCTAAAAAGATTAAAGCAAATTTCAACTATGTAAAAGATAGTCTTGATCTTTCATTTTATTATAATCAGATTGACAGTGACGGATATCGACAAAATGGAGAATATGACAGGATCTCTTTGCTCGGTTCTGCTGGTTTATTAAACAAGAGCGGGAATTACTGGAATTTCTTTTTTTCTTTTACCAATCTGAAAGCTTATATCCCGAGTTCACTAAATGAAGATGATCTTAAAACTGATCCTGAGAAAGCTGCTTTTACATGGAATGAGGCGGCGGGTTATGAATCTTACGATAAAAATATCTTCGGAATTTCCTACGAACATAACTTTTCAACTGATCTAAAAAATCAAACCTCGGTATTTTATAATTCCAGAGATGGTTATGAGCCAAGACCCTTCAATATTCTGGATGAGAATCGTAAAAGTTTTGGTGCCAGAGCAAAATTCAATTATCAAACCTCAATTTTCAACAAAATTTCAGAGTTAAGTTTTGGTGCGGAAACCATGCTCGAATTTTATGAAACAGGAACTTTTGAGAATTTATATGAAGAAAGTGCAGCAAGAAGAAGTGTCCAGGGGGATCGCCTGAGTCTGAATGAGCAGAACAGAAATTATATTAATTTATTTGCACAGTTGAATGCCGAAATAACTTCAAAATTATTACTGGAGGCGGGATTCAATTTTAATAGTACAGCTTATGATCTGCAAGATAAATTTGTTCAGGGCGACGTAGACCAGTCCGGAGATTATAGATTTGACCCTGTTTTATCACCAAGACTTGGATTAAGTTTTGAGGCTTTTCCGGGAAAGAATATTTATGCTTCGGCAAGTCATGGGTTTTCCACGCCTACGGTAGCCGAAACTTTAACTCCAGAAGGCCTCATCAATACAGATCTTCAAACCGAAACCGGCTGGAATTATGAAATTGGTTTTAAAGGGAATTGGTTAAGTAATAAACTTTATACGGAAGTAAATCTGTATTCAATTCAGATCAGAAATTTACTCGTAGCAAGAAGAGTAGGGCAGGATCAATATGTTGGAGTGAATGCTGGGAAAGCCGATCATAATGGAATTGAATTCTCTTCAGCTTATCAGACATATTTAAATGATGAATTTCAATTAAGATTATTTCTCAACTCAAATTTCAACTTTTTCAAGTTTGACAAATTTGTAGACCTGGGAGAAAATTATTCTGGAAATACTATTCCTGGAGTCCCAGAATATATGATCTCTCCAGGAGTAGAAACGATTTTTAAAAATTTGACTGCTAACGTCAATTTCCAGGCCTTCGGTGAAATGGCACTAAATGATGGTAATACTGGCTATACAGATCCTTATGAGTTGCTTAATCTGAAACTTAATTATAATTGGTCATTAAATCAGAATCTCAGGCTTCAATTTAATTTCGGGATAAATAATATTCTGGATGAAGAGTATGCGGCTAGTATAGTTCCTAATGCAGTTGGATTTGGAGGCTCAGCGCCACGTTATTATTACCCGGGAAATCCAAGGAATTTTTATACCGGAGTGATTTTTGATTTTGATTTTTAGAGACGTCATCCTGAACTTGTTTCAGGATCTAAACTTTGAGATTCCTCACTTTGTTCGGAATGACATTTTTAAGATTACTTTTTCCTAACCACATCAGGTACCATAAACTCATAATTTCCGCTGTGATGCATAACATCTCTAACTACAGTTGAAGAGATATGAGCCTTGCCCGAACTAGACAGGAGAAATACACTATCAATTCCAGACATTTTATAATTCGTCTGGCCAATAGCTTTTTCGAATTCCAGATCCTGCCCGTTCCTTAACCCACGCAGAATGAAACCGGCCTTCTTAGATTTACAAAAATCAACCGTTAGTCCTTTGTAGGTTTCAACCTTTATTTTTGGTTCATTCTTATAAGTTTCTTGCAAAAAATGAAGACGGTCTTCAAGACTGAACATATATTTCTTACTGGAATTAGTTCCAATAGCCAGAATGATCTCATCAAATAAAGGGAGAGCACGGTCAATAATATCTGTATGTCCTAAAGTAAGAGGATCGAATGATCCGGGAAAAACTGCTTTTTTCATCAGGCGGTTTTTGATAGGTTATGAATGGAAAAGATAATCAGAAATTATCACTTTTGGTTTAGAGCGGCTTCGATAGCACTGCCAAAAAGATCTTTCAGGCTTATTCCTGCCTTTTTTGCCTGTTGAGGTAAAATACTCGCCTGGCTTATTCCGGGGTTCGTATTCATCTCAATAAAGTGAGGTTCGCCTTCATGGAAAATAAATTCAGACCTCGAAAAACCTTTCATTTTTAATTTCTTGTAGATCATAACCGCAATATCCTGAACCTTTTGAGTGTCTTCCTCAGAAATTCTAGCCGGGGTGATCTCCTGGGATTTCCCAAGATACTTTGCAGCGTAGTCGAAGAATTCACCTTCAGGAACGATCTCTGTAACCGGTAGCGCAATGATCTCACCTTTATAAGTGATAACACCTACCGAAACTTCAGTTCCATCGAGGAAAGATTCAACAATAGCTTCATTATCTTCTGTAAAGGCAGTTTTTGCCGCATCTTCGATCTCGTCTTCCGTCTTCACTTTAGTAACTCCAAAACTGCTTCCGGCTCGATTAGCCTTTATAAAACAAGGTAGGCCAACTTTTTCAACAATTTCAGCAGTATTAATTTCTTCGTCCTTATTTAAAAAGTAATTGGTCGCTGCCTTAACTCCATAAGGTTTCAGTACACTTATAAGATCTCTTTTATTAAAAGTTAAAGCAGACTGGTAGTAATCACAGCTGGTTTGTGGAATTCCAATTAATTCAAGATAAGCCTGAAGTAGTCCGTTCTCGCCTGGAGTTCCGTGGATAGTATTAAAGACACAGTCAAATTTTATGACCTTGTCATTCATCTTCACCGTAAAATTGCTCTTATTAATAGGATAAGGAGTGTCATCTTCTGCCACTACGAACCATTCTCCTTTTAAAATATGAACGCGGTAGGGTTCATAAAGATCGCGGTTGAGGTGTTTATAAACAATATTTCCGCTGTTGATGGAAATGCGATATTCGCTGGAATATCCGCCCATTGCAATGGCAATTTTTTTCTTCATATTCAATATATCCGGTTAGATGTCGTTAAACAAAAATATCACTTAAAAGGGCAGTCACCAAAACCAAAGGGTTTTATATCTTTGCCCATTATCTAAAAACTATGGGATTATTTCGATTTATATTCAGCAAGACTTTTTTAATTCAATTGGTGCTTGCCGGTATTGTAATAGTGGTGCTTGCATTTCTAACGATGCAATGGCTTGATTATTCTACCAATCAGGACCAGAGAATTGAAGTGCCAGACCTGGCTAAGATGAATCTGGATAATGTGGAAGAGAGGCTGAACGAGATGGATCTGGATTTTGAGATCCTCGATTCTGCTAATTTCAATCCCGATTTTCCAAGGTATTCTGTGATAGATCAGGTGCCTGCTCCGGGTAAATTTGTAAAAGAAGATCGAAAGATCTACCTAACGCTTAATCCTTCAGGATATAGAAAGATTGAAGTTCCGAATAACCTTATTAGAAAGACAAGAAGGCAGGTGGAGCCGACTTTAAGATCTCTTGGATTCGAAATTGGAGAAATAAGTTATAAGCCAGATATTGCTGAAGATGCAGTTCTTGAACTTAGACACAAAGGAAAGCTGGTAGAGCCGGGGGAGAAGCTAATGAAAACTTCTAAAATAGACCTTGTTCTTGGGGATGGCAGCGGAAGATATAGAAATACAGAAGAAGATAGTCTTGATATAGAAGACGAAAACGAAAGCGAAGTAGATGAGTTCTAATAGAGACCAGAGAGAAGAGATAGAGAATGAAGAGGAGGACGAAAGTCTTTATGAACATCATAAATTTAAAGCTGAAGTAGGGCAGAAGCCCCTAAGAGTGGATAAATATTTGATGAATTTCATCGAGAACGCTACTCGGAATAAAATTCAGAAGGCTGCTAAAAGCGGGAATATCTATGTGAATGGAGAAACTGTAAAGCAGAATTATAAAGTAAAAGGTGGAGATACCATTCAGGTGATGTTCGAGCATCCGCCTTATGAGTACCTTTTGGTGCCAGAAGATATTCCGCTTGATATAGTTTATGAAGATGATGTGTTACTCGTAGTAAATAAAGCTGCGGGAATGGTGGTGCATCCGGGACATGGGAACTACAGCGGAACTTTGATAAATGCCCTGGTTCATCATTTTGATAATTTACCTAATAACAGTAGTGACCGGCCGGGATTAGTTCATCGAATAGACAAAGATACCAGCGGACTTCTTGTGATCGCCAAAACGGAAGAGGCGATGGCTCATCTTTCCAGGCAATTCTTTGATAAAACAAGTGAACGTGAATATGTTGCGATCGTTTGGGGGAATGTAGACGAAGAGGAAGGAACTATCGAAGGTAATATTGGTAGAAACCCAAAAAACCGACTTCAGAATATAGTTTATCTTGGGGATGATGCTGAAAATGGCAAACCTGCGGTTACTCATTATAAAGTTATTGAGCGTTTAGGTTATGTTACTTTGGTTGGCTGTAAATTGGAAACTGGAAGAACACACCAGATCAGGGTTCATATGAAGCATATTGGTCATACTCTTTTTAACGATGAACGTTATGGTGGTGACAGGATCCTGAAGGGAACAACTTTCACAAAATACAAGCAATTTGTAGATAATTGCTTTAAAATACTTCCAAGACAGGCATTACACGCTAAGACTTTAGGATTTGAACATCCTAAAACCGGTGAATGGATGAGCTTTAATTCTGATATTCCTCAGGACATGGTAAATTGTATAGAGAAATGGCGTGGTTATGCAAAGAATCAATTAGAAGATCTCTAGCATAAACGGCTTCTATATATTCATAAGAAACAAATTTCAGGGATTTTTTAGTTTTTGAACTGTTAGGTTATCTTTGATAGAAAATTAACTGAAAAGAAATGAAAATTGTTGTTTCGCCGGCGAAAACGCTGGATTATGAATCAAAACTACCCACTACCAGAGGCACCCAACCTGAATTTCTGGAAACGGCTTCCAAACTGAATCGTAAACTTTCCAGGCAAAGTAAAAAGAAGATCTCAGATCTTATGAGTATTAGCGATAAGCTGGCAGATCTTAACTACACCAGGTACCAGGAGTTTCAGGAAGAGCATGATAAAACAAATTCCCGTCCTGCCATGTACGCTTTCAACGGCGATGTTTATACAGGGCTAGATTCTTATACGATTCCAACAGATAAATTGGATAAAGTTCAGGATACTCTAAGGATTCTTTCGGGAATGTATGGTATTTTGAGACCGTTGGATCTAATTCAGCCTTATCGGCTTGAAATGGGAACTTCCATTGGAATAGATAGAAAAAAAGATCTTTACGGCGTCTGGCAAAGAAAAGTGACCGATTATCTTAATTCTGAATTGAAAGATGATGAGCTTTTCGTGAACCTGGCCAGCAACGAATACTTTAAAGCAGTTGATACTAAAAAACTGAAAGTTCCTGTGATCTCTCCTGTATTTAAGGATTTTAAGAACGGGAAATTAAAGATCATTAGTTTCTTTGCTAAAAAAGCTCGCGGTTCTATGGTACGCTATATTATTGATAATGATTGTAAAACTCTGGAAGATATAAAAGGCTTCGATTATGATGATTATCGCTATAGTGAAGAGCATACCGAAAATGAAAATGAACCAACATTTATTAGATAACAAAATCTGTCATCATGAACTCGATTCAGGGTCTTTAAGAAGCTGAGTCAAGTTCAGCTTGACGGGACAAAAATTAATCCTTTGGAACTTTTTCATCATAAACATCCATATGCGCCATTTATTCCTGACACAGCGACCAAGCTCGTTGTAGGTACGCTACCGCCTCCCAGATTTACTAAAAGAGAGTTCAAGGAAGATGATGTTGATTTTTGCTATGGTAGCCGTGATGGACAGCTCTGGACCATTTTAGATCGAATATTTGATCTTAATCTCAAATTTGAAAATACTCAGGAAGCCATAGATCAGCGGAAGAATTTTCTTCGGAATCGAGGAATTGGAATTTGCGATGTGGTGGAGAGCAGTAGAAGAGAGAAGATCGATGCTTCAGATATTGGCATGCAAAAAGTTGAATTGCGTGATATGATCGCTATTCTTAGAGAGAACCCTAAAGTTGAAACTCTTCTTTTTACTGGTGGAAACTCTAAAAACGGACCTGAATACTTCTTTAGAAAATATCTCAAGGAAAATCATCCTGAAATAAGAATGAAGGTAGTTTCAAATGAGTCGCCAAAAATTCATCAATTCGTACTTGATGGCAGATTGATCAAAACAGTTTCATTGATTGCGCCTTCAGGAGCGGCAAATATTGCTGTTGGTAGTTCGCAATTGTATAAAGACCTGAAAAAGAAAAACCCTGAATTCAATACTCTTGATTTCAGGGTTCTTCAGTATAAAGAATTTTTCTAGATTATCGCAATTCTTTCTTATCCTGGTCGGCCAGTGTGGTTGGCTTTATTTTAAACTTTTTACGTTTAGGCCTTAATTTACCACTGGTGCCAATGGCGATCTTTCCTCTTTTGGTTTTTTTATCACCTCTACCCATGAATTACTTTTTATTTTGTTGATCTTTTATAGTTTCTTCATCATAATCAACTTTGTTCGTTTTCTTATCACGATCGCCTAAATCCCCAGTTAGTGGATCATCTTTCCTGCGATCTTTCTTTCCTTTGTGTTTATCTTCAATTGGTCCACCCATAACTTTAAGTTTTTAAGATTTACTCTAAGATAACCAGAACTGAATTGAAAAGTTGCTAAAAGCCTGTTACAATTAGGTTAAAGCTTTAACATTTTGGACAAAACCTTTAATATTCGCTGTGCCATTTTCATTTAAATGTTTGATGAATGCACTTCCAATAATAGCCCCTTTTGCATATTGCGTAGCCTGATCGAAAGTTTCTTTATCTTTTATTCCGAAACCAACAATTTGCGGATTTTTTAGCTTCAGCTCATTTATTCTTTTGAAATAGGCTTTGGTGTTTTCGCCAAATCCGCTGGTAGAACCAGTAACGCTTGCGCTGCTAACCATATAAATAAAACCGTCTGAAACCGAATCAATAAACCTGATCCTGTCATTTGAAGTTTGCGGAGTGATCAAAAATATATTTATCAACCCATATTCTTCAAAAAGCTGTTTGTAATGCTCATGATATACATCTACCGGAAGGTCTGGAATTATGAGTCCGTCGATACCAGTTTCCTGACATTTCCTGCAAAAAGCTTCCACTCCATATTGAAGTATAGGGTTAAAATAACCCATTATTATCAGCGGGATTTCAACCTTATCTCGGATTCCCTCCAATTGCTGAAATAACTTTTCAGTAGTCATTCCATTTTTTAAAGCCCTGGTTGAACTTTCCTGGATAGTTGGGCCATCAGCTAAAGGATCACTAAAAGGTAACCCAATTTCAATAAAATCGACTCCATTCTTCTCCAGATCTACAATGATCTTTTCGGTGTCATTTATATCCGGATATCCCGCGGTAAAATATATAGAAAGCAGTTTTTGGTCTACCTGCAGTTTTTTATTTATTCTGTTCATTTTCAATATTTCTTTGAACCGTCATTCTGAACTTGTTTCAGAATCTCTTGAGACGCTGAAATAAATTCGGCGTGACAGGTTTATAGATTAAAATATTCGATATAGGTATTAAGGTCCTTATCACCACGACCGGATAGATTCACTATTACTATATCATCTTTCTCAAATTTTCTGGTCTCAAAAATAGCCAGGGCATGAGAGGTTTCTATTGCGGGAATAATTCCTTCCAGTTTTGCCAGTTCCAGGCCTGCTTTCATCGCATCTTCATCTGTAATACTAATGAATTCTCCACGGCCACTAGCATAAAGATTAGCATGCATTGGTCCCACGCCAGGATAATCTAACCCGGCAGAAATTGAATAAGGCTCGGTAATTTGTCCATCACCGGTTTGCATGAGCAAGGTCTTGCTTCCGTGGATAATTCCGGCCTTACCAAGGGCAGAGGTAGCTGCGCTCTCACCTGAATCTACTCCTTTTCCGGCTGCTTCCACCGCAATGATTCCAACATCGGGATTATCGAGATAATGATAGTAGGCTCCGGCAGCATTACTCCCGCCGCCTACACAGGCCACTACAAAATCTGGATCTTCCTTGCCTTCTTTTTCCTTCAGCTGATTTTTGATCTCCTCAGAGATCACCGCCTGGAATCGCGCTACCATATCTGGATAAGGATGAGGTCCCACTACAGAACCAATAATATAATGCGTATCCACCGGGTTATTAATCCAGTCTCGAATGGCTTCATTGGTCGCGTCCTTTAAGGTTCGGCTACCAGATTTTGCCGGAACAACGGTAGCTCCAAGCATTTTCATACGTGCAACATTTGGCGCCTGTCTGTCAATATCGATCTCGCCCATATAAACAATGCATTCCATTCCCATAAGTGCACAAACTGTTGCTGTAGCAACTCCATGCTGACCAGCACCAGTTTCAGCAATAATGCGTTTTTTGCCGAGTTTTTGCGCCATCAGGATCTGCCCTATGGTGTTATTTACCTTATGAGCGCCAGTATGACAAAGATCTTCCCTTTTCAGGTATACTTTCGTACCATATTTTTCACTGAATCTTTTTGCATAATAGAGCGGAGTAGGGCGTCCTACATATTCTTTTAGTAGCTCCTTGAATTCTTTCTGAAAGGATTCTTCTTTCATAATGTTCAGGTAGCGTGAACGCAATTCCTCAACATTGGGATATAACATTTCGGGAATATAGGCACCGCCAAATTCTCCATAATATCCTTTTTCATCAACCTGATAGCTCATTCTATGAATTTATATTGGTTTTGAAATCTTTCAATTCCTTTAATTTTTTTAATCCGGGTTTCAATTCAAATTTGCTGTTTACATCAACAGCATATAATAATCCCGGTTTGCCATTTCTGTGAAAATGACTTTTCAATTCGGCAATAGCTCGGCCATGTTCCGGTCCAATCCCTCCACTTAAGAAAAATGGAGTACTAGAGGGGTAATTTTTCAGGATCTGCCAGTCAAATTCAGTACCGTTGCCACCGCGAAGTTTTCCTTTGGTATCGAATAGAAAATAATCAACGATTCCCTCGAAAGGTTTAATTTGCTGAAAATCGAAATCATCGCCAACAGAAAAAACCTTAATGATCTCCGGAGTATTTCCTGATTTTTGAAGTTCTCCTTTTAGATCCTTAGCGTATCCGGCATCTTCTTCTCCATGTAACTGAATGGCATTGAGATTGTACTTTAGGACTTTCGCCTTAATTTCTTCAATTTCAGCATTGACAAAAACACCGGCCTTTTTTATTTCCGAAGATATTTCTGGTAGTTCACCGTCAAAATATCTTGGAGATTTTTCATAAAATATCAAGCCCATATAATCGGGTTGTAATTCAGCTACCTGAATCATATTTCCGGGTTGCTGCATACCGCAAACCTTAAGACTCAATCCAGAACTTTGTCCTGATGCCGAAGTAGTCAGGGCTTTTTCATTCATGTTCTCTTGATGCATTTATACCTTAGATTTTAATTCTGTGATAAATTCTTTCGCTGCAGCTCCGGGGTTATCGGTTTTCATGAAATTTTCACCAATAAGAAATCCTTCGTAACCATAATTCTTAAGTTCAGCTATCGCTGCAGTATTACTAATTCCACTTTCTGAAACTTTCACAACTCCATCAGGAATTAGCTTAGCTAATTTTTTCGAATTATCAATGCTTACCTCAAAGGTTTTGAGGTTTCGGTTATTCACCCCGATCATATCTGCATTTACCCTCAAAGACTTCTCCAATTCTTCTTCATTGTGAACTTCTAAAAGAACATCCATTCCCAGATATTTTGCTGCATCTGCAAGATAAATTAATTGTTCTTGCGTCAAAACCGAAGCAATAAGAAGAATAGCATCTGCACCGTAAGCTTTAGCTTCAGTGATCTGGTATTCATCTATCATAAATTCCTTTCTAAGTATCGGTATTTGAACTGAAGCTCTGGCATATAATAGATCTTCCAGGGAGCCACCAAAATATTTCCCATCTGTGAGGACTGAAATTCCTGAAGCTTCAGCATTTTCATAACCTTTAGCCACATCCTGAACATTTAAATTCTGGTTTATAACAGATTTTGAAGGAGATCTCCTTTTATGTTCAGTAATTATTCCTGAGCCGGTCTTTATACTTTCAGCCAGCGAAACACATTTCCGGTCGAATAACACTGAATTTTCCAGTTGAGATACCGGAATCAGCGATTTTTTTAATTCAATTTCCCTGAATTTATCTGCAATGATCTTATCGAGAATATTCATTAAATTCCGTTTTGACTTAATTCCTGTAATTTTTTAAAACTTTCAAACGCCTTTCCCGATTCAATTGATTCTTTAGCAGCATCGAAACCTTCCTGCGGACTCAAATTTCTTGAAGTTGCAATAGCCATTCCAGCATTTGCACAAACCACATTATTCTGCGCCTCTGTTCCGTTTCCTTTTAATATGTTGGTCAGGATTTCGGCAGAACTTTCTATAGAACCACCACCAGCAATTTCAGAAATTTTTAATTCTGAAACTCCAAAATCTGAAGGTTTTAAGATTCTTTCAGAAGTATTGCTAATGCTTTTAGTTTCACCAGTCAGCGAAATCTCATCGTAACCATCTAAAGCGTGCAAAATGGTATAATTCTTATCGGTATTCTGATATAGATAGGCGTACATTCTGGCTAACTCCAGACTAAAAACCCCAACCAGTTGATTTTTTGGAAAAGCCGGATTTACCATCGGGCCTAACATGTTAAAGAATGTTTTCACAGCAAGACTTTTTCTCACCGGAGCAACATTCTTCATCGCAGGGTGAAATAACGGGGCATGTAAAATGCAAATATTAGCCTGGTCTATACATTTTTCCAGAAATCCGGCATCGTTGCTGAATTTCATTCCCAGGTATTCCATCACATTCGAACTACCACTAACTGAAGAAACTCCGTAGTTTCCATGCTTGGCAACCTTCACGCCTGCTCCTGCAGTAACAAATGAAGAGGTAGTTGAAATATTGAAAGTATCCTTTCCGTCGCCACCGGTTCCACAAAGGTCTACCGCCTCATAGCCTGAAAGATCAACTTTAATACATAGTTCTAATAGCGCATCACGAAAACCTTCCAGCTCTTCGATGGTTATACTTCGCATCATATAAACGGTAAGAAAAGCCGCAATCTGCGTTTCGTTATATTTACCTTCAGAAATATTGAAAATAACCTGTTTAGCCTCCTCAGTACTTATGGTTTCATGGCTTATGAGCCTGTTTAGAAGTTCTTTCATAGATGTGATTTCTTCTCTGCGTCAAGCTGAAATTGGATAACTACGTATCTACAATTTCAGCTTCTCTAGAGATCCTGATATGAATTCAGGATGACGATTTTTTAAATTTATATTATTGGTTTTTCTGATGTAGAGGTTTCCTCTTTTTGGGTATTACCTGAATCAGCACCATTAACCCAGTTTCTTATCATCTTTTTGCCATCTGGAGTCAGCACAGATTCAGGATGAAATTGTACTCCACGAACATCATATTCAGTATGTCTTAAAGACATAATTTCACCCTTTTCATCGTAACTAGTAGCCTGTAAAACAGGTGGCAAATTCTTTTTTACGACCCAGGAGTGATACCTACCAACCTGTATTTCTTTATCAAGACCTGCAAATAAGTATTCATCATCCACGAATAATTCTATTTTGGTAGCAACACCATGATAGACTTCATCAAGATTTAAAAGGGTTCCACCAAAAACTTCTCCTATAGCCTGCATTCCTAAACAAACGCCAAGAATACTTTTGGTTGAGGCGTATTTTTCGATAATTGGCTTTAATAAGCCTGCTTCTTCAGGGATACCTGGGCCGGGTGATAATAATATTTTATCATAATCTGCAACATCATCAATATGAAGTTGATCATTACGTCTCACTACCACCTGGCAATCGAGTTCCTCCAGATAATGCACCAGATTATATACGAAAGAATCGTAATTATCTATAACCAGTATTTTCTTCTTCTCTTTCATTCTAGATTTCTTCAGCAATTTCAAGGGCTTTGGTCAAAGCACCTAATTTATTATATACTTCCTGTAATTCATTTTCAGGCTTGGATTCTGAAACGATTCCCGCGCCCGCCTGGTAATGCAACTCGTGGTTTTTACTTACAAAAGACCTGATGATAATAGCATGATTGAAGTTTCCTTCAAAATCCATAAATCCAATTGCCCCCCCATAAGCACTACGATTCACATTTTCGAACTTCTCGATCAATTTTAAAGCCATAGGTTTTGGAGCTCCACTGAGTGTTCCTGCTGGAAATGTATCTGCCACAATTTGGGGAGTGGGAACTTTCGAGTCAATTTTACCGGTAACCTTACTAACTAAATGGATCACATGAGAAAAGAATTGGATCTCCCTGTAATTTTCAACCTTTACATCGCTCCCGTTTCTACTCAGATCATTACGGGCCAGATCAACTAACATTACATGCTCTGCATTCTCTTTTTCATCTGCGGCAAGTTCCTTAGCTATTTCAGCATCTTTTTCATCATTTCCGGTCCTTTTAAATGTTCCTGCAATAGGATGAATTTCAGCTCTACCTTTATCCACGACTAATTGAGCTTCAGGAGAACTTCCGAAGATCTTAAAATTCCCATAGTCGAAATAGAACAGGTAAGGGGAGGGGTTTACATTACGTAAAGCCCGGTAAACATTAAATTCATCTCCCTTAAATTTCTGAGAAAACCTTCTGGAAAGTACCAATTGGAAAACATCGCCACGATGACAATGCTCTTTGGCGGCAGCTACAACAGCTCTGTATTCCTCATCGGTTAAATTAGATTCAGGTTCATTACTTCTACTGAAATTATAGGAAGCGAAATTCTTCACCTTCAATAATTGCTCGATTTCCTCAATCTTATTTTCAGATTCATAAGAATGGTCAAAAATATAGGCCTCATTCTTAAAATGATTTATGGCAATGATATTTTGATATACCGCGTAATAAATATCAGGGATCTGTAGATCTTTCTCTCTTCTGGTAACCTCCACGTCTTCAAAATATCTTACTGAATCATAAGCGATATAGCCGAAAAGTCCGTTGTTGATGAACTTAAATTCTGAAGAATCTGCCTTGAATTTCTGAGAAAAATTTTGAATCGCTTCAGGTACAGAAACAGATTTATCCACAGTCCTGGTTTTGACACTTCCGTCAGGAAAAGTCTCTGTTATCTGATCATTTTCAACCTTAAATGAAGCGATTGGATTGCAACAGATATAAGAGAAACTATTATCGCTGGCGTGATAATCACTACTTTCCAGGAGCAGACTATTGGGATATTTATCCCGAAGTTTAAGATAGATACTTACCGGAGTAATAGTATCTGCCAGGATCTTCTTGTATATTGTATTAAGTTCAAACATTGAATGTTGATTTTTAGCAATAAAAAAAGGCTTGTCGTGAGACAAGCCTTTGTAATTTCTATATAGGAAATAGCAGTTTAGCTCACGAGTTTTGACGTAAGTTATTCCACCACCAGTTATTTCTATTCATTTTTAACATGACTTCAAAGATAGAGATGAAATTATTCTAAACAAACATTTTTTCAAATAAAAATCCCGGAAGTAGGGTTCCGGGACTTTCAGAATTAGAACTTAAGGTTTACATCAAGTTCGAAATTGTCATAAATCGTCTTGTCTCCCAGGTTATCGAAGAAACTTCCTGAACCATATCTTACATTATATTTAGATCTGTCTATTGTAAGATGAGTTTTTGCTGAATCTTCATTTACGCTAAGGTCGAAAGTAATTGGATGAGTTTCATTTTTGATCGTAAGATCTCCAACAATTCCATATTTACCGTTTCCTTTAGATGCAGCACTTGTAATCACAAGTTTCGCCTCTGGATGCTTTTCAATTCCGAAGAAATCTTCAGACTTCAAATGACCTTCCAGTTTCCCTTTATTTTCACCAGAAAGATCAGTTACAGTAATAGAACTCATATCCATTACAAATTCTCCTCCTACGATCTTATCGTCTTCCATCATAATGTGACCACTTTTAAGCTCAATAGTTCCATTGTGGGAACCAGTTACTTTTTCTCCAGTCCAGGCAATTGTACTTGCTTCAACATCTACTTCTTTTTTCGTATTTGTAAATGCTACGGTTGCTAAAACGATTACAGCAGCTAGTCCGCCTTTTAAAATTCTATTTTTCATAGTTATTGATTTTTAATTTTTAAATTACTTCTATTAGATCTGATTTTGATTTTCTTACTTTGGCCAGGTGTTGATATTGATCATCTTCACTTCTATAACCTATTGGCGCTATCACAGCCGTGGTTAGATTTCTATCTTTTAATCCAAGAATCTCATCGAATTTTTCAGCGTCAAAACCTTCCATAGGGCAGGTATCGATCTTTAAATTTGCTGCTGCAGATAGTAAATTCCCTAGCGCGATATATGCTTGCTTGGACGCCCATGCATTTTGAGATTCTGCTGGAAGTTTAAGGGTGGTATTTTTAATCATGTCTTCCATACCTTTAAGGTCTTCTCGTGATAGATTACGAGTTTTAGCTATATTGTCCAGGTAGGTGTAGACATAATTTTCTGTTACCGACTTTAAATTTGCAAATACTAATAGGTAAGATGCGTCTGTGATCTGAGTCTGGTTCCAGGCAACTTCCTTTAATTTTTCTCTGGTAGCTTGATCTTTTACTACGATAACCTCATAAGGTTGTAAACCATAGGATGAAGCAGTCAACTGAATACTTTCTAATAGAATATTCAGGTCTTCCTGACTAATTTCCCTTTCTGGATTGAATTTCTTCGTGGCATACCGCCAATTAAGATCATCATTGTAGGTGCTTCTTGTACTAACTTCTAAGCTCATTTAATTTAGTGTTTAGTGATAAAATTTCTTTTTGGTTTATTTTCTTAGCAATACTTTCTTCGTGATCCTTAATTAACGGATCTAATTTTTCTAGCAATTTTAATCCCAATTCGGTAATTCTAATTTCAATTTTCCTTCTGTTCGAAGGACATACAATTCTTGCGCAAAGATTTTTATCTACCAGCTTGTCGACTAATCTGGTAGTATTACTCATCTTCGAAACCATTCTTTCCTGAATTGTAGAAAGATTCGCTGGTTTCCCCTGTTGCCCTCGTAAAATTCTTAAAACATTGAATTGCTGACTGCTTATTTCGAAAGGCTTTAAAATTTCGGCAAGCCCTTCACTTAAATAATTTGCAGTAACAATAATATTCAATACCAGCTTCTTTGCTTCCGGCATCTCATTCGTTTTAAGTAATTCTTCAATTTTCATTTGTACTTACAATTGTTGTATATACAAATGTAGTAAATTAGGTTAATGAATATTTTAATATTCTGTTAAATTTTTCTGATTGGGCGTTTCAGATTTCTCAGCCAAAAAATTAGATTATCTTTACAACACCAATTATAAACTTAACTACTATGAAAGAATTAAGTCAGGAAGAATGGCAGAACCAATTAAAAAACGATAAAGATTCTGTAATTCTTGATGTACGTACCGAAGAGGAAGTAGAAGAAGGATATATCCCAAATTCTAAAAATATTGATATTTATAAAGGACAGGGATTCATCAATGAAGTTGAAAAATTAGATAAGTCCAAGCATTATTATATCTATTGCCGTTCAGGTAAAAGAAGTTCACAAGCCTGTACTTTATTAGACCAAATGGGATTCAGTGAAACTTACAATCTTCTAGGAGGTTTTTCTGAATGGGAAGGTGAAAAAACTAGCGATTAGATAGAATCTATATAAAATTAGAAAGCACCATAACCTGGTGCTTTTTCTATTTTAGGATACTCAATTAGAAATTTTTACGTTAAAAACATAGGTTGAACTATTTGAATAGTCTATTAAATTGATATATTTAACCCCGACAGTCCACGAATTATACTATGAATATGAATAAAGCACTTTATCTACTTATTATTGGTTTGTTATGCTTTTCAGCAACTAACGCTCAGGAATTTAGCTTTGGTATCAAGGGTGGTCCTAGTTATGTCTCAGGAGGTCAGATAACGGGTAGAGTAGGCGGCGGAACCGATTTTGGAGGAACCGTTGAAGCAGACTCGAAATTTAAATATCACGGAGGTGGTTTTTTTGAAGTTAGATTCGATAAATTTTTAATACGCCCAGAACTTATTTATAGCGCGATGGAAACGGAATTTGATTTTCCTACTCAGCCTTCAACGTATGCCTTGGAAAAAATAAGTGTTCCTTTATTATTGGGGTATAATGTATGGGGTCCAGTAGATATTTATGCAGGTCCAGCTTATCAGAAAATATTAGACGCTACTTTAGAGGGAAATGAGCCTGATCAACCTGTTATAGTTCAAAATAGTCCTTTAGCCGGACAGGCAGGAATTAAAGCAGCATTTGGTAGATTTGAATTGGATCTAAGGTATGATAGAACATTTGCATCGAAAGAACCTTACATTATTAATATTGTTAATGGAGGTGCTGATGGTTATGGTATTAATACTGCAGATTTTGATGACTCTAGACTCAATCAAATACTTCTTAGTATAAGTTTTAAAATCTTTGATAGTTCAGCTAATCCAGGAAGAAGAAAAGGTAGTTGTTACTTTTAGAATGATATCTTAATTTTTTAATATAGAATGCTCCAATTATGGAGCATTTTTCATTTATAATACATTAGCCTTTATCCCAAACCAAAGCTTTCTTAGAAAGATAGTAGAGTACCACTAACAATCAGAATGGAGGCCTTTAAATATACACCATAGATCCAATATCCACATTTTCACCTCTGAAAATCTAAACTTTTACACTCGTAAATTGAAAGGAAATAACACCAGAAACCAGAATTGTGTTAATTAATTCCGGACATAAATTCGCCACCATATAAAATTGAAAGACCTAAAGCCAGCCAGACATCACCCTAATATGCTGTGAGACATTCTGAAGTAATAGTTTTGGAGTAGAAATTACACTTTAAAGGATTGCCGTATTATTTCTAATATAGTTCACCAATTCTTTTTCTAAAGCTGATATACGATATTTCAAAATAAAAAAACTAAAGTAGATATCAGAAAATAAAAAAGGGATAACAATCGCTATCCCTTTTCTTGAGTTGGTTAGTTAAAGAATAAGGTTGAAATATCACCTATGCTATATACTTACTCGATAACAAAAACTTTGAAATTTAAAGTTATAGTTAATTTTTCAATTATCCTACTAAGTGAAAATTAGCAAAATTTGATCATTACATTTTAGCCCATAATCTGGCTAGATTCTTGAAATGTTTATCTTTTACTGGTGCCAGAAATTTAAGGGCATAATCTGTATGAAAGTGATGAGCTTTAAGAAAATCAAGCTGAATTTTCACCCATTCTTTATCAGTAATTTCTGGATTAAAATGTTTTAATTCCAGATATAATTTTTCTGAATAGAAGTCATATTCTTCAGTACCCAGATAGAAAAGGTCTGCATCCGCTACAATATTTTCGTAATTATTATGTGTTTTCTGTGGAATACGCGTGGCATTTATCATTCCGCATATGGTTATAATTTCCTTCTTTGAGAAATTATATTCTGGCAGTTCTTTGGAGGCAAGGTTACAGCTTTTGGTTTCGTGATCTTCCCTGCCTATTAAAAATCCAGCATCATGATAAAGCGCAGCAACTTTAATTAAATAAATTTCCGCATTAGATAAATTCTCTTTTTTCGCCAGAAATACTGCACGTTCCATAACACTTAAAGTATGTTCTGGACAGTGATAGTATAGATAATATGGAAGCTCATTTTTTAGACGCTTATATAAATTATCAAATACTTGATTGTTTTCCATTCGTGCTTAATTCGTCAAGATAACCTCCTTAAGTAATACTATTTACGAAAATTAACGCAATAAACCCGAATTTTTGATAATCAACTTTAAAATGTGAAGAATTATTACATTATTTCTATTTATGATCTTATGAAACATAAGTTTCAATTTACTCGAATTTCCAGGCTATAATTCTGCTTTTCTTATTACCATGACCCATTTCAATAGTTCTATAACTTGCACCGATTTTTTTCAATTGTTTATAAATCTTCGGAAGGTTCTCTTTTTTAGAAACGAGACTTGTAAACCAACCTACCTGATTTTTAAAAAGTACACTTTCCTTTATCAATCTTTTAATAAAGAGTGCTTCTCCACCATTGCACCAAAGTTCATTTGCTTGTCCGCCGAAATTCAGATCTGAGGAATTTTTAAGATTAAGATTTTTAACCTTTCTGGAATTAGCCTTTTGTGCTTCCTTTTCTGAAGCATGGAAAGGTGGATTACACATACTGAAATGGTAATAATCGTCCTCTTTGATAATACCTTTGAAAATACTACCACGATCCTTTTGCTGAATGATCTCGATATTTTCTGAAAGCTTTTCATTGGAGTTTATATTTGTCCTTGCCATCTCAACAGATTTTACTTCAATATCTGTTCCCAGCATTTTCCAACCGTATATGCTATTTGCTAAGATGGGATAGATGGCATTGGCACCAACGCCTATATCAATTCCTTTTATTTGAACGTGAATATTCTCCTCTAATAACAGATCATTTAAATGATGAATATAATCTGCTCTTCCAGGAATGGGAGGGCATAAATAATCCTTAGGGATACTCCAGTTATCAATCCCGTAGTGATACTTCAATAAAGCCTTATTCAGTTTAAGAACGGCATCCTGATCTGAGAAATCAATGGTTTTAGTTCCATATTTATTTTCAAAAACGTACTGAGAAAGTTCAGGTATCGCATCAGTGAGTACATCAAAATCATAGGGTTTATTATGTATATTCTCAGGATGCATTTTTTTGATTTTAGGATCCCTCCAAAGGTATAAGATTTCATAATGATTAAACTCTACAATTAGCTGTACTTTTGCGCCATGGCCAATTATATAAAATCTGAAGAAGAAATTCTGAATAAATTGAAGATCACCGAGCTGAATGCTATGCAAAAAGAAACAGCTAAAGCTATAAATTCTTCAAAAAATACAATTTTGTTATCTCCCACCGGAACTGGTAAAACACTGGCTTTTTTGCTACCGCTTTTAGATGAACTCGATGTTGAGGTTTCTAATGTACAGGCGATGATCCTGGTGCCTTCGAGAGAATTGGCTATTCAAATAGAACAGGTGATCAGGGAGATGGGGACCGGTTTTAAAGCTAATGCAGTTTACGGCGGCAGATCTTCGGCAAAAGATAAGGTTGACCTTAAACATCCCCCAGCTATCCTAATTGGAACTCCTGGCAGACTTGCAGATCATTTGAGAAGAGAAACATTCTCTTCAGAAGATATAAAGACCATAATCCTTGATGAATTTGATAAATCCCTGGAAATTGGGTTTAAGGACGAAATGTCTGAAATTTTTGATCTTTTGCCCTCTATTGAAAAACGAATTTTAACCTCGGCTACCAGGAATGTTGAAATTCCACGTTTTGTTGGGATGAAAGACCCCACGGAGATAAACTATCTTCAGGAGGAGGCACCTTTGCTGAAGGTAAAGACCTTAAATTCTCCAGATCGGGATAAATTAGAAAGTCTTTTGGATCTTCTTGCTCATATCGATAATAAACCAGGTATCATATTTTGCAATTATAAAGATAGCATACAGCGTGTAAGTGATTTTCTTAACGAAAACAGAATTTCGCACGGAACTTTTCACGGCGGAATGGAGCAACAGGATAGGGAAAGAGCTTTGATCAAATTCAGAAATGGAACTCATCGAATAATTATTGCTACAGATCTTGCTGCTCGAGGAATTGATATTCCAGAGTTGAACTTTATCATTCATTATCAACTTCCGTTAAAAGAAGCTGAATTCACCCATAGAAATGGAAGAACAGCGAGAATGCAAGCAGAGGGAACCGCTTATGTATTAAAATGGGCGAAAGAGGATCTTCCAGAGTTCATTGCCGAATCTGCTATTCAAAAACTTGAAAATAATTCACTTAAAAGAGAAACTGAATGGAAAACACTGTTTATTTCTGGTGGACGAAAAGATAAGATATCTAAGGGTGATATTGCTGGATTGTTCTTCAAACAAGGAGGACTTAATAAGGATGAATTAGGTACCATTGAATTAAAACAGGACTGTAGCTTTGTATCTGTGGCAGCTGTAAAAGCAACCGGTATCATCCAGGCTTTGGATAATTCCAGGTTGAAGAAGAAAAAAGTAAGAATAAGACAGATTTAAAATGCTAATCGTGGAAAACTAATGAAACCAATCTGCCGGTTCATTTTCTATCACTTCTTCAATGCTATTGAGTGGGAGTTTATTTAGATTGTTTTTGGTATTAATGTAACGGCTCACCAGGCGGTCTGTATAACTTGAATTTTTCTGTGGAATCAAATAATTTCTAAAATCTTCCGGATGTGAAAAATCCTCTGAATTATTAATAAATCCGTAGCCCGCATATCTTCCTTTATCCAGGTAAATAAAAGATTTTTCTTCCTTCGTTCGGCCTTTTTCCATGATCAAACATGAGTTCTCATATTGATTTATAAAATCTAGCGCATGGGCCACACGATCATTATAATCATCAACCTCAATTTGACCTTTACAAACTCCGCTGCAACTATGAATCTTATAATGATCACAGGTCGTAACGCCTCTTTGTAACCCGGCGTACTTGGGACATAATTCAAATTTTTCACATACATATTCCATAAATTTTATCGCTTCTTCCCGGGTATAAAATTTCATCCAGTTCACCGGTGAGATCTTGTTTTTATGAAGTGCAAAAACCTCAATACCTTTTTGATTATGATAGGAGGTAAGTGTATATGGTTTTGTATATTTTTTCTGAGCTTTGTTGAATTTCGGATAGTATTTCAGAATAAGATCTGATTCTCTCAAAAGCGCTAAAAATTCATTCCCGGTAAGCTCATAATCAATACTGTAAGTTTCCTGCATCAATTTGTACTTCCGGTTAGATCGCTCCTGAAAATGAGATTTAATTCGGCTTTTTATGTTTTTTGCTTTCCCTATATATAAAGGAATCCCATCCTTATCCTTAAAAAAGTAAACTCCGGTTTCCTTCGGTAATTTTTCAAAATCAGAATTTTTGAAGTTTGGAGGCAGGTAAGCTGCTCCGGTCTTTCGGTTAAGAAACTCAGTGATCACTTCATATTCAGGATCCAGGGAAACACAACGTTGAAACAGCGTTACTGTAGCCTCGCAATCGCCTCCGGCACGATGCCTGTCAAAGTGCGGAATATTGATACTGGTACAAATATTACCAAGGCTATAAGAGAAAAGTCCGGGAATAAGTTTCTTCGTTAAACGAACCGTACAAATGCGCTTTCTTTTGAAATCCCTGTTGATATTAGAGAATTCAGCACGTAGAATATTATAGTCGAAACTCACATTATGTGCCACAAAAATACAGTCCCTGGTGATCTTTTCTACTTCGTCTGCAATTTCAGAAAACTGAGGGGCGTTGCTCACCATCTCATCATTGATACCGGTAAGACTTTCAATATATAATGGAATTGACTGACTTGGATTTACCAGGGAAGAATATTGATCTATTAATTCTCCGTTTTGTACAACCATCACGCAAATTTCCGTTATTCTATTGCCCTTTATCCCGTTGCCGGTAGTCTCAATATCGGTAATGGCGAACTTCGCATCTTTCATGGTGGAAAATTACAGTATAATTGGAAAATATCCAAACAATAGGATAAAATCCAATTTTATTAGATCTTCTAATAAGGTTGTCGCGTTCGAAGACAGAAACTAACTGAATAAAAAAAGGACCTAACATAGATTAGATCCGTCAATTAAAATTGGGGAATAAAATTATTCCTCAGCTATATCGTTCGTGCTTTCATAGCTTTTTACCAGCCTGATAAATTCGGCACGGTAACCTTCGTTATCATTTCCTCTTCCTTTTTCCGCGAGATCCAGGACTAAAGGAAATTTTTTTCCATTGGTGAATTCAGATTCTCTCAAATTCATTCCGAATAGAGCAAGAGCAGATATAAAATTAAAATCTTCTGAAAGTTCTTTTTCAGAAGCGGTATAAACAACCTCTTCCAGAAGCTTACTTTTTTCACCGTCCGGTTCTTTATATCTGAATTTTACAGTAAGAAGTTCACCTGAATTGGTAGCTGTTGGAACTTGATTTGAATATTTGTAATCGTCGATATCTTTTAAATAATCGCTATTCACACCGGCAGGAATGATTTCATAAATGGCAGTAACATTATGGCCACTCCCTAATTCTCCCGCATCCTTCTTGTCATCATTAAAATCTTCATCATTCAGTAGCCTGTTCTCATATCCTATGAGTCTGAAGGCCTGCACATTTTCTGGGTTGAATTCCACCTGAATTTTCACATCTTTTGCGATCGTATAAAGCGTTCCCCCAAATTCGGTTCCTAAAACTCGTTGAGCTTCCTGCATGGAATCTATATAAGCATGATTTCCGTTACCGGCCTGCGCAAGAGTCTCCAGTTTTGAATCTTTATAATTCCCCATTCCAAAACCAAGGGCCGTTAAAAAGACACCTGATTCTCTTTTTTTCTCAATAAGATCCTTCATGGCATTATCACTATTTAGGCCTACATTAAAATCCCCATCTGTGGCCAAAATCACTCGATTATTTCCGCCTTCAATAAAATTCTTACTGGCGATTTCATAGGCTAATTCTATTCCCTGCCCTCCAGCCGTTGAACCTCCAGCATTCAACTTTCCTAAAGCTTCTTCAATTTTTATCTTATTATCACCAGAAGTGGGTTCTAGCACAACACCTGCGGCACCAGCATAAACTACTATAGAAACTTTGTCCTTTTCTCTTAACTGATTGGTTAATAATTTAAAAGCCGATTTTAATAACGGCAGTTTATTTTGCTGATTCATAGAGCCAGATACATCAAGAAGAAAAACGAGGTTTGATGCAGGAACATTTTCCATCGGAACATTTTTACCCTGGATTCCTATTTTCACAATTTTAGTTTCAACATTCCAGGGAGTTTTCGCTAATTCTGTTTGAATGGAAAAAGGATGTTTTCCATCAGGTTCTTTATAATCATAATTGAAGTAATTGATCATTTCCTCGATCTTAACTGCATCTTTCGGGATCTCGATGCCGCTATTTATCATTCTTCTAATATTACTATAGCCTGCCTTGTCGACATCTATAGAAAAGGTAGATAGAGGCGATGTCTTAACAAGTTTAAAGATGTTCTCTTCGATCTCGTTGTAAGATTCATTAGCCGTAATTGGGGTTCCGGAAATCGCAGACTTACCTCTCATGGTAACATGAGTGTATCCGGTTACTAATTGCTCATCTGCGACTGCAACTATTTCATTTAAAGAACTAGTATCGTCTTCCAATACAATATTAATAACCGATTTTTCACCTATTCGAACTTCTTTTGTCTTAAATCCTACAAAACTAAAAACCAGGATATCATTTTCCTTGGCTTCTATGGAATACTTTCCATCTATGTTTGTAGTAGTACCTGTGGATGTTCCTTTGATCACAACATTAACTCCCGGCAGTGATAAGTTATCATTATCTGTAACCATTCCGGTGATCGTTTTTGCCTGCACGTTTATGCAAACGGCGAATAATAAAATGTAAAATAATCTCATAATACTTAGGTTAGAATTGAGATCAGAGGGTAGGGCGACTGATACAATAGTTATTGAATATTGAACTAAAATCAAATTTCAGGCCGAAAAAAGGCAGGTAATTTAAGCCTGCCTTATATCAGGTTTTATTTCATCAAAAATTTAAACCATTGCCCGAAGTTTTTCTTCCAGATAAAAAGATCTGAAGGCATTAAGGAAGAGTAATTCAGATTCTTAGAAATTTCAGAAATTGAATGCCCTCTTACGTAATCTAATCTTTTCCATTTTTCAGGTTCAAGGTAAAAGAAGTCCTGGTGTTCACTATAATTGTCCTTATTGACCTTACTCCACTTATCAATAAAATCATTGTATTTCACCTGGTGGGCATGACCCCAGTTTTCAAACTTGGTTCTTATCTCCTCTTCAGTCCTGGATAGGCATTCATGCAGAACAAGATTTTTAGTGTAGATAACTCTTTTTCGGGTATTTCTTCCGGTTCTATAGCTAGGAAAATTAGTGGCAAATTTTTGATTCCGGGACTCATCAACATATAATATCCCGTCCTCTACATACTTATAAAGGTTGATATAAAATCCCGCAATCTGCACCTGGTTTTTCTCAGGATGTTCCAGGTAAACATCTTTAGATCTCAAGTCTTTTACGAATTCTTTAAAATTCACAAAATACTCATCACTATCTATTTGAATTAGCCAGTTCCCAACCCCCATTTTTATGCCTAACATAGTACGTTCTCTAACCTCATTTTCCATAGGATCGAGATTGGGATCATAGAAACAATCCTTATAAATGATTATTTTTTTAGAGGTGTCGAAAGATTCTAACCAGGAAAAGAAATCAGGATCAATTTCAAACCTGGTTCCAGTCCAGGTTTTCTGATCCTTATCCAGAGCGATGAAAATAGAATCGGCTTCTTCGTATACAGGAGGAATCGATTTTTTCAGCAGTTCATAATCATAAGACATTAAAAAACCTACCTGAATTTTTTTCATATTTTAGTTTGTACTGGAATTTATTGAATGGCTCGTGAATTTAAATATTTTCCCGGAAAACATCAGATGTTAGATAACCAATAATGAATAGGCGGAGTTAAAAGTCTTTGTAGGCGAGATTTTAAAATGAAAAAATGCACTTAAAAACTAAAGATTATCTTTTCGTGGGAATCCAATTTTTACTATTTCTATTATTTATAATAGATTTTGCATGGATTAAATTACTCCTTCCTAATATTATTAAAATTGTAGCTGCAATAATTGCTATTCTAGGCCTTGTGGTATTGCTGCTGGCTATTCTTCAATTAAATAGGAATCTATCACCATTTCCATCTCCAAAATCAAATTCTGAATTAGTGCAAACCGGACTTTATAAGTTTATAAGACATCCAATATATACGGGGATTTTATTGAGCTTTTTCGGTTATGCTTTTTTCACGGAATCATTCTTTTGGGTATTGACAACCATTTTCCTGTATATACTTTTTCTATATAAGTTGAAATATGAAGAGAAAATGTTGGCAGACCGGTTTGAGAACTATTCAAATTACAAGAAAAAGACTGGTAGATTTTTCCCGAAGTTATTTTAAGCTGGTTGTCTTTTATCAAAAAGGTGATTAAAGAATTGAAATTATGTTTTGTGAGAAACACCTTATTAAGAAAAGTTTGAAGAATGTTTAACAATCTATTGATTATCGCTCTAGGTTCATAATTATAACTTTAAGGGAATCAAAAAATTAAAAATGGAGAACGATAATAAAGATGGAAAAAAGAAGGATTTGGAGCAAAACATATCTGATCCTGAAGGGAAAACTATGACCACGAATCAGGGAGTAAAGGTAAATGATACCAATAATTCCCTGAAGGCAGGAGAACGGGGTGCGACACTGTTAGAAGATTTTATTTTAAGGGAAAAGATCACGCATTTTGATCATGAGAGAATTCCCGAAAGGATTGTTCATGCAAGAGGAAGCGCCGCTCATGGTTATTTTGAATTATATGAAAGTCAGGAGAAATATTCCAAGGCTGGAATTTTTACAGATACTAATAGAAAAACACCGGTTTTCACCCGTTTTTCTACCGTAGCCGGTTCTAAAGGTTCGGCAGATTTGGCGCGTGATGTTCGAGGTTTTGCAGTTAAATTTTATACGGAAGAAGGAGTATTTGACCTGGTTGGAAATAACATGCCGATTTTCTTTATTCAGGATGCTATGAAATTTCCAGATCTAATTCATGCGGTAAAGCCAGAACCACATCGTGAAATTCCGCAGGCAGCCTCAGCTCATGATACTTTTTATGACTTTGTTTCTCGCACACCAGAAACTTTACATAATCATATATGGGCGATGAGCGACCGGGCTATTCCTAGAAGTTTCAGGATGATGGAAGGATTTGGAATTCATACTTTCAGATTGATAAATAAAGAAGGGAAGTCTCATTTTGTTAAGTTTCACTGGAAGCCATTATTAGGTGTAAAATCAGTAACCTGGGATGAAGCGGTAAAACTTCATGGAGCAGATACAGATTTTCATCGTAGAGATCTATGGGATGCTATTGATTCTGGTCAATTCCCTGAATGGGAGTTAGGAATTCAGGTGGTGCCAGAAGAAGATGAACACAAATTTGATTTCGATCTTCTGGACCCTACAAAATTGATCCCTGAAGAAATAGTGCCAGTGCAGCGAATAGGTAAAATGACCCTGAATAGAAATCCTGAGAATTTCTTTGCAGAAACAGAACAGGTTGCTTTTCACCCTGGTCATATTGTTCCAGGAATAGATTTTAGTAATGATCCGTTGCTTCAGGGAAGGTTATTCTCTTATACAGATACGCAATTATCAAGATTAGGGAGTCCTAATTTTCATGAGATTCCAATAAACCGACCTATTAATCCAACACATAATAATCAACGTGACGGACATATGAGAATGACCGTTAACAAGGGAAATACGGCATATTTCCCGAATTCTATGGGTGGTGGATGCCCGCATATGGCTAAAATGGCTGAAGGTGGGTTCACCAGTTATGAAGAAAGAATTGATGCGAATAAAGTAAGAGCCAGAAGTGAGAGTTTCAGCGATCATTTTTCACAGCCTGGAATATTTTATAGAAGTTTAGAAACTTGGGAGAAGAATCACGTGGCTGAGGCCTATTCTTTTGAACTTGGAAAGTGTACTCAGGATCATATAAAAGAAAGAATGCTCTGGCTTATCAATAAGATCGATAAAGACCTTGCCCAGAAAGTTGCTGACAACCTAGGGATGAAAGTGCCTTCTAAGATCGAGAAGCCGGTAAATCAGGCTATTGGAGCAGATGATGATGGCAAGAAAAATGAACCGCAGGAGAGAAAAGATTATATAGACAAATCTGAAGCCTTGAGTCAGACGCATATCAAAACTGATAGCATCGCGACGAGAAAGATCGCGTTTCTGGTTAGTGATGGTTTTGATGCAGAGAATGTAAGTAAGATGAAAGAAGCCCTGGAAAAGAAGAATGCTGTGGTTAATCTTGTTGCCACTCATGGCGGAAACGTAAAATGTTCTGAAGGTGAAATGCATCCGGTTGACGCTGCATTAATGACTACTGAAAGTGTTGCATTTGATGCCATATATATTCCGGGTGGAGCTAAAAGTGTAAAAGCTTTAAAAAATAATGCTAAGGCTAAGAAATTCATCAATGAAAGTTTAAAGCATTGCAAAGCCATTGCAGTAGATTCAGAAGGAGAGGAGTTATTTGATGAGACCTTCGGAAAAGACTTCAAAGATGATAAAGCTGTTTGTATCAATAAGAAACCAGCAGATTTTATTAAAGCCATTGGAATGCATCGAAACTGGGAAAGAGAGGATAAAGCTAAAATGATTCCGGCTTAGAGTATTTTCGAATTTCAAATCTTTTAGAAAGTCCCGTTCTCATGAAACGGGACTTTTTTATTTACGCGATAATTAAATCAAAAGAATATTTAAAATAATCGATAGCACCACGTTAAGTATCTAACCAGTTCTTTTGCAGGTATCAGGATGTTTATTTTAATATAATTTATTTGCCCATTTTAGGGAACATATACGATAAGTTCTTTTCTTCAGTGGTCTTTTTGCTATTTGTGTGGTCATTTTTATTTCTTACCCATTGATCTAATTCTTCTGGTACAAAGATGAATGCTAAAGGGTTAATTTTAAAATATAATTGTTAGATACTGCATTTTTTATAGGAATGTTAGGAATTAATTTTTCCAATTCTAATTATAAAAACAGAACTTACCGCGCTCAAAACTCGAGTAAATATGGCTTCAGGATTTTTCGCTCTTTTGGATGATATCGCAACATTAATGGATGACGTTGCAGCAATGAGTAAGGTTGCCGGCAAAAAAACTGCCGGACTTCTAGGGGACGATCTCGCGGTAAATGCTGAAAAAGCTTCCGGTTTCCTTTCAGACAGAGAGATTCCTGTTCTATGGGCAATTACTAAAGGTTCTTTTATAAATAAACTAATCATTCTACCCATTGCTTTTTTACTTAGTGCATTTGTTCCTATAGCCATTAAAATAATCCTTATTATCGGGGGACTTTATCTTTCATATGAAGGCGCTCATAAAATTTACGAATGGATTGTTCCGCATAAAAAAAAGGAAGACATACATGATCTTCAGGACCTTACTAAAGAAGAAATGTTGAAGCACGAACAGGAAAAAATTAAATCTGCTATTTTGGTAGATTTTATTTTATCTGTTGAAATCGTAATAATAGCCTTAAGCTCAGTAGAGCAGGCAGAATTATTGAATCAGATATTTGTTGTTTCTATTATCGCAGTAATAGCTACAATTGGTGTTTATGGAATTGTTGGTCTAATCGTGAGAATGGATGAATTCGGAGTAAAACTTATTAATTTAAATGAGCGTGATAATAGTTTCTCAGACAAAGTTGGTCGATTCCTGGTTCAGGGACTTCCATGGGTGATTAAATCTTTGAGTATTATTGGGACCATAGCTTTAATACTGGTGTCTGGAGGAATATTTGTACATAATCTTCATTTTATACATGACATCGTTCATAGTCTTCCATCTATCGTTGGGGAATTTTTAGTAGGACTTGTAGTTGGTTTTACAGTCCTTCCAGTTATAACTTTTGGAAAGAAAATATGGAAATCGATTTTTAAAAAATAAGGTTATCATCATTATTTAGAAAGACTCAAATATTATTTCGATCAGTATTTTAAGAGGACTCTCATCCCGATTATTTCTGAACGGAGATTTTTTTATTTTGAAAGTATTACTATAAAACATTGAGCTCACATTGAATTTGGGGAGAAATATTGATTATCCAAAAATTGGAGGTTGGGGGGTGATGCCTCCTGGGAAAAATAGTAAACTATGATTATATAATTCTAGCTGATAAGATTTATGATTATGGTTTTATTTTACTATAAATTTTATTTTGTTAGGATCTTCACATCAATTTTGGCGCATCAATGGAAGGATGTAAAGGCCTAATTTTTAAAAGTGAAATTATATATTTAACACACTCAACGGTACTTCTAATAAAGTAGTCAGTTGTGAAATTATTCATTACTAACTTTACCCGGCGATCCTTTTTGCCAGGCTTTTTATTATGAGTATCAGCATTTTTAGTCCTGATAATCAAAATCGCAATCTTTCGAGTAAAATTGTTGCTGGTCTTGAACGTATATCAGAATCTTTTAAAGTACTTCTTTGGGAAAAAGCTAAAGTGTTCGGGATAAGTCCGATTCAAATTCAAATTTTGATTTTTATAGTCTATCACAAAACCTCATTTTGTAATGTGAGTAATTTAGCCAAAGAATTTAACCTTATGAAAGCTACAATTAGTGATGCTGTTAAGGTGATGTCTCGAAAAGAGCTAATTACTAAAGACTATAACTCCAAAGATACGCGCAGTTATAATATTCTTTTATCTGAAGAAGGAAAAAGAATAGTTAACGAAACAGAGAACTTTGCAAATCCAATTAAAGATCAACTTGGAGAAATTTCAGAGTCCGATCTAAAAAATTTATTTGAAACTCTAAGCAAATTAATTCACCAACTAAACCAAAATGGAATTTTAACTGTTCAACGTACTTGTTACGTATGTAATTTTTATAGGAAAAATAAAAATACGGATTATTGTAATTTATTGAATAAAGAATTACTAAACTCTGATATTCGTTTGGATTGCCCCGAATTTGAAAAAAGTAAGTAAGAGGTTTTATTCAATATCCCGTTTAGAAACTGATTTATCTGATATAGTAATAATTCGTAAAAATAAAAAAAATATGGGAAGACCTTCCACTAAACCAAAAGATCTAAGAGACGGATATTATATAGAGGTCCGAAATAAAAATAAAAAAACGGGTGTTAAAATCCGAAGAGACACTAAGGAACAACTCCTGCTCGCGATAAAGGAATATAGAGAAAGTAAGAATGTGATAGTTTTAGGAAAATTAAAAAATGGAAAAATGATGGATATTCCAGACCTTTAAGGAATCAAATAGTTTTTTAATGCCACCTGAAATATCATTAGCTCAAAAATTAGAAGAACGCCTAAAGGAGCTTTCTTGCCTTTATGAAGTTTCTTCCGCCATCAGAAAACATTCCGATTCTGTTATAGAAACCTTGGAAGAAATTTGTAGGATCACTCAACGAGCCTGGTTATTTCCTGATCAGGCCATCGTAAAACTGAAATTCGATGATTATTCAGTATTGACTTCAGATCTTCCGGAAGCCCCCATTGTTCAACAAAGTAACATCCACCTTTTTCAAGAAAATAGGGGTTTCATAAAAGTTTATTATGACATTAAAAAAATTGCCAACGCTCATTTTTTAAACGAAGAACAGAAGCTTTTAAATAAGATTGCTATTGAAATAAGTGAATTTTTTGAGCGTCGGGAGATAATAAAAAAAGAAGAGCTTTTAAAAAGAAGTGCCGAAAGAAATGATCGACTCTCCATTCTAGGAGAAATTACTGCCGGTATTGCTCATGAATTAAATACACCTTTAGGCAATATTTTAGGTTTTGCCGAATTAATTAAATCCAGTTCCCAGGAGAATCAAACTCAAAAAGACACTGAAAAAATTATTAAAGCAGCTATCTATTCTCGGGAAATCGTGAAAAAGCTGATGTACTTTGCATGTGAAATGCCCCAACACAAAGATTTTATACAAATAAAACCCGTTATTGATCAGGCATTAAAATTATTGTCTCAAAATTTTCAAAAAGCAGAAATCAACTATAATTTCAAAATAGACAATCCCAACCTGGAAGCACAGATAGATTCCATTCAGTTTACCCAGGTTTTGTTTAATCTTTTGATCAATGCCATTTATACTTCACCAAAATGGAGCACTATCTCTATCGAGGTTTCCAGTACTTCTACATATTTTAAATTGGAGATAAAAGATGAGGGATCAGGAATTCCAACCGACCTAAAATCAAAGATTTTTGAACCTTTTTTTAGCACTAAACCAGTTGGAGAAGGGTCAGGACTGGGACTAAGTGTAGTTCATGGTATCGTCAAAAGTCATCGCGGGGAAATTATTACTTTTGATAATGAACCTGCCGGTACAGTGTTTCAAATAAAACTACCTTTAAAGATTTAAGCTATGGCCCTAAAAAAAGCAAATATCCTCATTGTTGATGATGATTATGACATGCTTGAATTAGTGCAACGTCAGCTTCAAGAGCAAAATTTTCATTCATACAAGGCAGCATCGGTTGTTGAAGCCATAAATATTTTAAAATATAATGCAGTAGATCTACTCATTACTGATCTACAAATGCCTGGGATTGGTGGAATGGAGCTTATAAAATACGTGGAAGAACATTTTCCAAAGGTGCCGAAATTGGTAATAACGGGGTACCCTTCCATAGATGGAGCCTTAAGTGCAATGAAGTCTGGTGCATTAGATTATTTAGTAAAACCCTTTACCACGGAAGAACTTAAAACTTCTGTTGAAAAAACACTTCCCAAACAATCGCTACGATCTAAAGATAATACTCCCTCAAATGGTAAAACCATGGTTTACGCGGGAATCGTTGGTCAATCTAAAGAAATTGAACTTTTAATTGACCTCATAGAACGAGTGAGAAATAACCGCGCCACTGTACTTATCCAGGGAGAAAGTGGTACAGGAAAGGAATTGGTGGCACGGGCTATTCATTATAAAGGTTCCTTTGCAGCAAACCCGTTTATTGCAGTTAATTGTGGAGCTATACCGGAAGATTTATTGGAAGCTGAACTTTTTGGGTATAAAAAAGGGGCGTTTACAGGCGCTAACGAAAATCGTGACGGCTTTTTTCAAGCTGCAGCTAGAGGCACTATTTTTTTGGATGAAATTGGTACTGCCCCGCTTACGGTTCAAACCAGGTTATTGCGGGTGCTTCAGGAAAAAGAAGTGAGACGTATAGGAGAACAGAAAGCCCATAAAATTGAACTTCGTATAATTGCTGCTACGAACAGTGATTTGCAAAAAATGGTCGAAAATGGCAGTTTTAGGGAAGATCTCTACTACCGTCTTAATGTGATGCATATAGAAACTCCACCTCTAAGAAATCATAAAAGTGATATTCCTTTATTAGCAAAAAATTTTCTGAAGAAATATGCTGCAGAATACGCCAAACCAAATATTGAATTCACACCAAAGGCATTGCAAGTACTTGAACGCTATGATTGGCCGGGTAATGTTAGAGAATTAGAAAATGTAGTACAAAGAGCAATAATTATGAGCGAGCATAATATTGATATTGAGCAACTTCCCGATTATTTCAAATACCCTGCACCCACAATTTCTTCTATTTCAAAATCTTTACAGCAAGTTGAAAAAGAGCATATCCTGAAGATTATGGCCAGCGTGGATAATAACAAAACCAGAGCTGCGGAAATTCTTCAAATTGACCGCAAAACCCTTCGGAAGAAGCTGAAATAAAATCTTTTCTCAGCGGTCCTTTTCTCCCTACCGGGGCGTTTCTCCCCGGTTCAAAAAATTAATTTTAAATTTATTTATAATTTAAAACACTGTTAATCAGTTGTTTTGATGTTTCACACCCTCTTTTGTTTATCGTGGGCATAGCATTTGACTTTCTGTAACAAGAAAATATAAATCTATGACCAGATGAATTTGACCAAGGAAAAAGTAGAAACCAATTATTTCACGAAAAGGCATCATAATGGTATAACCCAAGAAATGCTTAAAGGGCTGTGCTTTAATTGTGACCATCGCAAAACCTGCACCTGGAGAGAAAACAGAAAATTATATTGTGAACACTTTCAATAAGAAAAAATGATAAATACTAAAAAAGCACCTAAACAATCTATGTACGGGACTGTGATGAACCAGTTCAACAAAACGGCAGATCTCATAGATTTAAATCCCAATATTAGAAAAATTCTGGGTATTACAAATAATGAAATTATTGTGCATTTTCCTGTAAAAATGGACAATGGAAAGGTTGAAGTTTTTACAGGATATCGTGTTCAACATAATAATGCTTTGGGACCTTATAAAGGAGGGCTAAGATATCATGATACTGTAGATATTGATGCGGCAAAGGCTCTTGCTATGTGGATGACCTGGAAAACTTCCCTGGCTGGACTTCCTTTTGGAGGTGCAAAGGGAGGTATTCAAATCGATCCTCGAAATTATTCTGATTCAGAATTAGAACGTATCACCAGACGTTTTACTTATGCATTAGGTGAAAATATTGGACCTGAGCATGATATTCCTGCTCCGGACGTAAATACCAATTCGCAGACAATGGCATGGATCGTAGATACTTTTATGTCCACTATTTCTTCTTCAGAACGATCACACAATCAACATGTTGTTACTGGAAAGCCAGTAGGCGCTGGAGGATTGGAGGGTAGAGATAGAGCTACAGGATTCGGAGTTTACCTCAGTATCAAATTATTATTGGAAACTAAAGAAGAAAATTTAAAAGATAAAAAATTCATAGTCCAGGGCTTTGGGAATGTTGGGTACTGGGCATCTCACTTTTTAACTTTAGACGGCGCCAAGTTAATATCTGTGCAGGATGCCCATGCTACATTGTACAATGCTAAGGGTATAGACATCCAAGCCCTGGCACAACATTGTGAACCAAGAAAAGGTTCAATAAAAGGTTTTGATGGTGCCGAGGAAATGAATGCCGATGATTTCTTTGGATTGGATTGTGATATTGTAATCCCGGCCGCTTTGGGGAATCAAATTACCGGAGAAAATGCATTCAAAATTAAAGCTTCCATCGTTGCAGAAGGTGCGAATGGCCCCACTGATAAAGAAGGTGAACAAATCTTATTGGCAAATGGAATAACAATTATTCCTGATATTTTCTGTAATTCAGGAGGAGTTATTGGCAGCTATTTTGAATGGTTGCAAAATAGAAATGGCGAATTGTGGCAATTAGAAGAAGTAATGGCTAAAATTCAGAAAAAACTAACCGAGAATTTTCATAAAATCCATAATGAGGTGAATAAACGTAACGTAGACTGGAGAACAGCTGCCTTTATTCTAGCTATATCTCGAGTAGAAACAGCATATATCCAACGGGGGATTTTCCCATAGCTATTGTTGAATTAAACCAAATGAAATGAAATACAGAGAATTAATTATCGAAAAAAAAGAATATGACTTCTTAAAACAAATTATGTCACTGGCAATATATTATAAAGATACCTCTTACAAAGCCTCAATTTTCAAACTCAACGAAGAACTTAAGGATGCGAAAATTGTCTCTAACGAAAAAATGCCGGCAGATGTGATTCGATTGAACTCATTAGTTACCATAGAAACACCCTATGCTGTCGAAAGGACTTACCAAATTGTTACTCCAGAAAAAGGTGATATTCGCAAGGACAAGATCTCTGTCCTGGCCCCTATGGGATTAGCATTATTTGGATATGCCCAAGGGGATAATATTACCTGGACCTTTCCGCTAGGTGAAAGCCACATAAAAATTAAAGAAGTAAAACAAATTGAACCCGATTTATTCAAAGTGAATTATGATAAAAAACATTCAAGAACATCATAATGAAGAGGAAATAGAAATTATCAGACTCCAAAATGAAATTAAGCAATGGAAATCTGAATTAGACTTCGTTTCTCAAGAGATAGAGTTTTATATAGATGTCTTTAATTTATTTTTAAACAAGAAAACAAATATTAATCGTGTAGAAACCATATACCTCTTTAACCAGTTTTCTAAACTCAGACGAACAAATAGTACCATTTTAAAGAGTTGTGAAATATTTCATCCAAAACTGGAAGAAAAGAATGAGTGTGAAGATGTCCAATGTGATCATGCCTACATCAGTGCTCATATATTATTGCGATCAAAAATTCAAAAGCATATAAACGATATACGAAGGTTAAAATATACAGCATTTACTAATCTAAAAAATGGAATAGAAAAGCTCTAATATGTAGGAATGATTGCTTGTCTTAGTTGAACCAGATAGGTTTAGATACACTCATCTCATACAGCAAAGTAGGTGAAGTTAAATTTTCAGCAAAAGTATCGGCCTATCTGGTTATTAAATATTCTTAATATGGAAAATAAATTTTTTAAAAGTATAAGTATTGTCCTTATAGTAGTCCTCGTGAGATCCTTCTATTTAGAACAACAATTTTATTATAGGATGTGGGAAGAAAGTCAAATAACAATTTTATTCCTTGGGCTACTTTTTGTCATACTCATATTGATGGCTATCCGGTTTGAGAGATTTGGTAAAGTAAAAAATGATTAATGGATTTCCTGTTAATACCCTGGATGAAAAAATACATATACAACGTACTACGGTCATTTCCGTTGAGTTTATCGATTTTTAGAAATATAATATCGATTGATTTATGGAATCTCTTTACCAAACAGGAATTGAAAGTAATAACTAAACCAGTAGATATTACAGAAGGAATAGAATCAAAAAATGAAGAGCTTACCTTATTGTGGCTGGATGATCGGATCAATCCTCTGGATAGTAGAATGGATTGGCTAGCGTACAGTCCATTGGGACGAGAGGTTAATGTCGTCTGGATTAAAAGTTATTCAGAATTCCGGCGATGGCTCGAATTAAATGGGCAACCTGATGGAATATGTTTTGATTATAATTTAGGTATTAATGTTCCTACTGGTTATGATTGTGCACAATACCTTATTAGTTATTGCAGGCGTAATAAATTAAAACTTCCGGTTTGGTCCTCGCAATGTCCTAATCCTGTGGAAAAAGCTAAGATCAACAGGTTATTAAAATCTGCATTAGCTGTTTCTGAACATTGATAAAATTTCTAAGTTTAAAATATTTTTTTTAAGGCAGAATTAGACATAAATCTAATTCTAGATTAAATTGGAGCATTTACTTATGAACTGATCAGAATATTTTTTTAATGTGTTAAGGTCCATGTCGGTCAAAACCGGTTTTTTATAAATTTTCACCTCTTTTTTTAATTTGCAAAACTAGCCTGTAAAATACTGAAGACGGCATATATCCTACGTCCAATATACGTCCGTTTAAGAATTTTACGAGCTTTTTAGTTATTCACGAAAAAAAAAAGGTTTGAAGTGTAACTAAATTAAAACTGAATGTCATAATTAACCTGTAACCAAAAAGACCAAAAATTAAACTCCCTGGAAATAATAATTGAATTGATGAAAGACATTGAAAGGTTCAATCTCGGAAAATTCAATAAAAAGTATCCTTACGACCTTTTAAGTCTTTCTATTTCAGCTTCTGAAAGTCTTTCTCTATAATTGTTCAGAATAATATTATTTATAATTTGCCATTCCTGAGCTTCCTTATCTCGCAAGACCTCGCGATTATTTTTAAGGTTATTAAGAACCGGGGCTACAGAATAAAGAGGAAAAGCAGATTCATAGATTTCAAGCATTTCAATAGCTTTTTCAACTTCCCTGTCCAGAATAAAATTTAGAGATTGAGACAGCAATTGCGAGGCTTCATTTTTTCTTTCTTCTGAACTGAATCTAATATTACCGAATTGAAGCTGAATATTTTTGTCTGGTAATGGCTGCGTTGGATTCACCTGAACATTATCTAAATCAATTTCCATTCCTGCCGAGACGTTAGGAGGAATAATTTCGTCATCCCTATCTTCTGAATTTGTTTCATTTACATATTTCTTTACAGCCATCACTTGTGGATAAAGACTTGTTTCTTCATCGTAGATTTTAGACTTGATCGTGGCCAGAGCCTGCATGGCATTTTGAATTGTGGTCTGATTGATTTCAGAAGGTAAAGGGATTAGGGAGGTAACCTCCTTAGATTTTATGCCTATAACTTCAATTATTAAGGTACCGCTTAATTTTCCCTCCTTAGCCGCCAGCCCGATGGAATATAGATCGCTAATATTAATGCCAGATTCTGCCGTGGTTATTAGCGAAATGAGTCGTAATCCTATTCCAACTCTTTTAGAGCCAATAAATTCATTCTGTGATATTTGCGCCAGAGTGGCATATTTCATATAGTCCATCGTGATCTTATAACTTGTATTTTTCTTGGAAAAAGTTATAGGTAGATAGTTGATTGTGCCTTCGCGATTGATCTCTCCTATGGAAACTAGAACGGTTTCATTATTTAAAAATCCCAGGGTTTCTTCTCGGGTAAGTAGCTTCACATTTTTAAAGATCAGAGATCCATTCCCATCTGAGATATGAAGTTTATCTTCGAATTCTACAGGGTCTACAGGTTCATATCCTCTAAAGTTTTTAAAACTTTTACCTTCCTCAAAAATATCCTCATTCTGTTTTGAAGATTTACAGCTATAAAAAAGAAGGCAGATAAGAAAAGATAGCACGATTTTCATAATTCCCGATTTGTAGAAGACATTTCTAGTTTACTTATTCTCAAAATTAAATTGAAATTCATGTAGGTTGTAAGTATTTGAAAATCAATTTATATGAGTCTCATAAATCTAAGCTTTTATTTTTAGAGTTCAGAATATCAGTGATTTAGAGTAGATTAATTCTTATTCCTTGAGGATTGAAGCATATAGCATTTCATAACAAATTCGTATTGCATGAAAAATCAATAATAAATTTGAAGGAACAGGATTCTGGCTGGCACTTCAAGAGCAATTACTTACATTTTTATTCGAAATTAACCGAGAATTGATCTATGCCCACGTTACTTGGATTTATATAAGGTATTAAACAAATTCATTAATACGGTTTTTGAAGCTATGGGGAATGTTAGACTTGCGCATCAGAGTAATTCATCAATCTTTGCGGAAGATGTACATATGTGTGTTTAAGCCTTTTGAAGTTAAGGTTCTTATCTGTTGTAAACGATAATCAGGGATTTATTGAGAAAATAGATGTCCTACACCCCTGAATAAAAACCTTCGATGGGCGAATTAAAGATAAAATTATAACCAGAAAGGCTTGTGAACGTTGTGCTATTAAAGATCGCGTGGTTCAGAAATTGTACAGGAACAATGAGTGAATTACAAGAAAATAGAATCTATAGTGAATGAATTAACAGCGAAATTTCAGCTTTAAAATTCATTTTTTTGAACTGAATATCTGAATAAATACATAAGAAAAGAACAGGAAGAATAGCCAGTCATTTATTCCGTAGACCGAAAAGAATAAGCCTGCAAATAGGTCTTTATCGTAAATATTAGAGAGGTCGTTACTCAGGATCCAGGTGGTCCAGTTAAAACCATAAATCAGCTTTTCAACGGCAAATACTCCAATCAGCCACTTTGTATGTTGATAATATTTGGCTACAGAGATATAAGCCAAACCCCAGATCACGATCATTAATAATCCGAAATTAGACATTACCACAGGATCAAATTCCGGTATTACAGGATTGCTGAAAAATCTTGAAAATACCAGTACAGACATATTCATTAAACCTGCTATAACAAAACCCTTAGTAATAGTTTTACTATTCATAGATGGAGCTATTTAAATTTTAATAATTCGTTTCAGTCTAAATACTTTTCTCCTGAATCTCGAATGGTGAAGTTACCTTTTCTTTTTTTAGGCGTAAATGAAAGTTCATTTCTGGATAAGGTTGATATAATCACTATTAAATAATAAAGAGCAACTAACCAGGTTACCGATTAAATGCTCTTATCGAATCTAGCTGTAATTTTTATATAACTTATTCCATAGAAAAAGTTCTTGTTTTAGTTTCGTTGGAAGTCAGTTTTGAATTGGACTTTAAGGTGTATTGAATATATATTTCCATTAATTGAAAGCCGATCTTCAATGAATCTTTCATAGATAATTTAGATCCATCGGCATGTATCCATCTTTTTAATGGCTGCTCACAGATCATCTCCTGTGCATGTTGTTTGCCGAAGTGTTTTTTCATTCTCATAAATATTTCAACATCAAATAGCCATTTGGTTAAAAACGGAGAGCTAAAGGCCACCGGAATAAGTTCTTTTCGCATGATCTTAGCTCCACACTGAGTGTCTTTAAATGGCATTCCCAGGATCGTAGTGATAATTAGATTGATGGTTATGCTAATAATTTTTCTGGCACTTTCTTTCGTGATATTTGCTCCCATTCTGGAAATTCGCGAACCATTAACGATCTGGAAATCTGTGGTTTCAATAGTTTTTACCAGGTCATCAAAATCCTGAAAATCTGTGGAAAGATCAGCATCAAGAAAACCAACATAATCCAGGTCATCGAATTTAGACATATAGATCAACCCCTGTCTCACAGCTTCAGCCTTACCGCCATTTCTAGTGCAATTGTAAATACTGATATATTGTTCACGACCTTTTTTCAAATTTTGAAGTACCTGCATGGTATTGTCTGTACTTCCGTCATTTACAAAACATAAATGATAACCAGAGTTCTTTTCAATAAAGCTTATGAATTCTTCAGATTTCAACCTGTTTTCTTCATTGTAACAAGGAATTACCACTCCAACACATCTGTTTTGAAGAATGCTGTTAGCAGATAATTTTGTGTTTTCAATTTCAGGATGACCAATTAATCTCCCAACTCTTGCAGTGATCTCGTCAAGGCTAAGAGGCTTCTTCATAAAATCCTGAATCCCTAAATCAAAAGCCTCTACGATAAGTTTATCATCTGTATTTCCAGATAATACCATAATTGGTGTATTATCTTCCATAACTTTTCTGATAGTCCTTATAACTTCGATTCCGTTAGTTAAGGGCATATTAATATCAATAATTAAAAGGTCTGGTTTAAAACTTTTGAATATCGCAAGGGTTCTCTGAGCGTGAGTCGTGGTTTTTACCTCGTAACCTTTCTCTTTTAATCTTTTTTCTAGTGGCATTAAAACCAGTTGTTGATCATCTACAGCTAAAATTTTCATGGTGATTGGTTTAAGATTCTGGTTCAAAATTAAGCGCAACTTGCCTTCAATTTCTAAGAATTAGTTAAAGAGGTTAATTTTTGTCGGTGAATGGTATGTTGCTATCGGTCAGTGAATTTGAAGAAGGATATAGCTGTAGTAATTTAGTTTCTGAGTAACCACTATATGTTTGTCATGAAAGAAACAACTAATAAATACCTGATCACTGCCTTAATCATTGGAGTTGTTTTCCATTCGTCTACTATTTTCTTTACGCTGGAAAATACCTATGATGCATTGATCCATTTATTCTTTGCAGAACATTATGCGAACAGCTGGTTCGAGCCGTGGAATTATAAATGGTATACCGGCTTTACAGTAATGGGCTATCCGCCATTAGTTCACCAGGCGATCGCTTTGTTCTCTTATGTTGGCGGTCTCAAATTCGGAATGTTTCTCGTAGCTATAATTGGAGTCATTCTATTCATTACCGGAGTTTATAGATTCAGCCTTCTATTAACGGCGAGTAGAAAAGCTGCAGGCTATGCGGCTTTATTAGCGGTATTCTCTTCATCATTTGTAGAAACGCTGCATATTTTCGGTCAGCTACCGAGTATCATAGGGATCTCGATATTGATGCATTCCCTGCCGGAAATCTATTTATTCATCAAAACCGGAAGGAAACGTTTCTATTTTAGAGCGATCTCATTAATTGCGGTTACTGTTACTTCACATCATGTAACTCCAATCTTCGGAATGATATTCTTCATTTTTCCATTAATAGGAATGGTGATCATGGATGCCGCTTCAGAAAAGGTGGAAGGCTTCAAAAATGTAACCTTTAAAATATTCCTGAATACCTTCTTTAAATTATTTAAACGAATCGTGATCTTCGGTTTTACATCCCTGGCTGCGATCATAGTTTGTATTCTGCCTTATTGGATAAACACTAAAAAGAACCCCATAACTCAGGTTCCTATACCTCATGGCAGCAGGGATAGCTTTATTGAAGTGACTTCTTCAGGCTTAGTATTCTTTATCATTCCATGGGGAATCATTTTCTTCCTGTTTCCTTATATACTATACAGATATTACTCGAAAAGGTATCTTTTTTTCGGCTTATCCTTCTCGATGCTCTTCATATTAGGAACTGGAGGTACAACGCCAATACCTAGAATGTTACTGGGAGATACTGCCTTCAATATTTTAACCTTAGACCGTTTTACTTTATGGGGATCAATTATGGCGCTACCAATATTTGGCGAATTTGCCTATAGGTTTGCTGAAGGTGACTTGAAAAAAAGAATTCAGGAAAAATTTGGTGCGGTTTACCATAGAGTGATCGGTGCATGTATGGTTGGACTCTTTTTATTCATTTCGGTTTTTACGCTGAGTCTGGGATATTTTAGACCCATGCAACCACAAAGTATCAAGATGTTACCTATAGTAAATTTCCTGAATCAGGATCAGCATGACCACTGGCGATTCCTTACGTTAGGATTTGGAGATCAAATGGCCTGGCTTTCTGCTCAAACAAGAGCGTTGACCGTAGATGGCAATTATCATTCTGCTAGAAGACTGCCAGAGCTTACCACTCGAGCGGTAGAACGATTGGAAAATTCGAAGTTCAGGGGAGTGGAGGGGATAGGTTCGCTTCAGCAATTTCTTGCGGTACCTGAAAAATATAATTTAAAGTATATATTTTCTAATGATAAGTTCTATGATCCATTATTATACTTCAGCGGTTGGCAGCGATTGCAACAACTGGAGAACGGCATTATGGTTTGGGAAAAACTTAATGTTCCGCCGTTATCTAAGATCATAGGAATCCAGGATGTGCCGGTTTATTTAAAATTAATGTGGGGGATCATTCCGGTGCTTACTGTATTGATCGCTTTTTTTATAAACTTACAGTTGATGTGGTTTAATACTTTAAAAACTGGAAATCCTGAAAAGCCACATTTTCTTAGATTCAAAGTTCCTTATGAAAGATTCAGGCCACTCATTATTAAGGTGAGTCATATATTTGCAATGGTACTTTCGGCGGTTATTCTGGTTTCGCTTTATTATATCTACATTGATAATCAGGATCAGGTTTCAGAAGAGAATGTGGTAAAAGCTTATTATGATGCCATAGATTTTAAGGAATTTGAAAGAGCACATTCTTATCTAATTCCAGATGGCGGAAAAACTATCGCACAGTTTATGCTGGAAGTTTCAGTAAGTGATGGAGTATTAAGTTCATATGCGAAACTGGATAGTATAAATGTAGAGGTGATTACTGTAAATGATACGGTAGCCAGAGCAAATGTTTTTACTTCCTGGGTAACACCTATTGATATTATTGAAAAAGAGTTCGAACATCAGCTGAATAAAATCAAAGGAAACTGGTATATCCAACCTTCGGAAAAGGATACCGATGTTCCGGCAGATCAGTTTTTTTCTCAGAATCAGACCAAGTTCTATAATCACGGTCGAAGAAGAATTACGACTCAGCAAACTCATCATGAAGATGTTTTGAAGCAGCCGGTGCTTGAAGTACTTTCTGCGAAATTAGTAAAATTGAACGATCGATATTCCATCGTAGGTGAAATTCAGAATGTAGATCATGTTCCTGCTGATGTAGTGATAAAAGGCACTTTATACGATGAAGAGAATAACGAATTGGCCAGTTATAATGCGAGGCAGGTGTTAAAACACAAATTAATGCCGAAGGAAATAAGTAGTTTTCGGGTAGATTTTGAAGGTAGCGCATGGATAAATAGGGATCAAGTAATACCTGAGACTTTTGATCCTGATCAGTTTACTCCGGTTCAGTTAAATGCGACACCGGTAAAGTTTAACCTCCAATGCGCCGGAAATGTGGCAACGACCGATCTTTATAAAAGTGTTACACTGAATCAACTGCAAATAGAAAATGGAAAATTGATAGGAAAGTTATTTAACTACGGAGTAGAAGAAGTGACCATTCCGCAACTGATATATTCGTATTTTGATGAAAATTCAGAATTGATCTGGGTAGATCATCAATATTTACAGGAAGGGATCAGGGTGCAGAGAAAGCAAAAGTTCGAAAGAACTCCAGAAGATCTTGAAAAACTTTATATAATAAATACCTCCTTGGAAAATATATTTGTAAACGGACTGCCGAATAAGGCGATCGCAGGTAAGGTAATACCTTCGAGAGATCTGGAGCAGCCAAAATTGGCTTTGCAGAAATTTGAAGGTTCAGGATTTGACTACCTGAAGATCGAAATGAACAATTATATAGGAAATCCGAAATAATGAAAAAGTATATCATTATAAGTTGTCTTTTGGTTATAGGCATGCTAAAAGCGGGGGGTATTTTTTTAGAACAACCAGCTATTTCAATTCCTGAAGAAATTACCGCCGGAGAAGAACTGGTCCTGGAATTTATAAATATCGATTCAAAATCGAGATTGCTTATTGATAGTTCTTATGGGAAAACAATTCTTAGTCCTGAAACCAACACCAATTCCTCTGTTTATCATATTCCGGAATTCATTTCTAATAAGGCGGGAATTATGAAATGGAAATTAATAAACGGAACAAAATTTAAATCTGGTACAATCAGAATAATTGCAGCAGTAGCTCCAGAGATCATCGAGAACTATTTTGGCCCTAGAAGTATCCAGGCTGGAGACCGGGATTACTCCATGTTGGTAAGTATCCCGACAGATAAGTTTGACAACCCACTGAATGATGGTACAGAAGTGAAGATTTCAGAGTTCTTTCAAGGAACTTTGAAAAACGATAGTGTGGAGATGAAAAATATGTTTACCTGGAAAAATATCTTTTCGAAAAAGAAGTCTGGGAACATTATTGTAGCAAGTGCCGCAAAAGGATTACAGAGTAAAGAAATGATTAGCCAGGTGTATCCATCACTTGCCACAGATTTCAAGCTGAAAATTCAGAGAGAACATTCATATGCCGATGGTAACCAGGTAACCAAAGTAAAAACTTCGACGATCAGAGATGAGTTTGAAAATATTATAAGTGATGGGACTTCCGTAGAATTCCTGATTAGAGATTCCAAAAATGCTATTCAGAAAACGTATGCTACAACTATAGATGGAGTAGCCACAGCGCAATTACTTCACCCTGAAACTCCAGAAGATTGGAGAATTTCAGCAAATATAACCGGAATGGCGAAAAGTGATGTGGTAGAAGTTAATTATGAACCTGTAATTGGAGATTATGAAGTTCAGCTAAATCTTCAGAATAAATTAATCACCGTAGGACCGTTGACTAGTTTTTTAGGACAGTTAATTCCGGATGGGGCAGAGGTGCATCTAAAAGTTTTAGATAAGAATAAGGAAATTCATCATGAATTTAGTGAGCCAACAAAAGCTGGTTTTGCAATTTTTAATCTCCGCACAGATATTAATTATACAGATTCTTTTACCTTTAAAATTGAAACCTTAGGTGTGACCAAATCAGTGCAATAATCCTACATGCGGCAAAAGATCAATAAAAATCTATACCGGGCAATTCTTATCCTCAGCTTTCTGGCTGCGAACGCGATCCTTATTTTTGGGATCAGTTCGGTTTGGGGATATTTAAATACAGGTGCAGATCGGTCAACTATGCTTCATACCGAGATCAAAAGTAAACAAATGTATCTGCCGGAAATTTCGTGGGACACGACTTCTTATAAAGGCAGGACAATGGAGGGGCAAAGTCTGAAGGAGATCGAACGTGATTATTTAAATTCCTGGTATGTTAGAAATCTTGCTCTAAAAAATAATGAAGGCTACGGGATTGAGGATTATTATACAGATAGTGCCAGGGTAAATATTTACAGGATACTGGATGATAACAAAGTTAGAAAGATCAATTTCAATTCCACAACGACGGCGCATCATCCAGAACTACAGTTTTATAGTGCCGATGGTCAATTGGTAGTTTTCAATGATATAAATGTTATTGAGTATTCTGAAAGTTTGGAGAATGGGAAAATTTTAGACCGAAGCGTTGATACTTCTTCGTACCGGGTAATGATGTTGCTGGAAGACGGATTCTGGAGAGTGAGACATATGCAACAAGTAGAGGATACTTTGAACTTTGAACCAATTGAAAGTTTTTCAGAATGGGGTGTAAACGAGGATCAGGTTTTTTATCAGGATCATAAATATGACATTAAAGGGATAAATTATTATCCTCAGAAAACTCCCTGGGATATGTTTGGTGATGAATTTGATATGGCTGCCATCAAAAGTGATTTTAATCTTATCAATCAATCAGGTTTAAATACGATCAGAATTTTTATTCCCTATGAAGATTTCGGCGCTGCTGATGTTCAGGAAAATAAAATTTATAAGTTGAAGAATGTTCTTGATGCCGCTGAAAATTATAATCTAAAGATTCTGGTTACTTTGTTCGATTTTTATGGAGACTATTCAGTTCTAAACTGGACTTTGACTCATGAACATTTAAGACAAATCGTTTCCAGATTTAGGGATCACCCGGCAATATTAGGTTGGGATATCAAAAATGAACCTGACCTTGATTTCGATAATCGGGGGAAAGAGCTGGTATTAAACTGGCTCAAAAATACCATAGCCCAGGTGAAAAAGGCAGATCCTAGCCATTTTGTAACCGTAGGATGGTCTAATCCTGAAAGTGCAGCTTTATTGCAAGAGGAGGTGGACCTGGTAAGTTTTCACTATTATAAAGATATTGACGACCTGGAAATGACTTATGCTGGTCTAAAGAAGCGAATCTCGAAACCGATGATATTAGGAGAATTCGGGATGTCTTCTTACAACGGACTCTGGAATCCTTTTGGATACGATGAAAGCGATCAGGCTGAGTACCATAAAAAAATTCAAACCTACCTCAAGAAAAAAGATCTGGCATTTATTTCCTGGACCTTATACGATTTTGAAGAAGTGCCCTCCTCGGTTGTAGGTAGTTTACCCTGGCGAAAGGCCAGGCAGAAGTATTTTGGGTTCATAGATTCAAAAGGAAATAAGAAGAAATCTTTCGATCATATTGTTAAATAAAAAAAGCAGGGAGAAATCCCTGCTTTTTTCTTATCAAATAAAATGCACTAACCAATATTCACATATTCAAAATTCAATTTTCTCTCTTCTATTTTTTTAAATTCTTCCAGATACATCTGCGTGATCGTTTCCATAGGCAAACTGCAAGCAGCATCATAGTTTATCATTCCTAATCTTCTTCTATAGAGGTCATTTTCTATAATACGTTCTAAAGAATGTGCAAGAGAATCTACATTATCGGGGCGAAAGAATTCTCCAGTATAACCTTCCTCTTCAACTAAAAGAGCGAGGTCTCCAAGGTTTGGCATTACTACCGCTTTACCATAACTACCTGCCTGATGTAAAACTCCAGAGCTACCTGTTGTTGAAGTGTAGGGAAATACTACTACGGCGCTTTCTCTAAAAATGGTAGGGACATCTTCTTCGGCAACATAACCAGTGAAAGTTAAATTTTCAACATGCTCATATTTTTGCATCATAGTAGCGAGGTAGCCTGGAGTATTTGGACTGTCAGTACCGGCAATGACAATCTCTAATTCCTGATCTGTTGTTTTTCTAAGTTTTTCAACTGCTTCGATTAAAATCTCTACTTTTTTGTAGGTTCCAAATTTTCCAAAACTCATGATCTTTTTAGGTCCTTCGGGTAGATCAAAATTAGGTTCTGGCGGAGTTTCAAAAGAACCGTGCGGAATTTGTATTACATTTTCCACTTTATATTTGCTCTTAATTAGTTCTACATATTTTCCAATAGTAAGCGCTACAGCATCTGCCTGTAGAATTACTTTGGTCAACATGGCTCCTATGGAATTAAAAACTTTCTGTAAAATTTTGTTTTCAGTAAAACCTGCATTTCCAAGATCTACAGTTTCAAGGATATTGTGTAGGAGAACGATAGTAGGTATTCCTTTCAATTTGAAGATCAGGGGCAAAAAAAGGCCGAGAGCAGCAGGAATCTTTTTATCTCCAAATTTCATGAACTGAAGATTAAAAAGGATCGCATCTGGTTTTGTTTCGTTCAGACTTTTATAAATGCTGAAGACATTTTTATAGCTATTAAAACTCCAGCTATCTTTTACTGTTACTTTGCAATTTGGAGTTTCAAAATCAATTTCTTTTTTCTCCTCTGTATGATCTGTGATTAAAATAAGTTCTTCAACTTCAGTTTTCTGAGCGAAGTTCTTTGCCAGGTGATACCCATATTCATTTAAGGTTACTTTGCTGGGAGGAAATGCGGTTACAAGTGCCAGTTTCATAATATATTTTTAAATGTGGTTATTTGATGAGGTAAATATCCGTCTGATTATCAGAAGATTTTAAAATCTTCGATAGATAGAAAGTTACCTTCGGTGAATGGTATTTTTGTTCTGATAAAGAAAATATGCTACTTGCAGGATTAGTAAACTTAACATCACATAGATCTGTGCTTCCACTACCATTTCTAAGGTATCATGCTGAAAAAAGATCACAGCCAATTGTAGTACCCCAAAAAATCCAGATACTACAACCGGTAGGTATTTATCCAGAGACAGGAAATAATAGACAAATACATTCGCCAGGGCAAATAAAGCACTCGCTAAGGCGTATTTCCATAACATAGCTGAAACTTCTATATAAGCGCTGCCAAATAGCACTTCGATGATCAATTTTGGGATAAGCAGGTTTAAAAGAACTACTCCGGTAACTAATACGGTGATCATTCCTAAATATTTAAAAAAGATCTGTTTGGTATCCTTTCCTTCTTTATGTCTTTTAACCACCTCGGGTAATAAGAGCATCACGAACATCCAGGCTACAAAATAAACTCCGCGACCAATAAGAGCCATAGAAGAATATAATCCTGCGGCATGTGCATCGAAAAAATGCTTTACCAGTAAGATATCTCCGTTATTAATGATGATCTGGGTAAGCTCATAAAAAGCCGTTACAATCACGAACTTTTTTAGATGACTTATTTCCTCTTTATTAATTGCCGGGAGAATTCTGCTTTTCACTTTTTTGAAAGGGAGCATTCCCGGGATCAATGAGATCAATATTCCTAAGGATACCAATTCTGAACTTTGAAAAGGGAGTATTAGAATGAAAGCCAGCGTTAAGAATAATCTACTAAGCATTTCTCCCTGATAGGTTATAGAAAGCTTGATAAATTCCTGCTCTCCCTGGAAATACCCCCTGTTTACGCTCATTAAAAAATAAATAGGAACTCCCATTCCAAAGATCCGGAACATTCCCGCAGATTCGGTATTAAACCATCCTTGTAATTCTGTAGCAAGTAAGAATATTAAAATACCCACGATCACACCAATTACTAAACTCCATTTTCTGGAGTAATTAAGAAATGCGTCTTTTTTACCTCCATCAAAACTACCCGTGAATTTAGCAACACTAAGTTGCAGGGTCATCGCCATAAAAGATAGTATGAGAAGGAAGGTAATAAGAATCGCTGCGTCTGCAAATGCTTCAGGTCCCAATAGGCGGCCGAGAGCGAGATTATAAAGATAGTTACCTATGTTAACGATCAGGGCGCTGAGCATAAATACCTGCGATGGCTGAAGATTGATTCGAAATGTGTGAAGTTTCAAGGTGATCATGGTTTTTGGGTTTTATTAAGCGCTTAATCTGAAATAATTAAAACTGAACAGATCACAACCGGATCCCAGGAATGCACCCTGGATTTTTTTATTTCTTGCTCCATCAAAAGTGACTATCTTTCCATGTTTAGCTGCATATGACATTAGTGCCCTTAATTCAAATACACTGGCGATATCCATACTGTCGAGTTTCTCAAGACTTATTTTAATATTATTTTTCATCTTCAGGATGATCTCAAAATACTTTCTAACCTGGTAAGTGTTAGAAGCTGAAAGGTTTCCGTTTACTTCGAAGATTCCATTATTTTCGTTAATTGAAAGTGCCATGATTTTAGGTTTTTAGATTAATATTTGACGCTAATATCATTCGAAAATCAATGAACAATCGGTCTCTTTCGACGGATGGCGGTTTTGTGTAGATGAAATATGATAGAAGTGGTTTTAACTTGCAATTGGTAATCTAAACCACCTTATACCATGAAGATTCAAATAATTTTATTAACCGTTTTTCTGGCCTTATTTAGTTTTAATACGAGTGCACAGGAAATGCAACAGGGCTTTCAGAATTTGGAGAGAGGAGAATTCGAAGAAGCTGAAAAGTTTTTTGCCAGGATCTTATTAGACTATCCTGAAAATAAAACTGCCAGATTATGCTATGCCCGGGCAGTTGGTTTGCATAGTGATCCTGCTGAAGCAAAAAATTTGTTCATTGATCTTCTAAATGATTATCCTGAAGACCTGGAAGTAAAATTGAATTATGCGGAGTCACTTCTATGGAATAATGAGTATGATAATGCTGAAACCTATTATAAGGTACTCGTATCAGAAAACCCTGAAAACTTTGGTGCATTATTAGGATATGCAAATACCTTAAGTAATCTGCAGGATTATCAACCGGCCTTGGAAATTGTGAATAAGGCTTTGGAGGTTTCACCGGCCAACCCAAATGCAATGGTTTCCAGAAAATATATAAGATTAGGTTACGCTAATCAATATCTTCAGGAAAGACAATATGAAAATGCATTAAGATCATTAGATGCAAATCTTCAGGATTTTCCCGGTGATAAAGAGAGCTTACTAAATAAGGCGAATGTCTATTTGATTACTAAAAATTCATCTGCAGCAAAATCAGTCTATGAATCTCTTGCTCTTAACTTGAATGACAGTATCATGGCTTATAATGGTATCTCTCTCGCGGCTCATATTGGAGAAGAAGAAAAGGAAGCTCTCAAATATGCTGAACAGGCATTTAAACTTGCTGAAAAATCTATAGATTCTCTTAGAATTTTGGAAGCAAAAGAAAGATATGCCCAGGCATTGATATGGAATAACAAAAATGCACAGGCCAAAGAGGTTATTATTCAAATGAAAGCTGAATACGGTTTAGAAATTAGAGTTCTAGCATTGGAAGCTACTTTAGGAATGTATACTGGCGATTTCAAAACCAGTATTTCAAACTATGAATTAATCCTGGAAAAAGATTCAACTTCATTTGATGGAAATTTAGGAATAGCGAATGCATATTATGCCAGGGGAGAAGCCAGGAAGGCAAAAAATGCAGCTGAAAAAACCCTTGGTTATTATAAAAATCAGCAGGATGCAGAGCAATTTCTCTATAAACTGGAGAAGGTCTATTCCCCGGTATTGGAGGAAAACTTAAGCTACTCTTATGATAATGGAGATAATGAGGCTATAGCTTCCAGAACAGGTATTAGATTGCCTATAAGTCCCAATCTGGAAATTTCTGGTGGATTCACTTATCGGGAGACTAAGAATGTGATAACCAATAATGAGGCTACTTCTAATCAATTTGATCTTGCAGCATCTTACAGATTATCGCCAGTTTTCAGATTAAATGCAAAGGGTGGATTTATCACCGCAAATTCTTCAGAAACAGAGTATACCAATCTTGTAGGGGAACTTTCTGTTGCGGTAAAGCCGTTTACCAGAGATGACCTTGAAATTGGATACCGTAGAGATCTCCAGGATTTCAATGCGGAATTATTAAATCGGCAGATCGCAGGAAACCATCTTTTTCTCAATAATAATTATTCTACTTCTTATGGACTTGGATGGTATTTACAATATATGCATACAGAACAGAGCGACGACAATAGCAGGGAATTGATGTTTACTTCATTCTATTATAGTTTTCTAAAAAAGCCTTTGCTAAAAGGGGGATTCAATTACCAGTATATCAGTTTTAAAAAGCAGATGCCAGTGCTTTACTTTAGTCCGGAGAAATTTCAGGCTGCTGAGGTTTTTATAAATCTTTTAGGGAATGATCCAAACTCTAAATTGAATTATGACCTGACAGCTGCAACCGGTTACCAGTTTATTGAGGACGAATCGAAACAATCCACTTACCGTTTGATGGGTAGAGTTGGTTACCAGATAAGCGATCGATTTATGGCAAGCGTTTATGGAAATCATTCCAATATTGCTTCTGCTACAGCCGCAGGGTTTACCTATACAGAATTCGGGATCAACCTGAAATGGAATTTTAGCCAAGGCCCAATATTCAAATTTTAGCGAATGTGATTAAAGATTGGGCTGAAACCATTCTATACTGGGGAAATTTCGAATTAGAACTTCCAATTCCTCTTTTGATACTGGCTTTACAATATAACCTGATAACTCACTGAATTTTTTAGCTTTTTCTAGATCTTCAGGATCGTCTGATGAAGTTAACATGTAAATTTGAACTTCTTTTTCTATCTGATCGCCTATCGTTTGAAATTCCTTTAAAAATCCCCACCCGTTAAGGTAGGGCATATTGATGTCCAAAAGTACTATATCTGGCAATTCTGATTGTTTATGTAAACTATTTTTAATTCTATTAATCCCTTCTTCACCATCGAGAAATTTTTCAACGATAATATCAGGATTAATTTTTTTTAAGGTTTTACTCGTAATAAAATGAAAAACCTGATCGTCGTCAATCAGAAAGAAGGTCATGATGTTTAATTTTTTTGAATGTTATAATGAAAATTGTCCCTTCACCTGGTTCACTTTTTACTTCTATTTCAGCATTTAATGATTCCAGCTGAGTTTTGACAAGGAATAACCCCATTCCTCTACCAGATAAATTTCTATGGAACCTGCGATACAGCTTAAACATTTCGCTTTCATGTTTTTTAAGATCTATTCCAAGTCCATTGTCTTCAATGCTAAGGATTCTTTTCTTGTTAACCTTATGAGTTTTTATTTTAATAAAACATTTTTTTTTAGGATCCCGGTATTTTATGGCGTTAGAGATCAAATTCTGAATAATACTTTGGAAATATACTTTTGAAAATTCTATGGTTTTCCATTCCTGTAAGTCCAGATCAACTCTAACTGTTCCATCTACTATTTCCAAAAACAGATTGAGAGAGCTTTTGATAACTGGTTCTACAAAAAGTTTTTCGGTTCTTACGCGATCATCATTCAAAACTCTAACATATACCAGTAAATCCTGGACTAAAGTATTAATACTACCGGTAATTTTGTTAAGTTGAGGTATATATGTTTTAACTTCTTCGTAGTCTTCTGAACCACTTACCATCGATACTAAAGCAGACATACTAGTAGTTGGAGCCCTCAAATTATGAGCAACAATGTTGTTATATTCCTTTAATTGTCTGTTCCATATTTGTAATTTTTTCTGAATAGATGTTAGAAGGATGTTTTGGTTTTCCAGTTTATTCCTTTTCTCCTTAAGGTCATTTAAATAGTGTCTTTTTAAAAGCTCGTGCTTAATTTCAGCGTTAGAAACATATACAATAACTGCTAGAAATATTAGGTTAATAATTAATAATGCTAGATAGAAGTTCTCTATAGAAGCTAAAACGTTGAGATTAGAAACTCTGGATATTAGAAACCAGGTATTTGAACTTTCCAAATGTGCATAATTTCCCTTTATAAGATTCAAATGGGAAACAGCATTTTTAAAGTTGAGTTTTTCTGTAACCCAAAAACCTTCTTTGTTTTTAAAGTGCCCCTGGTGATCTCGATTTAAAGTTTTCCAGGTTTCTGGATTGGCCTTGTAAAATCCAGCCGTTTCTTCCGGATTTATAAAATGTTCTAATTCCCGGTTTCTTTGGGAAGAATTTGATAAAAAATTTCCATTTTCATCAATGATAAAAAAGCTAGAAGTTAAATTCTTGTTTAGGGAATTTAATAGGTCCTTTGCATCAAAATTGATCACCACAATTCCCAGTTTCTGTCCTTCTTCTGAAAATAATGGTGCACTACCTCTTATTACGGGGTGATAAGGTTTTTCTATTTCCCCGAATTCACGATTTAAATTGAGTGGGGAAACGTAAATAGCACTGCTGTCCAGCTGCATGGTTTTCTTAAAATAATCTCTGCTTTCTTTGTTTTGGAGGATTTTGTCATTTATTATCTTTCCATCTTCAGTCCTAATAAGTCTAAAGGTTTCCTTTCCCTCCTTATTTATCAATCTAAATTGACTGTACTGATTCATTCCAACCATGAAATCTCCCAGGGTTTCTTCGAATTTCTTATGGTGGTTAGCGGTAAAGTCTGCTTCAGTAAATTCATACTGACTCCAGTAGTAAATATTGCTAATTACTGGATTTAAGCTTTCAACTACAAGATTCGCTTTAGCCTCAAGCTCTTTTTGTTCCAGATTCGCTATATTATTTCTCTCATTTAAAAAAATCCATATAGAAAGCAAAATGGTAACTATGAATAGCGGAAGATAATATTTAGATATTTTTTTAAACAGATCAATTAAAATTTACTGGCTATTAGCCATATTATTTTGATTTACGAGGTGATTTATCTCTAATTATTCTTGAGAAAGTCTAATTTAAAAATAAATAACCACAACAGATGTTAATCTATTAGCATTTCAGTAAAAGTAATAATTGAATTGCCAGAATAATTGAACGAAGCTTTCTTAACAGAGCTTACTATAAAGAATTATCAAATGAAAAGCCAGGGATTTCTCCCTGGCTTTTCTACCTAACCACCTAAATAGCTTAGTGAGTAACCAACAAACTAAGTATTGCCTTCGATTAAGAATTCTTACTTAAACATAAGTTCTCCTTGATTAAATTCTTATTTAAAAATTAAAAGTTGTGGCCGGCTGTCTTTGTAAAAACCATTTTTGACAAAAACAGTAGGGTACGTGCCGACCACCTTTTAATTTTACACTAGAAATATTTGTATTTTGAAATGGAAAATCAATTATGCGAAATGTCTCCCGTACTTATCAATTACCATCTGTCTAACCTCCTTTATTTGTTGTTCTTTTCTTTTAGGAACTATAAGTAACACTTCAGAGTTTTCCAGAATCATATAATCTGAAAGACCCTCTATAAGTACTACTTTATCTGATTCTGTTCTAACAATATTATGAGTAGCGTCCATGGCAATTAGTCTTGAGTTCACTACAGTATTCAATTCATTATCGGCAGGTAATTCATCCTGTAGTGAGCACCATGTTCCAAGATCGTTCCAGCAGAAACTTGCGGGAACCACCTTTACATTCTTAGCTTTTTCAATGATTCCATAGTCAATAGAGATATTCTCGGCTAAATGATAATGACTTTTTAAGAAATCTGTTTCTGCAATATTGTTATAAGAATGATGGCCCTTTTCGAACAACTGATGCATTTCAGGCAAGTGCACTTTAAATTCTTGAAGGATGGCCTCTGCTGTCCAAACAAAAATTCCACTATTCCATAAATAATTTCCCTGTTCGATGAAATTTTGTGCTGTTTGAAAATCTGGTTTTTCAGTAAATCTGCTAACGTGGAAAATCAGTTCTTTTGCACTATTCTCATATTGAATATAACCATATCCTGTATTTGGGAAATTAGGGCGTATCCCAAAAGTGATGAGATTGCTGGTAAGTTCAGCTTGTGCAAATGCCAGTTCCATATCATTCTGGTAAAGATCTTCTTGCTGAATCCAGTGATCGCTTGGAGCTACCAACATAGTAGCATTAGGATCCTTTTTATATATTTTCATCGCTGCCAGAAGAATGCAGGGCGCAGTATTTCTCATAACTGGCTCCATAACGATTTGGTCTAAAGAAATTTTTGGTAATTGCTTCAGAACAATTTCCTGGTAAATACTATTGGTAAGGATATAAATATTTTCAGCAGGAATGAATTTGGCCAAACGATCGAATGTAGTCTGGATAAGTGTTTTGCCACTTCCAAGTATATCCTGAAATTGCTTTGGGTTGGTTTCTTTACTTACAGGCCAGAATCTGCTTCCTACTCCGCCTGCCATTATCACAGCATAGTTGTTATTTCTCATCGCTTTATTTTATAGTTGTTAGGTATTTCTTTGAGTAAATTTACCTTTCAAAAGCGATGAGCCGAATTATATTCGCCAACTTCAAAATTGCTTTTGGCGAATGGGTGTTATGTGTAGATGAATGGTTTAAAGAAGGTTAAGTCTTTTCATCAATTCTGGTCGATTACTTCTACTCACAGGAACCACGTCCTTTTCGATCAGGACACTGTTGTCTTCAATATCTATGATATGCTTGGTGTTTATGACAAAGGACCTGTGAATCTTAAGAAATAAGTCATCTGGCAGTTTATCTGCGATTTTCTTCAAAGTAGAATGTACGGTATAGTTCTTATCGAATGTTTTGATATGAATATAATCCCCTTTGGCCTCTATTAAATAGATGCTGGAAATGTCAATTTTTATAAGCCTGCGATCTATGTTTACATATAGATCATTGTCGGTTTTATTCAATTCAGAAACCGGATCTTCAACTTTTTTTGAAGGTTTGGCCTTAATTGCCTTCTGAACCGCTTTATCAAAACGTTCCTGGGTTATAGGTTTTACCAGATAATCCACAATACAGTCGTATTCAAAGGCTTCTATGGCGAAGCTTTTATCTGAGGTGGTTAAAATAACATTTGGAGGGGTCTTTAGTGTCTGGATAAAATCGAATCCAGTAAAATCTGGCATATGAATATCGAGAAATATTAGATCTGCACTTTCCTGGTTCAGGTATTTTATTGCCTGCATGGCATTTGGGAATTCCTGCTCTAATTCCAGATTCGGATTTTTTTGAATTAGTTGATTAATGATCATTCTGGCAGTTGCCTCATCATCAATTATTAAACACTTCATTTAAATAGATTTTAGGACTTAATAAATATAAGCATTCCTTGAAGGATTTCTTCAAATTCTGCCTGCCTATTGTTGATGCCTTCGCGTAACTCATCTTCGTAAAGTTCAGCAAAGCAATAGGATTCTTCAAGTCCTAAAATACTAATTTTGTGCTTTAATTTATGAACATTTGAGGCAGCTTCTTTAAAATCTCCACTTTTGAGGTTACTCAAAAAGATTTCTGCTTCCTCTGGCAACTCCCGGTTTACCACCGCTAATAGTTTATTTTCAAAATCTTTATCACCACCAGATAGTTGATGGATGTATGATAAATTTGGTTGCTCTTTCATTTTGGTATGGTAAAATAAAAACTTGTTCCTTTTCCTTCTTCGCTTTTAAGACTAATGGAGCCTCCATAGTGTTCAACTACTTTTTTTACAATGGAAAGTCCGATTCCAGTGGCAGCCTGATCATTTTCAATTTTTTCAAAAATCCCGAAAATTTTATGGTGATAACGCTCCGGGATTCCTCGACCATTATCTTTTACTTCAAACCGCCACATTTCACCCGCGTCTTCCACCTTGATCTCAATCAATCCATTATCATGAGTGATACTTTTTATAGCATTCTGGATAAGGTTTTGGAATAGCTGTTGTAATTTAAATTTATCACCAAGAACATTAGGCAGGTTCTTATCAATTTTAATATTTATTGAATCTGGAACAATCAGATATTCTACAATTTCATGTACAAGATATTTTAAATCTACCTCATATTCTTCAATTTCTCCCTGGTCTATAGTTGAATATTTAAGGATGCCATTGATCAAATCATCCATTTTTTCGATATTATTAAGTATCATTCTGAAGTTTTCCCTGGCATTGTTATCCATCTTTGAAGCGCAATCCTCCTGTATCCAGGAAACCAGGCTGTTTATATTTCTAAGCGGAGATTTAAGATCATGCGAAACCATATGTGCATAATCTGTCAATACTTTATTTTTATTCTCCAGATTTCTAAGAAGTTCTTCCTGCTGCTTTGCCGCTATCTGCAGTTTTTCACTTTGAAGCCTGATATGGCTGGCAAGATCGCCAATCTTGAAATCGCCATTTTCTTTTTTAAATTCTTCTAAATTTAAAGCATTAATAGCTCCCGAAATACTATCTAAAATATCTTTTTGATGCTGGTAATCTTTTTGAAGTTGCCTGTTCGCATCATAAAGTTCATCTGAACTTATTTGCATGGCCCGCTGAAGCATATTAAACTGTTCTTGATGAGTCTCATAAGAGCTATCAATCGCTTCTAGAAATGTTTTTACTTCTTCACTTCCAGCAAGCGCAGGATCAAGATGTTTTGATATTTGTCTTCTCAGGAGTGGATTCATTCGCTTATAAGGGTTAAAGTCATGGTTTGGTTATGTAAAGATCCGGTAGTCTCACCATGAAAAGGAGCTATTTCACCATAACTATAAAATCCTCCTATATTCACCTTCTTTCCAACGATATCTATAACCTCTTCAATCTCTTCTTCAGCCCTTTGGTCTAATACCAAACGTCTCCCAATGCAGCTAACTAAGAGAGCCAGGTCTGGTGAACTCCTTCTGGATTTCATGGCAAGTTTAGCTGCTTCTCTGGCGCCTTCCAGTAAAGCATCTGCAGAAGCCATCATAAGTTGAACCTTTGCTCCCTGGGGAACGTCTCCTGCCAGAATCATGGTTTGATTTTCTCGGTCTATATTGAGAATTGTCCTTACCACAGGATGCTTTTTACCTTCTTCCCAGACATACAATGGATAGAGTAATGAAGCCTGTGGTAGTTCAGAAGCTTTATCACCCAGATATTTTGAATACAGGTCTAAAGCTGGTTGACCGTCAAGTTCGTGAAGTATGTTTTTATCAGATTTCGTGATCATTCTTTCAGGTCCAAATGGAATCCATCCACCATAGCTTGCAAAGGAAATTTCCAGGCTCTCACCATAAAATCCAATTACAACAACTTCGCCTTCCTTTATTTCATTGAACCCGGCGAGCGTTTTTTCAAATCTTGAGCCATCACCACACATCCCACCAGTAATAGAAAAGCTTTCTAAATCCTGATTTTCAAGTCCTTTTATTAGATCACTACCGTTTACAAAACTACCTTCTGAAATTACAAAAACATGCTTTAGACCGTCAGCAGGTAGTTTCTGGATAAGTTCTTTGCCCAAAGAAACAGCATCTAATTGGTGGTCATGAATATTTGAGGTTTTAATAATATATTCAGACCTTTCAAAATCTATGGCAGTTACAATTAATTCATTCGTTGTGACGTTGGCACCCATGATCTCTCCTGCTGCAGTTCCATAAACAATATTTTTATATGGAAACTCTTTTTGGACAAGGTCTGTTACTCCAGCTTTATCCAATAAAAACCGATCCCCGAAGATCAGTACAAGAGGATTGGTAAGATCTAATTTATCAGATAGATATTTCCAACTACCTGCAGTATATTTTGCCTGGACTATTTTCATGATCTTTTTCTAAAACTGAAATAAAATGTGGTTCCTAAATTTTCTTCACTTTCTAACCAGATCCTGCCCTCATAAAGATCTATGATCTTCTTAACAATGCTTAGACCAATTCCAGTAGACTTCTTGTTTTTACTTATAGAGCTAAAAATCTTGAAGATCTTCTCGTGATGTTCATTAGGAATTCCACACCCATTGTCTTTTATCGAAAAGATATATTCTTCATGCTTTTCCTGAACATCGATTTCTACTAAACCTTTTTCTTTATCTATATAATTAACTGCATTGCTAATTAAATTCTGGAACAACTGCTGAATTCTGGTAGCATCTGCTTTAATTTCAGGTAATTTATTTTTGATTTTTACTTCTATATGTGCAGGAATAAAGATCATGGAAATAATTTCATTGACGATCTCCTGAGTATTTACAAGTTCTTCCTTTGGAATAGTATTATCTATACTGAAGTATTTTAAAATGTTTTCTATTAGGTGATCCATTTTTTCCACCTTACTCTGCATTAGATCAATATTAGTAAGACTATCGGTCCCAAGTTTATCTTTAAAATCTTCCCGGGTCCAGCTTAACAATGCAGAAATATTCCTTAGAGGAGATTTAAGATCATGCGAAACAATGTGGGCATAATCGTTTAATTTTTCATTCTGATTTTCCAGACTTTCCAGTAGTTCGATCTGTTTTTCCTCAAGTTTTTTTCTATTGGTAATATCTAAATGAATTCCAATAGATCCAATTACATGTCCGTTCATATCATAGTTGGGAGCACCACTGATGAGCCAGATACGGGTCTCGCCAGATTTTATTCTAACCTTTATTTCATAAGAATCTGATACCCCCTTTCCGCGTTCCGAATTCTTAGTCAATACAATATTATCCTGGTCTTCGTGCAATAAAAGTTCAGAAGCAATTTTCCCTTTCAATTCTTCCTCTTTATAACCACTAATGTTGCAAAAGCTCTGGTTGGCCATGATTATTTTGTCATCATTATCCACTTCCACAAGCCCCAGATTCATATTGGCTATGATATTGCCGTACTTTTCTTTCTGTGCCCTTAGACTTTCTTTATAACGCTTACGAATAGTAACATCATCATAGCTCCATAAATGTCCTTTATATAGACCTTCACTATAAATAGGAATATAACTTCGTTCCAGGATCCTCCCGTCTTTAAGATGAAGTTCTTCAGCCAGCACCGTTTCCTTATTCCTTAAGAGGGCATCAATTCTTTCTACGAACTTTTCAGGGTTTTTAAAATGATGCTTGGATTCTTCTGCGGCATTAATACAATCACCACCAATAAGAGCCTCCGGGGATGCCGGGATTCCAAACATATCACAGAATTTTTGATTGGTTAGTCTTATATGCCTTGTTTCATCTTCGAGTAAAATCCCTGTTTGAAGATTCATAATTAAAGTAGCCATTCTATTCTCTGACTCCTCTAACCGGGTATTCGCTTTTTTTTGTTCTGTAATATCCTCGACGGTTGCAACTAAAAAGTCTGTAGTACCTTTATCATTTTTTACTGCTGTGACAGAGGTTTTTGCCCAGACGATTTCCTTACTTTTAGTAAAGTATCTTTTTTCAATCTTAATTTGATCTATCTCCCCTTTAAACATTCGCTCACGAAGAAGTTTTGAAGCTTCAATGTCATCTGGATGTGTAAGGTCCTGAACCTGCATCTTCTGAAATTCCTCTTTCGTGAACCCCAGCATATCACACATGGCCTGGTTTACCATGATTAAACCACTCTCCATATTTTTGGATAGGCTTACGCCAATAGGTGAATTCTTAAAGATAATATCAAGCTGTTGCTTTTGTTCCTCCATCAATTTCCGAAGATGCATTTCCTCGGTAATATCACGTGCAATTCCTTGAGCAGCAATGGGTTCACCATTAGAGTCATGAATGATGCTGGCATTAATCTGAACTATTTTTTCTTCCTGATTTTTTGTAACAACAACGGCCTTGTAATTATTGAATTTTCCGTGGATGCTAAGCTCCTTATAAGCTTCAAATGTATACTCCAGATATTCCTTTTTTACAAGGTTTAGAAGGTTTACGGGCTCTTCTTCAATATTATAACCAAGAAGATCTACCGCAGCCTGATTCATTTTAATAACATCTCCGGAGAGCTCCATCACTACATAAGCGTCAATGATATTTTCAAAAACGCCCTCGAGTTCTGAAGTTTTTCGATTTAGGAGATCTTCCAGTTTATTTCTGGATTCCCTTAATTCTTCAGATAAATCATAAAGTTCAGTAGATTTTTCTTCCAGAATAGATTCTGCAGCCTTTCTGGCTGCTTTTTCACGTTCTAAAGCACGTTCTAATATTTCAATTTTGGTGGTTGACTGCATGGGGCTGCTTGTATATCTTAAATCTAACCTGGCTTCCATCTTCCCTGATCATTTCCATTTCAATCTTCGAATTTTCATGATAATGTTCAAAGGTTTTTTCCATTAATGCTTTTGCGAACATGTACATGGAACGTTCAGAAAAATACATCATTTCCAGGAAATCTTCTTGCTGATTTAAGACTTTAAAGGTAGGAAGTTCTGCCCCGGGGTATATTTTTCTAACCTGCACATGAATATGATTTTCTATGGAAGCAAGCATAGCAATAGGTGAAGTATATAAATTAAAAATATCCCTGTGATGCTTTGTTAAGGCCTGAAAGAAATATAAGCCATAAGCATAAATAAGATCATTGATAGGAATTCCCGTTTCGGCACTTAAATTGCCGAGTAGATTTTGCATTTCAAAGAAATCATAAGTTCCAACTGAAGTATATATACCTTCAGAAGGTAATTGAGATGCGGTTATGATCTTATCTACTACTTCCAGGCCAAATTCCTGCTCTACCATCTCTAGAAATTCTGTAAATACTATTCCTTTCATTTTAAGCTTTAATTAATTCATTAAGACTCCAGTATTCCAGTACCGACCTCAGTTTGATGACATAATCATCATACTTTAAAGGTTTAATGATATAACCAGAAATACCAATTTTAAAACACTCAAGTACATCCCTTCTATTGCTGGAGGTAGTAAGTATAATAGTTGGAATATATTTTAAGGTCTCGTCGTTCTTAAGAATACGCAAAAATTCTATGCCATTCATTTTGGGCATATTAAGATCCAGTAAAATGATATCAGGTAACCTGTCTTTTTTTCTTAAAATATTTAGAGCCATCTCCCCATCCTGAGCTTCCTGAATGCTATGATTATGTTCTAAAGAATTCAAGGTGCGGTTTAATTTCATCACCTCGATTTCATCATCTTCGATAAATAATATATTCAGTTTGTTTTTCATTTTCGGAGATTATAGATAATTAATCTAACAAATATGCAACTATTGTTCGTTAGTTAAAGTTGGTTTCGGTTAATCAAAATTAAGTGTCGGTGAACGGTAGTTAAGTGTAGATGAATTGAAATTTTTAAGATTAGTATTTGTCACCTAAATTATCACCCGGAAATAAAAAGCCCCGTAATCATTGCTGATTCGGGGCTATAGAGTGGAGTCGGAGGGGCTGGCTGCGCCTCAACCTTATTCTCCCATCCTGTAAATGCATCCGGCTGTGCTTATAGTCCAGGCGTCTTAAAACAAAAAGATCTGCTCAGGTAAATACCTAGCAGATCTTTTAAAATTTTAATTCGCAGCCCGGCTGCGCTTAATTGTGGAGTCGGAGGGGTTCGAACCCTCGTCCAAACAAGCAATTCAGATGCTTTCTACACGTTTAGTTTTCACTTAATTGTCGATGCAAAGCCGGCCGAAAACCACCAACTTTACACGTATTCTCGATTAAGTTTCAGAAACTCATCAAGACCCTGAGCTTCCTATATTTACTTTATCGGTGCCTCGAGTGTGGATGCCGTAAATCAAGGCCTCCACGAGACATCTCGGCTCCCTGCCTTGCAGGGACTAAGTATAACCTACTGTAATTCGGTTACGCAGCCAAGGCGTAGTTATTCTCGCCGTTTAAAAAAGTTTGAAACATGAGATTTAAGAGCTATATCCCGGCGCTCTACGTGCTTACAACTCAATTAGACTCGCTGTCAAAACCAAGTCGACCCCATAAAATAATGAACATCTTCTTTGCCGCAATACTTGTAATAATTATGCGGGCGTTCCGCTCCTCCCTTCGACAAGCTCAGGGCATCGCGGCGGGCTATTCGCTTCAATCTTTAAAGGTGATTTCTCGCCTTCGCTCGCAATCCCATTAAAGGATTTCCGCTGTTATCCCTAACGCAAATGAGTTTCAATTTAATTACCGTCAACCAGAACTTGATTCAGGTTCTTAACAGATGCTGAAAACCAGTTCAGCATGACGAATTATTAAAAATTTAATTCTCATATTTTCAAAGAAATCCGATTGGAGATTCCAATCGGGCCTGCAAAGATACTCATTTAAATTTATATCTTTGAAACACTATTAAAATGCACAAAAGCTATACCAGAATGATAAAATTCGCCCTGATAAAAGAACGAAAAACTCCGCCAGACAGGCGAGTGGTTTTTTCTCCACAAATGCTTAAAGAAGTAGTTTCTCAATTTCCGGAAGCTTCATTTAAAGTGGAAAGTTCTGATATAAGGATATTTACAGATCAGGAATACCTCGATGCGGGATTTGAAGTTTCTGAAGATGTAAGTGATTGTAACATTTTATTAGGCGTAAAAGAAGTGCCAATTCCTAATTTGATACCTGACAAAAAGTACTTTTTCTTTTCTCATACCATCAAAAAGCAGCCATATAATCGTGATCTTCTACAGGAAATTTTAAAAAAGAATATAGAATTATACGATCATGAGGTAATTACCAATAAAAATAATGGCAGATTGATCGGTTTTGGTCGGTATGCAGGTTTAGTAGGGGCCTACAACGGGATACGTGCTATTGGTATAAAAGAAGATAAATTTCAACTTCCTAAAGCTGAAGGTCTTCCTGATCTGGCGGCGATGCTTTCAGAACTGGATAATATCGAGCTTCCAAATTATAAATTTGTACTAACCGGTAGTGGGAAAGTTGCCCGTGGTGCCAGGGAGATCCTGGAGCATTTAAATATGAAACAGGTAGATCCTGAAACCTACCTCGTCACTGAATTTGATAAACCAGTATTTTGTCATATTGATGTTCTGGATTATGCCAAACGAAAAGACGGCGCAGAAGGTAGTAGAAAAGAATTCTATCAGGTACCTGAAAATTATGATTCAGATTTTATGAAATATGCCAAAACCAGCGATGTATTTATTGCGGGACATTTTTATGGAGAAGGCTCACCAGTCTTTTATTCCGAAGAAGACATCAGGCATAAAGAGTTTAGAATAAAATATGTAGCAGATGTTTCCTGCGATATTGCCGGCCCCGTGGCCAGCACTATTAGACCATCTACAATTGCTGAACCATTTTACGGGTACGATCCCGAAACTGGCAGCGAAGCAGATTTTATGGATGAGTCTGGAATAGCGATCATGGCGGTAGATAATCTACCTTGTGAACTACCCAAAGATGCCAGTGAAGGTTTTGGGGAGATGTTTCTAAAACATGTTATTCCGGCATTTTTTGATGATGATAAAGATGGGATCTTAGGCAGGGCAAGAATGACCAGCGAAGGGAAACTTACTCCGTTATATTCTTATCTTCAGGATTATGTGGATAATGCAGAATAGTAATTGCGATAATATTCCAGGCTAAAACAGCATAGAATTCCCAGCGTATAAGCTAGTAGATCCCAAATAGAAAAGCTACTACCTAGAATGATCATCACCACTTCAGGCGGCTGATACTGCATAACTTTTACGATATTGATCATCTGGAAGAATTCCACCGCAAATGAGAAAAGCAATACAATAATAAGTGCTTTCAGAATAGAGAATCTGAAGATGGCCATCAAAAAACAGTAGAGTAGGATCACTACAAGAAAATCACCGAGATAAGGACGAATAAAATCGTCTGTAATATACTTCGCGATCATAATCTCGACGATTAGTAAAACCACAAATCCCAGTATATAATAGTGTTTTCTGTTCCTTTTTAATTTCAGCATATATTCAAATAAAGAGGCAGTAATCAGGCTGCCTCCTTTTATAACATTATCCAATTAATTTAATAATTATTCCAGTCTATTTTACGTGAGGCATACATCACACCTGCAAGAATCATAAACAAACCTATACTTCCAACAAGTAAGGCATAGCTTTCCAGTTGAATGATAATATAAATGAATGAATAAAGGGCTAAAAGTGAAGTTCCGATAAATAATGGAAATTTCCAGCCTGCGAGAATACTTTTTGAATAAAGGCTAATCATGAGGATCACAGACATTCCGGCGATCAGGTATGCTTTTAGAAAACTACTATGTTCAGAAATTGAGATCAATAAAGTATAAAACATGACCAGTCCCAAGCCTAACATAAGATATTGGAAGGGATGTATTGGGATCTTGCTAATTGTTTGTATCAGGAAGAATAGGAGGAAGGTGAGTCCAATCACCAGAAATCCATATTTTGTGGCACGTTCACTTTTCTGATATTCATCTACTGGCACCATTAGATTTACACCAAAAGCATATTCGGTTAGATCTGGCAGATAATTTTCGAATACCTGAGGGAATGGTCTATTAATGTCTAAAATCTTCCATTTAGCATTAAAACCGGTTTCAGTTATTTTATCTTCATTATAAGGCAGAAAGTTACCTTTAAAACTATTCGTTTTCCAGTCTGATTTCATTATTGCTTCGGTAGTCTTACCTATAGGAACAAATGAAATTTCAGAACTTCCGTTAATGGAAACCTTCATCTTGAATTCTAGTGGTATATTCTTGTTAATTTCAATTTCTGCAAGCGCTTCGCTTTCCATGAGATACAGTTCTTTACCAGTAAGTGACTTTCGATCCTGCGTTTGATATTTAGTAGAAAATGAATACTTCTCATCATTAAATTCAATATTCATCTGCTCATTCACACCTTTAAGATTGGAAGTATTAAATATGATCTTTGCTTTTTTCCATAAAAAATTCTCTTCCGGAATATCTTCATTCTGTAGGGCTGAGATTGAAAAAACTCCCTTAAACTCAGAGGTACTTTTATAGACGACAGTTTTATAGATTCCGCGCTTTTTCATTTCGGGATCTATGTTGGAGTTTATTTTCAGCTCATGAGGAAACAGGTAGAGATGTTTGATTTCTTCAATACTTTCCGTCGTTATTCCATTGTCCGAATTAGTGATCTGTTTCTCTCGAAAATAGCGATATGGGATCTTAAGTACAGGGCCGTAGATCGTAACGGCTTCTCCCCATTTATCGTTAATTTCGGTTACTATAGACTGTTGTCTTTCTGATCTTTCTTTAATAAGATCTTCTACCATGGCTAGTGGAATTAGCAGTACGAGGGTTAGAACCCCGATGGTGAACATTCGCGCTGTGATTGAGTTCTTTAACCAGCGCGCTATCTTATTGGCATTTGATTCTTTGTTCATTTTTTTGATTTTTAATGATGAATAATGATTACGATCTGGCAGGTACATGGTTCAAAGACCTTATTTCCTTCTGGTATGCCGAAGGAAGAAGCAGTGATTTAAGTATCCAGTCCAGTTTCAAATTTCTGCTCATCTTATAGACCATGATACCTGGATGTAAAAGAGACAGTCTTCTGAAAGCCATAAGTTGCCTAACCTTTTTCGGCGTGATGAGGATCTGAGTTTCAATTAGCAATCTATACCGAAACCAACCAAGGTGTTGGCGATATTGCTTGTAGAGGGCTTTAGAAAATTCGCCATAGTGAAGATGTTGTTCCAGATGATTTTTTCTCATTAGGACGAATTGTTCAAAGCTTTCCGGAAGATCTTTAATTTGCATACGGTGACCAACTCTATAGAATACATCAAAGATTTCGTGCTTTTCCAAAAGACTCAAAGGTCTTTCCAATGCCTCGTAAGACCTTATGGAATAATCTATAAGCATAAATAGAACATCCCGGTAAGCCCAGTCTGGAATATTTCGTCCACGACTGGATTCGACCGAACCATGTATCTTATTAATATTTTCAATCGCCTTTACTGCCTCATCTTGTGTGGAAAAAACAATTTTACGGGCATAACTTACGGTAGAGAACAGTCTGTCTAATGGATCCTGAGGAAGTCTGCCGGTATAGAACAACCAGTCTACCGCCCGGTTCAAAGCGAACTCGGCAGAGGCCCCGGCAAATATGAAGAGGATAGTATCGCTCTTTCCCCAGATCTCTCGAACAATAGAGTTTTCTTTTACAAAATATTCCATAATACGATTTTAACTTCCTGCGAATGGAGATCCTAAGATTCCTACGGATAATTCAGCCCAGATCACAAATAAAACAAAGAGAATTACTGCACAGGCGATGATCCTGCTCTTTAATGTCTTGAATTTAATCAGGGCGAAATTGATGGCAAGTCCGGTAAGAAATAGCAGGATTCCCATGATTAAAAAATCTGATCCGGTCCAGTTCACCTCTTCAGAAACCTGCATTCCAATAAAAGGGATCAAAAGAATGCCGACAACGACCATCAGGATTATTGACAAATTTTCAGTTTTCATGATTTAAGTTAATTAGTTAGACTGTTAAGTACTTTGAAATACAAAGTAGATTGATAAAAAAATAATTATTGTTTCATTAATAAAATTAGATGTTTAGATCATTTTTCGCATTGAGTAATTTCTCAAGTGCATCAAGATGTTCCTTAAAAGCTTTTCTTCCTTTATCTGAAGCTATATACCTTGTATTCGGTTTTCTATCTATAAATGACTTCTCCACCGTAATATAATGCTGCTTTTCCAGGGCTTTGGTATGACTGGCGATGTTACCATCTGTCGCACCTAATAGCTCCTTCAGCGTTTTAAAGTCTACATGATCATTTACCATTAATACGCTCATAATTCCGAGACGGATTCTATGGTCAAAAGCTTTATTTATATTGCTTATAATATTCTTCATTCAGCAGTTTTTCTTTCATATTTATTATGCATCCAGATGCCGTAAATAATATGAAAGAGCCCGAATCCAACAGCCCAGAAATAAATTCCGAAACCTATGAACTGTGTAGCAATTAAGCCAAGGATCACGTTTGCATAGCCAAGGCCTTTGAGATCTGCAAAGGTATATTTACTTCCGTGAATTAAAGCCAGTCCGTAATAAATAAGCATAGCGGGGGCAATTAAGCCAATAATCCCGTATTGCAATAGCACCAGGCAGAAAATTCCGCCCGCTGCAAGGGGAGTAAAGAAATTTATAAGCAGTCTTTTACTGGTAGCATCCCAAATCTTCTGATCATTTTTTCTCGCTTTACGAGTAGTTAGAAAAATGGCCGTTCCAATTGCCAGGATAAGGACGGCTATAGCCAGAAGAATTAGTTGTTGCGCGAGATCAGAATTAAGGTTTGATGCTGAATATGAATTATAGTCACCGTTATAAACTGAATTATTCTCTCTTAGAATTATTTTAGCAAAGACGGCACCCATGATGGCGTATATGCCAGCAAAGACTCCGGCAAGGCCACTAAGGGAAATAAATCGTGATGAACGATTCATCATACTTTTGATATCAGCTAGATCCTGAAGATACTTTTCGTTTTCCATTTTAAAGTACTTTGAAAAACAAAGTAAAACAAAATAATTCTAATATTAGATCAAAATTGAATTAAATTCTGGGATAAGGTAGTTTCCGTGATAATTCCGACCTTTATAAAAATAATTACTCATGAAGAATCGATTCTTTATTTTCTTCCTGCTGTTCATGCAGGCCACCCTTTACAGTCAGCAATTGGAATTAATGACCTACAATATTAAATATGCCAATGAGAATGATGGTGAAAACAGCTGGTCTAATCGCCAGGACTGGATCACATATCAGATAAAATTCTATGAACCAGATATTCTTGGGGTTCAGGAGGCTGTCATTATGCAAATCGACCATTTTTCTACAAATATGCCACAATATAAATATGTAGGTATCGGTAGAGAAGGGGAGAATAAGGGTGAGTTCAGTGCTATTTTATATAATAAAGATAAGTTTGAAGTTCTTCATAATAAAACCTTCTGGCTATCAGAAACTCCTGCTGAAATTAGCAAAGGCTGGGATGCAGCTTTTAACCGAGTATGCACGTATGCTTTATTTCAGAATATGGAAACCCAGGAAAAATTCTATGTTTTCAATACACATTTTGATCATGTAGGTAAAGAAGCAAGAATGAATAGCACCAGGCTTATCATTCGGAAAATAAAAGAACTTAACAAAGAAGATCTACCTGTGTTTTTAATGGGAGATTTTAACCTTGGGCCAGATTCTGAAGGGATTCAACTATTATCTGGTTATCTTGACAAGTCCAGGGAAAAAGCTGAAATAAGCTTCGGCCCGGAGGGTACATTTAATGGGTATAATTTTAATGAACCTGTGAATCGCAGGATCGATTATATTTTCACCAACAATAAAGTGAAGGTTAAGAAATATGCGGTGCTCACCGATTCTAAAGAGCTGCGTTACCCATCAGACCATTTCCCGGTGATGATCATCGCTGAATTTAAGAATTAAAAAAAAGCCCCGACTAATCGGGGGCTTTTTGATGAAAGAAGCTTTTTTCTAAGCTTCGGGTTCTTTATTTTTTTGCGCCAATTCTATCATGATGCCTATTTCTTTAAGTAGCTTTTCATTGTTTCCGCTATAACCAACTTTCTTAAAATTGATCATTCCATCTGGTCCAATGATTATCTTGGTAGGAATTCCCTTGATCCCATATTCTGAAACCACGGTAAAATCCCGGCTTCCTTCTGCTACCGGTTCATCCATGAGCACATGAAAATCATAGTCATTTTCCTCGATAAAATTCGTTACCTTCTCAATGCGATCTTCACCGGTTTCCCAGGTATTTACAAAAAGAAATTCTACATTCTCATTATTAGCAAATTTATCAATCGCCTTTTGCATACCAGGAAAAGACATTTTACAAGGTCCACACCAGGTAGCCCAGAAATCAAGGATCACAGTTTTTCCTTTCAATGAGCTAAGTTCAATTTCATTTCCCTTCAGATCTTTCAATTGAAAAGACGGCGCCTCTTCACTGAGCATATTTTTCTCAAGTTCAGTGCGTGTGTTCTGTAGGGCTTTCTCTTCTATACCGGCGAGGTAAGTTTCAAAATTTTCAGAATTGTCATTTTTAGCGTATGCCGTTTTAAGATAATCCTGCATCTCTGCATCAGCGCGATTATCTACCATAAATTCCTCGGCTTTTTCCTGAGCCAGGTTGTATTGTTCAGCTTCCAGAAGATATTTTACATAGCGAGTGGTCATATCTGACCCGGAATTTTCAGTCAAAGCGTTTTTCTGTGTTTCAATAGCGCCTTGTAGATCCCCCTGTTTATGTAGTATATACGCATAGGTGTCAGCATATATGCTTTCCCTGGATTTTAACGATTTGTCAAATTGTTTCCTGGAAAAAAAGTCTGGCTTATTCTCATAGTTTCCCAGGGATTCCTGTATTAATTTCAAAGATCTTTGAGAAAATTCAGCTGCTTTCTCCAGGTTCTCATCTTCCTGAGCCATAGTCCATGCAGTATTGTTGAATAGACTGGCTTTTATATCTAAATCATCCATTTTAGCCACATATTCATTAAAAGCTTTCCAGTCCTTTTCATTGACGTAGCCATCTGCAATTAAACGGAGCATAGTATTCCTAAAGTAATTCTTAGCACCTATATTCTCTTCGTATTGATTGAAATACCTTAATTTTTCCTGCTGGTCTTTCGCTTGAAATACCTTAATCATCAGGTCTCTTTGCGCCAGCTTACTTTTGGAATATTTTTCTATTGCAATTTTATTTATCGAGTCACTTTCCTTTTCAGCCCCTTTATGGTCATAGAGATAAAATAAAGCCTCATACTCCTCTGCGGTAAGAGAATCTTTTTTTGAATAATAGGCTATACGTTCATCGATATAAGATTGGCCTTTTTCTCTATTGGTTCTCATTAAAACATTTGAATAATCCACTTCAAATTCTGAAACAAGTTCAGGATTTTTCTCCAGGTCTTTTTCTATCATAGCCAGAGCAGAATCTTTATCAATTTTTACATTGAACTGTTCAGAAGCCCCGGCATAATAGATTCCTTTGGCGGCTCCCGCTCCTTTTATTTCTTTACCATTTTCATCATACAAAGAGATCACATATCCTTTTTGGTCATTTGCCTCATAAACATCTCCATTCTTGAAATTAAAAGCGATTGCCTGGACACTATCCGGAATTTGAAGAATGGCGTTATGTATACCTGCAGAATCCCTGAATTCTATATCGGCAGGATACTTCGTAGCGTTTAAAAGATAGTTTACGGTGGTTTCGGTTTCGTCACTGGTCTCACCGGAATACTTGATATTAATGGTTTCACCGGGTTGAGGTTTGGATTTCGAAATGTACAGTTTTCCTATGTTCATTCCTGGATCTTCAGATTTTTCATCTTCACAGGACGAAAAAGACACAAGCATGGCTAGAACCAGTAATTGGGTGAAATTTCTCATTTTAAGTTTAAGTATAGGTTATTATCCCTATAAAACTAAGGAAATGAAAAGTGTTTAAAGAATTTTAGGCTAAATAATCGATGACCAACGCTTAGGTGTGCAAATTATTTCGCTACCCAAAGTGGAATCCGAAGCTTTCGGTCAAAAAGTTCATCGGTTACACTACCAACCAGGAGGGATGAAAATACGTTTCCACCTTTATCTGCAACCACTAAAAGATCTGCGCCTGCCTTTTCTGCCTCTATATTAAGTTTTTCAGCGACACTTGCATCCCGGCCCCGAATCACCTTAATATCACAATCGGTGATCTTATGCTTTTTAAGAAATTTCTCGAATTTATCCCTGGTATGTTTTTCTATTTTCGGGATCATTTCCTCTTTATTCAGGTAAGGAGTGAATTGAACAGGAACATTAAAAATATTTACAGCAGTAATATTTGCCCCCGTAGAATTGGCCAGCATTGAAGATAATTGAAATACTTTAGAAGATTCTTTAGAGAAATCTGTGCCTCCCCAGATGTTCTTCATGTTTATTTTTACATTATTCGGGACAGAAACTATATCACATTTTAGCAGCCTCATTAATTTATCTGAAACTATACCGGTTCCTTCATGATTTGATTTATTTCCAACCATGACCAGGTCGATCTCATACTTGTTAGCCACATAATTTATAAGCGATTCGGTATATGGATCTTCAGAAATAAGCACTTCTGAAGGAGTATCAGTTTTAAAGTGGGTTGCCACCTTCTCATCCAGTTCTTCACTGATCAAAGTTTCAAGGTCTAATTCTTTTAATTGTTCCTGGAAGAGTTCTGAGATCTCATACTTCTTTATATTATGTACAAAATATACCTTTTTCGGATTTAATTGATCCGATAAAAATGAAGCATATTGGATGAGGTCTGCATCTGTCGAGGTAAGGTCTAGAGCTACCAGGATCTTTTCTATATTTTTCATAATTATTCGGTTTTCTCTGATTTTTGAAAATTCCTTTTATTCACTATTTCTGAAACGATCTCTTCATAATTCTCCATCTGCTTTTCAGATTTCTTCTCTTCCATCTTCTTCATGTCTTCTTTCAGGCCTTTATAGAGAGAATAGCACATGACGAGTAGAATTACTGCAAAGGGCAGACCGGTGACAATGGTGGCGGTTTGCAGTGCCTGCAGTCCACCTCCAATTAATAGTACTGCAGCTACAGTACCTTCGGTGACAGCCCAGAATATTCTTTGCCCTACAGGTGCATCTATTTTTCCTCCTGAAGTAAGACTGTCTATTACCAGTGATCCGGAATCAGATGATGTTATAAAGAATCCTGCGATCAATAGAATCGCGACGATATTTATCACCATTGCTAATGGGTAATCCTGAAAAAAGACAAATAATGCTGTGGCAATATCATTATTTACGGCATTAGAAAGCACGTCATTCCCGCTCATGATCTGCTGGATCGCAGTACTACCAAAAGCAGACATCCAGAAGAAGGTTACCAGAGAAGGAACCAGTAATACTCCTAATATGAACTCTCTAATAGTTCTACCTTTTGAAATTCGCGCGATAAACATTCCCACAAATGGAGACCATCCTATCCACCAGCCCCAGTAAAATACTGTCCAGTCGTTTTGCCAGGTTCCGCCATTATATGTTTCACTCCAGGTAGAAATTTCCAGAAAATTATATAAATAGCTTCCGGTATTTTCAACAAAAGATCTGAATATGAAAATTGTGGGTCCTAAGATCAATGCCAGTACGAGTAATACCACGGCAATTCTCATATTCCATTCACTTAATACCTTTACTCCTTTGTCTACACCTAAAACTACTGAACCCGTGGCGATTAAGGTAACCCCGGCAATTAAAAGTACCTGCGTTTGTATGCCGGCAGATATTCCAAACACATGATTTAAACCAGATGCGATCTGTTGAACCCCGAATCCCAGTGAAGTTGCGAGTCCGAAGAGTGTTGCAAGTACTGCGAAAATATCTATAATATCACCTGTTTTTCCATAGATACGATCACCCAGAAAAGGGTAAAAAATAGATCTGATAGTTAGAGGTAAACCACGTGAATAGGTGAAATAAGCCAGTGAAAGTCCTACTAAAGCGTAAACCGCCCAGGCATGGAATCCCCAGTGTAAAAAGGTGAAATTCATAGCTTCTGTAGCTGCAGCTGCAGTTCCAGCTTCAGCCGTTGGAGGACTGTTGAAGTGCATTACGGGTTCTCCTACACCAAAGAACAATAGTCCAATCCCCATTCCGGCACTAAATAACATGGCGAACCAGGAGACGGTCTTAAATTCTGTTTTAGCCTTAGGACCACCAATTTTTAAATTTCCGAATTTGCTGAATGCGAGATAGATCAGGAAGATCAGGAAAATGTTTATAGATAATATAAAGAACCAGTCGGCATTGCTGGCGACTTTAGTTTGAAGATCAACAAAGAAAGACTCTGCTCCTTCTTTAAAAATTAGCGTTAAAGCAATACTTATTATTATAAAAATAACTGAAGTGAAAAATACCGGGCCATTCACTTCCAGTCCAAATATTGACTTTTTTTCGTCGCTTCTTGTAACTTTTTCTGCCATATAATTTTTTTCAGATTAGTTTAAAAATAGTAGCCTATATTGATATTGAATCTTGCTTCCCATTTAGCATCGGAATTTCCAGTAGAAAAATCATCTACGAAATTACCTCCCAGCCAGGAATGATTATAACCGGCGGCGTAATCTATATAGGTATATACATGGCCCGCGCTTATAAGAACTCCGGTCACATTCATGAAGGAGTCCTCAAAACTGGCTATTTTCTTGTCCATGTAGCCAAAGTCATTATAAAATTGAAGATTGCTGATTGGTCCTAATTTTACAGGGATACTTTTTGAAAAAGCAAAAGTGTAAATATTGAAGTCTGATGCTACTTCATATGGAACACCATAAGCTCCCATTTGGAGGATATCTTTAGATTCTCCTGGTAAATTCTTTGGGTCATTATTGATGGTCATGGCCTGCAATTTGAAATTCCAGTTCTGGAAATCCACTTCATAATGCAAGGCAAGTCCGCTATGTGATCCTGTTTCTTTAGTGTCAAGATTATATAAACCTCCATATTGAGCGGAGAATCCAAGACGATTTTTGATGGAATCCCCGAACTTATAGATCAACTTTCCGTTTACCTGGTTTACTTCCTTGTTACGACCAACTACATCGTATGAATATCTGTCTGGAGATGTTTCAGTGTCACCTCCAAAACGTAACTCTTCTGCATTTTTATAGAAGGCTAGATTATATTCGAATTTTTCACCTGCATGAAGGTACTTAACGCCCATGTCATGATCATCTTCCAGGCCAAAATAGTAAGTGAGGTTGAAAAACCAGTTATGGGAGTTGTATTGCTGTATCCCGAAAGGAACCTGGCTTAGTCCTACCTGGATTTCATCCTCCTCATTAAAACGATAGCCTACCCAACCTTGTTTCATAAATCCACCCCCAAAGGCTTCAGAATATAAACGATATTCGGCATTTAAATAAAGATCTTTCCAGGCTGCATCAAAATTGACCCTGAACATATCATAACCAAAATCACCTCCACGGTTCTTTTGTCCCTCTTTCCAGGAAGAAAGATTGTAATTGAATCTTACAGCTCCGCCAACTGAAATTTCAGGTTTTTCCTGTGCGTAAATTTGATTTAATCCTGGAGAAAACATCCCAAATAAGAAAATGGGAATGAATAGGAATTTCCGTAGGGTAGATATTCTTTTCATTTTCGGTGGTTAGAATCTCTTCAAAGTACTGGAAAATCTACCGATATCCTATTTGCTTTTTATTTATTAACGTTACTTTAGGTTCTGTGAGATTATTTTCAGAAAGTTTTGTAAAAAAAATAAAGCCCCTATAAAAGGAGCTTTATTAATTGAATTTATCGGTTTTGACTATAAGCTATTCACAGTTTTCCTGATCGCTACTAAATTGCTTAGTAATTTCTCCAGGTGCGCCAGATCCAGCATATTTGCTCCGTCACTTTTAGCATTTGCAGGATCAAAGTGAGTTTCTATAAATAGGCCATCCACATTATTTACAATTCCGGCGCGGGCAATGGTTTCTATCATATCTGGTCTCCCTCCAGTAACTCCGGTGCTTTGGTTTGGTTGCTGAAGTGAATGCGTGACATCAAGAACGGTTGGAGCAAATTCACGCATGGTTGGGATGCCTCTAAAATCTACAATAAGATCCTGGTAGCCGAACATGGTTCCTCGATCTGTAACCATAACCTGCTCATTATTACAATCTGTCACTTTTGTAACCGCATGTTTCATAGCTTCCGGACTCATAAATTGTCCTTTCTTTAGATTAACAACTTTTCCTGTTTCAGCAGCGGCTACAACAAGATCTGTTTGTCTAACTAAAAATGCCGGGATCTGTAGAATGTCTACATATTCGGCAGCTAATTGAGCATCACTTATCTCGTGAATATCTGTAACTGTTGGAATATTAAAAGTCTCTGATACCTTTCGAAGGATCTTTAATGCCTTTTCATTACCAATTCCCGTAAAACTATCTATTCTACTACGATTTGCTTTTTTAAAGGATCCTTTAAAAACATAAGGAATCTCAAGTTTATCTGTGATTGTAACAACCTTTTCAGCGATCCTCAAAGCCATATCTTCACCTTCTATAGCGCAGGGCCCGGAAAGAAGAAAGAAATTGTCACTATTGGTATGTTTTATATTTGGTATGTTGTCCAGTTTCATTTGTTCAAAATTTGTCGCAAAGATAATTGAATTAATATGGTACTGCAATTAAACGGAATTTGGAAAAAACGTACTGCAAAATGTAATTTTCTGTAAATTAGAATATTGTTTAATTCTAATTTCTCTGATTATGAAAATTCATGAATTTATAATTCCCCAATTGCAACAGGAAGTAGCTCTAACCGAAAAATTTTTGAAAAGAATTCCTGAAGATAAAATGGGATGGAAACCTCATGAAAAATCTATGACGATCAAACAAATCGCCAATCACCTGGCCGAAATTCCGTCTTGGATAACTGGTACTATGGAAGCAGAAGCGCTGGATCTTAAAGGGTATTCTTCTCCGGTATTAGATTCGGTAGAAGAGATCATAAAGGAATTAAAACAGAATACGATTGTCGCTGAAACTTCCTTGAGAAAATCTGATGAAGAATTTTACAGAACATGGCAGATGACCAAAGGTGGGGAAACTTTATTCGAAATGCCAAAGTTCAATGTTTTGCAAGCGATGGTGATGAATCAATTTCCTCATCACCGGGCACAACTTGGAGTTTATTTCAGGTTGCTTGATATCTCGGTTCCATCAACTTACGGTCCTTCTGCCGATGAAGATTGAAAATAAAAAAACCGCCATACAGGCGGTTTTTACTTAATATCAATTACGTGAATTCTTACATTTCTTCCAGTTCCCCACAGGCAGCCGGAATAGTAGCAACATATTCATCATTGTTATTTATACCGTGAAGTACAATTACTCGATCTTCAAGATCGTCAAGGTCTTCTACAGTTGGGTTTCCATTTTCACCTAACATGAAAGTTTTTTCATAATTGATGTTTCCGTCAGCATCGGCTGTTGGAAAATCCTGCAGAGGAAGTAGAACTTCTCCGTAAGATGGAGCTCCTTCTGGAATAGTAATAATACCATCTTCATCTGTATCTGCAGATGCTGGAGGGCAGGTTCCATTCTCACCATCTTCTAAACCGTGAATGTGTTGCGGGTGAGCCTGGTTAGGAGTCATTCCCTGAGCTATTACATTTACTGTAAGGATGTCTCCCTGCATAGTCACTGTAGCGGTTCCGGTCGCTCCAGAGTCATTAATAGATCCTAGTTGTGCCTCATAAGACATCATGTTTTCCATGTTCTCATTATCATCGTCATCGTCACAACTTGCAACTCCTAATGCTAATACTGATAAAAATAATCCTTTAATTAAATTCATAATAATTTCTTTTGTTTGACCCCAAAACTATAAGCCTGTTTAGGAAGGTTCAATTTTTTAAAGCTGTTTAACACCGAAGCTTTTCAGATTTAACAATGCCCGGAAATGGAGTCATATTTTTCTGTTTGTGATTCAGATAAATAGGGCCGAAAAATGAAATTGAGTCCTATTTGAGAATTAACTTTTTTAGGAGATTTTTTAGTCTTTTGTCAATTCCTGGAGATACCTGGAGTTAGGCTGTTAATGCTGAATTAAATTTTTAAGCTTAAAGTTGTTGATTATCAGTAAATTAAAATCTTTTAAAACTACGATGGTTTAGCGAAAAATAGCTGTACATTTGCAGCCTTAAAAATAAGGCTACATGACAGCTATTAGAAATATCGCGATTATCGCACACGTTGACCACGGTAAAACTACTTTGGTTGATAAAATTATGCATCACTGTGAATTGTTCCGTGATAACCAATCTACGGGTGAACTTATCCTGGATAATAATGATCTGGAGAGAGAACGTGGAATTACGATCACTTCCAAGAACGTCTCAGTGACTTACAAGGACACTAAGATCAACATTATAGATACTCCTGGTCACGCCGATTTTGGTGGTGAAGTAGAACGTGTTTTGAACATGGCCGATGGTGTATTGCTACTGGTAGATGCTTTTGAAGGACCAATGCCTCAAACTCGTTTCGTGCTTCAAAAAGCGATCGATCTTGGTTTGAAGCCATGTGTGGTTATAAATAAAGTAGATAAAGAAAACTGTACTCCAGATGAAGTTCATGAAAAGGTTTTTGACCTTATGTTTGAACTTGGTGCTGAAGAATGGCAGCTGGATTTCCCAACCGTTTATGGTTCGGCGAAAAACAACTGGATGAGTGATGACTGGAAGAATGAAACCGATAATATCGAGCCTTTGCTTGATATGGTTATGGAACATATTCCTGCTCCTAAAGTAGATCTTGAGGGATCTCCTCAAATGCTTATTACTTCTCTGGATTTCTCTTCATTTACAGGTCGTATTGCGATTGGAAGATTACAGAGAGGAACCCTGAAGGAAAATCAGCAGGTTTCTTTGGTGAAGCGTGATGGAAGCATCAAGAAAACCCGAATTAAAGAACTACATACTTTCGAAGGTTTAGGCCGTAGAAAGATCGAAGAAGTACAGGCAGGTGATATTTGTGCTATCGTTGGACTGGAAGGATTCGAAATTGGTGATACTGTTGCCGATCTTGAAAATCCTGAAGGACTTAAAACGATCGCTATCGATGAGCCTACAATGAGCATGCTTTTCACAATTAACGATTCTCCTTTCTTTGGAAAAGACGGAAAGTTTGTGACTTCAAGACATATCAAGGAAAGACTGTATAAAGAACTTGAAAAGAACCTTGCACTTCGTGTTAACGAAACCGATAGTGCAGATAAATTCATGGTCTTTGGTAGAGGTGTACTTCACTTATCTGTTCTTATTGAAACAATGAGAAGAGAAGGGTATGAGCTTCAGATTGGTCAGCCACAGGTAATTATCAAAGAAATTGACGGAGTGAAATGTGAGCCAATTGAAGAGCTTACTATTGATCTTCCGGAAGATGTTTCTGGTAAAGCCGTGGAAATGGTGACTATGAGAAAAGGGGAGATGCTTTCTATGGAAGCTAAAGGAGAGCGAATGAATATTCAATTCCTTATTCCTTCAAGAGGTATTATTGGTCTAAGAAACCAGTTGCTTACTGCTACTGCAGGTGAAGCGATCATGGCACACAGATATAAAGAGTACCAGCCTCTAAAAGGTGGAATTCCTGAAAGACAGAATGGTTCTTTAGTTTCTATGGAGAAAGGAAAAGCTATTCCTTATTCTATCGATAAACTTCAGGATAGAGGTAAGTTCTTCGTAGATCCGGGAGAGGATATTTATGAAGGTCAGGTAATTGGTGAGAACTCACGTCAGGATGATATGGCGGTGAATATCACTAAAACCAAGAAACTTTCTAACGTACGTTCATCTGGTGCAGATGATAAAGCGAAGATCGTTCCTGCGATCAAGTTTTCTTTGGAAGAAGCTTTAGAATATATTCAGAAAGATGAATATGTTGAGGTTACTCCACATCATTTAAGATTAAGAAAAATCTATCTGACGGAGAACGACCGAAAAAGAAATAAGATCATATAATCTTATCATATATAATTTTGAAAAGCCTGCCGTTAGGCGGGCTTTTTCATGCAAAATTTTGCCTGAAGATTTAAAATAACTGCCTGCGAGAGTATTCTGCTAACTATGGAATGCTCTATACTTTATTGTTTAAAATACATGGATAAATCTGTACTAAAAGGATCAATTCTGGTAGCGCTTGGAGCGTGTAGCTACGGGATGCTAACCACTTTTGTGAAATTAGCCTATGAGGATGGTTATACTTCGCATGAAGTTACCTTTTCACAAATGGCGCTAGGACTACTGGGACTTTTTCTCATAAATCTTTTTGTGCGCAAGAAGGATAATGCTGAAACCGGAACTTCCAGGAAACTCAGTAAACTGAAATTGATCGCGGCTGGAACAACATTAGGTTTAACCAGTTTTTTCTATTATCTCGCCGTCAAATATATACCGGTTTCTATTGGAATCGTTATGTTGATGCAGAGTGTGTGGATGGGTGTTGTACTGGAAGCCATCATGAAACGGAAAAGGCCAGGCACAAAAAAGATTCTTGCAGTAATAGCGATTCTTGCAGGGACGCTACTGGCAACCAATGTTTTCAAAGATTCATTCGAGATAGACTGGAGGGGAATAGGCTGGGGAGTTCTGGCCGCGATGTCCTATACAGGAACGATCTATTGCTCTAACACAGTTTCTCTGGATATGCATTCCCTGAAACGAAGTCTATGGATGATGCTAGGTGGTTTTATCGTGGTAAGTATTATTACGCTACCGTATTTGATCGTCGAGTTTAATACTAATATTTTTCTGAACTGGGGATTGATATTAGCTTTGTTTGGGACTATCCTACCTCCGTTATTATATACTGCCGGAATGCCGAAAATTGATGTGGGTCTTGGTGCGATCATTTCTTCTATTGAATTACCTGCGGCCGTTCTTATGGCCTATTTTTTACTGAATGAACAGGTGAATATTGTTCAATGGCTGGGAATTGGACTTATACTTCTGGCAGTAGTGCAAATGAATCTTAAGAAAAGTAGACAGCAAAAACGTAGTAAAGAGGAAATTTTCAGTTAATTACAGAATTATTCAGGTTAACCTTCCCTCGGGATAGTTGAGGTTATTTAAAATAGGCCGCCGCAAAGGTGTCTTATTTATAACCTAATTTATGTAAATTTATAAAATGACTGAATTTTTAGGAGTTTCAATCACCGAGTGGATCGGCTACCTGGCTTCATTTTTTGTGCTGCTTTCCTTTCTTATGAGGAATATTGTAACCTTGCGTTATGTTAACAGTATTGGGTGTTTGTTCTTTGTAGCTTACGGAATTCTTCTTTATTCCTGGCCCGTAATAATTACCAACGTTGCTATTGTTTGTGTAAATATCTATTACCTGTTCATTAATAAAAAACCGGTTCAGGAAGCTTAGTTTAATTTCTAGGTTGGAATTTATGTTTAGCGGCAATTGCTGCGCCCATGATGCCGGCCTTATTTCTCAATTTCGCTGGAGCTATATTAGTATTGACATTTAACTGGTCTTTGAATTCTAACCAATCTTTAGAAATACCGCCACCAATCAGGATCAGGTCTGGATTAAGGATCTTATAAATATGGTTGAGGAAAATATTGAATCTTGATCCCCATTCCTTAAAGCTGAGTTTCTCTCTTTTTTTAACTGAAGAGGCTGCCCAGTCTTCGATCTTTTCATATTCATTATAGGATAATTGTCCTAATTCAAAATTCGGGATAAGGTCACCGCTACAATAAGCGCCGCTACCAAGTCCCGTGCCTACGGTGATCATTAGAGTAAAACCATCTTCTTCTTTCCCTGCTCCAAATTTAATTTCAGCCAGGCCGGCAGCATCAGCATCATTTATAACTGCGAATTTTAATCCTGTGGCTTTTTCAAATAGTTCTTCGATATTAACTCCAACCCATTTCTTACTAAGGTTGCCTTCATCTTTGCAAATTCCTTTCTTTACAATCGTAGGGAAACCACAACCTACAACACCTTCATATTTAAAATGTTCAACAAGGGATTTTATAACCCGGGCCATTTCTTCTGGCTCTCTGGATTCAGGAGTGGGGATTCTGAACTTAGGAGCTACGAATTCTCCGGTTTCTAGATTTACAATAGCTCCTTTGATTCCAGAGCCACCTATGTCTATTCCTAGTATTTCCATTATATTTTTTGAAGTTGCTACAAGTTATCAAAAATGTAGAGCTTCTAGAAAGATTTTAGATAGGATTAGGAATATAAGATTGCGTCATATTGAATTTAATTCAGCATCTGTTGTTGGGAAGGATAAAGATTGTTAAGACCCTAAAACAAGTTCAGGGTGACGTTCTGCGATTTTCGTCATGCTGAATTTTTTTTTCATGATCTCTTGTTTAAAATCAAGTATGTTGTCGAGACCCCAGAAACGTTCTGCAATTTCCGTCATGCTGAATTTATTTCAGCATCTTTTGTTGGGGAGGACAAAGATTGTTAAGACCCAGAAACAAGTTCAGGGTGATGTGTATATTTTTCAGAAAACTAAGATTCGCACTTTTGATTTCTGATATGTCTGATAGAAGTGATCATGGAAATTAAGATTAGGGTGTTAGATGTAAATTGAAGCCAGAATCCAAGGTCAAATTCATTTGGATAAGCATGCCAAACTATAACAATCAGCAGAATTATATTTAAGGCTGCAATGCCATAAGCGACTCTTATGTCTTTCATACTAAAGCGATTTCTGCACAACTTCAAAAACTCGTTGCCCATCGCACTTTAAAGTCTTGGAAGGATATTTTAAAAGCAACGCATAATCGTGCGTAGCCATTAGGATCGTATTTCCATTCTTACTGATCTCCTGCAGAACTTCCATAACTTCCACAGAAGTTTGTGGATCCAGGTTTCCGGTAGGCTCGTCGGCAAGGATCAATTCAGGATCATTTAATAATGCTCTGGCAATAGCTACCCTTTGCTGTTCTCCACCCGACAGCTGGTAGGGATACTTAAATCCTTTGGTTTTCATTCCAACCTTGTCCAGAACTTCATCGATCTTACTATCCATTCCTTTTTTGTCTTTCCAGCCAGTGGCTTTCAATACGAATAAAAGGTTGTCTTTAATATTACGATCTGTCAATAATTTGAAATCCTGAAAAACCACTCCAAGTTTACGACGTAAAAAAGGAATATCTTTTTCCTTTAAAGTTCTTAGATTAAAATCTACAATATGTCCTTCACCTTCAGTTAGTGGTAGATCGCCATAAAGTGTTTTCATGAAGCTACTTTTCCCGGTTCCGGTCTTACCGATGAGGTAAACAAAATCACCCTTATTTACCTTAACATCAACTTCAGATAAAATAAGGCTTTCACGTTGATAGATGGCCGCGTTGGTTAATTCCAGAACAGTTTGAGACATGAAATTTTGATTTGGTTTAAAATGCTGAATTATAAATCTTTCTAATTTTAATCGGCAGTTCTTCAAGTTTATTGTTCAAACAATGATTGAAAGCCACCAATTAAAATACCTACTATGGGCTTTCAAATATACATTTTTCAAAAGGCCATCGCATACTTTTTTTTCCATTAACATAATTATAGAACTTTATCGACGTTATAGAAGCAAGCTTTAAATTATCTTTGAATTCCAATCTAAAACATCATAAATGACACTTAGAAGTGCTTACCTGCTAGTCGTTTTTATATCTATCTCATTTTCTGCTGTTTGTCAGCAATCTGCCGCTTATACGCATGAGCTGGTGGACTTTAATCGTGCTCTTGAATTGTATAATAATGAGCAATATCTGGCTGCCCAGAATCTCTTTGATGAGGTGAAGGATGAGACCGATGATGAAAAGATTAAAGGAGACGCTGCTTATTACATAGCGAATGCAGCGGTGAGGATGAACCAGCCAGGAGCAGATAGATTAATGGAGAACTTCGTAACGAGGTATCCTACCAGTACAAAAACCAATTCGGCTTACCTTGATGTAGCCGATTACTATTTCCAAACCGGGAAATATGCTTTATCCAGAAGATGGTACGATCGTGTGGACGAAAAAGCCATGAGCAAGAAGGATCGAGAACGTTATTATTTCAATAACGGTTATGCATATTTCAGGTCTAATAACTTCGAAGAGGCGCAAACTTATTTCAACAGGGTTCGAGATTCTAAAGAATATGGTTCTCAGGCCAAATATTACCTTGGTTATATTGCCTACGAAGGAGATGATTATGAAGAGGCTAACGAATATTTTGAGGAAGTAAAGGGTAATGATAGATACTCTGAAGATCTTTCTTATTTCCAGGCAGATATGAATTTCAAACTTGGGAATTTTGAAAAGGCTATAGAGCAAGGCCTGGAACAATTGCCAAATGCTAATCGCCAGGAAATTCCTCAGCTGAACAAGATCATAGGGGAGAGTTATTTCAACCTGGAACAATATGAAGAAGCGATTCCTTATTTAAAAGGATATAATGGTTTACGTGGAAAATGGAATAATACAGATTATTACCAATTAGGGTATGCCTATTATAAGCAGGGGAATTATGAAGCGGCCATCAATGAATTTAATAAGATTGTTGACGGTAAAAATGCGATAGCTCAAAATGCCTATTATCACCTGGCACAATCTTACCTGGAATCAGGTCAGAAGCAACAAGCGTTGAATGCATTTAAGAATGCCAGTGAAATGGAATTCGATGCGAAGATACAGGAAGATGCCTTGTTTAATTATGCAAAACTGAGCTACGAGATCGGGAACTCTTATGAAAGTCCGTCGCAGGTTTTGATCAATTATCTCAATAAATATCCAGATTCTGAAAATAAGGCTGCAATGGAAAGTCTTTTGATAGACTCCTTCATTACTTCCAAGAACTATGAAGAGGCGATGAGATTGCTGGAGAATAATAGAAATTTCAGCGATAAACAGGCGTATCAAAAGGTAGCTTATTATTATGGATTAGAACTTTTTGAAGAAGGAGATTATGAAGCCGCGATCAAGAATTTCGATAAAGCATTGAAAGAACCTCGTGACCAGGACATCACTGCTAAAGCTACATTCTGGAAGGCAGAAAGCGAATACAGCATCAATAGAATGGAAGACGCGATCCTGGGCTACCGCGAATTTAAAGGAATGAGCGCGGCTAAAGGAACAGATGAATATGCAGATCTTGATTATAATATTGGTTATGCTTATTTCAAAAAGAACGATTATTCACAGGCGGTAAATTATTTCAAATCTTATACTTCAAGCGCTAATGCCGAAGGTGCTAAAAAGAACGATGCATTACTAAGGCTAGGGGATACTTACTATGTGACCAGTCAGTACTGGCCAGCTATGGAGGCTTATCAAAAAGCTATAGATAATGGAGTAAGTAATGCAGATTATGCAGCTTTTCAAAAAGCGATCAGTTACGGTTTCGTAGATAGAAACGACACTAAGATCGAAGAGCTTAATAGTTTCACCAACAAATACCCTCGTTCACCATATCGCGATGATGCTATGTATGAGTTAGGTAATACCTATGTGGCGGCAAATAAAATCGATCAGGGAATACAGTCTTATAACAGGTTGATAAGAGATGTTCCTCAAAGTGCATTGGTTCCAAAAGCGATGTTGAGACAGGGACTTATTTATTATAATAACAATGAAGGAAATAAGGCGCTGGAAAGATTAAGGAAAGTAGTTGCTGAATATCCTAATACCCCTGAAGCAAAACAGGCGGTTTCTACGGCCAGAAACGTATATGTTGATCTTGGAAGAACAGATGAATATGCCAGTTGGGTAAGAAATATAGACTTCGTGGAAGTGAGTGATGCAGATCTTGATAACACGACTTACGAAGCTGCAGAAAATCAGTATCTGAATAATAATACTGATAAGGCCATCGCTAATTTCGAAAAGTATATTCAGAATTTCCCTAACGGGATCCACTCTATAAATGCCAATTTCTACCTGGCCCAATTGTATTATAGAAATGGGAATGTAGACAGGTCAATTTCAAATTACAGGTATGTGACTTCGAAGCCTAAGAATGAATTTAGCGAACAGGCTTTAGCCAGGTTATCTCAGATCTATTTAGAGAAGAAGGATTACACTCAGGCACTGCCACTACTCGAAAAATTAGAAATTCAGGCAGATAATGAACAGAATGTAGTATTCGCTCAGCAAAACCTGATGAAGTCTTATTATGAAACAGGAAACTTCGCTAAGGCAAATGCGTATGCTGAAAAGGTGTTGAATAATGCAAGTGCAGAAACCGAGGCAAGAAATGATGCCAGAATTATGGTAGCGAGGGCTGCGATAAGATCTGGAAACGACAATAAAGCAAGATCAGCTTACAAAGAAGTTCAGAAAACTGCTACCGGAGAACTTGGAGCAGAGGCACTTTACTATGATGCTTATTTTAAACATAAGGATGGTAACCATGAAGCCTCAAATGCTGCGGTCCAGATTCTTGCTAAAGATTTTGCCGGATATAAATTATGGGGAGCAAAAGGTCTGGTCCTTATGGCCAAAAACTTCTATGCTTTAAATGATGCCTACCAGGCGACTTATATCCTTGAGAATGTGACCAAAAACTTTCAGAAATATCCTGAAGTTGTAAAAGAAGCCCAGGCTGAATTAGCCAAAATCAAAGCCCAGGAAGCAAAGACAAACTCTTCCGTAGAAACAAATAACTAAACTTAATCTAATAGATTCACTGCTATATGCGATTTAAAGCAATCAAGAAAAGTCTGTTTTGTAGTCTGTTCATATTTAGTGGGGTCCTTTATGCCCAGGATCCTATCGGGAGCGAAAAGGTAACTGTTGTAAAACCTTATACTCCGTCTGTGAGAGACGCGAACAAAATAAGAGAAACTCCAAACCGGAATGATTCTGTAAGTCTTCAGAAGAAGCAGGTGCAATATTCCATTTTTTCGGTTCCGGTGGCTTCAACTTTTACCCCGGCAAAGGGTAGAGCTACAACTGTTGAAAGAGTAAGACCTCCTAAGGTATATGATAATTATGCCACGCTTGGTTTCGGTAATTACTCTAATGTACTGGCTGAATTCTATTCTAATATGGAGATAGACCGAAGTAGTAATTTCGGAATTTTTCTCACTCATAACTCGTCCCAGGGAGGAATTGAAGAGGTTCGTCTGGACGACAAATTTTATGATACAGAGCTTAACCTGAATTATAATACCAGAAATCGTGACCTTTCCTGGATAGCCGAGGTAGGTGGAGAACACCAGCTTTTTAACTGGTATGGTCTGCCGGAAACCGCCAGTGTAACCGATCAGGAACTTGTAGATCTGGATCCCGCACAAAACTATTATTCTGTGTACCTGGGGAGTGAAATAGAATTATACGATTCATTTTTCAATAGCGCCAAGGCACGTTTTCGCCATTCAGGAGACTCGTATAGTACTGCTGAAAACCACTTTAACGCGGAAGGTTTATTCGAGATCGAGATCGCAGAAGAACTTATTTCAACAAAGATCGGGGCAGATATAGTAAATGGTGTTTTTGACAGGATGTATGATTCTGTTATAGGTTACGATTATACTTATATGAACTTTAACGCGGCTCCAAGTCTTCTAATTTTAAGAGATGACTTAAGTATAAATCTTGGGGTGAACTTTGTTTATGGAATGGACGTAGAAAACAGTGACGGAAGTTTCTATATATACCCACAGGTATCTGCCAGCTATAGATTAGCAGGGGATTACTTTACAGCCTATGCTGGGGTAGATGGAGACTTGCAGCAGAATACTTATTATAACTTTCATCAGCAAAATCCATATGTATCACCAACCTTGATGATTCAGCCTACAGATAATGCATACAAAGGTTATCTGGGAGGAAAGGGGAAGCTTAGCAATGCCGTTTCTTATAATGCCAGAGCTAGCTATCAGTCTGAAGTGAATAAGCCTTTATTCCGAAGAAATTATGAAGCCTCGACCTTAGATGGGGAGCCTTACACTTACGGGAATAGTTTCGAAGTCGTTTATGATGATGTAAAGACCCTATCTTTTTATGCTGAATTGAATGTAGATGTAAACAGAAATTTCAGGTTAGGAATAAACGGTGAGTTCTTTGATTATAGTACAGATGTTCAGGCTGAAGCCTGGAACCTGCCTACCATGAAAGCCAGTCTTAATGCCGATTATCAGATCACTGAAAAATGGTATACCGGGGCAAACTTATTCTACGTTGGAGAGAGAAAAGATGAGAACAGATCTATCAGTTTAGTTTTTGAAGACCCTATCGTAACACTAGATAGCTATTTTGATGCCAATGCTCATTTAGGATACAGGTTCAATGACCGTCTATCTGCTTTTGTAAAAGGAAGCAACCTACTGGATAATAATTATCAGAAATGGATGGATTATGATGTTCAGGGAATTCAGGTACTTGCCGGAGCAACCTATAAATTCGATTGGGATTAATTTCCAGCATCCTTAAAAATATAAGCCCTCTGCAAAGAGGGCTTATTTTATGTCTTGTTTTTAAGAAGGTCAAGGTATTTAATTCGCTAATTCTGAAACTTTTATAGTTTTACTCCCAGATACCACAGTATTAATAGATCCAAGATTTTCAATATTTTCCATCGGGTTATCTGAAAGTATAATTAAATCTGCCACTCTTCCTTTTTCCACCCTTACGAATGAATTGTGAAGATCAAAAAATCTCGGCCCGTTCCTTATTGATGTAAGCAATGCTTCCTGAGTATTCAACCCCGCATCTACTAAAGCTTTAAGTTCCTGATGTAATGATTCGCCCGGATAAATAAAGGAATTATAGGGTCCGCAATCTGATCCCGCCAAAATTCTTATTCCATGATTGTACATGGGTCTTATCATCTTCTTAAAAACTTCTTCTGTGTGATCACGCATGCTGGTACCGGATTCTTTTGCGCGTTTGGCAGACATAATTCTGCCCTGGTAAGTTTCCTGTATTCCCGGACCTATGAACTGAAGTAATTCATCCTTACTGTGGTCTTCATCCGCGAGATTCTCCAATACTTTGCCAATATAAAGCGTGGGAGTAACATAAAATTCCGATTCGGAAAGTTCATCAAAGACAAGTTCTGCAATAGAATCATTGTAAGTTTTTGCCAGCGGCACGATCATAGCGTAGCCGGACTCAGCTTTTTCGATACTGTCTTTTTTAGCTGAAGCTGCTTTCATAACATAGTACAAATGTTCCGTTCCATCCAGTCCAAATTTCACGGCTTCAGTCACATCTGCAGTCATTGGCATATGCCCCGTTACTTTCAGGTTTCTCTTTTCAGCTTCCCTGATGATTTCGTAATAGATCTCTTTGGTAATACTTCCGTCATAAATTTTAATGTAATCTGCATTCATTTTTTTGAGTGAATCCAGTGCCGTTTGAACGTCATCTTCAGAAGTGACAGAAATGGATCCCGGCCATGCCGGATCTTCCCCATCCAGTTTTGGACCGGAAGAAAAAATTCGCGGACCAGTAATTTCTCCATTCTCAATTTCACTTTTCCATTTGAATACCTCTTCGCTAATATCCCCACCCGCATCACGAACGGTAGTGATACCATATTTCAGAAATAAAGGCAGCAAATTCTTATTTTCAGATGCCAGGGTATCGCCTCCTCTAAAGTGTACATGGTTATCCCAAAGACCAGGCATTACAAATCCGCCTTTGGCGTCATAGGTTTCCCTTGCGATAAAGTCATCGCTATCGCGCATGGTTTTTACCGCTACGATCGTATCATTGCGTATTGCGACAAACCTGTTCACCCATTTTTTGTTCTGCTCAATATCAAGTACAGTGGCATTTGTAATTAATAGGTCTACGTTTTCAGGCTCACTATTGCAGGAGATCAAGGTGATGAGAAACAGGAAAAAGAGTTTTTTCATAAAAATTGCAATTTTTAGTTGGTCGTTTGCTTGAACCTATACAATATAACTATAATTATAAAAGTTCTGGAAATAATATAAAAGATGCGGTACCATAGGATATTTCTTAAAATCCACGAATATGATCTGTTATTCTGAATTAACTGCCGGTCATAGATAATATCAAAGGTATTTTTCTAATCCGAAGAAAAATCGGAATTTGAGGCTCTAAAATTTGATATATGAAAAGAATAGCTATGCTGCTTGTCTTGAGTTTGTTGATCACCTCCTGTGGTGGCAATAAAGAACAGGTCGATCTTATTGTTTATAACGCTAATGTCTATACTGTTGATGACCAGTTCGGAAAAGTTGAGGCCTTCGTAGTAAAAGATGGAAAATTTCTGGAAGTAGGAACATCTCAGGATATTCAGGATAAATATGAATCTAAAGAAAGTATAGATGCAGAAGGTAAGGCGGTATACCCGGGATTTATAGATGGTCATGCCCATTTTTACGGCCTTGGAATGCAACAACAGCGTGTTGATCTTACCGGGACTAAAAGTTTTGATGAGGTAGTTGTTAGAATAGTGGAATTTCAACAGAATAACGGTGTGGACTTTATCGTAGGTAGAGGATGGGATCAGAACGATTGGGAAGAAAAGGAATTTCCAGTAAAAGATACGCTAGACAGATTATTCCCAGATACGCCAGTGGCGGTAACTAGGATAGATGGCCATGCCATGCTAGTAAATCAGGCTGCTTTAGATAAAGCAAATATTAATACCGAAACCAAATTTCAAGGTGGGGATATCGAACAGAAAAATGGAAAATTAACCGGTATCCTCGTGGATAATCCTATGTTGCTTATAGAAAAGATCACAGATGAAACAAATCGAAATACCAAGGTAGAGTCATTGATGGATGCTCAGGATATTTGTTTTAGCTATGGTCTAACCACCGTAGTAGATGCCGGTATAGATAGAGAGATTATTGAGATGATTGATAGTTTGAATAAATCAGATAAATTAAAGATCAGGCTGTATGCAATGATCTCAAATACTAAAGAAAACCTGGATTATTACCTGGATAAGAAACCTTATAAAACCGATAGATTAAATGTACGATCAGTAAAGTTCTATGGCGACGGAGCTTTGGGATCTCGAGGTGCAGCTTTAAAAGAAGAGTATTCAGATAGGTCAGGTCATTTTGGAGCCTTACTTTCTCCGGTTTCAGAATTCAAGAAAACAGCTGAGCGTATCGCAAAGTCTGAATATCAAATGAACACGCATGCCATTGGAGATTCTGCCAACTATCTGGTGCTTAAAACCTATGATTCTTTATTAGGTAAAGGGGACGGGCGTCGCTGGCGAGTAGAACATTCACAGGTAATATCGCCTGAAGATTTTAAGTATTTCAGTAAAAATATAATACCATCTGTTCAGCCAACTCATGCTACCAGCGATATGTATTGGGCTGAAGACAGATTGGGTGCAGATAGAGTAAAAGGTGCCTATGCCTTCAAAAAATTACTGGATCAGGCTGGTGTGGTTGCTTTGGGAACCGATTTTCCTGTAGAACAGGTAAATCCATTCCTTACATTTTATGCCGCGGTAGATCGTCAGGATACAGAGAACTATCCTGAAGACGGCTTTATGAAAGATCAGGCATTAAGTAGAGAAGAGACTTTAAAAGGAATGACGATCTGGGCAGCTTATGCAAATTTTGAAGAAAATGAAAAAGGAAGTATAGAAGCAGGGAAATTTGCAGATTTTGTAATGCTAGATCGTGATATAATGGAAGTAGAAATTGATAGTGTGCCAGAAACAAAGGTGATCTCAACTTTTGTAAACGGTGAGCAGGTCTATAAAAATTAATCTGGGTATCTTTGCACCTGATCAAAAAAAATAAAAATGAACGACGGATTATATGCAAAATTCCATACCTCTAAAGGAGAGATTTTGGTAGCATTGGAATACGAAAAAACTCCCGGAACAGTAGGTAACTTTGTTGGCCTGGCAGAAGGGAAAATAGAAAACGAACCAAAAGCGGCTGGTGAACCATATTACGACGGATTAAAATTTCACCGTGTAATTCCAGATTTCATGGTGCAGGGTGGAGATCCTCAGGGAACCGGTGCTGGTGGACCTGGGTATCAGTTTGAAGACGAAATTCATCCTGAACTTAAACACGATGCTCCCGGTAAACTTTCTATGGCCAATGCTGGTCCTGGAACTAACGGTAGTCAGTTTTTTATCACACACGTTGAAACTCCATGGTTAGACGGTAAACATACTGTTTTTGGAAATGTAGTAGAAGGTCAGGAAGTAGTAGATAAGATTCAGCAGGGTGATAAACTTGAAAAAGTGGAGATCGTTCGTGAAGGAAGCGATGCTGAAAATTTTGATGCTGCTAAAGCTTTTCAGGATTTCAATTCTGAAAAGGAAAAAAGAGAGGAAGAGGCGAAAAAGAAAGCTGAAGCTGAATTAGATAAGCTTGCCACAGGCTTTGAAAAAACAGAAAGCGGTCTTCGTTACCAGATCATTAATAAAGGTGATGGTGTACAGGCTGAAAAAGGCAAGAATGTATCTGTGCATTATAAAGGTCAGCTTGCAGATGGGACTGTTTTCGATTCTTCATATAAAAGAAACAAGCCCTTAGAATTTCCAGTTGGAGTTGGTCATGTGATCCCGGGATGGGATGAAGGTATCCAGTTACTTCAGGTTGGAGATAAGGCAAGAATGGTAATTCCATCTCATTTAGGATATGGTGAAAGAGGAGCTGGTGGAGTGATTCCTCCAAATGCCGTTCTTATTTTCGATGTTGAATTAATGGATGTGAAATAATCGGCATTAATTATAAAATATTCCTTATCCTGAAATTGTATCATGCTCTCAAAAGCAATTTGAGCAGATGTTGAAATATGTTCAGCATGATGATGTTGAGTAAGTTTCATAAGAGAACTGTTATAATATAATGATAAAACGCGCTGAATGTTCAGCGCGTTTTTTTAATTTTAGGAATGACTACAGAAGAAGATCTAGAATTATTAAAATATCCGATCGGGAAATCTGAAATTCCTGAACAAATTTCTTCAGACCATTTAAAAAAATGGATCACAGATATTAGTGAATTGCCTTATAAACTCAAACAGGCGGTTCAGCCACTTTCCAAAGAACAACTAGACACCCCATACCGGCCGGAGGGCTGGACTTTAAAACAATTGGTTCATCATATTGCAGACAGTCATTTGAGCGCCTTATTACGTTTTAAATGGGCTTTGACAGAAGACGAACCAACCATAAAGGCTTATGATGAAAAAGCTTTTGCAGAATTATATGATACAAAACTTGCTCCGGTTGAAATATCGCTGGACCTTATTAGTGCATTGCATGGAAAATGGGTGATATTATTAGAAAATATGAGTAATTCAGATTTTGAGAAAACATATGTTCATCCAGAAACAGGATATAGATTTACTTTAAAAGAAGGGCTGGGGCATTATTCCTGGCACAGTAGACATCATTACGCGCATTTGCATAATCTATTAAAAAGAAAAGGCTGGTGATCACCAGCCTTTTCTTTTATAAATGTTTAAAATTAGCTTCGTTTGTTAGTGATGTATCCTGAATTAAAAATGGAGGTTATTCTGAACTTATTTCAGAATATCATTCCAATGAGCAGCAAAATCATATTCAGCGGAAAATCTTTTAAAACAGAAAACAGGTATACATCAATCAGTTATTCAATTCCGGTTCCGGAGTCATTCGTAAATAAGGTCTAATTTCCTTATAACCCTTAGGGAACATTTTGTCTGCTTCCTCATTAGAAACTGAAGGGCTTATAACTACATCTTCCCCATTTTTCCAGTTTGCAGGTGTTGCCACCTTATTATATGCTGTTAACTGCAGAGAATCTATGACCCTGATTAATTCGTCAAAATTTCTACCGGTGCTGGCCGGATAAGTAAGCGTCATTTTTATGCTTTTATCTGGTGCGATCACAAAGACTGACCGAACGGTTAACGTGTCATCAGCTTTTGGGTGTATCATACCGTAGAGATCTGAAACTTTTCTGTCTTCATCTGCGATAATCGGAAAATTAACGGTGGTGTTCTGAGTCTCGTTAATATCCTTTATCCAGCCTTTATGCGATTCCAGCCCGTCTACACTCAGTGCCATGACTTTAACGTTCCGTTTTTCAAATTTTGCCTTATAATTTGCAACTGTTCCCAGCTCGGTAGTGCAAACTGGGGTGTAATCTGCAGGATGAGAAAAAAGTATTCCCCAGCTATCTCCGAGGTAGTCGTAAAAATTGATCTTTCCTTCTGAAGTTTCAGCGTCAAAATTAGGAGCTTTATCTCCAAGTTTTAATTCACTCATAGTTTTAAAATTTAATGGTTAAAAAATAAAAATCCGGGAGGCGTTTCCTGACTTAAATTTAATCATTTTAAAGGAGGCTGGGAATTAAGCAAAGGTTAAATCATTCTCTCCATTTAATATTGCAACCTATGCTGGGCTTTTGATCCTCGTTAACTTTTCGGTTATTTAATACAGCATCCATGGCTTCCCTAAGGTCCCTGCCATTAGAATGAATTCCGTTGCCGGGACGACTATCATCAAGCTGACCATGATATATAAGTTTTAATTCAGCATCGAATAGATAAAAATCAGGGGTACAGGCTGCGTCATAGGCTTTTGCTATCTCCTGAGTGCCATCGAATAAATATGGGAAAGAATATTGATGCTTCGCGGCATGTTCTTTCATCATCTCCGGGCTATCCTGTGGGTATTTCTTAATATCATTGCTCATAATACCGGCGAATCCAAAACCTAACTGTCTGTATTCATTTGCAATATGTACCATTTCTTCATTTACATGTTTTACAAATGGACAGTGATTGCAGATGAACATGATCACCGTTCCGCGTTCACCCTTTACCTCTTCCAGGGTGATTAGATGATCTGTAATAGTGTCCATTAATTTAAAATCTGGGGCCTCGGTTCCAAGAGCTATCGTATTAGATGGTGTAAGTGACATCTTTTTCTTTAAAATTAAATATTAATGCTGAATATTGGCTAATTTGTTCCTTTTAAAATAATAAGATGAAAGAGATAGAATGGAAGGATTTTGAAAAGTTGGAAATGAGAACAGGAACTATTCTTTCTGTGGAAGAATTTCCTGAAGCTAGAAATCCTGCTTATAAATTAGTCATAGATTTTGGTGAAGAAATAGGAGAGAAGAAATCGTCTGCGCAGATCACCAGGAGATATACCCTTGAAGAATTACCGGGAAGACAGATCGTTGCAGTAGTTAATTTTCCTGTAAAGAGGATCGCAGGTTTTAAAAGTGAATGTTTGGTTCTTGGAGTATTAGGAGAAAATAAAGATGTTGTTTTGTTGTCTCCCGGTCAAAAAGTGCCAAATGGTTCATTGATTGGATGATCAGGTTGTAAATACCTGATCATCCAATTTTGACTTTTTACATTTCATCTCCAAAGAAAATCGCATTCATTAGTAGTTTGTTTGTGCCGTACCAGAATGCTCTAAAATTGGTATTATCTGTAAAGAGCATAACCTCACCACGTCCTAAACTTTCGTGTTTAAAGGGAACTGTTTTAGCGATAGAATCAAGATTTGGTTTACTTATATAACCACTTAGCAGTGGCTTTTCAGTATATTGAATAGGATTATTATAGCTCTGTTCATCGGCTTCCATGAATATGGTTGTATTTCTAAACATCGCGATCTTCTTATCGTCATAACCAAAGGCTATGGGGTGAGTGCGATCCAGTTCAACTTCAAAAATTGCGCCTCCAATTCCCTGTGCACCTCTAAAATCTCCGCGATCTCCAAAACTTATATCCTTCGCAGTGATCTTATTTTCCTTGGTTTCAAACTTAATGAAGTCGTTCTTTTTCATCCAGTTTACCGCATTTCTATAAGCGATGATCGTTCCGCCTTCTTTGGTCCATTTCTTAAGTTTTGTGGCATGTTCTTTAGCAAGGCCACTTCCCCAGGCAGAAGGTAAAATAATGTCTGTATACTTGCTAAGATCAGTACCAGACAGGTCACGAACATCGATTTTTGTGATCTTCATGTCATAGCGCTGGTCAAATAAATGCCAGATCTCACCAGCATCATATGGAGTAATATTTCCTCCAACAATTAACGCTACTTTTTGCCGTTTTAAACCTCTGAATTGATTACTTCCCAGGTTAATTCCCCTGGTCATTCCAGTTTGAATTGCCGAGATCTCTACTCCGCTTTCTTCTGAAACTCTTTTCAGAAATTCGTGTAATTCTGATTTATCCAGTTTTTGGTTTTGAACAGGGATCATGATGGTTCCATGTCCATAGTTTTCCCCTTCCAGCCAGAAATCTTCCATGGCAACTTTCGCTCTAAGATCTTTTTCCAGAATTTTATTCAAAGCCTTCGGAGCCATGTAATTATTCCAGTTCAATAAATAGGCATAATCACTTGCGTTAGGAAGTTCAGGCGAAGGCATTTTGAGATCGTTTATCTTTTCTCCGGTATTTTTCAACGAAGCTTCCTCTGTAAAGTCAAGATTGAAGGCTAAAGGAAAGGTCCATGCAGAAATATCATAGAACAAACTATCTCGAAATTCTGTTCTTCTCTCGAACATCGCTTTAAGGAGCCTGTATTGTCTTTGATTTTTTGGTACTATATAAGCAGATCCTTTTTTGAAGTTCCCTCCATTTTCAGAAAAATCCTGGGCTACTTCATGGATCTCTATCTGATGTCTTTTTAAAATTTCAGCCAGTTTATAAGCGCTCACGGGATCTTTTGAGCTTCCAAAGGCGTAAGCTCCAGATTTGGCAGATTCTCTTGATTCCTTAAAGAAATTTCGCTGATAATCTAAAAGTTCTGTTCTCATTTGCTGAGAGGCTTCTAAGGTAGAAAGAGCCGCCGTGAATTGATTTCTTATAGTGAACGGAAAGGTTAAAAGTCCGTTTTCGGTTTCCTGCGCATGTCCTCTGGAACTTCCCTGCTCGAAAAGAATTCCTACACTTCCATTAATATCGGGAAAAGTAGAACCTTTACCATAATAAAAATCATCATAGTTCTCTTCAGTATAGTAAAGTGATCCAATTTCATCTAATGCTTCAGCATGGTACGTTCCTATCTCTTTGGTTAGATCTTGATTTAATTGCGGAGTTAAAGGATGAGTCCTTGAAGGAATTCCGGGTTGAAAAAAGAAAGTGGAATTAGATCCCATTTCGTGATGATCTGTAAGGATGTTTGGATACCAGTTATGAAACGTAGCAATTCTTGCCTGGGATTCCGGTAATTGTACAGGTAGCCAGTCACGGTTCATGTCGAACCAGTAATGGTTTGTTCTTCCGCCGGGCCAAACCTCGCTGTATTCCCTGTCCTGTGGATCTGGGTTGATATTTTTGCTCTTATTTGTATTTGCCCAATATGCAAATCTTTGTAAACCATCAGGATTAAAAGAAGGATCTAAAAGAATTATGGTATTTTTCAGTGTTTCTTCGATCTCTTCACCTTCAGCTGCTGCCAGGTAATAGGCATACAATAAAGCAGCGTTAGATCCGCTGGCTTCATTACCGTGAATAGAAAATCCCTGGTTAATCACAATGGGCATTTCTTCGGTATTCAATGATTCTGAATCCTTTTCAACAAGAGAAACATGCTTTTTTCTTATCTCTTCCAGGTTGGCCAGGTTTTCTTCTGAAGATACCGTTAGTAAAACCAGTTGTCTGCCTTCATAGGTGAAACCTCTGTTTTCTATTTGAATACGAGGCGAGACATCTGCCAGTTTTTGCATATACATTACAAGTCGATCGTGGCTAACATGCCATTCTCCAGGAATAAAACCTATAACTTCCTGGGGAGTGGGAATTTCAGGATTATAAGAAATATCTGCCGGGAGATAATATTCCATAGAGATATTTTCTTCCTGAGCCTGGGTAAAGAAAAAGAATAGTAATAGTAAGAAGCTAAAAATGTTACGCATTATGGTGAATTTTGAAAAACCTAAGATAAAAAAAACCGTCCTGAAATGGGACGGTTTTTAAATAGCTGATAGTATTGTTCGTTATATGTCGTCGAAACTTACATCGGTAAACTTCTCTGCAGTAGACGATTTAGAAGCATTTTCTGAATCATCATCTTCATATTCTTTTTTGAAATCTTTCTGATGACGTTCACTTATTACTTCTTCACCTTTTTCATTGATGATAAAGTTTGTCATTTCTTCCAGGATCTCTCTAAAACCATCAAAATCTTCTTTATAAAGGTAGATCTTGTGTTTTTTGTAATAGAAAGAACCGTCATCATTCGTGAACTTTTTACTTTCGGTGATGGTAAGGTAATAATCATCAGCTCGGGTAGATCTCACATCAAAAAAGTAAGTTCTTCTTCCCGCTCTTAAAACTTTAGAGAATATTTCTTCTTTCTCCATCATTCCCTTGTCGCTCATATAAATAGATTCTTTAATGGTTTGTTATTGTCGAGCTCAAAAATCTAAAAATTTTTAACATCTAACAAAAAATTTTCACATTTCTTTTTCATTTAGCTGTTTTGCGTAGAGTTCTTTGTAATATCCTTGGGTATTCAATAGCTGTTCATGTGTGCCTTCCTGCACTATTTGCCCGTCTTCAAGGATTATTATCTTATCTGCATTTTTAGCTGAAGAAATTCTATGGCTTACAATAATGGTCGTCTTATTTTTAGAGATTTCAAATAGATTATTTAGAATTTCCTCTTCTGTTTCTGTATCAACTGCCGAAAGACAGTCGTCAAAAAGTAGGATCTCAGGATCGTGAATTATCGCCCTGGCAATAGAAACACGCTGTTTCTGACCACCAGAAAGGGTGATCCCTCGTTCTCCCAGTACAGTATCATAACCTTTACTAAAGCCCATTATGTTTTTATGGACCGATGCATTTTTAGCAGCTTTGATGATTTCTTCTTCAGTAGCTTCCGTTTTTCCGAATTTGATATTATTCCTAATGCTATCACTAAAAAGGAATGCATCCTGAGGAACATAACCTATACTTTCTCTTAGGCTATCCAGATTCAGCTTATCTATATGCCGGTCATCTATCAATATTTCACCATTATCTATATCGTATAATCTCCCGATGAGTTCAAGAATAGTAGATTTTCCGGATCCTGTCTTACCAATAATGGCCAGTGTTTCTCCCTTCTGAACACTGAAAGACACATTTTTTAGAGCCGTAATGTTAGTATCATCATAGGTGAAACTCACATTTTTGAATTCAATACTTCCATTCACTTCATCGGGTTCAGACCTTGGATTAGTGATCTCCGGCTTTTCACTCAAGAACTCATTGATTCTTTCCTGGGAGGCTTCTGCCTGTTGCACAAGTGATGTTACCCATCCTATAGAGGCCACAGGCCAGGTAAGCATATTAACATACAGAATGAATTCCACAAGTACATCTATATTCTCGATCTCTCCAGAAATGATCTGCCTTCCGCCAAAATAGATCACGATAATATTACTTATCCCTATGAGTAAAACCATTAATGGGAAAAAGAAAGCCTGCACTTTAACCAGGTCTATGTTCTTATCCCGACTTCCGTTGGAAAGATCGGTGAAATTAGCATTGGTCTGAGGTTCAATTCCATAGGATTTAATCACGGCTATTCCGCTGAAACTTTCCTGGGTAAAGGTATTAAGCTTTGATAGGTATTGCTGGACTACAGTGCTTCTCTGGTGAATGGCTACACTTAGTTTATATATCGAAAATGCCAGAATTGGTAATGGAATTACCGTGTAAAGGGTAAGTTTTGGAGCGGCCTGAAGCATGAATATAAGTACTACCACGGTAGAAGTGAATGTGGTAACACTATACATGATGGCTGGCCCCAGATATAATCTAACCTTGGAGACATCTTCACTTATACGGTTCATTAGGTCTCCGGTTCGGTTCTTTTTGTAAAAATTAAGAGATAGATCCTGGTAATGTTGAAAAACTTCATTTTTGAGATCATATTCCATATGCCTTGAAACAACAATAAAGGTTTGTCGCATAAGGAAGGTGAAAAATGCTGATAGAAGTGTAGTCCCGACTATAAGCATAATATTGTAGGCTAGTTCGCTTTTCACTACACCAATATCGGTCACCGTACCATTGATGTATTTTTCAATGATAATCGTGCTTTTTCCAATAAGTGGAATGTAGTAGATGGCGAAGATCCTGGCCGCTATTGTGATCACTAGACCAATTAATAATCGCCACTTGTATTTCTTAAAATATTTATTGAGATGCTGAAGGTTTTTCATTCAGTGGTATTTGGTATTTTTGAGGATTCTGTAATTTAACACGTTTTAAATCCTTGTTTTTTAAAATATTATTATTTTTGCCATGGATTTTTGATCAAATTCAAAATCTGAAAAATTTAAAATTCAACAGGTATGCAAGTTGACGTTCTAAATGCAAAAGAACTAAAAAAGTCTGCTCCGGTATTCGGACAGGTGTCGTTTGATGATCACGAGCAAATCGTTTTTTGCAACGACAAAGATACAGGTTTAAAGGCAATTATTGGTATTCATAACACTGTTTTAGGACCTGCGTTAGGAGGTACCAGAATGTGGAATTATACCAGTGAATGGGAGGCCGTAAACGACGTTTTGCGTTTATCCAGAGGGATGACATTTAAAAGTGCGATCACGGGTCTAAATCTTGGTGGAGGAAAAGCTGTGATCATTGGAGATGCTAAGAAAGATAAGACTCCAGCACTAATGAAAAGATTTGGTGAATTTGTTCATTCTCTTGGTGGTAAATATATCACTGCAGAAGATGTAGGAATGGAAACATCAGATATGGATACCGTAAGAGAAGTGACTCCTTATGTAACCGGAATTTCTGAATCTAAAGGTGGATCTGGAAATCCGTCTCCAATTACTGCCTACGGTGTATTTATGGGACTTAAGGCTTCAGCTAAATTTAAATATGGAACAGACGATCTAGAAGGTAAAAAAGTGCTGGTTCAGGGAATTGGTCATGTTGGAGAAACACTAGTTGAATTTCTTACTGGAGATGGAGCTGAAGTGTTTATTACAGATATCAATGAAGAGCGTCTACAGGAAGTAAGTAAAAAATACGGAGCTCACATTTTTACAGATAGAGATATTTATGGAGCTGATATGGATATTTATGCTCCATGTGCTTTAGGTGCTACGATCAATGATGAAACTATTGAAAGACTTAAAGTAGATATCATTGCCGGTGCAGCTAATAACCAGTTAGCAGATGAGGTTTCTCATGGAGAGATTTTACAGAGAAAGGGGATTGTATATGCACCTGATTTCTTAATAAATGCTGGTGGAATTATAAATGTTTATGCTGAGCTTGAAAATTATGACAAGCAGGAAATCATGCGTAAGACTGAAAATATCTATAATACTACTCTTAGAATTCTTGAGAAAGCATCTAAGGATGACATCACTACTCATTTTGCAGCTTTAAAAATTGCAAGGCAGAGAATTGAGGATAGAAAAAATCAAAATTTAAATTAGTCAGTTCTAATTTATTGATATTTTTGCAGGGCGAAAGTGAAATGCTTTCGCCCTTTCTAATTTTCTAAAAGTTCTTTTACAATTATGTTGACAAGAAGACATATCAGGGTTAAAGTAATGCAATCGCTTTACGCGTTTAGCCAAAGCCAGAATGATAACCTTGCTACCGAAGAAAAATTCCTGCTAAAGAGTATGCAGGAAATGTATGATCTGTTCCTGCTTCAAATAAGTCTGATCACCGAACTAAGAGAACATGCAGAATCCTTTCTGGAGAAATCACAACAAAAACATCTAGCCACCAGCGAAGAAAAAGATCCCAACCGCAAATTTGTGGATAATCAGGTGATTCAAATCCTTAATGAAAATGAAAGCATCCAGAACGCCCTGGAAAAACATAAAATAAATCACTGGAAACAGGATGACGAATATGTTGCTATCATTTGGAGCGAGGTGAGAAATAGTACTGCTTACCAGGAATATATGGAAACCAGGGATAGAGATTTTGATGAAGATAAGAAATTCATCATTCATATCTTTAAAGAGATCATCGCGCCTAACGATAAGCTTTACGAATATCTTGAAGATAAAAAGCTAACCTGGTTAGACGATCTTCCGTTAGTGAATACGGCAATTCTTAAATTCCTTCAAAAGCTTAAAGAGTCTACAGGAAGAGAGAAGAAGATCACTCAGCTTTTCAAGAATGAAGAAGACAAAGAATTTGCAGTTAAGCTTTTTAGAAAAACTTATCTCAATGATGAGGATCTTTCCGAAGAAATGCTTGGGAAAACTCCAAACTGGGATAAAGACAGAATCGCCGAGGTTGATATGGTGCTTATAAAGATGGCTATCTGTGAATTCCTGAAATTCACTAGTATTCCGGTTAAGGTTACCATCAACGAATATCTTGAAATTGCTAAAGAATACAGTACGCCGAAGAGTAGCATTTTTATTAACGGAGTACTGGATAAATTATCAAAAGAATATCAAACAGACGATAAATTAAATAAAACGGGTAGAGGACTTATGTAGTTCAGAATTTTTATTAATTTTATCAATTAGAAATTTAACAAAAAACTTCACCATGAAAAAAACAATTTTAATGTTTGCAGCAGTAGGGGCGATGCTGTTCACCGGATGTAAAGATAACGCTTCAGACAAAGTGAAAGCAGAGAATGTTGAGGCTTCTGCAGAGCGTGATGCTCAGGAAACTCAGTATCCAGAGATTACTTTTGAGGAATCTGAATTCGATTTCGGAAATATCGCAAAAGGAACGGCTGTAGAGCACGTTTTTAAATTTGAAAACACAGGAAACGCTCCATTGGTAATTACTAATGCTTCAAGTTCTTGTGGATGTACTGTACCAACATATCCTAAAAATGAAACTATCGCTCCGGGTGAATCTGGGGAGATGTTAGTAAAGTTCAATGGATCTGGAAACGGGCAGGTTACTAAAACAGTTACTGTATCTGCAAATACAGAATCAGGAAAAGAACAAATTAAAATCAAAGCTTTTGTAGAAGCTGACGAAAACGCTAGCTAAAAGCATATATGGATCAATTAACACAGTTTGCACCAATTATTTTAATGTTTGTGGTGGTGTATTTTTTTATGATACGCCCGCAAATGAAAAAAGCTAAACAAGAAAAGAATTTTGCTGCCGAGCTCAAAAAAGGAGATCGGGTGATTACCAAAAGTGGTATGCACGGTAAGATTGTAGATTTCAGCGAAAAAAATAATTCGGTGGTAATTGAAACCGGAGCAGGAAAAATTACTTTCGATCGTTCTTCAATTTCTATGGAGATGAGTAAGAAGCTAAATGAACCTGTGAAGGAAAAAGAAACAAAGTAGGTGACACTACTTTAAATAAAAAAAGCAGCTAGAAATAGCTGCTTTTTTTATTTAGCAATTTTTGTATTTATCATGCAGGCCGCTGCCACCCTTTATCATTGGAGTGATTTTTTCTAACCTGCTTAACCTGGTCGTTTCTCTCTTGGCATTAGAAATATGTTCGGCATATTCTCTCTGTTTACCTGGGGTTAACCTGTTAAAAGCTGACCTTAATTCAGGATCAGAATCAAAGGCCTTTGCAAGTTCAGGAGGTATGATAAGCTCTTTTTGTTTTATTGGCTTAATTATCTTTCCTTCTTTCTGATTTTGAATAGCCTCCAGTATATAAGGTAGCAATGCTGAAGTTCTAATTTCATCTCTTTTTTCAAAACGGATCTGGCGAAGTGCTTTGGTCTTACCTTCCTGAGCATTCACCAGCAGGGAAGTGTTTTCTTTTAAGAGAGCACCATTAAAGAACCATAGAGCATAATGATTTTTAAAGGCTCCAATTCCAACTACATTTTTCCCCTCTAAGGTATAAATTGGTGCACCCCATTTAATAGCAGGTTCCAGATCTGTAGTAATGATCATTTCATGTAGTTGTCTCAATTCTTCCTCCCAATGCTTATGGCAGGAAATATATTCTTCTACATTCTTTACAGGCATGATCTTTAGATTATAATTACTCGTATTTTTTAGCTGTCAATTCTGCTAATTTAATAATAACTTCGGTGGCCTTCTGCATACTTTCTACAGGTACATATTCGTATTTTCCGTGAAAGTTATGACCTCCAGCAAAAATATTAGGACAGGGTAGTCCCATAAAGCTTAATTGAGCACCATCTGTACCACCTCTAATAGGTTTGATAATTGGTTTCACGTCAACTTCTTCCATAGCTTTTTCAGCAAGGTCAACGATATGCATCACAGGTTCCACCTTTTCCCGCATATTAAAGTACTGGTCTTTGATCTCAATGCTAATGCAATTTCTTCCATATTGAGAGCAAATATCGCTTACCAGGTCTTGCATCATTTGTTTCCTGGCTTCAAAATGCGTTTTGTCATGATCTCTAATTATATATTCCATCACTGTCTCCTCAACATCACCTTTGATATTGCTTAAGTGAAAGAATCCCTGTCTGCCTTCAGTATGTTCGGGAGTTTCTAATCTAGGTAAAGAATTGATGAAATCCTGAGCGATATACATACTGTTCACCATTTTATCTTTCGCATAACCTGGGTGTACACTTTTCCCTTCAACCCGTACGATGGCCTGGGCGGCGTTAAAATTTTCATATTCCAGTTCACCTATCTGGCTACCATCCATGGTGTAAGCCCATTTAGCCCCGAATTTTTCCACATCGAATTTATGGGCACCTTTCCCAATTTCCTCATCTGGCGTAAAGCAGATCCTGATTTTACCGTGAGGAATTTCAGGATTATCAACAAGATATTCCATTGCCATCATGATCTCAGTGATCCCGGCTTTATCATCGGCACCTAGTAAGGTGGTGCCATCTGTGGTTATTAATGTCTGACCTTTATATTGTTCAAGATCTTCAAAATAATCCGGAGAAAGAATGATGTTCTTTTCTTTATTAAGAATGATGTCTTTCCCGTCATAATTTTCAATGATCTGTGGATTTACATTGGTCCCAGAAAAGTCTGGGGTGGTATCAAAATGTGAAACAAAACCAATAACAGGAACGTCATGTGGAACATTAGCCGGCAAGGTTGCCATCACATAGGCATTTTCGTCTATACTAACATCCTGAAGCCCTATGGCTTTTAGTTCATCAACTAGTTTATTGGCAAGATTCCATTGTTTCTCGGTGCTGGGTGTGGAGTCACTATGTGGATCACTCTGAGTGTCGATTTTTACGTAGCTAATAAATTTGTTGGTGAGTCTTTCTTTATTGATCATCCTGGATTTTTATTTAAATATCTACCGGTTGATTTTGTTTAACCGTTTGAGTAACAAAGATAAATTAACCGAAGCTTATTTTTCCTTAAACTTATTTAAAAACTGCCTACATCATTAGTAGAATTTCATTTACTAATAAGATTTATAAGCGCGGTAAAAACAAGTGTAAAGCTCATTTTAATTATTAAAAAACCCTGTATTAGTCACGTTCAAAATGTTGAAAATGAAGTAATTGTAGTAAAAAACATAAATAATTAGTATATATTTAAGAAAACAAACCTTATAAAATATGAAAAATTATTACTTGTTAATTTTATCGTTTTTCTTTTGTTGGTTAGGTCATGCACAGGCCCAGACTATAAGTGGGGTAGTGCTTGATGAGAATTCTGAGCCTCTTGGTGGGGTTACTGTGGCCATAAAAGATACAAACCGCGGGACCAGTACAGATTTTGATGGAAATTATTCCCTGGAGGCGGAATTGGGACAAACTCTGGTATTTACCTTTGTTGGTTATGATGCTCGTGAGGTATTAATAGACCAGCAAGAAATTAATGTTACCATGGTTTCTGGAATGTCACTTGGTGAAGTAGTTCTTGTAGGATCTAGAAATCCAAGTAGAACGGTAGTAGAATCTACTGTTCCCATAGATGTACTGGATGTGCAGGAAATGACCGTGGCAGTACCACAGGTTAACCTTAACCAGATGCTGAATTACGTTGCACCATCTTTTACTTCGAATACCCAAACAATTTCAGATGGAACAGATCATATAGATCCGGCTTCGTTAAGAGGACTGGGACCAGATCAGGTTTTGGTTTTGATCAATGGAAAAAGAAGACATAACTCTTCTTTGATAAATGTGAATGGAACATTTGGTAGAGGTAGCGTGGGAACAGATTTAAATGCCATCCCTGCTTCAGCAATTAAAAGGATTGAAGTATTACGGGATGGAGCTGCTGCCCAGTACGGTTCAGATGCTATTGCCGGTGTTATTAATATAGTGCTGGTAGATAGAACCAATGAACTGAGTTTTAACGTTACTACCGGAGCAAACTTTTCTAAAAATGCTAATGAACAAACCGGAGGTGTAGATGGTGAGACTGTAAATGTCGCCGCGAGCTATGGAATCTCTTTAGGTGAAAAGGGCGGGTATGTAGCCTTTGCCGGTGATTTTGATTATAGAGAGGATTATAATAGAATGAAAGAATGGGAGGGCACTATATTCAATGCATATAATGCTATTGAATTTCGTGCTGCAAACAGTGGTGCTAATATTGCTAACCTGTCAGATGATCAGATCAAGGAATTTGCTCAGGATGTTTCTTATTTCAGCAGTGACTTCCAAAATGACATTGGTAATGCTCCAGACAGAGAAGCTTTACAGGATCTTTTAGGTCTTGATGTTACCCAGGAAGAGCTTAATGCCCGGGGCCTTGAGCGCACAGATTTCAACATGAGAGTGGGACAATCTGCTTTACGAGGTGGTAGATTTTTTGCAAATATGAGCCTGCCTTTAGATGATGCAGGAACCGAATTATATTCATTTGCAGGAATGAGCTCGCGTAGGGGTAATTCTGCTGGTTTCTACAGGTTGCCAAACCAGAGTAGAACATATACTCCTATCTATATTAATGGATTTTTGCCGGAGATCAATTCTAAGATCAAGGATCAATCTATTGCAGTTGGAGTTAGAGGTAAAATAAGCGATTGGGAGGTAGATTTTAGTAATACCTGGGGGAAAAATGAATTCCAGTATTTTATTTCGAATACTTCCAATGCATCCTTGCAGAGAGCAAGTCCAACCGCATTTGATGCAGGAGGATTTTCTTTTCTTCAGAATACAACCAACCTGGATATTAGTAGGTTCTATGAAGAAGTTTTTCTTGGTATGAACGTGGCCTTTGGAGCGGAACATAGATTTGAGAACTATGAAATTGAAGCTGGTGAAAGAGGCTCTTATGAACAATATACTCAGGATGGAGATGTGGTTATTAGAGCAGTCCAGGATCCTGCATTTGATTTTTTCGGAAGTGCAAGGCCGGGTGGTTCTCAGGTGTTTCCTGGATTTAGCCCTAAGAACGAATTATCCAGAGAGCGTAGTAGTATAGCGGGATATTTTGATTTGGAGGTAGATTTTAGTGAAAGATTTCTGGCAACATTTGCGACCAGGTTTGAAGATTATTCAGATTTTGGATCTACCCTTAATTTTAAATTATCATCCAGATATAAGTTAACCGATAATATTAATATTAGGGGAGCGGCGAATACAGGATTTAGAGCGCCTTCATTACACCAATTATATTTCAATTCAACTTCAACCATTTTTGATAATGAAGGTAATCCTCAGGAAGTAGGTACATTTTCTAACGATAGCAGGGCAGCACAATTATTGGGTATTCCTGCTTTGAAGGAAGAAACTTCAAAAAGTATAAGCCTTGGTTTTACGGCAAAAATCCCGGATGCTAATCTATCTCTAACCGTTGATGGTTATTTTGTTGCTATAGACGATCGTGTGGTTTACACAGGTCAATTCACCGGTCCTGGAACCGATTCAGAATTAGATCGACTTTTGGCGCAGGCAAATGCAACAGCCGCTTCATTCTTTGCGAATGCAATTGATACAGAATCTAAAGGTTTAGATATGGTTGTAACTCATAAAGCTATCTTTAACGATAACTTCAGTTTAAAATCTGATCTTGCCGCAACGCTGTCTAAAACGCAAAAGGTAGGAGATATTAATGCGTCAGACGTGTTGGAAAGAGCAGGACTTGTGGATACATATTTCCCGGAAGATAGCCGTGTTTACCTGGAAGAAGCAGTTCCAAGAACCAAGGTGAATCTTACCAATAGCCTGACTGCGGGAGATTTCAATGTCTTTCTTAGAAATGTTTATTTTGGTGAAGTAACTGAAGCTACTACGATTCTTGAAAATCAACAGGTTTTTGGTACTAAGGTGGTTACAGATCTTTCGGTTGGATTCCAGGCTACAGAGTCACTTACTTTAACCGTAGGTGCAAATAACCTTTTTGATGTTTATCCAGATAGAGCCGAGCCAGAGTTTGGAAACCGAAGTGATGGAAGGTTCGACTGGTCCAGGAGAGCACAGCAATTTGGAGTTGCCGGGCGTTTCCTTTTTGCAAGAGTGAGTATAAATCTAAAATAAGATTGAAATAAGTTTGAATGAGAAAGCAGCTGAGAAGCTGCTTTTTTATTTCTGGACTAACTGGAAGAGAATATACTGTGAGCTTTTCATTTATGTAAATTCAATTACTTTTGCGAAAACTTTCCAAGAATGTACAAATCCTTAATAAGACCTGCGCTTTTTAAATTTGATCCAGAAGAAATTCACTATTTCACCTTTAATTTTTTGCGTCGCTTCTGCAAGCTGCCTGGAGCATTATCATTTTTAAGGTCAAAATTTGAGGTGAAAGATAAAAGACTGGAAAGAGAGGTTTTTGGATTAAAATTTAAAAATCCGGTTGGTCTGGCTGCTGGTTTTGACAAGGATGCTAAGCTGTACAACGAACTTTCAGCTTTAGGATTTGGTTTTATAGAAGTTGGGACAGTAACTCCAAAACCGCAGGCAGGGAATGAGAAGCAAAGATTGTTCAGGCTTAAAGAGGATTCAGCCATTATAAACCGAATGGGTTTTAATAACCATGGAGTTGAAGAAATGGTGGAGCGACTTAAGAAAAATAAGAATGTACTTATTGGGGGTAATATTGGCAAGAATAAAGTAACTCCTAATGAAAATGCTGTAGACGACTATGTGTATAGTTTCGAAGCTCTTTTTGACCATGTAAATTATTTTGTGGTAAATGTAAGTTCCCCAAATACTCCTAATTTGAGAGAACTTCAGGATAAGGAGCCATTAAAGAAACTTCTTAATACACTTCAGGAAAGAAATAATAAAAAGGCGAATCCTAAACCAATATTATTAAAGATCGCACCAGATCTAACAGATGATCAGCTTATAGATATTATTGAGATCGTCCAGGAAACAAAAATTGCGGGAGTGATTGCTACCAACACTACCATTTCCAGGGAAGGTCTTAATTCTGAAAACAAAGCTGAGATGGGAGGTCTCAGTGGTAAGCCACTTACTAAAAGATCTACTGAGGTTATCCGGTTTCTTTCTGAAAAAAGCGGGAAAGCATTCCCTATTATTGGAGTGGGAGGAATACATACTTCTGAAGATGCAATAGAAAAGCTTGAGGCAGGGGCCAGCCTGGTACAATTATATACCGGGTTTATATATGAAGGCCCACAGATTATAAAGGATATTAATAAAAAAATCCTGGAGAAGGGCCTTTAGATTATGCTGGACCAGATCATTCCTTTTTTAACGGCTTCAATTCTTTTAACCTTTTCCCCGGGACCGGATATTATATATGTTCTGGTAAGGTCAATGGCCTATGGTGCAAAGCAGGGCATTATAACCGCTTTGGGTCTGGTAAGTGGGATCCTTATCCATACGAGTCTGGTTGCTTTTGGAGTTTCAGCTATAATTAAACAATCTGAAAATATTTTCCTGATCATTAAGATCTTTGGCGCGGTATATCTATTATATCTCGCCTGGCAGGTTTATAAAAGCAACCCAGACATAGCCTTTTCTTCTGAGGGCTTGAATAAGCGAAATTCTTTTAGCATCTTTAGAAAGGGATTCATTATGAATGTTCTGAATCCTAAAGTGGGAATATTTTTCCTTGCATTTTTCCCCGGATTTTTATGGGATCCAAAGGCTAATACTGTATTACAATTCTATATACTAGGATTGCTTTTTATGATACAGGCCTTGATGATTTTCAGCCTGGTTGCCGTACTTTCAGACAAGATCTCAAAGTACATCAAGTCGCATCCAAAATCGGGTTTGTTTTTAAAATGGATGCAGATAGTGATCTTTATACTTATTACGGGACTTATTCTGCTTTGATCGGTTGAAGAATTCCTAGTTTAAAATCTGGATTTCTGCTTTCAAATTTAAAATTATCAATAAAACGATATTCTTTTTCAATTTTCTTTAAAATGCTATCTTTGGCCGTATGGCTAAAGTGAAATTAATCGAATGTCCACGGGACGCAATGCAGGGGATTAGGGATTTTATTCCAACTGAGAAGAAGGTTCAGTATATACAGTCTCTTTTACGTTGTGGTTTCGACACCATCGACTTCGGAAGTTTTGTTTCGCCAAAGGCCATTCCTCAAATGAAAGATACCGCTGAGGTGCTTTCAAAACTTGACCTTTCAACCACCATAAGTAATCTTCTTGCTATTGTTGCCAATACCAGAGGAGCTGAAGATGCTTCAAAATTTGAAGAGATAGGTTATCTTGGATATCCTTTTTCTATTTCTGAAAACTTCCAGATGCGTAACACGCATAAAACGATTGCCGAATCTGTAGAGGTTTTGCAGGAAATTTTGAATATCGCAGATAGATCGAATAAAGAGGTTGTGGCTTATCTAAGTATGGGTTTTGGAAATCCTTATGGAGATCCATGGAATGTGGAGATCGTAGGGGAGTGGACAGAAAAACTTTCTGCCATGGGAGTTAAGATCTTATCCCTGTCTGATACTGTGGGGACTTCAACGCCTGAAATAATTGATTATCTCTTTTCAAATCTTATCTCAAAATACCCCAACATCGAGTTTGGGGCTCATTTGCATACCACGCCAAGCAAGTGGCATGAAAAAGTTGATGCGGCATTTAAGGCCGGCTGTCATAGATTTGATGGTGCCATACAGGGTTTTGGAGGATGCCCGATGGCTAAAGATGAACTTACCGGTAATATGCCATCAGAAAAAATGCTTTCTTACTTCAATTCAACAAAAGCAGATACGAATATTAAAATGACCAGTTTTGAGTCTGCATATAATGAAGCTTCTAAGATCTTTAATGCCTACCATTAACAGGATTTATAGTTTCCTATTGTACTATTAATAAATCTTATTTAAAATTAATCTAAATAAACTTGTGATAACACAAGCGGGTCTTTATATTTGCTGCCGAAAATTATTTTAAACCAGTCTAAATAAACGAATATGAAGAAGCTGTTGTTTTCAGCAATATTAGGAGGTCTTTCATTAGTTTCATGTACTTCAGATGATACTCCTACCCCCGGAGAAAATAAAATAGAAACTCCTGTAAATTATACTTTTCAAAGAGATGGTAATTCTACCGTTAGCTATAGTGGTCAAACCACAAGGCTTCAAATGGGAGCAGAATTAATGTCTAATTTCACCAATTTTGATTCAGCTTCAGAAGAGATGCTCATAAATATGTTTGCCAATGAAAATTCTCCTTTCGAGAATGCAAGCCTTAATGAGTCTTCAAAAAGCATTAGATCTAAAGTTGCCGCTTCTAATCTTTATTTCTCAACGAATAATGTAGAAGGAGCAGAGATTAAAAGTGATTTCGATTCTTATATATCAGGTCAATTTACTACCGTAAAAGGGAATAGTGAAGTTTTGGCTGAAGCTGGTGTAGCAGGACAGATAGCAGATGGTGACAATGTTCGTTATGTGAATGAAAACGGACTGGAGTATAACCAGGCATTCGCAAAAGGTTTGATAGGAGCACTATTATTAGACCAGATCGTTAATAATTACCTCTCAGCTCCGGTTCTTGATGAAGCAGATAACAGGGCTAATAACGATGCTGGTATTACCGAGGAAGATAAGGCTTATACTACCATGGAGCACAAATGGGATGAAGCTTACGGGTATCTGTATGGAGATCCTTCAATTCCTTCTGATGATCCAAATTCAGTATTAAATGAAAGCGATGATCGTTTACTTTTTAATTATTTAGGTCAGGTTGATGCAGATGAAGACTTTGCCGGACTGGCAGAAAGCACTTACGAGGCATTCAAAACTGGTCGTGCAGCAATTGTAGAAGGAGATTATTCAACTCGTGATGCTCAGGTCGCTATAATTCGTGAGAATCTTTCAAAAGTGATCGCGGTTAGAGCCGTGCATTATTTACAAGGAGGTAAAGCTGCCTTAGCTGAAAATAAAATGGGCTCTGCTTTTCATGAACTTTCTGAAGGTTTCGGATTTATTTATAGTCTTAGATTCACAAATAAGCCAGGAACTAATATGCCATACATAGCTAAAGAAAAAATAGATATGTATAAGGAGCAGTTGTTAGAAGGAAATGGTTTTTGGGATGTAACTCCTGAAACTTTGGATAGTATCTCTCAGGAGATCGCAGCGGCCTTTGGGTTTAGCGTTTCAGAAGCAGCAGAATAAAACAATTAGCCGGAGTTAGATTTCTAATCTGCTCCGGTTCTTAATATTTATACCTATGATAAGGATTTCAAAATTTTTATTGATCGCTACACTAATTTTCACTGCCTGTTCTACAGAGGATGATGGTAATGGAGACGGAGGTGGTACTGAAACTGATTCGTTTGATCGTGGAGCAATGCTGGCTAACTGGGCAGATAATATTATTATTCCGGCCTTCAGCAGCTTTAGTGGTTCTACTCAACAATTGGAGGATCTTACCGTAGCATTTACCAATGATCCAACAGAAGAAAATCTAACAGCGTTAAGAAGTGGTTTTGAAAGTTCATATATAGATTTTCAAGCTGTAGCGATGTTTGATATTGGGAAAGCAGAAGAGCTTAGTTATCGTAGGTTTTTGAATACTTACCCATTAGATGCAGCCGAGGTGGATAATAAAATAGCAAGTGGAACCTACAACCTGGAGTTACCATCAAGTTTCAAAGAACAGGGATTTCCTGCAATGGATTACTTGCTTTATGGAATTGGAGAAACTAAGGCAGAGGTTGTAACTAAATATTCTTCAGATAATTATAGAAACTACCTTTTGGATGTAGCTAAAAGAATAAATGACCTTACAGTTGAGGTAAATTCGTCCTGGCAAGGTGATTTTAGAGATGATTTTGTAAATAATACCAGTTCTTCCAGTACAGGGTCTGTAGATAAGTTTACCAATAAATACATTATGTATTATGAAACTTTTCTGCGTACAGGTAAAATAGGATATCCATCAGGAATTTTCACCGGTTCGCCTTCACCAATAAACGTAGAAGCATATTACTCAGCAGATCTTTCTAAAACACTTTACCTGGAGGCTATCAATAATATGGTAGATTTCTTTAATGGTAAATCTTTTAACGGAAATCAAACCGGAAAAAGTTATAAGCAATATTTAGAATATTTAGATAGAGGTGAGCTCGCCAGTGATATATTGGATCAGTTTGCTGCTATAAAATCTCAGGCTTCCAATCTAAATTCTAATCTTAAGAGCCAGGTAGAAACCGATAATACCGTTATGCTGGCTGCATACGATGAGTTGCAGAAAGCGGTAGTTTTACTAAAATTAGATATGGTCCAGGCTCTTTCTATTAGTATCAACTACGTAGATTCAGACGGTGATTAGTTTGGGATAGATGAGATCGTCCATCCCTAAATATTTCAAATCATATACTGATGCGGCTCCACTGGCTGTCTTCAGAATTGGATTTGGAATTATGATGCTGGCCAGCATTATACGCTTCTGGCTTAACGGATGGATCGAGAAACTTTATATAACCCCAAAATTTCATTTTAGTTATTACAATTTTGAATGGGTGAAACCGCTTGGCGATTTCACCTATTTGCTTTTTATAGTTTGTGGCCTGGCAGCTCTTTTTGTTGCCCTGGGATATAAATACCGAATCGCGATCATTACATTTTTCCTGAGTTTTACATACATAGAACTCATGGATAAGACCACTTATCTAAATCACTATTATTTTATAAGTATTCTTAGTTTTTTAATGATCTTTTTGCCTGCACATGTTTATTATTCCCTGGATGCCTGGAAGAATAATAAATTATCCTTTCAAAAGATTCCTCGGTGGGGTATCGATGCGATAAAACTTTTGCTGGGGATCGTCTACTTCTACGCGGGATTGGCCAAGATAAATTCAGATTGGCTATTAAAGGCTATGCCTCTTAAAATCTGGCTTCCTTCAAAATATGATATTCCATTTCTCGGAGATCTAATGCAGCAGGAATGGGTCGCTTATGCCTTTAGCTGGAGTGGAATGCTATATGATCTATTTATCCCCTTTCTTTTACTATGGAAGCGGACCAGGTTTTTTGCTTTCCTGATGGTGATCGTTTTCCATGTTTTAACCAGGGTTTTGTTTCCTATTGGAATGTTCCCGTACATTATGATCGTTAGCGCGCTTATTTTCTTTAGTCCTGAAGTGCACCATAGAATTTTAAGTAGAATTTCGAAATGGTTCAGGATCAATAAACAAAAATTCGACAATTCCAGAATGCTTTTTCAGAATCTGAAAATAAGGAGATTACAGATTACTGTAATTGCCCTATTCTTCGGAATTCAAATTTTATTTCCGTGGAGATATTTGATGTATCCAGGCGAATTATTCTGGACCGAAGAAGGTTTCAGGTTTTCCTGGAGAGTTATGCTTATGGAGAAAGCCGGATTTGCCCAGTTTAAGGTGGTTGATGCCGAAACCGGAAAAAGATTTTATGTAGATAATGCAGATTTTCTTACTCCTTTTCAGGAAAAACAAATGGCTTTCCAGCCAGATTTTATTTTAGAATATGCGCACTTTCTGGCTGATCATTTCAGAAAAGAAGGTCACAAGAATATTGAAGTCTATGTGGAAAACTACGTAGGCCTTAATGGCAGAAAAAGTGCACCCTATATAAGTCCTGATGTTAATTTGCTTAATTTCGCGGACTCTTTTAAACACAAAACATTCATTTTACCATTTAATGATGAAATTAAAGGTCTTTAGTATACTCTTCTTTTTTACCATTCTTGCCAATGCGCAATATACATTGAGCGGTAAAATAACTTCAGCAAATGATGGCGAACCCATTCCAAACGCAGAGATATGGAATAAAACGACGGGAAAACTTACGGTGGCTAATGAAAAAGGTGAATATAAAATTACCTCTTTAAAAACCGGAAGTAACGTTTTTGCAGTTTTCAGCTTTGAGTATGAGATCGTAGAACGAGAGATTGAGATCACCGGAGATACCAAAATAAATTTTGAATTATCTCCACTTGCAGAAAGCCTTAGTGAAGTAATGATCACCAATAGGCGGGAACAAATATTTGCTCTTCGAAAATTACGAAAAGTAGAGGGTACGGCTATTTATGCCGGGAAAAAAAGTGAAGTGGTTTTAATAGATAAAGTTACCGGTAACCTGGCGGCTAATAATGCCAGGCAGATCTATAACCAGGTAGTGGGACTTAATATTTATGACAATGGTGATGCAGGTTTACAGCTGAATATTGGAGGCAGAGGCCTTGATCCAAACCGGACTCAGAATTTTAATACCAGACAGAATGGTTACGATATTTCTGCCGATGTTCTTGGTTATCCTGAAAGTTATTACACTCCGCCACCAGAGGCTTTGAGAGAAATTCAGGTGGTACGTGGAGCAGCATCGTTACAATACGGAACCCAGTTTGGAGGCTTGATCAATTTTAGGTTCAAAGAACCGGTGCCAAACAAAAAAATAGAGCTTGTTTCCAGGCAAACTATTGGTTCTTATAACCTCTTTACAAGCTTCAACAGTCTAAGTGGAACCGTTGGGAAATTTAGCTATTACACCTATTATAATTATAAGGGAGGGAATGGATTCAGACCAAATTCTGAATATGATTCTAATAATGCCTTTGCACACCTGGGGTGGAAATTTAATGACCGCACCAATATTAGTTTTGAATATACTTACCTGGATTACCTTGCGCAACAGCCGGGAGGTTTAACCGATGCGAAGTTCTATGAAGATCCAGAATTCAGTAACAGGCCTAGAAACTGGTTCGATGTGAACTGGAATCTTTTCGCATTAAAACTGGAACATAAAATTTCAGATAAAACAGATTTTAGTTTGAACGTTTTTGGTTTGAATGCTACGAGGAAAGCCTTAGGATTTAGACAAAATAGGGTGGCTTTAGAAGATGATCCTGATGAGCCACGTGAATTACTGGTTGATGATTTTTCTAATTGGGGAGCTGAGGCCAGAGTTCTTACCAGGTATAACCTGTTTGCTGAAGAGTCTGTTCTTTTATTAGGAACCAAATATTACCAGGCTTATAACCAGCAGCAGCAAGGTCCAGGAAGTACCGCTGCCGGACCAGATTTTGAGTTTGCTACAAATGATTTTCCAGATTATAAAAGACAGTCTGAATTTGATTTCCCTAATCATAACCTAGCAATTTTCGGAGAAAATATATTTAATGTTACCAATAACTTTTCGGTTACTCCAGGTTTCAGATTCGAATATATAAATACCGAAGCAGATGGCTATTACAAAAATGTTGTCACAGATAATGCAGAGAATGTATTGTTAAATGAAACTATAGAAGACGACAGAGATTTTGAAAGAAGTTTTATTCTTTTAGGAGTGGGAAGTAGTTATAATTTGAATGCATCTAATGAGTTGTATGCTAATTTTTCTCAGAATTATAGATCGGTCACCTTTAATGATATCAGGGTTGTAAATCCAAGTTTCCAGGTAGATCCTAATATAAAGGATGAAGAAGGTTTTACATCAGATCTTGGAATTCGTGGTCGAATAAAGAATATACTTTCTTATGATGCCAGTGTTTTCGCATTGAAATATAATGATAGAATTGGTGAAGTGCTGAGGCCAGAAGAACGCGTGAACGCTCAGGGCGAACTGGAACAAACTGGAAGACTTGTAAGATATAAAGGAAATATAGGGGACGCGTTTATTTATGGAATTGAAACATTTGCTGAATGGAATATAAGAAATAGCTTTTTTGAGTCTGCAGAGAATCATCAATTAAATGCTTTTATAAACACAGCATTTACCAGGTCTGAATATATCAAGTCAGATCAGGTGAATGTGGAAGGAAGTGAAGTAGAATTTATCCCGGCGGTAAATTTAAAAACCGGACTTAATTTCGGGTATAAAAACTTCCTCGCTGGTTTGCAGTATACTTATTTGTCTAGCCAGTATACAGATGCTTCTAACGCTCCTCAAGTCAAAAAGGATAATAATAAAGGGATAGAAGGAGAAGTTCCTGCGTATGGGATCATGGATCTGTCTGCCTCATATAGTCTGGGGAAGTTCAAACTGGAAACGGGAATTAATAACCTTCTAGATAACTCATATTTTACAAGAAGAGCAACAGGATATCCCGGACCCGGAATTATTCCTGCACAACCTATAACCTGGTATACCACCTTGCAAATAAGGCTTTGATCTAAGCTGAAGCCTGGGGAGCCCAGTGATTGCAAAGCATTCCGGGAGCTGCCTTTTGTGGATTTGCACAGGTTGGAGAATGATATCTACTGCAGTTGAGACAGTTTGGTTCATTCTTGAGCGCAGCCTTCATTTTAAAGCTATCACAGGTATGTTGATATCCAACGCTGGTTTCATGTTTTGTGCAGAAATTGTTCTTGAATCTTTCGCAATTCATGCAGCTGTTACCTAATCTAATGCTCATAAGCTCGAAATTTTAATATATCTAAACTTACGCTCATAGTATTTAAGAAACAATATAAATAGCTTTAGTACAGCAGGTTAAGCTTTAGGTCATGCCAGTGTCTAACGAATTCTGGTTTTTAATTAAAATATAGCCTGGTCTAAGATTATTGTCTCTTAACACATAATAACCTGATTTTCTCACTTATTAACTATATATTTGCATGCAATTAAATCCTTAATTGCAATGATCGCACACGATTCAAAAATACTTGGCGAAGCTCTTACTTACGATGATGTACTTTTAGTACCTGCATTTTCTGAAGTTCTTCCCAGAGAAGTAAGCATTCAATCAAAATTCACCCGTAACATTCCAATTAACGTTCCTATTGTTTCTGCTGCAATGGATACTGTTACAGAATCCCGTATGGCTATTGCCATGGCCAGGGAAGGCGGTATTGGTGTGCTTCATAAGAATATGACCATAGAGCAGCAGGCACTTAAAGTTCGTAAAGTAAAGCGTGCAGAAAGTGGAATGATCATAGACCCGGTTACGCTTCCTATTACTGCTAAGGTTAGGGATGCAAAGGAATCTATGCGTGAACATAGTATTGGCGGTATCCCCATCGTGGATGAAAATGGTAAATTACTCGGAATTGTAACTAATAGGGATCTAAGATTCGAAAAGAACCTTAATCGTCCTATTGCTGAAGTGATGACTTCTGAAAATCTGGTAACCGTTTCTGAAGGTACTTCTTTAGATGAAGCTGAAGATATACTGCAGGAAAATAAGATCGAAAAGTTACCTGTGATCAATAAAGATCTAAAGTTAGTTGGCCTTATTACTTTTCGTGATATCACCAAGCTTACGCAAAAGCCTATGGCTAATAAAGATACCTATGGTAGATTAAGGGTGGCTGCAGCTGTTGGCGTTACCGGTGATGCTGTAGATAGAGTAGAAGCTTTAGTCAATGCCGGTGTAGATGCGATCATTATAGATACTGCTCATGGACATACCAAAGGAGTAGTTCATGTGCTACAGGAAGTAAAGAAAAAATTTAAGGATCTTGAAGTGGTAGTTGGAAATATTGCTACTGGAGAAGCTGCAAAATATTTAGTGGAAGCTGGAGCAGATGCTGTGAAGGTTGGGATAGGACCTGGTTCTATTTGTACTACAAGGGTAGTGGCTGGAGTTGGATTTCCACAGTTTTCAGCAGTGTTAGAAGTTGCGGCAGCCATTAAGGGATCTGGAGTGCCCGTTATTGCAGATGGGGGAATTAGGTATACAGGTGATATTCCTAAAGCCATTGCGGCGGGAGCAGATTGTGTGATGTTAGGTTCCTTGCTTGCAGGTACAAAAGAATCTCCAGGAGAAACGATAATTTATGAAGGACGAAAATTCAAGTCTTATCGAGGAATGGGTTCTGTTGAGGCAATGGAAAAAGGATCTAAAGACCGTTACTTCCAGGATGTAGAAGATGATATTAAGAAATTAGTGCCGGAAGGAATTGTAGGTCGAGTGCCTTACAAAGGTGATCTGGAAGAAAGTATTCATCAATTCATTGGTGGACTAAAAGCCGGAATGGGCTATTGTGGAGCAAAAGATGTTGAAACACTTAAAGAAACCGGTAAATTCGTGAAGATCACTGCTGCCGGAGTACATGAAAGTCATCCTCATGATGTGACCATTACCAAAGAATCTCCTAATTATAGTAGATAATAGAATTACAGATAAAAAAAATGCCCTGAATTTTCAGGGCATTTTTTGTTTATTAAATCTAATTGAGATCTATTTATTTTCAGCGGTATCCTCTGCAGGTTGAGGTTCAATGCCTAACTGGTTCATTACTTTCTCTGTAATGTCATCTTCAGGTCGTGAATATGCCAGTCCGCTTGCTCCGCTATGGAATATTTGAGTAAAACCATCTGCCTTAATTACCTTTTGCATGGCAGCATCGATCTTGTCGTACAAAGGACCATTTAATTCGCTGCGCTTCATTTGCATCATTACGGATGCTTTCTGACGGAAACCTTTAATATTATTTTCCAGGTCGATGATCTTGTTTTCTTTTTCTTTCTTTGCTTCCTCTTCAAGACTTGCTACAGATTCCTGGTAGTCTTTTACAAGACCTTCATATTCCTGAATAGTTGATTTTAAATCTGCCTGTAATTTTTCATTATAGGTTTCAAGGCTTTTGTTTACCTCAGCCGATTCCGGTAATTGGGAAAGAATATATTCGGCATCTATAGTACCGATCTTAGATTGTGCATTTGATGAGAATGCGACTAACATCATTAAAATTGCTAAACTTAATCGTTTCATTTTGTGATATTTTTTCGCAAATATAACAGCCTGAGCAGAATATATCTAGGATTTTATTTCAAAAAAATAATCTACCTGTCCAGGACACTTTTCCCATCCTCGACGAAAGCTTTAAAATCTTCCATGTATTTTCTGGATTGCTTTTTAAAAGCACCAGGCATGAACCATCCAAATAATTTCATGAATCCACTGAACTTGAATTTATTATCTGTGACCCATAAGGTGTTTTTTTCCATGGTAGGAGAAAATTTATTGATCTGATAATTATAAACTCCCTTTGCCTCATAAGTCGCACTGTACTCATCTGGCAAATTATTTTTAATGATGGTTTCTGTCATTTCAATCTCACGTTTGCCCATGTCATATTTCAATAGATTCTGCGATCCTTCTTCTCCCGTTTTTCCATTTATAGGTTTCATAAATACAAATCCTCGCTGCCAGTGTTTCATATTATCGGGGTTAGAATATTTTTCTACCACTTCTTTTCGAGGTTTATTAATGGTTATTTCCTGTATATATTTCATAATCGATTGGTTTGTTGATTATTAAAGATAATGTAGAATTAAATATTTTAGAAATTTATAATTTAAATCTGCAGTTTTCGTTATGCCTTTAGCTTGCAGAACCTTAACTAATTCTTATTTTTGCCCGGATAGAGATTTTATGATAAGGTAACATCTCTTCTGGCATTCAAATTGAGAGATGCTAAAAAAATTGATTTTGAAGAGAAATTTTAGCAGATTTATTTTATTTCTTTTTTCGCTGGTCCTTTATAGCTGCGAATATTTTCAGCAATCTGATGATCGTAAAGTGGTGGTAAGGGTGAATGATTCTTATTTATATGAAAGCGATATTCAGGCTTTGATCAATGAAAACACCTCTTCTGAAGACAGCTCGATCATAGTTTCAAATTATATCACTCGATGGGCTACCCAGCAATTGTTAATAGACCGCGCAGAGTTGAATTTGCCGCAGTCCCAGCAGATAGAGTTTAACGAACTGGTGAATAATTACAGGAATGAGCTGTATACAAATGCCTATACAGATGCTGTAGTTTCCAGGGATTTGGATACTACCTTAAATCGTGAGGACGTTCAGCAATATTATGAACAGAATAAGGAGAATTTTATTCTCAACGAAGACCTGGTTAAACTCAGGTATATTAACATGGCCAAGAATAGTAATAACCTGGATGATATTAAGAAAAAGATTATCAGGTTCAATGATGAAGATCAACAGGATCTTTTGAATATGGCTATTCAGTTCAAGAATTATTCGATGAATGATTCGGTTTGGGTAAAAACCAAATCTGTATATGATAAAATTGGTCCACTATCTGTGGAAGACAGAGCAAGCTTGCTTAAGAAATCTAATTTTATGGAATTGCAGGATTCGCTAAATGTGTATCTTGTGTACGTAAATGACGTTCTAAGCCGAAATGAGCAGGCGCCTATAGAATACGCTTCGGCAACCATTCGCGAGATTTTGCTGAATAAGCGAAAGCAAGCGTTAATTAAAGAATTAGAAAAAGATATTACTAAAGATGCAATTAAGAATAATGAATTTGAAATTATCAATTAAACCTGTTTTAGTAGGCTTCGGTGTTATGCTTTCCTCTTTTGGATATGCTCAGGAAGTGATCGTTACAGATAGTACCGCCATTCAGCCGGATGCTGAAGTTAAAAAAGTAGAGAAAAGCCAGCAAGGTAATCAGCGTAAGAAAGTAGATGGAATTGCAGCAGTAATTGGGGAATATATCATTCTGGATAGTGATATCGATCTTATGTACAAAGATATGCAGAGCCAGGGGATGTCTACTGGAGATGTTACAGATTGTAATCTTGCAGGTTCTTTAATGGAGAACAAACTTTACGCTCACCATGCCATCCAGGATAGTATCATTATTCCTGATGCGCAGATCAACGGGATCGTAGATCAAAGACTTCAGGGATTAACTCAACAGGCTGGTTCTATGGAGAAGATCCTGGAATTCTATAATAAAGAAAGTGAAGCTGAGCTTAGACAGGAGATTTTCGATCTTACCAAGCAAAGCCAGTTGACTCAAAGAATGCAGCAAAAGATCATCGAGGAGATAGAAATTACTCCTGAAGAGGTTAGACAGTATTATAACAAGATGGAAGAAAAACCAATGTTTGGAACAGAGGTAGAACTTTCCCAGATTGTTATAGAGCCGGAAATCCCTGCCTCAGAAAAGAAAAAAATAATAGACAGGCTGAATGAATTTAAGGCTGATATCGAGGAAAATGGAGCAAGCTTCTCTACAAAAGCAGTGCTTTATTCTCAGGATCCGGGAACGGCTTCAGATGGAGGTAGAGTTACTTTGACTAGAAAAGATCCTTTTGTAAAAGAATTTAAAGATGTTGCTTTCAGCCTTCAGGAAACTGAAATTAGTGAACCTTTCGAAACCGAATTTGGATATCATATCATTCAAATTGATAAGATTCGCGGGCAAACAGTAGAATTAAGACATATACTTTTAATTCCTGATGTTACCAATGCTTCCGTAGAAAAAGCAAGAGCAGAGATTGATACCATCAGAAATAGAATAGTTGAAGGGGATATCGAATTTGCTGAAGCGGCGAAAGAAGCTTCAGATGAAGAGGAAACTAAAAATGATGGTGGAAAGCTTATTAATCCCCGTACCGGAGATACCAGGTTCGAATTGACAAAAATTGACCCTGAATTATTCAAGCAGGTAGAAGATCTTGATGAAGGAGAACTTTCACCAGTATTAACTCAAAAAGATAGAACGGGTAGACCTCAGTTCAAAATAATTAAAGTGACTAAGAAAATAGCTGAGCATGAAGCAGATTATGCTACAGATTTTCAGAAAATAAAAGAACTTGCCCTTCGTGACAAGCAATTAGATGCTATTGAAAAATGGCAGAAAGAGAAGATTGCCGACACTTATATTAAAGTGAATGGTAAATATCGTGATTGTGAGTATACGAGCGACTGGGTTAAAAACTAAAATATAAAATGTCTGATGTAGCACTTGTTGAAAAATTAGTAGATAAACATCGTGATCTTAAAAGAGAGATCGCAAAAGTTATTGTAGGTCAGGATGAGGTAGTAAACCAGATCCTGCTCTCTATTTTCTCAGGTGGTCATTCATTATTAATCGGGGTGCCTGGGTTGGCAAAGACCTTAATGGTAAATACCATCGCCCAGGCCCTGGGTTTAAATTTTAAAAGGATCCAGTTTACACCAGATCTCATGCCCAGTGACATTCTTGGATCAGAGATCCTGGATGAGAATAGAAAATTCAAATTCATAAAGGGACCTATTTTTACAAATATTCTACTGGCAGATGAGATCAATAGAACACCGCCTAAAACTCAGGCTGCGCTTTTAGAAGCGATGCAAGAGAGAGCGGTAACAGTTGCAGGTCATCACTACAAGCTTGATCTACCTTACTTTGTGCTGGCTACTCAAAATCCTATAGAGCAGGAAGGAACATATCCTTTACCAGAAGCACAGTTAGACCGGTTTATGTTTGCCATAAAACTGGACTATCCAAGTTTTGAAGAGGAGGTAGATGTCGTAAAAGCCACGACTTCAGATGAATTCCAAACGGTGAATCCTTTGTTTACAGCAAATGAAATATCAGATATTCAACATGTGATTCGCAGAATCCCGGTTCCAGATAATGTAGTGGAATACGCAGTAAGATTAGTTGGTAAAACCAGACCTTTAAATGGAGCGCCAGATCTTATAAAGAATTATGTTGATTGGGGCGCAGGACCACGAGCTTCTCAAAACCTTATTATGGCTGCAAAAACGCATGCTGCGGTCAATGGGAAATTTTCTCCGGATATAGAAGATGTTCAGGCGGTTTCGTTTGGGATACTTCGTCACAGAATTATTAAAAACTACAAAGCAGAGGCCGAAGGCATTACGGAAGAGGAGCTTATTAAAAAGCTTTTTTAATTTGATGCAATTTATTCTCCGTTATAAAATCCTGATTAGTGTTGTTTTTTATTTGTTTTGGGGTGCTTCTTTCTTCGCTAATGTCTTGAACTTAAGCGAAACCGGTAGTGAGATAATGATCTGGACCTCCAATATCATTCTATTTATTTTCTGGCTTATAATTTTAGTGGATATGATCAGAAATAAAATTCGTGACAAAACCTTCTGGATTTTGTCTATGATATTACTTCCGTTTTTTGCTCCTGTCGTTTATATTTTCAGAAGAAAAAACCTGATCCACCTGGAGGATAATAAATTTAAATCTGGCCGCAGATTTAAATAAAATTACCAAATTCTCAATTTTACACCCTTAAATTGTTTTTTACTGAATTTTTAGTGGTCTAAATTATAATTTCAGAAATTATTTATACTAAATTCTGAGTATTGCTTGGAATTTTCAAAATCCCTTTAAAATCCCTATTTTTGCAAGACTTTTTTAGAACATAAATTAAACAGAATATGGCATACGATATTGATATGATTAAGAAGGTGTATAGCCACATGGCTGAACGTGTGAATACAGCGCGTGAAGTTGTTGGTAAACCTTTGACGCTTTCAGAAAAGATCCTTTATTCTCACTTGTGGGATGGGAGTGCTAAAGAAGCATTCCAAAGAGGTAAGGATTATGTAGAATTTTCTCCGGATAGAATTGCTTGTCAGGATGCGACCGCGCAAATGGCATTATTACAATTTATGCAGGCAGGTAAGAAACAGGTAGCTGTTCCTACAACTGTGCATTGTGATCACCTTATCCAGGCGAAAATGGGAGCTGCGATAGATTTGCAATCTGCAAACAAGAGTAGTAGTGAGGTTTTTGATTTTCTGGAATCAGTATCAAACAAATACGGAATTGGTTTCTGGAAACCGGGTGCAGGTATTATTCACCAGGTTGTTCTTGAAAACTATGCATTTCCAGGTGGAATGATGATTGGAACCGATTCTCATACGGTGAACGCCGGTGGATTAGGAATGGTTGCTATTGGAGTAGGTGGAGCAGATGCAGTTGATGTAATGGCAGGAATGCCTTGGGAACTTAAATTCCCTAAACTTATTGGAGTGAAGTTAACCGGAAAACTATCTGGATGGACTTCTTCTAAAGATGTGATCTTAAAAGTTGCAGGTATACTTACCGTTAAAGGTGGTACCGGAGCAATCATAGAATATTTTGGTGAAGGTGCACGTAACCTATCATGTACAGGTAAAGGTACTATCTGTAATATGGGTGCTGAAGTTGGAGCGACTACTTCTACTTTTGGTTACGATGACTCTATGGAGCGTTACCTGAGAGCTACGAACCGTGCAGATGTTGCAGATGCAGCGAATGAAGTACGTGAGCACTTAACTGGTGATGATGAAGTATACGCAAACCCAGAGCAGTATTTTGATGAATTGATCGAGATCAATTTAGATGAATTGAAGCCTCACTTAAACGGACCGTTTACTCCAGATCTTGCAACTCCTATTTCTGAAATGGGAGCGAAAGCTAAGGAGCATGACTGGCCAATCAATGTTGATTGGGGTCTAATTGGTTCCTGTACGAACTCTTCTTATGAAGATTTGACCAGAGCGGCTTCTATCGCAAAACAGGCGGTAGATAAGAAAGTAAAAGCTAAATCAGACTTCGGGATCAACCCGGGATCTGAGCAAATTAGATTTACTGCTGAAAGAGATGGATTGCTTAAAATCTTTGAAGATCTTGATGCAACTATCTTTACAAACGCTTGTGGACCATGTATTGGTCAGTGGGATCGTTCAGATAGAAAAGGTGAAGAGAAGAACACGATCGTTCACTCTTTCAACCGTAACTTCTCTAAGCGTGCAGATGGAAACCCAAATACACACGCCTTTGTAGGTTCTCCTGAAATGGTTGCTGCAATTGCAATTTCCGGTAGACTTGATTTCGATCCAACCCGTGATAAGTTGATGAACGAGGATGGTGAAGAAGTAATGCTAGACGAACCTCAGGGAATTGAACTTCCTACGAAAGGTTTTGCTGTTGAGGATGCTGGATATGTTGCTCCAAATGAAGATGGAAGTAGTGTAGAAGTTAAAGTGGCTGAAGATAGTGAAAGACTTCAATTGCTTACGCCTTTCGAACCTTGGGATGGTAAGAATCTTACCGGTGCTAAGTTATTGATCAAAGCATGGGGTAAATGTACTACAGACCATATTTCTATGGCAGGACCATGGTTGCGTTACAGAGGTCACCTAGATAATATTTCGAACAACTGTTTGATCGGAGCAATCAACGCTTACAATAAGAAATCGAATTTTGTTAAGAATCAACTTACTGGTGAGTACGATGGCGTACCGGCAGTACAGAGAGAATACAAGAAAGAAGGAATTCCAACAGTAGTAGTGGGAGATCACAACTACGGTGAAGGTTCTTCCAGAGAGCATGCCGCCATGGAGCCGAGACATTTAGGTGTTAAGGTGGTATTGGTGAAATCTTTTGCACGTATCCATGAAACAAACCTTAAGAAACAGGGAATGTTAGGTCTTACCTTCGCTAATGAAAGTGATTACGATCTAATCCAGGAAGACGATACCTTTAATTTTGTAGATCTTGAAAACTTTGCTCCAGATACGCCATTAACGATAGAGATCGTTCATGCAGATGGTAGTAAGAATACAATTAAGGCTAATCATACGTACAATGCTCCTCAAATTGAGTGGTATAAGCACGGATCTGCACTTAATCTTATCAAGAAGCAAAACGCGGCTTAATTAATCTTAGCTTATTTTTGAATAAATAAAAACCTCCAGGTTCTTCTGAATCTGGAGGTTTTTTACTGCTTATTTTTCATTAATAACCAGTAAAAAGCAGAAACTCATTTTGCAAAGCCTGAACTCATTTTTATTTTTGAGAATTATTCTTTCCAATGCACCGGTTTATCCCTACAACGCTATACCGATGGAACTACTTTCGATTAAATATAATTAAAAATTATAGATCAAAGCCCGTTGATGATGTATAATTATGAATTATTTGGAAGCCTTGGGTTTTTTAGACGCAGCTTAGAATACATAAGATTCTATGCCAAATAAAAAACCTCAGGATTATTTCCTGAGGCTTCTTTTATTAGCCATATGCCCCCAAAAATCTATAGCCAATAATACTTATTAGAATTAAGTATGCAAGTCTAGTAATAAGCTATCATACCTCTGTCATTATATGATCTTCAATTTTATTCTTTTGTTTTAAAAGGGTATCAATGATCAACTTTGGAGCTCCTGGAGTATACAGGGCCGTATAGTATGAATTGAGATTATGTAATTCACAGCTACGTAATCCATCCCAGTCTTTTCTTTGACAGAACAGCATAAAAGAGTAGCCGCCATAAATAGCGTTTGAAATTAAATATATTACCGGTTTTTCTGCATCAGAGTAGTTTTCATTTCGTACCTTATAGATGCTTTTGTTAAGTTCGGTTTTAATTTTTTTTCTCATTTCCATCCTTTCATCGCAAATTGTCTTCCGGTAATCATTATCATCGAGATTTAAACCTTCATATAAACTCATGATATTTTTGTTACAGCAGCTCAGCTGATACAAACGAGATATAAGAGAATACGAGTTTACCATAAGATGAAATTTAGGCAAGACTTAAAAATAAGCTTTATTAAATTCGGTTTAAAAAGATTCAATACGATTAAAAATTATAGGTATAACCGTAAATATTATTTGTAATTATAAAGTGTCCTCAAAATAAAGGGATGTCCGTTCTTTGATCATAAAAAGTGTATACCGCATGAATAACAGGGTTGACATAGGGAAAAGAATCAAGAAATTACGATTAGAAAATAATTTCTCTCAGACTCATATAGCTGAAATTCTTTTCATTTCCCAGGCCGCCTATTCTTTAATCGAGAACTCCCAGAATGGTATAGTCTCAGACCATATTATTAAATTAAGCAGGCTATATAACGTTTCTACAGATTTTATACTTACAGGAGAAAAGAATTATATAAAAATAGGCAGGGATACTGGTTTTATACCGCTATTTCGTACCAGCGTCCATCAGAAGATTTTAGATTCTATTGAAAATGAAAAACTTATTGATATAAAAGACTGGTTTCGTGTTCCTGGTTTTGATCCCACTAAGGATCAAACCATGTTTCAGGTGGAAGGGGAAGGTATGGCGCCTACCATTTTTCCCGGAGATGTTCTAATATGTCAAGTTCATAGCGATTATGACAAAGTTCTGGATGGTTCAGCAGTTGTTATAATTACTGTTGATGGGGTTAAGGTTAAAAGACTGAAAAAGCATGAAGATGTAGAGTATTTCCTTGCTGAAAATGATAGTGACTTACATAGGACGGGAGAAAAGCTAAAAAAGAAGGATATTAAACATATGCTGATGATAAGAGGAAAGATAAGTAATGTTCTAATCAGCAATCAGAATATTGAAGGGAAAGCTAAAATGCAAAGTCTTGAAGATAGCATTGAGGTTCTGAAAAATGAACTTTTCAATATGAACCAAAAACTTAATGCCTTAACCGAGGCTAAGAAGTAGCTAAAAGACTTGAGACTGGAGATTATTTTTTATTTCTTTACTGCTAAGAAGTAGAAAGATGAAATTGTTTAAAAACCAGTGGTCTAATATTATAATTATCGTCATAATTCTGGCTATGGTCATTCCGCAGACCAGAAAACCTATTCAGATATTTGTAAATAAGCTTATCTCCTTTGCACCTTCTGTGAATGACGAAGATGACCGGGAGAAAATTGCAGATTATAACTGGGTGCTTGAAAATGTAAGGGGTAAGCGCGTAGAATTTTCTGAATTCGAGAATGAAGTGATCGTCGTAAATTTCTGGGCGACCTGGTGCCCTCCATGCATTGCAGAAATGCCAAGCTTCCAGGAGTTGTATGTAGATTATCAGGATAAAGTGACTTTTCTTTTTGTTTCAGGCGAACAGCATGAAACGGTAGATAATTACATGAAACGAAAGAGGTTTACTTTACCTTCTTATAAAATGCGAACAAAGGCTCCAGAACCTATGGATGGACGAACTCTGCCTACAACTTACGTGATATCTAAAGATGGTAGTATCGTTATAGATAAAGTTGGATCTGCAGACTGGAATAGCGAGAGCTTTCGTGAAACACTGGACGAATTGATAGCGGAGTAACTTACAGGGTCCGGAAAAAAGCCTTGATGAACTCAGGGTGATAAATAGAAAGCATGATCTTTATATCTTCAGAAAGTTTTGTGTCTTCATCTAGGAATCTGAAGATATCCTGAATAGAATTCTTTGTGTAGAATTTGGTGAACAATGATTCTCCTAGATCATTCCTGTTGGTAAGAACATTAAGGAAAATAGAGTCGTATTTTCTATATTTTTTGCTCACAAGACCTTCAGAAGGTTTAAACCCACTTTTAATATTCTCTAGAATCTGGTCAACTTTTTTTTCAGTGTTTTTAAAAGAATAACCCGAAGAAGCCTTAACCCAACCGCCTGCAGTTCCAATTTTAGTTAGTTTTTTAGAGCTTTTCTCGTGAAAAGGGTAGTCTGTCATCGGGATCATGCCAGACTCTTCCTCTATGACTTCATACGAGTCAATTTTTAAGATTTCCCTGAGATATCGATTAAGAAGATTATCATAGGTGGATTCTTCAGTAAGGTAAGGCGTGAAAAAAGTGAATTCTACCAGTGCTTCCGTGGCAGATATGGGTAAAACATAAGTGAAACTGGAAGAATCTTTATGTTTAATGCGATAATCCATCATGGTAAAGCTTTCTGGATCAAAAACTTCTTTTTCGGTCTGAATGTACCAGCCTTTAAAGTGCTGATATATGAGATTGTGCTTTTCAGATTCTTTATAATCGGTAGGAGGGCGGCTGTCAAAAAAATGAGTTGCTGTATATTCTTTTTCCTTTCCTATTGCAGTGCGGGTTACCTGGTCAATCCTTTCGATCTCATCCTGGATAAAAAAAATGTCTTTGCTCGTTTCAAGTTTTGCCTTAGCAAAATTATAGAAGTCTATAGACCGAAGCATTTTGTAGCTATAAGGAGAAAGTTCAAGATCTTTTTCTATTTCAGAAGAAATGAATTTTCCATTTTTCCAGCTTTTATGAACTAAATGATCCCATTTACCAGAATTTTCTTCCCAGAAGCACCAGGTCTTATCATTAACTTTTTTGGCTTCAGGTTCTACTATGGCGATTTTCTTTCCTTTAAAAAAAAGATCCTCACTAATTCTTAAGGCTAATTGCAGGCCAGCCATACCACCCCCTACAATGACGTAGTAATAATCTGGCGTTCTCATTTAATAGAAAAATTAATATTATTTTTTGAAGTATTTAAAAGGAACGAAAAGCATTCCGAAGCATTCACCATCATCTTTTCCCAGGTGTTTATGGTGCATTTTATGAGCTCTTCTTATTCCTTTGGCGTATTTATTACTAGCATTTCTAAAGATCTTAAAACGCTGATGTATGAAAATATCATGTACCGTAAAATAGGTGATCCCGTATGCAAGGATACCAAGGCCAATTGGCAGGCCTATCCATACATCTTCATATCTCCATAGAAGAAAGCATCCAATACTTACCAGGGCATAAAAAACGAAGAAAAGGTCGTTCCTTTCCCACCAGCTACTATGATCCTTTCTGTGATGGTCTTTGTGTAGTTTCCATAGAAAGCCATGCATTACATATTTATGCGTAAACCAGGCCATACCTTCCATCATCATGAAGGTGGCGAGAAAAACAACTATCCACAACAAAATATCCATTTCTGTATTCATTTATATAAGATTCAATCTATAAGAAATATAAGATTTTGCAAGAAGCCCGGCCTTTTGGTAGTTAGGAACTCTTACTCTTCGCTTTCTTATTTCTAAAGAAGGAATACTTTTTAATTTTTGTAATAATTTTCTATAATAAATATAAGCGGTATAAACTCCAAATTTAGCCTCTACAGGTAAATGGGCAATACCATTTAAGCCATTTTTAAAATCTTCTTCGATCTCGTCTATTATATGTTGTTTATTAACTTCGTTCAATTGTGACAGATCTACATTTGGGAAATAACTTCTGCTAAGGTCGTCATAATCGGCTTTCAGATCTCTAAGGAAATTTACTTTTTGAAAGGCCGAGCCTAAACTCATTGCACTTCTTTTAAGGGCCTCATATTTTGAATTGTCACCATGAACAAAAACTTTTAAACACATTAGGCCAACTACGTCTGCGCTACCGTAAATATACTGCTTATATTCTTCTATACTTAGGTACTCAGATTTATGGAGATCTAAACGCATACTGTTCATAAAGGCATTATATAGTTCTTTTTGAATGCCATATTTGTGAACAGTTTCCTGAAATGAGTTTAAGATAGGATTTAATGAAATTCTGGCTTCTATTGCCTTATGTAAGTCTTTCTCAAAATCTTCAAAAAGCTCCTCTTTATTGTAGTCGTGAAATGTGTCTACAATTTCATCTGCAAATCTTACAAATCCGTAAATATTATATATATCCTGCCTAATGGAAGGAGCGAGCATTTTAGTGGCAAGGGAGAAAGAAGTGCTGTACGAGTTAGTCACTGTTCGGCTGCACGACCTTGATACGATGTCAAAAATGGCTTTCATATTATTTTCTTTCATTTTTTTCAATTAGACCTGCCGCTAGCTTACCAGAAATTAAGGAAGGTGGGACTCCGGGTCCGGGAACGGTTAGTTGTCCCGTAAAATAGAGGTGTTCAACTTTTTTACTCCGAATTTTTGGCCTTAAAAAAGCAGTCTGGAAGAGCGTATTCGCCATTCCGTATGCGTTGCCTTTATATGAATTATACTCTTCTTTAAAGTCATTTACACAAAAGGATTCTTTAAATATAATATTGTTTTTGATTTCCTGTCCGGTAATTCTTTCGAAACGGTCTAGTATAATATTAAAATAGCGCTCTCTCAACTCTGGCGTGTCTTCAAGATCTGGTGCCAGTGGAATAAGGAATATTCCAGCTTCTTTACCGCCTGGTGCGCAGGTATCATCTGTCACAGAAGGAAAACTAGCATAGAATAATGGATCTTCTGGCCATTTTGGGGCATCATATATGTCTTTAGCGTGCGCTTCAAAATTACTATCGAAAAATAGAGTATGATGGGTGACATTTTTTAATTTCTTATCGAAGCCTACATAGAATAAAAGTGAAGAAGGGGCGAATGTTTTTTTCTGCCAGTAATCTGGTGAATACTGTCGCAATTTTTCTGGTAATAATTGTTCAGAATGGTGATAATCTGCTCCGCTAAGGACAATATCGGCATAATGTTCCTGGCCATTGATCATTAAACCTTTGGCTTTACCTTTTTCGGTGATAATTTTTTCTACCGGTGAATTCAGGTGGAAAATTACTCCGAGTGATTCTGCCAGATCTTTTATCCCTTCAATAACTTTATACATTCCGCCTTTCGGGTGCCAGGTTCCCAGTCCAAAATCTGCATAATTCATGAAACTGTAAAATGCAGGAGTGTCGCTTGCTTTTGCACCCAGAAATAAAACTGGAAATTCCAGGATCTGTCTCAGTTTTTTATTAGAAAACTCTTTTCTAACCTCGCTGCTGATATTTGTAAAAAACCTACCCAGCCTTGTAGCTGTTTGTGGGGAGACTAATTCCAATGGAGAGACTCCAGGTCGGTAAACAAGGTCTTTAATTGCGATGTCATAATTATCCCGGGCTTTGCTAATAAATTTCTCTAGCTTTACTGAACTGCCAGGTTCTTCTTTTTCGAAATTTTCATAGATCTCATCGAGACGGCCTGGGATGATTACAGAATCATTCTGATCGAAAAATACCTTATAGGCCGGGTCTAATTTTTCAAGTTGATAGTAATCTGAAGGTTTTTTATTGAAATCAGCGAAGAATCTTTCAAAAACATCTGGCATCCAGTACCAGGTAGGGCCAATATCAAAGGTGAATCCATCTTTTTTTAATTGCCTTGCGCGACCACCTACGGTAGCGTTCTTCTCGTAAACCTCTACTTCATAACCAGCTTTAGCCAGATAACATGAAGCAGCCAGTGCTGAAAAACCGGAACCGATTATTTTAATTTTTTGGGACATTGTGCGGGGTTATAGGGTATTTATAAAATCCAGAATAGAAGAATGTACTTTTACATTTTCAGATAGATCATTCCTCTGAACTTCCTTGGTACGCTGACCAAAAAGAAGTAATTCATGGTTCTTCTCCTGGCAAATCTTATCCTGAAAATCTGAAATAAATTCGTGGACATTTGTGTTTACTGGCGTAATTGTAAGGTAGCTAACAAAAACCAGGTTCTCATGTAGCTTCATTAGATAATCCATGTTATCTAACGGAAGACTGGGCCCTAAATAGATCGCGTTTTTACCTGCATTAAGCAATTCGTAATTTAAGTAAAGTATACCTACGTCATGGATTTCATTTTCTGGTAAGAACAGGACATAAAGTTTTGGGTCATCTTCTTCTGGAACTTCAGCACGTAGATCTGCTATATTCAGGTAGATCTTTTGTTTGATCAGTTCTACAATGTAATGTTCATGGATAGGTTTAATAGTATCTGTCTGCCAAAGCAAACCAATTTCCTCAAGTAAAGGTAGAAAAACATCATGGAAGACTTCTCTAAAACTTCTTTTCTCCCTAAGTTTATTATAAGTTCTCTGGAACAGCCGATCATCAAAATTCATCATAGCTAGTTTAAAAGAGTTTTTAGCTCTATTCTCCTCGCTCGATGAAGCAGAAATACGTTTCACCAGATTATTGATCTCTTCTTCTTCCATTTTAGAGATTCGGGAGATCTTGTAGCCGTGACTATTAAGGAAAGCTATATTTAGAAGCTTTTGTAAATTTTCACCATTATAAGTTCTAATATTCGTGTCTGTCCTTTCAGGATTTAGAATATCATATCTTTTTTCCCAGATTCTAATGGTATGCGCCTTTATTCCGCTTAGGTGCTCAAGGTCTTTAATACTGAAGTTTTGCTTAATGTGTTCCATATTTTATTGTAGGGATTAAACAAATCTAAACAATATTAATCAGCAACCTCATTATTGAAATGTTAAAATGTTTAAAAAAATATAGAATTGTTTAAACAAAATAAATTTAGACATAAAAAAAGGCTTGTAAAGCCAGTATATGAAAAGATGATTTTTGAAAGTAGTACCCGGAGCGGGACTTGAACCCGCACGCCCTAATGGACACATGGCCCTCAACCATGCCTGTCTACCAATTCCAGCACCCGGGTAAAAGATTATGAATTAAACAAATCCATAGGCTGGTAATAAAAAACCAGAATTATTCCGGTTTAGAACTTAGTAGTGATATGGCTGGGGCTTCCTTCGGCTGCGCTCAGGATAAACTTCTCGCCCAACAAAATCAAAACAGTTTTAGTGATCTGGCTGGGGCTCGAACCCAGGACCCTCTCCTTAAAAGGGAGATGCTCTACCAACTGAGCTACCAGATCTAGAACAAAATCTAATTTTGAACTTATTTAGTGATCTGGCTGGGGCTCGAACCCAGGACCCTCTCCTTAAAAGGGAGATGCTCTACCAACTGAGCTACCAGATCAATAAAAAACATCCGTCGTTTTGCGAATGCGGGTGCAAATATACATTCATTAATTTATTTTTCAAGCCTTATTTGCTATAATTTTATCATAGTTTTGCCTTTCACTCATTTTAAGCAGATTAACACATGAAAATTTTTCTATTAGGATATATGGGTTCGGGCAAATCTTACCTTGGAAAGCAACTTTCTGAAAAAACAGGTCGGGAATTTCTGGATATGGATGAAGTTATTGAAAATAGAGAAGGTTCCAGTATTTCTGAAATTTTTGAAAAGAGAGGTGAAATATATTTCAGGAAACTGGAAAGGAAAGTTCTTGAAGAGTTGGTAAATAGTAAAAAACCGGCAGTTATCTCCCTTGGCGGAGGCACACCTTGCTATGGAACCAATATGGAGCTAATTAAAAATGATAAGGATATCGTTTCCTTTTATTTAAAATGGAATATTGAGAGTCTTACCGAACGTTTATCTCTTGAAAAGGATCACAGGCCCATGATAAGTCATCTGGAAAACAGGGAGAAACTTGAAGAATTTATAAGAAAGCATCTGTTTGAAAGAGGATTTTACTATAATCAGAGTGATCATATTATGAACTGCGAAAATAAGTCTGCACAGCAGATAATCGATGAGATTTCGGGTAAGTTAGTATAACTCTACTCTTTCATTATTTTCTTCAAAAATAACCTTTACAGTTTCACTTAGTGAAGTAGAAAGGGAGATCCCTTTAAAATCTGCTTTAACCGGATACTTTTTATGGTTTCGGTCTACAAGCACAGCTGTTTTAAAATGTTTTAAAGGTACTTTGAGAAAATGTCTAACTCCATAGATCAAAGTCGTCCCGGAGTTCAGTACATCGTCTACAAGGATTATGGCCTTGTTTTCATAGGTTTCAGGAGCAAGAGAAGTTTTTATCTCACCTAAAGGATTCTTCTTGTCTATTTTTACTTCACAAAGTGTAGTCTTTAGAGGAGAAATATCCTTTAATTCCTTATCCAGCTTTTGTGCTAGAATAAATCCGTTTCTGGCAATTCCAGCAATTATTATTTCATTTTCCTCCATACTGCTTTCATAGATTTGATAAGCAATACGACGTATTTTATGTTTGATTTCTTCCTGATTTAAAATTGGATGAGGATTCTTCATCTTTTATTTTTTTCTGAATTTAAAAAACAACTCATTACCCTGTCTTGGAGGGATAGAATTGTAACATCTCTCTAAAATATCGATATTGAAATACGGGCTAAAATACGTTAAATATTCTTCTTTGCTGCCTCCAAATGGCGGCCCATCCTCTTTAAGTTCAAAGTCAAAAAATAAACCAGCGATCCTCCCATTTTCATTCAGTAGCTCCCGGGATTTTTCAGCGTAATTCTGTCTTTTCGCTACGGGAATAGCGCAAAAGAAAGTTTGTTCAAGGATGAGATCGTATGTTTCCTCTAATTGAAAAAAATCTTTATTCAGAATTTTCTCTTCTGGAAAGTCAGGCAGTCTGTTTTTTAAATTATCTAAAGGTTCCTGGGCGATATCGCAGACGCTTATATTCTGAAATCCTTTTTTGAATAGATACTCCGCCTCATAAGAATTTCCTGCTCCGGGAATAAGGATCTTAAGTTCTTTATTTTTAAGCTGATCTATGTATTCTTTGATAGGAGTAGAGGCGTAGCCAATATCCCATCCGGTGTTTTGTTCTTTGTATCGGTGAGACCAAAAATCATTATTCATCTTCTTTTTCTTTTGGTTTTTTGATTTCGTCTGCAGCATTTTCAAACCAATCGTCAATATCTCTCCTATCTTTTTTTGTAGGCCTGCCCGTCCCTTTTTTACGATAATAGTCTTTAGAGTATTTTAGTAGATCAAGTTTTTCAAAAGCTTCTTTAGGGGTAATATCATGAATGTAAAGGTTTACCAGTTTAGCTCCTACACGACTCTTGGGAGTGTCCAGTACTTCGATTTCATAATTTATCTGGTTCTTTCTTACCCGTAGTTTGTCGCCAGGAAATACTTCTTTTGAAGGTTTTAAGATCTCATCACCCAGTCTAACTTTTCCTTGTTTGCAAGCGTTAGTTGCTATACTACGGGTCTTAAAATAACGAACACACCATAAAAACTTATCAACTCTCATAATTTGACCTCTAAATCAGCGTTCATAATGAAGCAAAAATACAAGATTATTGTATCTTGCGGCACCAAAATAAAATTCTGATGAGATTAAACAAAATAATCATGATTTGCGTAACAGCATTTCTTGTTTTTTCATGTGATAAAGATGATGATGGTCCTGAACCAACACCTCCTAGAGATAGAGGCGAACAGGCGATTGAAGATGATCAAGCCTTAATTGAATATCTTACAACTCATTTTTACAATTATGAGGAGTTTGAGAACCCGGCAGAAGATTTCGATTATGTATTAGAGTTAGATACGATTGCAGGAGAGAATCAGGATAAGACTCCAATTATAGAATCTGAGAAGCTAATTACGAAAACAGTTAACTATCAGGGAGTAGATCAGCAATTATATGTTTTGGTTGTTAGGGAAGGTGAAGGTGAAAAGCCAACCTTCGCAGATTCAACTTTCGTAGGTTATGAAGGTGAGTTGCTAAATAGTAATGTTTTTGATAGCAGGTTGAAATCACCTACATGGTTTAGTTTACCTTCATACTATCAATCTACAGCTGCTGGTACTTCATTAGTTCCAGGGCCGGTTGAAGGATTTGCAGAAGGATTGCAAGAATTTGCTGCAGCTTCAGGATTTGTAACCAATTCTGACAATACGATTACATGGAATAATGACTACGGAATTGGTGCTATTTTTATGCCGTCAGGTTTGGGTTATTTCAATTCACCACAGAGAGAAATACCGGCTTATTCACCACTTATATTTGCGGTAAATATGTTTAAAGTGAATGAGGCAGATCACGATAGAGACGGGATTTCGTCATTCATGGAAGATCTTGATGGAGATGGAAATCTATTTAATGACGACACTGATGGCGACGGAATACCGAATTTTTCTGATGCAGATGATGATGGTGATGGTAAACTTACAAAAGAGGAGTTAGGAGATAAGAATGAAGATGGAGTACCAGATTATTTGGATGCAGATATTTTTGAATAATAATAATTACCACTAAATAAAAAACCCGGAGAAACTCTCCGGGTTTTTTATTTTATAGACTGTCAATTTATTTTCCGCCGGCAAACTGCAGATCATCAATACACAACTGGTCCAGTTCAGGAACTCCAGTTCCATTTACAAGGTCAACCACGCCACTACCAAATTCAATAGAAGCATTCATTAAGCAACCTTGCGTTGTGCAGTGTGCACCTTTCCCATCGCCATCTGTGTATTCATGTTCAGACACCATTTCTATTCCCAGATTTACCAGGCCAAATAAATGACCAAATTCATGGTTTAAGGTGGAAGCTTCTATAATTGCCCTACTTGGAGCTCCAGTTCTATTTGCAAAATCTTTAATAGTCTTTTCGTAAATCACCATAGAGGTGTTCCTAAATGCAGATCCTAATACAAACTTCTCATTGGTATCTTTCTCATTATTACCATCGGCAAAATAGATCCAGATTGCTATTTCGTCGCCAACATTATAGGCAGTCCTTTCATTTCTTTCAATCTCTGCAATTTCCTCAATATCAAAAGGTGCTTTGCCAGAAGAAGCAACAGATCTTAAGTTAATGTCTATCCCGTCTGGTTTATAGGTTCTTTTAGTTAAGAAATTTTTGAAACTGCTAATTGCTTCATCCGTTGGTCGGTTACCATCCACATATACAATTTCAATATTCATCGAAGTGAATTTGCTATCGGTTAGCAAATCGCCTGCCGATGACCCCAATGTTTTTAGGTTGGCTGATTTTCCTGGGTCAGCTTCATTTGGGTTTTCGGTAGTACAAGAAAAAACAAATACTAAGGTGGTTACTGCTAAGAGTAGTTTCCTGAATTTAATCATGATGTCATTTATCGATTGTTCAAAAATATGAAAAATACTGTGTTAGAGCGGATTTAATATAGCGAGGTAGTCAAAATGCTCTCCTTTCTGTATTATTTCACATCTAAAATTGTGCTCTTTCGCTTTTTCTTCTAATAGCCTGGCATCAATATAAAGCCAGTCGAAATAATCAGATTCAGCATTTTTATAACTCAGTTTGTATTCCAATTCACCATAATATTTTTCAAGATCTGGTTTCTCGTCCTCGAATAAATAAATAAGATCTGAAGAATCCATTAATATCTGGCCTCCTTCATTTAATAATGTTCTGGAATGTTCAAAAAAGAGATTTAGATTTTTTAGTTTGCCTATGATACCGCTACCATTCATTAACATTAAAATAGTGTCGAATTTCTCATTTTCGATCTCGTAAAAATTCTGACAAACAGTTTCTTTCACTCCCCTTATTTCAGCAATTTCAATTGCGCCAGGCGAAGTATCTATAGCCTTAATATCTAGATTTCTTTCATTCTGAAGAAATAATGCATGACTACCGGCGCCACAACCAACATCCAGAACTTTACCTCTGCAAAGATCCAGGGCTTTTTTTTCAACTCCGGGCATATCCTCAAACGCTCTGAATAAATAGTCTATAGGAATGATGTCATCATCAAAGTCTGGCGAATGAACTATGATATCTGTGGGGTCATTTTCTTTATAAAATGCCTTAATGGCCGTGCCGAATATATCCTTATTTTTGTCCAATGGAAGAAATTCTTAAAAGGTTACCTGAAAAGGCCAAAGATAAGAAGAAGGAGAATAGGAAGTTCTTTTCGAAGCTAAAGAAAAGACCCCCAAAAGATCTCGATTCACTTATGGTGGAACTTCATGAAGATGAATTCTCCAGAACCGATTGTCTTACCTGTGCGAATTGCTGCAAAACTACCGGGCCATTATTCACTCAGAAAGATATTGAAAGGATAGCAAAACATTTCAGGATGAAGCCTGGTGAATTCATCGATACCTATTTAAGACTTGACGAAGAAAATGATTTTGTTTTGCAAAAGGTTCCATGTCCTTTTCTTGGAGCAGATAATTATTGTTCCATCTATGAAAAAAGGCCAAAGGCCTGCCGGGAATATCCGCATACAGACCGAAAGGATTTTCATAAAATCTCCAATATAACCATACGAAATACGGCAGTGTGTCCGGCAGCTTATAATATCGTGGAGGAAATGAAAAGGAGATTGGCGAGGTGAAAATTCAGTGCTAATGAGGTTTCTTTTCAGTAATATAATAAAGAGTAGCCCCCAACAAGGGAATAGAAAGAATTACCAGGAGCCATATTATTTTGGCTAATAAACTGATTTCATTCTCAATAAGATCTTTGATCATTATTATTACGAAGATTGCACTCAATACTAAAAGCGAAAAAAAAGCTATAGATTCCATAGATCAATTTATTACTGATAGATCAGGTACTTTGAACGCATTGCTTTGAATTCTACCAGACCACTTTTCCAGCTTTCCTTTATTTCCTGAACAGCCATCCCAGATTCAATTTGTTGCTGCAGTTGTTGGGTGCCAGCCAGTTTAGTGAAAAATGAATTAAAAAACTCCTTTTTATTTTCGGTTTGATTATAAGCTTCAATGAGCCATTCAAGGTTTAGAGAATTTAATTCTGCTATATCCTGTAAATTTTTCCCATAGCATTTTTCACCTGAGTGTTTGGGATGTTTAGCTCCGGCCATTGGCTCAGGAATATAGGAATATTCATAGTGCTCTTTATCAAGATAAGGAGAACCAAATACCTGAAACTGATCCTTAGTTCCACGGCCAGCGTTTACATTGGTACCTTCGAAAAAGCAAAGGCTTGGATATAGGTTTATTGACTTATCATTAGGAAGGTTTGGCGATGGCTTAACCGGTAATGAATAAGATTTTGAATGATCATAATTTTCCATTTTAACGATCTTTAATTCACACTGAACTTCATTTTTCAGCCATTTCTCACCATTGATCATTTGCGCATATTCTCCAATCGTCATTCCATGAACTACCGGTATAGGATGCATCCCTACAAAACTACTGTGTTCTGGTTCCAAAACAGGGCCGTCTACATAACGCCCATTAGGGTTAGGCCTGTCCAGGATTAATAAAGGAATATTATTTTCTGCACTGGCTTCCATGATATAATGCAGGGTTGAGATATATGTGTAAAACCTGGCTCCCACATCTTGAATATCGAAGATCAATAGGTCAATATCCTTTAAAGATTCTGAGGAAGGTTTCTTACTATCTCCATAAAGTGAAAATACAGGTAGACCTGTCCTGGTATCCAGGCCATTTTTCACAACTTCTCCTGCATCTGCAGTCCCTCTGAATCCATGCTCAGGAGCAAAAACTTTACTTATTTTAATATCCAGGCTCAGTAAAGAATCTACCAGGTGGATATGATCACCCTTTTCAGTTTTAATTGTGGAGGTTTGATTTCCCACAATTGCTATTTTCTTATTTTTTAGGTAATCCAAATAATCATCGGTTCTGTTTGCACCAGTAATTATTTCCTGATTAATGGAATCTGTTTTTTGGATCTGTTTTTCGTCATTTGAAAGATGACCTGTTTGGTTGTTCGTGTTTCCGCAGGAAAGATTTCCGATAAGAAAGAATAAAAATGTACTTTTGAGCAATCTCTTAATCATAGGATATTGAATTTCGAGTATTTCGTTGTAAAGCGCCTAATCAGCGCTAAAAAGTATAAAAGTAGTATTTCTGCGCCTATAATAAAAATAGCGATCACAGCGATTGCCATTGGTGTTATCATGATGCTTGTTTCTTTTGCTACCGGTCTTGGTTTACAGGAGAAAATAAGGGATAAGATCTCGGCTTTCAATGGCCACATTAATATTTCCAGTTACGACAATAATAGTTCCAAGGTTTCTCTTATTCCGGTTTCAAAAAACCAGGATTTCTATCCTGAATTTAATACTGTAGATGGGATAAAACATATACAGGCGGTCGCGACTAAATTCGCGGTGATAAGAACCGAAGAAGATTTTGAAGGCATCATAGTGAAAGGGGTTGGAGATGATTATAGCTGGGAATATTTTGATGAGTTTTTAATTGACGGCAAACTCCCTGATTTTTCTAGTAATTTGAATGATGAGATCTTGATCTCGCAATACCTTGCAAACAGGCTGCAATTAAAAGTAGGGGATAAAGTTCCTACTTATTTTTTAAGGGAAGATAGTGAGCGCCCCCTGGCAAGAGGATTTGAGATCACCGGGATCTACGAATCAGGATTTCAGGAATTTGATGAGTTATATTTACTGGCCGATATAAGGCATATCCAGCGTATTAATAAATGGGAAGATGACCAGGTTGGAAATTTCGAGGTTTTCGTTGAAAATTTTAATGAACTTGATCAAAAAGGGAATGAAGTTTATGAGAATACAGGTTCATTTCTGGATACACAAACAATTAGTCAGAAGTACTATTCTATTTTCGAATGGTTGTCTTTATTTGATTTTAATATTGCTCTTATCATAGGGATTATGATCCTGGTTGCCGGGATAAATATGATCACCGCCTTACTGGTATTGATCCTGGAACGTACACAAATGATCGGGATCCTTAAAGGACTGGGAGCCGGAGATTGGAGTATCAGGAAAATCTTTCTTTATAATGCCGGATATCTTATTATCCTTGGGCTTTTCTGGGGGAATCTTATTGGAATTGGAATTCTGGCCCTTCAGAAATATTTCAAACTGGTGCCTCTAGATCCAAGAACCTATTATGTGACTGAAGTTCCTATCTATCTTAACTGGGATTACATACTAGCTGTTAATTTTGGTACATTAATATTGTGTATGTTAATGCTTTTGATTCCTTCTGTTATTATCTCTAAAATATCACCGGTAAAAGCGATTAAATTCGAGTAAAATTTCTTGCCAGAATATAAGCAGCTGGATTCCTTGGATTAAGGCCGTAGGATTTTTTACATTTGCAATCTTAAAAATTGAAAATGGAATACGCTGAAAATATATTAGGTACTATAGGGAATACTCCTTTGGTGAAAATGAATAAGATCACTGAGGAGATCGATGCCCTGGTACTTGCTAAATATGAAACCTTTAATCCTGGAAATTCTGTAAAGGATCGTATGGCAGTGAAAATGGTTGAGGATGCTGAAAAGAAAGGACTTTTAAAGCCTGGCGGAACTATCATTGAAGGGACTTCAGGAAATACAGGAATGGGACTTGCTTTGGTTGCGATCGTGAAAGGTTATAAAATGATCTGTGTGTTAAGTGATAAACAAAGCAAGGAGAAAATGGACATTCTTAGAGCTGTTGGCAGCGAAGTTATAGTGTGTCCAACAGATGTTGAGCCAGATGACCCACGTTCATATTATTCAACTTCTAAAAGGCTTGCCGAGGAAACTCCGAATTCCTGGTATGTAAATCAATATGATAACCTTGCCAATCGCGAGGCGCATTACGAAACTACAGGACCTGAGATCTGGAGACAGACAGATGGAAAAGTGACCCATTTTGTGGTTGGAGTAGGAACAGGCGGGACTATTTCTGGGGTTGGAAAATACTTAAAAGAGCAAAACCCTAATATTAAAGTTTGGGGAATAGATACTTACGGCTCCGTATTCAAAAAGTATCATGAAACAGGAGAATTTGATGAAAAGGAGATCTATCCCTATGTTACTGAAGGAATCGGGGAAGATATATTGCCTAAGAATGTAGATTTTGACGTAATTGATGGTTTTACTAAAGTAACCGATAAGGACGCAGCGGTTTATACTCAGAAACTCTCTAAAGAAGAAGGTTTCTTCCTTGGAAATAGTGCTGGAGCGGCCGCAAAAGGTTTGCTGCAGTTAAAGGAGCATTTCACGAAAGATGATGTAGTGGTTGTTTTATTCCACGACCATGGAAGCAGGTATGTCGGGAAAATGTACAATGATGATTGGATGAGAAAGATGGGGTATCTGGATTGATTTCTAGATAAAAGCCTCACTAAGTTTTAATGAAAAATTTTTATATGGTAAAGAATTCGTGGTTGGTAACCAGTCTATTTCTATTTTTAACACTAACTGTAAATGCACAAAATGAGGAAAAGAAACCTTCAGATTTAGAAGTTTCTTTAAAACTCATCAATCCCACCCAGGAAATAAATGACGGCGAGACCCGTTTAGAGGTTGAGGGAGGTGTGCCACCATACCAGTTTAAATGGAGCAAGCAAAGTGTTGCTCTAGATTCTAAAAAAGCTCAGGGATTAAGTGAAGGACTTGATTATTCAGTTACCGTTACAGATTCAGAGGGTAGAAAGGTTAAAAAGGATTTTAATATACCAGCTAATTCAATTACCGAAGTATTTAATAGTAAAGTACAACCGGCCGTAGACTTTCTGGGAGGCATACTATTCTGGGATCCTTTTGCAACTATTGGGATCTATGATCCTGTAGTTTATACAGATGAAAAGGAAATACCAATCCCAAATTGGGATGCTACAACCAGCAATACATATTCACTTTCAAAATGGCTTGTAAAGGCGGGAGTTAAGGTAACTGAAGGTGATAAAATTGCCATAGTAACGAGTGATTCAGGAGAAGAAATTGATGTTTATTCCGATGCCTCGGGGAAAGTTAGTTACCTGGTTCAGGAAGGAGGAGAAATATTTAATCCTAATGATAAGGGAGATGTAATAGAGCAGAATGCTCATATGATCGCTCAGGTACAATATGACGATCCGCAACCATTACATCATCCTAATGGAGATATAAGGAAAAATGCGATTCCATTTATAGTTATCTGGTTAATTCTGGGGAGTATATTTTTTACCCTGCGACTTGGATTTGTGAATATTCGTGGATTCAGACATTCTATTCAGCTGGCCAGAGGAAAATTTGATAATCCTGATGCGCCCGGAACAATCACTCATTTTCAGGCTATGGCTACCGCAGTATCTGCTACCGTGGGTCTTGGGAATATTGCCGGGGTGGCCGTTGCGATCTCTCTAGGAGGTGCTGGAGCAACATTCTGGATGTTCACTGCTGGGTTTTTCGCCATGTCTTTGAAATTTACAGAATGTACACTTGGTGTTAAGTATCGTAATATAAATGAAGACGGAAGAATTTTTGGAGGACCCATGAATTACCTTAGATATGGTCTGGAGAAAAGAAATATGAAAGGTCTGGGGAAATTTCTTGCCGGTCTTTTTGCCGTACTTGGTATTGGAGCTTCTTTCGGCGGCGGAAATATGATTCAGTCTAATCAGGCTTTTAAAATTGTATCTGAGCAGATCCCGTTTTTACAGGGTCAAGGTTTTTGGTTCGGTATCGTATTCGCTCTACTTGTAGGAGCTGTAATTCTGGGAGGTATTAACAGTATTGCCCGGGTAACCGGAAAAGTAGTACCCGTAATGGCAATTATATATATCCTGGGATGCGCAGTGGTAATTGGAGTTAATATTGAAAATATTGGAGGCGCTTTTTCCGCGATCTATAATGGTGCATTATCAGCTAGTGCAATGAAAGGTGGATTTATTGGGGTACTTATCATTGGTCTTCAGCGGGCTGCGTTCTCGAGTGAGGCCGGAGTTGGTTCTGCAGCGATCGCCCATAGTGCTACCAAAACTGAAAATCCTATAGCAGACGGATTCACCTCATTGGTGGAACCTTTTATAGATACTATGGTTGTTTGTACTATGACGGCCTTAGTTCTTATTTTCACTGGAATGCACGAAGTTGACGGTGGGATGCAAGGTGTTGAATTAACTGCAGATGCTTTTGGAAGTGTTATTTCCTGGTTTCCTGCAGTGTTAGCTCTGGCAGTATTTCTTTTTGCCTTTTCCACGATGGTTTCCTGGTCTTACTACGGAATGAGATCCTGGACCTACCTATTTGGGCAGAGCAAGAAATCTGAAATTATTTACAAGGTTCTATTTTTATTATTTGTTGTAGTTGGGGCATCAGTAAGCCTGGGAGCGGTTTTAAGTTTTTCAGATATGATGATCCTCGCCATGTCATTTCCTAATATTATAGGTCTTTACATCATGTCTTCAGAAGTAAGAGGAGATATGGAAATCTACTGGAATAAATTGAAAAATGGGGAACTATTTATAAATCCTAAGTTCAAGAAGGCAGCATAAAATTAGTTTGAAAATAGATATATTAAAACCTCGCTTTTTTCAGCGGGGTTTTTTTATGCTAAGAAAAGGCTAAACCGCTCTGGATTATTTTTAATTATTTTCAAATGCCCTATTTTCAGGGCGTAAAAATTTATTATGAAGAAGATCTACTTTTTATTTTTAAGCTTAATTCTGCTTTCCTGCAATTCTACTTTAGATGTTAAAAATAATCAGGAACCAGAAAATCCAGATTATACTTATCTCGCTCTTGGTGATTCCTATACTATTGGAGAAAGTGTGGTAGAAACTGAAGGATGGCCCGTTCAACTTGCAGAACAACTTAGAGATCGTAATTATAAAATGGCACCACCTAAGATCATAGCTAAAACTGGGTGGACTACAGAAGATCTATTAAAAGGGATGGAGAATGAATTAGGTGTTCAAAGAGATTTTGATCTGGTGTCTATTCTAATAGGAGTAAATAATCAATACCAGGGGAAATTGATCACCGAATATGAAGAAGATCTGCGAACAATTTTCCGTAAAGCAATTAATCATTCTAAAACCAGGGAGCAGGGGGTGTTTGCCGTAAGTATTCCAGATTATGGATACACTCCATTTGGTTCTGCCAGGCAGGAAGAGATAAGTGCTGAGATAGATAGGTTTAATGCTATCTTCAAAAGAGTTGCGGCTGAATTTAATGTGCCTTTTTATAATATTACTCCAATCTCCAGGGATGCTGAAGAAAATCCTGAGCTAGTAGCCAGTGATGGATTACATCCTAGTGGTTTAATGTATGAGTATTGGGTAAATCAGTTTGTAAATATGGTAGCTGAAAAACTTCCGGAATAATTAATTATCACTCTCATTTTCAATTGTTTATTTTGATACATTTGAGAGGTGAGAGAAGATTTTTTATATCATATCTGGAAGTATCAGAAGTTTAATTCTGAAGGGCTTATTACGTCTGCAGGTGATACAATAAATATTGTTCATCCGGGCTTTCAGAATGAGTTGTCTGGTCCAGATTTCTTTAATGCTAAAATACAAATAGGGGAGCAGTTATGGGCCGGAAATGTAGAGATGCATTTAAGATCTTCAGACTGGTACTTTCATAGACATGAGGAGAATCCCAATTATGATAATGTAATTCTGCATGTGGTTTGGGATCATGATGTAGAAATCTTCAGAAAAAATGATTCTATAATACCAACCCTGGAACTCAAGGACAGGATTGAGAAAGGCATTCTGGAAGCTTATGAAAAGCTACTTCTTAAGGATCATTTAAAAATAAACTGTGAAAATGATTTCAGGAACTTTTCAGATTTTCAAGTTGAACACTGGCTGGAGAGACTTTACTTTGAGCGGTTGGAAGAGAAATCGAAACTAATTCTTCAGTTACTTGCCGAAACAGGAAATAATTGGGAAGCAGTATTGTTCGCAATCCTGTTCAAAAGCTTTGGGTTAAATGTTAATTCTGAATCTTTTCTGAATATTGCACGAAGCATAGATTTTAAGATCATTCAGAAAATAAGTAACAGTCAATTCTCAATGGAAGCGCTTTTATTAGGGCAGGCCGGGCTTATAAAGCACGAAGATAAATACTCGTTAGAACTAATGAAAGAATATGAATTTCTAAGGAATAAATATTCTTTAGATAATAAGTATTTAGAATCTCCGCAATTTTTCAGGTTAAGACCAGATAATTTTCCAACTATAAGGCTGGCTCAACTAGCTGCTTTGTATGGAAAAAAGAAAAGTATATTTTATGACCTGATAGAAGCGAATACTGTCAGGGATTTGAAAAACTTATTTGATCTGGAAATTTCTGAATACTGGAGAACCCATTACAACTTCGGGAAAACGCATACCAGAAGAAATAAAAAGCTCTCCTCTAATTTTATCGATCTACTATTAATAAACTGTATTATCCCTATTAATCATTGTTATTCAGGTTTTATAGGGGAGGAAAATGAGCAATATATTCAGGAATTAATATCTGGTATTAAATTAGAAAAGAATTCCATAATTCAAATCTTCAACGAGCTAAGGCCAAAAACTGCAAATAATGCTATGGACTCTCAGGCCTTATTGCAATTAAAAAACGAATATTGTGATTTAAATAAATGTTTGCAGTGTGAATTGGGTGCTTCTTTGTTGAAAAAATCTCCCAAATACATTTAAATTTGTGACATGACAACTTTTGTATCTAATATTAGATATTATCTGGAAAAACACGGATTCTATGTTTCCAGCCGAATGGCAGATAAATTGGGGATGCGCGCAAAGAATGTAAGGCTGTTCTTTATTTATGCTTCATTCTTCACAATGGGAGTTGGTTTTATAGTTTATCTCACTCTTGCCTTCTGGCTAAAGCTTAAAGATCTAATTTATACAAAACGAACCTCGGTATTCGATCTATGAGAAAACTGATAGATTCTAATTTAAAACTGGCCATAGTACTTATTATTATGGTTTTTATAACCGGAGTTGTAGGTTTTCATTTTCTATATGATTATACCTGGGTAGATGCACTTTACATGACCATAATTACTGTGAGTACTGTGGGGTATGGAGAGGTTCAGCCCATGGGGGCTTATGGTAAGATCTTTACTTCAGTATTTATAATTTCAGGACTTTTTATCTTCGGATTTGGTCTATCTACTATCACAGAACATATTCTGAATAAGAACAATATTGGTAATCTTAAACGTAATAAAATGAAAAAGAAAATAGATTCTTTTAAGGATCATGTTATTGTTTGTGGTTATGGGCAGAATGGAAAAGAAGCCGTACAGAAACTTATAGATTATCGTAAGGATTTCGTAATAATAGATCGAAATGAAGAAATTTTGCATGGGATAGAAGATGATCAGTTAAATTATATAGTAGGTAATGCGACTGAAGATGAAGTCTTAATAACTGCAGGCATAGAGAGGGCTTCTACTTTGATATGTGCCTTACCTCGAGATGCCGATAATTTATTTATTGTTCTTTCGGCAAGGCAATTAAAAAATGATCTAAAGATCATTAGTCGGGCGACAGAGGAGAATAGCTATAAAAAATTGAAACTTGCTGGCGCAGATAATGTGATTATGCCAGATAGAATTGGTGGAAGCCATATGGCCTCATTAGTAGTGGTGCCAGATCTGGTAGAATTTCTTGATAATCTTTCAGTTTCAGGAAGGCATGACAGTATCAATGTAGAGCAAATTCCTTTCTCGAAGGTATGTTCAGATGGACTTGAAAAGACCATAGCCGAGACCGATATTAGGAAAAAAACAGGTTGTTCTATTATTGGTTACAAATCTCCTTCGGGTTCCTATGTTGTTAATCCTGAACCCTCACTAAAGCTTGAAAAGGAGTCCAAACTTATAATGATTGGTAGACCAGATCAGATAGAAAGTCTGAAAAAATACTATTCGGTTTAGGCCAGAACGCCTCTCAATAGTGATTTAAGGAATAAATTTTTATTTAACAGTATTTTCACAATTTAACTCCCAAAAATTTGATTTAGCCTATTTTTTTAGCATATTCACCGGCTGAAAATTTAACTTTATATAACAAACGAAAATCTATATGAGAAAGTACTTACTTTCAATGTTCTTTTTATTTTCAATTTTTGGATTGTCTGCACAAGAACTAGACGTAAAGGCCAAAGTTGGTAATCCCTCTAATGTTATTAATAATGGGTTTATCGAGTTGGAGGTAACAGGAGGAACCCCTCCTTATGAGTACAAATGGTCTAACCAGTCTACTAGTCTGGAATCTAACAGAGCTGAAGAATTGACTGAAGGGATTCCCTATGATGTTGTGGTGACAGATAGTAAAGGAAAATCGGTTGAAAAATCCTACACTGTAGATGCAGAAGCGATAACAGAACATTTTAACGGAACTTTCGCTCCTATAGTTGCAAGTATGGGAAGTGTGCTATTCTGGGATCCATTTTCTGCTATTGGAATATATGACCCTGTAGTTTACGCAGACCGCAAGAGAGTAGAGGCTCCGGAATGGGATGCTAATGAAGATGCGAAATTCATTCTTGAGGAATGGAAAGTTGAAGAAGGAAAACATGTAGAAGAAGGGGATCTAGTTGCAGTAGTATCTAAAAATGGTCAGAACATTAATAGCTATGCGAATGCAGATGGTGTCCTGCAGCATTTTCTGGAAGAAGGTGAAGTAATTTACGATTCAAATAATCAGGAAGATGTAATTGAGCAGGGAGCTCAATATTTCGCGTCTATATCATACGATGAGCCTATAGCTCTAGTTCATCCAAACGGAGATCCTCAACAAAAGAATATTCCTTTTATCGTGGTGTGGTTGGTTCTTGGAGCTTTATTCTTCACAATTCGTTTAGGGTTTATAAATATTAGAGGTTTTAAACATGCACTTCAACTTGCCAGAGGTAAGTTTGATGATCCCAATGCACCAGGACAGGTAACCCACTTCCAGGCATTAGCTACTGCCGTATCTGGTACCGTAGGTCTTGGTAATATTGCAGGTGTTGCTGTAGCAATATCCTTAGGTGGTGCAGGAGCAACTATGTGGATGATACTCGCGGGTTTACTTGGGATGTCTTCTAAATTTGTTGAATGTACTCTTGGGGTTAAATATAGATTTATCAATTCTGAAGGTCGTGTATTTGGTGGGCCAATGAACTACCTTAGATATGGTCTTGAGAAAAGAAATAAAAGAGGCTTAGGTAAGTTCCTTGCCGCTTTCTTTGCAATTCTGGCAATTGGAGCTTCCTTTGGTGGAGGTAACATGTTCCAGGCGAACCAATCCTTTTCTATTTTGGCGGGAGAATTCCCAGTGCTAGTAGGAAACGGATTCTGGTTTGGTATCGTAGTAGCTGTTCTTGTTGGAATTGTTATTATTGGAGGTATTAGTAGTATTGCCAAGGTTACCGGAAAGATCGTCCCGATCATGGCAGCTGTTTATGTTATAGGAGCCTTTGTAGTTATTGGGGTTAATTTTGAAAATATTGGGCCTGCTTTTGCGGCGATCTGGGATGGAGCATTCAGTCCAAGTGCGCTTAAAGGTGGAGTCATAGGGGTTCTGATCGTTGGTTTCCAACGAGCAGCCTTCTCGAATGAAGCCGGGGTAGGTTCCGCAGCGATTGCTCACTCTGCAGCTAAAACTAACCATCCGCCTTCTGAAGGATTTGTAGCTCTTTTAGAGCCATTTATTGATACGGTTGTGGTTTGTACTCTAACAGCACTTGTACTTATTTTTACAGGAATGCACGAAGTTGAAGGTATTGGTGGAGTAGAACTTAATTCTACTGCATTTGGAAGTGTTATCTCATGGTTCCCATATGTACTGGCAACTGCGGTTTTCTTATTCGCATTTTCAACTATGATCTCATGGTCCTACTATGGGATGAGAGCCTGGACATACTTATTTGGTAAGAGTAAGAAGAACGAAATGGTATATAAATTTCTTTTCCTTGTATTTGTGGTAATAGGAGCATCTGTAAGTTTAGGTGCGGTATTAGACTTTTCAGATATGATGATTCTTGCAATGTCGTTCCCTAATATTATTGGTCTGTACTTTATGATCGGTGAGGTTAGTGATGACCTTAAAGAGTATACTCATAGACTAAAAGCTGGTGAATTATTTCACAAAACCGAAAAGAAAAAAGCAAAAGCGACCTCTTAGGTCTATATAAGATGAAATTTCTAAAATCCCATTTTGCACTTTCTAGAAGTCAGCAAAATGGGATTTTTGTATTGGTAGTACTCATTATTATATTTCAGGTGATCTTATTTATTGACTTTTCAGATTCTGAAGATCACTCCGATATCCAAAAAACCGAAGTACAGGCTTTCCAGAACCAACTTGATTCAATTAATCGAATATCTGTAAATAAAAAGGATACAGTATACCCTTTCAATCCAAATTACATTACCGACTTCAAAGGATATCAGCTTGGGATGAGCTTGGAAGAAATAGATAAACTACTGGCTTACCGTGCTCAGAATAAATGGGTGAATTCTTCAAATGATTTTCAAAAGGTGACGGGAATTTCCGATAGCTTACTTAATAAGATCAGTCCTTCCTTCCGTTTTCCCGAATGGACTAAAACGCGAAATTCTACTATTACCGCAGTTGAATCTAAACCTTCAGAAATGATCATTCTGGATCTTAACTCTGCTTCAGCTAACGATTTAATAAGTATCAATGGAGTAGGAGAGGTGCTGTCTGAAAGAATCGTGAAGTACAGGTTAAGTATAGGAGGTTTTTTAAACCCTATTCAGCTTAATGACGTTTATGGACTATCTCCTGAAGTGATAGATAGGATAAACCTTAAATTCAAGATTCTCACAAAACCTGATGTAACTATCAGGAATATCAATTCCATAACTGCTTTAGAATTAGCTGAAATACCATATATTAATGAAGTTCTGGCCAGGGATATAATTAGCTATCGAAATTTAAATGAAGGTATAAGCTCTTTTGAAGAATTAGCAAAAATCAACCGATTTCCTTCCGATAAAATCGATAGAATTAAATTATATTTGGCCATAGAGTGAAATTCGAAATAAAACACCACTCAAATTAATAATTACATAATCAGGGAAATTGATCTTTTTCGAAAGATCCATAAAATATAATTGATAGATGAGTAGATATTTTAGCGAGGAACACGAACTATTCAGGAAAAGTTTTCAGGAATTTTTGCAGAAAGAAGTAGTGCCTCATATAGATAAGTGGGAAGAGACCGGAACCATTGAAAGATTTATATGGAAGAAGTTCGGAGAGATGGGATATTTTGGTTTAAATCAACCAGAGGAATATGGCGGAATGGGACTTGACCTTTTTTACACTGTTATTTTTCTGGAAGAATTACAAAAAGTAAATTCAGGTGGTTTTGCTGCCGCAATGTGGGCACATGCTTATTTGGCAATGACTCACGTAAAAGTTGAGGCAAGCCACGAACTAAAGGTAAAATATCTTACTCCGGCTATTGATGGGGAGAAGATAGGCTGTCTTTGTGTTTCTGAGCCGTTTGGAGGGTCAGATGTTGCAGGGATGAAAACTACAGCTGTAAAGAAAGGGGATAAATATGTAATTAACGGTTCAAAGACCTTTATTACTAATGGTGTTTATGCCGATTTTTATGTGGTTGCTGCGAAGACAGATCCGGACAAAGGAAATAAAGGAATGAGTATTTTCCTTGTAGATAAAGAGTTTAAAGGTATATCTGCTACAAAACTTAATAAGTTAGGGTGGAGGGCCTCAGATACTGCTGAACTTGCATTTGATAATGTGGAAGTGCCTTCTGAATACCTGATGGGAGAAGAAGGAAAAGGCTTTAGTTATATTATGCAGCATTTCGCTATGGAACGTTTGATCATGGGTATAAATGCACATGCGCGGTCTGAATTTGCCCTGGAGTACACTATGGGGTATATGAAAGAGCGTGAAGCTTTCGGGAAGACTTTAGATAAGTTCCAGGCGCTAAGACATTCTATTGCTGAAATGGTTAGTGAAGTTGAAGTTATAAAAGAGTTCAATTACGCTACCGCTAAAAGACTGAATGATGGTGATTATGTAGTTAAAGAGGCAAGTATGTCTAAGTTGCTTGCGACAAAGATCGCGGATGAGGTGATGTATAAATGTTTGCAGTTCCTTGGAGGTTATGGATATATGGAAGACTATCCTTTAGCAAGAATGCTTAGAGATAGTAGATTAGGTCCTATTGGAGGTGGTACTTCGGAAATCTTAAAAGAGATCATTGCCAAAATGGTGATCGACCAGAAAGAATACAAGCCAGCTGCAAAGTAAAGGCTGTTCTTAAATTATATTTCAAATAACCCTGGGTTTTTACCCGGGGTTATTTTTTTAAACTATCATAGAACGTCTTTCTTATTTTCTGACCGTTAATGAAGAAATCTTTTGCCTTCTCGTCAGAATAGAATTCATTAGTAATAGATTCATTTTCTACCACTTCAGTTTCAGTTCTTCCTTCTTTAATGGCGGCGTTAATTTTATCCCTGATAGTTTCAAGCATTTTTAAATAATCCTGGTAATCTGATTTTGTGGCTATTTTACCATGTCCGGGAATTATTTTCGTGTTGTCATTAATTAATGAAAGCCCCTTCCTGGCGGCAGCTATATCGCCATCTACACTTCCTCCGCTTTTAAGATCTATGTAAGGAAACATTCCGTTGAAGAAAGTGTCTCCAGTATGTAATACATTACTCTGCGGAAAATAGATCAAAACGTCGCCATCTGTATGGGCATTATGTACATGAGTGGCCACAATATCATTACCATTTATATAAAGGTTTATTTTTTCATTGAAGGTTATAATTGGTAATCCATTGACTTTTGTTGAATCTGCTCTCAGTCTTTTTCTAACATTTTCATGAGCAAAGATTAGAGTTCCATCTTTCTTAAAATTTGAATTTCCGCCGGTATGGTCTCCGTGATGGTGAGTATTAACCAGGTATTTTATTGGTTGATCATCAATGGTTTTTAATTTTGCCTTAATTTTTGTGCTTAATGCCGCAAACTGGTCATCAATCATAAATACACCATCTTCTCCGGTTAAAACTCCAATGTTTCCCCCGGCACCTTTAAGCATAAAAACATTTTCGTTCACAGGAATAATTTCAATTTCAACTTCAGACATGTCCTGAAATGCAAAAAGTGAGTGATTAATTAAAAGGAACGCTAACAGGGTTTTTATAGAATTTCTCATTGCAGTAGAATTATTTATTCTGTAATTTACAGAATACCCGGAACTTAATTTTTGATAATTAATTGAGGGATAGCAAATAAATAATAAATCTATTGGCGATTTATATAAATACATTATCTTTGCAGCCGATTCCAAAAGAGAGGAGGTTATGACACTATGTTAATTATACCAGTTAAAGACGGAGAAAATATAGATAGAGCTCTTAAGCGTTTTAAGCGAAAGTTCGATAAGACAGGAACTATGCGTCAGCTAAGAGATCGTCAGCATTTTACAAAGCCATCTGTAGAGCGTAGAGCTCAGATTCAAAAAGCTGAATACATCCAGCATTTGAGAGACGCAGAAGATATCTAGTAAATAGATATTAGGCGATTGTAAAACAGTCGACAATATAAAGAACTGTTGGTACTCTAAAGTTTGTTAACTTTGTGTATCAACAGTTTTTTTATGCCCTTTTCTCACTTCCTCGATTATCTTCAGCTTGAAAAAAAATACTCTACACATACTATAACTGCATATGCTGCAGATCTGCGGGATTTTCAGGAATTCATATCACATACCTATGATCAGGATAGGGTAGATGAGGTCAATTATTCCCAGGTACGTAGCTGGATTGTTGAGCTTTCTGAATCAGGAATTTCCAATAGAACAATTAACCGGAAATTATCCTCCTTAAAATCCTTTTATAGATTTCTTTTGAAGACAAATCAAATTGAGGCTTCCCCAATGGTGAAGCATAAAGCCTTAAAAACTCCCAGAAAGGTTCAGATCCCTTTTTCAGAAGATGAGATCGTGCAGGTGATTGAAAATATAGATAATTCTACTTATGAAGGAGTTCGGGATCGCTTTATAGTTGAATTGTTTTATTCCACAGGAATTAGAAGGATAGAGTTGATAAATATAAAGTTGCAGGACCTGGATCTGGATACTGGTGTTTTAAAGGTTCTGGGAAAAAGAAATAAGGAGAGGTTTATCCCGTTGATTAAATCTGTGATTGCGACGGGACGTGTTTATCTCGAGTATAGAAAGGATACCGAAGGATTGTTAGAAAATGATCATCTTTTTTTGACTTCCAAAGGAGATAAAACCTATGAAAGTTTTGTTTATAGAATTATAAATAATTATTTTAGTAGAGTGTCTGGCAAATTAAAAAAGAGTCCGCATATCCTGCGGCATTCGTTCGCCACTCATTTATTGAACCAGGGAGCTAATCTAAATGCGGTAAAAGAATTATTGGGTCACTCCAGTCTTGCAGCGACTCAAGTCTACACTCACAATAGTATTGCCGAATTGAGTAAAGTTCACCAAAAAGCTCATCCCCGGAACAATAAAGAATAATTTAATCATTTTGTTTAATTAAATTCTACTGGATATGAAAATGAATCTGCAGTCCGTTAACTTCAATGCCGATCAAAAACTGATTGATTTCACTCAAAAAAAACTTGATAAATTAGAAAACTACTTTGATAAGATTATTCATGCTGATGTATTTTTCAAAGTGCAGAACACTAGTGGTAAGGAAAATAAAATAACTGAAATTTTAATAAGTATTCCAGGAGGGGATTTAATGGTGAAGAAGACTTGTAGTAAGTTTGAAGCCTGTGTAGATGAATGTGTTAGTTCATTGCAAAGACAGCTAATTAAAAAGAAGGAAAAAATGAGCGCGCATGTTTAAGTGATTTTTTTTCAAATTATTTTTTGATAAAGGAATAATTTATATACATTTGCAGTCCGTTAGAAATAGCGGACTTTTTTATGCTGAAAAAGCAAGCATAAATGCCGATGTAGCTCAGCTGGCTAGAGCAGCTGATTTGTAATCAGCAGGTCGTGGGTTCGAGTCCCTCCATCGGCTCTTGAAATACTGAAAATACCGAAGTTTCGGAATTTTTTTTAAGAATAAATCATTCAGATTTAACCACTTAAAAAAGAATATTCAGAAATTTTAAAAAATGCTTTGGATGGTGCTTCAAATTTGCTTTAATTTGCAGCCGTTTTAAAAACCATCAGAAGCTTAGCTGTTTCGGCTACGGTTCTATGAAATAGTGGTAATTAAATTGGGGAGATACTCAAGCGGCCAACGAGGGCAGACTGTAAATCTGCTGACTACGTCTTCGCAGGTTCGAATCCTGCTCTCCCCACAAAGATTTTAAATGAAGCTGTTGTTAAAAGCTTGCTTTTCTAAAACAGAGAATTTAAAATATATGTTCGGGGCCACCCGAACAGGATCATCGAGCAAAGCGAGATAATCCTAAAGATGAAAGTCTGAAATGGTAATGCGGGAGTAGCTCAGTTGGTAGAGCGTCAGCCTTCCAAGCTGAATGTCGCCGGTTCGAACCCGGTCTCCCGCTCTAAATAAATTGAATCAGGATATTCCCCGGTCGTGAATAGGTGAAATTTAAAGGTTTTCCTGCCTTTCGTGTTTCAAAGCTATTCGTTAGATTATCCATTGAGTGGGTTATATCGGCCTTGTTACCTCAATCCTGATCTTTTCCATAAACCCTAATTAGGTTTATGGATATCGCTGTTTAAAACAGTCAATTGTCTGGCCGACGTAGCTCAGGGGTAGAGCGTTTCCTTGGTAAGGAAGAGGTCACGGGTTCAATTCCCGTCGTTGGCTCTAGTTTTGTATAAAATTGAACACTAATATATAACTAAGATTAAATAAGTATTAATTATGGCAAAGGAAACTTATGATCGTTCCAAACCGCACCTAAATATTGGTACAATTGGACACGTAGATCACGGAAAAACTACATTAACTGCAGCTATTACTAAAGTAATGGCTGATGCTGGATTTTCAGAAGCTAGTGCGTTTGATCAAATTGATAACGCTCCGGAAGAAAAGGAAAGAGGTATTACAATTAACTCTTCTCACGTTGAGTATTCAACTGCAAACCGTCACTACGCTCACGTTGACTGTCCTGGTCACGCCGATTACGTAAAGAACATGGTAACTGGTGCTGCTCAAATGGACGGTGCTATTCTTGTTGTGGCTGCGACTGATGGTCCAATGCCTCAAACTCGTGAGCACATCCTTCTTGGACGCCAGGTAGGTATTCCAAGAATCGTTGTATTCTTAAATAAAGTTGACCTTGTTGATGATGAGGAGCTTCTTGAGCTAGTTGAGATGGAAGTTAGAGATCTTCTTTCTTTCTACGAATATGATGGTGATAATGGTCCTGTAATTTCAGGTTCTGCACTTGGAGCTTTAGAAGGAGATGAGAAATGGTCTAAGACTGTTCTTGATCTTATGGAAGCTGTAGATAGCTGGATTGAACTTCCAGAACGTGATGTAGATAAGCCATTCTTGATGCCTATCGAAGATGTATTCTCTATTACAGGTCGTGGTACTGTTGCAACTGGTCGTATCGAGACTGGTGTTGCTAACACTGGAGATCCTGTAGAGATCATTGGTATGGGTGCTGGAAAACTTACTTCTACTATTACTGGAGTTGAGATGTTCCGTAAGATCCTTGATAGAGGTGAAGCTGGAGATAACGTAGGTATCCTATTAAGAGGTATCGAGAAAACTCAGATCTCTAGAGGTATGGTAATTACTAAGCCTGGATCTGTAACTCCACACGCTAAATTTAAAGCTGAGGTTTATATCCTTAAGAAAGAAGAAGGTGGACGTCACACTCCATTCCATAACAACTACCGTCCACAGTTCTACGTACGTACAACTGATGTAACAGGAACAATTAACCTTCCTGATGGTGTAGAAATGGTAATGCCAGGTGATAACTTGACTATCCATGTTGACCTTATTCAGCCAATTGCAATGAACGTTGGTCTACGTTTCGCTATCCGTGAAGGTGGTAGAACTGTAGGTGCTGGACAGGTAACTGAAATTCTAGACTAAGAATTATTCTAATATAAAAAGGTATCCCGTGAAGAGCGGGATACCTTCACTTATATTTACGGGTTTAGCTCAGTTGGTAGAGCACTGGTCTCCAAAACCAGGTGTCGGGAGTTCGAGCCTCTCAACCCGTGCAAATATTTTTTTTGAAAAATGGCAGGAATTGTTAATTACATATCAGAATCATATAACGAGTTAAGAAACCACGTTACCTGGACAAGTTGGACTGAAGCGCAAAGGCTTACAGTGCTTGTAGCTGTGTTCTCGATTATTTTTTCATTAGCTATTTGGGGTGTTGATACGCTTTTTAGTGGAGCGATTGAGCAGTACTTCGAATGGGTTAAATCATAATTTAGATAGCGATGGCAGAAGCAAAGGAAAAAAAATGGTATGTGGTTCGTGCCGTTAGCGGACAGGAGAATAAGGTTAAAGATTATATTGAAAAAGAGATCGAATACCTGGGGCTTCAGGATGCGATAGATCAGGTTCTGGTTCCTACCGAGAAGGTTATACAAATTCGTAACGGTAAGAAAGTAAATAAAGAACGTGTTTACTTTCCTGGTTATGTAATGATTCAGGCTAATATCGCAGGTGAGATTCCTCACATTATCAAAGGTATAAATGGCGTTATTGGATTTTTAGGCGAAACAAAAGGAGGAGATCCTGTGCCGCTTAGGAAATCTGAAGTGAATAGAATGTTAGGTAAGGTTGATGAGCTTTCAGTAAAAGCTGATAATGTTGCCATACCATTTACTATAGGAGAGACTATTAAAGTAATTGACGGACCGTTCAATGGTTTTAATGGTACAGTAGAAAAGATTAATGAAGAGAAGCGTAAACTTGAGGTAATGGTTAAGATCTTCGGAAGAAAGACACCATTAGAGTTAAGTTATATGCAGGTTGAAAAAGTATAAAATAACTGTTACATATATTTTTTGATTGTTTTTTAAGCTTCCACTCAATAAACGATCATTTAAAAATTTGAAAAATGGCAAAAGAAGTAAGTAAAGTTGTAAAACTACAAGTTCGCGGAGGTGCTGCTAACCCATCACCACCAGTTGGACCTGCTTTAGGTGCTGCCGGAGTAAACATCATGGAATTCTGTAAGCAATTCAATGGTCGTACTCAGGATAAGCAAGGAAAGGTACTTCCAGTTGCAATTACTGTTTATAAGGATAAGTCTTTTGATTTTGTGATCAAAACTCCTCCGGCTGCAGTACAATTGATGGAAGCTGCTAAGACTAAAAAAGGTTCTGGTGAGCCGAACAGAAAAAAAGTAGCTAGTGTTTCTTGGGATCAGGTTAAAGCGATTGCAGAAGACAAGATGCAGGATCTTAATGCATTTACTGTAGAATCTGCAATGAAAATGGTTGCCGGAACAGCTCGTTCGATGGGAATAACTGTAAAAGGTGATGCACCGTTTTAATCCAAAAAGAAATTAGAAAATGGCAAAATTAACTAAAAAGCAAAAAGAAGCTCAGTCTAAGATTGAGAACGGCAAGACTTATACAGTTGCCGAAGCTTCAGCTTTGATAAAAGAAGTTTCCAACGAGAACTTTGACGCTTCTGTAGATCTTGCAGTTCGTTTGAACGTAGATCCACGTAAAGCAAACCAGATGGTAAGAGGTGTTGTAACACTTCCTCATGGAACTGGTAAAGACGTTAAGGTTTTGGCTCTTGTAACTCCAGATAAGGAAGAAGAAGCTAAAGAAGCTGGTGCCGACTACGTTGGATTGGATGAATACCTTGATAAGATCAAAGGCGGTTGGACAGATGTTGATGTTATCATCACTATGCCAAGCGTTATGGGTAAACTTGGACCACTAGGACGTGTTCTAGGACCAAGAGGTTTAATGCCTAACCCAAAGACCGGTACTGTAACTATGGATATCGCTAAAGCGGTTTCAGATGTGAAAGCTGGTAAGATCGACTTCAAAGTTGACAAAACTGGTATCGTGCATGCAGCAGTTGGAAAAGCATCTTTTGATGCTGAGAAAATTGCAGGTAACGCGAAAGAATTATTAACTACGCTGGTAAAATTGAAACCTCAGGCAGCTAAGGGTGTTTATATAAAGAGTATTTATATGACCACTACTATGAGCCCGAGTGTAGCAATAGATACTAAAAGGTTTACTGAGCAATAATTTAAGATTATGACAAGAGAAGAAAAAGCACAAGTTATAGAAGCTTTAACTGCCCAGTTAGCCGAAAACCCAACTATCTATTTGGCTGACATTTCTGGCCTGGATGCTGGAAGTACTTCTAACTTACGTAGAGCTTGTTTTAAAGCAGACGTAACGTTATCGGTAGTTAAGAACACATTGCTTGCAAAAGCTATGGAAGCAGCTGATAAAGATTTCGGTGACCTTCCAACAGTTTTAAAAGGCAATACCTCAATAATGCTTTCTGAAACCGGAAATGCTCCGGCGAAAGTTATTAAGGAATTTAGAAAGAAATCTGAGAAACCTTTACTTAAAGGAGCTTTTGTAGAAGAAGCTATTTATGTAGGTGATGACTATCTTGACACACTTGTTAATATCAAGTCTAAAGAAGAAGTTATCGGGGATATCATTGGATTGCTTCAATCTCCTGCTAAAAACGTTGTTTCTGCCCTTAAATCAGGTGGCGGAAAGATCGCAGGAATCCTTAAGACTCTTTCAGAAAAAGAGGATTAAAATAGTACGCACTTTTTAACAATTATAAATTAAAGAACTTTTTAAAAACGATAGAAAATGGCAGATTTAAAAGATTTCGCAGAACAACTAGTTAACCTTACTGTAAAAGAAGTAAATGAGTTAGCAGATATTTTAAAAGAAGAATATGGTATCGAGCCTGCTGCTGCTGCAGTAGCTGTTGCTGGTGGCGGTGCTGCTGGTGGTGAAGAAGCTGAAGAGCAAACTGAATTCGACGTAATTCTTACTGCTCCAGGTGGATCTAAATTAGCTGTAGTTAAACTTGTAAAAGAACTTACAGGATTAGGTCTTAAGGATGCTAAAGAATTAGTAGATGGTGCTCCAAAAGCAGTAAAAGAAGGAGTAGCTAAAGACGAAGCAGAAGCTCTTAAAGCACAATTAGAAGAAGCAGGAGCTGAGGTTGAGCTTAAATAAGCTTAACACAAGCAATATTATTTAGGTTTAGACCTCAGGATTCACTCCTGGAGGTCTAAACCATTTTGCGTATATAAAACTTAATGGTTTAAAAGCGCAGTTTTTTTTATATAAATTATAATCCCGTCCATTGATGTTAGCAAAGCAAACTGAAAGATTGAGTTTCTCTTCTGTTAAGAACAAGCCTGCTTATCCGGACTTTCTGGATCTGCAGATTAAGTCTTTTCAGGACTTCTTTCAATTAGAGACAAAATCAGAAGAGCGGGGAAATGAAGGTCTTTACAACACCTTCCTAGAAAACTTCCCCATTACGGACACCCGTAATCAATTTGTACTAGAATTCTTAGATTATTTTGTGGACCCACCAAGATACTCCATCCAGGAATGTATCGAACGTGGATTGACCTACAGTGTACCTCTTAAAGCTAGACTTAAGTTATACTGTACCGACCCTGAACACGAAGATTTTGAAACCATCGTACAGGACGTATACTTGGGTACTATCCCATATATGACACCTAGCGGAACTTTCTGCATCAACGGTGCCGAGCGAGTAGTAGTATCTCAGCTACACCGTTCACCTGGGGTTTTCTTTGGACAGTCTTTCCATGCAAATGGAACTAAATTATATTCAGCCCGTGTAATTCCTTTTAAAGGATCATGGATTGAATTTGCTACCGATATCAACAGCGTTATGTACGCTTATATCGATCGTAAGAAAAAATTACCTGTTACTACTCTTTTCCGTGCTATCGGATTTGAGCGTGATAAGGATATCCTGGAGATATTTGACCTTGCAGAAGAGGTTAAAGTTTCTAAGACAGGACTTAAAAAATATCTTGGTCGTAAACTTGCGGCAAGGGTACTTAATACATGGTATGAAGATTTCGTAGATGAAGATACTGGTGAAGTTGTTTCTATCGAGCGTAACGAGATCGTTCTTGATCGTGATACAGAACTTGAAAAAGATCACATAGAAGAAATTCTTGAAACCGGAAGTAAGACTATTCTTCTTCATAAAGAGGATAACCAAACCGGTGACTATGCGATTATTCATAATACACTACAAAAAGATCCTACCAACTCTGAAAAAGAAGCGGTAGAACATATCTATCGTCAGCTTCGTAATGCTGAACCGCCAGATGAGGAAACTGCTCGTGGAATTATCGACAAGCTTTTCTTCTCAGATCAGCGTTACAGCCTTGGTGAAGTTGGTAGATATAGAATGAATAAAAAACTTGGTCTTGATGTTGAGATGGATAAGCAGGTGCTTACCAAGATCGATATCATTACCATCGTTAAATATTTAATTGAGCTTATCAACTCTAAAGCTGAGATTGATGATATTGATCACTTATCTAACCGTCGTGTTAGAACTGTAGGTGAACAGTTATCTCAGCAGTTCGGTGTTGGTCTTGCACGTATGGCAAGAACGATCCGTGAGAGAATGAATGTTCGTGATAACGAAGTGTTTACTCCAATCGACTTGATCAACGCGAAGACATTGTCTTCTGTGATCAACTCTTTCTTCGGAACAAACCAGTTATCTCAGTTCATGGACCAGACTAACCCTCTTGCAGAGATTACGCACAAGCGTAGACTTTCGGCATTAGGACCAGGTGGTCTGTCAAGAGAAAGAGCAGGGTTCGAGGTACGTGATGTTCACTATACTCACTACGGAAGACTTTGTCCTATTGAAACTCCTGAAGGTCCGAATATTGGTCTTATTTCTTCACTTTCTGTTTACGCTAAAGTAAACGGAATGGGATTCATTGAAACTCCTTATCGTAGCGTTTCTGAAGGAAAAATTAATATTTCTGAAGAGCCTATTTATTTAAGTGCTGAAGAAGAGGAAGGTAAAAAGATCGCTCAGGCCAATATTCCATTAAAAGAGGATGGTACAATAGATACAGATCGTGTAATTGCAAGAATGGAAGGTGACTTCCCGGTTGTTGATCCTAAAGAGGTTCATTATACCGATGTTGCTCCCAACCAGATCTCATCTATTTCGGCTTCATTAATTCCATTTCTGGAACATGATGATGCCAACCGTGCACTAATGGGATCAAACATGATGCGTCAGGCAGTACCACTTTTAAGAACAGATTCTCCTATCGTTGGAACTGGTCTTGAAAGACAGGTAGCTACAGATTCCCGAGTATTGATTAATGCAGAAGGAGAGGGAGAAGTAGAATATGTAGACGCTAATAAGATTGTAATTAAGTACGATCGTACAGATGAGGAAAGAATGGTAAGTTTTGATGATGATTCAAAATCTTACAACCTTATTAAATTCCGTAAGACTAACCAGGGAACCTGTATCAACCTGAAGCCAATCGTAAGTGTAGGTGACAGAGTTACTAAAGGACAGGTACTTTGCCAGGGTTATGCTACCGAAGCTGGGGAACTTGCTCTGGGTAGAAACATGAAGGTTGCCTTCATGCCTTGGAAAGGTTACAACTTTGAGGATGCGATTGTAATTTCAGAAAAAGTGGTTAGAGATGATATTTTCACCTCTATTCATATAGATGAGTACTCTCTTGAAGTTAGAGATACAAAACTAGGTAACGAAGAATTGACTAATGATATTCCAAACGTTTCAGAAGAGGCTACTAAAGACCTTGATGAGCACGGAATGATTAGAGTTGGTGCTGAAGTGAAGCCTGGTGATATCCTTATCGGTAAGATCACTCCTAAAGGAGAAAGCGATCCAACTCCGGAAGAAAAACTTCTACGTGCGATCTTTGGTGACAAAGCCGGTGATGTTAAAGATGCTTCTTTAAAAGCTTCTCCATCATTAAGTGGTGTTGTTATCAATAAGAAGTTGTTCGCAAGAGCAATTAAAGACAAGCGTAAGAGAGCTCAGGATAAAGAAGATGTTGCAGCATTAGAGAAAAAGTACGATGCTAAATTCGCTAATCTAAAGGCTGAACTTGTTGAGAAATTATTCGCTATCATAGGTGGAAAAACTGCTCAGGGAGTGATGAATGACCTTGGTGAAGAAGTAATGCCAAAAGGTAAGAAGTACACTCTTAAGATGTTGAACGCTGTAGACGATTATACTCACTTAACTAGTGGTACATGGACTACAGACGATCACCTTAATGAACTTGTTGCAGATCTTATACATAATTATAAAATCAAGGAAAACGATCTTCAGGGTAACCTAAGAAGAGAGAAATTCACCATTTCTGTTGGAGATGAACTTCCATCAGGAATTCTTAAACTGGCTAAAGTTTACATCGCTAAGAAACGTAAACTGAAGGTTGGAGATAAGATGGCAGGACGTCACGGTAACAAAGGTATTGTTGCAAGAATCGTTCGTCAGGAAGATATGCCATTCCTTGAAGACGGAACTCCGGTTGATATCGTGTTGAACCCACTTGGGGTACCATCACGTATGAACATCGGTCAGATCTACGAAACTGTGCTTGGTTGGGCTGGACAGAAAAACGGAACCAAATATGCGACTCCAATTTTCGACGGTGCAACGATAGATGAGATCAATGATCTTACAGATAAAGCTGGTATTCCAAGATACGGTCATACTTACCTGTATGATGGTGGAACGGGAATGAGATTTGACCAACGTGCAACAGTTGGTGTGATCTACATGCTTAAGCTTGGTCACATGATTGACGATAAGATGCACGCTAGATCTATTGGACCATACTCACTTATTACTCAGCAGCCGCTTGGTGGTAAGGCACAATTTGGTGGTCAGAGATTTGGAGAGATGGAGGTTTGGGCTCTTGAAGCTTACGGTGCTTCTAGTACTCTTAGAGAAATTCTAACGGTGAAGTCAGATGACGTTATCGGTAGAGCTAAGACTTACGAAGCTATTGTAAAAGGAGAGCCAATGCCAGAACCAGGATTACCGGAATCTTTCAACGTACTTATGCACGAATTGAAAGGTCTTGGATTGGATATAAAACTTGAAGAATAACATTCTGTTGATCGGGGCTGTATATTCGGCCCCAATTAAACGGAATATTCACAATAATTAGCAGCATTTATTATGGCTAGAAATAATGATAAAAATACAGTACAGAGGTTCAACCAGATCTCTATAGGTTTAGCTTCTCCAGAGTCTATCCTCGCGGAATCTCGTGGTGAAGTCCTTAAACCTGAAACGATCAATTACCGTACGCACAAACCAGAGCGTGACGGATTGTTCTGTGAGCGTATTTTTGGTCCTGTAAAGGATTATGAGTGTGCCTGCGGAAAATATAAGAGAATTCGTTACAAAGGGATCGTTTGTGATCGTTGTGGTGTAGAAGTTACCGAGAAGAAGGTGCGTAGAGATCGTGTTGGTCACATTAACCTTGTTGTACCTGTAGCTCATATCTGGTATTTCCGTTCTTTGCCTAACAAAATTGGTTATTTGCTAGGACTTCCTTCAAAGAAACTTGACATGATCATCTACTACGAAAGATATGTAGTGATCCAGCCAGGTAACGCGAAGAATGAAGAAGGAGAACCATTAAAGAAAATGGATTTCTTAACTGAAGAAGAGTATCTGAATATTTTAGATGAACTTCCTCAGGAAAATCAATATTTAGAAGACAGCGACCCAAATAAGTTTATCGCTAAAATGGGGGCTGAATGTCTTATCGAAATTCTTAAGAGAATAGATCTTGATGAACTTTCTTATGAATTAAGACACAAAGCAAACAACGAAACTTCTAAGCAACGTAAAACTGAGGCTCTTAAGAGACTTCAGGTTGTGGAAGCACTTCGTGATGCAAACAAGAATCGTGAAAACAATCCAGAATGGATGATCATGAAGGTGGTACCGGTTATTCCACCGGAACTTAGACCTCTTGTTCCTCTAGATGGTGGTCGTTTCGCAACTTCAGATTTGAACGATCTTTACCGTCGTGTAATTATTCGTAACAACCGTCTGAAAAGATTAATGGAGATCAAAGCTCCTGAAGTGATCCTACGTAATGAAAAACGTATGCTTCAGGAATCTGTAGATTCATTATTCGATAATACAAGAAAATCATCAGCAGTAAAAACTGACTCAAACCGTCCGCTTAAATCACTTTCAGATTCATTGAAAGGTAAGCAGGGACGTTTCCGTCAGAACTTACTTGGTAAACGTGTGGATTATTCAGCACGTTCGGTAATCGTTGTAGGACCAGAATTGAAGATGTTCGAATGTGGTCTTCCAAAGAATATGGCAGCTGAACTTTACAAGCCTTTCATCATCAGAAAACTGATCGAGAGAGGTATCGTAAAAACAGTGAAGTCTGCTAAGAAGATTATCGATAAAAAAGAACCTGTAGTTTGGGATATATTGGAGAACGTTCTTAAAGGGCATCCGGTATTATTAAACCGTGCTCCTACGCTTCACCGTCTGGGAATCCAGGCTTTCCAGCCTAAACTTATTGAAGGAAAAGCAATTCAGCTTCACCCACTTGCGTGTACTGCATTCAACGCCGATTTCGATGGTGACCAGATGGCAGTTCACTTACCACTTGGGCCTGAAGCTATTCTAGAAGCACAGTTATTAATGCTTGCTTCTCATAATATTCTGAACCCTGCAAACGGTTCTCCAATTACAGTACCTTCTCAGGATATGGTACTTGGTCTTTACTATATGACCAAGCACAAGAAATCTACTGATGAAGAGAAAGTGATTGGTGAAGGACTTACTTTCTATTCTGCTGAAGAGCTTGTTATAGCTTATAACCAGAAGAGAGTAGATCTTAACGCGGGAATCAAGATCAGAACTAAAGATTACAACGAAGAAGGTGAATTGGTTTATATGATCAAGGATACCACGGTAGGTAGAGTATTGTTTAATGAAGCTGTGCCAGAGAAGGCAGGTTATATTAACGAAGTACTTACTAAGAAATCACTTCGTGAGATCATTGGTAAGATCCTTAAAATTACTAGTGTACCAGAAACTTCTGAATTCCTTGATCAGATTAAGGAACTTGGTTACGGATTCGCATTCCGTGGTGGACTTTCCTTCAGTTTAGGTGATATTATCATCCCTGAAGAAAAGCAAGCCATGATCGATGAAGCTAACGAGCAGGTTGAAGGTATTATTGGTAACTATAACATGGGTCTTATTACCAATAACGAACGTTACAACCAGGTAATTGATATCTGGACTTCAACTAACGCAGGTCTTACTGAATTGGCTATGAAGCGAATTCGCGAAGACAAGCAAGGATTCAACTCTGTATATATGATGCTTGATTCTGGTGCGCGTGGTTCGAAAGAGCAGATTCGTCAGCTTACTGGTATGCGTGGTCTTATGGCTAAGCCGAAGAAATCTAACTCTGGTGGAGGTGAAATTATTGAAAACCCAATTCTTTCTAACTTTAAGGAAGGTCTTTCGATTCTTGAATACTTTATCTCTACTCACGGTGCTCGTAAAGGTCTTGCCGATACAGCACTTAAAACGGCCGATGCTGGTTATTTAACCCGTCGTCTGGTAGATGTTTCTCAGGATGTTATTGTAAATGAAGATGACTGTGGAACATTAAGAGGTGTAGAAGTTAAGCCACTTAAGAAAAACGAAGAAATAGTAGAATCATTAGGAGAAAGAATACTTGGACGTATTGCTCTTAATAATGTTATAAATCCATCAACAGATGAATTAATTGTTGCTGGTAACGAAGAAATAACCGAAGAAATTGTTGCTAAGATCGAGGCTGCGCCAATAGAAAGTGTTGAAGTACGTTCACCACTTACCTGTGAGGCGAAGAAAGGGATCTGTATCAAGTGTTACGGTAGAAACCTTGCAACTAACAAGATCGTTCAAACAGGTGAAGCTGTTGGTGTTGTTGCTGCACAGTCTATTGGAGAGCCTGGTACACAGCTTACACTACGTACGTTCCACGTGGGTGGTATTGCTGGTAACATTTCTGAGGATAACAAGCTTGAAGCAAGGTTTGACGGTATTGCTGAGATCGAAGATCTTAAAGTTGTTAAAGGTGAAGCCCCTGACGGTGGAACTGCAGACATCGTGATCTCTCGTACTGCTGAACTTAAGATAAAAGATAAGAAAACAGGGGTTGTTTTAAGTAACAACAACATTCCTTACGGTGCTCAGATCAATATTAATGATGGAGCGAAAGTAAGCAAGGGAGACGTGATTTGTACCTGGGATCCATATAACGGTGTAATTATTTCTGAATTCGCCGGGAAGATCAAGTACGAGAACGTTGAACAGGGTGTTACTTATCAGGTTGAGATCGATGAGCAGACAGGATTCCAGGAAAAAGGTATTTCTGAATCTCGTAACAAAAAGTTGATCCCGACACTTCATATTCTAGGTAAGAAAGACGAAGTAATTCGTTCTTATAACCTTCCGGTGGGAGCTCACCTTATGGTGGATAATTCAGAGAAGATCGGTGTTGGTAAGATTTTGGTTAAGATTCCTCGTAAATCTTCTAAAGCAGGGGATATTACAGGTGGTCTTCCAAGGGTAACAGAGCTTTTCGAAGCACGTAACCCGTCTAACCCGGCTGTTGTATCTGAGATTGATGGTGTTGTTTCTTTTGGTAAGATCAAAAGAGGTAACCGTGAGATCATCGTAGAGTCTAAACTTGGAGAGGTTAAGAAATACTTAGTTAAGTTATCTAACCAGATCCTTGTTCAGGAGAATGATTATGTGAGAGCTGGTATGCCACTTTCAGATGGTTCTATCACTCCAGAGGATATCCTGAATATCAAAGGACCAAACGCTGTACAGCAGTATCTTGTGAACGAAGTTCAGGAAGTATACCGTTTACAGGGTGTGAAGATTAACGATAAGCATTTCGAGGTTGTTGTAAGACAGATGATGCGTAAGGTAAGAATCGTTGATCCGGGTGATACTATTTTCTTAGAGAATCAACTAGTACATAAAGATGATTTCATCGAAGAGAACAACAAGTTATTCGGAATGAAAGTGATCGAAGATGCAGGTGATTCTGAAAATCTGAAACCAGGACAAATTATCACTCCTAGAGATCTTAGAGACGAGAACTCTATTCTTAGAAGAGAAGATAAGAATCTTGCTACAGCTAGAGACGTTATCACGGCAACTGCTAATCCAGTACTTCAGGGTATTACGAGAGCATCGCTACAGACTAAGTCGTTCATCTCGGCTGCTTCCTTCCAGGAAACCACTAAGGTGTTGAACGAAGCTGCAGTAAGCGGTAAAATCGATCAGCTTGAAGGATTGAAGGAAAATGTAATTGTAGGACATAGAATTCCTGCAGGTACAGGTATGAGAAAATACGATAGCATTATTGTTGGTTCTAAAGAAGAATTCGACGAGATGCTTGAGAAAAAACAGGAAGTTAATTATAACTAGATCCTGATATTAATTAGAAAAAAGGCCCTGCTCAAGCGGGGCCTTTTTTTATTTATAACGATATTTGAAATATGAAGGATTACTTTAAGCAGTTAATGGAATATTCCCATTATTATAATCTTGAGATCATTAAGAAATTTCAAGATGGGGATTTAGAATTTATGATTCCAGAGAGAGCTATATTGCTTCTTTCTCATACTCTTAATGCACAGAAGATCTGGAATAATAGACTGGCAGGAGAAGAAGATAAAGTAGATGTCTGGGGAAATGTTGAAGTGGATGAAATGGAGCATGCTGAAAATGCAAATTTCGAAGAAACTATCGGGGTATTAGAAAAGGAAGATCTTGATAGAATAGTGGAGTTCAGAAATTCCAGGGGTGAAAGCTATCAGAATTCTGTTCGGGATATTATCTTTCATGTGATCAACCACTCTACATATCACCGCGGGCAGATAGCTACCGAATTCAGGAAACAGGGGATAGATCCAATAGTATCAGACTTTGTATATTACAAACTTGATAAATAGCGAGTTTGAAAATAAATATTAAATTGAAGAAAATTTAAATCATGGACGAAGAGAAAAAAAATAAAAACCAGAAAGGGAAGATCAATATAGAGCTTGATGAAGCAGTTGCTGAAGGAACCTATTCTAACCTTGCAATTATAAATCATTCTGTTTCAGAATTTGTGGTAGACTTCGTGAATATCATGCCGGGAAGACCGAAGAGTAAAGTAAAGTCAAGAATTATTCTTACGCCTCAACATGCAAAGAGGTTGTTGAAGGCGCTCGGTGATAACATCAATAAATTTGAACAGGCCCACGGAGAGATCAGAGACTATGATAAAGCTCCATTACCATTAAATTTTGGCCCTACCGGACAGGCTTAATTAATTTTGCCGTTAGTAGGCTATTGATACAGAATAATTAAAAAGAGATTTCTCGCTTAGCTCGAAATGACATTCTCAAGAATTTGTCATTTCGAAGGAGAGAAGCGACTGAGAAATCTCTTTCTTATTTCAGCGTAATTTTTGAAATTCAATTCTCAATTCTCAATTCTCAATTCTCAGGTTGTGTACTTCTTAAAATAGATCTTAGCAGCTTTCATTACTCTTGGAGCCATAATAAGAGTTGATATCATAGTTGGAATTGCCATTAAAGCGAAGAAGCCATCGATAAGGTTGAGAATAAAGCTTAAGGATGTTGTTGCTCCAACAATAATACTTAAGATGTATACATAATTATAATATTTCTTATTCTTTGCTCCTAAAAGGAATGATAAACATTTAGTTCCGTAGTAAGAGTAACTAAAGAGAGAAGAGATACTAAAAGCTAGGATACAAAGCAATAGAAGATAATTTCCAACATACGGAATCGCCTGTTCAAAAGCAGCAGCGGTAAGGCTAACTCCATTTACATCCTCAGTCTGCCATACATCGGTAACTAGAATTGCCATTGCGGTTAAGGTACAAACTACCAGGGTATCTATTGCAGGACCAAGCATTGCAATTAAACCTTCACGAATTGGCTCAGAGGTTTTGCTGGCTCCATGGGCCATTGTTGCTGTTCCGATACCTGCTTCGTTAGAAAATGCACCACGACGTATCCCAAGGAGAATTAGACCGCCTAAAACTCCACCCAGAAGTGGATCGCCTTTATAGTTATTGGCAGCGAAAGCATCTGTGAAGATCATTCCGAAGTAATGAAAAACCACATCATAATTGACGAATAAAATAATTAAAACAGAAACGAAGTATAAGGCCACCATTGCCGGTACAAGTTTCGAAACTGTTTTACTTATACGATCTAAACCTCCAATTATTACGACAGTAGTAATTAACGTTAGAATAATCCCTATAATTAGACTAGTGGTAAAACCAGTTTCAATATTATTAGGTTCAAGGAGTATATAATTAATGGCCTGGGTAAGCTGGTTTACATTGAATACGGGTAGAGCCCCAACTAGGCCGGCTACAGCAAAAAACACAGCTAATGGTTTCCACTTTTTTCCAAGTCCTTCTACGATAAAATACATCACCCCACCCTGTATTTTACCTTCAGTGTCTTTTCCACGGTACATCACCGCGAGACTATTTGTAAAGAATTTCGTTGCCATTCCAACGACAGCACTAACCCATAACCAGAAAATTGCTCCGGGTCCCCCTAAGGCGATCGCAACAGCAACACCAGCAATATTTCCCATTCCAACTGTAGAAGATAATGCTGTTGAAAGTGCCTGGAAGTGATTAATGTCCCCTGGATCATTGGGATTATTGTATTTTCCACGTAGAACTTCAATAGAATGTCCTAAGTACCTAAATGGTAAAAATCGGGAATATATCAGGAGGAATATACCACCACCAATTAAAAGGATCACTAATGGAATTCCCCAAACGAATGAGGCAAAATCTGAGATAAACTGATCAATTTGGGTCATAGATATACTTTGACCCGAAAATAGTAAAATTTGTGGGTGTATCTATCTTTTTAAAATCCTCTTTTCAAACTTCAATAAATAATCTCGTCATGCTAAACTTGTTTCAGCATCTTATTAAAGAGCCTGAAACAAGTTCAGGGTGACGGCGTCTTAAAACTCAGAAGTATAATGGAATTTAATAGAAGGGTATTTTTGCTGGGTCATTTGTAATGAAAACTGGGAATCTGCCAGAAACACCATTTGTCCTGATTTATCTTTAGCCAGGTATTTAGATTTCACCCTTTTGAATTCTTTGAATTCATCGCTTTTTTCATTTTCAGGTTCGATCCAGGTAGCCTTGTGTACATTGAGATTCTCGTAAGTACATTTAGCACCGTATTCATGCTCCAATCTATATTGAATTACTTCAAACTGAAGTGCCCCTACCGTACCTATGATCTTTCTTCCGTTCATATCCAGGGTGAATAACTGGGCAACACCTTCATCCATTAACTGATCGATCCCTTTTTCCAGTTGCTTGGATTTCATAGGATCTGCATTATTGATGTATCTGAAGTGTTCTGGAGAGAAACTTGGAATCCCTTTATACATAAGGTTTTCACCTTCAGTAAGTGTATCTCCAATTTTGAAATTACCAGTATCGTGCAGACCAACAATATCTCCAGGGTAAGAAACATCCACGATCTCTTTCTTTTCAGCAAAAAAGGCATTTGGAGAAGAGAACTTCATATTCTTGTTATTTCTAACATGCAGGTAATTCTTGTTTCTTTCGAACTTACCAGAGACGATCTTAATAAAAGCAAGTCTGTCACGGTGTTTAGGATCCATATTCGCATGGATCTTGAAAACAAAACCTGTGAAATCTTTTTCATCTGGCTTTACAAGCCTGGTATCACTTTCTTTTGGCCTTGGAGGTGGAGCGATCTTGATAAAGCAATCTAACAATTCACGAACTCCAAAATTATTCAAAGCAGAACCAAAGAATACCGGTTGTAATCTTCCTTCGAGATAAGCCTCTCTGTCGAATTCCGGATAAACACCCTGAGCAAGTTCAAGTTCTTCTCTTAATGTATCTGCAGCGGTATCACCAATTAGTTCGTCAAGCTCTTCAGATTTTAGATCACTGATCTCTACGGTCTCCTCTATATCTTTTCGTGGATCACCGGTGAAAAGGTTTACATTCTTTTCCCAGATATTATAAATTCCTTTGAAATCATAGCCCATCCCGATCGGGAAGCTCAAAGGAGTAACAGTAAGATTTAATTTTTGTTCTATTTCATCCAGCAGCTCAAAAGCATCCTTACCTTCACGGTCAAGTTTGTTAATGAATACGATCATGGGAATGTTACGCATTCTACAAACTTCAACCAGCTTTTCGGTTTGTTCCTCTACACCCTTGGCGACATCTATCACCACAATAACACTATCTACAGCAGTAAGAGTTCTAAAAGTATCTTCAGCAAAATCCTTGTGCCCCGGAGTATCCAGAATATTGATCTTAATATCACGATATTCAAAAGCAAGTACAGAGGTAGCAACAGAGATTCCTCTCTGGCGTTCTATCTCCATAAAGTCACTGGTCGCACCCTTTTTTATTTTATTAGATTTCACTGCACCGGCTTCTTGGATAGCTCCACCAAAAAGTAAAAGCTTCTCGGTTAACGTAGTTTTACCGGCATCGGGGTGAGATATGATCCCAAATGTCCTTCTTTTATTTATCTCTTTCTGATAGTGCTTCATGATGCTGATATTGGAGCGGCAAAAATACTATTATTTTCACGAATCTCTATATTGCATTTCAGCCTTTGCACATTATTTATAAACCTGATTGGTTGGTAGATAAAAAAAGGTGAGATGCCCCATCATCTCACCTGCTTTTTCATAGCAATAATCCCCGGATTATTACTTGAAGATACATACGTCGTTTTCACTAAGCCGGTTTTAAAATCATTAGATGGAATGATATCATTGACTTTTTCGTCTTTTTATACGACCTTTAACTAAACCTATCTGAGATTATGGTTTTCACCCTACAGGGCCTAAGGTTGATATTAATCCTTTTTGCTGTAAACGCACTTTTCAGCTTCTCTGTCCATTCTCAAACCAGAACTGAAATTATAGCGAAAGACTCTTATGCTATTAATCTTGGAATTACTCCGCAAACCAATTCAAATGCTTTAAAGCCGTATGGTTTTATCTATAAGCTACTAGCCGAATATCCCGTGGTAATTAAATGGGTGATAAATCCTGAAAAGGAAAAAGACGGAGTCGATTTCGGGCTTGAAGAGGAAGACTTCCGGTCTGGGTCTTTTGTGATCCCTGTTTCTTATATATCTGAAGATATTAGAAGTGAAATTAAAAGCTGGGAGGAAAAGGGAATGGTAGGTAATTACCTGGATAAGGAAAAAGCATTACCAGTTTTTACAGATCTTTCGGTCGCCCCTAAATGGACACTCGACAAACAAAATGGAAATATCGCTTTGACTTACTTTAGAGCTGCAGGAATTCCTGGTAGTGCTCATGGCGGTTACAATCCTGATAATTGGAAAACTCCTGAAGAATTAGGGGTTTGCGATGACATTTTTGTAATGCCTCATGCAGAACCAAAATTTGATACTCATAAGAATCTTTATTTCTGGAATAAAAATTTCAAGGGAGCCATCTGGGCCGGTTGTCATGCCGGGAGTCAGTTAGAAAATCTTTACGGAAATGTAATTCAAGAAAAGGATACTACCATGATCCAGCTGAATTTTCTGTCTGAAGGAGCTGCGGGAGCACGAACTACAGGATTAATTCCTTTTTATGAGCATAGATTTGCTACTCCCCCTTACCAACATCAATTACCCTCAGATCCTGTTTCTCAATATTTAGGTAGAAGTGATAAGGCATTGATCAATGGTTCTGAAAGAATTTTCTATCCTAAAAAAGCCAATGTGTGGCGCGCAAGTTCTAAGATGATAATTATTGATCCTACCGCTCCAGATGTTCCTTCATTATCCAACGGTCCTGGAAGTGTGATGCTATATGGGAATGGCTTCGGGAATGAAAAAAATGGTCTGGTAATGTATCAGGCTTCTCATGACTTTTCTGGTGATTCTCCAGAAAATATCGCGGCAATCAGAGCTTTTTTTAACTGGAGTTTCTATGCTACGGAAGTTAAGCGTGAAGAAAACATTATTCAATTTCAAAATTCTGGAGGTGATAAGATCTTTGCGGCAAGAGTAGGGGATGATCTTGCTAAAATGCTGAAACTTGATCCTATTATATTTGATCTGGATAAAGCCGAAATTAAACCACAGGCAGCGAAACAACTTGACGAAATTGCAGCTTATATGATAGAATATCCAGAGTTGCTTATAGATATTAGGTCTCATACAGATAGCAGGGCAGATGATACTTATAATGTCAAACTATCCCAAAACAGGGTACAGGTAACCAGGGAATATCTGGTAAATATGGGGGTAAGCGAAGATAGAATTTCAGGAAGGGGTTACGGGGAAACCGAACTCGTTAATAATTGTAGAAATGGGATACCTTGTTCTGAAGCATCTCATGAAAAGAACCGGAGATCTGAATTTATTCTTTCCATTAACTGCGATATTTATACAGGCAACCTAAAACTTTAGGAATTGCTTAATCAGCTTCCTTATGATAAAAATAGCCGTTTTTGTACATTTGGGCTTCAATAAAAAAAATGGCAGAAGAAAAAGTAATTTTAGTGAACGAAAAGGATGAGCAGATTGGGCTGATGGAGAAAATTGAAGCCCATGAAAAAGCTTTGCTACACCGTGCATTTTCGGTATTCGTTTTCAATGATAAAAATGAGTTGATGATCCAGCAGAGAGCCCTTTCAAAATACCATTCTCCTGGACTCTGGACAAATACCTGCTGCAGTCATCAAAGAGAGGGAGAATCTAATATTGCTGCTGGTAAAAGAAGGTTGCAGGAAGAAATGGGTTTTACGACTAACCTTAAAGACACAATTTCTTTTATCTATAAGGCTCCTTTTGATAATGGCCTGACCGAACATGAATTTGATCATATTCTGGTAGGTGATTTTGAAGGTCAGCCAGATCTCAATCCAGATGAGGTAGCTGCATGGAAATGGGTTTCTTTAGATGATCTTAAGGTAGACATGAAGAAAAATCCGCATATTTATACCGAATGGTTTAAGATCATCTTCGATAAATATTACTCAAGTATAAAACAATGAGAATAACGGTACATAGAAAGGCTCATTTTAATGCTGCACACCGTCTTTATAGAAAAGACTGGGATGATGATCGCAACTTTGAAGTCTTCGGAAAATGTAGTAATCCCCATTATCATGGCCACAACTATGAACTAATAGTGTCGGTTACCGGCGAGCCAAATCTTGAAACTGGTTTTGTAATGGACCTTAAAATTCTAAAGGAACTTATTTATGATGAAGTTGAAGAAGCCTTTGATCATAAGAACCTGAATGTTGAAGTACCTGAATTTAAAGAACTAATTCCTACTGCAGAAAATATTGCGGTAGTTATCTGGAATAAGTTACGTACTAAAATTCAGGAAGATCATGACCTTGAAGTTACTTTATACGAGACTCCAAGAAATTTTGTGAGCTACAAAGGAGAGTAATATGAAAATTGGAGATACTGTTCCAAACCTGGAATTAAAGGATCAGAATGGTGAAGAATTCAGGTTTGAGGATTTAAAAGGACATAAACCATTTATCGTTTACTTTTATCCTAAGGATTTCACCCCGGGTTGTACCAAAGAGGCATGTAGTTTTCGTGATAGCTATGAAGAATTTAAAGATCTGGGGGCTGAAGTGATTGGCATAAGTGCCGATTCACCAAAATCCCATGCTAAATTTGTAAAGAGATACAATCTGCCATATATCTTTCTCTCAGATATAAATAAAAAAGCACGAGAGGCATTCGGTGTAAAGCCTAATTTGCTAGGCCTTTTGCCAGGTAGAGAAACCTTTATTTTTGATAAGGAAGGCAAGCTACTTCATAAATTCAATAGCATGAATGCGAAGAGGCATATGCCCGAAGCTTTATCGGTTTTGAAAAAAAATCAGAATTAATTTTATTGAAAATCATTTTCCTTTCGAAAAATAGTTTAAATTCGCAGCCGAAATTTACAACCTGCTGTATAACCCTATGTTTATAGGGTTTTAAATCGAGTAACACACTAGTGTGTGGTAAATGTGTGGGTAAATATGGGAATAATTAGTTATCCACAATTTTTCAACCCTTTTCCAAGAATCCTTATATAAAATATTGGGGTTATATCCATAGATAGTTGAGGATGTGTTAGATGGTGATTGAGAAATTGCTTTTGTTTGGAGAATTCGTTGAGTGCTTAAGGGTAATAATGGGTCCCATAGCCCCGCCAGATATCTTCGTAAATATTAATGAGAGAGTTATTATTAGACAATTTACATTAGGTAATAATTTTTATTGGACAGGAATTTTTTTTAAAAATTACCTACTCGAAGGGATGATAAAAAATTGAATTAATATCACCTAATTAATTAAAAAATGTTAAAAAAATACATAGTAATCATATCATTACCTTTATTAATGCAAATTTAATAATAATATAGCGCAAATAAAATTTTTTATTTAAAACAGTTGCTCCTAAGTTTGTTCAATAAGAAATGGAGATGATTGCGGGCTGTTAATATTTAAGCTTCAGTGTTTAAAACACTTTTTTCAAATCTACTGGCTTAAAAACTTTACAATTTAGAAATACCATATATATATGTTATACAACATATAACAAATGAAACAAATTTCTAAAATGACCTTGGAGATTAAAGATGAAAGGAAATTTTCTAATCTCTTGGTTACACATAAGGAGCAATTACTTCTTTTAGTATCTCTTTGTGCAAAGACGGGGATAGTTGATAAACATCAATTGGTTCAAGAGTATTTATCGCAAACTCTACCCATACTTTCCCGCCAAGATAAAAGCTACTATGGCCGTATAAATCATAGAGTCCAAAGAAAAAAACATCTAATAGGACTTTACGAGCAATATTTGGTAGTGAAATAAAAGCAAAGGGGGCGAGGACCCCCAATGCCTGGGATGTGTAATATCCCAATTAATAAGGAAAAGGCATACCAACGCCTTTATGTCTACGCATATAAATAGTGGTTAATCATTTTTTAAAGTGATTACTAATGATGAAACTAAACGAATTGAATTTGCTGAAAAACATGCAAGTCAAAACCAGGAAATAAGAGAGCTTTTATATTCCTTTGACAATAACAAAGAACTAATCAAAAAAGGCACAGGCTTAGGGTTTACTCATGCTATGTGTAACTATGACCGAGGAAATCTAGTAATTCTTTCTCCGAATAACAGTATGATTTGGGATAAAGGGAAGGGTAAATATAATTGTGGGAAGTTTTTTTCGATAGGCGGGAGTGGACTACAGTATAAATTGGATGAACTTTTTGAATATCTAACTACAACTCCTAGACCCCTTCAAAATGCCGTTGTCAATTTAAATGCTGAATGGTTGATACAAGCCAAAGAAAATCAGGAATTATGGGAACTTCTAAGGAAGTTCAATGTTTTTATTGACGAATCTCATCAATACGTAGGGGATAGTAGCTATAGAAGTCCTCAAGGAGAGGCTTTAGAGCTAATATATAACGAATTCACGGGCCAAATAGTTAGAAGTACGGCAACACCAATCCCTTACGGATTTGATATTCCTAAGGACCTTAAATTTCAGCTAGTAGAAATTAGCCGTTCTGATATCGCTTTAAAAAGATTGGGTTATAGCGAGAACCTACATGATTACCAAACATTTATAAATTCTGAATTAGAGAAGGGGCGGTCAGTTTGTGTTTTTTCCAACAATAAAGATATACATACTTATATCCCACCTAACCTACAAGAGGATGAGATTGTAAATTTGGTGGGGGACAACCTTGCTATTAAATTATTACCCTACGATAGGGGTAATAAAGATGTTAAAAAACCGAGACTGCGAAATCTGAGTAGTGCTTTTTTTACAGGTTATGACATTGATGATAAATGCAGCGTTGTTGTTATCTCAGAGCAAAAAAGCCCCCACACTAAAATAAATATCAATGATTGTGTCCAGGCTTATGGAAGATGTCGACAGGGGGTATATGAGGCACTTTATATCAACGTGCCCGCTGATTATGATATTGAAGGAAAAAAAATTAATTGTTTCACATCGGAAGATGAGGTGCTAAATGAAATCGATAGGTATTTTTATAAAATTGAGCACGTAAAGGATGAAATTAATAGGTTTGGAGTTTACGATGTAAAATACGCCACCACAGAAGGTTATGTAAATAGAGGAGAGATTGGAAGTAGTACCCTCCAAGCGGTGCATGATTATTATCAGTTTAATGAGGATAAGAGAATTGAGCTATTCAAATCCTATAACTTCGAACTGTATGATTATGAGGGGAAGGAAAGAAATGACGAAAAGATTCCTAGACCAAAGATTGCCCAGCAACTCAAGAATCTTTACCAATCGAAAAATTATCTTTATTGGAAATATCTTACCATAAAGCAAAACCTTAGATATAAAAAGAAACCAGGTTTCACTCCTGCTCTGGGGCTTATGTATTTAAGTATTCATTTGATTAAGGAATTTAAGATTGAACCTTGTATAGAAATCTTGAATAAATCAAAAATGGAGCCTCTTCGCCTATACAGTACATTGGATAAGTGGCTCAGACTGAATTTCCCGATGGATTATCTCATTGAGCAACTTACCCCTAAACAAGTGGAGCAACTCAAGCCATATAGGGTAGTTCTGCCCCACAACTTGGATGACCAAATTGTAATAGATTGGCATATGTTTTTCGCAATGTATAGAGTTAGTGTAGGTAATTATGACCCTGAAATAAAACGTTATCTTAAAATAGCTGAAATGGCAGGGAATAAGAAGATTATCAAAAAATTTCACCACAACAAATCACATCGTATGACCTTAGCTCCAAGGGAGGTGGAAAAGGCTGTGAAAAATAAATACAAAAACGTTACCCAACAGGATAAAGACCTTATTAATAAGGTCCTTAAAAGGAGTTTCAAACGTATAGATGGCAAACAAGTGGAGCGGGAAGATATTGAAATCAAGGAGGAGCAAGTAGCCCAGGAAGGAAAATATACCAACATGGAGAAGGTTTCCATCCAACACAATAAGGTAATCAATTTACTTATTCAGCTACTGCATATGGGGGATGGCAAATATGCGAATGTACGTAAAGGTAACAGGGAATATGGAGCGATAACCGAAGTAGCGAAAAAATTAAGATGTCTGGTTCCATTAAAATTTATTGAATTCGATATGATTAGTGCAAATCCCCAGGCAATTGATTATTTATATGATACCACAATTGCTTTTCAGGTATATAAGAATATCATGAAGAATATGAGAGTAAGCAGAGAAGAAGCAAAAACCCTTTTCTCTACCTATTTAAATAATCACCGCTTTAGTAAGAAAAAAGCCCGTACCTTTTACAAGGATATTTGCAAATACCCTGATAGTAAAGCCTTAATGCTAGCAAAAGTAACTGCAGATGTGAAAAGGGGTACTTTTTTTGAAAAAATGACAGAAGTTGAGGATAATCTAATGAGCATGTTGGCCCAGCATTTAGAAATAAATTCTCTGAGATTTCATGATGCCTTAATTCTGCCTGCATGGGAATGTAAAGGTCAGGCCTTACCCGCATTATTTAATGGGTTTAGATTTGATATATCGTATTTTAATTGTAAAGATAACTTTCATTGTAAAACAGTAGAACTGGAAGGAGAAGAGCAGATGGAAATTGAGTTGAAATCACCAAAACCCATTGAAAGTGAACCTACTTTTAATGAATTAGTAATGAAGTTGGAAAGCAGGGATAAAAATCAATCATCTCTTGAGAGGATATTGAGTAATTACCAAAAAACTGGTTAGTACAGGTATGGTTTCAGATAGGTGTTACTTTAATAGATTTAAACCAAACCCATACCTTATGGAATTCACTATAAACCCCCATATTCATTGGGGTTTTGTGATTTATAGTTTTTTCAATTATGTGTGCACATTGCACACAATATTTGACTCCAGAATAACCAAAATCCAGAGGCTAAAGTTGATTATGAATTATTTCAATATGGAGGATTCATGCCATGGGAGGAAACCCCGTAAATAAAATTTTAAGTTAAAACACTCCATGATAATTAAATCTATGTTTTTTTTAAAAAATATTTTTCACCTAACCTGCATGTAATTTTTTGAAATACCCCCAGGGGGGTCCTCAGGACAAAGGATACCGCCAGGGAGCTGTAACCCCAGGGAGGGGGTAATAAGGGTCCACTTTTGAGTACCTGTATAACTGCCAGCGTCTTGTATCAATTCCTGTAGGACTTATATGTGAAGCTTAACCAAGAGAGGTGCAATTAACTATACGATGATGGATTAAACTTTACTTTTTTCGATTCTCCTCTATACTTATTTATAAATGATAAGTATATGAAAAATGAAAAATGGAAACCAATACAAGGCTATGAAGGGTATTATCAAGTGAGTAATAGAGGAAGAGTTAGAAGCTTGGGAAGAAGAATCACATGTCGGAACGGGAGAGTGAGGTCCGTGAAAGAAAGGATGTTGAAATTGTCCCCAAACAAAACCAACGGTTACATCAACGTTTGGTTGTGCAAAGATGGTGAAGTAAAAAGATTTACAGTCCATCGACTTGTAGCCATACATTTCATTGATAATCCCAAAAATCGGAATATCGTAAATCACATAAATGAAATTCGAACAGATAATGACGTTTTGAATCTGGAATGGGTAACCCATGCAGAGAATATGGCACATCGGGGAGCATTCCAAAGAGGGCGGCTTAAGGTAAGGAAGAAAATCTATCAATATACCCTTGATGGTATTCTGATAAATACCTACGGCTATGCTCAAGAGACTAAAGTTGATGGATTCAAACCAAATGGAGTTACCCAGGCCTGCCTAGGATATGCTAAAACCTACTATGGGTTTATTTGGAGCTATGGGCAATAGCTTCATCCACAGAGGAATTATGATGTATTGTAATAAGAATTCAGGGATACACCCTGGAGCAATGACTAAATCAACAATTTGTGTAAATCCGAAAGTTAATACAAAAATATTTTGCCATGAATCTAAAAGATTTTATCTTTGAATCCGAAACGATATACAAATGAAAAAATTTGAAGTCAAAAGAATTGGTGATATTGCCGATATACAATTTGGACCATATATAAAACCAGATATTGACGGTGATATTAGATATCTCCTGGCAAGTCATTTTGATGAGAATATAACTCCAATTGAGGTTAATGATAGTTTTGTAAAAGGTAATGAGAAGTTGAAAAAATTTATTCTTCAATCCAATGACGTAATCCTAGCTGGAAAGGGACATAGAACGTTTGCGTGGGCTAATGATGAATCAATGGGTCCAGTAATACCTTCTTCTTTATTTTATATTCTACGGGCTTCTACGGATGTAATAATTGGAAAATACCTGGCTGCTGTTCTAAACTCAGAAGTTTTACAACACCAGCTTGAAATCATCGGTGCTGGTGTAACAGTTACTTCTATACCTAAAAAAGAACTTCAAGAACTTGAGATTGCTGTACCACTGATAGAAGAGCAGAAGAAATTTTTAGAGGTATATAATCTTCTCGATAAGGATATAGAGCTTACAGATAAATTACTTAAAGCAAAACGAAACCTCAAACGTGGGGTTGTAAATGAATTACTAACCAATAAAACCAAAACCTGACCAAAAATAACAAAGCCTCAGGATTTAGTCAATCCAGAGGCCTTATTGGTATCGGAGTCATCAGCGGCTTGTCACCTAACTGATACTCACCGTTTCGCAAAACAAAAGTATACCAACTATAGTTACCAACCAAATCCTGGTAGCTTGACTCGGTAATAACATCCTACACCGTTATTAGATTGGATGCTTCATTAAAATTGATTAACTATGTCTAATTCAAGACACGTAATACCGAATTCCGATGGTGGCTGGGATTCAAAAAAAGGTGGTTCTGAAAGAGCTTCCAAACACTTTGACACCAAGAAAGATGCTGAAAAGTATAGTCGTGACCTATCCCGCAAGGAAGGTTCTGAGTTATTCATCCATGGTAAGGATGGTAAGATTCAGCGAAAGGATTCCCATGGAAATGATAAATTCCCACCAAGGGGCTAAAATTAGATTAACTAACATGAGGGGGTGTTAAGTCACCTCCTCTCAATCAAAATATTATTATGAGTGATAAATTAACACAAGATACTATTAACAAAAAGGTATGGAATGCCTGTGATACATTCCGAGGAACTATTGATGCTGGTCAGTATAAAGACTACATCCTAACCATGCTCTTTATAAAGTATATAACCGATGTGCACAAAGAGAAAAAGGAAGAGTATCTTAAGAAATACAATGGTGATGAGGTACGTGTGGAACGTGCGATGAAGCATGAACGATTCAAGGTGCCAGAGAATAGTTCTTTTGACTACCTCTATAAGCATAGGAATGAGTCGAATCTTGGTGAACTTATCAATATTGGATTAGAGGATTTAGAAGACGCTAACCGTTCTAAACTTGAGAAGGTATTTCGTAACATAGATTACAACTCTGAAGCTAATTTGGGTCAAACTAAAGACCGTAACAGACGTTTAAAGCATCTTTTAACTGATTTCTCTAGTCTGGACCTAAGACCTTCTAATTTGGCTGGAAATGACGTTATTGGGGATGCTTATGAATACCTTATTTCAAACTTTGCTTCTGATGCGGGTAAAAAGGCTGGTGAATTTTATACGGCATCGCAGGTGTCGGTTTTATTAGCCAAATTAGTCGAGCCAAAAGAAGGTGACCGTGTAGCAGACTGGACGTGTGGCTCAAGCTCGTTACTTCTGAAAGTTGCTAATGAAATAGGCTCCAAAAATGTTTCATTATATGGACAAGAAGTGAATGGAAGCACCTGGGCTCTTGCCAGGATGAATATGTTCTTACACGAGATGGATAATGCGACTATAGAATGGGGAGACTCAATAAATAACCCAAAGCTGCGTGAGGGAGATAACCTGATGAAGTTTGATACTATCGTCATGAACCCACCATTTTCGTTGGATAAGTGGGGAGCTGAAGATGCATCGGCTGACCGCTATAATAGATTCCATCGTGGTATCCCACCGAAAAGTAAAGGGGATTATGCTTTTATAACTCAAATGATTGAAACCCTAAATGAACATGGTCGTGGTGGTATTATTTTACCTCACGGTGTTTTATTCAGAGGAAGTTCTGAAGGTAAAATACGTAAACAACTTATAGAGGAGAACCTACTGAAAGCCGTAGTGGGTTTACCTGCCAACTTGTTCTTTGGAACAGGCATTCCTGCAACCATTCTCATCTTTGATAAGAACAAGGGTAAGAATACTGATGTGCTTTTTATTGATGCCAGTAACGAGTTTGAAAATGGGAAGAACCAGAACCGATTAAGAGATTCTGATATTGAAAACGTAGTTAAAACCTACCAGAACTGGGAAACTATTGACAAATACAGTTACGTTGCCAGCTTTGATGAGATTAAGGAGAATGATTTCAACCTGAATATCCCTCGCTATGTGGATACTTTTGAAGAGGAGGAGCCTGTGGATATAAAAAAAACCCAACAGGAAATATCTCGATTAAAGAATGAACTTTCAGAGGTAGAAAATACAATGTCTAATTACTTAATCGAATTAGGATATTAGTATGGAGATGCGTAAGACAAAACTTTCGAATCTATTGTCGAAAGGAAGGAAAATTACCTACGGAATAGTTCAACCTGGTCCTTATGACCCTAATGGAGTTGTAATGATAAGAAGTCAGGATTATTCAAAAGGGTGGAATGGTATAGAGACTCTTTACAAGGTAAGTATGACGGTAGACAAACCTTACCAACGTTCAAGAGTGCGACATAAGGATGTTTTATTGACTGTAGTAGGGGCTAATATTGGAAAAATTGAGGTATTACCTAAGAAACTGGACGGTGCAAATATTTCCCGTTCGGTTGCAAGAATCAGCTTAGATAAGGAGAAGTGTGAACCATTATACCTAAGTTACTATTTGAAAAATCAGATAGATAAACTAATACATATTAACCAAGTTGGTGGAGCGCAACCAGTTCTTAATTTAAAAGATTTAGGTAGGTTTCAAATTCTATTACCTTCAAAGTCAGAACAAGAAAAAATCGCAGAAATTCTCTTAACCTGGGACACGGCTATTGAAAAAACCCAAAAGCTTATTGACCAACTCCAATTTCGTAAAAAAGGTTTGATGCAGCAGTTGCTTTCTGCTAAAATTAGGTTGCCTGGGTTTAATGGAAAATGGGAAGAATATTCTTATAAATCAATATTAAAGGAAGTGAAAAGACCAATTACCTGGGATGACGAAGAACTGTACCAATTAATCAGTGTTAGAAGAAGGTCTGGTGGGCTATTTAAAAGAGAAAGTTTATTTGGGAAGGAGATTAAAACCAAAAATCTTAGGATTGCCAAGGAGGGAGATTTTTTAATTTCTAAAATGCAAATTGTTCATGGTGCCTCGGGTTTAGTCACTTCCAAATTTGACAATATGAAAATTTCAGGTTCATATTTAGCCTTAAGGGCGAAAAATGAAAACCAATTAGATATGAAATTTTTTAGTTGGCTTAGTAAATTGCCCAAATTCTACCATCAGACATACATTTCGAGTTATGGTGTTCACATTGAAAAAATGACTTTCAATTATAAATCCTTTCTGAAATTAAAAGTTGAATTGCCAAAACTGCAAGAGCAAGAAGCAATTGTTTCGGTTTTGGATGAAGCCGAAGAGGAAATAAGGCTTCAGAGTAATTATTTGAAATCTTTGAAGTCACAGAAAAAAGGATTAATGCAGGAGTTGTTAACTGGAAAAAAACGAGTAAAAATAGATGAGTATAGAAAGAAAACATATTAATGATATTGAAATTAAAGATATTATTGGGAGATGGGATGCTGAGCCCAATGACTTTATTGATAGAATTTTTATCCGTGAAACAGGTAATCTTGAAGTAATTCAAAAGTCGAGCGGATTGGTAGCTGAAGTCAGTTTGAACCAGCAAACCGATGTTGATTTACCCATACTGGAAATTTTGACTCTTAAAGGTGATAATACACACTTTGATGAAGATTCCTGGACCATATGGAGATATTCAGGTGACGAAATGGATATTGACTTTTCTGATGACCTGAGAATTACTTTCAACCTTATAAACTAAAACTAATGCAACAAGAATTTGACATATTAGATAATCTTACTAAAAACCAAAGAATTGAATTCGGAAGGGATATTCAGGAGGTTTATACTCTTTGTAAAAGCCAGTCAGGATTCCCAACGGGGTCTCGAAACAAAGCAACGGTAAACATGAATCTTTTGGGTGAAGTTTTCCTTAAAGTGACATTCGACTTCGAAAACGCACATACCGATAAAGTAAAGGGAAGGATTCTGGAGCTTTACAAATACAAAAATGAGAAGGAATATAGGATAGCTGTAGAGGAAGAAGTGAACAGCTAAAGTAAGTCTAGTCGGGTGCTGAATGCAGTACCCGATTCTAATAATCATTCCATTATGAAAACACCATCATTTTTAGAAGACCATATCTCCCAGATTCCAGCATTACAAATGTTGATTAATTTGGGCTATGATTATATATCACCAAAAAAAGCTTTATCCTGGCGTGGTGATAAAACTTCCCATGTACTTTTCGAAGATATTCTTCGGCAGCAATTGAAAAAGATTAATACCATACAGCGTAAGGGCAAGGAATATGAGTTTTCTGATTCCAATATTAGCTCAGCGATTCTGGCGATTAAAGATTTGCCTATTCAGGATGGATTTATTAATGCTAATGCCGCATTCTACGACTTGATTACACTGGGTAAAGCGTTTGAACAAAGTATTGATGGTGATAAGAAGAGTCATACTTTACATTTCGTGGATTGGAACAAACCTTCTAATAATGTGTACCACGTGACTGAGGAGTATGCTGTGGCCCGTGAAGGTAGAACCGACCATTACCGTCCTGATATTGTTCTGTTCGTTAACGGAATTCCAATGGGAATCATTGAATGTAAAAGTCCTTCTTTAAACAGTACTAAGTCTCCAACTGAGTTAGGAATAGAACAACACATTAGAAACTTCGGTAAAAAAGGTATTCGGTCATTATATGTGTACTCCAACCTACTTATGAGTCTCGCTGTTAATGATGGTAGTTATGCCACAACAGGAACCAGTAAAGAGTTCTGGGCAAAGTGGAAGGAACAATTTCCAAACAGTGAGTCCGAAAGTAATTATAAGTCAGAGTTAGGCAAGTTGAAGAATCAACCCTTAACCACTCAGCAAAAGGATGATTTATTTTCTGAAAAGTTCAAATATGTAAGAACCTACTTCGATAACCTGGAATCTGAAAAACGAAGCACTACTAAACAGGATGAATTGCTTTACTGTATTTGTAGGCCAGAGCGTTTCTTAGACCTTATCAGGAACTTCACCTTATACGATGATGGGATTAAAAAGATAGCACGTTATCAGCAATATTTTGCAGTTAATCATACTTTGAAAAGGGTTACTGGATTTGATAATAGTGGTAATAGACGTGGTGGCGTTATATGGCATACACAGGGCTCAGGAAAATCTTTAACCATGGTCATGTTGGCTCAGTTAATTGCTTCCAATGATAGAATATCGAATCCAAAGATACTACTGGTTACTGATAGGGTTGACCTTGATGACCAGATTTCGGATACATTTAAAAAATGTCAGAAGGAAGTTAAACAGGCCAGAACGGGTTCTCATTTAACTGAACTTATACATGATAATAGCGATGCTATAATCACTACCATAATAAACAAATTTGAGGCTGCGGTAAAGCAGACGAAGAAACCATTTGAATCACCTAATATTTTCATTCTTATTGATGAAGGTCATAGAACCCAATATGGTACTTTCAATGTTAGTATGGAACGAGTGTTTCCCAATGCTTGTTTTCTGGCATTTACGGGAACTCCATTGATGAAAAAGGAAAAGAGTACTGCTAACAAATTTGGTGGCTATATCGGCACTCCATATACGGTTAAAGATGCAGTTGAAGACGGTGCCGTAGTTCCTTTGCTCTATGAAGGTCGGCATAACTTAATTAAGTTAAATGAGGACCCTATAAACAGATATTTTGATAAGGTTTCAGAACCTCTGAGCGATTATGGTAAAGCTTCTTTAAAAAGGAAGTTCAATACTATCGACCAGTTAAATAAGGCTGAGCAGGTAATATATGCAAGGGCCTGGGATATCAGTGAACATTATACAGAGTTTTTCCAGACCAATGGAGACAAATACAAACCTAAAGCTCAACTTGTAGCCCCATCAGTCAAAGCAGCTTTACTGTATAAGGAATACCTGGATGACATCGATATGGTTTCCAGTGAGGTTATTGTAACACGTAGTGACCAGCGTGAAGGGGCTGATGACGGCTTCCACAACGTAAACCCAGATAAGGAACGTGAAGATAAGTACTTTGATGCAATGATGGATAAGTATGGTGACCTTGACACTTTCGAAAAAAGTGTTATTAGTCAGTTTAAGAAGCGTGAACATCCTGAAATTTTAATTGTGGTGATGAAACTCTTGACTGGTTTTGACGCTCCTAACAATACGGTACTTTATCTATGTAGGTCATTAAAGGAACATACTTTGCTCCAGGCGGTAGCGAGAGTAAATCGTGTTTTTCCAGGTAAAGATTATGGTTATATCATAGATTATTATGGTAACCTTGAGAACCTCGATAATGCTCTAAGCACGTATTCTGGTTTATCAGATTTCAATGAAGAAGAAATCGAAGGAACTCTGACTCAAATCAGTGAGGAGATTAAGAAGTTGCCTCAGGCTCATTCAGAACTTTGGGATATATTCAGAAGCCTGAAGGATAAAAATGTTGAACCAACTGTATACGAAGAGTTATTACAGCCAGACGATATCAGGAACAAGTTTTATGAAAAACTGAGTTACTTCTCCCGTGTTCTGAAGATGGCTTTATCTTCAATAGATTTTGTTCGCAACACTGATGAATCAAAGATTAATAAATATAAGGCTGATGCTAATTTCTTTTTAAAGTTACGGGTAGATGTAAAGCGAAGGTTTAATGATGAACTTTCTTATCGTGAGTTTGAACCCCAGATTCAGAAATTAATTAATAAACATATCTCTACTGAAGGAGATATTATGAAGGTAACTGAACTGGTTAACGTATTTGATAAAGAAGAACGCCAGGCTGAAATAGAAAAGATTACAGGTAAGGCAGCGCAAGCTGACCATATTGCAAGTAGGACTATTAAAGCTATCAACGTTAAGATGCAGGAAGACCCTGTTTACTATAAAAAGCTGGCAGACTTAATAAAGGAAACCATTGCTGAATACCATCAAAAACGTATCACTGAGGCTGAATTTCTGAAACGTACCAAAGAATATGAAGATAAGTTCTTTAATGGTCGTTCAGAAGATGCTCCAGAAGCTATAGCTGATAATGATGCTGCCATGGCATTTTATAACTTCAGTAAGTCAATTTATGATAATGGAACCCCTGAAGCCTTTCATATCGAATCCAGTGTTGCCACCGATAAGACCGTGAAAGACCACATCTATATTAACGACAAGAAAATGGTTGAGTGGCATAAGGATGATGATGTTGTCGGTAAAATCAATATCGCTTTGGGTGATGCATTATATGAGATTCTTCAGAAGTATGACATGGATACCAATTGGGATAAGATTGATAACCTAATTGAAGAGAACATCAAAGTTGCAATATTAAAGTATAAATAATGGTCAAAGAGAAAATTCAATACGGGAGTTCTACCATTGAGTATGACCTGGATTTTAGTGAACGAAAGACACTGGGAATAAAAGTTCATCCAGATAAAAGCGTTCAGGTTACCGCTCCTATAAATTCGGATGGGCAAGATGTAAAAGAAAAAGTGCTTTCAAAAGCGGCCTGGATACTAAAGCAACAGGATTTCTTCTTATTATTTCACCCTTTAACTCCACCACGTAAATACGTAAGTGGAGAAACACATTTGTATTTGGGTAAGCAATATCGATTAAAGTTAGTTGATTCCGATAAGGAGTCCGTAAAACTAAGTGCTGGATGGATTACAGTCTCTCTAAAGGATAAGTCGAAAAAAAGTCGTGTGAAACGTTTACTAAGGTCGTGGTACAAATCAAAAGCTGAGATTCACTTCAACCAACTATTTAAGGAGAAACTTCATGTCACTAATAGCTTGACTAACGAATCACCAACACTTAAATACCGTTGGATGGAAAAGCGTTGGGGAAGTTGTGACCGTAACGGTACCATACACCTCAACCTGGAACTTATTAAAGCCCCTAAGGTCTGTATTGAATATGTGATTATACATGAAATGTGTCACCTTGCTCACCTGAATCATAGCTCGGCATTTTATGGGTTGTTAGATAAGTTGTTTCCTGATTGGAGGGAAACTAAGGATAGGTTAGAAAATTTGATGGTATAATATTTAGGATATGATATTACTTAATAAAATCTACTCGATAATTCTTCCAAATCATATTGATTATCGCTTTGAGGATTATATAGATAGGTCTGAAATCTATATCCAGGGGGAAAAGGAAGTAGATATAGAAGATTCTGATGTTGTTCTAGATTTAGATGGAGACGGAAAGAAGATTGTAGAATATAACTTCTGGAATGATATAAAAAACACCTACAGAGCCAAGATAGAAGTCCATTTCGAAGATGATAAAAATTTGGAAATTCCAAGTGTTATATTATTTGAGGCAATGCCAGATTGGGAATTAATTAGAGCTATGGCAATTCTTGACCATCTAGAGCCAGAAGTTGAATACGAATATTTCAAAGTTGGTGAAAAATATGGTTACAGTGAAAAAACAAAAACCAGGGCTGAAAACAAATTTATAAAGTCTTTTCTGGTTAAAGATGCAACAGATAAAAAATGCTCCCCAATCGATTTGGTTTATTCATTTTTAGATGATAAAACTGAAGATGAAGTGAATGATATAGTAAAAGATTACCTAGAATATTTGCTAGAGTTAAAGGAAGAAGAGTATTTTGAAGGTTTAGAATTCGAAGAAGAAAAATCAAGTGGCTATCATTCAAATGCACATTATAACGACAATTTAGATTTGGACCAACAAAACCCAGAATTTTGGGATAGCTTGTAATTCTATCTTTTTAAAAAATAAAGTCCCCAAAGAAAAGGTGACTTATGTTGGGTTTTCAATATTAGACTAGAGCTTATTTGGACTACAGAATGCAAATTCCAGATAAACGGTTTCATTACTGTTAAACTGTTCCAAAACCACCATCCTAAGCTGGCACTGGAATGATGTTATTTCTATCTTGAAATAAATCATATTATTATGAAGAAAAGAGCCAGGTACAACAGGATTTCCAGTCCTAACCAAAAACTAGAAAGACAGCTTCAACGGAATCACCCCGATGAAATTATATATAATGACGTGGTTAGTGGTGCAATCGCTTTTGAGCATCGGGACAAGGGGAAGGAATTAATAAAAGCCATTGAGGATGGTAAAGTAATTTTCGTTTCTGTTGCTGCAGTAGACCGCCTGGGAAGGAATCTATCTGATTTGATAAATACCCTGGAGTATTTTACAAGTAAGGGAGTGGTTCTTCGTGTTGACAATTTGGGTATAGAGTCAATGATAGGAGGTAAGCCAAACCCCGTATTCAAATTGATATTATCCGTATTAGGAAATGTGGCAGAAATGGAGCGGGCAAACTTGCGGGAAAGACAATTAGAAGGAATAGCTATCGCCAAAGCAAAGGGAGTTTACAAAGGGCGGGTTCGAGGTTCATCAATGTCCAAAAAAGATTTTCTTTTGAAGTATTCCCATGTTGTCAAAGAGATAAGAGCTCATGAGAATTTACCCGTAAGAAAAATAGCGAAAATTACAGAGGTTGGGGTTGGTACTGTACAGCGAGTAAAGGCGGCTCTGGAGAAATGAAGTTTTTTTATTTGTCCCTTTATGCCTAGCTATGCAAAATGGGTATTTGAGTATCAAAATATAGTTTCTAAAGATTCATCATAGGACCTTTAGATAATCTTTGTTGAATGAGAAGAATAGGATTATCAAAGAGTTAAAGAAAGTTGATATCACAATCTCAGTTCATATTTTTCTTGACCTTGTAAGGGCTGAACTATTAATTTTCCATCATAATCAAACTGATATTTGAATTTCTGTAATTCTTTTACCCCATAAGCATCTAAAATTAATAGATTCTGTTTAGTATCTAAGTCCCAGGTTCCTCCATTGCCATCAATTTTATCAGTGTATGCTCGATAACCTTCTTCGTCAAAAAATTCCAAAAAAACTTTTTCATCTGAAAACCATTTTTCAATAAAGAATTCTTTATTTATATCATTTGAAAAATACACGATGTTCCGATGAGTTGTTTCTTTTAGTATACCTTCTTCGCTATATCTTAACCTCTTAATCCAGTTATTATTACTATCATATTCATATTCGAAGGAATACTTATGAGAACTGTTGGGAGATTCTAAATTTTCGAACAGCTCTTTTCTTATATCTCCTTTTTCATTTCTTTCTAGTGTCTTTATCCATCGGATTTCCCCTTGATTATCCTTATCCGTTTGTTTAGTCACTAACCCTCCTGAATTTTCCACTTCCACGATTCCTTGAACTTCTCCATTAGGATTAAAATGCCTATATTCAGAAATGTCAGCTCCCAAATATTTATACTGAATAATTTCTATTACTCTTTTTTCTTCTACATCAAAAAATTTAGATTCAACTACCCTCTTGTTACTTATCTTATTAATAAGCTTATATAGAAGTTTATTATCACTAAATAATCTTGATTCAGTAACGTTATTATCATCATTGTAGTAAAACCTTGTAGTAGGATAGCCGATAAAATTTTTATGCAAAATCTGATAACCAAGACTGTTATATATCCGAGTATTAAGTTTTTCCCCGTTCCTGCCAAATTCATCAATTTTCCAAACTTGACCATTTAAATTATGCTGTGCTAAGTCGTTTTTTATCTCCTCGGAAAATACGTATTTATAAAAAATAATTCCTGACTGTTTTAAGGGAGCATTTGAATCGGTATTAAATTTTGTGCCTAAAGCAGCTTGTTCCGAAGGTCCTAATAAACATTTCGCCTTAGTTGTAGAGCCTTTATATCCTGGAATTGCCTTGAGAACATTTCCAGAAGTATCAACTTCGATATACACTGCTACAAGACCAGATTCACCGCATTGGGGGGTAATCTTTTCTTTATTTAATGCTCTTCTTCCAGCTAGTCTGTAATTTCCATCCCCATCTAAACCTATTCCCCCTACGGATTTAACATTTTCACTTTTAGGCAAACTTTGTCCAATAACATTACTTGTTATAAAAAAAGCTAATAAAATAAGATTTTTCCATTTTTTATTATTCAATATGTTACTATTCGACACTACCCTGTTTCTCATCTGCAGATTTAATTTGAAATTTTTAAACTTTCATTATTTTTAATTCACTATATTCTGAAATTTCAGCAAACTCATCTTATCAAAAACTACATTATAGATAAACAATCAAGGGTACATTCATGTCCTGGAACTCCATGAGCAGGGTTGACCTCTGCTCCATCAGAATCGGATTTATAATGTTGAGATTCCCTAAGGGGAGATTTTACCTTTTGAACTGGACTTACTGGAATATAATCACCAGGTTCAAAGAAATCAATTCGGTGTATAACATCGGGTCCCCAGGTATGGGTAACCCGAATATGACCAATTTCCCCAAATTTTTCTACCTTAAAATAATAGAGGTACGTGAGCACACTATTCCTCTGCCATTTCTCATTTGGTTCTCCTAAAATTTCCTCCATGTTATAGTATCCGCTGTTTAATAGAGTACCTCTAACTTCTCCGTAGTTCAAATAATCTGATTGCAAGTTTTGTTGAGTACCCAATTTCACTGTCTCCTCCTCACTATGGAATTCCTTCTGAGAATCATTTACAACATTGACATGGTCGTGTGGGTGAGAGTCATAAGGAGTTATAACAGCATTAGTTTGAGATAAATAATATTTCTTTCCTGTCCGAGGGTCTACCCCTTGTTCAGCGACTTCTATTCTTGGCCTTGAATCATAATTGCCATCTAAAATTGACTCATCAACAACAAGTGATATCGGCTCTTCCCTGGAATCCTTGTAATAGGGATTATAACTATGACGAAATTTAAAAATTTGGTAAGAGGAGCGGTTATAATCTTCTTCAGAAAAACCATACTTTTCTATAACTTCAACGTTTTTATTGTCAATTTTAAGGCTGCCTTTAGCCGCAAGTTCTACATATTCCATCCTAGGCCGCTCTGGATATTCGAACTGGTAAGTTTCACTCCAAAGGGTTCCATTTTTTTCTAAAAAATTATGGATGTCATTCCTTGCAAATTTTAATTCAGGACTTTCAGAATTGATAATAGATATTTCAACATCAATGAAATCACCAATAGGTCTCCCTTCATATATTATCCACGTTTTTATCGGTACTTCTGAATCATCAGAAAAATCTGTTACAATAAAAGTAATTTCTCCGTATTTGCTCCAGCTTTTTGTCACTTCGTCTTCTATCAAGACTTCTGATTCTTGGGTCCATCTTACAATAGAATCACTCATTAAAGCATATGCAGGTGTTTTTGTTTGTTTGTTGATTTCCCGCATTACGTAGGGTAGAAAATTTTCTAACTTTATTACCTTTATGCTATTCGACCCATCTTGAAATTTGTAGACAGGAGAATTTTCTCCAAATTGACAGCTTATTAAGATGAGTAGGTAAACAAACGATAGTGGCTTTTTCATGGAATTTTTGTTTATTTCATTACATTAAACTAAAATCTAATCCTCTATTTTTTCTAGTATATATTTCTTTTTTTCGTTAATCCATCCCGCCTGACTTTTATAATCTACAAAGTAGATTTTCAAATCTGCCTCACTTAGATATTTTACAAAGAGAATTTTCTTGTTAGCCTCACTTCTTATTTTAGTGAAGTACCAAAAACCTCTATTTCCTTTTGCTTGACTAACAATCTTTTCACGGTAAACCTTCAAATCAGCTTGTGAAGGTTGTTCTACAATGATGACCTTGAAGTCAGCATCACTGGCAAAATCCGCAATAAATAGTTTTTGGGATAAGACATCAATAACCGATACTAAACTGAACAGTAGAAAGAAGAAACCTCTCATCTTTTTTGACAATAAAACCATCTTAATCTGTTTGTCTGGACTCAAGTCGTTTTTTGTATATGTACTCAAATAGTTGAGTGAATAAAGAATCCAATTGATTGGTAAAGGATTAAAATGACTAAAGACTTTATAGTAGGGATAAGAAATTTAAAAAAAAACATCACTAAACTCTTATCTCTGAATAGAAAATCGATGTATTGTCCTGTAAATCAGTCAAAAGGTTTTTTCTAAAAAGATGGACAATTTTTCATTTAATTCGTTAGGCAAGTAATTAATACTGGCCTTTCAGAAGAAACCAGCTTTCCTCACCCCATTACCCACCGCCTCTAAGCATGCTAACTCCCATTTTTACTGGGTTTGCAACAAATATTAATTTTTTTCACCTTAGCCATCTTTCCCAGCGTTCCCCTGTCAAATGCCTTCCTTTTAGATGTAAAAAAGAACAATAAAGTTGCTTTATTCCGCTTTAGGAGAAGGAATAGTTGAAAAAAGATGTGACAACTGTTTATAACTTCGACCAGCTTTAAGAAACAATTATACTTAAATACTGGTGTAAAACTCTGTTATTTAATTAATTGTGAATATCGGAAAGCAATTAAAACCAATATGTTATGCCAATGTCAAATTCAAATTTTCAGTGGAGACCTAACGATAACGGTGCCCTTACAAATTTGCGTTATAATCTCGAAGCTAGTAAGTGGGTTCAAGCAGTGAGAAGTGCTGAATTGAGACACAAGCCTATGACTTTTAAATCATTTATAGGTGACGTGAATTTCGTTGGTAATCTTATTCAGTTGCCATTGCTGTTGATATTCATGATATTTTTGATACCGATTAGACTTATCAGGAAAATTTTTGGTTATAACATTAGAATTTTTCCAGGGGACGAACCCACGGGTAAAGTCCGAAGAGGTACATATGAGAGTGTTGATGAATTCAAAGCTCGTCTTGATGCTATTCACAAGGAATGTGAGGGTATGGGTAGAAAGCGCAAGAAGAAATGGAAAGACCCAACAGATGAAGAACAGACAATTGTTATGCTGGTTCGCCAAGAAATATCAAAAGCGAGAGCGGAAGCTAAAAAATGAGCCAACAAAATTTATTGGTTTTAATAGGGCTCTTTAATAACCACGGCAGACCCACCGCTGAACTCAATTAAGCGAATTAAAGCTTCTTCCATCTGGGGAGCCATGCCATCCTCCCAGAATTGAGAATTTAAAATAACGTAACAGCCTGGAGTATCAGAGATATTATATTCACTCAGAGATTCTGTCTCATCGAATTCTTTAATTTTGGATTTATATGGGTCAAAATAAAAGTAAATATTTGTCCAGGCTATTTTCTCCTCCGAATCATAAAACTCCTTTGTGATTTCGATTTCTTTTACATCTTTCAGATGAAATTGATGCCAAAATCCGTTATTGTCCCACAAAGTCATTTTGTAAAATAAAATTCCTTCCTCAATAAGTAGATTATTATCAATATTGATGGTCCTCTCATATTGGTTATACTGTTTTATAATCCAATCTGTGGTTTCTTCAAGTGATTGGCCATTGGAGCAAATACCAGCCAGTAAAAGAGTAATAATAAATAATTTCTTTTTTATCTTCATTTCAACTACATCAAAATATCAAATTGTGGTTCCTTCCAGCTAACCCTAAAAACTTTTATTAAATTATGACATTCAATTTAAATGATTTATTTCATTATTAATTTGGATAAAGATATAATCTTAAGGTCTCGCAGAATTAAGATTATGAATACAGTTAATTAAAAGCTCACAAGTGAAATCGGTTAATAAAAAATTAAGTAGACATCGGAATCTTACCTTTGAACTGTATCAAAAAAATTCTAAGGAAAAACGTACTACGAAAAATATCAGGAGTGGAACCACATTCCAAGGTTAAAGTACCACACTTAATAAGTAACACAGAAAACACTAAGAATTTGCTCTGGAACCCTCAACTGGGGGTAACCATACTTTTTCCAATTATATTTAAGCAATTGCTTAAATGATTTATTACTTTTGTTTTATGGAAGAAGAAAATAGCTGCATACGCAAAGAAGCAGATTTGAATCAAATCAAACGGTGTCGACAACAAATATTCGAAGCCGAAGAGGCTGTGGGCACCTTAACCGATAAGCTCTCATTAGTAAGTAACACCACCAGACTAAAGATTCTTTATGTCCTTCAGGCAGAAGAAAGATTGTGTGTCTGTGATTTAAGTGATATCCTGAATATGACCATTCCAGCAGTTTCGCAGCACTTGCGAAAGTTGAAGGATAGGGATTTTGTGAAATCAGAAAAGGAAGGTCAGACCATCTTTTATTCACTGCGAGATGACCATAGAGAACTTCTTACTCCTTTTTTTAATTTATTGAACCATCAACCTGAAGCTATATGAAAGCAGAAAATAATCTACTTGGGGTGGGGATTTTAACTGGTATCGCCAGTTCCCTTTGTTGCATAACTCCATTACTTGCTATAGTAGCTGGAACGGGAGGCATTGCAGGTGCATTTAATTGGTTGGAGCCTTTCAGGTGGCCTCTTGTAATAGTTTCATTGGTAGCTTTAGGATTCGCTTGGTATTTGAACCTAAAGGCTACACAAGATGATGATTGTGGTTGTGACACGAAATCCAAACCTTCTTTCTTCCAATCCAGAACATTTTTGGGTGGAGTAACTGTTTTTGTTGCTCTGAGTCTGGCATTCCCTTACTATGCAGAAACTTTTTATCCTTCCAATGAGAAGGAGGTTGTGTTCGTGCAGGAGAAAAACATTCAAACCATGGAATTTTTAGTAAGCGGGATGACCTGCGCTGGATGTGAGGGTCATATAAAATCCGAAGTTAACAAGCTAAATGGTATTGTCTCCTGCAAAGTATCTTACGAAGATGGTAATACAGTAGTCGAATTTGATAGTACCCACACAAACGTTGAAGAAGTAAAGACGGCAATTGAAAGGACAGGATATAAAGTCACAAAATTAGAAAGACCATGAAGAAATATGATGTTATAATAATAGGTTCAGGTATGTCGGGTATGACTGTTGCAAACAAGTGTGCTTCCAAAGGATTAAAAGTAGCTGTGACAGATGAGTTGCCTTATGGTGGAACTTGTGCTCTACGTGGTTGTGACCCGAAAAAGATAATTATTGGTGCTACCGAAGTGAGAGACTTTGCTCAACGTCTGGCAGGAAAGGGTATTAATACAGTTCCTGAAGTTGACTGGAAGGACATTATGGCGTTTAAACAGGAATTTGTAGATGCAATGCCTGAAAAAATTGAAAAAGGATACAAACACAATGGTATTGACACCTATCACGGTGCTGCTCGCTTCATCGGTAATGATTCAGTCGAAATTGCATCGGAAATTTTAAAGGGAGGCAAAATTGTCATTACCACTGGAGCAAGGCCCCGCCAGTTCAAATTTGATGGTGGTCACCTTGCATTGACAAGTACAGATTTTTTAAATTTGAAGGAGCTGCCGAAATCTTTAATCTTCATTGGTGGTGGATACATTGCCTTTGAGTTTGCACACATAGCTAAACGATGTGGAGCTGAAGTAACAATCATACATCGGGGACCTCGACCTTTGGAGAATTTTGATAAGGATATAGTTCACCATTTGTCGGAGGCTACCAGGAAACTTGGAGTAAGATTGGTGCTGGACACCAACGTCACGGGAACCAAACAAGACACAAAAGGTTATACGGTAGTTGGAGAAACAAATGGTTCCAAAACAGAGTTTACAGCTGAAGCTGTTTTCAACAGTGCGGGAAGAGTACCTCATATTGATGACTTGAACTTAAAGGCGGCATCTGTTAATTATAATAAGAAAGGAGTTGAGGTCAATAACTTCTTACAAAGTATCTCAAATCCATCCATTTATGCTGCTGGTGACGCTGCTGATACCGATGGGCTTCCATTAACCCCAGTAGCTGTTTATGAAGGTCATGTCATTGCTTCTAATATATTAAAGGGTAATAATAAGAAACCAGAATATCCACCGATGCCGTCAGTTGTCTTTACCCTGCCATCTGTGGCTGCGGTAGGTTTAACAGAAGTGGAAGCGGAGAAAGCTGGATTAAATATTAAAGTGAACAGTAAAGCGGTTCCAGAATGGTTCAATGCTAAACGTCTTAACGTTCAGGAATATGCTTATAAAACCATAATAGACACTGATAAAGGTACTTTGGTGGGAGCTCATCTCATTGGTCCAGGGGTAGAAGAAACGATTAACTTTTTCTCACTTGCGATATACAAAGCCATACCAGTACGAGACTTAAAGAAAATGATTTATGCTTATCCCACAATGGGTTCGGATATCACATCAATGTTATAATTATACCTATGGAAACTATTTTAAAATCTATTTTGACATGCCCTCGTTGCAAGGATGCCAGGGAAGAAATTATGCCCACAGATGCTTGTCAATTCTTTCATGAATGCTCCAGTTGTGGAACCATCATTAAACCGTTGGAGGGTGACTGCTGCGTGTTTTGTAGTTACGGTTCTGTACTGTGTCCACCGATTCAGGAAGCACGGTCATGTTGCAATTCCAACGGAGGATAGCCTCTTAGGATTCAGCTTGTAAATTATTTGAAACTTGCTTTTTAAGAGCATTTAAAGACACGGATGACCTGGCAAGAGCTTGGTCTTTCTTTTTTCACCTATTCAGCTATTTTACTGTTTCACCTATCAGTTACTGAACCTGGTCCAGACACAATCTTGCCAAAGCCATTGCATCATCGATAATTAATTCAGCTTCATTATCAGAGACATCCTTATATCTATCAAATTTTCTACTTGGAATCACATCATAACCTATTTATCAGTAGCATCCTATTAATCCAAATTGAAATATTATTCCCCTTGATAGTAGGCTGAGTTAGATAGATGTAATAAAAATAATATCGATTGGCCCCTATGGGTGGGCGGTAGGTAGAAGGAAGATTTCATTACTCACTAGTGCTCTTTAAGGTCTTTTACATCGATGCGACATTATTTGATATCCTTTTCGAATGGTAAGCTGCATTTTAGTGCTTTCCCCTATCACTCCATTTGTTCCAACACTGCGATATGACTGAGATTCCACATAATTATCCTTGATAATAGGTTTAGCTCCTTTCTCAGTGGGGCCCTGTCAATACTAGGCACCTTTAGTACGAAAAAGGATAGTTAAATAGATTGTAATAACACGTTTTTGACTTTATTATTAGAACATATATATCTGACAGATAATTAAGAAAATTTTATCTCCAAAAACTGGTATAAAATATTGATTAATAGTTAATTGATGGTAGTTTCTTTAAACCGATGATTATGCCATTATCAAATAACAAATTTACCTGGAGACCTAACGATAATAGTTCGTTGACGAACCTTAGATACAATTTGGAAGCGACCAAATGGGTAAGTGCAGTAAAAAGTGCTGAAACCAAACTCAAAAAGCCTACTGCGAAGAGTATAAAGTGGGATTTGGGTGCTGTGGGCATGTTTATTTCTATCCCCCTGTTGTTGCTATTATTCATTTTTTTGATTCCTCTTCAACTAATTAAGGTTGTGTTTAGATACAACATTAAAATATTTCCAGGTGACCCACCAACGGGCAGAATTCTTACTGATAGAGAGAAATTTGATAAGAGGCTTGCTGAAATAAAAAATAGACATTCTTCAAAAGTATTTCAGATAAAACCTACACATGAAATGACACAAGAAGAAATTGCTGACTTGGTTGCTTATGTTAAGGAGGAAACAGCGAAATCCAAAGCGATAACTTATAAGACGTGTAAATAATCATTATTAGCCACATCAGCTTATCCACATTTTATTCTATATGATACCTGGTAATTAGTGGTTCCTCCCCACGGTCATTGGTTATAGTTCTGGCAATTACCTCAACCTTTCTATCTTCATTAGTAATTATATCCCACTGCGCATTTACCCTCACACCATCGAATATCAAATATGTCATATAAGAAGTTATCATATTCTTTCCAACTAACTGCATATCCATCACACCCCCAACTAAATCCCATATTTCCATATCTGTATCACCTTCATTTCTAAATGTTTTTAATACAATTACATCAGCTTTCAACACTATTTCCCTATGTATATTTTTAAAGAATTCGCCATCAGCAGGTGTGGTAACATATTCAGTAAGTGGGGAAGTGAATATAGCATCCTGGGCATTAACCATGCTGCCAACCATCATTAGAAAAACAATATGGTATTTCATATGATAAATATAATTCTAATTGTATATCGCTGATATATAAATCATTAAAATTTAACTTGGATAAAATCCATTAATATGGAAATATTCCATATATTAGCATAATTGAAATTTTAGATAGTTTATTATGAAGCGATTGGATATTACTTTAGATTTTGAATCACCCTTACAAATTGAAAATCAAACTACAAGTTCATTTGATTGGGCTGACTTATATCAACCCAAATCAAATATCACGTTTGGTGGTGAGGTATTTATTATCCCGCAGGATTCTGATTGTGACATTATGCCCGCTCATTACAGTGATGAACTGCCTTACGGGGAACTTATGAAAGCAGTTATTCTTTGCAACAGATATACCCTCAATGGTGTGGAATACAGGTTTAATAAACTAATTGGGATTGAAGGGTATTGCGTGGATTACGGGGGATGCAACAATTACTATGTAGCACCGAGATTTAGGGATAAGGAGCCTGCTGTCATTCCACCAATGATGGTTCATGACTTTATAGATAAATACAAAAATGCTTCGTAAATTGTTAAGTCATAATAGAGAATAGTATGTGTTATAAAGGAAGTATTAGCAAAGAAGAAGCAAAAATTGATTATCTGCAAAAACAACAGGATAAATCTAAAAAAATTAGGATACCACATAAGTCTTACCATTTCAATGCTTTTTCAAATCCTATTATAAATATTGTTGCCCAGGATGAACCGAATATAATTAGTGAAGCTACATGGGGATTAATACCTTTTTGGGGCATGAGTGACCCCAAAAAATTCTTATCAGGAAAGCAATATACCAACAATGCAAGAGGAGAAGATTTATATGAAACCAAATCCTATAAGAATTACGTTCCCAAACATAGATGTGTGATTTTGTTTGATGGTTTCTTTGAGCCCCACCATTATGATAAAAAGCAAAATCAGCCCTATTTCTGCTATATTCCCGAAACATCTGACGGTGATTATAAGAATAGAGAGTTGCTATCAATTGGTGGTATTTATAGCATTGTGGATGACCACTATTATGTAAGTTTGGTTACCACTGAAGCCAATGATTTTTTTGCTGAAGTTCACAATAACAAGAAAAGGATGCCACTAGTCTTGGATAATAATTTGGTAAAGGAATGGATTTCACCCGACCAGTCTAAAAGTGTAATTGATGATTTAGTAAGAACGGGGTTTACATCTAAAGAATTCAAGGCCCATCCCGTAAGCAGCGATATTTATAAAACAGATTTTCATAGGGATGGACAAGAGGTGATTGAGCCAGTTAAACCGATTCAAGATATATTTAATACTCTATTTTAAAGCTAAGGTGCCAGTTATGAAGTAATTTGGTTTACTTCCTTGTCCGTTTTGATAATTCCAATCAACGCTGACACTTAAAAATGATGGTACATTAAATTTTCTAAACTTACCTTCTCTTACCTTTCCTTCTCCATCGTAATCTTCAATCTTATCAGCCAAAAGAGGTTGACCAAGAAAACCTATGGCAATACCACCATTTAATATCGGCTTTTGATTTGAATCAACTAAATAACTTGCATAGGGTATGGGGGCTAATGTTGGAAACCATTCGAAATCATAATCAGGTACGAATGGTAAAGAAAATGCAAGTTGAACATTTCTTACAGTTTCATCTATCATACCAAACTTTCCATCAAATGATTTGTTACTAGTAATGACATAATTATTAATTGTTGAAAAATTATCACTTTGTATGTAATTCTGTAATTCTGATTTGTTATAATCAATGATATTTCCTGTCAAGGTTATAGTAGGTACTAGACCTCCTTTTAATGCATAATTGTTTTTGTAAAACCAAAAATACCAACTATGCCCAATATTAGCTGTTAAGATAGATGGAGTTGCTTTGGAAATGTTTGAAGTTGAATTTTCGATACTATTAAATTTGTCATATTTATATGTAATTGAAATTGTATTTGCTTGCAATTTCAGTGGATTTTTTTCATTGTCATCATTTAAAAACACTCTGTCAAAACCGTGCTGAAATCCTAACCCAAACAGTAAACCGTTGTTGTTCTCAAAATCGAAGTTATTTAGAGAAAAGAAATCTTTTGTATTTGTAAGACCGAACTTAAAAAAGATAGCATTGTTTTTAATAGCAGACCTTGTATCAGATTTTGAATAAATCCATCCACGTTCCCAGTCAAAGAGTTTAATGTCCAAGGAGACTTTTCCACCGTCTAGATTAACACGTTTCTTTTTTGCATCATAGAATTCAGCAATCACCTTTTCATTACTGTTCTTCACTTGTGCGGTCAAATCAATTGTTGGAAAAATAAATATTGCTATGATTAAAATAAAATTTTTCATAATGGTTAGTTTTATGATTTACAATATCTTATAAAAGTAAATTTTAAGCAATACCCATGACAGGGTATAATACCCCTTTTGAAAACCATTTTCTTAAAATAACATATTTCCCAAAAAGTCACTTATTTGTGAATCAAAATGCCCTGAACGTCTTCTATACTTTTCCGTTGTGCCCAGGGAAGCATGGGTAAGGTATTCTGATGTTGCATGGGTGGTGGCACCATTCTCAAATAGCATTTGTGATGCTGTATGTCTTGCTACGTGTGATGTGATATTGGTATCTATCTTAGCAAGCTTCTGTATTTTTTTAAGGGTGGCAGCATTATTTGATGATATACTATTATACCTTTTAGTTTCTGCTTCATCCCAACGTTTATTATCAGGTCCTAATTTAGCATTGTTACCAAAATCCCATACATATACATCGGGATACTTCTTGATAGCCACTTGTATTTGATAACTAAGATATCCCATGCGTTGTTGTATCAGGGAATCCCTTTTTTCAATGAGCCTTAGCTTTTTATTGTTATCCTTTTGAATATCCTTGATGGTTCTACCTGAATCTAAAATTTCTATAAGTACACCATTGGGGATATCTTCAATTTTGTTATGGGTATCAGGTGTTCTATCTATTTGGATTTGATAATGTTTTATATCCTTATCCAATTGCTTTACCTTAAGTGGTATGAATTCATTGTTATTAGGCAGTTGTTTGATAAGTAGTTCCATTAGTGACATGGGGAACATCCTAAGGAGTCTTGTTTCTGATTTGCTAGTATAAACATCCATTCCAACGCCTTTATCATTGTATATCAAATCCCCCCATTTTAGCATGACCACATCCATGAACCTGAATGCACCCCAGAATTGAAATAGCCATGCCCGTTGCGTGTGATTGTATCTATCATGGGTATCTTTGCGGGCACCCTTTATTTTCATATTATAAACATTGAGTATTTTGAATCTATGAAATTCATCTTGGGATAGGTAGGTATTTTTGAATTTCTCTTTAAGACGTTTGATATATTTGAAGGGATGTGTTTGTGGTTCTTTGAAGGAACAATCAGGATTTTGCAGTGCATCATTATAGACGGCTTTGATTCTGTTTATATAGGTATTGGTGGTGGATTCTTCCAATGATTTTCTTAGCCATGTTTGGTAATCCTTTACTAATGTGTGGGTGATATCCTTGAATGTGATGGAATGCATTTCTTTGGATTCAAGGAACTCTTGAAATTTATTCAAACCTGCAACATCATTATTTTTGGTGATATTATTAAATCTTTGGTCTTTTCTTTTATATCCATATTTAAAGAAATTAAGGTGACCGCCTGTGATTTTGGATTCTTTTTTTAGGGTTAACTCATTGGGGGTGAGTCCTAATAGTTCAGCTTCTAATTGAACCTTGAGCTTGTGTATTTGTTCATTGATTTTTTTGTAGTTGGGTTCTGTAGTTTTCACCCAATTTTTTTTGTTATCAGAGTGATTGGGATTCCAATTTTTCTTTTTAATTTTGGCCCGCTTTACTGTGGTTCTTGATAGGGGATATTTCCCACCATCATGAACATTGATGTAAATGTAAAAATGTTCTTTGTCAGCACTTCTTGTTTTTACGGTTATTTCCATTGGATATCTAAATTACCTGATTTTGTGTGGTATAAAGATATATATTTGGAACTTACCACACAAAGGAAGTCTGTAAAGCACTATAAAACAACAGGTTATGAATAAATAATATTCGCAGCCGAAATTTATTGATAATGGCGAGTAAAAGATTGCTTAAAAAAGATGTGAATTATGTAATGGGGGACATCATTGATGCTGCCTATATTCACCAAATGGCTAATCCAAAAGAAGACCCGGCGAAATCTGAGGCGATCGTAGATGAGGCTATCAAAGAATATGATGAATTGATCACTAAGATCAACCGTCGTGATGTTGAAAATAAACAGAAACATTTTAAGGAAGTTCAGGCAGATCTTGAGACTAAAGCAAAAGCTTTGATCGAGAAACTGAACGCGCTTTAATAAGTTGCCGATGTAGCTCAGCTGGCTAGAGCAGCTGATTTGTAATCAGCAGGTCGTGGGTTCGAGTCCCTCCATCGGCTCTTAATAAAAAGCCTCTCCGTAAGGAGGGGCTTTTTTTATTGATATAAGTTCTATTGAAATTTATAAATATCAATGCAGAGCTTCGAGATTCAGGATTTTTGAAGTTCTTTCCTGAACTCGCTTAAAACGTTTTTCATCTGTACGAACATCACTGTTCCAGAAGGGGATCATTATTTCCAGTTTTTCCTGTAGCAATTTTGATTCTAACTTTTCCGGAAATGCAATTTTTAGAACTTCCAACATAATATTAACCGCAGTTGAAGCTCCAGGGGAAGCGCCCAATAAAGCAGTGATCTTCCCATCTCTACTATGTACTACATCTGTCCCGAACTCAAGAACGCCTCCCTGTTCCTCGTCTTTTTTAATGATCTGGACTCTTTGCCCCGCTACTTTTAATTCCCAATCTTCAGGTTTTGTATTTTTTATAAAAACCTTCAAATCATTGATCCTGTCTTTATGATCCATTTTCACCTGCTCTATCAAGTAGGAAGTTAGCGGCAGGTTATGCCAGAAAACGCCCCACATAGACGGTATATTACCAAGGTTAATTGATTTGGGAAGGTCAAGAATAGAACCTTCTTTTAAAAATTTTGTACTGAAACCTGCAAAGGGGCCAAATAACAATTCTTTCTTTCCATTTATATACCTGGCATCCAGGTGAGGTACAGACATGGGCGGAGCATCTACGCCTGCTTTACTATATACTTTGGCGTGGTGCTTTTCAATAATTTCCCGGTTATTACAAAACAGCCATTGGCCACTCACTGGAAAACCTCCGTAGCCATCTTTTTCCGGAATTTCTACTTTTTGCAGAAGTGATAATGCACCTCCGCCGGCACCAATAAAAATATGTTCGGCATCATAATAATTTATTTCCTTGGTTTGAAGATTTTCAACTTTGGCTGACCAATCTTCAGGACCATCAGGATCTATGTCCAGAACTTCATGTTCTCTTAAAACAGGTACCTCAAATTTCTTCTCTAGAATTCTGAAATAATGTTCGGTAAGAGAACCAAAATTAACACCGGTACCCAGATCCATTCTTGTTGCAGCCATGATCTCATCTTCAGTCCGGTTCTCCATGACAAGTGGAAACCATTCTTTTAGTTTTGAATGTTGATCTGAAAACTTCATCTCTTCAAACATAAAATGAGAAGTCATTGCTTCATACCTTTGCTTTAGAAATTCCACGTCTTTTTTTCCACGTACCCAGGCGTGATGAGGTATAGAGTGAATAAAGCTTTGTGGATCTTTAATTAAATCTTGTGAAACCAGGTAAGACCAAAATTGTTTGGATTTTTCAAATTGCTGAAATACATCTAAAGCTTTAGATATATCAACCTTACCATTTTCATCCTGAGGTGTATAGTTTAGTTCACAAAATGCAGAATGGCCAGTACCAGCATTGTTCCAGGCTTTAGTGCTTTCCTCGGCAACAGAAGGGAGTCTCTCAAAAATTAATATTTTAAGTTTTGGATCGCAGAGCTTAAGAATGAGGGCAAGAGTGGCACTCATGATTCCGCCACCTACGCAAATAAGATCATAATCTTTATTCGTCTTATTCATATTTTTGGGTTTTCCCTCAATATAGATAAAGCAAAAGCTAAATTGACCTAACAAAATATTAAGAAGCTGTTATAAATGAAAAAAGGAGCTAAATGAGCTCCTTTTAATTATAAGTGTAAAACCTGGTTTAGGAATTTTCCTCCCCAGATTGGTCTTCAACTTTTTCTTCAAGCTTCTCCTGTTTTCTACGTTCCTTTAAGAAATCTTTAAGTTCCTCACCATATTTAGATTTTTTAACCTTGGGAGCAAGGGAAGTGTAGATAGTATCAAGATATTTAATATTTGCATCGAAAACTTCTGAAAGAGCGAGGTAAGGTGCTATTTCATGATCTTTATTATTGATTGCAAAATTAACGGTATAGAGATACTTTCTTTTAAGAAGTCTATCATACTTTTTATCGATCTCCATCAGTTTTTCTTCATCCTCAGCCTTTTCAGCTTCAAAACTATCTTTGATAAGGTCGAGATTCTGATCATTAAATCTACTGATCATTTTACGGTACTCCATCAGTTTCTCCTGGTTAACCGAACCAACGATTTCTGCACTGGTTTCAAATTTATCAAGTTTCGTCTTGATGCTTACCTCTCCTTTATCTGCGAAAAAATCTATACGATCATCGTATCTGTTATTGTCAACCTTTTCAAGATACAAATACATGATCTGCGGGCTTTCAATATAGGTTTCCATACGAAAGCCAGGGTCACCATTTATAATTACAGAATCTACATTTACCAATAAGGTATCCCTTATCTTTTGAAGATATAAAGTGCCCTTTTTCAGGCCTTTAATCTCTCCGCTTACGATAAGGTTGCTTTCTTTCTCAGAACAAGCTGTGATGCTTATTAAGATCACTAAAAGAAGAGCTAGTTTTTTCATTTTTGAATTCAGATTTTAAAGGGAGCGCAAATATCTTATATTTTTCTGTTTATTACTAACTGCCGGCGGCTATTTGCATTAAAATTGTACACAGGATCGCGCCATAGGTTCCCACAACATATCCAAACACAGCGAGGAGCACTCCAACAGTAGCAAGTGACGGATGGAAAGCGGCAGCCACAACCGGTGCAGATGCAGCACCTCCTACGTTTGCCTGACTTCCTACAGCCAGGAAGAAATAAGGCGCTTTTATTAGTTTTGCGGTAGAGATAAGAACAATTACGTGGATCAAGATCCAGATAAGGCCAATCCCTAATAACCCCGGATTTTCAAATATCTTACCCAGATCCATTTTCATACCTATAGTTGCTACTAGTATGTAAATGAAAATACTTCCAATCTTACTGGCCCCTGCACCTTCATATTTTTTCATTCTAGTAAATGAAAGTATGATACCAATAGCCGTGGCAATGGTGATCATCCAGAAGAATTGAGAAGAGAAGGAGGAGAGCGCGCTTTTAGAATCACTGAAGATTTCAAAATTCGCCAGCAGATATTCAGACATACCATCTGCACCCCAGTGAGCAAAACCTACTGCTCCAAAAGCCAGGGCTAACATGATCATAAAGTCTGGTAAAGTAGGGTTTCTAACTACGCTTTCAGCATAAGAACTAACTTTTACTTTTAATTCTTCAATAGCAGAATTATCTGCCTTAAGCCATCTATCTATTGAATCATTTTTTCCTATCCCCATTAATATTATTGCCATCCATAAATTCGCTACTACGATATCTACAAGTACCATCCCGCCATATAATTCTGGGTTGTATTCATAAATTTCCAGCATAGCTGCCTGGTTAGCGCCACCACCAATCCAACTTCCTGCAATGGTAGATAAACCTCTCCATATCGCATCTGGACCAATCCCTCCTAAAGTTTCAGGGGAAATAAAAGACATGATAAGTATGGCTAAAGGACCACCCAGTACAATTCCAATAGTTCCGGCAAAAAACATGATCAGGGCTTTGGGGCCAAGATTAAATATTGCTTTAAGGTCTATACTTAGGGTCATCAAAACCAGTGCGGCGGGTAGAAGGTATCTACTTGCAACAAAATATAGTTCAGAGGTACCATCATCAATCCATCCTAAAGAATTGAAAATTGCGGGAATAAGATAGCACATCAATAAGGCCGGTACGATCTTATAAAATTTTCCCCAAAAACCTTCTTTTTTAGATGAGGTGTAAAAAACGAAGCCCAATGCGAGCATTAAAAGACCAAAGACTATTGCGTCATTAGTGAATAGAGTATTTTCTTCCATAAAAATTTGACTAGGTTGCCGGCAAAATACAATTTTTATGTTTCCAACTCCAAGGCGGGACTCACTTAAATTTTAAGTAATTCTGAAATGCTTTTTGCAACCCCATCTTCTTTACCTGAGGAGGCTATCATATGTGCAATTTCAAGAACTTCAGGCTTAGCATTACCTACGGCAATTCCCATACCTACTCCCTTAAGCATTTCTATGTCATTGTAATTGTCACCAAAAGCCATGCTTTGAGAAAGTGGAAGGCGAAAATGATTATCCAGGAGATGTTTTACCGCAGTTAATTTGGAAATTGAGCGGGGTGCAATTTCAAGATAAGAAGGTTTAGACCTGTATAAATGGAGATCTTCAGCGTAATTTTCTAAAAGGAAATTTCTGATCTTATCTATGTTTTCCTCTTCACCCATAGCCATTATTTTATGTGCGCCTTTTTTTTCAATTTTCCATTTTTCGATAACATTGCTATTGCTTTCAAATTCTGGATATACCTTAGTATTATTAATCTCTCTCCTCGTCCAGAAATCATTCTGGGGAACATACCATTCATCATTATGAAATAAACTTAAATGTACCTTAAGATCCTGATTGAAATTTGATAACTGTTGAAGTAACTCAATAGGGATTTCTGTAGAACTAACCGCTTTGCCATCTATAAGGATCAAGCCTCCGTTATAACTGATAAGTGGCAGATGCTCAATATTCATCTTTTGTTGTAGATGCCTCATGGCAGCCGGCATCCTGGAAGAAATTAGAATGAAGGGTATACTGGAATCATTAAGTTTCTTTATAGTTTCTAAGGTGTATTCTGAAAGGTCTCTTTCGGCATTAAGTAAAGTGCCATCAATGTCTGAAAATATTATCTTGAACATTATTCTTCCTGCTTTTTATTTTTAGGGTGTCTTTTAGCATCTTTTAGGGCCTGGTTTAGCATCCACTCGATCTGCCCATTGGTACTTCTAAACTCGTCAGAAGCCCATTTTTCAATAGCTTTTAGCATATCTTCATCTACTCTTAAGGCGAATGCTTTTTTCTTGCCCATAATTTACTCAAGTTCTTTGATAAAATCGGTGATTACCGGGATCAATTCAGGATGTAACGGCCTGTTAGGTTCATTATATGCTTTTGTATTTACCAATCTATCTTCAGTTTTGATCTCACGAAATATGTGATTCATATTCTCAAGGATCACCAATTGTGCATCTTCATTAGCCGTTTTAAGCATATGGGCTTGTTCAACCTCTACCTGGATATCTGCTGAACCGTTTATTATCAAGATTGGTATATCCAGATCTGCTATCTCTTTCGCCGGGTCATATTGCATCCAGTTGTACATATAAGGTTGAGCGCTAGATCTGAATAACGATTCCAGCATTGGGTTGTAATTGGTCGTTTTGCCCTTTTCTCTTATTTCATTAAAAGCAATCCTGGCATTTTCACCCAACTGTGGAGCCATTTTGTTAACCTGATCTACGATAATATTATCTATTGGTTCACCAGCACCGGCAAGAGAAATATAGGCGTCTGCGTTTTCTTTAGCGGCAAGAATTCCAACTAAAGAACCCTGACTGTGGCCGGCAAAAATTAGATTGTCAAATTCATCTTTTTCCTCAAAATAGTTCAGTACACTCACTGCATCCATAATAAGATCATCAAATTTCAGGTCCTCTTCTTTAATTTTTAACTCCTCCATTTTAAGGACTCTTTTATCATATCGAAATGAAGCAATTCCATTGGCTGCCAGTTCACGAGCCATCTTTTTCATCCCATCATTTTTCATCATGGATTGATTGCCGTTTCTATCTGTAGGACCAGATCCCTGGATAAAAATGATAAGGCTTTCTGCTTCTCCAGATTTAGGAAGAGTCAGCGTTCCATCAGTATATTTGCTGATAGAAATCTCTTTTTCACTATAATTAACCTCCTGGTTAAAACCATAATAGCTAATAAATAGGAATGTAATTCCAATTAATATTTGTTTCATATTTCATCTTTATTGTCCTGGTAGCGTTTAATTACCTTTTGCGCTTCTTCAGGTTTATTAGTTCCTATCAGAAATTTCTTGTCATCTTTGGTTACAATTTGTATGCCTTTGTTTCCAGAGACATTATAGGCCTTAGCTGTGCCAAATCCTCTAACACCCCAGCCGCCAAATTCAGAGATTGCCGAATATTTTCTTACGTAACATTTACTAATTTCATTCCAGTGATAATGTCGTTTGAATATTCTGAAAGGAGTAAATTCTGCAGTGATCCCGTTCCTGTCTATTCTGGTTTCAAGTTTAAGAACCAGAAACATAACTATAATTAAGAGTACCGGGATAAATCCTATTAAATTCCATTGAATATTATTAAAAGATCCTCCGATACTGAATAAGGGAATCGAGCTTATGAGAAGTGTGATAACAAGGAGTGCCCAAAGCCACCACTGTTTGAAAGCCTGAATTTCAGAAAATACACGCATACATTAATGATTTAGTGTCCCTGCATTTACAACCGGTGTAGCATCTTTATCTCCACATAATACAACCATTAAATTACTTACCATCGCAGCTCTTCTTTCGCCATCAAGGTCTACAACTTGTTTCCTGCTTAATTCATCCAATGCCATTTCTACCATACTTACTGCACCTTCCACGATTTTATGTCTGGCAGCAACTATGGCTGTTGCCTGCTGTCTCTTAAGCATTGCACTGGCAATCTCATTTGCATAGGCTAAATATCCAATCCTGGCTTCAAGAACTTCTATCCCAGCGATATTTAAGCGTTCTTCCAATTCCTTCTCCAGGGCATCACTAACTTCATTAACACTGGATCTTAGTGTAATATCTTCATCCAGCCCTTCATCAGCAAAATTATCATAAGGGTAAAGACTGGCAAGTTTTCTTACGGCAGCATCGGTTTGTACTACCACGAAATTTTCAAAATTGTCCACATCAAAAGAAGCTTTGAAGGTGTCCATTACCCGCCAGACGAGAATTGTGCTAATCATGACAGGATTCCCCAGCTTGTCATTTACCTTAAGACGTTCACTGTCAAAATTTCTTGCTCTTAAGGAGATCTTCTTTTTTGTATAAAATGGATTCACCCAGAATAATCCGTTTTGTTTTACAGTTCCTTTATAATCACCAAATAATAATAAGACTCTGGATTCATTGGGATTTACAAGAATGAGCCCGGGCAGGATGAAAAACGCAATTAAGACTCCAAGGGCCATTATTGGATTACCGGTAGTTAGAATTGCGATTACACTGCCTATTAATAATATTAGAAATGCAAATAACATTACGTAGCCATTAAATGGCTTGCTTAATTTTTCCTGTGTCATGATTGAAAATAATATGATATTAAAATGATATCATAAATATATAATATTAAATTTTAATATTCTGTATTCTTAACAGTTATTTTTTCCGGGCTTCTTTATATTTGCCGGAAATACTAGATAAATGAAGAATTTCTTAATTGCCGCAGTTATAATGTTATCAACGAATATTGTTTCTGCTTCCAACGGTGACTGGGGTAAAACCGGTCATCGAGCTACTGCTGAGATCGCCGAAGGTCATTTGAGCGATAAGGCTAAAAAAGCTATTAATGAACTTTTAAATGGTTATGGTTTGGCATTCGTTGCCAATTATGCCGATGATATAAAGAGTGATCCTGCATTTAGACAATATGGGCCATGGCATTATGTGAATATTGAACCAGATGCTGAAGAGTATGTTTTAGAAGAAGCTAGTGATAGAGGTGATCTTGTCCAGGCAATTAGAAAATGTATCGAGGTGTTAAAAGATAAGAAAGCTCCACAGGAAGATAAAGAATTTCATTTAAAAATGCTTGTTCATTTCGTTGGAGATCTTCACCAGCCTTTTCATACCGGGCATTCTGAAGATAAAGGTGGAAACGATATACAGGTTCGTTGGTTTAATGACGGTTCCAATATTCATCGGGTGTGGGATAGTGAAATGATAGATTTCTACCAGATGAGCTATACAGAACTTGCATTAAATACAAAGGAACTTTCTAAAAAGGAGATCAAGAATATCCAGAATGGGAAATTACTGGATTGGGTATATGAATCCAGAGCAATGGCAGAAGATCTATATGCAGGGGTAGAAAATGGTGAGAAATTGGGTTATTCTTATATGTACAAGCATATGCCAGCTGTTCTGGACCAGTTGCAAAAAGGCGGTTTACGTCTGGCCAGGATCCTGAATGATATTTACGGGGAGAAAAAATCTTGATTTAGTAGATCTTTCTGAAAGTAAGATTTATTCTGGGGCGTACTGTTTGCTTGGTTTTAGGAAGTTGATGTTTCCAAAACTCCTGAGTAGGCCCTTTCATAACTAAAAGGCTGCCGTGATGCAGTTTTATTTTATACCTAGCCGTTTGGTCTTTTTTGTGCTTTAAATGAAATATTCTTTCTGTTCCAAGACTAACGCAGGCTATTACGGGTTCCTTTCCCAATTCCTTTTCGTCATCAGAGTGCCAACCCATACTGTCTTTACCATCTCTATATAAATTGGCCAGGCATACATTATAATTAGTATTACTAATTTCTTCGCAGAGATCTTTAATCTCAATTAGCTCCTGTGTAAAAGGTTCAGGTGTCATTTCCAGTCCGGAATAAGTGTAATTTTTTCCAGATTCTCCAAATAGTGTGGTTAAACGCGGTTGAAATATTTCGCGACCAAAAAGCTTTATTTTCTCATGCCGCCAGCTATTTAGCTGTAGCAACTTTTTGAGATATTCATTAGCTCTTATTTCTTTCAGAAAACCCTGATAATATTCAATTTCAGCATTTTTTAATTGGATAGTATGTTTTTTCATCACTAATATTTAAGATAATACCAGGCCCACCAGATCAAAACAAATTGAAGGATTATTCTTACAATTAAAATCCATTTCGGAAAGCCTGCTCCGGCCTTTTTGGAAGAAAGCATATAGAAGTGTACCAGGAAAAATATGCATAACATTAATATTAATCCATATATGGCCAGGTCTTTTGTAGCCGGCAGAAGAAGGCCAATACCCAGAACTATTTCTGCTAAACCGCTTATGTAAACTAATGGTTTATGAACCGGGAGGTAGCGCGGCATCACACGCATATACATTTTTGGTTTTATAAAATGAAAAAATCCTGCGATTATATACATCGCAGACATGAAATAAAGATGCCAGGGATAGGTCATAGAGTAATTTTCGATGAAGATAATAGAAATTATAACCAAACGAAATTTGTTAAAACTGTCTGGTCTAAAAATAAATGTTGCGTAAGTACTTTAAATAGAGTAATTTCATCACCCGAAATCTAACTATTAACCTCATCTACTTTTGAAAGGAAATTACTTTCTTTACTTCTTATTGTGTTTTTTTCTCTGGAATTATTCCGAGGCACAGTCGTCTCGTGAGATTTCTGAAGATTCACTCAGAGTTATATCAGAAAATATTTCAGACCAGATGGGGAAGTACCACTATGAGCAAGCTATAGAGCAGTCTCATAACCTTTTAAGTCTGGCAAAACAGCAAGAGAATTTCTATTATGTAACTAAGGCGTATAATTATTTAGGTCACGCATATACTGATCAGGAAGATAGTGCCCGTGCTCGTAAAAATTATACACTTGGTCTGGAATATGCTCAGTTAAGTAAGAATGATACGGTTTTAATGCATTCTTATAACAATCTGGGAAATATTTATTCTGAGATTCCTGAAACACAAGAAAAAGGAATTGCTTATTATAATAAAGTAATTGATATAGCCAATAGAATTGGCGCCACCTCAGAACTTATTGCTCCTAAAACAAATATCGGCTGGACTTATATGGATGACGGTCAGTTTGAAAAAGCATATCCTTATATCGATGGCTCCCTGGAATTAATGAATTCACTGGTTCAGGCGAAACCAGAATATCTTAAAGAAATTGATTATTTCTATTCACCAATTTATATGCTTCACGGCAGGTATTATTCTCATAAAAATCAATTTGATACCGCTAAGAATTATTTTGAGACCTCTATACAGTTAGCAGAAAATGATAGTTTGATCTTTGAGGCAGCAGAAGCTTATGATGAGTATTCTAAAATGCTGGCAAGGCAGGGTGATTATGAAGCAGCCTACAAAGCTCAACAGAAATTCATTGACTATAAGTCTATGTTCTTTGAAAGCGAGAAGTTAAAGCAAACAGAGATTGCTAATGCAAAATATAATCTCAACCAGTATAAAAAAAATCTGCTGATCGCCGAGAAGGAACAGATGTATCAGAATGACATAATTTCAAAGTCGAAAGAGAAAGTGGTTGTCATGGTCTTTTCTTCTGTTGGAATGATCTTCATTCTCGTGTTTTTATATAAAGTAAACCGTGACAGGCAGAATTTAATTGAGAAGCTAAAAGTTAAGAACGTTCAATACAGAGATGCAAAAATTGAAGCCGAAAAATTATCTTTATTAAAAACCAGGTTTTTTAGCACTGTTAGTCATGAAATTAGAACTCCTTTATACGGAGTGATTGGTTTAACTTCACTTCTACTTGAAGACAAGAGCCTTAATAAACATAAAGGAGATCTTAAATCTTTAAAATTCTCTGCAGATTATTTATTAGCTCTTATCAATGATGTTCTTCAAATGAATAAAATGGAGTCCAACGAGGTGAAACTGGAAAATGTGGTTTTCAGTTTGAAGGACTTAATGAAAAGTATTGTAAACAGTTTTGAATTTACCCGAGTCCAGAATAAAAACAATATCGTTCTGGATATTGACCCAAAAATCCCTTCTTTTCTTATCGGTGATTCTGTAAGGCTTTCTCAAATTCTTATGAATCTTGTAGGTAACGCCATGAAATTCACTGAAAGGGGGAATATTCATATCCTGGCAAAACAAACAAATACAAGTGAAGGAAAATCCTCTATCTATTTTGAAATTAAAGATGACGGCCCGGGAATACCAGAAAGTAAAAAGAAAGTGATATTTGAGGAGTTCTCACAACTTGAAAATTCGAATTATAATTATCAGGGAACAGGCCTTGGTCTTCCTATAGTTAAAAAGTTGTTGAAGTTATTTAATTCAAAGATCAAACTTGAAAGTAAGGAAGGGGAAGGCTCAGTCTTTTGTTTTTCAATAGATTTCAATGTTGATAATACTATTAAGGAAGTTGAAAAGGTTGAAGTAGAAACTTATGCTACAGATTATATTGGTAGGAAGAAGATCTTGATTGTAGATGATAATAGAATTAACCAGGTGGTCACTAAAAGAATTCTGGAAAAGAAAGATTTTGATTGCGAAGTAGCAGGCGATGGTCTTTCAGCCATAGAGCAGGTCAAAACTGGAAGTTTTGACCTGGTATTAATGGATGTTAACATGCCGGGAATTTCTGGACTCGAGGCTTCGAAAGAAATAAGAAAGTTTAATAAGGATATTCCAATTCTCGCTCTTACCGCTGTTGAGGTTGAAGAGATAAGAGAGGAGATCCAGGGAGCTGGTATGAGCGGGTTTATTATAAAACCTTATGATGTACAGCAATTTTACCAGATCGTCTATAAAAATCTAAGTCTTTCAAGGTTAACAGAAAAAGCCTAAAACTTACTTCTTTACTATTTTGGACGTTTTCGGAGCTTCAAAATATCCATCTTCTGGCTCGAAGAATTCGAAATTAGTTAAGGTAGCTTCTCCCAGCTTATCTCCAAAACCTTCTTTTTCATTCCAGTTATGGAAAGACCAGGTTGTAGCCAGATCAACATTCTCGAAATTCTTATAATCAGAGTAAACTATAGCGTGTGGGTCTTCTTCTGCTTTATCGCGTTCTTTACCAAAAGTGACAATATATGCCGCCGCTTTCAACCTATTAGTCTCAGTATCTTTATATACAACATACCAGTCATCTGGAGAGTCACCAACATTGGATTCAAAACTTAGCCTGGCGGTTTCATATTGAATACTGTCCAGGATACGGTTTTTTTCTTTTTTCCAAACTGTACCAGGATCTGTTAGTTTAAATGGCATAGCAAAAAAATACTGCCAGGTAAAAATGTCAAATCTGGCCCCATCATTACTGGCTGTTTCTGGAGTTATAAAAACTTCTTTGCCGTCGTAAATTATAGATGTTCCGTCAGATTTATCGACTCTTACCTTAGATGAGTTCGTAATCATACTTACTTTCCCATCCAGTCTGGTTTTCCCTCCAAACTTCAGGTTTATATCAAAAGAAATAGCCTCTTTATTCATAAAGGCCGTCTTGTTGTGCGCTTCTTCTATATTTTCTGAAAATGAAAAGACAGGAGGGGGAGTAGCACCATCTCCAATTCCATTGTCCGGTTCTACAGGAATTTTCTCTTCAGAGGTATTCTGTTTGCAGGAAATCAATAAGAGAAATGCGAATAATAAACTCAATTTTTTCATAGCAGGGATTTTTTTAAAAGTACAAATATTAATGGTTACAATAAAAAACCGCTTCCCAATGAGGAAGCGGTCAAATTTTAATTATGGAAATTCAATTATTTTACCATATCAAAACTTCTCTTGATAAAGGCTGTTAATTCCTCACCTTTAAGAAGATTCTGAGAAAGTCTAGCCAGGTCTAAAGATTGTTTTATTAAACGCTGTTGTTTTTTCTCAGTTTTGGTATTCAAGATCGTATTGATAAGATCGTGATTTGTATTTACTACCAGGTTATACATCTCTGGCATATTACCCATCCCAAACATACCGCCGCCACCGGTTTGCTGCATTTCTTTCATTCTACGCATAAATTCCGGCTGCGTGATTATCAATGGCGCAGAAGTGCTGTCCATCGCTTCCATCTGAATAGTATATTTTTCCGAAGGGATCACCTTTTCAAAATCACCTTTAAGTTGTTCTTTTTCTTCATCAGAAAGTTTAGAGATCTTCTCTTCATCTTTCTTGATAAGATTATCTACGTGATCTGAATCTACACGTACAAATGAGATCTTTTCCTTTGAAGTTTCAAGCTTTTGAAGCAGGTGAGAAATGATTGGTGAATCCAGAAGCAGTACTTTATAACCTTTGTCCTTAGCTGCCTCAATATAACTATGCTGTTCATTTTCATTAGAAGCATATAGGATCACCAGATTACCGTCTTTATCGGTTTGCGTATCCTTAATAGCCTTCTCTAGCTCTTCATAGGTGTAGTAGTCGCCTTCAGTAGTCGGATAGAGAGCGAATTTGTCAGCTTTCTCAAAGAATTTATCTTCGGTTAGCATTCCATATTCGATAACGATCTTAATATCGTTCCATTTCTTTTCAAAATCTTCTCTGTTGTTATTGAAAAGACTCTTTAACTTATCGGCCACCTTTCTGGATATGTAGCTGGAGATCTTTTTCACAGCACCATCAGCCTGAAGGTAGGATCTCGAAACATTCAAAGGAATGTCTGGTGAATCTATAACACCTCTAAGCATAGTTAAAAACTCAGGAACAATACCTTCTACATTATCAGTAACAAATACCTGGTTTTGATAAAGCTGAATTTTATCCTTCTGAATGTTCATATCCTGAGCCATTCTCGGGAAATATAGAATCCCAGTTAAGTTGAAAGGATAATCCACATTTAGGTGTATATGGAATAATGGCTCCTCGAATTGCATAGGATACAATTCTCTATAGAAATCATTATAATCCTTCTCCTCAAGATCTGTAGGTTGCTTAGTCCACGCTGGTTCCGGGTTGTTGATGATATTATCAACGGTTTGAGTTTCTGGCTTTGCATCTTCCTTTGCATCTTCTGGTAGAGGAAGCGTTTCTTCCTTAGTCCCGAATTTGATAGGGATAGGCATGAATTTGTTATACTTCACCAATAATTCCTGAATACGATTCTCTTCAAGGAATTCATTGTCATCTTCATTTATATGAAGTATGATCTCTGTACCATGTTCTTTTTTATCTCCATCTTCCAGGGTAAACTCGGTAGTACCTTCACATACCCAATGTGCTGTCGGAGCATCTGTATGAGATTTTGTACGAATCTCAACTTTATTAGCCACCATAAAGGCAGAATAGAATCCAAGGCCAAAATGGCCGATTATTCCACTGTCTTTGGCGGAGTCCTTATATTTATGTAAAAACTCTTCAGCGCCAGAGAAAGCTACTTCATTAATGTACTTTTCAACTTCTTCTTTGGTCATCCCAATACCCTGGTCGGTAATATGAAGTGTCTTGTTCTCTTTGTCGACTTTTACCTCAATAACTGGATTACCGTAGTCTACGTTGGCTTCGCCAAGACTGCTAAGGTGTTTTAATTTAAGAGTAGCATCGGTTGCATTTGATATAAGCTCCCTCAAAAAGATTTCATGATCACTGTATAAAAACTTCTTGATGAGCGGAAAAATGTTTTCAACAGATACATTTATTTTTCCGGTTGCCATATTTATTATTTTAAATTTTGATTCCCTCTTCTGTTTTCAAAAAAAATACCATTAGTGATTTGCTGTCAAACTGACACGGTTTGTAATGAATCCTTTCTTAGTCCGTCTAAAATTCAGTCGTTTGGAAGGCAGGGAAATATTTAACAATATTTTGTTTAAAGTTTTGCTTGAAAACATAAACAAAGTTGTAAATTTATATCAGAATTAAAAGTTATGGCAAAGAAGACAGAAAATAGTAAAGTGAAGAAGAAACCAGATGCAGATAAGCTTATTGCTATATATATGGATTACGTTCTTGAGCATGAAAAAACTCCAAAGAGCATTTATAAGTTCGCTAAGGAGAATGATATGACCGAGCAGGATTTCTATCAGTACTTTGGCAGTTTCGAAGGATTGAGAAAGGCAATATGGGATAGATTTTTTGAGAATAGCATGACCGTTATGGAAAAATCTAATGAATATGCTTCTTTCGAAAATAGAGAAAAGCTGCTTACATTTTTCTACACCTTTTTCGAAGTTCTAACTGCGAACAGAAGTTACGTTTTATATGCTCTTAACGAGCACGGTCAATCTTTGAAAGGCTTAGACCAGTTGAAAAATTTAAGGAAGAGGATCAGGTCCTATGCTAAGACCTTAATACAGGACAGGAATAGTGAAAAGTCTATGAAATTATTTCAACAAAATGAAATGATCTTTTCAGAAGGAGTATGGGTACAATTCTTATTTCTCCTGAAATTCTGGATGGATGATAATTCTCCGGCATTTGAAAGTACAGATATAGCAATAGAGAAATCGGTAAACACGGTATTTGATCTTTTTGATAATACTCCTTTAGAAAGAGTAGTGGATCTGGGAAAATTTCTGTGGAAAGAAAGGATGGCTTAAGCCTAAAAAAAGAAAGATGAAAACCATAGATAAAATACCAACGGGAAAAATAGGCAGAACCGGAAAACTGGTTTCTACCGGAGTGAAAATTGGTGGGAATTACTTGAAGTATTACGGTAAAAAAGCCTTTAATCCTGAGCTAACAAGAGATGAGCTTGATGAAGATAATGCTACAGATATTTATGATGGTCTAAAAAGCCTGAAAGGTAGTGCGTTGAAAGTAGCTCAAATGCTTTCTATGGAAAAGAACCTCTTACCTGGAGCTTACGTAGAGAAATTTAGTCTCGCACAATTTAGTGTTCCCCCACTGTCGGCACCACTTGTAAGAAAAACATTTAAAAAATATAACGGAGCATATCCTGAAGAACTGTATGATACGTTTGCAACCCAATCGGTAAATGCGGCTAGCATCGGACAGGTGCATAAGGCCACAAAAGAAGGGAGAAAACTTGCTGTGAAAATCCAATATCCGGGGGTTGCAGACAGTATCAGTTCAGATCTTGCTATGGTAAAACCTATAGCTTTGAAAATGTTCAATCTACAGGCGAAAGATTCTGAAAAGTATTTCAAGGAAGTCGAAGGGAAGTTATTAGAGGAAACAGATTATATACTGGAGGTAAAACAGAGTAAGGAAATTTCTGAAGCTTGCGCACATATTCCAAATCTTAGATTTCCGAAGTATTACGAAGATCTCTCAAGTGAGCGTATAATTTCTATGGATTGGATGGAGGGAATTCATTTAAGTGAGTTCGCGAAGCAAAATGAGGATGAAGAACTGGCTAATAAAGTAGGGCAGGCCTTGTGGGATTTTTATATGTTCCAGATCCATTGTTTAAAACAGGTACATGCAGATCCTCATCCTGGAAATTTCCTGGTAGATAAAGAAAATAATCTAATTGCGATAGATTTCGGTTGTATTAAACAGATTCCCGAAGATTTTTACGAGCCATATTTCTCGTTGACAGATAGAGAAAATTTAAACAATAAGGAATTCTTTTATGATAAGCTCTATGAGCTGGAAATTCTGAATAAAAAAGATTCTGAAAAAGAAAAAGAATTCTTTTCGGCAATGTTTCATGAGATGTTTACGATGTTTTCTACCCCATATCAATCTGAAAGATTTGATTTTACAGACGAGAAATTCTGGAAGCATCTTACTGAATTAAGTGAAAAATATTCTAAAGACCCTGAATTACGAAGAATGAACGGAAATAGGGGAAGTAGACACTTTCTCTATATGAGTAGGACCTTTTTTGGCCTCTACAATCTATTACATGATCTTAAAGCGAAAGTAGATATTCAAAATTTTAGAGTGTATCTCTAATGGTTGATTTATTGGTTAGGTTGATAGGAAGCGTGGTCGATCCAAATCGGTTGCGCTTCCTTATTTAAAGCAAAATCCCCGGTAAATGCCGGGGATATTATTTTTATATAGATTATTGATTAGTTTCCAGGAGCATCCTTAGAATTATCTTCGACCTCTTCTTCGTTCTTACTATTCTTTACATATTTTTCTAACCATTGATCCTGTTCCCACAATACATGTAGCACAGATTCTTTTGCGCTGTAGCCATGACTTTCTTTTGGAAGCATTACCAATCTGGCAGTTGCTCCGAGGCCTTTCAAAGCATTAAAGTAACGCTCACTTTGCATAGGATAAGTTCCAGAGTTATTATCTGCCTCCCCATGAATAAGAAGGAGCGGAGTCTTCATCTTATCTGTATGCATAAATGGAGACATGGTATTATATACCTCTGGCGCTTCCCAGTAACTTCTTTCTTCACTTTGGAAACCAAACGGAGTAAGTGTCCTGTTGTAGGCACCGCTACGTGCAATTCCCGCAGCAAAAAGGTCTGAATGAGATAGAAGGTTTGCCGTCATAAATGCACCATAACTATGACCGCCAACAGCTACACGATTTCTATCTACATAACCCATTTCATCAACGGCATCTATCGCAGCCTTTGCATTAGCAACCAGTTGCTTTCTAAAGGTATTGTTTGGTTCTTCTTCGTCTTCACCAACGATTGGGAATGACGCATCATCCAGTACTACATACCCTCGGTTCACCCAGTAAATAGGAGATCCGTAATATGGATAGGTAAAATCATTTGCATTTGAAGTATTTTGAGAAGCAGAATTCTTGTCCTTAAATTCTCGAGGGTAAGCCCACATGAACATTGGAAGTTTCTCCGGATTTTCAGTATCATATCCGGCCGGCAGATAAAGCGTGGCGTTCAATTCTAAGCCATCATCTCTTTTATAAGTGATCACCTCTTTACTAACTTCTTCCAGGCTTTTAAATGGATTTTCAAAGGAAGTGATCTGGTTTAGGTCATCCTCAGAATCAATGTCGCGTATAAAGTAATTTGGATATTCTGTTGAAGATTCTATTCTTACCAGGATCTCTCCTTTTTCAATATTCAGTGCTTCAACAAGAGTCTCTTTTTTATCTTTCAATTTAGATTGATAGAGTCTTCTAGTATCACCATCTTCCAGATCTATTTGGTCTATAAAAGGGAATTGGCCTTCTTCTGTATATCCAGATCCCATTAGAAATGCATTTTCATTATCTAATTTTAATACATACCTGCCAAAATCATTTTTCCTGGTTACGAAATTCCCCGGGTCACTATACACATCCTGATAGTTTCTGTCAAAGATGATCTCAGGTTCTTCTGAATTATCTGAAGGATTAAAAACATAGGTCTTTGTATTCCTGTCATTCCACCAGTAGTCGGTTGCAACAGCAATTTCGTCATTTCCCCAAAGAATTCTGCTACCACGATTTTTTACCTTAAGTAAGGAAGTACCATCACCTTTAAATGGAGCTTCTAATTGAAAAAATTCATCCCTGTAATCGGCTTCAACCTCAGGATCACCTTTATCAAGGGCCATAGTATACACCATGCTCGCCGGCTTATCTGAGCGCCATTCGAAATTTCTCTTACCTTCACGTTCTGCCATAAAACCTTTTGGCAGATCTTCGATCAATGGAACTTCATTTATCATGCTAACCAGGTTTCCTGAAGCATCATAAATATTCACTTCTGAGGGAAATCTGTAATAGGGTACCAGGTATGAAAATGGCTTTTTAATATTAGTAACCATCACATAATTTCCATCTGGAGAGAAGGAAATATCGCTATACATTTTCGCATCCATCCATCTGGTTTGCGTGCCATCTAAACTAACCTTAACCAGTTCAGATCTTGCGAGTTGTTCGAAATTATACTCATCATTAGGGTTTTTAAGAAGATCCTGATAGGTTCTATTCTGAGCTTCCTTACCATCGCTTACAGATATGGTTGGCCCCGTTGGAACTGAAGTTTCTGTATCTATTAATTCTTTTCTATCCTTTGGCAACATTGTAACCATTAAGGCAGAATTATCTCTGAACCAATTTATTGTACTCCCCATATTCGCATTTAAATTACCTTCTGTGAGTTTTCTTGCAGTGGCAGCTTTGATATCTAAAACCCAAAGTTCAACTCCAGTTTCAGTAGTATGTGTAAAGGCGATCATAGATTCATCTGGTGACCAGCTAAAATTTGTTAGTCTGGGAGCTTCCGGCAGTCCACTAATATCCTGAGCATTTTCAGCATCTATTGTTTTTACCTTTAGATCATTATAATAACGGGCCCGGCTATTAATATTGGTAACAGGATTAATTCTTAGTCCGCCCAATCTCATTTCCTTTTCGCTTAGCTCGGCAATGCTTTTAAATTGATCTCTATAAAGAAAGATCATCATTTCGGCATTACTATCAATGATAGTGGCGGGAGCCAATGGAACATCTATAAGTTCAAGGATTTCCTGCGGTGGTTTTTGATAATCTAAATTCTCCTGGGCGATCATTCCTGAGACAAATAGGAATATCACCGAAAGGCACAAAATAATTCGGTTCATAAATAAATTTTAAGTTGAAATTTTAATGAAACTAGCAATATAAGGAATGTTAATGTTTCTTATATTGCGCATCCGTTTTTTAGCAATTTGCTTAAATTTAATAAGAAATATTTTTAATATCATAAAAATCGTCCATGTATCAAACAAAAATTGCAGGATTAGGAAAATATGTCCCGGAAAATGTTGTCACGAATGATGATCTGTCTAAAAAGATGGATACTAATGACGAATGGATCACCGAGCGTACCGGGATCAAAGAACGTAGACATATTAAGAAAGGGGATGGCAATACAACTGCCACGATGGGGGTTAAAGCAGCGAAAATTGCTATAGAACGTTCCGGGATCTCTAAAGATGATATAGATCTTATTGTCTTCGCAACCCTTAGTCCAGATTATTATTTTCCTGGATGCGGCGTGCAGGTTCAGGAAATGCTTGAAATAGATACCTGTCCGGCATTAGACGTACGTAACCAGTGTAGTGGATTTGTTTATGCAATTTCAGTCGCAGATCAATTCATTAAAACTGGAATGTATGAGAATATTTTAGTTATAGGTAGTGAGAATCACAGTGGAGGTCTTGATTTTACCACCAGAGGTCGTTCGGTTTCTGTGATTTTTGGAGATGGCGCAGGAGCTGCAGTATTAACCCGAAGCGATCATAATGGTCAGGGAATACTTTCTACTCATTTACATTCTGAAGGTAAACACGCATTAGAATTGTCTTTAAAAGGACCAAGTACAAATCACTGGGTTCCGGAGATCATTGCAGAGAATCCGCAGGGAGATGATATTCCATATTATCCATATATGAATGGACAATTCGTATTTAAAAATGCTATTCAACGTTTTTCTGAAGTGATCAATGAAGGCTTAAAGGAAAATGGATTAGAGGTAGCAGATATCGATATGCTTATTCCTCACCAGGCAAACCTTAGAATATCTCAATTTGTTCAACAGAAATTCAAGTTGAAAGATGATCAGGTTTATAATAATATTCAGAGATACGGTAATACAACGGCCGCTTCTATACCAATCGCTTTAACTGAAGCCTGGGAAGAAGGAAAGGTGAAAGAAGGAGATGTGGTTGTACTCGCTGCTTTTGGTAGTGGGTTTACCTGGGGGAGTGTGATAATGAAATGGTAAAAATTTAAAGGCCCTTTTTCGAGGGCCTTTTTTTATACTCCTTTATAATATTTCCAGAGGTCATAGATTCCAAAAGCAATAAAGCCTATGGCCAGAATCAGTCCAAAAGAATCAGGCTCTGAAGTTTGCATCTTTTGATATAGTCTGAAACTACCATACCCGATAAATACTATACCCAGAACCAGGTTCCAGATATTTCTTTTGGGTTTTTCCTCCTGAGTACTTATTTCTTCGTTATTCATTTTCGAAATCTTTGGGAAAGGTTTCTCTGGCGATCTTTACCGCTTTTTGATATTGGTTTTCCCAGACGAATAATAGTACCTGGCCTGGAAGACCACCGCCAAACCCAGCTCTTAAACCAGAATCGAAATCATTTCTAACTCTGGAATGGATTCCCTCTTTCTCGAATAACTCCTGGAGATACTGTACATTGGTTTCAGGACCGGTATAAACCCTCTTATAATTTTCTTCTTCGCTCATATTTGTAATTTATCACTCTAAATTACGAATTAGGAAGATGTATTCTCAGTTTTTTAGTCGGAAATTAACTTTCTAGGCGTTGTAGAACTTACTATTCCAGATCTCGGTATTGAAATTTTTCCCCATTTTGAAACCATAGAATATGGATAGCCCGGCAAACCACTTAAAAATAAAAAAGAAGACCATAAAAAATTCGGTCGTGGTTTGTTGCTGGGAAAAAAGTCCGTCAGGTATCAGTAGCGCGGTTAGAAAACTGGTAGCCAGAAGGAGCAACACAAAATTTTCAAGAGATTTGAACGGCCACATTAATATTTTCCTGAAAGGATGTAGATCATTCCCCCATTTATGGATTAGATAGAAGTAATCATTCCCGATAGGAGCAAAAAGAAGCGGATCATCGGCATTTTCTAATTTGAATAATTTAGATGGAGCCACCACTTTAAATCCTTTCAATGTTGTATCATGATCCCTTTCAATTGCTTTTATTTGCATCAATGCTTCGTAAGGAATTTTAGCTTTGAAAAATTTAGAATCTAAGAATCTTAAACGATAATCTACACAAATTCTATAGATGTCATTAATATGAAAAATTCTGTTGGTCTCTAAAAGCTCAGGATCAAATTCGTTTTTATTTATACTTTTTCCCTGATGAATTTCCTTTAGTACCAGATCGTCTTTTCTTTCGGTAGCCGCCAGAATAAGATTCACTTCGTTCAGGATCTGGTCTTCTGTAGTTTTTTTATTTCGAACTTTAAGTAATTGGTGTTCTATATTGGTGCGGGGAAATTTCAGCTTCATTTTCTATTCTTTAACTCCACTAAATTAGACAATTGACCTTAGAAATACAATCTAAAAACTATCAAAAGCAGTGTTTTTAGTTTCCGGAGACAACTCTACAAAAGTTAATTGTTTACTAATTGAGCCCAATTTTAAAACCGTCTAATGGCCTTCCTCGTAATTTTCTATATAAATAATCAAACTTTTAATTATGAAAAATCTAAGACTTTTAACTGTATTAAGTATGTTCCTTTTTATTGGAACAAATGCGATTGCTCAAAACGGTAATTCTGAAACTAAAATGGTAGGTGGCGCAGAAATGTACCCTTCAAAAAATATTGTTGAGAACGCCATCAATTCTAAAGATCATACAACCTTAGTTGCCGCAGTAAAAGCTGCAGATCTAGTTGAGGTTCTTGCCAGTGAAGGTCCTTTCACTGTATTTGCTCCAACAAATTCTGCTTTTGAAGCTTTACCAGCTGGAACTGTAGAAACCTTATTGAAGAAGGAAAATCAGAAGAAATTACAGTCTGTTCTAACATACCACGTACTTGCAGGAGATTATAAGGCTGCAGATATTGTTGCTGCTATAAAGAAAGGTAATGGAAAAGCAACTTTTACTACCGTTAATGGATCTGAAATATATGCTATGCTAGACGGTGATAAAGTGAAATTGAAAGATGCTGGTGGAAACGTAGCAACCGTTACAATTGCAGATGTGAATCAATCTAATGGAGTTATCCACGTAATTGATACGGTGGTGCTACCTTCAAAATAGTTTTGTTTTTTAAACACATTTTATGAAAAGCGGCCTTTTGCCGCTTTTTCTAGTTAAATAAAAGTCAAATTACCTGGCAGTTTTTTGAAGTGACTAAACATTCAGGTTACTTTGATAAAAATGAAAAATTCAATCGCTATGAAAATTATTAAAATAAGTTCTTTCCTTTTTCTTGTAAGTATATTGCTTACATCCTGCGGGTCTAGTGGACCTACTTCAAAGGATGATCATAAGAAATTAAAGTCTTATGAATCGTATGCTTTTTTACCTAATAAGGATACCATCATAAGCCGTGATTTTGATAATGACGCTATTCAGGAAGTTATTGTAAGTACTATACAGGCTAATATGAAGGAGAATGGTTTTATAATGGATAAAAGAAATCCAGATGTATTAGTACATTATCATCCTATGTTTGATGAAAAGGTTGCAGTGAATGCAAATCCCGTCTATACAAATTATGCGTACTATCGTCCTGGCTTATATGTAGGACCTTACTATCAGGAAGCAATGTATGATAATTATTTTACTATTCAACGTTTAAACGGTCCCAGAGTAGATCAGGTTCCATACCGTGAGAGATCTATTGTTATTGATCTAATAGACAGACGTAGCAATGAGATCTTATGGAGAGGTACTTCGAATGAAACTATTGGTACTAAAAGAATAGATAGGGAAATTAGAGAATATATAGATGAGATATTTAAAGATCAGTTTTAACTGTCATTAATATTTGAAATAAAAAAGCCGGGTGATATCACCCGGCTTTTTTGTTTATCTCAATTCAGCTTTGAGCTCTTTTTCAAATCGATGCTGAAGTTTATTCATCATTTTATCTACCTGTTTATCGGTAAGGGTCTTGTGTTCATCCTGAAAGATAAAACTAACCGCATAACTTTTTTTACCTTCAGGTAGGTTTTTACCCTGGTAAACATCAAAAAGATTAATGTTGGTTAGCACCTTCTTTTCTGTTTGTCTGGCAATCTGCTCTATTTCATCATAAGTTACAGACTCGTCCAGTAAGAGCGCGAAATCTCTTCTCACGCTCGGGTATTTAGGAATAGAGGTGAAGCTAGTTTTTTGCTGCTTAGCCATTTCTATCACTTCGTCCCAATTAAAGTCTGCATAGATCACTTCCTGGTCTATATCCATTTTCTTTAAAATAGATTTCTTAACCACACCAAATTCAACAAGCTTTGCTTTCTTAGAGCTTAATAAAATTCCTTCCGAAAATAGATCACTCTTTCCAGATTTAACTTTAAGATCTTTAATTCCTAGTTTTTCAAATATTGAATTGATAACACCTTTCAGATAAAAGAAATTCCCTTTTCCAGCTGCCTTGTTCCAGCTTTCTGCAGTTTTTTCACCAGTTATAAAAAGACTCAGATGCTTGTTTTCCTCTCTTCCACTAACATAGGAATGGTAAGTTTTTCCGAATTCAAAGATCCTGATGTTATTACGTTTCCTGTTAATGTTATAGCTAATCGCTTCCAGACCAGAGAAAAGCATAGTTTGTCTAAGGACTGAAAGATCCTGGCTCAATGGGTTTAGCATCTCTACCTGATAATCATCTTTAAGTTCTTCGCTAAGCTTATTATAATTAGCTGAGGTGAGAGAATTTGCCATCGTCTCATAGAATCCCTGGCCAATTAGTTGTCCTGCAATTAGATTCTGGATCTTATAATCTTCAAATTTTGAAGAATTCGCTACAGAAAGACTAAGCTTATCTCCAAACTTAATGTTGTTATAGCCATATACTCTTAGGATCTCTTCGATCACATCAGATTCTCGCTGAACGTCTACACGGTAAGAAGGAATTGTAAGTCCCATTCCTGTTTCGGTAACATTGTTCACACGAATTTCCAGAGAGGCTAGAATAGATTTTATGGTTTCTTCTTCCAGGTTCTCACCTATGAGTTTATTTACTTTCTTGAAGGTTAGAAAAACCTGGAAATCTTCGATCTTTTTAAAGTAAAGATCATCTATATCACTAGTGATTTCTCCACCAGAAATTTCCTTGATCAATAGCGCTGCTCTTTTTAAAGCATATTCTACCGAGTTAATATCGATTCCTCTTTCAAATCTGAAAGAAGCATCGGTATTTATGGCATGTCTTTTTGCTGTTTTACGAACGCTTACAGGATTAAAATAAGCGCTTTCCAGGAATACCTTGGTAGTAGAATCAGTCACACCACTTCCAATTCCTCCAAAAACTCCGGCTATACAAAGAGGTTTTTCAGCATCACAGATCATAAGATCTTCCTCGTGCAATTCTCTTTCTATGTCATCAAGTGTAGTAAACTTAGTTCCTTTCTTAAGAGTTTTTACATTTATCTCATTACCGGCAATTTTTCCGGCATCAAAAGCATGTAAAGGTTGTCCCAGCTCATGCATCACAAAATTGGTTGCATCAACGATATTATTTTTTGGGGTAAGACCAATTGCTTTTAATCTATTCTGAAGCCATTTTGGAGATTCACTAACTTTTACATCAGATAGAGTAACTCCGCAATATCTTGGCGCCAGGTTAGACTCTTCTACCTTGATCTGAATTTTTAAACTACGATTATCAACATGAAAACTGCTTACCGAAGGTGTGATAAGTTCAAGTTGCTGACCCTGTTGCTGGTATCCAGCCTTCAGGTCCCTTGCAACTCCCCAATGGCTCATTGCATCTGCACGGTTAGGAGTAAGACCAATTTCGAAGACTTCATCATTCTCAACTTCAAAAATATCGGCTACCTTCGTTCCTGGGACCAATTCATTATCCATGATCATGATACCTTCGTGGCTTTGTCCTAAACCAAGTTCCTTCTCAGAACAGATCATTCCAAAACTAACTTCCCCGCGAATCTTACCTTTCTTGATCTCCCAGGATTCTCCTTTTTCATCATAAAGTACAGTACCAATTGTTGCTACGGGAATTTTCTGACCTGCTCCAATATTTGGGGCTCCACAAACTATTTGTACCTCTTCACCATTACCAAGGTTAATTTTGGTAAGCTGAAGCCTGTCTGCATTAGGATGAGGTTCACAACTCAATACGTGGCCAACCACAATACCTTCCAGTCCGCCTTTTATACTTTGAAAGTTAGCGATACCTTCTACTTCAAGACCAAGATCGGTTAATAATTCGCCGGTTTTTTCAGCGTTTTCAGGTAGTTTAATGAACTGTTTCAGCCAGTTATAGGAAATCTTCATGAATAATCTTTTTCAGTTGGCAAAGATAGTATTACGAATGGTTTTGTCATAATCTCAAAAATAATTTTGTCTGTTTGTATTACAATAAAAAGAGAGGTGATTAAACCTCTCTTTTATATAGATCGAAAAATATCGATTACTTAGTCCTTTTTCTTTAAGGTCATACTCCTTACCTTCTCCCAGTTACCATCTGTAGATGCATAGGTTGTCCACTCAACATTTTTAGGCTTTTTAACGATATCGTGCTTAACCTGCACCTCTTCGTTGTCGTCATTGGTATACTGTTCCATTAATTCAAAATGATCTGTGCCTACTTCCTTAACTTTCATTTTAGAGCTATAGATACCGTTAGGCTGGTTTCTACGCATATAAGAAACATCAAATTCATCTTCGTTAGGATTGTAAACCATAACCCGCTTACAGCATGGATCTTTCCCAGAATCATCATGATCTACAATCATTATGGAGCCACTGGAGTCAAAGGTTACATTATTCGAACTAACAGAACTATCAACTTCCTCTCCGTTTTGGTAGGTCTTGGTTTCATTCTCCCAATTACCTACCAGGAAATTTAATTGCTTATCCTTGTTTTCTAGCATGGCCATCTTTGCCTTCCCTGCCTGAATTACCAACTGGTTTTCTTCATTATCCTTTTGAGAAGCTAGCTGCATGGATTTTTCAATTTGCTTTTTAGCTTCCTCTTTTTTACCCATTTCCAGTAAAACATCTGAATAGGAATCGTAAGGATTTGCTTCGTTTGGATACTCCTCAATTTGAGCTTTTAATAGAACCTCTGCTGCTTTTAGATCCTTATCATCCTGCATTAAACGGTAAGCTAATACATTTAAGGGTTCAGCCATCCCTTCATATTCCTTATTTGTATTGTTCTTCTCATAAACTTTCAGAGCTTCTTTCGCACCTTTATCTTTATAGGCTTCATAAAGTTTATCTGTCATGTCCTGCTCGCCTTTTTGAGCCATTAAGGAAGTAGTAAAACATATTAATAATAAGCTAATACTCCATCTAAGTTTAATAATTGCACCCATAATTTTCGTTTTTATAAATATTTAAATAATTGGTTCGAATTTTAAACGGGGCACTTTTTGAAATATCAAATAATGAAATTAAAATTGCTAAACTGTAGGAGATTTTTCAATTTTAAAGGAGTAATATTTAGATAACGATAAGTTTAAATCACTTTTTTTTGTGATTTTAAAAAAGGAGAAAGAAGCTTCTTTCTCCTTTTTCAGGCTGGTTAGAAATATTAATCCTTCTTTTTCATATCCTTGTATGTAACCAGGTATTCTTTATGTTAATCATCTTATTTGTGGAATACAATACCCATAGTTATTGATTTATAGTTATTATTTGGTTGTTTCAAACTGCAAAATTCCTCTTATAAAATAAGGTTCAATCAAATTTGGGGTGTAATATGACTATCCTTTCATCTTTGATAAAGACGGGAATCATGGAAGTAATTTATTTTTTTCGGATAGCTTAAAGATACATAAAAATTATAACTGACTGATAATCAAAAAATAAAAAAAAGGGCCGAAGCCCTTTAAATAAAAATGTTTAACCTTAATTAATTACAGCTTTGAGTAAGATTAGGAGTATTTTCGGTCTTTTTAGAGACGTCATTTACTTTGAAGTCTGTCCAAACATTACTATTTGGAGAATTCCCACTGCAATTTTTATCTAAAATAACCTGCCATTGGTAAGTTTCACAAGCAACAAGATCTAAAAAGGCATGTTCAGTTACTCCTCTATGATCCCATACTGTTTCATGACTGCTTTCAACCCAATTTGTAACTACAGATTGAGCAAAAGTGAATATAATTTCGGCATTTTCCAGGTCATCAGCAGGTATATATGTAAATGTATAACTTCCGTCCGGGTTAGTTTCATGGCTAAAACTTTCTTCACATTCAGAACAGTCAACCACCGTAATAGGAGCAATTTCAGTAAATCCTCCAGAGCCTGCTTTATACCTAAAATAATGTACACCTGGTACATTCCAACTCATAGTATAAATTTGAGGATTGGTAGTAGTACCATTATCCTGGGTTACCTGTATCCATTCTCCACTTATAAGTTCCTGAATTTGAATATTTGTACCAACGGGAACGTTAAAAGTAAATGTTGCTTCTGAATCTACACATACATCTTCGGTTGGATACTCAAATTCATTAATATCTGCGGACTGAACAGTATTTTTTCCTTTGGCATCAACAGTAAAAATTTCTTCACTAGATTCTAGTGATTCCACGCTACATCCATAAAATGCAAAAATTAGCATTATTGGGAAAAGTATTTTCTTCATAATTAATTGGTTTTTAAAAAACTAGGAAGATGAATTTATGAAAATGGGGGATATCCCCTATTTTTTAATCCAACTTTTCGATGTAAGAATATCTTTCAACGATGTAGGACTTATATTACTGACTGAAAGTGTTTTAGCTAGCTGATATAATTCCAGATGGTATTGTTCTTAACCAGCCTGGAATAGGCATTTTTGATGACCAGATTTTTATCTTCAGAAAGGTTTGGATCCTCTTTAAGAATCTTAGAGGCGTAAAAACGGGCAGATTGGAGTATGGAATTATCCTTTACGATATCAGCAATTTTCAGGTTAAGCACTCCACTTTGCTGAGTTCCCATAAGGTCACCGGGTCCCCTCAATTTGAGGTCCACTTCAGCGATCTCAAAACCGTCGTTTGTTGAAGTCATAGTTTCCAGCCTGGTTTTGCTGTCATTAGAAAGTTTATGCCCGGTCATCAGGATACAAAAACTCTGTTCAGCTCCACGGCCTACTCTTCCTCTTAATTGGTGTAGTTGGGACAGACCAAATCTTTCAGCACTCTCAATGATCATTACACTGGCATTGGGTACATTTACTCCAACCTCAATGACAGTGGTAGCGACCATTATCTGGGTTTCAGCGCGAACAAACCTGTCCATTTCATAGTCCTTATCTGCTGGCTTCATTTGTCCGTGAACAATAGAGATCTGTTCGTCAGGAAATTCGCGAGCTATACTTTCATAACCATCCATAAGATCTTTATAGTCCATTTTTTCTGATTCCTGGATAAGTGGATAGACCACATAGACCTGCCTTCCTTTTTTAATCTCGTCTCTTATAAATGCAAATACCTTGAGCCTGTTGCTATCATACCTATGCACAGTTTTAACCGGTTTTCTTCCCGGTGGTAATTCATCTATGACCGAAATGTCAAGATCTCCATACAAACTCATCGCAAGAGTCCTGGGAATAGGAGTAGCTGTCATAACCAGAACATGAGGCGGAATATGATTTTTCTTCCAGAGTTTGGCTCTTTGCGCCACTCCAAAACGGTGTTGTTCATCGATCACGGCCAGCCCAAGATTTTTAAACTTCACCTTGTCTTCCAGAAGTGCATGCGTGCCTATAAGAATATTTATCTCTCCATTCTCAAGTTTCTCATGTATCTCTCTCCTTTTAGAAGTCTTAGTAGAGCCGGTAAGCAAATAAATGCTAATATCCAGATTCTCACATAATTCTTTTAAACCATTATAATGCTGAATAGAAAGAATTTCGGTTGGAGCCATAAGGCAAGCCTGAAATTCATTATCCAGTGCAATAAGCATAGACATTAATGCGACTATTGTTTTTCCTGATCCTACATCTCCCTGTAATAACCTGTTCATTTGAGCGCCACTGCCCATATCGCTGCGTATCTCTTTGATCACTCTTTTTTGAGCATTTGTAAGATCAAAAGGAAGATGATTCTGATAGAAATCATTGAAATATTCACCAATCTGATCAAAATTGAAACCTTTGATCTTCTGCTTGTGCAGCATATTCCTTCTAATAAGCTGTAGCTGAATAAAGAATAACTCTTCAAATTTTAGTCTGAATTGAGCTTTGGCTAGTAATTCCTGGTTTTTCGGGAAATGGATGTTGAATAAGGCTTCGGCTTTAGAAAGAAGTTTTAACTCCTCGATATGGCCTGGCGATATACTTTCTGAAAATTTTAATCCGGTTTGCTGAAGCACTTCCTGCATTAGCTTCATAATTACCCGATTGGTAATACCTTTTTTCAAAAGCATTTCTGTAGAAGGATATACGGGTTGCATAGCCGTTCGCAGGTTCTTTTTATAATCTGTCACTAATTCCATTTCAGGATGAGGCATACTAAAAGTGCCATTATACCAATTCGTTTTTCCGAAGATCACATAAGGGGTATTCAATTTTAAGTTTTCCCTGATCCATTTATGTCCCCGAAACCAGATCAATTCCATTTTCCCGGTATCGTCCACAAAATCTGCAACCAGGCGTTTCCCTCTTTTTTGTTCCACCATTCTCATATGAACGATCTTCCCAACGATCTGAACATCAGATGAATTTCTTTGTAATTGATTGATCTTATAGAACCCGGTCTTGTCTATGTACCTGTTCGGAAAGAAATTAATGAGATCCCTGTACGACTTAATATTGAGTTCCTTCTTGAGTACCTCGGCGCGGTTGGGACCTACGCCTTTTAAATACTCAATGGGGGTTTGCAACAGGTTCTGGATCATAAAAACGAAGATATTAAAACAGTTTGATTTTTATATACTGGCCAGGGCTGGATGATGTTTAAACTTTAAATTTTATGGTTTCAACGTTCAAATTTGTATTTTGCATTAGTTATTCCCCTTAAATACATGCGAAAAAACCTGGTTTTCTTTTTCTGTTTCTGGTCGATACTTTTAATGGCCCAGGAAAAAAGTCTTTCTCAATCTGAAAATTTCGATTTCAAGAATATTAGTGCCTATGTGAGGATATTACCTTCTACGGAAATGGTGATCGGTGAGGTTACTTTTAATTTTGAAGTACTAGCTCAGCAGGATACATTGTTTATTGATGGTCGAAAAATGCAGTTTACCGATGTTATGTTAAATGGTGATCCTGTTAAATTTTCACGCAATGAAAATGGAATTTATATCCTGTCTGAATTTCTTCCTTCAGAAAAAAATCAACTGAATTTGAATTATACAGTTCAGCCAAAATCAGGAATGTATTTTATCAATTGGGAATATCCGGAACTTGACGACTCTAAAAAACAGGTGTGGACCCAGGGGCAGGGAAAATATACTTCTACCTGGTTGCCAAGTTTAGACGATATGAAAGATAAGATCGAGTTCGATCTTAGTTTTGAGTTTCCGGCAGATTTTCAACTGGTCTCGAATGGTGCCTTAATTTCCAATAAAAGACTTAATGATTCTATAAGACTTTGGGAGTTTGATATGGATAAGCCTATGAGTAGCTACCTTGTGGCATTGGCGGCTGGGAAGTTTAATTCACATAATATAGAATCTACGTCTGGTGATAAAATTTCACTCTATTACAAACCCGATGATTCTCTAAAGGCTGAATCGACTTATAGATATTCTAAAGAGCTCTTTGATTTTTTAGAAGAAGAGATCGGTTTGCCTTATCCCTGGCAAAATTACAGTCAGGCGCCGGCACTGGATTTTCTTTACGGAGGAATGGAAAATACCGGTGCTACCATATTTTCCAGTTCGTTCGTTACAGATTCTATTGGATTCAAAGACAGGAATTATGTTAATGTAAATGCCCATGAGCTGGCCCATCAGTGGTTTGGTAATTTAGTGACCGAGGAATCTGGAAAACACCATTGGTTGCATGAAGGCTTTGCAACATATTATGCCCTGCTGGTAGAAAAAGAGATCTTCGGGGAAGATTACTATTACTGGAAATTATATGAAACTGCTGAAACTCTTAAAGAACTTAGTGATACCGGAAAAGGGGAGTCATTATTAAACCCGAAGGCCAGTTCTTTGACTTTTTATCAAAAAGGAGCCTGGGCTTTGCATATTTTGAGAGAAAAGGTAGGTGAGGAAGCCTTTAAGGAGGGTGTAAAGAATTACCTCGAATTATACAGTTATAAAAGTGTAAATACAGATAATTTCCTTGCTGAAATTGAATCTTCATCTGGTAAGGATCTTTCTCAGTTTAAGACAGACTGGTTGGAGCAATCTGCTTTTAAAGCAAACCAGTCTCTCGAATCCCTGAAAAGATCTGAGTTTATAACCAACTATCTCAATATAGCTGCTTTACGAGACACCTCTTTAGATCGGAAATATGAGTATTTAGAAAAAGCCTTACAGTTCCCGGTCAACGATTATATAGGGCAGGAAGTAGTACACCAGCTTGCCGGACTTCAGTCTCAACAAGCCAATGAATTGTATAAAAAGGCGTTTGAATCTAATAATGTTTTCGTAAGACAAGCTATAGCTCTAACAATGCAGAGAATTCCAGAAGGGCTTAAATCTGAATTTGAATCACTTCTCAAAGATGAATCCTATTTAACCATAGAAGCTGCGCTCTATAAACTTTGGGAGCAGTATCCTGATGACCGACCAGAATATCTCGAACAAACCCAAAACCTGGATGGTTTTTATAACAAGAATATTCGTATGCTTTGGTTAACTTTAAATCTGGTCACACCAGGATTTGAGGCTGAACTTAACCAGAAACATTACCAGGAACTTGCAGATTATGCTGAAGCATGGCAACCATTTCAAATACGAGAAAATGCTTTTAGTTATCTTTTTCAACTTGGAGCATTCAACGATAGCAGTTTACGCAGTCTTATAAAAGGAACTCAGCATCATACTTATAGTTTTAGGAACTACTGTAGACAATTGCTATTAGAATTACTGAAAAATGAGGAATATAGAAAAGAATTGATCGATATTTCTGCTAATATGAGTGACGAAGAAACAACGTATTTGAGGTCTAAAATTTCAGAATGATATGCGGGCATTAGTAATTTCAGGAGGAGGGAGTAAAGGCGCATTTGCAGGTGGCGTAGCCCAGTATCTTACTGAAGTTCTCAAGAGAGACTACGATATATTTATCGGCACTTCTACAGGCAGTCTTCTCATTTCGCATATGGCCCTTAAAAAAGCTGAAAAGGTTAAAAAAGTATTTACCTCGGTAAACCAATCCAGCATATTTAGTAGTCGGCCCTTTTTGATCAAAAAAGAACATGGGCATGAGAATATAACTATCAACCATTTTAATGTTCTTAAAAATTTCCTGAAAGGCAAAAAAACCTTTGGGAGTAGTTATAATTTAAAGAAACTACTTGAAAAAACATTTACCCGGGAGGAGTTTGAAGAATTAAAAGCTGGTAAAAAAGATATAGTCACTACGGTATCTAATATTTCGCTGAATGAAGTAGAATATAAATCTATTAAGGATTACGAATATGAAGATTTTATAGAATGGATCTGGATCTCTTGCAATTATACACCATTTATGAGCCTGGTAAAGAAAAATGGTTGTGAGTATGCCGATGGAGGACTTGGTTCTATGGTGCCTATTGAGGAAGCGATTAAGCGTGGAGCTACTGAAATTGACGCGATCATCTTACAAACAGAAGTAACCTATTTTAACAGGATGCCCTCAAAAAATGTATTTTCATTGATCACGAATCTTTTTGCTTTCATGTTAGACCGTATTGAAAAACAAAATATTACCATCGGTAAATTTGCAGCATCTCACAAGGATGCCATTCTTAATTTTTATTATACCCCAAGTGTGTTAACCACTAATTCTCTTATTTTTGATGAAGAGCAAATGACAGCATGGTGGGAGAGTGGTTATGAATTTGCGAAATACAGAAACGAAGAGTTAAATCAAATTGAACCTTAATGCGAGCATTGGTAATATCTGGAGGAGGAAGTAAAGGGGCTTTTGCCGGTGGTGTAGCACAACACCTTATCCAGGAACAAAAGAAGAACTACGATCTGTTCTTGGGGACTTCTACAGGTAGTCTTTTAATTCCGCACCTGGCAGCTGGAAATATACAGAAGGTCTATGATATCTATACAAATGTGAATCAACGCAAAATTTTTAGCGTAAACCCATTTGTAGTAAAGAAAAAAGATGGCCGGGAATATGTAACTATTAATTATTTGAACACCGTATGGCAATTTATAAGATCTAGAAGAACTTTTGGAGAAAGTAAAGCGCTACGAAGAAATATTAGAAAGAACTTTTCCAGACAGGATTTTAATGAGCTTAAAAGTAAGGTGAAGGATGTAGTAGTTACAGTATCTAACCTTTCCAAAAATAGGGTGGAGTATAAGTCTATCCATGAATTTGAATATGATGATTTTTGTGACTGGATTTGGATTAGTTGCAATTATATCCCTTTTATGAGTCTGGCTGAGAAAGATGGATTTGAATATGCAGATGGAGGATTGGGCTGTGTAGTTCCAATACGGGAAGCTATTAAAAGAGGAGCCACCGAAGTTGATGCTATTATTCTAGAGGCAGAGAATATGGAGTATAACAAGATCCTTGGTAAAAATCCATTTTCGTTAATGGTAAATCTATTTGGATTTTTACTGGACCAGGTAGAATATCATGATATTGTGGAAGGAAAGCTCGCGGCAATGAATAAAAAGGTGAAACTTAATATTTTTTATACACCAACCAAACTAACAGAAAATTCGCTCGTTTTCAATAAAAAAGCGATGACCGAGTGGTGGCAGCAAGGTTATGAATATGCCGAGAAAAAAGATATGGAAAAGAAGGCCGCTAAATCTTCCTGGTTTAAGTTAGGCTTTTAACTTCTTTCTTGATATAACTCAAAGCTGCATCTGTTGGCGGTTGCCTGTCCATCAAACTTTTCAGAATTAACTCTCTAAGTTCATCAGGATTAGTGACACTTTCCTTTCCGGCAGCATTTCGAATCATGCTAATAGTTGCATTTTTAGCTGTTTTTACATAATCCCAGCATTCATTACTAACATAAATTTGCTGAGCGATGTTATGCTCAAATTCCTGCTCGATACTTGCAATTAATAAATTTGAATACATATCAAGATCTTCAGAAGTTGCTTTTACTCTGAATAAGATCTTACCCGGTGATATCCTTTCCAGGAAAAGGGCAAATCTTTCATATGCCTGCAATCTTATAGGTAATGCTGTTTTTTGATTTTCCCGAAGTATCAAAAATCGTCTTCGGTTTTCCTCACCTTTAAAATAAGTATGAAAAAAATAAAAAGACAAAAGCCCAATTACAATGGCGGGTAAAATGGCGTAGATAAAATCAAGAATTTCAGTATCGTTCATTCGTATAATAATTAGTCAATTGCTTCTTCGGTCTTCCTCATATGCTTTAAATTTAAGTTTCCGCCTAAATGAGGACAATCCAGAAGTTGCTTAACAGAGGCGAAATTTACTTCATCTTTATGGTAAGAAAAAGTGGTTGCCAGAGTTTTTGCAAGATTCTTGTCGCTTAGGTTAATATCTACATCATCTGTTTTAAACTGGCAGGGATGTTCGTAACCGCAAGCATGGCTTATTTGCAGTAGCTCTTTTCTGAATTTCACAAAATAGAAATTCGTTCGCATAGCCTTATCTTTTACATTGATCCCAGATTGGAGCCATTTATTCTGAGTGGCAACACCAGTAGGGCAGGTGTTCGTATGGCAACTTTGAGCCTGTATACAACCAATGCTCATCATGGCTTCCCGCCCAACATTAATAATATCTGCGCCTAATGCAAAAGCCATTGCCGCTTTTGCAGGAAAACCAAGTTTACCCGCAGCTACAAAAACGATCCTCTCGGTTAATTTATATTTCTGAAATACTTTGTAGACATCAGAAAAAGCATAGATCCATGGCAAAGAAACATGATCTGCAAAACTAGGCGGAGCAGCGCCTGTACCTCCTTCACCACCATCAATACTAATAAAATCGGGCCCATAATCTTTTTCCTGCATGATTCGGGCTAAATCCTCCCAGTCCTGTAATTTTCCAACAGCAGATTTTATACCTGTTGGTAATCCTGTAGCCTTAGCAATAGATTCTACAAAATCTACCATTCCTTCCAAATCGTTAAAAGTTGAATGATAAGATGGAGAGATTACATCTTTTCCCATTACCACTCCTCTGATTTCAGAGATTTCTTTGGAAATTTTTGCTGCAGGAAGAACCCCGCCTTTTCCAGGTTTGGCACCCTGGGATAATTTTAATTCGATCGCTCTAATTTGAGGATTTTCCTGAACCATTTTCACAAGCTTCTCCAGGGAGAAATTTCCATACTCATCTCTTACTCCAAAATAACCGGTGCCGATCTGGAAAACTACATCAGCTCCTTTATTATGATACGGAGAAAAACCACCTTCACCGGTATTATGGTAAGCACCAGATAATTTACAGCCTTCATTCAGGGATTCTATTGCCTTTGCTGATAGGGACCCAAAACTCATAGCCGAAACATTAATGACCGAAGCCGGCCTGTAAGGTCTTTTTCGGTTGTTCCATGCTCCCATGACCTTGGCAGACGGAATTAATCCAGAATTTTTTATATTCGGGTGTCCCTCTGGTAGTTTATAGGGTAACATCGCATTATTTATGAAAATATAATGCGTGGAAAAAATATCCTGATCTGTTCCAAAACCTTCATAGTTGTTTTCATTCTTTGCTGAGGCGTAGATCCATCCTCTTTCTCTTCTGTTAAATGGTAATTCCTCGCGATTATTTGCCACAATATACTGGCGTAACTCGGGACCAATGCTTTCCAGAAAATACCTTATATGGCCTACCACCGGAAAATTGTGTTTTATAGTGTGCTTTTTATTGAAAAATATATCGGAGAAGGCAATGATGAGCAGCAGTATTAATATCCATGCCCACCAGGGAATTCCCCCTAAAAAGAATATGAAATCTTCCATTACTTTTGATTTAAATAATCAAATGTTAATTGCGTCATCGTTTTTACTCCCAGCAACAGTCCGCTTTCATCTATAATGAAATCTGGGGTATGATGCCTTGTTGGTTCAGCCCCCTTTGGCATTCCGCCCAGGAAGAAGTAGAATCCTGGCACTTTTTCCTGAAAAAATGAAAAATCCTCACCACCTGTGGTCGCTTTCATCAAATTTACATTTCCTGCTCCAGCGACATTTTTAAGGGTAGGAAGCATTTGTTTGGTAAGAGCAGGATCGTTAAAGGTTATAGCTGTGTTATTCTGAAAATCGATCGTGGCTTCTCCGCCATAAGCTTTAGCAATGGTTGAAACCATATCTGTCATTCGATTAATAATCAATTCTTTATTTTTTGGATCTAATGTTCTTACAGTACCAATCATTTCCGCGGTTTCAGGAATTATGTTGAACCTCACTCCGCTGGTGATCTTACCTACCGTAATTACAGAGGCAGATTCAGTAAGATCTGCATTTCTGCTAATAATAGTTTGAAGACCGTCTATGATCTTTGCTGAAATTAATATTGGATCTACTCCGCTCCATGGAGCCGATCCGTGGGCTTGTTTTCCCTTGACATTGATCACGAATCGTTCTACAGCTGCCATAGTCCCTTCAGGTTTATACTTTATGGTTCCAACGGGAGTGGCCGCATTTATATGTAAACCGAAAATAGCATCTACATCGGGATTTTCCAGAACTCCTTCTTTGATCATTAATTTAGCGCCTCCTTCTTCTCCTGGTGGCGGGCCTTCCTCAGCCGGTTGAAAAATGAATTTTACCGTACCATTGATCTTATCTTTATTTTCTGAAAGTATTTGTGCTACGCCCATCAAAATTGCGATATGAGTATCGTGACCACAAGCGTGCATTACTCCTGTTTTTGTGCCTAAAAACTCCGATTTTACTTCAGATTTGAATTTGAGGTCATTGTTTTCAGTAACCGGTAGCGCATCAATATCAGCTCTCAAGGCGATAGTCTTTCCAGGGTTATCTCCTTTCAATATTCCCACAACTCCGGTTTTGGCAATACCGGTTTTAGTTTCAATTCCAAGAGATTTAAGATGCGAAGCGATCTTCTCGGCAGTATTAAATTCCTGGTTGGATAATTCGGGATGTTCGTGGAAGTCCCTGCGCCATTCTATGACTTTTTCTTCTATATTATTGAACTCTTCTTCCGAAACCGTATTTTGAGCAAAGCCTATTCCGCAGACCAAAATGCTTAGCAGGGATAATTTCAATTTCATATGCATGGAGTTTAAAATTTTATTAATCTGTAATTATCATTCTGAAGCTGTACCAGGGCAGTCATTGCCGAAAGTGCAAATTTTGAATTCTCATTTGTGTTATCTCTATTTACCTTATAATAAGTAGCACTTTGACCGCAAATTATGACTTCTACACCCTCTTCTACCAGAGCTTCTATAAGCGGTGAATTTGGATTTTTTAAAACCTCAGGAAATCTTTCGGTATAATATTCATCTTTTAAAGCATCCTGAACGGCTTTTCCATGAAGTACCAGGGCGATGTTCATATTACCTGGGTCTACCCCTGCATTCTCATGCATGTTGAGGTATCTCGCAGCGGTTTCAATAAGTTTATTTGGTTCTGCTTCATCAAAACTTCTATCCACATCAAAGACAACTTTTAAGGTCGAGCTAGTATCTGTTTTAAAACCTGGAGATTCAATGTGAAATGTTTTGCCGTATTCCGGAATTACTTTTCCCTGTTGAGGTGCTTGAGAAAAGATAAGGGAGGAGGAAAAAAATAATAGGAGTAAAAGTGAATTTTTCATGTATAATTTCGAATATATAATTCCAGGATTTTAAAGATATCAAAATATAATACACTGGGCGGACAGTGATACCAATTGTTTCAAAAAACGCTAGTGATCTGGTTTCCTTTTTTAAGCATTTTAGTTACCTTTCAGCTTTTAAAAAAGGAGAAAATTTGGAAGCTTATTTAGCTGGATTAAATGATGCACAGAGGGCTCCGGTGCTGCAAAAAGATGGACCCATGATCGTAATTGCCGGAGCAGGATCCGGGAAAACCAGGGTACTTACTTTTAGGATCGCCTACTTGATGAATCAAGGGGTGGATGCCTTTAACATTCTTGCACTTACTTTTACTAATAAGGCCGCGAGAGAAATGAAACATCGTATTTCTCAAATTGTGGGTAGTAGCGAGGCTAAGAATCTATGGATGGGAACATTCCATTCAATTTTCGCGAAAATGTTGAGATTTGAGGCAGATAAGCTTGGTTATCCCTCTAACTTCACGATTTACGATACTCAGGATTCGCACTCGGTTATTCGAGCTATTATCAAGGATATGAGACTGGATAAGGATGTTTATAAATATAAACAGGTTTATAACCGAATTTCATCCTATAAGAATAGTTTGATCACTGTCAAGGCATATTTCCAGAATGGAGAACTGCAGGAAGCTGACGCAATGTCTAAAAAGCCAAGATTGGGAGAGATCTACAAGGCATATGTAGATAGATGCTTTAAGGCAGGAGCCATGGATTTTGATGATCTACTGTTGAAAACAAATGAGCTTTTAAATCGTTTTCCAGATGTTCTGCATAAATACCAAAGCAGGTTCAAATATATTCTGGTAGATGAGTACCAGGATACAAACCACTCTCAATATTTAATAGTTAGAGCATTATCAGATAAATTTCAGAATATATGCGTGGTAGGAGATGATGCGCAAAGTATCTATGCTTTCCGTGGAGCTAATATTAATAATATTCTGAATTTTCAGAAAGATTATGACGATGTACAGATGTACAGGCTGGAACAGAATTACAGGTCTACCAAAAATATCGTAAGTGCAGCCAACTCCATAATTGATAAAAACCAGACGAAACTTGATAAAGTAGTTTGGACGGCTAACGATGATGGTCCCAAGATCATCGTGAATAGATTGCTTACCGATGGTGAGGAGGGTAGGTATGTAGCCAGTTCTATTTTTGAGAACAAGATGCAGAATCAACTCAACAATGGTGATTTTGCGATTCTTTACAGAACCAATGCCCAGAGTAGGGCGATGGAGGATGCTTTACGAAAAAGGGATATTCCTTATAGAATTTATGGAGGGCTTTCATTTTACCAGAGGAAGGAGATCAAGGATGTACTTTCTTATTTAAGGTTAATACTGAATCCTAAGGATGAAGAAGCCTTGAAAAGGGTGATCAATTATCCGTCCAGAGGAATCGGAATGACGACAATGGATCGTTTATCTATCGCCGCAAGAGAGCATAACAGGTCCATATTTGAAGTGATGGAAAATATTCAGCATCTAAATCTGAATATTAATCGTGGAACTCAAACGAAACTTGAGAATTTCGTAAACATGATCAAGAGTTTCGCGATCATGAACGAAACTAATGATGCCTTTAAGGTGGCTGAAACTGTTACCAAGAAAACTGGTTTGGTCCAGGAACTCAAAAAGGATGGTACTCCAGAAGGTATTGCCAGAATTGAGAATATTGAAGAATTACTGAATGGTATTCGTGATTTCGTAGAAGGTCAGCGAGAACTGGCAGACGCTACCGGATCTCTTTCAGAATTCTTAGAGGATGTAGCTTTGGCTACAGATCTTGATAATGATACAGGTGACGAAGATCGTGTAGCTTTGATGACTATACACCTCGCCAAAGGGCTGGAGTTTCCGTACGTTTATATAGTAGGAATGGAAGAAGATCTTTTCCCTTCAGGAATGAGTATGAATACTCGTAGTGAGCTTGAAGAAGAAAGAAGGTTATTCTATGTGGCGCTGACGCGTGCTGAAAAACAGGCTTACCTTACGTATACATTATCGAGATACAGATGGGGTAAATTAGTAGATGCTGAACCTAGTAGATTTATAGATGAGATAGACGATCAGTATTTAGAATTAATGGTGCCTCAGGATGATTATAAGTATAAACCGCTTATAGATACTGATATTTTTGGAGATGAGGTAGATAAGAGCAAATTACGACAAACCAAGCCAAAAGGTGGAACTCCGCCACCGGCGCATAAACCTTCTGAAGAACAACTGCGCAAGCTTAGAAAGCTAAAGCCGGCAGCTCCCGAACCTGATAAAGCGAAAAATACTATAGACCTTTCTGCAGGGAATGAGGTTGAGCATATGAGATTTGGTAAAGGGAAGGTTTTGAAAATAGAAGGAATGGGACAGGATAAAAAGGCAGAAATTGATTTTGAACAAGGCGGAATCAAGAAGCTATTGCTTCGTTTCGCTAAACTAAAAGTACTGTCTTAAAATGAATTTGCATATACTATGTATTTTTTACATATATTAGCTAAGAGAGTTAGATATAACCCTACAATAATCTGGATCTCAACACCAAACAAAAAATAATTTTTTAGAGACCTTTTTTAGGTCTCTTTTTTTTGTCTGTATTCATCGCAATTCCAAATATTGATTAAAGGATGTGCTATAAAACTTTAAACATGAGTTTACGTTTGTTAAAAATCATCTAAAAATGAAGGCAAGCCATGCGGTTTAAGGATAAGATTTACGAGTATTCTTTAACTTGAAAATAAAAATATGATTAGAGAAGGAAGCCAGGTGAAATAGAAATGGGGAAACGGTACTGCCTCTGGAAAAGTGATCTCAACTTATAGCAAAGAAGTGACCAAACAAGTTGAAGGCAGTGATATAACCAGAAAAGGTGAAAAAGGGAATAAAGCTTTGTATATTGAACAGGAAGATGGCAGTAAAGTATTGAAGCTAGAGAGCGAAGTAGAAAAATCAGATTAAGGAAAGTGTTTATCTTGCACTTGAAAATTTATAATTATTAATAGGTTTTAAAAATTATTATTATGGCTGAATTACTAAGAATTTATGATGAAAACCCGGCTCCAAAACATATTAATAAAGTAGTTGAAACCCTTAGAAAAGGGGGGCTTATTATTTACCCTACAGATACTATTTATGGATTAGGCTGTGACATTACCAATGTAGCAGCGTTAGAGAAGATAGCCCAGATCAAAAATGTAAAACTTGAGAAATCCAATTTTTCTTTTGTTTGTGAAGATTTAAGTAATCTTTCAGATTATGTGAAGCAAATAGATTCAGCCACTTTTAAAATATTGAAACGTTGTTTACCCGGACCATATACTTTTATTCTTCCGGGAGGCAATAGTTTACCTAACGTTTTCAAAAAGAAAAAGACTGTTGGTATTCGGGTGCCAGATAATAATATTTGCCGGGCTATAGTGAACGGACTTGGAAATCCAATTGTTTCAACATCTATAAAAGATGATGATGAAGTTCTTGAATATAGTACAGATCCCGAACTGATCCTGGAAAAATGGGATCATCTAGTGGATATTGTCATAGATGGTGGTTACGGGGATAATATTCCTTCTACGGTAATAGATCTTACAACTCACGAACCAGAAGTTATTCGTGAAGGAAAAGGTAGTATTGATATTATGTAAAAATCTTCCAAATTTTGGCTCCATTCAGTTAATTACATATTAAAGTAGTCTTTATAATTTTAAATAGAACCGAACATTCATATTTTAAGAAAAAATTGAATTGTTATGAGTTTTATAGAGACGACGAGTAAAGAAAAAGGAAAGAATATCAATCTTTTTTATGAAGATTATGGTGAAGGTAAGCCCGTGATCTTAATTCACGGCTGGCCATTGAGTCATAGAATGTGGGAATATCAGATCAACGAAATAGTTGAGGCTGGTTTTAGATGCATCGCCTACGATAGAAGAGGTTTTGGAGATAGCGATAAACCCTGGACAAACTATGACTATGATAGCCTGGCAAACGACTTAAATGATATAATTACTGAACTTGGGCTTTCTGAAGTTACCATAGTTGGATTTTCAATGGGTGGAGGAGAAGTTGCCAGGTATATTGGGAAATACGGAACAGCTAATATATCGAAGGCAGCACTTATTTCGGCAGTACCTCCATTTATGCTTAAAACCGATGATAATCCAGATGGTTTGGAAAAAGAAACCTTTGAAGGATTTAAAAAGGAAATTAAAAAGGACAGGCCTGCATTCTTAAAAGGCTTTGGAAAACAATTTGTGAATTTTGATAAAGTTGGAGATCGTATTAGTGAGGAAATGGCCGATTACTACTGGGCAGTAGCTTGCAAAGCTTCTCCTAATGCTACATTAGAATGTATAGAATCTTTCGGTTATACAGATTTTAGAAAAGATCTGGAGAAATTTGATGTTCCAACATTGGTTGTTCATGGAGATGCAGATGAGATTGTTCCTATTGAGATCTCTGGTAAGAAAAGTGCAGACCTGATTCCGGACAATGAGTATCATGTAATAGAAGAAGCTCCTCACGGCTTAGTGTTAACTCATACAGCAGAGTTTAATAAAATTCTACTGGAATTTCTGAAGTCCTAAAAACCTTAATAAAGCCCTCTTTTGAGGGCTTTTTTTATTGTCTGAAAGTGTTTATAGGATCTTTGATTCGTAAACCTCTAGAAAGGCCTCATGAACTTCATCGGGAGTCAAAATGAAACCTTTTTTCTGAGCTGAATCTGCCAATGCATAACCCAGTTTAGCTGCCGCTAGCCTTTGTTCCGATGTACCATGATGTTGATCACTACTGGTTAAACAATCCCCCACATTGAATGATAAATTGAAATAATCCTCGATTCGCTTCCAGTTATAAGTTGCTCCTCGTTTATGGGTCATATAGTAGGCTGCCGCAAAATCTGCTTCCAATTCAGAAAATCTGGATTTTTCTGCTTGAGAAGGTAATTGATCTATATAATCCCATTTTTCATCATTTTCAAATTGTGCCTGATGCCACCATTCGTGGGATAGGATAGCTGTAAAAGCTACTTCTTCATCAATACCTATTGCAATGAGACTTTCTAGTAAACCGTCACCAATAACCAGAAGGCCGTTAGACCTGGTAAAAGCATCCAGGGCAAAATAAGGATTTTCAGGTATGTTTGCTGATTGCCTGTTTAATTCTAGAAGTTCATCTGCTTTTTTATAGGCCTGTTCTCTATTACGTACGGTCCGGTCAAAACTTTCTATCATATCTGTAAGGATTTCCCGGTCATTTAAAGTAGAAGTATGCTGTCCATTTAGCCGGATTTCACGGTTGAGGTCCCAGAATTTTTCCAGATCACGAATTCTTTTTTTAGCTAATTGGTCATACTCTCCATTTGCTCCATAATAATTCTCCCCCTCGTAGAAGGTTACATATTTGCGGTTTAATTCTGAGTAATAATTGATGAGTTCGAAGTCAAAATTTGGATCGGTCATTAGGTCTTGAAAATAACCCTGAAGCACTTCTCCAAAATCGGTTAAGTCGCAGGGTTCAGCCAGTAGTTTTTCATCTGAAAATAATTCGCTTATCACGAAAGATACTGGTTCCGGCTTTGTATAATATTGTGAATAAGCTTTGCTGGTTTCATCAATGGAATACTGCCGTGTTGATTCAAATTCAGGATTTTTAAATTCATCTCTGGTACAGGAGAGAAAGGCGTTAGCACATAGGAGCGCACCAAAACACCAGATATAAGCATCTGTCTTCTTCATAGCATCAAAATTTAGGTGTGGTCGGTTGTGACTAAAATAATATAAAATACTGATTTATAGTATTTTAAGTGTTAAAAATAAAAAAGCCCTGCAATTGCAGGGCTTTTTAAAAATATATTTTAATGGATGCTTACTCCTCTCCAGAAGTTGCTTTTTCCATTCCTTCTTCGATCATACTGTAGAATTGATCAAGTTTAGGAAGAACTACGATTCTTGTTCTTCTGTTTTTAGCGCGACCTTCAGCAGTTTCGTTAGTAGCTACAGGAATATAGTAACTTCTACCTGCAGCAGTCATACGAGCAGGCTCAACACCAAAGTCATCCTGAAGAACTCTAACTACAGATGTAGCACGCTTCACACTTAGATCCCAGTTATCTTCAAACATTGAAGTACTAATTGGCTTGTTGTCTGTGTGACCTTCAACCATAAATTCGATGTTTGGCTTGTTTTTTACAACTGTAGCTACTTTTCCAAGTACCTCTTTAGCACGAGGAGTAATGTTGTAACGACCGCTATCAAATAATAATTTATCTGAAATAGATACGTAAACAACTCCTTTTTCTACGTTGATCTCGATATCCTCATCACTCATATTACCCAGAGCACCTTTAAGACTTGTAACAAGAGCAAGAGTAACTGAATCCTTTTTGTTCATTGCATCCTGCATAGAACGAATTGCAAGATCTTTTTCTTTGATGCTCTCTAAAGAACGTTCAAGGTTTTCAGCCTCTTTCTTAGAAAGAGTGGCTAGATCACCAACATTATTTAATAGGGCAGCATTAGTATTGTTTAGACGAGTGATTTGCTCACCCATTCTACCTTTTTCATCAAGACAAGAATTCAACTTAACAGTAGCAGTGTTTAACTGATCCTGAGTTTCTCTTTGCTTCGCTTCCAGCTCATTGTATTTTTTCTGTGAAACACATGAAGATAGCAAAATGGCAGCAGTTGCCGACAAAAGCATGATTTTTTTCATAATAGGTTTCTTATAATTTTATATTGTTAGAATGCCCAAAAATATCAAAAAAATAATAAGACGGAAGGGTATTTTAACATTTCCTTTTTTAATTATTTTTTAAGATCACTAAATTTATTTTTGCGCAGTACAAAATGAGCATATACAACGGAGGAAATCAGGTAGTATTTCCTGAAAATGAATTCTTTCGGTCTTTTTTTTCTAATTCTCCTATAATGTCGATAGAAGCTAAGATGGGCGTCCATAATTGCAAAAAAATGATTGAATTTTCCTTCAAATATGAACTTGAAGGCCGCAACTCCATCCAGGATCATTCTAACAAAGATCGTTATAAACACTTTATTAGGTTCTACGTTTTTCAGAAGCATAAAAAGACTGTTTCTAAAATTAAAAAAAGTTTTTTTAGGATTCATATCCTGAAGAGTGGCTCCTCCCACATGGAAAATCCGGGATGCACTGACATATTTTATTTTGTAACCCTTATTCTGTAGTCTCCAGCACAAATCTATTTCTTCCTGGTGGGCAAAAAAATCTTCATCCAGGCCACCGATCTCTTCATAGGCATTTTTCCGAATAGCTAAACAGGCGCCACTGGCCCAGAATATATACCGATCATCATTATATTGACCATGGTCTTCTTCCAGATGCTGAAATATCCTGCCCCGACAAAAAGGATAACCAAATTTGTCTAAATATCCGCCTGCAGCTCCAGCATATTCAAAATGGTCTGTTTCCTTATAATCTAGAATTTTTGGCTGAAGCGCAGCAGTCTTTGGTTCATTTCTATATACTTCCATTAACGGCACGAGCCAGTTCTCAGTGACTTCGACGTCACTATTTAGAAGGATGTGGATATCCTCCGGTACAGATTTCAAAGCCAGATTATAGCCTCCTGCATACCCCGCATTTTCTGCATTTTTAATAATGCTAATATATGGGTAGTGCTTTTCCAGATAGGCGATTGAGTCATCTGTAGAAGCATTATCTGCTACATATATTTTAGCCTCTTGAGAAAATTTTACTACTGAAGGTAGGAACTGATCTAACAGATGTCTTCCATTCCAGTTTAATATTACTACAGCTACATTCATTAGCGGGTATATTCCGGGAGTTCCTTTAAAAAGATATAATTTTCATTTTCATAGTCCATCTTGCAGTAAAAATGTTCTATACCATTGGTTACCATGAGATAATTCGCCTTCAAACTTAAATTATATCTGGCGATTTGATCAAAAGTATCCTGGTTTATTTTAATAGTTGGAGATTTACATTCCACAATTATCTGGATATCTCCCTCTGGCTCAAAAACAACTACATCATATCTCTTAGTGAGTCCGGCGATTTTAAGTTGCTTCTCTACATTGATGAGACTCAGCGGATAATTTTTTTCTTTATGCAAAAATTTCACGCAATGTTGTCTTACCCATTCTTCAGGGGTAAGGATTATGAATTTTTTCCTGAGTTCGTCAAAAACTGCTATTTTATTTTGATTATTTTTGAACCGAAACGAATAAGAAGGAAAGTTCAATTTTTGCATGATTCAAAAGTAATAAAGAATATTACAGCACTGCAATTTACTTTATTTGAATTCCCTTCATTTTAATCTGCACTAAATTCTATATGGAAGAAGCTAGACAAATCGTAACCGATATTCAGAAAGGCGATATTAAGCCTATTTATTTTCTGATGGGGGAAGAGCCTTATTATATAGACAGGATTTCAGATTTTATTGCAGGAAATATCCTTACGGAAGAGGAAAGAGGATTCAACCAGATGGTAATCTATGGCAGGGATTCCAATATCGAAGATATTGTAAGTAATGCCAAACGATATCCCATGATGGCTGAAAGACAGGTGGTGATCGTTAAGGAAGCTCAGGATCTTGCCAGAACGATCGAAAAACTGGTTGATTATGCCGAAAATCCTCAGCCTACGACGGTGCTAGTGGTTTGTTACAAGTATAAGAAAATAGATAAGCGTAAAAAGCTACATAAAACCATCGCCAAAACTGGGGTCATCTTCGAAGGAAAAAGAATGTATGAGAACCAGGTTGGAGATTGGATCATTAAAACTCTCAAGAGTAGAGGTTTTGGAATTTCACCAAAAGCAGCTCAAATGCTGGTAGAATTTCTGGGAACCGATCTTGGTAAAATTGATAATGAACTCCAGAAACTTCAGCTTATTTGTCCTGAGGGAACTACAATAAGTCCGGAGATCATAGAACAGAATATAGGTATAAGTAAGGACTTCAATAATTTCGAGCTGAGAAGTGCCATTGGCGAAAAAGATTCTTTGAAAGCACATCGAATAATTAATTATTTCGCCCAGAACCCTAAGGATAATCCTATGGTGGTAACCGTGTCCTTATTATTTTCTTTTTTCTCACAGCTACTTCAATATCATGGTTTGGCTGATAAATCAAAGGGAGTCGTAGCCAAGCAGCTTAAGGTAAATCCATACTTTGTGAGTGATTATGTAACAGCCGCACGAAATTATCCCATGAAAAAAGTAAGTCATGCCATAAGTCTGCTTCAGGAAACTGACGTAAAAAGTAAAGGGGTAGGGGCTACTAATGTATCCCAGGGAGATTTACTTAAGGAACTGTTAGTGAAAATAATGAATTGATTTATGAGTAACTTTACTTCATGGATTAGCGCGGCCAGGCTAAGAACACTTCCACTATCCATTTCAGGAATTATTGTAGGTAGCAGTATTGCAGCCCATACAGGTTATTTTGATATTGCTATTTTCAGCCTCGCTCTGGGGACAACCCTGGGCTTACAGATCTTATCAAATTTCGCCAATGATTATGGCGATGGGGTTAAAGGAACAGACAATGAGGATAGAATTGGTCCGGCCAGAGCCATTCAAAGCGGATTGATTACTCAGAAAGAAATGAAAATGGGGATGGTAATAACTGCTGTTTGTACGTTGTTTCTGGCCATTTTATTGATCTATGCGTCTTTTAGCAGTGAGCAATTATTATCGGCTTTAATATTTTTTCTTCTGGGAGTAGCTGCGATCGTTGCTGCCATAAAGTATACTGTTGGTAATTCCGCCTATGGTTATAGAGGAATGGGGGATATTTTTGTATTTATTTTCTTTGGTCTTGTAGCAGTCTACGGGTCGTACTATCTATACAGTCACGATCATGAGATCATCAGTATTTTTCCCGCGATATCTATTGGTTTATTAAGTGTTGCCGTGTTGAATTTGAATAATCTCAGGGATAGAATATCAGATAAAAAGGCAAACAAAATCACTCTGGTTGTAAAGCTGGGAGAGAAAAAAGCTAAAACTTATCATTATATTTTAATTTTTGGCGCCTTATTTTGTTTCCTGATATATTCAGTTATAACAGCTTTGGATCTTAACGACTTTATATATGTCCTGGCATTTATTCCATTAATTTTTCACTTGCTAAGGGTTGGAAATAACAAGGATCCAAAACTACTGGATCCAGAATTAAAAATAGTGGCACTTTCTACATTTGGGATCTCATTGCTTTTCGCTTTGGGCCTTATTTGGTAATATGTAGCCAGGTTTAACAAAATTATATCTTGCGTCTGTTTTAAGGTTTTTATCTGAATCCTTAATTTTATAAAAACCAACATTTTTAGATTATGAAAATTACATTTTACGGCCAGAATACTCTGGCATTGAAAATAGGAGAAATTAACGTACTTGTAGATCCATTTATCACCGGAAATGACCTTTCTAAAGACAAAGTGGATATCATGGATCTAAAAGCAGATTATATTTTACTTACTCATGCACATCAGGATCATATCTTAGATGCTGAAGCTATTGCAAAAAATACCGGAGCCGTAATCGTAAGCAATTTTGAGATCGCTAATCATTATGAAGCTAAAGGATTTGAGGTGCATCCTATGAATCACGGCGGAAGCTGGGATTTTGAATTCGGAAAAGTAAAATATGTAAATGCAATACATACCAGTTCATTTCCAGACGGGAGTTATGGAGGCCAGCCTGGAGGTTTTGTGATTGAAGGGGAGCATAAAAATGTTTATATCGCTGGGGATACCGCACTTACAATGGATATGAAATTGATCCCTATGCAAACCAAATTAGATCTCGCTGTATTGCCAATAGGTGATAATTTCACGATGGGCGTAGACGACGCTATTATCGCTAGTGACTTTATAGCCTGTGATAAAATTCTAGGTTGTCACTATGATACCTTCGGATATATTGAAATTGATCACGAAGAGGCGAAAAGAAAATTCTATGAGAAGGGAAAAGATCTAATGCTACTGGATATTGGCGAAGCTATAGAATTGTAATAAATGACGGCAGATTATAAAAAGTATATACTCAAATTTAAACGCCCCAGCGGAACATCCCGGGGCGTTCTTACTGAAAAGGAAACCTGGTTTTTAAAAATTTCTGATGGTAATAATTTTGGAATTGGCGAATGCGGAATTTTAAGAAGTCTTAGCTATGACGATCGTCCAGATTATGAAGATAAACTTAAATGGGTTTGTGAAAATATAAATATGGGCCGTGAAATGCTATGGGAAGAATTGAGAGAATTCCCTAGTATTCAGTTTGGAGTTGAAATGGCCTTTCAAAGTTTGAGTTCACAAGATCCTTTTCTTCTTTTTCCTTCGGAATTTACAGCAGGAAAAAAAGCAATTCCCATTAATGGACTTATTTGGATGGGCGATAAGGCCTTCATGAAAAAACAAATTTCAGAAAAGATCGAAGCTGGTTTTAACTGTATTAAGCTTAAGATTGGAGCGATAGATTTTGAAACCGAACTGGAGCTCCTAAAATCAATCAGAAGCAATTTTTCTGAAAAGGAAATCGAACTCCGGGTAGATGCCAATGGAGCGTTTTCACCGCAGGATGCATTAGAAAAACTGGAGGCTCTATCTAAGTTTCAGCTACATAGTATTGAACAGCCTATTAAACAAGGCCAAATAGAGGAAATGGCCGATCTTTGCAAAAATACTCCATTACCGATAGCTCTGGATGAAGAACTTATTGGAGTTATAGATGTAACAGAAAAGGAAAAGCTTATACAAATAATAAATCCTCAATACGCGATCTTTAAACCAAGCCTTATTGGAGGCTTTAAAGGTACAGGGGAATGGAAGGACATCTGTGAAGCTCATGATGTGGATTGGTGGATCACCAGTGCCTTAGAAAGCAATATTGGTCTTAATGCTATCGCGCAATGGACCTACACCTTAAATCCTGATTTACCTCAGGGCCTTGGAACAGGCGGTCTTTATACCAATAACTTCGAAAGCCCTCTTGAAGTAAAAATGGGGGAAATTCAATACAATAGCTCCAAAGACTGGGAATTTAATTTATAGGTAATTTATGTACATCGCACAAGCTTTCAAATACTCGCATTCATTCTGGCGATATTTAGTTATTCCAATTTTATTTTTCGGCCTGATGACCCTCAATTATGTTTTTATTGAGTGGATGGAGCTGGATGTGAACCAGCTTATGCAGGATGAGATTGCCCGTAAAGGATCAAATCGTGTACTCTTAGAAAATCTTATCGCCTTTGTGATATTCCTGGCTGGGTTATTTTTATGGGTAAAGTATGTACATCATCAGCCTATAAAGGCATTAACCACATCACGTAAGAAGGTAGACTGGAGTAGATTTTGGTTCGCTTTTATGTTAGTGGCGGTATTCAATATCGGATTAACTCTGCTGGATTATTATTCTAATCCTGAAGATTTTACAATTAATTTTCAGTTAGAGCCATTTCTTTATCTGGTACTAATTTCAGTAATACTAATACCTATTCAAACCAGTTTTGAAGAATATTTTTTTAGAGGATATTTAATGCAGGGAATTGGAATTCTGGCCAGAAATAGATGGATTCCGCTGGTTTTAACTTCAGTGATTTTTGGAGGGTTGCATTATTTTAATCCGGAAGTGGGAAAACTAGGGGATATCATCATGGTGCATTATATAGGTACAGGGTTTATGCTGGGAATCATGACGCTTATGGACGAAGGTCTGGAGCTAGCCCTTGGTTTCCATGCCGCTAATAACCTTATCACTGCACTCCTGGTCACAGCAGACTGGACAGCTTTTCAAACCCATTCTATTTTTAAAGATATTTCTGAACCTTCTGCAGGTTGGGATGTTTTTATTCCAGTTTTAGTTATCTATCCTATATTTTTATATATCATGGCCAGGAAATATAAGTGGACAAACTGGAAAGAAAAGCTTTTCGGGAAAGTTGAAAGACCTGTAGCTGTTCAAGCTGAATAGAATTCAGAATATAATTTATCGGTTTATAATTGACGAAGTGCCAAAGACGTATTGGAATTCTTAAATGTTTCTGAACATATTTAAGAATTTCATTTCAATTCGTTAACTTTCAGTATTAAGTTATTGACCAACTTTGTCTAAATATGCCGAACACGTATAAAATACCGGAAACTCATCCAGAATTCAGGCTGAATAAAAGGCATTTTACAAATGCAGAGTTAAAGCAGGTGGCCTTAAGTTATATCAAGGAAGGAGAACCATATGAGCAGCAGATTGGTAGCTTTCTTTTAGATTGGTTAAAGCCAACTTCCTATATAGAGGTGCAAACTTCAGGGTCTACAGGTACTCCTAAAAAGCTTAGATTAAAGAAGCAGCACATGATAAACTCAGCAATGGCGACTTCAAAGTTCTTTGAACTTCCAGCCACCACAACTGCGTTATTATGTCTTCCAGCTGAATATATCGCCGGTAAAATGATGCTTGTTAGGGCTATGTTTCTAGGATGGGATCTGGATACAATTCCGCCATCTGCTATTCCTTTAGATAACTTATTCAAGGTGTATGATTTTGCGGCTATGACGCCTTTCCAGTTAGATAATTCTATTGCCAGATTACATCTGGTTAAAAAGCTTATTATAGGTGGGGGTGCAGTTTCGCCAAGGTTACGCAAAATGCTTATAGATGTAGATTCAAAAATTTTCGAAACCTATGGTATGACCGAAACATCAAGTCATATAGCTGCAAAAAGACTTAACCCTAAGAAAAAGTTTAAAAAAGCACGTCCATTTAAATTAATGCCTAACGTTAGTATTTCCCAGGATGATAGAGGATGCCTGGTAGTTAAGGCTCCAAATGTTCTTGACGAGGAAATTGTTACAAATGATGTTGTTGAAATTGTTACTTATAAAAAGTTCCTTTGGAAAGGACGATATGATAATGTTATCAACTCAGGCGGGGTTAAATTATTTCCTGAACAGATCGAGCAGAAACTAAATTCTGTACTCGATCATCGTTTTTTTGTAACCTCCATGCCAGATGAATCTTTAGGTGAACGATTAATATTATTTGTAGAGGATGATTTTTCTGAAAATACTCTTGAAGAGCTTAAAGAACAGATAGATAATATCAAAGCCCTGGATAAATACGAAAAGCCGAAGAAAATATATCTTATCGAGAAATTTGAGGAAACACCCAATGGTAAGATTCACCGTGAGAATACTTTGAAAAGTAAAGTGTCCTAAACCTTTTTATGCGGTATTATTGTGTTTCTTTCTATTTTTTTAATTTACTCCAATTTGCAAACAATTTTTGACTTTCAACACAATGTCGATATATCCAAATGGAATGTGGTTGTAGATGGAGTGATGGGAGGAGAATCTACCGGAGATTTTCAGTTGAATGAGGATGGACATGGTTTGTTCAAAGGACTCATCTCTTTAGAGAATAATGGAGGATTTTCATCTGTAAGGTATGACATGCCTAAAATGAAGATATTAAATAATAAGATTGTCTCCATACGATTGAAAGGAGATGGCAGGAATTACCAGTTTCGGGTTAAGAATAACGACCGGGATTACTTCTCTTATATTACCGAATTTTCGACCAACGGCGAGTGGCAGGATGTAAATTTCCCTTTGGAAGATATGTATCCTTCCTACAGAGGTCGCAAACTTGATAAGCCAGATTTTAATCATTCTCAAATTGATGAGGTCAGCTTCCTTATAGCCAATAAGAAAAACGAAGTATTTCAATTACTGATAGACAAGATAGAATTGAAATAAACTAATTCGAAATTCCCTGAATAACTCATGAAAAATATTCTAATTGCTGTATTGATATTAGTTACATCATTAGCGCAAAGCCAGATCCTTGCCGAAAGAGAAAGATCTAAAATTACCGACCAGATTCTGGCGGAGCGGTTTGATGAACTTCTTCCAGAACTTATGGATCGTTCAGAAATTGATATGTGGATATTGATCTCCCGGGAATATAATGAAGATCCGGTTTTAAAAACCATGTTGCCTTCTACCTGGCTCAATGCCCGCAGAAGGACCATCCTTGTGTTTTATAGAGATAAGGAAAAGGATAACTTAGAAAAACTCGCCATCGCCAGATATAATATTGGTGATAATATCGAGTCTGCCTGGGATAAAGAAAAACAACCAGATCAATGGAAAGCATTGGTAGATATTATTAGGGATAGAAAGCCTTCAAAGATCGGGCTTAATATTTCTGAAAATTATGGAATTGCCGATGGATTGGTGAAAACAGATTTCGATGAGTTCATGAGTGTCTTACCTGACGAATTTGAAGAAAGAATAGTTTCAGCTGAAGAACTAGCAGTAGGTTGGATAGAAACACGTACCCTTCGAGAAATGGTTATTTATAGCGACCTGGTAGAAATGACTCATGATATTATTGAAGAAGCTTTTAGTACGAAAGTCATTCAGCCTGGCGTTACCACTACAGATGATGTAGTGTGGTGGATGCGTCAAAAAGTTACTGAATTGGGGTTGGGAACCTGGTTTCATCCAACCGTAGATATCCAGCGAAGCAATGAAAAACTAGTGGACCATATCACGGCATTTTCAGATGAGAAAGGGAATAGTGTAATTCTTCCTGGAGATCTTATTCATTGCGATTTCGGCATTACATATTTACGATTGAATACAGATTGTCAACAAATGGCTTACGTTTTAAAGGCAGATGAAGATGAGGCACCAGAGTATCTTGTAGAAGCATTTGGGAAAGGCAATCAACTACAGGATATACTTACATCAAATTTTGAAACTGGTTTAAGCGGAAATGAGATCCTTTCAAAAAGCCTGGATCAGGCAAAAAAGGAAGGTTTAAAAGCTTCGATCTATACACATCCTCTAGGTCTTTATGGACATTCTGCCGGTCCAACTATTGGTATGTGGGATCAACAGGGAGGAGTTTCTGGAACAGGTGATTATCCTTTATACAAAAATACGGTGTATGCGATCGAACTTAATACAGAGGTCGAGATTGCTGAATGGGATAAAAGTGTTAGAATTATGCTGGAAGAAGCCGGTTTCTGGGGAGAAGATGGATTTAGATATGTAAATAAAAGACAAAGAAATCTAATGCTAATTCCAGGGGAAAAAGCTGAAAACTGAAGCTTACAGGGCCTAATATCCCATTTTCATCATATAGTCTGCGGAGTGTTTGCCAGATCCATAGAAAATAAAGAAAATAGTAAATGCTAATACTAAAAGTGCGAGGATCAGGCTGGAAGCATTCATGATTCCAACAAAATTGATGATGATTGCACCTAAAAGGATGGGTAGTTGTGCGACTAATGCCCATCTGGTAAGAAGTCCGAATGCGATCAGGATTCCACCTACAAGATGTGCGGGAGCAACATAATGAACTACCAGCATGACACCTCCAAAACCTCTAAGAGGTTCTATTAATTCTACCAGCGTTTCAGTTTGAGAAATAAAGCCGATTCCTTTTATAAAAAAGAAAACGCCCAGAGCAACTCTCAAAAGATCTAACCAGTAGTAAGTATGTGCATTGGCCCATTTATTAAGTGATTTTATGCTTAACATAACGGTAAATTTATATTAAGTTACTAAAAATCAGATTATTAAATAAATAATGTCACCGAAAATGTAAATAGTTAAGCAACTGAAAAGTATCTATTTCAAGATCTCGGTTTCAATATAAAACTCCAGGTCGTTTACAGATAGTTCGTCCAGTTCTTCACCAGTCTCATAAGACTGCCATTCTGAAGTAGGATAAAATCTTATTTCCTCTTCATCGATAATAACATCCACAGGCATTTTAAAGTCCGGCACATCAGCTTTCCACCTGTATAAAATCTGATCGTCAGCCTGCCTTAGTTGAAGTACTGGTAGAGCTGAATGTCTAAGATATTGGTCAAAAACAGGTTCAAGATCTACTTGAGTCGCTTTATTGAAAAAATTCTCTGTATCTGCAGTTGAAATCGTTTGATGCTTGAAAGTTTTTGTATAATCTCTCAAAGTGTTCCACCATAATTCATCATCATCATAAATACTTCTGATAGTGTTTAAAAGATTGGAGCCTTTATAATACATATCTCCAGAACCTTCAGAATTCACTCCGTAGTCGCCAATAATTTTACTTTTATTGCTGATATTTTGCCTTATGCCTTTTATATATTCTAATGCTTCTTCTTTACCCCAGCGACATTCGGTATAAATAGCTTCGGTATAACTTGTAAATCCTTCATGGATCCACATATCGGCAATATCCCTGGATGTGATACTGTTTCCATACCATTCATGGCCAGATTCGTGGATAATTATAAAATCCCATTTTAACCCGATCCCGGTTCCGGAAAGGTCATTTCCCAGGTAACCTTTTAAGTATTTATTTCCGTAGGCCACAGCACTTTGATGTTCCATTCCCAGGTAAGGTGTTTCTACAAGTTTAAAACCGTCCTCTTCAAATGGGTATGGTCCCATTTTCTCATAGAAACAAGCCATCATATCCTTTACCTCAGTAAAATGTTCCTTAGCTTTTTCTAGGTTATATGAAAGCACATAATAATCCAGGTCCAGGTCATTGTATTTTTCAGAAAAGTGAGCGTAGTCCCCAATGTTGATCATAATATTATAATTATTGATTGGATTAACTACTTTCCAGCTCCATTTAGTAAAACCATTTCCAAGATCTTCTTCACTAATTAATCTACCATTAGAAACATTCATAAGTCCGTTTGGAACGGCTATGTCCATTTGTGCTTCCTCTGGCTCATCACTTTGATGATCTTTATTGGGATACCATAAACTCGCTCCCGTTCCCTGAACCGCAACACCTATCCAAGGATTTCCATTTTTGTCCTCGTCCCAAACAAAACCTCCATCCCAGGGAGCGTTTTTTGCCACCACAGGGTTTCCATGGTAGAAGAACTCAATAGAATCTGTTGTTCCTTTACTTAATTCCTTTTCGAAGTCTATAAATACAGCATTATGTCTACGTTCATATATTAGGTTTTTTTCACCATGAATTATTGAGTCGATCTGCATATTCTCGAACAGATCCAGTTGCATCACAGGCATATTCGCTAATACCTCAAAGCTTATTACATTGGATCCGGAAATAGACTTCTTTTCAGGTTCCACCTTAAGTTTTAAATGATATTTTTGAACATCAAAACTATTCCTTTCGGGCCTTAAGGAGCCTCTTAATGTGTCAGCTTCAGTATAATTAGAGTGATTTGATCCAACTACCTGTGAATTTATATGGTTTAAAGAAAATAGGAGGATTAATGTGAAAAGGAGTTTATTCATAATGAACTACGTATAATCGAGCATTTGGATCTGCCTCAAGTTTTTTATTCATTGAATTGGTAAGCTCGGTGAAACTTTTTAAATCTGTTCCTTTACAAACACCATAAGAGTAATGATATTTAAGTAATTCCAGGTCTATATCTGTAAGTTCACGAGTGGAATTACAGGATGAAAAGTAGCTTTTGCAATCCAACTTTTTTGAAGATTTAAAATGCCCAAGGGATTTTAAAAAATGATATTTTAAAAGCTCTAATTGATATTTTTCGGTCTTAACCAGAGAGGTATTAATCTTTAGTTTGCCGTCGTAAATTTGTTGTTTGTTATTCCAGCTTATATAGTAACCACCTTTAGCATTCGCAATTCTGGGTTCATAATCTGTTTGATTTTCCCGATTTAGGTAATACACAATATAATTGGCCTTATCTCGAAGAAAGTTTCTTGAAATATTCAAAGAATCTATACCGCTGGAGGCTTTTTTTGCAAACTGCATTAATTCATTTGCATGTTGGGCAGGGACACTTTCATCGAAGAAAATTTTCACATCATCCTTCCAATACCTCATGCGTTCGGCATCGCTGCTTCCTTTTCCAAGGTTAAAAACTACATTTTTGTAAATGGATAAAAATGCTGAATCTTTATATTTATATTTAACTTCAACTCTGTATCCAGTTCCAAATAGTTCAAAATCATTTGGGATCTTTACCAGGGTATCACCATTTCTGTAAATAAATTCGGTGCTATCTGAAGTCTTTCCAAGCAGTTTTTTATAATCTTTCAGGTTTAAATAACGGTGACTATTTCGAGGATTTATGGTATCCTGACTATATAATTGAGCAGCTTGAATAAATATGAATAGCAATAAAAATAATCTCATAGATTAGGTTTGAATCACACCAAGATTAAAGTTCTTTTCAATAGGAGCGTGGTTTGCTGCTTCAATTCCCATAGAGATCCATTTCCGGGTGTCTAGTGGATCTATGATAGCATCTGTCCAGATTCTTGCGGCAGCATAATAGGCTGAAGTCTGTGAGTCGTATTTCGCTTTTAGTTTTTCAAAAACCTCTTTTTCCTTTTCTTCATCTACTTTCTCACCTTTCTTTTCCATAGACGCAGTCTCGATCTGAGCCAGAACTTTTGCAGCCTGGGTTCCTCCCATAACAGCTAACTCAGCACTTGGCCAGGCAGCAATTAAGCGTGGATCATAAGCCTTACCACACATGGCGTAATTTCCTGCACCGTAAGAATTACCAATAATAATCGTGAATTTTGGTACCACAGAATTACTAACTGCACTTACCATTTTAGCACCATCTTTAATGATACCGCCGTGTTCACTTTTACTTCCAACCATAAAACCTGTAACGTCCTGTAGAAATACCAAAGGGATTTTCTTTTGGTTACAATTTGCTATAAATCGGGTTGCTTTGTCGGCAGAATCAGAATAGATCACTCCCCCAAACTGCATTTCTCCTTTTTTAGTTTTAACGATCTTTCGTTGATTTGCAACGATCCCAACTGCCCATCCATCAATTCGAGCATAACCGGTAATGATCGTCTGACCGTAACCTTCTTTATACTCTTCGAATTCTGAATTGTCTACCAGTCTTTCAATGATCTTATGCATATCGTACTGGTCGCTTCTCTTTTTAGGAAGTATTCCGTAGATCTCTTCAGGTTTTTCCTTTGGTTTAGCGGGTTTTTTATGGCTATATCCGGCTTTATCAAAATCACCGATCTTATCCATGATATTCTGAATGCGGGTTAAAGCATCCTTATCATCTTTTGCCTTATAATCTGTAACTCCGCTAATTTCGCTGTGCGTAGTTGCTCCACCAAGAGTTTCATTGTCTATAGACTCTCCAATTGCCGCTTTAACTAAATAGCTACCGGCTAAAAATATACTTCCGGTCTTTTCAACTATAAGAGCTTCGTCACTCATAATTGGTAAATAGGCACCACCAGCAACACAACTTCCCATCACTGCAGCTATCTGGGTAATACCCATACTACTCATCACGGCATTATTTCTAAAGATCCTTCCAAAATGTTCTTTATCGGGGAAGATCTCATCCTGCATGGGTAAAAATACACCTGCACTGTCTACAAGATAAATGATTGGCAGCCTGTTTTCAATAGCAATTTCCTGAGCTCTTAGATTCTTTTTCCCGGTAATTGGGAACCAGGCACCTGCTTTAACAGTAGCATCGTTAGCGACCACTATACATTGTTTGCCAGAAACGTAACCAATTTTCACCACTACACCACCACTAGGGCATCCGCCATGCTCCTCATACATCCCATCACCGGCAAAAGCACCTATTTCAATAGACTTTTCTTTATCATCAAGAAGGAAATCAATTCGTTCTCTAGCCGTCATTTTTCCTTTGGAGTGATGCTTTTCGATTCGTTTTTCTCCTCCTCCTAATTTTATTTTGGCAAGCTTCTGTCTCATAGAAGAAACCAGTAGCTTATTATGATCTTCATTTTTATTGAAGTTGATATCCATTATATTGAGCTTTTTACAATAATTTGTTTATTTTAATGTGATTAATTTTAAATTAATCTAATTTCTGAATAAATATTGTGAATTTTCACTCAGAATTGGCTTTTGGCTAAAATACAAAAACACAACAATTCTCGGCTTGAAATGCTGCATTAAAAATTAACCGATATTTGTATAAAAACAGCGTTTATGTCGATGAATAAAAATACCATTTTTGGTTGGGCATCTTTTCTAACTTTTCTTGTAGGTGCAGCACTGGTGTTACTGGGAGTTCTTAAGTATAAGGATTATGCAATTGGTTTTTCTGTAACCGGGATCGGGTTCTTCTTCATCTCCTGGGTTTTCAATGCCCTAAAAGGAAGGGTCTAATTCTCAATATATGTTTTCAAATAAAGAACACAGGGATCAATTGGTACAACATTTAGAAGGAGGCGCTGCTTATGGTTCTTTAGAAAGTTTTCTTGATGCTATTCCTTTTGAAAAAATTGGGCAGAGGCCTTGCGATTTACCCTATTCCTTTTATGAGATCTTTTTTCATATGGCCTTTGCGCAAAAGGATATCCTGGAGTATTCAGTTTCTAGCGACTATAAGGCGAGCAACTGGCCAGAAGATTATTGGCCTTCAGCTCCAGAGCCACCAGGCGAAGAAGCGTGGGAAGATCTAAAATCTGATTACTTTGAAGATCGAAGATTACTGAAAGAATTTATTTTAGATGAAAAGAACGACCTCAGTAAACCTGTTATAAATTCTCAAAAGCACAGCTTATTTAGAGAGATTCTTCTTGTTGTTGAGCATACCGCCTATCATACTGGTCAATTACTGATAATTCAAAGATTATTGGGAGTTTATGATAATTGAATTCTGTGAAAAATTCAGGATATTTGCAATCTCGTAAAATCTATAAAAATTTTAATTCTAAAAATATATGGCAGACGATAATAAGGTAATTTTTTCCATGTCTGGAGTTACCAAAACATTTAAAAATGCAAATACGCCGGTTTTAAAGAATATATACCTCAGCTTTTTTTATGGGGCTAAAATTGGAATTCTGGGTCTTAATGGCTCTGGAAAATCTACATTATTGAATATCATAGCCGGTAAAGATCAAAATTACCAGGGAGACGTTGTTTTTTCACCTAACTATAGCGTGGGGATGTTAGAACAGGAGCCAGAACTTGATGAAGAAAAGACGGTTCTCGAGGTTGTAAAAGAAGGAGTTGCTGAAACTGTTGGAATTCTTGACGAATACAATAAGATCAACGATATGTTTGGTCTTCCGGAAGTTTATGAAGATGCAGACAAAATGCAGAAGCTTATGGATAAGCAGGCTGAACTTCAGGATAAAATCGACGCTTCTAATGCTTGGGAACTTGATACGAAGCTGGAAATAGCAATGGATGCTTTAAGAACTCCAGATTCAGATAAAAAGATTTCAGTGCTTTCAGGTGGAGAAAGAAGAAGAGTTGCATTATGCCGACTTTTGCTTCAGGAGCCAGATGTATTACTATTGGATGAGCCTACCAACCACCTTGATGCAGAATCTGTTCATTGGTTAGAGCATCATTTAGCGCAATATAAAGGAACGGTGATCGCCGTAACTCACGACCGTTATTTCCTGGATAATGTTGCGGGATGGATCCTTGAACTAGACAGAGGAGAAGGAATTCCTTGGAAAGGGAATTATTCTTCATGGTTAGATCAAAAATCTAAAAGACTTGCCCAGGAGCAGAAGCAGGCGAGTAAGCGCCAGAAGACTTTAGAGCGAGAGCTGGAATGGTCCAGAATGAGTCCGAAGGGAAGACAGTCCAAGCAAAAGGCTCGTCTTAAGAACTATGATAAACTTCTTAGTCAGGATCAAAAGCAGATGGACGAAAAGCTGGAGATCTATATACCAAACGGACCTCGTTTAGGTACCAATGTTATCGATGCTAACGGAGTAAGTAAAGCCTTTGGTGATAAATTGCTTTATGAAGATCTTAATTTCAACCTTCCGCAGGCTGGAATAGTAGGTGTTATTGGGCCTAACGGTGCTGGTAAAACCACTATTTTCAAAATGATCATGGGAGAAGAGGAACCAGATAAAGGAAGTTTCAATGTTGGTGAAACCGCTCAGATCGCTTATGTAGATCAGAGTCACTCGAATATTGATCCGGAAAAAACTATCTGGCAGAACTTTAGCGATGAGCAGGAATTAATCATGATGGGAGGCCGTCAGGTAAATTCACGAGCATACTTAAGTCGTTTTAACTTCAGCGGAAGCGAACAGAATAAGAAAGTTAATATGCTATCTGGTGGGGAAAGAAACCGACTGCATTTAGCTATGACCCTGAAAGAAGAAGGAAACGTACTGCTTCTGGATGAGCCAACGAACGACCTGGATGTAAATACATTAAGAGCTCTGGAAGAAGGTTTGGATAACTTTGCTGGATGTGCGGTGGTTATTTCTCACGACCGTTGGTTCCTTGATAGGATTTGTACTCATATTCTTGCTTTTGAAGGAGATTCACAGGTTTATTTCTTCGAAGGTAGCTTCTCTGATTACGAAGAAAATAAGAAGAAACGTCTTGGTGGAGATATTATGCCGAAGCGTATTAAATACAAGAAACTGGTTCGATAAGAATCAAAATTCGAAAAAAGAAAAGGAGTTGAATTTATTTTCAACTCCTTTTTATTTTTTTATTAACGTCAAACGTTCTACTTCTTTTTCGGCATTGGGCCTCTAAGGTGTATAATAAGACCATCAAGGAAATTTCTCAGGAACTGATCTCCGCACTCTACATATTTTTCATGATCTTCTCTTCTGAAGATTGCCCCCAGCTCACTTTTGGTAACCTTAAAATCAACCAGTTCACAGATCTTTACGATGTCTTCATTGGTGAGTTTATGAGCAACTCGTAATTTTTTGAATATATCATTGTTGGTTAGTGCCATACTAGTTTTCTGTCTGAAGATTAAATTTTGCCGCTAAGTTAACTGCAGTTTCTATATCATCCTCATTTTTGATTGATTCTTTTGCGTCCCTGAGTAAATTTTCTGCTTCATGTCTTAAAGTTTTTGAATAAGAATATTCATTTGTCTGTTGTTTTTCCAGATAATAAAACATGAGTAATAATTTTTGAACAAGGATAATATCATGCTTGCAATAAGTACGAATGGATGCCATAATGTTATGAAGCAAATCCTCAAAACTAACTGTATTCAGCTTAATGTATGTTTTATCATCACGAACTATTACACTGGTATCTTTTTTCCTCATTCTTAGGGCGAGGAGTTCGGTCATATAGTCGATTCCATTAATGGCTGTTCCGGGATCATTAATACCAGGAGACATTGCTTTTACGATTATTTCGGTGATCTGTTTAAAGGCAAGAGTGTAATTATCTGAAACCAATTCTTCTCTTGAGAAATTGAAATTTGTGAGAATCTTTTTGATTGTGTTCTTATCCAGTTCTTTACTTGATCTGAAAAGAGGAATTCCGCTTAAAACAAATATTCCTTTTACAGGGAGAATGTGTAGTTGTATACCTTCTGCCTCGCAAATCCCTACCAGATTAGTAAAAGATATATTCTGGAGGTATCCACTCTTCTCGCTATGGTATTCAGCCCAATCTTCAGTTGTAGGGAAGTCGTTGAACTGTTGTTCTTCATTATCAATAAGTTCATCTAATCTTCTCTTAGCCACCTTGAATATGTTCTGAAGGATATTGCTTATTTGTATGCTTTGGGAAATATTATGGATAAAATATATAAAGGCATATATACTAACCACAGTTTGTAAAATTCCCAGCAGTACTGCAAATCCAGGTATCTGGTATTGATCTCCTGTTGGTTGGATAGAGAATAAGATAAAAATGCAGTAAAGAATGGTAAAAAGATAGATCCCCAGGATTACCTGGTGTCGTTTATCGCTGATTAAACCCGGAAGCAATCTTGGTGAAAAATTACTAGAAGCCTGGCTTAATAAAAGCATTACCATGGAAAAACTGAATACAACCATCGAAATAAGACCGGAAATAAGTGAGCTCAGAATGGTCATTGCCGTATCACCATTATCAACGACCAGAACAGGAAAATGTTCAATTAAATACCGTGAAACTCCTTTGTTTTCAAGATAGAGCATGAAAAATGCAAAATTGAAGCCTAGAAATGCCAGTAGTGTTGGGTAGAAAGCAATCTTACTCTCAAGAACATTAAAAAAGGAAATAAAGCGATTTAGTAGTTGTTTCATTCAGTAGGGAATTCAAAGATTAAAGTTAATGAATCTGGTGGTTGCCGGAAGTATTTAATATTTATTTAGCTTAACGAGACAAAATGTCGGATTAAAAACAATTAAATAAGACAAAAAGACATGTATTTTGATCTGGCCTTTGAATTGCTATAGAATTTATGAAAACAAAATATATTAACATAAAACATAAAGCTATGAGTTTAATTAAAAGAAACGAGACAAATTGGTTGCCTTCAGTTTTTGATGATATGTTCAAAACTGACTGGCTTGGTGGAACTACTAATGTAAACAGTATAGGAACCAGTATTCCTGCTGTGAATATTATGGAATCTGAAGATGGTTTTAATGTGGAAGTAGCTGCACCGGGAATGGTTAAAGGAGATTTTAATATAGAATTAGACAATGATGTATTAACGATTTCTTCTGAAGAAAAAAAAGAGAACGAATCTACCGATAAGAATGGAAGATTTACCAGAAAAGAATTTAGCTATCGCACTTTTAAGCGTGCTTTTAGCCTACCAGATTCGGTAGATAATTCAAAAATTTCAGCTTCATATAATAATGGAGTTCTGGAGATCGCACTTCCTAAGAAAGAAGATGCGAAGGTTCAGGCGAAAAGATTAATAGATATTTCGTAACCTGGATTAGTTTGATTAGTTAAAGGAAAAAGCACCCAAACCGGGTGCTTTTTTTATTGATTTAAAAGTATCCATCTGTTCCCAGCGCTTTGAATGGTTAATACCTGTTGCGGTTTAATACTAAGTACTTTTGAATTGGTTCTTACATCAAATAGATCATCTCCACCCAGAAAAACCAAATTCTTTTCTGAATTGCCTGGCCAGTTTATTAATCTAATTATCCTTCCTTTATTCGAAGCCGATGCAGGAATTACAATTCCGGTGACCTGGTTGTTGATTCTTAATGTGCCAATTTCATCTGTGATCACAAAATCCCCTGTGGCACTCGTTGTAGAAGAGTAGTTTTCAACACTGGCATTTGTCCAGGAAACCTGTCCCGTAGCATTGGTCATTAAAATTTGTCCTTCAGTTCCACGGGATGAAGGTAGTATGTATTCGGTATCGGGTGTATTGCCTATTCCCACCCGACCGGCAAAATAACCGGCAAAAACATTACTATTAGCGTCGCCCAGCGCTATGCTATAGATTCCGTATATATTTCCTACTCCCTGGATACTTCCTATTTCACTATAGATACCAAAATTGTTACTTTTTGCGCCAAAGGTTCGGCCAACACGGTTGAATATTCCGTAGATATCGTTAGTTCCTGTATTTTGATAGGTCTCATTAAAAATCCCATAATGAATGCCATTTCCAACTCCGCCTACATTGGTTTTGATCCCGTATTTATTGCCATTTGTTTGACTGCGATTATCATTTACAATTCCATAGGTAGTAAGATTGTCTGTGGCTGAATTTGCATTATCCACCTCAAATGCCTTCTTCAATGTGAGATCCTTACCAGGTGCGATCGCAACTTGCAACCTGGAAGAAATTAGATCGGTGCCAACTCCAATACTGCCTTCCCGAAAGATATTGTCTACTATATTATTAGGACTTTGTGTTGTTCCAGCTTTGTAAAAATTTGAACCTGTGATTTCTGAACCAAGTGATTTCCATTTCATCTCTGAAGCATTCCAGAAATAAAATCCTGTATTAAAACCAGTAACGTTCTTGCTTAAAAATACCAGCATTCCATGCTGATCAGTTCCAGGATTTTGTATCGGGAATTTTTCTATTCGTGGAATTAGAATACCATCAATATTGGCCGGATCGTCCTTATTTGTTGCAGATATGTCAAGTTGGGCCTTGGGATCTGAGTTTCCTATTCCTACCTGCGCAGTAAGTGAAAAACTGAAGAATAATAGAATAAAAGCATAAAAAGTTCTCATGACAAACAGATTTAGTTTGACATTCAAGTATTGTTAAATGCTTTAGGTTCAGGTAAATATAGTTTAAAATATTTATCCTCAGATATTTAATTAGGCCATTTCGCTAATTTTTCCCTGTAAAACTTTAATCTCGTCCCGAAGTCGCGCAGCTTGCATAAAATCAAGCTCTTTAGCAGCAGTCTCCATCGCTTTTCGTTTCTCCCTAACTTTCTTCTCCATCTGAGGTTTTGTTAGATATTCCGCTTCCTCTTCCGCGGCTTTCAGGTCAGGACGTTTTTCGTGATCATAGATGTCAAGCTTCTCCTTTATGAGGGCATTGTTATATTTTTTAACCAGCGCTGTAGGAGTAATATTATTCTCTTTATTGTATTCTATTTGTTTACTCCTTCTATATTCAGTCTGATCGATAGTTTTTTGCATACTATCTGTGATCTTATCCGCATAAAGAATTGCTTTTCCTTCTACGTGTCTGGCGGCACGACCAATGGTCTGAGTAAGCGAACGATTACTTCTAAGGAAACCTTCTTTATCGGCATCGATAATAGCTACAAGGGATACTTCAGGTAGGTCCAAACCTTCACGAAGAAGGTTGACTCCAACGAGCACATCGAAAATTCCTTTTCGAAGATCCTGCATAATTTCAACCCTTTCCAGAGTATCTACATCTGAATGTATATAGCGGCAGCGAATATCGATTCTGGTGAGATATTTCGTAAGCTCCTCAGCCATTCTTTTAGTCAAGGTAGTTACCAGGATCCTTTCATCTTTTTCAACTCGAAGTTGTATTTCTTCTATAAGATCATCGATCTGATTTAAGCTAGGTCTTACTTCAATAACCGGATCCAGTAAACCAGTTGGTCGTATTACCTGCTCAACATAGATCCCCTCGCTTTTTTGAAGTTCGTAATCTGCCGGGGTTGCACTTACATATACCACTTGATTCTGAAGAGCCTCAAATTCTTCAAATTTTAAAGGTCTGTTATCCATCGCCGCAGGTAATCTGAAACCATAATCTACCAGGTTTTCTTTTCTTGAACGGTCACCGCCAAACATAGCATGAACCTGAGGGATGGTAACGTGTGATTCATCAACTACCATAAGATAGTCATCTGGAAAATAATCCAGTAAACAGAAAGGCCTGGTTCCTGGTTTTCTACCGTCCAGGTATCTGGAGTAATTCTCAATTCCTGAACAATAACCAAGTTCCCTGATCATTTCCAGGTCAAAATTGGTTCTTTCATCAAGGCGTTTTGCTTCCAGGTTTTTACCAATATCCTGAAAATAACTCACTTGTTTTACCAGATCATCCTGGATTTCATGAATTGCACCCTGGAGGACATCCGGAGAGGTCACAAACATATTCGCCGGATATATATTTAACCGATCGTATTTTTCAATAATATCATTGGTTCCGGGATCAAAAGCTTCGATCTCTTCGATCTCATCTCCAAAAAAGTGAATTCTGAAAGCGTTATCAGCATAACTAGGGAAAACATCTACTGTATCACCTTTTATTCTGAAATTACCATGGTTAAACTCTGCTTCGGTCCTGGAATATAGACTTTGAACCAATCTGTGTAAAAACTTGGTTCTGGAAATTTGCATATCCCTTTCGATAGAAACCACATTTTTCCTGAATTCTACTGGATTACCAATACCATAAAGACAGGAAACTGAAGCGACCACAATCACATCCCTTCTTCCGCTTAAAAGAGAAGAGGTGGTACTAAGCCGTAATTTTTCGATCTCTTCATTAATAGAAAGATCTTTTTCAATATAAGTTCCAGAGGATGGTATGAATGCTTCCGGTTGATAGTAATCATAATAACTAACAAAATATTCTACTGCATTTTCAGGAAAAAACTCCTTAAATTCCGAATAAAGCTGGGCTGCAAGAGTCTTATTATGAGCCAGTACCAGAGTAGGTTTTTGAACTTCCTCTATGACATTGGCCACAGTAAAAGTTTTTCCAGAGCCAGTTACACCCAAAAGTGTCTGGTATTGCTCGTTTTTGTCTATCCCTGAAACCAATTGCTTAATAGCATTAGGCTGGTCTCCTGTAGGTTTATAATCAGATTTAATTTCGAATTTCATTCAGCAGGTTTTCTTTTTCATCTAATCTAAAACTAGTTTAAAAGCGATCAGATATATTTCGCCATTATAAATCAGTATTATATGAGATTTATAAAGGCTCATTTCATAGCCTCACGAAATTAAGCAATTATCCAGCTTAAATCAATTTTTTAGGAATCATCTAACAAGTGAGAAGTGCCCGTTGAATTCCTGTTTGTTTTGAAGAGAAACTCTGAACCAGTAATCATCGGCTGGCATTTCTGTACCGTTATAGGTTCCATCCCAACCTTTATCTGAAGCCTGAAGTTTGATTAGAAGTTTGCCATAACGGTCAAAAATATGGATTAGATTACCGGCAGTATCAATACCTCTCAATTTCCAGAAGTCATTCACACCATCATTATTTGGAGTGAAAAAATTATCATAACCTAAAACGACAATTTCTGAACTTACGATCGCGCAACCTTTAAGGTCTCTGATGTAAATGGTTTGAAAACCAGAATTTACATTATTAAATGTGGTGCTGGTTTGGAAAGGCCCGTCTATATTTCCCAAAGAAAACTCATAATCTGATACATTTTCGATGTCCAGAGTTATCGTATTACTGTTTGAATTTATTTGAGGCTGAACCACAGAGTAGGATTCTATTTGTGGTGGTTCATTTAAGATCAGGTTTATTTCTGCAATATTAAAGCAGTCGGGATTATTGATTTCTGAAACTTTGGTGAAAACGGTTTCATTTCCTTCTGAAGAATACCCTGAAGTAATTGAATTTTGATTTGTGTTTGCGTCATTCAAATTGCTGAAAAACTGGATCTGAAAATCAGAAGGATCCTTACCGTCAAGAATGGAAGAATTAAGATCTGATAGAACGTAGTATTCATTTCCGTTTAAATCCAGATCACATTGTTCAATAGAGTTATCCTGATTTATTATAGGTCCATCATTAATTATCAGGTCAAATTCTGTGATCCTGGCGCAACCTGTTAAATCATTTTCAACCCGGGCATATATAGTTTTAAGAGCTTGCGTACTTGTATAAGTTCCCTGGATAGCTCCTTGATTATCTGAAGCATCGGCAAGAGATTCGTGGTAAGTTAAACTGGTATTATTCTGGGATACAATTTCTGCAGAAGTGCTGAAAATATCAAAATCTGAAACTCCATTAGAATTACAAGCTTCAAGATCACCCGGTTTACTTATTTCAGGGCCTTCTGGAAATGGAAAACTGCCTACGGTAGAAGTACCGGTCCATTCGATTTCAAAAGGGCTGTTACCAATGGGTCTATCTATTACAATAAAATAGGTTTCACCGGGAAGAACATCTAATGATTTAATAAAATTATTGCCATTAGGTCCAGGTCCTTCACTGGTGTCGAGTTCAGAATCGTTCATGCCGGTGTGATTGGAAGTAGCATTGGATGCTAGAGGGTTCGTGGTAGAACAGCGTATGGCATTACCCAGATTTCCGCAACTGGCATTTGGACCGAATATAAAGAAATCATAATCAATATTCAGTGCTCCACTGGTAGGTTTAAGGTTGAACCCAAGCGTTCCTGCTTTGGTGATCTCTATCTCCAGCCAAAGGCTATTATGTTCCTGGCTGGAACAATTATTTCTGCCTGTTAATTCCTGACTTCCTACGCCATTGGCATTACTTGAAATTGCTCCGTCGCCACATATTTTAATTGCACCGGAACAATCATTGACACCACCCTGGGCGTTGATAATATTTATGTTGACGAGTAAAAATATTAAAACCGATACGAATCTCATTTTATAATATGGCTAGTGAGATTAAAGGTCTCTTTTTCTTAAAAGAATTAGTGAAGCGTAAACAAAAATAACAATCCATACAATCACTATTAAAAGCTGGTACCAGTGGATCCCGTAATCCTTATCTAATTCGCCTCCAATCTGGCTGGCCGCTGTTTGAACAGCATTCAATCTTGAGAATGGTTCAACAATAAGGTTGCTAATGCTTTCTAAAGGAAAGAACTGCATTATTTCAGTAGCAATATCAGTACCCTTGAAAACCTTGAAATTAAGAAATGCATAGAGGATCTTTTCCAGAATTGCCCATACCACTAGAAAACCAAGCGCGAAAGCTGATCTTTTTACAAGAATTCCAAGGAACATACAGAAAGCAAAAAAGCCAGTAAGTTTTACGAAATAGGCCAGTAAAAACTCTAGATCTGAGAATATGATGGAGGCTTCATTAAAATCTGAAAATGACAAGCCCAGGATCATAGTAACTACAAAAAGGAATAAAGTGGAAATACCTGAGAATACAATTACGGTCAGGAATTTGGATAGGATAAATTCCTTTTTGCTTAGCCCGTCAATAAGATTCTGTTTTATTGTTCGGTTGCTGTATTCATTAGACATCATTGAAACTATAACGATGGCCAGGAATAATTTTAATATCGCAGCGATATAACTATTAAAGTGCCAGATATAGGGAAAGTTGAAAATTCCCTGATCTGCAACTCTGAATTCTATTTGTCCAATATTGAATTCTATCGATGCTATAAGCGCGATAAATGTGATAAGGATAAAATAGGTGATTATTAATATTCTGGCAGATCTGCTATAGCGTAATTTATTGTATTCTATTTCGAGTAAACGTAGCATTAGTTTTGGGCAGTTTGGTTGGTTAATTGAAGGAATTGTTCTTCCAGGCTCTCTTTACGTTTATTCAAATACGATAGAGAAAGTCCTTTTTCAAAAAGAAAGCTATTTATCTCATCTGCTTCCATAGGATCGTCCAGTATAGCAGTAATAAAACCTTCATTCGTGGTGATCTTTCCGATTTTAGGGTGAGTTTGCAGCAGTTCTTCCAGTCTTGTCATATCTGTTGCCTTCAATTCGAAGAACCCAAAGCTATTAATTATCTGGTCTACCGGCCCACTATATAATTTCTCACCTTTTCTAATGATCACTACATGAGAACAGACTTTTTCAACTTCATCAAGAAGGTGAGAAGCTAGCAAAATAGTAGTTCCTCCAGATGCGATCTTCCTGATGATCTCTCTAATTTGATGAATTCCCTGAGGATCCAGTCCGTTAGTTGGCTCATCTAGAATAAGTATTTCAGGATCATTTAGAAGGGCAGAGGCGATGGCAAGCCGTTGTTTCATTCCCAAAGAAAACGTTTTGAATTTGCTGTCTTTTCTGTCTAAAAGCCCTACAATTTCAAGTTTTTCAAGAATCTTACTTTTATTGGTTCCCTTTATTTTACAAACCAATGCAAGGTTCTGCTCTGCAGTCATATAGGGATAGAAATTAGGATGCTCTATAATAGCTCCTACTTTTTTCAAAGCTTCATGAGTTGACATTTTCCCATCAAACCATTGAAAATTTCCGGAAGTTTTGTTTACTACATTCAGGACCATTCCCAGGGTGGTGGATTTACCACTTCCGTTAGGGCCCAGGATGCCATAAACATTTCCTTTTTCTATACTAAAACTTAAATCATCGACAGCGGTGATCCTGCCGAATTTTTTGGTCAGGTTATTTAAACTTAAAATTGTTTCCAAGATTGGTTAAGTGTTTAAAATACGACGTCTAAAATAGGATTTTGTTACAGGTTTCCCTATAATAACCTTAATTTTGAGCAAACGAGGATAACTATGGATGAAAAACTGATGTCAAAGAAGAAGCCTGCATTTCCTGTAAATGAACGCTTCAATAGATATCTTGCTAAATATAATCGCAATACAAAAATCCCGGTTTTCTATGACGATCTGCTACGTTTTTCAGGTTCTATAGTGGTTTACGACCAGCACGATGAAGATACTTTCTGGGTGCGCTGTTATTATCCAGACCATGAAAGGATAGAGATTGATAATAGCCTTAAAAAGGTTTATACCATTCTGCATTCAGATGGTAGTGATGACTCTCTGGAATACCTGAATGTTGATGCGATCGACTACTGTACTTTTGGTAATTCGAAACCATTCCGGGTAAAAGTCCGAAATATTCTAAATGATAGTTTTACTTATTTCTATGTGAAAAAAGCAGATGCCTCGAGACTTTATGGCCTGGAATTCGAACATTTATTATCTCCTCACCGTATTAATTTTCTGGTTTATAAAGACACTTTGATAGAAGAGCATATTGCGGGAATTCCGGGTGATGTTTTTATCGAAGATCATTTGCCGGAATGTGACCTGAGAGCGCAAACCCAAATAGCCAAACAGTTTGTAAAATTCAACGAACGTTGTACGGTAAGGTTACTGGGAGATATGAGATCTTACAACTATGTGGTAATCCCTACACATGATTTTGATCACGTAGAATATCAAATAAGGGCTATAGATTTTGATCAGCAGTGTTTTGAAGGGAATTTAAAAGTATATCGTCCACAATTCTTTAAAGAGAATTATAAGATGGTAAAGCTGGTTTCAGATAAGCTGGAAGAGTCTTCTATAGAGCAGTATCGAAAAGAGGAGCGATCGCTACTGGCTAAAAGGATGATAAATACACAAAGCAGGTATAAGGAATTAATAAGATGTATGATCAACGATCATGTTTCTACTAAAGATAATGTGAAAGAGCTAAGAAACGACCTTTATGCTTTTTCGAAAGATATGAAGTTCAAGCGTGCGAGCACCATGGGGCAGATCTTAAGAACTGCACTGGACTTTGTGAAGCGTAACTATGACACTGTGAACATGCAGCGATTGCTGGAATAGTTTATAAAATAAAAAGGGAAGTAATAAATGTACTTCCCTTTTTTATTCAATTTTAATCCTATTACTTTTTCTCTTCTTTATTGAAATAGACCAGGTAGTAATACATCTGCTTTTCTTCATCCCATCCTTTCTCTACAAATTTCTCTGCAGATTCGGCGTTTACAAAATCCATCTTTATCTGGATATTCGTATCTAGCGTGATCACATTTTTGATCTTCTTACGAGCATCTGTAACAGCCTTGTTCGCAATGGGGAAATTGGTAAGATCTTCTACCTTATATTTTGGAGCTTTTTCAACTTTGTAATTCTGAAATTCAGGAATTAAAGCAGGGTTGTCAATTACTGAATTGATATAATTGCTCTCCTCAAAATCATCGTTTTTCGCGAAGTAATCCATACTACGGTTCATGAACATCACTTCCTGCTTCTTATCTTCAGCAGGTAAAACCACGTCTTTTGCGAAGTTTTTAGCGAAATTCAGGTAGTTCTTTGTGAAATAGTTCTCATCTGCCAGTACGTCTACTCCCAGGAAGTTTTCCAGCCAGTATTTTGTATCATAACGATTAGAATCTACCGAAAGTATCTTATAGCCTTCATCTCGATGCTTATTGAAAATGATAGCGCCTTTATCAAGTTTTTGCAAGTTTACTCCCTGCTGTACGATCATTTCCAGATTGCTCTGGTTTTGCTCGAACTGAAGGAATTCATGTTTCAATTCAGATTTAAAAATTCCAATAGCCGACATTTTTTCATTATCCAGCTGCATGCCTTCAAAATACACCACATAAACTTCCCCGCTCTTAATATGAGGATGCGTGGATTGTTCGTATAGTAAAGTGGCTATCTTTTTTGAATACTCATGAGTATTGAAGGGATCATCAAAAATTTGATTCGCCAAATTGTATAACTCATTGAATTCGACATCACTTTCATGATGAAAACGATAATAAGTTTCTTCTTTTTCTCGAAAAGGCTTCAGAAAATATTCCTTGATCAAAGGTTTTATTTCATCATTCAAATGAAAAGTTGAGGCAGAAACAAACATGTTCTCGCCACGATTTTTATTTCCAACACGATGTATGGAAAGAGATTCAATTTGGGCATTAAAAAGATTGATCATCTATATCTGAAATTTTGACTAAATAAAGTTGAAAAATGTGACTTCTGAAAGAAGTTTTATCAGAAGAAATTAACTAAAAGTAAATCCCGGTGTGAGAATTAGTTCCAGTTCTCGTCAAATTCGAAATCGTCGTAACCGTCAGTATCAAAATCATCATCATAATCACCGTTCAGCATTCCTTCGTCCTCACCTTTGAATTCTTTCTCGGGTGCACTTTCCGGGATCTGTCCGTGTACGAACATAAGATTAGGATAATCACGTCCTTCTTCAATTTCTGCTATCTGACCTAATTCTACGAAGAAGGTCCACATTTTTAGAAAGTCGTAAACGTAAATTAGTTTAGTCTGTTTTTCTGAAAGTACACTATCCAGGGTAGTTTCATTCATTAATTTGATCGAAGTATCATGACCACTCATATCGAACTGATGGATCTCTTCTCCCTGGTTCCACTCTCCATCACTAATATAAAATGAAGCCATCTCTGTACCATCAAACCCAAAAGACTGGACGATAGTATTGTGTAGGTCTTCCAGGGTGCTTTCCTGAAGCATTTCTATATCTCTGAAAACATCTTCATCTGCATCGAGAATTACTCGGAATCTATAAACCATATCTAAAAAATTTGGAGGTCAAAGTTACAATTTTTAAATCTTCTCTGTAGCATAATTACTTTCCATTAACAGGTAAAACTGATATCCGAAAAGTATGGATGCGATCACTAGATGCATTGGTTGTGAAAGGAATGGGAAATCAAAATTATACATAGCCACTCCGGTAGCGACTTCCAGAAGAATTAAAATGATTACAGTATTTATTTTGCTGAGGTTCAGGTTAAGTTTTCTGTTTTTCCACCACAAAAATAAATTGAGTAATAAGACAAGTATTGAGAACGACCGGTGAATATAAAAGGTGATATTTGGATCTTCCAGCCACATATCTCTGGAATCGTATCCTAAGCTCCGAATCTGTTCATCTACGAACTGTCTCACCTGGGTGCCCATAACTACCTGGATTAGGGTAAGAATAACTGCAAGACCAAGTAAGATCTGAAAGCTTTTTGTTTTATACTGGTTTGTTCTCTTTTCTGCAGAGATGCTGAGCAGGTAAAGTAGAACAGCGACTATAACCAGCGCCATAACCATATGAATAGTGATCTTAGCCGGTGCTAATACCGAATATACTACCGTGGCTCCCAACCATGCCTGAAATCCCATTAGAAAAACACATATCCAGGACAGGATAGGGATCCTTTTACGAAAACGGAATTTTTTGATAGAAAGAAAAGCCATTATTAATACCGCTAATCCGGCCAGGGCACCAAAGAGGCGGTTGATATATTCCACCCAGGTATGGGTTGGATTAAAGATGGAGTAATCGTGCTTCTCGTAATTAACCCAATTTGAAGGCTTGTACTCCTCTTTTGTAGTAAAAGTGCTGGCTGCAACCTTCAGGGTTTCATCAACAATAATAACCTGTCCTTCCTTATATTCCCGGTTTGGTTGAAATTCTAATTCTGAAACCTCAGTAGGAGGGATGTAGTAGCCAAAACATTTAGGCCAGTCTGGACAACCCATTCCAGATCCGGTCATTCTAACTACAGCACCCGCAATAATTACGAGGTAAACCAGGATCAGGGATATTTTTACAGATCTTCTATACATCTTTACTATCAGTTTTCTTAAGACCAAGTTTTTCACCTTTCTCTAGCATGAAATCTCTGGCAGGCTGATATTCATTTGGGATCTCCCCTTCAAGAATTGCTTCTTTTATCGCATCTTTTATCATTCCAACTTCCCTGCTTGGCTTTATTCCGAAGGTTTCCATGATCTCTTCACCACTAACCGGTGGTTGAAAATTTCGAACATGATCCCGTTCTTCAACCTCTTCAATCTTTTTGCGGACAAGCTTGAAATTATTGTGATATTTCTTATATCTTTTCGGGTTCTTAGTAGTGATATCGGCTTCGCAAAGGGTCATAAGATCTTCGATATTATCACCGGCATCAAAAATAAGTCTTCGCACGGCAGAATCGGTCACACTATCATCAGCTATAACAATGGGCCTGGAACTCATCAAAACCATTTTTTGAACGAACTTCATTTTTTCATTCAATGGTAATCTAAGTCGTTTAAAAAGTTTAAAAACCATTTTGGCCCCAACGAATTCATGACCATGAAAAGTCCATCCTATCTTCTTATGAAACTTCTTTGTGGGAGCTTTACCTATATCATGCAAAAGGGCAGCCCACCTTAACCAAAGATCATCTGTATTTTTGGAAATGTTATCTACTACTTCCAGGGTATGCCAGAAGTTATCTTTATGAGTTTGACCTTCAACTTCGTCTATTCCCTGTAGAGCAGTAAGCTCAGGAAGTATTTTCTTTAGTAATCCGGTCTTGAATAATAAAGCAAAGCCTTTAGATGGCTTCTCACTTAGCATGATCTTATTCAGTTCGTCCAGGATCCTTTCTTTCGAAATGATCTTTATTCTATCCTTATTTCTTGAGATTGCCTCTAAAGATTCAGCTTCGATCATGAAATTAAGCTGAGTAGCGAACCTGATTCCCCGGTACATTCTTAAAGGATCATCAGAGTATGTAATATCTGGATCTAAAGGCGTTTTGATGACCCTGTTCTTGAGATCTTCATAACCATTGAAAGGATCCAGCAGGTCTCCAAATCCATCTTTATTCAATTTGAGGGCCAACGCATTGATCGTAAAATCACGACGGTTTTGATCGTCTTCCAGAGTTCCGTCTTCCACGATAGGCTTCCTACTGTCTTTTCGATAACTTTCCTTACGGGCTCCTACAAATTCGATTTCGATATCATCTGAGCGTAGCATTGCTGTACCGAAATTCTTAAATACCTGTACTTTTGGATTGTTCGGAAGTTTTTCTGCAACCTTTTGCGCGAGTTCAATTCCACTGCCCACGGCTACAATATCGATGTCTTTATGATCACCTCGATCAAGAATATGATCACGTACAAATCCTCCAATTACATATGCGTCTACAGATAATTCATCTGCAGCTTCTGAAATAACATTAAAAATTTTATGATGTAAAGCTTTGCTGTAATTGTGGTATTTCGGCATCTGTCTATTTGCGTATCACACTCACCTGACCATCATTACTCAACTTGATTATGGCAGAAGGTCGAGGTGACTTTCTTTTTCGGTCCAAATTTACTACATAGTCTACACCTTTTAAAATTTGAGGAGAGATTTGATCAAAGGATTGAGGCGTAGGTTGACCACTAATATTTGCTGAAGTAGAAACCAATGGACGTTTAAGTTTTTTTATAAGGTCTGAGCAAAATGTATCTCTTACCACACGAATTCCTAGAGATTCATCTTCGCCTACTAAGTTTTCAGCTATATGCACTGGCTTGTCATAAATAATTGTGGTTGGTTTTTTTGCATATTTTAGAATGTCATAGGCCATTTCCGGAACTTCCTCAACATATTGCTCCAGCATCTTAAAATTGGAAACCAAACAAATCAGTGCTTTAGATTCCTCTCGTTTCTTTAACTGATAGACCTTATCTACAGCATTTGCATTTGTAGCATCGCAACCTATTCCCCAGACAGTATCTGTAGGATATAAGATGACACCACCTTTTTTAAGGATATCAATACAATTTCTAACTTCCTGTTCAATTCTTTCCATAAAGCACTTTTTTATATGCAGCTAAAGTTTGTTCAGCCATATTCCTGGAAGTAAAGTTTTCGATCAGTTTATGATATGATCTTTCAGTGAATTTTTCACATAATTCTTTATCCCGGGACAAAGCTATCAATTTATCTGCTAAACTTTGCGATTCATAAGGATTGGTTAGCATTCCATTTTCCCCATTTTCTATAAATTCCGGAATTCCCCCAACATTTGTGCTAACTACTGGGACTTTATGAAAACTACTTTCATATATAAACTGTGGTAAACCTTCACTTTGGGAGGTGATAAGGCTTATTTGAAACTGGGGAATAAGCCCTGAAGCATTTTCGATCTCGTTTAAAAAATGCACGTTTTTCTCCAGGTTTAATTTCTTCCGAAGTTCAAAAAAAGCCGGTGTGTACTTCGTAAACTGCCCTATCTGTACAAAATGAAAATCTTTACGCCCTGAAATATTCACTACATGATTGGCGGTTTCAAGAAAAGTCGCGAGATCTTTAGATCTCCAGTGATTTGCAATATTCCCTATTATAATGTCATTCTCAGTAAAGCCTAATTCCTTTCTTATATTATAATCATCTCTAACTGTAAGCTTTTCTATATTCGTGCCATGATAAATCTTTTCCAGCTTAGAGTGATCTTGTATAGAAATTTTGCAATTTTCTTTTGTCTTACTGGATACACAAAGGATTTTCGAAATATTGGGATGATTGTACTTATGAAGTGTACCTTTTCTGTTTTTAATAAAATAGGAGGTTTTTTTACTAAAAATGAAACTTGGTAAATCACTGAACTTCGAGGCTAATACGGCCAAAGTTAAAGCCGTGGTATCATGTATGTGTATAAGGTTAATTTTATGTTTTTTGCATAGGGAAATAATATTCAGAATATAATTTAAACTTAGCTTATGCAGCATCAACGCTGAATATACCCGGAGTCCCTTGTCCTTGAATCGTGCATGAGCAATAGAATTCTTAGGGCATAGTATATAATGTTCATCTTGTGAGTCTGCAATATCATGAGTTACTAAATTGAGAAGGTGGTTTTCACCACCACCCCAGTCTTTTGTAGCTGAAAGATGAAGAATTCTAATTTGGCATTTATCCATGTAAAAAAGACGAATTTCTTAATTTATATACCATTTTTATTTTTGAATCCTATTCGAAATAGAATTATCGGAAATTTGCATATTTGTTGCTAATTGGTGATATCAAGCTCTAGAATAATCTTTAAAGACAACAAAAATAAGATAAATCAATTGGCATATTGTTTCCTGTAGATACTTAAAAAATTTTAGGGAGATTATAAAAAGTCTTTTACGATTGAGAATAATAGAAATATCTAAATGAAATATATATTTTCAGAAAAGGGCGAAGAGATCAGGGAAGAGTTAAGCGGCGTTATTAAAAATTTTGAATCTGAAGGGAGGTCTTTTGAACAAGGAGCCAGAAACAGTTTAAGGATATTTGATATTAATAATTATACCGTTAATGTTAAGTCCTTTAAAAGGCCTAACCTAATTAATAAGATTGCCTATAAATATTTTCGTAAATCTAAGGCTGAGAGATCTTTTCTCTATGCTCAAAAATTACTCAGTGCAAATATTGGCACTCCTTATCCCTTGACGTTTGCCGAAGAAAATAGAGGAGTAGTATTTGGAGATAGTTACTACGCATGCCTGCATCAGCATTACGATCTCACCTACCGGGAGCTTGTGAAGGACCCCGATTATCCCGATCATGAAAATATTCTTAGAGCTTTTACAAGGTTTACTTTTGAATTGCATGAGAATAACATTCAATTTTTAGATCATTCTCCTGGAAATACTCTAATAGCTAAAGATTCTGAAAAGTATCGTTTTTATCTGGTAGACCTAAACCGAATGAATTTCGGTGAATTGTCTTTTGAACAAAGAATGCAGAATTTTTCCCGTTTAACTCCAATAAGGGAGATGGTAAAGATTATGGCAGATGAATATGCCTCGCTAATTGAAAGGCCTAAAGCTGAAGTGTTTGAAAGAATGTGGTTTCATACGAACCAATTTCAGGAGAAATTTAAGAGAAAGAAGAAGCTAAAGAAGATATTTAAATTCTGGAAAAAATAGTTTGATCTCTTTTTGATCCTGGTCTTCGAATAGTGAAACATAGTATGTCTAATCCCTAATGAAGGACTTCAATTAAAAATTGTTTTTCCTGAATCAATGCGGAAGAACCACATATAAAATTCTAAGACAGTACAATTTGGGGCTTTAATTTTCTCTCCCTGTATATTGCCGATCCTTAATGGGTTTTCATCTGGTCTTTCTCTTTTTTTAGTTAATGCAATAGTTATATTTGCCAATTACAATAAACCTAAGTTTTTGAAAAGGTAGTTTTAAAACTATCGCATAATAAATTACACTGCGATATTTTAGTGTTAAACGAATTTATTTCACGCAGTCAGGATTCTATAAAATAGCTATAATTTTAAATGTTGATGAAGATATACATTTCAAAATATCATAAAATATCTAAAAAGAATATTGAAGAAATTCTTTTGAATTTCAATTCTTTAGGTCAATCTTTTTTTGCGGGTAGGAAACATAGAAGGAATCATATAAAAGTGGTTGAACAAAAGGGTAGGAAGTTCAATATCAAATCTTTTAAGCAGCCTAATTTCATCAACCGTTATGTTTATGTGTTTTTTAGACAATCTAAAGCGGAACGATCATTTAAATTTGCAGAGGAACTTATTAAAAAGGGAATAGGGACCCCTAAACCAATTGCTTTTGCAGAGGAAACTAATAAGGCTGCACTTACCAAAAGTTTTTATGTTAGTGAACATTTAGATTATGATCTAACTTTTAGGGATTTAGACCTGAAAGAACCAGCGCACGAGGATATTTTGCGTGCATTTAGCCGTTTCACATTTAAACTTCACGAAAATAATATAGAGTTTTTAGACCATAGCCCCGGCAATACTCTTATTCAGATAAATAATGGCGATTACCTCTTTTATCTCGTAGATTTAAATAGAATGAATTTTAAACCGCTTAATTTTAATCAGCGGATGAAAAATTTTGCCCGCCTAAGCCCGGATAGGGAAATTATTGTAATTATGGCTGAAGAGTATGCCCAACTCATCGGTAAATCTGAAAACGAAGTTTTCGAGAAAATGTGGTTTTACGCGAATTCTTTTTTTGTGAATCGTGGTAAGAGCAGAAAGCGAAAACAGAAATTTAAAAACTTGGTCGGTCTTAAATAATTTTAATCGACTTTGAAATTTACTAGCTGTTAGAATCTTCTTCGTAATTCACTTAAGCTAATCTTTCCCAAAGCCTATATATTGTTTGAAGGATGTATATATGTATTTGCTTAATAAACAGAAATAATTAGTTTTCCCTTAATCGTTTTTCTATCCAACCCAGTATATAATCTAATATTCTATCATCTGCCATATCCAGGGTTTGAAATGTGAGGAACAATTTCCTGTAATTTTTCTCAAACCACTTCAACTTTAACCTGGTAGAGGATAAGTTTTTATAAGACCTGAAGTAGGTTAACTGGGAATAATTCCGGTAATGATAAGTCTCATTTTTAATTTCCAGATGCTCAGATAAGGAAGATAAAAGAAACTGATCTTGGTTTCTAAACCTGTGTCGTATATTCTCTCTAAGTAGAGAGTCATTCTCAAAAAAGTTCGTCAGGGTTGATTTTCTTACACTTACGGGAGTATGAAATCGTCTAACATACTTTTCCATACCCGCTAATTTGGCACTATTTTGTTGTAGTTTCTTAAAGCTAATTTTGTCTTTTTTAACGGAAATATCTAAAAAGCTTAATACTTCATGATAGGATTTTCTTAAGGTTTTATTTTCATTAAATTCCTGCCATTCCCCTCTTATAATTGGTTCTCCATTAATAAAAAAATCATCCACCGATACTTCTTTCATGATAAAAGTATCATCGTTAAAAATGATAAAATGCTCAGTTAAATCGGGGATTTTAAATAACATAGATATAATAGAGCACGAGTTGAAGGTTGGGAGATATTCTTCGAACCCTTTAAAAATAACTTTATGATCTACTAATTTTAAGTTCATTCCCTTCTTTTCTGCTAATAATCTTAGAGAATCAAAAGACTCTGGCGATTGATCATCGGTTACCAAAAAAATATTTCTAATAAAGGGTGCGAACTTGATTATAGACCTAATTGCAATCTCAATTTCTCCAATGGAATTGTATCGCTTAAGATGTTTTTTAGAAGAGAAATTTATCTTAGACTCAGAATAAGTATTTATTTTTTCTTGCCAGTTTTTATCGTTTCCATCTACCCATGTTATAACGGCATCAACTGGATAATTTTCTAAACCTTCTTTCATTCAATATAAGTTTAACCCGGGACTAAAGGATTCAATTTCAATAATTCATTAAAAACTCAGAAAAATGTTTAGGTGTTCGATAGCCTAATTATACTTCCCTGAAGAAATTTTAAAAAACCTAAAATTTTATTACAAATTTAAAAGGATAAAATAATTTCTACATTTAAATTGTGATAATTATAAAATTAGCTGAGACTATTTTATTCTAGGTGTTCTTCTAAAGGTTTTAAGAGAATAGAAACCAAGTTTTTTTCTCACCTTTAATTTTCTAACCAGATTTAAGGGTTTAGGTTTAAGGTGGCTTTTATCAGCATGTAGAAATTGGATGGAAGCATCAATAAGCCGTTCACTTGATTTCCCATCTTTATAAGGATGCATATTTGCATTGAATTGCTGAATCTCTTCAAGCAAACGAACATCTGGATCCAGAGCATTTTCAAGTGCATTTTCAATTTCATCAACTTCGGTGACGTTAATTAAATGCGGCCCGGGTTGTGTATTTCTAAAGGTTACGACCGGTTTATCCTGAAGCAAAAATTCGGTTACTACAGATGTGGAGTCAGCTAATAAAATATCAGACTCCCTGAATAAAGGAATCAAATCTGTGGTATTATAGAAAGTGAGATTTTCTCCCTGAATATCTTTGAATTTCTGGATTCGCTCCTGTGGAATTTTGGGATGCAGAACCACTTTGAAATCCCATTTTCCTGTTTCAGAAATTCGTTGTATTTCTTTAATAACTTCATCGTTATATGCTAAACTCAGTTTTTTGCTAAAAGTTGATGAAATCAAAATACCAGGTTTTTCCCGCGGAATTTCCTCTATTGGAAATAACGGGTCTAGCTTTGGCCAGCCGGTTTCAACAACTTCAAAGTGTTCATGTTCTTTTTGAAGTTTCTTAAAAGGCTTAGTGGTAAAAGGTCCCTGGGTGCTGTATAGATCAAAGAAACCTCGAATTCTAAAATGACCTTTTTTGAAATTACGCTTACTAGGTGCTATCCCGTGAAATACCTGCACTTTTAAGCCGGGAAGGAAATCGGCTATACTATTGGTTATACTTAAGATTATATGAGCATCATAATCAATGGCTTCCTGAATATTGTTTAAAACAACCTTGTCTTTACTGAATTTCTTTTGAGTTTCTGGTTCATCAGCAAACCATTTAACCTGGAAACCGCGGCTTTGAATTTCCTTTTCCAAAGGTTCACCAATTGGAAATGCGTAGGTATAACTGATATATATTAGAAACCGATAATTCATATTTCTAGATTTTTTAAAAACTCATCTAATTTTAATTTTATGAGTTCAGGTTTTAATTTCTGGTATAACTCGGCATTCCTGCGTTTACTTAATCTAGCCGGTAAATTTTCAAAAAGTGTGGGTTCAAAGTCTTCCAGATGTATTGAAGCGTGTTTGACATCATCTTCATAGATGGCCCAATAATTCTTTTTAATTATCGGGGAATGAATAGAAAATGTTCGTTTTTCAAGTGCTTTCATAATATTTGCTGCACCACCTTCATTCCCTAAATAAAGATCGCAGTTTGCAGCATTTAGTATAAAACCTTTTAACGAATTTTCATAGATATTAAGGAAAATCCGCGATTGGGTTTCAGAGTTACAAAGAGCATAAATATTCTTAGCACGAGAAGTTTGGCTGGGTAAATAATTAAAGAGGATTTGGGCGTTTGGTACTTTTTGCACCAGCATGTCCAATAAGGTCGCCATATAATTTTCAGGATAACTTTTTATATCAGAACTACCCATTACGCCGCACATAACTATGGGCTGGTTTAAATTGATGCCCTTATTTTGAAGTTTGTTCCTGTAAACTTCTTTTTCTTCGGAAGAAATATAAATTTTTGGTCTTAAAGCTAAAGGAAAATCTTGATCCAGACCTTTTAAAACCTGCATTCTGTTTTCTATGGCAAGGCCTGCCCGTGAATCTGGATTCTCTTTGTAAATGAACGTTTGGGTATAAAACGGGCGGGTATAATTTTTATGAAAACCAAGTCTTCTAGATGCACCAGAGTAGCTAGCTATAATACCTGAACTTATTTTAGAGTAGATATCAATTATTTCAGAGTAAGACTCACGTCGAATAAAATTTAAAAACTCAATGAATTTTACGGGATTTTTCCCATTCTCGGGCGCGTATTCAATGACCTTATCTATAAAAGGATTATTTTCTATTACTGGCCTGGTATGAGGATAGATTAAATAATGTAATTCAGCTTCCGGATATTTCTTTCGAAGAGCTTCAAAGAGGATTGAGGATGTAAGTACATCCCCAATCATTTTCATTTGTATTACAAGTATTTTCAATTCTTAGTTCTAAACAGCTACGCTATATTCACGCAGAGCATCATTTAAAGATGTCTTCTTATTAGTGCTCTCTTTACGTTTACCTATTATCAATGCACAAGGTACCTGGAATTCTCCTGCTGGGAATTTCTTGGTATAACTCCCCGGTATCACTACAGATCTTGCCGGTACGTAACCTTTAAATTCTTTCGGTTCATCTCCGGTGACATCGATGATCTTGGTGGACCCAGTAAGCACAACGTTTGCTCCAAGTACAGCTTCTTTTTCAATCCTGATTCCTTCAACTACAATACTTCTTGATCCAAGAAAGGCATTGTCTTCAATTATAACAGGTGCGGCTTGCAATGGTTCTAAAACACCGCCAATTCCAACCCCGCCACTAAGGTGCACATTTTTACCAATTTGAGCGCAGCTTCCAACGGTAGCCCAGGTATCAACCATAGTACCTTCATCTACATAAGCGCCAATATTTACATAGCTTGGCATCATGATCACGCCGGAAGATATATAGGCTCCATGTCTGGCAACAGCATTGGGTACTACCCTGATTCCTTTTTCTTTATAGCCTTTCTTTAAAGGTATTTTATCGTGATATTCAAAAATTCCTGCTTCCAGAGTTTCCATTTTCTGAATTGGGAAATATAGTACTACCCCTTTCTTTACCCATTCATTTACTTGCCAGCCATTTGCTGTTGGCTCCGCAACACGTAATTCACCTTTATCTAAAAGCTCAATTACTTTTCTAATGGCATCTATAGTTTCTGTGTTTTTAAGAAGGTCTCTATTTTCCCAGGCCTCTTCGATTTTCGATTTAAGCTGATCCATATTCTAATTTTTTTCAAATATAACAGCTATACGGCAATATTTATGGACAAACGAATATAAACCTTACCTTTGCGTAAATTTTTGAAATGCCCAGAATTTTAGCCCTGGATTACGGAACAAAAAGAACGGGAGTAGCCGTTACCGACGAACTGAAGATGATCGCTTCAGGTCTAACTACTGTACTCACTCCAGATCTTATAAAATTTCTTGAAGACTATTTCAAAAACGAAAAAGTGGAACGTGTTTTGGTCGGTGAACCCAAAAGGATGGATGATACTCCATCTCAAAGTGAGGTTCATATCCAGGAATTTTTAAAAGAATTCTCTAAGAAGTTTCCAGAGATGCCTTTGGAGAGGGTAGATGAACGCTTTACCAGCAAAATGGCGGTGCGGAGTATGATAGATGGCGGACTGAAAAAGAAGAAACGTCGTGATAAAGCCCTGGTAGATGAGATTAGCGCAACGATCATCTTGCAGACCTGGCTTTATGATTAATGCTAAATGTTAAAGGTATAAAGTTTAAAGGTTTTCTTTAATGGAAAGAAATTTAAAATTGCGCTCTAATAAATTTGCACATGAATGTGTAAAAATTGCTCTTTCGTTGCCTCAAACATATTTAGGGAACCATATTCGAAACCAGTTGGTGCGATGTACAACTTCTGTAGCCGCTAATTATCGGGCAGCATTACTAGGTCAAACTAAAAAGTCCTTCATTGCGAAATTAAGTATAGTTATAGAGGAGGCAGATGAATGTATTTTCTGGTTAGAGTTTTTAATAGAAGAAAAATTAATGACTTATGAACTTTGTAGTGAAGTGCTAAACGAAGCTAAAGAATTAACAGCCATTTTTGTTTCTTCAAGGAAAACAGCGGAAAAAACAGAAAAGAGAATTTAAACCTTTAATATTAAACGATAAACCTTAGAAATGATATTACCAATTGTAGCATACGGAGATCCGGTTTTAAAAAAGAAAGCCAAAGATATAGATAAGGATTATCCAAAACTGGAGGAATTGATCAACAATATGTGGGATACCATGTATAACGCCTACGGTGTTGGTCTTGCTGCTCCACAAATTGGATTGCCAATTAGGATGTTCATGATAGATCCCGCGCCTTTTGCAGAAGATGAGGAATTAGATGAGGCAGAACAGGCAGCATTAAAAGATATGCGCAAGGTATTTATTAATCCTAAGATCACTGAAGAGACAGGGGAAGAGTGGGCCTTTAGCGAAGGATGCCTTAGTATTCCTGAAGTTCGTGAAGATGTTTTTAGAAAACCAGATATTACTATCGAGTACTACGATGAAAACTGGAAAAAACATACTGATACTTATTCCGGATTAGCCGCAAGGGTGATTCAGCATGAATATGATCATATTGAAGGAATATTGTTCACAGATAAGCTTTCCAGCCTGAAGAAGAGGTTGATAAAAGGCAAACTGGCCAATATTTCGAAAGGGAAAATTGATGTGGAATATAGAATGCGTTTTCCTTTGGCAAAAAAAGCCCGTTAAAGGCTTTGATAATTGATTCTGGGAATTGATATTTGCCAACCTAAATAAAAAAATACTATGGGATTAGATAAAATTCTTGCTATTTCTGGAAAACCTGGATTATATGAGCTTACGGCTCAAACCAGAGGTGGCTTTGTTGCAAAGTCTATGCTTGATGGAAAGAAGATCGCAGTTAATATGCGTCATAATGTGAGTATTTTAAGCGAGATCGCTATTTATACTTATACTGAAGAAATTCCGCTTGGGGAAGTTTTCCAGAAGATCAAGGAAAAAGAAGATGGTGGAGCAGCAATAAGTCACAAATCTTCTAAAAAGGAGATGGAAGCTTACTTTTCTGAAGTACTTCCAGACTATGACGAAGACAGAGTATATGCAAGTGATATGAAAAAGATCTTCCAGTGGTATAATCTTTTAATAGAAAATGGTTTCACCGATTTTTCTAAGGAAGAAGAAAACGTAGAAAAAACTGATGATAAAAAGGACGAAGAGGAATAGATATCTAATTCGTTTTAATATATAGAAAGCCGGAATCGCATGATTCCGGCTTTTTTATGTTCAATATTTTTCAATCGTCACCCTGAATTCATTTCAGGGTCTTTAATTGAGATGCTGAAATCAGTTCAGCTTAACGTTATGAAATTTTGCTGGGATCGTCACCCTGAATTTATTTCAGGGTCTATCAATTTCTCCATTTTATAAATGAGATTCTGAAACAAGTTCAGAATGACGCGGAATTTTTACCTTGAATTTATTTCAAGGTTTTTTTCCACTTAAACACGAGAATATGTTTTCAAATATTGAGATTTCTCGGTCACTTCGATTCTTCGAAATGACCAATCATGAAAACTTTTTATAATGCATCGTCATCTCGACCAAAGGGAGAGATCTCTTTTATTGGGAAGGTTTTTTCTAGAATTTAAGTCCGAAAATAAAAGCTCCATCACGCTGACCATTGATTTCTGAAACTACATAATCCAGTCTTAAAAATCTGTATTTGCCAAATCCAATATTGTCCAGGCCTACAGAATATTCTGTATAAGGATTTCGTTCGGCTGTAGTTAGAAGGTGAGCGCCCAATACAAGATTGAAATTCAATTTATTGATAAAAGGAAGTTTTCCTAAAGCCCAACCCTGGAAGTCATGTTCTGCATGAAATTCAGCATAATTATCATTAGTGCTGAAGTTGTAATAAGGCATAAGGTTAAATTTCCCTACATAACTGCCAAAGCCAATGCGGGTCTGGTTTCCGTTGAAATGACGGTAGTCTACCAAACTTATATCTTCGGCATTAGAAAATATTCCACCATTTATTAGATACTCAAAATTCCCTTTATTGCCTAATTTCAGAATCTGGCCTACTTCAGCCTTAAACTGGTCAAAATTATATTCTTTCTCACTACCTCCAAATCCTTTCTCCCAGCCCAGAGTTAAATAGAGTTAAATTAGGATATTTTGGATTATCGATATTGTACTTTCCGTTGGGATAGCTCATGAACTTCTGTCCAAAAGAAATATCTGCGATGAAATTAATTTTAAAAAGGGAATGTTCCTCAAATGGAATACTTCCAAAATTATCTGGTTCCTGCGGATTGTTAGAAGTGTATGTTCTGTCATCCCAATTAATGATCACATGATCTGTGTTATTGATAAGCGCCTGCCTGTTCTCCCAACTTACCTCATTAAAAAGTCTTAACCCGTTAACTACCTCCTGGCCATAAGCAACTCCTACAAATGATTTTTCATATAATTTCAGATAATTTCGCTCAAAGAAAATCGTCGTGGCATTATTTAGAAGCGGCGAAATTGGTTCCCGGTTATTTATTTGCTCTGCAGAAACTCCTCCTTCTATCCTTAGATAAGGCTTTGAATAGTTATTGAATTTCTTTTCGAACCGGCCATTAATTCTGAATCGCTCGTCACTCAGGCCATAACTAAGGTTAGAATATAGTCTCCAGTAATTCTCCTCATCTTCTCCGGTTCTCTTTGTGTAGTTTATTCCTACGTTGGTATTCCATCCCTGTACAGTATTAAATGTAACTCCTGCGATAGGAGGGCTAATACTGAAAGTTTGATTTTTCCAGGAATTCCTATAGGTGTATCCAAAAAATATATCGGTTAACCCAAATTTGTTTTCTACTGAATCTACAGAGTCTTTATAGGTCTTTGTGCTTCTTATCTCCTGGATACTGTCTTTTCTTACATAGTCTTCAATTTCTTCAGTAGTAAGTGGTACAGGGCGTACTTCCTGCCAGTAAAGTGAATCTTTTTTGTTGGCTTGTTCAGCAAAACTTAATATTTCCCTTCCGAAGCTATTCCTGTTAAAATCAGGTGAAAAATCGAAGTTGCTGTATACGGCTGTAAATCTTCCATTACCGCCAATTCCGAAGATCTTAAAACTAAAATCTACACTTTGCGAGATCTGTATATAAAGATCATTCTCATCAGAATATTTATAATTCTGCCTGAAAACAATTTCTTCTATTGGTGGAACCTGAATGGCAATGCCTGTAGTGGTCAATTCCACACCGTAGATCTGCCAGAGATCTTCAACGATATAAATATATCCCGAAAAAACTCTATCTCCTGTGCGTTTTGGAGTAACCAGGATCTTATTGATCATATTGCCGCGATCATCAAAGAAAGTGCCTTCCAGTTTATAGCGGTAGTAATTAAAAGCGTATTCTGCAATGGGAGAAATAATTTCGCTATTGATCTCCAGCGTATTCTCATAAAATGAAAAATATGCTTCCTGTGCAGAATTAAGGCTGAAACCATTATCGTCTCCACTTACTTTTGATGCGATGATCTTCTCCTTAAAGTCATCTGGTTTTTGATAAGCGATCTTCGAAATCGTTTCACTTAAATAAACAATTCCGCTTCTAGTAGAATCCAGACCGCCTCCAAGGTCACCAACGTCCTGACCTAAAATTTTCTCTGGAGCATTTTTTATTCTCCATAATCCTCTGGAGTAGAAATCTGCAGTGAAAGACTCCAGTTTTTCGGCATTTATTTCTCTTAATTTAATCGCATTCCGAATAATAGCATACGCAGGATCTTCACCTCCTACAACGCTAACTTCATCAAGACTTGTACTTTCAGACTTTAAAGTGATGTTTAATTCAATAGGGAAATTCTCCGCGTCGATCTTTTTCTTCTGCGTCTTATAACCCAGAAATTGATAGACGAGGGTGTAGGTTCCACTTTCCGAAATTTTAAGTTCATAGATACCTTCCTCATTGGTGGTAGTTCCTTTAGAGCCCGTTTCGGTATAAATATTTACATAGGGCAGGGAATTGCCTTTTTCATCGTTTACTACGCCAGTAATTTGCGAATACACCTGCGAAACTGCCAATAGCAGGATTAGACCAAGTAGCTTTCTCAGCATCGGTTAGATTTTGGATTATAAAGAAAACGAAAAGATCTGGAATTTATTTGTATTCCTTTTGTATTCTGTCTAAACGGCGTTTGCTTTCGCGATCTTTGATAGTTTCCCGTTTATCATATAACTTTTTACCCTTGGCGAGGGCAATTTGTAATTTGGCCAGCCCACGGTCATTAATGAATAATCTAAGCGGAATGATGGTTAGGCCCGAGTTGGTCACTTCTTTTTCCAGTTTACGAAGTTCTCTTTTCTGAAGAAGGAGTTTCCGTTCGCTTTTAGGATTGTGATTAAAATGAGTAGCATGTGAGTATTCTTCAACATGCATATTTATTACAAAAAGTTCATGGTTATTAAACTCACAGAAACTTTCGGCGATATTAGCTTTTCCTTCCCGTATGGCTTTGATCTCTGTTCCGGCTAATTTGATACCAGCAGTGTACTTGTCCAGAAACTCATAATTGAACTTCGCCTTACGGTTTTTTATGTTGATAGAATTCTTCATATAGCCACAAAAATACAAGGTTTATGATAATTTCTTCCTAAAGCAATTTTAAATTTACCCAGTGGGGGTTGCTAATCAATTATTTTTATTTTTGCGGCATTCAAATTATTATCTATGAAATATGTTTCCTTATTACTATTTGTAGTTCTTTTTGCGTCTTGCGGAGAGGATAATAAGAAGCTTACCGCAAATGAGATCGTAAATAATGCTATAAAAAATGCCGGGGGGGAAAGATATGAGAATGCCGAGATAGATTTCGTTTTCAGGAACATACGGTACAAGAGTAAAAGAGAAGGAGGGAAGTACAATTATCAACGTAGAATGACCGATTCTGCCGGAAATAATATTCAGGACGTTTTAGATAATGAAGGTTTCCAGAGATTTGTAAATGATAGTCTTAGGGAAATCCCGGATTCACTTAAAGTCGCTTATGGGAATTCAGTAAATTCTGTGCATTACTTTGTTCAACTGCCTTATGGATTAAATGCGGACGCAGCTAATAAGGAGCTGTTAGGTAAAGATAGTATTGCAGGAAGGGAATATTATGAGGTTAAGGTTACCTTTTCTGAAGATGGTGGTGGAACAGATCACGAAGATGAATATCTATACTGGATTGAAACTGAGAATTTTGAGGTAGATTATCTGGCTTATAACTTTATAGAAAACGAGGGAGGGGTTAGGTTTAGAAAAGCCTTTAATCACAGGATTATTGAAGGAATTCGCTTTGTAGATTACGAAAATTACAAATATGAAGACATTTCAATTCCTCTTGAAAAACTAGATAGTTTATACGAAAAACGTGAACTGGATCTTTTATCGGTGATAGAAACCAAAGATGTAAAAGTAAAGCTGAATCAGGATAATTAAGCAGGTTTAATTAATATAAATTACCTGGCTTAAGGTTGTGCCGTCTTCCATAATCTGTACAATAAGCAGAGCGCCGTTCTCAGAATCATCCAGATCTTCATATTTCTTTTCGCCTAGAATAGCATTAGCAAATTGAGGAGTAGTATTACTGTGACCTACAACCAGAACAGTTTTGCCTTTGGTAGCTTTTTCAAAATTCTCATCGAATAATTTACTGGCATCATATTTTATAATATTCAGTTTATTCAGGTCTGCCAATGGTTTTGCAGTCTGCATCGTGCGATTATAATCTGTACTATAAACTGCATCCAAATCTATATTTTTTAATACTTCAGCCCATTTTTTCGCTCTTTCTAAACCTTCTTTTTTAAGGTTAGGATTCCGGTTTGAAGAGTCACTACGGTCCTTTTCGGCATGACGAATTAAATAATAGGTAGATACAGGTTCCTGTTCGATTTCCGCCTTTTTTTCTTCCGAAGGATTCGTTACTCCTAAAATTAATGAAAAGAAAATAGTGATAAAATTAGCCATGATGTTAGCTTTTAGTTTAAAGGTATGACGTGTTGCGTATTAATTTGTTACAGATTACAAATTCTTAAAATTGATCTCCATCAATATAATTTGATTGATCTGTTCTGCGAAACTATTGAAGTTGTTGTCTGAAACCAGTATTAAAGACTGTTTACCATTTTCCAGTTTTGGTCCCAGGCACATGCCTTCAATATTATCAATGATCTCGTTAGTTAGTTGTTTTTTTACAGACTTGAAATTGAACAAAAGTTTCTTGTCTGCAATTTTATAATCCTGTCCTTTTAGCTCATCTAATTCTAGGGTGTTAGTTGCCTGGGAAGCATCTACTTCAAAGATTTTAACTGTGTTGCCGTGTGATCCATATCCCGCGGAGTACGATCTTTCGAGAATGAGAAACTTGTCTTGAGCATAGGCCAGTATTTCAGTAGCACCATTCACGGCAAAATAATTAATGGGGAGTTTGGCGATCCCATCTAATTTATAGGCGAATTGCTTCAAGGGTAATCCTGTTAGTTTGTCGAATTTCGTGATTCGTATATGTGCTCTCGATGGAAAGATCTTAGGTTTAGATCCGTCTTTTTCCAGTGGTGATTCCATAGCGACCCAGTAAGCTTTTTTATCTGAACTTTCAGTGATTCCTTCAAAAACTCCGTTATTTCTTGGTTTTTGCTCATCCTTCGCTTTAAAGTATTCTGGGATCGAAAAAGAATTGTAAGTCTCGCCAAGAATGGAAATCGAATAGATGCCGGGATCTTTTCCATCATCTATCAAACCTTCGCTTGTTACAATAAAATCACCTTTCTGCCGGTTATATCGTATTGCTTCAAGATCTAAAACCTTATCCTTAAATTCATTTGATTTCTTTACGGTAATAAGTTGTTCTATTTCAAAATTCTGGATCTTATTTTCATCTAAATCAATATTGGCGATATAGATTCTTGGATTAGAAGACTGGTCGCTTACAAGGTAATATTTACCGTTTTGATAATCTATTCCTGAAAGTCCGCCAACTATGGTATTCTCTATTTCAATATCAGAAGGGAGAACATATTCATCCAGAAACCGGATCTCAATATTATCATTTTCAATTTTTCTGGTTACTGCGCAGCTGGCCAGTACCAGGGACAAAAGGATTAAAGAGATTGTTTTTTTCATGGAAGCTTAGTTGGCTTTCAAAAATAACAAATGTTTAAGACAAAAATGTGAGTTTTTTAGGAGGTCTAAGCGTGACGATTGGATACCTTTATTTTATTAACACCTAAAACCAATAATGTTATGAATGAAGATCAAATTGAAGGAAAGTGGAAACAAATTCGTGGTGAGTTCAAACAAAAATATGGAACTCTTACCGATGATGATGTAACCTATTCTGAAGGGAAGTTCGATGAAATGCTTGGTCGCATGCAGGAGAAGACCGGAAGGTCTAAAGAAGATTTGAAAAGAGAAATCGATAAATGGTAATGTCGATTAATGAATGAAAAAGGCGGTAGAGTGATCTACCGCCTTTTTTATTTCACCTAATATTTATTATTCATTCTGAGCCAGCTGCTCCTGATTTCTGAAAACCAGTTCTTCATTAAATTCATCTAGAAGGATTATACTTTCTGTTTGAATCTTACCGGCCAGAATCTCTTTAGATAATTTATTTAACACTTCTCTCTGAACAACTCTTTTCACTGGGCGGGCTCCAAATTGAGGATCAAAACCTTTTACTGAGAGAAATTCAATTGCCTCTTCTGTCGCATCAAGGACAATATGTTGCTGAGCCAGCATTTTCTTTACATACTTGAGCTGAAGTCCAACAATCTTTTTGATGTCTTTTTGAGTTAACGGACTAAACATCACGATATCATCAATTCTATTGAGAAATTCTGGGCGAACACTTTGTTTTAGTAATCCTAAAACTTCGGTTTTTGCTGCTTCCATCGCAGAATCTAAATCCTTGATGTTTTCAAATTTCTCCTGAATAATATGACTTCCCATGTTAGAGGTCATGATGATAATGGTGTTTTTAAAGTCGGCTACCCGACCTTTGTTATCCGTTAATCTTCCTTCATCGAGTACCTGTAACAAAATATTGAAAGTATCAGGATGTGCTTTCTCTATTTCATCAAGTAGAATTACAGAATATGGTTTTCTACGAACCGCTTCGGTCAATTGTCCTCCTTCATCATATCCAACATATCCCGGGGGCGCTCCAACTAATCTACTTACAGAATGTCTTTCCTGATATTCGCTCATATCTATTCTGGTCATAGCTGCTTCATCATCAAACAGGTACTCAGCAAGGGCTTTCGCTAATTCGGTCTTACCAACTCCAGTGGTACCTAGAAAAAGAAATGAACCTATTGGTCTTTTTTGATCCTGAAGTCCTGCCCGGCTTCTTCTTACTGCGTCACTAACGGCAATAATTGCTTCATCCTGGCCTACAACCCTTTTATGAAGATCTTCTTCCAGGCTTAAAAGTTTTTCACGCTCACTTTGAAGCATTTTGTTTACAGGAATTCCTGTCCATTTTGCTACCACCTCGGCAATATCTTCATTGGTAACTTCCTCCTGGATCAGGGACTTTTCATTCTGGTTTTCGGCTACTTCAGCTTGAAGTTTCTCTAATTTTTCCTGCGCTTCTTTTATTTTACCGTATCTAATTTCAGCAACTTTTCCGTAGTCACCTTCACGTTCGGCTTTCTCGGCTTCCAGTTTATATTCTTCAATTTCAGATTTAGCGGTTTGTATATTGTCTACAATTTCCTTTTCACTCATCCATCTTGCATGAAGATCATTGCGTTCTTCTTTAAGATTAGCCAGATCTGCACGAAGTGATTTCAGTTTAGATTCATCATTTTCGCGTTTTATAGCCTCTATCTCAATCTCCAGCTGCATGATCTTTCTGTCCAGGACATCAAGTTCTTCTGGCTTGGAATTGATCTCCATCCTAAGTTTGGACGCAGCTTCATCCATTAAATCTATTGCTTTATCTGGAAGGAACCTATTGGTGATATATCGCTGAGATAATTCTACGGCTGCAATAATAGCTTCATCCTTGATTCTTACTTTATGGTGGGTCTCGTACTTTTCTTTAATTCCACGAAGAATCGAAATAGCGCTTTCGGTATCGGGTTCATCTACATTTACTTTCTGAAAACGACGTTCCAGGGCCTTATCTTTCTCAAAATACTTCTGATATTCATCCAGAGTTGTTGCTCCAATGGCTCTTAGTTCTCCACGAGCAAGTGCAGGTTTTAGAATGTTTGCGGCGTCCATTGCACCCTGGCCACCACCGGCACCAACAAGTGTGTGGATCTCATCTATGAACAGAACGATGTTTCCATCGCTGGAAGTAACTTCTTTAATTACAGCTTTTAATCTTTCTTCGAATTCCCCTTTATATTTAGCACCTGCGATCAGGGCTCCCATATCCAGGGAGTAAATTCTTTTATCCTTAAGGTTTTCGGGAATATCTCCGTCTACAATTCTATGTGCCAGACCTTCTGCAATTGCGGTTTTACCTGTTCCAGGTTCCCCAACGAGCATCGGATTATTCTTGGTACGACGGGATAAAATTTGTAGAATTCTTCTAATCTCTTCATCACGGCCAATGACAGGATCCAGTTTTCCTTCTTCAGCGAGCTGATTAAGGTTGCGTGCATATTTGTCCAGGGAATTATAAGTTTCTTCTGCGCTCTGAGAAGTAACCTTATCTCCCTGTCTTAATTCTGAAATAGCTGCTTTTAAACCTTTTTCTGTAGCTCCCTGGTCTTTTAAGATCTGGCCAACTTTGCTGGAAGATTTAAAGATCGCCAGGATTAGATGCTCAATAGATACATATTCATCTTCCATTTTTTTAGCAATGGAAGAAGCCTCGTTAACTGTTTTACTGGCTTCACGAGAAAGCATAATGTCTCCACCGCTCACTTTAGGGAAGCTTTCCAGACTCTTGTCTAGAATCTGTATAAAAAGGTTTACGTTAATGTTCAGTTTTTTCAGCAAGAAAGGAGTAACATTTTCATCTACCATAGATATGGCTTTAAAGATGTGTTCGTTCTCTATTTGCTGATGGCCCATCTCCTGAGCAAGCTGTTGAGCTTGCTGGATAGCCTCTTGTGATTTTATGGTAAAATTATTAAAGTTCATTTATATTGTTTTTTGAAAATCATAAGTCAATAGATGTACCATATAGAATAAATGTCAAAATGACGTGAATAATTGAAAAATTAAAGACAAAAAGGCAGTTTATTTGAAATGTATTAAAAAAATCCTCTTTATTTTCTCTATTAAATTTACTTAGATTTACTTTTGCGAAAAAGAATGTTATGGGATTATTTGATAAAATTTTCAATTCAGAGAAGCAAGCAAAAGCTGAGGACAAAAAAACAACTCCCTGGATAGGTCTAAATTCAATGGAGCAATTAGATGAGATTGAGAATATTTCAGAAGATAAAACGGTGGCTATTTTAAAGCATTCTACAAGATGCGGAGTAAGCAAAATGGTTTTAAGAATGTTTGAATCAGATTATGACCTTGATGAGAATGAACCTGTAGAATTATATTTCCTGGACCTGATTAGTTACAGGGAAATTTCGAATGAGATCGCAAATAGGTTCAAGGTACATCACGAGAGCCCGCAGTTAATTATACTAAAGAACAGGGAGGTAGTTCATCATTCTTCACATCAAAGTATCTCTGCTAATAAACTGGCAACATTTGTAGGCTAGAAGGTCAGAATTAAAATGCATGCTAATTATACCGGTTTTCCCTTAATTCACGGCAAATAAGAACTTTAAGGTTTGTAATAGATTGAATTTGAAGTCTCTATGGTTAACTTTAAGTTTTAAAGTTATAATATTAGAGATGGAAAAAATAGTTGAACGCTCGGGGCCTTTTAAAGATTATATAGCTGAAGGAGTTAAGGTTGGGGATACAGTTTATTTATCTGGCCAGGTTAGTCTTGGTGATGATGGCGACCTAATTGGTGATGGAGATATGAAAGAACAGGTTCGCCAGGCATATCATAATGTAAAGGAGTTATTAAAGAAATTCGACCTTTCTATGGATAATATTGTAGATGAAACCTGGTTTGTGACCAATATGAAGTATTCCATGGAAAATATCGATGAGCTGTTTGAAATTAGAAGTGAATGTTATGGCAAATTTCCAGAGGTTGCCCAAACGATGATAGAAATTAAATCGCTGGTGATGCCGGAATTAATGATAGAAATTAAATGCGTTGCGAAAACCATTTAGTTTTAAATAAAAAAAGGGCTGGTAATTTACCAGCCCTTTTTTTATAGAGTACAATTTCAATTTATTTTTTCTTCGGCTCATATACCGGAAGTAATTTTGACTTCACCTCACCAAAACCAATTCTGGAATTTCCATTCTGGCAAAATCCTCTCATGATTACGGTATCGTTATCATTAATGAATTTACGCTCAGATCCGTCTTTTAGTTTAATTGGCTTACTACCACTCCAGGTAAGCTCCAGCATAGATCCAAAAGAATCTTCAGAAGAACCTGAAATTGTTCCGGAAGCCATCATATCTCCGGAATTTACCGGGCAACCGTTTACTGTATGGTGAGCCAATTGCTGACTCATGTTCCAGTAAAGATACTTGAAGTTTGATTTTGAAAGTGAATTTTCCTCCCCGCCTTCTGGCTGAAGGAATACTTCAAGATTAATGTCAAAACTCTTATCTCCTGAATACTTCAGATAAGGAAGTAATTCTTTTTCAGGTTTAGGACTTGCAGTTCTAAATGGTTCTAATGCATCCATAGTAACGATCCATGGAGAAATAGAAGATGCGAAATTCTTAGCAAGGAATGGCCCTAGTGGCACATATTCCCACTTCTGAATATCACGTGCACTCCAGTCATTGAAAAGCACCATTCCGAAGATATAATCTTCAGCTTCATCAACCGGAATTGGTTCACCCAGATGATTTGCATCTGTAGTGATAAAAGCCATTTCCAATTCAAAATCTACTCGTTGAGATGGTCCGAAAACCGGAGCATCAGAGTCAGCAGGTTTAGTTTGACCTTGCGGACGGTGTACTGGAATTTCTGTAGGGATGATAGAAGAACTTCTTCCGTGGTAACCTACCGGAATATGCAGCCAGTTTGGTAACAGGGCATTATCCGGATCTCTAAACATTGTCCCGATATTGGTAGCATGCTCTTTAGAAGAATAAAAGTCGGTATAATCACCTACCTGCACAGGCATTTGCATTTCGATCTCATCAAGAGTGAAAAGAACCGTATTTCTATGGTCCTGATTATCCTTGAGATCAGAATTATTAGCGTCGAAGATATCGGCAATACGGTTTCTTACCAATCGCCAGGTCTTCTTGCCGTCAGAGATAAAATCGTTTAAAGTATCCTGTAAAAATATATCGTCGGTTAGAGGGATCCCTTCAAAATAACCTAATTGATGCAATGCTCCAAGGTCTATCGCGTAATCACCAATTCTTGTACCAATGGTGATTACATCATCACGGGTAAGGAAAACTCCAAAAGGGATGTTTTGAATAGGGAAATCGGTATCGCCAGGAATATCCAACCAGGTTTTTCTATTTGGATCGTTAGCGGTAATTGGCATAAAAATGTTGGTTTTTTGTTAAAATCTAGTTGACTCAAATATATTATTTTCCTGTAATTAACCGAATGTATTTGTTACTTTTACCGAATATTTAACGTAAAAATTTGTGATGCAACGAGACACCCAAGTATTTGATTTAATAGCGGAAGAAAAAGAGCGCCAGTTGAATGGTTTGGAACTTATTGCGAGTGAAAATTTTGTAAGTGATGCAGTGCTTGAAGCTGCCGGATCTGTGCTTACAAATAAATATGCTGAAGGTTACCCCGGGAAGAGATATTATGGAGGATGTGAGGTGGTAGACCAGGTGGAACAACTTGCGATAGACCGTCTAAAAGAATTATTTAATGCAGAATATGCGAATGTGCAGCCTCATTCTGGTTCACAGGCAAATACCGCAGTTTTTCATACCTGTATGAAACCTGGGGATAAATTCCTTGGTTTTGACCTTTCTCATGGCGGTCACTTAACACATGGTTCTCCGGTGAATTTCTCCGGAAGACTTTATAATCCTGTTTTCTACGGAGTAGATAAGGAAACCGGTCTTATAGATTATGATGCGGTTGCGGAGATCGCAGAAAGAGAAAAGCCAAAAATGATCATTGCAGGAGCCTCTGCATACTCACGAGAAATCGATTATAAGAGATTTAGAGAGATCGCCGATAGCGTTGGCGCGATTCTGGTTGCCGATATGGCGCATCCTGCGGGACTAATTGCCAAAGGGTTAATTAGTGATCCACTACCATATTGTCATATAGTAACTTCTACTACTCATAAAACCCTTCGTGGGCCAAGAGGTGGTATTATATTAATGGGGAAAGATTTTGACAATCCTTTCGGTGAAAAATTAAAGAATGGAAACCTGAAGAAAATGTCAACGATGCTAAATTCAGGAATTTTTCCTGGGAACCAGGGAGGTCCTTTAGAGCATATTATTGCAGCTAAAGCTATAGCCTTTGGAGAAGCATTGACAGACGAGTTTCTTCATTATATGGTACAGGTGAAAAAGAATGCCAAAGTCCTTGCTCAGGCTTTTGTTGATAAAGGATATGGAGTAATTTCTGGAGGAACAGATAATCATATGATGCTTATCGACCTTAGAAATAAAGACGTAAGTGGTAAAGATGCTGAAGAAGCTTTAGGGATAGCTGATATTACCGTTAATAAGAATATGGTGCCTTTTGATGATAAATCGCCATTTGTAACTTCAGGAATTAGAATTGGAACTCCTGCTGTGACTACTCGTGGATTAAAAGAGAATGATATGTCTAAAATTGTAGAGCTTATCGACCGCGTGATTACCAATATTGATAATTCTACAGAACTGGAAGCTGTGAAAAAGGAAGTGAATGCAATGATGCAGGGTCTTCCTTTATTTCAAATGTAATTCTGGTACACTACATATAAAAGAAAGCCATTCTTCGGAATGGCTTTTTTAATGGATTGATCTTAATATATTTTTATTGCAGGAAAACCTTCTTAAGCTCTTCTGAAATCTTTACAGGTTTTTTTGTTTCCTTATCCAGAAGGCACCAGGTTGTTTTTGCTTCGGCAAGCAATTTATCTGTCTCTGCATTTTTAATGATGACATGTCTTATAGAGGTCACGTGTGTCGCATCGCCTACATAGGTCTGTAGCGAAATGGGGTCATTCAAAAAGGCTTCTTTTTTATAATTGATCTCATGCTTTACAACTACCCAGATCACTTTTGATTTTTGTTCTTCTGAAGCTCTTTTTTCCCAGTGTTCCTCTGCAACATCCTGAACCCACTGCACGTATTGTACATTGTTTACATGCTGCTGTTTATCGAGGTCTTTCTTATTAACCACGATCTTTTTTTCGTATATCTCCGGATTAAGTTCCATTATTTTTCCATGATTTTTACTTCGAAGATCTTATCCCAGTTTTTACCTGTAACATAAAGCTTGTCGGTCTTAGGATTATAGGCAATGCCATTTAGAACATCCAGTTTGCTGTGCTGAGTAACATTATTCTTTAAATCTTTGAAATTAATAAGGCCTTCAATTGCACCGTTTTCAGGATTGATAATGGCAACACTAGGAAATTGATAAGTATTCGCGTAGATCTTTCCGTTAACCCATTCTAGCTCATTGAATTTTGTTGCCACAGATTTATGTGTAGCGGGTTGGATATAGGTTTGTTCCGCTAAAGTTTCAGGATCCAGGATCCAGATCTTCTCTGTGCCATCACTTTTAAAGATCTTTTCTCCATTATTGCAGAGTCCCCAACCTTCTTTACTCTGGTTATATCCAAAGGTTCCGGTTTTTTCGAAAGATTCCAGATCATAAATAAATCCTTCACCTTCCTGCCAGGTAAGTTGATATAATTTATCATCTAAAACTGTAAGCCCTTCAGCAAAGTACTGGTCATCTAATTCGATCTCTTGTAAAACCTCACCCGAATCAAGATCTAATTTTCTCAATTTGGACTTTCCATACTGTCCAATACTTTCATATAATATATCATCGTGAAATTCTAATCCCTGGGTGTAAGAAGTAATATCATGCGGGTACGAATTAACGATCTCGTAGGTGTAAATTACAGGAGCCTGGGTATTCAGGATCTTTACTGGTTTGGTTAAAGTATCGGTAGTTTCATCGCTATAAACAATAGCCTTTAGATTATGATTGCCGAGTAATGCATCACCAAGTTCTAATTTAAAATCTGAACCATCTGTAGAGCTATTTATATAATTGTCACCTAAAAAATATGAAACTGAATCTATTTCCTTGTTTTTGCTATTCAGAATTGAAGCCTGCAAGCTTTCATTTAGTTTGAAACTGGATTTATTTTCATTGATCTGAAGAGAAAAATCAGATTTTTTATTTCCATTATTACTTCCACAGGAAAAAAATAAAAAGTTTAAAATAAAGAGTAACAGTAAGTTAAATTTGTTCATTGTAAAATAGGCTTGAATACTGAGCTAAATTAACCAATTCACTTTAAAAAAAGCTTGCGAAAAGATACAAAGATTGTATATTTGCAGCGGCAAGTCCCACACAACCAGCTCCTGCTGAATCCCCCAGGGCGGGAACGCAGCAAGGGTAGGCGGTCGTAGCGGTGTGATGTGGGTCGCTTGCCATTTTTTATTTCTACAAAGTCCTAAATTTATTGCATATTTGTGCGATATGAAACACGGGAAATCTTCAAAAAAAGTAGTGCTTATTACAGGTGCTTCTTCCGGGATCGGAAAGTCTATCGCGACTTATTTAAGCAAACGAAATTTTACAGTTTACGGTACCAGCAGGAAAGCTAAAAATTCTGAAGAGGATTTCTATTTTGTACAACTGGATGTGACCAATGAGCAATCTATTAAGGATGCTATTCAGTTTGTTTCAGAAAGGGAAACTAAGATCGATATTCTTATAAATAATGCAGGAGTTGGGATCACCGGTCCTATAGAAGAAACTCCGGAATCTGAAATTAAAAAAGCCTTTGAAACCAATTATATTGGACCATTGAACATGATCAAGAATGTTCTGCCTGTAATGAGAAAGCAGGGTAGTGGTCTTATTATAAATGTAACTTCAATTGCCGGGTATATGGGATTGCCTTACCGCGGGATTTATTCTGCAACAAAAGGAGCACTGGAAATTACAGCTGAGGCTTATCGCATGGAGATAAAACAATTCGGCATTAAAATGACGAATGTGGCTCCCGGAGATTTCGCAACCAACATAGCTTCTGGGAGATATCATGCGCCTGTTGCTAAAGGTTCTCCTTATGAAGAAGTCTATGGGAATACCCTGGCGCTAATGAATGAACATGTTGATGCTGGTCAGGATCCTGAATTAATGGCTCGGGAAATTTTGAAGATCATAGAAACACCAGATCCTAATGTTCATTATAAAGTAGGTGAAAGGTTGCAAAAACTTTCGATAAAACTAAAAAGTCTACTGCCAGATAAACTATATGAGAAAATGCTAATGAAGCATTATAAATTGTAATTTTATTACAGTCATAAAACCGAAAACATTAATATTCAAAATAACACACAACTATGAAATTTTTTATTGATACCGCTAATCTGGATCAGATCAAAGAAGCACAGGATCTGGGAGTTTTAGATGGGGTTACAACAAATCCTTCTTTGATGGCAAAAGAAGGCATTACCGGTAAAGACAATATATTCAAACATTATAAGAAGATCTGTGACCTTGTAGATGGTGATGTAAGTGCTGAAGTAATCGCTACAGATTTCGAAGGAATGGTGAGAGAAGGTGAGGAGCTGGTTGAAATTCATGACCAGATCGTAGTTAAAGTTCCTATGATCAAGGAAGGAGTGAAAGCTCTTAAATATTTTAGCGATAAGGGGATCCGTACAAACTGTACGCTTGTGTTTTCACCGGGTCAGGCGTTGTTAGCTGCTAAAGCTGGTGCAACTTACGTTTCTCCATTTATTGGAAGACTTGATGATATTTCTACAGATGGGTTGAATCTAATTGCTGAAATTAGACTTATCTATGATAATTATGGTTTTGAGACAGAAATACTGGCTGCTTCGGTAAGACATACCATGCATGTGATAGAATGTGCAAAATTAGGAGCTGATGTTATGACTGGTCCACTTTCTTCTATTGAAGGTTTGTTGAAACATCCCTTAACTGATATTGGATTAGAGAAATTCCTTGCAGATTACCAGAAGGGGAATAAATAGTAAAGTTTAAAATAGATTAATTGAGAAGGCCGTCTGAAAAGATGGCCTTTTTATTTATTGAGAAATTCAATGATATCATCTTCAAATTCCGGACTTCCAAATTGCATATCGCCTTTTACAATTGTCCCGTCTGAATTTACAAAGAACACCTTGTTCAGGTATTTTCGGTAAGTCTCTTTAGATGGGGTTCGTCTTGTAATTTGATATTCATTTTCCTTGTCATAACCAAAAGTTTCCATGGTCCTTAACCACTCTTCTCTCTCTCCAAGGTCAATATTAATACCAAGAAAAAGAAGTTCCGGGTACTTCTGTCTTAGGTTGTTAATGATGCTGTGTTGCCATCTGTGATGTGCCGGTGAATAAAGAGACCATGCGTATGTTATAGTAGGTCTATTTATAACATCGCCGTATTCTATGACCACTCCGTCTGTATTTTCGGCCATTAACCCATTAATAGATTTACCCACAAAATAGTTTTTCTGGATCTCAGCAAGTTGTCGTGCACTGGCAATATTGCTGTAATCTATCTTTTCCAGCAGATTTAGAACAGAGTCCAGTCTGCTTTTTCTTTCAGCCATAATAATAGCTTGTGCTGCAAGCCTGTCCAGGAACTCATTTTTTAATGTATTTACCTGAGATAAAGAATCGATCAATAAGATCCTTCTTTCTATATTTCTAAAGGTGTTAATGTTGAAACACTTTTTATGGTCGGTGTGCTTTTGGGCGCATTGCTCTATAGATTTAGAACGTAAGTAATCATCTATTAAGTTTGTATACACATAATAATCCTGAAGCTCCTTGTTGTTAAAATCTATTTCTTCTCGATAATCGTTAAAATCTTCTGGAATTTTATCTGCAAAACTGTTGTAATATTTTCTAATAAGAAAGGTGTATCGTTCTCTCAGATCGTAAAACTCGTAGTCTATACTAGCTCTGGCGATCTCTAAGAATTCATCTGAGAATTCATTTTTTTCCTTGAGATTTTCAAGTTTAAGCAGTCTTTGCTCTTTAATAGAATCGGTGATCTGGGCGAACTTTTGAGGTTCAATCTTATAATAGGTGAGAATTAGATCATTATTGCTCTGATTCTTCAGGAACATATCTAAAAGGAAGTTGCTTTTATCTGAACCATCTCCACTAAAATTTAGAGATTCGTCAAAAGACATCGTATTTAACCAGATAGCTATACTGTCACCGGGTTCCATATACATGATCTGGCTCTCTGGTGGATGTTTAAAAGTATAAATGCCGCTTTCAAAATCCTTGTATTCTTTCCCGAATTGATTTTTCTCGTCCAGGTACAGGGTGTCTATGGTCTTATTTTCCTTTGAAATAACTACATAATCTGTTTCGGGATTGTTTATTTGACCTCCAATAAATACGGAGTCAGACACTTTAGAATTGTCATTACAACCCGTGAGCAGGAGCGCACAGCAAAAAATAAAAATAGGTAAATACTTCATTTGCAGTATTGGGCAATGAGGCCTCTTCGGTTTGCCCCAATTTTTAACAAATATATATTCTGCTAAAAGCCAGCTATGTTAAGTGGGCGTTAAAACAAATATTTAAAACGTTAATCTTTCTCAGTAAACACGATTATAACTACTTTTGCAAAAAATTAATTTATTTTATGCTTTCAGTATCAAACCTTTCTGTACAGTTTGGAAAACGTGTTTTGTTTGATGAGGTTAATACAACCTTTACACAGGGCAACTGTTATGGAATCATCGGGGCGAATGGTGCCGGTAAATCTACCTTTTTAAAGATCCTTTCAGGGAAATCTGATCCCACTTCAGGTCACGTTCATCTGGAGCCTGGCAAACGTATGTCGGTTTTAGAGCAGGATCATAATTTATATGATGAGTATACGGTCCTTGAAACTATATTGAGAGGTAATAAGCCATTATTCAAGGTGAAAACTGAAATGGATGCTCTTTATGCTGATTATTCAGATGAAAATGCTGATAGAATTGGGGAGCTTCAGGTGCAATTTGAGGAGATGGATGGATGGAATGCTGAAAGTAACGCGGCCTCAATGCTTTCTAATCTGGGAATAAAAACAGAGTTACACTACTCGCTGATGAAGGATCTGGATGGCCAGCAAAAGGTACGTGTGCTGTTAGCACAAGCTTTGTTTGGAAAACCGGATGTTTTGATCATGGATGAGCCTACCAACGACCTGGATTATGAAACGATAAGTTGGTTAGAGAACTTCCTTGCTAATTATGATAATACCGTAATAGTTGTTTCTCACGACCGTCACTTTCTTGATGCTGTTTGTACACATATTTCTGATATTGATTTTGGAAAGATTAATCATTTTAGCGGTAATTATACATTCTGGTATGAGTCTTCACAATTAGCGGCAAGACAGCGAGCGCAACAGAATAAGAAAGCTGAAGAAAAGAAAAAAGAGCTTCAGGAGTTTATCTTACGTTTCAGTGCTAACGTAGCTAAGAGTAAGCAGGCTACTTCCAGAAAGAAAATGATCGATAAGCTGAACATTAATGAGATCAAGCCTTCAAGCAGAAGGTACCCAGCAATTATCTTTGAAAGAGAACGAGAAGCAGGGGATCAGATCCTGAATGTAGAGAAGCTGGAAGCAAGTATAGAAGGTGAAACCCTTTTTAAAAATGTTGATATAAATCTTTCTAAAGGAGATAAAGTAGTGGTTTTCTCTAAAGATTCCAGGGCAACTACGGCATTTTATGAAATAATAAATGGGAAACAGAAACCTGTAAATGGTAAATTTCAGTGGGGTGTGACTACTTCACAATCTTATTTGCCGGCAGATAACTCAGATTTCTTTGATAACGACCTTACACTTGTAGACTGGTTGCGCCAGTGGGCAACTACCGAAGAAGAAAGAGAAGAGGTTTATATTAGAGGTTTCCTTGGTAAAATGCTTTTCAGTGGGGAAGAAGCTTTAAAAACCTGTAGAGTACTTTCTGGAGGTGAGAAGGTTCGTTGTATGTTAAGTAGAATGATGATGATAAGAGCGAATGTTTTGATGTTAGATGAGCCTACGAACCACCTGGATCTTGAATCTATTACTGCCTTCAATAATTCTTTAAAGAATTTTAAAGGGACAATTTTGTTTACAACTCATGATCACGAATTTGCGCAAACCGTTGCAAATCGGGTGATAGAACTTACTCCTGGAGGAGTGATAGATCGTTACTTAAGCTTTGATGAATATATGAGTGACAAGAGCATTAAAGAGCAAAGAGATAAAATGTATGCTGTACAGGCATAGTTATTTTAATCTATATAAAAAAATGAAAAGCCCTGCTGTTGCAGGGCTTTTTTTATGGTTAATTTAATTCTATACTAGAAAACGCCGCCGCCTCCAGACTCATCGTTATCACGACTTTTACGTTTTACTGCACGATTCTTTCCTCCTCCAAATCTATAAGAGAAGCCAAGGTAAACTGTTTGTGTTTCACCTTTAAACCTTCCTTTTTGTTCAAAAGGTCTACCGTCTTCAATTCTAAACTCCTGGGTGTCGAAAACATCATTGAAATTTAAACTCAGAGTAGCTTTATTATCTTCAAGAAAAGAATACCTGGCACCAAGATTCATAAAATACATAGGCTTAACGTCCAGCTGCAGATCCTGACTCGCACTTCTGTAAAATCCAAATAACGAAAACGTCAGAGATTCAGTCGCCTTTAAGTTATGATTGGTTCTAAAAGTGAAGGCTTTGTTGTCTATTTCAATAAATTCATTTCCAGCAACCCCTTTTAGGTTTTGTCTATATAATTCCAGTCCTGTATTCGAGCTCCACCAGTCTGTGAATTTATAATTCAGGGAGAATTCTGCGCCATATGAGTCATTAGAATCAAAGTTTGCAAAGGTTAAGAATATAGAACCTGGTTCATCTTCCCGGCTGTTAAATACCTGGTTTATCTCGTCCTGGGTCCTTCGGTAAAAAACGCCACTGGTTAGGCTGCCTTTTTTTCCTAATTTTCGAGTATAATTAAGTTCTAATGAATTCGTGAACTGTGGTCTTAGTTCAGGATTTCCGGCAACCGTTAATCTTGGTGATGCAACCTCTCTAATAGGATTTACCTGGCCAAAACCAGGCCTGTCTACTCTTCGGCTATAACTTAATTGATAAGAATTTTTCTCACCTGGATTGTAGCTTACGAATCCCGAAGGATATGCGGTGAAATAATCATCTTCATAAACCAGAGCTCCGTTATAGACGGCATCAACATTAAACTGTTCCAGCCTTGCACCTAACTGATAAGACCATTTTTCAAAGGTTTGTCCAAAAGTGGTGTAAAAGCTGTAAATATCACGATTATATTGGTACTGGCTATCTTCAAAATCTGGGTTGGTAGTTTTATAATCGTTATCTGTATCCAGCAAACGAACCTCTGCTCCTAATTCCAGTTTTGATACTTCACTTAGAGGATTTACATAATCGATGTTCCCGGTAAAATTTTCACGCCTCTCTTCAACCAGATCATTATATGGAATTAGATCAAGTTCTGTATCTGTAAAATCTATATTGGTGTTTTCTTCTTCGACAAAGTCATTATAATCTAACTCAAACTGGATATCATGACCTTCTTTATTAAAATCATGATCAAAAAGAAAATTATAAGCAGAATTGCTATTATCCATATTCATGTAAAGTAATTGGGTAACATCCATAGACGTATCGTTACCATCTCTCACACTTATATAACCATCAGGACCACCATCGAACATATTTTGATTGGTGTAAAAAGAGAATGTATTATTATCATTCAGGTAAAAATCAACGCCTAGCTTAAATAGATAATTTTCTCTTTCATTATCTACTTTGAATTGCTGTTCGATATTTTGTTCTGGAAGTAAAATGGTTCCTCCGTTTTCTCTTGGTCCGAAATTGGTTCCTGCATTCGAGTAGAAATTAAACTTTCCAGTCCTGTAATTCATATCTAAAGTCCCGTTGAACCTGGTGTTTTTCCCAACTGTAAGCCCTGTATTCAGGTTTCCGTTGAATCCCTGATTTGCATTTTTGTGCAATACAATATTGATGATCCCACTCATGCCTTCAGGATTATATTTTGCTGAAGGATTGGTGATCAATTCTATACTTTTTATAGAAGTAGATGGAATTTGTTTTAATAATTGTGCAGGATCTAAATTTGTCGGTTTTCCGTCTACTAGGATCCGAACATTAGAGTTTCCTCGAAGAGAAATATTCCCATCCTGATCTACGTTTACTGAAGGTATATTGACCATGATTTCTGAAGCGCTCGCTCCTGTAGTCATAAGATCCTTGCCTACATTTATTACTTTTCTGTCTACTCGTTGTTCAATGGTGGTTCTTTCAGCGATAACAACAGTTTCGTCAAGCATGGCGACATCTGGTTCCAGTTTTATAGTTCCTATATTAATGTTGGTATTATTCCTGTCAATATGGATATCCTTACTATAGGTCTTGTAACCTATAAATTGTACTTTGAAAATGTAATCTCCGCTTTTAATATTATCTATCTTAAAAGTACCATCATCACTTGAGGTAATTCCTGTGACGAGATTTCCTTCCATGTCATTGATTATTATAGTGGCGTAGGGGATGGGTTCATTTAATTCTCCATCAATTACCGAACCTGTGATCTTGCCTACGGGATCTGTAAATGCCATACTTATGGCAGATGTGAATAATAGAAAACTTAAAAATAAATGTTTCATTTTTTGATTGATTTTGATGATTAATGTTTAACAAGTTACTTGGTATTGCATAGTAGATTCACACAATACCGCGTAGTTTGATGACCTTGTACTAATATGACGATTAAAAATAGCTTCTGTTACAGAAGTTTAAAAAAAGAACCTGCATCTCTTTTTAGAAATGCAGGTTGAGCAAAGCCATCCTTATTAACACTAACCATCAAAATTAATAGGACGACTTTACAAGGCCCGGACCTCATTCTAAAGACTATTTTCATTTTAGATTGTTACACCAAAATTTGATTAACTTTGAAATATGAAGAAAAAAACACTTGTGTTAGGGGCTTCTCTGAAACCTGCTCGTTATTCAAATCTGGCAATTAATAGACTTGTAAAACATGGACAGCCAACCGTTGCTCTAGGCCTAAGAAAGGGAAATGTAAATGGTGTAGAAATAAAAAATGAAAAATTTCCATTTGAGGATATAGATACAGTTACCCTTTATTTGAATGCTAAAAGGCAACAGGAATATTATGATTATATCATTTCTCTCAATCCGGAACGAGTGATCTTTAATCCGGGAACCGAAAATCCTGAATTATATGATCTGCTAGACAAAAACGGAATTCAATATGAGAATGCCTGTACTTTAGTGATGCTTTCTTCTCACCAGTACTAATCCTAAGAAGGTCAGCAATCCGTTTAGTATCAGGATAAAGAATCCGAATTCAAATCCAAACCATACCAAACTATTCAGGCTTATAATATAGGATAATACCGGTGCAGCTATTGCCACAACGGGCACTAGTCTATCTTTAATTTTCCATTTGGTAAATAATCCAAAAGCGTAGAGACCAAGTAAAGGTCCATAGGTATATCCCGCAAACTGAAATAATTTATTGATCACACTTTTATCTGCGATCGCGTACTTGAAAACAAGCATAACCAGGATAAGCAGAATAGAGATGGCAATATGTATTTGTTTCCTGATTCTTACCTGCGTCTTTTCATCGTATTTCTTTTCTATGTCTAAAATATCAATACTAAAAGAGGTGGTAAGAGATGTAAGTGCACTATCGGCACTGGAGTAAGCAGCAGCAATAAGTCCGAGAATAAAGAAAATGGCTACGGCAAATCCCAGATCTCCACTAGTTGCGATCGCAGGAAATAGGTCATCACGAACTTCAGTAACACCATTAATATCTGCATAATCTATTAATAGAACACCAAGTGCCAGGAATAGAAAATTTACGAAAACCAGTACAATTGTAAACCAGAACATATTCTTTTGGGCATCTTTCAGGCTTCTACATGTAAGGTTCTTTTGCATCATATCCTGGTCAAGACCAGTCATAACAATTGCTATAAAAGCTCCCGATAGAAATTGCTTTACAAAATGATCTTTGCTTTTCCAGTCATCAAAGAAAAATATTTTAGAATGTTCACTTTCGGCTAAATATCCCATTAGGTTGCTTAGTGAGAAACCAAGGTCTTCAGAAATAAAATAGATGGTAATTCCTAATGCGAGTAACATAAAGAATGTTTGCAGGGTATCTGTCCAGATGATCGTTTTTATTCCGCTTTTAAAGGTATATAGCCAGATCAATAATATGGTAATGGTAACGGTTACGTAATAAGGAACACCCATAGAATCAAAAACAATAAGTTGTAACACATTTGCAACCAGGAATAGTCTGAAACTTGCCCCTACGACTCTTGATAACAGGAAAAAAGAAGCTCCGGTTTTATAAGACGCATTTCCAAACCTACTTTCCAGATAGGTGTAAATAGAGGTTAGATTCAGCTTATAATAGAGGGGAAGTAAAACCTGGCCTATGACGGCATAACCTATGGTATATCCCAGAACTACCTGGAAATAGCTGAAAGAATCACTTTCCACAGTTCCGGGTATTGAGATAAAGGTGATCCCGCTCAAAGAAGCTCCAATCATTCCAAAAGCCACCAGGTACCATGGTGCCTGTTTGTTGGCTTTGAAAAATTCAGCATTACTGCCGCCGCGACCGGTGAAATAGGATATGAGGATCAATACCGCGAAGTAAGCGGCAATAAGAATTAGTACTTGATATGGTTGCATAGTAAGTGGTTCTGCGCGGCAATTTACAAATTAAGCTTTAAGTAATTTCATCCGCCGAAAAAATCATAAATTCGCATATGGATTTTTCTTCAAAATTACTGGAACAGGCCGTTGATGAAATGTCTCAATTGCCGGGAATAGGTAAGCGAACTGCTTTAAGATTGGTTTTACATCTATTAAAACAACCACAAGAGCAAACAAAACAACTAGCAGGAGCTTTAAGCAATCTTAGGGAGAATATTAAATTATGTAAAAACTGCTATAATATTAGCGATACAGATCTTTGTGAAATTTGCGCTAATCCAAATAGGGTTTCAGAGATCGTTTGTGTGGTGGAGGATATCAGGGATGTGATGGCCATAGAAAATACGGGGCAGTATCGAGGTCACTATCACGTGCTTGGCGGTAAAATTAGTCCTATGGATGGTATTGGTCCTTCTCAGTTATCCATTAAGCCTCTAATAGATAAAGTTAATGCCGGTAAAATTGAGGAGATCATTTTTGCCTTGAGTAGTACTTTGGAAGGTGACACTACCAATTTCTATATTTTTAAACAGTTAGAGGGCACAGGTGTGAAAACCTCGACTATTGCCCGCGGAATTTCAGTAGGAGACGAATTGGAATATGCAGATGAGGTTACACTGGGAAGAAGTATCACAAACAGGATCCCGTTTGAAAATTCTATGAAGAGCTAAAGAAAACCGTCTTTTAAAGCTTATTAAAATTTAAAAATTCCCGAATCTTTTTCAATTCCTTAGCTGAAATCGTAATTTTAGCAGGAATTTGAAAGCTTAATGCTGCTATAAGAAATTCAGTAAAAACTAATTTTATTGATTTTTTAATATTTAATAAGCGGTATTTTGATTAAATTCGCAACTCAAATAACAAAAATCGCATCTGATTTAACAATATGGCAAAATTTGAATTAAAATTACCCAAAATGGGTGAAAGTGTTGCAGAAGCAACGATAACAAGCTGGCTTAAAGAAGTTGGAGATACTATAGAGATGGATGAGCCGGTGCTTGAAATAGCTACCGATAAAGTGGATAGTGAAGTTCCTAGTGAAGTAGATGGTAAATTAATTGAAAAGCTTTTCGAAGCTGATGATGTGGTTAAAGTAGGACAGACTATCGCTATTATAGAAACAGATGGAGAGGTTGAAGGTGGTGCAGATGAAGTGGAAACGGAAGAGCCTGCAGCAGCAGCTCAGGTAGAAGAAAGTGTTGCGACGGCTAAAGAGACAGCTTCAGCAGATACGTCAAACGAAGATTATTCAGATTCAGCCAGATTTTATTCACCCCTGGTTAAAAATATAGCCAAAGAGGAAGGGATTTCCTTGGATGAACTTGAAGGTATTGATGGTACTGGCAAGGAAGGAAGAGTAACCAAAAATGATATTCTTAGCTACGTTGAAAACAGAGGTTCTCAGTCTAAGAAAGCTACTGAACCTAAAGCCAAATCAACAGAAGATAAAGGTCTGGCATCTGCTAAGCAAGCAGAACCTGTAATGAGCGGCGAGGACGAGATTATAGAGATGAGCCGTATGGGTAAAATGATTGCCCATCACATGGTGGACAGCGTTCAGAAATCTGCCCATGTTCAATCTTTTATCGAAGTTGATGTTACCAACGTATGGAACTGGAGAAATAAACATAAAAATGAGTTCCAGAAGAAAGAAGGCGAAAAGCTAACTTTTACTCCAATATTCATGGAGGCGGTTGCTAAAGCGATACGGGATTTCCCGATGATCAATATTTCGGTTAACGAGGATGCAACTAAAGTGATTAAAAAGAAAAATATTAATCTTGGTATGGCTGCCGCACTTCCAGATGGTAATTTAATTGTTCCTGTAATTAAGAACGCAGATAGATTGAATATCGTAGGAATGGCTAAGGCGGTGAATGATCTTGCTAATCGTGCCCGGTTAAATAAATTAAAACCAGATGATATCCAGGGAGGAACTTATACGGTTACCAATGTTGGAACTTTTGGCAGTATCATGGGAACCCCAATAATCAATCAGCCGCAAGTGGGGATTTTAGCCCTGGGAGCGATACGTAAAGTGCCTGCTGTTATTGAAACACCAGACGGTGATTTTATAGGTATACGTTATAAAATGTTCCTTTCGCATAGTTATGACCACAGGGTTGTAAACGGAGCATTAGGAGGACAATTCGTGCAAAGAGTTGCTCAATACCTTGAAGGTTTTGACAAGAATAGAGAAATTTAGAATTTTAATTCTTTGTTATATAAAAAGCCACGTTCTGCGTGGCTTTTTCATTTTTTTAAGGATTAGTTTTTCCTGTATTTCCTGATGATAATTTTAAGCGAATTCTCAAATTATACTAACTTTACTGAAATTTTAAAATATGGACCTCAAGCTTACCAAACCTATTTGTTTCTTCGACCTGGAAACAACCGGAACTAATATTTCTAAAGACCGAATTGTAGAGATCGCTGTTCTAAAGGTATTTCCAAATGGTAATAAAGAAAGTCATACCTGGCTGGTAAATCCTGAAAGAGATATTCCTGCTGAAGTAATTGCCATTCATGGTATCACCAATGAAAAAGTGGCTAATGAGCCTACCTTTAAAGAGCTGGCAACAAAGGTGCACGATCTAATTAAAGGTTGCGATCTCGGAGGTTATAACTCCAATAGATTTGATATTCCGCTTTTAGTAGAAGAATTGCTTAGAGCTGGTATCGATTTTGAAATGAAGAACGTGGTTGCTGTTGATGTCCAGACGATATTCCATAAAAAAGAACAACGTACACTTTCTGCTGCATATCATTTCTATTGCGGAAAAGAGTTGGAGGGGGCACATGGCGCAGAAGCAGATACAGAAGCAACTTACGAGGTATTGAAATCGCAGCTGGATAAATATAATGATCTGGAAAATGATATGAAATGGCTGGCAGATTTCAGTTCAAGAAAGAAATTTGCAGATTTCGCCGGATTTATTGGTTATGATAAAAAAGGAAAAGAGGTGTTTGCCTTCGGAAAATATAAAGGAAAACATGTGGAGCAGGTCTTAGATGACGAGCCTGGATATTTTGGCTGGATACAGAATGCGGACTTTCCTTTATACACGAAAAAGGTGCTTACCGCGATTAAACTTCGCAAACTCAATAATAAATTGTCCTGATGAAGATAATTTGTGTAGGCCGCAATTATACCGATCATATTGCAGAACTGGAAAATGAGAAACCTGAAGATCCTGTTCTTTTTCAAAAACCTGATACTTCAATCTTATTAAAAAAGCAGCCTTTTTTCATTCCTGATTTTTCAAATGAGGTTCATTATGAGGTGGAAGTTCTTGTTAAGATCAAGAAAATAGGAAAGCATATTCAGGAGAAGTTTGCACATAAATATTATGATGAAATAGGCCTGGGGATAGATTTTACAGCCCGGGATCTTCAGCAAAAATTAAAAGAAAAAGGATTGCCATGGGAGAAGGCTAAGGCCTTTGATGGCGCTGCAGTCGTTTCTAATAAATGGATAGGTAAAAGTGAGCTGGGAGATATAGATGATCTTGGCTTTAGGCTGGAAAAAAATGAGGAGGTAGTTCAGAAAGGCAGCACATCTCATATGTTGTGGAAAATTGATGAATTAATTGCTTATATTTCGACGTATTTCACCTTAAAGATCGGTGATATTATTTTTACCGGAACTCCTGCGGGGGTAGGTAAGGTTTCTCCAGATGACCGACTTACAGGATATCTGGAGGAAAATAAAATGTTTTCAATTCGAGTTAAATAACAATTTTAATGAGTAGCTATAATCTAGACGAGGTTAAAGAAATGGCCGGCGGAGATGATGATTTCATGTTGGTCGTGGTACAAACTTTTCTTGAAGAAATTCCGCCAGATGTGGCTGCAATGAATGAGGCTATTGGAAATGATAATCCATCTTTGGCTTATCAATTTGCCCATAAAATGAAGCCTAACCTTCAGCTTTTTGGTTTAAATCTTATGGACCAGATACTAACCATTGAAGCCTGGGCCAAAAATGGACAAAAAAAAGGGGAAGTACCGCAAGCTGCTGAAGCTATTACTAAAAAAGTTGATGTAGCAGCGATCGCGCTCAAACGAGATTTTGAATTAGAATGAAAGCTGAAATAGTCACAATCGGAGATGAAATTCTCATCGGTCAGGTTGTTGATACCAATTCAGCATATATCTCCAAAGAACTCAATAAGATAGGTGTAAGCGTTCACCAGATAACTTCTATTCAGGATGAGCGTGTGCACATTCTTCAAACTTTAAAAGAAGCATCACAAAGAGCCGATATTGTTATAATTACCGGGGGCCTTGGGCCTACAAAAGATGATATTACCAAGAAATGTCTTTGTGAATTCTTTGGTGATGAATTAATCCGGAATGAAAAAGTTCTGAAACATATAGAATATCTCTTTGATAAATACATAGACACCCCAATTTCGGGTCTTAACCGCGATCAGGCTTTACTTCCTTCAAAGGCCATTGCACTGCATAATGAGTATGGTACGGCAGCTGGGATGTGGTTTGAGGAAAATGGGAAGGTGTTTGTCTCTATGCCTGGAGTGCCGTATGAAATGCGAGGACTTATGGAAAGAGAAATTATTCCAAGACTTATTAAAAATTATGCCCGGCCAATAATTCTGCATAAAACGGTGATCACCTATGGTCTGGGTGAAAGTGCCATTGCTGAAAGGATAGAATCCTGGGAGGATAACCTACCTGTTGAGGTCAAATTGGCTTATCTGCCCAACCTGGGAAGAGTGAGACTGAGGTTAACGGCTAAAGGGGATAATGAAGAAAGGCTTAAAAATCTAATAGAGTCTGAGATTTCAAAACTACATCACTTCATTGGAGATATAATCTATGGTTATGAGGATGAAGACCCAGTAGAAGTAGTTATTGGTAGAATGTTAGCTGAAAAAAACTGGACGCTTTCTACTGCTGAAAGTTGTACGGGTGGAAGACTGGCTTCTAAATTTACTAAGGCGCCTGGATCTTCGGCAAGCTTTAAAGGAAGTGTGGTAAGTTATTCTACCGAAGCGAAATCTGAAATTTTAAATGTGCCTCAAGAAATTATTAAAAAGCATTCGGTTGTTAGTGCTGAAGTTGCTAAAGCTATGGCATTAGGGGCTCAGCAAAAATTTCATACTGAATTCGCGATATCAACTACGGGTAATGCAGGGCCTACTAAAGGAGATAGCGATGCAGAATTGGGTACTGTCTTTATAGGCATTGCAACCCCGAAAGGTGTAAGCGCCAGGGAATTCAACTTTGGTAATCATCGCGAAAAGGTGATTGGCAAATCTGTAAATAAGGCAATGGAATTACTTCAGGAAAGTATCATAAAAGTCAGGGACGATATTTGATTTTCAGATCAATGATCTTAAGAATTAGAATATTCGGTTTCTTTTCCCTTGATTTATATGAATTAAAAATCTTATTTTTGCACTCGGAATAGCACTGAGACAGGAGCTAAACGATGATTCGCCGGAAATATTTCAGGAGTAAAATATTTTTTTTGAATAAGTTGCCTGTTAGGTAAAAAAATCGTTAATTTGCAGCCTGTTTTGAAATAACGAGAAAAGTATAGAGCAATGTCAAGAGTTTGTGAACTTACCGGGAAAAGAGCAATGGTTGGGAATAATGTTTCTCACGCCATGAATAAGACTAAACGTAAATTTAACGCCAATCTAGTTAAAAAGCGTTTCTTTCTTCCTGAAGAAGATAGATGGGTAACACTTAAAGTGTGTACGTCTGCATTAAAAGATATCAATAAAAAAGGCATTTCTGCCGTAATTAAGGAAGCGAAAGCTAAAGGATTTCTTCAGAAATAATCCTTAGCAGCACCTAAAAATATTTCACAATGGCAAAGAAAGGTAACAGAGTTCAGGTAATTCTAGAATGTACAGAGCATAAGACATCTGGTCAACCAGGTACTTCAAGATATATTACTACAAAAAATAAGAAGAATACACCGGATAGAATCGAGTTGAAGAAATTCAACCCAATTCTAAAGAAAATGACGGTTCATAAAGAAATAAAATAATTGAGTCATGGCAAAGAAATCAGTAGCATCTATTCAAACAGGATCTAAAAGATTAACCAAAGCAATAAAAATGGTTAAATCTGAGAAAACCGGTGCCTACACTTTTGTAGAACAGATCATGGCTCCGGAAGACGTAAACGACTTTTTGAAAAAGTAAGGATCGTTCACAAACGATTTTAAATAATCTTTAAAAGCCGTCCTGGATTTAATCTGGACGGCTTTTTCTTTTTATGTATATTTATTGCCGCATTGTGAGAGGGTTTTAACCTTCTTTTGCTTTTAAACCTGCCAAACAAAATGAGTTTATTTAAAAAGATATTTTCTAAAGAGAAAAAGGAAAATCTGGATAAGGGATTAGAGAAATCTAAATCAAGTTTCCTGGATAAGATGAGTAAGGCTGTTGCCGGAAAGTCTAAAGTAGATGAAGAGGTTCTTGATGACCTGGAAGATGTACTTGTAAGTAGTGATGTTGGTGTTGCTACTACGGTTAAGATCATTAATAGAATTGAAGAAAGAGTTGCCCGGGATAAATATCTGGGTACAGATGAGCTGAATAAAATACTTCGCGAAGAGATCGCCGCGTTACTCTCAGAAACAAATACAGGCGAGGCTTCAGAAATTCATATTCCTGAAAATACTAAACCGTATGTCATCATGGTAGTAGGTGTCAACGGAGTTGGAAAAACCACTACTATCGGTAAACTGGCGCATCAGTTTAAAAGTAAGGGACAGAAAGTTGTTCTAGGTGCTGCAGATACTTTTAGAGCTGCGGCTATAGACCAGTTACAGATCTGGGCTGATAGAACAGGCGTTCCTATTATCAAACAGCAAATGGGAAGTGATCCTGCTTCGGTAGCTTTTGATACTGTGCAAAGCGCTGTAAAAATGGATGCTGATGTGGTTCTTATTGACACTGCGGGTAGACTTCACAATAAGGTAAACCTGATGAAGGAACTTACAAAGGTGAAACGAGTAATGCAAAAAACCATTCCAGATGCTCCTCACGAGGTTTTACTGGTTCTTGATGGTTCTACAGGTCAGAATGCTTTTGAACAGGCTAAACAGTTTACTGCGGCTACAGAAGTAACTTCACTTGCGGTAACTAAACTGGATGGTACGGCTAAAGGTGGTGTGGTGATAGGAATTAGCGATCAGTTTAAAATCCCTGTAAAATATATTGGAGTAGGAGAAGGAATTGAGGATCTGCAGGTATTTAATAAATACGAATTTGTAGACTCATTCTTTAAATAGACCCATGAAAAAACTTTTACTTTTTTTTATCGCTTCAGCTTTTATAAGCTGTAATAATGATAAGTCTGAAAATGCATCTGAGGTAGATCAGGTTCAGGAAGATTCTACCAACGTGGAAGAAATAGAGTTCAAACAGGTTGATTCCAGGTTAATTGATAACGATAGTCTCTGGAAGCCTTTTGAAGCTGATCTTTCAGAATTTTCTACCGAAGTTTACGAAGAAGTAAAAGCACTGGTTTTTGAAAGATCTATTCCTGAAATTCAGCAGGCCATAGATAATGAAAAGCTTACTTATGAGGAGGTAGCTCTATTTTATTTAAGCAGAATTAAAGAATACGATCGTGAAAATGATCTTTCCTTAAATTCTGTTATCTCTTTAAATCCTAATCTTATTAAGGAAGCCAGGGAGAAAGATCAGCAAATGAGTACAGCTGAGAATCATCATCCAATTTTCGGGATTCCGGTACTTCTAAAAGACAATATTAATACGGCTAATATACCTACGACCGCAGGCTCTTATGCGCTTAAGGATAACCAGACTAAAGATGCCTTTATCGTAAAGCAATTAAAAGAAAATGGTGCATTGATACTGGGAAAAGCCAACCTTAGCGAATGGGCTAATTTTTTCTGTGAAGGTTGCCCTAACGGTTTTTCTACGGTTGGTGGTCAAACGCTAAATCCCTACGGAAGAAAAATTCATGATACGGGTGGCTCGAGTTCAGGTAGCGGGGTAGCTGTAGCTGCAAATTTTGCTCCTGTAGCCGTTGGATCAGAAACTTCAGGTTCTATTTTATCCCCTTCAAGTTCAAACTCGGTAGTTGGATTAAAGCCCACCATTGGAGTTTTAAGCAGGGGAGGGATTGTTCCAATTTCCAGCACTTTAGATACTCCAGGTCCTATTACTAAATTTGTAATAGATAATGCGATTCTCATGGATGCGATGAAAGGTGTGGATAAGGCAGATGCTGCTTCAGCAAAAGCGAGAAAACAGCAAGCGGTTTATTATTCGAATCTGGAAAAAGCAGAGCTAAAAGGAAAACGTTTTGGCGCTATAAAATCATTGATGGAAGATACGCTCTATGTTAGAGCAATTAATGATCTAAGAAAAGCAGGAGCCGAGATCGTTGAATTTGAAGCTGAAGAAATTGATCTCCCTAACTTTCTAAGACTCCTTAATCTTGATATGAAAAAGGATCTTGCGGCCTATTTCAAGAATTATGGAGGAGATGTATCTTATAAGAGTGTTCAGGATGTAGTCGCTTATAATGAAAAGGATTCCCTGAACAGAGCTCCTTATGGGCAGGCATTGTTCTTAGGAATAGTAAAAGATTCATCAAGTGAAAAAGAATTTGCTGCTATAAAAGATACGCTTAAAACAAACGGAACCAGATTTTTTGAAAAACCGATGAAAGAGCATGATCTTGATGCTGTACTTTCAATAAATAACTATCATGCTGGCTATGCCGCGGTTGCGAAATATCCTGCTATTACGGTTCCTATGGGCTATACTTCAGAAAATAAGCCAATGGGTTTAACTTTTATAGGAAAACCTTTTACTGAAGAACACTTATTACAATTCGCGTATTTATTTGAAAAGAATACCAAAAGAAGAAAAACACCTGCAGATTATAATGAGTAGTAATTCACAGAGATATCTGGTATTAATTTCCAAGATCATTTTTTTCTATAGTATCTTCTATGTGATCATGAAGATCCTGGCAATATTTCAGGGTGCATGGATGATCCCCAATCTAATTCTCTCTATTCCATATCTTGTTTTTGCCATAGTAGGCGGGATAATGGTAAAGCGAAATTCGTATCATTGGGCCTATGTAATTGCCGGTGCTATATTAATAAGTGTAGTGCGATATTATGAAAAAGAATGGATGATCCAACTTCACGAATATTTCCTTTAATAGCTTCAATTTAAAGACTTTCAGGTATATCTAATTTTAGATTGTATCTTTGCACCCGCTTTGGATTTTCCTTTGAAGAGGATCAGGGCTAAAAAGTAGATAAGTATATGAGGACGAAGTCACTAAAAAAGAACAGGATCAACGTTGTAACCCTTGGTTGTAGTAAGAATGTATACGATTCAGAGGTTTTGATGGGGCAGTTGAAAGCGAATGATAAGGACGTTGTGCATGAAGAAGATGGTAATATCGTGGTGATAAATACCTGCGGATTTATTGATAATGCCAAGGAACAATCTGTAAATACGATCCTGGAATTCGTTGAGAAAAAGCAACAGGGAGATGTAGATAAGGTTTTTGTGACCGGATGTTTAAGTGAAAGATATAAGCCAGATCTTCAGAAGGAAATACCAGATGTAGACCAGTATTTTGGGACTACAGAACTTCCCGGACTTTTAAAAGCACTGGAAGCTGACTACAAGCATGAATTAATAGGAGAGAGGTTAACAACTACTCCAAAGAACTACGCATATTTAAAGATCGCTGAAGGTTGTGATCGTCCGTGTTCATTTTGCGCCATCCCTTTAATGCGTGGTGGTCATAAATCTACACCAATTGAAAACCTTGTAAAAGAAGCTGAAAAACTTGCCGCTAATGGAGTCAAGGAATTGATCTTGATCGCCCAGGATCTTACCTATTATGGTCTTGATCTTTATAAGAAGCGTAATCTGGCTGAATTACTGGAGAACCTGGTAAAAGTAGAAGGTATAGAGTGGATTAGATTGCATTATGCTTTCCCAACTGGATTCCCTATGGATGTGCTTGATGTAATGAAACGTGAGCCTAAGGTTTGTAATTACCTTGATATTCCACTTCAGCATATTTCAGATGATCTTCTAAAATCCATGCGTCGCGGAACCACTCATGAAAAGACGACGAAACTTCTGAAGGAATTTAGAAAAACAGTTCCCGAAATGGCTATTAGAACTACGCTGATCGTTGGTTATCCCGGAGAAACCGAAGAGCATTTCCAGGAATTAAAAGAGTGGGTGAAAGAGATGCGTTTTGAACGTCTTGGTTGTTTTACTTATTCTCATGAAGAAAACACTCACGCCTATAATCTTGAGGACGATGTACCTCAGGAAGTAAAGCAGGAGAGAGCCAATGAAATTATGGAAATTCAATCTCAGATCTCCTGGGAATTGAATCAGCAGAAAATTGGCGAAGTGTTTAATGTAGTGATAGATCGTAAGGAAGGTAATTACTTCATTGGCCGTACCGAATTTGATTCACCAGATGTTGATAATGAAGTGTTGATCGATGCTACTTCAGTTTACCTGAAAACAGGTGATTACTACGAAGTTAAGATCACCGAAGCTGCCGATTTTGACCTATATGGAGAACCTTTAAATGTAACTACTGAAAAACCTAAGCGTAAAGAAATTAAGGTTAGAACTGAATAGTTCAGTTCTAAGCAGTATTCATATAAAAAAAGCGGAAGTTCAACTTCCGCTTTTTTCATTTATGTTTCTAGTTCTTAATTGTTATTTTCTTCTTCAGCATTTAGAAGAATTGGCTTACCATATCCTAGTTCCTCCAAACGCTGCATTTGAGTTTCGGCATCACCAACGATCAAATAATACATTCTATCTGGATTAACATATTTTTTTGCCAGATCCTGAATTTCCAATACTCCTAATTCCTCGACCTTTTGCTCGCGATCCTTAATATAATCATAGTCGTATCCGTAATCACTAATTTCTCTTAGCATGTTCAATTTTGCTCCAAGAGTTTCAAATCTACGGGCGTTGCTCTTTATCATGTAACTCTTAGTAACCTCCAGATCCTTCTGGTCAAAGGTGGTGATATAATCTTTCATGATATCTCTTACAAGTTCTGCAGCCTCATAGGTGATATTGGTTCTTACGCCACTAGAGATCATAAATGGTCCTACATAGGATCTATCCATAAACCTGGAGCGAATGCCGTATGTATAACCTTTACCTTCTCTTAATTCCTGAGTTAATCTGGAAGCAAAACTTCCTCCGCCTAAGCGATAATTCATTACCTCTGCTGGATAAAAATCTTCATTTTTTGCTGAAAGGGCCGGAGCTCCAAAAGCGAATACCGACTGTTTTGCTCCGGGAACATCATAAAAATAAACCCTGGATTTTTCCGGAAGGTCAAATTCAGGAATTTCAGGGAAATCAATATTTTTAGGAGCCCAGTTTGCCGAAATCGCTTTTACAGGATTTAAGGCTTCATCTTTTTGAACAGCACCAACCACCAGGAAAGTGGAAGCTAAAGGAGAAAGATTTTCCTCGTAATAGTTCTTCAGGTCCTCCAGGCTTAAATTCTGAATAGTTTCTGGAGTTCCTAATTCGTTATAGGAGAGTATACTTTTTTCTCCATAAATAAGTTTTTTGAATTCATTCTGAGCAATAGCATTAGGATCTCCTTTCTCTTCCTGTAGTCGGCTTAGGGTTTGTTGCTTGATCAGCTCAAATTCTTTTTCATCCCATCTTGGTTCGAGTAATATCTCTTTAACCAGGTCTATAGTTTCAGCATAGTTTTTTGCCAGGGTATTCCCGGAAATAGTAATCTTTTCCTCACTGGAATTCACATAAATTGAAGCTCCTAAAAGTTCTATAGCTTCTTCCAGTTCTGCTGGTGTTTTTTTTGCAGTTCCTTTGGTAAGCATGCTTGCCAGCATACTGGAAACTCCTGCCTTAGCAGTTTTTTCCAGTAATTTTCCACCCTTCATTTCCAGGCTGAATTGTACTACTGGAACCTCGCTATTAGTGATTCCCATGATCTTCATGCCAGACGGTAGTCGCGTATCCCATATCTCGGGAATATTAAGCTCAGGTTTCCCGTAATATGGAGGTTCAATGCTTCTGTCGAAACTAGATGGAGTTTTATCATAACTCACTTTTTGATTTGGATCGAAATCTTCTTCAGCACCCTCCACGATCTTTTCTTCGATCACTTCGGCCTTTTTTGAGTTTTTTAGAGCAAGTTCTACCTGATCCTTAGGTACAAAACTGGTAGCTACAAAATTCTTCCCTTGGATGTATTTATTATAAACATCCATTACATCTTTAGCCGATACAGCGAGTAATTTGTTAACCTCCTTATTTATGAAATTCGGGTCTTTCGCGAAGATCTCATATTGCGCCAGTTGAAACCCTTTTCCTAAAACACTGGAAATCGAATTATAGAAATTTGTCTCTAATCCTGCTTTGATCCTTTTCAGGTCTTTTTCTGGAATTCCATTTTTCTCAAATTCAGCAAAGGTCTCATCGATCGCGAGTTTAACTGAATCCAGATCCTTACCTTCATAAGCTCTTACCTGAAGCATTAATTGTCCAGCTAGCTCAGAGGTATAATTGAACATATCTATATTGCCTGCAAGCTTTTTTTCTTCTACCAGCTTTTTATAAAGTGGGGCATTCTTTCCAGCAGCTAGATAATTTGCTAGAATTTCTAATTCGAAGGAATCTTTGTGATAGGAATATACTGAAGGCCAGGTAAGGGTTAACTCTGGTAACCTGGCAAAATTATCTTCATGATATAGTCTTTTTGATTCAGAGAGAGTAACCAATTGTTTTTCCAGCTCCTTGATCTCTGGACCTCTTTCTATTTCGTCAAAATATTTATGCACCCATTCCTTGGCCTGGTCTTTATCGAAATCTCCGGAAATGGTTAAGATCACATTATTGGGAACGTACCATTGATTGTAAAAGTCTTTTACATCCTGTAAAGTAGCATTTTGAAGGTCTTCCAGACTTCCTATTACCTGCCAGTTATAAGGATGATCGTTAGGATAAAGATTCCTGTCTACGACATAGAAAGTATGACCATATGGTCGGTTGTCTATATTCTGACGTTTTTCATTCTTCACAACCTGCTTTTCCTTTGCCAGTACCGGCTCAGTAACTGTATTTATAAAAAATCCAAGTTTGTCAGCTTCAGCCCAGATCATTTTTTCCAGGGCATCGCTAGGAACAGTCTGGAAATAGTTGGTTCTATCCCTGCTTGTAGAGCCGTTAGCTCCAGAGCCACCAATTCTTGCACTTAATTTATCCAGGCCACCTTTACCAAGGTTTTCAGATTCCAGGAATAAAAGGTGTTCAAATAAATGAGCAAATCCGGTTCTGCCTTCTTTTTCCCTGGCCGATCCTACATGAGCGGTAAGGGCAACCGCAACTACAGGATCAGATTTGTCCTGATGCAGAATTACTTTTAAGCCATTTTCAAGGTTAAAAGTTTCGAAATCAACTGAAAAGTTTTCAGTCTTTTCCTGGCCTATAGTTGGACTAACAACTGCCAGTATTAAAATGAGGATGAATGATTTTATGAATTTCATTTTCTGAATTATAATTAGTAATCGTAACCTGTATTATTGGTAAAGAAGATTGCGTTTGCAAAGAAAAGTTTTCCATTTTCCCAGAATGCTCTAAATAAAGGGTTGTCTACCATATAAACAATACTACCTTCTCCCATAGGGACCTCTCCAAAAATCAGGGAATTATTAAGGTTCTTAACCGCTTCACTTCCGGCAAAACCAGAAACGATCTTTGGCTTCTTAATATAAGAAACATTGTATCCATCCTTTAACAAGGAATAGCTGTCATTGCTTTGTTTAAGCGTAAAGTAATTTTCATTATACCCAAAAGCCAGAGGATGGGTGTTGTCTAACTGGGTTTCTATGATACTTCCGGTTATCAGGTTTTTTATATTTTCACGTTCTCTTTTGGCGTAGGAAATAAGGTTTGCCTCGGCAGCTGTGGTATCTTTTTCTTCAGTTTTATTTTCCCTGATCCCGAATCCTTCTTTATCGATAAAATTAGAAATTGCATTCCCTACAGCGATCAGTTTTCCCCCACTTTCTACCCAGGAGGTTATCTTTTCCAGATTCTTGTCCTCTAAAAACTCACTATACCATCCTTCCGGCATTATCAAAATATCGAATTCGTTAAGGTTTAATCTATTAAAATAAGCTGAATTCAATGGTGTAACTGGATAATTAAGATCCTGCTCAAAAAAATACCATATCTCACCAAAATTGAGAGAAGAAACTTCATCTCCTTTTAATAAACCCACCTTCTGGTGGTTTATAATCTTTATGTCTGAAGATCCAAAATCTGGACCGCTACCAGCGAAGCTCGTTTTGGTGGTTAATAATTGACGTTCGAACTTATTTGCGATCTCAATGACTCTGGAATCAAAATTTTCCAGTTTTCTATTGTCGCTTTTGGTGATAATAAGGCTTCCAGGCTTAAATTTTTGACCGTTGCTTTCAAAAGGGACTTCACTAAAACGAACTTTTATTTCGCTTTTAATCAGCTCAGCCAGGAATTGGGCATCCTGCATACTGTTCCATTTCGCAATATATCCGGCAGCATTGGAATTGGTTTTATTTTCGATTTTATTTTCACTGGTTTTTTCTGAACCGGTTATGAGCTTATTGCTGGCGACAGCATCGAGCCCATATGCATAGGGCAAACTCCATGCAGTGATGTCGTAGGTAAGGGAATCTGCTAATTTGGTTTTCGGCTCGAATAGCACCTTAACCATTTTAGCTTTCGGCTGATTGGTTGATACGATAAGGGTGTTCCTATCGCTGTTCAAACTTCCATTAGAACTTGAATTAAAACTATACCCGCTAATTTTCCCCGAATTAGCATATGAATATTTGATCTCATGCCTGTCTAATAGCTCCTTTAATGCGTTGAGTTTATCAGGATTTCCTTGTAGCGCATAGCTGGCATATTCAAAATCATCTGAATTGAAATAGTTCTGAAATTCATTATTCAATTCTGAAGCATTTTTGGAAGCTACTTCAACTGTTGAAATCCCAGTGGTGAAATGATGCTCCAAACGATCTTTTAAAGTAAGTACATAACCTTCATCTGTTTTAATGCCCAGGCCTGCGCGCCCGTGACCAGCCTGTTCATAGGTCATTCCGATAGCGCCCATATAGGTAGGGTAGGTGTCGCCATAACTGGGGTATAGAAGATCGAAGCGTTCTCCCGTAAAATACAGCCATCCTTCTTCATCAAAATATTTAGCATGATTCTTACCAATTAAGGTTTGAAAATCTCTTTGGAAAGGTGTAATTACTTCATGAAATGGCTCTGCAGCTGGTGCGAAATAATAAGGGTCATTAATTCCCTGCTCATGAAAATCTACGTGTATATGCGGTAACCACTGATTGTAAATTTTAAGTCTTTCCTGGGTTTCAATTTGCGTGGCCCATGCCCAATCCCGATTAAGGTCAAAAAGATAGTGATTGGGTCTCCCGCCCGGCCAGGGTTCATGATGTTCATCGGCTTCCTGGGTGATATTATAAGGTTCGGCCTTTACCTGGTTGTACCAGTTAGTATATCTATCCCTTCCATCGGGATTTACACAGGGGTCAATGATCACAACTGTATTTTTTAGCCAGTCCTGCTTTTCGGTAATCAACTTATAAATAGTTTTCATAGAAGCTTCAGTACTGGAAGCTTCGTTACCATGTACATTGTAACTCAGCCATACGATAGCTATTTCAGAATCACTTTGATTTTTGCCAATTCCCGCATTATTTAAATGGGAACCTCTAATATTTTCCAGCTTCGCCATATTTTCTTTTGAAGATATTACAGCATAAGTAAGAGGTCTGCGTTCATTCGTTTTTCCGTAAGTATGATATTCTGCCATTGGAGAATTCTCAGCGACATGATTAAAATAGTTTACCACATCTGCATGTCGTGAAAACTGGGATCCCAATTCATATCCTAGAAATTCTGAAGGGCTTTTAATTTTCTGGGCAGTAACTAAATGGAAGCTTAAAAATAGTAAGCCTATAATTAGGTAATAATTTTTCATTAAGTAGTTAGTTTCGAATAAGCCGAGTAAAGATAGCATCTAAGCTCGAATTAACTAAAATTTAGGGAATAAAATGCCTATCTTCGATATCTTTGCAACCACAATTGAAATTTATGCCAACCGATTGTATTTCGTATCCCGAAACCAATTATTTCACTCCTTTAATTCTTGATTACCTGACGGAAAAAACCAGTCTGCAGGAATTCTATAATCGTTTTCCTAAAATCGAAAACTTTGATGCTCAGATCAGGGAAAAGAAAGGGAATTATGATCACAGCATTAGACAAAGTCTTGTTGAGGTATTGAATGATCAATATTCCCAACTTGAGGTTTCTGATAGCACCAGGAAGAATATCGATTCTTTAAGTGCCGAAAACTCCTATACTATTGTAACCGGTCACCAATTAAATCTTTTTACCGGGCCTCTTTATTTTCTTTATAAGATCGTTTCCACGATCAATTTAACCAGAAAACTGAAGGATGAATTTCCGGAGAATGAATATGTTCCTGTCTACTGGATGGCAACGGAAGATCATGATTTCGAGGAGATAAATTTTTTCAATTTAAATGGTAAAAAATTTAAATGGAACAATGCCGATAAAAGAGCAGGACAAACTGCCGTTGGCGGACTTTCAACTGAAGGTCTTAATGAGGTGTTCGAGCTTTTTTCCGCGGAAATAGGTGGCGGTGAAGATGCAGATTATTTGAAAGATCTGTTTAAAGAAGGATACCTGAAAAATGACAATCTAACAGATGCTACGCGTTACATTGCTAATAAACTCTTCGGGAAATATGGATTGGTGATCATTGCTGCGGGAGATGCGAGGTTGAAAAAGCATTTTATTCCACAGGTTAAAAATGAGTTGTTTCAAAAGCTTTCTCATGAAAATACGACCCGTGCAGTTGAAAAAATAAATTCACAGGGTTATAATGCTCAGGTTACACCCAGGGAAATTAATTTATTCTATCTCAATGAAGAAATTCGCGAAAGGATCATTGAAAGGGATGGAAAGTTCTTTGTGCATGAAACTGAAATATCCTGGACTAAAGACGAAATTCTTACTGAATTAAATGATCATCCGGAAAGATTTAGTCCTAATGTAATGTTGCGACCGCTATATCAGGAAGCGATCCTGCCTAATTTATGCTATATAGGTGGAGGAGGAGAGCTGGCATACTGGCTGGAACTAAAATCCTACTTCGAGGCTGAAAAAATAACATTTCCTATGTTAATGCTTCGAAATTCGGCACTGTTGCAAACTCGTAAACAGGATGATAAGCGTGAACGATTAAATATTTCTATACAGGAATTATTTCTAAAGCAACATGAATTGATAAACCGGAAGGTTCGAAAAATTTCAAATATCGATATAGATTTTTCTCCGCAGAAAGAGCATTTGGTAGAACAATTTCAGCATATGTACGATCTTGCCGAACAAACTGATGAGACTTTTCTGGGTGCAGTAAAAGCACAGGAGGTTAAGCAACTTAAAGGCCTGGATAATCTGGAAAAAAGGTTATTAAAAGCACAGAAGCGTAAATTAAAGGATGAAGTAGAAAGAATAGCCGAGCTGCAGAATGAGCTTTTTCCTAATCGTAGCCTCCAGGAAAGACAAACTAATTTTTCTCAATTCTATGCGGAATATGGAGAAACTTTGATCGAGAAACTAATCGAAGAATTAGATCCGCTTGAGGTTAACTTTAAAATTTTGACTTTTGGAAAATAATAGAATGCATACCATAGATATGGATCTGGTAGAAATGACTTTAGATGTCATGAAATATACTATAGATCGTATCTCTAATGTTACTCCAGAATTGGGTTCTCCCAAAAAGGAAGAAGATCTATTAAGAATTGTGGGAGAAACCATTACTCCTGAAGGGATTGGGGGTGAAAATGCTTTTCAGTTATTCAGGGATGTGCTGGTGAAGGCTACCGTGCCTATAGATCATCCACGACATTTAGCTTTTGTACCTGCTGCGCCTACTAGGGCTGCCATCATGTTCGATCTTGTAACTTCGGCTTCAAGTATTCATGGGGCTTACTGGATGGAAGGTGCCGGAGGGATATTTTGTGAAAACCAGGCAATGAAGTGGCTGGTTTCCCTAACTAAACTTCCTGAAGGTGCTTTTGGAGTTTTTACCAGTGGAGGTACCGCCGCAAACCTTTCAGCATTAGTTACAGCAAGGGAAGAGTGGAGAGAACAAAAGCCAGATCATGCTAAAGAAAGAGCTTTACTATTAACTTCCACCGGGGCTCATAGCTCAATAAAGTCTATGGCCAAAGTGATGGATGCAGATGTTCATTTAATAGATTCAGATGAAGAGTTTCTTTCTGGAAAAGAATTAAGCAAGGCGATTAAAAACCTCAATGATAAGGATAGAAACCGACTGTTTGCGGTAGTTGCAACTGGGGGGACAACTAATGCCGGGATCATAGATGATCTAAAAGGAGTGGCAGATGTTTGTGAAAAGGAAAATATCTGGTTCCATGTAGATTGTGCGTATGGCGGAGGAGCGCTGGCTGCAAACTCGGTAAGACACTTATTTGATGGGATAGAAAAGGCAGATAGTATAACAATAGATCCTCATAAATGGCTGTTTTCGCCTTATGATTGTGGAGCAGTAATTTATAAGGATCTCGAGCTTGCTAAAAAGGCACATTCTCAAAAAGGAGCTTACCTGGAGATCTTTAAGGATGAAGGTGCGCAAGGCTTTAATCCTGCCGATTATCAAATTCAGTTAACCCGGCGACTTCGAGGAATGCCACTTTGGTTTTCCCTGGCTATGCACGGCACCAATAAATATAAAGAAGCTATAGAACGCGGAATTGAGCTGGCGAAGATCGCTGCTGAAAAAGTTAAGGAGAATGATAATCTTGAGTTAATGAGACCTGCGAGTTTATCTGTTGTCCTTTTTAAAAGAACGGGGTGGACAGCAGAAGATTATCGTGACTGGACCTATAAAAATCATAATTCAGGCTTTGCGCTGGTAACGCCATCTATCTGGAAAGGAGAAAGTGTTGTTCGTTTCTGTTTTATAAATCCAGATACCACAGAGGACGATATAGACCAGATATTAGAAACCTTGAATTAGATCTCTATCAATCAATTTCATATTCCAGCCTCATAAATAATTTATGAGGTTGTATTATTTTAGGAGGTAATTGAAAATCTATTTTTTGGTTTAAAAAAAAGTGAATAAGGTTGAAATTTCACATTATCAATAAAAACGAGCTTATTTTTTTTAGGCCTAAGAGTGGAATGTTAGTTCAAATTTCTATATTTATAAGCAATCTGCACTGATGAACTCCCTACGATACCTCAGTACCGATCTAAATTTACATTTTAACCAACCTTAGAATTACATGAAATTAGATAGCGTATTGGATCGTTTAGGTTCAATTGAGAAAAACTCATTTATAAAGGTCATTGATAATATCATTTCTCATGACCCTAAAAATTCCAAGCAAGTAGAAAAAATCTTAAGTTCTGCGGATAAAGGTTTAAAATCAGCTGATAGTGAGAATGTCAAAAAGGTTTTTGAACTAATTCAGGATGAGTTTTATAAATGCTTGAAATGTGAATTTCAAGAGACTTCTTCACAATTGGATATCTTGATTGATATCATTACTAGGGATGGGAACTGTATTATGAAATTAGATTGGTTTTCCAGACTATATGAATCGGAAGTTAAGAAGATCAAGAGTAGGGTTAAGGAGATGGAAAGGTCTATTTCTGATCCTAAATCGGAGCTGTCGATAGAAAGAAAAAGAGATTATCATATTTATAAATCTTGTCTTGAAACAGCTTACATAAATGATATAGAAAATAATAGGGAAGCAAAAATCACCTCAGATGAGTTATCCATTGTTTTAACCCTTTCAAATGTATTAGACCTTTCTCAAGAGGAGGTAAAGCTTATAAACTACTCCATATTGCCTATTAAGAAATTAGAGATTCTTGATGTAGTTAATAATCTTAAAAATATTGGTGTTATTTTCTTCTCCAAGAAAGAGAATACTATATACGTTGCAGATGAGATGGTGAGACTATTAAGAAGGTTAAGAGGTAAAGATGTAGCAGACAAATATTTGAGAAGAACTCTTAGAATAATGAGAGAGCCTGTAATTAATCAAATATGCAGGACCCATAATATTTCGATTAAAGAATCTTTTAATAATAAAATTGAATTAATTATTAAAGAAGGTATCTCATTTAAATCACTACTTGCTGAGGACATTCATAAAAAGAATACAACTCTTACTGAAAAAAAGAAATATTTGAATGAGGTTGTAGAGAAAGGTCTAGAAATAGAAAACCTTAGAGGCAGTATTTTGGAAGATAAGATTGATAGTCTGATTGAACATTTTGATCATATTGAAAGAGATGAAAAAATACCTATAGCCCTTGATGGTTATGAGAAATTATTGGCTGAACTTAACAATTCCTTACCTAAACTCAACAAACAAATCAGGGATCAATTTGAATTGCAGGAGGAATTTGTATTAAAAGGTGATTTTCTCTTAGATTTCAACATTAAGCCTAGAGATATATTAGATCTAATAGAAAAAGATGATCTAAAATATTTCATTGCAGAGAATGGGATTAAGCAGCGGGGAAATAATATTTTAAATATCCTTGAACATTACAAAGATGCAGATAATCTCTTCCTTGAAAACTATGAGAGGGTTGCTTATAGAGACCTAAATGGATTAAAAGAAAATGGTATAACTACTAAGGAAAGTGAACTTGGATTGAAATTCGAAGAGTTAACTGGTAGAATATTTCAAGAGCTTGGTTTTACCGTTGATGATGGGCTTAAGAATGGTTTAAAATCCAATAAAGATATAATGGATATTATTCTTCACCTTGATAATGGAGATGTAATCATTGTTGAATGTAAGACAAGTAAAGAAAAAGGGTATAATAAATTCAGTACCGTTTCTAGGCAATTAAAAGCTTATAAGAATCAAGTGGAGAAAAAGGAAAAGCGTATTGCCAAAATTCTACTTGTATCACCGGAATTCACAGACGATTTTATTACCGATTGTGAGATGAATGTAGAATTGAATTTATCATTAATCACAGCTTCATCTTTATTAAAAATTTATAAATCATTTAAGGAGTCTGCTTATCACGAGTTCCCTCATGTTTTATTTCGAGATGTATTGATAAATGAAGATAGGATAGTAAAGGCCCTGAGTAAATAATATTACTATTTATAATAGAATTAAAAGTAGTAATAGATATATCAATCAATTTCATATTCCAGCCTCATTGTAATTGAGGCTGTTTTGTTTTTATCTGCCGTGTTGTACGCTCCACTCCAGCTGTAATCTTCCCCGCTATTCTGTCCCGTGATCTGAAATACTCCCATATTGGCGCTTTTCAGATCTCCAAGATCTTCACCACTATTTGCTGCAATCTTTTCAGCTCTTAAACGAGCATCTTCCGTAGCTTTTGAGATCATCTCAATCTTCAAATCTGCAATCTTTGTGTAATAATATCTTGGAGGAGAAGAGTTGAATTGAACGCCTTTGTTTAAAAGCTCGGTGATCTCCCGGGAAACACCTTCGATCAATTCTACCCTGGCCGATTCAATTTTAATTGGCTGTATTAATTCATAGCCCTTAAAGATGCTACCCGTAAAATTTCCATTTTGATATTGATTCTCTCTTTGTTCATTTGTTTGTACCGAATTAAAAACAATATTTTCAGATTTAATGCCCTGGTCTATAAGGTATTTTCTAACGATCTCTTTATCGCGATTCAATTGATTATACGCTTCTTCTAAGTTCTCATTCATGCGGCTGAATCTACCTTCCCAAACGATAAGATCTGAAACAAAATTTTCACTCCCAGAACCGGTTACAGCGATAACTCCGTCTGGGTTGGCTCTGGAGACATAAGAGTTACCCAAATAATAGGCGGCAAGAACAATGGCAATAGAAAATATTATAGCACTAAGGTATTTCATGTGATGTGATTTAGCTTTTTAAATATAGAAATTTTATCAATTCCTTTGCTTTCATTTTTTCTCGTTTTCCTATTTTTGCGCATGCAAAACAACGTACTCATCCTAGACTTTGGCTCGCAGTACACGCAGCTTATCGCGCGAAGAGTTAGAGAGCTGAATATTTACTGCGAAATCTATCCATATTCTAAAATCCCAGAAGATCTATCAACTTTTAAAGCAGTCATCCTTTCCGGAAGTCCTTTTTCGGTAAGAGCTGAAGATGCTCCACATCCTGATCTTTCACAAATTCGTGGTAAATTACCAATGTTGGCGGTTTGTTATGGGGCGCAATACTTCGCTCAATTTTACGGCGGAAAAGTAGAGCCATCTGATACGAGAGAATACGGTAGAGCAAACCTGACTGTGATCAAAGATGCTGAGCCGTTATTTGACAATATCAAGGAGAATTCACAGGTTTGGATGAGCCATAGTGATTCTATTATTAAACTTCCTGAAAATGCGGTTAGATTAGCCAGTACTTCAGATGTATTGAACGCGGCTTATAGAATTGACGGGGAAGAAACTTACGGGATACAATTTCACCCTGAAGTTTATCACTCTACAGACGGAAAGCAAGTTCTTGAAAATTTCCTTGTGAAAATTGCAGGTACAAAACAATCCTGGACGCCGGGTGCTTTTGTAGATCTTACAGTTTCAGAATTAAAGGAAAAGATAGGGGACGATAAGGTTGTGCTTGGACTTAGTGGTGGTGTAGACTCTACAGTAGCCGCGGTACTTTTGCATAAAGCGATAGGTAAAAACCTTTATTGCATTTTCGTAAATAACGGACTATTGAGAAAGAACGAATTTGATAGCGTCCTTGATCAATACAAACATATGGGGCTTAACGTTAAAGGCGTTGATGCTTCGGCACGTTTCTTGGATGCGCTCAAGGGATTAAGTGATCCTGAAGAAAAGCGTAAGGCTATTGGGAATACCTTTATTGAAGTATTTGATGATGAAGCTCACGAGATAAAAGACGTGGTTTACCTGGCACAGGGAACTATTTATCCAGATGTTATTGAATCGGTTTCGGTAAACGGACCTTCAGTAACGATTAAATCTCATCATAATGTTGGCGGATTGCCAGACTTTATGAAGCTTAAAGTAGTGGAGCCGCTTAGGATGCTTTTCAAGGATGAAGTGAGAAGAGTTGGAAAAGAACTTGGGATTGATAAGGAATTATTAGGTAGACATCCATTTCCTGGACCTGGACTTGCCATCAGGATCTTAGGAGATATCACTGCTGAAAAAGTAAGGATCCTTCAGGAGGTAGATCATATATTTATTCAGGGATTAAGAGACTGGATGTTGTATGATAAGGTTTGGCAGGCAGGAGCGATCTTATTGCCAATTCAATCTGTAGGGGTGATGGGAGATGAAAGAACTTATGAGCAGGTTGTAGCACTTAGAGCGGTAGAATCTACAGATGGTATGACTGCAGACTGGGTTAATTTGCCATATGAATTTTTACAGAAAACATCTAATACAATAATTAACCGGGTAAAAGGCGTTAATAGAGTGGTGTATGATATAAGTTCAAAGCCACCTGCAACTATTGAATGGGAATAAGTAAATTGTCATTTCAACCTAAATCGATCATAATGAAGTACCTATTTGTAATATGCTTTCTTTTTCAATTTTATTCGACTTCGGCGAATGCCCAGGCTTATAAATATCATACGGTAAAAAAGGGGGAAACTGTCTTCAGTATTTCTCAATCTTATAATATCGATGAAGAAGATATTTACAAATATAACCCCGATGCTAAAGAAGGGATAGGTATCAATGAAAAACTGGTTATTCCGGTTGAAGCAACCAGATCTGAAAATAAGGCTGAAAGTAATACTCAATTTACAGAACATACGGTTAAGAAAAAGGAAACTCTTTATAGTCTTTCTAAAGAGTATGATGTAAGTGTAGATGATATTAAGAGATATAACAAGCAGCTTTATTCTAAAGAACTGCAATTGGGAGAAACTATCAGGATACCATCTGGTACTACTGTAGCTTCGACTAATAATACTCCGGTTGAAACTCAAACTATCTCAAAAGGAGCTTCTGTTACAAAACCACAGAGCAACCAGATCACGAAAACCAGAGAACATATTGTGCTTCCTAAGGAAACCAAATATGGGATAGCCAGAAAGTATGGGATGACCGTTAAAGAACTGGAATCTATTAATCCTCGTGTTGAAACACTTCAGCCAGGGATGATGATCAGAGTAGGGGTTGATGTTCTGGAGGATGAGCCGGTGATCATTACCGATGATCGCTTCAGGTTTTATGAAGTAAAGCCGAAGGAAACCATATTCAGTTTAACCAGAAGATTTGGCGTAAGCGTGGATTCCCTGACTCACCTTAATCCAGCTTTGAAAAATGGCCTGAAATTCGGAATGGTTTTAAAGGTTCCGGAACATCCAGAAGGTAAAGATATTGAGGATGATGAGGTTTACACCGGGATGGGTGAGGAATCTAACACTAAAATGGATCTAAGTAATTCTATTAGTAATCGCAGCACTAAGGAAATTGTGCTAATGTTACCTTATCACCTTAATAAGATAGAAGAAGATTCAATAGAGACTTATAGAAATTCTATTCTGAATGAAAGAGTGGTTAGAATTTCCCTTGACTTCCATAGCGGAGTTCTCATGGCTGTAGATAAAGCTAAATCAATGGGTATATCTACTAATCTAAGAGTTTATGATACTAAACAAAACTCTTCTGAGGTGGCTAATATCATTAATGCCAATAACTTTAATGAAGTAGATGCGGTTATAGGCCCGCTGCTACAGGATCCAACAGAAGCTGTTGCCTCCAGACTTGAAAGTAAGAATATACCAGTGATCAATCCCCTTTCTAACAGGAGCATGCGTGGTTATAATAACCTTTTCCAGTCTATACCAGGAGAAGAATATATGAAGAATGCCATGCTGGATTTTATTGCAAAGAATGCTTCAGGTAAAAATGTGGTAATAGTTGCAGACGGGAGAGCTTTTAAAATTAAAAGTGAAATAAGTAATATTATTCCAGGTATACGATCTGTGAATCCTACAAATAACTATGTTTCAGATCAGGAGTTGAAAAATGCATTAACAACAGGTTCTAATATAGTTATTCTGGAGTCTGATAATATTAATTTGGTAAGCAGTGTGACTTCAGCATTGAACAGGTTGGCCAGGAATCATGATATTACCTTGCTAACTACCAATAAATCGAATGCTTTTGAGAATGATATCGTTTCTAATAATCATCTTGGAAACCTCAAACTTCACTATCCTTCTGTAGATAAGGAATATGATACCGATACTACTGAAAGTTTTAACGAGGAATATAAAGAGCGATTCAATATAGAACCAAACAGGTATGCCATTAGAGGTTATGACCTGACTATGGATGTGCTTTTAAGACTGGCTTCTGCCGGGGATCTATACGAGTCTTTTGAAAAGTATCCCGGTTACACCGAATATTTCGAAAGTAAATTTCATTATATGCCGGGTACCAATGGAGGTTTTATTAATGATGCGATTTATATCTTAAAATTGAATAAGGATCTAACCATAAGCGAAGCTAATGACCTCTAAAGTAAAATATCTTGGTGGTTTAAGAACTGAGTCTGAACATCTGCAGAGCGGCTCGAAGATGATCACTGATGCCCCGGTAGATAATCACGGGAAGGGCGAAGCTTTTTCTCCGACAGATACCGTTGCAAATGCGCTTGCAACCTGTATGCTAACCGTAATGGGAATTAAGGCTGAATCTATAGGAGTAAATATGGATGGAGCTTCTGCCGAGGTTACCAAGACCATGGCTGCAGATCCAAGAAGGATATCAAGAATTGAGGTGAAAATTAGTTTCCCTGGTTCATATTCTGACAAGGATACCAGCATCCTGGAAAATACCGGTAGAACCTGCCCAGTATTGCAAAGTTTACACCCGGATATTGAAAAGGATATTTTCTTTAATTATTCATGAAAAGGTTATTTCACTTAATTTTTTTCTTATTCACTGTTTCTGGATTATTTGCCCAGGAAGCTGAAACAAAGATAAGGTGGGCTGAAGACAGGCTCTTGTCCTGGGAGGATTTTCAAGCAGAACCTGATACAACTAATTCTTACTCTGCAAATACCAATTCCGGCATCAGTTATGGTTGGAATTATAGCACAGCAACTGGTGAGCCAGTTTTAGATCATGAGGTTTTCACTAATTTTTATCCTGGAAGATCCTGGGTAAAAGATATTGAAAACGAAGAATATTTACTTGCTCACGAACAACTGCATTTTGATATTTCAGAATTACATGCCCGGAAGCTTAGAAAAGCATTGGAAGAATATGAAATAGGCAGAAGTATCCGCCAGGACCTTAAAAGGCTTTATAATAGAATTGAGGCTGAAAGGGTTTCTATGCAAAATAGATTTGATAAGGAAACCTCACACAGCGAGATCAGGGAAGCCGAAATGCGATGGCGTAAATTTATTCAGCAGGAATTGAAAAAGCTGGAAAAATACTCCAGCTAGAGACGGGCAACTTCTTGTTTCGCCTGTTCAAATTCTGAGATCATTTCTTTTACAATTTCAGCTGCAGGTTTAATTTCATGAATGAGTCCTGAAATTTGTCCTATCTCCAGTTCACCCTCTTCCAGGTCACCTTCAAACATGCCTTTTTTTGCACGCGCTCTTCCTAACAGATCAATGAGTTCTTCCTTACTTGGAGATTTTAAATATAAACTCTGAACATCATCGTAGAATTTATTCTTAAGTAAACGTACTGGTGCAAGTTCTTTAAGCGTAAGTACAGTATCGCCTTCCTGAGCATCTACCACCATTTTTTTGAAATTCTTATGAGACGAAGCTTCAGGAGTGGCCACAAACCTGCTTCCAACCTGTACGGCATCAGCTCCCAGGACCATGGCTGCAAGCATTCCTTTGCCCGTGGCAATTCCGCCGGCAGCAATTAATGGAATCGATATTTTTTCCTTTACCATTGGGATGAGGGTGAAAGTAGTGGTCTCATCTCTACCATTATGACCGCCTGCTTCAAATCCTTCAGCTACTAGAGCATCTACACCGGCTTCTTCAGATTTCATCGCAAATTTAACACTGCTCACCACATGCACTACTTTTATTCCATTTTCCTGCAAATGCTTGGTCCAGGTCTTAGGATTACCAGCAGAGGTGAAAACGATCTCGACACCTTCCTTGATGATGATCGCCATGATCTTATCAATTTCAGGATAAAGCATAGGAACATTTACTGCGAAAGGCTTATCGGTTGCTTTTTTACATTTTTGAATGTGCTCTTTTAATATTTCGGGATACATGGATCCAGCTCCAATGATACCTAGCCCACCGGCATTTGAAACTGCACTGGCTAATTTCCATCCGCTGGCCCAGATCATTCCGGCCTGGATTAGTGGATAATCAATATTGAAAAGTTGGGTGATTCTATTTTTAGATGCCATTATTCTTTGAGGATAAGAAAGGAATTTCTTGAATTATTTTGTTCAAACATAACAATATAAATTCCTCTGGAAAAACCAGTGAGATCTATTTCGTTTTGAACATTATTTTTTTGCAATAAAACATGACCGAGACTGTCGAATAAAGTGAGGTCAAAATTTTGACCTGAAGGCTTGCTGAATCTTAATGTATTCTGAACAGGATTAGGAAATAAAGTAAATTCCAGGGTCTCTTCAGATTCTTCATTATCTTCTAGAGTATCATCAAATTCTAGAAAGATCTGCCGGAAATTCGGTATGCCATAACCTAATTTTGAATTCGGATTTGAATAGGTACTTGCAGATTCTCTAACTATCTGCATTAACTCAAGATTCGTCCATTCAGGGTTTAATTGCCAGAGGCTAGCAATGGAACCGGCAAGAATAGGGGACGAGAATGAAGTTCCGTTAGCCTGAATCAAGTTATCAAATTGGTCTACCGTGACAATTTGATGGCCCTGTGCGGCAACATCTGGTTTAATTCTTCCGTCTGCAGATGGTCCGGTAGAACTGAAAAAAGCATATTCTCTATTTGGTGTAACTGCTCCCACGCTTAAAACATTCGCATCTGCAGGTGCACCAATGATCTTAAAATAATTTTCGTCTCCGCGATTACCGGCAGAGGTTACCACCAGCATGCCTTTTTCAGTAGCGATATTTGCTCCACGCGAAATAAAGGTAGTATTGCCATCCATATCACCTGGCGTGTAACTATAATTTGCATTATCGAAAAGAGTGTAGCCTAAAGAAGTATTAATAATATCTACACCCAGACTATCTGCCCTTTCTGCCGCTTCTACCCAATAGGTTTCTTCTACAGGTGTTTCCGTTGCTCCTACCTCGGTTCGAAATAAATAATAAGAAGCATCCGGGGCGGTACCTGTAAAACTTTCTTCCTTGAAACCACCCATAGTAGCGAGGACTAAAGTTCCATGATTATTTAGATTGGAATTACCAAAGTCATTAGATCTACTAGGAAAATCATAGCCACCTAATAATTTATTTTGTGATCTAAGACGCTCGAATGTAGCCATGGAATTTACATTAGGAAATCCAGCATCCATAACTGCGATGGTAATTCCTTCTCCGGTAAAATCATTTTCATGCAGAAAATCTGTACTCAACATGCTCGTCTGATTTTCTGCGGGGCCGTAATTAAAATCAAAATTTGATTCCAGTTTGTTATTTTGCCTGGCAACCTGCGATTGTGAACGGCTGGATAAAGTCTTGTTCGCAAATTCAATTTCAGATACAAAGTCTAAGGCAGAAAGAGAATTTATATTCTGTATTGAACCAATAACGTGAATACAGTTCATCCACTTTGATTTAGCTTTCACAGAGATCCCATCATAATCTTTAATGATAGAAATATATTCTTCATTTACAGGAATATCCCTTACATCTATTGGCGTACCGCGCAGAGATTTTCTTGTAATTGCTTTAGGTGAAAGTATACTGGAAGGATTTTCTAATGCTTGTTGAACATTCGGTTTATCCTTAAAAAATATCCAGGCATGCTCCTCCTGAGCGTAGGAAGAGAAAGATAAAAGAAATGCAAAAAATAACAGTTTCTTCATGAAGTGGAGAATGGTATTTCAATTTACGAAATAACTCCGGATCCCAGTAATTCCTCATTTTTATACCAGGCTACAAACTGACCCTCGGTAATAGAAGCCTGAGGCTCATCGAAGATCACATACATCCCATTTTCAGTTTGATGTAGTGTAGCATCCTGCAATGGCTGGCGGTATCTAATTCTGGCTTTTACCTTTAATTCTTCATTGTTTTGGATAGCCAGATCTTTGCGAACCCAATGTGCCTCATCCTGAGCTATAAAAAGCCCATGTCGATAAATGCCGGGATGATCCTTTCCCTGACCGGTGTATATCACATTTTCATCCACGTCTGTATCAATGACAAACAATGGTTCTGGAGTACCACCAACAGCAAGTCCCTTACGTTGACCTTTAGTAAAATAGTGTGCGCCCTGATGTTTTCCCACTACTTTCCCGTCTTTCTGGGAATAATTGAATTTCTTAGAAAGATGTTTCAGTTGATCTAATTCCGAATTAAAATTAAAATCTTCTTCATTATAATGATCATTATCTGCAGGTACCTCTACAATAACACCTTCTTTAGGCTTCAATTTTTGCTGAAGAAAATCTGGAAGTCTCACTTTTCCAATAAAACATAATCCCTGAGAATCTTTTTTATCGGCAGTTATTAAATTTTGTTCTGACGCGATCTTTCTTACTTCAGATTTCTGTAACTCTCCAATAGGAAAGAGGGTTTTGGAAAGCTGATCCTGGGTTAACTGACATAAAAAATAAGACTGGTCCTTATTATTGTCTTTTCCAGATAAAAGCTGAAAAACAGTTTCGCCATCCTTTTCAAATTCTGCCTTACGGCAATAATGTCCTGTGGCTACATAGTCAGCGCCTAGAGAAAGCGCGATCTTCATGAAAACATCGAACTTTATTTCGCGGTTACAAAGAACATCAGGGTTTGGAGTTCTTCCTTTTTCATATTCATTGAACATATAGTCTACGATACGCTCTTTGTATTGTTCGCTAAGATCTACCGTTTGAAATGGGATTCCAAGTTTATCGGCCACCATCATAGCATCATTGCTGTCGTCCAACCACGGGCATTCGTCAGAAATAGTAACCGAATCATCATGCCAGTTTTTCATAAAAAGGCCAATGACCTCATAGCCCTGTTCCTTTAAAAGATAGGCTGAAACACTTGAATCTACACCTCCAGATAAACCGACAACAACTTTTTTCATTCTTTAATATTTAGACGATTAGATTAACCGGTTAAAGAGTCGGTTAAGCGGGCACAAAATTACGAAATAAAAAAAGGTGGCGAAAGCCACCTTTTGTATTGTAAATTACTGATTCTTTATTTTACAAAAATTATTTCTACACCTGGAAGTTCGGAACTCGTGAATGTAAATTGATTATCTCCTTCAAAATTGACATTACCAGTAGTATTACCTAATGAAGGAACTAGGAAGGTATAAGTGTTCCCTCCTTCGAAAGACCAATTTCCTGGAGATTCACCTTCAGATTCACAATTTGCACCTGATTCTTCAAAAAATTCTGAATTTCCAGATCCATCAGCATTGAATACTATGTAAGAATTTTGATTACAACTATTTAGGGTATTTTGGCCCCCTATGGGTTGTAAAGCTTCTAAAAACCATTTTCCAACTATTCTTGTGCCGTCATCAGAACCGGAATCATCATCATCGCTACAAGACGTGAACATACTAATTGATAATAATAGAATTAAAACCTTTTTCATAATAGATAATTTAGTTATTCAAATATATTGATTTTTAGTAATCTTCTTCTTTTTCTAATGTACCATCCTGATAATACTTCCAATGGCCAGTTTTACTACCTTCTGTATAATTTCCTTCCATAGTCTTTTCACCTTTTGGGGTATAGTATATGGCAGAGCCATGCAGTTTACCATTTTTATAATTTAATTTTTTAGTAACCTGCCCGTTATCAGCGAAGATGAGACTTTCTCCATTCTTTTCTCCATTTAAATACTTTGTTTTTTCGGCGAGATTTCCATTAGTGAAGAAGGTTTCCTGTAAACCATGTAGTTTGTCGTTCTTATACTGTTCAGTCATCATAATACTGTCAGATTCCTGATGGAAATAGGTCCACTTTCCTTCCCGTTTTTTATCCAGCATTTTACCTTTACTAATAGGTTTGCCTTTTTGAGTATAATAGGTGACCTGAACAGAATCTTTACCGTCATTAAAATTCATGATCGCAGCAGGATGATCATAATAGCCTTTTTTGAAGAATTTAAAGACTCCAATTTCCTTTCCATGATCAAATTCACCTTCAAATTTTGGGTTTGTGGTACCGTCGAAATTGACTTTCCAGGGACCATGTCGGCGATCTTCGGCGTCAAGCTGGTTGTTTTGTGATTTGCAAATAGCTGGAATACAGAATATTAAAAATAAAAAAAAGCTGTGTTTATTCATATTTAACAAAGATTAAACAGAATTTTAGGGTTTAAGGTTCTATTTTTATGTAAAATCAAAAACAGATCAATAACTTAAACTTAGAATTATGAATTTTATTTTAAAAAATGTAAAGTTAAGTTTTCTCGCCCTTTTTATATGTGTGGGTTTCACGGCATGTGACGAAGAAGACGATTTTCAATTCGAGGATGATGTCATGACGACACCAGAGCCAGATCCAGATCCGGATCCAGATCCAGACCCAACAGATGATGGATCTACAGAAACTAATACGATTATAGATTTTGCTGAAGCCAATGGATTTACTTCTCTTGTAGCTGCGGTAGAAACTGCTGGTTTAACTGAAGAATTAAGTGGAGATACCGAGTATACTGTATTTGCTCCAGACAATGATGCGTTCCAGGCACTTTTAGATTCAAATGATGAATGGAATGCTTTGGAGGATATAGATGCTGATCTATTGACTCAGGTTCTTATGAATCATGTACAGGCAGGAAGTATCATGTCTTCAGATCTCGAAACTGGTTATATCTCAAGTTCTGCTGAGGTGATGATTGGTGAGGATACCGTAAACCCAAGTTTATACATCAACGTAGATGGGGATGTTATGATCAATGGTGTTGCTATGGTGACTAATGCAGACAATGAAGTTGATAATGGAGTGGTGCATGCTGTTGATGCTGTAATCGGGTTACCAGACATCACCACATTTGCTACTGCAGATCCAAATTTTTCTACCTTAGCTGAAGCTTTAACATCTGCAGAACTAGTTGAAACCTTGCAAGGTGAAGGTCCTTTTACCGTTTTCGCACCAACAAACGATGCATTCCAGGCACTTCTTGATTCTAACGACGACTGGTCTGCATTAACTGATATTGATGCTGACCTGTTAAGTTCAGTTTTAACTTACCACGTAGTTTCAGGAAATAATACTTCGGGTGGTTTAACAGATGGGATGACCGTAACAACTGTACAGGGACAGGATCTTACCATAAATATTGCTGATGGTGATTATACAATAACAGATGCCTCCGGTGGAACTTCTGATATTTTGGAAGAATTCGTTGATGTACAGGCGACTAACGGAGTGATACACGCTATAGATATGGTATTATTACCAGATACTAGTGGGGACGATGATTAATTTTAAAGTATTAGTTAAAATAATAGACCCTTGCTTCTTAAGCAAGGGTTTTTTTGTGTGAGCTTTAAAAATAAGGTTATCTGAAAAAATAAATTTAATGCTGAATAGCTTATATTTCACGATGATAATCCTATAATAATTTACTGAAAAAAGGCAGGCATGAATTAAGTTTATTCCATCAATGGGTAAAGACCTTGCAGCGTTTTTAGTAAATCTATGAACCTTCAAATTAATTCAAATAAAAAGCCCCTGAATATTCTTCAGGGGCTTAAATCGTACTAATAAGATTTTAAGTTTAGCGTTTCTGGTTTTTCTGTTGCTCTTGCGCTTGTTCCATCATATCCTGAAACTTTTTAGTAAACTTGTTTTGTTTCTTCGGTTTCTTCTTGTTCTCCTGGATCTTGGCATGGATCTTATCTTCATCAATAATAGCATACTTGATCACCAACATAATACCAATGGTAATAAGGTTAGAGGTGAAATAGTATAATGATAATCCACTAGCATAATTGTTGAAGAATACCAACATGATAATTGGAGAAAGATACATTAAGAACTTCATATTCGGCATTCCAGGCTGTTGCTGTGCCTGCATATTCTGTCCCGTTGTCATCATCATATAGATGAATATGGCGATAGAAGCCAGTATTGGGAATAAACTTACGTGGTCACCATAAAATGGAATTGTGAACGGAAGTTCTGCGATCGTATCGTAACTGGAAAGGTCATCTGCCCACAGGAAGCTTTTCTGTCTTAATTGAAATGCACTAGGGAAGAACTGGAATAGCGCATAGAATACAGGTATCTGCATAAGTGCAGGTAAACATCCACTCATAGGGCTGGCTCCCGCCTTACTATAAAGCTTCATGGTTTCCTGTTGCTTTTTCATTGCATTGTCCTTGTACTTCTCATTAAGTTCATTGATCTCTGGTCTTAGGATCTTCATTTTCGCCTGAGATAGATAAGACTTATAAGTTACTGGCGATAATACAATTCTTACTACGATCGTCATTGCAATAATCGCAAGACCATAACTTGGAAGTACTCCAGCCAGAAATGCAAAAAACGGAATGAACAGATATTTATTTATCCAACCAAAGATTCCCCATCCTAGAGGAATAATTTCATCAAGGTTACGATCATAATCATTCAGGATTTTATAATCATTAGGACCATAATACCAGTTCATGTCATAATTAAGTTCACCTGCCTTTAGATCTAAAGGAATTGTAGATGCAAAAGTTTTAGTAAATACGGTATCTACTTCTTCATCGTCTACCAGGTTCTCTACCTCAAATTTAGAACTCTGGAAAGGTGTATCTGTAAGTAGTATAGAAGTAAAGAAATGCTGTCTATAAGCAATATAGCTTATATCTTCATCCTCATCATCTCCACTGGATACACTATCATCATCTCCACCGTCATATTCATAGATAAGATCTGTATAACGATTTTCGTAAGAGATACTTTTTGCGTGTCTGTATCCTTTTAGTTTCCAGTCAAGAACCGGGGTTTCAGCAGTATTCAATACTCCGGTAAGACCTTGTGAACGAACACTGAAATCCAGCATATATTCGCCTGGTCTCATAGCATATCGGTATTCCAGATATTCATTTTCAGAAACTTTAAGTTTCATGGAAAGTATCTGATTTCCGTTGCTTTCAGTTAACTGTGGTTCAAAATATAGATTTTCAGTATTTAAAGTTCTACCATCGGTAGTACTGAATTTCATATTTAAAGAAGCATTGCCGTCTTTTATGATATGAACCGGAAGTGAATCGTAGGTCTTGAAATTTTTAAGTCTTGCCTCTTCAATATACCCACCTTTATTCGAGATCTTAAGTTCTAAGACATCATTAGAAATAGTAGTTGTTCCTCCCTGAGCTGATGCCAGTGTTTCTGAATATCCAAATGCTCCCAGCCTGCGTTGCGCATCTGCCAGCGAAGTAGAATCACTTTGAACTGGGCTGGAATTATTTTCGGTATTAGAAATTTGAGATCTTTGATCTCCTTCTTCTACCTGCTCTGTGGTAGTTGTTGGGTTTACTGATTCAGTCTCTTCAGGAGTATTATTATAAAGCATCCATAACAGGATACCTCCAATTAGAATAAATCCAATTATGGATTGAATATCTATTTTCTTTTCTTCCATTATTTAATTTTGCTTAATCTTCCTAGGTCAAAAAAACGACCAATTATTATTTCTGTGCCATCTTGGCATTTTTGTTTTTAACAGAGTGGTCGTGTGCAGCTTTTACAAAAGATACAAATAGAGGATGTGGACTAGCCACTGTACTTTTATATTCCGGATGATATTGCACGCCAACGAACCAGGGGTGATCTTTTAATTCTATGATCTCCACAAGGCCAGTTTCAGGATTGATACCAGTACTTAACATACCTGCATTTTCAAGCTGCTCTTTATATTTATTATTGTATTCGTAGCGATGACGGTGACGTTCTTTTATTTTATTGGTTCCATAAACTTTATGAATAATAGAACCTTCGGTCAATTCACAATCCCATGAACCAAGACGCATTGTTCCACCTTTGTGGGTGATCTCTTTTTGAGCTTCCATCAGGTCTATCACAGGATGTTTGGTTTCAGCATCCATTTCAGTTGAGTTTGCTCCTTTTAATTGCAATACATTTCTGGCGAATTCTATTACAGCCATTTGCATCCCTAGGCATATTCCCAGGAAAGGAAGATCGTTTTCACGGGCATATCTTACCGCATCAATTTTTCCTTCGATCCCACGTTCTCCAAATCCAGGAGCTACAAGCACCCCGTCAAGATGACTTATTTTATTATGTATTGTACTGTCATTGATGAATTCTGAATGGATATATTCAACATTCACATAAACTTCATTTTCGGCTCCAGCATGAATGAACGACTCCAGAATAGATTTATAAGAATCCTGTAGCTCCACATATTTTCCTATTAAACCAATATGAACTTCGGCTTTTGGATTTTTATGTCTTTTCAGGAATTGATTCCATCTATCTAGATTAGGAGTAGAATCATCTGATAAGGCAAGTTTCTTTAAGACTACCTTATCCAAACCTTCTTCCAGCATCATATTAGGAACATCATAGATCGTTGGAGCATCTATACTTTGTATAACCGCTTCCTGACGCACATTACAAAAAATAGCTAACTTCCTACGTATATCATCTGAAAGTTCATGCTCTGTACGACATACAAGAATATCTGCCTTAATACCGCTTTCCATTAGAGTTTTTACACTATGCTGAGTTGGCTTGGTCTTTAATTCGCCAGCTGCAGAAAGGTATGGCACCAAAGTAAGATGAATTACAAGTGCATTATCATCACCAAGTTCCCATTTTAACTGCCTTACCGCTTCTATATATGGTAAGGATTCAATATCACCTACAGTTCCTCCAATCTCTGTGATCACGATATCATAGTCGCCATTCTGACCAAGGATCTGAATCCTTTCTTTTATCTCGTTAGTGATATGAGGAACTACCTGAACGGTTTTTCCAAGAAATTCTCCACGGCGTTCTTTTTCAATTACACTTTGATAAATTCTACCAGTGGTAACGTTATTTGCCTGGGAAGTATTTACGTTTAAGAAACGTTCGTAATGACCAAGATCGAGGTCTGTTTCAGCTCCATCTTCAGTTACATAACATTCTCCGTGCTCGTAGGGATTTAGGGTTCCCGGATCTACATTTATATATGGATCCAGTTTCTGAATAGTAGCTTTAAAGCCCCTTGCCTGCAACAATTTTGCTAAAGAAGCTGCAATAATCCCTTTTCCAAGGGAAGAAGACACACCTCCTGTAACAAATATATACTTGGTATTGGCCATTTTAATTCTAGTTTGTTGTGTTGTTTATTCAGGGCGCTAAATTACAAAGAAGAATAGAAAAAGCAGACAATTTGGAAAGCTATTATTAAGAGCTTTTTAACTAAAGTTTGGTGAGGTTTTTATGGCCGTGGATACCTCTTTCTTATCTGTCTTAAAAGGCCCTCAAGGCTATTGATCTTTAACTCGAATACCTGCTGCATCTGGTCCCCAAGTTTTCCTGGAGGAAAACCTTTCTGCCGGAACCATACATAATATGGCTCGGGAATATCAGAGAGATAATATCCCTTATATTTTCCAAAATGCATCTTGGCATACGCAAGTTCGAGAATTTTATTAGGATCTGGCTGAAGCAATATTATGAAGCTTTTAAGTAATCTGAAAGTTCAGACAACTTCTGTTTATTCATTGGTTTTACCATGTATTTTACCACGCACGGATATTGCTGGGCTTTTTCCATATCCACTTTACTCGTGCTGGATGTAAGAATGATGATCCTGTGAAAAATGTCCTGATCTTTCATGGCATCAAGAAAATCCCAGCCACTCATTACCGGCATATTAAGATCAAGAAAGATCAAAGCATCATGGTCTTCTGCCACATCCTGAAAAGCTTCTGCGGGATCTGTAAAATCTTTTACCGGACCATCAAATCCTTCCAGTTCCAGTAATTTTTTTGTGATAAAATTCGAAATAGGCTGATCGTCTATCAGGTAAACCTTTTTCATATTTCTGCAGCCTTTAAATCGGTTAATTCTTTCGATGCCATTTCTACAACTTCTTTTAATACTCCATCCATTTCTTCTGAACTGGACTTTAATTTCGGGACCAAATCCTTTCTGCAGGTCTCGTCATCGAGGAAATCGAAAAGTTCTATAATTCCCAGTATCCTTGAAAGTGGTTCCCTAATGTTGTGGGCATTTAAAGCTGAAATATGAAGCAGTTTTTCATTCTTCTGAACAATTTCACTGGTTCTTGCCTTAATTATTTCTTTTTGATTGAAAACAATTCGCTGAATTTCCTCGTTCTTCTCTTTAATAGTATTGTAGGCTTCAGAAAGATTCTCATTCTGGATGGCAAGTTGCCTTCTTAAATAGATCTCACTGAATTTTGCCTGAACACAATCTACCATTAACTTTAAAATATCCACATCACCAATAGAGAATGATTTCTCGTGATCGGCGAGCAAAGATACCACTACTTTTCTTTCAGATTTATTAAAACACCAACCCCATAACACCGGATCTAATAAATTATTCAGATTCAATTTACCTTTTACAAGTTTATCAGGAATTTCATTGGTGATAAGAGGTACTCCATTGGATAAAAGTTGCTTTTCATAAGGGAATATCTCATTCTTACCTTTTAGATCGAACCAGATATTATTCCCAGCTAATTCAAAAGTGAACAGCTTATCACCCTGGAATATGGTCATCCTGATAATGTGGAAATTGATAAGGTATTTTAAATGGGTTTTACATACTTCAGAGACTTCATCAAGATTTATGCAACGATTTATTTCATTGGCAAATTTTGAATAAGCCTCATAAGTTATCCTGTAAAGTTGGGGAGTATTCTGTGCTAAATTATGCATTTAAAAATGTGATCTTACCTATTCCGGGGTTTCTAGCAATTCGTTATCGATCTTTATACCAGAAACATCAGCAATAGTATTAAGCATATTTACCAGATCTGCCTGTGCCATTAATTCCTGTATTTCTTTTAAAGTAAAACCTGCTTTCTCTAATTCATTAAAATCTTCGTCAGAAATTTGAGAGTGATTTAAAGCTGCTTTGGTTACAATTTGTACCGCAATCTTATAACTAACAGGCATTGAAGGAGAGTTTAAACTTTGAGTAGCTCGAAATCCTTTTTCTTCAGAGATCATAGAACTCATGCTGTCTGCAAAAATACCATGCGCATGAGAACAATAATTACAGCCTCTTTCTTTAGAAACGTTATAGATGATCAATTGCTTGAGTACGTTGGGAACCTGACCTTCCATTAAGGTATTCTTCAATTTACTCCAGTTTCCTTTTAAAAGTAATGCATTGTCACCCTGACATTTAAACCAGTTTAGAACAAAGGGTAATTGAAGTGTTTTTTTTGTGTCGTCATAAATTTCCTTTACTTCATCTGAAGCCATATCATAGGAAATCATGTTATAACGAGATTGTGTCTGAGTTAGAGAGTTATCCATAAAGATTTTTGTAGGGTAAAGTTGTAATTTAGATTTTTGAGGTGGTAAATATCACCGTTTTTATTGAGTATTATAGTAATACTACGGGAATTAACGAATAATAAGTAAATTCTTACTTTCTTAAGATCTTATGTAGGTGTTTTATTACATTTAATCGAAGTTAAACTTTTAATAATCCTTACTGAATCTTACTGAGGTATTTTTAGATTTAGCCTTTTCAAATTTATCTACATAAAATGGCAATATTCGGATCTATTATCAAAAGTATTATTGATCTTAAAGAGACACTTACCCCAGAAGGAGAAGCAGTAAAAGATCAGGAAGAGGTACTTGTTGGTCTGCTTAAAAAGGCTAAAGACACCGCATTCGGTAAGAAATATAACTTTCAGAAAATTTTAGATTCAGAGAATGTTAGAAAAACCTTTTCTGATAATGTTCCATATTTCGACTATAATAAATTAGATAAAGAATGGTGGCATAAGTATCATGATGGCGAAGAAAATGTAACCTGGCCGGGTAAACCTCCTTATTTTGCGTTAAGTTCAGGAACAACTGGGAAATCAAGTAAAAGGATCCCGGTGACTGAAGAGATGGTGGAAGCTATACGTAAAGCAGGAATCAAGCAGGTAAGTGCCCTTAGTAATTTTGATCTTCCGCCAGACTTTTTTGAAAAGGAGATCATGATGCTGGGAAGTTCTACAGATCTGCAAAAGGCTGGAGACCATGAAGAGGGAGAAATTAGCGGTATTAGCGCCAGTAATATTCCATTCTGGTTTCGTGGTTATTATAAACCCGGAGAAGAAATCGCCAAGATAGATGAGTGGGATGACAGAGTGCAGAAAATAGCCGAAAATGCCGAGCAATGGGATATTGGTGCATTAAGCGGAATTCCGTCATGGATGGAGCTAATGCTTAAAAAGGTTATTGAACACCATAACCTGAAAAATATTCATGAAATATGGCCAAACCTTCAGGTATACGCATCTGGAGGGGTAGCATTTGAGCCTTATGAGAAAAGTTTTAATGCCTTACTGGGGAAACCTATACAGGTAATAGACACCTATCTCGCTTCTGAAGGATTTCTGGCAGTGCAGGAAAGACCAGATACCAATGCCATGCGCTTAATAACAGATAATGGTATTTATTTCGAATTTGTTCCTTTTAAACCAGATTATATTAATCAGGATGGTTCTTTAACCGAAGATGCACCTGTAGTTGCCCTGGAGGAAGTAAAGGAGGAAACAGATTATGTATTGTTAATCTCTACGGTTAGCGGGGCATGGAGATATTTAATTGGGGATACCATCAAGTTTACAGATGTTGCTAAAAAGGAGATCAGGATCACCGGAAGAACCAAATTCTTCCTTAATGTTGTTGGTTCTCAGCTTTCAGTGAATAAAATGAACGATGCAGTACAGGAACTGGAAAATGAATTTGATATTAGAATTCCGGAATTTGTGGTTGCAGCTAAGAGAGGCGAAGATGGAGAATATTATCACAACTGGTATTTAGGTTGTGAGGATAAAGTGGAAGACGATGCTAAACTGGCAGAAGCCCTTGATAATGCACTGAAGAATGCCAATAAAAATTATAAGGTGGCTAGAGGAAAGGCTCTTAAAGGTGTTAAGGTAACTACTATAGATCCTAATATGTTCCACGAGTGGAATGCTTTCAACAAAAAGAAAGGCGGACAGGTTAAAATGGAAAAAGTCATGAACGAAGAAAAGTTCACTAAATGGGAAAAGTTTCTTAATGACCAGAATACCAACAGTTAATCATCAAATGTCTCCTCAAAAGATTCGTTGATCAAGACCATGATCTCTTCGGGTGATAAATATAGATCCTCAATTCTGCTTTTATAACTGTCAGATAATTTTGAGTGATTTATAATGAAGTTTTTGGTGGCAATGATATTCTCACCTAACCCATGATTAACGGCATATGTATCTGCGGCTCTTTCGGCTTCCCTGATGTAGTTTTTTGAAGTAACGTATTTAACTCCAAACCAAATTAGGTTAACAGCACTTCTATCTCTATAGTCCATGATATGTCCTAATTCGTGTCCTATCCAACCTATAAGAACTTCAGATGGGACAGAAGTAATATCAAAAACTTCATCTTCAATCGTGAATTTCTCATTTATGAAGATGAGATAGCTTCGATTCTTCCGATTTTTAAACAGACCACCAACTTTTGGCTGGGCTTGCATAAAAGATTTTTTAATGTTTTTCTTGAATCTAAATTCAATTGGAGTATCCTTTAATTCAGGATAATGGGACAAAGCCACATAAGCTTCTCTCCAGATTGTATCTGGTACTATCTTATTGCTAAACTTTAAACTGTCTTTTTGCTGCATGGTTGATTGCTGGGCATAACAAGCGGGTAAGAGTAATAGAAATAATAAATAAGTGTACTTTTTCAATATGCTTGTCATATAATTTTATTGTTTCTCAAATTACAACAAAATTGATGCCTACGGGATTTTCATGTTTTAAAATAGACTTAAAATATGCTGGAATTCTATTAAGATTAAAACAAAAAAAAGCAGGCGAGTAGCCTGCTTTAATTTTTGATCTTTGTTTAGATCTAGCTCTTCATGATCGCCTGTAGCCTTTGTTGAAGCTCAGCATCTGTTCTTAGAGCCGAAGCTAATTGTTGGTATCTCTCCATACTAAGATCGCTTTCAGAAATTACATTCTGCATCTTTTTCTGGTATTTTGGCTGAATTTCTTCAATTTCAGCAACCACTGCTTCATATTTCTTATCTTCCTCTTTGGTAGTTTCTACCTCTTTTTTAGGATTCAAATTTGCCTGATGAATTTCATTGAATCTCTGTAGTTCAAAATCACCTTCTTCAACTACAGTCATCATTTCTTTTTGAACTTCCTGGTTCATAACTCTCATTTTCTGAAAAACTTCAGCAAATTGAGTTAGTTCAGCATCGCTAACCTCTATTTTTTCCTGTTGTTGAGGCATTGTAGTAGATTGTGCCGTTACTGAGGCGGTTCCTACTGCGAATACAAATAACAGACTACTAAAAAACTTCTTCATTTTCATTATTTTATGATTTCACTATAATGGGGCGAAAACTATGCCTATAACTGGCAAATTCCAAAGCTTTAAGAAAATGTGGTCCAATCTTAAGGAAGCTTTAACAGCTGAAGCATAACTGTGTTAATGTCGAAGGAAAAAATCAGGCAAGAATTCTAATAATTTCACCATTCAATTTCCCAAGGATAGATTTTTTATATCCGTATGCCACCTTGGCCATAGGAACTGGAGTGTGGCCGGGGAAATAATCTTCATACTTATCTTTAGCGTCTTCCACAAGATCTGCGGAAACTGCGTTTATCCTCAATCCATTCTCAAGTTCTAGAGCTGCGGCCTTCACAAAACTGTGGATTCCACCATTTACCATGGCCGCGCTGGTAGTTTTGTCTACAGGATGATCTGCAAGGATTCCAGTAGTAAGGGTAAATGAACCATTTGGATTAAGATATTTTCTACCGATCCTCACCAGGTTTACCTGCCCCATTAGCTTACTCTTTATACCTACATAAAAGTCCTCTTCAGAAAGGTTATCAAATTTATCCCATTTCGCATCTCCGGCAATACACACTATAGCATCTACTTTTCCTGAATTTTCAAACATTTTTTCTATAGAGGTTGGATCTGAAATATCGACCTGTAGATCTCCTGAAGTTTTTCCAACTTTGATGATCTCATGCTTTGCCTCTAAAGATCTTGTTACTGCCTTTCCAATGGTGCCATTTGCACCAATAATCAATATCTTCATTTTATCTATTTTTTACATTATTCTCATAGGTGGCGATCCATTCATCTGGAGTTATTTTAGATGAAAGTTCACCGATCAATTCATACGGGATCTTATCAAGATTTTTGAGTCTAATACAACTCTTTCCCATATCAGGTTTCTTGCCAACCTGGTTCTTATATTCATCCATAAACCATTCATGCATTTTTTTATTGGTATAAACACCAGAATGATAAACCGCAATATAATTCTTCTGGGAAGCCAGATTCATAAATGGCAGGGGGAGTGAAGGGTCGCAGTGATATCCATCTGGATATTTAGAATGTGGAACCACGTAACCTATTATTCCGTAGCTCATGGTTTCTTCAAAACCTGCAGGTATATTTTGAAGTATAACCGAACGGAGCTTTTGCATCGCCTCTTTTCTTTCCTGCGGAACTTTTTCTATATATTCTTCTGGTGAATTGGCTTCTATCTTCATACTGACAAATTTTTACGGTTCCACTCAAAATTAACAATTATTCTATTCAATAATTTCAAATTCTGAAAGAGATCTGGAACCAAATTTTCATTCCAATGATAAAAAACCTTAGTTTCTTATCTTTAGAAAAAAGATCAAAATGTGTTATCAGAAATCTTTGAATCAGTCAAAGGATAATTTAACCAGGTATATGGATAAACCACCGATAGAGGAGGGGATTTTCGAACCCTATTTTTTGAATGATGGTTTCACTCATGAGAAGGTTTATGTGATCCCCCTGGATGAACCTAAACACTGGTATCCTGCCAGCTGGGGTTTGGTGCCATCTTACACTGATCCGGAACAATTTTATAAGAACAGGAAGTACAATACGCTAAATGCAAGGGATGATAAAGTTTTTGATTCCAGGATCTATTCCAAACCTATTCGGGAAGGTCGTTGCTTGATCTTTGCAGATGGATTTTTTGAACCGCATCATTCCGGAAAAGCAAGTCAGCCATATTTCTGTTATCTCGAAGAGAGTGAAAACTTTGAGCAAAGATCTATTTTTACCTTTGCAGGGATCTATAATGTTGATAAAGAGGGCAATTATTCAGCTTCCTTAATTACTGTAGATGCTAATCCTTTATTTGAAAAGGTTCATAACAAGGCTAAGCGAATGCCTTTAGTCCTGGATCGCAAGTATGAAGCAGATTGGATCGAGCAGGGACAATCTGAAACTGTGATCAAAGATATTATGAATGAAGGTTTCACTTCGAAGTCTTTTACCGCACATCCGGTGATTAATTATCGTCTTAAAAAGAATTGGGATATCAAAAATTCGGCTGAAGTTATACAGCCGGCTGAAGCATTGGATAAGGAGCTATCCCTTTAATGTTGGTTTTCGAAAAAGCGCGATCAAACCAAAAATTGGACCTATGCTCAAAATGACAAATATCAAGGCCGGGCTTAGTATTCCATTGAAATAGTTAAGCATTTGAATACTTATTATCGTAATGCTGAAACCTATGCAGTTTACAATTGTTAGTGCAGTTCCCCGAGATTCTGCTTCGGTATTTTTAGCAACGAGAGTAGAAAATAATGGTGAATCTGCTACAACTACCAAACCCCAGAAGATGAGGAAAGCAATAAGTAGAATTTCAGAATTCATATGAAAGACCAAAGGCGATATGAGGCAACATACTCCCGATAATAATAGGGATAGACCTGCAGTCTTTTTAACTCCAACTTTTTCTGAAATATATCCACCTAAGACACAGGCAACACCGCCAAAACCTATAACCAGAAAGGAGATAAATGCAATGCTGAAATTGGCTTCAGGATGGAAATTCTTATAAAAAGCCAGGATCACTGGAACAAATGCCCAGAATGCATAGAGCTCCCACATATGTCCGAAATATCCAAAAGCCCCTGAACGGAAATCATTATTCTTAAAAACCCTGAAAATGAGACTCAGGTCAGGTTTTTGTCGTTTAGAACGATATGGGCCATCTGGAACAAATGCGAGGATTAGTACGCCTCCAATCGCAGCAAGTGCAGAGGTGAAATAAATTACCGATCTCCATTCTAATTTAATTATACCAGAGATTTCTTTTAATAAATGCGGGAAAGCAGTCCCTATAACCAAAGCTCCAACGAGATAACCTAGTGATCTGCCAAGGCCTTTATCAAAATAATCTGATGCGATCTTCATTCCAACCGGGTATATACCTGCCAGGGAAAAGCCAGTAAGAAATCTGAATATTATCAGGCTGTAAAGATCATTGCCTTCCAGTAATATTCCCAGGTTTATAAATCCACCGAAAAGAGCGCAAATAAAGAAAACTTTTGAAGGTGAAAATCTATCAGAAATAGTGAAGAATGCGAAGGCTAGAGTACCCGCAATAAAACCAAACTGAACTGCAGAAGTTAAATGTCCAAGAGCATTAGAACTTAAACCAAACTCGTCAAAGAGGTTTGGCATAACTGCGTTTCCTGCAAACCATAGGGAGGTGCAACAAAATTGTGCAAAAACAATAACAGGCAATATCCGGAAAGGTACTTTCAAAAAATCGAAATATGGTTCTTGCTGGATATTACCTGTTTCATTAGCTCTAGCTATATCGCTAAATTAATCTTTTAATGTTTTTTCAGGTAAACTTACGTCTTCATCTCGCAAATACTTATCAAGAAAAGTTAGGATCTGCCCATAACCCTTGATCTCGTTTTCCTTTTTTACAAAACCATGACCTTCATCAGGAAAAACCACATAATTCACAGGAACATCGTTTGCCTGTACTGCTTCTACGATCTCGTCAGATTCTACCTGAAGCACACGAGGATCATTCGCTCCCTGTAAAACCATTATGGGATTCTTTACATTTTCAGCATGGAATAGAGGAGAGATCTTTCTCAATCTAATTGAATCCTGTGTATTTGGGTCGCCCAGTTCTTCATATAAAGCATTCTTGAAAGATTCCCAGTAAGGAGGAATAGATCTAAGCGTTCTAAGCCAATTGGTCACGCCAAAAATGTTTACTCCAACTTCAAATTCATCCGGCTCAAAGGTCATCGCAGCCATGGTCATATAACCGCCATAACTACCTCCAATGATCCCGATTTGATCCTTGTTTATGTAATCCTGAGATTCCAGCCATTTCTTCCCGTAGATCACATCCTGAAGATCCTTTTCTCCATGATTTTTATCGTCCATTTTATAAAAGCTGGCACCATAACCACTACTTCCGCGATTATTTACAGCCAGAATTGCATATCCATGATTTACCAAATACTGAATTAGAGAAAAATAACCAACCCTTGATTGTCCGCCAGGACCACCATGAACCCATACCAGTGCTGGTTTTTTATTGTCTGCAGTTGCGTTTAGAGGCTTATAATAAATCGCTGGAATTTCAAGACCGTCAAAAGATTTGTAACGTACAACTTCTGCAGAAACCAGATCGTCAGGATCTATGTCAGGATTTAGAGTGTTGGTAAGCTTTTTTAGTTTTTTAGACTTCAAATTATATACATAAATATTATTCGGAGTCCTGGAAGTCCCAATGGTTAGCCTTAGCAGATTTTCACTATCTGAAAAATTCGCCGCTACGATATTTCCATCTGGAATTTCTGGAAGTTCCATCTTCTTTTTTGTACTGGTATTGCGCATAACGAGTTTGTTTGCTCCATCTTCATTTATGGCAATCACCCTGTAAGTATCATTTTTACTCAGGCTGCTATACATAACATCCCAATTTGTTTCATAAAGAACTTCAGATTCCTGGGTATTCAGGTCGAAAGTCATTAATCTACTAAATTCTCCACCATGGTTGGTTGTATAGTAAAACTCAGTTTCCTCTTTGTTGAAACCTGTTGGGCTATAACTGAATCCCGGTTTGGAAATTTCTGTCATTTCACCGGACTCTCTGTCTAAAAGAAATAACTTATTCTCGCTGGTGGTAATCGGCTGCGAAAGCGCAAGATATTTTCCGGAATCAGAAATACCTGAGATGGAATATCCTTCTTTGTTCTCATATAAAAGTTCAGGTTCCCAGGTCCCAACTTTCATTCTATACAGATCAAAAAACTGCGGATCTCTTTTATTTGAAGTGTAATACATGTAATTATTATCCCCGCTCCATCCTGCGAAATTTACCTTTTCCTGTTCACCGGGAGTTAGATCTTTTGAAGTACCGTCGGGTTTAAGGAGATAAATGTGACTTATTTCATTTCCACCTTTGTCTGCGGAGTATAAGATGTCGTCTGAATTTGGAACATAATCTACGGCGAAGAAAGATTCGTTTTCAGAATTGGTAATTGCCGTTCTGGATCCGTCAGCCAGGTTTATTTCATAAACATTGAAAATACCTGACTCATCAGAGCTGATAAGTAATTTACTTTCATCGTTAGAAAACTGTCCACCTCCAACACGAGTGTTTTCATAAAATTGTTCAATGCTGTACTCTTTGGGGTCTTTCTGATCCTGAGCGAAGACGCCCGCTACGATTAGAAAGATCAGGAAATTAATTCTTTTCATTATTTGTAATTTTTGGTTAGAAAAATAGCTTTCTGGTTTGAAAGCCAGTTAAATATACAAAAAATGAGCGCCTGAGTGCAGATTTTACCTTAGCGACGGAAACCTGCTTTATATATGTTCCTGATTATTATTGGTGAATTCATGTTCCTCTTTACCTGTATGTTCAGTAGATGCAGGTTCAAATAGCATCACATGAACTTCCTCTTCTGCTATTGGCTTATGTTCGACACCACGGGGTACTATAAAAAATTCATTTTCATTTAGTTCAATCATTTTATCGCGGAACTCGATTTTCAGCATTCCTTTAATGATGTAGAACATTTCATCTTCATTTTCATGGGCATGCCAGATGAACTCTCCCTTTAGTTTGGCAAATTTCACCTGTTGGCCATTAAGCTCCCCAACTATTCTGGGATTCCAGTGATCGGTGAACATTTTGAATTTTTCGGCAACATTAACCTTTTCCATAATTGTTGAATATGTAATTACGTTTTTAATCTAAAATTTTTTCCGTTGCCCTAAATTATATTTAGGATCTCATTATAGTTTTAAATCCTATTAAAACTGGATTCTGAATCAAGTTCAGAATGACGTCATTTTAATATTTAAGGATTCTTAAGGATAGTTTTTTTTACTAACTTTTAGATTTATCCATTAACCAAAGATAAGTTTCGGTGAAATTCTCACTCCACATCGCTTCATTATGCTGGCCGTCCTCCACAAATTTCACTTTTAAATGTTCAGGATCAATGTTCTGTTTATGTAATACCTCGATCATTTTCTTCAAATCGGGAACCATTTCTTCAGATTCTGAGGTGCCAACCAGAAAGTAAAATCTGGTGTTTTTATTCAGATTTTCGGAGCTAGCTAGGTTATAGATCTCTCTATTAAACCAGAAGGAAGGAGAATAAGAACCAATCATTCCAAATGTTTCAGGATATTTTATCGCGGCGTAAAAGGAAGCCAGTCCTCCTAAAGAAGACCCAAAAATACCTGTATGCTCATAATCTGATGAACTTCTATAAGTACTATCGATATGAGGTTTTAGATCATTTACCAGGAAATCAAGATAAGAATCGGCTTTCCCTCCACCATATTTCTCATGAGGTAGGGGAGTAAGTTCATCAATTCTTTTATTACCGCCATGTTCGATGCCTACGATAATAGCTTCAGGAGTTTTAAGACTATCCAAAGCTTCGTCTACTTTCCATTCTCCCGCGTATGAAGTTTTCTTATCAAAAAGATTTTGAGCATCATGCATATAGATCACAGGATATGTTCTATTGGAAGTCTTATAAGATTCCGGAAGGTAAACCCAGATCTTTTTAATGGTATCTAATTGAGGAGCTGCAATGCTGAAAGTTTCGACATTTTTTGAAGCAGTGCTTTGCGAATTTGAAGTAAATGCAATTAAAGCAATGCAGGCAAACAGATAAAATTTGATTTTCATAAATTTATTTCCTTTAAGAAACTCTTCAAAAATAGTATTTAGATTTTTTCAAATATTAATTGAAGCACATTTCTTAATATAGTACGAACCATTAATGATAAAAATAATCTCTCCTGAACTTATGTATAGATCTTTATGTTGCTTATTCCTGATATTGCTGGTTACTAATCTCGAAGCGCAGGTTTCTAAAAATTTTGAATATCTGGATGTATTTCAGTTAGAATATGCCAACAATCCCCAAATTTCTCCAGATGGTGAATATGTAGTTTATCAAAGAAGCGGTTTTGATATTATGGAAGACAAATCCAAATCCAGCCTATGGATCCTGAATGTTGAAAATCCTAAGACCCATCATAAATTAAGTAACCGAGAGGTGAACGAAAGTAGTCCTAGCTGGTCACCAGATGGCGACAGGATCGCCTTTGTAAGTAGCACAGATGAAGGTAGCGAGATCTATTTGTATTGGACAGATACAGGAGCCCTGGCTCGATTAACGCAATTAGAGAACAGCCCGTCTTCCTTAGAATGGTCGCCAGATGGAAATTCTCTTGCCTTTACCATGAAAGTGAATGCCAAGGCACCGGTAATTGCAAAAATGCCCGAGAAGCCTGAAAATGCTAAATGGGCAAAGTCTCCAAGAATTACAGACCGTTTAAAGCATGAAGCCGATGGTAGCGGATATTTAAAACCCGGTTTCGATCACATTTTCATAGTACCTGCTGAAGGTGGAACAGCGAGGCAAATAACTGAAGGTGATTTTAATCATTCCGGTAAACTTTCATGGACTCCAGATGGCGAAAGAATTTTCTTTTCAGCCAATAGAAACGAAGATTGGGAATACGATTTTAGAAATAGTGAGGTCTATTCTGTAAATGTGAAGAGCGGATCTATTAAGCAACTAACGGAAAGAAGCGGACCAGACGAGTTGGCCATAGTTTCTCCTGACGGTAAGCATATAGCATATCTGGGTTTTGAAGATAAGGTTCAAACCTATCAGGTAAGCCAGTTGAATATAATGGATCTGGATGGAAATAATAAGAAGCTGGTTTCAAAAGAACTCGATAGGAGCATAGATAATATAGTTTGGGCTGAAAATAGTAAGGAACTTTTCTTTATGTACAATGACCTTGGATTGACTAAGATCGCTACGATCAATCTCAAAGGAAATGTAAAGGATATAACTGCAAATGTTGGAGGAACCACATTAGGAAGACCATATGCCAGTGGAAGTTATAGTGTCTCGAAGGATGGAAAGATTGCTTATACAGTAAGTAGACCAGACAGACCTGCTGATATTGGAATAATCGAAGAAGGCGATAACAAGGCGAAAATTGTAACAGGATTAAATGAAGACCTGCTTTATTTTCGAAATTTAGGAAAAGTGGAAGAGATCTGGTATGAATCTTCGGTAGATCAGAGAGAAATACAGGGATGGATCGTTTATCCCCCAAATTTTAAAGAAGGCGAGAAGTATCCATTAATAGTTGAAAATCATGGAGGCCCAATACTTAATTACGGTCCGCATTTTTCTGCTGAAATTCAGCTATACGCGGCCCAGGGCTATGTGGTGTTTTATCCTAATCCCAGGGGAAGTACCAGTTATGGAGAGGAATTCGGTAATTTGTTATTCAATAATTATCCCGGCGAAGATTATAATGATGTGATGGATGGGGTAGATGCCGTTATTGAAAAAGGATCTATCAATACAGAAGAATTATTTGTAACTGGTGGTAGTGCAGGTGGAATTATGACGGCCTGGATCATAGGAAAAACGAATAGATTCAAAGCTTCGGTGGTTGCCAAACCTGTGGTGAACTGGATAAGTAAAACCCTGGTTGCAGATAATTATTATGGTTACGCAAACTCCAGGTATCCGGGACAGCCATGGGAAAATTTTGAAGGTTACTGGAAGTTTAGTCCGCTCTCTTTGGTTGGGAATGTGGAAACTCCAACCATGGTTATGGTAGGGATGGATGATCTTAGAACTCCGCCAAGCGAGGCAAAGCAATTATATCATGCCTTAAAACTGAGAAAGATCGAAACCGTGCTGGTGGAGATTCCTGAAGCTTCGCATGGAATTGCGGCCAGACCTAGCAATCTCATTACCAAGATTGCTCATACCATCGCGTGGTTTGAGAAATTTCGAGACTCTAAAAATTAATTTTTACACTCAAAGCAAGAAATGAGAGCATCGGAAAGTTTGAGGTCTTCAGAACCTTTTAAAGGTTCTGAAAGCTTTCCTTGTTCCTGTATGACCTCATGAAAACTTTGGGCATATTCAATTAGTTTATTTCTTCTGCTTTTTATCTTTTCGGTAATTCCAGACTGGTCCAGTTTTGAGATTTCAGCCGGCCATACGCCAAAGGCATTTTCAATGGCGGAATCGCTAAGGATTTTTTGAAGTTCTTTTGCCTGCTGAACATATACTTCCTTTGGTGTATCCACTAAGAAATATCGATCGAAAGGATAAACCAGTCCGGGCATATGATCTATTTCTTTTTCAAAAGGTCTAACGAGGGGTTCAATATTTTCATTCGTTAAAATTGAGGGAATTACTCCGCTGAGGTTAAAGAAGGCATTGTCACGATCACCGGCTATCGGACTTGCAATGATTGAATCTTTATTCTGTACTAAAGCCCAGCCCCATTGTTCTGCATGGCGATCCCAGTCGCCAATTAACAGGTCGAAAAGACGTGTTTTGATTAACAATGATTTATCAATGTTAAGTTTATTACCGTGTTTTTGTTTTAGTTTTTGAAGGTCATCGGTTTCAACAATCTCCGATACATTTTCTGAAGAAGTCCAGTTCTGCTCACTTTCGGTTTCAAACTCCAGGAGGTAAAGGCGGTTACCATATTTTTCATTGTATTCACCTAATCTCTCTTGTTTCGGAATAAAATACATCACCGGATTGGTATGCTGAAGCCTGGCGATTTCAGAAAGTTCAGCAGCAAGAATAGCTCCGTATGGATGCTGTGCAGAAATACCGTCTACGATAATATTTTCAAGTCCGAGGTTTTTAGCCGCATCAGGTATTAATTTCTCAGGATCCTTGGTTACACTTCTTAGGGTGTAAATAATATCATTTTCACTTTTCAGTTTTAAAGAATGTGTTTGCTTTCCTCCACCTTCACGAATAACTTTTAAACCACCTTTCAGCGTATCTAAAAATGCTATTGGCACCCTTACGGCGGTTGACCAGGATTTTCTGTAATTCTCACCCTGCATGAATTCCTTTAAAAGATTTCCTTCGTAAAGTGTATTAGGAGCTACCAATACAGAGTCATGTGCTTTAAAATTGATACTAGCCAGATCTTCAAACTCCTTGATCTCGCAGGTTCGAAAAGCCTCATCGGTGCTGGAAACAGACCAGTATAAGAATGCAAAAAACAGGATAAAAAGAATTGCAACAGCGGCAAATATTTTTTTCATTTAAGATCTAATTATAGAATTTCGATGGTATAAAACTAGGATATTAGACCTGTTTTAAGCTGATCGAAAAGTTATAATATTCAAAAATTATAGACCAAAATTAAGTCTATTCATCAGTCCATTTGTAGATCACTTTGTTTGTTTCTAAGATCAGGTCCATCCTGTATGATAGATTTTAAATTAAGCATATAAAAAGTCCACCCTGTCTTACATCCAACATGAAAATTTAATTTCGATTTTTCATCTGTAGGTATGTTTTCCTGAATTAACCTAAGTACGGGATGATCGTTTTCCTCAAAGAGCTTAACTGAAACTGTACCAGCCTTTCCGAAAATAAACCTCAGGAATTCTCCTTCTTTAGGTTTCAGGATCTCTCCATGTTCTTCAACGCTATCTGGCCAGCCATGCCAACGCCATCTATAAGTGTCCCCAGGATGAAATCTTTCTTCTCTTTTTCTTATTTCACCATTCGGAGTTTTGAATTCAGCAAGTTTTAAAAACCAGTTTTCCAGTTGGTCCTGGCACATCCATGAATCAATGATAGAGTCTTTAGGTTTATCGATAGGGAGATTTACCGTAAACGAACTCCAATCGGGACTTTGTGTATCTTCCATGATGTTTGTTTTTTAATAGAATCAGGATCGATGAATCTTACTTAAATTTAAAGAAAAATAGTATGTCTGAAAAGTATATAGTTCCTGAAAAAACCAGAATAGGTCACGTCCACCTTAAAGTTTCAAATATTGAAAAAGCTCTGGGATTTTATAAGGATATACTCGGTTTTAAAATAACCGAAAGGATCGGTGATCAAGCAGTTTTTCTTTCCGCTGGAGGATATCATCACCATATTGCATTAAATACATGGCATAGCGAAGGGGCGGCGAATGCTTCAAAATCTGGAGTTGGTTTGTTTCATGCTGCGATTTTATATTCAGAAAGAAAGGAGCTTGCAAAGATCACAAAAAGACTGCTCGATGAATCATATCCTATTACAGGCGCAGCAGATCACGGCGTTTCAGAAGCTATTTACCTAGATGATCCTGATGGAAATGGAATTGAACTTTATTGGGATAAACCTAGAAGCGAATGGCCCGTGAAAGCGGATGGCAGCATTAGAATGTATACCCATCAACTAAATTTAGAAGAGCTGATGGGCATCATTTAATTTTAATTATAAGCCGGCTTATAGTATTTCTTTTTCAGCCAGAATGAGACCCTAACCAGTAATATCAGGGCAGGAACTTCAACTAAAGGACCAATAACTCCGGCAAATGCCTGTCCGCTATTTAATCCAAAAACCGCAATGGCAACAGCAATAGCCAGTTCAAAATTATTTCCTGCGGCGGTAAATGAAATAGAAGCATTCTTTTCGTAAGAAGCTCCCATGGCCTTACTTACAAAGAAACTAATAAGGAACATCAGGCTGAAATAGATCAATAAAGGAATGGCGATTCTAACTACGTCCATTGGGATCTCAACGATCAATTCACCTTTTAAGGAGAACATTAATATGATCGTAAATAAAAGTGCGATCAGGGTTAGAGGAGATACAGCTGGGATGAATTTATTTTCATACCAGGATTCACCTTTAATTTTGACTAATATCAGTCTGCTCAGAATTCCCAGTACAAACGGAATTCCCAGGTAGATGGCAACGCTTTCGGCAATTGTCGCAATAGAAATATCTACAATAGCACCCTCAAATCCGAAGAAAGGTGGGAGGTAAGTTATAAATAGCCAGGCGTAAAAGCTATAAGCAAAAACCTGGAAAATACTGTTTAATGCCACTAATCCTGCACCATATTCGCTGCTTCCTTCAGCAAGGTCATTCCAGACCAGAACCATGGCGATACATCTCGCTAAACCAATTAAGATAAGGCCAACCATGTATTCGGGATGATCCTGTAGAAATATAAATGCAAGAAAGAACATTAATAAAGGGCCAACGACCCAGTTCATAACCAGGGAGATAGTAAGGATCTTTACGTTCTTAAATACTTTTGGTAGTAGCCTGTATTTCACCTTTGCTAAAGGCGGGTACATCATAAGTATAAGACCAATAGCGATTGGAATATTTGTTGTGCCGCTACTGTAGGAATTAATATTTTCAGGGATCGATGGGATAAAATATCCTAAACCAACGCCAATTCCCATGGCTAAAAAGATCCAGAGAGTAAGATTCTTATCGAGGTAACTTAATTTTTTAGCCATACTATTTTATATTTTCAAATATGTAGATCATTTCTGAAGCGATCTGATCACTGCGTTCATCATATTTTTCCCGGGTGAGGGGAGTGTCATCATATTTCTTAGGATCTGAATAATCTAAAGCGATCCTGGCCTTTGATCCTGGAATAAAAGGGCAATTCTCATCTGCATGTGAACAGGTCATGACGGCAGCAAAATTTTTAGAAGGATTTTCTTCAGCATCGTACACTTTGGAATAACATTCCATGGCAGATTTATCTTCTGAATATTGCACCTGAACCTGTGGATTTTCACCTGAAGCAGATTCAATTTTAAAACCTGCACGATTTAATGCGTCAATAGCGTTCTGATTAAAGGCAGTTTCCTCAGTTCCTCCGGAATAACAATTTGTCTCAATCCCATAAAAGTCTGAAATTGCCTGTGCCCAAACCTGTCCAAACTGGCTACGCCTGGAATTATGGGTACAAATGAAATTCAGCTGGATAGAATTTCCCTCATTTTTTTCTTTTTGAATAAATTCGATCAGAGGTTTAAGAACTTCCTTTCTTTCAAGAGAAACCTTTAAACTTTTAAGGTCTTCCAGTTTTTCGATTAGGGACGGGTAAAGATTTGTTTTAGACATATTTTTGATTTAGCAACAGCCCGATTCAGGAGTGCAGGATGAATTTTGAAGTTCAGATAATTTTACTTTTGGCTTTTGTTCAGGAACGCCACATTTTTCTTTAGCCAGACATGCTGTTTGGGTATTCACCAGCAGGAAATTTTTCCCATCAAAATCAAGTTCGAATTTGTTGATGCTTTCGCCCTGGTATTCTACTTCAATTTCTACATCTGGAAGTCCAAGCTTGTTTTTGGCTAACTCTATTATATTTATCAGTTTATCCGGATGTAAACGGTGGTTATAATCGTTCTCTTCCCAAAGTTGAAAAGACACTTTTTCTTCATTTCTCAATGTACCCCCGCAATCGATAAAATGTTTGTTAATTTTTCCAACTTCTGTAACATGAAAATGCTCCGGAACTAATTGTCCGTTTGGAAGTTCAAAAGCGATTTCGCTTAATCCGGATAACTGATTAGTAAATTCTGATAGTTTCATAATTGATTTCTTTTCATCGTATTATTACGATAATTAATTATAAATTTTTTTTAGCAGCATTCGTCAGGACCACAATTTTGGATCTTATCGAACATGCCATTAAAAAGCTTTTGAATGGAACTCCATTTTTCAGGATTGATACAATAGCTCATAGAAACACCTTCAATACTTCCCTGAATAAGACCAACATTTTTAAGCTCTCTTAAATGCTGACTGATCGTTGCCTGGGCCAGACCTAATTCATTTACCAGATCTCCATTGATGCATTTATTAGACTCGAGCAAATACTGAAGAATTGCTATACGAGCCGGATGAGCCAATGACTTGGCCAGAACGGCGAGCTCATTTTGTTCTTTGGTAAATAGATCTGTTTTTGTTACACCCATGATAAATACTATATTGCAATATTACGATGAATAGAATTTATGGCAAAATTATCTGGAAGAAAATTTATATAAGGACGCGTGAATTGTTTGCAGCAGCCTGATTGATCTTCTCGACGATGTGAATATCCTTCATTCCTTCTTCACCAGGTACTAAGACTGGTCTATCATTAAGAATAGCCAGGGAATCATCATCCATTTGTACAGCCTGCTGATTTTTCCCCATTGGGCTCAGGATCTTTCCGTCGCTGGTCTTTCCTCGCACTCCCGAGTACGATTGCATTGGCCTTAAATAATACCATCCATCTTCTGCTGTGACTTCCAGGTTGTTCAGGCTTTCACCAAAACTGGTTTTTCCATCGACTATTATTCCGCCGGGAAATTCCATTTTAAAGCTTGTGGTTTCATCTACTTCTGTAAAGATCTCAGGTCTTCGCGTAGATTGTTTTGCTGTAACTGCTATAGGCTCCAAACCGGTAGAATACCTTGCTGCGTTTATAGAGTAGACTCCCATATCATAGATGGCACCACCGCCCATTTCTTTTTTAAGTTTCCACGGATTTATTGTTCCTCCGTTATAACCTGCTTCAGAAATGATATTTCTAATTTTTCCATAAGCTTTAGTTTCAGCCCATTTAATAATGGTTTGTGTATTCTTTTCATGTTGCATTCTGTACCCGATAGAAAGCTTCACTTTATTCTTGTTGCAAGCATCTATGATCTGTTGACATTCTTCCGCAGTTCTAGCCATTGGCTTTTCACACCAAACATGTTTGCCGGTATTGGCTGCCTTGATGGCATATTCAGCATGAAGACCAGTGGGTAGTACTATATAGATCACATCGATATCATCATTGCTGGCGATCTCGTCCATATTTTCATAATTATAGACATTAGAATCCTTTATCCCGTATCTCTTCTGCCAGACCGGGATCTTTTCCGGACTCCCAGTAACGATGCCGCGAAGTTCACAATGTTCTGTTTGCTGAAGAGCAGGAGCTAATAAATCTCTACTGTAATAACCCAGGCCTACAAGGGCAACACCTAATTTTTTCCGAGAACCTGAAGCTAAACAACCAGGGAAGGAGAAAAAAGCTGCACTTAGAATTAGTCCTGATTTTATTATAAAGGTCTTTCTGTTTTCCATCTTGAATAGTTGCTTCTTTAAAATTAATGGAAATTATTGAAAATCAATTCCAATACAAATGACTAAATCTTAAGATAATTTTTGATAAATACTGGTGATTTGCTTCTTAAAAATGGTTAATTATCATAAAGCCAACATATGCTTAACGCATTATTAGCAGGCTACCAGCCATTCTGTACGTAATTTCACACTACAAACAAAAACTACTATTAAGATGATACGCTTAAATGCATTTAGAAAAATTTCTTTATTAGTTATAAGTAGTGTCCTTTTCTTCGCTTGTAATTCTAATACGCAGGTTGTAGAACCTTCTGTAGAACAATCGCAGAAATTAAGTATGAGAAATCCGGTTGTAAAGAAGGAAGCGAAAACCTTTAGAAAAAATATTAGCTATACTGTAGATTCCTTAAAGACAAGAGAAGCTATTGAAAGCTTAATAAGTACTTATTCTAACGATCAATTAAATACTATCCTGGCCTTGAATCGTGTTGAGAAGAACAGTTTGAGACCTGAAAGACCTATTGTAATTCCAGAATGCGTATCAGAAGATTTTAATGCCTACAGTCCATTCCCGGAAGAAGTAAATATGTTACAATGTATTCCAAAGACAGTTTTAATAAATAAAAGAGTTCAGGCATTTGCATTATATGAGAACGGTGAATTAGTAAAATGGGGACCTGTAAGTACAGGAAAGAATTCTACGAAAACTCCAAGCGGACTGAATTACGGTAATTATAAAGCTAAGCGTAAGATTAGTACGGTTGATGAATCGTGGGTATTGCCCTACTATTTCAACTTTATGAATTTTGAAGGGGTAGGAGTACACCAGTATGCCTTACCTGGATATCCTGCCAGCCATGGTTGTGTAAGATTGTATATGGATGATGCTAAATATATTTTTGATTGGGCAGATATGTGGGATGTAGAAGGTTCTAAAGTAGCAAGGAATGGTACACCTTTCATGGTTTTTGGAGAATATGATTATGCAGCAGATAAACCATGGATCAACCTTTCTCAAAATATGAAAGCAAATGATCTTACTCAGGAAGAGATAAACACATTAGAGGGATATCTTCAGGAATATCAATCAGATCCTAAGAATTTCCACAATATAGCTTCGAAAAATGCTGAAGCTGAATTAGCCAAAGCTTAATTAAATTAGATTTTAATTAAATTAGCCGGTAAACATTAATACTATGAAAAGGATTAATTTTTACCGGCTTTTTTTATATCTGATATTTTCACTCTTTATGCTACCACTATCTGCCCAGGAAACTAATGTGATGGTTAGGGCAAAAGCGAAAGATGCAAAGTTTATTGGTACTTCTATTGGAGGTGCCAAGATCCTGATTAAAAATGCGCTTACCGGAAAAATTCTGGCGAACGGAATGACTTCTGGGAGTACCGGGAATACAGATAAAATCATGAAGCAGGATTGGAAGCGATCAGAAAATCTTTCTGAAGATGACACTGCCGGCTTTAATGCCACCCTGGATATTGATGAACCAACTTTTGTGACCATCGAAGCCTATGGACCCATAAACAAAAAGCAGGCTGAGGTGATGAGTAGTACTCAACTATGGATAATCCCGGGTAAGCATATCACGGGAGACGGCGTAGTATTGGAGGTCCCAGGATTTGTGGTAGATATTCTGAGCCCTCAAACCCATGAAAGAATTGATTCCAAAGAAACCATCGAATTAAAAGCTAATATCGTCCTGATGTGCGGTTGCCCAATTACCAAAGATGGTATCTGGGATGCCAATCAATATGAAGTAAAGGCTATAGTTAAAGATTCTGAAGGAGGTATTAAGGAAATTGCGTTAGAGCAAAAAGATAAGCCAAGTACCTTCCAGACAGAACTTAATTTAGAAAAAGGTCTTTACGAAGTGATGATCTATGCCTATGATCCGGTCACCGGGAATACTGGATTGGATAAAACCAATATTATCGTAAACTAAACTTTTAATAAGCCAAGAGATTCTATAGTTCTTAAGACTCCATTATCGTTATTATCGTGAGTAGTAACAAAGTTACTGGCCTGGATAATTTCAGGATGGGCATTCTTCATGGCGTAACTATGTTTAGCCACTCTCATCATCTCAAGATCATTAAGGTAATCGCCAAAAACAAGAGTTTCTTCCGGTGTGATATTTAATTCTTTTTGAATGTCGGCAATGGCATTTCCCTTATTCGCATTTAGTGCCGTAATATCTATAAACACTTTGGCTGCAATAGCGACCTTGAATCTGTCTGTATAATTCACAAAATGAGGGAAAGTATTGTCTTCTACCCCATTAAAATTACAAAGAGTGACCTTTAAATAAGTGTCTTCTACCTGGGTTAGATCATCAACTACCTTCAGGCGTTCGTAGAATTTATTTATTTCTTTTCTGAAATCTTCATCTTTAGTTTCAATATATGCTGAATCTTTTCCGCATAGAACAAGATGAGTATGCTCTAAATTTCTACCAAGCTGAATAAACTCGATAGCAGCCGTTTTTTCGATTGGATTCACATATAACTCCTTTCCTTTATGAGAAACATAAGTTCCATTTTCAGCAAAAAACATGGTGCGATCCTTTATCTTCTCAAACCTCGATTCCAGATTATAGAATTGACGGCCACTGGCTATGGAGAATAAAATTCCATTTTTAGTTAGTTGCTCCTCAATTTTCCAGAAGTCTGGATGTAACTCGTGATTATCATTCAGCAAAGTCCCATCTACATCTGTTACAATAAGTTTGATCATAAATTCAAAATTAGAAACGTCAAAAGTAATTGATATCAATATCAATAGAATTAAATACATATTAAATTTCACGTTTCTGCTATAGTCAATCTTTATTCCTGAAATTTTAAATCTTTGAAAAACAATTAAATAAAAATTTTATTTAAAATTAATCTAAATAAGCTTTTTATTTTCGTTTCTAGATTATAGATTTGCCATTCTATTTATAATAAGTCTAAATAAAATTAAAGAATGGATAATAAATTACTACTACTATTAATATTGTTCGCATATACCGGTTTTGCTCAGAATTCTGGTAATTTGAAAGGGAGAGTCACGAACAATCAAGAAGAAGCAATAGCAGATGTTAACTTGAATATTCAAGGAACTGAAATTGGGACCAGGACCCTTACTGATGGTTCCTTTTCAATCAATAATATTCCGGAGGGAAATTATTTGCTAAGAGCATCTTATGTAGGTTTTAAAACAAATGAAATAGCCATTTCTATTATTGCGGGAAAAACTACTCAATTACCAAATATCATTTTGAATCCTGGTGAAGAAAGACTTGGGGAGATCGTAATAAATGGTAATGGGCATATTAATAATTTTAGCCGGGAGAAGAGTGATTATGTTTCTAAATTACCATTAAAGGATATTGAAAATCCTCAGGTGTATGATAATATTACCTCTGAATTACTGAATGAGCAGATAATTACAAATTTTGATGATGCTCTAAAGAATAGTTCTGGAATTACCAAATTATGGGAGTCTACAGGTAGAGGAGGAGATGGAGCAGGTTATTATTCCCTGAGAGGTTTTCCGGTTCAACCAACCCTGGTTAACGGACTTCCAGCGGTTACTAATGGTAGTCCAGATCCCGCTAATATTGAGAATATTGAAGTTATTAAAGGTCCTTCTGGAACTCTTTATGGAAGCAGTCTTATTTCTTATGGAGGATTAATCAATATTACCACGAAACGTCCTTATGATTTCTTCGGCGGTAATATTTCTTATACCCTGGGGAGTTTTGGTCTAAACAGGGTAGCTGCAGATATCAATACTCCACTAGATAAAGATGGTGATGTTGCCTTGAGGTTGAATACAGCTTATCAAACACAGAATTCCTTTCAGGATGCGGGGTTTTCAAAATCATTATTTATTGCTCCTTCCCTAAAATACAAAGTGAATGAAAAGCTTTCATTTCTTGTGAATACCGAATTCTATGACGGAGAGTCTACCAATCCTACAATGCTTTTTGTAGATAGAGGAGCTCCATTAACCGTCACCAATATAGAAGAGTTGAATTATGATACCAATAGGTCTTTTACCAGTAACGATCTAACCCTGGAAAATCCTACTTATAGTCTTCAGGGGCAGATGAATTATGAGTTGAATGAAAACTGGACCTCACAAACAGCAATTTCCCGAGGTAGTGCAAAATCTAAAGGATACTATTCATATTTATATGAATCTACAAGGTTTTTCGAAGGTCTGGATGAAGGCATTGTACTTCGCAGATATATGAATAATCAGAATTCGACTACGCTTACCACCGATCTACAGCAAAATTTCATTGGAGATTTTGAGATCTTCGGAATGCGAAACAGAATGGTGGCCGGTCTTGATTATTTTCAGAGAGAGACAATAGATAATGGAACGGGGTATGTAAGCAATGGAGATATTTATATAGGAAATGCAGGTTTACACAATGTAAATGAGGTTGTCTTTGGAATAACCGATGAAGCTAGCTATATCACAGATGGAGATAGTGGAATACTTTCTACTGCTGCGGTAGACGCATTATTAGAAAATACAGATAGAAACAACACAACTACGAAAGAAGATATTTATAGCGCCTATGTTTCCAATGTTCTTAATATTACGCCAGCCTTATCTGCCATGGCGAGTTTAAGAATAGATCAGTTTGAAAACGAAAGTAATAGCCAAACTGCTTTATCTCCGAAATTCGGAGTTGTGTATCAACCAATCATTGATAAGGTTTCAGTATTTGCAAATTACATGGATGGGTTTAGTAATGTAGCGCCTTCAGAAACTATAAACCAGGAAACGGGCGAGACTAGAAGGATCACTTTTGATCCAGAGCATGCCTCTCAATTCGAATTCGGAACTAAACTTAATTTCTTCAACGACAAGCTTTTTGCAACTTTGAGCTATTATGATATCCAGGTTGAAAATATTGTTCTTGGTAGCGGTTTTGAAGTTACACAGGATGGGACACAATACAGTCGTGGGTTTGAAGCACGAATCACAGCTAGTCCTTTGGAAGGATTAAATCTTGTAGCAGGATTCAGTCACAATAATAGTAAAGTAACCGAGGCAACTGAAAATGATGATTTCCTGGGTAGAAGGCCAGAATCTGCAGGACCAGAAGACCTTGCCAATCTTTGGGCGAGCTATAGATTTAATGATGGCCTGGCAGAAGGATTCGGAATTGGCTTTGGAGGGAATTACGCCAGTGAGAATATGATCTTTAATCGTAACACGGCAGGGGTATTTACGCTTCCATCGTACACAGTATTAAATGCAGCTGTTTTCTATGATGTAGATAAGTTCTCGATCAACTTAAAGTTGAATAACCTAACCAACGAAGATTATTTCAATGGTTGGTCTACCATAAATCCCCAGGCACCAAGAAACTTTGCTGCTGCCTTAACTTATAAATTGTAGAACTCAATTAGCCGGAGATTGTCCTGATGGGCAGTCTCCATTTCTATTATGAAGAAAAAGAAAAAAAATAATACTCTTAAAAAATGGGCTGGTCGTCTGCACTTGTGGCTAGGTCTTCTTACAGGAGTTATAGTATTTATAGTAGCAGTAACAGGGTGTATCTATGTTTTTCATGATGAGATCAAAGATGCGATTTATGACTACCGTTTTGTTGAGGAAAAGACTACTGAATATCTGCCTCCTTCTAAGATTAAAGAGAATGTACAGCAACTATATCCCGGGACTACTGATGATTTCGTGATATATACCGGTAAGAACAGGCCCGTGGCTGTCTACGGTTTGTATAAGGAAAAGCCTTACTATTTTTATTTGAATCCTTATTCGGGAGAGTTTCTTTATGCTCAGGATTTCACCAAAGATTTCTTTGAGATCGTTAAGTCCTTACACATGTATCTTTTGTTACCTGAAGAGATTGGCAGGCAGGTAGTTGGTATTTCTACCTTAATATTCATTCTCATGTTAATAACCGGAGTCATTCTCTGGTGGCCCAAAAAACTGAAAAACTTAAAGAAAAGCCTGAAAGTAAAATGGAATGCCCGCTGGAGAAGACTTAATTACGATCTACATAATATTAGCGGATTCTATCTTCATATACTGGCGATAATTGTGGCCATTACCGGGTTATATTTTTCTTATGACTGGGTGAGTGATGGTATCTATTACCTCGGAAATTTTGGAGAGGATGTGGCAAGTGATCATCATGTAGAAGATATAGAGCAAAAGCCTGAAATTTCTGGTAATCCAGTGGATATCGCCTTTTATGAGACTTTAGAGCTGGAGCCAGATTACGATATGTATTTTGTCTGGACCGAAGGTGATCACCACCCGGTGGTAACTGGAGCTTACCCGGAATCTCTGAATTTCGACCATCAATCAAATTTCTATTTTCATCCGCAGTCTGCAGAACTTCTTCAAAAACAGTTTTATTCAGATAAAAGTACTGGGATGAAATTACAGGAAATGAGTTATGGAATTCATACCGGTCAGTTTTTTGGAATGCCCGGTAAGATCATTGCGTTTATACTGAGCATTTTTGTTGCCTCCTTACCTGTGACTGGTTTTATTGTATGGTGGGGAAGAAAAAACCGGATGAAACATCTCACCCGGTGATCTAAATTTTTAAAATAAAATAGCATCCACTATTCCTCCAATTATCGCAATTAGAATTGCAAGCCAGAGTGATGGCCAGAATCCATCAGTTTTAAAATCATCGGTAAGCTTATCTGCTATTTCAATTACTATAGCATAAGCAATGACTCGTGTAATAAAACCAAGTCCCAGGAAATAGAAAATACCAAGAGTGGCAATATTGAGTATTGCGGTTAGCAACCAACTTAATAGGAAGCTTAAAACACCTATTATTAATGCAACAATTAAAGCAGTTTTAAATCCCTTTAAATGTACTGTACTAAGGAATTTGGCGGCAACAAGAAGTACCACAGCGTCAATTAGAATATGAATTAACCACTGGATCATAAATTTTGGTTTTAGAAGTTAGTAATCTAATATAACCAAATATTAATTATAAAAGACTAGGTGCTGCTAACCCGTTCTTCCAGGGTTCTAGGTTTTTTTTTGAGTAATACTTCCCAGATGGCCTTAAGATTCGCTAGTTTTTCTCTTTGTTTTAGACGATACTCTGTTTGATAGGCTCTTTGATCGGCAGGAAAACCTATATAATTCAGATCGAGGTTAGAAGCTATAAAAAGGGCTCTGGGTAAATGAAATTCCTGCGTAACCACAATTGCATCATTGATCCCGAAAATCTTTCCAGCACGATACATACTGTCATAGGTGTCGAGACCAGCATGATCTGAAATTATAAGGCTTTTATCTATCCCGTTTTCTACCAGGTAACTTACCATGGCAGCAACTTCATTGTAATCATCTGTTCTGTGATCTCCAGAAACCAGGAATTTTTCAACTTTGTTAGCCTTGAATAATTTGATCGCAGTATCTACGCGGTCCTTTAGAATAGGTGATAAATTGCCATTTGCATGAACGCTAGCCCCAAGGATAATAACGGTTTTAGCTTCTGGCATTGTAGACATGTCTCTGTAAATAAGGTCGGTCGTATGTCTTTTAAATATCGCTTCAATTCCTAAAATGGTGAAGATGATCAATACCAGACCAATAACCGAAAACAGGATGAATTTTTTGAGTCGCCGCATTACAGAAGGATGAATGTCTTATCGAAGATAGCCATAATAATTGGATGTATCAGATTAATTTATGCGCTAACGCCAGTGTTGCCTTATACATTGTGTACATTTGTAAAATATTATTTAAACCAAGTTATGAGTAATATAAAAGCCTTGAACTGGCGTTATGCGACCAAAAAATTTGATGAATCCAGAGTACTTCCTAAGGAGAAAATTGAAGTTTTAAAGCATGCCTTTAATCTAACTGCCACATCTTATGGTTTACAGCCGTTAAAGATGCTGGTAATTTCTAATAAGGAACTTCAGAAGAAACTACGAAATTTTTCCTTTGATCAACCACAGGTCGATTCAGCTTCTCATGTACTAGTGGTCTGTATTGAAGATAAGGTTGACGAACAATTTATCACAGATTATTTTAAGAGAGTGAAGCATGTAAGGGAAACGCCAGAAGAGATCCTGAAGCCTTTTCATGAATTCCTGGTGAACGATTTTAAAACCAAGGAGGTTGAAGAGATCGAAGCCTGGGCTATTAATCAGGCATATCTTGCTTTAGGTACATTGCTTACCGTTTGTGCTGCCGAAGAAATAGATGCCTGCCCCATGGAAGGTTTTGAACCGCAGAAATATGATGAGTTTCTCGATCTTCACGATAAGAATCTGAGATCGGTATTAGTTCTACCAGTTGGGTATAGATCTCAGGATGATATGTTCTCTAAATTCAAAAAAGTAAGAAGACCTCTGGACGAGGTTATTATTAATATCGATTAATAAGTTACATATTCTGTGATCTCAAGACCATAACCAATCATTCCCACACGTTTGGTTTGCTGAGTATTAGAAAGTAGTCTGATCTTGTGGATCTCGAGATCGTGAAGGATCTGGGCACCAATTCCAAAATCTTTATTATCCATTTTTACTGGTGGCGCTTTAATTTCTCCCTTTTTCTGACTTTCCTTTAATTCGGTTAGTCTGCTTAGCAGGTTAGGGGATTGGTTGGCAGGATTAATAAATACGATAGCGCCACGGCCTTCATCATTTATTGCCTGGAACATTCCATCAAGTTTTTTATCTACATTATTAGTAAGCGTTCCAAGAATATCATTATTTACCATTGTAGAATTTACTCTAACCATAATTTCCTCATTTGGCTTCCAGCTTCCTTTGGTGAGTGCGATATGTACCTGCGAATTTGTAGTTTGCTTGTACGCTCTTAATCTGAATTTTCCAAATCTTGTATCCAGGTCAAAATCTTCTTTTTTCTCAATAAGAGAATCGTGTTGCATTCTATAAGCAACCAGGTCTTCGATTGATACTATCTTAAGATCGAATTTTTTGGCAACTTCCATAAGCTGAGGTAAGCGAGCCATGGTTCCGTCTTCATTCATGATCTCTACGATTACTCCCGCAGGTTCAAATCCTGCCAGCCTGGCAAAATCTATCGCAGCTTCAGTGTGTCCTGTACGTCTAAGTACTCCACCTTCTTTGGCTTTAAGGGGAAATATATGCCCCGGCCTGTTAAGATCATGAGGTTTAGTTTCTGGATCTATTAGAGACTGTATGGTTTTCGCACGATCTGATGCTGAAATCCCTGTAGTAACTCCTTTGCCTCGAAGGTCTACAGAAATAGTAAAGGCTGTCTCCATCGGGTCGGTGTTATTACCAACCATCATCTCTAGCTTTAACTCATTACATCTGGGCTCGGTAAGTGGTGCGCAAATTAACCCGCGGCCGTGAGTGGCCATGAAATTTATCATTTCCGGGGTTACTTTTTCCGCAGCAGCGAGAAAATCTCCTTCATTTTCACGATCAATATCATCTACCACGATGATCACCTTTCCGGCACGAATATCATCGATAGCTTCCTGAATATTATCCAGTTTTACTGAGTATTGATTGTTCTCCACCTGAGCCATAAAATCTAGTTTTGTGGCTGCAAAGATATTTATTCTGTTTTACTTTTGTCCTTGAAAAGGCCAGCTTTTTTGAAGAGTTTCCTTATTGGGGCTATAAAATTATCAAATACGAATAAGCCTTGATCTGTTGTTGCTCTATAGGTTAAATAAACCCCTAACGGTAACATGATCCATGTAGAAAGCCATGTGGCGATAAATGGTGCGATCGTACCATTTTCGGCAGAATTCTTTGCGAAAATTCCAATAAAATGATAAGTAAGAAATAATAGAATTGCTACAACAATAGGTAAGCCCATTCCACCTTTTCTAATGATAGCACCCAACGGTGCCCCAACAAAAAACAAGACTATACAGGCTATAGATAAGGCGAATTTTTCATGCAGGGCGATCTCAAACTTATTAAGTTGCACGATACTAACTTTAAATTCCTGCTTTTTCATTCCCAGATGGGCCAGGGCAGAATTAACGGTTCCAAGAGCTAAATTTGAGATCTGGCTGCCATCATAAGTATTAAAATAATTTAATAGCTCCTGCTCATTATCAAAAACAGTATCCTTTGGCTTATAATTTAATGTTAGATTAGAAAAGCCAGATCTATTGTACATGGTTTGACGAAACTCTGCCATTCTTTCATTAAAGGAAACTGAAAAAGAATCTATACTTTCTTCAAGCTCAGAGACCTTGAGCATCCCGTGAGCAGAGTTATAAGTTTCGTCTTCAAGATCTACATTATTAAAATCTGACAGATCTATATTGATCACATATTCGTCAAAATAACTTTTTACAAATGGCTTGTTCTTTCTTTTTTTGAAATCCCGTGGAGGAGTATCATCGTAATAGTTTCCTTCCTTCAGGATCAGGGAAAGCACATCAGAATCTGTGCTTCCAACTAGCTCTCCTTCCTTGGCCTTTATTACCGTGTTATTTCCACCATTGCTATTCTTTTGATGAATAATGACATTATTAAGATATTGGTCATTTTCACCGGTTTTTTCGTCAACCTTTATATTGAAAGTTCCAATATCATTGAAAATACCTTCAGAAATTGCCATCGCTGGTTTTAACTGGGCAATATTTTTCCGGAGATTAATAGATTTAAATTCTGCTGCCGGAATCACATTATTAGCGAAAAAGAAAGCGATCACACTAATAAAAACGATGAAGTAAGTTAGACTTCGCATAGCCCGCCCCAAGGAAATGCCTGAGGACTTCATGGCAGCAAATTCATAGTTTTCAGCAAAAGCGCCGAAGGTCATTATTGAAGTAAGCAGAATGGTGAGCGGTAATACTAGTGGTACCAGCTTTGGAGAGAAATACAATAAGAACTTTAAAATGATTTCTGCATCCAGGTCTTTACCAGCAAGTTCACCTATGTACAACCAGATCGTCTGGAGTACAAAGATGAACATGAGTATTATAAAAACCGAAAAAAATGTTTTTAAAAAACTGGTTAGTATGTACCGGTCGAGTATTTTCAATTTAGTCTAATCTGTTGATGTAAAAATCGCTGTAGCGTTCTTCATTAAAGGTAAACAGATTTTTCGCCAGTGGTTGATCTGTCTTAAAGCTTTTTACAGTAATCGTTACCTTAGTTCCATTTTCCTGAGTCTGGATCAGGTTATAAATATGTTTGGTCTGGCTGTCTATCCCAAGTAAAATATTCTTGATCTCAGCATTGCTATCTTTCGGCGTAAGTTTTACGTATTGGATCTCACGACCTTTTACATTTTGCGCAATATCCATTTCATAATTATATCCATCTTCATAAAAGCTAAACATTTTGGAAGGGGTGATACTGTTATTGTCTTCTTCTACGTAATTTGAAATATTTATCTCTTCGTCTTCAGGGATAATAGTATAAATCTTTTTACCATCAAACATTTGTGTAGTACCCATAAGGTTTAAAACATACTTTTCATCTTCGATACTAACATCTCCTCTTGTTTCCTGACTTACATTTTCAGCCTGATTCTCCAACGCATATTTAAACTCTATCACCATATTGTCGTAATTCTTCACTTTAGAAGAAACTTCATTAAGTAATTTTTCTGCTTTTTGAGAATTTTGAGCCTGAACACTAATAGAAAGTACTGCTGCCAGGATAAATACTAATTTTTTCATTTTAAATTTTTAATTGTCTGGTTCATTTAATAGCTGATCTAATGCTGCGAGATCTGTTATTAAAACCTGTCTTGCCTTGCTTCCTTCAAAAGGACCAACAATGCCTGCGGCTTCAAGTTGATCTATGATTCTACCTGCACGGTTATAACCAAGTTTTAATTTTCTCTGAAGTAATGATGCCGAACCTTGCTGGGCTGTTACGATCACTTCTGCAGCTTCACGGAATAGCTTGTCCCGCTCGCTCACATCTATATCAAGTCCTGTGCCACTTTCCTCACTTTCATAAGCCGGTAATTGATGCGCATCTGGATATGCTTTTTGTGAGCCTATGAACTCGGTGATCTTATCAACTTCTGGCGTATCTACAAAAGCACATTGTAGTCTCTTTAGTTCGTTCCCCTGGGTGAAAAGCATATCACCGCGACCAATAAGCTGATCTGCTCCCTGGTTATCCAGAATAGTCCTGGAATCTATCTTGGAAGTCACCCTGAATGCCACCCTGGCCGGGAAGTTGGCTTTAATGATACCGGTAATTACGTTCACCGATGGTCTTTGTGTAGCGATAATCAAATGGATACCAATGGCACGAGCCAGCTGGGCCAGACGGGCGATTGGTGTTTCAACTTCTTTACCTGCGGTCATGATAAGGTCTGCAAATTCATCTACAACCAGAACGATATAAGGTAAGAACTTATGCCCATCGTTAGGATTAAGTTTTCTAGCCTTGAATTTTGTATTGTATTCTTTAATGTTACGGCACATTGCATTTTTAAGCAGGTCGTAACGATCATCCATTTCTATACAAAGTGAATTTAAAGTATTTATCACTTTGGTGTTGTCTGTTATAATAGCATCTCCAGAATCTGGAAGCTTTGCCAGGTAATGACGTTCTATTTTGTTGAATAAAGTAAGTTCCACCTTTTTAGGATCAACCAGCACGAATTTCACTTCTGCCGGATGCTTAGAGTAGAGTAGGGATGTTAGAATAGCATTTAATCCAACAGATTTACCCTGGCCGGTTGCACCTGCCATCAACATATGCGGCATTTTTGCAAGGTCTACTACAAAAGTTTCGTTAGAAATAGTCTTTCCAAGGGCTAGGGGCAGTTCCATTTCAGCATTCTGGAATTTAGCTGAAGCTATTACTGAACGCATAGAAACGATACTGGCGTTTTTGTTAGGTACTTCAATACCAATTGTTCCTCTTCCTGGAATTGGTGCAATAATACGAATTCCTAATGCCGACAGGGAAAGGGCGATATCATCTTCAAGGTTTTTGATCTTGGAAATTCTTATACCTGCTTCCGGTACAATTTCATAAAGAGTAACTGTAGGGCCAACTGTAGCTTTGATCTGTGCGATCTCAATTTTATAGTTTTTGAGAGTCTCTACAATTCGGTTCTTATTTTCTTCAAGTTCTTGCTGATCTATGGTAATAGAACCACCATAATCCTTTAAAAGTTCTATGGTAGGGAACTTATAATTTTTTAATTCTAATGTAGGATCAAATTCACCAAAGTCCTTAACCAGTTTTGTACTTAAGTTGTCCTCTTCCTCTTCTTCTGGTGCCGCTTCTACTTCCATGGCCACTTCATCTTCAGCCGGAGTGTTAACTTCCATTTTTGGTGAAGCTTCAGGTTCTTTCTTAGGTTCCGGTTTTTCTTCGGAAAGATCTATACTTTGAGGTTTCTCTTCTTCTTTCTTCGGAATAGTTACCGTTTCTTTCCAATCCTTTTCTTCATCGGTTTCAGAAATATCAGACTGATGTTTGTGCATGGCATCCTGAAGTTCTTTCTTCCCAGATTTAAAATATCCACCTATCATCTCTGGAGTAACTTTTAAACGAATGGCCAGATAGGTGATAAGTAGGAAGGTTAGTAAAAGAACTGTCCCGAAAAATCCCAGATAATCCTGAATAAAATCGTTAGTTTCATACCCGATTCTACCTCCCAGTAAGGCATTACTTTCAGCAAAAAATCCAAAGAATACAGATAGCCAGATCATGACTAATATGCCCCAGAACCAGAATTTCTTAAGGTTTGAACTATTAAATCCAAAGAAAAGATAGATCCCACTTAATAATACGAGAAAAGAAATAGAGAAAGAGGCAAGTCCGAAGCCCTGATATATGAAAAAGTCACTTATAGTTGCTCCAAATTTGCTTAACCAGTTCTTCGCTTCAATTTCGCGATTTGCAAATTCGTTTAGAATACTTTGATCTGCCTGCCAGTTAAAAAGGAACGAGATAAAAGCCACGATGAGGGCCAGGCCAAAAAGCATCAGGAAACTACCTAGAACCACCTTCTGCTGTCTGTTCAGCTTCAGTGAGAAATTACGTGATTTTTTGGCAGTTTTCTTGGTCTTAGCTTTCTTTTTAGCCATAAGTAGGTTCAAGGATTTGAGCAAAAATACAAATAAGCGACTTTTAAAATAAATAAATGCATTTAGAAACGAAAAATTGTGTGGAGTGGCTTGTATTTATTAACTCCTAATCAGAGAAAAATGTCCGGTTGCTATTTGACCATCAGGGTATTCAATACTAAACCAATAATCGTCAGAGGGCATAGGTTTACCATTATAATTGCCGTCCCAGCCTTGTTTTCCACTTAGAATTTGAGCAAGTAATTTTCCATACCTGTCATAGATAAGAACATCGAGAAATCTGCCATCTTCTGTAGCAACTATTTCCCACTCATCGTTTATCCCATCACTATTTGGAGTGAAGTATTCCTGGTAGCCCTGGATGGTTATTTGAGTGTTGGCCGTTGCGCAACCGCTACGGTCCCGGACATATAGATCATAGATTCCCGGTGATACATTGAAATAATTAGAGCTCTGGAAGTTTATACCATCTATAGAATATTCATAATCCCCGGAAACTTCGGTTTCGATAGACAGCTTCATGTCACTCTCTATTCCGGTGACATTATGAGATATAGAACCAATATCATCTGTACGGTCTACCGTAAAAAATATGGTTTTCTGGCAGGTGTTTCCAGCGTTAGATTTAGTTACCGTTAATCCATAATCACCAGGTTCGGTAATATTTATGGTCCTTTCAACGCCGATGGTATCGTAGTTTACGTCGAGCCATTCCCAGGTTTCAAAATCACCTCCGTCTATATTAAGACTTTCGTTTTCGGCACAAATTTGATAGGAATCTGCCAAATCTGGTTGAGGTAATTCTGAAACCTCAATATGCAAATTTACGATACTTGAGCAGCCTGCAGATAACGGGGAAAGTTGAGCGTATAAAATTGTAGAACCAACGCCACATTCATAATTCTCTTTATTGATCTCATTCAAATTATTGTGAGCATCACCTTCAGAATGAAAATAGGTCACTTTATACTCCGTTGAACTTTGCCCATTCATAATCTCAGCATCTTTTTCAGCAAGATTGAAAGAATATGTTCCCCTTTCCTCAGTATCACATATTAATATAGGATCCGGTTCTTTTGCCTGCACACCATTTTGTTTATCCAAAATAAAACTACCGGTTTCAAAACATCCCTGAAAAGAGCTGCTTTCAACCCTAAAGAAAACGGTCTTAGGAAAATTATTACTATTTACCTGAGTAAAGTCGCCCATTCTATTCTGAGCATCATTTTGAGAATTATAATAATGAATATTAAAATAATCGGCATCTGCACCATCTAATATGTCATCATCCTTTTCATTTAAATCAAAAATAAATGAGGGAGAATCTTCTGCGAGGCAAAAAGTTTCGTTATTTGCTTCAGGGTTTTCAATTGTACGGGAAACCATCAAAAAGAACCATTTAACTCGATAACAGGGGTATTCGTCATTTCGCTGTACTCTTACATAGATCTTTTGAAAATCTGGTACTATATTGGTCCATTGATCCCTGTCCAGTGGATTTACCTGGTTTTCCGCGTCATCTTCGGTAAGATAATAAGATACAGTATGAATTGCCGGATCCTGACTGTTATTAGGATCCTGGAAGTTTAGCATCCTATCGTCCAGATCACCTAATTTAAATTGAGTAAAACCTTCGGAATTTCCACAAAATTCCTTTTCATCGCTCATCACCTCGGTTCTAATTATTTTAAGGTCAAATGAATCTATTTCAAATAAGGAAGAGTTGCTGTTGTCTTCAAGTCTATAGAAAATCGTTTTATCATTCTGGTATTGAACCTCTATACTTTGAGTAATCTCATTCGATTTAGCCTCGGCATCAGATCTAGAGTAATGATAAGAGATTGAAAAATCTGAAACACTTCGGCCATTAAGTATTTCATCATTCTGTTCACTTAGGTCGAAGAACATACTGTAGCCATTGTTATGATCCTGACACAAGACGAAGTCGGAAACCTGATTCTGGGCGTTTGTACTGAAGTAAAAAAGCAGGCTTAAGCCGATAATTAAAATTCTTTTCAAGAAAATTACTTATAGTAAGTTTGTGCCTGCCAAAATATAAAAAAATGTTAAAACTATAACTGTTTGCCCTATTAAATACAGGGTATAAATTTTTGAAAATTTCTCAAAATATATAGGGAAAGTAAATAAAGCAGGCGATAATAACCGCTATTAGCGCTGCGATAAAAACTGCACCTGCTGCCACATCTTTAATATGACCAATCTTACTATGAAAATCCGAATGTACAAAATCTGCCATGGCTTCCATAGCAGTATTTAAACCTTCAGAGGCCATCACCAGACCTATAGCAAAAAACTGAAACATCCATTCGGTTCTGGTAATTTCAAAATACCATCCGGCAATACAAACAAGAATAGAAATTACAAATTGAACCTGAATGCTGGGTTCGTGTTTGAGTAGGAGCCAGGCTCCTTTAATTGCATATCCTCCTCCTCTGATTCTTTTTCCGAGGAAACTGTTCTTCATTATAATAACGTTTTCAATGCGGCAAGATAATCGGGTTCGTCATTTATACTTGGCACCTGTTGAGAGTGAATCACATGTCCACTTTCGTCTAACACTAAGACAGCTCTGGATAACAGGCCCTCAAATGCACCATCTATCATTTCTACTCCGTAATCTTTACCAAAGTTTCTATCTCTGAAATCTGACAGGTTGGTCACTTTGTCCAATCCTTCATCGCTAACAAATCTTGCCTGGGCGAAGGGTAGATCTCTTGAGATGCACAAAACTACAGTATTTTTCATTTCTGTAGCCTTTTTATTAAAATTACGTACAGAAGTTGCACATACGCGCGTATCAATACTTGGAAAAATATTCATGATCACTCGTTTGCCTTTGAAATCTTCTAAAGTGCCTATTGTAAGATCAGATTTAACGAGCTCAAAATGTGGTGCTTTTTCATTTAACGCGGGAAGATTGCCATAAGTAGTTACAATTTCATCACCAAGTTCAACCTTTGCCATATATATATAAAATTAGATTTTATAAATTTAGAAGATTGTCTTTCGGTTATTACTAAAATTATCATAAAACAACAAGGGCTGTTTCCTAATGAAAACAGCCCTTATGGAATGATTTGTAAGAAAGTTTATTTGTCTATAGAACCTAATACTTTCTTTACAAAATTATTTGCGGCATCCTTCTCAGGAACACCATCTTGTATCATTTTATGAACTTCTACAGCTCCACAAAGATTGGTGATCAACTCTCCAACAACGTCCATTTGGTCTTCTGTTACCGAACGATGTTCAGTAAAGCTTTCCAGAACTTCAATTGTATGCTGAAGTTTGATTTCCTCATTGTTTCTCTGTAAATGTTTAATTACTGGTAACTTCATCAACTAAGTTTTTTAATTGGTCAAACTTGTTCGTTTGAACCTGGTTCTTAAAACTTCCATTTTTGAATGTTGCAAAGGTTGGCAGATTGTCAACTTTCGCCAGTTTTCTAGATTCTGGAAACTTTTCAGCATCTACAAATAAAAACTGTGCGTTTTCATTTTCTTCAGCCAGCTTTTTAAATTTTGGCTTCATCAATCTACAGTTACCACACCATCCGGCCATATATTGAACCACAACGGTATCGTTACTTCCAACAACTTCACTTAAGTTATCCTGATCTAATTCCTTTATCATAGCAATTTTTTTAGATTCTTAATTTAAGCTAACCTTATTTTTAGTTAAGGCTTAGATAAGATGCAACACCGTCACGATCTGCATTCATTGCTTCTTTACCTTCTTCCCAGTTTGCTGGACAAACTTCTCCTTTTTCCTGAACGTGCGTATAAGCATCGATCAATCTCAAGAATTCATTTACATTTCTTCCTAGTGGCATATGGTTAATACCTTCATGGAAGACAGTTCCTTCCTCATCGATTAGGTATGTAGCTCTGTAAGTTACATTATCACCTTCTAGAGTGATTGCTCCTGTTTCATCATCATAAGTTTCACTCATGATATCAAGGATATCAAGTCTTGAACTTAAGTTACGATTAGAGTCAGCAAGGATAGGATATTTCACACCTTCTATACCACCATTATCTTTAGGAGTATTTAACCATGCAAAGTGAACTTCTGGAGTATCACAAGATGCTCCTATCACCATTACATTTCTCTTTTCAAATTCTTCCATAGCGTTTTGAAATGCATGAAGTTCTGTAGGGCAAACAAAAGTGAAATCTTTTGGATACCAGAAAAGCAATACTTTTTTATTATTTTTCTGAGCTTCTTCCAACACGTTTAATTTGAAAGTGTCTCCCATTTCGTTCATAGCATCTACGCTAAGGTTTGGAAATTTTTTTCCTACTAAAGCCATATTATATCTTGTTTTTAATTAAACTTTTTCTTTTTTCTACGGTGCAAATTTAGCATCTAAGCACGCATTATAAAGCCTGAAAAATTTTTAAATTTTATTGTTTAATAGGGTTTATCTATTACTAAAGATAATCGCAATAGCTAACCTCTATAATTGTCAAATTATCAGGATTTTAACTTCAGCACGATGCAATTAGCAAGGATTATTTTTCGGAAAGCATTTTAATTTTTATTCCTACTGCTGCGAATAACAATGTCATAAACGGACTCAGGTAATTAAAGAAGGCATAACCGGCATAAGATAATACCGGAACTCCTAAGACACCGCTGTGATAAGCACCACAGGTGTTCCAGGGTACAAGTACGGAAGTAACCGTTCCTGAATCCTCTAAACTCCTACTTAAGTTTTCTGGAGCCAGACCTTTGTCCTTATAGGCTTTGGCGAACATTTTTCCTGGAACCACGATCGCTAAATACTGGTCTGATGCAGTTACATTTAAAGCTAAACAGCTAAATACAGTACTGGCAAATAACCCGAAGGTAGTATGGAACATATTTAGTAAAGCCTTACTAATTCTGGCAAGTGCTCCAATAGCTTCCATAATTCCTCCGAATACCATCGCACAAATTATAAGCCAGATAGTTCCCAGCATTCCAGCCATTCCACTGGAGGCAAAAAGGTCGTTCAGTGCTTCAGAATTAGTTTCTACTGCTGTGTCTACTGTAATCGCATTCATAATGCCTTTATAACCGCTAATGAAGTTCAGTTTTTCCATTCCGCTTACGGCAAGTACAACATCTGGTTGAGCGATAAGTGCTGCCACTGCACCCATTAAAGTTCCAATTAATAATGCGATAAGAGGAGAAGTCTTTTTGATAATAAGAACGATCACTAATACCGGTACAAGGAATAGCCACGGACTAATATTAAAAGAGGCATTAATAGAATTTAGAATTGATGTTGTATCTGTAGATCCGCTTGTATCCAGATTCAGGCCTATTATAATAAAAGCTATCAGGGTAATGGTAATAGTTGGTACGGTGGTGAGAGCCATGTACCTAATGTGAGTAAAAAGATCTGTTCCAGCCATAGCAGGGGCCAGGTTTGTTGTATCACTTAAAGGAGACATTTTATCCCCGAAATAGGCACCGGAAAGAATTGCTCCGGCGGTCATTCCTAATGAAATTCCCAAGGCATCTGCAATACCAATCAAGGCAATACCAACCGTTGCCGATGTGGTCCAGCTACTGCCAGTAGCTAGAGAAATCACTGAACAAATGATCACACAGGCAGCCAGAAAAATTGTGGGATTCAAGATTTGAAGTCCGTAATAGATCATCGTAGGTATGATCCCGCTAATAAGCCAGGTTCCTGCCAGTGCGCCAACCATTAATAATATAAGAATTGCTCCGGCAGTACTTTGAATATTGCTGGCCACTTCATCAATCATTGTGTCAAATTTGATCTTATTGAAATACCCAACGATAGCGGCTACTGCACCTCCCAGTAATAAAATGAACTGATTTGTTCCGCTTAGAGCATCATCACCAAACACGAAAACATTAAACGCCAGCATAGCGATAAGTGCAAATACTGGAATTAGGGCTTCCCAGATATTTAATTCTCTATTTTGAATTACAGGTTCATTTTTAGGGTTCGCAGTAGAGTTTTCCATTAAGGTAAAGTGCTTTATATAGGGCAAAAATAAAGCCTCACGGTATTACTGAAATTCTTCAGTTTTACCGTGAGGCTTTCAATTTTAAAACCGGTCGTTAATATTGATCATTTTTTTCTGATCGTAATTTTACGACTTTCGGCTTAATCCTGCAAAATTTTAGACCATTTCAGTATCTAAAACCCCAACTTTAATCATACATTCTTTCATCATTTCATAAGTTCTTGCAATATCATTATCCAAACCTATTGAGAAACGTATCAATCCATCACTTAATCCCATTTCATTTTGTTCTTCCATGGGGATTTCTGAAGATGTAGAAGTACCCGGTGCGCTGAAAAGTGTTTTATAGAACCCTAAACTCACTGCCAGGTAACCGAGATTCTTTTCCTGCATTAATTCCATAAGTTCATTTGCTTTATCCAGAGAACCTACATCTATAGTCAGCATTCCGCCGAAACCATAAGACTCATTCATCATTTTCCTGAAGGTTTCATGTCCCGGGTGAGAATCCAGTCCAGGATATACAGTTTTAAACCCGTCTTCCTGGAATTTATGTGCCAGGTACATAGCATTATGACTGTGTTGCTTCATTCTAATATGCAGAGTTCTCAGGTTCTTTAATATCGAAGCCGATCTAAAACTGTCCATAGTTGGACCCAGTAACATAGCTGCACCGTCATTAACATTTCTTAGATCATTTATGAATTCTTTGGTTCCGCAAACCACTCCACCAACGGTATCACTGCTCCCATTAATGAATTTAGTAAGGCTGTGGATCACCACATCTGCTCCCAGTTTTTGTGGAGTAATAGACAATGGAGAAAAAGTGTTATCTACAACCAGTTTAAGATTATGAACTTTACAAATTCTAGCTAAAACCGGAAGATCAGCAACCTCTAGTAAAGGATTGCTTACAGATTCGCAGTAGATAATTTTTGTGTTCTTTTGAACGGCAGCATCTACCATATCCGGTTTAGTAATATCTACAAAGGTGGTCTCTATCCCAAATTTAGGAGCGAAATTCTTTAAAAAAGCATAGGTTCCGCCGTATACAGTTCTGCTGCAAACTATATGATCTCCGGCATTACAAAGTTGCATTAATGTTGAGGTGATCGCGCCCATTCCTGAAGCCGAAACATTAGCGGTTTCGGTTTCTTCCATTGCGGCCAAAGCTTCACCTAGATATAAATTAGAAGGGGAGGAGTGGCGTGAATATAGGTAGCAACCTTCTGCATTTCCTTCAAAAGTATCGAACATGGTCTTTGCTGATAGGAAAGTATAAGTTGAAGAATCAGAGATTGAAGGGTTAACTCCTCCAAATTCTCCAAAATATTGTAGATCCTGAATGTGATCTGCTGGTTTGTATTTCATAATAATAGCTTTAGAATATCAAAGTTGGACGATTTTAGTTTTAAAAACAATGATATATATCAGGTGCTGTAAATAAATCTTATAATAAACTTAATCTTAGATTTTAAATCTATATTTGAATTAAACATCAATGTTTTGATGAAAAAAAATAAGTTTTGAAAATAGACGCGTTAGATAAAAGGATCCTGAATCATCTTCAGCAGGATAGTAAAAAGACGAACAAAGAGATTTCAAACGACCTGGGACTTTCAGTAACTGCAGTTTACGAGAGGATCAGGAAAATGGAAAGGGCAGGAGTGATAAGGGGTCATGTGGCCTTGCTAAATCCGGAAATGGTAGAAAAGGGTTTTATGGTTCTTTGCCAGATAAAACTCACTCAGCATAAAAAGGATTTTCTGACTAAATTTGAAAAAGAAGTGACCAGTCTTCCAGAGGTAATAGAATGTCTTCATGTAAGTGGGGATTTTGACTATATCCTTAAAGTTTTGGTAAAAGATATGGACGCCTATCGTGAATTCCTGGTTACAAAACTTACCACCCTGGATCATATTGGAAGTACAAAAAGTATTTTTACCATAAGCAAAGTCAAGCAAACTACTGAAATCATTCTATGACCAAATTAATTAGTATAAATAGCTCTTTCTTATTAAATTATATAAGATGAATCGAAAACAATTTGTATTAAAATCTGGAGCCATTTTAGTAGCTCCAACCTTGCTTTCCTTTAGCAATGAAAGTGCTCAGGAAAAAGGAAAATTAGATGCTAAACTTGTTCAGGAGTTTGTGGGAAAATCACATAGTGATCCGGACCGGGCGAAAGATTTGCTGAAAGAAACCCCAACTTTATTAAATGCAGCTCACGATTGGGGAAATGGTGATTTTGAAACAGGTTTAGGGGCAGCGAGTCATGTGGGTAATAAAGAACTGGTAAACTATTTTATTGAAAAAGGAGCCCAGGCGAATGTCTTTACCGCAGCGCTATTCGGAGAGATGGATATCATCAAAGCCATGCTTCAATTTTCTCCGGAAATCTTACACGCCAAAGGCCCGCATGGATTTACATTATTGCATCATGCAGAAAGAGGAGGGGAAGAAGCCAGGGCAGTAAAAGAATATTTGATATCCTTAGGAGCTAAAGAGACCAAAATTCCATTGTATTAATAAGCTCTGTTCTCAAAATCTTAAAATTTTACTATGTCTATAGCTCTGCATTGGTCATTGTAGAGAATAGTCGTACTTTTACGGTCAATTTGTTAAAAAAATAAGTAAAAAATACAATTATGAGTACATATGATGTTGCAGTTATAGGATCAGGACCCGGTGGATATGTAGCCGCCATTCGTTGCGCCCAACTGGGAATGAAAACTGCAATCATAGAAAAATATTCCACCCTTGGTGGAACCTGTCTTAATGTGGGATGTATCCCGAGTAAGGCACTTTTAGATTCTTCTCACCATTTTCATGATGCGATCAAGCATTTTGAAGAACACGGGATTGAAATTCCCGGCGAAGTAAAGCTGAATCTTGAAAAAATGATGGAACGTAAATCTTCTGTGGTAAGCCAGACTTGTGACGGAGTGAAATTCCTGATGGATAAGAACAAGATCGATGTAATTGAAGGAGTTGGTTCTTTTAAAGATAAAACTCATATTAACATCGAAAAAGATGGGGAGACCCAAACAATCGAAGCGAAAAAGACCATTATCGCCACAGGATCTAAGCCAGCAAATCTTCCTTTTATTGAATTAGATAAGGAAAGAGTGATCACTTCTACCGAGGCTTTAACGCTTAAGGAAGTTCCAAAACACATGATCGTAATTGGTGGTGGAGTTATTGGTTTAGAGCTAGGTCAGGTTTATCGTCGTCTTGGTGCTGAGGTAACTGTAGTTGAATTCCTTGACCGGATCATCCCAACGATGGATAGCGCTCTGTCAAAGGAGCTTCAGAAAGTATTGAAGAAGCAGGGAATTAAATTCCATACCAGCACAAAAGTTAAGTCGGTTGAAAGAAATGGAGATGAAATCATTATCAAAGCTGATGATAAGAAAGATAAGGAGATCGAACTTAAAGGAGATTACTGCCTGGTTTCAGTAGGACGTCGTCCTTATACTGACGGATTGAATGCTGAAGCTGCAGGAGTAGAGCTGGATGATAAAGGAAGAGTAAAAGTGAACGATCATCTGCAAACAAATGTAGAGAATATCTATGCAATTGGAGATGTGGTTCGTGGAGCTATGCTTGCTCATAAAGCTGAAGAGGAAGGGACTATGGTTGCTGAATTAATGGCAGGACAAAAACCACATATTGATTATAACCTTATTCCTGGTGTAGTTTATACCTGGCCTGAGGTGGCGTCGGTTGGTAAGACTGAAGAGCAATTGAAGGAAGAAGGAGTAAAATATAAGGAAGGGAAATTCCCAATGCGTGCCCTTGGACGTTCAAGAGCCAGCGGAGACATCGACGGACTTGTAAAGATTCTCGCCGATGAGAAGACCGATGAGGTTCTTGGAGTACATATGATTGGAGCGAGAACGGCAGATCTTATTGCTGAAGCCGTAACTGCAATGGAATTCAGAGCATCTGCCGAAGATATTTCCAGAATGAGCCATGCGCATCCAACCTATGCAGAAGCCGTAAAAGAAGCTGCACTAGCGGCAACAGATAATAGGCCTCTCCACATATAAAGGATTTTCAACAATAAATTTTTAGACCCGGACGTTATATTGTCCGGGTTTTTTGTTTTATTGCCAGCCCTTAATTTTAATACATTTCCAAGAACTATATGAAAAATATTCTACTGCTATTTTTGTTATTCTCTAGCTTAAGTTATTCCCAAAACCAGAAGTACAATTTAAATTTCGACCAAACATCGCAGGGAGGAGAACTTCCAGATGATTGGATCAAATGGGGAAATTATCAAATAGAAAAAGATTCCTTAAATAGTTATTCAGGAGAATATGCCGCAAAAATATCTTCAGGTGAGAATGGAAGTTCCTTTGGAAGTATTGCTTACAGAATTCCTGCCAGATATAAAGGTCACACACTGAAGCTAGAAGGTTATATAAAAACTGAAAATGTAACTAATGGTTTCGCTGGCTTATTGATAAGGGTAGATGGTCTGGCCGGCTCCCTTGCTTTTAATAACATGAAAAGGCAACAACTTTCCGGAACTAATGATTGGGAAAAGTATAAAGTATTTGTCCGTTTTCCTGAAAATGCAAAGACAATATATGTAGGAGGTATACTTACGGGAAGTGGAATAGCATGGTTTGACAATCTAAAGCTTGAAATAAATGGTAACAAGGATGTTCAGGATTTGGAAGAAGTAGATATTGAATTGAAACCTGCGCAGATAGATTCAAGTTTTGCCAGTAATTCAAATTTTAAAATTAAAGAACTTAGCGATTTACAGGAAGAACGATTATATAAATTAGGAAAGGTATGGGGATTTGTAAAATATCACCATCCTGAAGTTGCAAAAGGGAATGTTAATTGGGACAATGAACTCTTCAGGATTCTGCCAAAACTCAATAATGAAAATTTTGACTTTGAGTTAGCGAATTGTATCATCTCACTTGGGGAAGTGGATTCTGAGGAGCATAAATTACCAGAAAATGACAAGGTTGAGATTAAACCAGATCACAGCTGGATTTATGATAAAGAATTTCTGAGTGAAGACCTTTCTAATGAGCTGCAAAAGATACTTACCTCTAAGAGAGAAAATGAACATTTTTATGTTTCAATTAATCCGGGGGTAAGAAATCCATCATTTACCAATGAAACGAGTTATCCCGAAATGGAATGGGATGATACGGGAATAAAGCTGCTGGCTCTTTACCGCTACTGGAATATGATGGAATATTTTAATCCGAATAATCACCTGACAGATAAAGATTGGGAGGGGGTGCTAAGGGAATATATTCCACGATTTGTTGAAAATAATACAGAGCTGGATTATAACCTCAATATGCTTCAGTTAATTGGAGAAGTAGGTGATACCCATGCCAAAATGTGGGGTTATGGTAAAGTGTTGAGTGAGTTTTTCGGGAACAGAAGATTACCTCTTAAAGTAAGATTTGTAGAGGATATGCCTGTGGTGGTTAAAGTAGGTGATTCCGCAGGTTCAAATATTCAAATTGGAGATATTATCACACATATTGAAAACAAACCAATTAAAGAGATCATCGAAAATAACCTGAGATATTACCCCGCTTCTAATTATCCTACGAAGTTGAGAGATATAGCAAGGAAGCTTTTATGGACCAATAAAGAAAGTCTGGAATTGAAACTTCAAAATAAAGTTGGTTCCTATGAAGAAACGGTAGTTTCGGTAGAAAAATGGGATGACTCGGAAAAGATAATACCAAGCCATAAGTATATTGAAAATGATATTGGTTATATCTATCCCGAATCGCTAAAAAGTGGAGAAATCAAGGATATTCTCAATAAATTTGAAGACACGAAAGGAATTGTAGTTGATATGCGTTGTTATCCTTCAGATTTTATAGTTTTCAGTATGGGGAATAAGGTTGTTCCTAAGCCTACCGATTTTGTAAAATTCACTAATACCTCTTTGAATGATCCAGGGTATTTTGATTTTCGTAATGGTTCAAAAGTAGGTTCCTATTTAAAGAATGCTTACGATGGGAAATTAACTATTCTTATAAATGAAGATACTCAAAGTAATGCAGAATATACTACCATGGCTTTGAGGGCGGCGCCAGAAGCTGTGGTAATTGGAAGTCAGACTGCCGGAGCTGATGGAAATGTGTCTCCTATAAATTTACCTGGAGGAATTAAAACCATGATTTCAGGTATAGGTGTTTATTATCCAGATGGAACTGAAACCCAAAGAATAGGTATTGTACCAGACATTGAAATAAAACCAACTATTGCAGGATTTAGACAGGGAAAGGATGAATTATTGGAGAAAGCAATCGAGGTTATTAGAAATACATCTGATGACACCGAGTAGGTTATTTAAATTTTTCAAACACTTGTAGAACCTGATCTTTATAGGTTCTGCTTATTGGAATCGATTTGTTTTGGATGATCACATCTTCGTTCGAATATGATTGTATCTTATCTATAGCGATAATAAATGAGCGATGGATTCTTAGAAATCTGGATTTTGGAAGCTTCATTTCAATAGAAGAGATGGTTTCCCGGGTTACTTTAGTGCCATCAGAAGTTTCAATTTTCAGGTAATCGCTCAGGCTTTCGATCCAGAGTATCTTTGGAAAATCGATCTTATGCATTTTCCGGTCGATCTTAAGGAAAATGAAATCAGATTTATCTTCGTCTTGTACTTCAGAGACTTTATTGCTGAAATGAACTTCCTGAAAATTATTCACTGCATCCAGTAAGCGTTTAAAGGAGATTGGTTTTAAAAGATAATCTACCGCGTGCAGATCGAAACCCTCAATGGCGTATTCTCGATATGCGGTAGTAAATATGATTTTTATATTCTTATTGATAGATTTCGCAAATGATATTCCTGAAATACCGGGCATGTTAATGTCCAGAAAGATAAGATCTGTCTTATTCGCATTGATCATATTAAATGCTTCCGTAGCATTTTTACAGCGACCAATAATTTCGATCTTATCGATCCTTGAAATGTGATTTTCCAGGATGTCTAAAGCCACCGGTTCGTCATCAACAATGATACATCGAATCTTATCTAACATTTGTCGGATTTTTAGCGAGGTTCAAATTAAGTGATACACGAAAATTATCATTATCATCTTCAACTTTTAATTTATGATCATTCTCGTATAGAATTTGTAATCTTCTTTGAATATTTTCCAGTCCGATTCCTTCTCCATCAGATCTTTCCGTTTTTTCACCCAAGGAATTAATGATCTTAAAGTCCATAATTTCATCATCCAGGCTTAATTCAATCATAATTTTCAATTTTCCATCGTTACCCTTTCCATGCTTAAAGCTATTTTCTACAAAGGGAAGAAGCAGCATTGGGGCGATCTGAGCATTTTCAGGAATAGGGTCAGAATGAAAATTGATATCCAGGTCTTCTCTAAAGCGCTTTTTTTCTAGGTCTATATAATTCTTAATATGGTTTACTTCATCTTCTAATTTCACCAGTGGTTTCTTGGTTTGATAAAGTATATAGTCTAGCAGATCTGATAATTGTAAGATCATTTCTGGAGTGGCCTGATTGTTAGTTAAACTCAATCCATAGATAGTATTCAGGGTATTAAAGAGAAAATGCGGATGTATCTGCATTTTCAAATATTGCAACTCCTGTTCTTTAAGTTTAAGCTGTGCTTCCAGAATCCGGTTTTTTAGCTCTTCATTCTTGGCCGCTGCCGAATAATTATTTTTCAACAAGCTAAATGCCGAAGCGATCGCAACCACCAGGTATACGCTTATTAGTATATAAATTAGACTCTTGGTGATTGGAAATTTTTCCTCATAACCATAGCCAACTGTGATCATTATTCCATAAAATGCCGAAATTGTTATATACGATGCTGAAATTAAAAATGCCGCCAGCGAATATAACGTGAAGGTCAGATATCTCTTAGGAATTAAGTATTTTGGTATAAGTCTGTATACAAAAACATAAGTTGTTCCAATAGTAACAGGAAGGAAAAAAGCAGAAAATGTAACTACAGTTTTAAAATCTGCATCTTCAAAACCGAAGAAAAAAGTAAAGAAAAGAAGGACCACAAGCCAGAATAGACTATGTAGTAAAAATCGTTTTCCTAATTCTAAAAAAGCTCCTGAAAGATTCATTCATAGATAAAAATGTGACTAAATAATGGAAAGAGAAAATTTTTGCGACAAATAACCATTTTTAAATGGTGGATAACATTAGAATGGAATTTGAAATGCTTTATGTTCTATTTTAGGTTAAAAAGGAAATTAAACCTGTAGTTCATCTCAAAATCAAGAAGCAAAAGAACTTATATCATAGCTTTGAACTTGTTAATCAATAAAACTAAACAATGATCGCCTTAAGTATTTTCATGTTACAGCAAAGAGGATTTTTTGACCAGTTATTTGCAAGGATAAACGAAGGAGGACCCCTTGCAATGAGCCTGATCCTTATTTCTTTTTTATTAATCCTGTTTTTAATCGTAAGAGCAGCGATGAAACTTAAATCGCCAACCCATGTATTTCACAAAGCTCTTACTTTAATAAATCAGCTGGCTTTGCTGGCTTTGGTTATAGGTTTATTTGCACAATTCATTGGATTAATTCAAATATTTGATGCCTTTGAGGCCCTTGGAGATATTAGTCCTGCATTATTTGCCGGAGGTTTGAAGGTTACTCTACTTGCTCCTTTATTTGGAGGTTTCACCTTTCTGGTTGGCAGGATGGCCAGTTTTATCCTCAATTGGATCCGGAACGTGGACTTAGATAAGGTTTCATCAATCAATTAATGAACAGACTAAAATTTTAATCAAACCAATTCAAACTTTCACTACATTTAAAGGTTAATTCTAATTATAGAAATCATGGCAAAGGAAAAATCGCCTTCAAAGAATTCGGCTAAGAAAGAACCGGTATTAAGTTTAAAAGAAAAGAGGGCTGCAAAGGCAGCTAAGAAAAAGAATAGAAGTTAAGAATATTGGCCTTTCGTCAAGCTGAACTAGATTCAGTTTCTTAAGAGATCCTGGATTTAATGATTTAAGTAAGTTAAATAAAATCAGGATGACGATCGTTGGGTAATTCGTCAGATCAAAAAACAAGAAGGAGCGCATTGCGCTCCTTTTTTATTTCTTCCTTCTACGATTAACATTTTTATCGCCTCTCGTTTTTGGTTTTTTATATTTTTGCGCGATCTCTCTTCTGTAAGATCCACCAAGATTTATTTTTTTATTCTTATCCTTCTTTTCGTGAAAAGCAGGTCCGGCTTCATCAACCACTTTATTCGGATTGTTGATCTCGATTGCCCTTGGTTTCTCTTCCGGAATTAATTCTGTGGCAATTTCAATCTCTTTCGGAAGTTCATATTTAGGAACCGCCGTTTTCATCAATTCTTCAATAGCATCAAGGTATTCCTGTTCTGCTTCAGTAGTAAATAATAACGACTGACCTTTTTTCTCGGCACGGCCGGTTCTACCAATCCTGTGCATATAGTTTTCAGGATATTGCGGAGTATCAAAATTTACAACATGAGAAACATTCTCAATATCAAGCCCTCGCGCCATAACATCTGTGGCGATTAGAATTCGAGAAAGACCTTCGTCAAAATCACTCACACTTTTAAGTCGGTAATTCTGACTTTTTCCGGTATGAACCAGGCTGGTTTCGCCAGGAAACTCTTCACCCAGATTTTCATATAACCTATCTGCAATTCGTTTGTCACCAATAAAGATAAGTACCTTATGGTAGGCTGCATCATCCGCAAGTAGATGCTTTAAAAGGTTTGCTTTGGTATAGAAATTCGGGATCTTGTATCCACGCTGATCGATATTTTCGAGCGGAGTACCGCTTACGGCTACAGAGATCTTTTCTGGCGCCTTGAAATTGGCATTGATCATTTCTTCAACCGTTTCAGTCATCGTAGCTGAAAACATGATACTTTGTCTGTTGGTTGGAAGCAATTCTATAATGTTATTTACCTGGAATTTAAAGCCCAGATCAAGCATAACATCAACTTCATCTATTACAAACTTCTGAATAGATTTTAACTGTACGGCTCTCCTTAAAACCAGGTCATAAAGTCTTCTTGGAGTGGCAACCACAATATCAAGACCCTGCATAAGGTCCTGGTGCTGGGTATTGATATTTACCCCACCATAAATTCCAATAACTCTAAGGTTGATATATTTTGCGAGTTTTTCAATTTCCTCCACCACCTGTACTACCAACTCCCTGGTTGGAACCATAATAAGAATACGCGGATTCTTCTGTTCAGAATATTTCAGCATTCTTAATAATGGCAATAAATAGGCAAAGGTTTTTCCGGTACCCGTTTGGGCGATACCAACCACATCTCTTCCAGACATTATAGAAGAAAATGCCTGTTCCTGAATAGGAGTGGGAGTCTGAAAATTCAGATCTTCCAGGGCATTGCGTAACGGGGTATTTAAATTAAGGTCCTGAAAACTCAAATCGTGAAGTTTAATTTTGCGCAAAGGTACGTTATGATAGCCAAAGTATTACCCGATTTTAAAAAGTAAAAATCAGGCAATATGAATTGTATAGTCTGCATTGAATTCATTTTTAGCCTCAAGCTCAATAATTCCTTCCTTATTTTTAAGGTTTTGGTTGGTTCCTTCTACATCTGCAATTCCTAACCATGGCTCAATACAAACGTAGGGAGCGCCGGGTTTAGCCCATATTCCAAGATTATTAAAATCTTTATATTCCATAGTGAGTATTTTGCCATTCTCTTGGCTGATTAGATTAACCTTTTTAGATCTTATATCCTTAAATATTAATGCATCCTGATTAAAAGTTTTACTGCTAAGTTTGATAGTTTTCTCGTTTTTCAGAACTGCTTTGGTTTGAGAACTTACAAGACCATCCTCGTTCAATAAATAGGTATTAAGATCCATTTCCCGATCAAATTCCAGGGAATAGTCTTCAATTTTTTCATTTTCAAAATGTAGAATATTGAAGGCCGGATGACCGCCAAGGGAAAAATAAATTGGTTTTTCGTCAAGGTTAATAATATGGTGATTTACCTCCAGGCTTTTTTCGTTCAAGGTAAAGGCGATCCTGAAATCGAATTTAAAAGGATACATTTCCAATGTTTCTTCGGAATATAAAAGTTCGAAAACCAGTTGATGTTCAGATCTTTCCTTAAGCCTTATTTTGTCATTATGCCTTATAAATCCATGTTTTGGAACTGAATATTCCTTGCCTTCATAGAAATACTTTCCATTCTTAATAACTCCAATTATCGGGAATAAATTAGGCGCATGGCTGCTCCAGATCTCAGGATCTGCCTGCCATACATACTCTTTTCCATTTTTCTTATGGTAAATACTACTAAGTTCAGCTCCTGTCTCTTGGACAGAAATCTTCAAAAATTCATTTTCAATAGAATGCTTTTTCAAATCTCCTTAATTTTTGAATAAAGTTACAAAATGAAGAATAGTCCGGAAAGCTTAATGGTACTGCCTGAAAATTTTTAGGTATTTTTAAGCGAAAATTGATCTCTATGAAAATACTTGCGTTTGCCGGCTCCAATAGCAGCACCTCTATAAATCAACAATTGCTGGATCATGTGGTGGGGAGAATTCAGGGTCATGAGATCAAAGAAGTAAAACTCACCGAGTATCCGTTACCAATTTTCAGTATAGATATTGAAAAAAATGAGGGCATTCCCATAAATGCTACGATTATCAAGAATCTAATCTCAGATAGCGATGCTCTTGTGATTGCTGTAAATGAACATAATGGAGCTCCTTCGGCCTATTTTAAAAATATCATAGACTGGCTGTCCCGTGCCCACAGGAATTTTCTCGAAGACAAGAAGATACTTTTAATTAGTACCTCTCCCGGAAAACGCGGAGCGAAATCTTCACTTGAATACACTGAAAATATCTTCGGTAGATTTGGAGGAGAAGTAGTACAGAGTTTTAGTTTACCTTCTTTCAAGGATAATTTTGAAGATGGAAAAGTAACAAACGAAGTACTGGATATGGGAATTGAAGATGTGCTTACTACCTTTGCGCATCAAATTGGGAATTAAGTGCGTACATCGAAAGTTTTTTCTGTAGAAGATCCAAAAAAGTTCAAAGAACAACTTCTATCCTGGAGTGATAAGTTCCAGGAAATTGCCTGGCTAGACAGTAATGAGGACGATTCCAGAACCGGGGAATATGAAGCTATCCTCGCTGTAGAAGCTTTTACGGCTATCAAAACAGATCATGTAAGTGCATTTGATAAACTAAAAGAATACCAGGAGACCACTGCAGACTGGCTCTTTGGATATATAAGTTATGATCTAAAGAATGATGTAGAGAGACTCAGCTCAAAGAATTTTGACGGACTGCATTTTCCCGATCTCTATTTTTTTCAGCCTCAAAAGATCATTTTTATAAAAGAGGATCAGATCGAGTTTCACTATCTAAGAATGGTAGATGATGAAATTGAATATGATTTTGAGGAAATTTATAAAATGGAATCTCAATTTCGGGAAGCGCATGATCTGGTTGAAGTAAAAGCAAGAATTTCTAAAGAAGAATATTTTGAAAAGATTGGTTTGATGTTAAACCATATTCATCGTGGTGATATCTATGAAGCCAACTTCTGTCAGGAATTTTATTCTGAAAATGTAAATATTGATCCTTTTAATATTTATAGGTCTTTAAATGAGATCTCAACTCCACCTTTTGCAGCATATTTAAAACTGGAAAATTTCAATCTTATTTCAGCTTCTCCAGAGCGATATTTAAAGAAAAGCGGGGAGAAATTATTATCTCAACCAATTAAAGGAACGGCCAGAAGAGCGGAAGATATAGAAGAAGATCTTAAAATTGCTGCAGACTTGGCCAACGACCCCAAAGAACAGTCTGAAAATGTGATGATCGTAGATCTGGTTCGTAATGATCTTTCCAGAATTGCCAAGAAGGGAAGCGTGAAAGTAGATGAACTTTGCAAGGTCTATACTTTTAAACAGGTGCACCAGTTGATCTCCAGTGTAACCGCAGAAATTGCTGAAAATATTCCGCCAGTGGAAGCTTTAAGAACGAGTTTCCCTATGGGAAGTATGACCGGTGCCCCGAAAATTTCAGCGATGAAGATCATTGAGAAACTGGAAGAATCTAAACGTGGACTCTATAGTGGTGCAGTAGGTTATTTCACTCCAGATGGGGATTTTGATTTTAATGTAGTGATAAGAAGTATACTTTATAACGCAGAGAATAAATATTTGTCATTTTCGGTAGGTGGCGCTATTACTGCAAAATCTGATCCTGAGAAGGAATATGAAGAGTGTCTTTTAAAGGCAAAAGCTATGCGTGAGGTACTTACAAACTTGTAAGGAATTTAGTTCAGTCTCACCAAAAGAAATTCAATTCTAGGTTTGTATCTTTGGGAAACGATGGAAAAAACCTTCAGAAATCTTGTAAAAACTGACTATCCTTATTTATGCGGAGGAAAACTTTTACTTGCGGTTAGTGGAGGAGTAGATAGCGTTGTTCTGGCACATCTATGTCATGATGCAAAACTGGATTTCGCGATCGCCCATTGTAATTTTAATTTAAGAGGAGACGAAAGCGATGGAGACGAGAAATTTGTCGTAGACCTTGCAGATCACCTGGAAGTTGAAGTTTATACGGAAAGTTTTGATACTTTGAATTTTGCTGAAACTCATAAGATATCTGTGCAAATGGCCGCCCGCGATCTCCGTTATGAATGGTTTGCTGAATTAAGTAGTTCTACTCAATTTGATTACACGCTCACGGCGCATCATGCCAATGATAACCTCGAAACCTTTTTGATCAATCTTATTCGTGGAACTGGACCTGAAGGCCTAACCGGAATTAAAAAGGAGCGAAATGAGGTGATTAGACCTTTGTTGCCATTTACCAGATCTGAGATCGAAAATTTCGCCAGGAAAAGAAATTATAAATGGAGGGAAGACAGCAGTAATTCCTCAGATAAATATATGCGTAATAAGATAAGGCAGCAGATCGTTCCGGTGATGGAAGAGATCAATCCGCAGCTTTTGGATAGTTTCGCAAAAACCCAGGAGCATTTGCAGGAGAGCCTGGATCTCGTTGAAGATTATATCAGTTTGTTATACCCAAAACTGGTACAAAAAGACAAATATGGATATTCTATCGATATTGAGTTCTTAAAAAAAGTTCCTAACCAAAAACAGATCTTATATCAGTTATTAAAGACATTTGGATTTACGGAATGGAATGATGTCTATGATCTTATGAATGCCCAAACTGGAAAAATGGTACTTTCAGATTCTCACCGACTCATAAAAGACCGAAAAAAACTCCTGCTTACAGAGCATAATGAGAAAACCGGTAACAAGCAGTATAATCTGGATAGGGAAGAGGACCTGGTGATGATTCCCGGCATGGGGACTTTTCATATGAGTGAAGTTGACAAAATGGGGCAGACATCCCAAAGTTGTATCTATGTGCCCGAGCATAAATTAAAGTTTCCCTTAACCATCAGAAAATGGAAAAAAGGAGATTTCTTTTATCCATTCGGGATGAATGGCAAGAAGAAACTTAGTGATTTCTTTAAAGACGAAAAATTCTCTTTGCCAGAAAAAGAACATACCTGGATCCTGTGTTCAGAAAAGGATATCGTTTGGATAATTGGTCATCGTGCCGATAATCGATTTGCCGTTGAAAAATCTGATTCGAAGATTCTCAAGATCTGTATTACTTAATATCTCTAAAAGCTTGCTAATTCTTATTAAACTTCATTTTCTTTTAGGTTTAATTACCTAATTTCTATCTTTAGGGTTTTTAATATAATCCCTTTAAATGAAAATCTTCAAATACCCCCTGTTTACAATACTTTTCATATTTGTAATTAATCCGGTTTTAGCTCAATCTGAAACTGAATATGTAAAAGATCATTATAATAAAATTGAAGTAGACATTCCTATGCGGGATGGTACAAAACTTCATACTACTATTTATTCTCCAAAGGATACTTCACAGGAATACCCAATCCTTATGCAGAGAACTCCATATAGTTCCAGACCTTATGGCGAAGATCAATTCCGTTCCAAAATTGGTCCTAATGAAATCCTGATGAAAGAAGGAAATATCATTGTATATCAGGATGTACGTGGTAGATGGATGAGTGAAGGGAAATACGATAATATGCGTGCTTATATTCCGAATAAAAAAGGAAAGGAATTCGATGAAGCCAGCGATACTTATGACACGATTGAATGGCTGATCAATAATGTTGAAAATAATAATGGTAAGGTTGGGACCTGGGGTATATCGTATCCTGGATTCTATGCGACCTATTCCTTACTTAGCGGGCATCCTGCACTTAAAGCAGCTTCACCACAAGCAAGTATAGGGGATTTCTTTTTTGACGATTTTCACCATAATGGGGCTTATTTATTAAGTTACTGGAGAGCTACGGCTGTTTTTGGTTATCAGCATGATAAACCAACAGATTCCTCATGGTATGATTTCCCAAAGCTGGGTACTGAAGATCAATATCAATTCTTTCTGGATGCAGGACCGTTGAGCAATCTTGATGAATATTACAAGGAAGACAATGAGTTCTGGCAACAACTAAAGGAACATCCTAATTATGATGAATTCTGGCAAAAACGCGGAATCGTTCAGCATATGAAAGATATCAAACCGGCAGTTATGATCGTAGGTGGGCTATTTGATGCTGAAGATCTTTACGGTCCTTTTGCCATTTATAAAAGTATAGAAGAGAATAGCGATAATTATAATTCCATTGTTTTTGGACCCTGGAGCCATGGAGATTGGGCAAGAGAATCAGGTAGACAAGGTGTGGGGAATGTTTATTTTGGAGATAGTATATCTACTCATTTTCAAAGAGATTATGAAACTGAATTCTTCAATCATTTTCTGAAAAAGAAAACTAAAGATGCCTTAAGACTTCCGGAAGCTCATATTTATGACACTGGAGCAAGAGAATGGAATGATTATGCTGAGTGGCCTCCAAAAAATACTACTCCAAAAACCTGGTATCTAGGAGATGAACAGGAATTCACCGAAGAGCCAACAGATAATAAAGAAGAGTTTATTAGTGATCCTGACAAGCCTGTTTCTTATAATGATGAGATCAAAATGGTATTCACTCCACGTGAATATATGACCGGCGATCAGCGTTTCGCAGCAAGAAGACCAGATGTGCTGGTTTTTGAAACTGAGGTTCTGCAAGAAGACATGAAAATTGCCGGCCCTATAGAAGCTATGTTAAAAGTTGCTACTACTGGTAGCGCTGCAGACTGGGTGGTAAAAGTAATTGATGTTTATCCTCCAGATGCTGAAAATTATGAAGAAACCATGCCGCATCTAAAAATGGGGAATTATCATATGATGGTTCGTAGTGAAGTAATGAGAGGTAGATTTAGAGACAGTTTTGAAGATCCTCAGGCATTTGAGCCTAATATAAAGACAGATGTGAACATTAAATTACAGGGAATAAATCATACTTTTAAAAAAGGACATAAGCTGCAAGTGCAGATTCAGAGCACCTGGTTCCCGTTAATTGATAGAAATCCTCAAACTTATGTGGATAATATCTTTGAAGCGGAAGAAGAAGATTTTCAAAAGCAAACTCATACCGTTTACGGAGATTCAGCAATTAAATTTTCTGTAATAGAAGAATAGAATTATGAAAATAAGAAATAGCATATTATCCATCCTTTTAGCTGCTATGATTTTTTCATGCGGAAATAATCAAAATGAAGATAATTTATCGTCTGGCGATGTGGCGCAGGAATCAGCTGAATTGAATAAATATTTTAATAAAGAATTTCAGAAAGAAGTTGATGAATCTCCGATGATGCAAACCAGAATGGGGATGAAATCTGATTATGGGAAATGGGATGATTTTTCGAATTTGAAATATGCAGAAGACCTGGAACAGGCAAAAACCCGATTAGGTTATCTAGATAAGGTTAATAAAGAGGCATTGGATGAAGATACCAGGTTAAGTTATGACCTATTTAAAAGACAGGTGCAGAATGAGATCGATGATTATAAGTATAGATTTTATGATTATCCGGTGGAGCAAATGCATGGTATACATGCTGAATTACCTGCGTTTTTGATCAATATGCATCGAGTGGATTCCATTGCAGATGCCAGGGCTTATATCTCGAGATTGGTAGGTGTGGAAAAGGTTATGAATGATATTATTGAGCAACTTAAAATAAGGGAGCAGAATGGAGTAGTTCCGCCTAAATTTGTTTTTGACAGAACCCTGGATGCCTCAAGAAATATTATAAAGGGGAAACCTTTTACCAATTCAGCTGAAGCCAGTACATTGATGGAAGACTTTACTTCCAAGATCGAAAAACTCGACATTTCAGAAGAACAAAAGACCGTTCTTATTAATGAGGCAGAGACTGCATTAGTGGAACATATGCAGCCCGCTTATGAAAGCCTTATAGAATTTCTAGCTAACCAGCAGAAGAGAGCCACAGAGGAAGCTGGTGTCTGGAAGTTTCCAAAAGGAGATGAATTTTATAATAATGCGCTTAAACGAGTCACAACAACCAATCTTACGGCAGAAGAGATCCATAAAATAGGGCTCAACGAAGTAGCCAGAATCCATGGAGAAATGGAACAGATCATGGAAGAAGTCGGTTTTGAAGGAACTCTGGTAGATTTCTTTGAATTCATGAAAAATGATGAACAATTTTATTATGAGAACACTGAGGAGGGAAAAGCGGCTTATCTAGAGGAAGCGAAAGAAATTATCAACTCTATGAAAGCCAGGCTTCCGCAGCTTTTTAATAGCAAACCAGAAGCCGGTATCATTGTAAAAGCTGTAGAGTCCTTCCGAGAAAAAAGTGCTGGAAAAGCATTTTATCAACAGCCAGCGATAGACGGTTCCAGACCTGGTACTTATTATGCTAATCTATATGATATGAAGGCGATGCCTAAATACGAGATGGAAGCTCTGGCATATCACGAAGGAATCCCGGGTCATCATATGCAAATAGCGATCGCCCAGGAACTGGATAGTATCCCGGAATTTAGAAAGTATGGCAGGTATACCGCTTATGTAGAAGGATGGGGGTTGTATAGTGAATATATTCCGAAGGAGATAGGCTTCTATAAAGATCCATATTCAGATTTTGGAAGACTCGCGATGGAGCTATGGAGGTCGTGCAGACTAGTAGTGGATACTGGAATACATGCAAAAAAATGGACCAGACAGGAAGGTATAGATTATTATAAAGAAAATACACCTGCGGCTGAAAGCGCCTGTGTAAAAATGGTAGAAAGACATATTGTTATGCCGGGACAGGCGACAGCTTATAAGATTGGGATGAACAAGATCCTGGATCTTAGGGAAAATGCTAAAGAGCGATTAGGTGATAAATTTAAAATCGCCGAATTCCATGATGTTGTATTAACAGATGGAGCTTTACCACTCACGATACTTGAATCTAGAGTAGATTCCTGGATCAAATCTAAAAAAAGATAAAATTGAAAGAGATCCGAAAATCTGATCTAAAGGTCATAGATCTTGTAAATTCGAAAAAGAGTCGATTACAAATCCTTAACTACGGCGCAGCTATCTTCAGTTTCAAAATGCGCAATAAACATGAGGACCTAATAAACCTTGTAGTTGGGCCAAGAGAAGCAGAGGATTATTTATCTCCGGCGTACCGGGAGGAAAATAAATGTTTTGGTGCAACTATAGGTAGATTCGCCGGGCGTATTGCCGAAGGTAAATTCAGAATTGAAGATGAAGAATATAAACTTGAAGAGGTAAAGCGTGGATTTCACATACATGGAGGTGCTTATGGTTTTCAATATAGATTATGGGAAATAGATAAGATAGAGGAAGGAGAAAATCCATCGGTTACGCTATCATATACCAGCGAACATCTTGAAGAAGGATATCCAGGAAAACTGGAAGTGACCGCTAAGTATACTTTAACTGAAGAAAACGAGATTAAAATCTCATATTCAGCAAAAACAGATAGGGATACAATCGTTAATATTACGAATCATTCCTACTTCAACCTGAATGGATCGGGAAGTGTGAGCGATCATTTTATGCAAATCCATGCAACAAAGATCCTTGAACTCAATGAAGAAAAATTACCTACCGGGAATCTTACCAGGTTGAAGAGTAATCCTAAAAACTACATAGAGAATAAGTTATTGGGAAATCGCGAACTGGACGATGTATATATACTTGATGTAATGGATGATGAAGTGCAGGCACAACTTTTCGCACCTCTTAGCGGTATCAAGATGAAATTAAGTAGTAATCAACCGGTATTGGTTGTTTATTCTCCTGAAAAATTGCCAGAAGACTGGACTTACTTAACTGAAATAGATAGTAGCTATCCGGCGGTAGCATTAGAAGCTCAGAATTATCCTGATGCACCAAATTTTAGAAACTTTCCATCGAGTTTATTAAAGCCCGGAGACTTGTATGAAAACAACATCATTTATGCTTTTTCTGTAAAATAATAATTCTATATTTAACCGAAAATTTAAGAAAACGTTATGATTGGAATTCTATCCTTTGTGGGGTTTACTGCCCTGGTAGCTGTAATCGCTTATTTCGCAACCAGAAAAACTGATGAATCTACCAGTGACGGTTATTTCTTAGGGGGGAGAAGTCTTACGGCAGGTGTAATAGCCGGGTCTTTATTACTTACAAATCTATCTACAGAACAGATAGTTGGATTGAACGGAAGCTCTTATGCGAACGGCCTTTCAGTAATGGCATGGGAAACTTTAGCTGCAATAGCCATAGTGGTTACAGCAATTTTCTTATTGCCCAGATATCTTAAAGGTGGACTAACTACAGTGCCTCAGTTTCTGGCTGAACGTTATGATATCACAACTAAAACTTTAACCTCTGCTTTATTCCTAACAGGTTATGTAGTGGTTCTTTTACCTATTATACTTTATTCTGGTTCTGTTGCAATTAGCGGGATGTTCGATGTGCCGACTTTGCTCAATGTTTCAGATGATGCAGCGATAAAGATCTGTGTTTGGGGAATAGGGATCGTAGGTTCCATTTATGCCGTATTTGGTGGTCTTAAGGCGGTTGCAGTTTCAGATAGTATAAATGCAATCGGACTTTTAATTGGCGGTATTCTTGTACCGGTTTTTGGATTGGTCATCATTGGTGATGGTGATTTCTTCGAAGGGATTACTATTTTGATGGAATCAAATCCAGAGAAGTTCAAGTCTATGGGGTCAGAAACCAGTCCTGTTCCATTTCATACGTTATTCACGGGAATGATGCTGGTACAGTTGTTTTACTGGGGTACAAACCAACAGATCATTCAGCGTGCTCTGGCCGCGAAAAACTTAAAAGAAGGTCAGAAAGGTTTAATGTTAGCCTCTTTCATAAAAATATTAGGTCCTCTTATTGTAGTTCTACCCGGGATCATTGCTTTCCATATTTTTGGAGCAGATCTTGAAAATGGAGATGAAGCTTATCCGCTATTGGTAAATAGAGTTTTACCAAGTACACTTATAGGTTTCTTTGCAGCGGTTATTTTTGGAGCGATTCTGAGTTCTTTTAATAGTGTGCTGAATAGTTCGGTTACTTTATTCGGAATAGATATCTACAAGCAACATATCAATAAAGACGCGAATGAAAAAACCGTGGTAAAATACGGAAAGATATTCGGAACTTTTCTTGCTATTGCTGCTATGTTTATAGCGCCTTTTATAGCAAATGCTGGAAGTTTATTTGCTTATCTGCAAGAAGTGAACGGTATCTATAGTATCCCGATTCTAACCATTATTGTAGTTGGATATTTAACAAAATATGTTCCGGCAATTGCAGCTAAAATTGGTCTTATTTCTGGTTCGTTATTATATATAATTAGCCAGTTTTTCCTTCAACCGTATTTTCAGACGGCAGCTGTTGAAGAGGCACGTGCTAATGGAATTACAGATGCGGCCGAATTAGCTGCTATAGAAGCAAGTGGTTATCCTCACTTCCTGGACGTAATGGCCATATTATTTGCACTGAATGTTATAATTATGCTGGTAATTGGTAAGATCTGGCCTCGAAAAGTGCCTTATTTACAGGAGCATACCAAGCAGGTGGATATCACCCCATGGAAATACGTTAAGCCGGTAGGGATCTTAATTGTAGTAGTAGTTATTGGGATCTATGCATATTTTGCATAAAGGATGCTGAATATTAAAACATTGAAAACCGGGAGCTTTTAAATTTCCGGTTTTTTTTATTTTAAATAATGAGTTGAAGACAATTCATTTAGTCGCCTTGCAGCCTGTTCTGCGGTAATATCACGCTGAGGTCCCGCGAACATTTCGTAACCCACCATGAATTTTTTTACAGTTGCAGATCGTAATAAGGGCGGATAAAAACTCATATGAAAATGCCATTCGGGATACTCCTTTCCATCTGTAGGAGCCTGGTGAATTCCAGAGGAGTAGGGAAATGAAGTTTCAAAAAGGTTGTCATATTTAATGGTAAGTTTTTTCAGAATTTCAGCATAAGCTTTTTCCTCTTCCTGGCTTAACTCACCAATATGCTGAAGATGCCTTTTCGGGATGATCATAGCTTCAAATGGCCAGACTGCCCAATACGGAATAAGCGACACAAAATGCTCATTTTCATCAAGGATCCTCTCTCCGGCTTTCAGTTCCTGATTAAGATAATCTAATAATAAGCTTCTATTGTTCTTCTCCCAATACTCCCTGAATTTTCCTGATTTCTTCAATACTTCTGTAGGAATTGAGGATTGCGACCAGATCTGTCCATGCGGATGCGGATTACTACAGCCCATGATGGCTCCTTTATTTTCAAAGATCTGAACGTAATTAATGGCTTCTGCAGATCCTAATTCGAGGTATTCCTTTTTCCATATTTCGATCACCTTTGTAACATCTTCAACCTCCATGAGGGGAAGAGTTAGAGAGTGGTCTGGTGAAAAGCAGACTACCTTGCAAATACCCTTTTCGCTTTCAGCCTGTAATAATCCCTTTTCAAATTTTATTTCAGGTGCATCTGGGAGTAAAGAAGAGAAGTCATTTACGAAAGAATAAGGTTCCTGATAATCTGGATTGGTATCCCCGCTCGCCCTGGTGTTTCCAGGACACAAATAACAGGAAGGATCATAATTATCCTTCTTATCTGCTTTATTTTCCTCGGTTTTACCCTGCCATGGCCTCTTAGTCCTGTGGGGGGAAACCAGGATCCACTCGCCCGTTAGAATATTATATCTTCTATGTGGAGTATTATTCAGTTCCTTATCCATATTTTATTCTTTATAAATTTTAGTGCCTTCACCTGGGCGTACACTAATGGCATCCAGCTCTATATTGAATTTACTGAAGTAAGCTGAAGACACTTCTTCAACATATGCATCAATTTTATCTTCTTCAATAAGATTAATAGTACAGCCGCCAAATCCGCCACCCATCATACGTGAACCATATATGAAATCTTTTTCCCTGGAGAAAGCTACCAGAAAATCTAACTCCTGGCAACTTACCTCGTAGTTATGCTGAAGGCCTTCATGAGACTCGTACATCAACTTACCGAAATCTCGAAGGTTTCCGGACTTTAAAGTTTTGGCAGCCTCTAAGACTCGCCCATTTTCCTTAAGTACGTAAAGGCATCTTTCGTACATTTTACCTTCCAGTTCTTCTTTGAATTCTTCCAGAGTATCAAAATTCAGGTCTCTAGCCGATCTTATTTCAGGTTTCGATTTCTGAATAATACGAATAGCTGCTTCACATTCTTCCCGGCGGGAATTATAATCGCTATCTGCCAGATTATGAGATACGTTGGTGTTGAGCAGTAATAATTTACAATTCTGAAAGTGGGCAGGAATATATTCGGCTTCTAGACTTCGGCAGTCAAGAAGGATAATATGATCTTTCTTACTCATAACCGAAGAGTACTGATCCATGATCCCACAGTTAGAACCTACGAAGTCATTTTCAGCTTTCTGAGATAATTTTACTATTTCAAGATCTTCCAGGCCAAGATCGAATAGGTGATTTAGACCGCTGGCAATTCCGCATTCTAAGGCTGCAGAAGAACTTATGCCGGCACCAACTGGTAATTTACTTTCGATAATACAATCGAAGCCTTCCAGCTTTGCATTCTTGCCTAGTAATTCCTGAACCACGCCAAGGACATAATTCTCCCAGCCTGATCCTTTTTCAATCTTTTTATCCAGATGAAATTCGAAGCCTTTGCTAAAAGTTTCACTATAGATGCGACAAAAGTTCTCGATTTGATTCTTCTGAAACCTGAGAATGATCTTTTTATCAATTGCAGTTGGCATCACAAAGCCATCATTATAATCTGTATGTTCTCCAATAAGGTTGATACGACCGGGAGATTCCACTTTTATGGTGCCTTCATTTTTCTGAAAGAAAGCAGGTTTTCTGGAAAAAGATCTAATATTCGTCAAGGTTTATAATTAGCTATATCCTTCAAAGGTAATAAATGTAAAATATACGCTCATTCTAATTTGAACAAAATTTTAGATTCTCTATCTTTATGCAAATTACAGTTGTTGATGACAGAAATTACCACAGATCTCTACCAGGTAAAAGAAAAGATGTATGTAGCTACAGATTGCATTATTTTCGGTTTTCATGAAGGAAAATTAAAGCTCCTGGTATTTAAAAGGAAAGTGGAACCCCTGAAGGGTGAATCTTCTCTTATAGGAAGTTTTGTGAGGCTAGATGAAGATCTGGATGTAGCGGGTAGAAGAGTTTTAAAAGAGGCTACCGGACTTGAAAATGTCTTTATGCAGCAATTGAAAAGCTACGGAAAAAAAGACCGGGATCCAGGATATCGCTGTATATCTATTGCCCAGTATGCCTTGATCAGGATTGATGAATATGATGAGAAACTGGTGGAAGAGCACGGCGCGCACTGGTATGAAATTGATCAATTACCAAATTTAATTCTGGATCATAATGAGATGGTTCAGGATGCCATGTATCAGTTAAAACACAATGCAAGGTATAAACCCATTGGTTTTGAACTATTACCAGAAAAGTTCACCATACCTCAATTACAGATTTTATACGAAGCAATTTATCAGAGAGAGCTCGACGCAAGGAATTTCAGGAAAAAAGTACTGTCTTTAAATGTGTTGAAGAAACTTGATGAGAAAGATAAAACTACTAGTAAAAGAGGAGCATTCCTTTACAAATTTGATTACGAGAATTATCAGAAACTTTTGACTTCTGGCTATAACTTTGAAATCGCCTAATCCAGCAAGAGGTTTTTTTCTGATTTATAACTGTAAATAATACATTTATTATTAAATTTAGAAAAATTAACTCGATGGCTGAGAAGATCAACAGACGAAAATTACTTAAGAATCTGGGACTTGGTGCCGGATTATTAAGTTTTAGCGGAATACCAGGTGTATTTGCATCTAGCTTAAAACCTGTAGAAGCTAAAACTGATTTTCAGTATTCAGGTAAGATCAATCATTCTGTTTGCAGATGGTGTTATCAGGATATTCCGCTTCAGAAATTTGCCAGGGCATGCGTTGGAATGGGCATTCAGGCCATAGATCTTTTAAAACCTTCAGAATGGGATACCGTGGAGAAAGAAGGATTGGTATGTTCCATGGCCACAGATGATTTTGCCAGTATTACCGATGGATTCAACGATCCCGCTAATCATAAGAAATTACAGTCGGCCTATAAAGCACTAATTAAAAAGGCTTCGGAACATAATATTCAAAATGTGATCTGTTTTTCAGGCAACCGAAGAGGAATGGACGGAGAAACAGGCATCCAAAATTGCGTTACCGGTCTTACTCCGCTTTTAGATTATGCAGCTGGATTGAATGTAAATCTGGTAATGGAGTTACTCAATAGCAAAGTAGACCATGTAGATTATATGTGCGACCATACCAAATGGGGGATAGAACTTGCCCAGGCTCTTAATAAGCCTAACTTCAAACTTCTTTATGATATCTACCATATGCAGATCATGGAAGGAGATGTGATAAGAACGATCAGAGAAAATCACGAATATATCAGCCATTATCATACCGGAGGCAATCCTGGAAGAAATGAAATAAATGATTCTCAGGAACTAAATTATCCTGCGATCATGAAAGCGATCTACGAAACCGGCTTCGACGGATTTGTAGCCCAGGAATTTATTCCTACTTATGATGATAAGTTAGCTGCATTAAGAGAAGGGATTCAAATCTGTGATATTTAATTACAATCTTTTTATTGAATATGAATCTAAAACTAAATTTTAGCCTGCTTTTTATGGGCTTAATTCTAATAAACTCGGTAGTAATTGGACAAAATACTACCCGGAAGGATGTATTTGTAGACGAAGACGGTGTGATGCGCTGGGGTGGGACCAATGAGGAAGTTCATGGTTTCGGAGTAAATTATTCTGCGCCATTTGCACATGCCTATAGATCTGCAGAGAAGAAGGGATTAGATATAAAGTCTGAAATAGACAAAGATGTTTATCATTTTACCAGGTTAGGTTTTGACCTGTACCGTTTACATGTCTGGGATACCGAAATAAGTGATGAAAAAGGGAATTTACTGGAAAACGATAAGCTGGAAACATTTGATTATTTGCTAAATGAACTTAAAAAACGAGATATCAATTTTGTGATAACGCCAATTGCATATTGGGGAAATGGCTGGCCGGAACCGGACGAAGATACTCCTGGCTTTTCAAATAAATACGGGAAAGAGAACAGTTTAACCGATCCTGAAGCTATCAAAGCTCAGCAGAATTACCTGGAGCAATTTCTTGATCATGTGAACCCTTATACCGGAGTTGCCTATAAAGACGAACCCAATCTCATTGCTTTTGAAATTAGTAATGAACCTCACCACCGCGGAGAACCGGAGGAGGTTAAAGATTTCATCAATAAAATGGTGGCGGCAATGCGTAAGACCGGCACTGAAAAGCCAATTTTTTACAACGTAAGTCATAGCGTGCAGCTGGCTGAAACTTATTTTACTTCAGATATTGACGGGGGAACTTTCCAGTGGTATCCAACTGGTCTCGGGTTTCAGAAAGAACTGGAAGGGAATCTTCTGCCAAATGTAAATGATTATCATATTCCTTTTAATGATGTGATTAAGAAGAACAATAAAGCCAAACTGGTTTATGAATTTGACGCGGCAGACGTTAATAAATCTTATATGTATCCAGCTATAGCCAGGAGTTTTCGTGAGGCGGGTATTCAACTCGCGACACATTTTGCGTACGACCCTACTTTTCTGGCCTATGCTAATACAGAGTATAATACACACTTTATGAACCTGAACTATACTCCTCATAAGGCCCTGGCTTTAATGATCGCTTCAGAAATTTTTCATGAAGTTCCCATGCGTGAGGAGCTTGGTACTTATCCAGAAAACCTCGAATTTGGTGATTTTAAGATCAGCTATGAGGGTGATGTGGCAACTTATAATTCAGGGGATACTTTTATTTATACGAATACGAATACAATTCAGCCAAAAAGTTCTTTGGAACTGAAGAAAGTTGCCGGACATGGAAATTCTGAGCTTGTGAACTATGAGGGCAAAGGAGCATATTTTCTGGATAAACTAAAAGATGGAGTATGGAGACTGGAAGTGATGCCAGATCCAATATTGATCAACAACCCTTTCGGTAGTAATAGCCTGGAAAAGACAGTTTCAGTGATCAGCTGGAAAGAGAATTCTATGGAGATAGATTTAGCAGATCTAGGCAAAAACTTTAAAATTTCGGGATTGAACGAGGGGAATATGAAAGAATTTGAAGTTAACGGAAGAGCATTTGGTATCTCACCCGGCACCTATTTAGTTCAATCTGTAAATGCCAATTTTAAGATCAACGATTTTGAGAATAACTGGAATTTCGACCTTAGATCTTTTGAAGCCCAAGAGTCTACTGTAGACAGGACTTATTTGATCCATGAGCCATCTAAAACAATCACAGCCAACAGCAGATTGAATATTGAAGCTATTGTAGTTTCAGATAGAGAAATTGAAAAAGTAGAGGCCTGGTTCCAGAATGGAAGTACATACAATTCGGTAGAATTGACTGCGAAGAACAATTATGATTATTCAGCTGAAATTCCGGAAAGCTTGATCAAAAATGGTTTTTTGAGCTATAGAATAATTGTTTCTACAGATGATGGTTCGGTTACCTTTCCTGGTGGAGTAGAAGGAAGCCCCTCAAACTGGGATTTTTATTCTGAAGCGAAATACCAGACCAGGATCTTAAAAGAAGCTTCTCCAATTACCCTTTTCAATCCGGCGACAGATTCGAATAATTTGGTAATTGGTTGGTCTCCTAAGAACAACCTGGTTCCGGTACATGAAAATGAAGCAGAATTCCAGGTAGGGATAGATAGTTTGTTCAAAGAAGATGTTGAGAATACAGAAGCAAAGCCTATTTATGATTATTCTTTCCGATATAATTTTCAGAAGAAAATTGCGAGTCGCAACCTGAATGGGAGGAATAGAATTGTAATAAAAGCAAGCACTCTCCATGATAAAACAGGAAAAATCCAGGTAGCCCTGCTAATGAATAACGGAGCTTCTTTTGGGAAGACTATCGAACTAACCAACGAAATACAGGAGATAGAGATCGATCTTGAAGACCTGGAACCGGTTAAAACGGTAACGCTGCCAAGACCATATCCTGGATTCCTGCCTTATTATTTTGATCATTCTTATTCGGGTGAATTCAAAATAGAAGATATAGAGGCCATTCAGTTTTCCATTGGTCCCGGGATGGAACAGGAAAATCTTCAGAAGCCACTTTCCGTAGGAATAAGAGAGGTAAGATTGGAATAATATCCAATTACAAAACTGAAATAAAAAAAAAGGTCTCACTAATAAGCGAGACCTTTTTTTCAGTTATAACAGAAAATTAACCACATTTAGAGGAACCACAGTCCTTACAGGTTAAGCATCCTTCCTGGTAAATCAGATTTGAGGAATTACAATTTGTACATTTTTCCTTTTTAGCTACAGTACCATCCGCTATAAAGCGCTTAAGTGCTCTTACTACACCATTTTTCCAGGTGTTGATAGATTCACTATCCAGCTGCAGACTATTGATGAGATCTACCACGTTGTCTATAGACATTCCGTGACGAAGCGTACTCGAAATTAGTTTTGCATAGTTCCAGAATTCTGGGTTAAACTTATGCGAAAGTCCTTCAATAGTAGTTTTATAACCACGTTTGTTCTCATACTGGAAATCATATCTTGAAGTTCCGTCTTCATTTCTGGCCTTGATGATATAGCCTTCGTTGACCCATCTAGGGATCAGGATTCCTTCTTCATCATCGGCAAAACCGGTAAAGATCTCATAAGGACGTCCATCTACAAGACCAATAAATGCGATCCATTTATCTTTATTATTCTGGAAACGAACTACATCTGCAGTTAGTACTTCTGGTCTTTTAAGTGGGAAGTTCCCGCCAGTAGTTTCAGCTTCTTCCTCCTTTTTCTCTTCATTAGAGATAAGGACTCCAGAACGCGAACCATCACGATAAACCGTTACACCTTTACAGCCAGCTTCCCAGGCCTCTAGATATAGTTTCCCTACCAGCTCTTCATCAACATCGTTTGGAAGGTTGATAGTTACACTAATAGAATGATCTATCCATTTTTGAACTGCTCCCTGCATCTTCACTTTACTCAACCAATCCACATCGTTTGATGTCGCCTGATAATAAGGAGAAAGTTTTACCAGTTTGTCAAGTTCTTCCTGAGAGTAATTCTTATCGGTATCATGACCTTTAGCTCTCATCCATTCTTTGAAACGGTGGTGGAAAACCACATATTCTTCCCAGGAATCTCCAACTTCATCAACGAAGTCTACTCGAGCATTCTTATCATTAGGATTTACTTTTCTTCTTCTTTTATATACCGGAAGGAAAACAGGCTCGATCCCAGAAGTTGTCTGGGTCATCAAACTAGTTGTTCCTGTTGGAGCTATAGTAAGAAGTGCAATGTTTCTCCTACCGTATTCCAGCATATCATAATAAAGCTTTTCATCAGCTTCCTTAAGTCTCAGGATAAACGGATTGTCTTTTTCTCTATCTGATTCAAATATTGAAAAAGCACCTCTTTCTTTCGCTGTATCTACAGAAGCTCTGTAAGCCGCAAGAGCGATAGTCTTATGAATGTCTACGGAAAAGTCTATTCCTTCCTTGCTTCCGTATCTAATTCCAAGTCCGGCAAGCATATCACCTTCAGCAGTAATACCAATTCCGGTTCTACGACCTTCATAGGCTTTCTGACGAATATTCAGCCAAAGATTTTTCTCTACAGCTTTGATCTCCTCATTTTCAGGATCGGCATCGATCTTAGCTAATATATTGTCTATCTTTTCAAGTTCAAGATCAATAATATCGTCCATGATTCTTTGTGCCGCTCCAATATGTTTTTTGAAAAGTTCAAAATTGAATTGAGCTTTATCTGTAAATGGATCTTCAACATAAGAGTAAAGATTGATAGCCAGAAGACGACATGAATCATAAGGACATAACGGGATCTCACCGCAGGGGTTAGTAGAAACCGTTTTATAACCAAGATCTGCATAACAATCTGGAACCGACTCATTAATTACAGTATCCCAGAAAAGTATTCCTGGCTCTGCAGATTTCCATGCATTATGTACGATCTTTTTCCAAAGCTTATCAGCTTCTATATCTTTCTGGAATTTAGGTTCTTTACTAAAGACCGGATATTTTTGAGTATATGAACCGTTATTCTTAACGGCATTCATGAATTCATCATCAATTCTAACCGAGACATTGGCGCCTGTAACTTTCCCTTGTTCCATTTTAGCATCGATGAAGTCTTCAGCATCCGGGTGGTTAATAGAAACCGAAAGCATAAGTGCTCCACGTCTCCCGTCCTGAGCAACCTCTCTCGTAGAGTTTGAATAGCGCTCCATAAAAGGAACAATTCCGGTAGAGGTTAAAGCAGAATTATTTACTGCAGAACTCTTAGGTCTTATATGTGAAAGGTCATGACCAACACCACCACGACGTTTCATTAACTGTACCTGCTCCTGGTCTATCTTCATGATGCCTCCATAAGAATCTGAATTTCCATCATTTCCAATTACGAAACAGTTAGATAATGAACCAACCTGATAAGGATTTCCTATTCCTGCCATAGGGCTTCCCTGTGGTACGATATATTTAAAATTTTTGATAAGGTCAAAAACTTCATCCTCACTCATCGGGTTCGGATATTTCTTTTCAACTCTTGCAATTTCCCCGGCGATGCGTCTGTGCATATCGTCTGGAGTGAGTTCGTAAATATTCCCTTGAGAATCTTTAAGGGCATATTTATTTACCCAAACTCTGGCTGCAAGATCATCTCCTTTAAAATATTTCAAGGATGCATCATAAGCCTGATCCTGGGTATAGGTTTGTGGAACAACTGGTTTTTCTTCTACAGGCATATAAATGAGATTTTTAGGTTAGAATTTCGTTTTAGTCTGGTATAAAACTAAACAAAGAAATGAGATAATTAACAATTTGTTTAGAAAAAGTTATCAAGAAAAAACTGTTAATATATTGATTATCAGCACTATAAAAAATTACTAACAATGGAAAGTTGACAAATAATGAAAATTATAATTTTCTTATTTGAATTTGTGTTACATACTTACAATGTGAATTGTTTTTCGGGTTCGCAAGTGAAATTAGATAAATTTCAGGGTTAATAGGAAATTATATTCTGTGAATTTCAGAAAAAAAAGAGGCCCCGCTAATAGCAGGGCCTTCTTTGAATTAACACCTATGAAAATTCAAAAATAAAATCGTTTATCCTTGATAGTCCAAATTTTCTATTCCTATTCAGAATATAAATTGGCACCACTCCATTTTCAAAAGGAGGTAGGGTTATATTTTAAGTTACACTTATAAAGTAACAGAGTAACATTCATTTATTAAGAACATACGGCATGATTTGTTAGCCGTAACCGACGCTAATATATATAATAAATCTTTGGTTTTACACTCATACAGCGTCTTTTCGTGAATTTTTGAAAGTTATTGTACAAACTTCAAACTCTCATTATTTTCGATATTAACATCTATTTATCATAAATTACTGAGATAAAGGTTTTTAATAATCAGTTTGTGGTCTTAAATGTATAAATGCTACTGGTGGAAGTATTGCTGCCATCACTGGTTACTACTCTCCAGTAATATACAGTATTCGCCTCTACAGAAACATTTACGCTTGTACTGGTTATATTTTTCCAATTTGCAGGTGGTTCCTGTGTTGCATCAACCTTATCTGCAAATAGGGTATAAGTGACGGCCTCTCCATCTGGATCCTGGGACGCTTCCCAGCTAATAGATACTTCACCGTTATCTGGCGTAACTGTAGCTCCCGGAGTTGGTGATAGTGCATTTACCGGGAATGGAGCGAAATTGGATTCTCCGTCTCCCGCCAGGTAAAACTTCCAGGTATTAGAACTGTTTGTAATTGAACCGCTATTTCTGGAAATAACCTGCCACGAATATGGGTGTCCTCTTCCAAGACTTACATCTGTAAAAGTAGCAGTGAGCGCTGTTTTAACTGAAGTGGTCTGATTATCTAAATTAGTGATCTTTAGGTCATAACTTTCTGTTTCTGAAGCTTCTTCCCAGCTAAATTCTACCATGGCTGAATTGCCTGAAATTTCTCCCTGTTCACATTCTTTATTGTTTTCCGGAAGCTTTAAAGTGGCCATTCCGGGTTCATCAATATCCGGTTGTGGAGTTGGAGTTGGATCACTTCCGCTATCGCAGGAAGTAAGCAGTATGAGTCCTGATATGTATAAAGTAAATAACTTTTTCATCTCTTATTCTTTAATTACTTTAATAGTTTTATTTACCGTGGCGCCCTGCATTCTTACGATATAAAGGCCTGAGCTTCTTCCTTTAAGATCTAGTTCTATTACCCTATTCGCTGCAACCGATTTTGATTTTTGATTTAAAAGGTTTCCGGTTCCGTCAAATATTTTAACTAGTACTTCTGAGTCATCCCCAGCTACATATACCTGCAGGTAACCCCTGGTTGGATTCGGGTAAAATGAAACTTTCTCGCTAACAAATATTTCTTCAAAATAACTTCCCTGACAATCAAGGTCTGTATTCACCTGAATTTTGTTCGAACCACTCTCCAGGTTCAATGTGATCTCAGATTCTGAGGTTACAAAATGTTCATTATTAAGGCTTATATAATATCTTTCTGCTCCATCGAGTTTTAAAGTGATCTGCTTTCTTGATTGGTTTACGGCCGAAGTGGTAGAAAGATCATCCGGTTCAGTAATAGTTACCGTATAACATCTTTCAAAATCGCTTTCTCCATTTACGGTAAAGCAAATTTCATAAGTTCCCGTGGCCAGGTTCTGAAAGTTTCCAGCATGATCATTTTCATTATTCAATACTATGGCATCCCCGCCATTAATAGATACTGAATAAGTATGATCTGGAATTGTTGCATTTACATTTATAGATCCGTTATCCTGTCCATTACAACTTGAACCTACAGCTTCAACATTAAATGCATCTGCCGGAAGATTAAAAACTGTGCATCCTTCTACATTTACTGAATCACCAATTGGTGTATCAGGACAATTGTCTTCTGCATCTGGAACCCCATCTTCATCGGCATCAGGGAAATTATCGTTTGGGAACAGGGCCGAAGGCTGATCTGCATAAATATGCCATTCTCCCGGAGCAAGGCTAAGGGTAGTAGTATTGGCAGTGATCGTCTTCTTTTTGTTATTATTAAAGAGGTCATACCAGTCTCCTGTTTGCTGAAATTCTACCTCAGTAGATTTTGTTGTCACACCAAAATTTCCAACAATAAGCATTTTTGAGATCTGGTTAGATCCGGCTGAAGAATAGTTAAGATGAATGGTTTTAATTCCATTTGTATTATCTGCATCTATAGTGAAATCATCAGTGTCAAAGATGGCTTCAGAATTCCTTAAAGCGATCAATTTTGAATAATCTTTATATAGGTCTTTGCGATCTGCATCTTCAAAATAATCCCAGCGAATAGGTTTGTTTCCCACCCTTCCGTTATAATCTATAGAAAAGTCATAGCCAAGTTCACCAAACTGCCAGATCATCTTAGGACCTGGAATTGTAAAAAAGAAGGCTGCATTCATGCTCATTCTGTCTAAGGCCGTAGGCAGTGATTTTACAGAATAGTCACCGGAGGAATTGCCATATTCTAATGCTTTGAACATTAAACGTTCTTCATCATGACTCTCCATATAAACTACGTTTCTAGGTTCTTCCCATCCACGATTTTTATAAGATGCCCAGGCAAAATCAGATTTACCACCATCGTGATATCCCATGATCGCTTCTCCGTAGGAACCGGTAAGATTGCTCCAAAGCATAATACCTTTCCCTTCATCAAGGCGGTAATTTGCCCATTCGGTCTCTTCGTTATTTCCGCCAAGGTGCTCAAAGATCACATAAGAGTCATCATCTACCGCCCATTGATAATCGGCGTATTCTTTTAACAATGCAACGCGGTCTGCCTGGTAGGAACCAGTACAACCTTCATCACTTGCTGAGCAATTCTGGGTAAATCCTTTTGTAAGATCCCAGCGAAATCCATCAAATTTGAATTCTTCGATCCAATATTGAACAATTCTTTTTACGTAATCCTGCGTTCCCTGGTATTGATGATTATAATCATAAAATACAGAATATGAATGTTTCGCAGATTGATTGAAAAAAGGATTGTCTGCAGATGGCGTCCCATTCGTATCACCATTTGAGTCATTATATAATCTGAAATATGGATTCTGTCCTGTTGCATGATTGAATACGATATCGGCTATTACAGCGATTCCTCGTTGATGTGCTTCGTCTATTAATTTCTTCAGCATTTCCGGGGAACCGTAATATTTATCTGTGGCCATATGGAAAGAAGGGTTATATCCCCAACTTTCATTACCGTCAAATTCATTTACCGGCATTAATTCAATAGCATTTATCCCTAAATTCTCCAGGTAATCCAATCTGTCTATAAGGGCCTTATAAGAATGATCTTCATCAAAATCTCTTAGAAGAAGTTCATAGATTACGAGGTCTTCTTTAGCTGGTTTTTCGAAAGAAGAGTCATTCCAGGTATAAGTGCTAGTATCTGTTTGAAACCAGGTTACTGCATTTGTTGTTTTACCTGAAGGATAGGAAGGAATATCAGAATAAGTTTCAGATTCTATATATTGATCATTCCATGGATCCAGGATCAAATGCGAAAAAGGATCTGCTATAGAGATTGAATAATCAACTTTATACTGGTAAAGAATATCGCTATTGGCAGTAAGTCCATCTAAGGTGATCCAGAAACGATCTTTTGCCGAATCATAATTCATTAAATAGTCATTAGACATTTCCCAGTTAGTAAGAGAACCAATCCAATGAACAACCTCCTTATTAGGAGCGTATAATACGAATGTTGCCTCTGTAGGATTAGATGGATCAAAATTGATCCCATCTTCTAATCCGGCCGGCAGGGAAACTTCGGGTACGTCTGCTTTAGCAGCGGCATAAAAGATCACAGACTGTGAATCATCACCGTCTATTGCTTTTAAACTTATCTCACTATAATCTGATAAGTTTAAAGAGTAAGAGTAATTCTTGGATAGAATAGAAGTGGAGTTAACTAATTCACCGCCTACATATAATTCAAAAAGAGCATCGATGCTAGAAGTTGCAGAGATCGATAAAGGATTTCCGTTTTCTAATAAAGTAAAACTAGCAGTCGGATTGTTTAAGGTTAGCTCGAAAGTACCCACATCCACTATAAAATCCTGAGTTTTTTTGTCACCGTTACCATCTTTAGCCTTTACTAAAAAGCCAATTCTTGTAATGCCGGTTCGACCAAAAAATTCAGAGACTTTAAAGGTGATACTTAATTTTTCACCATCCGCTGTAAGCTTGTGCGCTTCATTAGAATTATCCCAGCTCCCATTATTTGGAGCATTTTGTTGTACATCTGCATTATTGTAACTCCATGCCCATAAATAGGCATCGGTCACTCCCCATTGATCCAGATCTATATCTGAAAATGTTAAGGTTACGGTATCATTTTCTCCAAAAGGATCAGGATCTATTTCTACAGAAGCTGTTTGTTGCTGTCCCACGACCATTTGGAAAAACCCGATAGTGAATAACCAAAAAACAAGTAATTTTTGTTTCATATTATAATGTTTAAAAAAAGAAGGGGCTATATAAAATATACCCCCTTTTCTTATAAGCTAATTCTTAGTTCTTAGTAAGAGTGTAAGTATACATTCTAGGATTGCTTAGGTCCAAAGTAATAGTATAATTACCATCTTCTGGCACACCTATATTTTCTCCTCCGAACTCCATAGTCCCATCTGCTCCACTATCACCAATATTGAGATCCCAAGCGTCATTAGCTCTGAATTTAATACCGTTATCTGGAGCAACCTGTGCAGTTAGGTCCAGAGTTAATGTCCAGATCTTATTTTCTGCATCATAAGTCATATCTGTATCGCTATCCCAACCTGTTGGAGTAGCATTACCAATTATTCCCCAGCTAGTTTTAGTAAGAGAATATGTAAGTGCTTCAGGATCTGCTTTTACAAGATAATAGCCACCAGTTCCATCTGGAGTTCCAGCATTTACACCCGGTGCGGCCAGGATTTCTGTATAATCACCATCTGCTGCACCAGCATCACCATAATTCCCATCCCAACCTTCATTAGTTGGAAGGAATTTGTACATAGGCTGGTCGACATTCATGTAGATGAAACCTTCATAATTAGTGTTGCCCATTTCAGCTGCTAAAGGAATACCATTTTCAGGACTCCAGTTTGCTGCATATCCACTATCTTCTGGAAAGCTTCCGGTAACATAGATCTTAGGAAGTTCTGGTTCTTCGTCCTCAGCCTCTGGTAAAGTAACATTTACAGTGATCACGTCAGAGAATTGCTCTACTACATTACCACCATCACCGCCAACATATGCACGCACCTGGAAATTAATAGTTCCAGTGTTTGGAGCATCTGTTTCAGGATCATTATCCAAACCAGCATCTGCAGCAAGACTTAGCATTTCACTAACTGTTACTCCAGCATTTGTAACTTCTCCTCCAAAAATTGGGTCTGAATAATCAAAAGTCATATCTGCAGAACCTGCAAGCTGATAGTTCACCGGAGTTTGAACATCGAAATCTACAGGATTCCAAACGAATCTTTCGGCAAGACTGGCACCATTAGATGCTTTTAAATCATAATTGTCTGCAGTAGCACTGGTAAAGGCCAGGCCAGCAGGATCTGGTTTTGCCACAAAAGTGAATGAGTCATCTTCGGTACATGAATTCAAGCCAATTAGCCCGATTAATGCGAATAATAAAAAACTTAATTTTTTCATTTTATGAGATATTTTAATAACCTGTATTTTGAGTTAGATTTGGATTTACTGAAATAAGATTGCCTGGTAAAGGGAATAAAGTTCTGAAGTCTTCAACCGCTGTTCCACTACGGGTACCACCTTTAAAAGGCCATAAATAACTTCCTGTAGTGAATAAATTATAACGTATCAAATCTGTTCTTCTTTGACCTTCCCAGTACAATTCTCTTGCTCTTTCATCAAGGATGAAATTCAGGGTAAGATCTGAACTGTTAATGTTCCCACTATTATCACCAAATGCTCTTTCTCTAAGCTCATTGATGTAACCTGTTGCTGTGGCAAGGTCACCACCAGCACCACCTCTTACTACAGCTTCTGCGTAGTTAAGGTACATCTCAGCAAGGCGAATAAGAGGTAGATCTGTATCAACGAAATCTCCACCGCCATCACTTCCCTGGTTGCCTTCAGAATCGATATTCTTGAATTTGGTGACAGCGTATCCATCTGTAAATGTATTTGCGATGGTATTGATCTCTAAGCTTTGTCCATCTGTATAGAACATAGCTCTTGAGTCTTCCCATTCTACAGGGTTTCCATCATCGTCAGTCTGAGTCACAGCATAATCGAATTGATTTACAAGAGCCTTTGTAGCTCTTAAACCTTCCCATCCACCATTAACACCAAACTCGCTGGCTTCCATAGAGCCTCCAATTGAAGCATGTACCAGGAAGGTAGTACCTCCAAAGGTTTTGGATTCATTTCCGTCAAAATTAGCAGTGAAAATGAATTCACTTTGAGCACCATTGCTATTATTATCGGCTAGGAATAATTCATCATAAGCAGAACCATTTCCGTTCGCATCTGTAGTATTAATAGAATAAGTTGAATTGATCGCCATTTTTGAGAATTCCACGGCATCTGAATATCTATCTTCACTAACCCATGAATCTGCATTCAGGTATAATTTAGATAATAGTGCCCATGAAGCTACTTTATCTACACGACCATATTCATTTGCACCACTCTCCTTAAGATTAGCCTGAATATCTAATAACTCAGCCTCTACAAAATCAAAGATCTCTTTTCTTGAAGCCTGCTCCGGTGGAACTGTAGATACCTGTGTAACCAAAGGAACGTTACCGTAAATATCTATAAGGTTATAATAGGCAAAAGCTCTTAGAAACCTTGCTTCAGCTATATAAGCTGCAACTTCTGGATCATCACCAAAGCTTTGTGCATTAGTAATAAAGGAGTTACAAAATGACACTTCCTGAGCAAGTCTGTAATACATACCTGTAGAGAAGTCATTAGAAGCTCCCCAGTTCATTGCATGTAAGTTAGGAAGTCCGGGATCTCCCCATCCTACTACGGCATTATCTGTGGTTAATTCATTAAGACTGTATAACATTCTCGTATACTGAGAAGTACCTTCGTCTATTCCTGTAATATCAGCTTGTCCAGAAGGACCTTGCTGACCAGTTAACGCTAAACTGGCATAAAGCTTAGCCAGGGCGCTTTTAGCTTCCTGAGCATCTGCAAAAACGTTAGTTTCTGTAAAACTATCAGGATCTATAGGATCTTGATCTAGATCGGCGTGGCAACTTACAATGAAGCAAGCCGGTACGATCAGGATTAATTTCTTTATAATATTCATTTTCAAACTATTTTTTAAAAGTTAAGATTTGCTCCGATTGCGAATGTTCTAGGGCGAGGATAGAAGTTATTATCTATTCCTCCGCTAATCTCAGGATCCAGACCTTCGTAGTCGGTTACCGTCAATACATTTAAAGCAGAACCATAAATTCTTAAGGTTGACTCTTTAAATATTTCTGGTAGCGTGTAGCCTAAAGTGATATTATCTAATTTAAAGAAAGACGCATCCTGAACGTAGTAATCACTAGACAGGTTTGTTTCTGTAGTAGTTACAAAACCAGAGTTATAGTAATCTGACTGCAGGTTTCTTAGAATAGCATTTGCCGTAGCACGGGTTTCAAAAGATTTACTCGATGCCATGTTATTATAGGCATAGTTTCCAAGATTAGCTCTGGTTACAATTGCCAGATCCCAGCTCTTATAATTTAAATTGGTGTTTAGACCCATACTGATATCTGCATAAGGATCCTTATAAAGATATTTGTCATCATCATTGATCTCATTATCTCCATTTCTGTCTACATATGCACCTTCAACAGGTCTTCCGTTTTCATCATATACCTGTTTAAAAACCCAGTAGCTAAAAGGAGCAAATCCTTCTTTATGAAGTTGAATTGTATTCCCGGTACCACCGTTAATTCCACCTACCTGAACTTCATCCGGTAAGTTTGTGATCTCGTTTTCATTGTAGCTGATGTTATAACCAATGCTCCAGTTAAAATTTTCTTTTCTAACAGGGACTACATTTATTTCAAATTCAATACCTCGGTTTTCCATATCACCAATATTATCATCGATGGCATTAGCGAAGTTTGTAAATGGATCTACAGTTACAAAGCTTATGAGGTCTTCAGTTTCTTTAAGGTAGACATTCACAGAACCTGAAATTCGATTACTAAATAGTCCGTAATCTAAACCTAGGTTATAGGTTTTTCCAACTTCCCATCTAAGGTCTTTATTTAAAGGTTCTGGTCTGTAAGTTTGATAGAATTGATTACCTAACTGATAGCTGGCGCCTCCAATACTTCCGGCATATTTTGTAAGGAAGTTATAATCACCAAGGCCATTTACGTTACCAATTTCACCATAACCAACTCTCAATTTAAGTTGATCAACAACGGCAGAGCTCTCTAAGAAATTTTCGTTATTTAGATTCCATGCTAATGCGAATGACGGGAAATAACCCCATCTGTCATCTGGATTTAGTTTAGAAGAAGAGTCAGCTCTCATAGTAGCTGTAAAAAGATATCTGTTATCGAAGTTATAATTGAATCTTCCAAAGTAAGATAGGAGTACACTCTTAGCTTTATCGATAAATTCAAAATCAAGACCATCCTCTTCTAATTCACTATCATAGCTATAATTGTCATTTTCAAAACTCTGATAAGAATATCCGGCTACTGCGTTTACTGAATGGACATCAAAATCATTATCATAAGTTAAATAAGCATCAAATAATTTATTTGTGTTTTCATTGCTATAAGAATTATATGATCCATTCCAGTCTTGTGCTGAAGACGGCATTTGATCTGAAGTCACAACTCTTCCATTTGCGTTAGATTTATCTAAACCTACATTCACTGTTGCGGTTAATTCCGGAAGAAAATGGAAATCATAATCAACTTTAGCATTACCAATGAATCTTCTAACTTCAGAAGTGTCATCTTTGAATGCTAAAAGTGCAACCGGGTTGGTTGGAGCAAGACTATTTTGAACATTTTCTGAATTTAACCAGGTGAAATAACCTCCAAATGGAGAATTTTCGTCAAACACAGATTGTGTTGGGTCAAAATCTACTGAACTTCCAATAGCATCTCTATTGGCAAAAGTATTTTCAGTATACATTCCCCGACCATTCAGTTCAACGGTTAGGTGACTATCAAGAAAACTAGGTCGTAAATTAATAGAGGCTGTAGTTCTTGTAAAATTATCACCTCTTAAAACACCATCCTGATCTGTATAACCTAATGAAGCACGTACTGGCATAAAATCACCAACTCTACCTGTGGTGCTTAGATTGTGTTCAGATCCAAAAGAAGTAGTATAAATTTCATCCTGCCAGTCTGTATTAGTGTTTCCTAATCTTTCAATTGCAGCATCATCACCTATTTCATTAATTAGTGTTCTAAACTGGTCCCCGTTAAGTACATCTACATAATCTGTTGGAGTATAAACGGTTGTAGAAGTAGAAAGATTGAATTTAAATTCATTTCCTTTTCCTTTCTTGGTGGTGATCATAATTACACCATTCGCAGCTCTCGAACCGTAAATCGCGGTTGAAGATGCATCCTTTAGAATGGTCATACTTTCAATATCACTAGGATTAATGAAATCTAAAGCATTTCTGGATCCACCTACGGCATCGTTTGATAATGGAATCCCATCAACTACAATAAGCGGAGAACTTGTAAGGGATAATGATCCCTGTCCTCTAATATTAATAGTTTGGCCTTCACCAGGAGCACCACCACCAGAAGTTACACTTACTCCAGCAACTTTACCGGTAATAAGCTGACCAGCAGTTTGCACTGGACCCTGGTTAAAATCTTCGGTACTAACCTGGTCCACAGCTCCGGTTGCATCTTTTTTGCTTACAGAGCCATAACCAATAACCACAACCTCATCTAGAGCAGCAGAATCTTCTTCTAACTGAATATCCAGAGTGGATTGGCCACTATAAGTTATTTCCTGAGTGGCAAATCCTAAAAATGAAAAAGAAAGGATATCACCGTCTGAAACATTTTCGATGGAATATTCACCATCAAAATTTGAAATGGTACCATTTGTGGTACCCTGAACAATTACATTCACACCTGGAACTGGTAAACCTGTGGCGCTTTCGGTCACGGTCCCACTAACGGTGTTTTGGGCAAAAAAGCTCATTGGTAGCATAAACAGCAAAAACAATGTGCTTTTAAATAAAGTTCTCATAAATTTTCTATTGGTTTTACTAAAAATTAACCTTATATTTTTACTTCCTGAGGTTAAATGTATGTAAATTCCTCACCAATAATGGGGCATTCAGCGCCACTACTACAACGAAAACGTTTTCGTGTTGAAAACTTTTTTCAGTTAAGGCATTAATAATATAAATATGGTAAATTTGATATTTCCAGAATCAAAGCCACCCAAAATCAAGAATATCGAAACTAAATGAAGCCAAAACTTACCCTAAAAAAGATTGCGAAAGAATTAGATGTTTCAATTTCTACAGTTTCGAAAGCCCTTCGCGATAGCCCGGAAATCGGAGAAGAAACCCGCGAAAAGATCAAGGCTTTTGCCAAACATTATAATTACAAGCCAAATAATATAGCTCTTAGCCTTAAAAATAGAAAGACCAAGACCATAGGTATCATTATTCCTGAAATTGTACACCATTTCTTTACTACCGTCATTAGTGGTGTAGAGAAGGTTGCCAATGAAATGGGGTATAACGTTTTGGTTTGCCTTTCAGACAATTCTTTTGATAAAGAGGTCCTGAATATGGAAATGCTGGCAAATGGTAGTACAGATGGATTTATTCTTTCCCTTGCCAAGGAAACCATGCAAAAGGGAGATTATCATCATTTAATAGAAGCTATAAATCAAGGGATGCCACTAGTTCTTTTTGATAGAGTGGTAGAAGATATTTCCTGTGATAAAGTGATCATAGATGATGTTACGGGTGGTAAGAAAGCGGTACAATATCTTGTGGATATTGGCTGTAAAAAGATTGCATTGATCTCTACAGTAGATTATGTAAGTGTCGGGAAACTTAGAACTAAAGGTTATAAGGATGCCCTGGAAGAAAACGGAATTTCGGTAAATGAAGATCTGATATTAAAGATCGAAGAAATGGAAGATTCTGAGGCTGAAATAGAGCAATTCCTTAAAGAGAAAGACGTTGATGGGGTGTTTGCTGTGAATGAGCATTTTGCCATTTCAGCGATCAAGACGATACAGGAACAGGGTAAAAAAGTTCCAGATGATGTTTCGGTAATTGGCTTTACAGATGGTGAGCTTTCTAAAAGGTTCATACCAAGTTTAACTACAGTTAGTCAGCATGGGATGAGAATAGGAGAGGAGTCTGCCAGGTTATTGATAGAAAAACTTGAGAGAACCCCTTCAGAAGAAGAATATTACAAAACAATTATAGTAGAGACAGGCCTGGTGACCAGAAATTCAACAAAATCAAAGAAATAAGCCCGACGTTTTAAAAATTATATATATTTGCCTCAGTTGAAATTTATCAGAACTTATATTTTTACTTCCTACCTTGTTTAAGTTTTGATAAGTCTTAGTGCTTATCGTAGAATAACTAAAATCGCGATATGCAAAAACCCCGTTTAAAGTTTTGGGATATCTGGAACATGAGTTTTGGATTTCTGGGTATTCAATTTGGTTTCGCTCTTCAGGGCTCGACCATGTCCCGTATTTTTGAAACTCTTGGAGCAGAAAAAGATAATATACCTTTATTATGGATAGCAGCTCCGTTGGCAGGTTTAATCGTTCAGCCTATTATTGGGTATTTGAGCGACAATACCTGGCATAAAACCCTTGGTAGAAGAAGACCATTCTTTTTGCTGGGAGCCATCTTAAGTTCCATCGCTTTATTAGCGATGCCATATTCTTCCGCAGTATGGATGGCGGCCGGGCTACTATTAGTTTTAGATGCCTCTATTAATATTTCCATGGAACCTTTTCGTGCTTTGGTCGCAGATAAATTACCAGACTCTCAAAGGAGTTACGGTTTTGTGATTCAAACATTGATAATTGGAATAGGAACCTGGGTTGCCAGTAACCTTCCTAAATTCATGAACAACGTTCTTAATATAAGTAATGAAGCAGCACCAGGAGTTGTTCCTGAATCTGTGAAAGTTGCATTTATTGTTGGAGCCGTTGTATTCTTAGGTTCGATTCTGGTTACAATTTTCACCACCAAGGAATTTTCTCCGGAAGAAATGAAGAAATTCGATCCAGATTCGGTAGAAGAAGAGGATAAGGGAATGCTGAAAACAATTCTCGGTACCTATGCCTTAATGCCGAAGATCATGAAAAAATTAGGCGTCGTTCAATTTTTCTCCTGGTTCGCTTTTTTTGCCATGTGGACCCTGGCGAATCCTGCTTTAACAAGTCATATATATAATGCGCCGAAACCTCAAATACAAGAATTTGCTCAAAAAGACGCAGATGGCGAGGTTATGTATGATGCAGATAGGGTAATTCTTTTTGAAGATGATCAGTCAAAAGCAGAGTATTCTCAACTGGATAAACAATATAACGAAGCCAGTGATGATGTAGGATCTAAAATGGGAATTTATGGCCTGTCATCCATGGCATTTGCATTATTACTTACCTTCTATACTTCCAGGTTTTCTATAAATAGAAAGATCGTACACATGGGAAGTTTGATAATGGGAGGATTAGGGTTCCTTTTAATGTTCTTTATTCCCGGAGATCCAGATATGCTATACGTTTCTTTTACTCTTATAGGATTTGCCTGGGGTAGTATACTTTCAATGCCATATGCTATGCTTTCCAGTTCTGTAGAGTCCTCAAAAATGGGACTAATGATGGGGGTTTTCAATATGTTTATTGTAATTCCTCAGATCATAGCAGCTTTAGGGGGTGTAGTATTTCTTCAGAAATTAATAGGTGATGAATCTATACATGCTATGACCATTGCCGGAATATTCTTAATGTTGGCGGCATTTTCTAATTTATTAATAACAGACAGAAAAGCAATAAAATATGAACCAGCCTAATATAGAAAATCATAAAGCATTCATTTTCGATCTGGATGGCGTAATAGTAGATACTGCTAAGTTTCATTTTTTGGCCTGGAGAAAACTAGCGAATGACCTGGGGTTCGATTTTACCGAAGAGCAGAATGAGCAGTTAAAAGGCGTGAGCCGCGTAGAATCCTTAAAAAGGATCCTTAAATGGGGAAATATGGAGCTGTCTGAAGATGAATTTCAGAGGCAAATGGCCATGAAAAATGAAAATTACTTATCTTATGTAAATGAGATGGACGATAACGAGATTCTTCCAGGCGTTCGTAAAGTGCTGGATTATCTTACCGAGAAGAACATTCCATTCGCTTTAGGTTCTGCCAGTAAAAATGCCAGGCCTATCTTAAAAAAGCTCGATCTGTACGATAAATTCGATGCAATAGTAGATGGTACAGATGTTAGTAAGGCAAAGCCAGATCCTGAAGTTTTCCTGATCGCGGCAGACAAATTAAATACACCACCACATCAATGTGTGGTATTTGAAGATTCGGTTGCGGGAGTTCAGGCTGCCAATATCGGCAATATGACAAGTGTTGGAATTGGAGATACCGATGTGCTGAACGAAGCAGATCATATTTTCGCAGACTTCACCGAGATTAAAATAGAATTTATAGAAAATTTATTGAGAAAAGAGAACTAATGAATCAAGATTATATTAAACCTGATGCGTGGTCCATTATAGAGGAAGAGTTTGATACGGGCCGAGTAAAATCTTCTGAAAGTCTATTTAGTATAGGTAACGGAGCCATGGGTCAACGTGCGAACTTTGAAGAGCAGTACTCGGGGCCAAGTTTCCAGGGAAGTTATATAGGAGGTGTTTTCTATCCAGATAAAACAAAAGTTGGCTGGTGGAAGAATGGTTATCCTGAATATTTCGCGAAAGTATTGAACGCACCAAACTGGATAGGGATCAATGTTTTTATTAATGAAGAGCCTTTAGACCTTTTTACCTGTACCCAGGTGAAAAACTTTAGAAGAGAACTTAATATGAAAGAAGGTTTTCTTGCCAGGTCTTTTGAAGCAACACTACCTAATGGTATTGAGATTGAGGTGAAAGCCGTTCGGTTTCTTTCTATAGTTAACGATGAGCTGGGAGCTATTAAATATGAAGTGACTCCGCTAAACCAGGATGCGACCGTAAAATTTGATCCTTACCTGGACGGAAGTATTACCAATACAGATGCTAACTGGGAAGAGCGTTTCTGGGAGACTCAGGAAGTAAAGACAGATGGCGATAGAGGCTTTATAGTATCCAAGACTTTAAAAACAGAATTTCATGTAGGTACCTATATGAGATCTGAAATTCTGAAGTCCGGTAAGAAAATTGAAATGTCTCCTGAAGTGAAAACCGATGAGGACCGGATATCTTTCTCTTATTCCCTGGAAACAGCAAAAGCTGAAACTGCTGGAATTATAAAATATGCCGGGTATGTTTCTGATATGAATCATAAACGATCTGAGCTAATTCAGGGAGCATCTATGGTTCTGGATAAAGCCATGGAAAAAGGATTCGATCAGCTTAAGAATGAACAGAAAGAAGCCTGGGCTTCTATCTGGGAAATGGCAGATATCACGATTTCCGGAGATGTAAAAGCTCAACAGGGAATTCGTTTTAATATTTTTCAGCTGAATCAAACCTATCTTGGAAAGGATGAAAGACTGAATATTGGTCCGAAAGGATTTACGGGAGAAAAATACGGAGGTAGTACCTATTGGGATACCGAAGCTTATTGTATTCCATTTTATATGGCTACTAAAGATCAGAAAGTTGCCAGGAAATTATTAGCCTACAGGCATAATCATTTAGAAAAGGCCAAAGAGAATGCTTCAAAATTAGGATTTTCGAATGGTGCCGCTCTTTACCCTATGGTTACCATGAATGGTGAAGAAAGCCATAACGAATGGGAGATCACTTTTGAGGAGATCCACAGGAATGGCGCCATGGTTTTCGCCATTTACAATTATGTGAGGTTTACTGGAGATTTCAGTTATATCCCGGAAAAAGGGCTGGAAGTAATGATCGCTATCGCCAGGTTCTGGCATCAGCGAGCTAACTTCAGCAAGAATAAAGATAAATATGTCATCCTTGGCGTAACCGGCCCTAATGAATACGAGAATAATGTAAACAATAACTGGTATACCAATTATATCGCTAAATGGTGCATTGAATACTGTCTTGAAATGATACGCAAGGTGAAAGATGGGCATCAGGAAGATTATACCAGAATCATGGGACTCACTTCCCTGAATGAAGGGGAACTTTCTAAATGGAAAGAAGTGGCTGAAAATATGTATTTCCCGTATTCTGAAGAACATGGGGTTTACCTTCAGCAAGATGGATTCCTGGATAAGGAAATAATCCCGGTATCAGATCTTGATAAAAAACAACGCCCAATTAACCAGAAGTGGAGTTGGGACAGGATCCTTAGATCATGTTATATAAAACAGGCAGATGTACTGCAAGGCTTCTATTTCTTTGCAGATCATTTTACTAAGGAAGATCTTGAGAAGCATTTTGATTTCTATGAACCGCTTACCGTTCATGAATCATCGCTTTCTCCTTGTGTTCATAGTATTCAGGCTGCGTTATTAGGCAGAATGGAACAGGCTTATGAATTCTATGTTCGAACTTCCAGACTGGATCTAGACGATTATAATAAAGAGGTTGAAGAAGGTTGTCATATTACCAGTATGGCTGGAACATGGATGAGTATCGTGGAAGGTTTTGGCGGAATGAGAGTTGAGAATGATATGCTTTCCTTCAAACCTCAAATTCCGGAACAATGGAATGCTTACTCTTTCAAAGTGAATTTCAGGGATAGAATTCTAAAGGTAGATGTTTCTTCAGAGAAGACTGAATTCTCACTGGAAGGAAATAAATCTCTTGAGATTCTCGTAAATGATAAAGTGTTGGAAGTTCAACCCAATACTACTCCAATTAGTGCATAAACTATCAAAGGCTTTCTGAATCATCGGGAAGCCTTTTTTATAATTAATAATAATATGAAACAAATTTTGTTTTGCGTACTTCTCATGTCAGTAATAAATTCATATAGCCAGATAGACCGGGTGGAACCACCTAACTGGTGGGTGGGATTTGAAGAATCAAACCTTCAATTGCTTGTATATGGAGAGAATATAGGAAAAGCTACGCCTGTAATAAACTATGACGGAGTTACTATTGAAAAAGTAAACCAGGCTAAAAGTCCTAATTATCTTTTTATTGATCTGAATATTTCAGAAAATACTGAGCAGGGAACTTTTGATCTTATCCTTGAAATGCCCGATGGTAAAAAAGAGACCTATGATTATGAATTAAAGCAGCGTACCAGGCCTGCTGAGGATTATATAGGTTTCAATAATACAGACGCTGTATATCTTATTACACCAGACAGGTTTGCTAATGGTGATGAATCTAATGATATAGATGAATCTCTGAATGAAAAAACTATAGATCGGGAAGATGACTATGCTCGTCACGGTGGTGATATTCGTGGTATTATTGATCACCTGGATTATATAGATGAAATGGGCTTCACGGCCCTATGGTCTTCTCCTTTGTTGATCAATGACATGAAATCTGGCTCTTATCACGGGTATGCCATGACCGATTTTTATCGTGTTGATCCTCGATTTGGAACTCTTGAAGAATACAAAGAGCTGGCTGATAAAGCTGAAAAAAGAGGAATTAAAATGATAATGGATCTGGTGGCTAATCATATAGGATTGGAACACTGGTGGATGAAAGACCTACCATTTAGCGACTGGATAAATTATCAGGAGCAATTTGAAAAAGGCGAGAAGATCTTGCATTCTAACCATAAGAGAACGGCTAATCAGGATAATTACGCTTCAGAATATGATAAGAAAAGGTTGAATGACGGCTGGTTTGTAGATACTATGCCAGACCTCAATCAAAAGAATCCTTTTATGGCAAAATATCTTATTCAGAATAGCATCTGGTGGATTGAAACTTTGAAGCTTGGCGGAATTCGTCAGGACACCTATCCTTATCCAGATAAGGAATTTATGAGCGATTGGGCCGGGGCTATTATGAACGAGTATCCTAATTTTAATATTGTAGGAGAAGAATGGAGCTACAATCCTTTATTAATAAGATTCTGGCAGGATGGGGTTGATAATGGGTACGATTCAAATCTTAAAACTACCATGGATTTTGCCATGCAGGGAAAAATAGTAGAAGGTCTAAATGAAGATGAAGGTTGGGAGCGCGGGCTTCATAAATTATATGAAGGTCTTTCTAATGACTTCTCTTATGCTTCACCTGAAAATATCATGATCTTCCCGGATAATCATGATATGAGTAGAATTTATACTCAGCTTAAAGAAGATATCCCAAACACGAAAATGGCGCTGGCTTATCAATTAGTGCTTCCAAGAATACCGCAGATCTATTATGGAACTGAAATTTTAATGGATGATACTGAAAAACCAGGTGACCACGGATTAATTAGAACTGAATTTCCTGGCGGCTGGAGCGATAGTGAAGTAAATGCCTTTACCTCTGAAGGCTTGACTGAAGACCAGAAGGATATGCAGTCTTTCCTTAAGTCTATCCTTAATTACAGGAAGGAAAGTGAAGCGATACATAATGGGAAAACCATTCATTTTGCACCTGAAAATGGAATTTATCTAATTTCCAGAATTTCAGAAAATGAAAAAATTGTACTTATTCTAAATAAGAATGAGGAGGCATATGATCTGGAGCTGGAGAGATTTAAAGAATTAAATCTTCAGAATTCAGAAATGCAAAACCTGATTTCAAAGGAAAATATAACCTGGGATCAAACTCTAGAACTTCCTGAAAGAGGAGTTTATTTCTACACCACAAAATTTAACTAAAAACTTAATAAACCCTAAACCCACAATTAATGAAAAAGGTTGTTTTACTATTGATGGTATTCAGTTTTCTGATATCATGTAAGGATGAGCCCAAAAAAGATAATTTAGAGGAAACAAAAGAGGATACGCTAAGTCTGGCTCCTGTAGATAATGAGATGCTGGAATCGGCAGTGATCTACGAAGCGAACCTACGTCAGTATTCGCCGGAAGGCACTTTTGATGCGTTTACGAAAGATATTCCGCAATTAAAAGAACTTGGAGTAAAAGTGATCTGGCTAATGCCGATGTATCCAATTTCTGAAAAGAACAGAAAAGCTACCGGAGGTCGTGACGTTGAAGATATCGAGGATCCTGAAGAACGAAAGAAATACCTTGGAAGTTATTATTCTATTTCAGATTACTCCGCGGTAAATCCTGAGCATGGAAACATGGAAGATTTTGATGAATTGGTACAAACAGCTCATGAGAATGATATGTATGTGATCCTGGATTGGGTGGCAAATCATACCGGATGGGATCATCAATGGATCACAGATCATAAAGACTGGTACACTCAGAATGAAAAAGGAGAAATTGTAGATCCTATCAATGATGAAACCGGCGAATCCTGGGGTTGGACAGATGTGGCAGATCTTAATTTTGATAATCAGGAAATGAGACAGGCGATGATAGATGAAATGTTATTCTGGGTAGAAGAGCATGATATTGATGGTTTTAGAGCCGACGCAGCGCACTCAGTTCCTACAGATTTCTGGGAAACTGCGGCTGAAGAGATAAGAAAAGTAAAGCCGGTATTTATGCTTGCAGAAGCAGATAATCCAAAAGATCTTTTCCATAATGCTTTTGAAATGGGCTATAACTGGGAAGGTCATCACCTAATGAACAGTATCGCAAAAGGAGAAAAATCAGCTAAAGATTGGGATGAATATATGAAGAAGGTTGATTCAACTTTTCAGGACGATGATTACCTGATGAATTTTGTGACCAATCATGATGAGAATTCCTGGGCTGGGACGGTAAGAGAAAGAATGGGAGATGCTTCAGAAGCGATGCTCGCCATGTCCTATACCTTGCCGGGAATGCCTTTGATCTATAGCGGGCAGGAATACGATATGGATAAAAGACTTTTATTCTTTGAGAAAGACACAATTCCTAAAACAAAAGGAAAGGTCTATCCACTTTTAGAGAAACTTGGTGAATTAAAGAATACGAATCCAGCGCTTAATGGTGGAAAGGAAGCTGCAAGTTATGCCAACGTGAATACTTCTGCTGAAGACAAGATAATTGCTTATAAGAGAGAGAAAAATGGTGAGACTTTATATTATGTAGCTAATATGACTTCTGAACCGGTTTCATTTAAAGCAGAAATAGAAGGTGATTTTATAGAATATATGAGTGGATCTGAAGTGTCGTTTTCTAAAGACCAGGAAATGCAATTTGGGCCCTGGGAGTATAAAATTTTGATAAATAAGTAATTAAAGTCCTAAATATTTGCAAAAAGCCACTTAATAGTGGCTTTTTTTATTAGTTATTAACCGAAAACGTTTTAGTTTTTTCCGAAATTAGGTTAATGGAATGAAAGAGGTTAGCTTTGAGGTAAATGGTTGAAAATATAAGAAACATCGCAGTTCTAACTTCCGGAGGAGATGCTCCGGGAATGAATGCTGCAATAAGAGCAGTCGTGCGTGCATGTTCATTTTATAAATTAGAATGCACGGGCGTATATAGAGGCTATCAGGGATTAATAGAAGCTGACTTCGAAACACTTGATGCCCGGTCAGTAAGAAATATAATAAATAAAGGTGGAACATTCTTAAAGTCCACCCGTTCCGAAGAATTTAAAACTAAAGAAGGTCGTAAGAAAGCTTTCGATAATTTAAAGGCAAACAATGTAGATGCCTTAATAGTTATAGGAGGTGACGGTACGTTTACCGGTGGACAACTCTTTAGCCAGGAATTCAAATTCCCAATAGTAGGTATTCCTGCGACCATAGATAACGACATCAATGGTACAGATTACACATTGGGTTACGATACCGCATTGAATACAGTAGTAGAAGCGATCGATAAGATTCGTGATACCGCCAGTTCTCACAATAGACTTTTCCTTATAGAAGTAATGGGAAGAGATGCTGGGGATATTGCTTTAAATAGTGGTATTGGTGCAGGAGCTGAGGAAATCTTGATCCCAGAAGAAAACCTGGGAGCAGAAAGGCTTATAGATTCACTTCGGAAAAGTAAAAAATCAGGAAAGACCTCAAGTATTATTGTGGTGGCTGAAGGTGAAAAAAGTGGTAAGAATATATTTGAACTTGCCAGTTACATCGAGGAAAACCTGGACGAATATGAAATTAGAGTTTCTGTTTTAGGGCATATTCAGCGTGGAGGATCTCCAAGTTGTTTTGATCGTGTCTTGGCCAGTAAACTGGGCGTTGGTGCGGTTGAAGCCTTAATGAAAGGAAAATCTGAAATCATGGTAGGTATACATCACCAGAAAGTAGTGCATGTAGACCTGGTTACCGCAATAAAAGGTGACGCGAAAATAGATAAAGAATTAAGAAGGGTGGCAGACATCACTTCGGTATAATTAAAAACCAAGAAAATGAGTACAAAAATTGGAATTAACGGATTTGGGCGTATTGGAAGGATTGCTTTTCGAATTGCTGCTCAAAATGAGAATGTAGAAGTTGTAGCTATCAATGATCTTCTAGATGTAGATCACCTGGCATATTTATTAATATACGATTCGGTACACGGTAAATTTGATGGTTCTGTTGAAGTTAAAGACGGAAGCCTGATCGTGAACGGAAATAATATTCGAGTAACTTCAGAGAAGAATCCTGCAGACCTTAAATGGGGAGATGTAGGAGCAGAGGTTGTATTAGATTGTACTGGGATCTTCACAGACCTGGACAATGCTAAAGCGCATTTAGATGCAGGAGCCAGGAAAGTTGTTATTTCGGCCCCTTCTAAAACTGCACCAATGTTCGTGATGGGAGTAAACCATAAGGATGTAACAGCAGATGATCATATTGTCTCTAACGCATCCTGTACTACTAACTGTCTTGCGCCACTAGCAAAAGTGATCGATGATGAATTCGGACTTGTTGAAGGTTTAATGACTACAGTTCATGCAACTACTTCAACACAGTTTACAGTAGATTCTCCATCAAAGAAGAACTTTAGATTAGGAAGAAGCGCGATGGCTAATATCATTCCTAGTTCTACAGGAGCTGCAGTAGCTGTAACTAAAGTGATCCCTTCTTTAAAAGGAAAACTTACCGGGATGGCTTTTCGAGTTCCAACTACAGATGTTTCAGTAGTAGATCTTACAGTACGTACAGAAAAGAGCACATCTTATGATGAGATCAAAGCGGCTTTCAAAAAAGCTTCTGAAAGTGGAGCATTTAAAGGTGTTATCTCTTATACTGATGAAGAAGTAGTAAGCCAGGATTTTGTATCAGATGCACATACCTGTAATTTTGATGCTGGAGCTGGTATTGCTTTGAACGATAATTTCTTCAAGCTAATTGCATGGTACGATAATGAGTACGGTTATTCGGCTAAACTTATTGACCTTGCTTCTCACGTAGCGTCATTATAATATTTTTTAGATCTGAAATAAGCACAGTCTTACCTGATTAAATTGTAAATTTAGTAGACTTAACTGTGTTTATTTCAGGTTTTAATTAATCATAAGAACAGATGATTTTAATTGCTGATGGAGGTTCCACCAAGTGTGACTGGATACTTCTGAATAATGAAGGGGAGCAGATTTTTAAGACCAGAACAAAGGGTCTGAATCCAGCCGTTTTTAAAGAACCGGTTCTGGAGGAAAGACTTGCAGAAAATCCTGAGCTTGCCGAAATTAAAGATAAAGTTGAAAAGGTCCATTTCTACGGTGCCGGAGCTGGTACTCCAACTCCCAGAGAATTATTAAAGAGTATCATTGGGAATTATTTCACTAATGCAGATGAGGTACTTGTTCTGGAAGATATGGTGGCCGCAGTATACGCTGCTACTACCGAGCCTGGAATTGTTTGTATTTTAGGTACTGGTTCTAACAGTTGCTATTTTGATGGAGAAAATATTCATCAGGCAGTTGCTTCACTTGGTTATATTTTGATGGATGAGGCTAGTGGTAATTATTTCGGAAAACGATTGATCCGGGATTATTATTATAAGCGTATGCCTCCCGAAATTGCTGAAAAGTTCGAAGAAAAATTCGACCTGAATTCAGATACTATTAAAATGAATCTTTATAGAAAAGATAATCCAAATACATATCTCGCACATTTTGCTGAATTTATATTCACCAATGAACGTAACGGGTATTTCTATAAGTTACTTCATGAAGGTTTGACAGATTTTGTACATTCGAGAGTACTGGCTTATCCTCAGGTATCATCAGTTCCGGTGCATTTTATTGGAACGATTGCATATTTTAGTGAAGATATCATTCGAGCAGTATTACAACCTTATGGAATACAATTAGGGAATATTGTTAGAAGACCAATTGACGCCCTGATCGATTATTATCGTGAGAACGTGATTAAAGTATCTTAAAACTCATTTTTTTAATGTATTTAAAAGGCCTGCTATCTCAGCAGGCCTTTTTGTGTTTTTTATAATTATTTAATCAAATTTTAAGTTTTGAAGCTGGTAATTAGCTGGAAGACAAAAATTTAATTTAATTTAAAAGGCTCTAAGCGTTAGAAATGAAAACTGCAGCAGATATTATTAAATCTAATAGTAACAGGATTATGAAATCCTGGGAGGATCGTGTGAAAAATGAAATTTCTGCTTCTCAAATTTCTAGTAACCTTGCCTTAAGAAATCAGTTGCCAAATGTTCTGGATGATATTTCTGAAATCCTTACAAGGTATGATGGATTTCTGGAGGTAGAAAGAAATGAGAAATATAATGAGATCATAAAAAATAGTCTGGATCATGGACGTCATCGTGCGACCTCTTCTCATTATACCGTAAAGCAAATTCTTCAGGAATATGTCATTTTTCATCGTGTATTAACCGAGGTACTGGAGGAAAATGAAGTCTATTCCAAGGAGGTAGGTATTGTTCTTAAATATACATTAGAAACAGCGATGCTAACATCGGCAAGTTCTTTCAGTGATTCGTTACAGGAGATGAGGGAGAAATTGATTGGCGCCCTGGCACATGACATAAGAAATCCTATTTCTGCAGCATATTTCGCTTTGGATATCATCGACCCTGATGATGATAAAGAAAGGATAAAAAGGTTAAAATCCATGGGATTGGGTAGCCTTAAAAAAGCCCTTGAACTGGTTGAAGGATTACTTGATGCTATAAGTATAAAAGCAGGTGAAGGAATCACTCTTAATTTTGAAGCAATTGATATAATAGAAGAAATTAAATGGGTTTGTGAGGAAGCAAACCAGATATATCTAAATGAGGTAATTCTACAATCTAATACAAAAGAGTCCTTTGGAGTATTTGACGGTACGGCTATTAGACGAGTCGTTGAAAATCTTGTTACTAATGCCATTAAATATGGTGCTCGGGATGAACCTGTAAGAGTAATTCTAGAAGATAGTCGTGAAAATATTGTTATTAGAGTTCACAATGAAGGAGAATCTATTGATGAAAAACATCAAACTGAGATCTTCGAATTCCTGAAAAGAGGTAGAGAGACTGATAATTCCAGACTTGAAAGCTGGGGAATGGGGCTAACTATTGTGAAAAGTGTAGCCATCGCTCACGGTGGAAAGGTAGATCTAAAAAGTACTGATGAACATGGTACTACTTTTTCTCTAAGCCTGAAGAAATATTTTAATGAACCTGGGAAGGTTCGAACTAAATTAAATTATTCCGAAAAATAATGATCTAGATTTCGGATCTCAAATGATTAAATAATTTCAAAAACCCTGCCTTTGAAAAATATATTAAAATATGCTGGTAAAGGTATTTGGCAGTGCGGTTTATGGGGTAGAAGCCACTACGATCACTGTAGAAGTTAATGTGGCATCAGGGATTGGATATCATTTGGTTGGTCTTCCAGATAATGCCGTAAAAGAATCCAGTTACAGGATCACCGCTGCACTTCAGAATAATAAATTCAAGCTGCCGGGTAAAAAGATCATTATTAATATGGCTCCGGCAGATCTTCGAAAAGAGGGTTCGGCCTATGACCTAACTTTTGCCTTAGGTATACTTGCCGCTTCAGGGCAGATAAAAGCAGAAAACATTTCAGAGTACCTAATAATGGGAGAACTTTCTCTTGATGGAAGTCTGCAGCCTATTCGTGGATCTCTTCCCATCGCTATCCAGGCTAAGAAAGAAGGATTTAAAGGTTTTATATTACCAGAGCAGAATGCCAGAGAAGCTGCTATAGTATCTGGCCTTGATGTGTATGGAGTGAATAATATAACCCAGGTAATAGATTTCTTTGATAGAGATTTGGATCTTGAAAAAACGGTGATAAATACAAGAGAGACCTTCTTTAAAAGTTTAGATAATCTGGAACATGATTTTGCAGACGTTAAAGGGCAGGAGTCCATTAAACGCTGCATGGAAATAGCTGCAGCCGGCGGTCATAATATAATTCTTATTGGTCCGCCAGGTGCAGGAAAAACGATGCTCGCTAAGCGTCTGCCCACTATTTTACCGCCTATGACCTTACAGGAAGCTCTAGAAACTACTAAGATTCATAGTGTAGCAGGAAGGATCAGGGATAATATAGGATTAATGGCGCAAAGACCTTTTAGAAGCCCGCATCATACGATTTCTGATGTTGCATTGGTCGGAGGTGGAGCATACCCTCAACCGGGTGAGATTTCACTCTCACATAATGGTGTTCTATTTCTTGATGAATTACCAGAATTTAAAAGGGGTGTGCTGGAAGTTATGCGACAGCCCTTGGAAGACAGAGAGGTTACGATATCAAGAGCTAAATTCACCGTAACCTATCCTTCCAGCTTCATGCTGGTAGCGAGTATGAATCCAAGTCCCGGAGGGTATTTCAATGACCCGGGGTCTCCGGTGACTTCTTCTCCTTATGAAATGCAAAGATATTTAAGCAAGATAAGTGGTCCGCTTTTAGATAGAATAGATATCCATATTGAAGTGACTCCTGTGCCTTTTGAAAAGTTAAGCGAGGAAAGAAAGGGAGAAAGTAGTATAAAGATCAGGGAAAGAGTTACCAGAGCCAGGGAAATTCAAACAAAACGCTTTGAAGCCCTGGAGCACATCCATTATAACGCTCAAATGGGACCAAGGCAAATCCTTGAATTTTGTAAACTTGATGATGCATCCAAAAATCTGTTGAAAACTGCCATGGAACGTCTAAACCTTTCAGCCAGGGCCTATGATCGAATTTTAAAGGTTTCCAGGAGTATTGCAGATCTTGAAGGTAGTGAGGGGGTAAAAGGAGATCATATTAGCGAAGCCATTCAATATAGAAGTTTAGATCGCGAAGGCTGGCTTGCCTGAATATCTTGAGTTTTAATTAACTAAACCTAACTGGCTTTTTTATATTTTTGGAAAGACCGTAAATACCAATCTACGTTTTCCGGAAGTTTTTCTTCGGAAACCAACAACCTAAACTGATGAAAAGATTTTTTCTTGTATTAATATGTCTTGTAATTTTTTCCTGTAAAGGAGATAAAGCTAAGGAAACCGAAATTAATGAAACCGATAATGATAGTTTAGATGTGGAAGGGCTCCTGCCAGAAGGACTTGCTGTTTCTGAACCTGTGATTCTTGACTTAGAAGAAGCAAATAAACTCGTAGAATTACCACTAAGTTGTATAAATACAGAATATCCAAATAAATTAGGACAGACACTCGAAAATAAAGAAGCTTTAGGTGAGCCTCACGAATTACATCCTGCCTTTTATGGATGTTTTGATTGGCATTCATCAGTGCACGCACACTGGTCTCTGGTTAGCTTATTAAAACAATTTCCAAAAATTGAAAGAAAAGAAGCGATTAGAGAAGCTCTACAAAATTCACTTTCAGCCCAGAATATCCAGGGTGAAATTAAGTATTTCGAACGTAAGGAAAGCGGATCCTTCGAAAGGACTTATGGCTGGGCATGGTTACTTAAACTGCAAGAGGAACTTAACACTTGGGAAGATCCAATGGGCCAGGAGTTATCAGGTAATTTGCAACCTTTGACCGATCTTATTGTGCAAAAATATATACAGTTTTTACCTAAACTTAATTATCCTATAAGAGTAGGGGAGCATACTAATACCGCATTTGGTCTTACTATGGCTTATGATTATGCTGAAACTACAAAAAATGAAAAATTACTGGAAACCCTTAAGAAAAGGGCTCAGGATTTTTATTTGAAAGATGATGACTGTCCTGTTACCTGGGAACCTGGAGGATATGATTTTCTATCACCTTGTCTTTCTGAAATTGATATTATGAGAAGGGTGTTGCCTAAAAATGCTTTTAGTTTATGGGTAGATGATTTTATGCCTCAGTTAAAGAATAAAGATTTTGAGATGGAAGTGGCCGAGGTTTCAGATAGAACCGACGGGAAATTAGTGCATCTTGATGGTCTTAATTTTAGTCGTGCCTGGATATTCTATGGTCTGGCAAAGCAATACCCTGATAACTTCGGGCATCTAAAAAGCCTTGCCAATGAGCATATCGCTTATTCCTTTCCTAATGTTGTAGGTGATAGTTATGAAGGAGGACACTGGCTTGGAACCTTCGCTATTTATGCTTTACAGGAAGCACAGATGAATGTGAAGAAGTGAAAAAATTTTTAAAAAATCTCGGGCCCGGTATATTGGTTTCAGCGGCATTTATTGGGCCCGGAACTGTAACTATTTGTAGTATAGCCGGGGTGAACTTCGGCTATACGCTATTATGGGCATTATTAATTTCAATATTTGCCTGTATTGTACTTCAGGAAATGTCGGCTCGTTTAGGTCTGATCTCCGGAAAAGGTTTAAGTGACTGCATCCGTGATGAAATGAAAAATCCTGTGATCAGGATCTTTATTCTATTTCTTATTTTCTCAGCCATTGTGATTGGTAATGCGGCTTATGAAGCAGGGAATATCACCGGTGCAGTTTTGGGAGCCGAAGCTGTTTTTTCTTCGGTTAATTTTGAAATTGGTGCATTCAGCATCAATATCTGGAGTTTAATAATAGGAGGGGTCGCTTTTTCTCTTCTTTACCTGGGGAGCTATAAAAAACTTGAAAAAGTATTTATAGCCCTGGTTCTCTTAATGAGTATAGCTTTCATTTTAACAGCATTTCTAACTAAGCCTGATCTATCTGAGGTTTTAAAAGGATTTGTACCCGGATCTTTCGATTCTGGTCTGTTAACCATTATAGCTCTGGTCGGGACTACGGTAGTTCCTTATAACCTTTTTCTACATGCTTCACTGGTAAGTGAAAAGTGGAGTGGTCCCAAATTTCTGGGAGCCGTTAGAAAGGAGCTGGTTTTTTCTCTTATGCTGGGTGGATTGGTGTCAATGGCTATAGTAGTATGTGCCGCAGCTTCAAATATTAGTAATATTGAAAGTGCTGCAGATCTTGCCGTAGGACTGGAACCATTATTTGGTAGTTCGGCTACTATTTTCCTTGCCGTAGGACTTCTGGCTGCCGGGATCACCTCTTCTATTACTGCTCCGCTTGCTGCAGCCTATGTTGTGCAAGGGTGCTTGGGATGGAAAGGAGGAATGCAGTCGGCTAAATTTAAAATGGTCTGGATGATCATTATAATTCTTGGAGTATTGTTTTCATCTCTAGGAGTAAAGCCGGTTGAAATTATACAATTTGCCCAAATTGCCAATGGCCTGGTGCTGCCAGTCATTGCGATTTTCTTATTTTGGATAGTGAACCAAAGATCTGTTTTAGGTAAGCACAGAAATAATTTTCTCCAAAACCTGATAGGGGGCGTAGTAATAACATTGGCAATTTTTCTAGGTGTGAAGTCTATTTTTAATGTAATTCAGAACTTATAAGATCAGCCTTTAGAAGAATTTGATATCTAGTTATAGGGCGCATCTTACAGATTAAAAAAATAATTATAAACAGATGAAAAGGATGATTCATATTAATTGTGACCTTGGAGAAGGCGGAGATTTTGATGAGGAGCTTATGCCATTGATTTCTGCCTGTAATATTGCCTGTGGAGGTCATGCAGGTAATTTAGAAAGCATGCATAGAACCGTTAGACTGGCCATGGAGAATAATGTAGAAATTGGTGCCCATCCATCATATCCAGATCGTAAGAACTTTGGCAGAAATCATCTCGAAATGTCTGCAGAAGATCTTAAGCTCTCCATAGAAGGTCAGGTTTTAAGTTTGAAACAGATCGCAGAATCTGAAGGCGGAAAAATGACTCATATTAAACTTCACGGTGCACTCTATAATGATGCCGCAAAAGATGAAAAAATTGCCCGGTTAATTGTTGAATGTCTCCAGGATCTCGAGGATGATTTCAAGATATTTGTTCCTCTAAATTCCAAGATTTCTGAATTTGCGATGGGGAAATTCGACCTGGTTTTTGAGGCATTTGCAGACAGGAATTATAATGAAAATTTCAGCCTGGTTTCACGTTCTGAAGGGCATGCTTTGATCACCGAAAAAGAAGAGGTTTTTAAACATGTTTTCTCCCTATATAATGATAGAAAAATCATCACCAATTCCGGTATTGAAATAGATGGAAAAGCTGATACTTTTTGTGTGCATAGTGACACTCCTTCTTCCCTGGAGATTATTCAATTTTTGCATAAAAAGTTTGCTGAAAAAGGAATAGGAGTAAAGAATACTTAATGTCAAAATATCCTCAAATATCACCACTTGGAGACCGCTCTATACTAATAGATTTTGGTGGAGAAATTAGTTCTGGATCGCTGGAAAAAGTCCTTTTCTTTAAGAAAAAGATAGAAAAATCAAACTTTAAACAAAAGGTTGAGGTAATTAATACATACAACTCGTTATTAATTAGTTACCTATTCACTATAGAAGATGTCTATGGAGAGGTTTTGCGCTTAAAAGGCCTCGTAAGGCAGGCTAATATACCAAAAAAATCGAACTATAAAATTTTTCAAATCCCGGTTTGTTATGACAAGGATTTTGGTCTCGATCTGGAGTATATTTCTAAAGCAAATAATCTCACCATAGAAGATATAATTGAACTTCACACAGCTCCTTTATATCAGATCTATTTTATAGGTTTCTTACCCGGTTTTTTATACCTGGGAGGTCTTGATAAAAGACTTCATATTTCAAGAAAAAAATCACCCCGCAAATCTGTTGAAAAAGGTGCCGTTGGTATAGGTGAAAATCAAACAGGAATTTACCCGAAATCCAGTCCTGGAGGATGGCAGATTTTAGGTAAAACTCCTATTGATTTATTCAATAAAAATGAAGATCCTCCAACTAAATTTTCAGCTGGTGATAAAATTAGATTTGTTGCTGTTTCTAAAAATGAATTTGTCGAAATTGAAAAGGAAATCGCAGATCAAAATTACACTTTGAAATTTGAAAATTATGAAGGCTGAAATTGAAATTTTACAACCAGGTTTGTTTTCAAGTATTCAGGATCTGGGTAGATTCGGATATCAAAAATATGGTGTCCCGGCTAGTGGTGTAATGGATAGATATGCTATGCGAATTTGTAATTTGGTACTGGGTAATCCTGAAGACACCGGAGTGCTGGAATTTACCATGCAGGGGCCGCATTTAAAATTTACTGAGTCAACTTCAATTTCTATTAGTGGAGCAGATCTTTCTGCAAGCTTGAACGGAAATTTAATTCCGATGAACGAGCGTATTGAAATAAATGCTGGAGATGAGTTGAAATTTGGTAAGCCAAGGTCAGGTTTCCGTGCTTATATGGGAATCCTGGGCGGATTTATTTCTGAAGAGCTTATGGGTAGTAGTAGCTGGTATGAAGGTCTTACAGAGAATATCAGGTTGACGAAGGGAATGAAGTTGCATTATTCCTCAGAGAATTTGGTAGAAGTTGATACTTACTCTTCCTTAAAAATTGAATCTGACTATGTGCTTTCCAAAGAAATAGAAGTTTATCCTGGACCTGAATATGATAAATTATCGGTAGACCAGCAGAAAACAATTTTTAATTCTGAATATACAATTGAAGAAACCAGTAATCGAATGGCGGTTCAATTTAAAGAAGATTTTGAAAATGAGCTGGAACCTATAATAACCGGTCCTGTAATGCCGGGAACCGTTCAATTAACACCTTCAGGAAAGCTAATTCTACTTATGAGAGATTGCCAGACTACTGGTGGATACCCCAGGATATTACAGCTTTCGGAATATGGAATACAGGTATTAGCTCAAAAATTACCTGGAGAAAAGGTCGGCCTTTTTAGAAAAGAATATCCTAATTTCTAAATGTAAATTCATTAAACATAAAAAAGTGCCACCGTGGTTTTATGTTATAGAAAAGACCCTACTCAGAACTATAACAAACCTTGGTTAGCACTTTTTTGCCCCAAAACACTTTAGCTTTACTAAAATGACTGAAACAAATATAGGTTAGAAGATCAATGGTCAAAAGGGGAAATTTCCCCTTTATTCAGTCTGAAAGTAGAAATAGTTCTAAATAATTATATTTTTAACATTCAATTAATCAATTATTTAATTAGATCTGATAATTATGGGGCAAAGAATTCCTAAAGATGACGCTAAACGAATGTGTGAAAACTGGACAGGTTCCAAACAACCTGGTAATTCAAAGAGCCCGGGAAAGGCTATTAGAAGTGCTGGATTTGAGGATACTTATGAAACCTGGTTTAGTGTAGATGAACTAGAAAAATATTTAAAGTACGTCAAGGATAAAATAAAGGATAATCCGGGTATTCGAATTTATTTTGGGAATTATGGTAAAAACATAGGGCCGGCCAATAATTCCTGTACTGTTTTTCTTGCTCCAACCAGAGGTGCCAGTGAAGAAAGGGTTGATGCTATAGAAAACGTGAACGATTATGATACAGATCCATATAATTCAGGAACAGGAAGAATTCCTCCTGCACCTTATGACCCGAATGCTTAAATGAATTAAATTATAATAACTGTTCCTCTGCCGGTGAACGCCGTAGAGAAGTTTATCTTTAAATGAAAGAATATCTTATTTATATTTTCGAAACGAAAATTTATATTACTCATCTAATGGAATTAATTGCTGCCGTAGCAGGCAGCATTTTTCTCACAAAAACTAACCGGGAAAATTCTGATTATAAAATTTTCGTAAGATTCTTATGGTCTGTCCTGTTAATAGATATACTTGGTGGATATGCCGCACTGGCGTATTTCAGTAACTACGAATTATTTGGATTCATAAAGGGAACACCATTTGTTCGCAATGAATGGTACTTCAATATAGTAGAGGTTTATTTTATTCTTATATATACCTATCTTTTCCGTAGCCAATTATCTGGAAGAAGAATGAAATATTTACTCAAATGGAGTATGATGGGTTATCTGATAATTGCAGTTCTAAATATGTATTTAAGTGATGATTTTTTTACTGGGGACCTTATGTTGAATGACATGTTAGGGGCTTTTTTGATCGTATTATCTGTATTCTTCTATTTTTTTGATATGATGATTAGTGATAAGGTACTTACCTTTTATAAAAATCTATTTTTTTACGTTGCCATAGGCGTTACCATTTCCTACCTGGTGAGGGTACCCATTAGTATATATGGAGCCTATTTCAATGAAAGGAATGATGCTTTTCTTGAATTGTTTTATGACCTGGTAAGATATACTAACATTTTTATGTATTCCATGTTTGCTATGGGCTTTTATATGGATTATAGGTACAGGAAAAAATGGTTATTACAAAATACCTGATATCTTTACCGGTAACCGTTAATTCTGCGTTTGTGTGAAGCTGATAGAATTTCTTCTAGAAACAAAATTATACATTGGGACGATATTCGAAATAATCGCGGCACTTTTCGGATTATGGTTTTTAAGAAAATCAGAGAGTACGGCATTAGAGATTAAACTATTTGTCTATTATCTGGTTTTAATAGTATTCTTAGAGATTTATGCCTATTTACCTATTTGGGCCTATCTTGAAGAATATGAGATTCTCGGTTTTTATAAGGATTCCCCTTTTCGAAGAAATGTATGGTGGGCTAATATTCTTAAAATTATCACGACGCTGTGTGTTTCATGGATATATATCAAGGCACTGAGAAATCATGAATTAAGACGAAATCTTATTTATATCCTTTTAGTTTACCCGGTCTTGAGTATCATTAGTTTTTTTACTATCGGAGAATTTTTCAATGCATATGATCCCTATGTAAATATCATTGGAACCTTTATAATCCTTATTAGTGTAGGTTCATTTTATGTAGAAATTCTGAGATCAGATCGTATACTTACTTTTTATGGTGATATTAGATTCTATATTTCTTTCGGAATGATTCTCTGGAGCCTGTGTATGGTTCCTCTTGATATTTATAGTAGCTTTTTCAGTCTGAAAAATCCTCTTTACATAGAGCTTCATACATTAATTCATCGTTATGCGAGCATTTTTCTGTATTCCTTATTTTCGCTAGGATTCTATATGGATTATAGAATGAATAGAAATGGAAAAGGCCAATCGGTTAAAAATAGTTGAATCAGGTTTTTCTAGCTTATGTATTATTTTATGTAACATTGTTGTGCTAATCAATTAATAACATGCTTCGAAAAGAAGAGATCTTACTCATTATTTATTTTATACTCGTGATCTTATTTCTGGCAGGGTTCACTATTTTATTCTTTATAACTTACCAAAGAAGGAAGAATAAAATTCTTCAGGAGAAATTTCAGGCCGAACAGGAGTTTAAAAATGAACTTACTACTGCGAGATTAGAGATACAGGAAGCCACATTAAAGAATGTTAGCTGGGAATTGCATGATAATATCGGTCAATTATTAGCCGTGGCAAGTATGCAGCTCAATGTTCTGAATAAAAAAGTTACCGAGGAGAATAAAAATGGTTTTCTCGAAGTTAAAGATCTTGTAGCAAATTCCCTTGCAGAGATAAGGGCACTTTCAAGATCCTTAAATAATGAAGTGATAGAATACGTAGGCCTTGAAGCCTCTGTGAAAAATGAGATAGATCGTTTTAATAGACTTGAAGTTGTTGCAGCACGACTGGAAATAATAGGAGAAGGTTACACTATTCCACAAGAGCATAGCATTATTCTTTTTAGAATTCTTCAGGAATACTTTTCTAATGTTATTAAATATGCTGGTGCCTCTAATCTTAAGGTGAAATTCGAGTATGTTGAGGATGCAATTTTTATTGAAGCGATTGAAGATGGTCGTGGCTTTGACATGGAGAAAGAAGAATCTGGTGCCGGGCTACTTAATATGCGAAGCCGTGCAGAGATGATTCACTCCGATTTTAATTTAAATTCTTCGATAGGTAAAGGAACTTCTTTATCTTTACGATATCCAACCAAGATGAACTAATATGAACAAGACGATTATTATCGTTGATGATCATAAACTTTTTGCACAATCCCTTCAAATACTAGTCAGTTCTTTCGACGGTTTTGAAGTAATAGAAGTTTGTAAAAACGGAGAAGAGCTTGTAAATTACCTTCAGGCAGGGAATTCCATGCCAGATCTTATTCTACTTGATATGCGTATGCCGGTTATGGATGGAATGCAAACCATGAAGTGGTTAAAAGAGCAGCATCCTGATCAAAAGGTGCTTACTCTTACTGTAGATCAGGAAGACGAAACCATTATTAAAATGATAAGATTAGGCTGTAGAGGATACCTTTTAAAAGATATTGATCCTGAAGAATTTGAGCATGCCTTGAATGCCATAGATCGTACTGGATATTATTCTAATAAAACAATTTCTGAAGCTCTGAGCAGAGACGAGAGAAAGCAGAAATATGAAGAACTTACCCACCGGGAATTAGAGTTTTTAAATCACGCTTGCAGCGAGCTTACCTATAAGGCCATTGCAGGTGAAATGAACCTGAGCCCTAAAACCGTGGAAAATTATCGTGAAAGTCTATTCAGTAAATTGCATGTAAAGAGTAGGGTTGGTCTGGTGATTTTCGCTATTAAGGAAGGTATTTGCGAAGTTTAAGAATACTTTAATTCAAATCTCTATTTTCAAATTATATAACTGCATATTCTGCAGTATCTTCGCGTATCCAAAAATTACATTGCCGTGATAGATTCAGCAAAAATAGAACTAAGAAATTTACAGGTTAAAGACTACGAGGAATTAAAGATCTCTATGGTGAAGAGTTATCAGGCCATGCCTGATGAATACTGGAGTAAAGGAGAGATAAAAACCCTGGTAAATAAATTCCCTGAAGGGCAACTATGTATCGTTATAGATAACCGTATTGCCGGTTGCGCACTTTCTATTATTGTAGATTATGATAAATTCGATGATACTCATAATTACGAAGAGATCCTTGGTGGAGAGAATTTTTCAACGCATACTAAGAACGGAGATATTCTGTACGGGATTGATGTATTTATTCATCCCGAATTCCGCGGAATGCGATTGGGACGTAGACTTTATGAGGCCAGAAAAGAGCTATGCGAGCATCTCAATTTAAAGGCCATCATATTTGGAGGCCGTATTCCTAATTTCTCTAAATATGCCCATGAACTAACTCCTAAAAAGTATATAGACAAAGTCAAACTACAGGAAATACATGATCCTGTTTTATCCTTTCAGCTTAAAAATGATTTTCATGTAAAAAAGGTCATTAAAGGATACTTGCCCGGAGATCACGAAAGCAAGGAATTTGCCACCTTAATGGAGTGGAATAACATCTATTACACCAAACCTCAGAAGCTAGTAAACACCACTAAGACGGTTGTACGACTTGGCCTGGTGCAATGGCAAATGCGTCTTTTTAAAGATTATGATGCCTTGGTTTCACAAATAGAATTCTTTGTAGACGCGGTGAGTAATTACCAGAGCGATTTTATTCTTTTTCCTGAACTCTTTAATGCGCCATTAATGGCTCAATTCAATCATTTATCTGAACCTGAGGCAATTCGTGGACTTTCAGATTATACCGAAAGATTACTGGAGACTTTCCGGGAATTCGCGATTAATTATAACATTAATATCATTACTGGGAGTATGCCGTTGCCTGAAGGAGAGCATATGTATAATGTAGGTTATTTATGCCGAAGAGACGGTAGTTACGAACGTTACGAAAAACTTCATATCACTCCGGCTGAAGAAACTGCCTGGGGAATGAAAGGCGGGAATAAACTGGAAACTTTTGATACCGATTGTGGAAAAATTGGAGTTTTGATCTGTTATGATGTAGAGTTTCCGGAATTATCGAGACTGCTGGCCGAAGAAGGAATGAATATTCTATTTGTGCCATTTATGACCGATACTCAAAATGGATATTCCCGTGTGAAGATCTGTGCTCAGTCCAGGGCTGTAGAAAATGAATGTTATGTTGCCATAGCTGGATCTGTAGGAAACCTACCCAAAGTTGATAATATGGATATTCAGTATTCTCAAAGTGCGGTTTTAACACCTTCAGATTTTGCTTTTCCGGTAAATGGGATCAAAGCTGAAGCAACTCCGAATACCGAAAGTACTTTACTGGTAGATGTAGACCTGGATCTTTTAAAAGAGCTTCATAACTTCGGAAGTGTTAGAAACATGAAGGATAGAAGAAAGGATCTTTATTCTCTTAAAAAGAAAAAGTAAAGAAAGGCTGGCCTAGATTTAAGACCGTCACCCTGAACTTGATTCAGGGTCTCTAAACTATTACAAGAAAATGAGATTCTGAAAAATTTCAGAAAGACACAATGATCGATTTAAAATAAATTTAATGATCATATTTTCAGGTTATTAAATTTTATTTTTTACTTTAGAAATATGATTACAGCAGTTCAGAACATTATCGCATCAATTATTGAGGTCCTTTTCGTTTTCGAAAATCGACCCTGAGAGATGTGCGTTCTATTCATTATAAATCAAAGCCATCTTTATAGATGGCTTTTTTTATTTCCTGTTTCTAAGTTTTGCAGTATTCATAGCCATTAGCTATTGTAAAACAAAATGATGTAAATATCTAAAAAACAGATAGTTATATTTTTTGATTACTGTTTGGGCTTAATTCAGCAATTGTTAGTTAGCCAGGACACTGTAGTGAACCAAGTATTTTTAAATCTTATTGAAAACGAAACGAATTAAATGAATACCAAATTTAGTAGCACCATAACACAAAGCGATTCTCAACCTGCTTCCCAGGCCATGCTTCATGCTATAGGATTAAGCAAGGAAGATCTTAAAAAACCATTTGTGGGAATTGGGAGTACCGGTTACGAAGGTAATCCCTGTAATATGCACTTAAATGACCTTGCAAAAGAAGTCAAAAAAGGCACTCAGCAGGCAGGTATAAACGGATTGATCTTCAATACAATTGGAGTAAGTGATGGTATTTCTATGGGAACGGCTGGGATGCGCTATTCGCTTCCTTCCCGTGATCTAATTGCCGATTCAATGGAAACTGTAGTTGGCGGGATGTCTTATGATGGGTTGGTAACTGTAGTTGGTTGCGATAAGAATATGCCCGGTGCCTTAATGGCTATGTTAAGATTGAACCGTCCTTCAGTTCTGGTATATGGCGGAACAATAGCTTCAGGTTGTCATAATGGTAAAAAACTGGACGTGGTTTCTGCATTTGAAGCCTGGGGATCTAAAGTTTCCGGAGAAATGCAGGAAGAAGAATATCAACAGGTGATAGAAAAGGCATGCCCTGGTGCTGGTGCCTGCGGGGGAATGTATACGGCCAATACGATGGCTTCAGCAATTGAGGCTTTAGGGATGAGCCTTCCTTTTAATAGTTCAAATCCAGCTACCGGTCCTGAAAAAATTCAGGAAAGTGTTAAAGCCGGTGAGGCAATGGAACTTTTGCTGGAAAAGGATTTAAAGCCAAAAGATATAGTAACCGCGAAATCTTTAGAAAACGCTATTAGATTGCTTACAGTTCTTGGAGGTTCTACCAATGCAGTTCTTCATTTTCTGGCTATTGCCAAGGCTGCAGAGATCAGTTTCGGGTTAAAGGATTTTGAAAGGATCTGCGAAGAGACTCCATTTCTGGCAGATCTTAAACCAAGTGGAAAATATTTGATGGAAGATATTCACAGGATAGGAGGAATCCCAGCTGTGATGAAATATATGCTTGAAAAAGGATTACTTCATGGCGAATGCATGACCGTTACCGGTAAAACGATTGCCGAAAATCTTGAAAATGTGGAACCTATGCCTTTCGATCAGGATGTGATACATCCTGTGGAGAAACCTATCAAGGCCACCGGACACATCAGAATACTATACGGTAATCTGGCTGTTGATGGATCCGTTGCTAAAATAACGGGAAAGGAAGGTTTGAAATTTAAAGGAAAAGCGAAAGTATTTAACGGTGAATTTGAAGCTAACGAAGGAATTTCCTCCGGAAAGGTTCAAAAAGGAGACGTGGTCGTTATTCGCTATGAAGGCCCCAAAGGCGGCCCGGGAATGCCGGAAATGCTTAAGCCTACTTCAGCAATTATGGGTGCCGGACTTGGGAAAGAAGTAGCCCTGATCACCGATGGAAGATTCTCAGGAGGAACCCACGGCTTTGTAGTAGGTCATATCACTCCGGAGGCTCAACAAGGTGGACTTATTGGATTGCTTAAAGACGGGGATGAGATAAGTATCAATGCTGAAACAAATAGAATTGAAGCTCATTTGAGTGATGAAGAAATAAAAAAACGGAAAGAAGCCTGGAAAGCACCAGCTTTCAAGGTGACCGGAGGTGTACTCTATAAATATGCAAAAACAGTGGCATCAGCTTCAGAAGGCTGTGTGACAGATGAATTTTAATATGGTGAATTATGCAGGTAAAAACAGCAAGTTTTGAAAAGGTAAGCACAAAGAACACCTTGACTGTTTCGGGAGCTGAAGCGGTGATTAAATGTTTGCTTGAAGAAGGTGTGGAAACAATTTACGGTTATCCCGGAGGGGCGATCATGCCCGTCTACGATGAGCTGTACAAATATCAGAAGGAAATTCACCACGTCCTCACCAGGCATGAGCAGGGCGCTACACATGCAGCTCAGGGTTATGCCAGAGTTTCAGGAAAAGTTGGTGTGGCCGTTGCTACATCTGGTCCCGGAGCAACGAACCTTGTAACCGGGATTGCAGATGCGCAGATAGATTCTACGCCTATGGTTTGTATTACGGGTCAGGTTGGTTCTCATTTACTGGGTAGCGATGCTTTTCAAGAAACCGATATTGTAGGTATTTCAACGCCAATAACGAAATGGAATTACCAGATCACGAAAGCAGAAGAGATTCCGGAAGTAATGGCCAAAGCATTTTATATCGCCAAATCTGGTAGACCAGGGCCTGTTCTTATTGATATCACTAAAGATGCACAGTTCGCTTCCCTGGAATTCAGCTATAAAAAATGCTCCGGCATTAGAAGCTATAAGCCATATCCTGAGTTGAATCTTTTAGAGGTTCAAAGAGCTGCAGAGGTTATTAATAAAGCGAAAAAGCCAATGATCGTGTGGGGCCAGGGAGTGATCCTTGGTGGAGCTGAAGATCTATTAAAACAAGTAGTGGAAAAAGCAGGAATTCCTGCGGCATGGACCATTTTGGGTCTTTCAGCATTACCAACAGATCATCCTCTAAATGTGGGAATGGTGGGAATGCATGGTAATTACGGTCCAAATATGCTCACGAATGAATGTGATGTATTGATCGCTATCGGGATGCGTTTTGATGATCGTGTAACCGGTAACCTGGAGAAATATGCGAAGCAGGCCAAAGTCATTCATTTTGAAATTGATCCTGCGGAAATCAATAAAAATGTAAAAGCAGATTTTCCCGTTTTAGGAGATGTAAAAGAAAGTCTGAAAGCATTACATGAATTATTAGAGCCAAATTCTCATGAAGAATGGCATCAGGAATTCAAGGATATGTATAAAACCGAATATGAAAAGGTCATAAAAGGAAATCTGGATGTCACCAAAAAAGATCTTGGAATGGCTGAGGTTATCCAGGAGATCAATATTCAGTCTAAAGGTGATGCGATCATCGTTTCTGATGTTGGTCAACATCAAATGGCAGCCTGCCGTTATACTAAATTCAATCAAACCAGAAGCAACGTAACTTCTGGGGGGCTGGGAACCATGGGTTTTGCACTTCCGGCAGCAATTGGAGCAAAAATGGCTAAGCCAGAAAGGGATGTTGTCGCAGTTATTGGTGACGGCGGTTACCAGATGACTATTCAGGAACTGGGAACTATTTTCCAAACCAAAGTACCGGTGAAAATTGTGCTTTTAAATAATGGTTTCCTGGGAATGGTTAGACAATGGCAGCAGTTATTCTTTGATAAAAGATATGCTTCCACCACCATGATAAATCCAGATTTTATAACCATCGCCAGGGGTTATCATATCCAGGCTAAACAGGTTACAGAGAGAAGTCAGCTGGAAGCCGCAGTGAAAGAAATGATGGAAAGTAAGGAGGCCTATTTTCTGGAAGTAAAAGTTGAACAGGAAGAAAATGTGTTCCCCATGATCCCAACGGGAGCTGCAGTTTCAGAAATATTATTAGAGTAATGGAAAAGCAAAATTATACAGTTTCAATTTATACTGAAAATAACCTTGGACTACTTTCAAGGATCGCAGCTATATTTTTGAAAAGGCATATCAATATTGAAAGTATTACCGCCTCGCCAAGTGAGGTAACCGAGGTAATGCGTTTTATCATTATTGTAAAAGTGACCGAAGAACAGATCAAAAAGATCGTAGGCCAGATAGAGAAACAGATCGAGGTGATCAAAGCATTTTATCATACCGACGCCGAAACTATCTATCAGGAAACGGCTTTGTATAAGATCAAATCTGAAGACTTTTTAGATGATCATAATATCCAGGATTTTATTAAAGAGACCAACGCAAGGATCGTAACGGTAACCAAGGAATTTTTTGTAATTGAAAAGACCGGAAAAAGAACCGAGGTCGATGCTCTTTATGAAACCTTGAAACCATACGGATTAATGCAGTTCGTAAGATCGGGAACCATTGCGGTAACCAAGAACGAGATGCCAATATCAGGAATTCTAGAAAAATTTAATACCACAAACTCATTATCATGACCAACTATTTTAATAGCCTATCTAAAGCTGAAAAACTAAATCAATTAGGTACCTGCAGATTTATGGAACTGGATGAATTCAGCGATGGAACCCAAACCCTTTATGGTAAGAAAATAGTCATAGTTGGCTGCGGAGCTCAGGGTCTCAACCAGGGACTTAATATGCGCGACAGCGGACTCGATATTTCATACGCCTTGAGAGAAGGTGCGATCAAAGAGAAACGACAATCCTGGAAAAATGCTACTGAAAATGATTTCACCGTTGGCACCTATAAGGAACTAATTCCTGAAGCTGACCTGGTAATTAATCTTACCCCGGATAAACAACATACTAATGTTATTAAAGCTATTCAGCCTTATTTGAAAAAAGGAGCGGTACTTTCCTATTCTCATGGTTTTAATATCGTGGAAGAGGGTATGAAGATAAGAGAGGATGTTACCGTGATCATGGTAGCGCCGAAATGTCCGGGTTCTGAAGTTCGTGAAGAATACAAACGAGGGTTTGGTGTACCAACCTTAATTGCAGTGCATCCTGAAAACGATCCGAAGGGAATTGGTTTGGAATGGGCGAAAGCATATGCTTATGCTACCGGGGGTCACCGAGCGGGAGTGCTGGAATCTTCTTTTGTAGCTGAAGTAAAATCTGATCTTATGGGAGAGCAAACCATTCTTTGTGGTGTTTTGCAAACCGGCTCAATTTTAACCTTTGACAAAATGGTTGCTGAAGGTGTAGATAAGAATTATGCTGCAAAACTCATCCAGTATGGCTGGGAAACTATTACCGAAGCATTGAAGCACGGCGGAATCACTCAAATGATGGACAGGCTTTCTGATCCGGCCAGGCTGAGAGCTAATGAGATTTCAGAGGAATTGAAATCTAAAATGCGTCCGCTTTTTCAGAAGCATATGGATGATATTATTTCAGGTGAGTTCAGTAGTCGAATGATGCGCGATTGGGCCAACGATGATAAGGAATTACATACCTGGAGAGCTGAAACCGAAAATACTGCCTTTGAAAAAACAGAAGCGACTTCTGAGGAGATCTCTGAACAGGAATATTTCGACAAAGGAGTGCTGCTGGTAGCATTCGTGAAATCTGGAGTAGAGCTTGCTTTTGAAACTATGGTAGATGCCGGGATCATTGAAGAATCTGCTTATTATGAATCTTTGCATGAAACTCCACTGATAGCAAATACCATCGCCAGAAAGAAATTATACGAAATGAACCGTGTCATCTCTGATACTGCTGAATATGGTTGCTATCTGTTTGATCATGCCGCTAAACCGCTTATCAAGGATTATGTGAATTCCCTTGAGCCTGAAGTTGCAGGAAAAACATTTGAAGGAAAGGAACCAGATAATCAAAAACTGGAGAAAATAAATGCTGAAGTAAGAAATCACCCTGTTGAGGAGGTCGGAGCAAAACTAAGATCTGCGATGACCGCAATGAAGAAAATATACGCGTAATGGATACACTGCTGGAAAAAGATAAAATATACAAACCAACCCACGAAGCCGTTAAACAGGCTGCTGAAAGAATTTCCAAAGTGGTTTTAAAAACACCATTGGCTGAATCTTTTACTTATAGCAAGAAGTTTGAAGCCAATGTAATGCTGAAAAGAGAAGACCTGCAACAGGTTCGATCTTATAAGATTCGCGGTGCGTATAATAAGATTTCCAGCTTGCCCAAAGATCAGCTTGAAAAAGGAGTGATCTGTGCCAGCGCCGGGAATCATGCGCAGGGTGTCGCTTTTGCCTGCAATAAACTGAAGGTTAAGGGAGTGATCTATATGCCCGGTACCACTCCAAAACAAAAGGTGGAACAAACCGAAATGTTTGGTGGTGAATGGGTAGAGGTCGTTCTGAAAGGCGATACCTATGACGATTCTTTTAAGAGTGCCATGAAGCAAATGCATGAGCAGGGTCTTGTATTTATTCATCCATTCGATGATGAAAAAGTAATAGAAGGCCAGGCGACCATCGCTTTGGAAATTCTCGAGCAGGCTGATGCCCCAATAGATTATATTTTCGCTCCCCTTGGTGGTGGCGGATTGCTTGCAGGGGTTTCTTCTATGTTTAAAGAGTTGTCACCGAATACAAAAATTATAGGGATTGAGCCCGCTGGGGCACCTTCTATGAAAACTTCCCTCAAGGAAGGAAAGGTAATAGAATTGGCTAATATCGAAAGATTTGTGGACGGAGCGTCAGTTCAGAAAGTGGGATCCAGAAATTTCGCGATCTGTAAAGAGAATCTGGATGAAATGATCACCGTTCCTGAAGGTAAAATATGCCAGACCATTCTTGATCTTTATAACCAGGATGCTATGGTGGTAGAACCGGCAGGAGCCATGGCAATCTCAGCGCTGGATCTTTATGCGGAAAAGATCAAAGGCAAGAACGTGGTCTGTATCGTTAGTGGCAGTAATAATGATATCATCAGGATGGCAGAGATAAAGGAAAGAGCTCTGCTTTATTCAGGATTGAAACATTATTTCGTGGTTGTTTTTCCGCAGAGAGCAGGAGCATTAAAGGAATTTGTCGCTAAGGTGTTGGGACCTAATGATGATATTACCCATTTTGAATACTCAAAAAAGCACAATCGGTCTAATGGACCAGCAGTTGTCGGGATTGAATTAAAAGATCCGAAAGACTTCGGACCGCTTGTAGACAGGATGAAAAAAAGAAATTTTTATGGTGAATATCTGAATGATAATCCAAATTTATTTCAATTTTTGATCTAGTAAATGCCTGTAAACTAAAAATTTGTATACATTTGTAACATGATGTCTATCAAACAGATAATATTACCCCGTTTCAATTTCAGGCCCCGCCGCTTCTAGGCAGTGACCCGAAACGATTTTCTATTAATATTATTTGATTTTTTCCATTTTGACTTACTTAAACAGCATAGAATACAAACTTAATATCAGCACATTTTCTGATATTTCTCTTATGCGCCGCCGTTTCCCCCGTCGCACGTAAGTGCGTCTATATATTTATGGAACTTAGGTGAGTCCGGTTCCGCTCTCGAAAACCCAAATCAAAATATTTTTTTCAACATAAATTTTTAGCAGATGAAAATTGTCATTGCTAATAAATCTCATGCTTCTTATGCTGAGATCATTTGTAATACTATAGAAGAGTCGGCGAAAGTCCGTGGGACAGGTATTGCCCGCAGGACACCAGATTACATCATTAATAAGATGGAAAAGGGAAATGCCGTGATCGCTCTTGATGGTGAAAAGTTCGCCGGATTCTGTTATATAGAAACCTGGAGCCATGATAAATATGTGGCCAATTCCGGACTTATAGTTCATCCCGATTACAGAAATCAGGGCCTCGCCAAGGATATAAAGGAGGTCATCTTTAAACACTCCAGAACAAAATATCCGGAGGCGAAGATTTTTGGGATCACTACAGGTCTTGCTGTTATGAAGATCAATTACGATCTTGGATATCAGCCCGTAACTTTTTCTGAACTTACCGATGATGAATCTTTCTGGAAAGGTTGTCAGACCTGCAAGAATTACGACGTCCTAACCAGAACAGAACACAAGATGTGTTTATGTACGGGGATGATGTATGATCCTGAAAAAAAGAAAGAAACCAAGAAACCCGAAAAGCCTAAAAGTAAGTTTAACGATAAGGCATTTCAAAGATTAAAGCATATAAAACAAACGCTTTTTTATAAAAAGGAAAAAGCAGAGAATAAATAACAAATTCGTCAAGCCGAATTTATTTCAGCTTCTGAAGAGATCCTGAAATCGAAGATTCGACGAAGTCAAACAAGTTCAGGATGACGATTTACTAAGAATAAAATGAAAAAAATAGTTATAGCATACAGCGGAGGATTGGATACCTCATACTGCGCGAAATATTTATCTGAAGAAGAAGGATTTGAAGTTCACGCGGTGAGTGTGAATACCGGAGGTTTTTCAGAAGAAGAAATTCAAAAGATAGGAGATAACGCTAAAAAGATCGGAGCCAGCAGTTATAAGAATATCGATGCGATCTCCTCTTTTTATCAGAAAGTGGTAAAATATCTCATCTTCGGAAATGTGCTGAAGAACGATACCTATCCATTATCGGTAAGTGCGGAAAGAATAATCCAGGCGATAGAAATAGTAAATTATGCTAAGAAAGTCGGTGCAGGATATATCGCTCATGGAAGTACCGGTGCCGGAAACGACCAGGTGAGATTTGATATGATCTTCCAGATCATTGCTCCTGAAATTAAGATCATAACCCCAATAAGAGATAAACAACTTTCAAGACAGGAAGAGATCGAGTACCTTAAAAGTAAAGACGTTGAGATGAACTGGGAAAAAGCCAAATATTCGGTGAATAAAGGTCTTTGGGGAACCAGTGTTGGAGGAGCGGAAACTCTGACTTCAGAAAAAGCATTACCGGAAGAAGCCTATCCATCGCAACTAAAGGATAAGAAACAAAAGCAAGTCAAACTAAGCTTTACAAAAGGCGAATTGACTGCGATCGATGGGAAGGAAAATGTACCGGAAAAGAATATCGAAATTCTCGAAGGGATTGCTTCAAAATATGCCATTGGCAGAGATATTCACGTTGGGGATACTATTATTGGAATTAAAGGTAGAGTAGGATTTGAAGCCGCTGCCGCATTGATCACGATCAAAGCACATCATTTACTGGAAAAGCATACTTTGAGTAAATGGCAACTTCAGCATAAAGATTATACCTCCAATTGGTATGGAATGCATTTGCATGAAGGTCTATACCTTGATCCAGTGATGCGTGATTTTGAGGCTCAATTGGAAAGTTCCCAGGGCAAGGTTACCGGAGATGTGTTTGTTACGCTTCATCCTTATAGATTCACTTTAGACGGAATAAAGTCTCCAAACGATCTCATGAACAGCAGTTTTGGGAATTATGGCGAAGAGAACAAAGCCTGGACTGCCGATGATGCGAAAGGATTTATTAAGATACTTTCAAATTCAGGGAAAATCTATCAACATGTAAATCAGGATTCATGATAGAAGCAGGAATCATAGGAGGCGCGGGGTATACCGCTGGCGAATTAATCAGGATCCTGCTGAATCACCCAGAGGTGAATCTGAATTTTGTTTTTAGTACTTCACAACCGGGGAAACCTGTTCATAGTATTCATCAGGATCTAATCGGCGATACAGAACTTAAGTTTTCTAATAAGATCAATCCTGAAGCAGATGTGGTTTTTCTTTGTCTAGGTCACGGAAATTCTAAAAAGTTTCTTTCTGAAAATCAGTTTTCAGAAAACACAAAAATAATTGATCTGAGTACAGATTTCAGAATGAAAGCTGAAGATCACGAATTTGTATACGGACTTCCGGAATTGAATAAAAAGGAAATCAAATCAGCGGATTACATTGCTAACCCGGGTTGTTTTGCTACCGCTATCACCCTGGCCATTCTTCCTTTAGCCGAAACAAATTTATTGAATGATGAGGTGCACGTTAACGCGGTTACCGGTTCAACCGGGGCAGGAACTTCATTATCTGCCACTACACATTTTACCTGGAGGGATAATAATTTCTCAGCCTATAAGTCTTTTGGACATCAGCATTTGCATGAGATAGGGCAGAGTTTAAAACAGCTGCAGAAAAATCATAGTTCAGAAATTAATTTTATTCCGAATAGAGGAAATTTTTCAAGGGGAATTCATGCGACCGCGTACACAAAGTTTTCAGGAGAGTTTGAAGAAGCCAAAAAGCTCTATAATGAATTCTATAAGGATGCAGTATTTACTTTTCTAACTGAAGAGGAACTGCATTTAAAGCAGGTGGTTAATACAAATAAATGTATTCTGAGATTGGAGAAATATGGTGATAAACTTTTGATCACGAGTGTGATCGATAATTTATTGAAAGGCGCTTCAGGTCAGGCAGTACAGAACATGAATTTAATGTTTGGCCTTGATGAGAAATCAGGCTTGAACTTAAAGGCAAGTTATTTTTGATGTACGTCATCCCTTAACTTGATTCAGGATCTCAGAGAAGCTGAATCAAGTTCAGCTTGACGATTTTAAAACAAATTTTAATATGAAAATAGCAATTATCGGTACAGGGAACCTGGGAGTTTCGATCGCTAAAGGATTGATCTTTAGTAATGCTTTTACCACGCTTTATCTTACCAAGCGAGATCTTGATGATATTCAGGAACTTTCTGAATATTCAAAGGTCACTTTGACTTCAGATAATGTGGAGGCAATTAAGAATTCAGATATTCTGATCTTCGCTGTTCAACCCACCCAATTCGAAAGAATTCTTACAGAGATCAAAGACGAACTTACCGATAAACATGTGCTAATCTCTACGGTTACCGGATTTATGATTCCGCGAATGGAAGAAGTAATTGGAAAGGATCATTTTATCATCAGATCCATGCCCAATACCGCGATTGCGGTTGGAAAATCGATGACCTGTCTTTGCAGTAACGAAATCGGGCAAAAAAGGATCAAGATCGCCGAAGCCATTTTCAACCGTTTAGGTACAAGTATCATCATTCCGGAAAATAAGATGCAGGCAGCGACTGTAATTTGTGCAAGCGGTGTCGCTTTCTGGATGCGTTTGATACGCGCAACTACTCAGGGAGCTGTACAGCTTGGGTTTGACGCGAAAGACGCTCAGGAGCTCTCTATGCAAACCTGCCTGGGTGCTGCCAGTCTATTGATCGAGTCCGGTAAACATCCGGAGGAGGAGATCGATAAAGTCACTACTCCGCGAGGCTGCACCATTGAAGGTCTAAACGAAATGGAACATAACGGACTCAGTTCCTCTCTTATTAAAGGAATCCAGGCTTCTTTCAAAAAAATTAATAATATCTCAGATCAATAATTATGGAATTATTTGATGTTTATCCACTATATAATATAACTCCGGTTAAAGGAGAAGGTTGCTATGTATTTGATGAAAGCGGAAAAAAATACCTGGATCTTTATGGAGGTCATGCGGTGATCTCTATTGGTCATGCGCATCCTAAATATGTAAAAGCTATCCAGGAGCAGGTTTCGAAACTTGGATTTTATTCGAACTCGATCAAGAACCCTTTGCAAAAGGAACTGGCCGATAGACTTGAAGAGGTTTCTGGAGTACAGGATTACAGCCTGTTTTTATGCAGTTCAGGAGCTGAGGCGAATGAGAATGCCTTAAAAGTCGCCTCATTTCATACCGGCAAAGACAGGGTCATCTATTTTGAAAATGCATTCCACGGAAGGACTTCCGGAGTGGTGGCGATCACCGATAATGAAAATATTAAAGCACCTTTTAACCTTGGGCATAAAGCGACAAAACTGGCTTTTAATGATACCGATCCTCTTAAAGCTGAGATCGAAAAAGAGGATGTCGCCGCGGTGATATTTGAAGTCATTCAAGGCGTAGGCGGACTTGATGAAGCCAGTTCAGAATTCTATAAAGAAGCTGCGGAAATTTGTAAGGAAAATAAGGTAATGTTGATAGTAGATGAAGTTCAATCGGGTTATGGAAGAACCGGTGATTTCTTTGCATTTCAAAAACATAGTATCAGGCCCGATATTATAACTATGGCTAAAGGAATGGGTAACGGATTTCCCATTGGAGGAATTCTAATAGATAATAATATTTCCTCGAAATACGGTATGCTGGGAACCACTTTTGGTGGAAATCATCTCGCTTGTGCCGCCGGAATTTCGGTGCTGGATGCAATCAAGGAGGAGAATTTGATGCAAAATACCGCTGAAATTTCAGAATATATAAAAGAAAAAGCAGCCAGGATTCCGGAGATTAAAAAGATAAAGGGACGAGGCCTGATGATCGGGCTGGAATTCGATTTCGAAATTGCTTCTCTTCGCAAAGAATTGTTATTCGAGTACCAGGTATTTACCGGAGCATCAGCAAACAAAAAATTGCTCCGTATCCTGCCACCATTAAATATTAAAAAAGAACATTTTGAAACTTTTTTCGATGCTTTGCAGAAAGCATTAAAAAGCCAAACAAAAAAAATCGAGGCGTCAAGCTGAACTTGATTCAGCTTTATAAAGAAAGAATGTCATTTCGAACGAAGTGAGAAATCTAATCTTCCTTAGGCGCAAATTTCTTCGGAATGACAAATAACAAAATTCTAAAATGAAAAACTACACTAGTATATCAGACATCGATGACCTGGAATCTATGATCGGGGAGGCCAGAAGTTTAAAAACTAAAAACACGAGTTCCAAAGTTGGAGAAGGCAAAACTCTCGGGATGCTGTTTTTTAATCCGAGTCTGCGTACTCGATTGAGTACAGAGAAAGCAGCAAAACTGCTGGGGATGCAGGTAATGGTGATGAATGCAAGTAAAGATGGCTGGGCGCTTGAATTTGAGGATGGAGCGGTAATGAATTCAGATAAGGCTGAACATATTAAAGAAGCAGCCGCCGTACTTTCCCAATATTGCGATATAATAGCGGTTAGAGCTTTTCCGGGTTTAAAAGACAGGGAAAAAGATGAATCTGAACTGGTGCTGAATAGTTTTAAAAAATATGCTACTGTACCGGTGTTAAATCTGGAAAGTGCGACTGGACATCCTTTACAGGCATTGACCGATGCAATTACTATTCAGGAATTTAATCAGGCCAAAAAGCCAAAAATCGTACTTAGCTGGGCTCCACATCCAAAGGCTTTACCACAATCTGTTGCTAATTCTTTTGCAGAAATGATGCAGCGTCTGGACGTAGATTTCGTGATCACCAATCCGGAAGGATATGACCTGGATCCAAAAATTAGAAAAGATGTCAAGGTGGAGTATAACCAGGAGAAAGCATTTGAAAATGCAGATTTTATTTATGTGAAAAACTGGAGTAGTTATGAGGATTATGGCCAGGTTAAGGAGATTGAAAAAAACTGGACGGTAGATAAGTCAAAACTAAAGCATACAAATAATGCCAGAGTTATGCACTGTCTACCAGTTAGAAGAAATGTGGTGATTGCAGATGATGTTCTGGATAGTGAGAACTCAATTGTGATCCAGCAGGCTAATAACAGAACCTATGCAGCCCAGGCTGTTTTGAAAAGAATTTTAGAGTGTGCTAAATAAACAGTTCCGTCATTCTGAACTTGATTCAGGATCTCTGGAGAAGCTGAAATCGAAGATTCAACGAAGTTAAATAAGTTAAGGATAACGTTTAATTATATGTCATTTCGAACGAAGTGAGAAATCTTTTAATATGAGATTCCTCGGTCGAATTCTCCCTCGGAATGACTTTAAGCGAATAAATGGTATGAAACAAACACTAAAAGTCCTAAAAATAGGAGGAAGGCTAATAGAAAATGAAGCTTTACTGAATTCCTTTATGGACGACTTTGTAGAATTAAAAGGGCCAAAGATCCTGGTGCATGGTGGTGGAAATAAAGCTACTGAAGTTGCCGGTAAACTTGGTTTTAAAACGAAAATGATCGACGGTAGAAGGATCACCGATAAGGATTCCATGGAAGTGATCACGATGGTATATGGTGGGCTTTTAAATAAAAGTATCGTGGCAGGACTTCAGGCAAAAAAGCAGAATGCAATTGGTCTATGTGGAGCAGATGGAAAGGTTTTGATCTCCAAAAAGCGTGAAAATAAGGAGATCGATTATGGATATGTAGGCGACGTGGTACATGTGAATATTAATTTTATAGAATCACTACTGAAGCAAAATATTGTGCCGGTATTTTCGGCAATATCGTGTACTGATGAAGGGATGTTGTTAAATACTAATGGAGATTCTGTAGCTTCAGAAATTGCCATTGCAATGAGTAAAACTTATGAAACTCAACTTTATTATTGTTCTGAAAAGAAAGGAGTTTTAAGAGATATTGAGGATGACAATTCTGTAATTACTGAACTAAATTCTGAAAATTATAAAGAGCTAATAGCTTCAAAAGTGATCACTGATGGGATGTTACCTAAATTGCACAATTGCTTTGAAGCTATAAGCAGAGGTGTTTCTGCTGTTTTTCTAGGTGACGCTAATCTATTGAAGGAAAATGTAAGCCATACCAAAATTGTAAAATAATGCAGTTAAAAGAACTTCAGCAACAAGCCATAGAATTATTGAAAAACCTGATCGAGACTCAGTCTTTTTCAGGAGAAGAGGATAAAACTGCCGATCTGCTTGAGAAATGGTTCAAAGAACATCAAATTCCCTATAACAGACACCTTAACAATGTCTGGGCGGTGAATCAAGATTTTGATAAAGCCAAGCCTACTTTGCTGCTAAACTCTCATCATGACACGGTAAAACCAAATTCGGCCTATACTCGTGATCCTTTTAAAGCGGAAATCGTAGAAGGAAAGTTATTTGGTTTGGGAAGCAATGATGCAGGAGGCTGCCTGGTTTCATTATTGGCAACTTTCACATATCTTTATTATGCTGAAAATTTGACTTATAATATTCTTTTTGCCGGAACCGCTGAAGAAGAGATCAATGGTAAAAATGGGATTGCAGCTTTAATTCCAGAGATCCCACCTATTGATGTGGCGATCGTTGGCGAACCAACACTGATGAATCTTGCCGTTGCCGAAAAAGGATTAATAGTATTCGATGCGGTGGTGAAAGGAACTCCCTCTCATGCTGCACATCCAAATACAGATAACTCTATTTATAAAACAGCGAAGGTTCTGAAATGGTTTGAAAATTTCAAATTAGATAAAGTCTCTGAAACTCTAGGCGAAGTGAAAGTGACCGTTACGCAGATCAATGCCGGGAGCCAGCATAATGTGGTACCCGCAAAGACTCACTTGGTTATAGATGTTCGGGTGAATGATAAATACAGCAATAAAGAGATCCAAGAGATTTTACAAAAAGAGGCTCCGGTAGATGAAATAACCGCCAGAAGTTTAAGATTGAATTCATCTTCGATTCCATTAAACCACGAACTGGTGAAAGCCGGAATTGATCTGGGAATGGCAACTTATGGTTCTCCAACACTTTCTGATCAGGCGATGCTGAGTTGCCCGTCATTGAAAATAGGTCCGGGAGATTCTACAAGATCACATTCGGCAGATGAATTTATTTATGTGAAAGAGATCGAAGAAGGAATTGAAAAATATATAAAACTGCTTGAGAAAGCTCTTAAGTAAATGCAGCACTGAGCCTGTCGAAGTGCGATATTATTACTATGAAAAATGTCATATCGAACAAAGTAAGAAATCGGAGATTACACAGTCGCGAGCTTTTTCGGAATGACAAAAAAATAATTCGTCATCCTGAACTAGGCTCAGGATCTCTAAAGAAGCTGAATCAAGTTCAGCTTGACGAAAAAATGAGCATAAAGCATAAATCTTTAGAAGTCATTCCGAAAGTAGAGAAACCTGAGATTGCTCAGTTGTGAACTCTTTAGGATTGACTGGGAAATAAAAAATTAAAATATGAAACTCTGGGACAAAGGTATTTCAATAGACAAGCAAATAGAAAAATTCACGGTAGGCAATGACCGTGAACTGGATATGTATCTGGCTGAATATGATATTCAGGCCTCCAAGGCACATGCAAAAATGCTTGGAAAAGTTGGGATTTTAAAAAGTGATGAAGTTGAATCATTACTGCTAGAATTGGAAAAATTAAAAGTTCAGCTTGAAAATGGTGAATTTCATATCGAGGAAGAATTTGAAGATGTTCATTCCAAGATAGAATATGAACTAACAAAGAAACTGGGAGTCACTGGGAAAAAGATTCATACTGCCCGTTCCAGGAATGACCAGGTTTTAGTGGCGCAGCAATTATATTTTAAGGATAACCTTCAACAAATATCTGGTAAAACCAGGAAATTAATTGATGTTCTTCTTGAGCTCGCCGATGAGCATAAAGTAAAACTACTGCCGGGTTATACACATCTTCAGGTGGCCATGCCCTCATCTTTCGGGTTATGGTTTTCAGCGTACGCAGAATTGCTTATTGATGATCTTTATTTACTGGAAGCCGGCTTAAAGATAGTAGATCAGAACCCATTAGGTTCTGCAGCAGGTTATGGTTCCTCTTTTCCCATAGACAGAGAATATACAACGCAGGAACTTGGATTTTCAACACAGAAATATAATGTGGTCGCCGCACAAATGAGCAGGGGAAAATGTGAAAGGACGGTAACTTCAAATATCGCATCGCTGGCCAATACATTATCCAGATTTGCCATGGATATTTGCCTATATATGAGTCAGAATTTTGATTTTATCAGCTTTCCGGATGAATTGACCACGGGCTCTAGCATAATGCCGCACAAAAAAAATCCGGATGTTTTTGAGCTGATCAGAGGGAAATGTAATAAACTCCAGGCGATCGCCAATGAAATGATCCTGATCACAAATAATCTTCCCAGTGGTTACCACAGGGACTTTCAGCTCATAAAAGAGAATAGTATTTACGCGGTGGAAAATATGAAAGAAATACTTGATGTTTTTACCCATTCTATTGCGCAGATCAAAGTGAAAGAGGTAGATCTAAAAGAGGAAAAATATAAATATCTTTTTACCGTAGACAGTATTAATGAATTAGTGATGAGTGGCAAATCTTTCAGGGATGCCTATAAAATAATAGGAGAACAGGTTCAGAATGGAACTTATAAAGCTTCCGAGGGAATGCAACATTCACACTCAGGCAGTAAAGATAATTTATCATTGAACCTCATCAGGTTAAAACTTCAGCAGTTATAAAAAGACATGCCTCCTGAAGAAAATTCTAGCAGGAGGCAGCTGTCTAAACAAACATGAACTAATCTTTATATGATGGTCATTTGGCCGAGGCTAAGGTTTTCATTGTTCACAATGTGACCTTCAGTATCGCTGATCACACTTTCCAGAAAGTCACCAACCCGCTCGGTAGAATAATGATTGTCTTTATTAATATCGATGGTGCAAACGTTAAGTTTAATACTAAGATCCACAGCCATTCTCACTGTTTCTGCTTCCTTTCTAAGTCCTAAATGATCCAGTAGCATTGCGGCAGAAAGCACCGATGCTAATGGATTTGCAATTCCCTGACCAGTGGCTTGTGGATATGAACCATGAATAGGCTCAAAAAGCGCATTTTCAGTTCCTACCGAGGCAGATTCCAGTAAACCTATACTTCCTCCAATTACACTGGCCTCATCTGAGATGATATCTCCAAACATATTCTCGGTCAGGATGACATCAAACTGCTTTGGATTCAGGATCATCTGCATGGCAGCATTGTCTACAAATAGATAATCAACTTTTACATCTGGATATGCTTTAGCTAGTTCGGTCACCGTTTTTCGCCATAAGCGAGAAGTTTCCAGGACATTTGCTTTATCTACAAGGGTAAGTTTCTTTCTTCTTTCCTGAGCAGCTTTGAAAGCCAGATGTGCCACACGTTCAATTTCTTCTACGGAATAGGTGCAAAGGTCTGAAGCACTTCTTCCATCTTCAGAAGTACTTTTTTCACCAAAATAAATCCCGCCGGTGAGCTCGCGGAAAATTACCATATCTGCCCCTTCGATATTTTCGGGTTTCAGAGGTGATTTATGAATGAGACTTTCATAAGCCCGCACCGGTCTGATATTTGCAAAAAGACCCAGCTCTTTTCTAAGTTTCAATAATCCCTGTTCCGGCCTTATTTTAGCCGAAGGATCATTGTCATATTTAGGATCGCCAATTGCCCCAAATAGCACAGCGTCAGATTTTTTACATAGTTCCAGTGTGGTGTCAGGCAATGGATCCCCCATTAAATCTATTGCAATTGCACCCACTTCAGCTTCTTCAAAAATGAACTCATGATCAAATCTATCTGCAACAGCTCTCAGCACTTTAACTGACTGCTGCGTTATTTCGGGACCAATCCCGTCTCCGGGAAGTACAGCTATATTGAATTTCATATGTTTTAGGTTTATAGGGTTTCCTGCGGAATAGATTCTTTACCGCTTCGTTTTTCTTCAAATTTTTTAATTTCTGCCAGTTTACTGGTTAAAAAGTCAATATCATCATAAGCATTAATGAGACAGGTCTTTTTATAAGGATCAATATCAAAATGTTCTGAATCTCCTGAACTTTTGATCGTGATCTTTTGTTGCTCCAGATCTATACTGAATTTTTCTTTCGGATCTTTTTCAACTGAAGTAAACAACCTATGCAGAAAATCAGGGCTTACCTGAACAGGTAATAACCCATTATTTAAGGCATTGCCTTTAAATATATCTGCGAAATAGCTGGAAACAACAGCTTTGAAACCGTAGGCTTTAATGGCCCATGCGGCATGTTCCCGACTGGATCCACAACCAAAATTGTTCCCGGCTATGAGTATGGAACCTGAATATTTATTCTGATTTAAGACAAAATCCTCAATTGGTTCTCCATTCTTATCAAATCGCCAGTCTCTGAATAGATTCTCTCCAAAACCAGATTTATCTGTTGCCTTAAGGAATCTTGCAGGGATGATCTGGTCTGTATCCACATTTTCAGCATCTAAAGGAATGGCCGTATCTATTAATTTTATAAACTTTTCCATTAGTTTAATGTTAGAGTGTGATCTGAAATTTTCCCTGAAATTGCCGTTGCTGCAGCAGTTAACGGGCTGGCCAGGATTGTTCTGGAACCAGGACCCTGTCTTCCTTCAAAATTTCTATTACTAGTTGAAACACAATATTCCCCTTCCGGGATCTTATCGTCGTTCATTGCTAGACAGGCTGAGCACCCGGGTTGACGAAGCGTAAATCCAGCTTCCTCAAAAACTTTATCCAGACCTTCTTCTCTGATCTGCGTTGCAACCTGCTGGCTTCCGGGAACGATCAATGCGTTCACATTATCAGCTTTTCTTTTTCCTTTAATATAGGAAGCAGCGACCCTAAAATCTTCGATTCGCGAATTCGTGCAACTACCTATGAATATATAATTAATGGGTTTTTCGAGTAATGTTTCACCTGGCTTAAAATTCATATAAGACAGTGCTTTCGCATCACTTTTATCCCCTTCAATTGGGATGGAACCTGTTAATTTAATGCCCATTCCCGGATTTGTTCCGTAGGTGATCATAGGTTCTATATCTTCAGCCTCGAATGAATATTCCTGGTCAAATTCTGCTCCTTCATCGGTTTTTAATGTTTCCCAGTAAGCTTTCATTTTTTCAAATTCTTCGCCTTTTGGAGCGAACTCTCTGCCTTCCACATAATCTATGGTGGTCTGGTCTGGAGCGATAAGCCCACCACGGGCACCCATTTCAATGCTCATGTTACAAACCGTCATTCGGCCTTCCATAGACATTTCTTCAAAAACATTTCCTGCATATTCACAGAAATAACCCGTTCCGGAATTTGTTCCCAGTTTACTGATAATGTATAGGATAACATCTTTTGGAAGTACTCCCTTTTTCAGTTTTCCATTTACATTCACCCTAAGTTTTTTCGGCTTTTCTACCAATAAACACTGACTGGCAAAAACCTGGGTGACCTGGCTGGTGCCAATTCCGAAGGCAATAGTTCCGAAGGCTCCATGAGTAGAGGTGTGGCTATCTCCGCAAACTATGGTCATTCCAGGTTGTGTGATTCCAAGCTCGGGAGCCATTACATGGACAATGCCATTGTAAGGATGGCCAAGTCCATATAAGGTGATATTATTCTCTTCACAATTCTGACTCAGTTCTTTCAGCTGTTTTCTGGATAAAAGATCCTTTACCGGTAAATGCTGATCCTGGGTTGGTGTATTATGATCGGCCGTTGCAACGATCTGTTCCGGACGAAAAACAGGAATATTTCTTTCCTTTAATTCATTAAAAGCCTGTGGGCTCGTTACTTCATGTATCAGATGTTTATCGATATATAAAATATCCGGACCATCAGGTATGCTCTCCACCACATGGGAGTCCCATATTTTGTCAAATAAAGTTTTCTTCATAATCACTTAAGCTATTGCTCTTGAGCTCTTTCTAAAAATGTCCATAATGGTGTGAATATCACGATCTGCAACTTCTTTTTTCGCATCGGCGAAATTCAGAAATTCATGATATACGTGATCTAATTCAAGCTTGGTTAGATCATACCCCATTTTCTTGGCTTTATAAGCAAGTGCTGCTCTACCACTACGGGCAGTTAAAACAATAGCCGACTCGGTTACCCCTACATCGGCTGGATTTATAATTTCATAAGTTTCCCTGTTCTTTATGACGCCGTCCTGATGAATGCCTGAACTATGCGCAAATGCATTGGCGCCGACTATTGCCTTATTAGGTTGGACGTACATTCCCATTTCCCTTGAAACCATTTTACTAGTGTCATATAACAACTGCGGATTGATATCTGTATTTAATTGTAAATAAGGATGTTGTCTTAAGATCATGACGACCTCTTCCAATGCGGTATTACCTGCACGCTCACCTATTCCATTAATGGTACATTCAATTTGTCTTGCACCATTGGTAATTCCTGCAATGGCATTAGCTGTAGCCAATCCAAGATCATTATGACAATGACATGAAATGATCACATTTTCAATTCCAATTACATTTTCCTTAAGATATTTGATCTTTTTACCATATTCTTCAGGAAGGCAATATCCAGTGGTATCTGGAATATTAAGCACGGTGGCGCCATTTTTCACTGCTTCAGTACAAACCTTGGCTAAAAATTCATTTTCAGTTCTTCCGGCATCTTCCGCATAAAATTCCACATCATCCACGAAGCTTTTAGCATAAGCCACCGCTTCTCCAGCTCTTTCAATAATTTCGGGTCTGCTTGATTTGAACTTATATTTTATGTGAGAATCTGAGGTTCCAATACCTGTATGAATCCTTGGTTTTCTGGCATATTTAAGCGCATCTGCAGCAACCTTGATATCATTTTTTACTGCGCGGGTGAGTCCGCAAACGGTAGCATTTTTTACGAGTTTAGATATTTCGGTTACAGAGTTGAAATCACCTGGACTTGAAACCGGAAAACCAGCTTCGATTACATCTACACCCAGTTCATCGAGTCTCGCAGCGATCTTCTTTTTCTGTTCCGTATTCAGTTTGCAGCCGGGGACTTGTTCTCCGTCCCTCAATGTAGTGTCAAAAATTTCTACCTTTTCAGTACGCATATGAGATTTATTTTACTTTATCTTTATCTAAAGTATCGGAATCATTATGCTTTTGGCCCTGATTAACGGAAAGGCTTACGATACTTGAAGTGGATAATAATTACTGTAAAGTGTTGTTTTGCAGTGTATTGTAAAATATTGAATTACAATGACCAATGACTTAACCGAAAATCTTTTTTCTCTGATCAAATCATTATCAGCCTCAGAGAAAAGACAGTTTTCATTATATGTGGGACGAATAGGAGTGAATTCAGATTCTAAATTTCTGAATTTATACAAGGTCATGTTGCGTCAAAAGAAATACAATGAAGCTGAAATTCTAAAGGGAACAAAGATCACCAAGATTCAGCTTTCAAACGTAAAATCACATCTTTATAAACAGCTGCTGATCTCACTTCGGCTGAATCCCGCGCATCAAAGTATTCCGGTTCAAATAAGGGAGCAGGTTGATTTTGCTTATATCCTTTATCACAAAGGGCTTTATCAGCAAAGTTTAAAGTTGCTGGACAAAGTAAAGACCCTGGCCATCAATTACGAGGAAAAAAATCTCACTTACGAGATTTTGGAACTGGAAAAGATCATAGAATCTCAGTATATAACTCGTAGTATGAGCAACCGTGCAGAAATCCTTATCAAAGAGACTGAAGATATTAGCAACTTGAATACCATTTGGGGTAAACTATCTAATTTATCTCTGGAACTGTATTCTATTTTTTTAAAGAAAGGTTATTGCAAAAGTGAAAAGGAAGCAGATGAGATCAAGGCATATTTTAAGGAAAAATTACCGGAATATCATTATCAGGAGTTGGGCTTTAGAGAGCGTTTGTGGTTGTATAAATGCCATCTTTGGCGTAGTTTCCTGATTCAGGATTTCCTGGGTTGCTATAGATATTCGATGAAATGGAAAGATCTTTTTATTGAATATAATCATCTTATCCCGATACATCCGGTTTCTTATTTAAAAGGAAGTCATTACCTCCTGGAATCATTGTTTTACCTGAATCATACCGAATTATTCGAGCAGACGCTCAAACAGTTAGAAAACTCATTGCGTGATCCAAAGATCCCCCATAATGACAATATTTCGGCATTGTCTTTTCTTTACGTCTATTCCAATAAACTGAACCTTCGATTTATGAAAGGGGAGTTTAGTAATGCTGATGAATTGATTGAAAAGATCAATGAAAAGGTTGTTAAATTCAGAGGCAGACTGGACGAGCATCACATCATGGTATTTTATTATAAGATCGCCTGTTTGTATTTCGGGGACGGAAACAACAAAAAATGTATTGATTTTCTGAAGAAAATTATTACTAATAAGTCGCTAGAAATGCGTCAGGATCTTATGTGCTTTGCAAGAATTCTAAATTTGGTCGCACATTATGAGGCTGGGATGGATTATCATTTGGATAGTCTGGTGAAATCGACCTATAAGTTCCTGATCAAAATGGATGATATGCATGAAGTGCAGATTGAAATGATTAAATTTTTAAGAAAATTACCAGACGTTTCCCCGTTGGATATCAAAGATGAATTTAGAAAATTGCACTCTACTTTAAAGAAATTTGAAGATCATCCTTATGAGCGGAGAGCTTTCCTTTATCTGGATATCATTTCCTGGCTGGAAAGTAATATTGAAAACAGGCCGGTGAAAGATATAATGATGGAAAAAAGTCAGGAATATTATAGATAAAGCGCGGGATTTGTCAGAAAGACGTCAATATTTTACCAATATTCTTCAATTAAATCTAGCGGTTTTACTCATTAGTACTTCTGGTGTTTTAGGCCGGTATATCGTTTTACATCCTGTTGTTACCATTTTTTACAGATGTCTTTTGGCGGTGCTTGTTTTTTACCTCTATTGCAGATGGAAAAAAATAGACCTTAAAATTGAGAATAAACGAGACCTTTTAAAAATGGTTCTCGGGGGAGTATTAATGGGTGGTCACTGGATCACTTATTTTTTTTCCTTGCAGTATTCCAGCGTGGCGATCGCATTACTGTCATTATTTACTTATCCGGTGATAACTGCATTCCTGGAGCCGATACTTTTTAAGACCAGGTTCAATAAAATTCATATTGCACTGGGATTACTGGTACTGGCGGGTATCTACTTTCTGAGTCCGGAATTTGATCTGGAGAACGATTATTTTATTGCCATTATTTTCGGAATAGCTTCGGCTATATTTTATGCTTTTCGGAATCTATTAATGAAGCGGGAAGTAGAGCGCTACAATGGTTCAGCGTTAATGTTCTATCAGATCCTTGTGATCTCCATTCTACTTGTTCCGGCGGTATTTTTCAGTGATTTCGAAATGGTCTTAACGCAATGGAAACCCTTATTGATGCTTGCAGTGATTACAACTTGTATAGGACATACCTTGTTCCTAAAGAGCTTTAAAAATTTCACCATTACTGCGGCTAGTATCATGAGTAGTATTCAACCGGTCTACGGAATAATATTAGGAATGATCTTCCTTAATGAGATCCCATCTTTAAAGACCGTAATAGGAGGAACGCTTATAATCAGTGCCGTGGTGATAGAAAGCCTGATCTCAATGAGAAAAAATCCGGAAGCAGAGAATTCTTAATTAAAGGTATTCCCCTGCCTGATATCGCCGGTTCTAAATCCCTTCATAAACCATTCTTTACGCTGCTGCGAAGTTCCATGGGTAAATGAATCAGGGTTTACCTGGCCTCTGGTTCTCTTTTGAATGGCATCATCTCCTACCGCGTTTGCGGCACTTAGTGCTTCCTCAATATCACCTTCACTTAAATATTTCCGGTTATGTGACGTGAAAACGCCGGCATAAAAGTCAGCCTGAAGTTCCAGAGAAACGGAAAGTTCATTGGCTTCCACATTACTACTTTGTTGTTGTAACCTTCTTACTTCAGAAGCTGTTCCAAGTAAATTCTGAACATGATGGCCAACCTCATGAGCCATAACATAAGCTATGGCATAATCTCCACCTTTGGCTCCGAATCTTCGCCTTAATTCTTCGAAGAAAGTTAGATCCATATAGATCTTTTGGTCCGCAGGACAGTAGAATGGTCCGCTGGCAGCAGATGCACCACCACAAGCAGTTTGTACCGCATCAGAGAATAATACTAATCCAGGTTCGCGATATTCCATATTATTTTCTGCAAAGATCTTATTCCAGATGTCTTCTGTATCTGCCAGGACAACTTCAGTAAAATTACCTAATTCTTTTTCTTCGGCCGTAAGTTCACGAGATTCTGTAGATGGTGAGCTTACATTATCGAGTTGTTCAAGGACAGAGATATCCCCATCACTAAGAACAAATTGTGCGATCAAAAAGATTACTCCAATAATACCACCTCCGGCGATTAATTTTCCTTTTCCTGAAGATCCTCTTCGATCTTCAACATTTCCACTTTGTCTTCGACCTCGCCATTTCATTTTCAGAGAGTTTTTCTAAAAATAAGAATTAATCTGAGACAAAATTCAAAATTAATTCATAATGGCGTCCCAGATCGAGTCTGATGGCGGAGGAGCGATAATATGAATCGGCTCTTTTTTTACCGGATGGAGGAACTTTAGCTCCCGGGAATGTAAATGAATACTTGCATCTTTATTACTGCGATCAAAACCGTATTTCAAATCGCCTTTTATTGGGCAACCTATGGCAGATAACTGACTCCTTATCTGGTGATGTCTTCCAGTATGAAGATCTATTTCTAGTAAAAAATAATTATCCAGTTTTTTAATTATCCGATAATCCAGAATTGCCTTTTTAGAATCTGGCACTTCATTTTTATGAGCATAAGATTTATTCTGCTTGGAATTTCGCTTCATGAAATGGATCAACTCACCTGAATCATTTGGTGGCGCATTTTTCACCACTGCCCAATAGGTCTTTTTAGCCTCTTTATCTTGAAATAACTTATTAAGCCTTGGTAAAGCTTTAGACGTTTTTGAGAAAACAACAATACCGCTTGTTGGCCTATCCAGACGATGTACAACTCCTAAATAGACATTTCCGGGTTTATTATATTTTTCTTTTATAAAAGATTTTACAACCTCGCTTAGTGGTTTATCCCCGGTCTTATCACCCTGGACAATATCACCGGCTCTTTTATTTACGATGATAATATGATTATCCTCATGCAAAACCTGAAGATTATCTTTATTAGAAAGCGTTTTATCCTGACTCAAAAATTTAGGTTTAAATACAGAGATTAATATTGCTCATCATCAGATGGAAATGCTCTACTTTTCACATCATCCCTGTAATTTTGAAAAGCTTTGGTCATCTCCCCGTGAAGATCAGCGTAACGTCTTAAGAATCTTGGATTAAATTCGTGGGTCATACCTAACATATCATGTACCACTAGAACCTGACCATCAACACCATTTCCGGCACCAATTCCAATTACGGGAATTGTTAAACTTTCAGCTACTTCCTTAGCCAGATCTGCCGGTACTTTTTCGAGAACAATAGCGAAGCAACCCATTTTTTCCAGCATTTTCGCATCAGATTTAAGTTTTTCAGCTTCCTGTTCTTCTTTAGCTCTTACAGTATAAGTTCCAAATTTATAGATAGACTGTGGAGTAAGTCCTAGATGTCCCATTACAGGAATTCCGGCATGAAGAATACGCTTCACACTTTCTTTTACTTCTTTTCCACCTTCAAGTTTTACGGCATGTCCGCCACTTTCTTTCATGATCCTGATCGCAGATCTTAAGGCTTCTTTAGGGTCACTTTGATAACTTCCGAAAGGTAGATCAACTACAACCAGCGCTCGATTAATAGCTCTTACAACACCTGTGGCGTGATAGATCATTTGGTCCAGGGTTATTGGTAAAGTAGTTTCATGTCCCGCCATTACATTACTGGCAGAGTCACCAACAAGGATTACATCGATGCCTGCACCATCAACAATTTGAGCCATGGTGAAATCGTAAGCCGTAAGCATACTGATCTTTTCACCGTTAGATTTCATATCTACAAGAGACTTTGTTGTGATACGCTTGTATTCCTTTTTTGCAACAGACATCTGGTCAATTTTAAATTTGAGTAAAAGTAGTAAATTCGTGAACCACATTCAAAACTACTTCATCATGAAACGAATCTTCTTTATTGCCTTTCTGCTTATTAATATGACTGCTTTCGCTCAAACTGAAAAAACTACGAATACACCCAAAAAATTGGTGGTAGATTTCTTCGAGGCTTTTCACGCTCAGGATACCATAAAACTCAAAAGTTTCGCTTTAGACGGTATTAAAATGCAATCTGTTTCTATGGATGCGGAAGGAAATACCAAATTGAATTCAGATGACTATTCGAAGTTCCTGAAATCTATAGCTTCTATTCCTGCTGACGCTAGTTTTGAAGAGAAATTACACGAATTTAGAGTTGAGGAAAATGGTTTACTGGCTACAGTGACTACTCCATACTCATTTTATTTCAACGAGAATTTTTCTCATTGCGGCGTAAACAGTTTTCAACTCGTAAAATTTAATGGAGAATGGAAGATCACTAGCCTGATAGATACAAGAACTAAGAAAAATTGCGATTAAATATCTTTAACGCATCTAAAACCGGTATGTTCAAGACCCGTATCTGGAGCAGAACTCATCCTGGCCGCATTTCTATAACCTGTGCAATAGCTTTCACTGCATAAAAAAGATCCGCCACGAATTACTTTTTGCTGATCCATATTTTCAAATTCCTGAAAATAACCATCTACCTTATCTTCAGTTTTTGAATAGGCATCCGGGCGATAGGTATCAAGACACCATTCCCAAACATTACCAGCAGTTTCGTATAAACCATAAGGATTCGCAGGGAAACTTTTTACAGGTGCTCTCTTTTTAAAATCATCCTCTAATAAATTCTTTCTGGGAAATTCCCCCTGGTAGAAATTTACCATTTCAGGAGCCTTTTCAAAATCATTTCCCCAGTGATAAACCAGGGTGTCATTACCGGCTCTGTTAAAGTATTCATATTCAGCTTCAGTAGGTAATCTTTTCCCAGCCCATTTAGCGTAAGCCATGGCATCATACCAGGATACCTGAACTACAGGTTCGTTATCCTTTCCTTCAATATTGCTTTCTGGTCCTTCAGGATGTCTCCAATTAGCCTTTTTTTCAAATTTCCACCACCATTCAGGATTATATGGATCAAACACAAGGGCGCCAGGCTCGTATTGCTTTCCTTTGATCTCAAAGGAGCGTTCTGCGGTAGTAACATAACCAGTCTCTTCAACAAATTGCCGAAATTGTTTATTGGTAACTTCAGTTTCATCTACGTAAATGGGTTCGATGTTTTCTCTATGCCTGGGAAACTCGTCTGGTTTAGCCTGATTATTATTACCGCCCATCATATAGCTGCCGCCATCAAGTTTTATCATGCCCCTGGTGGAGGCAGAATCTTCCCGGGTTTTTATGTAGGAGATCTCCCTTAAATAGTTTTCATGATAATTTACCTTTTCAGTTTCGGGTTCCTGTTCTACGACCTGAATTGGCGATGATTTTTTGTTCTCTTTGCATGAAATGATGAATATACTTAAAGCAAGTATAATGACTGACTTAAATTTTGATGACATTTAGCTTCACATTAAAGCTCAAATATAACGATAAATTATCCGTCTGGTTTATGGCTGTTCAGACACACTCATCTTCTTATAGCTAAACTTATTTTAAAAGGAATCTTATAAAAAATGCTAAGATGAATTAAAATTTAGTAAAGGGAAATATAAATAAAATGACTATTGAATTATTCATGCTGTGCATCAAAATTGGCCAGATCATTCCTTTATTTTCCAGTTTTATTTTTCCGAAGAAAAATCCTGCGATAATGCGCGGGAAGATCATAATGAATAATGCCAGATCAATTTGAAAACTGTCTACGTAATTAAAAATATGGACAAAACCGAAAATGATGGCACCAAGGATCCAATTGATCAGGTAAAACCTGTGTAGCCAGTAACATGTTTTTCTGAATACATGTTCCGGGATTAATTCCCCCAATGCATAAAAAGCAAGTAGTAAAGTACCGCCAATTATTCCATATTTTAAACTCCAGTGCGCTTCTTCTGGGATAAGTATGATACCAATCATAAATAGTACACAGCATAGAAAGAATTTAAGACTGAATTCGGTGGGTTTAAGTAAACTTCGGAATAAACCTTCCTCTATGACCGGAGCGAAAATGGCCGCCATAAAAGCAAATTTCCATGGTTGTGTTTTTAATAATTCGAAGATCTCGGTTTGCTGATATTTATCGAAATTAAAAGATGGAAATGAGGATTGTATAATGGCCAATAGCATGAAGAAAAGGAAATAACAACCTAGCATCTTTCCGAAATTAGTAAGCAGGTTGATAATCTTAAACCTCAGGGTGGCTTCTGGCGGCATTCATGGTAACATTTGAGTCTGCAATATAAGAATAGGAACTGCTTAAATAAACTTTCTAAATTGAAAATGTCTTCTATATGATTAATAGTCTGAAAACTTTAAGAATAGATTAAGGCTCATCAAAAAGTTTAGTTTTTCGTGTTTTCTATCTTTAAGAAAAATTGGATTATGAAGTTTTTTATAAATGAAGCAAACCAGGTTGTAAATGAGGGAATAGAAGGATTACTTGCCAATCCTAAGCTTACGAGACTGGATAATTTCCCTGAAGTTCGTGTAGTTCTACGTAAGGACTGGGATAAATCAAAAGTAGCAATTATTTCTGGCGGTGGATCTGGTCATGAACCAACTCATGCAGGATTCGTTGGAAAAGGAATGCTCACTGCAGCGGTATGCGGTGATATTTTTGCTTCCCCTTCGGTAGATGCAGTGCTTTCAGCAATTATTGCTACAACAGGCGATGCAGGCTGTCTTTTAGTGATCAAGAACTATACGGGAGATAGACTTAATTTTGGTCTTGCGGCAGAGCAGGCTAGAGAAATGGGTTATAAAGTGGAAACTATCATCGTAGGAGATGATATAGCCTTAGGAGAAGATACAGAACAACGAGGATTAGCCGGAACTCTCTTTGTACATAAAACGGCCGGATATTTATCTGAAGAAGGAAAGTCTCTGGAAGAAATTTTAAAGCTGGTAAAGAGAGTTGCTCAAAATTCTTATTCCATAGGCCTTTCTTTAGAAGAAGGACAGAAATTCCAGGGTAAAGAAGAATCTCGATTAGATGAATCTGAAGCTGAATTGGGTCTTGGAATTCACGGGGAACCAGGAGTTGAAAAAATAGCTGTTGCGAAAGCCGATGAGCTTATGAAAACCGCGGTGAAAAAACTTCAGGAATATACAAGTGGAACTGAATATGCACTTATTTTGAATAACCTTGGAAGTGTAACTCCGGTTGAAATGAATGTATTACTGAATTCTTTTAGCAAAACTTCTATGGCTGAGAATGTAAAACTACTCGTAGGTCCCGGAAGTTTTATGACTTCACTGAATATGAAAGGTTTTTCTATTTCTGTCGTGAAACTGGATGAGGAGATCAGAGAAGCTTTGCTGGCAACTTGTGATCCTGTTTCCTGGTTCATTAGTGAATTTGGAAAAGCCAGCTCGATCAACAGTCCCGAACTTCCGGAAACCCTTCCTTTTGAATCTTCAGAAAACGCCAGAACTAAAAAGTGGCTAAAGGAAATTTCTGAAGAATTGATCGACATGAAGGATGAGATCAATGCTCTGGATGAAAAAGTAGGAGATGGCGATGCCGGTTCTACCTTTGCAAGTGCAGGGAAGAATGTTCTGGAGGTCATTGATAAATTACCATATGCCAAAAACTGGGAACTATTCATTAGTATAGGAAGAATCTTTTCCAGAGAAATAGGAGGCTCCAGTGGGGTGCTTTTTTCACTCTTATTTACCAGAGCCGGAAACGCATTGAAAGAAAATGATGATCTGGGAAAAGCTTTATTAAGCGGATTGGATAAAATGAAGGATTATGGTGGCGCCAAACAAGGGGAACGTACGATGATAGACGCCCTGCAACCAGCTTTTGAAGCGATCGCCAATGGTGAAAGTATGGAGAATGTTAAGTCGGCTGCACGAAAAGGAGCTGATGCTACTAAAGAAATCACCGATACTAAATTTGGTAGATCTTCTTATCTATCAGAAGATAGTTTGAAGAATGTTCCAGATCCGGGAGCAGAAGTTGTTGCCAGGGTTTTTGAAAAACTAGCGGCAATTAAATAATTTATGTCAAATTAAGATACCCACCTTGAAATTTAATCAGGGTGGGTTTTTTATTAAATATTAGCAATCACTAAGGCTTACTTTTACTGCAAGACCACCTTCAGAAGTTTCTTTATATTTAGAATTCATATCCTTTGCGGTTTCCCACATAGTCTCGATCACTTTGTCCAGTGGAACTTTAGCGCGACTTGCATCACTTTCCATAGCAATTTCAGCAGCATTGATCGCTTTGATCGCACCCATGGCATTTCTCTCGATACATGGAACCTGAACTAATCCAGCAATTGGATCACAGGTTAAACCCAGATGGTGCTCCATCGCAATTTCACTGGCCATTAAAACCTGTTCTGGTGTTCCACCCATTAATTCAGTAAGTCCACCAGCCGCCATAGCCGATGACACTCCAATTTCTGCCTGGCATCCTCCCATAGCTGCAGAAATGGTCGCTCCTTTTTTGAAAAGACTACCAATCTCACCAGCCACTAACATGAACTTTTTAATATCCTCATAGGTTGCATCATGGTTTTCAATTACCAGGTAATACATTAAAACAGCAGGTACAGTTCCAGCACTACCATTAGTTGGTGCGGTGACTACTCTTCCTAAAGACGCGTTCACTTCATTTACACTAAGAGCAAAGCAGCTAACCCATTTTAATATCTGACGGAATTTTACTTCTGTCTGTCTTATTGCAGGGATCCAGTCTTCAACACTGGTATAACCGGTTTCTCCAATAAGTCGCTGATGCATTTCGAATGCTCGTCGTTTTACATTAAGTCCACCAGGAAGTGTTCCTTCAGTATGACAACCTATATACATGGATTCCAGCATCACATCCCATATTTGCTTAAAATTGGCATCAATTTCCTCATCGGTTCTTAAAGACCTTTCGTTCTCTAAAACTATTTCTGAAATCGGTTTGTTTTCTGCCTTACAAAATTGCTGGAGCTCTATAGCTTTTTCAATAGGAAAAGGGAATTGTTTGAAATTCTTCATTTTCTTACTGGCATTCTTTCGTTCTTTTTTCACTACGAAACCGCCACCAATAGAATAAAATGAAGAAGATATTTTTTTACCGTTATATAAGCAAGCTCTAAAGGTCATTCCGTTAGGATGAAATTCCAGGAACTTTCTATTGAATTTGATATTCTCAACAAAACTGAAATTTATATCTCTTTCACCATTTAGCATTAGCTTTCCTGTCTCCTTGATCCTTGCAATTTCAGATTCGATAATAGAAATATCCATGGTAACAGGATCATGACCTAATAAACCAAGCAGAGTTGCAATATCTGTCGCATGTCCTTTCCCTGTAAGACTTAAAGAACCATAAAGATCTATATGGATCTTCTCGACATCTTCAAAGCGATCTTTTTTCTTTAATTCATCTATCCAGCGTTGTGATGCTCTCCAGGGACCCAAAGTATGTGAACTGGAAGGACCCACACCCACCTTTAACATGTCAAAAACGCTAATGCATTCTATTTTTCGCATTCAGAGTATAAATTTGGTGACAAAAATAGTGAATTGTCAATGCTGCCCATAAGAATTTGCTAAAATTATATCGTTGTAGTTAACAACGCAGAACAGACTAGTGACAAGGTGTTTAGAAAAAGTGACAGTCTGTCAGAAGATTTGTGCTGGCATAATGATTGACTTCTTGTGGTTGTAAAATTGATAAACTAACGTAAAAAATAAGTTATATAGTTATGAGTAAAGTAATTGGAATTGACTTGGGTACCACCAACTCCTGCGTTGCCGTAATGGAAGGTAGTGAGCCAACAGTGATACCTAATGCTGAAGGAAAAAGAACTACACCATCTGTTATCGCATTTGTTGAAGGTGGCGAGATAAAAGTTGGGGATCCTGCAAAACGTCAGGCAGTAACTAACCCTACTAAAACTATTTCTTCCATAAAGAGATTTATGGGGAATAAGTATTCTGAATCTTCGAGAGAGGCAGGAAGAGTACCTTATACTGTAAAGAAAGGTGATAATGATACTCCACGTGTAGAAATTGACGGTCGTCTTTATACTCCACAGGAACTTTCAGCGATGGTGCTTCAGAAAATGAAGAAAACTGCTGAAGATTACCTTGGACAGGATGTAACCGAAGCGGTTATTACCGTTCCTGCATATTTTAATGACTCTCAGCGTCATGCCACAAAAGAAGCCGGTGAGATCGCAGGTCTTAAAGTAAGAAGAATTATAAACGAACCAACCGCTGCAGCACTTGCATACGGATTGGATAAAAAGTCTCAGGATCAGAAGATCGCTGTGTATGACCTTGGTGGTGGTACTTTCGATATTTCTATTCTTGAACTAGGTGATGGTGTATTTGAAGTACTATCTACTAATGGTGATACTCACCTTGGTGGGGATGATTTTGATGAAGTATTGATCGATTACCTGGCAGATAACTTCCAGAAAGCAGAAGACATTGATCTTAGAAAAGATCCTATGGCACTTCAGCGTTTAAAGGAGGCTGCAGAGAAAGCGAAGATCGAGTTATCTTCTTCTTCTCAAACAGAGATCAACCTACCTTATGTAACAGCTACTGCTAGCGGACCAAAACACCTTGTAGAGACTATTTCAAGATCTAAATTCGAGCAATTAGCTGCGGAATTAGTAACTAGATCTATGGAGCCTGTGAAAAAAGCTCTTAGCGATGCAGGTCTTTCTAAAAGTGATATAGACGAGGTAATTCTTGTGGGTGGGTCAACTCGTATTCCTAAGATACAGGAAGAGGTTGAAGCATTTTTCGGAAAAAAACCTTCTAAAGGGGTGAACCCAGATGAGGTTGTAGCAATTGGTGCTGCGATTCAGGGTGGTGTACTTACAGGAGATGTAAAAGATGTTTTGCTACTTGATGTTACTCCACTTTCTCTAGGTATTGAAACTATGGGAGGAGTTAACACAAAGCTAATTGAATCAAACACTACGATCCCAACTAAAAAGTCACAGACTTTCTCTACGGCGGCAGATAATCAGCCATCGGTTGAGATCCACGTATTGCAGGGAGAGCGTCCAATGGCGACAGATAATAAGACGATTGGTAGATTCCATTTAGACGGAATTCCACCAGCGCCAAGAGGAACTCCTCAAATTGAAGTAACTTTCGATATTGATGCTAATGGTATCATTAAAGTAAGTGCTACAGATAAAGCAACTGGTAAGTCTCAGGATATTCGTATCGAAGCTTCTTCAGGATTAACAGAAGAAGAGATCGAGAAGATGAAGAAAGAGGCTGAAGCGAATGCTGATGCTGATAAGCAAGCGAAAGAGAAAGTTGATAAGCTGAACGAAGCTGATGCAATGATATTCCAGACTGAAAAGCAATTGAAAGAATTTGGTGATAAATTATCTGATGATAAGAAGAAGCCAATCGAAGATGCATTGGAAGAATTGAAGAAAGCCTATGAAACTAAGGAGCTTGATCAAATCACTCCAGCTTTAGATAAGATCAATGAGGCATGGAAAACTGCTTCAGAAGAAATGTATAAAGCTCAGGCAGAAGCTCAGGGCGGTGCAAACGGACAACCAGGTGGACCTGAACAAGGTGCAACCGGAGCTGAAGGTGGAGACGCTAAGAGTGGAGATGATGTAGAAGATGTAGATTTCGAAGAAGTTAAGTAAGCAGGACGTTAGTTTTGCTTAAGCAAAGCCTTACGTCTCACTTATCCCTGGCATAGCGAGGGATCTTCATAGAATCGAATCACAATAAATTTGAAAAGCCTCGCAGAAATGCGAGGCTTTTTTATTTTCGTACCTACTAAACCAGATTTGATCATTTTATATAAAATTAGAAAAATGAAAAGGCTATTTCTCTTTGCGGCTTTTTTGTCCCTTTGTTCATGTTCTAATGATGATTCTCCAGATTGTTCATCAGGATCAAACCAGGTGTGGTTTCAGGGTCTTAAAGATCACCTGGATGCCGACTGTTCAATTAAAACTTCTATTTTTCAGGCAGTATATAATGGGCGAATTGTATACTATGTATTGATTACAGATCCAAGAGTGAATTTTTCACCAAGGTTGGATATGCTGGATTGTAGGGGTAATATTATTGTCGAACTCACTAATGATCAAAGTATAGAATATTTGAATGGTGATGGTAGGGATGATGAAGTTATCTACACTTGTTCAGAATAAATTAAATGAACCAGGTAGTTATATATGCCAGGTTGAATAGAATTAATACTCCCAGACAAATAATACTGAAAATCCTATACTTTTTTCCAGGTCTGTCTTCTATTTTCATCTGATCGCTGGTCACTAACTTATAATTGAACCAGGCGAGAACAGGTGCCGAAAGAAAAGATAGGGCAGTAGCAAAATCGATTAAAACAGTAAATGAGGCTGTGAAAAAATATAGAATTAATAGCGATAGAATTGGAATGATAAATACATTTAACCTGTAATTTTTCCATTTCTGTTCCTTTGTCCATTGCGGTTTTTCTTCAGCAAAAATTTCTGAAATAACCCTGGGGATGGCATCGGTAACGGCAAGAGTTGTAGAGAGCATGGCGATTAAAGCGGCTACGGCAACTATTGGTTTGCTCCAGTCACCCAGGGTCTTTCCATAAAGGTCCACGAGTTGTCCGGAGAACTCTACCCCGTTACCTGAAAAGCCAATGCCACTTCCAAACATAATCAAAGCTCCCATAAGAAAGAATAAAAGTCCGATAACTGCGGCAGCGAGATAACCAATATTAAAATCGAAAAAAGCCTCCTTTAAAGAGGTACTCCTTTTATTACTCAGGGCTTTTTCTTTGGTCCAGATGGAGTGCCAAACCGAAGCGTCCAGAGGTATAGGCATCCAACCCATAAATGAAATAATAAATGCGATACCTACTTTGTTCCAGACATCGGGTGTTTCAACTGCCATAGCAGTTTCCAGTCTGCCTTCTCCAAAGGCTAGAATTACCGCGGTGAGTGTTGCTAACCCTAGTAAACTCACTATAGCTTTCATCGTTTTATCCAGGGCGGGATATTTTCCTATAAGGAGCAGGGCTATGCAGAAACCAATTATTACAAAGCTCCAAGTAAAGGTTGACCAGCCCATTCCAAAAAGTCTTTCAGCGAGACCGGCAGTAACAATAGTAACGGCAGCCTCAACTATAAACATGCCACCAATCGTTATAATTATAAAGGTCCAGTAGGGGAGTTTGCCTAATTTTTTATATCCGGTTATGAGATGGTTCCCGGTTCCTGCAGCATAACGTGGGCCGAATTCCAGAAAGGGATATTTGGTTATACAGGCTATAATTAAAACCCATATTAATAAAAATCCATAGTCGGCTCCTGCTCGTGTAGCCTGGACCAAATGTGAGACTCCAATGGCGGCTCCGGCTAAAAGGAATCCGGGTCCTAGAGTCTTGAAAATAGAGGTTTTTCCGGAGGATTTTTTCTGCATTAAAATAAGGTTGTAATTAATTTGTCAAAGTGAATTTAATTCAGCTTCTAAGTAGAACCTGAGATATATTCAGGAGGACAAGTTAAAGTGAAATTAAGCAAATTTAGAGATCAATTCAGTATTTACTTCATGGCCGCCTTCAAAAGAGTAGATCTGAAGATTATTGGGGAATAATTCCTGTAATCGTTTTCCCTCTACTTTTACAATTCCAGATTTTAAGTATTCATCTTCAGTTCCGTATATAAAACTAAACTCAGTTTCATTGAGAAAATTAAAATCTTTCATGCTCAATTCCTGCGGAACTTTTCCGGAAAGCAGGATCAAATTTTTGCATTGAATCTGTCTTCTTGCAACGAATCTGGTAGCTACCGATACTCCCTGAGAATAACCAAGAATATTCAAATTTTGAATTTCAGATAAATTTTCAGCTTCAAAAACAGCATCAAGATAATTCAGCATATTTTCTATTTCAGCCTCCGTATTTTCTTTAGTTAGCCAGGAAGCACCTACGTGACGGTATTCTCCATTTAAATAATATTTGGATTGCGCCTGGGGAGCGATGATATAATTTTCTTCGGGATCCAGGTGTTTAAAATATTTCAGGAAGTACCTGCTCAAATAGCCAATTCCGTGAAATACAAGCCAGACCGTTTTTGTTTTATTTGTTTTTGAGTTCAGGGTTTCATAAGTGTTCAAAATCTGATACGAGACCGAAAATTCTTTTTTCATAAATGCTTTTTTAATTGATGCTCTTGCAAAACTAGCGATTAAATTTTCCAAGGTAAGCTCGAAAGGAAAATCAATGAGAACAGTTTAATTGATTCTCGAACAAAAAACATCTAACCTTCATGTGATCTTTCCGGATATTTATTCTATATCTAAGCGTTAAAATAATTTAGGGAATTCCCCTATAAATTTTATTGATTTCTTCTTTTAAATTTACTGTAATCTTTGAAGAAAAAGCCCTTCCCAAATCAGACAGACTTAAGACTTATCTCCTCCCTCTATGGTAACCCTATAACCCTACATTAAATTTCCCCCTACTAGATCTCGAATGCATTTTCCAGTTGAGAGGAAAAGTGTAGGATATATGTAATAACCAATAAACTTTTAAATTATGAAATTGTACGTAAAATGCATCACTATTCTAGTGATGTGCCTAATTCTGTTTTACTCTTGTAGCAAGGAAGATGATGCTGCTTTGATTGAAATAGATGAAAATGTAGGAGTAATCTCTTTAGGTCCTGTGCTTAACGATTTTGTCCAAAATAACTTAAGACAGACTACAGATGGTATTCCAACTTGTTCAGATGAAGTAGCTGCGTATGCTCAAATATCTTTATTTTATGGAGATGCAAATACGCCAATAGACTTGGTGGTTGAAATTCTTGAAGATGATAATGGTTTGTTTACTGCATATGATAAAGCTCTTGAAATACCAATACCACAGGGATCTAATTTTGTTACTGTAACACTAAATGAGTTTCTAGTATGGTCTAATGATTCTGGTGAACCAGGAGAAATAATTTGGGCTGCACCTAAGATTGATAGTGATTTTGAAGTATTCTCTGATAATCCGCTTCCATTTACCTGGGATCTTCGAGGTGGAACAAAAACCTATACCCATGTCGAAGTTTTATGTTTTGATAATAGGCTTGTAAACTTTTATGGCTATCAATTCTTCGATATAAATCCGGAAACTGTATATGAAGTCTGTTTTTTCGCGAACTACTGTAGTGAGTCCGGAAGGCACTATACAGCGAACTATAGTCTGGACCTTTATTACGGAACCGATGCTCAGGGTATTCCGTTGTATTCGGGTGAAGTTCCGGTAACGGGTGAAGATGGTGGATACTTTGCAGATCCTTTATGTCTGGCTATACCCGGACCTCAGAATGATGAGGCCGATGGCGATCCATATTTATATTATGAAGCCACTTTAGAGGACTGGGAAGGTAATTATGGAAGTGCGGACGGGCAGACTGTTTCCGGTACCTGGAGTTGGATTGACATTGAAAGTCTATTAAATGAAGATGGTGAAACCTCTGAATATTTCCATGCCTTTATAAATTGTGATGAAGACGATGGCGGAGGAGAACCTGTAGATTCTGATGGAGATGGAGCAGACGATGCGGAAGATAACTGTCCAGATACTGCTAATGAAGATCAGGCTGATACTGATGAAGATGGAGTAGGTGATGCCTGCGATAACTGTATGGAAACACCGAACGCTGAACAGACGGATACCGACCAGGATGGTATTGGAGATGCCTGTGATGACTCCGATTCAGATGGTGATGGCACCGATGATTCTGAAGATAATTGTCCTGATACCGCGAACGAAAATCAGGCTGATACAGATCAAGATGGCGTTGGAGATGCTTGTGATAATTGTCCTGATGATGCTAATCCAAACCAGGAAGATGCAGATGAAGACGGAATAGGCGATGCCTGTGAAGAGGTTGCTCCTGATGCCGATGAAGATGGTATACCAGATGCTGAAGATAATTGTCCAGATAACGCTAATGAAGATCAGGCTGATGAAGATGGTGACGGCGTAGGTAATGTTTGTGACAACTGTCCGAATGAAGCTAATGAAGACCAGGCAGATGAAGATGAAGATGGAGTAGGTGATGCCTGTGAAGAGGTTACTCCTGATGCCGATGAAGATGGTATACCAGATGCTGAAGATAATTGTCCAGATACCGCTAATGATGACCAGGCTGATGAAGATGGTGATGGAGTAGGTGATGTATGTGACAATTGTGTAGACACTGCTAATCCAGACCAGGCAGATACAGATGAAGACGGAGTAGGTGACGCCTGTGAAGCTGCACCGGATGGAGACGGAGACGGCACACCCGACTCCGAAGATAACTGTCCAAATGAAGCTAATCCCGACCAGGGAGATACCGATGGTGACGGTGTAGGTGATACTTGTGATAACTGTCCGGCTGAAGCCAATCCTAACCAGGAAGATTCTGATCAGGATGGAGTAGGAGATGCTTGTGAAAATAATGGTACTCCCGGAGATGGTGGTAATTTAATAAATGGCGAAAATCATTTCGGAGAGATTCCACTTGGAGACATAGATGAATGGACTTTTAACGCTGAGGCTGGAGATTTTATACAGCTTACTATGGTTGGAATTTCGGGTAATTTGAGTCCGCAGATTAGATTAATGTCACCCACAGGTGAGGTTATAGATGTTGTAGCTCCCGGTGGAGGTTCGGCTTCTCTAGTAGTGGAGAATGCACCTGAAAGCGGTGAGTATCGTGTTATAGTAGATGATTGGGGGACAAATGGCTCTGGTGAATATATTCTCCGTCTGGCCCAAACACCGAATAGTTACATTGTACCTATTGACGATCAAGGAGGACCTCTCACAAACGGGGATAATCATTTAGGAAGCATTCCTTATGGCGATATCGACCAATGGACATTTTCGGCGGAAGCAGGAGATTTTATACAGCTGAATATGGTTGGGGTTACGGGTAATTTGAGTCCCCATATTAGGCTCTTTGACCCTAGTGGAGATCAAGTGGATAGGATAGCCCCTGGTGGCGGTTCAGCATCACTTGTAGTAGTGAATGCTCCTACAAGCGGTGAGTATCGTGTTATAGTAGATGACTGGGGTACTAATGGATCTGGTGAATATAACCTACGTTTGGCTCAGACACCAAAAAGTTATATGGTACCCACTGAAGATGAAGGAGGAGCCCTCGCTAACGGGGATAATCATTTAGGAAACATACCTTATGGCGATATCGACCAATGGACCTTCGCGGCGGATGAAGGAGATTTTATTCAGTTGACCATGGTTGGTGTGTCGGGAAATTTGAGTCCGCAGATTCGTTTGTTTACACCGAATGGAACTGAAGTGGATAGATCAGCTCCCGGGGGCGGATCAGCTGCCTTGTATATTGTTAATGCTCCTGAAAGCGGCTCCTATCGTGTCATAGTAGATGACTGGGGTACTAATGGGGGAGGTGAATATGTCCTTCGATTGGCTCAAGTGCCTCAAGTTTTTGAGGTGCCTAATGGCGATGAAGGAGGAGAATTAACTAACAGTTCAAATCATTCAGGTGATATTCCATATGGAGACATAGACCAATGGACCTTGACAGCGGAAGCGGGCGATTTTATCCAATTGACAATGGCTACCACAACAGGTAACTTAAGTCCTCAAATTCGGTTGATGTCGCCATCCGGAGAAGTTGTGGACGTTGTGGCACCCGGGGGTGGGTCTGCCACTCTTGTAGTGGAGGATGCGTCAGAAACTGGTACATATCGAGTGATTGTGGATGACTGGGGTACCAACGGTTCGGGCAACTATATACTCACAACATCCTGGTGAAAATAGGCTCGTTTTGATAAATTAGAGAATATAAAATTTTGGTAGTTTAAAGCTATTAGTTTTGAATCAAAATTAAATCAGTTTCAAAACTCTTTTAAAGAAACTAATTCATTTTTTTTACATATGAAGAGAGCTGCTTATATGCGGCTCTCTTTAATTATCTATCTTGATATAATTTATGACAGTTTTGTACTTTTACAAAGTAACCAATCTTTTATATGATGACGAAGGAAGAAATGCTCGAGCTTTCTAAAAAAGTATGTAAAAATACTTTGATGGAAACTCTGGAAATTGAATTTACAGAAATAGGTGAAGACTATCTTATTGCAAAAATGCCGGTTAATTCCCGGGTACATCAACCCGATGGAGTTTTGCATGGCGGAGCTAGTGTAGCCCTTGCAGAAAGTGTTGGTAGCATGGCTAGTTATGTGTTCCTTGATACTGATAATTTCTTCGTAAGAGGAATCGAGATCACTGCAAATCACTTAAAAAGTATTAAAGAAGGTTGGGTTTTTGCTAAAGCTACTTTTATTCATAAAGGAATGACTACTCAGCTTTTTGAAATAAGAATTACCGATGAGGCTGCGAATTTGATCTCAATTGTGAAACTTACTACTATAGCCTTACCAAAGCAGGAGAAATGATAAATGCAAGAGAATTTTACGATAAGCTTAGAAGCCAGTTAGAAGAGGAAAGGCCTTTTGTTGCATATAGAAAACCTGGTTCTCAGTCTGTAAAAGCTTTACTCCAAACAGACTCAGAAATATACTATTCTAAAGATCTGTCTGAAAGTGGATTTGTATTTGCGCCTTTTAATTCTGAAGCAAATTCCTATATAATTCCGGTAGATAAGTCCGCAATATTGGAACATGAAAATATTGATGTAGATACTGTTGAAGTAGAAAACTCATTGAACGGTGTTGATTTTGAATACATGGAAGAAGACCAGAAAAGGCATGAAAATCTGGTACAAAAAGGAATTGACCATATAAAAGAAGGGGACTTTAAAAAGGTTGTGCTTTCCAGGTCTGAAAAAGTACAGGTGCTGGATCCAGATCCTATCAGAATTTTTAAGAGACTACTGTCCAGTTATTCTCATGCAATGGTATATGTATGGTTTCATCCGGAAACAGGGGTTTGGTTGGGAGCAACTCCAGAAACATTGCTAAAAGCAGAAAGGAATAAATTTAAGACCATGGCTCTAGCCGGCACTCAGTTATTTAAGGGGGAGACAGATGTAGAGTGGGAAACTAAGGAAGTCGAGGAACAACTTTTTGTGACCGATTATATTCTTGAGTCTTTAGAAAAACTACGGAATGTAGAAAATATTCAGGCCTCCAGGCCTTACTCTGCTAAAGCTGGAAATCTACTGCATATTTGTACAGATATTTCTGGCCATTTAAAAGATCCTGAATATCTAAAAGACCTGGTTAAGGCCTTGCATCCAACTCCTGCAGTTTGCGGATTACCTAAAGAGAAAGCGCTTAATTTTATTCTGGAAAATGAAGATCATTCTAGAGAATTTTATTCGGGTTACTTAGGCGAAGTCAACTTAAAAACTGAGCAAAAGCGAAATTCTAACAGGAGAAACCAGGAAAACCAGCAATTCACTTCTATTCTAAAACAAACCGATCTTTTTGTAAATCTTCGATGTATGAAATTAAAAGATGGCAATGCTACAATTTTTGTAGGAGGAGGCGTGACAAAAGGTTCGAATGCCGGGGATGAATGGATGGAAACGGTGAATAAATCACAGACCATGAAAGCTGTACTTGTTAAATAAGCTCAAAAACAGGTCTTAAAATTATTGGTAAATTGTAATTTTGGTCTTCTATGAAGTACTCAAAAATTCCAGTTGCCCGCTCTGTGGTTGCTTTATGCGTGGCAAAAGATATAAAACATGTCGTTATTTCTCCAGGGTCAAGAAATGCTCCGCTTACCATTGGTTTTACTCACCATGATGAAATTACTCCATATAGTATTGTTGATGAACGCTGCGCGGCCTTTTTTGCCCTGGGAATGGCTCAGCAATTAAAGAAACCAGTTGCACTTGTTTGTACTTCAGGTTCTGCTTTACTTAACTATTATCCGGCCATTGCTGAAGCATTTTATAGCGATATCCCTTTGGTGGTCATTTCTGCAGATAGACCTATAGAGCGAATAGATATTGGGGATGGGCAGACAATACGACAAAAGAATGTCTTTGAGAACCATATTTTATATTCAGCAAATCTGTATTCTGAACTGGTTCTGGAAAATGAAGCAATAGATCCAAAACTTCAGCAAAAGCAATTTGAAGCCCAAAAACATAATGAGAGAGAAGTAAACCTGGCCTTGAATAAGGCTATCGAAGAAAAAGGACCTGTACATATTAATGTCCCTTTTTATGAGCCGTTATATGATACTGTTGAAAATATTAAGGTAAATCCTTTACAGATCCTTCCAGAGATCAAAGAAAGGCATTATTCAAAAAATCAATTATCAAACTATGCAGAGGTATGGAATTCTGCGAAGCGTAAAATGGTAATTGTTGGTGTAGCCCAGCCAAATGCCGTTGAACAGAAATTTCTGGATAGCCTGGCTAATGATCCAAGTGTGATCGTATTAACCGAAACTACTTCTAATTTACATCAATCTGAATTTTTTACGAGGATTGATACGCTTATAGGACCCATTGAAAAGGATATAAATAAAGAAGAACTTTTCAGAAAATTACAGCCAGATTTGCTGCTGACTTTTGGAGGTATGATAGTTTCGAAAAAAATAAAAGCCTTTTTAAGGAATTACAATCCAGATCATCACTGGCATGTAGACTCAAAGAAGGCATATAATACTTTTTTCTGCCTGAATAAACATTTTGAAACTGATGTGAATTCATTTTTTTCAGAATTCTTTCCGCTTACAAAAAATACTCAGAGTGATTATGGAAAGTTCTGGAAGCAGGTAAAAAGCAAAAGACAAACCAGGCATGAAGAATATATGGCTGAGATCCCATATTCAGATCTTAAGGTCATGCAGCAAATTGTCCCACAAGTACCGGAAAATTCTATAGTACATTTCGGGAATAGCTCTAGCATTAGATATGCTCAGTTGTTTCAATGGGAACCTAGCTTAAAAACATATTGCAATCGTGGAACCAGCGGGATAGATGGTAGTGTTTCTACCGCAGTTGGTGCCGCAGTGAGCAGTCCCGAGACAGTTTTAATGATCACAGGCGACCTTAGTTTCTTTTACGATAGCAATGCATTGTGGAATGATCATATTCCTTCAAATTTCAGGATCATTGTCTTGAATAATAATGGAGGAGGGATATTCAGGATCTTACCCGGAAATAAGAATTCGGAAAACTTTGAAAAATTTTTCGAGACTACTCATAATATGAAGGCTAAGCCTATTTGTGATCTTTACAATTTCGAGTATTTTCAGGCAGATTCAGAAGAAACAGTTCAATCTTCCCTTGAAGGTTTCTTCAATAAATCTGATAGGCCTAAGCTTTTAGAGATTTTTACTCCTAGAAAATTGAATGATGAGGTATTACTTGAATATTTCAATTTTATGAAATCTTAAATAGTCTAACATTTGTCAGGAATTATTATATTGAAGGTGATTTAACCACATAAAATAAAATTATGAGTAAACTTGATGAAAAAGTAGGACAATACCTGGATGATCTAAAGTCTAAAGTAGGTGAAAAAAATCCCGACGTAGATCTGCTTCGTAAGATAGCTAAATCTATGGGTCCTAGTATTTACAATGCTGATGCTGAAACTGTTGCATCTTCCAGCGAATCTGAAGTAGATACCGTAAAGAAGAATTTTGTAATGAAAAAGTTAGGCGAAACCGATGAAAGTAAAGTAAATGAAGCTGTAAATCAGGTTTTGGAAAAATACGGCAAATCTAATCGCAACAAATATAGGGTAGTAATATACTATTTACTTACAAAGCATTTTGGAAAGGAAAACCTGTACAAATAATATTAATTTTTTAGAATTTCATCCGTTTATGGGATATTCCCTTAAACGGATTTTTTTATTTATGATTAAGACTATCTTTGTACGCTAAAGTTTTTATTTATGATCCAATTAGGAGAGTTCCATAATTTAATTATCATCAGAGAATCTAATCACGGTATTTATCTTGAAAATGATGAAGGTGATGAGGTGCTCCTGCCAAACAAGTATGTTCCTGAAACCTGGATGGTTTATGATAAGATAGAGGTCTTTGTATATCTGGATCATGAAGAAAGACCGGTAGCTACAACTTTAAAGCCTAAAATTAAGTTAGATCAATTCGGTAGTTTAACTTGTGTTGAAGTAAATAAATTTGGTGCCTTTTTAGATTGGGGACTTGAAAAACATCTTTTTGTTTCGTTTAAGGAGCAGGTTATCCCAATGCAACCGGGACATGAATATTTGGTATTCTGTTACCTGGATCTTGAAACAGGCAGATTAGCCGCGTCTTCTAAGGTTCATGCTTTTCTGGATAATGATGTATTAACTGTTGAGCCAAATGAGGAGGTAGATCTTCTGGTTAGCAATCAAACAGACCTGGGATATAATGTGATCGTTAATCAATTGCATTTAGGCCTTATTTACCATGATGAGGTTTTTAAACCATTAAAGATCGGTGATGCTGTCTCAGGCTTTATTAAAAGGATTCGGAAGGATAATAAGCTGGATATAATGTTGCAACGTCCGGGCTACCGTAGTATAGAGCCTAATTCTCAGAAAATCCTGGATAAATTGAAAATGGCTGGTGGTTTTATGGATATTTCAGATAAATCTAATCCAGAAGATATAAAGAGCAGACTCCAAATGAGTAAGAAGAGCTTTAAAAAGGCCGTTGGAAATCTTTATAAACAACGTCTAATTGACATTAAAGAAGACGGGATTCAACTAAAAGATCAGTAATCGTAACGATAGGGAGAGTATCGTCTCGAATTTAATCCACGTCGATTATAATTATTTATAAACGGACTGGGATAATAAGGATTTAGGAAAATATCATTGGCATCTCTGGCCCTGACATCTCCCGATATTTCAAATAATTTTTTCTCTTTTTCTTTTCTTTGCGGAAGAGGTGATCCCAGATCTACCTCTCGCTGTACTCGGTTTCTATTGGTTTGATCTATCACAGCCAACATGTCTATTTGGTCATTTTGAATGTGATTTTTTAAGTGTAGAAAAGAACCATCTGGAAGACTGAAGCGGGATTGTTCCTGCCATGAAAAACTGAATTCTCTCCAAGTATTCTCAATACCTCTATTACCAATCTCAAAATCTTCACGATCCCAATATTCCTGTGCGCTTACATTGGAAAAGGCAAACAGAGCAAGAAAGAGGTATAGCGGTTTCATTTTGTTTTTTCCTTAGTTAATCAAAGATTATGCAAAATTAAGCGATAATGCTTTTTTCATGGTTTTTATTTTAATAAAAGTTTCAAATCCTTCTTTATTGATTTGCTAAAAAACTGTTAAGAAGATTAAAAGAGTTATAAGTTAAAACATAAAAAATAATTACGTTTTTTATATTAAAAAGATGAAGGATTCTCTTAAAAATTAATATATAATTAACATTGCGTCATATTTTACATATATTTACTCTTCTTCTAAACCCAAAAAATTCAATTATGACAAAAAAAATCATCCTGTTTTTTATTGTCTTTTTTACCTCAAACTTTATAGTCCTGAGTGCTCAGGAAAATGAGGTTACAGGTGAAGTTAGAGACAATAATGGTGTGCCTATGATAGGTGTAACCATTCTCGTGAAGGGTACTAATACCGGGACAACCACTAATTTCGATGGTGAATATTCCATAAATGCCCCAGATGGGAGTACCTTGGTCTTTTCTTTCGTGGGATTCATTACCCAAGAAATGCCAGTTACAGATTCCACTATTAATGTTGCCATGAGAGAGGATCAAAATGCCTTGAGTGAAGTAGTGGTTACAGCGTTTGGAATAGAAAGGGAGACCCGTTCCCTTGGTTATTCTGTTACAAAGGTAGATGCAGAAGATATTAATTTAAATGGTAATACAAATGCCCTATCGGGACTACAGGGACGTGTTGCTGGTGTTCAGATCAATCAAACCTCGGGTTCTGCCGGTGGAGGTATAGATATTCTTATTCGTGGAATAACTTCTATAAATCCTCAAAGAGGAAATCAACCATTAATTGTAATAGATGGTTTGGCTTTAGATAATGATACTTTTTCTGGAGATGTAAGGCCTAGTGCAGGATCCAACTCTCCAAATAGTGCAGAACAATTCTCATTCACGAACAGGGCGGCAGATTTAAACCCTGAAGATATTGAGTCTTATAACGTACTAAAAGGTGCTGCGGCTACCGCACTTTATGGTGTAAGAGCGGCCAATGGAGCAATAATTATCACAACGAAGAAAGGAAAACAGGGTAAGGCTCAGATAAATGTTTCAGCCTCTACCACATTTAAAAGTATTGAAACAGTTCCTGAGCTTCAAACAACCTATCGTGAAGGTTTCAGTGGAGAGCCAAACACTTTGTATACTCCGGAAACTGAGACCGGATTTACCAGATTGGGTGGAACATCATTCTATTCATGGGGACCTAGATATTCTGAAGATTCAATAACCAGGGAAGATGGTCAGGTTGTAGATCTTTCTAATGATCAATTCTATAGTCCGTATGATCTCTTTAAAACAGGAGTTATTACTCAGGTAGATCTTAACCTGAGTGGAGCAACCGAGAAACTTAATTACTATTTTTCAGTAGGAAATGATAGCGAAGAAGGGGTTTTGCCAAATACTAATTATGATAAGACCAATTTAAGATTAAAGGCAGGTTACCAGGTGACAGATGATTTTAATATTAATACTTCGGTTAGTTATTCAAATTCTGGCGGTGCCAGGGGTAATGGAGGTGATAAATCTGTTTTTAGTTCACTGTCTTATTTTTCAGGTTCATTTCCAATAAACGATTATCAAAATGCAGACGGAACCCAGAGAAACTACTCTTTCGGGATTATCGATAACCCAAGGTATTTACTGGAAAAAAGCCCACTGATCGATGATGTGAACCGTTGGGTGGGAAATATTTCTTTAAACTGGTCTCCTATAGACTGGATGAATATTTCTTATGCCGCACAAGTTGACAATTACTCAGATAGAAGAAATCGTTTTGTAGCTCCAGACCTGGATGTTGGTACTCAGGTTGGAGGATTTATATTAGAACAGAATAATGATTTTCTAGGCCTTGAGTCTAACTTCCTCATCAATTTCGAAAAAGACTGGACAGAAGATTTTGGTTCATCTTTCACTATAGGAAATCAAATTTCAGATTCAAAACGTGATTATTCATTTGTTCGAGGAGAAACCCTAAATGTGCCTGGAATTAATGATTTAGCGAATACTATAAATACTTTTGGAGGAAAAACAATTACCCAGATTAGAAATATTGGGGTATTTGGAGAACTGAAACTAGATTACCGTAATGAATTGTTCTTAACGGTGACTGGAAGGAATGACTGGGTATCTACACTTCCTCAGGAAAATAGGTCATTTTTCTATCCATCGGTAAGTTTAGCTTATGATTTTCATAATTTAATAGATGAAGATAGCGAATTTCTAACCTTCAGTAAATTGAGAGCTTCCTGGGCCGAGGTAGGGAAAGGTCCGTTATTTGGACAAATAGGAAGTTATTATATTGCAGATCCAGCTTTTCCTTTTGGTGGAACAGGTGGGTATAGAGCCGATACTTCAATAGGTGATCCACTCATTGTACCAGAAAAAAACAGGTCTTTTGAAGTTGGTGCCGATCTTAGATTCTTTGAGAATCGTTTGAGATTTGACTATGCTTATTATAAAACGACGGTAGACAATCAGATATTTACCGTAGGGACAGCATATTCTACTGGATTATCTGGTATCGTAAGAAATGCGGGGGAGTTTGAATCATCAGGTCATGAATTACTAGCTTCTTATGATATCTTCAGGGAAGATGATTTTACCTGGGAGGCTTATATTAATTTTTCTACCAATAAAGGAGAAGTGGTTTCCTTACCAGAAGATATAGAATCTCTGGTATTTGCAGACGCAGGATTTGCAGGGGTAACTTCTGAGATCCGAGACGGGGATGAATTAGGTTCCTTATATGGATATACGTGGAGATATGAAAACGGCCAGCGTTATATTGATGAAAATGGATTACCTGTGGTTGAAACAGGTGCAGATGATCGTAAAAAGGTAGGAAACGCATTCCCAGACTTTATTGCGTCTATAGGAAACAGGGTGAATTATAGAGGATTTAATTTTGATTTCCTACTTGAATGGAAAGAAGGAGGGGATCTTTATGATTCTGGAAGAAGAAACTCATTGAGAAACGGAATTTTAGAAGTTACTGAATTTCGTAATGTAACAACCGTATTAGAAGGAGTCATGGATGATGGTAATGGTGGGTTTGTGCCTAACACACAGGAAGTTTTTATAGATCAAAATTACTACAGAAACTCTAACGCATATAATCGTGCATCAGAAATCCTTGTACAGGATGCCTCCTGGGTGAAGCTTCGAAATATCTCATTAGGATATGATTTTTCTGGTAATATTCTAGAGACATTGAACCTCGACAGACTTTCGATTAATGCAAGTGGAAGCAATATTTTGATCTGGACTCCTTATGATGGTTATGATCCCGAAGGAAATCAATACAGTGCGGGAAGTAATGTTTATGGTTTTGCCGGTTTGAGTACGCCTCTTACACAAAATTTTTCGCTAGGACTTAAATTAGGATTTTAAAAAATTGAATATGATAAATTATAACAAAATTATATATATAGTATTACTGCTAGGGCTCTTCTCCTGTAGTGAAGACTATTTCGATGTTAATAGACCTTCCGGTACCGCAGAGGTCGATCAGTTAAGAATCAATGACCTGCTGGCTCCGGTTATTTTCCATACAGTAGAAGGACAGTATTCCGCAGGTTTAAGCTTTGGGAATTATGTACAGAATTTTACCGGGGAGTCAGGAAATGCAGCTGGTGAAACAACTGCTGCTGGTCTTTGGGCAGACGTGTACCTTTATGCGTTACCAAATATTGAAACTATTAAAGAAAAGGCCGCAGAATCTGGAGCAACTCATTATGCTGCTATAGCAGATATTCTGAAGGCAGTAAATCTTGGAATAGCTACAGATTCATGGGATTATGTCCCGTTGACCGAAGCATCCATGGGAGATGATAATCTTTTTCCAGATTTCGCTTCGCAGGAGAATGTGTATAGTGCAATTTTCGATCTTCTGGATGGAGCAATTGCAGATCTGGAAGCGGAAGATACATCTAGTATTAATATAGGTAGTGAGGATTTAATTTATGGAGGTAATGTTGAGCAATGGTTAAGAGCGGCTTACACTTTCAAAGCTCGTTATCAATTACATTTAGTAAATAAAGGTGTGGTTTCACCTGGGGAGGTAATTAATACTATAGAAAATGGTTTTACTTCTAATGATGATGATTTTCAAATGTTTTACGATGACAGGAGTATAAACCCAAGATACTCTCTGGAGATACTTGCTAGAAACACGGGGAATCCTCATAATGTTCTGGCAAGCCAGATCGTTAGCAGCATGAACGGTGATTATTATCCTTTCGAAAGTGACGCTTTAGAAATAGATCCCAGGTTACCTGTCTTTGGAGAGATAGATAATTCTGAAGATACCGAATGGAAAGGTCATGTAAGTGGAGGTGGCGGATTGGCACCTGACGGGACGGTAGCTAATGTGCAGTTTGCAGATGGAGGTTACTATACAAGAGCAGAAGCTCCAATTGTAATAATCACTTATGCCGAGGCGCAATTCATTAAAGCTGAAGCTGAATTTCTGGCTAATGGTGGAACAACTACAAGTGCAGGTATTACAGAGGCCGGATATCAGGCATATCTGGAAGGTATCATGGCCAGTATGGCTAAATATGGTGTAGATGGTACAGCCTACATTAATGATCCCGCAGTGGATGTTGGAGCAGAAAATCTAATGCTTCATCATATTATGAAAGAAAAATATATTCATAACTTTCTTAATCCTGAATCCTTCGTGGACTTTAGAAGATATGATTTTTCAGATGAAGTGTTTACTGGTCTTACGATCAGGGAAGATGGAGAGAATAGTGTAGAGTATGAAGGTCAGTGGTTTAGAAGAGCTACATATCCAACTACAGAGATAAATAGAAATGGTAGTGTTGTTCAGCAATACCAGGAAACTCCTGTAACACCTGTTTGGTGGGATGCTGACTAATTCCTGACATAGATATAGTATAGAAATTCTTATAAAACCGGTCAACCACATATTGGCCGGTTTTTTTTATTTTAATAATGTATTCTTTAACGTTCCTGGTCAGAGTTAATTCGTGACCTTATATGAGGATTGAAGTATCCTGAGTTTCGATCAGCATAAAAATTTAGATAGTAATTCGTATTTTAGTCGGAAATTTTGAAATAAAGAATATGCCTAAAATAAACTGGAAAACAGTAAAGGAATACGAAGACATCACTTATAAAAAATCTGAAGGGGTAGCAAGGATAGCTTTTAACCGCCCCGATGTTCGAAATGCCTTTAGACCTAAAACAACTTCAGAATTACTGGATGCTTTTCATGATGCTCATGAAGATACTTCTATTGGGGTGGTTCTTCTATCTGCTGAAGGACCTTCCTCAAAGGATGGGAAATGGTCATTTTGTAGTGGTGGCGATCAAAAGGCAAGAGGTCATAAAGGATATGTAGGTGAAGATGGATATCACAGATTGAATATCCTGGAAGTTCAAAGGCTGATTCGCTTTATGCCTAAAGCGGTTATTTGTGTAGTTCCTGGATGGGCAGTAGGAGGAGGGCATAGTCTTCATGTGGTTTGTGATCTTACCCTGGCCAGTAAGGAACATGCGATCTTTAAACAAACCGATGCCGATGTTACCAGTTTTGATGCAGGATACGGGTCGGCATATTTGGCTAAAATGGTAGGGCAGAAGAAAGCCAGAGAGATTTTCTTTTTAGGTAGAAATTATTCCGCTCAGGAGGCTTATGAAATGGGAATGGTGAATGCCGTAATCCCGCATGATGAGTTAGAGGATACAGCTTATGAATGGGCTCAGGAGATCATGGAAAAATCACCTACCTCTATTAAAATGCTGAAATTCGCTATGAATATGACTGATGATGGAATGGTTGGGCAGCAGGTTTTTGCAGGAGAAGTAACCAGACTAGCTTACATGACCGATGAAGCTAAAGAAGGAAGAGATGCTTTTCTGGAAAAGAGAAAACCGAATTTTGAAAAGAAATGGATTCCTTAATACTGGAGTTTTATACGGTACCTTATTATTGTTTTACTTGAAGTTATTTATATTATTTAGTTAAATAAAATAACAACTAAAATTATTCTGAAAAAATATGATCTGAATTATCGGAATTTTCGTGAATTTAATTGGTAAGATTAAATTAGAGACTAAGATTAAATTTTATCTATAAATAACTAACTATAGAATAAATAGAGGAGGTACATCAATTAAGATTGAAAAATTTTAAAAATCAATCAGAATGAGAAGTAGTAATGTTGAATTAATTTAAAAAATTTTCATCTTGCAATGGAATAATAGGTGCTAGCTGAATTTTAGAGGTGGGATTCAAACATGGTATTTAAGTTTGAAATTTAAAATGCACTATTATAATAGTCAATAATTTTTAATAAGTCTTCTTCTTTTTTTGGCTTTAAGTTATTCTTATTGATGAAATTTTCAATTTGTTCCTGAATTTTGTAGGGAAAACTTTTTACAAGATTCTTAGTCTTTGTCTCGGAGTAAAATGCTTCTCCCGATGATTTGAATTTAAGGTAGAATTTTGAATCATCTGTAAATTTTGGAGGAAAACCTCTTGCAATATTTCTCTCTGTTCCTCTAACTTCTTTTCTTAGTTTTTCCAAGAGAAGTAAATTAGCGTTTGAGTCATGATTTTTCATTTTGAAATAACCTAAATAATATTTCCCCTCACTATCTAAATATCTGAATTTTCTAAACACTGAATTTTCAATTATAACTGGAAAGTCATTATTTAAAACCTGATATTGATTTTCTTCCAATTGAATTTGCATTTCTTCCGCTGCGATATCATATCTAATATTTACATTTATTAGTTTCTCGTTGGGCAAAATTAATTTTCCAGGAAGAAATTCTTTCGTATTTTGATAATACGGACTCCCATCTATATCTTTATATTTAGTTGAATTACCCCTTATTCTAATTTCCCCCTTCAATGTTTCAAGTTGACCATATAGGGGGTTATTAGGAGCCGTGGTACTTACAATATTTGTAACATCATTAAGTCCTGGGGTTTGAGAATAGCCAAAAACGGATAGAAGTGTAAAAAATAGAAGTATTTTTATATGGTTCAAAATATAATTATTTAACAATTGAGTGGACTATTTTATAAATAAAATTAAATATTCTACTTCCCTTATTAGGGAAATAATACTTCTAAAGTAAGATTAAAATAAAACAGCGCAATATTATTTAGGGTATTTCTATCTATATCAGTTCGAATTATCTCAACTTAGGATATTTGTTTGGATTAGATTCATGCATAATGGCATAGATCTTCTCATAAATATCTTCTGCTGAAGGTTTGGAGAAATAATCTCCATCTGTACCATAAGCAGGTCTATGTTCCTTAGCAGTGAGTGTTTGAGGTTTGCTGTCCAGGTATCTGTAAGCATTCTGCTCGTCAAGTACCTTTTGCAATATGTAAGCAGAAGCCCCTCCAGGCACATCTTCGTCTATTACTAATAATCTGTTTGTTTTTTCAACGCTCTTAACAATGTCATGATTAAGATCGAAAGGAAGCAATGATTGTACATCTATAACTTCAGCATCTATATCAACCTCCTGCAATTCTTTCGCCACCTCCTCTACAATTCTTAAAGTAGAGCCATAAGAAACTAATGTAATATCATTTCCTTCACGAACAGTTTCGGTAACTCCAATTGGCGTTTTAAATTCACCAAGATTATTAGGTAGCTTTTCCTTTAGGCGATATCCATTTAGACATTCAATCACCATAGCGGGAGTGTCTAGATCTAATAGGGTGTTATAGAATCCTGCCGCTTTGGTCATATTACGTGGTACCAGAATATACATACCTCTTAAAAGATTTAAAAAGCCTCCCATTTGAGAACCACTATGCCAGATACCTTCTAATCTATGACCCCGGGTTCTAACAATTAGCGGTGCCTTTTGCTTTCCTTTGGTTCTATAGTGAACAGTAGATAGATCATCACTCATTCCCTGAAGACAATACATAACGTAATCAAGATACTGTATTTCGGCAATTGGCCTAAGGCCTCTCATAGCCATTCCAATTCCCTGTCCCAGGATAGTAGCTTCTCTAATACCGGTATCAGAAACTCTGAATTCTCCGTATTTCTTCTGTAGTCCTTCTAATCCCTGGTTAACATCACCAATTTCACCGGAATCTTCTCCAAAGATCAAGGTGTCTAGTCTGTTACTGAATATTGTGTCGAAATTATCTCTTAAAATAATTCTCGCATCTACCTCTTCCACGTCATCATCATAGCTTGGCAAGACTTCTAACTGAGTATCTTCTTCTTTATATAAATAAGTGGCATAATCTTCATGTGCCTGCTCATTAAAATCATTTAACCAATTGATCAGGGCACTTTTTTCAGAAGTATCTTCGCCAATTAAATAGCGTAGACACTTTCTACCTGCAGAGACAAGATCCTTTTTTAGAGGTTCTTTAGTGCCTGCGATCTCCTTTTTAATTGAGTTTATGAAATTTGCATTTGCACTTGAACCAGCTACATTTTCCAGTAATTTTATAAATTCCTTTTGCTTGGTAAGGGTTGGTTTTAAATAAGCCGTCCATGCATTATGCTTAGCAGTTCTAACTTCTTTCTTAATCCCTTTTTCAAGTTCTTCAAGCTGTTCTGAAGTTGCAAAATCATTCTCGATCATCCATTCTCTGAACTTCACATTACAATCATGCTCTTTTTCCCAGCTAAGTCTATCTTCAGATTTATATCTCTCATGAGAGCCTGAAGTAGAATGACCTTGTGGCTGAGTTAATTCAATCACATGTATAAGCACCGGGCAATGCTCTTTTCGAGCAATGGTAGAAGCCTTTTCATAAGCATCTACTAGTTTAGGGTAATTCCATCCTTCAACAACCATGATCTCATACCCATCCTTTTCTTTATCTCTTTGGAATCCTTTTAGGATCTCAGAAATGTTCTCTTTTGTGGTTTGATGCCTGGCGTGTACAGAAATTCCATATTCATCATCCCATACATTCATGACCATAGGAACTTGCAATACACCTGCAGCATTAATCGTTTCCCAGAAATGACCTTCACTTGTACTAGCATTACCTATAGTTCCCCAGGCGATCTCATTACCCTGATCAGAAAATTTCTCTGCATCAATTCCTTCTACATTTCTAAAAATCTTGGAAGCCTGTGCCAAACCAAGTAAACGTGGCATCTGGCCTGCAGTAGGTGAAATATCTGAACTGGAATTCTTCTGTTCCATTAGATTTTTCCAATCTCCGTTTTCATCCAGACTGTGGGTCATAAAATGGCCACCCATCTGACGTCCTGCAGACATCGGTTCATTTTCTATATTGGTATCGGCATAAAGGCCGGCAAAAAATTGTTCGGGGGTTAATTCATTAATTGCCATCATAAAGGTTTGATCCCTGTAATATCCAGATCTCCAGTCACCTTTTTTAAAAGCTTTTGCCATGGCTAATTGCGGTACTTCCTTTCCATCACCAAATATTCCGAACTTCGCCTTCCCGGTAAGCACTTCTCTACGTCCTAGAAGACTGCATTCCCTGCTGGTAACAGCAGTTTTGTAATCTTCAAGTACCTGAGACTTGAATTCATCAAATGAAATTGAATTTTCAGTTTGTGTTTCGCTTTGCATGAACTAATTTTTGAATGGTAACAAATGTAGCGAAAAGTATGATTAAATACAATTCAAATTTTTCAGCAAAAATTGATAATAATGTAATTTTAACCTTTAAATAGTATTTATTTCAGAATTAAAAGCTTCAGTATTATGAATTTGTTGATAATACCGAAATTACGGTAGGGATAATTTAATAATTAGATTTCTCCCTTAATACCAGCGTCTTGTGAATAATCTAATAAGGGTATTAATGTCCAGGGCCACTATGAATCTAATCCTTTGGTCGTAATCTGGCTGACCTATTTCCCATCCTAAACTTGAATAAACCGGCAAGAATACCTCAAAATAGTCCTGTACAAGACTCACTCTTACGCCCGAATCGAATAAAAATTTACCATTGTCACCTCTGTTTTTAACAATTCCAACATCTCCATATGCATAGATCCATTTCCAGATATTGGTGCTAGCATTAACTGTAGTTAACCATTCATTAGCAAATTCTGGTTGTAATTGAGATTTAAAACCACCTTCAGCGACAATAATTTGCTGGCTGAACAATCCGCTACCCTGGCTACGACCATAATAATTGTAATCAAAGAGGTAATCTGTTGGTCGGTCCAGGGCGAAGCTAAAATAATCGTTGGAACCAGAATCATTATAAAGGAATGCGCCCGAAAAAAACCTCAGATTAATCTGACGGTTATTGGTAAAAAGTTTTCTGTATTCTGCAGTAATAGAAACTTTGCTAAATTTATCTGAAAGCTGATAATCAAAATTAGCCGTTAGATGTTTTAGAAAGTTAGGATTACTATAACTGTATCTTACATTAAAGACATTATAATCTGGTTGAATAAGAGGATCAACGGGATTTTGATCTCTGCTCACATTTACATTTCTAATTAGTAACCTCTGTCTTTCATTACTTCTTAAGTAAGAGTTACGAAAAGAAAAGGCTAGAAAGGGGCTGAATTTTTCGTAAAACAGACCATAACCGTATGAGAAGCGGGAACCACCAATACCATAGATAATATTGTATAATTCTTTATTCTCAAATTGATGTGAATTATAGACAGAAGCAGATCCTACAATGGTTTCACTAGTGAAACCGTATTTAGGAGAAATCGCAAAATTGAATGTTTTACTAAGTACCGTTTTATTGTATAATTTAGGACCTATAGATATACCATCGTATAAATTATATTCGAACTCTGGCATGAAAAATATCTGGTGATACCTGGGGTCCTCAACATCCTGTAACAACCTGAACTGTATTGGTTTATCCAGTAATTTTGTAACGCCCTTATAGTTGTTGCGTTGATTGAATTCTGGAATTTCCTGATTGTAATTTAAGGCCAGTCGCTGAATACTGTCTTTCGGGATGGTCACACTCAGGGTGTCTCTTACATTTTCTACCCAGGTTTTATAAACCACCTTTTTATCATTGATCCCGTAAAGACTAACAGGAAAATCATTCTTGCGAAGATTTTGAATGGTCACTTTTAAGGAATCATCAAGTTTTTCAACATTCTTGATCTTAAAATCTATCTTTTGATTAGAGTCTACATAATCATTGAAAAACCAGGAGATATCTTTGGTAGCATTTTTCTGAAGCAGGTTCACGAAATCCTCATCTGTAACCCTTTTTAGTTTATATTCTGAATAGAATTCTGATATAGATTTTTTAACTGAATCATCGCCCAGAAATTCCTCGAGGTACTTCATTCCAACCCCGGCTTTATAGGCATTTGCAATATTTTTATTGAACTTAACCAGTGAATCCTGACTTGTAGTAAGAGGTTGGTCCAGGTTTAACCTGGCCATATTCATATATAAGAACTGATATTGATCATTAAACTCAAGATCGGCAGCATGGAACCATCTTAGTCCTATAATTTTACTCAGACTTCCTATTAATTTCATTTTAGGATAGTAAGTGTCTACATAGTCCATCATTAAAGAAACCATGATAGCATCTGTAACCCATTTTTCTTCCCTGGGGTTTATAAAAATGGTATTTTTTAGATAGTTGCTGGTTATGGTTTTAAATAACTTCAGGTCGTACTGGAATCCATCAGGAAAAGGTCTTATAAATCCTGGTAATTGATTCAGACCATAAATAGGACTGTTTAAATAATCTTCCTGAGTAATAAAAATGTTTTGGTGAGGATAAGCTCCAAGTCTTTCATTAAGGAAATTAACAGATCTTTCTAGTAGTGAATTCTTAAGATCAAATTGAATATCTTCATCTTCGATATTGGTAATAACCTGATTGGCTTTGGCATTGATAGATTCAAATATAAAAGACCTGGTGAGATACATTTCACTATCTACCCGCTCTTCGCCTTCGAACTGGATGGTTTTAAAACCCTGTCTTGTTTGTGTTCTCTCAAGGTTTAAAGCCGAGGCGGCATAGAATTCTGTAGGAACATCAACATTAATTTTGATATGGTATGGTTTAACATATTGCAAACCCAGATCCTTATGGCTATAAAGTTTCCAGCCATTATCCAAAGGTGCCGGCACCATATACCAATACCTTAATTTATAGTTGCCCAGGTCATCCCTTCCAAACCTGGTGAATTTATCGTCGGGGATCTTTAGCTCATAATCTAATTTTAAAAGAATAGTGTCGCCGGGCTGCAAAGGTTCATCGAGTGTGATCCTTACCAGATCGGCAATATTGCCTGGTCTATCCCATTTAAGCTCAGATTCTGTAGAGCTTTTGATAGAATTAATGTTTGTATGACCTCTTTCTTCTTCTTTGGCAAAATGAAAACGTCTCGCATAATCTTCTGCGAAACGTTTTGCTAAAGCCGTAGTTTTATTACTGAAAGCGTTGTTCCAGTCATTTAGATAGATACTTACTAATTCCCTTTCTTCAGTATTTACGAACTTGATCTCCTGTTCTATCTTTAAGGTGTGAATGCTGTCTATAAGACGTGCGTTCACAGTGATGGCATTCTGAGCAGAAAGGCCACCTGTGAAAAATAGAAATAATAGGAAAAAGTGAAGGTGTTTCAATTAGCAATAGATTTAGAACTGATAAGGTATCAGGGCTAAATATAATCAAACTTTGATACCTTCAGCAGGCCTATTAACTAGAAATTAGGACTTAGATTATATTCCCCGTAGAATTGATCCAGAATTTCTATTACTTCATCCTCGGTATCCACAACCTGAACAAGATCTATATCTGCAGCGCTTATATTTTCAAAGTTGTCTAATAGTGTACTTTTTATCCAATCTACCAGGCCACTCCAGAATTCACTACCAACTAAGATAATTGGGAACTTGTCAATTTTATGAGTTTGAATAAGGGTGATCGCTTCAAATAATTCATCTAAAGTTCCAAATCCTCCAGGCATTACCACAAATCCCTGAGAGTATTTTACAAACATTACTTTTCTTACAAAGAAGTAATCAAAATCAAGACTTTTATCGTTGTCTATATAAGGATTGTCATGTTGTTCAAAAGGAAGTTCGATATTTAATCCTACAGAAGTTCCCCCTGCCAGATGAGCACCTTTATTACCAGCTTCCATAATACCCGGACCACCACCGGTAATTACTCCATAACCATGATCTACTATCTTTTTTGCCACTTTTTCTGCCAGTTTGTAGTATTTCATATCTGGCTTGGTTCTGGCTGAACCAAAAATAGATACACATGGGCCAATCTGACTCAGTTTTTCATAACCGTTCACAAACTCTCCCATTATTTTAAAAATAGCCCAGGAATCGTTGGTTTTTATCTCATTCCAGGCTTTATTCCTATTATGTGTCTTCATATTTTTTGATTAGTGTAATTCCTTTTTCAGGAATTTTGCAGTATAACTTTTTTTGTCTTTAATAATTTCCTCTGGTGTACCGGTTGCTACGACCTGTCCACCGCCTTTTCCACCTTCGTATCCAATATCGATAATATAGTCTGCCATCTTAATAACGTCCATATTATGTTCAATTATTAAAACTGTATTTCCTTTATTGGTTAAAGTGTTAAGAACTTCCATTAAAACACGAATATCTTCGAAATGTAGTCCCGTGGTTGGCTCGTCTAATATATAGAAAGTATTTCCGGTATCACGCTTAGAAAGTTCTGTAGCCAGTTTAATTCTTTGCGCCTCACCACCAGAAAGGGTTGTAGATTGCTGTCCCAGACTTATGTAGCCTAGACCAACATCTTGAATAGTTTTTAATTTTCTGTGAATTTTTGGAATGTTCTCGAAGTAAGGAATAGCCTCGTCTATGGTCATTTCTAATATATCTGAAATAGACTTTCCTTTATATCTTATTTCCAGAGTCTCCCTATTGAATCTTTTACCCTGGCAGGTTTCACATTCAACATAAACGTCTGGGAGGAAGTTCATCTCAATAACTCTTAGTCCGCCGCCTTTACAGGTTTCACATCTACCGCCTTTAACATTAAAGCTGAACCTTCCCGGTTTGTAGCCTCGAATTAAAGCTTCTGGAGTTTTGGCGAAAAGATTTCTTATTTCTGAAAATACTCCTGTATAAGTAGCAGGGTTAGACCTTGGCGTTCTACCTATGGGACTTTGATTAATATCAATGACCTTATCTATATGGTCAAGACCTTTTATGCTTTTATATGGTTTCGGGATTTTAACGCCATTGAAATAATGGGCGTTCATGATAGGGTAGAGGGTCTCATTGATAAGAGTAGATTTACCACTACCAGAAACCCCTGTTACTGCGATCATTTTACCCAAAGGAATACTGATATTTACCTTTTTCAGGTTGTTACCGGTGGCTCCTTTTAATTCTATTTTCTTACCGTTACCTTTTCTACGTTCTTTGGGTACAGGTATCTCTTTTTTTCCGCTTAAATAATCTGCCGTTAATGTATTATGCTTCATAAGTTCGGCTGGTGTGCCTTCACTTATGATCTCTCCACCATGTTTACCTGCCCGCGGACCAATATCAATCACATGATCTGCTCTTTCTATCATGTCCTTGTCGTGTTCCACAACAATAACGGTATTGCCTATATCGCGAAGGGATTCTAATGAGTTAATGAGCTTTTCATTATCTCTTTGATGCAGACCGATACTTGGCTCATCTAAAATATAAAGTACCCCAACCAGTTGAGATCCTATTTGCGTTGCCAGTCTAATTCTCTGCGCTTCACCTCCAGAAAGTGATTTAGAACCACGGTTAAGGTTTAAATAAGTAAGGCCAACATCTAATAAAAATTGAAGTCTTGTTCTAATCTCCTTTATAACTTCTTCGGCAATTAATAATTGCTTTTCTGAAAGGTCTTTCTCGAGACCATGGAACCACGCAAATAGATCACTAATATCAAGATACGCAAGGTCTGAAATATTCTTTTCATTGATCTTGAAATAGAGCGCTTCTTTTTTAAGTCTCGATCCTTCACATTCAGGACATATAACCTTGTCCATATATTCTTTAGACCAACGTCTTAAAGACGTTGAATCATTATTTCTATAGGTCGTTTCAATAAAGTTTGCGACTCCTTCAAAGTCTATTTTATAGTCCCTGGTTATACCTAAAGCTTTGGATTCCCGGGAAAATTTTTCTTTTCCACCATTAAGGATCATATTCAAAGCTTCCTCAGGAATTTTTTTAACCGGATCTGTTAGTTTAAAATCGAATCGTTCGGCAATTAATTCCAGTTGAGAGAACACCCAGTTTTTTTTCTGAGGACCATGAGGTGCTAAAGCCCCATTTTTAATAGATTTAGTATTGTCTGGAATTATTTTATCAATATTCACCTGGTAAAGGCTTCCTATCCCGTTACAATTGGGGCAGGCTCCTTTTGGGGAATTGAAAGAAAAGCTATTAGGTTCTGGGTTAGGGTAACTAATACCTGTTGTTGGACACATCAGGTTCCTGCTGAAATATCTGATATTACCCGTTTCCTGCTCCAGGATCATGAGTGTATCATCCCCGTGATACATGGCAGTTTTTATACTATCTGAAAGTCGCTTATCTGAATCTGGTTTATTCTCGATCTTAAGCCGGTCTATAACAATTTCTATATCATGGGTTTTGTATCTATCCAGTTTCATTCCCTTCTCGATATCTACAACTTCCTCGTCTGTTCTAACCTTAATAAATCCCTGTTTGGCAATCTGCTCAAATAATTCTCTGTAATGACCTTTACGACTTCTAACTACCGGAGCAAGGATGTTTACCTTTTTACCAGTAAAGTTTTCCTGAATCAATTCCTTGATCTGTGAATCGGTATAACTAACCATTTTTTCACCGGTCTTATAACTATAAGCTTCACCGGCTCTGGCAAAAAGTAAACGAAGAAAATCGTAAATCTCTGTTATAGTTCCTACTGTACTCCTGGGATTTTTACTGGTAGTTTTTTGTTCTATGGCGATCACTGGAGATAAGCCTTCGATTTTATCTACATCAGGCCGTTCAAGACTGCCTAGAAATTGTCACGCATAGGCTGAAAAAGTTTCAATATAACGTCTTTGGCCCTCTGCGTATATAGTATCGAATGCCAATGAAGATTTCCCTGATCCAGAAAGACCTGTGATCACCACAAGTTTTTCCCTGGGAATATTTACATCAATATTTTTAAGGTTGTGGACGCGTGCGCCCAGTACTTCAATTTTATCTTCGGTTTTTGCCATAAATTTTTTCAAGGTGGCAAAGTTACTTATTGTATTAATATATAAAAAGCTAATACCAATCTACTGATGTTAAGGTTGCTGTAATTTTTGAGTGTTTGGCTATTAATTTTACCAGGGAGCTTATAAATTGAATCTTATAGATTGAAATTTATAATGCTTTTAAATCTGAAAGTTATCCTTTAAACTTCTTTTTAAGTATTTGTGTGTCAGTATAATATTACCGGATTTTTTATCAATTATGGGGGGAATCACTTATATTTGGTTCATCCAAAAATACCTTTCCCGAGTCTATTTCCTACGAATGTCCACGACATTCAACTATGTTAAGAATGCAAGCCCCCCTGTATTTCTGAAAAATATTTTATTTTATTTAATGCTGATTGATGATGGAAAAAAGACAATTATTAATTGTAAGCCGTAACCAGGAATTCATAGATAGACTAGTAGAACAGGTAAGTGTATATTTTGAAATTACTTCGGAAAAATCTATACATGTAGCTTATAATACTGCCTTAAACCTCTTACCGGATACTATATTCTTTGATAAGAATTCCTATAATAAAGCTTCCGACTTTAGAAATCTTAAAAATTTCAAATCCACTCATTTTCTAACAAAAAGTTTTTTGATCGTATACGGTAGCGATACAGACCTTTCAATTCTAAATAAGCGGTATAAAAATATTATAGACGAATTTGTATCAGATCAATTAAATATAGATCAAATCGTTGCTAAGATCCAGAGGGATACGAAATGTAAAAACTATAATTACTGGCATGACTGTTTTATGGGCTTATTTAATCTCATGACCCAGCCAATTGTGCTTTTACAGCAGAATAATATCATAGCCATGAATGATGCTTTCAAAAAAACATTTCGATTAGAGAAAATAGATGGACATAAACTAACTGATTTTGTGAATATTGAAAATAAAGCAAAGGTTAAAACAAGTCTACGAAATTTTGCCAGGGGCAAACATATGAAGGCTGTAACCGCCACTTCGCTTTTGATCAATAATGATAAACTTAGAAATGCCAGAGTAAGTTTTTCTAAGTTAAGTAGAAACATCACAGATCAATTTATTATGATGATAGATTTCTCTGGTGAGGAAGATACGATGGATGATAGAATTGGAAGTCATGCAAATCAGGTAGAAAAATGTTTTAAAGAGAACAGTGAAATGGCAGAGTTTAGTTTTACTAAACGTGAAAAGGAAATTATTTCACTATTATGCCAGGGATACAAAACTAAAGAAATTTCAGATGCATTATTCATATCTCCAAAAACCATAGAAAAGCACCGCTCTAATATAATTAAGAGAACAAATTCTGAGACTATACTGGAAAGCATTGTTTACGCAATCAACCATAACCTAGTTGATTTGCCAAAATCTTAAATAAATTATAAAATACTGTTAAACAGGCGTTTATTTTATAATTATACGGGTTTTCCCCCATGCGCCTCGATAACCGACTTTCATAAATTTACTGTGGATTTAAATAAAAGTACTTTTCCTACACCTTTTATTTGAAACTGTTCAATAACCCCCCAAATCACTAATTTTTATTGTTTTGATACTTTACTTCCATGGGGAAGGTCTGTATATATATTAACCATTCTAAATATTATTAACCAATACTTTCTATTATGAAAACTTAAGTCACTCCCACAATTTCTAATTTTTCCCAAGTCTTTTATTTGATCCTAAGACCCTTTCTGTTATTCACTTCAGATAAGGTGATATAATAGTTTATTAACCATTCTAAATTTTTATAAACCAAAACTTTTTTATTATGAAAAAAATTAATCTTTTTCTGGCATACTTTGCTGTAATGGCAATGGTATTAACCGGATGTAGTAAGGATGATCCGGGAACAAGTAATGTTCCTGATTCAGCTGAAACAGCTACCCTTCAATTGGGACCGCTTTTAAATGATGCTGAAACTCGTGCTTTTCTGAAGCAGGAAGAACAGGACATTCCAGATTGTACAGGTGAAACTCCTGGGTTTGCCCAGTTGTCTATTATATATGGACCTGATGATACTGTAAAGGAAGATATAATAGTTGCTATTAAAGAAGATGATCAGGGATTATTCACTGCTTATTCTGAAGACCTTGAACTTCCTATACCTGCGGGCGAAACCACTATTTCGGTAACGCTTACAGAATTTGTGGTCTGGACCAATGTGGGGGGTAATCCCGGAGATGTTATTTGGGTTGCACCTATAGAGGGAAGTGACTATGCAGATTTTGTTGACCAGCCAGTTGGAGCGAATTTCACTTTCGATCTACGCGCTGGTTCTAAAAACTATGTAAATGTAGATGTAATATGTTATGATAATCGTGATGTCAATCTGTATGGTTATCAATTCTTCACAATTACTCCTATACCTCTTATCGAATTTTGCATTTTTGGAAACTATTGTACTCCTGAAGGGAGACATTTCGTTGCTTCATACAGTGTGAATGTATATGAGAGTAATGATGGTGTAAAAGGAGAGCTTATCCATGCTCTACTAAATAATGTTATTGGAGAAGGTAGTGATGCTTATTCAGATCCATTATGTTTCTTCGTTCCGGACTTACCGAATGTAAATGATAATGATGAGGAGTATTATGTAGAAATCACCTTATTATCTGATACTCCTGGCTATAATGGGCCGGATATTGAAATAGCTAACGGCCCAATTTCTGTTGCCGAGATCAAATTATTCTTCGGGGATAATGGAACTCTTGATTACTACCACTTCCAATATGGATGTGAGGACGGAGTACCACCACCATTTGGAGAGCCAGGGACCAAAAGATATAAGGCATGTATAAAATATCTTGATAGTGATGATGATATTGCAGGTTTTGCCTACCTGTCTTTAGATGGTACTACACTTACCGCCTCAACCTCCCTAGTAGGTCTTGAGCAGGGAGAAATGCATCCGCAACATATTCACGAAAATACATCGTGTGGAGATTATGGCCCTGTAGCCATTCCTCTAGATTTCGCTGATGGGACTTTTCCATCTGCAGATATTGTAGTAGGACCGTCAGTATTCCTGAATTACTCAGAGGTAATACCAGGAGTGACATTGTCCAATCTTCAAGATAGAACTGTAGTTATTCACGGTAAAGTAGTAGACGACGAATATGTGGTGGGAGAACCAGTGGCCTGTGGTGAACTTGAAGAATATTAAAAAAATCAGCAACCCGATTCAATGCACAGAATCGGGTTGTTTAATAATTAACCATTCTAAATAAAAATCATTATGAGAATAATTAAAAATTACATGACCTTGATGGTTATGGTGCTTTTTCTCTTTACTTCCTGTTCTAAGGAAGAATCAGGAGAAGCAAACGATGTTTCCAGTGATTCGGCTACACTTTTCTTTGGGCCAATTCTGGATGACTTTAATAATCTAAATAGACAGCAGGAGCAGGAGGAAATTCCTGAATGCTCTAGTGATGATGCAGCATTTGCACAGATTATGTTAACCTACGGAGAGGATAATATTCCTGTTCAGGTGGTTGTGCCAATTTCAGAAGATGAAAACGGCCTCTTTACCCTCTATGATGATAAATTGGAAATTCCAATCCCCAGCGGAGAGACTACGGTTTCTGTAACCTTAACAGATTTTGTGGTTTGGAATGATGATGGTGGTGAACCGGGAATACCTATTTGGGTAGCACCTAAAGAAGGAAGTGAATATGCGAAATTTGTTTCAGACCCATTATCAAATGAGTTTACATTAAGAGCGGGTTCAAAAAATTACGTAAATGTTGATGTGATTTGTTATGATGATCGTGATGTTAATCTTTATGGATATCAATTCTTTGATATAAACCCAGTACCACTTACTAAGTTATGTGTATTCGCTAATTATTGTATAACACCGGGAGGAAGAGATAGAGTAGCGAATTACACTTTTGATCTTTACACCTATTCGGGAGATTCTGTAGAAGATAATCCAATTACCGATGAGAGTCTTTACACCCTGATAAATATGGGTAATGACACACCGACTACAGATTCAGATGGAGATACATATTACGCTGACCCACTTTGTATGGTAATACCTAAAGGAGATGATAACAATGCAGATGATGAATATTTGTATTGGGAAATGACTCTTGAAGATTGGGATGATTATTACGGAGAAGCACCAGAAATTACTTTGTCAGGATATTTAACCTGGAACCAGGTTAAGAGTTATTATAATAACGACGGTACAATTGATTATATCCACCTTTTCTTTAATTGTGAGGAATGTCCAGAAGGAGATGGCACAGATGGAGATAATGATGGAGTGGAAGATTCGTGTGACAATTGTCCAGCTATTCCAAACTCAGATCAAGCAGACAGGGACAATGATGGAATTGGAGATGTTTGTGATCAATGTCCAGATGAGCCTGGAATAGGAGGATTTGGATGTCCAGATGACCCATGTATCGCAGGACCAGACACTGATGGAGATGGTATCAATGACGTATGCGATGTTTGTCCAGAAGGAGATGATAATGTAGATACAGATGGAGATGAAGTTCCTGATGCCTGTGATAACTGTCCTGAAAAGGCAAATGCAGACGGTCAGGAGATGGATAGAGATAATGATGGAGTAGGTGATGCCTGCGATGAGTGTCCTGATGATCCAGGAACCGGTGGCTTTGGATGTCCTGATGATCCTTGTATTTCTCAACCAGACCCAGACGGTGATGATGTTAGAGGAAATTGCGATAACTGTCCCAACGTTCCGAATCCTTTACAGACCGATTCTGATAACGACGGAATAGGTGATGCATGTGACTTCTGTCCTGATGAGGCAAACGAAGATAACCTGGATTCTGATGGTGATGGAATTGGAGATGTATGTGATTCATGTCCAAATGATTCTACCAATACTTGTAATGATGGAGAAAAAGGATGTGAAACTGCATGGATGTTTGGAGATCATACATTCACTAATAAAGATAATGATGGGTTGAGTATAACCGCTAAGTGGGGTTGGGCTGAATATTTTGAAGTAGGCCAAAGTCCAGAGACATTTAATTTCTATGCTGGTGCGGGACAAAATAATACTAACAATGGATATTTAGCTGGTACTGTCGAGATATCAAAATCAGGATCAACACTTACAATTGAGGTAACCGCGGCGAATGATGTAGATATTAGCGAAATAGCTATTTATACCAGCTATTTAAAACCAACTACAGCTTCACCAGGCCAGTTTGATAAACTCGATGACGTTCAGGGAGAGAAAGATTCCAGCCCGGGTCCTGTCAATACTTATACATTCGATTACCCTGGTAACGATCCTATTTGGATTGCCGTACACGGTGATGTTTGTGGAAAGGATTAAAAATTTTAAAATTTCATGCTCCGGAACCACTCCGGAGCATGTTTTAACCATTCTAATTATTAACTAAAACTTTTATTATGAAAACATTTAAATTTTATTTGGCAACAATCGCCGTGTTCGCTCTGTTGCTCACTTCCTGTTCTAAGGATGAGGCAGGATCAGCTACCTCGGTATCAGATAATGTGGCAAGTTTAGCGCTTGGACCAATCCTTCAGGGAGCAGATTTTAATAGACAACAGATTACTCCAGAAGATACTCCTGAGTGTTCAGGTCTGGATCCCGCTTTTGCACAAATAAGACTGGTTTATGGAGATAGCGATACTGAAGTTATAACCATTGTGGCAATTCAAGAAGATGCTCAGGGATTATTCACTGAATATAGTGATGATCTGGAAATTCCTATTCCTATGGGAGAAACTACGGTATCTGTAACATTAACAGACTTTGTTGTATGGTCAGATGACGGTGGAAGTCCAGGTGAGATAATCTGGGTAGCTCCACGCGAAGGTAGCGAGTTCGATATGTTCGTTGATGATCCATTGGATAGTGACGAAATTATTCTAAGAGCTGGATCAAAAAATTACGTGAACGTAGATGTAATTTGCTATGATGATCGTGATGTAAACCTATATGGTTACCAGTTCTTCGACATTACTCCAATTCCACTATATGACTTCTGTATTTTCGCGAACTATTGTTCAGATGAAGGAAGACACTATACTGCAGATTACACTTTAACTATATATGAGTATGACGCAGAAACTGAAACTGTAGGTGATCAAATTTTCATGGATACTCCTAATAAAGGAATGATGGAAGATGGAACTCATTGGGCAGATCCATTGTGTGCTGTGATTCCAGGTCCGGGGGATGCAGATTCAGATGAACCATATTTATATTTTGAAGCAACTTTAAGTGACTGGGCTCCTTATTATACTTCCGAAGATGACGATGAGGATATGATATCCGGAACTCTTACTTGGGATCTAGTTGAATCATTGCTAAATAGAGATGGTGATGATGATACTACGAACTACTGGCATATTTTCTTTAATTGTGAAGAAGAAGATGGTCCTAGTGGTTCTGCTATAGAACCACAATAATAATAGTTTACTAAGAACTAACCCGGAATTACCGGGTTAGTTTTTCTTAAAACTATTTCCCTATTAATTATAAACCAATTATTATGAGATTTTTAATAAAATATCTGGCATTGTTTGCCCTTATATCTCTATTATTTTCTTCTTGTTCTAAAGACGAAACAACAGATATAGCTACAGAAGTGTCAGAGGATGCCGCAAGCATTTATTTTGGACCTCTTTTGGCCGATTTAAACAATCAGCTAAACAGACAGCAGGAACAGAATATTCCAGAATGTTCTGGTGATGATCCAGTTTACGCTCAAATAAAATTAACTTATGGAAATGATAATACTCCTGTAGAGGTTATTGTAGAAATTCTGGAAGATGATCAAGGGCTGTTTACAGCTTATGATGAAGCCTTAGAAATTCCTATACCATCTGGGGAAACAACAGTATCGGTTTCTTTGAATGAATTTATAGTATGGAACGAAATTGATGATGCGCCGGGAATACCTATATGGGTAGCACCAAAAAGCGGCAGTGAATATGCTAAATTCGTTTCTGATCCACTTTCTAACGTATTCTCGTTAAGAGCTGGATCCAAAAATTATATAAATGTAGATGTGATTTGCTATGACGATAGAGATGTAAATCTTTATGGCTACCAGTTTTTCGATATTAATCCAGTTCCTCTTTACGATCTATGCGTTTTTGCAAATTACTGTACTGATGACGGTAGACATTATACTGCCAATTATAACCTGTCTTTATATGAATATGATGCTGAAGCAGAAGATGGAAAAGGCCAAATGATTTATGCAAATGAGACTCCTCAAATAGGTAATGATGAAGGAACTTATTGGGCAGATCCACTATGTGTAGTTATACCAGGTAGTGATGTTGCTTCCAATCTCCCATATTTGGTAATAGAAGTTTCGTTGCTTGACTGGGAAGGAAATTATATGGCAGAAGAGGATGATGAATCTACCATAACAGTAGAGTTATCCTGGAATATGATCAACAGTTTATTATCTAATGATGGAGTAAGTTCAGAGTATTGGCACTTCTTTTTTAACTGTCCTGAAAGTGATGGTCCGGGAGAATGTGATTTTGAAGATCCTGAAGCCGATTGTGATTCTGATGGAACAATCAATGGTGAAGATAATTGCCCTAATATTTCAAATCGCGATCAAGCCGATTTAGATGGTGACGACGTTGGAGATGTGTGTGATGATGATCGGGATGGAGATGGAACAGATAATGAATCAGACCCATGTCCAGACGATCCAAATGATGCCTGTGCTGACGAATGTGCAAATAGCGGTGGTGATACTGATGGAGATGGTATTTGTGATGATGATGATAATTGTCCAAGTGATGCAAATCCAGATCAGGAAGATTTAGACGGTGATGACGTTGGAGATGCATGTGATGACGACCGAGATGGAGATGGAACAGATAATGAATCAGACCCATGTCCAGACGATCCAAATGACGCCTGTGTAGATGAATGCGCAAATAGTGGTGGAGATAGCGATGGAGATGGTATTTGTGATGATGATGATAATTGTCCTAATGATGCAAATCCGGGTCAGGAAGATTTAGATGGTGATGACGTTGGAGATGTGTGTGATGATGACCGAGATGGAGATGGAACAGATAATGAATCAGACCCATGTCCAGACGATCCAAATGATGCCTGTGCGGAAGAATGTGCAAATAATGGCGGAGATTCCGATGGAGATGGAATTTGCAATGATGATGATAATTGTCCAAATGAGAATCCAGATCTGGATTACGACATGGATGGTTGCGAAGACATACCTGATTCTTGCGAATTCATTACTGATAATGATTGTAGCTTCCTTATTTGGGATCAAACTACCGCTTCAGGAGGGAATCCTATCTATGGAATTGATTTAGATAATGAGAACATTGGTAGTGTAGAGATACAAATAAATGGAGATAGTGATGTCGAAATAGATTTCAATTTAGATATCGATTACTTATTAGATGATATCTATATAGTTCTTGATGACGGAACTACCAGATGTGCATCTAACCTCGGGCAAGGATTAAATAATTTTGTCTTTGAAGGTACATTCTCAGAGCAACAATCGATTTTAATCTACGCGAATGTTTGCCCGGCGACGGCAAACTAGTATTTAAATTATAATCCGCATATATTATTTGACCGGGGGGTGACTAATTTTGCGGATTAATACCCATTCCAATGTGGAATGTGTGGAGCTGTCCGGATTTATCCGGACAGCTTTTTTTTATAGTAAAAATTAAATTTGTTTTCGAGGTTAAATAAATATTCTATGTTAGTTGCTGTAATTCAGTTGTTTAAAAGTAGGAGATGTCTTTCAAAAAATCTTAAACCCTTTTAAAGATAAGACCTTACAACGTTCATAAATATATTTTCTTCGTCTAATTTTTTAACTCTATAAATAAAATCAGAATGGATAATAACCATATATGTAGGAATTTAATTGTTAAAAAATTAACTTAATGTGAAGTTAAAAATTTTGGTACAAACCTTGTAAATCACTGAATGAAAAATTGATAAGAATAGAATTATTAGAAACTTAAAATTAAAAGACCTACTTATGAGAAAATTGAAATTATTCTTCTGGCTACCAGCTTTATCTATAATAGCTTGTAGCGATGACCCCGTAACAGAAGAGATTCCAGTTGAAAACCAAAACAAAATTGAAACCTCAAACGTAAATGATCCATTAGTTGAAGTAGCCTATCCTGACTCCAAAGGTACTATTACAGATATATATTATACCGGAATGAAATTGCCAGTGGAGAACGTAAATGGTAAGTATATTTATCAGGGAGATATCATTATTCCAAAATCAAAAGCTTCTAAGAGCCCTGTTCAATTGGTATATGAAAAAGGTGAAGCTCCTGCCCAAAAAAGTGTTGGACGTACCTCTGCTTACTGGACAGATAACACCGTATATTATGATATAGATGGTAGCTTACCTGATAAAGATCGTGTATACGATGCGATAAGTCACTGGGAAGCTAATACTAATCTTGAATTCGTAAAGCGTTCTGGCCAGTCTAATTATATTTATTTCACTCCTGGTTCTGGCTGTTCTTCATACGTAGGGATGACTGGCGGGAAGCAGAATATTACGCTTGCAAGCGCATGTTCTACCGGAAATACAATTCACGAGATAGGTCATGCTGTTGGTCTATGGCACGAGCAGAGTCGTGTAGATAGAGATAAGCATATTACGGTTCACTTTAATAATATTCAGAGTGGTCGCGAATATAATTTTGAAACATATGCCAGCGCTGGATATGATGGAGACGAATTTACTACCAATTTAGATTTCGGTTCAATAATGATGTATAGTCCTTATTCTTTTTCAAAGAATGGTGAACCTACTATAACTAGAAGAGACGGATCTTTATACAGTGCGCAGAGAAGCGCGCTTTCTAGCGGCGATATCCAGGGTGTAAACTCTATGTATCCAACTGGAGGTGGTGGATCAACAGGTGGTAATAATTATATAAATGGTGAATACTATACGATCGAAGGCTTAACGGTATTAAGATATTTGGATGAATGGTGGTACGATACCAGATTTGGATGGAGAAAAGTAAAATTAGTCAACGGAAATTGGGAATGGGCTTAACCAAATAAGATAAAATCCCGGTTTGTTTTATCCTAACCGGGATTTTTTATGTGTAAATAAAATGTTAAAGCCACACAGTGTGTAGATAAGCTCCACAGTTAATTTTTTAGGATACTCGAAATTCAAAAATCCTATATTCGATAAAGAGTAAATTTAACCGATTAAATACATTATTAATTTCACGGGGTGGTCGAAACCCAAAATTCAATCACTCTTTAAACCACTAAAAACTCCTACTTATGAAAAATCTAAAGTATTTCTTAGCAGTGCCCTTACTGGCATTTATGTCCTGTAGTGATGATGAAATATCAAATTCTTTATCTCAGGAAAACGAGTTTGAAAAATTCCTTGCTGATGATCTTACTGAAATTGCTTTTCCCAATAAAACCGGAATTGTATCTGATGTCTATTTCGCAGGTAGAAAACTTCCAGTAGAAATGATTGAAGGGAAGTATGTATATCAGGGAGATATTTTTCTTTCTGAATCTAGTATTTCTAAAAGCCCGGTAGATTTAGTTTTGAAATCTAATGAAGAGCCTACCGAATTAAGTAAAAGTGTTGGCCGTACAAAATTCTTCTGGCCAGAGAATACAGTTTATTATGATATAGATCCTGCTTTGCCGAATCAGCAAAGAGTATCTGACGCTATTTCGCATTGGGAATCTAATACTGCGGTTAAGTTCGTTAGACGTTCTTCAGAATCTAATTACGTTTACTTTACTCCTGGAGGAGGTTGTTCCTCATATGTTGGAATGATAGGAGGAAGGCAGCCTATTACTCTCGCTGATGGTTGTTCTACAGGGAATACTATCCATGAAATAGGTCATGCTGTAGGATTATGGCATGAACAAAGTAGATCAGACAGAGATCAGACCATTACTGTTCATTTTGATAATATTATTTCTGGTAGAGAGCATAATTTTTATACTTATGTTCAAGCTGGGTATGATGGTGCAGACTATACTGCGGGACTGGACCTTGGTTCGTTAATGATGTATAGTTCGTATTCATTTTCAGCGAATGGACAGCCTACAATTACAAGGAAAGATGGTTCAGCATTCTCTGTACAACGCTCCCAACTTTCAGCCGGTGATCTTGAAGGAATAGAAGTGATGTATCCTGGTGCTACTACCCAGCCGGAACCAACTGAACCGGAGCCAACCGAACCAGAGCCTACAGAGCCAGAGCCAACTAATCCTGAACCGGAGTATGTTAATGGTGAATGGTATGTTATTGAAGGTGTAATGGTGCTTAGAAAGGACGACACCTGGTATGTTGAAAAAGGAAAAAATTTAAAAGAAGTAGAGCTGATAAATGGAAGATGGAGATTTGTAAAATAATCTGAACCTTGCAGAATGAAGTATTTAAAAGGTCGGTTTAAAACCGGCCTTTTCTATTTCTCATTAAGTTCCAAAATTTTTTCCTTGCTAAAGACAATGACTTCATCAAAGAAGATCTCGAATTCAAATTGAAAATCCTGATAATGTTCCTGTAGCTCTTTCGTTGCTAAATGCATATCAGATTTTCTTCCAGTTCTTCTATTCATTCCAGAAAGCACCTTTTCAATACCTTCTATAGAAGCGTAACTCAAGAGCCAGTTATCATTGATCATATACGGCAGAAAACTTTTTACTTTTGAAGGTAAGATATCGAAGTTATTTTCTAATAGAGCATAGAAATCAAGGGTGTACTTTTCTAATTGCGATCCAGAATATTTTCTCCAGTTGGCTGCCAGGAAGTGATCATAGAAAATATCTACGATAATTCCGCTATAGTGACCATAGGTAGAGAAGAGTCTCTTAGTGCTTTGTTTGAAAACAGGATGTGTGTCTGTGTAATAATCTATCGCCCTGTGCAACACAATTCCTTTTTGAATTTCCTCTGGATATTTCAGGTATTTTTTCCCTTTAATAGAATCGGCCATGAAATTACCGATTTTAATTTGATCATTATCTCCAGATAAATAGATATGGGCTAAAAAATTCATTTAGGGAAGATACAAATTAAAGAATACCGGGGTTAATTTTTGTTAACTTTTAGAGAGTAACTTTATAGCCATGTATATTTGTGAAATATTGAATACCCTACATTTTAGGAGTAAATCATAGAAAAATAATAAATCAAGAATGACATTAATAAAATCTATTTCCGGAATACGAGGAACCATTGGAGGTAAAACAGGCGAAAATTTAACACCTTTAGATACTGTAAAATTTGCCGCGGCTTATGGTACGTGGCTAAAAGCACAATCTAATACCGAAAAACTGAAAGTGGTTGTTGGTAGAGATGCCAGAATCTCCGGGAAAATGATCCAGGAGCTTACTATGAATACTTTAACCGGCTTAGGAATAGATGTAATTGATCTTGGTTTATCTACAACGCCTACAGTCGAAGTTGCTGTGCCATTAGAAAAAGCAGATGGCGGAATAATTCTTACTGCCAGTCACAATCCTAAACAATGGAACGCCTTGAAACTATTAAATAGTAAAGGGGAGTTTTTAGACGGTGAAGCAGGAGCAAAGATTCTTGAGATCGCAGAGCAGGAAGGTTTTAATTTTGCAGATGTGGATGATCTCGGTGAAATTTCAGTGATCGAGGACTATATAGAAAAACATATAGATGAAGTTTTAAAATTGAAACTGGTAGATGCAGATAAGGTTGCAAAGGCAAATCTAAAAGTTGCTGTAGACGCCGTGAATTCTACCGGTGGTATTGCGATTCCTGCATTATTAAAACGAATGGGCGTTGAGGTTATAGAACTTTATTGTGAACCAAATGGTCATTTCCCGCATAACCCGGAGCCATTGAAAGAGCACTTAAAAGATATCTGTGAATTGGTAAAAAAAGAAAAGGCAGATTTCGGTATTGTAGTAGATCCAGATGTAGACAGGCTAGCATTTATTGATGAAAATGGTGAGATGTTTGGAGAAGAATATACACTTGTTGCCTGTGCAGATTATGTGCTTTCCAAAACCCCTGGAAATACGGTAAGTAATTTATCTTCCTCCAGAGCTCTAAGAGATATAACCCAAAAGCACAAGGGTAATTATGAGGCCAGTGCGGTAGGAGAGGTGAATGTCGTTCAGCTTATGAAAGATAATAATGCTGTTATTGGTGGAGAAGGTAATGGAGGAATAATATATCCAGAAGCGCATTATGGTAGAGATAGTCTTGTTGGATCAGCATTGTTCTTAACCTACTTGGCTGAAAATGGCAAGAAGGTTTCTGAGATCAGGAATGAGTATCCTTCCTATTATATGAGTAAGAATAAGATAGAACTAACACCAGATCTTGACGTTGACGGAATTCTGAAATCTGTAGAAAAAAGGCATTCTAAGGAAGAAATTTCTACCGTAGATGGTGTTAAGATCGATTTCCCTGAAAACTGGGTTCATCTTCGTAAATCTAACACAGAACCAATCATTAGAATTTATACTGAAGCTAAATCACAGAAGGAAGCTGATGATCTAGCACAGAAAATGATTAAAGAGATTAAGGATATAATTTCTTAATTAATTATTTCAGAATTTTCAGGAATGGGCTCATTGCGATGTTTCCATCGTTTATGAGTCCATAAATAATATTCTGGTTTCTTTCTTATTTGACTCTCCAGGTATTCTACAAACTTTTTAGTGATAGCATGTTCTGGTTCGTTAGGAGCGTCTTCAGTTATAGGTTTTATGGTTGCTTCATAAAATCCACGTCCTTTTTTCTCTACGTGAAGATAGATGACCGCCATATCCAGTTTTCTGGCCATTCTGTCTGATCCTTCAAAAACCGGTACGGTAATTCCCATAAAATCTATCCAGTATTTCGCACGACTAAGTTTGGGAGATTGATCAGCTATCATTGCATAATTTGCCAAAATCCCCTTCTCCTGATTATATCTTATTGTAGAAGTAGTTTCTTTAGTCGTGATCAAAGTTCCACCAAATCTTCCTCTAATTTTTTTTACCAGATTATCAAATCGTCTATTCTTAATTTGCTTATAGATACCGTAGGTTCTATATTTAAGACCATAAAGCTGTAAAGCATTTATCCATTCGTAACTGGCATAATGACCAAGCATTACAATTAGACTTTTATCCTGATTTTCCAGTTGTCTTAAATATTCCAGATTTGTAAAAGTGAATCGTTTTTCAATTTCCTTTTCTGAAATACTAATACTTTTTATCATCTCCAGAAACATGTCACACATGTGACTGTAGAATTTCTTCTGAATCTGTTTTATCTCATCTTCAGACTTTTCCGGAAACACCAGTTCCAGATTATTCCTTACCGTTTTTTTTCTGTAACCTATTATATGATAAACCAATACGAATACGAGATCCGAGACTATATAAAATAACCTGAATGGGAGAATGGAAATAAGCCATAGGATAGGGTAGATCAACCAGAAAACTAATCCTTGCATAAAAATTCTTTCGGCAAATATATGGTATATTTGAAATTAAACTTACGCAAATATGGGAGAATTAAGCCTTGCAACACTCGTTGTAATCGCCGTGAATGTTCTGGTTTCTTTTAAAGGTTTTAGTGATCAATCTTTTTTCAATAAATACAAATTCAATATTGCCGATATAAAAGGAGGTTCAAAATTTCAAATTTTCACCTCCGGCTTTCTCCATGTAGATACGGGACATCTATTTGTTAATATGCTTACCCTGTTTTTTTTCGCCAATGTCTTAATCTATAATTTAGGATCTGTTGCATTTATAATTATTTACCTGGGTAGTTTGTTATTAGGAAACCTGCTTTCATTTTTCTTTCATAAGAACGATTATCAATATACGGCAGTTGGTGCAAGTGGTGCGGTGATGGGGGTTTTATATTCAGCAATTCTTTTACAACCAGATATGACCCTGGGTCTATTCTTTGTTATTCCTGTCCCGGCCTATATCTTCGGAATTGGCTATCTATTATATACTATTTACGGTATGAAACGCAGGACAGACAATATTGGTCATGATGCTCATTTTGGCGGTGCGACAGGAGGTTACCTCTTAACCATGCTTTTTGCTCCGTGGGTATTTGAAACTCACCTGCTCATGGTTATTTTACTGGCAATCCCTATCGTTATTCTTTTTTTTCTGCAAAGAACAGGTTATTTATAGTTTGGTACTCTTCTTGGTTATATTCAATAAAACTAAAAACTATTTATATGAAAAAAGTATTATTTATTCTAACGCTGATTGCTGCTTTTCCGGCAATAGCTCAACAGAATATGGAAAGACCTGTAGTTAACGTTACCGGGGAAGGTACCGTAAAAGTAGAACCTGATGAGGTGCTTATTAAATCCCGAATAGAACATGAAGGTTCTTCTGCTGCCGAAGTTAAAAAGCAAAATGATGAGGTGGTGAATAAGGTGATCAAATACCTAAAATCACAGAATATAGATGAGAAGAATATTCAGACCGATTATATGAATCTGAATAAACGTTACGACTATAACGATAAAACCTATAGCTATGTAGCTAACCAGGCAATTTCTATAAGCCTGGATGATATAAAGGATTACGAAAGGATCATGAAAGGTCTATTAGAAAATGGACTTAATAGGATTGATGGAATTCAATTCAAGTCTTCTGAAATGGAAAAATACGAAAGGGAGGCTAGAAAAAAAGCTGTTCTGGACGCGCAAAATAAAGCCAGGCAACTATCTGAACCATTAGGACAGGAAGTTGGGAAAGCAGTTTCAATTAGTGAAATGGATTACCGAAATTCTCAACCTGTTTATAGAATGGATGAAGCTGTAGAAATGAGTGCAGCTAAAGGCAGTCAGGAAACGATTGCTCCCGGCGAATTAGAGATAAAGATAAAAGTAAATGTAGGCTTTGAGCTGAAATAAAAAAAGCGCCAATTGGCGCTTTTTTTAGTATTTCTAGGCTTGAATTATTTTAATAATTCTCCAATTTTATTAGCAAGAGCATCTCCTCTTAAATTCTTAGCTACAATAACTCCATTCTCGTCCAGAATGAAAGTAGCAGGAATAGAACGCACTCTATATTGTTTGGCAACAGGCTCATTCCAGAATTCCAGATTAGAAACGTGACTCCACTGTTCCAGATTATCATCTTCAATTGCTTGTAACCATCTGTCTTTTTGACCCGGTCTATCAAGAGATACACTAATAATATTCAATCCCTGGTCTTTATATTTATTATAGGTACGTACTAGGTTAGGATTCTCAATTCGGCAAGGTTTGCACCATGCGGCCCAAAAATCTACAATAGTAACTTTTCCTAAGTTTTCGTCTAAAGATAACTGCTCTCCATCTGGAGTAGGAGCTGTAAATTCAGGAGCTTTACTTCCAACTTCAGCCGCAAGACTATTGTCTAAATTTTGTTTTAATGATTTAGCCAGTGGAGTTTCTTTAATTCTATCTGAAACCTCAGTATACATATCTCTAACTTCAGACGAAGAATGAGTTCTCATATTAAGCATATCTGTTAATAACATGATAGAGACATAAGAATCTTTATTTCTATTGAATAGCTCTTTCTTAAAGGTTTTATCATTATCTCGTAATTCGGTTTGAGCTTCTCTTAAATTATTAAGGGTAGCAGTGTCTTTTTCACTTGCAGCGCGACGCATATCGGTTTGCATCCCAACCATTTTGCTGTTTAGCTCCTTTAAATGTTCCAAATATTCGGCAAGAGCTTTATTTTCTTTACCTCCCGAAATTTCGGTATTTCTTAGACTGTCTTTATTTATATCAAATCTTATTTCTTGATTTTCAGCAATAAAAACTACATTACCATTAACCCCTTCAAATCCCAGAAAGCTTAAACTAGGAAGATCCTGATCTTCCATGTCTATTTCGAATTTACCATCCTGAATGGTCGCAGTGTCAATTGGTTTTAGACTTCGAGTAGATTCATCTCTCTCAGAAATATAAACCTTGGTGCCGTTATCTAGGCCATCAATTGTTCCGCTTAAATAGTAGCCTTTATCCTCCTGGCATCCCGTTAGTATTAAAGCGAAACCAAAAATCAATATTGCTATTTTCTTCATTTGTTAAAGTATTTTTCACAAAAATAAAGAACTACATTCTCATAGTAGATCAATATTTATAAATTATTGTTAATTTAAATGTAGTTAGCTTTAATCGGCTTCCATAACTTTTAATTTTACCTTAAATTATCCGGTTATGATGCAGCAATTAAAAGAGTTTCCTTTAGATATAAAGATCAGTTTCCATAAGGTTATTGAACAGTATAAAAAGGAGGTGAATGAAATCGAAAGCAGTATTTCCAGGAAATACATGGAAGATATGTTGGCATATATATCAGATTATCCTGAATTATCTGAAGGATTTGAAAATCTGGATCTTCTTAAAAAATTCAAAGAGCCAATAGAGATTTTACTTGATGACCTTTTTCCTAATATATTAACCAATAATGAGATTAAAGCTGCAGCGGTTCCGTTTCACGATATCCTCTTCAATAAATCCAAAAGACTTAAGCAGATTCTTAAAAATGCCGGGGAAGACTTTCAGCTTTCTTTTCGAAATACAGATGAAGAGCTTATCTATATATTTGCCTGTATACAGGTGCTTAAGCAATACTATGGCTATAATATAGATGTTTCAAGGCCTCTATATTATGACATTCCAGATGAAAACGGAATTCGAAGACATTATAGAATCGCCATGAATGCCGATTTTGTGGAGATCATTAAAAAGGATAGTGCGCCTGATATTTCTGAGAGTGATGTAGATCAATTACTACAGAATGTAGATGACTTAAAATTATGGAAGGAAAAAATTCCTCCTGGTAGTTATATTTTTAAAGGTTTTACCATCGTGAATCTTACAGATGTTACGATAGATGACGCTATTTCAGAATTAAAAACCACGCTTTTATTTGAAGAAGTAAATGAAACTGAAGAGTTGCAAAAACTTCAGGAGATCTTCAGGTCTATTTATAAGATTTCAGACTTGCGAGTTGGTTTTACTGTTTTTAATCATAAAGACATGGTTTTTGAACGTATGGATAATGGTGAAGCAACGAGCTTTATTCTAGATGATAAATTGGTTAACGACTGTGAAACCGGGATCTGTAAAAGCGGGTTTCAGAAATTAATAGATGATAATTCATACTTCAGCATTTCAAATGTAGATGATTATGTAAAAGAGAATGATAATCTGCTTGCCAAAAACCTTCAAAAGAATAAGGTTAAAAGCTGTTTGCTTGCACCTATTGCTAAGAACGGAAGATTACTGGGCGTTCTGGAACTGGTTTCTCAAAGAAAGAATGAACTCAACAGCATTAATGCTATTAAGCTGGACGATATTCTACCTTATATAGTTACTACCGTAGAGCGTAATCGTAACGATTTTGAAAACAGGGTGAAAGCTGTTATTCAAAGTGAGTGTACCTCGATACATCCAAGTGTACTGTGGGTTTTTGAAAAAGAAGCAAAGAAGTTTATTCGGGATCTGGATAAGGACGGCCTGGCTTCATTTAAGGATATTACCTTTAAAGATGTTTTCCCGCTATATGGACAAATTGATATAGTAGCCTCTTCTGAAGCTAGAAATGATGCGATCAAAGAAGATCTTCTGGATCAACTTGACATTATTCTGGATATTATTAAAAAGGCTTATGAAATTGAAGAATTGCCTATTTATGACCAGGTAAAATACCGGATCTCAGATTTTAAAGAGGAACTTCTTGATAAGCTTAACGCAAGTAGTGAGCAAGAGGTTTTTAATCTTCTGAAGAAGGAAGTGAATCCGTTAATGAGTCATTTAAAAAAGCAATCAGACGAAATTAGAAAGCTGGTTGATGATTACTCCAAAATGCTAAATCCTGAAACCGGCCTGGTATATAATCACCGCAAGAAGTACGATGATACGGTTCAGCAGATCAACCGTACCATGTCCAGGTATATTGATAAAAAACAGGTGCAGGCACAGGGCATATATCCCCATTATTTTGAAAGATATAAGACCGATGGGGTAGACCATAACATGTATATAGGAGCTTCCATGGCTAATCAACGTCCATTTAACAAGGTCTATTTATTCAATTTAAGACTCTGGCAATTAAGCACTATGTGTGAAATGGAAAATCGTTTCTACCAGTTACAGGAAAATACTCCGATAAAATTAGAAGCAGCCTCTTTGATCCTCGTTTATAATAGCACTATGTCTATTAGGTATAGAATGGATGAAAAGAAATTTGATGTTGACGGTACTTATAACGCGCGGTACGAGATCATTAAAAAACGAATAGATAAAGCCTTTGTGAAGGGGACTGAAGAAAGAGTAACCCAGAAAGGTAAAATGACCATTGTTTATTCTCAGGGTAGTGATGAACGAGAATATCTGCAATACATCAAATATCTACAGGCTAAGAATTATTTTGGTGATGAGGTAGAATTGCTAGACCTGGAAGATGTACAGGGGGTTGTTGGTTTAAAAGCCATCCGGGTGAATATACTTTATACCCCGGATAGCAATCATCCTGAAAAGATCATTAATTATGATGATCTAATGGAAGAATTACATTAGATAGAACGCAAGAATAAATGCGATCACAGAGACAATGATCCCGGTCATAAATACCGTATAGGTTAACCTGAGCAGGAAATACTTTCTGTGGAGTACTTTTCCCAGTAAATGTAAATCCAGCATAAGCATTTCGTAAACGTAGTCTTTATCCTTGATAAGCTTATTCATTCCCCATTTAAACTGATCAAATGGCATTTTATGGTAATTACCGAAAAACAGGAGGTTTACATTTCTGTTCTTTACCTGCTCCTTGGTGAATTCTCCACTGGTTACATTTGGTCTTGTGGAAAGTATCGATAGGATGATCGAAGCTACACTGAAAAGCACTAAAATAAGACTGGGGATAAGCAAATGCTTATTGGATTCTGCCTCCAGTTTAGGGATAAGATTTGCCAGGGCTAAAGAAATAATAATGGCGTTAACAGATAATAGAATGTTAGCCTTGGTATCTGCAATATCACTCAGTTTGATGTGATTTCTCAAAGTAACTCTGAAAAGGGTCTGGATACTCCTTTCCGGGTTTTCATTCTTATATTTAGCCTTCATGCGAGCTTTATGCTCTTCTTTATTCAATTTCTTCTCCTGCTTATTTTTACTTTCAATAAGTTCCAGCAGGTTGTCTTCTTTTTTCGGTTTCCAATTTTTGATAGCATAATCTGTATAATACTGATGTTTTTCAGTAAATACCATGATGTTCTCCTCGAGCCATTCAGCATTTGTGAAATTCTTAATATTATGAAGTTCCAGCTCCTGTCTTAGAAATTCACTGGTCTCTTCAAAATAATCCTTTCCGAAGTGAGAAGAGTCTGCATCTCTTATGATCTTTTCTCCAATACATTCAGGAATGTTCGAGAACTTCGTCGCCAAAATGTATTTTTTTACCTTTTCTATTAACTCTTCAGTAGCATTATGCTCATTTAAAAAGGATTCTGCTATCTCGGCGCTTTTTACTTCATGCCCCTTGTATTTATGGATATATCCTGTGTCATGCAGCCATGCTGCAAGGATTAGAGCCTCTTCCTCTTTAACATTAATTTCAGAATTATCGATTAATTCTTTAGTACTTTTAACCACACGCTGCGTATGCTGGTAGTTATGATAAATAAAGGTGTTTGGCAGTTTATCTTTAAATAATTCTTCAACAAATTTATCAGCTTTCTCTATGAGATTATTCATACATGAAGTTCTTAAGTGGAACGACCAAATTACAAAAAAAATTGAGCATAATTTTCTATGAAAAAAGTTAAACTTTTAGCCCCAATCTTCTTAGTTTTCCTAGCTTTTTCCTGTGCTACGGTAGAACCTAAATATCGCGATGGAGAAGCAAAATCAGACTTTAATTATCCTGAAAATAAAGAAATAGAAAAATCTTTCTATCTCCTTGGAGATGGTGGGTATTCACCCCCGGGAGGATCTTCTCTTGGTTTAATAGCATTTAAAACCTATTTGGATTCAGTAAATAAGGATGAGAATTATACTATTTTCCTGGGAGATAATATTTATCCTGATGGGATGCCTCCAAAAAGCTCTTCTGAGCGTGAGGCGGCAGAATATCGTCTGGATGCGCAACTTGATGCTATCGAGAATTATAAGGGGAAGGTTGTTGTAATCCCAGGAAATCATGACTGGTATAATGAAAAATTAGATGGTCTTGAAAGACAAAAGGACTACTTAAAAGAAAGGTTTGAAGATGACCTTATTTGGAGCCCGGAAATTGGTTGCGGACTAGAATCAATTGAGGTTTCAGAAAATATTCAGCTTATTGTGATAGATTCACAATGGTATTTAGAGGATTGGGATAGAAATCCGAGAATAAATGATAATTGTGATCAGATCAAAACCAGGGAAGCAATGTTCCTTGAACTGGAATCTGAAATTAAAAAGAATCAGAATAAAACTGTTCTTCTTGCCTTACATCATCCTATTTACACAAACGGAGTTCATGGAGGTCAGTATACTATAGACAGGCATATTTACCCTTCGCAGAAGAAGATCCCTTTACCAATTCTTGGATCACTTGCCACTTTAATCAGGACAACCGGGGGAGTGTCTATTCAGGATGCTCAAAATAATCGCTACAAGTCATTGGCCAACAGGTTATCCACGATTGCGCAGGGTAGTGAGAGGCTTATCTTTGCGTCTGGTCACGAACATTCTTTGCAATATATAGAACATGATAGTGTAAAGCAGATCGTATCCGGGTCTGGATCAAAGGCATCTTATGCTACTTTGAGTAATGATGGTGTTTTTGCATATAACGGTCAAGGATTTGCTGTTTTAGATATTTTTAAAGACGGATCATCATGGATAAGTTTTTACGGAAATCAGGATAATAAGCCTAAATTATTATTTCAGAAGGAAGTCCTTAAAACGCCTGTTCCTTTTGAATTTAAAGATTATCCAGAAAGTTTCCCTGGAACTAAGACCACTTCCATTTACAAAGAAACCGAAACCGATAAAAGTCCTGTTCATAAAACTGTCTGGGGAGAGAGATACCGTAAATTATATGGTACAGATGTGACTTTTAAAGTAGCAGATCTTGATACCCTTTATGGCGGATTAGAAGTAGTACGAGAGGGTGGAGGTCACCAAACCGTATCCCTTAGGGTAAAAGACAGTGCAGGCCGTGAATACAACATTAGAAGGGTTAGAAAAGATGCCCTTAGATTTTTACAGAATGTGGCGTTTAAGAATCAACCTGTTGAAAGTAAACTTGAAAATACGGTAGCAGAAAATTTGCTGACAGACTTTTATACGGCGGCACACCCATATGGCTTTCTGGCAATTCCAACTTTGAGCAGAGCAGCCGGAGTTTATCATACGAACCCTCAGGTTTTTTATTTACCTAAACAAAAAGCACTAGGAAAGTATAATTCCATACATGGTGATGATATTTATATGATCGTTGAAAGACCTGAAGAAGGTTGGACCGGTTACGAGTCTTTTGGAAGCCCAGATCATGATATTGTTAGCACGGCCGATATGATCGAAAGGTTAAGAAGGGATGAGAAATATACTTTGAATGAATCAGCCTATGTAAGAGCAAGAATCTTTGATATGCTTATTGGAGATTGGGATAGGCACCAGGATCAATGGCGTTGGGCTGAAATTGAAGATGAAGAAGGGAAACATCATTTTGAACCTATTCCTAGAGATCGGGATCAGGTATTTTCTAATTTCGATGGTGCCTTTTTCGGAACGCTAAGGGCGCTTACCGGTTTTGCTAATCAGTTCGCGGTATATGGAGACGATATTACCGATGTAGAGTGGTTCAATATTGCCGCGATGGGGCTGGATAGGTCGCTGTTGCAGAATAAAGGTAAATTAACCTGGATAGAGCAGGCAGAATTTATTAAGAATAATGTAACCGATGAGGATATAGAAGAAGCTTTTTCAAAATTACCTGAAGAAACAAGGGGCGAAACTACCCAGGATTTAATTAACAATCTTAAAGGCCGTCGAAATAATATTGTTGACATTGCTGAAAGGTATTATGATCATTTAGCAAATCTTGCCATTGTTACAGGAACCGATAAGGATGACTTTGTAGATATTGAAAGGCTTGAAAACGGTGAAACTCGAGTTACCATTTCCAGAAATAAGGATGGTGAAAGAGCTGAAAAATTAAGTGATAAAAATTACAAGTACGAAGAGACCAAAGAAATCTGGGTATATGGATTAGATGATGACGACAGGATTTTTGTAAAAGATAATGGTCCTTCCAAGATCTTTGTTCGGGTAATTGGTGGGCAAAACAACGACGTCTACAATATAGATGGTGGGAAAAATCTTAAGATCTATGATCATAAGTCTTTACCAAATACTATTGAGAAAACAGGTGATGCGAGACTTCGTTTAACCGATAATTACGAGATTAATACCTATGATAAGGATAAAAAGACATTTGCTTCAGGCTCTATTCTTCCGGAAATAGGCTATAATCCAGATCACGGATTTAATTTCGGCTTGGAGTATGTAAAGTCTATCAATAAATTTAAAAGGAATCCATTTACTTCGCAGCATACATTTTCCGGGGAAGTTCATTCATCAACGAATGGTTTTGCTCTGGCATACGAAGCTGAATTTGCAAGTATAATTGGAAAATATAACCTGCAATTGGGGGCAAATTTCGCAAGTCCTCAATTTTCTGAAAATTTCTTCGGATTTGGTAATGAAACTGAAAATTTCGAGGAAAACTTGGGACTTAGCTATAACAGAGTGGGCTTAAGCAAATATGGCGTAAAAGCAGCATTAGTTAATAAAACTCCTTTTGGTAGCTTTTTCGGTTTCACGGCAAGCTTTGAAGGGATCGAAGTTCAGGATGAAGAAGGAAGATTTATTTCTGAAGATTTTACTACCACAGATCCCGATTTCTTCGAAAGAAAATACTTTGCCGGACTTGATGCTATGTATAGATATGAAAGCTATGATGATGTACTGAACCCAACAAGAGGGATGCTTTTCGAGCTGAATCTTGGTGCGAAAATCAATACAACAGATCCTGGCAGACAATATGGTTATTTTAAGCCATATATGGGATTTTATAACGCTCTAACAAATAATAGAAAGTTAGTAATTAAAACCAGGGCCGAAGCTCATATTAATATTGGTAAAGAGTATGAATTCTACCAGGCGGCACAATTAGGAGCAGATAGCGGTCTTAGAGGTTACAGGTTAGAAAGGTATACAGGGAAAAGTTCATTTGGAACAGGTGCAGATCTGCGATATTCTTTTAATACCGTGAAGACTAGTTTCCTGCCATTTCAACCTGGTATTTACGTCGGCTATGATTTAGGAAGAGTATGGGTGGATTCTCAAAACAGTGATAAGTGGCATGACAGCTACGGAGGTGGAATTTGGATTAATAGTGCCGATGCTATACAGGGAAATTTCAGCCTTTTCGCTGGTGAAGAAGGAACAAGATTTCAATTTGGAATAGGCCTGAAATTTTAGGTTTTATTTAATCTATAGTATAAAAATAGCCCTGTATTTACAGGGCTATTTTATTGTGGCTGATGATTAAAAATCAACCATTTTTATTTAGGTCTAATTTATTACTGAAGTTGATAGTGCGTATAGGGAATGGGATGTTAACACCTTTACCATCGTAAGCTTTCTTAATGGCAATAATTGCCTCGTGTTGTGCTACTAGCAAATCCCTGTTATTAGTAGCATCTATCCAGAATCTAACAACAAAATTAATCGAGCTATCTCCAAATCCATTATAAAGAAATTCAACTTCTTCATTTCCTCTTTGTTGAAATTTATCCTTAATTACTTCTAAGGTAAGGTCACGAACCATCTCAAGATCAGATTCATATCCTACTCCACAATCAACAAAGACACGTGACCTTGCGGTCCTGGTGAAATTCTTAAATGGTTCCTCAACAATTTTAGAATTGGGAATCACCACATAATTATTGTCAGATTGCTTTACAACTATATTTCTCAGATTTATTTCGGTTACAGTACCTGCATATCCATTTGTTTCGACCCAGTCACCAATTTGAAGTTCGGGTAAAAAACTTAATATAAGACCCGAAAAGGTATTGTTCAAAGTGCCCTGAAGGGCTAAACCTATTGCGAGACCTACAACTCCAGCACCAGCAAGAACAGAGGTTAGAACTTTATCTAAATTCAGAAGTCCCAGAGCAATAAAAAAGCCAATAAGAATTACGATCGCTTTTATAACCTTAACGACCATCAGCCTAATGGAATCCTGCTTGATGTGTTTTCTGGTGATTCTTTCAAAAAGTCGCCCAATGTATTTGGCTATAAATATGAAAAGGACAAATACAACTATGGCTAAAAGAAAATTAGGCAGACCCAGGATTAAAGAATCCAGCCATCCGCCTAATTTGTCCCATATACCTTTTATTGATTCTTGGAAGTCGAAATCCTGCATATGTTATTTCTTATTATTTAACTGGCTTATGTTGTTCACTGGTTTTCATTTTCCAGGCATCCAGCATCCAACTTGTTTTTTCCAGTTCACGGATATAAGCACCAATAAGATCTATAGTACCTTCATCATCTCCAGCATCTGCAATTTCGACAACTTTTCTCATTTGTTTCAGAAGTAGCCCATGATCCTCTAGTAATAATTCGATCATTTTACTGTCTGAAATATCTGAAGGAGCCTCTTTTAAATTAGAATCTTTTAGATAATCACTAAGATTGCTGGTAGGTTGATACCTTAAAGTTAATATTCTTTCGGCGATTTCATCAACCTTCAATTTTGCATCATCATATAGTTCTTCGAACTTCTCATGCAGATCAAAAAAGTTTTTTCCTATAACGTTCCAGTGGAAGTTACGGAGTTTTTGATAGTATATATGATAATCGGCTAAAAGTATATTCAGCTCTTCTACTGTATTTTTCGTTTTATTTGAATCTAGACCTAAGTAATTCATAGTTTTTATTTATCGTTTTTTTAATTTCAATACAAATTTACAATGAGAGTTGGATTTTGCCAATTCTCAGGCTTACTTTAATAGAAGTTTAACTTAGGCTAGTCCAGTTCTCTATGGTCCTTCAAATCTAATTTATCAAGCATTCTTTTGGAAACCTGACCACTTGAAACACCATATCCATCTACCAGAACTCCTTTGTGATTATCTGAAGTAGTAATAGCATAAAGTATAGCATTATCATCAGGATTACTCATGCCTTCAAATCTTAATACTTTATCAACTTCAAATTCTTCTACACCAAAAGTTTGCTTTTTAGACTTCAACTCGATCTCTTCATCAAGCAGGTTGAAATCTTCCTCGTATCCTTCCTCTAATTTTAATTTATTAATCGCTTGGGATAATGTACCGTAATCTTTCATTTTAATTGAATTTTATTTCAGAATCAAATTACACTGAAAGCGTGATTTTAGCAAAAAGTGCACGGTGTTTAGGATAAGTTTAACTCCGCAGTAAGGGCTTGAGCTGGGAGGTTATTCGCCTTTATCTTTTGAAGAAAATAATCCTAAAGGGAATAGAACTAATAAAAAGAAATACCATCCGGTAACCAGCCCTATAATTGTAATTATGGCAGCGATGATATAAAACCAGTAGGATTTTGGTAGTTTCATAAAAGAATAAGAATTGCAATAATTATGATCAGGTAAAAAAGCCAGTAGGGTTGAAGCTTTTTAGGGTTAGAACCAAATAGGATTTTCGTTAATTTAAAATAAAAGCTTCTATTCTTCGCAATATGATTATAGGCATGATCGCTTAAATGGCGAAACCAGACATTTGATCTGTAAAAGCGGTGCTGAGTTTTTACTCCTGTATGCCATATAGATCTATAAGCTGAGTCTGGTCCACTATACATCTTACCGTCGGTTTCAATAAGTCTACTTGCCTTTTTAAATTCTTTAATTGGTATATCAGGGAAGTTAGAAGCATATTCCTGAAAGGTTTTAAAAACAATCATACCTTCAGTCTTATCTTCCCACCTGGTTTTCCAAAACTTACAAAAGCCACATTTCCCATCCCAAATTAAAATATTTTCGGAAGGAGGATTTTCGGTATGGTGGAACTTTTTAAACAACTTTTATTCTTTTCTTTGTAAATGACCAGAAAAGTCTGGTATCTAACAAATCTAAAAAATCTTTAGTAGTTGGTTTTCTGTACTTTTAAAATTTTATAATTAATTTCCCTACATATGAAGAGCAAGATCACTTTAAAGGAATTGGCAAAACTTTTAAATGTTAGTGTTTCCACTGTTTCTAAAGCTTTGCACGACAGCCCTGAAATAAGCCCGAAAACTGCTGAAAGGGTAAAGGAACTTGCAAAACTTCATAATTACAGGCCTAATCCGGTTGCGGTAAATTTGAAAAAAAGTAAGACTGGAACTATTGGGGTAGTGATTCCTAATATTTCGAATAGTTTTTTTGCCCGGGTACTTTCAGGAATGGAGGCTGAAGCTCAAAAACATGATCAACAAGTTATTACTTATATTTCAAATGAATCTCTGGAACGTGAAAAGCAAATATGTGATTTATTGACGTCTGGAATGGTTGATGGCGTATTGATCGCAGTTTCAGAGGAAACTCAGAAGAAGCAGGCGTATGATCATTTATATGCTCTTTTAGATTACGATATACCAGTTGTTATTTATGACAGAATCAATTTAGGTTTACCTGCCGATAAAATTGGAGTGGATGATGAAAAAAGTTTTTATGAGGCAACTCAATTCTTTAGAACGAAAGGTTTACATAAAGTGGGTCTGGCTTCCGCCATACATCATGTAGGCATTGGGCAGTTAAGGATTAAAGGTTATGAACAGGCTATGCAGGATGAAGAAGATTTACATATGGTAACAAGTACGAAGCCTGTAGATTTAAAGAATAAGATTAGAGATCTAATCGTTTCAGAGAAAATAGAAGCACTACTGTGCACAGATTTTGAAAGCGCAATTTTAGCGACTCGCGTTGCGTATGAGGAAAATATTAAGATTCCGGAGGATCTTAAGCTGATTGGTTATATAAGCAGAGAGGTTGCTCAGTACTTAACACCGTCAATTAGTTACATTGAACAGCATCCAAGAGAACTGGGTATTAAAGCTGTAGAAGTTTTGAATAATAGACTCGACGGTAAATATAAGACCGGTGAATTTGAGGAGAAAATAATCGCGACTACTTTAGTTCATTTGGAGTCGACGGGGTTTTGAAATTCATTAATTTACTATAGATTTGCCCATCCGAAAATAACCATTCTAATCATTTGAAATTTTTAGATTTTAAAAGAAAATGAATGTTATTTAATTCCCTTGATTTTGCGATCTTTTTACCGCTCGTTTTCATTCTATATTGGTTTGTATTTAACAAAAGTTTGAAATGGCAGAACTTACTGGTGGCGGCAGCCAGTTACTTATTCTATGGTTGGTGGGATTGGCGTTTTCTTTCTCTTATATTTTTTAGCACTCTCGTAGACTATTTCGTAGGCAGAAATCTGGGGATTGTAAGTAATAAATTACATCGGAAAATTTTACTCTGGATTAGTATTATTGTAAATCTAGGATTTCTGGGATTCTTTAAATATTATAATTTTTTTCTGGATAACTTCAAATCAGCCTTTAGTATAGCGGGTTATGAGTTAAATGCTAACTCATTGAATATTATATTACCAGTAGGAATTAGTTTCTATACATTCCAAACTTTAAGTTATACGATAGATGTCTATAAGAATCGACTTGAGCCGGCAAAGGATTTCATTTCCTTTACTGCTTTTGTAAGCTTCTTTCCTCAACTTGTTGCCGGACCTATTGAACGTGCTACTAATTTACTTCCACAATTTAACAGGAGTCGAAAATTTGAGTATTCCAAAGCTGTTGATGGGATGCGTCAGATTGGGTGGGGCTTATTCAAAAAAGTTGTGATTGCAGATAACTGCGCAGTCTATGCTAATCATATCTTTGAGAACTCTGCAGATATGTCTGGGAGTACCTTACTCTTAGGTGCTATTTTCTTCACTTTTCAGATATATGGTGATTTTTCAGGCTATTCAGATATAGCGATTGGAACTGCTCGCTTATTTGGTTTCAACTTAATGCAGAATTTTGCGTTTCCATATTTTTCCAGAGATATTGCAGAATTTTGGCGTCGCTGGCATATTTCTTTATCTACATGGTTCAGGGATTATTTGTATATTCCTCTGGGAGGAAGTCGTGGAGGAACCTGGATGAAAGTGCGCAATACCTTCATTATATTTATAGTAAGCGGTTTCTGGCATGGGGCTAACTGGACCTTTATCGTATGGGGAGCATTAAATGCTATTTATTTTTTGCCTTTGCTTCTTACAAAGAGAAATAGACAGAATATGGAGGACGTGGCTCAAAATTCTTATCTACCTTCCTTAAAAGAATTATGGCAAATGGGATTGACTTTTAGCTTAACGGTAATTGCTTGGGTATTTTTTAGAGCAGAAAATTTAGGACACGCGATTAGTTATTTGGGAGGAATGTTCTCAAAGTCCATGTTTAGTGTACCTTATTATCAGGGGATTGGTTATGCAAAATTTATTATTCCATTGTTATTTATATTCATAATTGTTGAATGGTTAGGTAGAAGGAATCAGTTCGCTTTGGAAAAATTATTCTTAAATCAATCGTCATTTATTCGTTTAATGCTTTATTATACGATTGCTATATTAATTTTTCTCAATGCTGGTGAAGAGCAACAATTTATTTATTTCCAATTTTAATAAATGAGAAAATTTCTAATAAGATTATTATTTTTAAGCCTTCCGTTGATATTGTTTCTATTTATGGGGGAGTTAGCTTTAAGGAACATTCCAAATGATTATTCTTTTAAACGGGCATACCTTGATAAAAATTCCCAAAATTTAAAAACACTGGTTTTAGGAAGTTCCCATTTTTATAGAGGAGTCAATCCTGCATTGCTTGAACAACCAGCATTTAATGCTGCCATGGTTTCACAATCTCTTGATTACGATCTTAAAATATTAGAAAATTACGACTCAGAATTTCAAAATTTAGAAACAATAATCCTACCTATCTCTTACTTTTCACTTTTTGGTTCGCTTGAAACTGGAGTTGAAAGCTGGAGAGCTTCGTTTTATAATATTTACTATGGAATCGGAAATCCAGTAAAATTCGAGGTTTTTAACAAAAAAGGTAGTCAAACGCTTTCTAAAGTTTTTGATTTTTATTACTCAGATATTAAATTCAAATTGGCTGATTCATTGGGCTGGGGTCGGCGAAACATAAATGTTTTGCCTGAAGAATTAGAGTCTTTAGGATTGCGAGCAGCTCAAAGACATACCAAGAAGAATTTTAATTTACTGCCATTCCAATTGAAAAATTTTAAAGAAATAATCCAGATAGCTAATAAAAATAATTGGAAGCTTATCTTAGTTACTCCTCCAGCTTACCATAGTTATGTTGCTAACCTAAATAAGAAACAACTTGATCTTACTATTAAATATTGTAAAGAAATGGAAGAAGATTTTGATAATGTATACTATTATAATTTTTTGCAAAATAATTCTTTCAGTTCATCTGACTTTTATGATGCTGATCACTTAAATCAAGATGGGGCAAATAAATTTTCTCAAATGTTGAATATGAAAATTCAAGAGACTCCCCAGTAAACCTTTTTAATAAGAAGGAAATTAAAGTTTTAGTAAGGCCTGTGATATGAAATGTAAATGGACTGGTAGCTTGTAAATGAATACTAATTAAAGCATATAATCTGCAGTAAAAACAGGAATCATTGTGAGCCGCAGAACACTTCTTAAAAATTTAATCTGCGTTTTATTTTTTGCAAAGTACCAGGCTTATTTCGATTTTGTTTTAATTCCTCTTCGTATTTATTGCATGTACCAAAGAGCGGTCTTCTAACTTTGCCCTCTGCGTCCTGATTAAATATATTACTAAAAAACATAATTAAATTTTCAAATTTTAAATGTTGGGGAATCTTGTTATTTGGAAACGCAGGGGCGTTCAGAATTTTTAAATATAACTCCTCATCCTGGTCAACTTTCCTTACATATTCGACCACCTTCTCAAAATTCCTGAAATTATGACAATTTATAAAGGCTTCCGGATTAAAGTCTCTGGTAATATCAGGATCGCCCCAGTATATAGGGATGGTATCAGTTATAAAGGCGTGCATGATTTTTTCAGTAACATAACCAGGGGTGGAGGTGTTCTCAAAGGCAATACTAAACTTACATGACCTCTGAAAGTCTAGCTTGGTATACATCCAGTCTTCAGCAAAGCGTTCTCCAACATCAAAATTCATATTGTTGAGGTGTATGCCGGGGGAAGATACCTGTTTGTATTCATTTAATGCCTGAAAGAACTCATCACGGGCCGGATGGGCCTGGGCATTCGCATAGATGAAATTGCAAAAGTTTTGTTTCTGTGTTAGAAATTCATTGCTGAATGATTTAGGTATTGTCAACTTTTCAAATTGATCCCTAAAAAAGAGATAATTAGGGAGTCTCAAATACCTGTCATTAAATTGTAGATGATGGAACCCTATGGCATAATCACACAGATTAAAGTCGGGTACTAAATTCTCTCCAGTATAAAAAATCCTCGCACAATTAAAATTTAAGAATTCCTTTTCGTGACAGCTGTAAATAAGGAAATCTGGATATCCAGGGTCAACTTCTAATCTGAAATGTGGATTAAGCAAATCTAAGAGGATATTATCATAGGGATCGAATCCTTTATAGAAATCGGTAAACCAGATCTTAATCGTTTGTTCGTGTTCCATATTTTTAAAATTAAAGCTAAGTAATTTTTCTTAGCCATTATAGAGCCTATCGGGATTATTAGAAAAAGATTAACTTAGCCGCGCTAAACATGTTTAATGTCTTTAAGAAAGCAGGCTGTATTCGGACTGATGTGGACTTTTGCCCAGCAATTTGGGAATCAGCTTATTGGGTTTTCAGTTTCCCTGGTACTGGCTCGTATTCTCCTTCCCGAAGAATTTGGTTTAATAGCTATGATCGCCGTTTTTGTTGCTGTGGGAAACGGGCTGTTGGATAGTGGTTTAAGTAAATCCCTGATTAGAGACGGCGATGCTGATAATTCTGACTACTCCACAGTATTCTTTTTTAACCTTTTTGCGGGGTTGTTGATTTATCTTCTTGCTTTCATTTCTGCTCCCTTGATCTCTCAATTTTATGACTATCCAATTCTGACAAACATTATCAGAGTATATTGTCTAAGTTTTCTTTTTACAGCGGCAACTTCTGTACAACTGGCCAGGCTTACCAAAGAAATGAAGTTTAGAACTCAAACCCTTGTAGCCTTACCTGCAGCGGTGATTGCTGGAATACTAGGTATTGTTCTGGCTATTAAGGATTTTGGAGTATGGAGCCTGGTATATAGTAGCTTAGTTAATGCTATTGTCAGCTGTATTTTGATCTGGAAATATTCAGGTTGGTATCCATCGTTAAGTTTTAATACCGCAAAATTTAAGAAACATTGGGATTATGGCTATAAACTTGGTCTAGCGGACCTATTGAATAGATTTTTCAATAATATTTTTTTGGTGATTATTGGGAAATATTTTTCAGCAGCACAATTAGGGTTTTATAGTCGGGCGGAAACTATGAAGCAGTTTCCGGTATCTAATCTGGACCGTGCTTTAAATAAGGTTAGTTTTCCTTTGTTTATAGAGATTAAAGATGATCCACGAAGACTTAGGGTGGCCTTTAAGAAACTTTTAAAAATGGTCATCTTCGTTGTGAGTCCTGTTTTGCTAATTCTGGCTGCCATGGCTGAACCGCTGTTCCGTTTTTTCTTTACCGAAAAGTGGCTTCCGTCAGCACCTTATTTTCAGGTGCTTTGTTTAAGTGGTTTGCTCTTTCCTTTACATTCCTATAACCTGGGGATTTTAAACATATATGGAAGAAGCGATCTTTTTTTAAAATTGGAAGTCTACAAGAAATTCCTGATTGTTTTAGTAATTTTACTGGCAATCCCATTTGGAATATATGGTTTGCTATGGGGGCAGGTCGCACTTTCACTAGTTGCATTTTTTATTAATGCAAAATATACTCAGAAGTATATTTTTTATTCGCCGTTACGTCAATTATGGGATATAGTTCCATTTTTCATGGTTGCTTCTTTTAGTGCCTTGCTGGTATGGGGTATAGATTATTGTTTTCTGAAAATTTTCTCAGATTTAATCCGCCTTTTAAGTGGAATAACTATTGGAGCTAGCTTTTATTTATTAATATCGAAGATATGCAAGTTTGAACAGTTGTCACAACTTTATGACTTAACAAATGGCAAAATTAAAAGAAACCTCAATTGAGAAAATCAAAATTTCCCCTAATTATTGATTTTAGAATCATTCTTAACGTTTTTGCAGCTTTAAGGTTTCTTTAGTAAACTTGGAAGATTAATATTTTATATTTGCAGCTATTTAAAATGTTAAAATTTCTGAATTTTCATGATCGATTTCTCAAAGGAAAAAGTATCCGGTAAAATAGTTCTTGTGACCGGAGGAGCAGGTTTTATTGGCTCTAATCTATGTGAGCTTTTAATAGCGCTTAACGCCAAAGTAATATGTCTGGATAATTTTGCCACAGGACATAGGCATAATCTGGAGACTTTTCGGGATAATCCTAATTTCACCCTTATAGAAGGAGATATTCGAGACTTGGAAATCTGTAAAAGAGCTTGTGAAGGAGTGAATTATGTTCTTCATCAGGCTGCATTAGGTTCGGTGCCCAGATCTATAAATGATCCCATTACCAGTAACGAAGTAAATATTTCAGGTTTTCTGAATATGTTGGTGGCAGCAAGGGATGCCGGGGTTATACGATTTGTATATGCTGCAAGTTCATCTACATATGGAGATTCAGTAAAACTACCCAAGATTGAACAGGAAATTGGGAAACCACTTTCTCCCTATGCTATTACTAAATATGTAAATGAATTATACGCGGATATCTTTCAGAAGGCTTATGGTTTTGATACTATAGGTTTAAGATATTTTAATGTATTTGGAAGAAAACAAGATCCCAATGGAGCTTATGCCGCAGTTATTCCAAAATTCGTTATGCAATTCATGAAGTATGAAAGTCCGGTGATTAACGGCGATGGTACCTATTCCCGTGATTTTACTTATATAGACAATGTTCTTCAAATGAATTTACTGGCAATGACCAGTAATAACCCAAAGGCGGTAAACGAGGTATATAATACAGCAGTGGGTGACAGAACCAACCTGGTAGAGCTCACACAATTGCTTAAAAAACACCTTTCAGAATATGATGCTGAAATAGCAAAGGTGCAAGTTAAACACGGTCCTAACCGACCTGGAGATATTCCACATTCTCTGGCCTCAATAGAAAAAGCTGAAAAACTCTTGGATTATAAGCCAAGTCATAAAATTGAGGATGGAATAAAGGAAGCAGTATCCTGGTATTGGAAAAACCTTAAATAAAAATCAATATAAATATGTCAGATAAAAAAATTGCCATCATTGGTCTTGGTTATGTGGGTTTACCTCTTGCAAGATTGTTTGCTACCAAATATCCGGTGGTAGGCTTTGATATTAACATAGCGCGGGTTAAAGAATTAATGGCTGGTCACGATTCCACCCTGGAGGTAGAAGATGATGTATTGCAATCGGCTTTAATTCAAAAGGAAGGATTGCAAAATGGGAATGGACTATTTTGTTCTACCCAACTTGAAGATATTACAAATTGTAATTACTATGTAGTTACTGTTCCCACGCCGGTTGATAAAAATAATCGCCCTGATCTTACACCGCTATATAAAAGTAGTGAAACTGTAGCTAAAGTACTTAAAAAGGGAGATATAGTGATATATGAATCTACGGTTTATCCGGGTGTGACAGAAGATGAATGCGTACCCGTACTTGAAAAGCATAGCGGTCTGGTATTTAACGAGGATTTCTATGTGGGGTATTCTCCGGAAAGAATTAATCCGGGAGACAAAGAACATACCGTAGATAAAATATTAAAAGTCACAGCTGGTTCTACTCCGGAAACAGGAAAGAAAGTGAATGAATTGTATGCGGAAGTGATTACCGCGGGGACCCATTTGGCCCCTACTATTAAGGTAGCAGAGGCTGCCAAGGTTATAGAGAATTCACAGCGAGATATCAATATTGCTTTTGTCAATGAGCTTGCGAAAATTTTCAATATGATGAATATTGATACTCAGGCAGTACTTGAAGCGGCAGGAACAAAGTGGAATTTTTTACCTTTTAAACCAGGTTTGGTTGGAGGTCATTGTATAGGAGTTGATCCTTATTATTTAGCACAGAAAGCTCAAGAAATTGGCTATCATCCGGAAATTATTCTTGCCGGAAGAAGAATGAATGATTCGATGGGACAATATGTGGCTTCGGAAGTTGTTAAGCTAATGTTGCAAAATGACCTTAAGGTAAAAGGCGCTAAAATTTTGGTGTTGGGAATAACCTTCAAGGAAAATTGTCCTGATGTTAGAAATACCAAGGTCGTAGATGTAATTAAAAATTTGAAAGAATACGGAGTAGAAGTGACCATCTATGATCCTTTGGCTAATCCGGCAGAGGTGAAACATGAATACGGGCTTGAAACCATAAACAAAGTGCCTAAAGGAAGTTATGACGCTATTGTATTAACTGTTGCTCACAAAGAATTTTTGGAATTAGATTTACAGAAATTAAAAAATAATAGTTCTGTCGTATATGATGTAAAGGGAGTATTGGGGGACAAATGTGACCGAAAATTGTAATTTATGAAGATTAAAAATATTTGCTGCATTGGAGCAGGATACGTTGGAGGTCCAACGATGGCGGTGATCGCGCAAAAGTGTCCCGAAATCAATGTTACGGTTGTAGATATAAATGAAAATAGGATTGCGGCATGGAATGATGAAGATGTAGAGAATATTCCGATTTATGAGCCGGGTTTATCGGCAGTGGTGAAAGAGGCTAGAGGTAGAAATCTATTTTTTTCAACAGATGTTGAAGCTGCGATAGATTCGGCTGATATGATCTTTATCTCGGTGAATACCCCTACCAAAACCTATGGAATTGGTAAAGGGATGGCTGCGGACCTAAAATTTATTGAACTTTGTGCGCGTCAGATAGCAAGAGTTTCAAAGAATGATAAAATAGTCGTAGAAAAATCTACACTGCCGGTACGTACTGCCGAAGCTTTAAAAAATATCCTTGATAATACAGGGAATGGGGTAAATTATCAGATACTTTCCAATCCTGAGTTTTTAGCGGAAGGAACCGCGGTGGATGATTTGATGAACCCTGACAGGGTTTTAATTGGAGGTGACATTAATACTGAAGTTGGGAATGAGGCTGTTCAGGCTCTTGTTGACATATACGCACATTGGATACCTAGAGAAAAAATTTTAACTACTAATGTGTGGTCTTCGGAACTCTCGAAACTTACGGCAAATGCATTTCTGGCGCAAAGAGTATCCAGTATTAACGCGATGTCTGAATTATGTGAAAAGACAGGAGCAGATGTAAATGAGGTAGCCAAAGCTGTTGGAATGGATTCCAGGATTGGTCAAAAATTTCTGAAATCTTCTGTCGGATTTGGGGGAAGTTGTTTTCAGAAAGATATCCTGAACTTGGTTTATATTGCCAAATCCTTTGGTTTAAATGAGGTGGCAGATTACTGGCATCAGGTAATCATCATGAACGATCATCAAAAAAAGAGATTTGCTTCAAACATTGTTAAAACTTTATTCAATACCGTATCCGGGAAAAAGATAGCCTTTTTAGGCTGGGCTTTTAAAAAGGATACAAATGATACCCGTGAATCATCCGCGATTTATGTTGCAGATTATCTATTAAATGAACAGGCCGAGATTGTAGTTTATGACCCAAAAGTAAAAAGGGAACAGGTATATGCTGATTTAGATTATTTAAATAGCAGAAGTGAAGATGAAAATAGACAGCGTGTTCGGGTAGTAAATGACCCCTATGAGGCTTGTAAAGGTTCTCATGCTGTGGCAGTATTAACTGAGTGGGATGAATTTGAAAATTACGACTGGCAAAAAATATATGATGATATGCTTAAACCAGCATTTTTATTTGACGGTAGGAAATTATTGGAAAGAAAGAAAAAAGAAGAAATAGGTTTTGAATTTTATGCAATAGGATCTTAGCGATGAATGAAAATTTAAATATAGCGATTGGAGCTGCCATAGAAGCAGGAAATGTGATCATGAAAGTCTATGGTAGTGAAGATTTTAAAGTGGAGAACAAAGATGATGATTCGCCCTTGACGCAAGCAGATCTTAGAGCGAATGCAGTGATCAATTCATATTTGAATAATACAAGTATTCCAATAATTAGTGAAGAAAACAAGCAAACAGATTTTGATCAACGTAAAAACTGGACAAATTGTTGGATCGTAGATCCTTTGGATGGAACCAAAGAATTTATAAAAAGGAATGGTGAATTCACTGTAAACATAGCATATATAGCTAATAACTTACCAAAATTAGGGGTGATCTACGTACCGGTACAAAAGACTATTTATTATGCTGATGGAAGCTCAGCCTGGAAACAGATTTTAAAAACTACTGATCCTTTGTCTTTCGCACATGCAGATTCAACCCGAATTGCACCAGAAAAGCTTGAAGGTAAGATTCGAGTTGTGGGAAGTAGATCTCATATGAATGAGGATACTAAAGCATATATTTCTAACCTGGAACAAAATTCAACCGATGAAATTGAGGTTGTCTCTAAGGGAAGTTCTTTAAAATTCTGTTTAGTAGCCGAGGGCAATGCTGATGTATATCCAAGGTTTGCACCAACCATGGAATGGGACACGGCCGCTGGTCAGGCTATATGCTCTGCAGCGGGTCTTAAAGTTATAGACAGGTTAACCGGTGAGGAGATGAGATACAACCGGGCGAATCTTTTAAATAATCATTTTTCGGTTTCGACAATTGGCTAACACCTATAAAAGACATATCGCCAAAACTGTAACCTGGAGGGTGATTGGTACCATAGATACCATAATACTTTCCTGGATAATTACAGGGAATCCTTATACAGGGATGAAAATTGGTTTTTCAGAAGTGATAACCAAAATGGTATTGTATTATTTTCATGAACGTATTTGGTTCAATATTAAGGCTGGTGTCACTAAAAACGGAGATAGTCGTAAGAGGCATATTGCGAAAACTATTACCTGGCGTTGTGTTGGGACCATAGATACTATGTTGCTGGCTTGGTGGATTTCTGGAAATCCTTTTACCGGATTAAAAATAGGAGCTGTAGAGTTGATCACTAAAATGATCCTTTACTACCTGCATGAAAGAGCCTGGTATAAATATGATTTTGGTCTGCAGCAGCGGAGAAGTAAGAAATTAAAGAAAGATAAAGAATTACATTATAGTGATGAATAATATTGTTCCACATACATTTAATATCGATCGAATGGATCGAAACAAGCTCAAAGGTCATAATTCTTTTGTAATTTGGTTTACTGGCCTATCTGGGTCTGGTAAATCTACCCTCGCCAATATGGTTGAAAAAGAACTTTATCAAAAGGGAATACATACTTTCTCTTTAGATGGTGATAATGTGCGAAGTGGTTTGAATAATAATTTGGGCTTTGCTCGGGAAGATCGCGAAGAAAATTTGCGTAGGATTGCAGAGGTAGCTAAATTATTTGTTGATTCTGGAAACGTAGTTATTGCGTCCTTTATTTCTCCTTTAAGTTCAGATAGAAATTTTATAAAGAATATTATTGGGAGCAAGGATTTTGTCGAAGTTTTTGTAAATACACCCCTGGAAGTTTGTGAATCACGAGATGTAAAGGGACTTTATAAAAAGGCTCGTATTGGAGAAATTAAAAATTTTACTGGAATTGATGCTCCATATGAAGCACCATTTTCACCTGAAGTAGAAGTTAAAACAGATCTTGAAGATGCTGAAGTTTCCGTATCCAGGATCGTGGAATATGTAAAGAACAAATTAGAAATAAAGAAGTAATGAGTAAATATTATCTGAATTACCTGGATGAACTGGAGTCTGAAGCAATTTTTATTTTGCGTGAAGTCTGGGCTCAATTTGAAAACCCTGTAATCCTTTTTTCAGGCGGGAAAGATTCAATTTTAGTTACCCATCTGGCAAAAAAAGCTTTTTACCCAAGTAAGATACCATTTGCTTTGATGCATGTGGATACTGGACATAATTTTCCTGAAACTATCAAATTCAGAGATGATTTAATCGAAAGTCTTGGTGCTAAGCTTATTGTGGGGTCAGTCCAGAAATCTATAGATCAGGGTAGAGTCGCGGAAGAAAAGGGTAAAAATGCTACTCGAAATGCTTTGCAAATCACTACACTTCTCGATGCAATTGAAGGGAATAAGGTGGATTGCGCAATAGGAGGCGGAAGAAGAGATGAAGAAAAAGCCAGGGCTAAAGAGCGTTTTTTCTCTCATCGAAATGATTTTGGTGAATGGGATCCAAAAAATCAAAGGCCCGAATTGTGGAATTTGTTAAACGGAAAACAATTTGAAGGAGAACATTTCAGAGCCTTTCCAATAAGTAACTGGACCGAGATGGATGTTTGGAACTATATCAAAAGAGAGAATATTAGTATTCCATCACTTTATTTTGCTCATGAAAGAGAAGTTGTTTTCAGAAGTAATTCCTGGATCCCGGTTTCGGAATACCTTAAGTTGGAGGATGGAGAAAAGATCGAAAAGAAAAAGATTCGATTTAGAACCTTAGGAGATATTACCATAACAGGTGGAATTGAATCTGAAGCGGACACATTAGACAAGATAGCCGATGAGGTTTCGGCAATGAGAAAGACTGAAAGGGGTGATCGTTCTGATGATAAGCGTTCTGAAACAGCGATGGAAGACCGTAAAAAGCAAGGTTATTTTTAATCAAAAGCCTACGTCACTCTGAACTAGTTTCAGAGTCTTATAAATTATACTAGAAAACGTTTAGCAAAAAAAAATAATGGAAATCAATAATAATCAATTACTTAGATTCACCACCGCTGGAAGTGTCGATGATGGAAAAAGTACTCTCATCGGGCGACTTCTATTTGATTCAAAATCAATTTTTGAGGATCAGTTAGAATCTGTTACAAATACCAGCGCTAAAAAAGGTCACGATGGAGTTGATCTGGCACTTTTTACTGACGGTTTGAAAGATGAAAGAGAACAAGGTATAACCATTGATGTAGCTTACCGGTACTTTACCACCCCAAAGCGAAAATTTATTATAGCCGATACTCCTGGACATATTCAGTATACCAGGAATATGGTAACTGGTGCCTCTACTGCAAATGCAGCTTTAATCCTTATCGATGCCCGTCATGGGGTTATCGAACAAACTAAAAGGCACTCATTTATAGCTTCTTTATTGAATATTCCACATTTAATTGTTTGTATCAATAAAATGGACCTCGTTGATTTTTCTGAAGAAAAGTATAATGAGATCATTACTCAATTTGAGGAATTTTCATCAAAACTACTAGTAAAAGATGTTCGTTTTGTGCCAATGAGTGCGCTTTTAGGTGATAATGTAGTGAATCGCTCAGAAAATATGAACTGGTACGGCGGAGGAACTTTATTAAGTATTTTGGAAACTTTACATATTAGCAGTGATATTAATAAGATAGATGCAAGGTTCCCGGTACAAACAGTATTACGGCCACAAAGTGATGAGCACAGAGATTATAGGGGTTATGCAGGTAGGGTAGCCAGCGGTATATATAGGACCGGAGATGAGGTAGCTGTATTACCATCAGGCTTTACATCAAAAATAAAATCTATGAACGCTGGAGAAAATGAAATTGAAGAAGCTTTCGCTCCCATGTCTATCTCCATGACTTTGGAAGATGATATTGATGTAAGCCGTGGTGATATGATTGTGAAGAAAAATAATCAGCCGGAAGGAGAACAGGAGTTTGATGTAATGCTATGTTGGTTAAATAATGATCCGGCAAAGCCACGTGCCAAATACACGGTGATGCATACTTCCAACGAGCAAAGAGCCATGATCAAAAATGTCGTTTATAAGATTGATATTAATACTTATAATAGAAATACAGAAGATAAAGACTTATCCATGAACGATATCGCTAGAGTAACCATTAGGACCACACACAGAATTATGCTGGACTCATACAGAGATAACAGGAATACCGGTAGCATTATCTTAATAGATGAAAATACCAATGAAACCGTTGCGGCGGGAATGATTGTTTAAATTTTATGAAATTTATCTCAATCTTAGGTTACGACCGGAGTGGAACTACATTTTTAGGCAGTTATTTAAATCATATCAATGGCGATATTTTTTATGCCGGCGAGATTGATAAGGGTATTAGAATATTCTTCTCCGGATCTAATAAAAAATGTACCTGTGGAAATATTTATGCTGAATGTCCTGTCTGGGGCAAGATATTTCCTTTTTTAGATCCAGATAATATTGATTTAGAGTTTATATCAAATAAAATTTTTGAATTAACAGGCGCAAGTGTGATTGTAGATTCTTCTAAAAGCTTTAAATATATTAGAAAGTTTAAAAAACATTTTAAAGGGAGATATTTAAGTATACATCTTAAAAGAAATCCTAAAGCAGTGATATTATCCCGAATGAATTTAAGAAAAAGGCGGGTAAATAAAGGAACACATCCAAAACCGTATATTGCTAAAAAATATAATTTGATGATGATTTTTGATAGCTTGGAATGGTGTTACGAAAATATCTGGTTTGAAAAATTCAAAGATGAAGATACCAACCTGGATTTAACCTATGATTTTTTTGGTTCGGAACTGCCTTCTAAAATCCTCAAATTTTTAGAGATTAACAATTTAGACCAGTTAGGAAATGAAAAAGTCGTTAATCATATAGTGTTTGGTAACAAGGGGAGGTTAAATTTTAGATGGAAAGTGGAAATTAACCATACTTGGAAAAATGATTTGAATAAATTTCAAAAGCTGAGCGTAGATTTATTTACATATCCAACGCGCAGGATTTATAACTATTCTTTTTAAGAAAAATTTCTAAAATTTAATTAGGTAAACTTATGAAGGTATTAATTACGGGAGGGGCTGGATTTATTGGTTCTCATTTGGTGCGATTATTAGTTAATAAATATCCGAATTACAAAATATTTAATCTAGATACATTGACTTATGCAGGTAATTTAGAGAATTTAAAGGACATCGAGAATGCTGAGAATTATCATTTTTTAAAAGCGAATATTAATAATTCAAATGAAATAAATGAACTATTCGAAACTCACCAATTTAATAAAGTTATTCATTTAGCAGCCGAGTCGCACGTAGATCGATCTATATCAGATCCCTTAACTTTTGTTCGTACCAATGTTATTGGTACCATGAATTTACTCAATGCTGCATTGGAAACCTGGAAAGCTGATTTTAATGATAAATTGTTCTATCATATTAGTACGGATGAGGTTTACGGAACATTGGGAAAAGAAGGTTTATTTACTGAAACAACATCATACGATCCTAATTCACCATATTCGGCTTCCAAGGCCAGTAGTGATCATTTTGTACGTGCTTATGGTGAAACCTATGGTCTACCTTATATCATATCGAACTGCTCAAACAATTATGGTCCCAATCAATTCCCGGAAAAATTAATTCCTCTCTTTATTAATAATATTATTGAAGAAAAAGGACTGCCGGTTTATGGAGACGGTAAATATACTAGGGATTGGTTATATGTGAAAGATCATGCTATCGCAATAGATCTTGCATTTCATATAGGTAGAATTGGAGAAACCTATAATATCGGTGGATTTAACGAATGGCAAAATATAGAACTTATTAAGTTGCTATGTGTAATTATGGATACTAAATTGAATAGGGAAAAAGGCAGTTCAGCCAAGCTTATCAGTTTTGTAAAAGATAGGCCTGGGCACGATAAGCGTTATGCTATAGATGCTTCTAAAATAAATAAAGAATTAGGTTGGGAGCCATCTGTAACCTTTGAACAAGGTCTTGTGAAAACAATAGATTGGTATTTGGAAAATAATGAGTGGCTCACAAATGTCACTAGTGGTACATATAAAGATTATTATAAAAAACAATATTCATAATGAAAGGAATCATTTTAGCAGGAGGATCTGGAACTCGTTTATATCCAATAACCATTGCGGTAAGCAAGCAATTATTGCCAGTCTATGATAAACCCATGATTTATTACCCCCTTTCAGTATTAATGCTCGCGGGAATACGAGAAATTTTATTTATTACCACTCCTCACGATCAAGCATCTTTTAAAAAATTATTAGGTGATGGATCGGAATTAGGATGTAATTTTGATTATGCCATTCAAGATGAGCCGAATGGTCTTGCAGAAGCTTTTATAATAGGTAAAGAATTTATAGGGCATGATAAGGTAGCTTTGGTTTTGGGAGATAATATTTTTTATGGTAACGGTTTTGGAAGTTTACTACGAAGTAAAATTAACCTAAAGGGAGCTTCTATATTTGCATATCCTGTGAAAGACCCACAACGCTATGGTGTTGTCGAATTTAATAATGATAACAAGGCTATAAGTATTGAGGAGAAGCCAGAAAAACCAAAATCCAGATATGCTGTTCCAGGCCTTTACTTTTATGATAATAAAGTGGTTGAATATGCGAAAAATGTCCAACCCTCAGCTAGGGGTGAAAAAGAAATATCTGCCTTAAATCAAATGTACTTGGACGACGGAGCATTAGAAGTAGGTGTAATGACCCGCGGTATGAGCTGGTTTGATACCGGTACAGTAGAATCTTTAGATGATGCGACCGAATTTATTAGAGTAATACAAAACAGACAAAGCGCCATGATAGGATGTATTGAAGAAGTGGCCTATCAAAGAGGGTTTATAGAAAGATCTACATTAATTGAACTCTCTGGTAAATACGGCAAATCTAAATACGGTGAGTATTTAAAAGAATTGGCTAAGTCTTTATAGATGTCCCTAAGAAAGCAAGCTACCTCAGGTTTTGTTTGGACTTTTGCTCAGCAATTTGGAAATCAAATTATAGGATTTATTATTTCAGTAATTTTAGCAAGGTTATTATTGCCTGCTGAATTTGGGTTAATTGGAATGATTGCAATATTTGTTTCTGTAGGGAAGGTCTTAATTGCTTCAGGACTTACACAATCATTAATTAGGAGCGAAAATCCTGATCAGGAAGATTATTCAACGGTTTTTTATTTTAATCTTCTTGCAAGTATTTTAATTTATTTGATAATTTATCTTTCGGCTCCCTGGATTGCTGCTTTTTACAATCAAGATATTCTAACTGGAATCATACGCTTGTTTTGTGTAACATTTATAATTGATGCATTCGCTTCAGTTCAAACTACGAGGTTAACCAAATTAATGAACTTTAAAACACAAGCTATCATCGCCATTCCAGCAACTATTTTTGGAGGAATTGTGGGAGTTGCGCTCGCTTATTCAGGCTTTGGGGTTTGGAGTTTAGTATGGAGTAATATATCAAGCTCTGTAGTATTAAGTGTACAGTTATGGATATATTCAAAATGGGCACCGAGTTTAGTCTTTAATATTGAAAAATTTAAGCAGCATTTTAATTTCGGTTATAAAATTACCTTATCGAGTTTATTAAATAAACTCTTTAGCAATATTTACCTCATTCTAATAGGACGCTATTTTTCTGCTAGTCAAGTTGGTTTTTATACTAGAGCAGAGACTATGAAACAATTACCAGTTACAAACATTTCTAATGCTTTAAATAAGATCACTTATCCCTTATTTGCATCGATACAAAATGATAATATAAGACTGAAACGGGTTTATAAGCAACTTATGCAAATGGTTGTATACATTGTCGCGCCTACTTTAGTTTTTTTAGCTGTCTTGGCAGAACCTTTCTTTAGATTATTATTTACAGAGAAGTGGTTGCCAGCTGTTCCATACTTTCAAATTTTATGTATCACAGGGATACTTTACCCAATCCATGCATACAATTTAAATGTCTTAAAAGTCAAGGGAAGAAGTGACCTTTATTTAAAATTAGCCATTATTAAGAAATCACTTATGGTCATTGCCGTATTGGTAGGGTTACAATTTGGAATCTATGGTTTGTTATACACCCAGGTAATTTTATCTTTTAGTGCATTTGTTATTAATGCTTATTACACTGATAGATTTATAAATTATTCAGCTTTTCAACAATTTAAAGATATTTTTCCAATAATAATTGTCTCATGCCTTGCTGGTATGTCAATATTTTTACTAGATAATTTTTTACATAATTTTCTAGATATTTTCAGAATAATTTTCGGAGGGATTTTAGGTGTTTCAATTTATTTAATTCTGAGTTCTATTTTGAAATTATCCAGTTTGTATGAAATCAAAAAGATTATTTTCAAAAAAATAAATTTTAAATAAAGGTACTTCATACTGTTAATTTTTATAAAATCATGGAGTGGATCGAAATTTTAGGACCATCGGGTATAGGAAAATCATTTTTCTTAAAATCTCTTATAAGTGAAAGGAATAAAGAATCTAATTGGTTAAGCATTGAAGAAATTAAACTAAAATGGGTTTTAAAAAATTCAAAAAAAGAGGGCTTAGTTGCATCACTAATCAAATTATATCTTCGTCAAGATTTTGTTAATAGTGAAAAAAGCAATTTAACAGAAATTTTATTGGATAGAAAAAATGCGTATCTAAAAGAAGCTGAGATTTTTGAAGAATTACTTAAGACCTATATAAACCATTATATAGATCTGGATATATGCTTTAAAGAAAAATCATATAGAATTTCCCTATTTCATAAAATTATTGAGAATCTGTGCTTACAAGATTATTATAATATTAAAAATCCAATTGTAATGGATGAAGGACCACTAAGTCATCATCCGGATTTAATTAGGGTTGATTGGGATAATCAAAAAACTTTACCTAACGGTCTGATATTTTGTAGTTTATCTGTTGAAAAAAATCTTTCTAGAATTTATAAAAGAAAAAATGAAGGTAGGCTAGCTCCACTCCATCATGGTCTAGATAAACCAGACTTAATTAAACACATTGAAGAAAAACATCATAATTATTTAACCAAGCAGAAAATTTTGATGACCTTAGGAATACCGTTTATCGAAATTAATTTAGATAATGTTGAACCAAATATACTAGTTAAGGCCCAAAATTTTATAAAGAATGTCACCAAATAATATTATACCAGTAACAAAAACATTTTTTCCACCAATTCAGGAATACCATGTTCAATTAGATCGTATTTGGAAAAATGAATGGTTGACTAATCGCGGGGAATTGGTAAAAGAATTAGAGGCTAATTTAAGGTCTTATTTAGATGTGCCAAACATTACCTCAACCACTAATGGTACGCTCCCTATACAAATTGCTCTCAAAGTACTAGCCAAGGGAGGAGAAGTTATTACAACTCCTTTTAGCTATGTAGCAACAACTTCTGCAATTGTTTGGGAGAACTGCACTCCGGTTTTTGTGGATATCCATCCTGAATTCTTAACCATAGATGAGACAAAGATTGAAGCTGCTATTACATCAAAAACAACAGCTATCTTGGCTACACATGTCTTTGGAAATCCTTGTAATGTTGACATGATAGAAAAAATAGCGTTGAAGTACAATTTAAAGGTGATTTATGACGCTGCTCATGGTTTTGGAGTGGAGTACGAAAGAAAAAGTTTGTTTAATTACGGAGATGTGAGTACGTGTAGTTTTCATGCCACTAAAATTTTTCATACAGGAGAAGGAGGAGCATTTGTTTGTCAAAACGATGAGCTTAATAAGGAATTATACTATCATCATAATTTTGGACATGCTGGTCCAGCGGAATTTCATGGTTTAGGTATAAATGCCAAAATGAGTGAACTTCAAGCAGCCATGGGACTAAGTGTTATGCCTTACATGGCGAAAATTTTTTCCGAGCGTAAAAACGTTGTTGATTTTTATGACGAAAATTTAAATTTCAATAATTTGGAAAAAATGAAAATCCGGAGTAATACAAAATGGAATTATAGCTATTATCCTATTATTTTTAATTCTGAGGAAGCCTTACTTAAAGCACAGGATAATTTAAATCGGGAAAATATTTTTCCTAGAAGGTATTTTTATCCTTCTTTAAATCTGTTAAATTATGTCGAAAACATCTCTATGAGTGTATCTGAATCCATTTCACGAAGAGTATTATGTCTACCTTTATATTTTGGAATCAAATCAGAGGAATTGAATCGAATTACAAATAAAATTAATTCTATATGACAGATGCTCACCCACTTTTTATATTAGGAAATCCCAGATCTGGAACTTCTTTATTTAGAATAATGCTCACCAGCCATCCAAATATTTGTATACCACCAGAGTGTGGCTTTATTCAATGGTGGTATAGTAAATATAAAAATTGGTCTAAAACAGATTCCACAAATGAAATTAGAGTTACAAGTTATATTGAAGATTTAAAATCCTCTAAAAAAATTGAGACATGGAATTTAGACTTTTCAGATTTACATAAATTAATTGTAAAAAGCATGGCTTCGAATTACGCAGAATTATCTTTCTGTGTATTACAACAATTTTGTTCTCAGCAGAATAAGAATGCAATTTATTTAGGTGACAAGAATAACTATTATATTCATCATTTAGATATTATAAGGGAGATATATCCTACCGCGAAATATTTAGCAATAGTTAGAGATGGTAGAGATGTGGCTTGCTCTTATAAGAATTTGAAAAACCTTAAAAGTACTTCAAAATATAAACCGATACTACCCACTGAAATCGGTGAAATAGCTGAAGAATGGCGAGAGAATAACTTAAAATTACTCAATTTTGGTGAAATGATTGGGACGAAAAACTTTACCTTTATAAGGTTTGAGGATTTATTAACAAATAGTGAAGGAACGCTGCAATCCATATGTAGTTTTTTACAAATCGATTATAATATTGAAATGTTGAAATATGCAGAGAATAATATTAATAATAAAATAGAACCAGATAAATTAGTCGATTGGAAAAAGAAAACTTTTCTACCCCCAGATTCCTCTAGTATAGGTAAATATAAGTATGAATTAACAAGAAACGAGATAGAGACATTTCAATCTGTCAATTCTGATTTAATTGATTTATTAGGTTATGATAAAATATAAAGTTAGTGTTAGATTAATCACTTTTAATCATAGTCAATTTATTGAAAAATCTATTGAAGGGGTTTTAATGCAACAATCCAATTTTTTGATTGAGCTTATTATTGGAGATGATTTTTCTACCGACAATACAAGGGATTTAATTGCAAATTATAAAAGCACTAAAAACGTACATATAAAATTCTTGGATAGACCTTTTAAAGGAGAATATTTCTATGAAAGAGAAAAGAATGGCAGGCTGTATAATTTTGCTAATACTGTTTCTAATTGTACAGGTGAATATATTGCACTTTTAGATGGCGATGATTACTGGACAGATCCTTACAAATTGCAGAAGCAAGTTGATTTTTTGGAAAATGATCTAAATTTTTCGGCATGTTTCACTGATGCTATTGTTTATAATGAGCATTCCAAAGAGAAATCTAATTATTTAAATAAAAATAAAAAAAGATCAACTTTTCACACAGAAGATATTATTAAAGGAGGTGGGGGATTATTTCCTACTGCATCCTTAGTTTTTCGAAACTTAATTCATGATTTTCCTAATTTCTTTTATGAAGCAAAATCTGGAGATCGTGCCCTGAGTTTGCTATTATCAGTTCACGGAAGTTTTTACTGCATGGGAGATGTAACCTGTGTTTACCGAGTTCATAACGGAGGGATATTTTCAAATATTATTGAAAAAAAAGAAAAGAGAAATGATATAACTAGGAACAATATAAAGTTACTTCAAGATTTTGATATTCATTCAAACTTTGTATTTACCAAGATAATTAAACAAACAATTTCCAACCTTTCTAAGAAAGTATTAATTAATAGTAAGTCCGAATTAAAAATGAGTCTTATTAGGAACTTAACTTTGAGAGACTTTCTATCTTATATTAAAAATTTTAATCTTAAATGATTTCAATAACTATACCAACCTATAATCGCGCTAAATTTCTACCCAGGGCAATAAGCAGTATTTTAAATCAAAGTAATCAAAATTGGGAGTTAATTATTTCTGATGATGGTTCCACCGATGATACTGAAGCGGTTGTGGGAAAATATTTAAGTGATCCCAGAATAAAATACTTGAAAAATTCCAATGCTGGCGCTACCGCAGCACGAAATTCAGGGGTTAAAGTATCTACAGGTGATTTTATAACTTTTTTGGATAGTGATGATGAAGCAAAACCAAATTGGTTAGAAGCATTTCAGAAGGAAATAGAAAATGAAGCAGAAGTTGTATGTTGTGGATACGAGTATTTAGATCACAAGGGTAATTTAATTCGGGAGAATTATCCTATTGATATGGGGCCTTTATATAACAATCGTATCGGAAGATTTACTAATGGGGGGGTTTTCTTAATAAAAAAAGAATATTTTCAGAAAATTGGAGGTTATGATGAAAATGTAAAATCTGGACAACATTCAGAAATGGCAATTAGACTATTCCAAATTTTAGATCAGAATAAAATTGAAATTAAAAATATATATAAGCCTCTCATCAAAGTTCATGTTCATCAGGGACCCAAAATCAGATCAGATCATAAAGCTATATTTTTGGGTAATAGTTATACTTTGAATAAACATGAAAGTTTATTTTCTAAACATAAATTGATCTACGCTAATTATCTCAGTGTTGGTGCCCATAGTGCAGTGAAAATTGAGAAATATGAGGAGGCTAAGAAATTATTTTATAAGGCCTGGAAATTGGACCCATTTAATATAAAGAGATTTGGAAGGTTAATAATAGTACAGTTTCCTTTTATGAGGAAGAAATTTTGGTAAATTATGTAACTGAATTTAATTTATAATTGAACGTAATTATTCCTAAGATAGCGCTAAATTTTGACTTAAATTTTCTTACAGGACAGCGTTTGCAATTCAATAAAGCCCGTCATTTATGATTAAAAAATATTTAGCAGTACAGGATAGCCTTGGGACTGGGGGTGCTGAACGTTCTAATGCCGAACTTTGGGATTATTTAAAAAAATGTAATGTACAGATTAAAATAATTGTCCTAAGACATAGAATAGAAGGCGTAGAAAAGGAAATTTTGGAAAAAGGATTTGACGTACATTTTTTGCAATCTGGAATTTTAATGCAGCAAGCAAAGACTATTGCAAAGATCATTGAAAATTTTGAACCAGATATAGTTCACTCTGTACTTTTTAAGGCATCGCTGCGTGTTCGCATGGCCAAATTATTCACCAGATTTTATCATATTGAAAGTTTGGTAACTATGCCTTATGCAAAAATTAGATTGAATGACCCCAGTGCAAATAAATTTTATATTCAAATATTTCGAGGAATCGATTTAATTTCTAAATATTTTGGTGTAGATCATTTTCACGCTAACGGTGAAACAGTAGCCAATCATTACTTTAAAAAACTACGAATAAAGAAATCGAAAATATCTGTAATTCCTAGAGGAAGAAAAGTGAATTACTGTCTTGATAATCCTGGCGTAATAGGCGGTTTGAGAAATGAATTTAATTCAAAAAATCATATCCAGATTATACATGTAGCACGACATGAATATCCGAAAGGCCAGGATATTTTATTAGATGCATTTGGTAGGTTAGTAAATATTAAGGAAAAATTTAAAGTCCTACTAGTTGGTCGAGATGGAAAATTAACTAAAAAGATTAAGCACAAAATTGAAGAATTTGGATTGGGCAATTCAATCCATATAGTCGGACATCGGGGGGATATTTATGAACTACTGGCCTCTTCTGATATTTTTGTTTTTCCTTCAAGATTTGAAGGTTTGCCTGGAGCTTTAATAGAGGCAGAAGCCGCGGGCCTTCCTATTATTTGTTCAGATATCCCGAATAATTTGGAAGTTATTGAAGAAAATAGAAATGCTTTGGTGTTTAAAAATGAAGACCCTGTAAGTTTAGCCGAAAATTTAAATAAATTAATTATGGATAAAGAAAAAAGGTTGGAAATGGGGAAAGAAAGTTTAAGAATTTATAAAGAGCGATTTCAAATCGAAACCGTAAATAAAAGAATGCTAAACCTATTTATTGATTTAACCAGTAAATATTAAAATTTTTAAAATGCGCCAATTGTTCTATGGATTCCTGCTTCCGTTTAATTCTATTTTTAAGTATTTCACAAAAGGTACCATAAAAGTTTTGGCATATCATGGTGTCAAAGATTCACAGGCCTTTGAATTACAATTAAATTATTTGTCTAGAGCATATAACGTAATTAGCTTAAAACAACTTAATCATCATATAGAGACTAAACAAAAATTGCCGGTAAATTCTTTGCTAATTACTTTTGATGATGGAGATATATCCATTTTTAAAGAGGGATTACCTTTGTTGAAAAAATATAATTTACCGGCCATTGTATTTGTGATCACAGACTTAATAAATAGCAAGAAAGCATTTTGGTGTAAACAAGTAGTAGAAACTTTACAAAAATCGGGAAAGACTTATGTTGAAGCAAGGAAAAAAGTTAATCACCTGAAAAATATTCCTGAGTCTGAAAGAAAATCAGAATTGCAGAATATTCCTCAACTTGAAGATGAGCAATTTTCTACAGAAATGATTTTAAAACTGAAAAAAAATAATATTGAAATTGGAAATCATACCCATACACACCCTATGATAAATAATTGTAGTGTTGCAGAGATAGAACAGGAAATGAAAGAAAGTAGAAGAGTTTTTGAAAATCTGGGACTAAAAGAAAATTTTTCAAATTTTGCCTATCCCAATGGTAATTGGAATTTGGGTTCAGAAAAAGTTTTAATTGGTCAAGGTGTCAAAACGGCATTTTTATTTGATCATAAATTAAATAAAAAAATAATCAATCCTATGAGGATATCTAGAATTAGAGTGAATACCTATACTCCTTTGAGAGAATTTAAAACTAAAGTTTCTGGACTGCATCCAATATTAATGCACCTCTTTAAATAATAAATGAAAGATTCAAAATAATGTTGAATAATATAATTTATAAAAACAAATCTATTCTTCATAGGCTCACGGCAAGATTTAGAAAAAATTCACTTTATTCCAAGGTTTTAGAAAAAACGGGGTCTAAAAAAGAGAAACAAAAATGGATATTTATATTAGGCTGCTATAATTCTGGCACAACATTGTTGAATGAAATATTAGCACAGCATCCAGAAATTAGTGGATTACCAGATGAAGGAGTAATGCTAACCAATCAGTTGGTAAAACCGGAAGATTTTGGATGGAGAAGAATGTGGTCTCAGTGTGAAGCCAAAATGGAAAACTCTTCTGTGAATAAAAATAAGAATGCTCATATAATTAAAAAACATTGGTCCCACTTTTATGAGCCAAATATTTTTTTTGTAGAAAAATCTATATCTAATATTTGTCGAATACCCTTTTTTGCTGAAAATTTTAAGCCAGCCTATTTTATTCATATCGTTAGAAATGGATATGCGGCTGCAGAAGGCATTCAGCGTAAAGCCGAAATAATGGAGGATAATAAATTTCATGGAAATCAAAAGTATCCAATAGAAATATGCATTGAGCAATGGACACAAAGCTTGGATAAAATTGAAAAAGCTAAAATTGAAATGGAAAATTTTTTGGAAATAAGCTATGAAGAGTTATCTGAAGAGACTGTAAAAACTATGAATAAAATTACAGATTTTTTAAATTTAAATAATTATCCTCCAGATTTTTTTCGAAAATCGTTTTTGATTCATGGTTCTAACAATAAAATTCGAAATATGAACAAGAAAAGTTTAAGTAATTTAAATACTCGAGATTTGGAAATAATAAATGAGAGAGCAAGTTTATATCTTTCGAAATATGGATACGATCTGATTACAGCAAGGAGTGATTCTTAAATCCTTTATGGAAGATTAAATTGAACGAAATTTCTGAGTTTGATTTATCAAATAAATTTTACTTAATCATTTATTCTAAAATATAACCAAATTTTAGTATGTCTAAAATAATCTATGTCGTTAATAGGAAAGAAATTATTTCGGATTCCGAAGTAAATCAAATTTCAAAGATTTGTAATACTATAACAGCCAATAACATTAAAGCAAGTTCTGCGAAAACTTTTAAGGATGATAAAATAGCGTATGGATTATCTAATCCAAGTAACTTAATAGAAATGAATTCTTCTAACATTTTTTTTGGACAGTCCTTTGGTTCACTTAAAAATTGGGATAAATTGGATGAACCTAGTCCAGATGGAAATTATGTTATTTTTAGAACCGATGAAAAAAAAATTCAAATCATATCTGATATACTTGGATCTAAAGCTTTATGGTATTATTTTGATGATAAAAAATTCATTGCTTCTACCTCTCAAAGAGCTATAATACAATATTTAGGAAATTTTGAATTTAATAAAAGAATTATTCCCTGGATGTTATGTAATGGACTATTAGGACCTGGAGAGTCATGGGATGCTAATCTTTCACTCCTTCCACCAGATAGTGTCTTAACTTTAGATAGGAATACTTGGATGACAACTATAAATTCCAACCCAGTATCGTTTAAACCCAATAATAAATTAGATAGAATAAATCAGGAAGAATTTAATAATCTAGTTCAATCTGTTTTATCTGAATTGAAATTAGATTATTCTAAATGGAAAATAACTTTGTCGGGAGGTTATGATAGTAGAGGTATTTTATACAGTTTAAAAAGAAAAGATTGCAATAATGTAACAATAAATTCTTTAACATGGGGCCTTGATAAAAATCAAAGCATACCAGGGAATGATGCTTTTATAGCAAAAAAAATAGCAGATAAACTGGAAATCCGGCATAGTTTTTTTCAAACAGATTTTTCAACTGATGAATCTCTAGATAATATTATAACAAGATTTTTAGAAAATGGTGAAGGTAGAATCGATCATATAGGAGGTTATATGGACGGATTTAAAATTTGGAAAACCTTATTTGAAAGTGGTGTTGGTGGGATTATTCGAGGGGATGAAGCTTTTGGTTCTTATAATTTTATTTCTGAATACCATTTAAAAAATTTTATTGGTCTAACTTTACCAGAGGATTATGAGAACCTCAAAAGTGAAATTTTTTTTTCAGAATTTAATGTCAGGTATCCAGAGCAATTAAAGCAAAAAAGTACCGAATCTACAGACGCATGGAGAGACAGATTATATCAACAATATTTAATTCCCATATTTTTATCCGCATTAGAAGATATAAAGCAACCCTATTTAGAGCAAATAAATCCATTATTGTCAAGACGAATTATTCATTTCGTTAGGGAACTTCCCGATCATTTGAGAACGGAGAAAAAGATATTTAAGAATTATGTAAATCACTTTAAACCCTCTTTTAAATATGCAAGGGCGCCAGCCATTGAATCGAAAGTAGAGATTTTTAGGGATAAATCTATGGTTAAGCTTATTACTACGGAACTTGAATCTAATACAGCAAATTTAATTTTTTCAGAGAAATTTATCAAAACAGTATTATCACAGATTCAGATGAAATCCGGGGAAAATAATAAATCCGGATCCCTTATTTCTAATCTAAAATCACTCATACCAAAAGAAATCAAAAAAAGAATTTTGAAAGAACTATTTACAGCTAAAATTGATATGAACAAAGTAGCATTTAGAATGTTTCTTATAGTTCGAATGTATAAATTATTAAATAAAGATTCTAAGGTACTTTCGAATATGAGATAAAATGATTTTCTTATTTTACATAGCACATTTTTTTTAATTATTTAATGAAATTCAAGATTCAGGTTCATTAATTTAAGAATTAGAAAGAATTAAATACATTTTATTAATAATTTTTAAAGGGTTATTATACTTATTAAGAATTGAAGAAAAGCTACTTAGTATTATTATTTATCAATTCAAATTTAAGGTAATATGAGACTATTATTTAATAAACAAAATTTCGAATATTGAAAATCCTTCAATTAGTTACAAAACGTCAATATCGCGGAGCAGAGGTGTTTGCTGCCAATTTAAGCAAAGAGCTTATTCAACTTGGACATACCATAATTTTTGCAGGTCTTTACAAAAATGAAACTAATATTCTTGAAGTTGAGGGAGCAAGAAATATCGATTTATCGAAGGGCAAACGCGTTGGTTTTTCCTGGTCATTAGTTCGAAGTCTTGTAAAATTGATAAAACAAGTAGATCCAGACGTGATTCAGTGCAATGGAAGTGATACATTGAAGTATATGATTGCGGCTAGTTATATAGTAAAGCAAAAACCTATCGTATACCGTAATATTAGCACTATAAGTGAGTGGTTGGGGTCTGATATAAAACTTTCAGTTTATAAGAAGATTTTTTCTAAAGTAGATCATGTAACCTCTGTTGGTTCAGAATCTATTCAGGATCTTATAAACACCTTAGATTATCCGAAAAATAAAACATCGGTGATTCGTAGAGGTATTCCTAATATTAAAATTGACCAAACTGGAAACGCCGAAAAATTGCGAAATGAATTAGGTTTAACCCCTAACGCAAGAGTGGTGATGCACGTAGGGAATTTTAGCCCTGAAAAAAATCATGTGTTTCTACTCGATATTTTTAATGAATTAAAAGATACTAATCCCGATATTAAGCTGGTTTGCGTTGGAGATGGAATTACCTTTGAAACGATTCAAAATAAAATAAAGCAGAGAGGCTTAGAGGACACTGTCTATCTTTTAGGTTTCAGGAAAGACATTCCCGCGCTGTTATCGGCTGCAGATTGCGTTGTTCTTTCTAGTTTGGTAGAAGGAGTGCCAGGTGTGATCCTAGAGGCTGCGGTACAAGGAAAACCTTCTATAGCTACTAATGTTGGTGGTGTAAAAGAAGTCTTGATAAATAATAAAACAGGGTTTATAATTGACGACTTTGACAAACCTTTATTTCGCACCAAAATTACCGAGCTATGCAGAAACGACGAGCTAACTAGGAAATTAGGAGAAAGCGCAAGAGAATTGGTGATAGAGGAGTTTAATCCGCAGAAAAATGCAAGAAAATTTGAAAATCTGTATGCCAATTTAGCTGGAATTTCGATAGATAAGAAAGATTTTCCACCCACACTTAAAATTTTACAACTCATTCAAAAAAAGCAATATCGAGGGGCAGAAATTTTTTGTTGTCAACTTTCTAATGAGTTACTCGAAAAAGGACATGAAGTACTCATATATAGTGTGTTCGATGGAAGTGCTAATTTACCTTTCAACGGAAATGTTTATACATTGGATGGCAATCAGAATTATCGATATGGTGATTATAAGGGTTGGAAAGCTATCTCCAATATTATTAACAATTTTAAACCCGATGTGATTCAAGCTAATGCCTCAGATACTTTAAAATATGCTGTGTTTTCTAGAATGATCTTTGGTTGGAAAACTCCAATTATTTTTAGAAATGCCAGTCTTACCAGTTATTATATTCATAATACACTCTCCAGAAGTTTAAATAAGTTTCTTTTTCAGAGAGTGAATGCTATAATTTCTGTTTCTGAATCTTCCCGGGAAGATCTTATTAATTTATTTCCTTTTACAATGGATAAAAGTGAAGTAGTTACCAATGGTGTATCCCCAATAGAGCAAGAAGAAATCGAAAACCCTTATCGTCCTGAAGACATCAATATCGTCCATGTAGGGTCTTTAACTCCAGAGAAAAATCATTTTGAATTAGTTCGTATTTTTGAGAAATTTCTTCAATTAAAAAAAAGAGGCTTTCTGCATATAATTGGAGAAGGCTATTTAAAGAAAGATATTGAAGCATATATTGCCTCAAAGAACCTTAACCATCGTATAAAATTATATGGCGAAAAGGCAAATCCTGAGAATTATATTAAGTTTGCTGAAATTTTAGTATTACCTAGTCTTATTGAAGGGCTTCCAGGAGTTATCTTAGAAGCTATGTTCTACGGTACTGTTGTTATAGCCTATGACGTTGGCGGGGTATCTGAATTGTTAAATGATAATACGGGATATCTGATATCCAAAAATGATCCAGATGCATTTGTGAAAGCTATGATTCAATCTTTAACCGACGAGAGGTTTTTAAAACAGGAAAATGCAAAAAAAATTGTCCATACTCAATTTAATAACCGCATTTTGGTAGATCAGTTTCTGCGTATCTATTATAAGACCATAGATAGATTTGCAACTTCATAAATTTTAAGAATGAATAGAATAAAAATTCTTCATATTATAAAATCATTAGGGCGGGGTGGAGCAGAAATGTTACTTCCGGAAACCCTGAATATTCATAATACTTCAAAATTCGATTTTCATTTTATCTATTTCCTTCCATGGAAAAATCAAATGGTTGGTGAAATAGAAAAGAATGGAGGAAAAGTTACCTGTCTTTCTTCAAAGAACAATATTCAACTTATGGGAAAGGCCCCTGATGTGATTAAATACTGTAAAAAAAATAATATAGACATTATCCACTGTCATTTACCCTGGGCGGGTTTTTTAGGAAGGCTTGTGCATTTTCGCACTAAAATTCCTATGGTTTATACGGAACATAACATGCAGGAACGTTACCACCCGGCAACCAAAATACTTAACAAAAAAACGTTCAATTCCCAGAGTTTAGGTATTGGGGTCTCTGAAGATGTTACAAACTCCATAAAAAAGAATATTGATCCAAAAATACCAGTAATAACCATCCTAAATGGTGTTAATACAGCAAAATATAAACGGAATAGTGAGGATATTCAAGTACGAATGCAACATAATATTCCAGATGATGCTATTGTGGTTGGCTTGGTTTCAGTTTTTAGATTTCAGAAGCGAATAAAAGAGTGGTTACAAGTTTTTAAAAATTTTTCAGGTTCCAATAATAGGGCTTATGGTTTAATTGTGGGAGCCGGACCATTGGAAGATGAAATTCAACAGGAGCTGGAAAGACTTGGTCTTAAAGATAAAGTTGTGATGCCTGGACTTCAGGAAAATACGCGGCCTTATTTTAATGCGATGGATGTATTTATGATGAGTTCATCTTTTGAAGGATTGCCTATTGCATTACTGGAAGCCATGAGTATGGAATGCGCAGTAGTGAGTACAGATGCTGGAGGTATTAAAGAGGTTATCAGGAATGGTGTGGATGGTATAACTGTTGAAGTTGACCATTGGCAGGACCTTTCTAAGGTACTAGAGGAAATAGCAGACAACAGGGAATTACTGAGGAAATATCAAATTGCAGCTCGTAATAGGGTCATTGAAGAGTTTAGTTTAAAGGCTATGGTAGGAAATTTGGAGGAAGAGTATTTTAAACTGGCATAATTATGATAATCAGAGAAGCAAAAGAAGATGATCTTAGTTCAATTTTACGAGTTTTAAAAGCAAGCCTGGGAGAGACTTCATCAAAGAAGACTGAAAACGTTTGGAAATATAAACATATCGATAATCCTTTTGGTAAAAGCCTGATTCTTCTTGCTGAAGAAGATAATGAAATTATTGGAGTCAGGGCTTTTATGCGCTGGCAGTGGCAAAAGGGTTCAAAAATCTTTCATGCAGTTAGAGCTGTCGATACAGCAACACATCCAAAACATCAGGGTAAAGGGGTATTCAGAAAACTAACCTTAAAGGCTCTAGAATTAGCAGAGGAAAGAGGTGAGTATTTCGTATTTAATACGCCTAATAGCCAGAGTAAACCAGGTTATTTGAAAATGGGATGGAGAGAAGTGGATAAATTGAAAATTCAATTACGGCCCTTAAATCCTTTTATGATAAATAGTTCTACATTTGATTATGGGGTTGCTGGCAATATATCTAGAAGCCAAGAATTAATTAAATTTTATTCTGTTAGTCAAAGAGCCACAGGCAAATTTTTCACCCCGAAATCGCTTAAATATTTAATATGGCGTTATGTTGACAATCCTCTTCAACAATATATGGTTTTTTTTGATAAAAATTATTTTATTGCTGGTTATGTCAAACAAAGAGGAAAAATTAGTGAGTTAAGAATTTCTGAACTTATAGTTTCTACTGGCGCAAGAAAACAAGCCAAATCAGTTATAATAAGTATGATTAAAACTTCGGGAGCACATATTTTAAGTTTGGCATCAAATGACGAAATTAGTTTTAAAACCAGTATTATGGGTGGTTTTGGCCCTATGTTAACTATAAAAGATATTAGTTTACCTAGCGAAGATAAGCAGGAAATATTTGACTTATCCCGCTGGAATTATAGTATTGGAGACCTTGAATTGTTTTAGTAATGTTAGGAACCTTAGTTTTATTGTTAATACTTTTTGGTATAAACCAGGCAGTTTATAACGGTCTGAGTAAAAAACATAGCTGGTTTTCTAAAGGTTTAATGAATAATTTATTTCTTTACCATTTATTTTTCTTTGGAGTTTACTATACTTATGCAGCATTCAACAGGTCAGATTCTAAAGCTTATTTTGAGAGACCTCAATTAATAGATGACTGGTTTTCTTTCTACGGAACCAGTACAACATTTATAGATTTTTTGTCCTGGCCATTTATAAATTTCTTGAGCTTTAATTATGAGATGGCCATGTTGCTATTTTCTTGGTTAGGATATCTTGGGTTTGTTTATGCTTATATGTTTTTTAGGGAAAACATTCCTATAAAAATTAATGTATTCAAAAATTTTGATTTTTTAGTTCTAACTCTTTTTCTTCCAAATATGCATTTCTGGACTGCTTCGCTAGGAAAGGGAGCACCAATATTTTTGGGTTTAATGATGTTTGCATATGCTATTAAAAAACCGAAATCTAGGTTATTCACCTTAATTCTAGGATCTATTCTCATATATTTTATCAGACCACATGTTTTTCTTTTTGTAGCTGCCGGTACGGTTTTAGGGTATATGACCGGACGGGAAAAAATTTCTTTCGGAAAAAAATTAATGATATATGCTGGGATGATTGGTGGGTTACTGCTGGTGCAAGATCAAATATTAGGAATGGCTGGCTTGGAAGATTCTGAAAATTTGGTTTCAGATTTTGAGGATTTTTCTGAGGATCGAGCGGGTGGATTAAGTAATTCTGGTTCGGGTGTGGCCATCGCAAATTATCCTTTGCCCTTAAAATTGTTTACGTTTTGGTTTAGGCCTTTATTCTTTGATGCTCCTGGGTTATTGGGATTAATAGTTTCAGTTGAAAACCTCATTTATTTATTGCTGTTTTTCAAAATATTAAAGAAGGATTTTATTTCTTTCCTTAAAAGTTCGCCTGTTACTGTAAAAATGAGTTTAACCTTATTTCTTCTTTCTTCCTTTGCTTTAACCTTTGTAATGTCTAATCTGGGAATAATCATGCGACAGAAATCTATGGTAATGTATTTCCTGTTCTTTGTTATCTATTACTATTTGGCGCAGAAGAAATATGACAAAATAGTTAAGATTAAGCGATTAAGAATGAAAAGAAATAGGGAACTTGTCATAGAGTGATATTTTGAAATTGTATAATTTAGTTTTCTGGTTTTGAGTTATAGGTTCCCGGTTTATTTTGTTTATTATTTGGGTTTCCGATTCGGGATTCAATTTTCAAATTTTTAATCCAAAATATTCAGGATGTGGTAATTATCAACTTAAAGTCACAGCTTATAAAGGGGTGTAGAGTTGGAAGGAGCTTGAAAGATATATTGCATACAGGTTTTATAAAATATAGCCAAGGAAGTTAAGAGAAGGTTCACGCCACTTCAAGAAAATTTCGCAATTTCCTGTTTAATCCTTCTGAAGCAGATTATGAGTTATATGAGGGACTAAATTTTAAGTTTTTATAGATTATTTATGGAAAATGGAGCATTAGTTATTTCACTTGATTTTGAACTATTGTGGGGAGTGTTTGATAAAGTAAATTGGAAAGAAAAGAAACAGTATTTTCTAAACACGAGAAAGATAATTCCGGAGCTTCTCCTACTTTTTGAAAAGTATGAAATTAAATGCACCTGGGCTACCGTCGGTATGCTATTTAATGAGGCTTGGGATGAGTGGAATGAAAATATTCCGGATATACTCCCTGAATATGAGAACAGCCTTTTATCTGCATATAAGTATGGGAAATCAATCCAAATGAAAGAAACGGAGAAACTTTGCTTCGCTCCAGATATTATCAAACGAATTAAAAAAACACCAGGACAGGAGATAGGTACTCACACGTATTCTCACTATTACTGTCTTGAAGCTGGTCAAACCATTGAAAGCTATAGGGCCGATTTAAAAAAATCCAGAGAGTTAGCAGAGAAATTTGATATAAAATTAAAATCTCTGGTATTTCCTAGAAATCAGTACAATTCAGAATACCTTAAAGTGTGTAAGGAAATAGGTCTACAAGGGGTTAGAACCAATCCTGATGTTTGGTACTGGAATAATACACTGGAAGACAGTCTTCAGCAGAAGATATTTAGAACAGGGGATGCCTATATCGGTTTTAACAATAAGTCTTACCAGGATATTAATGAATTATCTCTAGGCGTTACAGGTCAAAAGGCAAGCAGATTATTGAGACCAAATAGCGGAAAACACTTTATTGATAATATTCGAATTATGAGAATTCAATCAGAGATCAGTACAGCAGCTAAGAATAAAGAAATCTACCATTTGTGGTGGCATCCGCATAACTTTGGATGGAACCCTGAAAAAAACCTCCAAGAACTGGAATTATTATTGCAACATTTTGATTCCTGTAGGAAAAAATTTGGATTTGAATCCAGGAATATGGCAGGAATTAATGAAATCACGCCTATTTCAAAAGTACATGAATAATAAAATTTCCATCATCATTGCTTCCTATAACCGAGCATATTGCCTTCCCGATGCTATCGAGAGTGTACTGGAGCAGTCGGGTGGTAACTGGGAACTTATAATTGTTGATGATGGCTCGAGTGATGAAACAAAAAAGGTAATTTCAAAATTTCTTACTAACGAAAGAGTTCAGTATTACTTTCAGCAAAATTCTGGGGTTTCCGCAGCGCGAAATAAAGGGGTGGAGTTAAGTAGCGGTAATCATATTATTTTTTTGGATTCAGATGACCGTTTTTTACCCGGACTTTTTTCCGAATTAAATAAAGTTGATTATTCTTCTTATGATATTATATGCTGGCAGGTTTTAAAAAAAGTGGATGGTAAATTATCTGTTTGGAAACCCACCAGGCTTGAAAAAATTTATAACAATATTACTGCTACCTTTTTAGCGGGAAGTATTGGTTATAAAAAGGAAGTATTTATTGAGGCTGGAGGTTTTGATCCTAAAATGTCATTTGGCGAAAATTATGAATTAGGTATGAGAATTTCAGAACGAAAGGATTTAAAAATCAAAATTCTTGATCAACAATTTTTATCGTATACAGTCAATAATGAATTCAGAGAAAGTAATTCTTATAGCAATAAATTAGATTCTTATATACATTTATATCAAAAGCATAAAGTAAAATATATAAAGGATAAATATTCGTACAGTCAAATCAATTATTTTTTAGGTTTTATTCATGAAAAATTAAATATGAAAGAGGAGGCGAAGAAGTTTTATACTTCATCATTCAGGATAAATCCTTTAAATCATAAAGCTTTTTTAAAGAGTTTATACTTTTTATTTAAATAATATGAAGGTATGCTTTATAATAGATACTTTGACTGGATATGGGGCAGAAAGGAGTTTAACTCAAATAATTTTACAGTTTAAAATAATTAAACCAGTTGTTATCCACTTATTCGCCGGAGACCAACTTAAGGATATTCTTCAAAAAAATAATGTAAAGGTGTATTCTTTGAATTTGAATAAAACCTGCAGGAGTCGTGAAACCACCACAGCTTTAAAACCAATTATAAAGGCTGAAAATCCGCGAATAATTCATACTACACTATTTAGATCTGAAATGGCAGGTAGGCGATTGAAAGCAATTTTTCCTGAGATCATTTTAGTGGGCAGTTTTGTAAGTAATTCATATTCTAAACATCGGTATGGATTACTTTCGATTATAGATCGATTAAAATTGTTAAGTACCGAGTGGAGAGATAAAGCTACAGCTAATAAGGTAGATTTCTTTATTTCTAATTCGTATGCAATTAAAGAGAATAATATAAAAGTTCTGGGCGTGCCCGAAGAAAAGGTAGAGGTTATATATAGAGGTAGGTCAAAGGCCACTCAGTATTATTCTGATACGAAAAGAATTATTAAAGAACTTAAACTGCAGGATAAAAAAGTTTTTTTAAATATATCAAGATTACAGGAAAGTAAAGGGCAATTGGTCCTTATAAAAGCATTCAAAAATTTTATTAAAATATATCCGGGTTCAGTGTTGCTTATTGCCGGAGAAGGAATTTTTAGAAAAGAACTTGAGAAATTTATTGAAATCAACCAACTGACCAATGTACATTTATTAGGGTATAGAACTGATATTTCTAATATTCTAGCTATTTCAGATTTTTTTATTTTTCCTTCGTACTATGAAGGACTCCCTGGAGCTGTTATTGAATCTATTTTTTCGAGAACTCCGGTTATAATTTCAGATATTCCTGAGAACCGAGAATGCCTTCCTGCAAACACTGCCCTGATTTTTAAAGTGGGTAACATTCTTGAAATTCAGAAAAAAATGGAAGAGGCACTTAAAATAAAAGACTGGGATATTAGAACTAAAGCAGCATATCATTATGCAGTTGATCGATTTAATATTGATGAAATTGGAGAGAAGTATGAGAAATTTTATTTAAAAATTGAGAATAAAGTTCCTTGATTTTAGATTTTTAACTTTCAAATATTTCCTTGTGACTTTTATCGTATTTGCTATATCGCCAGTTTTAATATGGCAAAAAAGATTTGCTTTTAATATATTTAGTAACCTGGTTTTTATAAATAGCTGCGCCTCAGTATTTTCTTGTTGAATGTAAAAAAAATGTAATTTTTCAAAAGTTAGAATTTTCGATTTCAACTTGATCTCCTTTTCATTTTCTGTCCAGACGCCTCCTGAATGCCTTCTATAAGTAGAAGCATTAATATTCTCCAGGAACCTTGCTTTTCCGAAATTCCCCAGAATACTTAACAAAAAACTATCTACATTTATCACTTCCATTATTTCCTCCGGAAGGTCAATTAAACAATTTCGGAAACAGGTAGTTGATAGTAAAGGATGATACAATAGACCAATTAATTCTTCCCTCGAAAGATCTTTCTCGGGTTGTTCTAAATACTGGTTTTTAGAGTCAGATTGAACTTCAAATTTTTCTTCAAACCAGTGGTAACATAATACGAAATCAGAATTTTTCATTAGAAAATCGACTTGTTTTTGAAGCTTCTTAGGATCGGTCCAATAATCATCCCCTTCACAAAAAGCCACGAATTTTCCCCGGGCATGATAAAAATTATAAAATGCATTGAAGTTCCCCGTATTAACATTCAATACCTTAATCTTATTTGAAGGATGATGAAGAAACAGTCTGATTTTCTCGGGAAACTTTTGAGCATATTCCTTACAAATTTTTCGGGTATTATCAGAAGAAGTATCTTCCCCTAATAAGATTTCAAATTCAAAATTTGTTTTTTGACCTAAAATAGCATCCAAACATCTTTTGATATAAAATTCGTGATTATAAGTCTGGACAAGAACACTTACAAGTATCCCACCTGGCACCTTATTAGGATAATGCTCAACTTCAGTTTGTTGATATTTGGCTTTAAATTGTTCGAAATTCATTACTGTAAGAACCTATTGCCTAATACTGTTGCGTCTATCGCTCTTTTCACTGTCCCTTTGTGGCTATAAACTGAATTTTCCTTGGTGTCTTTTTCAATGGAACAATTCATACCGATAATATTTCTCCTAGCTATGTTTACATTTTGCTTTACCGAAGCATTCAATCCAATATAACTATAACTGCCGACTCTTACATTACCGCCGGTTTTAGAGCCGCTTAATAAACTATCAGAACATATTGTAGTATGATGCCCAAGATCTGTAGTAAATAAAATACAATTATCTTCGATATTAATGAATGGCTGTAAGACACAACCCTCATCTATAAAACAATTAATTCCTACTTTCAAATTATCCCATTTTCTACATTTGGTTGAAACATAAGTAGCGATATTGTATTCTAATTGTATTGCACCATTTAGGATTCTTCGTCTAACATCATTGTTTCCAACTGCAATAAAAATTTCAAATTCATCAGGAGGATAGGTTTTATTCATATCCTGAAATTTTATTAGTGGTTTTCCGATAAAATTTTCTGAATTAAATAAATTTTCTTCTATGCAAAAACCATAGACCTCGTATTCTGAATCCTCATTAAAAACATATGCTACATATTCAGCGAATTTTCCAATTCCGTAAATGATCAGTTTTCTAGGCATAAATTCTTAGTTTCTTTTCAAAGATATCGTTTTCATTTAGATTTCTGGAAAAAGCATATATGCTTGCAGAATATCTTTTGCGAATGTGTCCTGTCGGGTTTTTCTATATCCTTATCGAAAAAACCCTAATTATCTTTAAACTAAATCATTAGTCTGTTAAATTAACTTGTGATTTAATTATAAAACTATTATTATGAAGAAATTTTTATTATTAGGACTTACAGTCTTCTGTTTGTCCTGTAGTGTGGAGAATGATGAAATTAACGAATTAGAAATCTCTGAGGTGAACTTAATTACCTCAGTCGACGGATGTGCAATTTATGAACTACAGTTTGCTGATGAAGCTACTCTAGAAGTAAGAAATTTTTATGATTATTTAGAGGTTTCGGTAATTAATCTCGGTGAAAATCAATTTAATAGTCTAAGTATTCATTTTGCTGAAACTGAAAATGAATTCCCAAGAACTGGAAAGGGCGATCTTAATGCTTCTAAGTTTTACTATTCTCAAAATGTTGATAAAGGTACTAATGAGGTTAAGGTAAACTTCACCTTTGATGAGCTTGGCCTTATGGTTGGCGATGAAATATTAATAACATCAATTGCTGAATTTGGTTCCGGTAAAAATAAATCTAAAATTATTGCGACAGATTCGGAGTTGACAGATGGTACTTATTACTTCGAATATCTTGTTGAAGAATTTAAGTATTATGCCGGTAACGATCATATTAGAGAAATAACACTATCTGATGCGGTTGCTATACCAAGTTGGGATGAGGTAAGAAAATTATATGCTGGAATGCTTGATCCCGGAGTGCCGAAGAAAGCAGGAGATTACAACCCTAGTATATGGGATATTATAAACGATTTCAATGATCCGAATAGAGCATCTAAAGTAGATGACTATACTACAACTTATACTTTAGGATCTGGGGAGTGTTCAGACTCTGTAGAACTAACTTTAAAAGTGGTTCCAGATCCACTATAAATTCCAGAATAAATTTTTGAAAAGCGGTGCAGTTATTAAATTGTATCGCTTTTATTTTTACTACAAATTATTTCATAAACCTTCCAAATAAAAGCTTAAAGTAAGAGGCTACTGTAGATTTAACAAGTATTTCCCCCAGATAACGAATTAATTGAATTCATGTATTCAGATATCCTACATTTAGAAAACCATTCTAAATTATATACTAATGAGAACTAAATTACTTTTAAAGTTAATTTTAGTTCTTCTGTTGGTGGGGTGTTCTGTAGACCCCATTGAAGAAGATCTAATGAAATATCCGGCAACAGAAGTAAATGCTGGTGTTGATGAATACGGTTGTGCCGGGGAGGATAAAATACAAACTATAACTCTTGCCGAAGCCTCAGCAATAGAAAGTTGGGATGAAGTGCGAAAACTTTATCTAAGCATGCTGGACCTGGGAACGCCAAAAGATGGTGCTTTCGATCCAGCGATATGGGACCTAATTGATGCATTTAATGATCCTGAACGCGAATCTCAATTAGGAGATTATACTACAACTTACAGTTTAAGCTCAGACGATTGTTTTGATTCTGTACAATTAACCATAAGGGTTATACCGGATTCGAGCGATCCTATATGCGAACTTTATGCTGGAGAAGATGCTTCCAGAGAGTTGCAATTTGGGGAGGCTTCAGCGATCGAAAGTTGGGATGAAGTGCGGAAACTTTATTTAAGTTTGCTTGAGCCTGGAGTTTCAAGAAATGGAAGTTTTGATCCATCTATCTGGGATTTGATAGATGCATTCAATGATGGCAGTGATCCTCTTGGAGAATACACAACTATATATACTATTATTGACGGAGATTGTTCAGATTCTGTGGAGTTAACTATTACTGTTGTTCCAGATAGAGCAGATCCTCCGTTTTGTGATCTGGATGCAGGTCCGGATAATGTAAAAACTTTGACCAGAAGTGAAGCTGCGGCCTTACCTAGCTGGGATGAAGTAAGAAAGCTATATCTGAGTTTACTAGCCCCGGGTATACCTAAAAATGGTAGCTTCGATCCTTCTATTTGGGATTTAATAAACCAGTTTAACGAACCGGGTGATAATCTAGGTGATTATACAACTGTTTATACGCTTACAGATGGAGAGTGTAGAGATACTGTTAAATTAACAATTAGAGTTATAGAAGATTAAGAATAATTACTGGAGATTTAGAAAGAGACCGCAATTTCGGTCTCTTTTTATTTTTTATGAACTTAGTCTACAATTATTGAGATCATTTTCTACAGTCGCTACATAATTAAACCCTGTTCTACCCTGTCTGAAGGAGATATAGGTTCAATTTATCCCAAATATATCTTTTGGCAGAAGCTTTGCTTATATCTATTTCGAAATAAGAGAGCTATGGAGTCAGATGATATATTAAGAATTATTGAAGCGATATTGTTAATACCTTTTCTGTATGAATTAAATCAGTATATTCTGAAAAAGATAAAGAAAAAGCATTTATTTTCTTCAAAAATGAAGCTTAATATTCTCTTTTTCTATCATTTGGTTTTCGGATGGATTTATTACCTCTATGCTTTTTTTAATCCTTCAGATAGTAAAGCTTATTACTCTAGAACCGATGATTTTAAAGGGTCCTGGTTTGAAATATTTGGTACTGAAACGAGCTTTATAGATTTTATTTCATATCCTTTTATCAATACACTTGGCTTTAGCTATGAGATGATGATGTTGCTATTTACCTGGATAGGCTATTGGGGATTCGTATTCGGTTTTCTGTTCTTTAAAGAAAACATCCCTCAGAAGGTGAGGGTCTTTAAGCGAGTAGATCTGTTAACTCTAATACTTTTCTTTCCTAATATGCATTTCTGGTCGGCTTCTCTAGGTAAGGGAGCGCCTATATTCTTTGCTTTAATGTTGTTTGCCTATTCTATAGGAAAAATAAAGGATAGAAAAATTGGTTTATTCGTATCCTCTATGCTTATTTTTGCAATAAGACCACATATTTTCCTGTTACTTTGTGCAGGTGGCCTCTACGGTCTCTATTTCGGAAAAAATCTGATTTCCAGGAAAAAGAAACTGGCAGGGGGGATTATTATTCTGGCTGGCTTATTTTTGTTAAAAGAACAAATACTCGGAGTTGTTAATTTAAATGGTTCTGAAAATCTTGTGGCCGATTTTCTTGCATTTTCCTCGACCAGGGCAAATGATCTTAGTTCCGCAACCTCTGGAATTAATATGGCTAGCTACAGCCTGCCAGAGAAAATTTTCACTTTCTGGTTTCGTCCATTATTCCTGGATGCCCCTGGTATTCTTGGAATCATAGTTTCAATAGAGAACTTTATTTACCTATTATTATTTGGAAAAATTTTCAAGAGCAATTTTTTTATGTTCTGGAAGAACGCTCCATCTCAGGTAAAATCATGTTTGATGATCTTTATCCTTACTTCAGTAGCCATGACATTTATTATGTCTAATCTGGGGATTATGATTCGTCAGAAAACAATGATTATGTATTTTATGTTTTTTGTAATCTATTATTTTCTGGCCTACGAAAAATCTGAAACTTTAAGGCACAAGTTAAAGGGAATTGGTGTGCCGACTTCTAATAAACAAGAAATAAGAGTAGGGTATTAGTGATGTGTAACTTCAATAAATGATATAAAAGCGATAGATTTGCAGCTAAAATTTTTTAAGTGCAGAAATTAGTTCGAATTACTACGATTCCTCTTTCGTTGGAAAAACTGCTCGAAGGTCAGCTTTCATATATGAATGATCATTATGAAGTAATAGCGGTTTCTGCGGAAAAAAATAGACTTGAAAATTACGGTAAAAATAATAAAGTTCGGACTTTCTGGGTAGAGATGACGAGGGCAATCACCCCTTGGAAGGATCTGAAAAGTCTTTGGCGTTTCTATAATTTTTTAAAAAGGGAAAAACCCTTTATCATTCATAGTCATACCCCAAAAGCCGGCATAATTGGGATGCTGGCGGGAAAGATGGCAGGGGTCCCTGTTCGTTTGCACACTGTGGCGGGACTTCCCTTGCTTGAAGTGAAAGGAACGAAAAGGAAATTACTTGATGCAGTAGAAAAACTAACATATAGGCTTGCCACTCGGGTATATCCCAATTCGTTCGAATTAAAAAAAATAATACTTCAGCTTAAATATGCCGAAGAGGCGAAGTTAAGAGTGCTAGGAGAAGGTAGTTCGAATGGAATTGATACTACCTATTTCCAACCTTCTTTATTTAGTAAAAAAGATAATATTGACTTGAAAAGTGAATTAGGAATACCTGGAAAGGATTTTATATTCATTTTTGTAGGGAGACTGGTGAGAGAAAAAGGAATTAATGAACTTGTAAGGGCTTTTATTAAACTACAAAGCGATAGACCAAATAGTTCGCTATTACTAGTAGGTCCCTTTGAGCAGGACCTTGATCCTTTGGATAAGGAAGTCTTCAGGATCATTGAAGAAAATCCAAAAATCTTTACAACCGGGTATCAGCAGGATGTAAGGCCTTTTTTCTCAATTGCCGATGTTCTGACTTTTCCCAGTTATCGCGAGGGGTTTCCAAATGTGGTTATGCAGGCAAATGCTATGAATCTTCCGGCTATTGTTACAAATATTAATGGCTGCAACGAGATTGTAGAAGAAGGAGTAAACGGGGTAATCATACCAGTTAAAAATGAAAGCAAAATCTTACAATCTATGAGGAGGCTGATGGATGATAGGGAATTATGTTCTATGTTAGCTCATAACGCACGAGAATTGATTCAGAAGAAATATGAAAGGACCAGGTTCTGGAATATTTTGTTAAAAGAATATAAAGAGTTAGAGGTCTTACATAAACATGATTAAATTCGCGGCCACAGATAAAAATTTGTCATGTTCTTTATAATTGTTAGGAATGTATAGGAAAATTATTAAACCGGCTATAGATTTTACGGTAGCTTTTATTAGCCTGGTTATTATAAGTCCCATACTGCTATCGATCATTATATTATTGTCCCTGGCGAACAATGGAAGACCCTTCTTTTTCCAAAAAAGACCGGGTAAATTCGGTAGAAATTTTAAAATAGTTAAATTTAAAACCATGACCGATGCTACTGATAAGAATGGGAGTTTGTTGCCAGATGCAGAGAGGTTAACTTATATCGGAAAAATCGTAAGAAAAACTTCCATAGACGAAATTCCACAACTTTTTAATGTTGTTAAGGGTGATATGAGTATAATAGGGCCACGACCCTTGCTGCCGGAATATCTTGCTCTATATGATGAAGAGCAAAAGAAAAGACATGATGTAAAACCTGGAATAACTGGTTGGGCGCAGGTAAACGGAAGAAATGCTATAAGCTGGACACAAAAGTTTGAATATGATATATGGTATGTGGAAAATCAGTCGTTTATCCTTGATTTTAAAATACTCATGAAAACAATAAAAAAGGTGTTGGTTTCTGAAGGAATTAATACCGCGAACATGGCTACAACCGAACCATTTAACGGAAATAATTAAATGATCATATACGGCGCCAGCGGGCATGCTAAGGTAATTATCGATATTATTAAATCCCTTCCGAATCATTCTATAGATCTAGTCATAGATGATAATCCCGCTATCAATAAACTTTTAGATTATGAAGTAGAGCATGAACTATTAGATATCTCACCAGACCGGGAAGTTGTGCTGGCGATTGGTAAGAACATGATCAGGTATAATCTAGCAGGGAAATTAAATATTAAATTCTGTTCCCCACTTATTCATAGTTCAGCAATCGTTTCAGATTCCTCTATGTTAGGCAATGGTAGTGTAGTAATGGCCCAGGCGGTTATTAATTCTTCAGCAGAAATTGGGGAGCATTGTATTATAAATTCCGGAGCTATGGTAGAACATGATGTTTATATTAATGATTTTGTGCATATTTCACCAGGAGCCATCATTACTGGAAATGTCAAGATAGGTACAGGGACACATGTTGGTGCAGGAGCAACCATAATTCCAGGGATAGAAGTCGGGAAATGGGTGACTATTGGTGCTGGTGCTGTAGTTATAGAAAATATTCCTGATTTTGCAGTTGTGGTAGGAAATCCTGCAAAAGTTGTAAAATTCAATAAGATTGGTGATGAATAAAGAAAAGATATGGCTTTCCTCTCCGCATATGGGGGGAAATGAAATTAAATACATAAATGAAGCTTTTGATGCTAACTGGATAGCTCCACTAGGTCCTAATGTGAATGGCTTTGAAAGTGATATTCAGAACTATCTGGATGGGGATAACTCGAAAGGTATTGAAGTTGCTGCTTTGAGTTCAGGAACTGCAGCGCTACATCTAGCGTTGGTCCTGCTTGGCGTGGAAAGAGGTGATGAAGTGATCTGCCAGAGTATGACCTTTGCAGCTTCGGCTAATCCAATTGCTTATCTTGGTGCAACCCCAGTATTTGTTGATAGTGAATCCGATACTTTAAATATCTGTCCTGAACAGTTGGAAATCGCAATTAAAGATAGAATTGCCAGGAGTAGAAAGCCTAAGGCAATAATTGGAGTACATCTTTACGGGATGCCCTATAAGATTGATGAAATTAATAAGGTCGCTAAGAAATATGATATTCCTGTTGTAGAAGATAGTGCAGAAGCTTTGGGAAGCCGATATAAAGGTAAAAATTGTGGAACATTTGCAGAGTATTCTATCTTATCCTTTAACGGAAATAAGATTATTACCACCTCAGGTGGAGGTGCGTTGGTTACAAAAGATGTCGCGAAGAAACAAAAAGCTGTATTTCTAGCTACTCAGGCAAGAGATAATGCACCTCATTATCAACATAGCGAGATAGGATATAATTATCGTTTAAGCAATATTTCGGCGGGTATAGGTAGAGGACAAATGGAAGTTTTGGATGCACATGTGGAAGCCAGGCGGGAAATGTTTGAATTTTATGTAAATTTATTCCAGGAAATAGATGGGGTAAAAGTTTTTAAAGAGCCGAATGAAGATTTTTATAGCAATCACTGGTTGACGGTGATCGAGGTGGATGAAAAGCTAACCGGAGGTATTGATAGAGAAGATCTCAGGAATTTTCTGGAAGCTGAAAATATAGAAAGCCGACCCCTATGGAAACCGATGCATATGCAACCGATTTTTAAGGATTGTCCATTTTACGGCACGGGGATTGCCGAGAATATGTTCGAAAAAGGTTTATGTTTGCCTAGTGGTTCTAATCTAACTGATGAAGACAGGGATAGAATAGAACGGGCAATATTAGATTGTTTGAAAAAATAAAATTATGGGGAAAATCAACAAGACCCTTCAGAATATTATTGCCGGACCTGATAATGGATTAGATATTAGAAATATAAAATATCTTCCACGTTGGGCCGTATTTCTAATTGATATAGGTCTGGTAACTATTTCAACAGTCTTAACGATTTTTATTTTACTTGATCTTTCTCCTTTTCAATATACTTTGCTAAGTTATTTTGATAAAGCAGTACTTATAGTAGGCACTCATATTGTATTCTTCTATTTCTTTAAGACTTACTCGGGGATAATCAGGTATTCTTCTAATATAGATGCTCTCAAGCTCTTACTCGCTACAATTAGTTCTTTTATTTTTCTTCTAACAGTTAATTATGTTACTTTCTTTTCTATTGGAGAGAAAATTTTTCTTGTTGGTGGCCTACTAATTAATTTGTGGATTTCATTCTCACTATTATTTCTTTTCCGGCTTGGAGTAAAACAAGTCTATGAATATTTTAAAATCATACAAAAAAATGAGTCTTTAATTAAGACCGTAATTCTGGGGATCGATGAGAATGCTATTTCCATTGCTGGAGCCTTAGATATTGAGCATCCTAAGCGATTCAAAATTGTTGGGTTTCTTACTCAGAATTCTCATAAAAGATTAAGAATTTTGGATAAGCCAGTGCTTCAACACAATGAACAAATTCACAAAGAAGTGGCTTCCTTGGGGGCAGAGGCGATTATTTTTTCTGAAAATACATTTTCTTCGGAAGAAAAATTCAAGTTGGTAGAAGAGTGTCTTGAACACAATATTGCGGTGTACAATGCTCCTCTTGTTTCCTCATGGGATGACAGTCAGCCAATAGCCCAAAAAGTAAAAACTCTGCAAATTGAGGATCTGCTGGAAAGAGAACCCATACAGCTGGAAGTTCAGAATAAAATAGATCAGCTTACCAACAGGACTATTCTGGTAACCGGAGCTGCCGGTTCTATTGGTAGTGAAATTGTAAGGCAGGTGGCCGAATACAACCCTAAAAAGCTTGTTATTCTGGATCAGGCTGAAACTCCTTTGCATAATCTACAACTGGAAATTGAATCTAAATTTCCTGACCTTAATTTTAAGGTTATTGTTTGTGATGTGGGAAATCAGAAAAGACTGGAATTGATGTTCCAGAATCAGGATATCGATGTGGTTTATCATGCCGCTGCTTATAAACATGTTCCTTTGATGGAAAGCAATCCTCATGAAGCTATTTTTGTAAATATACATGGAACAAAGAACCTGGCAGACCTGGCCGTGAAATACCAGGTTGGTCATTTCGTGATGGTTTCTACAGATAAAGCGGTAAACCCTAGTAATGTTATGGGCGCTTCTAAAAGAGCTGCTGAAATGTATGTACAGTCCCTGTATCATGAGCAGATTAAGAGAAAAACCAGTGAAACAAAATTTATCACCACCAGATTTGGTAATGTTTTGGGATCAAATGGTTCGGTGGTACCTCTTTTCAAAAAGCAAATTGAGAAGGGAGGACCGGTTACCATTACCCATCCTGATATTATACGATATTTTATGACTATCCCGGAAGCCTGTCAACTGGTGCTGGAAGCCGGAGCAATGGGAAATGGTGGAGAGATATTTGTTTTCGATATGGGAGAACCGGTAAAAATTATGGATCTGGCCATTAAAATGATTAAACTTGCCGGATATCAACCAAACAAGCATATAAAAGTTAGAATTACCGGTCTAAGACCCGGTGAAAAATTATACGAGGAATTATTGAATGACGAGTGCAAAACGCTACCAACACATCATAAGAAGATTATGATTGGTCAGGAGGTGGTAAGGGATTACGAAATGGTCAATGACAAAATTATTAAGATTATAAATTCTGCTAATAAGTTGAAAAATGATAAAGTAGTTGCAAAACTTAAAGACCTGATTCCCGAATTTAAAAGTAACAACTCTTCTTACGAAAGATTGGATAATATTCCTGAATTAAAACGAAACTAAGAACCCTACTATGAAGAGAATATTTGCTCTGTTATTGTGCAGTTCATTTTTTATAAGTTGTGCAACCAAAGATGAAATAGTTTATTTTGATAATGTTCAATCATTAGAAGGCAAGCAGAATCTTCTAGAATATGAGCCGATAATAGAGCCAAATGATGTATTAAGAATTAATGTGTCTTCATCTTCGATTAATGAAGAAATAGTGGCTCCTTTCCAAATGCGAACTCAGGGACAACAAGGAGGAGGAGGTGGAAATCAAGACTCTTCCTTGAGCGGTTATATGGTAAGTCCACAAGGTAATATTCAGTTCCCAGTTCTAGGGAAGATCAAAGTAGCCGGGTTAACCAGAACCGAAATACAGGACAAACTTATCAAGGAGATTGAATCCTACGTTAAAGATCCAATTGTAGATGTGCGTATTGTGAATTTTAGTGTCACGGTTCTCGGAGAAGTAAATAGCCCTGGTAGAATTCAAATTACAGATGGTAGGGTTAGCATGCCCGAACTAATGGCAATGGCTGGAGATATTTCCTATGATGGTAAAAGAGAAAATATTACTATTATTAGAGAGCAGAATGGCGTTAAAAGTATTGGTACAATAGACATGACAGAAACTGATCTATTTTCCAGCCCATATTTCTATCTAAAACAAAATGATATTGTATACGTAGAGCCAAGTTACAGGGCAGTCAAGTCGGCTGGTTTTTTTACCAGTTATCAAGGTATAATATCACTAGGTACCACAATCATAAGTATATACCTCTTAATTAATAATCTGTAAAATGGAAGAATTGCAAGATTTTAACGAAGAGAAAGAAGAGTCTAATTTTGATTTAAAAGCTGAAATTTATAAATATCTTGCTTATTGGAAATGGATACTGTTCGGTTTCCTGATTGGAGGTTTACTTGCATTTCTTTATAATAGATATACTATCCCGAAATATAGAACAGAATCTACAATATTGATTGTGAATGATCAGGAAAAAAATGCGATGAGCGCATTACCATCGGGAGGAGGTGCTATTCTTTCTCTAGAAAATGATGGTCTGCAGAATCATATCGAAAAACTAAAATCCAAACAACTTGTTGAAAGTGTTGTAGATGAATTAGATCTGAACGTTTCTTATTTTATTGAAGGAAATGTCATTAAGGTTGAAGCCTACAAATCGAGTCCTATTCTTATTGAATTTATCACAAAGGATTCAATAGTAAATTTTTCTAATGCAAACATTTTTGTTACTCCTGTTTCAGATACTTCCTTTAGATTGGAAGTAAGTGACTCAGATTATTCTGAAATATATGAGATTGGTCAGATTATCGAATTGAATGATATAAAATTTACAATATTGCCCAGGTCTGGTGGCGAAGAGGGAAATTTCAAACGTACAAGTACTGTTAATATTAAATTAACACCATTACGAGAGGTAGCGAACAATTTTATTCAAAGCCTTTTTATTTCTCCAAAAGGTCAGGCAAAAGATATTTTGTCATTAAGTATAGTTAATCCATCTAGTCAGAAATCAGAGGATTTTCTTAATAAACTGATGGAACGTTTTAATGAAGAAGGAGTTAAAGATAAACAAGAGGTAGCTGAGAATACCACAGCATTTATTCAGGAGAGGCTTGAAATGATAACTACTGAATTAGATTCAGTCGAGGTAGGCATTGCCGATTTTAAAAGAGAGAATCGTTTAATGAGTGTAGAGTCTGGAGCCTCAGAGTTCCAATCAAAGTTTTCAGCAGCTGAACAGGAAATTTTTAATCTCCAAACCCAACTTGAGCTTCTTAACTCTATCGAGGATCTATTGCGTCAACAAGGAAAATATGATTTCTTACCTGAGGTAGGAATTAGTGACGGGGGAGTTTCTGGGTTAATCTCTTCCTATAATTCCATTGTAATGGAACGTAATATGTATTTAAACGGTGGGACGGAAAAAAATCCTGTTGTTGAAACACTAACTGAACAATTGGACTCTTTGAGGGATAATCTTTTTGATAATATAAGCAGTACCAGGCAATCCCTGAATGTGAAATTAAGGAAATTAGATCAGCGTGAAAACATAGCGGAAGGAAAATTCAGCAATTTCCCGGGGCTTGAAAAAGGGATGCGAAATATAGAAAGGCAGCAGCAAATAAAAGAACAGCTTTATTTATTTTTATTGCAAAGACGGGAAGAAGCAGCAATTTCCTTTGCTGCGACTGCTTCTGTGGCTCGGGTTATAGATTCAGCCTTTACCATAGATAAACCTGTTGATCCTGCGCCATGGTTAATTTTGATTGGAGGTTTTATTATTGGATTAATCATCCCTATTTTAATCATTTTTATAAAGAATCTTTTAGATACAAAAGTGCATCATAAAGGGGATTTAGGGCCTTTGTTAAAATCATTGCCTTTCATAGGTGAGGTTCCTAGAATTGCGCAGGATCAAAGCGATATTATTCAATTAAATGACAGATCTCCTTTAGCTGAGTCATTTAGAATTCTCAGAACAAATCTGGCTTACCTCATTCAGAATAAAGATAAAAGTGCAGGTGACGTAATTTTTGTAACGTCTACTGTGAAAGGAGAGGGGAAAACCTTCATATCCTATAATTTGTCCCGGACACTATCCAGTACCAATAAAACTGTATTACTTATCGGTGCAGATATTAGAAACCCTAAATTACATAGATATACCAGTAACACGCTGGGTGCTAAAGAAAAAGGTCTTTCCGATTATTTATATGATTACGAAGTGACCGCCAGTGATGTTATTTCTAAGACTAATGACGATAATATCTCAGTAGATGTCATTTTATCGGGTCCAATTCCACCGAATCCTGCTGAATTATTGATGAATGATAGGATGGAAACTTTAATTGAGCAGGCAAAAACACAATATGATTACGTAATAGTTGATACAGCCCCCGCTATGATCGTTACAGATACTCTGTTGATCAGTCAATTAGCTGATTACACTTTATATGTGACCAGAGCAGATTTTACCGAGAAGAACTTACTTGATTTCCCCAAAGATCTTAAAAAACAAGGTAAACTTAAAGGACTGGCAGTAATTCTAAATGATGTAGATTATTCTAAGTTCTCTTACGGAGCACAATACGGTTACTCCTATGGTTATGGTTATGGTTACGGAGTTGATAAGGAGAGCAGGTGGAAACGCTTGAAGAGGAGATTGTTTAGTTAAACAGTTTCTTATTATTTTCTATAATCGATCTGATAATTGAAAGGTGTTTTTTACGTATTTGTATATTTTTAATTTTTTCAATATGATCAATTCTATGTGCATCACTACTTATAAAGTCGATCATATTGTTTTCTAATAATTGATAAGCTGTTTTTTGGATCCCTATACCATAATGACCAGATAAAGAAAGCATATTCAGCTGAAAATCGCAGCCTCTCGATTTTATATCGGTATACTTGTTTAATTTTTTAGAGTGATAATATGAGTAGCGTTCTGGATGTGCTAATATGGGTGAATATGAGTTATTCTGAAGTTTAAAAAGGATTTCGTTTAGATTTAATGGTTGTTGAAAATAAGACATTTCAACTAGGACCCTATTGCCCGAGATAGTTAGGATCTGATTATTTTCTATGATCTCAACAAAATGATGATCCATCATATATTCTGCTGAAAATTCTAAACTTACCGAATCGGATACTTTCGATTTTAATTTATTATAAGACTTCTTTATTGTTTCAGGAGTATTTGGATAATAGTCGTTCATCACATGAGGGGTGGCCACAAAGTCATGAATACCTATTTTTTCAAATTCTTTAATTAATTCAATAGATTCTTCGACAGTTTTTGCTCCATCATCAATACCTGGTAGAATGTGGTTGTGAAAATCAGTTATTCCATCAATCAGGTCTACTAAAAAAACTTTCTTTTTAAATATTGAAAACATTCAGATTATTTTACCGTTCAAAATTACATAATTTTAATTCTTATTATTAATATTTGCAGAGTTCCTAGATCTAATTTATGAGATTTCTCTTGCTTTTTGTTTTTTCTGTATTAACAGGATTCCCATCTTATACCCAATCCAGTTATGAAGTTACCTTTGAAGGTCAGGGGCAATTGTTTTCAGATGATGAATCTCCATTTTGGATGCACACTAATTATCGCGGAAGGCTAGACGAAAAATCATATCTCTCCGGTTTAATTACTTCAACTGCACGATTTGATCTTAGCCCCAAGAGTTATGCAGAATTAGGTTTGGGAGCTTTATATAAAGATGGTTATGAGGATGGAGTTAAGCTTGATGAGTTATATTTCAATTTTGTCTCTCCTAAGTTTGGTGTCGTAGTAGGTAAGAAACAGCGAGAGGATCTATTTCAGGGACTCAGTGCTACTAATGAAAGTATTTTATGGTCCTTGAATGCAGCACCTATGCCAGGTATCCGGTTTTTTATAAAAGATCCACTTTTTTTAATAGATGATCATGGGTTAGGGATTAAGGCTAGCCTGGAAGAGTATTTAATGGATGATGAGAGATACATTGCAGATACAAGAGTTCATCATAAATCGGCACATTTAGTCTATAGAAGTAAAAATAACTTCCAGATCGATGTTGGAGTCCAGCATTTTGTACAATGGGCAGGTACTTCAGAGGAATTTGGAGTATTGCCAGGGAGCTTTGAGGATTATATTAGAATATTCACTGGAATGGCGAGTGAAGGAGATGTGGGTAATGGTCAGGAAGTAAATGCCTTAGGTAATCAGATTGGTAGTTATGAATTAAAGATAAAAACCAAAATTCGTGATTTAGATTTCAGATTTATTTATAATCACATTTTTGAGGATGCTTCGGGAATGAAAGGTGGAAATCTACCTGATGGTCGGTATGCGGTTTACTTTGAAGATAATAGGGATGCTTTCTGGGGTACTTCATGGTTAAAAGCTTTTATGTACGAGTTTTACTACACTAAAAATCAAAGTAGATCTCGTGTAAGTTCCGAAATTGATGGAGCTGACAACTATTTCAATAATAACCTATACAGGTCTGGATGGACATATAATTCTCAGGTATTAGGAGTTCCTTTTATTCTTTTGAATGACAATAATTTCAGAATTGGAACCAATATTTTAACGGTTCATCATTTAGGGATGAGAGGTCAATTGTTTGATGATTATCCATATCGATTTCTATTAGGTTATAGAAAGAATTACGGAGTAAAGGGATCATTTTTTCCTGAAACTAAAGAGATCTTTTCATCTTTAATTGAGGTTGAACTAATAAACAGTAATTATAATTTGAAAGCTCAGCTTGGGGCTGATTTTAAATTTCAAGACAATTCAAATTTTGGAGTCGGCTTAAATTTCTCAAAAACAATTTTTTGAAATTCATTTAACGATTTTTTTTGTACTTTCAACGTACTTTAAATTATTTGCCCTAAAACCTGAATCTGGAAACTACCCTACATCATACTGTGGCTATCATAACTTATTGTTATAATAAAGGTGTCTGTGCATTCAATTCAAATGTGAAGGATCTTTTTTCAAGTTTTCCTAAGAGTAAAGATCTAATTGGTCTCAAGATGGAGGATCTCTTTGATAAATCTTCCGCAATTACAATTGATAAGAAGCTAAAGGTATGTATCAGTGGCAGTCCACAGACAGTTATACTTAACCGGGCAAATTTTGATCTTAAACTTACTCTCTCTCCCATTGTTGATCTCGACGGAAAAATTGAAAAAACTTCTATAATTATAGAAAAAGTTGAAAAGCCGGAACCTCAGAATGATATAAAATCTCAGAAAGTTGAAATAGAAAAAGAATTAGAATATAATAGGCAGGTATATTCTAATCTATTCTATAATAATCCAGACGCTGTATTTTCTTTTGATTTGGAAGGGAATTTTGTGAATGCTAATAAGAAGTCTGCAGAATTGGCCGAAACTTCCCACACTGAATTGTTAAAAATGCATTTCCTTCCACTAGTTTCTGAAAAGGATCATCCCCTTGTTTTAGAACATTTTCATAAAGCTACTTTAGGAGAGCAACAGAACTATCACATAAATTTTATAAGTGTTAAGGGAACTGTCAGAATTTTAGAGATTAATAATTTCCCTATTAAGTATAATGATAAAATCATTGGGGTATATGGAATAGCAAAAGATATAACCCGTCAAAAAAATACTGAAAATAAAATTCTGGAAGAAAGGCAAATGCTGAGAGCAATTATTGATAATATTCCTGACTATATTTTCGTAAAAAACAGAGAGCATAAGAGCATTCTTTCAAATCGTAAATTTTACCAACAAATTTTAGGGAAGTCTAGTGATGATAGCGATATAGGGTTTACTCCACTAGATTATTTTGATTCTGAAAAAGGCGAAGCGGTCATAGCAGATAATGAATGGGTGATGAATTCTGGCCAGGAAGTGATAAATCGTCCAGATAACGTAATCAATATTAATGGCAGGCAGGAGAAAGTTTTGCTTACCAAAGTACCATTAAGGAACCAGAACGAAGAAATAATTGGAATAGTAGGTATTGCTCGAGACATAACTGAAACGTACCTGCATAATAAAAAGCAGGATCTAATTTTTAAAGTGATCAAAGCTTTTGGTGACAAACCCACCTTTCAGGATGCTATGATAAAGACTTTAAGTCTTTTTTGTAAAGAACTTGGATTTGATTATGCAGAATCCTATAAAGTAAGTGTTAACAATCAAAATCTAGTAAGAAAAGCATTTTGGCCTTTAAATGAAGATCTATCTGAAAATGGTACAACCTATGAAAAGGGAGAAGGTTTGCCGGGCAGTGTCTGGAAAACTGGCAAATTGAAGATTTTGAGAGCTGGGAAGGATAATACGTTACTTAAAAGCATGGTCTTTAAGGATAAAAAATCATTAAAGTCTGCAGTAGGAATTCCAATTCTTTTTGAAGGAAAATTAATCTCTATATTTTGTCTAGGTTCGATTGAAGGTGATAAAAAAATCGAGAGTAAACTTTTAGGAAGTTTAACGTTACAGATCGCATCTGCCATAGAACGAAAAAGAAGTCAGGAGCAGCTAAATGACTTTTTTGAATACTCACCTAACCTGATTGCCGTGGTTGGATTAGATGGATTTATTAAGAAAATAAACCCATCTTTTATTGAGAAATTTGGGTATAGTGAATATGAAATTCTGACTAAACCATATAGTTCCTTCATTCATCCTGATGATCTTGAAAAAGCAAAGAAAGCAATTGAAAGTGTATCTGTAGAGGGATTAGATTTCGGTATTAGATGCCTTAAAAAGGACGGAGATTATCTGTGGATCTCGTGGCGTTTTTCACGTTTCTTTTCTGAAGAGAATATTGTTTTCGTTTACGGAACTGACATCACTCCTCTAAAGGAAACTCATGAAGAGCTTTCCAAACAAATCAATGTTCGAAAAAGTATTCAGGAGAAATTAGAAGAATCAGAAGAAAAATACAGGAGTTTATTTGATGCCAGTCCGCTGCCTATGTGGGTGTTAGATAGAGAGTCTTTAAAGTTTCTAAAGGTAAATAAGGTAGCCATAGATTTATATGGTTATACTGAGGCGGAGTTCATGAAAATGACCGTTAAGGACCTCTGGGCGCCGGAGCAGGAACAAAGTATTAACCCGGTTTTACGTTCTAATAAAGATGAGTTTTTCCAGGTGAAAGTTAAACACCTTAAAAAAAATGGGGAACTCATATATGTTAATGTAAACAGTAATCCCGTAACCTTTGCTGGTCAGAACGCAAGAGTGTCACTAATAAAAAACGTTACAGACAGAATAAAAGCTGAAGAAAAGTTATCACATAGTGAACAAAGGTTTAAGGCTTTAGTTCAGGATGGTTCAGATCTTATTTCAATTGTAGATGCTAATTTCAATTACATATATAATAGTCCGGCTTCTAAAACTGTATTTGGTAAAGAACCTTCTATTCTAAAAGGCTCGAACTTTAGAGATCTCATCCATAGAGAAGATAACAAAAGAATAGAGGAACATATTTCTAAATTAAAAACACAAAAGCGGGTTCAGTTGCCTTCCTATAGAGTTAAAGGTCCTAATAATAATTGGCGTTGGATAGAGACGATAATGACCGATTTAAAAGAGGAGCCAGCCATTGGAGGAATAATAATGAATTCCAGGGATATCACCGAATTTGTTGAGCAGGAGAAAGAACTTCTGGAAAGCCTGAAGCGGTATAACATAGTTGCCAAAGCAACTAGTGATATTATCACAGATTATAATATTGAAAGAGATGAAATGAGAGTTAGTGATGCCAGCTTTAAAATGTTTGGTTTCGAAAATGAGGAAGGCATTTATCCCGGAGAATGGTGGAGGGATCAGGTTCATCCCGATGATTATGAAAATGTAAAGGCAGGCGTTTGTAAAATGATAGAAAATAACCTGAAAAACCTAACTATGGAATATAGGTTTAAGTGTGCAGATGGAAGCTATAAATATATTCTGGATAGAAGCTATCTAATTTCAGACGAGAACAACAAGCCAAATAGAATAATTGGTTCCATGCAGGATATTACTGAAAGAAAACGTCATTTAATAGCTATAGAGAACCATAATAAAAGATTAAAAGAAATAGCATGGACCCAATCTCACCTCGTACGAGCGCCATTGGCAAAAGTAATGGGACTGGTAGATCTACTTCTTAATTATAAAGATGATTTAGATAATACTGAAGAAGTCCTGGAAAATATTTTAAATTCAGCAAATGAGCTTGATGCTATAATAAGGCAGATTGCTAGTCAGTCTGAAAAAGAATTATAATACAACCCCTCAAATTAAACCCCTACAAGATGTTGCGAACGATAATAATTGATGATGATGATATTGTAACTTTTCTTCAAAGGAAAATTGTTTCAAAATGTGAACTGGACCCAGACCCTATTTGTTTTAAGGATGGGGGAAAGGCATTGGAATTCTTAGAACATGATTCAGATCCAGAAGTAGATTATTTAATAATGCTGGATATCAATATGCCTCAAATGAGCGGCTGGGAATTTCTAGAGAAAATGAAGCTAGTTTCAGATAATGAACGTTTTTACGTTGTTATGGTCACTTCTTCGATAGATAGAAAAGACAAACGTGAAGCTGCAAACGATTCACATGTAGTAGATTTTATAGAAAAACCTGTTTCTGCAAGACACTGCTCTAAGCTTAAAGGTATCTCTAAGTTGTCAGGCTACTTTGAGGAGGGGTGAATTCTATCTTCCTCATTAATGGATCTGCATTTTTAATCTTTTCTTCAGCCCAGTCCTTTTCTTCTTCTGCAGGTTCATCGGTATCTTCATTGATCGCTTCCGCGGTAGGTTCATAATTTAAATTGATATACATGGGAAAATGATCAGACCCTATGTTCTTTTCGCGGGCAATTTCAATCAAAGTGAAATCCTTTGTATGAAATACATGATCTAACGGCCATCTTAACAGAAAGTATTTAGAATGAAATGTATTGAAGAAACCTCTACCTTTTCTTGGGTCCATAAGTCCGCTTAACTTCTGGAACAATCTTGTAGTCCTGGACCAGGCAACATCATTCAGGTCTCCAATAACAAGTATTGAATCACTTTCAGCATCTATATCACGACCAAGCATTAAGAGTTCGGCGTCTCTATTTGTAGAAGTATCACTCTCAGTAGGACTTGGAGGTTTAGGATGCAGGCAATGCAGTCTAACCTTTTTTCCGTTTCGTAATATTACGTTACCATGTATGGAAGGAATATCTTCCTGAACCAAATTCCTGACCTTAATATCGTCAAGTTCAAGTTTTGAATAAAGATGCATTCCATATAAATTATCTTTCGGGATCTTGACGGTATATTGGTATTCTTCTTCCAATTCAGATAGCTCTTCCTCCCATCGTTTATCTGACTCTAAAGTTAAAAGTATATCTGGTTTGCGTTTCTTAACTAATGCGATAAGCTTATCACTACGCTTATTTGGAGTGAGTACATTACTTACTAGAATTGAAACGGTAGCGTTAGGATCACTGCCTTTAAATCTAAGTACCTGCTTCCTGGAAAGGTAGGTATAAGGGAATATCTTTTTAAACTGATATAGAAGACTTAATACAAGAGCAGCAATAGCAATAAATTGCCAGTTATCAGAAAAATCATATACATATACTGAAAACGCTATAACTACAATAATAAGGAAACTTATCTGAATACGAGGAAAGTCAAAACCTCGTATCCACCATTCATCAAACCTGGTAAGCGAAGCCAGTGTAGGGATGCACATTAAAACTGTAAAGAATAAGATTATAATTTCACCAACCGTCATTTAAATATGTTTTTAAAAGCTATAGTTAACAGCTATACCTTTAGTGTCTATGCCGGTTCCCATAACATTTGTCTGCGCGGTTGGATATACATCCAATCTTTCATTCCCGATCTTGTGAATTTCTGGAACTAAGATACCACATGCCGCTCCAATTCCAAAACCAATTAGATTATCTGTAAGGAAATGTTTTCCCGCTTTTGTTCTTAAATACCCAACGTAAGCTGGTACGGCTACTGCACCTGCCCAAACAAATGGAACCGCTGATGAATCGGGATTGAAATCATGAAATACTTTGGCGCTGAAAAATGTAGCAGCAGCAGTAGCAGCAGTATGCCCGGCAAAAAATGATCGTTGTGCATCTGAATCTTTCCTTTCTTTAGCTGATAAATTTTCATTATAAACTAAAGGTCTGCTTTTTTGAACCGTTCCTGCTGTTATAGTAAATAACGCTCCCGTTGTCGCCATGGTTTCAACGAACATCACAGAAATTTGTCCGAAATTCTTTCTTTCATCTTCACCTAATAGAAAAAGTATCGGGCTGGCAAATGATGCATAAAATGGAACGTAGCTTAGTTCATCAGCATTTGCCGAGTAATTTCCTGCCGCCCCGCGATTAATTTTCCATATGTCATTTCTATCCAAATTTGCAAGGTCATTGTCAGTTAATTCATCTTTATTCTGAATGGTAATAACACCTAATACGTTAAGCGCAGTAGACCCTGCGATCCACGAACCATCTTTCCAGAATTCAGTTCTATAGGGAGATGAGCTTTCCTGTGCTATGAAGTTCATAGATATAAATAGCATTATTAATAGGGGAGCGATTTTTCTCATTTATATTTTTTTCAAATCTCTTATATCCTGATAATAATTAGAAGTAATTAAGAAAACAATAACAATAAGAAGGATTCAAGGCCTTATTTCAATTAACAAAAGTTTAGTTAGTGTTTACGGTTGTTGTTTTTAAATTCTATTGAAAAAGGCTTAATTTTAAGGATATGGAAAGGAATGCAGATAAGGCAGTGAGAGGATTTATATTTGATAAATATGATGCTCCGGAGGTTTCACCTTTTAATAAACTATTCGAGATCTTTAAAGAAATAATTACCCATACATCTGGTGATCTGGATGAAGCTCTGGACTGGCTAAAACAATTGGATGAGGAATATCAACTTACGAATGAAGATTACACCCTGGATGATTTAGTAGATGATCTAAAGAAAAAAGGATATATACGTGAAGAAATAGATCAGGATGGGAATGGTGCTATGGCGATTACGGCCAAGACCGAAAGAGCTATAAGGCAACAAGCCCTGGAACAGATCTTTGGTAAACTAAAGAAAGGTTCATCAGGAAACCATAGAACAAATCAAATTGGCAGAGGAGATGAGCATACCGGTGATTTTAGAGCATACCAGTTCGGGGATTCTTTAAGTAGGATATCAGTTACAGAAAGTCTTCGTAATGCCCAGATCAATCACGGAATTGACGATTTTAAAATGTCTGAAGATGATCTTGTTGTAGAAGAGACGCATTATAAATCCCAGATGAGCACTGTGCTTATGATAGATATTAGTCATAGTATGATCTTGTATGGCGAGGACAGGATCACTCCGGCGAAGAAAGTGGCAATGGCTCTTTCAGAATTAATTACTACCCGTTATCCTAAGGATACTCTGGATATTCTGGTTTTTGGAAATGATGCCTGGCCCATTTCTATTGCAGAATTACCTTATTTAAAAGTAGGTCCTTATCACACAAATACTGTGGCAGGTCTAGAATTAGCCATGGATCTTTTGCGTAGAAAAAGGAATACCAACAAACAGATATTTATGATCACAGATGGTAAACCTAGCTGTGTTCGAGAAAGGGATGGGAGTTACTATAAGAATAGTATGGGCCTTGATCCTTATATAGTTGATAAATGCTATAATATGGCCCGGCAGGCAAGAAAGATCAGAGTTCCCATCACAACATTTATGATCGCACAGGATCCTTACTTAACCCGATTTGTGCAGGAATTTACTATGGCCAATCAGGGGAAGGCATTTTATACCGGTTTAAAAGGTTTGGGTGAAATGATATTTGAAGATTATGAAATTAACCGAAAAAAAAGAATTAGAGGCTAAGATTAAGAATATGAATAAAGACAATATAAAGAATTTAGGAGATCTCAAGAAAGCAGGTTATGAATCCAAAAGCATAAAAGATGAGCTTAGAGATAATCTGAAAATAAAGATAAGGAATGGTGAAAATGCTTTTGAAGGTATTCATGGATATGATTATACGGTAATACCTGAACTTGAAAGAGCTATTCTATCCCGTCATAATATTAACCTTCTAGGCCTTCGAGGTCAGGCGAAAACGAGACTGGCCAGGCTAATGGTACAACTTTTGGATGAATGGATTCCAACTATCGAAGGTTCAGAGATCAACGATGACCCGTTGAAACCTATAAGCAGATTTGCCAAAGATCTTATAAGTGCCAAAGGAGATGACACTCCTGTTTCCTGGATTCACAGAGAAGAGCGGTTTTTTGAAAAGCTGGCCACTCCAGATGTTACCGTAGCCGATCTTATTGGAGATGTAGATCCTATTAAAGCTGCAAATCTTAAGTTAAGTTATGCAGACGATCGGGTGATCCATTACGGAATGATCCCTCGCGCGAACAGAAGTATTTTTGTGATCAATGAATTACCAGATCTACAGGCCAGGATTCAGGTGGCTCTTTTCAATATACTACAGGAAGGGGATATTCAAATTAGAGGATTTAAATTACGATTACCTTTAGATATGCAGTTTGTATTTACGGCGAATCCTGAAGATTATACTAATCGTGGTAGTATTGTAACGCCTTTAAAAGACAGGATAGGTTCCCAGATCCTGACGCATTATCCTGAAAGTATTGAAATAGCTAAAGTTATAACTTCTCAGGAAGCACATTTAGATGAGCGGCAGAGAGATATCATACATGTGCCTGAAACTGCGAAGGATCTTCTAGAACAGATAAGTTTTGAAGCGCGGGATAGTGAATTTATAGACCATAAAAGTGGGGTAAGCGCCAGGATGAGTATTACTGCTTTTGAGAATCTATTGAGTACAGCTGAAAGAAGGGCCATCAAGAATGGAGAAGAGGAAACTCTGCTTAGATTTGGAGATTTTCTTGGAGTGATACCTTCTATTACCGGTAAAGTAGAATTGGTTTATGAAGGGGAGCAGGAGGGAGCTGTTTTTGTAGCTCTTCAGTTAATTGGCGATGCAGTAAAATCTTTATTTCCTGATTATTTTCCGAAGATTGAAAAGCTTCAAAAGCCAGATGCGACCACACCATATGATGATTTAATCGAATGGTTCTTTGAAAGTTCAGGTTTTGAACTTCCAGATGATCTTCCGGATGCTGATTATAAGGAAAAATTAGATTCGATAGCACCTTTGAATAAACTCCTAGAAAAGTATCAGCCAGAACTCAAGGAGGAGGATAAATACTTTATGAAGGAGTTCTTATTATGGGCACTTGTAGAGCATAAAAAACTCAGCAAACAGAGATTTTCCAAAGGCCTTCAATTTAAAGATCTCTATGGAAGCTATATAAGCGGCCTATAAAACCTGAATCATATATATCTAAAAAACAACCCGATAAAATCAATTATCGGGTTTTTTGTGGGTTTAAATTATGAATTTGATAATTTTCAACCTGAATTAAAGAAAAAATTTTGTCGCTAAATTAAATTGAATACCTTTAAAAAACTTATCGAGAAAAAATCGTGAAAGAACTTCAAATAAATAACAATAGAACTGCCGGAAATGAAAATTTCCGAATGCTTTCTATTGCTATCACGATTACGCGTATTACCCCTTTTGGGGTCCTTACTATATAATTTCCGTCCGCACCAGTATATTTAATTTTATATAAATCTTATAAACAATTTCAGTTATGTATATCCTGAAATTTGGTGGTTCATCTTTGGCCACCTCAGAGCGCATTAAGCTAGTCTCTAAAACAATTCAAGAACACTTAAAACAGGATGCTGTGATTTCAGTATTTTCGGCATTTGGGGGTGTTACCAACGATCTATTGTTGATGGCAGAACTAGCGGCTAAAGAAGATCTAAGTTACAAGGAAATCCTCGAAAGAAACGAAAAGAGACATCTGGAAGTGGTTAGGGATCTTATTCCTGTGACCGCTCAAAGTAGTATTCTAAGTAAGGTCAAGAATCAGTTCAATAGACTGGAAACTCTTTATGAAGGGGTTTATCTTTTAAATGAACTTTCAGATAAGACCAGGCATGTAATCTCCGGATTCGGTGAAATTTTAAGCTCATTGATCATTGCTGAATACTTTAAAAGTCTGCAACTTGACAGCCTTTTTACAGATACAAGAGAACTGATTGTTTGTAAAAATAATAATGAAAAGGTTCTGGTTAATTACGAGGTCACCAATTCCAACCTGAAAGAATTTTTTAATAGCAATAAAGCCGAGTTCTATATTGTTCCAGGTTTTGTGGCGAGAAACGATCAGGGGGTACTCAGTACATTAGGCAGAGGTGGATCAGATTTTACCGCGGCTATTATTGCCGGAGCTCTGGATCTGGATAAAGTCTTAATTTATACTGATGTGAACGGCATGTTCACGGCCAACCCAAATCTTGTACCGCAGGCTTATTCCCTCAAAGATATCTCTTATGAAGAGGCGATGGAGCTTTCTCATTTTGGAGCCAAGGTGCTTTATCCTCCAACATTACAACCTTTGCTGGATAAGAATATAGAGATCCATATAAAAAATACCTTTGACCCGGAACATCCCGGGACGGTCATCTCAAAATCCAGTAAGAAAAATTTTCGCTGGGTAACCGGGATCACTCATATAGACGCTATTAAACTTTTGAATATTGAAGGTAGTGGAATGGTGGGCATTCCAGGTTTCTCTAAAAGGTTTTTTGAAATCCTGTTTCAGGAGCATATAAATGTTGTTTTGATCACCCAGGCTTCTTCTGAACATAGTATCTGTATCGCCGTTAAAGCTGATGAAGCTGAAAAAGCGAGGGAAGCTTTAAACGAAGCCTTTGAAGCCGAAATAGCATTCAAGAAAATCAAACCGGTAGAAATTGAGGAAAATGTTTCTATTATCGCCCTGGTCGGAGATAGGATGAAAAGCCACCATGGTCTAAGCGGAAAAATGTTTAGTGCTCTCGGGAATAATAATATCAATATAAGAGCTATAGCGCAGGGATCTTCAGAAAGGAATATATCTGCCGTCATCGCCAAAAAAGATGTCACTAAAGCTCTTAATACGCTTCATGAGCAGTTCTTTGAAGTGCCTTCTAAAGAATTGAACTTATATATTACCGGAGTTGGAAATGTAGGTAGTAAATTGTTAGAGCAATTGAAAAAGCAGGAAAGCTACTTACTTGATAAATTAAGATTAAAAGTGCGGGTGCTGGCAGTTTCAAATTCCAGGAAGATGCTTTTTAATGAAGATGGGATAGATCTCAACAATTGGAAGAAATCTCTGGAAAATGGGGAGAAGGCCAATAAGAAAACGTTCTTTCAAAGAGTTAAAGAATACAACCTTCGTAATAGCATTTTTGTAGATAATACTGCAAGCCCTGATATTTCTGAATGGTATAAGGAATATCTGGCGAATTCAATTTCGGTGGTGACCTGTAATAAAATTGCCTGTGCAGATGCATTTGAGAATTATGAAAATCTGCAAAATCTGGCCCGGGAATATGGAGCCTCTTTTATGTACGAAACTAATGTGGGAGCTGGACTACCAATTATAGATACTTTACAGAATCTGATGGCTTCTGGGGACAGGATCAGGAAAATTCAGGCGGTACTTTCAGGAAGTTTAAATTTTGTATTCAACAATTATGATGCTACAGAACCATTTTATAAAGTAGTAGAAACTGCAATGAAAGAAGGTTTTACCGAACCAGATCCTAAGATAGATCTAAGTGGGGTAGACGTGGCCAGGAAAATATTGATCCTTTCCCGTGAAAGCGGACATAGATTAGAACTGGAGGATATTGAGAGAGATAATTTCCTTTCAGAAGAAAGTCTCAATTCAGAAAACAATGAAGAATTCTTTAGATTATTGAAAGAAGATGAACCAGAGTTTGCTAAAATTTATAAAGATGCAGTGAGCGAAAAGTCAGAATTAAAATATGTGGCTCAGTTGGAAAACGGCCAGGCAAAAGTCGGACTTCAAAAGGTAGGTGAACATCATCCTTTTGCCAATCTTAGCGGAAGCGATAATATTGTGCTGTTCTTTACTGAAAGATATCCTGAGCAACCTTTGATCGTTAAAGGAGCAGGAGCAGGAGCAGATGTAACGGCCTCAGGGATCTTCGCTGATATTATACGAATAGGAAAGAAGTAGTTATGGAAGAATTAAAGATTTTCGCGCCAGCAACTGTAGCTAATCTTTCCTGCGGGTTTGATGTACTGGGATGTTGTCTGGATTCTGTTGGCGATGAAATGCTCATTAAAAAGAATGATCTAAAGGAAGTAAGAATTACAAGAATTACCGGTCAGGACTTACCTATGGAAGCAGATAAGAATGTAGCAAGTGTAGCTGTAAAAGCGCTGTTAGAACAAATAAAATCAGACCAGGGATTCGATATAGAAATTGATAAAAAGATCAAGCCGGGAAGCGGAATAGGTAGTAGTGCTGCAAGTTCTGCAGGAGCAGTGTTTGCGGCGAATAAACTATTAGGAGAGCCTTTTAAGAATAAGGACCTAATTTCTTTTGCCATGCAGGGAGAGCTTCTGGCCAGTGGGAATGCCCACGCAGATAATGTTGCTCCGGCCTTATTAGGCGGTTTTAGCCTGGTTCGAAGTTATTGCCCACTGGAAGTTTTAAGCTTACCGGTACCTGAGGAATTGAGGGTGGTCATACTACATCCTTTGATCGAAATCAAGACTAAAGATTCAAGATCCATCATTAAACAAAATGTAAGTTTAAAGTCGGCGATCAATCAATGGGGAAATTTAGGAGCTCTGGTAAGTGCACTTTATACTGAAGATTATGATCTGTTAGGCCGAAGTTTACATGATGATATAGTAGAGCCGGTAAGATCTATTTTGATCCCGTATTTTAAGGAGCTGGATGAACTGGTAACTAAAAATGGTGCTTTAGGTTTCGGGATTTCAGGATCAGGGCCTTCAGTTTTTGCTTTATGCCGGGGTGATGAAAATGCGAATAAGGTTAAAAATGTCATTTCAGAATTTTATTCAGATAAAGAAATTGACTTTGAATTACACCTTTCATCTATTAATAAAAAAGGAGTGAAAATCTTATGAGGTATTTCAGTTTAAATGATAGAAGTCACACAAGTAGTTTTGAAAATGCAGTGGTTAAAGGCCTGGCACCAGACAAAGGACTCTATTTCCCGGAAGAGATCGTAAAACTATCTGCTTCGTTTATTAAGGATCTGCAAAATTTGGATAAAACAGAGATCGCCTTCCGGGCTATAAAGGAATATGTAGGAAGTGAAATTCCAGACTCAGGCCTTATAGATATTATCAATGAAACCCTGGATTTTGAATTTCCGGTGGTAAAAATTACCAATGATATAGGCAGTCTTGAATTATTTCATGGTCCTACCCTGGCTTTTAAAGACGTGGGAGCGAGGTTCATGGCCGGTAGCCTGGGTTATTTTATTAACAAAGGTAATTTAGGAAAGATCACTGTTCTGGTAGCAACATCAGGGGATACTGGTGGCGCGGTAGCAAATGGATTTCTTGGGGTAGAGGGAATAGATGTGGTAATTCTATATCCTAAAGGAAAAGTAAGTGATATACAGGAGAAGCAGCTAACCACTCTAGAGCAAAATATCACCGCCATAGAGGTAGATGGAGTTTTTGATGACTGTCAAAGAATGGTTAAACGTGCTTTTTTAGATACTGATATTACAGAAAAGCGCAAATTAACTTCTGCAAATTCTATTAATGTGGCCAGGTGGTTGCCTCAGATGTTCTATTATTTCCTTGCCTATAAACAGCTTCAGGGAAAAGATAAAAAGCTGGTTTTTTCTGTTCCAAGTGGTAACTTCGGAAATATATGTGCAGGGATGCTGGCCAGAGAAATGGGATTGCCTATAGATCATTTTGTAGCAGCCAATAATTCTAACGATACAGTCACTAATTATCTGGAGACTTCAGAATATAGATCAAAACCAAGTGTTCCAACCATTTCTAACGCTATGGATGTGGGAGATCCAAGCAATTTTGTTAGGGTACTGGAATTATTTGATAATAAATATTCCTCTCTAAAGGATGCTCTATCAGGATATAGCTTTGATGATTCCCAAACTAAAGAGGCAATTAAGGAGGTATATTCTAAAACCGGATATATAATGGATCCTCATGGTGCAGTTGGCTACCTGGGACTTCAGGAATATTTAAAAGGTAAGAAAGGATATTACGGAACTTTCCTGGAAACAGCACATCCAGTGAAGTTCCTGGATACTGTAGAAGAAGTGATTGGTAAGAAAGTTGCGATTCCTGATTCTATCAAACATTTAATGGATAAAGAAAAAAATTCCCTTCAAATCAGCAGTTACGAAGATCTAAAGGGATATTTATTAAGTTAGTGGCTTGTTAATATTTCGCTGGCTCTTCTCCCGGAAGCGTATTTTGAATAAAGATTCGTAGATCATCATTCGCTTTTTTGAGATCCTCGCTTCTTAAATACATCATATGGCCGCTTCGGTAACCTTTAAAGCTTAAGCGGTCTTTCATTTTTCCACTTGGATCCAACTGCCACATAGAATATTTAGCATTGAAGTAAGTAGTAGCACCGTCAAAATATCCAGACTGGATCAACACATCAAGATTCTTATTTTGAGCCATGGCCTGTCTTAAATTTTCTCCGCTATTATTCCCGCTTCGATCCCAGGGGTGAACAGGTCCAAACATATTGTACTTAAGATCTGTCTTAAAATTAAGCTCTTCTCTAAGGTAATGGTTTATGGCAGGAGTGAAAGAATGTAACCAGGAAGTAAGCTCAACATTATAATCTGGATTATCTCCGGCTTCTTTTGCATCCAAACCTCTATATCTTGAATCAAGGCGTCCTACCGTAAATCCTCCTTCTTCTCTTAAAAGATCTTTCCAGAAATATCTGAATGGAACTTCTAAATTATTCTGAAGGATCACTTTTTTATCGATTCCAGAGTAGTAAGCCATTTTTTCAGCAACCTCCTGTTTTTTGGAATTATCCATAAAACCTCCTTTTACCAATGCAGGTAATAACTCATTTATCGCATATTCTTCAACTTCAGGTAATAGATCATCGAGATCTCTTTGCTGCAATTCTGCTGGTAATGCCTTGTGATACCAGGCTGCAGCAGCAAAATAAGGTAATCTGTTAGCTACTTCCACCGGACCTTCACGATCTAAACCAATTTCAGTAGGAGAAACAAGAATAACTCCGTTTAGATACATCCACTGGCTGTCCTGTAATTCTAGTGCTAATCCAGAAACACGAGTTGTCCCATAACTTTCTCCAATAAGGTATTTAGGTGATAACCATCTGTTCTTCCTGGTCACAAAAGTATTAAGCCATTCCGCTAAATATCTGATATCTGCCTGAACTCCGAAGAATTTCTCTCGATCAACTTTTCCTTCAGCATTAGGAATAGCTCTGGAATACCCAGTATTCACAGGATTTACAAAAACAATATCTGCTACATCTAAAATAGAATGCGGATTGTCTTTAATTCCGTAAGGCTGAATAGGAAAACCTTCGTCATCGATTTTCAAAACACGTGGCCCCGTATAGGCAATGTGCATCCAAACCGATGCAGATCCCGGTCCTCCATTAAAGGAGATCACTAAAGGACGATTTTCGGTATTTTTTATTCCGCTACGTTTGTAATAAGTGTAGAATAAACTGGCTATAGGTTCTCTATCGTTATTCCAAAGTGGCATAAAACCGGTTTCAGCGGAATAGTCTATAGATTTTCCATTGATATTTACTGAATGTTGTGTAGTAACTGCAGTATCTGTGGGGATCTCTACTTTCTGTGCATGGACAGATAACAGAGGTAAAAGTCCCAGGATAATAATAAATGAAAGTTTCTTCATTTGGATTTAATAATTCTGAAGGTTAAAAATTAGTCTTTATTATTTAAGTTTTCATCTCTAAAAATTATAACATAACTTAAAACAATGGCACCTGCTGCAGCTAGTAAAAAGAAGAGCATGGCCAATCCTGGATAGCCGAAAATGGTAAAATCTGAAGGCACCTGCATTAACATCGAGGCTCCAATGATCATGGCCGCTATTATCAACCCTAAGGTTATACGGTTGGCAACTTTCTGAAATCCATCGGTTACCCGTTTTTCATCTATAGCATCAATTTTAATCTTGAATTCATTATTAGCGAGGTTTTCAGAGATCCGGTTCATTCTTCCCGGCATATTCTCCACGAAATGTTTTGTCTCTATGAGAGTACTAAAGAAATTTTCAGGCTTAAGCTCTGTAAGCATCTTTTTGCGCATGATCTCATGCACATTTCTCTGTATCGCTGCTCTAAGATCGAATTCAGGATCTAGCATGGCAACAATCTGGTCGAGATTTAAAAGTATCTTACCTAGAATATTGATCTCAACCGGTAATTTTATATGGGTGGCTAAGGCTAGCCTGTTAAGCTGAATAAGGATCTTTCCTGTTTGCAGGTCTTTAGCGACACTGTTTTCACTTTCCATGATAACATCGCTAACCGTCTTCGCAAATTCCTTTTTTTGAGATTCTTCGGTAAGTTCACTCATTTTCAAGAGCGAATGCGCGGTCTTTTCTCCATTGCTCTGGCTTATAGCCAGGAGTAACTCTATAAGATTTTCCTGTAGCTGAGGGGTAAATCTTGCTACCATTCCCAGATCTATAAGAGCGATCTGGTTATTTTCTGTGAACTTGATGTTTCCAGGATGAGGATCAGCGTGTGCGAAACCATCATTGATGATCTGCTGTAAATAGGCTTCTACTAATTCTTCAACAAGTTCAGAAAAATCATTTTCCATTTGTCTTAATGGAGATAGGGAAGTGATCTTTTTACCACTTACAAATTCCATAGTTAAAACTCTAGCGGAACTATAGTCATCTACCGGAGCAGGAATGATGAGGTTTTCGTATTGCTCGAGATTCTTTTTTAAAGTTTTTAAGTTTTGAGCCTCTTTTTTATAATCCAGCTCATTTAAAAGAATTCGCCTAAGTTCAGCGAAAACTTCATCTATAGCATAGGTTTTCGCAGTTTCAAGATGTTTTACTGCAAGCGCGGTCAACTCATCCAGGGTATCCAGGTCATCTATAAATTGTTTCGCGATACCAGGTCTCTGGATCTTAACTGCAACCGGTTTACCTGAGTGAAGCTCTGCACGGTGTACCTGGCCAATTGAGGCACTGGCCAAAGGTTTCTCCTCAAATGATTTAAAGGCCTTAGAGATCTTAGTTCCTAATTCCTTTTCGATAATTTCTTTAACCTCCTCGAATGGTACCGGGGAAACATTATCCTGCAAATGAGATAATGCCTTAAGATATTCGTCTGGAAGTAGGTCTGGCCGGGTAGAGAGTAACTGACCTAATTTAATATAGGTAGGTCCCATTTCCTTAAGATCTTCTACCAGTTCTTCTGGAGACTGATCAAATTGATGGTCATCCTCCTCCTCTTCAGAAAGGGAATTATTCATTGCTACTGCACTGGTTTGCCGAAACAGGTCACTGTTCCAGTATTTCAGCATAAAATGAATGAACTTATAATAACTCTTGATCTTATCTGGCGTATTGCTCATTAATCACGATAAATGGTTAGGGTTCTAAATTTATAAAATTTAGTGAGACTTAAATGAAAGCAAATTATTTAAATGATTAATATTATTTGGATGACCAAATAAATAAAGCAGATCACCCTGCTCAATAACCGTATCTGGAGAAATCTCTGTAAGGTAGCGACGGTCACGATGAATGGCTAATAAGGTAACTCGGTAGTTTTTTCCGATACCTGATTCCTCAATTGTTTTACCAACGATCTGGTGATTATTACGCTGCACCTTTAAGGTTACGATCTCACGATTTGGAATATTTAAATGCTGGAGAGCCGGGGAGTGCGGGCTCTTTTTCATGGAAGTAAGCATCTCATAATCTGAGGATCGAATCTGGTTGATAAACTCCTGAATTTCATCAAATGGGACCAGGTATTTTTTAAGAACCCTGGTAAAGATCTCGATAGAAGTTTCAAACTCTTCGGGAACCACTTCATCTGCACCCAGTCTCATGGCATCTTCCATATCTCTCACATACTTGGTTCTTACGATAATAGTAGCTGTTTGAGTGAATTGCCTGATGCTCGTTAGCATTTTTCTGGTTGCACCAGGATCTGATATGGCGATTACGATTACCCTGGCCTCCTGAATATGGGCATGTTTTAAAATTGTAGCTTGTGTGGCATCCCCGAAAATTATAGGTTCGTTGTTCTTTTTTGCTTTTTCGAAATTCTCGGGATTCATGTCTATGATCACGTAAGGTATTTCGGCTTTTGTCGCCGCTTTAGAGATATTTGAACCATTTATCCCGTAACCGATAAGCACTAAATGATCGTGCAGGTTTTCTTCTGAAAATTCCTCTTCAGCCTGCGAACTTTTCTTAATATTCTCGAGCCTCTTTCTTACTGCCGGTGGAATTGGAGCTTTAAGAATTGCATAAGTCATTCGGGGGGCAGAAGATATTAAGAATGGTGTAATTCCCATGGTAATTATAGATATCGCCAGGAAATACTGGTAAATATTTTCAGGAATAATACCGCTCTCTTTACCAACTCCTGAAAGTAATAAAGAGAATTCCCCAACCTGGAATAAACTGAATAAAGCAAGAAATACAGTTCTGGCAGGATATTTCAGAATTATAACAGTAATACCAACTACCAGCATTTTAAGTAGAATAACCCCAATAATTAAAAGAGAAATATTCAATAGGTTGTTAAAAAAGAATTCAAGGTTAAGTAGCGTCCCAACCGAGATAAAGAAAAAGCTTATAAAAATCTCCCTGAAAGGTAATACGTTGGCAGTAGCCTGATGACTATAATCAGATTCAGAAATAATAAGTCCGGCGAAAAATGCACCAAGAGCCAGTGATAGTCCTACGGTAGAAGTAAGCCAGGCTACGCTAAAACAAAATACAACTACCGTGAGTACGAATAATTCCTGGTTTTTAGTTTTTACGACCCAACCAAATATTTTTGGAGCAACATACTTTGCAAGAATGTAAACGATGATCAAAACGAGAATGATCTTAAGAGCCATTATGGCGATAGTTGAAAGTATATTCGGAGTTTCCCCGGCAAGAAGCGGGGTGAACAACATCATGGGGACGACAATGATATCCTGAAATATTAATATTCCCAGTCCTATTTTTCCGTGAGGTGTAGAAATCTCACCCCTTTCCTGTAATAATTTTAATACAATTGCGGTACTACTTAAACTAAAAAGAAAACCCAGGAAAATTGCGGTATTCATCGGCAAACCTAAGAAGGTTGATATCGCTGCGGTGATTAGAATGGTTCCACCAACCTGTAATCCTCCTCCAAGGAAGATGATCCTTTTAATTGAGGCAAGACCCTTAAGGGAGAGTTCGATCCCAATCACAAAAAGTAAAAATATTATCCCGATCTCAGATAGTAATTCTACCTCATGCTGAGAGCTAATAAGGTTGAATGCGTGAGGTCCAGCGATAATTCCCGCGATTAAAAATCCAAGGATCGCTGGTAATTTCAACCGGTTAAACGCAAGGATTATCACTATAGATAAACCTAAAATTATAACTATATCCTGCAGGATAGGTATTTCCATGTTTTGGTTGGTTTGTTGGAATTTAAAGATAAGAAGTTAAATAAGCTTATTCATATAAGATCAAAAAAAAGCGGCAGGATTTTCCTGCCGCTTAGTAATATGATTTAATCTATTATTTAGCCTTTAAGCCATGCATTTCGAAGCTCAATTTGATCTCCATCTGCATTCTGGATCTCTACATAGGTTTTTTGACTATCCATTGGGGTAGTGATCTTTCCTTCTAATTTCATTTCTTCGCCATCTCTGGTAATGGTCATGGTGATATCATCACCTTCACTCCAGGACTGGCTGGCCATAATTAAGTCGTAGACATTCTGAATATTATATTCAGTTCCATTAATAGATTTTATGGTATCGCCTCCTTTAATACCTAGTTCTTTTAAAAAGGTATTTAATTCGATATTGTCTCTGAAAACGATTTCCATCGTTTGTTGATTTCCGGTGATATAAGGTGTTTGTCCTTTGATGAAAAAACCAACCTCATTCATAATCTCGTCTTCTTTAAGACCAACTTTATCAAAAAACTCATCATAAGGGATTGGGGTTGAGCCACTCACATAAGTGTCGAAGAACTCCTGGATTTCAGGATAGGTAAGTTCTACTATTACCGGGATAAGGTTGTCATCTTCAAATGGTCTATCCTTCCCGTATTTGCTGTTCAACTTTTTCATGAGGTTGAGAATTCCCATTTTTCCTCCGCTAAGTTCCCTTAAACGAATATCTAATGCCATCCCAATTAGAGCCCCTTTCAAGTATACATTATAATAGCTGTCTTTATATTCATCATCCAGAATATTCTTGCTCATTACGGTAAAAGGAACTGTATCATCAAACCTTTTAGAAGTATTGATCTTCTCGACCATTCTATTGTAGAATTCCTGATTGTTGATCAATCCCTGATTCACCTGAAACAGGTTTGCAAAATATTCAGTTACCCCTTCATACATCCAAAGATGCTGGGACATTTTAGGATCATTATAATCAAAGTAATGCACTTCATTGGAGTGAATTCCAAGTGGAGTGATAATATGAAAGAATTCGTGCGAAACAATATCTGTCATGCTTTTATCAAGCGCTTCTGCTTCCATAGATTCGGGCATAACCACTACCGTTGAGGTATGATGCTCGAGGGCTCCAAAGTTCCCGGCATTACCTTCTCCCGGAGAATCTGAAAGATAGACCAGGATCGCATACTTATCTGTACTGTTGATATCACCTAAAAACTTTTTCTGACCACGGATCATTTTTTCCATTTCCGGCTTCAGACTTTGAGCAGTATGCTTCTTATTAGGTGAATATACACTAACTAAAACCTGCATATCCTGAACCATGAAACTTGTGGTGTCTGGTGAAGAATACATAATTGGGTTGTCTATAACCTCAAAATATCTGTCAAGATTATAGATATCGGTTTTGCTATTCGCATCTTTTCCGGCGATGGTTTTGTCGATCGTTAAAGAAGTACCGGCAATAAGATCTGAGGGTCTTAATATTTCAAGACGAAACTTCTTTTCTTTCATTTGGTCAAAATAGCCAACGAAACCGTGAAGATTTAAAAGAAAATTTTCATCTTTTAAGATATTAGTTCCCGCCATGGAATAAACTCCACCTTCATTTTCCCAGTCAAAAGAATCATTAACCAGGTACATCACCTTGTCCAGATCCTTCGCATTTGCAATGGTATAGCTGTTATCATCAACTTTAGTTACGGGAATTTCATTGCCCTTGTAATCTATAGCTTTGAAGTCTTCTGCAAATTTCCCGTAGTTATCTTCAGAATATGTACCGGGAACAGTTCTAGGTATATTGAAAGTTGTTGTTTCTACGGTAAATTTATCTGGATCTACAGTTACCCAAACCTTATCGTTTTCTACATCCACAAGATTGATGCTCGCAACAATAGGTTGTTCCGGTTGTGGTTGAGTTACATTTTGAGTTTTGCAGGCGAAAAGCAAAGACGCCGTTGCAACTCCCATTAATATTTTTTTCATGAATATTAGAATTTTAAATATTTGACTAAGGAAATATTAAAAAGTTACAGTATATCCTCAATTTTTTGCCGCCTGTTCATGCTTTGTTAATAATTTGATAACGGGTAATCGTATTAATTTCGGTTTCTTGCAGCGCGTAAAACCATACAACACAAACACATGAAACAAAAATTACATTCGAGCTTAATTTTCTTAAGCTTTTTACTTTTTACCACTCTTGGATTTTCCCAGGCAGTGTGGATCAATGAATTTCATTATGATAATGACGGAAGTGATGTAAATGAAGGATTTGAGATCGCCGGGCCTGAAGGAACAGATCTTACCGGATATTCTGTAGTTTTCTATAACGGAAATGGCGGTGGAGAATATACCAGTTCAACTTTAGATGGTATAATCCCAAATAAACAGGGTGGTTATGGAATGCTTGCTTTTATCAAATCTGGTATCCAGAATGGACCAGATGCATTAGCTCTGGTTGATCCTTCCGGAACAGTTTTACAGTTTATTAGCTATGAAGCTGAAATTACTGCTACCGATGGGCCTGCAATTGGAATTACCAGTACAGATGTTCTGGTTGAAGAGGGTAGTAGTACTCCTGCTAGTTATTCTCTTCAGCTAGAAGGCGCAGGTCAGGACTATTCAGCATTTAGCTGGGTCTCTCCTGCAGAAAGTACATTTGGAGAAATAAATAACAACCAGGATTTTGGAGGAGAGATCGTAGATCCAGAGCCAGAACCCGAGCCGGAACCAGAACCAGCGAACAGTATTGTTTTTATCAATGAGATCCATTATGACAATGCAAGTAGTGATACTGGAGAAGGAATTGAGATCGCCGGGACTGCCGGAACAGATCTTTCAGCATATAGCATTGTGCTCTATAATGGAGCAGATCAGGAAGCTGATGATACTATAAATTTATCGGGAATTCTTCCTGATCAGTTAGGTGGTTATGGAACTCTGGAATTCTTTATTTCAGGAATCCAGAACGGTTCTCCTGACGGTATTGCTTTAGTAAAAGGAGATGAAGTAATTCAGTTCTTAAGTTATGAGGGAGATTTTACGGCAGTTGATGGTCCTGCGGCAGGAATGCTTAGTACAGATATTGGTGTGGAAGAATCAAGCTCAACGCCTGCAGGTTATTCTCTTCAGCTTAAGGGTGAAGGAAGCTATTACGAAGATTTTGAGTGGGCTGCTGCTGCTGCTATAAATACCTTCGGAGAAGTAAATAATGATCAGATCTTTGTTTTACCAGAACCTGTCGTTTTCATTAATGAATTACATTATGATAATACGGGAAGTGACTCTGGAGAAGGTTTTGAAATTGCTGGTACTGCCGGTACAGATCTTTCAGAATACAGCGTTGTTTTTTATAACGGAAGTGATCAGCAAGCTGATGATACCGTAAATTTAACCGGAACTCTTCCAAACCAGGATAATGGTTACGGAACATTAGAATTTTATATTTCTGGAATTCAAAACGGAGCTCCAGATGGTTTAGCTCTTTTCAAAGGAGATGAAGTTATTCAGTTCTTAAGTTATGAAGGTTCATTCACTGCAGTTGATGGACCAGCTGCCGGTATGTTAAGTACAGATATTGGAGTAACGGAATCAAGTTCAACCGCTGTTGGATATTCTTTACAGCTTACCGGAGAAGGAAAAGTGTATGAAGATTTTGTGTGGAGCGAGGCTATGGTTAATACCTTCGGAAATGTAAATACAAATCAGTCTTTTGGCGGAACTGTTGTTGAACCGGAGCCAGAAATTACTGAGCCTATTACTATTGCTGAAGCACGAGCTTTAGATCTTGGCGATAAAGTGATCGTAGAAGGTGTCTTAACAGTTTCAGATCATTTAGGTAATACCGCTTATATACAGGATGAAACAGGCGGAATTGCAATCTATGGTGATCTTGTAACCGAGGCAGGTCTTTATCAAATTGGAGATAAATTAAGAGTAACAGGTTCTAGAGCCGTATTTCAGGAAAGCCTTGTTCAGATCTCAGATCTTACAGAGGTTGAATTGATCGCTGAAAGTGAAGGTAATGTTGCACCTTTAGATATAACACTTGCTGAATTAGACCAGCACCAGGGAGAATTAGTAAGAATCACTGATGCAAGTTTCATTACAGATCAAATCCTGTTATTCGAAACTACTACCTATCCTATTTCTGATGGGTCTGCGGAAGCAATTCTATTTATAAACTCTGCAACTAACCTGGTTGGACTTGCTCAACCTGATTCTTGCCAGGAGATCATTGGTGTGGTTGGAAGTTTCCGTGGCACATCACAGTTAGTTCCAAGATTTATTCAGGATCTTCCATGTGCAGAAGAATATGATGCTAACAATGGGATTGATATCGCTTACGATCAAACACTGGACGTAGTAACATGGAACCTTAAGTTTTTCGGATTTTATGAAGAAGGAGGAAGAAAAGCTCCGGCGCCAGAAGCGATTCAGAAGGAAGCAGTAAAAAATGCAATTATCGCTCTGAATGCAGATATCATTGCTGTTCAGGAAATTGTAAATGTAGATTTACTCGAAGAAATGGTAAATGAACTTGAAGGATATGATTTTATTATGTCTGATGCGGTTTCTTATCCAAATAGTGACGATACTAGTTTTGGTACTCAAAGAGTAGGATTTATTTATAATTCTGAGGTGATCCAGATCAATGAATCTAAAGCATTGCTTGAAGCTATACATCCTTATTATAACGGAAATGATTCTAGTTTTATAGTAAATTATCCAACAGGAGACAGCAGTCAGCTTTGGGCCAGTGGGCGTTTACCCTTCCTTATCGAGACAACCGTTACACTAGACGGAGAATCTAAAGATTATAATTTTGTGGTTGTTCATGCCAAGTCTGGAGACAGTGGTGATGATTATCAGAGAAGAGAGTATGATAACGCTGTTTTAAAGGATAGCCTGGATGTATATTACGGAGATAAGAACCTAATGTTACTAGGTGATTATAATGATGATGTAGATCAATCTATTTCTAGTGGTTATGCTTTTGAGAGTTCTTATTATGAATTTATTGATTCTGAAGATTACTGGGTGGTGACTAAAACCTTAAGTGAATCAGGTTACAAGTCCACCGTGTCTTATCCTGATATGATAGACCATATTATGATCTCAGATGAATTGTATAATAATTATGTAGAGAACAGTGTTGCAGTGCGTTATGATCTTTATAGCTCAGAGTATTCTTCTACAACCTCAGATCACTATGCGGTATCTGCAAGATTCACCTTATTCGATATCAATGAGACCGGGAAGAATAATCCTCAAATGGTTCAACTTTGTTTTAATGGTAAAGCTATTTTTGTTTCGAATAATGCGGTAGATGCGCTACTTGCAAAAGGAGCCGTAAAAGGAAGTTGTTCTGAAAATGAGGTTGCGGTATATGCGGCTCCTAATCCGGTTGTATCTGAAACGACTATCAATGTTGAAAATTTCAAGACAGGCCAGGCTTATATGATTGTATATAGCTTAAGCGGAAATGTAGTTTTTACTGATAAAATACAAGTGAAGAAAGGTAAATCTGCTTATGAATTCAATATGAGCGGGTACAATCCCGGAATCTATATTGTTGAAGTTAAAAACAGTTTCGGACAGATCACCTACACAAAAGTGGTGAAAAAGTAAACGAAAAGTGCTTTATAATAAAAATCCCGGCGATTGCCGGGATTTTTTATTTTTATGTATAGAGTGATTATTCTCTAATATGGCCTTCACCAAGTACGTAATACTTATTGGTTACAAGCTGTTTCAATCCTAACGGACCTCTGTGATGAAGTTTATCGGTACTAATAGCAAGTTCAGCACCAGCACCCATTTGTCCACCATCAGTGAATCGGGTAGAGGCATTGTGATATACAGCTGCACTATCTACCTGCTCCATAAAAGTAGCAGCCTCATCTTTATCTTTGGTGATGATTACAGAAGAATGACCTCCTGAGTATTTATTTATTTTCTCAATCGCTGCTTTGGTTCCGTCAATTGCACCAAGTACAATTCTCATAGCAAGAAACTCTTCGTACCATGTATCTTCAGAAGGAATTTTCTCTTCCTTAGGAAGTACTTCAGCAACATCGTCGTCAACGAGGATATTCACTTTATTTTCCGTGAACATATCGTAAAGCTCTTTCACCTTATTTTCAAAATCAGGCAGATTTTTGTCGATAAGTACCTTATCAAGTGCATTACATCCTGAGATCTTATCGATCTTAGCATTCAGCATTACTTTTTTAGCTACTTCAAAATCGGCATTTTTAGAAAGATACAGGAAGTTGTTTCCTCTACCACTTACAAGCACCGCTCCAGTAGAATGTTCTTTTACAAAGGCAATTAGGCGTTCTCCACCTCTTGGTACGATAAGGTCTAATTGCTCTGGCGGATTCTTAAGAAATTCCTGAGTGGCATTTCTGTCTAAATGCAGTAACTCAATCCAGTTAGTATCGAGACCATTTTCCTTTAAGGCTTCATGCCAGCACTCTTCAAGAATTTTATTACTATTAATCGCTTCTTTACCACCTTTAAGATAGATCTTGTTATTTGCTTTAAAAGCAAGAACAGCAGCTTCAATGGTCACATCGGGTCTTGATTCATAGATGATCATGATATTTCCGAAAGGAGCTGTTTTGTTAGTGATATCCAGGCCGGTATCAAGTTTTTTATGCTCAATGGTCTTTCCAACCGGATCATCCTGATCCATTACTTCCTGTACAGACTGGATCATACCGTCTACTTTTTTATCGTTCACGATAAGACGGTCGTACATGGCCTGATCTTCTTTATTAAATGCATCCAGATCTTTTTTATTGGCTGCAATTATTTCTTCACGTCTTCTGTCCAGGATATTCATCATGGATTTAAGTACGTTATTCTTAGTTTCAGATTTTATCAACTTCATTTTCTTCGTTTCTTTAGTTTTGTTAATCTAATTTTTTATGAGGTAAACTTTGTTCCTACCGGCTTACCCGCCATTATATCAAGGATCACATCTTCACGTTTACCATTTGCGATATAGGTAGTAATGTTTTTGGAAGCAGTACCCTTGGCGATCTTAATTTTAGATTCCATTCCGCCACGGCCTTCACCTTCACCTTTGTCAGACTCCTGAACATATTTCTCTACATTTTCATCTACCTGAACTTTATTCAGTTTTTCTGAATCGTCATCCTCCGGGTGGCCGGTGTATAATCCTTCAGTGTCACTTAAAATGATAAGCTTTTCTGCTCCTATCAATTCAGCAACAAGACTTGCCAGTTCATCATTATCAGAGAACATAGACATGGTTACAGAAACCGCATCATCTTCATTAGCAATCGGGATGATACCTTCAGAAAGTAAAGATTCATAACAATTGATCATGTTTTCTCTGTGAATTCCCGGACTAAAGTCACGTTTGGTAGCAAGAACCTGAGCACATCTCATTCCGTAATCATGGAAGATACTATAATAGTGTCTCATCATTCTTGGTTGTCCTACTGAAGAGTAAACCTGTCTTCTTTTACTATCATCTTCGATGTTTATCTCTCCCAGGATCTCTTTACCTGCAATGGCAGACCCTGAGGATACTAATACTACAAGAATATCTTCTTCATATAATGTAGCGATCTGTCTTACCAGACTTTTTAAAACGGGCCCTAAAATTCTATTGTCTTTATTGGTCATTACATTAGTACCAACTTTAACAACAATTCTTCTCTTATTATCCATTTTTAGAATTTTTATCTAATTTTTGAATATTATTATTTTTCTTCTCCAAGTTCAACTGCACGATCAAAAGCCGCATAAGCTGCATCCTTGATTAATTCCTTTACATTATTATCGTCCATAGAGTCTAATGCAGCCCTGGTAGTTCCACCTTTAGAAGCTACACGATCCATCCAGGTATCTGGTGATAGATCATTCTGGTTGAATAGTTCTACAGCTCCTTCAAAGGTTTGACTCACTAATACTTTTGAGTCATTCTTGCTGAATCCCATTTTGCGTGCTGCCTCGAGCATAGAGTTCATGAAATAGAAAACGTATGCTGGTCCGCTACCAGAAATTCCTGTAGAGGCATCAATAAAGTTTTCGTTTTCTACATGTATTGACTCTCCAGTAGTATCTAGTAAGTTGCGTACCATTAATAATTCTACTCTGGAAACTTCTCTGGATGCGGTATAAGAGGTAACTCCTTTTCCTACCTGAGCTGGTAAATTAGGCATAGACCTAACTACTTTTCGTACTCCAAGGCCTTCCTGTATTCTATTAATGGTAACTCCAGCCATAAGAGAAACAAAGATTTGCTCTTTGTTTACCATAGGTTTCATTTCTTCAAAAAGATCATCACAGTGGTAGGGTTTAACAGCTACGAATACCATATCTGCCTGGGGCAGGCATTCTTCAAGAGATTCATATACATCAAAATGGTCCAGATCTCTCAATCTAGCGATCACATCTGCAGACTTATCAAAAACCATTAAGTTTCTTCTATTAAGCATTGCAGATTGTGCCATTCCTTCGGCATATGTTAATCCCATGTTTCCTGCTCCAATTACTAATGTCTTCATTTTTACTTTTTTGGTTCAATTTGTATTGGCTTTCTGCCAAATGATTGCGCCCCATATTGGACAAAGACCATGCGACATTACCAATACTTTTAGTTAGTAATTAATTTCAACAGATAATTTACCCTGATTTTGTGGAAGCTTGCATTAAGAAAAACATAAATTCCTATAAATTATCTTAAACTGTAAAGGTGCTATCCTTCGAAATGTCTAAATAAGATGTCTTATTCTTAGAAAATTGTACGAATAATGGGTGTAAGATTGTAAATATGATAATCAAGAAAAATAAGGATTTTAGCCATCCTGCCTCTTTTTCTTAAATAAATGTTATTTATAATTTAGATTTCTTAATAATTGCAAATATTTGCAGAAATGGCAATTTGCTGCAATTATGTCAGGTTTAAGTAGTTCTTGTAAATAGACTAAGAAAACTTCTGGCATGATATTTCCTTAGTATAAGCGCAGATTACCGAATTGACTATAAAGGCTGGCATATGACGCAATAATTGTTCGATATGTAGTATTTTCTTAAAGAAAAAAACTTTATAATTATGAATTCTGAATGATCTGTATGATTATATAAGCAACAACCTACTACTCAGATTAATGAAAAGTACACAAGAGAGTTCTACAGCTGAATCTGTAAAAGAGAAAAATATTGATGAACCCAGAATTATTGCTGTAGGAGCAAGTGCTGGTGGGCTGGAAGCTCTGAAGGCTTTTTTTAAAAAAATTCCTGCAGGCGACAATAATGCTTATGTGGTTATTCAACATCTATCTCCCGATTATAAAAGTATGATGGGAGAACTGCTGAGTAAAAACACCAATTTGCCTATTGTTCAGATCACAGACGAGATGGAAGTGAAGTCTGGACATGTATATCTAATACCACCCGTAAATAATCTTATACTGGAGGGAGATCGTCTTATCCTTACCGATAAACCTAATAACCAGACCCTCAATTTACCTATAGATATGTTCTTTGAATCCATGGCGAAACAAAGAAAAGAGAAGAGTATTGGTATTGTTCTTAGCGGAACTGGGAGTGATGGTACACGAGGTGTAAGAGCAATTAAGGAAAATGACGGGATGGTGATGGTACAGGATCCATCTGAGGCGAAGTTTGATGGTATGCCAAAAAGCGCCATCAATACAGGGCTGGTAGATTATATACTTTCTGTGGATGAAATGGGACCAGAGCTGATTGAGTTTATTTCTGCTCCTCCAATTTTTCATTTTAAAGATGGTGATGTACAGTACGATGAAAAGGAGCTTAACAGGATCCTTAATTATATAGATAAGCAGGCAGGTCTCGATTTCAGGGAATATAAATATGCAACTCTTGCCAGAAGAGTGGCCCGGAGGGTAAATATCTGCAAGTGTAAGAATTTAAAGGAATATTACGAATATTTAACTTCAAATGAAGAAGAAGTAGAAATTCTCTACAGGGAATTCCTGATTGGGGTCACCAAATTCTTCAGAGATGATAAGGTCTGGGAGAGACTTAGAAATGATGTTTTTCCAGAATTGATTGAAGGTGTGAGTGATGGGGGTACCCTGAAAATTTGGGATGTGGCATGTAGTACCGGTGAAGAGGCCTATTCTTTTGCCATGTGTATTCATGAAGAAATGGAGAAGCAAGGTAAGAATCTTGAAATTAAAATCTTTGCTACAGATATTTCTCAGCCTCATTTAGATATTGGTAGTAAGGGTATTTATCCTGAAAGTATTGTAGCTGACGTCTCTAAAGAATTTTTACTTAAATACTTTTTAAGCAAATCTAATGGTTATCAGGTTTCAGAAAAGATAAGACGAACAGTCATTTTTTCCAGACATAATATAATTAAAAATCCACCTTTCAGTAATATGGATATGGTGGTTTGCCGTAATTTATTGATCTACTTCCAGAATTCTATTCAAAAGAAAGCAATGAATATGCTCCATTATGCTCTTAAGGAGGACGGTATACTCGTTCTTGGAACTAGTGAGAGTGTGCATAGCCACAAGGAAAATTTTGCCGAGATCGATAGAAAGTGGAAAATATATAGGAATATTCAACCCAGTACCAGAATTAAAAACGGAATTAGTCATGCTTCAGCAAATGATAGTATGAATGCCGGTTTGCTTGAAAACAAGACAGTTCGCGATAGAAAGAAATTCAGAACCCAGGCGAGTAATCCTATAAAACAGAAACTGCAATCTGAGCTAAACGAAACCATCCTGGAACAGTTTGGTGGCGCTTCGGTATTTGTAGATTCAGATTATAATATACTTCAGGCCGTAGGAGAATTTAGAAAATATGCCAATTTACCACTGAGCGGTTTCTCTATAAATCTTCTGGATATGCTGGACCAGGACCTGAAATACATAGTTCAGTCAACATTCAATAAAGCATATAAGGAGCAGAAAAGAGTTGTATATAGAGATATTGTCATTGAAAGTAAAGATGGTGATATTGGTGCAGATATAGTGATCAAACCGTTCACAGATCATAGTCTTGAAGGTGAAACAAACTATGTTATTACTTTTATTGAGAAGGAACTAAACTTCGAAAAGGTAGAACAGGTAGCAAAGATTAGTCCTTCTAATCAAACTAAAGAGTATGTTACCAGTCTGGAGAATGAACTAAAGAGCACTAAAGAGGATCTACAGACCTCACTTGAGGAAATTGAGACCAGTAATGAGGAATTACAGGCCGCTAATGAGGAATTATTAGCTTCTAACGAGGAGTTACAAAGTACCAACGAGGAGCTGCAAAGCGTGAACGAGGAAATTAATACGGTTAATGCAGAGAATATCCAGAAGATGGATGATCTTGCTGCGCTTAATGCAGATATGAATAACCTTCTTAAAAGCACCGAAATTGGTGTAATTTTCCTGGATTCAAGTTTAAAGATAAGAAAGTTCACTCCAGCCATTAAGAAGCATTTCAGTCTTATAAACGGAGATATTGGAAGGCCAATAGATAATTTCACCAATAGTTTTGGCCTAACCAGGAAGCAAAGTTTCCTTGATAGATGTCATAAGGTACTGGATACAGGCAAAATTCTTGAAAAGCATATAGTTTCCAGAGAAGGGAAAAATTACCTGCAACGTATAAGTCCTTATATGGACTCCAATAATGAGATCGATGGAGTTGTAATTTCTTTTATAGATATTGAAAATATTCAGAAATCTAAAGAGAAACTTATTGCCAGCGAACAGAGATTCAAATCCTTTTATGAGGATGATCCTGTTTTACATATAAGTGTAGATCCTAAGAATTCAAGGATAGTACAGTGCAATAGAAAAGCAGTACAAAAACTTGGTTTCGATTCAAAAGAAGACCTTATAGGTAAGGCAATTCATGAGCTCTTTGATAAAAATTCGCAATTAACAGCGATGAAATTAAAGTCGAGTATTAAAAAGACCGGCGAGCTCGTGAACCTTGAGCAGAACATGATCACAAATAAAGGAAAAATTTTACCCGTGATCCTTAATGCTACTGCAGAGAAAGATGAGAATGACGAATTAATTACCATTAGGTATACCTGTGTGGATATTTCGGCTCTTAAAAAGGCTGAAGTACAATTAAAAGAACAGAAAAATGATCTTGAAAGGGCGAATAGAGACCTGGAGCAGTTTGTTTCTATCTGTTCTCATGACCTCCAGGAACCACTGGCAACTATCAAATTTGGTAGTGATGTACTTGGTAAAATGTATGCGAGTAAGCTGGACGAGAAAGGCGAGAATTATATAAAATACATCAAGAATGCTTCAGATAGGCTTTCCGCTCAGATTAGAGCATTATTAGAACATTCCAGAATTGGTAAGAACGGTCAGAAGACTTTGGTGGATACCAAAGAGGTTGTTGAGGTAGTGAAGTATGATCTTGGAAAGAGCATAAGGGATGCCAATGCAAAAGTCCATACGGGAGCATTGCCAGAGTTAAAAGGGTATGAAGTAGAATTGAGACTTTTATTCCAGAACCTTATTAGTAATGCCATTAAATATGTTCCTAAAGATAGAGATCCTGAAATAAGGATTTCGGCCTATAAAGAGAATGAATTCTGGGTTTTCTCTATTATGGATAATGGAGTTGGTATTTCTAAAGAAGATCAGAGAAACATTTTTACAATATTTAACCGCGTGCCAGGGAACGAAGATATGCAAGGAACCGGGGTAGGTCTTGCCCATGTAGAAAAGATCGTTCTATTGCATGAAGGTTCAATCTGGGTAGACTCACAAGAGGGAGTAGGGAGTACGTTCTACTTCAAATTAAAAGCAGAATAAGAGAATGCCCCATAATTTTTATCCTGAAAAAGTAGATCTTTCCAGTTGCGAAAAAGAGCCTATTCATATTATTGGAGCTATACAATCACATGGAGTATTAGTTGCCTGTGATAAATCTACCGGTATAATCACTCAAATTGGTGAAAATAGTAAGGATATCTTCGGAATTTATGCAGAAGAACTTTTAGGGAGTGATCTTGGTTTATTAGTAGGAAATGATCTTTCTGAAAAATTACGAAATATAATAGTCGAGGACGGAATTTTCGAAGCTAATGAAATTACTATCAATGGCAGTCATTTCATAGTAATCCCTCATATTTCAGAAGGAAACCTTATTCTCGATATTGAATCAATAGATTCTAAAAATAACAATTACGATTTTCAGAAGGAACTATCCAACCTTTTAAATACTCTTAGTGCTTCAGAAACTTCAGATGAATTATGTGCCGATGCGGCAGAGATCACTAAGAATATCTTTGGTTATGATCGTGTAATGATTTACAAGTTCGATGAGGAGTGGAATGGGAAGGTTATAGCTGAAGAAAAGAATAAGGAAATGGACAGCTGGTTGGGTTTGCATTATCCTGCCAGTGACATTCCAAAACAAGCCAGAGAATTATTTCTTAAAAATAGAGTAAGGATCATCTCAGACGTGAATTATTCACCTGTAAAGATTGTTCCTAATATCTCGCCTTTAAATGGGCAGCCACTAGATCTGTCTAATTCAAAATTAAGGGCTGTCTCACCAATTCATATAGAGTATTTACAGAATATGAAAGTTGGTGCGTCACTTACCGCTGCTTTAATAAGTAATGGTAAACTGTGGGGATTATTAGCCTGTCATCACTATGATGCGAAATTTCTAAATTATTATCAGAGACAAACCTGTGAATTTCTAATCCAGATTTTTTCTAATGAATTAACGCTGAAAAATTCTAATAACTTTCTTAAGAATATTGACAAATCTGATGAAATAAGAAATAAACTTATCCAGCAGATAAAATTAGAGGAAAGTATCAAAAAAGGTCTGGGAAATCTTGCATTAAAAGTAACCGATCTATTTCCTTGTTCCGGAGCAGCGATCATTCTTAACGGCAAGATCAAATTAGTTGGAAATACACCTCAAAAATCTGAAATAAAGAAACTGACTAAAAATTTCCTTTCCGGCAGAAAAGACAATTTGTTCTTTACCAGGAATCTTTTTCAGTTCTATCCAGAAGCTCAGAATTTCAAAGAAACCGGTTCTGGTATGCTTAGCATAAGGCTGGGACAGAGCGATCGGGATTTTTTAATTTGGTTCAGGCCAGAGGTAGTTCAAAGTGTAGACTGGGGTGGGAATCCAGAAAATAAAGCAACTTACGACGAGGAAAAGAAACGTTTGACGCCTCGAAAATCTTTTGAAAAGTGGACAGAGCAAGTTAATGGTGTTGCCGATACCTGGAAAGATTTTGAGATAAGTGCTGCAAGAAAGTTAAGTGAAAGTATTAGTTATGCTATCCTTGAGAAACAAAAGGTAAAGATAGATAACCTCAATGAACAACTGTTGACGGCACATGATGAACTTGAGTTATTCAGTCAGGGTCTTTCTCATGATCTAAAAGCACCTTTAAGAGGTATTAATGGATATGCACAGATCTTAAAAGAAGATCATTATAATTCTTTAACTAAACCAGGCCAGAAGGCGGTAGATACTATTCTGAATTCTACAAAAGAGATGGGGGAGCTCATTGATAATATTCTTTCTTTTGCCGGGGTTTCCGAGCAAACTTTGAACAAGAATATTTTCTCTGTTAATCACCTTATTGAGGACACATTAAATTCGGTTAACATACATGTGAATTATCCCAATACTGAAGTAAAGATTGATAAGGACTTACCTGGAATGATGGCAGATAAGCGTATGATAGCTCAGGTATGGTCCAATCTTGTTACCAATGCTCTGAAGTATTCAGAAACAAAAGAGAATCCTAGAATAGAAATAGGTTCAGAAGCCAGAGATAATAAAACCATCTATTTTGTTAAAGATAACGGTGTTGGGTTTGATCCTAAATATAAAGAGGAGATTTTCGATTTATTCTCCAGGTTTTCCGGAGATAAATTCAAGGGAACCGGTATTGGCCTGGCAATTGTAAAAAGGATTATAGAAAAACATAATGGTAAGATCTGGGCTGAAAGTATTCCAGATCAGGGATCGACCTTCTACTTTTACGTTTAACAATTCAAAATTGTTAGTTAAAGCACTTTGTAATACTTTCGTATACTTTATAACCTTAATTGAATGATCAATACATCTCTCAGAATTTTACTGGTTGAGGACCTTGAGACTGATGCTGCTCTAATTAAAAGGCAAATCAACAAAATTGTAAAGTCACCAGAGATCGAGGTGACAGATAATCTTGAAGACAGCAAGGAACTCTTGCTTAATTTTGCCCCAGACGTGGTACTGTCAGATTACAACCTACCCACCTGCACAGGTTTGGATATTCTTGAAATGGTCAAGGAATATGATGAGAATATTGCTTTTATCTTTATTACCGGTACGGTCAACGATGAAGAGCTTGCTGCAAATACTATTTTAAACGGTGCATCGGGATATATTCTGAAAAAACATATGAATAATCTTGCTGAGAAATTGGAGCCTTTATTAAAAAAGGTCGTTATCAATATGGTGTCTAAAAATGAATTGAGAGAAAGGATAAGAGATAATAAGATCACGGTGAACCAGATCTACGATTATCTTGATAAGATCAATCAGGATAATGCAGAACACAGGCAGAATATAGACAGGATCAAGAATGCAATTAACCAGTTTAAGATAGATGATGACGAAGATATTAGATAGTTTACGCGAAGAGACATCTGTGCTGCATAAGGAGCTAGAAAAGGATAATCTGGCCAACAAGATCATGGATCACTCGATTAAGCTGGAAGAGTATAAGCTTTTATTATTTCAGAATTTTATAGCCTATAAAAGTGCAGAATCTCAGATCGCTAAATTCTTAGCTGGATATAATAGTGACAAATCTGTCAGACTTGAAAACGATTTAATAGGATTGGGGTTTACTGACTTTACTTATGATCTTAATTTCTCCTGTACTAATGAAGCTGAAGCTATTGGTGCTGCCTATGTTATAGAAGGTTCAGCAATGGGAGGGATGCTTATAGGGAAAGAGGTTTCGAATTGTAAATCGTTGAATGCTATTCCAGAACAGGAATTTTTCAATGGAAATAAGAGCAATGTAAAAGCCTGGAATAATTATCTAAAATTCTTAAGAAGTAGGGATTTTACTAACCACGAAATAGACCAGGCTTCAGCAAAGGCAAAAGAAACCTTCCTGTTATTTAAAGATGCTTTTAAAGTTCAGTTTTCTAATAGTTATTAAAGAGCGACCTGATCTATTTCTATAACCTCACCGTCCTTCATATTTTCTAATTTTTCGTTTCCAATTCTAACTCTTACTAACCTTAGTGTTGGAAAGCCCACCGCTGCAGTCATTTTTTTAACCTGGCGAAATTTACCCTCAGTTAATGTAATGCTAACCCAACTGGTTGGGCCGTGACGTTCATCTCTTATTTTCCTGGCTCTCTCGGGAAATACTGGAGCTACTCTTAATTTCTCAGCTTTACAATTTTTTGTTTGATAAGGTTTGCCATAAATACTTATTTCAACCCCCTGTTTTAATTGAGAAACTGCTTCATCAGTAATTTCACCATCAAGCTGAACATAATATTCTTTTTCACTATTTCCTGCTGTTATTTTTGTACTCAATTTGCCGTTTGTAGTGAGTAATAAAAGTCCTTCGGAATCTTTGTCTAGCCGACCAATGGACATAGTACCCTTTGGAAAATCGTTTAATTCACCCAATAGTTTATGCTTACCTGCTTTATTTTGATTAGTAATAAACTGGCTTAGGTATCCGTAGGGCTTATAGATCTTAAAATGTTTATGCATAGGCCGAAAATAAAAAATGCCCCGAATTTTCAGGGCATTTTATTATATAAATGATTTATTACTGGTTTTCTTCTGGCACCGGAAATCCGCGATCGCGCATAAGAGCATCAATTTTCGCGTCCCTTCCTCTAAATTTTTTATATGCTTCCGCAGGATCCATCGCATTTCTAGGTGCAAAAAGATATTTTACAAGTTTGGAGGCCATCTCCTTATCGTAAAACCCTTCAGGAGCTTTAGCAAATGCTTCTGCAGCATCTGAGGTTAGTACATCTGCCCAGAGATAACCGTAGTAACCGGTTGCATATCCTTCACCAGAGAATACATGTCCAAAATGTGGGGTGCGGTGACGCATTACGATCTCCTCTGGCATATTTAATTCTTTTAAAGTTTCTCTTTCAAAAGTATCCGGATCTATATTTTCAGGATCTGTAGTATGATATTTCATATCCATGATCGCCGAGGCCAAAAATTCTATAGTGGCAAAACCCTGATTAAAAGTAGAAGCCTTTTTTATCTTTCTCACCAATTCGTCAGGGATGACTTCATTGGTCTCATGATGTCTAAGAAATTGGTTTATCACCTTATCTGTAGACAGCCATCTTTCCAGTAGCTGAGATTGAAATTCGGTATAATCACGAACTCCGCTATTAAGTGTTGGGTACTCTATATCTGCTGAAAGGAAGTGTAAGGCATGACCAAATTCATGAAAAAATGTTTCGGCATCATCCCAGGAAACTAATACTGGTTCCCCCGGGGCTGGTTCAATAAAATTAGAATTGTTTGATGATAGAACCGGTTTGCCGCCCATCAACTCGTTATAGCTTCTATAGGTGGTAGCCCAGGCTCCAGATCTTTTACCCTGTCGTGCATAAGGATCAAGGTACCAGAGTCCAATTAAATCTCCGGAATCTTTAATAGTCACTTCCCATACCTTTACATCTTCATGAAAAACGGGAACACTACCTTCTTCTACAGGTGTAAAATTAAAATTGAATAATTCACCGGCAGTGTAAAATAATGCCTGGGTTAGATTTCCTAATTCTAGGTACTGTTTTACTTCTTCACTATCCAGGTCATATTTTTCTTTGCGTACTTTTTCTGCATAGAACCTATAATCCCAGGGCTTGATCGTGATATTTGCGTCCTGTGAATCTGCGATCTTTTGCATGTCTTTTACTTCCTCTTCGACTCTTGCAAGAGCTGCAGGCCAGACTTTCATCATAAGATCCATCGCGTTTTCAGGATTCTTAGCCATTCTGTTTTGTAATCTCCATTGAGCATAGTTATCATAACCTAAAAGTTCAACTCTTTCGTCACGTAACTTGAGGATTTGTTTAACGATTTCATTATTATCATACTCATCGCCGTTGTCACCCCTGGAATAATAGTTTTTCCATACCTGCTCTCGGATTTCTCTTTCCGTAGAATATGTAAGAAAAGGATCCATGGAAGAACGAGTATTGGTTACTGCATATTTACCATCGTTACCTCTATCTGCAGCTGCCTGGGCCGCAGATTTTATATAAGATTCAGGTAATCCTCCTAGCTGGTCTGCATCCAGATAGATCACATAATTTTCTTCATCTGCCAGTACATTTGTAGAAAACTGGGTATATAATGCAGACAATTCTTTGTTTATCGCCGCGTACCTTTCTTTGTCTTTTTTGCTTAATTCGGCACCCTGCATAGCAAAATCTTCATAAATGAGATCTATCACTCTTTGCCTTGCCGGCGATAATGGTTCTTTTTGAGACCTCTCGTAAACGGTTTTAATTCGATTGAAGAGCTTTTCATTCTGACTGATCTTAGAAGAAAATTCAGAAATTTCAGGAGCTAGTTCTTTTTGAACTTCTCTGAATTCAGGGCTGGAAACATTACTGCTGTAGATTCCGTAATAGGTAAAAGCTCGATCGAGTTCTTCTCCTGCTTTTTCCATAGGAATTATAGTATTCTCAAAAGTAGCTTCCTCTGAATTTTCTGAAATTTTATCAATTTCAGCCAGATGTAATTCCATACCTTTTCTAATGGCTGGTTTTACATACTCAATTTTCATTTTATCAAATGCAGGTACCCCTTCATAAGGACCGTTCCATTCAGATAATAAAGGATTGTTCATAGAATTTTGTTCGTTTTCCTGGCCATTACAATAGCCAATTATTGAAACCAAAGCAAAGATGCTAAGGCCTTTTTTAATTCGAAATGTCATTTTAAATTTAGTTTTGATACTGGCCTGAATATACAAAGAAATGGACTTTTAACCGTTACAGGTAATGAGAAAGTAATGATGTACCATGACGAAGAAAAAAGATGAAAATTTTAGAATTAAAATTGAATATTATGTATTTAAAAAATGGCTAACTCAACAAAATATACTTTGATGTAAAGTTTTGATTATCATTTACATATAGAGTGTGGGCCTGTTTCAAATGTTTTCAGACTTTTATGAGAAATATGATCTAAGGATTGATCTAATTTTCCTTAACCTTTTTTGCCAGAGATTTTCTGGAGAGTACTTTTCGAGGAGAAATCCCATACTTTTCCTTAAATATCTTTGAAAAGTAGCTCCTACTGGAAAGTCCTAATTCATAAACTACTTCACTAACATTTTTATTCCCTGTAGAAAGAATGTTTAAAGCCTTAGTTAGTCTTATATCCCTTATATACTCATTGACTGTCTTACCAAAAATAACATGAAAACCTTCCTGTAGTTTGTTAGAATTTACTCCGGCAATTTTGGACAGATCATTAACGGTTCCAGTATTGGCAATATTTGCATCTATATATTCAACAGCCTTTTCTATAGCCTTCATGTCTTTATCCTTGAGCCTCTTATTGCCAACATTTTGATCATCTTTTTTAAAACGGTTGAGCATATAGCTTAGGATTTCGAGAGCTTTCGCACCTATAAAATTGATCCTGGGAAATCCTTGAATATCAGAATTCCTGATCTCTTTTATAGCCTCTGCAGTTTTTAAGCTATAACTTGATTTTTCTGAAATCCTGGTCTGAGCGTCGGTATCACTAAATAATTCGTAAAATATGGGTTCAAGATCCCGCAGATCGAATGAAAAATATTGCTGAAACTTTACCCTGTCTATTTCCAGATAACAAAGAACAACATCTTCGTTTCTAGGTATTATAAGGTTGTGTGTTTCTAGTTGTTTAGGAGCGGCGATGAGATATTCATGTTCTTTAACAGTATCTCCTTCTTCTTTGTTTCCAAAATTACTGGTAAGAGAACCTTCTACGCAGTAAATAAACCTGATTGGCTTTACCTGAAAATGGAATAACCTTAATTCAATATCTTCCTTAAAGTTGCAATGGTAAGTATGGAGACCTATTCCATTTGGAAAGTTTATAACCTTAATTTCTCCTTTACCTTTAGTTTCAGGAATCTTTAAATTATATTCTCCAAGTTGTTCAGTATATATAGTTCCGAAGTGATTTGCTAGTTCCGGAATAATATCGTCTACATCATTTAATTCTAAATGATAGGTTTCCATTTGTTGGTTATTTAATATTAAGCCAATTTTAAAAGTAAGATTACCTGCATTCATTCTTGTAAGAATGACAGTTAAACTTATACTAAATGATAATTAAAAATAATGTAACTATTTGATTATAAGGCGTTAATAAAGAGTCCTGTTTTTTTATTTTCTTAAAAAAGCTAAGTGCTTTTATCGGCAAACAAGATTTGATTCGATCTATACCGGCTCAATTTCAGATCCTCAATTCAGGGAGATTTATGCCCCAGTGGATGGTTTTGTAATTAACGAAGGAAGTAAGATCAACGTTCTGTAATTCAGGAAATCATTAACCCAACTCCTTTCTCAAAACCTCTAGTGGCGGACTTTTGATTACTCCTAAACTATTACCTAATCCTATGCCCATTACCAGTAAAATGATCCCTGGTAATAAAACTAAAAATGGAATCCAGGAAGGAATAAAAGTGGTTTCAAATACAAAATATCCAAGTAACTGACTGCTAATTAGGGAAAGTAAGATTCCCGAAAGAGCTCCCAGTATTCCAAGGTATAGATATTCGAGTGCCAGGATCTTAAGGATCTGCTCACTTTTTGCTCCCAGCGTACGTAAAAGGACACTTTCTCTAATACGTTGATATTTACTGGTTCGAACAGCTCCAATTAAAACTATGATTCCGGTTAGAATACTGAAAAATGCCATAAAATTAATGAGCCACGAAATTTTAGCGAGGATCTTTTCTATTACATTTAAGACCTGGCGCAGGTCTATGATGGTTAAATTCGGAAAGTTCTTTACCAGTTCTTTCTGTAGGCTAGCCGAGTTTTCATCATCTGGAACTTTTGTAGTTAGAACTCTGAATTGAGGAGCTTCCTCCAAAACACCGGTAGGGAAAACAATGGAGAAATTTAATTGCATTCTGCTCCAGTCTACTTGTCTGATGCTTGCTATCTCTGTGTTAAGCAATACTCCCTGCACATTAAAGCTTACTTTATCTCCCACCGTAACTTTTGCGTCTTCAGCAAAATTATCACTAATGGATATAGGAATTGTGCCATTCTCTGAATTAGAACCTATCCATTCTCCAGCTTCCAGAACTTCAGAAGATATTAAAGAATCTCTATAGGTGGTCCTGAATTCATGATGTAAGATCCAACCGTTTATGTTAGAGGTAGTATCTTCCCTGATCTCTGAGGCAGGTCTTCCCTTCAGGCTTTCTACCCGCATACTTACAATGGGAATATTTTCCAGAACCGGCATGTTCTGAGAATTGATCGTGTTTGCAACCGCTTCCTGTTGTTCAGACTGAACATCGAGTAAGATCATATTGGGGCTTTCAGCCTGTTCATCCAGAGATGCCTGAGCCAGTAGTAGGTCTTTTGTAAAGTATAAAGTGCTTATTAAAAAAGTTCCTATCCCAATGGCTAATACCAGGATCAAAGTTTGATTTTGAGGTCTGAATAAATTAAGAAGGCTTTGTCTGGGAATAAAACCCCAGCTGCTCGGGAAATAACGTTTGATGGCCTTCATAAATAAATTGGCAACCCCGGCCAGAAGAGAGAAGGTGATAATAATCCCTAAAACGAAGAATAATGAGTATTTCCAGTCTTCCAGTAGCCAGAATGCAAAAAGGAATATGAAAATAAAGATTGCACCTAAAACCAGTATACCTGCTTTTACTGATTTTGATCTTTCAGAATCCTGAACGCGTAGTGTTTGTAATGGTGAAACATATAAAGTCCCGATCAATGGATACAAAGCGAATAGAACTGACATCAAAATGCCCTGTAGAACACCAATTGCCATCACCCGGAAATCGAATGAAATTTCAATATTTATAGGTAATAGATCCTGAAGGATAAAAGGAAATAGCTGTTGCAGAAATAGCCCAAGTATAGTACCAACGATCCCGCCAATTAATCCAATTATTGCAATTTGAATCAGGTAAATGGAAAAAGTTTGCTTTTTACTGGCGCCAAGGCATTTTAAAACAGCTATAGCTCGTAACTTTTCTTTTATATAAATATGGATAGCACTTGCTATTCCCACACAACCTAGCAATAAAGCGATAAAAGCGACCAGGTTCAGGAATTTACCGAAATTTTCATAGCGACGACCCATGCGCTCACTGGTAGAAAGGTGAGTGTCAAGATCGGCGTCATTGTTATCGAGGATAGGGTCTATTTCCTTATCCAATTGCTCCAGGTCCATCTTAGGATCTGCTTTGAAGTAATAATTATACCCAATCCGGCTGCCTACCTGTACAAGTCCGGATTCTTCAATATATCTATGCGGAATAACAACCGGAGGAGCAATAGAACTGAAAACAGAACTGCTTCCCGGTACAGCTTTTAAAGCTCCTGCAACAGGTAAAACTACATTACCAATCTTAATACTATCTCCAGGTTCAATACCTAATTGTAGCATGACCGTGGCATCCAGAAGTGCCGCTCCGTTTTCCTGATATTCATTAGCAGCAGAAACGGGGTCTGTCTCCATTTCTCCATAAAAAGGAAAACCGCCTTTAATTCCTCGAACCCGAACCAGTTTGGTTCCCTGTTTGCCTGGAAATGCGGCCATGGAGGCAAAACTTATCTCCTCTGCGTCTGACCCTCCCAGGGAATCCATAATAAAAGTTACCCGTTCATTCACAGGTTTATCACTATCTATGATATAATCGGCGCCCATCAGGGATTTAGATTGTAGCGCAATGTTCTCCTTTAGGTTATTACTGAAAGACTGTATAGAAACCACCGCGGCTATTCCCAGGACTATAGATGCCATGAATAGCACCAGTTTTCTACTACTGGCTTTTCCGTCTCTTATAGCCATTTTCAAAAGCCAGCTGAAACCTGCTTTCTTGGTACTTTTATAATTGGTTCGAGACATAATTAAACGTTTACCGTTTCCAGGACTCTACCGCCTTTAAGCTTAAGGATCCTTTGAGTTTTCCTGGCCAGTTCCATATCATGGGTCACTATAACCAGGGTTGTACCAGATTCTGTATTAAGATCTATAAGCAGCTCAACCACTTTCTTACCGGTTTCTTCATCCAGGTTACCGGTAGGTTCATCAGCAAATAGTATAGCGGGTTTGGTGCTGAAAGCTCTTGCAAGAGCCACACGTTGTTGCTCTCCTCCTGAAAGCTGTGAAGGATAATGGTCAAAACGGTCACCTAAACCAACCTTATCCAGAAGTTCCTTTCCTACCTGTGATGCATTTTTATCACCTCGAAGTTCTAACGGAACAGCTACATTTTCCAGCGCAGTGAGCGTTGGGATAAGCTGAAAATCCTGAAAAACAAAACCTACTTTTTGATTTCTTAATAATGCTCTTTGATCTTCATTAAGTTCATTTATTAAGGTTCCGCAAAGTTCAATATTACCAGAATCTGGCTGATCCAGGCCTGCACAAAGTCCTAAAAGGGTCGTTTTTCCACTTCCGGAAGGTCCCACTATGGCAAAAGTTTCATTTTCTTCAATATCAAAATTGATGTCTTCCAGAACAGTTAGTTCTCTAGAACCACTGCTATAGCTTTTCTTCAATTTTTGAACGCTTAAAATTTTTGCCATCTTCTTTCTTTTAGGTTTCTTTATCTAAGCAAACAAAATAAAGAAATGATTTCAATAAAACCCTTTAGATTAACAAGAAGCTATGCTTTGTTCTTAGGATTTATATTCATGCTTTTATCGGCATGCGGGAATAAAACTGAAAAAGAGAAGGAAGATGAGAAAAGTGAATCTGAAACTGAAGTTGTAGAAGAGGACAACAGTGTAATCCTGTTTTTTGGAGATAGCCTGACGGCGGGATATGGATTGGATCAGGGAGAAGCTTTTCCTGAAATTATTCAGGAGAAAATTGATTCCTTAAATCTAAATTATAAGGTGGTGAATGCCGGCCTTAGTGGAGAAACTACTTCTGGTGGTAAAAATCGTATAGACTGGGTGCTGAAGCAAAATGTAGACATTTTTGTTCTTGAATTAGGAGCAAATGATGGTTTACGAGGAATTCCGCTTCAAGAAACACGAAATAATTTACAGGAGATCATAGATTTTGTTAGAGAGGAAAATCCTGAAATAAAGATCATCCTCGCCGGAATGCAGATACCACCAAATATGGGACAGGATTATACCTCAGGATTTAGAAATATTTTCCCGGAACTGGCTGAAAAAAATGAAGTGGAACTAATTCCGTTTTTACTGGAAGATGTAGCCGGTAATCCAGAGTTGAATCAAACAGATGGGATTCATCCTACTGCTGAAGGTCAGGAAATACTGGCAGATAATGTCTGGATCGTTTTAAAGGATATGCTGGAAAAATAAAAGACATCTTATAAAGATGCCTTTTATTTGAAAATATGGCTAATTGCATTTAAAAATTCTATTGATAGATAGGCACTTTAAGACCTATATAAACATCGGCAGTTTTACTGGAATCAGATAAAAGTGTGGTAATTGCTGAAGCAGAACCAATTGTTACCGGTCCTAATCTAAATCCTGCGCCGGCTGAGAATCCATCATACTGTCTTATTCCCATTGGTAGATAAAAACTGAAAATTTTGGTTTCAAATCGGGGCGTGATAGAAATGGTATTTATAATTCTGTTTGCTTGTTTCTTATCCTCATTTATCAGCGATAAAGAACCATTTAGACTTAAATAAATTCTTTTTCGAATTTCATAATCTGCGAGGAAATGTAAAGCCGTTGGTAAATTAATCTTACTATTTACGATCTGTTCGGTACCATTATAGTTTTCATCAAGGAATTCTTCAATAGTCTGATCCTCGAAATTACCGGTTTCAACACTATTATTCAGATCGTAGTTTGTGACTTCAGAATCATTATATGAGATGCTTCCAATATCTGTAATAGAAAGTCCTAGTTTAAACTTGTATTTATTATCTTTTTTGGAAAGCGAATCTGGAGCAGTTGAGTTTCTATACTCATAAGTAAATCCAAGGTCTCCTCCAAAACCGGATGTCGTATTTTTAAATTCGATATCGTCAGTATCAAAGTCTGTAGCCAAACCATAATTTAGCGATCCCATGGTGGTTAAAATTTCGTTTGTGCCATTATAATTTCCCATAAGAGATGGCGTGTTGGCAAATACGCCTCCGGCACCTGCTAAGTATTTTAAGGTAACACCCCCTTTAAGGAAATGTACATCCTTTTGCATCAAAATTCTCCCATAAGTAACCCCGATTTCTCCCCACGCATGCACTGTTCCAGTAAAGTTTTCCATGTTAAAATCGAAATTGTCGCCTGAGTCAAAATCTTCAGACAGGCTTTCATACAGATTGCCATTAATATTATTTAGATTGAGAAAAGTTCTCACCCGGGTCGTAACACCCAAACTATGTATAGGAGCCAGGTTGAACATAAAGGAAGGCCCAAGGATATCAACATTTAGGAAAAACTGGTTATCTTCTTTTGGGTTCTTTTCCATGGAGTCCTCAAAATCAAAACCTTCTTCAGAATCTTTAAGGCTGCTTAGGTCGATTGCAAAATAGTCGCTTCCGCCAAACGCGCTAATAGAAAGAATGTTTATGTCTGTTTTCATTCGGCTATCAACAACGCTTGAAGGATTTAGAATTATTCCGTGAACGCCACTATAGTTGTCAATTCTGTGACCTATATACGATTGCGCATTAATGGTTATAAAATTCAAACCAAAAATCAAACTTGTAAAAATTAACTTTTTCATCCTCTTATAATTTAATTCTTAAACCGAAAATTACTTTATAAAAGAGGAGCAAAGAATACCCTGATATAGGTATATTTTAAATTGAAGAAGGAGATAGTTTTTTCCTGATATAGTCGATAGAATAGACCGTAATAATTGATATTGCTGCCATTGTTCCTAAACTGCCACCGAAACCATCAAAAAAAGAGCCGGTTAATAGATATAATATGGAGAATATTAATCCTGAAACTCCAATGATCCAGAATCTCTTTATTACTCTGTTTGTGGCCATTCCATTAAAAGAAGCACCCATTATTACCAGAGGAATATTTACAGTTAGATTTTCATTTAACAAGGCTGGAAAAAAATGAAAAAGACCACCTGCTATTACGGCAATTAAGGAGGATGCCAGAACTCCACCTAGTTGCAATTTGTTGTTCAGGTAAAAAGTAGAAATAGCTCCAAAGACTCCTGCTACAAGTATGATTAGCGTATCCATATTATGAGAATATAAAAAGGATTAGAAAGGATATGGAAACTCCTCCAAAGGCAATAGTTCCCAGTTTACCGCCAAAACCATGCAGAGTGTTTTTTGAAATTATCAGGATAAGTCCGCTAATCAAACCTGCTGCCCCTATAAATGGAAATCCTTTTGCTATAAAAGGAGCAGTCATACCGGCAAATGCCCCACAATAAATTGCTACAGGTAATTCTCTCAAAAGATCTGACCTTCGGTTTAAATAGGGGAGTGCAGAACTAATTAATCCAGTGATCCCGGCAGCCAGGACTGCATCTAATTTGATTTCTACGGTTAAATAATAGGTAAAAATAGCGCCAAGGGATGTAAAAATAACCAGAAGTAAATCTATTTTTTTGTAGATGGATCCTACTGCTTTTACTTTTTTAAAATAGAACAAACCCATTAAAATTGAAATTCCTGATAGAATTAAAATTGAAACCGGGTTTTGTTGATTCTCTTTGAAAGCAGCGGCAAGAAATGCGAAATGCATTGAGAGGAATATAAAAACAGGGAATTTCTTAATTAGGTGCCGCACGAAGGTTTGGTTTATTTCTTCAGAATTAGGTGTGCAAAAATGGGAATTTTTATGGTTTATTAAGGTACATACAAATCGGAAAAAAACGAATAAAAAAAGGCCACTTAGATAGTGACCCGATTTTATTTATGGTTTTATTCCTATAATCCCAGGACGTCCGTTCCCTGTTTAAAAACGATGTCTACAGGAATATCCTTTTCAGTTAACTTATCCAAAGAAACCTGTAGATCATTACCTATTTTTCCGGTTTCATTTAGTAATTTTCCAGTTCCTTCATAATCTCCATCACCCTGAAGTACAAGAATATCGTTAGATAAAGAATCTATTGCATCTCTGAACTTCTCCATATCTACTTTATATAATCCTTCTTCATTTTGAGTGAAAGCTCCTAATTCTTTAAAATAATTGAAACGTACCATATTTGCTTTTCCGTGGGCGCTTGAAGCGCCAAACCTTACAGATCTAAAGATACTCGCCAGGAAGGTTACGTAATAATCCATTAATTTGGCATCCTTAATTTCCCCTTTATCATGAAGTTTCGTGATCATATAAATTCCTAGAACATCAGCCTTCCCTTCTTCCAGAGCGCCTGAATGTTCTTTGAGCGCTTCTCTAACAGTTCCTTTTTCGTTGATGGTATTCTTAATCCCCAGACCGTGAGCTACTTCGTGAAACATGGTATTGGCAAAAAATGCATCGAAAGTTATATTTCCTCTTTGCTCTGGCACTATTAATTGTTCTGAAATTGGTACAAGGATCTGGTCATATTTTGCCTTCATTGCATTCTTCAACTGAAGTCTTCTACTGCCGTATTGCTGCTGTACCTTTTCATCATTAGGCAGATTAATGGCAATGGTTTTACTTCCAGAATTACAATCGCCGGCATAATAAACCACATCGTAGGCATTCAGGTCTGAATCAGTGCCCGGACTGTCTTTTTTATATTTGGCATCTACAGGAAGCTCCTTTTGAAGCATCGGCAGAAAGGAAACATATTTTGCCAGGCGTTCGCTCCATTCCTTATCTTTTATCAATACATAGGTTTCAAAGGCAGCTTTATAACCGAACAACCTATCCTCATAGGTTTCAATTGGCCCGGTGACCATATCTATTCTATTATTTTTCATCTGCATCCAGGCTACATCACTTTCATAATATTCGTCTGTTAGAAAAGCTTCTGCCCTAAGGTTAAGGTATTTTTTAAGACCTGGATCTTCAGCAAGCTCGGCGGCTTGCTTTAAAAGATCTGATGCCTTTTGAAGTTTTTCAGGAAACATTTCATGATACCATACAGACTTTAAATTTCCTTCTTCATCTCTTCGAATGAAGGTGTAAAGACTCTCTTTATTTTCGATATCGGCCTGATTGAATTCATCTTTAGACATATCTGCGGGATAAAAATTGGCTGCCTCCGGTTTCTTATCATAATTTGTTAAAAATGGTTCCAGATTATTCAATCGATCCCAGGGACCATAATTGATATGAACATATTCAGAAGCGAGATCATCTAGCTTAGAAACAAGCGTATCACGTCCTCCGAATGCCTGATACCAGAATAATTCATCGGTTATCCTGGCAACTTCTATAAGAATTGGAATCATCTTCTTTTCATTCTCTGAAAGGGCAGAAAGGTCTGTAGTAAGTTCCACTTCGGCATATTGATCTACCAGTTCACTGATGTCTTTTTCAGATTTAATGATTTCAGTATCCTCAGGAATAATTTCAGATTCCTCATTAGCTTCATTTTTGCAACCTGATAAAACTAATGCGGAAATGAATAATGAATATAAAACGTACTTGTTCATTTACTTCGGTTTTGATTATACGATCATAAATTTAATGTTTTCAAATGATATACCTCCGGAGGTATTTTATCTAAATGTTGTCTACCTATTTTGACTTTTCTAATTGAAATTGCTCACTAAAACCGAAGGGATCGAAATCCCAGATAAGAGGGAGCATGAAATAAACCATTGCTGTTAGAAAAAGAATAGAAATCAGGTTCATAAAGATCCCGGTTCTTACCATATCCGGGATTCTTAAATATCCTGAACCAAATACTACTGCATTTGGTGGTGTGGCCACAGGTAACATAAAAGCACATGAGGCGGCAACCGTTGTGGCAACTAAAAGCATATATGGGTTCAGATTCAGTTTTAATGCAATTGGTGCCAGGATTGGAAGCAACATGGCGGTAGTTGCGAGATTCGAGGTGAGCTCGGTTATAAAATTTACACTAAAAATTACGATCAATATCAATAATATTAACGGTAAAGTATCAAGCATAGTCATTTGCATTCCTATCCAACGGGCTAACCCCGAAACTTCGAAACCTGAAGCCAGGGCCATTCCACCTCCAAAAAGAAGAATAATGCCCCAGGGTAATTTAACTGCCTCTTTCCAGTCTATAATTCTATCTCCATCTTTTCCACAACTTATCGTGAATAAGGTTATTGCTGCGATCATCGCTATGATCGTATCGTCTATTCCCGGCAGGAATTTTTCAAGAATAAAAGATCGGGTGATCCAGCAAATAGCCGTTAATACAAAAACTATCATAACAATTTTTTCTTCCCTTTTCATTGGACCTAGTTCTAAGACCAACCGCTGAATTTCCTTTTTTCCGCCAGGGAATTTGTTATGTTTAAAATTGAAAGCAAAACTGGTTATATAGTACCAGGAAACTATAAGCAGGGTAATAGATATGGGAAGTCCAAATTTGAGCCATTGGAAAAAGCTGATATCTATATTATAAACTTCCTGAATATATCCCGCAAAAACCAGGTTTGGAGGAGTTCCTATTAGTGTCGCGATTCCGCCAATAGATGCACTATAAGCAATACTTAGCATTAAAGCTTTTCCGAAGACCTTGGTTTCATGATTTTTGGTATTAGGATTGTCTTTAAGCTGTGAAACTATAGACATTCCAATTGGTAACATCATTACCGAAGTGGCGGTATTAGATATCCACATTGACAAAAATGCCGTAGCGACCATAAAGCCGAGGATAATATTTCTAATATTGGTCCCAATTAAATTAATAATATGAAGCGCAATTCTTTTGTGCAGGTTCCATTTTTCTATAGCTATGGCCAGGATGAAACCACCCATATAAAGGAAAATGTATTTATGACCATACGAAGCCGTTGTTGTAGAAAGGTCTAAAGCTCCAGTTAATGGAAATAATACAATAGGCAGTAATGCGGTAACTGCGATAGGGACTGCTTCGGTAACCCACCATAATGCAATCCAAAGGGTAGCGCTTAAAACATCCCATGCAGATTCAGGCATTCCCTTGGGTCCTTCTATACTTTGTAGAATTAGAAATAATAAAGGACCCAGAATGAGGAATAAATTTTTCTTAATTCTCATAAATTAAAAATCGAATCGCTGAGGTCCGCTTCGTCGAATATCTTCATTCGCTTCTGCCTCAAATTTTTCGAAATTCTTTCTGAAAGCATTAGATAATTTAAATGCTGCGGTATAATATGCTTTGTCATCATCCCAGGTAGCACGAGGGCTCAATACCTTATCTGGAACTCCTGGACAGCTTCGAGGCTGGGCCACTCCAAATACAGAATGAATATGATATTTTTCATAAGAATATTTAGGATCCAGTTCGCCATCTAATATAGCATTTACCATCGCCCTGGTGTACTTCAGTTTTATACGACTTCCTACACCATAAGCACCACCGGTCCATCCGGTGTTGATCAACCATACGTTTGCCCCGCTCTTATCTATTTTTTCGCTCAGCATTTCAGCATAGACCGCAGGGTGTAATGGCATAAATGGTGCTCCAAAACAGGCCGAGAAAGATGGTACAGGATCAACGATGCCGGCTTCAGTTCCCGCAATTTTTGAAGTGTAGCCTGAGATAAAATGATAAGCCGCTTGATTTGATGTGAGTTTTGAAACGGGGGGCAAAACTCCAAACGCATCGGCGGTTAAAAAGAATATATTTTTAGGATTTTCTCCAACAGAAGGTTTCTGGATATTATTAATATGATGAATAGGATAACTTACCCTTGTATTCTGGGTAATAGAAGTATCGGCAAAATCGACCTTCCCGTCATGAATAATTACATTCTCCAGGAGAGATCCTTTTTTAATAGCATTAAAAATATCCGGTTCCGACTCTTTATCCAGGTTTATAACCTTAGCGTAACAACCTCCTTCAAAATTGAATATCCTGTCATCTGGAGTCCAGCCGTGTTCGTCATCGCCAATTAGTTTTCTGGAAGGATCTGCAGAAAGTGTGGTTTTTCCGGTGCCAGATAATCCAAAGAATATAGCTGTGTCATCGTCTTTACCAACGTTTGCAGAACAATGCATAGGTAATACATGATGCTCTACTGGTAGAATAAAATTAAGAGCTGAGAAAATTCCTTTTTTGATCTCTCCGGTATATCCTGTACCGCCAATTAGTACCGTTTTATCTTTAAAACTGATCACGGCAAAATTAGACTGCCTTGTATTATGTTTTCCAGGATCTGCTAAAAAACCAGGAGCATCTATTACAGTCCAGTCTTTTTTGAAGCTATCCAGTTCAGCTTTATCAGGCCTTAGAAACATATTATAAGCGAAAAGGTTGCTCCATGGATGTTCTGTAATAACTTCAAGGTTTAACCGGTATTCTTCCAGTGCCCCGGCGTAGGCGAATCTTTTAAAAACATCTTTATCCTCTAAATAATTGAGAACTTCCTGTTTTAACTGAAGATAATCTTCAGTGCTAAAAGGCATATTAATTTCTCCCCAATCAACTTTATCTTCAGTAAGCTCATCTTTAACTATAAAACGATCCTTAGGGGACCTGCCGGTAAATTCACCAGTATTAATGGCGAGGCTACCAGAATCGGTTATTTGGCCTTCATTTTTATCAAGGGTTATATTAGTTAATTCTTCAGGGTCTAACTGAAAAAAGACTTTAGAATTTGAATTTTCAGTATTCATACTTTTAAATTTTTGATAATTAATGCTTAGCAATATGTGTAAATTATTACGAAAACCTTATAGTTTAAAGTTTTTTAATGAATTTTATCAAGATTTAACGAATCCTGTTTTCTATTTATAGCCTTTTCTATTAAAATCACCCCAGATCATAGAAGGGAATTCAGCTTTTTAAACCATATTTGAAACCCGGTTTAAATAGACCAGGAAAAAATAATTAATCTTAAATAATAGTAATGTCTAAAACAAAACTTACGGTTCTAAGTAACGGATCTTTAAAAGTTCAGGGTGATTTTGAAATAGTAGATAAAGAGGGTAATGTATACGACCTTGGAGGTAGAGAACAGGTTTCACTGTGTAGATGTGGATTATCTAAAAATAAACCTTTTTGTGATGGAGCTCACAGAAATCATTTTGAGCATAATGCAGAAGCTTTTGATCTTCCGCCAAAAAAATAGTAGCTAATAAATCATTAAACGAGCATTTCTCATTAGAGTTATGCTCGTTTTTATATTCAATTAGAATAAAAGTAAAATTCTCAAAATTAACTCGAATACAATCCCAAAGGGATCTTCAACATAACACATCTAATATGGCTTCTCATTTGGATAATATTCCCTAGTAGGCATGCTTTGTTGTCCTCCGTAGGCTACAATCTTATCTATTAAAGCTTAAATATCCGGCTCCTGAACGCAAAAATGAAATAACCCAGTATTGAAAGGATTAAATTCTGGTGCCTCTTTTTTACCATGAGGAAAAGAGAATAATTCAATTCCGATACCATCTGATGTATACATATGAGTAATTTCAAATTGCTCCCAATATGCTTTTGGAGCTCTCAGTATGAAATAGCAGTTTTTTATCTCCAGCCTAGATTAATTTGTAAAGAATCCATTTAATTTCGAATTACTTGTACACTATAATAAATGCCCAACTTTCTCATCAGAAAATTCTTCATTTTTTAAGTTGAAATTAATGACACTTGTCGTAATCTTGCGCGTTCAAAATAAGAAATACCTGTTATAGTATTCTGATATTTAGAAAGTAGCAATTGTGTATATACGAGTGTGCTAAAACTCTACACTATTAAATCTTAGAGAATTGCAATGCGTTAATATATAGTGCATTACAAAATGGCACGTGGATTGTTATGTCCGAGTGGGGTCACTTAATTCAGGTAGGCTCTATGAAAATCAACTTTTATTAAAGTTTAAAAATGAAAATCAATAAAGATCAAACTGGTAATTCTTCTTCGGTAGAGAAAAAAAATTTAAACGAGAAGCCATTTTTTAATAAGGAGGAACCGGACTTAACTAGCCCAAAGAACATGAAAGGGGTGTTGGTTAGAGCTATAAGCTTTATTATCCTGCTTATTGCAGCGTATATTGCTTTTACCTTGCAGAGTGACTTTGCACAATATCGCCTCGATAGGTTTAACTCCTCCTGGGGATTTGCATTTTTTATAATTGCCGCCGGGTTATTTCTTTTCAAGGCAGGTTTCTTTTTCTATAATCTTTATCTGTATTTTAAATATAAACCTGTAGAGGGTGTTGAGGACAATAACTTACCAACCACTACGGTGATTGTTCCGGCTTATAATGAGGGAAAACAGGTTTGGGCTACTTTAATGAGTCTGGCCGAGAGTGATTATCCGGAAGAGAAATTACAGTTACTGGCAATAGACGACGGGAGTAAAGATGACACATGGTACTGGATGCAGGAAGCTAAAAAAGTTCTTGGATCCAGGCTGGCTATTTATCAGCAACCGGTGAATAAAGGAAAACGTCATGCCCTTTACCGTGGTTTTAACCTAGGTAATGGGGAAATTTTTGTGACGGTAGATAGTGACTCTATAGTAGCAAAGGATACCTTGAGAAATCTTGTGAGTCCGTTTGTTGTAAATAAGAAGTGTGGTGCTGTTGCAGGAAATATCCGGGTGCTGAACAACGAGCAAAAGGCATTGCTGCCTAAGATGCTAGATGTAAGTTTTGTTTTGAGTTTTGAATTTGTTCGTTCGGCTGAAAGTACTCTTGAATCTGTATTATGTACTCCTGGAGCTTTGGCGGCTTATAGAAGTGAAGCTGTGTTTGCATGCCTTGACGACTGGATCAATCAGACTTTTATGGGTAATCCCTCAGATATAGGGGAAGATAGAGCCATGACCAATATGATCTTGAAACAGGGATATCATGTTCAATTTCAAAGAAATGCGTATGCCTATACAAATGTACCTGAGAAATATACCGGACTTTATAAGATGTTCATTAGATGGGGTAGGAGCAATGTACGCGAGAATCTTAATATGGCTAAATATGTGTTTACAGATTTCCGTGAGGGTAGAAAACTGGGGATAAGAATTTTATTTCTGAACCAGATATTAAAGTTAATAATGAGCTATCCAGTAATATTATTGATGTTCTTCTTCATTTTTACTCATCCCATATTATTCCTGAGCTCAACCTTATTGAGTATCCTAATCTGGTCTAGTTTCCCGGTATTATTCTATGCAAAACGTTATAAACTATCAGAATCATTCTGGGCGTATTCTTATAGTCTTTTATATACCTTCGGATTGTTCTGGATAACACCTTATGCCATTGCTACAGCTAGTAGAAGAGGTTGGTTAACCCGTGAACTTACAGATAAAAAATAAGCAGAATTTAATTTTAATAAAAAAGGGAATCGATTAAGGGTTCCCTTTTTTTATGGTTGAAAAATAAATTTGGACCTGTAATCGCTTCAGCTTCTGGAAGCTAAATTTTTTGTTGATTTTCTATCCTATAAGCAAGTAAAAAGGCAGGTTTAAAAATTTATATTTGGCGTCCTAAAATAAAATGACATGAGCGTAATTTGGTATGAGTGTAAGGTGAAATACAGAAAAACACACGAAACAGGAGAACAAAAAGTGACTACAGATACATATTTACTGGATGCGGTTTCTTATACAGAAGCAGAATCCAGGATCACTGAAGAAATGAAGGCCTATACCAGCGAGGATTTCAGGATTATGAATATCAAGGTTGCGAACTTTTCTGAAGTTCATCCATTTGAAAATTCAGATAGATGGTTCAAATCCAAAGTATCCCTGATCGCATTAGATGAAGAAAGTGGAAAGGAAAGAAAATCGAACATCTATTTACTTGTTCAGGCCAACGATGTAAAGGAAGCTTTTGAAAACACCACTCAGGCGTTGGAAGATACTATGGGCGATTATACTATTCCATCTATTACAGAATCACCTATTTTAGACGTCTTTCCATATTTTACAGGGGAAGAGGAGCAACTAGAAAAATTTAATGTGCTGGAGACTTCTGAAGTGGGAGAAGATGCTGAAGCAGATAAAGAAGAAGAACAGAAGCACGAGGAAGCCGAAGTATAGGTTTTAGCTATAAGGCATTTTATAATAAGCATCTGGATGTTTCCAGGTGCTTTTTTTATGTTGTTTACTTTACTTCACCACAATAGACATTTACATCAAAATTTGATTATTTAAGATCATGAATAACCTGTTTTGAGTATTATAGTGTATTTTTAGTAATCTGCATTCTACATTAAATGATGAAAGAAGTATCCATCTATAGCCAATTTTATAATCTACTTTTTGCTGTCTTTTTAATTTCAGTTATCGGATGTCAGAATAAAAAGACTCCAAAAAATGATGGTGTGGTTTCAAAATTAAATGGATCTACCATAACTGAAGAATCAAAAAAAGCAAACCCCAGTTTCTATGCTGAAGGGATTCCAGTTTACGAGAAATTTAAGGATATGGAGCCTTTGCTAAACGTTAAAAATGATACAACTTATGTAGTTAATTTCTGGGCGACTTGGTGTAAACCCTGTATAAAAGAAATCCCTTATTTTAAGGAATTAGATTCTACTTATAAAGATCAAAAGGTGAAACTGGTGTTGGTAAGTCTGGACTTTCCGAAGGATGTGAAAACTAAACTGGTTTCATTCGCGAAAGAGCAGCAGATCGAATCTAACGTGGTAGTACTTCTTGACGGTAAATATAATGATTGGATAGATAAAGTATCGCCCCATTGGTCTGGCGCTATTCCTGCGACATATGTTTTTAACCGGAAACGTAAGGAATTATTTCAAAGAACCTTTGAAAGTACCGAAGAGCTTATAGATATAGTTGAACCATTTTTATAAACTAAATATATTCGTGATGAAAAAATCATTCTTACTAATTGTTGCCGCTTTATTTTTGATGTCCTTTAGCGTACATACGATCTGGAATAATACATCAGCGCCCTGTAATTACGGAATTGAAATAGGGGATACAGCTCCCGATTTCAATCTTAAAAATATTGATGGAAAGATGTATTCTTTCAACAATATAAAAGATGCTAATGGCGAAGATCCAAAAGGTTATATCCTTGTTTTTACCTGTAATACCTGTCCATATGCCAAAGCAAATGAAAATCGTCTTATAGAGCTTCATAATACCTTTTCATCAAAAGGCTACCCTGTGGTTGCGATTCAACCTAATGATCCGGCAGTACAGTCTGGTGATAGTTTTGAGGCAATGAAGGCAAATGCTAAAGAAAAAGGATTTCCTTTTTTATACCTTTTTGATGAAGGCCAGAAAGTCTTTCCTCAATATGGTGCCACTAAAACACCTGAAGTCTATTTAGTTGACTCTAATAAAGTTTTAAGGTATCATGGTGCAATTGACGATAGTCCTCGAGATGAATCTGGTGTAGAAGAAAAATTCGTAGAGGAGGCAATTAAGGCACTTGAAAAAGGCAATCAACCCTCTACAACAACTACTAAAGCCGTGGGTTGCGGTATTAAAACCGCTTAAAAAAAGCACATTCTAGAGAGCAGGTTCCGTAATTGGTACCTGCTTTTCTGTCTAGAGTTATTTCTTAGATATTGATGAATAGCCTCCATGAAGGTCGTAAACCTTCTGAAAACCATTTTTCTTCAAGATCTTAGCTGCTTTAGCACTTCTTCCTCCAGCCTGACAATACACATAAACCGGCCTATTTTTGTCCAGATCTTTAAGACCTTCCAGAAAAGTTTTTTGTTGGTTGTAGTCCAGGTTTATTGGGTTATTTATCACGCCCGCAGCGAATTCCTTCTGGGTACGGACATCAATAAACTGGACATCATCATGATTTGTACAGGATATAAACTCGGCAGGAGATAAAAGTTCTATCACATTATCTTCCTGAGCCTTTGCACCGAAAAACGAACTGAATAAGGACATGATCAATAATACTTTTTTCATTGTTAGATCTATAACTGAATATTTATAAAGTTCTGAATTTATTTAGAAAGAAACCTGATTTACTTACAATTATCTAGAAATATCAGAACTATTTCTGAGTAGAAGGACATACATAATTTGTAACCTTAATACCTGCTTCTTTTATCGCTTTATAACCTCCCTTTACATCAATTAAGTTATGAATTCCACGGCTCTTTAAAATAGAAGCTGCGATCATACTGCGATAACCCCCGGCACAATGAATATAGAATTCTTTATTTTCAGGATATTCAGATAAATGTTCATTTAATTCAGACAGAGCGGTATGCTGAGCTTTTTCAACATGCTCAGCCTGGAATTCCCCCGGTTTTCTAACATCGAATACCGGCGCATCGGTATTTCGCTCCAGATCTGTTTTAAATTCTTCAGCAGTAATAGATTTTACAGTATCTATTAGCTTTCCTGCATTTTTCCAGGTTTCGAATCCACCTTCAAGATATCCCAAAGTATTGTCGAATCCAACTCTGGAAAGCCTAGTGATCGCTTCTTCAATTCTATCTTCGTTACCTATAAGAAGAATAGGCTGTTGCACATCCTTGATAAGGTCTCCAACCCATGGCGCAAAACCACCATCCAGACCAATAAATATCGATCCCGGAATATGACCTTCTGCAAATTCACCCTGGTGACGAATATCAAGCATTACTGCTCCAGTTTCATTAGCGGCAGCTTCGAAAGCTTCAGGACTTAAGGCGCTTCTTCCTTTTGCCATTATTTCATCAATATCCTTATATCCTTCTTTATTCAGTTTTACATTCATCGGGAAATAGGCCGGAGGAGGTAGTAAGCCGTCTGTAACTTCTTTTACGAACTCTTCTTTCGTCATATCTGCTCGGAGGGCGTAATTCATCTTTTTTTGATTCCCCAGGGTATCTACAGTTTCCTTCATCATATTCTTTCCGCAGGCAGAACCGGCACCGTGAGCAGGATATACAGTAATATCATCTGCCAGCGGCATGATCTTATTTCTAAGGCTGTCATATAAGGTTTCTGCGAGTTGCTCCTGAGTCATGCTGGCTGATTTCTGAGCAAGATCTGGACGTCCTACATCACCTAAGAAAAGAGTGTCGCCTGTGAAAAGGGCATGATCTTTTCCATCCTTATCGCCAAGAAGATAGGTAGTGCTCTCCATAGTGTGACCTGGCGTATGTAGTACTACAAAAGTAATTTCTCCTAATTTAAATTCCTGAGCGTCTTTTGCAATAATCGCCTCAAAGTCTGGATTAGCATCTGGCCCATAAATAATTGGTGCTCCGGTTTTTTCTGAAAGTGTTACATGCCCTGAAACAAAATCTGCATGAAAATGAGTCTCAAAAATATATTTGATCTTTGCTCCCGCATCATTTGCTTTATCGATATATGGCTGTACTTCACGAAGTGGATCTATAATTGCCACTTCGCCATTGCTTTCTATATAATAGGCGCCCTGGGCAAGACAACCTGTATAAATTTGTTCTATTTTCATTCTATTGTATTTCAGACTAAAGCTTTCTCATCATTATAGAAAACCTTTGGGTATCTAATTTCAGCTTCAAATATAAAAAGGGATTTTTAAGTATTACGTAACTTAAATTACATTCCATCTTAATAGTGCAGAATATCTTTTGATATAGCCTAAATTTTTCTCACGCCTTTAATATCTTGCTATCTTTAATTTTTTAGAAATAGAGAAAACATAAGCCTTTATGCGCATTATCAATGCCCACCAGAATAACCTTAAAAATATTGATCTAAGTATTCCTGAAAATCAGTTGATTGTTGTGACCGGCCTTTCTGGTTCCGGGAAATCATCTCTGGCAATGGATGTTATTGCGAATGAAGGTTATCGCTATTTTCTGGAAAGTCTGCCGGCATATAATCAGCAAAATGCCCAATCCATCCCTACTGCAGAGGTTGATGATATTGAAGGTTTGCCGCCGGTAATAAAAGTAGAACAATCTAAACGCTTTCAGTCAATAAATACCACTTTTGGTACGCTCTCTGAACTTGCAGCTATTTTCAGAATCTTATTTGCCCGTTATTCCGGAAAGGAGAAAATGAGTAAATCTCTATTCTCTTTTAATCATCCCAAAGGCGCCTGCGAAAAATGTCGTGGAATTGGTGAAGCAGAATATATAGATCTGGATAAACTTGTGGGAGATGAAAATAAAACGCTGCGTGAAGGTGCTATTACCACTACTTTACCAAATGGATATATTGTTTATTCCCAGATCACGGTAGATGAAATGAACAAGGTATGCCAAGAACATGGCTTTAGCGTGGATATCCCCTGGAAAGATCTTACTGAAGAGCAAAAGGATGTGGTTTTAAATGGAAGTGACCGAATTAAAGTCTTCTATGGAAAACATAGTATTGAATCCCGACTTCGGTGGAAAGGTTTGAAGGCAAAGCCTCGTGAAGAAGGTTACTATAAAGGCATGCTTCCTATTATGAGTAACATTCTAAAATTGGATAGAAATAAGAACATATTAAGGTTCGTTAGTTCCCATGTTTGTCCCAATTGTAAGGGTGCACGTATAAAAAAGGAGCATCTGAAGTTCGAATGGGATGGACTGAATTTTAAGGAATGGATGGATCTGCCTTTAAATGATCTATATGACAGGTTAAACAGCCATAAACTGAGTGATGGTGAAAAGGTATTAGTTGATAAGATATGCACACAATTGTTTGATCTTATAAGGCTTGGAATGGAAGAATATAGTTTGAGCACACCGAGTTCAGATATTTCTTCAGGGGATGCACAACGTATAAAACTTATCAAACAGGTGAATTCTAATTTACAGGGAATTCTTTATGTATTTGATGAACCTTCCATTGGTTTGTCTGAGGAATATCAAAAGTATTTACGTCACATTCTTAACCGGTTAATTAGTCGTGGCAATACGGTAATGGTCGTAGAACACGATCTGAATTTTATCAGGACTGCAGACTGGATCATAGAATTAGGTCCTGAAGCCGGGGTAAATGGTGGTGAAATAATTTTTAATGGACCAATCACTCAATTTTTAGATACAAAAGAGCTGAAAAGTCCAACCTTAATTGAATTAAAGAAATCTAATTCCATTTCTCAAAATGAGTCAAAGTCAGAGTCGTTAAGTTCATTTCGGCCTGAACATGGAGAATTGACCGTTATCAGTAGAAAAACAAACGAGATACTTGAGAAGATCACTTTATTTACCAGGAAGAAGGATTTGAAAGAAATAATAGTATCAGATCAGCCAATTGGTAAAACACCCAGAAGTAATCCTGCTACCTATACTGGTTTGGCAGATAAGATTCGCGACCTGCTAGCCAAATCTCCGAAAGCGAAATCTCTAAACCTTGCTAAAGGAGCTTTTTCATTCAATAATAAAAGTGGAAGATGTGAAACCTGTGAAGGAGCAGGGGTTATTACGCTTTCCATGAACGTGATGGGTACGATAAACCAAGTATGTCCTACCTGTAATGGTAAGCGATTTAAGCCTGAAGTGTTACAGGTTCACTGGAATCAAAAAAATATTGCAGATATCTATGATCTCAGTATTGAAGAAGCTAATGCTTTCTTTTCAGAAGAGAAGAAGATCACCAAAATTTTGTCTTTAATGTTACAGCTGGGATTGGGCTACATCAAACTTGGTCAGCCTTCAAATACTCTGTCCGGAGGGGAAGCTCAGCGAATAAAACTAACCAAGCATTTTGCTAAACAATCAAAAAATACGCTTTTACTGCTGGAAGAACCGAGTATAGGTTTACATCAGAAAAATGTTAGGCAGCTTATTGCAGCATTACATAAGCTAAAAGAACAGACTGCAGGAATCATCTGTTTTGAAAATCATCCGCTTTTTAAATCTTTATGCGATACTCTGGTGGATAATGCTTTAAATACTCAGGTGCAGGACCTGAAAGTACCTGCAGATCAGCGTAAGGATATTATATCTGTAAGAGGTGCAAGGACTCATCATCTTAAAGATCTGGACCTTGACCTTCCGAAGAATAGATTATCTGTAATAACGGGGATTTCAGGTTCAGGTAAATCTTCACTAGCCATCGATACATTGCATGGATACGGTCTCCAGGAAATGACCAAACAGTTTTCATCTTATCAGCAATCCAGAGTTGGGGTGAATTTTCAAATGGAGGTAGAGAATGTAGAAGGACTTAGTCCTACGATTTGTGTAACTCGAAAAGAGAAAAGTTTTACTGAGCGCTCAGATATTGCTAAACAAACGGGAATCGAAAAGATCCTACGTTTTGCCTTTTCAAGGAAAGCACAGTATGAAGGCAAACAATTATCTGCCAGCCATTTTTCAAATAATCATGAACTTGGAAAATGTGCTATATGTGATGGTTATGGAGAAGAATTGCTTCCCGATACTAATAAGTTAATCCTGGATGAGAACAAGAGTATAGCACATGGTCTCTTAGAGCACAACAAATCATTGTCTTATTATGGCCATGCAGGAAGTCAGTATATGGCGATCGTAGGGGAGCTAAGTAGTAAATATGGATTCACCCTGGAAACTCCTTTCAAAGATCTTACGGAAAAACAAAAGGATATTTTGTTTAATGGTACGGGTGAAAAGGTTTGGGAAACGAGCTGGAAATTCAAAACCAAAACCCGGGAAGGAGCTCAGGCAATTAAAATGCCGTGGGAAGGGCTTTTCTATTATTTAAAAGACGAATACTATAAGACTAGAAAGAATAAGAATATTGAAAAGCTTAAGGCACTTTTCTCTCCGGCAGAATGTAGTCATTGTAATGGAAGCGGGCTCAAGCCGGAACGATTAGAATTTCAAATAGGAAAAAGATCTATTCATGAGATCAAGCTGATGGATTTTAAGACTTTAGAAAATTGGATTTTTAAAGATGACCACGAAGAAATAGATCAAAAGCTTATTTCTAAGATCCAGCCTCACTTGATCAATACTATCAAAAGAGCCAGGCAATTGCATATAGATCACCTGCAACTCAATCGTAGATCTTCTACTCTTTCCGGAGGAGAAAACCAACGGGTCGCACTTATAAAACAACTAAATAGTCCGTTGAAAGGAATCACTTATCTGTTAGATGAACCTTCAGCAGGATTGTCTAATGATAATATTCCCGACCTGATCAATATTTTAAAGGAACTTATTGAAAAAGGAAATACAGTTGTAGTTATTGAGCATAATAAGGAGATCATACTTTCCGCAGATAATTTAATTGAACTTGGGCCACAAGCCGGAAAGTTAGGCGGATATATTACCTATGAAGGCACACCCGAGGATTTTATTAAAAAAGACAATTCTCATCCTTTTTTGGAAACTGAATCTAAACCTATCAATTTAGTAAGAGGAGAGCAAAATATAGAAATAAAGCAATTGTCTAAACATACTTTAGTTAGAGACTCCTTGCATATTGCCGTAGGTGGGATAACTGCCATAAGCGGAAAATCTGGAATTGGGAAGACAACATTGGTAAAAGATATTTTAATCCCCAGTATTAATACTCGAAAGCCGGTTAATTGTGAAAGTATAGACCTGCCAAAGGAATATTCTGGTGCTTATTATTTTGAGTCTAAAAAACTAAGTACTCATCGCAATACCTTGTTGGTTTCATATTTAGATCTGCTAAAGAATATTAGTAAGGTCTTCGCTAATGAAACAGAACTCAAGGTTCGTGACTTTTCGTATAAGAATAAATCGAGTCAATGTGCTAACTGCAAAGGCAAAGGCTATATTGAAACCAGTCTGGATGTTGTAGCGAATTCTATAGGAAAATGTGAAGTTTGTGACGGGCAGCGGTTTCAAAAAGAGATTCTGAAGCACTCGGTAGCATCTAAAAATATTGCTGAGGTACTTGCTTTGAATATTGTGGAGTTAATACAATGGCTGCAAGAAGTTGAGGCATCTACAATAAATCTTCAGATCTTAGAACAGCTGGATGAAATTGGTTTGGCTCATTTAAGCCTGGATCAGCCAGTGCAATCACTTTCATCTGGGGAGAAACAACGACTATTGTTGCTGAACTGGCTTCAGGAAGAAAATTCCGATTCCCTTTATATTTTGGATGAACCGAGTACCGGTTTACATTACGCCGATATTGATCTTCTATACGCGATTCTTAAAAAACTTAGCAAAAGTAACGATATTCTTATCATAGATCATAACCCTTATTTATTAGAGAAAATAGGGGTAGGGATGGTTCTAAATTGATTCTTTATTATGTTCTGACATTGCAATTTCGATATCTTCTTTTATGAATTGCTTATAATGCTCATAACGTAGAAATATATCTCTCACGTAATTATAGGGTTCAGAACCTCTGGCATAACCATGTCTAACTACCTCGTCGAGATAGTATTTCTTTTCAGATAATTTCAGAATATATTCTTCCACATTCTCATCCCAGATATTAGGATCTTTACCATGCTTTTCTGCGAGACGCATGGCATCAAGGACGTGACCGGGACCGCAATTAAAGGCGGCTAAAGTGAATTTAACTTTCTGGATAGAATCTTCTACAGAATCAAATCGCTCACGAACCCTGTTTAAATATTTCACCCCGCCTTTTATATTTTGTTGGGGATCAAAACTATTACTAACACCAACTTCCTTAGCTGTTTCCGGCATTAGTTGAATAAGTCCGCTGGCTCCGGCCCAGGAAACAGATCGAGGATCAAATCCGGACTCCTGATATACCTGGGAAGAGAGGAATCTCCAATCCCAACCTATATCTGAAGCGTAATTTTTAATGATATCATCATATTTACTGATCTTGTTGCTATTCTTACTGTAAAAATCACTCTGGATTCTTCCCCGGTAAGACTTCTTGTTTTTGAAGTATTTATTGTAGATCACATAATACTCATCTCTTTTTTTCTCCTTGGTAATCCAATTATTTATGGCTTTTAGTAACTCGGGAGAATTCTGTCTAACTGCCCAGGCAATTCGCTGAGCAAAGGAAATCCTGGTATCAATATCTAGAACAGGATAGAAAGTTTTGTTGATAGAGGCAATGTTATAATCTGCTACGGTTCTTTCAATTTCACCATCTACCACCATTTTAATTATTTCATCTGTGGTAATATTTCCATCTATATATTCCACCGGAATTTCAGAACCCATCTCGTCCTGTAGATTTTTAAGTCTCTCAGCATACGAGGAGTTTTCCCTGACCCATACGGTATCATTCATTAGTTCAATGGTATTCGAGATCAATTGCCTGTCGATCTTATATCCAGGTAAAGATCTCCAGTTATCTGGCATTTTCTGAACCAAAGTTTGATGGGTTACGTAGTGATTTTTGGTGAAACTAACCAGTTTTTTTCTAGGCTCGGTTATGGTAAGCCCAAAGGCAATAAGGTCACCTTCTCCGTTATTAAGCATATCAAATAGATCATTGATATTGTCTGCTACGGTTATTTTTAGTTCCAAGTCCAGATCCTTAGCTAAACGGGATAATAACTCATACTCAAAACCCATTGGAGTTCCTTTATATAGAAAATAGCTGGTGGAATTATAAATGGTTATTGCATGTAAAACGCCTTCTTCCTTGATGGTTTTAAGATCTTTGGCGATGTTATATGGTGGATCTACCTGATTATTGCTGAAGAAACCACTATTGTTACCTGAACCTCCACTCCCTTTTGAGCAGCCTGAGAGTACTATTAAAAGTGCAATAAAGTAGACGTAGGTTAATCTATCCATGACGGATAAATTACAAATAATTATAGTTCTTGTTTAAAAAATGTTAAAAAAATTTAATTCCTCTAATTTGGATGGGATCTAATAAGGCCTGAATAGTTCATACAAAAACCGAAGTAAACGCAATAGATTATAGGTATAACTGTTTAAAATTAAGAAAGGAGCTGAATGGTTTAATTCAGCCCCCTTTATTATTAAATAAATATTATAATACTAGGATCTCACTGCTTTTTCAATATCAGTTTCTCCTGAAAGTATTTCAAAAACCTCGTTATGACATACCTGCTCACCAAGTACTTCAACCAGGGTTTTAGCTACATCTTCCCGCGGAATTTCTCCCATCTCGTTAAGTTTCCTGTCCAGTTTTATTTTTCCTGAACCCTTATTATCATTTAATGCCCCTGGTCTAACGATGGTATAGTTAATACCATTAGACTTTAAATACTCATCGGCATTCTGCTTAGCTTGTAAATAATCTTTCAAATCCTCACTAATAGTAGGATTGTCGGCTCCCATAGAACTCAACATTACAAATTTGGAAACTCCAGACTTTTTTGCGGCATCAGTTAGTTTTTTAGCACCTTCCTGATCAACTCCTTGCACATTTTTCCCTTTAGAACCTGCAGCAAAGATCACTTTCTGCATATTATTAGTGGTTTGGCTCAAATCTCCTTCAAGGTCTGCAAGAATAGAAGTAATATCATTTTCCTCAAATTCTTCCTTCTGTTCTTTTTTACGAACCATTGCAATTGGGTTATAATTCACAGATTTTTTTAAAAGATCAATGATGATTCTTCCCGTGGTACCATTGGCACCGGCTACTAATACATTTTCCTTATTCATAATTCTTCTTTTCAAATATTAATTTCATTATTTATTCCTGGCAGTTTATGCCATGCTAACGATTACCTTTCCTTGAGCTCTTCCCGTTGCTAAATATTCGAAAGCTTTTACGGCATCATCGAAAGAATAAACGAGATCTATACTTGGTCTAATCTTACGATCTTCCACCATTTCTTTGATCTCTTTTAGTTGTTCTGCATCTGGTTGCATCCAGGTATGCTTGTAATTAGCTGATTTTTCTTTAATTAGTTTGCTTAGTTTTTCAGGTAGCTGATAATTGTCTATTCCCATTTGTTTGGCAGAATCAGCATCTGGTGGACCTACTATTGTAGTAATACTACCGCCTTCTTTAATAATATCGAAGGCTTCAAAAGTAAAGTCATCACCTAAAGTATCGAATACAATATCCAGATCCTGGGCAACCTCTTTATAATCTTCATTCTTATAATCAATAACTCTATCGGCTCCTAAGGCTTTCACCCAATCAAGATTGGTACTGCTGGTCGTCGTATAAACGATAGCACCTTTTGCTTTTGCATATTGTACAGCAAAACTTCCTACTCCGCCAGATCCTGCATGAATTAAGATCCTATCATCCTTTTTTAATCCCACTTTCTCTAGTGCCTGAATGGCAGTAAGGCCGGTTAGGGGCAGGGATGAGGCTTTTTCAAAAGTTACATTTTCAGGTTTATGTGCCACTACACTGCTGTCTACAGTTACGAATTCTGCTACCGTACCCATGTACTCCTGTGGCACCCTAGCGTAAACTTCATCTCCTACTTTAAAGTTTTTTACCTTAGAACCAACCTCTGAGATTTTTCCGCTTACATCGTAACCAATGGTCACTGGAAGATCAAGTTGAAGTAATTCCTTTAAGTGTCCCTGAACTATTTTATAATCTATAGGATTCAGTGCAGCGGCTTTAACCTCAATTAAAATTTCAGAATCTGAAATGTGTGGTTTATCAATTTCAGCAAATTTCAGGCTATCTTTTATTTCTCCGTATTTAGTTATTTGTAATGCTTTCATAATTATTCATTGTTTTCGTCGACAGAAGAAGTTTCAGAATTTCTGGAAAGTATATTGATCCAGGAATCCAGAGTTTTTTTCAGAAGAATAATATCTGAAAGTTCAACCTCGTCATTAGTTAAAGTATTTAATAGGTTTTGCGGAATAGAGGAAGCCTGATCCTTAAGGGCTTCTCCCTTTTCTGTAAGGTTCACTAACACGGTTCGTTCATCGTCAATTGAACGACTTCGCGTTAAAAGATCATTTTTCTCCATACGTTTTATAAGAGGAGAGAGTGTATTAGTATTTAGTAATAATTTACTGCCAATCTTGTTTACAGATAAGTTGTTTTCTTCCCATAGTACCAGTAAAACCAAATACTGAGTATAGGTTAATCCAAGTTTATCCAGGTAAGGCTTGTATGCTTTTGTGATGAGTCTGGAAACCGAATAAATAGGAAAACAGATCTGATTTTCAAGCCTAAGTTGTTCTTGCTTTTCCATTTGCTATTCTTTTGAGGTTCTCCATGCTTTCCATGCCCCGGTAGACCATAGAGCCCAAGCTATAAGTACCGGTTGAAAAAACAATCTGATGAGTCTTGCCCGGTCTGAATCTAATACTCCAAAGGCATCTTTACCTTCCAGGTACTGGGCAACATTTCCCGGAAATATCAATACGAAAAATAAAGCCAGCAACCATCCAACATTTACACGCTGATTCTTCCAGAATAAAAGACTGAGACCTATGATCATTTCTATAATTCCTGATAGTATCACCACGAGGTCTTTATTCAAAGGAACCCAATCTGGCACCTGACTCTGAAATTCGATACGGTTAAAAGTTAGATGACTAAAGCCGGCATAGATCATAAAGATCGCAAGGATGACCCTGAATACTTTCTGTAAAGTTGATGTTTGAATAAAATTATTCACTTTTTTAGTATTTATAAACACGATTATATCGTGCACGATACAAATATAAAGTAAACCTCAGATTCTGGATGCAGGTTTAGAATAGGTTTAACGTTTGAAGGGGGAAGGCTCCTTATGCCTTAAATGAATGAAGACATAAGCCAGTATCTTATGCTGAATGGAATACAGAAGACATGTTTAAAATAAAAAATCTCTATCCCAGATCAGAATTATCATTCTTGAAATGGGATAGAGATTTCAGACAATTTAAAGTCTTTATAGTATTAAAGTTGTGCTACAAATTCTGAAAACACTTTTTTATGTAATTCCAGGTCAAGGTCTGGAGATACTGAAACACGGGCAATATAATCCTTATCGTCTTCTTTAGTAGTTCCCTGGGTAGAAGTTGCCGGTATGGTCCAGTAACATCCTTTTAACTGACCATAGCTCACACAGTATTTACTTTCATTGGGTATCTGGGTGATCATCATTTTGATCAATTTATGGTTCAGCTCTCGTTTATAAGTTTCTCTTTCCTCAGGAGTATTTCCTCTAGTGGGAAGATCTAAAGAAAATACCGAAGGAGTGAATCCCTGTTTTGCCAGTTCTTCAGAAACAAAATTGATCTTAGCTTCGGGTAATTTGTTTTCTATAAAGGTCACAAATTCGCGAGTATTCTTATAGGCATCTTTGATCCTCTGATTCATAGAAGGCAACTGCTCAGCTAAAATTTCAACCTGCAATGCTGTAGCTTCATTATCACAGAGATGCAAATGCTTTTCGATATTATCTAATAAATTTTCAGCTTTTTGATTGGCGACACAATAGCCGGCTGTACATCTTCCGCCACTTGGGAATTTTGATCCACTCACGTAAGAAATAGTTTTGATCGTAGAGAGTATTCCATCTTCACCACAAAATTGCACGTTAGGGCAGAAGGTTTGATCCAGTATAAAAACCGGATCGATAGCGGTATCACCAGATTCAGTTTTACGAACCTTACTTAGAGCATCCCTTAATTTTTCCAGATCTGGAACTTCTACTCTGGGATTAGTTGGGATCTCTGCAATGATATAAGGCACTGCATCTTCTTTAGCCACTTGCTCCAGAACTTTATCTGTGCTTTGCACCATATCGTTGTTACCATCTACAGGTAGGTCAAGGATATCTACATTTTCTAGACATGCAGCCACCCGTCTGGCCTGATCGTTGGTCCCGCCATAACAGTTTGGAGGAACTATAATTTTAATTTTCCTGCCTTTATATTTTTCCAGAGCCTCTTCAATAAGCCCCATCATAATTCCGTATTGCACTGATAATCCGCAGGAACCTAAAAGAACTTTTGAGCTAGTAGCAGTAATTGCCTGAACCGATTCTACAACCTTAGTTTTATTGGTGGTAAAATCGGAATTATTGCGGGTTGAAGACTTTCCTGTTAACTGTTTTAAAGTAGCATAACAATCAGCCGGAGTCATAGCGATAGTTTCCCTTCTTCTTACGTGCTGGATCTCTGAAATATAATCTTCATTTTTGTCGCCATTAACTATCAAAACACTTCCAGATTCTCCTTGAAGACTTATATGGAAATCAATTTTCGAGTTAAGAGCAAGGTCGGTAAGATCATCATTCTGGGATATGTATATGGTACTTCCATTAAATTCAGGAAGATCCTCAGTTTTATCAACTTTCTTCAGGTCAAAATTATAACCGTAAACTAGCTTCAATGCTTCAAAATCAAAGCAGCCTGGTAATTCCTTGCTATATAAAATCTGAGTGTCTTTTTTTTCGAATAAATTCTTGCGAAGCACGGCCATCACAGGAATAGTTTGTGAAGAAAAACTTATCACATTTTCAGCCTTTAGATCATTCAGTTTCGCAATTCCCCATTCCAGAACTGTTGATAATGGGTGGCCTAATCGAATATAATCATAAGCAGTAGGCAGTTCGCTTAGTGAAGTTTTATCAGAATTATTTTTCTTATATAAGTTTTCAAATTGCTTAAGGAACTCTGTCTTAGCCAATTCTTCATTGTATATATCCAGTCTGTGGGTGGTAAGTTTAAGCCAGTCTTGTGGCGTATTTGCGATTACCTCCTCTAAATAATTAGTCACTTTAGGCACTTTCATCATTTCAATTTTTATCGGTGGGGAATATAATTGAAATGGCTTATTTTAGAAAGAAGTATTGGTTTAAATAATAGTTTCGATCTGAATTTTAATTCGGAAAATCACATATAGAAATAACCTGATAACGCTCGTTTAATATAAAAATGATCTAATTTTTCACTTATATTTTTCTATATGAGATATTCTTTAACAGTTAAAAAATTCGAACGGTCTTCAGTAAGGATTAGCAAAATATCATTCTCTTCTATCAGGGTTTCTCCTTTCGGGGTAATAAAATTATTGTCTCTGGTGATCATGGCGATAATTGCACCGGTTGGTATTTTAAGGTCAACGATCCTTTTTCCTATAGCAATACTGCTGGCAGGTATTTCTATTTCCTGAAGATGTGATTTACTTTCATCCATCAGAATTTTATCTACAGGAGATAATTTTTTTTCTGAACTGGGTAGAGAAACTTTAAACCAGTCTGCCACGGCGGCAAGGCTAGTACCTTGAATAATTACCGAAGTAAGAGATACAAAGAAAACAATATTAAAGATAAGGTTGGCTTTTTCAATTCCCGCGATAAGCGGGTAAGTAGCAAACACGATGGGTACTGCACCTCTAAGACCTACCCAGGAAATATATAATCGCCTTTTAAGCTTCATTCTGAAAAAGCTCAAGCTTAAAAATACAGCTATTGGCCGGGCTACAAAAATTAGAACTGCTGCAACTGCAATACCTATTCCTATTACTGGGAAAACCTGGGATGGAAACACTAATAATCCTAAAGTTAGGAAAAGTACAATCTGCATTAGCCAGGCCAGACCATCAAACATTTTAATAATAGTATTCTTATGTATAAGATTTTGATTCCCTAGATAAACACCACATAGATATACGGCCAGAAATCCATTTCCCCCAAGAAAATCTGTAGCCGAAAAGGTTATAAACATCAGGGAAATCACTAAAACTGGATATAATCCCTCAAAACCTAGTTTAATACGATTGATGGTTAGTTTACTTAGATATCCAAATCCAAATCCGGCTATGCCACCAATGATTATTTGCATAAAAAATAAGGGTACTATGCTCCATATAGAATCCCCGGGATTCATCACCAGGCTTAAAAAAGCTATGGTAAGGAAATAGGCCATGGGATCATTACTACCACTTTCTAATTCAAGGGTAGGCCTCAATTTAGATCTTAGCGCGAGATTTTTAGACCGAAGAATAGAAAATACTGCGGCAGCATCTGTAGAAGAAATTATCGCACCCAATAACATACCTTCCATAATAGTAAAATCTGTAATATACCAGGCAAAGGTGCCAATACATAATGCTGTTATGAGTACTCCCAGGGTTGAGAGTGAAATTCCCTGCCAAACCACTGGTTTGATGCTATTCCAACGCGTATCCAGTCCACCTGAAAACAGGATGAAATTAAGGGCAACGATACCTATAAACTGAGCGATCTTAGGTTCATCAAAATAAATCCCCCCTATACCCTCTGATCCAGCAAGCATACCCACTGCTAGAAATAATAGTAATGTGGGAACTCCAAATCTATAGGATGTCTTACCAGCAAGAATACTAATGAATAAAAGTATAGATCCAATTAGTAAAATATTTTCAATAGTAATATCCATTAGTAGTGCGAGTGAATTTTTGAGTAAAAGTATTATTAAATAAGCAACTCAAAATAATTATTCAATTTAAATTTGAATCATAACTATTCAAATTTGCACTATTCTCCTGATTTTAGAGCTTAAGATTAGTTTGAAAGAGTTGCGTTAAAAACATCCCCATTTTAGTATCTATTCTTTCTTTGGTGAAATAACTTGAATTAGATCAAAGCTTGAATCCTGGTGATGGGCCCTGAATCATTGGAATTTAGCCAGTATTCCTTTTAATTGCCCCGCTATAGGTCTGAGTATTTTTGAAATCTAAATCATAGACGATCTGGCAATGATACTATCGATATAGAAAATACAGTCTTTCATCGCATTCATTAGTTTCAGATGATTAAGATCCATTGTAGACCTGCCGGCTGTTTTTTGTTAAGTCAATGAAATAATATATGATTTGCTCTTAGTTCAGGCAGAAGGCTTCAGGTATATAAGTTTTAATTTGGTCGAATGTTCTTCTTCATATTTTATCTGGATCTTATAACAGTTTTTTCTCTCTTCCGGGTAAAACTCACCAGATTCAACATCAAAACCGCCTTCAGTAGTAAATGAAATACTATGAATATCATTTGCCTTTATTTTATCTAACAGCACTAATTCCTCACCCGAAAGCCTAAATTTTTCCTTTAAATGATCAATGGTGTCATGATGTTTTTCCTGAGAATTTATCATTTTTTAGTTTTTTATTTATAAAATCTACTGCGATTTAGAAGTGCTTTTTTCTTTTTTCCGTTCCTCTGAAATAAGCTGATGATCATTCTTTAATCCTACAATATGAATGATATTTGTAAGCGTAGTGTAAAGCATGAGTACTACGGTGATCATTATTCCGCTTAGAATTGATGAAAACACCAGACTGGCCCAGTAAACTGCAGAATACCATTCCATAGGAACATTATCTGCTTTTGTAATGGGGATATTGAATAGTTGAAACATAATCAAGGCTCCTACCAGTAAAATGGTATCGAGTTTTGCGATATCCAGTACCTGGTAATAATGATCATTTTTTAGTCTTGATTCTGTTCCAGTGCTTATACCAAGTAAGGTGAGCAACAGGGTTAGAATTGTCGCCGATGCAAGGATAATGGTATTGCATAACATGTTTATTCCCTGGTGGGAAGAAAGTATTAACTGTTTTGCCTCGTATCCGGAGACCTGTCCTAAAAGGAAAACTCCCAGTCCCGTAAATAAAGTGGCGACAATACCTCCATAAATTGCTTTTTTATTTTCTGTAAAAAAGTTATTCATAAGAAATTTTAAGTTTTTATTTTATTCATCTGTGAAAGGGACATGTCCACTCCTCTTCAGTAGCTTTTCCACTATACTGTCTCGCTTCACTGCGCTCTCCAAAATCCTGTAGCACGGGGTTTATTGAACCCTGAAGGTTTTTGTCCCGCTCTCTTATTTTATCCCGAACATTATGATAAACACCCATTTCGCGTAATTTTTCGAATTGATGATGAAGATTAAAGGCTATGGAAGGATAGGGGCTTTTTCTGGCAATTCTGGAGCTTTCAGGATGCATCCCCACGATGTAAAAAGCCCTTCCTCCAAGGCTGAAACTAAAATTTTCATTTTCAGGATCATTGCTGACTTCGGCATCCCAGGTTTTGTTATCTGCTCTGGCCAGATCTGAAAGTTGTTTCCATAGAAGAAGTTCAAATTCATCTTCGCAAGTAATCTCCGAATCCGGAAAAACAGCAATCAATGTCTGGAAATCATTAGAGGTGAAATCATAATTTTCTATGTAGTGATTAATATCCTTGAGAAGTTTCCTTACATTATTAACATTACCAAGTTCTCCGTAATTATTTATTCTAAAAGCTTTTTGAGAAAAGACTGTTTGCGCCATGATACAGGGATGATCTTCCTGAAGTATCCAATTCTTAAAACGTTTTTCTATTTCCATTTTCATAGTAATTTTCAATTTTTGATTTTACATAAAGGGTGCTTCGGGCTGGAAGCATTTACTTATAAGTTCTTTTGAAGGCGAATTTTTCTTTTCGATCCTGGTAGAGGTTTCTAACCAGTTAATTAGATCATGCTTATGAAAAGCGTGAAGCCAGTTCTCCATAACCCATCTTCCCCATTTTTTATAAAATATCCCGGCATTTGTAATTATTGAATCCAGTTGATGTACAGGAGGACTGTAAACAGGATGTTGCTGATGATAAACTGTAGCTTCAGATAATAGGAACCTGTAATTACCTTTCTGTTTTAGAGTGAGTGAAAAGTCGGTGTCCTCAGCCCCGTAGCCGGTATAATTCTCATCAAAACCTTCTAACACTAGAAATAAAGGTTTTGGGATATAAAAGCATAAACTCCAGAACAACATCCAGTCTGCCGAAATTTCCATTCCGTTAACAACAGGCCTGTGCGGATGATTAATACTGAGATTTTTCAATTCCTCTTCCTTCACATCATAAGAAATTTTCTCAGTGAGATATCTGGGATTTCCCATGATGAGTGTTCCATGAATACATCCCTGCAGAAAAATCTGTTCGAAGAAACCGGAAGAAGGAATACAATCTACATCCAGGAAAACCAGGTGTTCATTAGAAGCTGCTATGGCTCCAGTATTACGGGCTTTCGCGATTGGCAAATGACCTCCTTCAGATTTTAAGTGGACGATTTTTATTGGCAGAGTATCAAAGTCAACTATAGCCGGTAGTTCGTCAATAGCTACGATAATGATCTCATCAGGGATATAACTACTCCTCGAAACCCCTTTTAACAGGTTTCTCAGATGATGCTCCCGCCCCTTGACAATAGTTATAAGTGACAGTTTATCTTTGCAATTCATAAATCGATTTTTCTTTTTTCTTTCTGAATAATTCCGGAATACCTGGATAGGCCTGACGCTCATCCTTCACTAATTGCTTAAAAAGCTTCAGGTTTTTATCAATTTCATTTTCAATAGGAATTCTCTTGCAATTCAATATTTCCTGATCGGTTAACCATGAAAGCTGATCCAGCTCCAGGACCAGCCCTTTTCTATGAAGCATTTCGGCCATAGCTTCCTGCTCCTCAAAAGGACGATGTTCTGGTATAGCGACATAAGGAATTTGTAGCTGTAATAATTCTGACACCGTATTCAACCCACAATTGGCCACAACCAGGGCACGATTATGTATTTCGGTTTCAGGATCATTTATAAAACCTTTATAATCTAACCTATCGTTCTCCAGTGTCTCATTGTATTCGCCGAGAAGCGCGATTTGAGCTTCCGTAAATCTTTCCAGTAGAAATGGAATTGAATTTTGTAAATTTTCATTTCCTCCTTTTCCGCTAAGCACTGTGATCTTATCAATTTTTGCTTTAGCCTTTTCAATATTAGTTCTGAAAATTTTCCTGGACAGGAATCCCAGGTAAATGGTCTTTTTCCTCAGCCATTGGGGAGTAGAGGGGATTTCAAAACTCTCAGGAAAATAGGCAAGCGTGAAAACCGCTCCCTTAAAAGCTTCCAGATGAGCCAAATCATTTCTTTCTCCCGGGAGCCTTACGTAAGCATAGGGTATTGAGGAGGCTCGTGAAAGCGCAGCGATCTCTGCACTTACATCAACTATTAATAAATCGATCTCCATTTCCACAATGCATTGAAGCAACTGTAGACTTCTTTTCTTTATGGAATTTTGTCCTACAGGACTATAATGTAAATATCCCGGCGGCGAGATCTGGTTTTGATGAAAAACTGAACCATCAGGATTTTCATCAGCAAGTTTGATGAGCTTACTTTTTCCTGAGAAATCATACTTATAACTGGTGAAAATTGCCATCTCTTTCTTAAAGATTCCAGAGAATATTTCGGCATAATTACAATGGCCACTTCCGTGCTGATGTGCGTAATATCCTATCATGAGATTTGCAATTTTATACCTGGATTATCAAAACACATTTCATTATAAAGCTGCTCGTAACCATCAACCATCACAGAAACATCGCAAAAATTTACCGCACGTTTTCTGCAGTCGACACGGCTGATTCCTGTGATCTGTTGAATAGCTTTTACGAATAAATTATCTTTAAAAGCGGGAACAATTATTCCGCAGTTATCGGTAATAATTTCTGGTGCTGCACCAAGGTTCCATGCAATTACAGGAGTCCCGCTGGCAAGAGATTCAGCGATAACGAGTCCGTAAGGTTCTTCCCAGACACTGGTAAATAATGTAGCCGAAGATTTACCGATTATCCTGTTTAACTCCTCTTGTTTTAAATGACCAGCATATTCAACATTTTTGTTCGTGAGATAGGGTTCAAAATATTCCTTATAATAATTTTTCTCGCTAACAGGTCCCGCCAGCACTATTTTCTTATTGGCTTTCAGAGCAAATTGAATTGCTTTATGAGGCGCTTTTTCTTTGCAAATTCTGCCAATCCAACAAACCTGAGATTGGTTTGCCCGCTCATAAAAGTTCCAGTTTTTTATTTCTATCCCGTTATGAACCACGCGATAGTCTGAAATGTATTCTGCATAGGTACTGCCAAGCTTTGCACTCACAGTGGTGAATCTTTGTTTATAAGGTTTTTTTATAGCAGTGAGACCACGGTGAATATCTTCAAAAACAGGGGTGTGAAAGGAACTAAGCATATTTTTGCCAGCCGTTTCACCCCAAATTAATGGCAGATGATGCATACTATGATTATGTAGAATATCATAATCTGATTCATTAATTTTAGATAATGCGAGGGAATACATCAGGTTATCAATGAAATCACCTGCAATTTCCCCTTTATTCACCTTCTCCTCTAAAGAATCCCAGTTTACAGAACTATGGTTTAACGGAATGATATTTAACCCGGGATCAGATCCGCTTAAAGCAAAAAGATCTACTTCATGCCCTTTTTGCTGAAGTTTTTCTGCCAGCAAATGCGTGATCATTTCCAGGCCTCCTGCATAAGGCTGGGCTATTGGAAATTTATTATGAGCCAGTAATGCGATTTTCATAAGTAGCGTTTTTGATGGTTACTTTTTTCTCATCAGGTTTGTACTCATGAAAAATGTACAAACTTGAAATCAGGAATAAACTAAAGAGGATAAAGCAGCAGCCCGCAAGTAGATCTTTATCCTGGTAACTAAGCAATGCGGTTAAACTTACCAGGATTAAAGGTATCCCAAGGGGAATGCTGGAGAGGCTTGATACGGCCTTGAATTTACTTGTTCTAACGAATTTCTGAGAACCGGATACCAATGCAGGCCAGAAGGCAAACGCCATTTCAAAAGAAAGTGCCAGATGAATAAAAAAGGCCCTTAAATCAGAATCAAAACTTTCCTTGTTCGTAGACTTAACCAGCAGGATGAACTTTCCGATTATAAAAATTCCGAACTGTAGCGATATGAAAAGGGGAATTAGATCATAATCTTTTTCTTTCTGAATAAATGATAAGATGATATAAAGGAGACAGGAAACAATAGGAATAGCCAGGAGATTGATCCAAGCGATCAATTGCATGAAAGCTGAAAACTTACATCGTCCAGACATTCTCATTTTTATAAGATCCAGAATGCATTGGGCATTCCCGTAAACCCAACGGTTTCTTTGTTTTTTGAGATCTTCAATAGTACCTGGGATAACACCTCTGCCTATACATTTATTTGAAAACCTTGTTTTGAAGTTTTCGCGCAAAAGATCGAGACCCAGGCGTGCATCTTCAGTTAAAGATCGCTCCGGCCAGCCTCCAACCTTTTGCAGGGCCTCTAATTTGATAAAAGAAAGGGTGCCGGTTGGCAGCGTGGAAAAACTCTTATTCCCTCCATTGGCATAAGAAGTAAAGAAGTGTTCCAGTTCTTTTAAAATCCCTCTTTTTGACCGATGGGAAACATAAAATTGTGGAAATTGTACCAGTGCAAAATCTTTCTTTATTGATTCATTTATGGCAGTTGAAATACAATCTGGTTCAACCAGGTAATCTGCATCTATGGTAAAAATATACCTGGTCTCACAATGAATTATTTTCAGGCATCTGTTCAGAGCACCAGCCTTAAAACCTGATAATTTTTCAATATGTTCAAACTTTATCTTATCAGGATAACTCTTGCAAAAGCTCTCTACAGGTTTCCACAGCTTTTCAAATTTGGTATTATTATCTAGAACAATAATTTCATAGTTCGGGTAGGTAATCGCCAAAGCATTTTTTAGAGTATTAATGACCATTTCTGGGGGTTCGTTACAAATAGCTATATGAATAGACACGAATGGAAATTCATCGGTATCATTATTCATATTATGTATATCTTCTACCTTTCTACTGTACAGGATTCTCAATACAGCGAGCCCCAGCATTAGCAGTGTTATTAACATCAAAAAAATATACAACAGCGCAGGAACCACCAGGCTGTAATAAAGAGCCAATCCAAATCCTATTAACCCGAAAATGATTTGCTGTTTGTTTATGAGTACCTTCATTTTCAACTGAATTTTTTTTAAAGGTCTTTTTTTTCATTGCGGACTTAGTGCGATTCTCCGAAGAGCCTTGACGATTTTCATGTCGTTAGGAAAGGTTTAACGCTAATTGCTAAATATTTAATTGAATCTGTTAATAAATTAGTCCCTCCAATGATCAAACTGAATTTTTAAGATGAATAAAATTGCTATTCAAAGTATAGCTGCACAGGATGTTATTATTAAATTATCTGAGGCTTTCGGTAGTAAATGGAAAGAGTATTATGGAGAGTATTCTATAGAATTACCCTCTTCAGAAGGTAGTGGGGCAATCTCAGGCATCAACTTTCCTAATGGTGTAGGGTTATTTAAATTCAAGCTAAAACTTAAGGAAGAGTGTTGTCTGGATTTCTGTTCTAAACAGATACATCCGTTTAAATTCATGTATGTTATAGAAGGTAGCCTTCAGCATCAGTTCAGGGATGAAGAACTCACTCATAAAATTGAAGATGGACAGTCGGTTATACTGGGAGCGAATTATAAAAGTGGAAATAAGATCTTTTTTCCTTCAGATGAAGAAATAAATCTCATCATTCTTGATGTGGACCGAAAGAAATTCGTAGATCAGTTAACTTTTCCACTTGAAGAAATGGATGAAATTTATCATGAAATTTTCGCTGATACCAACGCAATAAGAACATTGTATCACCATACACAGTATAGCTTGAAAATGGCTCATCTGGTGAATGAATTGGGATCTTTTGAAACTATCGGCTTAGAGAGAACAAGTTTTCATGGAGCTAAAGCATTAGAATTATTAACCTATATGCTCATGTTATATAAAGATGATTCTAAAAATGTAGAGCAACAAAGTATTTTAAGACAGAATGATCTTAAAAAGATTAAAAATGTAGTACGCCTTATAGATAAGAATATTGAGGAAGTAGGCAATGTTAGTTCATTGGCGGCAGATGCAGGTATTAGTGAGGCTAAGCTGCAGGAAGGCTTTCAGATCTTATTTAACAATACGGTACATGGATATATTCAGGAGCGCAGACTGGAATATGCAATGTTATTATTATTGAAAACTAATAAAACTATTAGTGAAATTGTGTATGCTATAGGATTGAATAGTAGAAGTCACTTTTCCAAAATTTTTAAAGAAAAATATGGAGAGCCTCCAAAAGCGATTCGTTTAAATAAAAAAACCTGAAAGACGTTTTATGACATTTTCGGTTTAAGTTAGATCTTTCCGGCTACTCTGTAATAGAATATTTTTAAGTAACTTGAGAGTATCTCAAAGGACAAAGTAAGAGCAGAAGTCGTGGTAGGGTTGAAGAATGATGTTCAAACTATTTTAGATCTGTTGCTCCGGATATGAATATCATTATCGCTATTAATAACATTTCTAATGCTTACACGGCGGTATTCAGTCTTTATTAATTGACCTTCTTTTTATTGGTTTGTTTTTCTATTTTTCAACTCAGAAATATTGAACCCTTGTTATTGCTGCGTAAAATTGCGAGGTACAAAAAAGGTAAGTTGCAAATACCAACGAATCGAGGTTATGGTAATCTTGCAATTGCATTGCATTTATTTATTTCTACTTTTGCTTTATGAAATTTTTAGCGGTCATATTTTCTATATATTTCCTTGGATTAACTTTTGTGCCATGTGAGGACGAGGTTATCCTGGAAGATGATGCTATAGAATTTCACCAGGTTGATAATTCGCATTCTTCTAATGCTTTTGCAGATGATTGCAGTCCTTTCTGCCAGTGTCATTGTTGTCACGTTCATATCACTAATTTTGAAAACAGTGATACAGAAATGATCTGTCTTGAAATTTCAACAGAACTCCCAGAAAAAATTTACTATCTGGGAGATGATTTTCCTCAATCCTTTTTCCAGCCTCCCCGGGTTTAATTCAGTTCACAGGATAACTATGTCTTGACGGGATCTTCCCGCAGGGCTTATTACATATATTACTGAATTAAACATAGAATTCATGATTAATAAAATCATTGATTTTTCGATCAATAATAAATTTATTATTGGGCTATTTACCCTGGTCTTAATTGGTACAGGTATCTGGAGTATGACACAAGTACCCGTCGATGCACAGCCCGATATTACCAATAACCAGGTACAGGTGATCACACAGGCGCCTAATCTTGGGACAGAAGACATTGAACAATTTGTAACCTACCCGGTAGAAATTGCTATGAGTAATCTACCGGGAGTAAAGGAGATTCGGTCTGTTTCTCGTTTCGGCCTATCGGTGGTCACGATAGTTTTTGAGGATGATATGGGAACGTATCTTCCCCGGCAACTTGTAGGCGAAAAACTGGACCAGGTTAAGGATGAGATTCCTGAAGGTTTTGGACAGCCATCCATGGGACCAATATCTACCGGACTTGGTGAAATCTACCAGTATACTCTCGAAGTTGAAGATGCTTATAAAGATGAATATTCTCCCACAGAATTACGCAGTATACAGGACTGGATAGTACGTCGGCAGATGGCCATGGTGCCCGGGGTGGTTGAAGTGAATGGCGTAGGAGGAAAGATTAAACAGTACGAAGTTGCGATAGATCCCGATGAACTTCGAGCAATTGGGCTTAGTATATCCGATGTTTTTTCAGCCCTGGAAATGAATAATCAAAATACAGGAGGCGCTTATATTGCTAAAAATCATCAGGCGAATTTTATTCGTGGTGAAGGCCTGGCCCGAAATGTTGAGGATCTGAAAAAAATTGTCATAGCCAATTCAGCAGGAATTCCAATTACAGTAAACGATGTGGCAGATGTGCGAATTGGGAGTGCGGTTAGATATGGAGCCTTAACCAAGAATGGAGAAGGTGAAACTGTTGGGGGAATGGTCATGATGCTTAAAGGAGCGAATTCCAATGAGGTAATAGAAAATGTAAAGGAACGAATCATACAGATCCAGAAATCACTTCCTGAAGGAATTTCTATAAAACCTTTCTTAGATCGAAGCGAATTGATCGCTGAAACAACTTCCACCGTAAAACGAAACCTGCTTGAAGGTGGGCTTATCGTCATCTTTGTCCTGGTATTATTGCTGGGAAACTGGCGAGGAGGGCTTATAGTCGCATCTACAATTCCGTTATCACTACTTTTCGCTTTTATTTTGATGAATTTATTTGATGTATGGGCTAACCTCATGAGCCTGGGAGCCATTGATTTCGGTATCATCGTAGATGGTGCGGTAATTATTGTAGAAAGCACAGTATTTATTCTTCATCAAAAGATACTTAAAGGAAAAACAATAGATCAGGAAGAAAAAGATCGGATCGCAGGCTCTTCAGCCAAAAAAATGATGAATTCAGCCTTCTTCGGTCAATTGATCATTCTAATTGTCTTTTTACCCATTCTTGCACTGGAGGGGGTAGAAGGAAAGATGTTCCAGCCTATGGCGCTTACTTTTATTTTCGCCATGCTTGGTGCCATGATACTCTGCCTTACCTATGTGCCGATGATCTCTTCTTTATTTCTGAAAGAGGCTAAAAATAAGAAAAGGTCCTGGGGAGATAAATTTGTTGAATGGCTGCAAAATAAATATGAGCCCCTTCTTAAAAAGTCTCTAAAAAGAGGAAAACTTATTTTAGGCCTAGCTATTCTTTTGTTTGGAATTGCCGCCTTTCTGTTTTCCAAAATGGGCGGGGAATTCATTCCACAATTAGACGAAGGTGATATCGCTTACCATGTAATTCTGCAACCAGGAAGCTCCCTGGAAGAGGGAATTCAAACCTCCACTAAAATTGAAAAATTGCTTCTCGAAGAGTTTCCTGAAATTAATCAGGTAGTGACCAGGTTTGGAGTCTCAGATGTTCCAACAGATCCTATGCCTATGGATATAGGGGACAGTTTTATCATTTTAAAAGATAAAACTGAATGGACTTCAGCAGAAAGTAAAGATGAGTTAATTTCTAAAATCAAGGAAGCCATCAGTATATTTCCGGGAGTGAGTTATGAATTCACTCAACCTGTAGAAATGAGGTTCAATGAATTGCTTACCGGAGTTCGGGAAGATATTGCCGTAAAATTATATGGAGATGATCTTGATTTACTGGCTTCTAAAGCTCAGGAAATTGGGCAACTTATAGGAAATATTGATGGAGTAGCAGATATGAAGGTAGAGGCCACCGCCGGTCTTCCACAGATCACGGTGAATTATGACCGGAATAAAATAGCACAGTACGGTCTGCAAATCGAGGAATTGAATTCACTAATCCAGTCGGCTTTTGCTGGTGGTAAGGCCGGAGTGATCTTCGAGGGAGAAAGGCGTTTTGATCTGGTTGTTCGCTTAAAACCTGAAGAACGTACAGGCATTGAAAACATTCAGAATTTATACGTGAGTCTTCCTTCAGGAACACAAATACCTTTAAAAGAAGTTGCGAATATTAGTTATCAGTCTGGTCCCATGCAGATAAGCCGGGACAATACTAACAGACGTACCTATGTGGGAGTGAATATCAGGAACCGAGATGTTAAGTCGGTGGTGGGAGATATACAGGATAAACTGAATGCCGAACTGGAACTGCCCGCTGGATATTATATTAGATATGGCGGGGCTTTCGAGAATTTTGAACGAGCCAGGAAAAGACTTCAGGTTGTTGTACCAATTGCGTTACTACTCATTTTTATACTCATCTATTTGGCCTTGAAATCTTTTAAACAAACCAGCATGATCTATATAGCCATTCCCCTTGCTGCAATTGGAGGTATTTATTCACTCTGGTTAAGAGATATGCCATTCAGTATTTCAGCGGGTGTTGGATTTATAGTACTCTTTGGAGTTGCAGTACTTAACGGACTGGTATTGATAAGTGGATTTAATGAACTTAAAGAAGGAGGAGTAAATGATATTAATGAGCGTATCGCTTTGGGAACCAAACGGAGGATACGACCCATAATGCTCACGGCGTTGACTGATGTGCTCGGATTTTTACCTATGGCGATCTCGAATTCTGCTGGTGCAGAAGTACAAAGACCTCTGGCCACGGTGGTCATTGGAGGGCTGTTAACCTCCACATTTTTAACCTTATTCATATTGCCAATTCTTTACCGATGGGTAGAAACCAGAAAATCAGGAAAATTGATGAATAGAAAGACAATTGTGAGTTTAAGTGTTTTTGCAGGGATCATCTTGAATATAAATTCCCTGCACGCACAGGAGCAAATCGGTGAGATTATAGATCAGGAAGAGGCAGTGGAAATAGCACTGAAAAATTATCCTTTATTAAAAAATGAAGAACGCAAGATCGAGAAAGAGGAAGCCCTGAAAGGCACTGCCTGGGACTTTGGCAGAACCACTGTTTTTACCGGAGGGGAGGAATTGAATGGCGATAGAGGAATCTATACAAAGGTAGGTTTTCAACAGCAGCAAATAGACCTGCTGGGGATCCCTTCAAAGACCAGGTTACATAAAAAGCGTGTGGAACTGGCTTCAGCATCGTATGAACTTTCAAAACTGGAAGTTAGCCGAGAAGTTAAGAAAGCATGGACCAGAGCATTTTCTGCAAAAAGGAAATTACAGCTTTATGATAAGCTAGACTCTCTATATAGTAGATTAGAGAATGCTGTATCGTTGAGATATGAAACAGAGGCGATTTCTAAACTTGAGATGCTGGCTTCAAAAAATCGTATTCAGGAGATCACGATCCAGAAAAACCAGGTAGTTTATGATTATGAGATCGCTATTGAAAAGCTAAATCTCTGGATGGGAGTGGAAAAATATTCCGTTCCAGAAAATTTTGAATTAGCTTTTGTTCCTGAAAAGGCAATTAAAGAGAGATTTGAGAATCATCCAGCTTTAAGAGTTTCAGAAAAGCATAGAAGCGTTGCAGAAGCCAGGTTGAAAGCTGAAAGAGCAGATTTTTTACCAAGTCTAAACCTTCAGTATGGTATTCAGGAGGTAAACGGAAATGATGGTTTTTACAGTTACCAGGCTGGGATCTCCATTCCTATATTTTCTGGGAAAGAACATGCCGAGGCTAAATCAGCAAAAATAGAGAAGCAAATAGCCGAAGAAAATTATCAATTCAGAAAAGATGAGATTGAAGTTAATTACAAAACGGCGTTTCAGGAATATAATAAATGGAAGTCTTCCTGGGATTTTTATCGTGATGAAGTGGTACCCCTGCTTGAAGAACAAAGAATGGGAACACTACTGGCATTTAATGAAGGAGCTATCGGCTATACAGAAATGATCCAGAACCTGGATGCTACTGTACAATCTGAATTAAAGGCTATTGAAGCTTATAAAAATTACCAGTTTGCCCTGGCAGAAATTGAATATTACCTAAATACAAAATAACAACATGAAACTTATAAAGATTCTAACACTGAATATTTGCTTTCTAGTCATAGCTTGCGCAGAAAAATCTGAAGAAAAACCTGAAGAAGCAAAGACAACGAAAGAAACTCAACAAGCAGGGAAGGAAGTGATGCTAACTTCTGCTCAGTATGATGCCCTGGACATCAAGGTGGATACGTTGACAAAAAGAATGATGAGCGGTTTTGTGGAGGCAAACGGGCATCTTGAAGTTCCTCCTCAAAGTGAGGCAACGGTAACGCCTGTAATTGGAGGAAATGTGAGCTCCATAAAGGTTATCGAAGGAGATGTGGTAGAGAAAGGGAGTATACTAGCTTACCTGAGTCATCCAGACATTATTAAAGTTCAGACAGAATACATCAACACGGCTAATCGCCTTGAGTATCTTAAGAAGGATTTTGCCCGTCAAAAAAAATTATACGAAGCGGGTGTTGGCTCTGGAGAAACTTTTCAAAAAGCTGAATCTGAACTCCAAAGTGCAAAAGGTCATGTAAAAGGTATGGAGGCACAGCTCAGGCAATTGCACATTAATCCAGAATCTATCAGGGACGGAGATATTCAGCAGCAAATTCCTATTTTAAGTCCTATAAATGGAGCTATTCAAAAGGTGAATATCAAAACAGGCCAATTCGTGCAGGCTCAAACGAATATGTTCGAGATCATTAATACACATCATGTTCATGCAGATGTAATGGTATTTGAGAAGGATGTGGCGAAGGTTGGAAAGGGACAAAAAGTTTATTTTAATATCACCTCTCAGCCGGGGAAAGAATGGGAAGCCAGTATACTTTCCATTGGTAAAAATTTTGAACAGGAACCAAAGGCATTGCATGTGCATGCCGAAATTAAAGACAGAACCGAGAACCTGGTTCCTGGGATGTACGTAAGAGGAAGGATAGCGGTGGAAGATATGCGAACCCTGGCTTTTCCCGAAAGTGCCATTGCCAGGAATGCCGATAAGTTCTTTGTGTTTAGCGCCGAAAGAGAAGGGGATGCATGGAGCTTTAAACCGATAGAGATAAGCACCGGTGCACAGGATAATGAATGGATAGAGGTAAGATTTTTAGAAGAGCAGCCTGCTGATAATAAATATGCTTTCAATAATGCGTACTATTTAATGGCTGAAATGAATAAAGGTGAAGGCGGAGGACATCACCACTAAAACTTAGTTAAATGGGACATAATCATTCACAAGACCATTCAGGAAAAAATCTCAAAGTTGCATTTTTTCTGAACCTGACATTTACTATCCTGGAATTTATAGGTGGGATTTATGTGAATAGTATCTCCATTATTTCAGATGCGGTGCATGATCTGGGGGATTCACTCTCGCTTGGAACCTCCTGGTATCTTGATTCCAAAAGCAAGAAGAAAGCGAATTCTAAATATTCTTATGGCTACAGGAGATTCTCCCTGCTTGGAGCTTTAATTAACAGTGTGGTACTTATTGCAGGTTCTGTTTATGTTATTTATGAAGCGGTAGGTAGAATCCTGGAACCAGAACATTCAGATGCACAGGGCATGGTGATCTTTGCTATTATCGGTGTTCTGGTAAATGGCTATGCCGCTTATAAGCTGAGCAGCGGAAAGTCTATGAACGAAAAGGTGGTATCCTGGCATCTAATGGAAGATGTTCTGGGGTGGGTAGCCGTATTAATAGTAGCTATTGTACTTTATTTTAAGGATATTCACTATCTCGATCCTGCATTGTCGCTTTTAATCACTTTGTACATTCTTTACAATGTCTTTAAAAGGCTGAAGGAAACGCTCTTTATTTTTCTACAGGGAGTTCCATCAGATATCAACCTGGATGAAATTAAAAATGGATTATTAAACCTGGAAAAGGTTAAGTCTTTGCATCATACTCATATCTGGTCACTGGAAGGTGAACATCATGTGTTCACCTCTCATGTGATTTTAAAGGATATTGAAAAGTTTGATCAGGTAATTGAGGTGAAAACTTTGATAAAGGATCGTCTGGATGAATACAATTTTGAGCACTATACCATTGAAACTGAACTGGATTCTGAAACTTGTAAATTAAGGGCTTAGTGTTTTAATCATTCTAAGAATTAGCTTCTGCAACTGAAATCATGATGGACCGCATGCATTGGCTACAATGGTCCCGATTATTGCAAGTTGTCGGAGTAGGGAACCCGGCTTTGACGGATTAACCATTTTCTTTCCTGGTTTCTAAAATTCCATTTTTTTGACAATGCCCTTAATTTGAGATGAACAGCTGTTGTACCCAGTTAAAACTGTTCATCTTTTGTTGGATACGCTTCTTTCTTTTTTTGAAGTATTTCATCAAGGATAAATTTATAATCTTCGGCAATATTTGATGCTGTGCCGATAACTATGAAAGTACTATCTCCGATTTAAAACCTGATTGGATTTGAATTTATTTTCCAATACAGAAGTTTTCAGTTCCCGGTTTCATTGGGCTTAGCCAAAAACGAGGTGTAATCTAGGTACAACCCCATTTCCAACATCTCAAAATAAATACTAAAATGCTAGATAATATTTAGTCATATGTGTTTTTATTTGATAATAATACAATTGAATTTTTCCTGAAAACGTTGAAAAGGTCTGATTTTAACCTCAAATTTTAAATTAATTAAGATGAATTGTTAATGCCTATCTGCAGGGGTAGGAATCTCTTAATTTTTGGATTATATAAATAATATTGTGGCTATTATTTAATAAGCCATATAATTCAATGAACTTTTCTGACTTAGAATGATTTAAAAGCTATTTATTATATTGCTGCCGGCTATTTCAATTTTAAATATATGGCAACTCACTTTGATAAGATTATAGATTACTGGCAATCTAATTATAGTAAAACAATTCCGGAATCAAAGAAATTTGAAGTTCCAGAGCATTTTAAAAGGATGGCAAACCTAATGGCTCCTGGAAAATCTTTTTACTATATAGCAAATTTTCAAACCTTAGAGTTAGAACTGGTTTCTGAGTCTGTAGAAGAATTTATAGGCGAAAAAGCATCCTTTGCAAATATGGATAAACTTCTTGCTTTAGCTCTTCCCAGCGAAATAGAAAAAATCCATAGAAAGGAACAAGTTATTCAGAGTTTTTTCATTGATTATTTGAGGCCTAAAGAAATGCTTGATTATAAGATTACCTATACTTATAAAAATAAGGCTCACGATGGAAAAGTAAGAGTGATGTTACATCAGGCTACGGTTTTGACTTTGAATGAGTCGGGTCAGTTTATACATGTCTTTAGCATTCACAGTGATATCTCACATCTAAGTGTGAAAAGCACGGAGGATGTATCATTCCTCAATATTAATGGTGGCCCATCCTATTACAACGTAGAAACTTCCTCAGGAAAGTTTAATCCAAAAAAATTACAGGAATCAAAAAAATTAAAAGAACTACTTACTTTAAGGGAAATTGAGGTAGTTAGGGAATTAGCATTAGGTAAAAGTGTAAAAGAAATTGCTATCAGTTTAAATTTATCAAGTCATACAGTTAAAACACATAAAAAAAATATTTTAGGAAAAGTTGAATGTAATAACTCGACACATTTAGTAACAATTTGTTTGGCGGAAGGTCTAATTAATATTTAGTAAGATGAAAGGGATATTATTATTACTCATTATTACCATACCATCAATATTTTTTGGCCAGGTTAAAGATTGGAACTCTTCAATACACAGTCTTAATAGTCAATTAAAAAACGTAAATCAAATTATCCATTTTTCCAGTTATAATGATTACTGGGCGGAATCAGATTCGATGTCTATAGAAAACAATTCAGATTTTGAAAAAGTGTTTTTAACGCTTTATCATACTGAGATGGCTTTTGAACCCGATGCAGACTATTATATTGTAGGTATGGATATACCACTTCTGGAAATTTTTGACATTGAATGGCAGGAACATCAGCTGAAATTGGATTTTTCAAGGAACTGTAATTTAAATTCGGCAGCTGAAATCCATAATTTGATATTGAATTTTTCTTCTGAAAAGTCTAAAGAAAAAATATATGCTGCTTTTACAAAGCTTTTGAAGTTCCGAAATGACTATCATACTGAAGTACATGAAGTCAATCAATGTACTTTGGAAACCATTTAAGGTTGATCATAGATTTAGTATTATGAAATTTTTTTACAATTACTTATTCAATTAAGGCCTAATTCAATTTTCAATTAATGATACAATTCTTATCAAGGAAGGAAGCTTTAAAGAAAAATAGCATCCTGGCCAGTTATGTTATAGACATGCAGAAAAAATTCTATGCTCCAGACCTATTCGAACCTGGAGAAAACTGGCTTGATGAAGAGGAGAGATTAGTAGAGATGAATGAAGAAGAATGTGCTATAAGGAATAAACCTATTCTAGTTAAATTCGAAAGTACTATAGACAGTTTAGATGATCTTCCAGAGCTGAAAAGATTTACTGATGAATGTATCCTTTCAACCCGGGAACACGATAAGGTCCATGTTGAGATTATGGCCGGCGATCTTGAAAAATTAAATAAAATTCTGGAATGGGATGGCATGTTGTTTATACCTGAATTTCCTTACTCTTGGTTAGAATTTATTAATTCGAAAGATGAAGATGATAGAAAAGTTGCAGATTGGTTTTTGAGTAAGGGAGTCGATAAAAATTTTAATGGTGCAATTTACGCAAGCGATGAAGACCTTGAGGCTTTCATGCAGCTTCTAGTTCATTTTATTGTCAGAAGAGTCGATAGTTTTCCGGTCTGCCGCTTTGCTGGTGTTAACTCTTCTGCCATAGGTTCAGTATGCAAATACGGGAATATTCATTATTTATTCTATAAGAATGGTGAATACACCAATTTTGAAAATGCAATAAAGGAGACCAGCCTGGTAGAAATTCCTTTTGGTGCCTGTGAATATAAATTTTAAAATAAATCTCTAAATCTTATGAAATTCAGTAAAAAAGAGAAACGATTCTGGAAAACTAAATTTTCTTTTGGGCTGAATAATATTCCCGAAGAAATTGAACATTTAACTTTCAGAGATGAATATTTAACCAACGAAGAGCTCTCTTATATAACTTCCAGAATCAAACGAATAGAAAGGCTGGATCTGGATAGTACTTCTGTTGACGATGATGGAATTCCCTTTCTGTTGGAAATGGACTATATAGGGGAACTCAGGCTGGTGAATCTTGAAATTACCGATAAAGCTGTTGATACACTTTTAAAACTCCGGTCTCTGAAGTTTTTACATCTTGGATCTACCAATGTAAGTTGCGATGGAGTTTTAAAACTAGCGGAACTGAGGAATCTAAAAGAACTATTTGCGAGTCCCGATAAGGTAGAAGAAGATAAACTGGATGAATTTTTAAAGCGTTCCACAGATTGTGAGCTAACCATTAATAGTAAGCCCTACTCTAAAATTGATTACGGATTTTAGTTATTATAGGATCCAACAATTAATATTCTGTCTCCTCTTTCCTGATCCAGGTCATATAATCTGGAAATACTATTCCTGCTATTTCGATATGTACTTACTAATTGTTGTCTGTATTTCATGTTATATCTAGCCACAGAGGGACTATTAATCACTTTATAGGCATTAGAGCTGCAAATATTATATCCCGTATGTGATATGATTTCATCATAGTACTTCGGGATAGTCATTTCATCGGAGTCTAAAGTTCGTGGGTAAACATTGGCGTAGAATTTCGATGCAATTTTATGAACTACAGGATTAGAGGTTAAACTATAAAAATATATTGTTTTACTCACCTGTTTATTCAAGATGGCTTTATGCGCGGATACCAGATTCATTAGAGCCTTTCCATGATCAGGGTGCAGAAGTAGTAATCCTAGATAAGCCAGTAAAATTTTTTCGTTTAAACTTTTGTGTTTAACCGTGTAAAGACCTGCTAGATCATTCCCATTAAACGCGGCAAAGGCGATTCTCTCTGAATTTATCATTTCAAACACCTCTTCTGGGTTTTCATAATAAATAGCTAGCAAGTCCAGAATTTTTTCTTTATAGGCTATAACCTCAGAATCAGTCAGGGTTTTATAAACATAAGAATTTGGTTTATTCATTTTAAAAAGATCTAAGTTCCAATTTCACATAATACATCAAGTGATCTTGATGAATGATCTTCCAGTTATTTCTTATGTGCTTTTGAATGTTACAATTCTGTTTGGAGACCATTGAAAAAACAGATTCATATTCATTATTTAGTCGGCTTATCATTGATTTGGTTAGAAGTTTAGAAATTCCCCTACCCAAATAATTCGGACTAATGGCGATTTGCGCCCTTGGGCAGACTTTCCCGGCGAATTGTTGTTTAAGAATTCTTAATTGAGCTCTGTATTTTTCGGTTAAATTATTTCGAGATACATCGTCTACTAAGAAATATCCTGCGAAAGAACTATCTACTGTAGCGATGATAAGATGTTGATTGGAAATAATTTGCTTTAGCTCAAATTCAGAATAGGGACTGCCAAATAGAAAACCTTTTTTATTTACATAAGGTTGATTTAACCAAAAGCTTTGGAGAGTGATAATTTGAGGTATGTCCGAGTCAATTCCTAATCTAATAGATATGTGATCTGAAGAACAGTATTTAGATGTATTATTCGCACTAACCATTAAAATTTTTAGTTTTCATTATTTTGAATGCCTTTATTGGATCAGAAGACTTTAGACAAATGGTAATCATATTCTCTATTAAGAGCACATTTAATTCTATTTAGCTCGTTCTGAAAACCTTATTTACAAGGATTATCTCAACCCTAATTGATAACTCTCTCTTCATGAATTTTTGGTTGAAGAAAAGTGTAAGCCAGTTTTTTAATTTTCATTTTTTTCGTGTTCGAATAATTATTTTGGCAATAGAGTATTCCTGATGAAATTCTATTTGATATAACTTAGATTTTAATGGCATCTATAGTGAGTAAATTCATTGAAAATTTAAAATTTGATTTTATTTTTTCCCATTCTAAAAGTTCCTCGTCACTAAAATATCCCGTTTTATATCCGTCATTGAAAATCTTATTAAACCTTACAATCGAATTAGCGATTTCTATACTATTAAAGGAATAATCGTGAGAGATTCTATTGATAACTTTATATCCATAGCTTTCAATATTATTAAAGAGAATTCTTACTTTCCATGCATTTGGAATTTTTTCGGTTGCTATAAAATTTATAAGTTTTTTTTCTAGCTGGATAAATTCTGTGAAGAATGTCATACTCAAATAATCGGTGTCAGTAATTTGAATTTTTCCATTCTTAACCAGAACTCGGTTAATTTCATTAAATGCAGCATCATGATTTTCTAAATGTTGAAATACTCTATCTATAGTTATTTTACTTACTGTATTGCTTTCGATGGGTAATTCATAAATTGAACTATTATAGAACTTAATTTTAGAATTATCATTCATCAGCCTCGCTTTTTCAATGAAACTTTCATCAAAATCAATAGCTATCACTTTTGCTCCACATGCAGCTATTCTCTGCGCATCTAGCCCTATACCGCATCCTAAATCAACCACAGTATCAGTTGAGGTGGGATTTAAATTCCTAAGGCGGTATTCCTTCGTTTTTGAAAATACTTTATCGAGATGATAGAGATAATTATGATCATAGGTTCTAGAGATCATTTTCACTTTTTTTAATTAAAAACTTTACCATCTCATCAGGAATATCGATACAACAAGTTTGGATTAAATTTTGAAATCCACAGGGGAAATTAATTTCGAGAAGATAAAAGTTTCCTAATTCATCTTCTAAAAAATCGACTCCTGAAAATGAAGTATTTGCCAAATGAGAAGCTTTAACAGCTATTTCTTCTAAATTCTTAGTATATTTTCTATTATAATACTCGACTTCGCTCTCTATAACCGCATTTCTAAAATCATTTTTGTTCATTTTAAACTCAGCACTCGCTATAACTTTATCACCAAGTACAATCATTCTACAACCTTTAGCATTAGGAATAAATTCCCTCATAATAAAACTGGTTTGACGATCTGAAAAAAGATAATCTATTATTGATATTAGACTTTGCCAACTTTCTATTTTAATAGTTCCAATACCCCTAGTGCTTCCTATAGATTTTAAAATAATAGGAAAGCCACCTAAATATTTTATATATTTTTCCAAATTTCTCCGGTCTGGGGAAATCGAGAATATGGTTTTGGGAGCTGGGAGACCATTTTTCTCGTGTACCATGGAATATTTAATAGTATCGCTATTGTAACTGATATATTTTGGGTTTTCTATGTAGAATGTGGTTGTGGATTTATTTATTAATAAAGATTCAAGCGTTTCGCTTCCTCTTCCTACATTATATAAAATATCTCCTCTATTTAGTCGTGGTAGACTAGAATAATCGCAAGTAAGGCTATCAATGGAATTGAATTTAATACCAGATAGTTTGCAGGCGTTGTTTAGGAGGTCTATTCTTTCTTGTATACCTTGATAATAACCTTCATGTAAACAGTAAAATTTCATTATGTTATCTTATATATATAATAATCAGAAATATCACCTTTTTGGTAAAACTCCCAACCAATTTTTTTATGCACCTTCTTGGAGTAGCGGTTTTCCTTGTTAATTGTACACAAAAGCATTGAATAATTATTTTCGATATTCGAGCATAGTTTTTCGAACAGTAATCTTGCGATACCATTTCCACGGAACGAGGGATCAATAAATATTTGGAATCCATACCCAATTTCACAAATTGGAATCTCCAGCATTTTCGAAATCTCCATTGCCTTTATTTTCTGATAATATAAATTCTCCTGATTTGTATTTTTGCCTATAAGGCAATAACCTATCAACTTATTATTTAATCGAGAAATTGTGATTTCTTGGTTGGAAATTATCCTTTGAAATGCATCTTTAGAATAGTTAATTGATAAATTTCCATTTATTGATTTCGCGCATCCTGCTTTATTTAATTTTAATAACTCTGATATTTCAGAAATTTCAGCATTTTTTATGTTTGTTAATAATCTCATTTTATATTCAAACTTCATATAGCATTAAAACTGTGTCTGAAAAATTGTGGCGACTTTTTGAATTAGGAAGTTTGCCATATTCCTTATAACCAAGCTTTTTGGCTAATCTTTTGGTTCGATCATTATCAGAAACTATGGTTGAAAAAATATAAAGTATACTTGTTAGCGAGGTTATTTCTAAAACAAATTTTAATAGTTTGAAACCAAAGATTTTATTTTGGTTTTCCTTAGAAACATATAAGCTGAGAAAACCAAAATTATCTTTCCATAAAGGTGAATGAAAAGGAGTTAAGGAGCAATATGCTAGAGGTTTATCTGCCGAACTACAATAAACCCAGAAACCAAATTTTTCATTCTGGTAATTTAAATTACTTTTAAAGTGGACCCTTAGTTCCTCCTTATCTTCATAACCTTCGACCTGTTGGCCAAATGCATCAGGAATTCCATCCTCCCAGATCTGAATAATATCATTTAAGTCTTTTAATCTGGCTCTTCTTATTTTATTTTTAAGATTAGGCTCTTCCATAAATTATTTAGAAATTTTTACTGGATCTGAGGGATTTAGGCAAATGGTGATCATAATACCTATTAATAGCACACTTAATCCTATATGGCTTGTGGTGAATATCTTGTTTTCAAGGATCATCTCCAATCCGAGCGTAGCCAATGCTCCCAGGGCAAAAGGGAGTCTTACCTTTTCAGCATTATATCTTTTAAAAAGTATGATCGAGCAAATAGAGATTAGGGCAAGTAAGCCTCCGCTTAGAACGAAAAGCCACAAGTCATTAAAAGCTACCTCAAAACCAGCTCCTCGGTAAGAAGTGATGCCTAACCCCCATAAGACAATCCCTCCCAAATACAGCACTCCTAAAGACATTCCCCCTTCGGTTTCGCTCTGCTTTTTAATGATGAAAAAACTAATAGCAGATAAAACTATACTTGCACCTATAAATAGAAATCCCTTTGGGTCCTCATCAATAATATTAGCAGACAGAACAAAAAAGATTATAATGAAAATGGTCCAGATAGATAAATAGAATTGTAGACTGCTACGGTGATTCTTACTGAAAACGGCGATGAGAATAAGTAAGGGTAGTTTCATCCTCTGGAATAAAGCCACAGTACCGGCTGAAAGGAACTTAAAACTGTATATAAGGAACCAGGCGCTGAGTCCGTTGATGATAAGCCTGAAAATATGTGGTTTCCACCTTTTAGGTTTAAGGTCACTTTTGCGGTATATCGCGAAAAGCATAAACACTAGGAGAGCTCCCAATCCCCTGTACAGCATAATGATCCCGGTGGAATAGCCTTTGTCGATAAGTGCTTCAATACCATTATTGTCGGCAGCCACAAGCAGGATCACGGAAAGGAAAAGAATGTATTTAAGCATATTGATTCTGGAGGAATAATTTATTTTTTAAATTTTGAAAATTTTCCTTAGAAGGAAGATTACATAAGATCAACATCCGGTCACCTTTAGTTTCATCAATATCAAGAGACTCAAATGTTTTTAGGTTAAATCTTTCACATACTTCCTTAAACCTTTCTCTTTCAATTCTTGAATATCTTATTTTGACTGCAATATTCTTAAGTACAAAAGGATGCTCCGTACCAGCACTGTATAGATTATATTCTTTTCGTATTTGTCTTATAATCTCACCTCCAAACTTAGAGTATGAACCATCTAAATTTGGTTCCACATTATCCCAAATTTTAGGTAGGGTGAGTAGGATTACCGGAGTAGCAGTAGTCCCAAACAGTATTATCGGTTTTGCAATATTTGACTGTTTTTTCAAAGCTTCCCTAGTGAAGAAATAGTATAATTTGCTGGCAAGTTTCTTTTCCTTAAACTTATTATTTACACAACTTAATCCTAGGTAGATCAAAAGTCTTTTCTCCGAGGCAATTGATATTTCACCCCAACCGGTCATAAAGAAAGCTTCAATTCCACTACCGGGTTTTCGATAAAAATCTATCCTAGAATTCTTCCTTAACTCCTCATTTAAAAGGTGATTAGGTTCTTCATAATATTCCTTTAAAAGGAGCTCAATTTCGTTTAAGTCTTTTTTCGTAAGACTTGAAATTGGCATCGAGTATAATTGAAATTCAATCATGTTTTATAATAGATTGCGCCCCATGTGAGTCCACCTCCCATACCACAAATTAAAATTTTTTTCCCTGTTTGCTTAAAGATTTTAAAATGTTCAGCGATTGTTATGTAAATTGAACCGGAACCGGTATTTCCTAATAGTTCAACAGTTTTTAAAATCTTTTTGGAAGGTATACCTCTTTCTTTTAGGCAGTTTTCGATCACTACTTTATTAGCCTGATGAGTAATTACATAATCAATATCTTCAGTTTCCGCTATATGGTTGTCTAACAACCAGTCTATGGATTCATTGAGTTTTTCGTTTATGAAGGTTTTTACTTTTTTTCCATCCATTAAAAGAAAATGTTCTTTTTTAGTCGGATCATAATTCTGGATTGGGTAATTAGATTTTCCGGCTAATACTTTCAATGAATAATCTTCACCGACGTTACCTTCGATATATGATCCAAGATAAAAGTCGATTATGCCGCTATTGCTTATATTTCCATTATTCTATACTACTATAGCCCCAGCACCTTCACCAAACAAAACATTCATCAAAAAATCGTCCGGATCTATTGCATCCAGCATTTTGTCAACTCCTATAAGCAGACCTTTTTTATATCTTCCGGATTTCAAAAACATTTCTGCCATTGATAAGGCATAAACAGGACCTGCGCATGGCATATTAATTTCAAATGCGAATGCTTTTTTTAATCCAAGTTTTTCCTGAATTAAAGTTGCCGTTTGTGGTAATGTATAATCTCCTGTAAAGGTATTTACTATAATAAAATCTATTTCCCCATCCTTTAGCTTCATTTCTTTTGCAGCTAAAAATCCCTGTTCGGAAGGTTTAAGATTAGATTTTCTGCGCTCAAGGATACCTGTTTTATCAAGAATCCAGTTTTCTATATCAAAAGGTTGATCAAACTTTTCGGAAAGCCCTTTATTTGAAATTACCTCGTCTGGAATATATGAGCCAGCTGAAGATATGATGATAGCCATTGTTACTTCTTTAAGTTTTCGAGAAACACTATATCTTTTTCAACCCTATCCTTTATCCAATCTATATAAGAATCCAGGTCACCGGATCTGGTACAGGAATTCGTGGAATATTCGCCATTTTCGTCGAAAGCAAAAAGCAGCCATTCAGTGCCTGTCCCGATATTCAGTCCACACATAGCTAGATCTGCCGGTGTAGAAATTGTCACAATATTATTTTCAAGATTACCCTTATATAGTGTTTTGATGTTCAATGTGATAAGTTTCTGGTGCTCTACCGTCTCGATCTTCTGAACGATTCCATGGAGGATTAGATCATAATCTTCTATGTCCTCCTGGGTTATTTCCTTTGACTCGCTGCATGTACAAAAATCAAAATCATTTGGACTCGAGAATAAGCTAAGAATTACAAATAAACCGATAGTCATAATTTAATTTTTTAAAAGGTGATCTAATAAGTACTTTTCAGCGAACCGGTTTGTTCCCTTATATGGATAGCTATGCATGCTAATCATAGGACGTTCGTTGATTTCCAAAACCTCATAATATTCCTTATGCAAATCAGGGATTATAATATCTATTCCGGCAAATGGAAGATTAAATTTTTCACAAATTTTAATTGCTAATTGTTTATGATACTGGCTAATCTCCTCAGTTACATCAATACTATCTCCACCCTTACTCAGGTTACTGATTTCGCATATTTGATGTATCTCATTTTTGGGAGGAACATATTCTTCATGCAACTGTGAATTTTTTAAATATTTTTGGAAATCCGGCTCTGATATCTTCATCAATGGCCTAGTATAACCATCTCCACGATTTTGGTTCTTAATATTCAATAAATCCAATAGAGAATGAACACCGTCGCCTTCCAGATTAGCCGGGATCCTTTGAATTACACCCACCAGTTTTCCTTCGATAACCAAAAAGCGAAATTCTGGTCCTTCAATAAATTCCTTTATCATCATCTCCTTGTATTTTTTTAAGGGATGTTTGATTAAGGTTAAAAATTCTTCCTTAGACTGAATGTTAACTTTTATATCTGTACCGTGATTGGTTTCTAGAGGTTTTAGTACTATTGGGAATTTAATTCTCAGACCCTTAAACTCATTTGAATTTCTGATAATTTGGAATTCCGGAGTTTGAAAACCTAGCCTTTTGAGCTGTTCTTTACACAACCTTTTGTTATTACATATCATGTAGTTTAAAAGTGAATGGGTATGTGTATACGTAGTGCCCAATACTTTTAAAACCTTATTATCAATAGTAATTTCAATTAAATTATACTGGTCGTCCAGAACATCCACAGTACCACCACGAGAAAGAACCTCTTTGATCAATAACTGAGTGCTGGCGACAAGGTGATCGAAACCATCAAGAGTTGAAAATATATTAGAGTTATTTTTCATTCAGATGATTTACTACAAACTTAGCAACATTAACCCCGGTGAAATTTGCGGGAATACTAAAATCATTAGGGAAATTAACTTCAAGAACATAAAAATTACCATCATTCCCCTGGATAATATCTATCCCAACAAATTCAAATTTTACGGCTTGAGAAACCTCAATTGCCAACTTCTCTAATTCTTCAGAGTATGAATAAGCTTCAATTATAGAAGATTTACCTGGAGCAGAACATCTAAAATCATTTTCTGGATTAAGTCTAATTATGCTGCATACAACCTGATTACCTACTACAATGGCTCTTATGGTTCCGTTATTTGGTATATATTGTTTCAGTTGAAAATGAATACTTTTTGAGGAAAGCATATCGGCCGTTGAGACGAGGCTTTCCCAGCTTTCGATCTTAATAACGCCCACGCCTAAAGTTCCACCTGTAACTTTTAAAATAAGTGGAAAACCATTAAGATACTCAACATAGTTTTTCAGTAATTCTTTATTGTTTGAACCCTTTAAGATAGTCTTAGGGATCGGTATATTGGCAGCTTTCAATGAAAGATCAAGCTGGTGTGTTGAAAAGATGTAATTTTGAATACTCGGACTGGTGAAAAAGCTTTTAACTTTCTTTGATACTAGAATATTCTCTATTTCATGAGAAAACGGGGTGACATTGTAAAACATATCATCTGGTCCAGCTTCCAGTTCACTTAATTTACTGTAATCAAAACTCTCAGATTCTAATGCAATAGGTTCTATATTTCGCTCAGTGGCAGCCTCTGAAAGCATAGTTAGTCGTTCTTCCCAGTTTCTAAAACGCTGGTTGTATATCAGATAGAATTTCCTTTTTCTTTTGTTCAAAATTCAGATTATAATTTTCTAGTTTAAAAAGTATTAAGTCTACAGAATCATTCTCAATAGAATGGTATGAGTGCATTAAACCATATTTCTCGAAGCCAAATAATTCTATTACTTCCCGAACTCCTTTATTAGAAGGTCTTACCGAAGTAATTATAGTTTTATCGTGATAAAAATTTAGGGTATGTAGTATAAGTAATTTAAAAACTTCTCTTATTCTGAAATATGGATTTTGAATAATAAAGCCTCGGGATAAAAATAAATCATTTTTATCCGAAGTTATTTTCCCATTGGACCAGGCTTGAAGTATTTCGCCGGCTACGCTTACCGTTAGAGCTCCTAAAAAGACATCTCCTTTTTTAACTATGACGTAAGTTCCTTTATCTTCAACTCTTGCGGCCTTCTCATTCAATAAGTTTGACTTAAATGCATTATTTTTTAACTCAATAATTTCTGGAGGAAGATTTGAAGAAATAGAAAAGTAAAGTTCTCGCACTGGTTTCCGTAACGTGGGTTGATTTTACAAAAATTACAAATATAGATGTTCCAATCAATACCCCGAAAGGGGTATTTTAAGTTTTTATTAAGATTTGTATATTGCTTGCAATAATTATGGCATTTTTCAGTGTTTAGGCATTTATATCTTATTTTATTTATTTTAGGAGGTAATCACCAAAGTTTATCTCAGAATCTGGATTGGTCTGAAATTCAATCTGATATTAGTTACCTGAACAGCCAGAGGTTTTTATTTGAAAGGGTAGAAAATTGGCTGGAAGAAACCAGGGTAGAGTCTATACTCATGGATTCCATATATATTAAAAATAGTAATAGCCCACAAAAAGCGGTGCTAAATATTTACCATTCCGGTAGTTTTGATCCTAGTGTGCTTGAAATTCCGTTAAAACAGATCGATTCTATAACCCATGATGGTTATGTTCTCAATCTGCATGTGTCTAAGCTTGATCCACCCATTTACTCCTTTTTGTATACAGAAATAGATTTGTTTCAGGGGAATGAGCACATCCTTTATTTCGTGATTGAAAGGTTTAGGAGGATCGTAAATTTTTATAAAAATGATACTTATAAAAATACCTACACCAACAAAGGAAAGCGTTAGGTATTAATATTATAGTAAATTGAAACATATGCAATTAGTTAAGACTGATTTATTTTTCATTTTCCCATTTCTTTTTTTAAGTAAAGCCCAAGCACAAGATATAAATGAATGGAGTTCGTGGAAAACTGATGAGGAAGTGAGGTATAAAAAAATCGATAAAGAAGAGGATAGGTTTTTTTATGAGATAGAGTGTCGTAATCGGTTTCCCCATAATCTTTCATATGTATTAGTAATAGATCCTTTGGTAGAGAAGGCTAATTATATTCGACTTTCACAGCGACAAAATGAGATAATCCCCATTAAACCTGAGAAAAGTATTTATCCTGAAGCGTTGGAAATTTACAGTTTTTATACCTCCTTAACTCCAAGCTGGCCGGTAAACTTAAGTAGGTAATACCCTATATTAATATTGAAAAAAGGATTCCATTGAATATTTTTAGAAAACAGTTTTAACAAAATTTTTAGATAATTTTTTATATTTGGGCAATGCAAATCTTCTCATATTCTCATATAGGTCAAAAATCTGATAATGAAGATGCTCATGGCATAGGTGAATATTCTTATGTGGTTTGTGATGGTGTTGGAGGTGCAAACAAAGGGGAAATAGCAAGTAAGGTAATCTGCGAATTTTTAGTAGATGCCTTAAAGAAACCTGTTAGTTCACCAGACGAAATTTCCAGGCTGATAAAAGAGGGAATTAACGAATTAAACTCCAAAGTAAATGAGCATCCGGAATTTGATGGAACGGCGACGACCTTAGCCGGTATTTTCATCAACTCTTCTCAGGGGATATACACAGCCCATATTGGGGACAGCCGAATATTTTTAGTTCGGCCTTCTAATAAAAAATTCTGGCATACCTGGGATCATTCTCTGGTGGGGGATTTGGTCAAAAATGGAGAGATCAGTAGGGAAGAAGGGCGAGTTCACCCGATGAATAACCGAATTTACAGGGCTTTAAAAAATGGATTAATAGATAACAACCCCGAACCTGAAATACATTTAATCTCAGATCTCAGAAAAGGAGATCGAATTCTTATATGTTCAGATGGGGTTCTTGAAGCTTATTCGGATCTTGAAATCATTGAACTTTTGTGCAATAAAGATTTTTCAATAGAGAATATAGGAAATCAGATGAAGGATGTGTGTTCTATTGAAAGCCGGGATAATAATACAGCGATAATACTCGAAGTAGAAAACGGAGATTTCAAGGTTGACCAAACTGAAAAGCTGGAATGGTCAAGTTTAAAATCATTAAAAAGGGAGAATCAGAAAATAAAATCAAAATTATCGATCAGGGATTGGGCGAAAGGTATATGGTCCGGTAGAGATCACAAAAATTAGTAACAATGACCGAAGAAGAATTTTTCAAACGCTACAGTTTTAATGTTAGGGAAGATAAAATAGGCGGCGGTAGTTTCGGTACCGTTTATAGGGCCTATGATAATGTGCTGGATCGTGAGGTAGCCGTAAAAGTATCTGAAGTTCGAATTTCCGGGGATAAAGAGTTTTCATTACGGGAAGAATTTAAAGCTATCGAAAAGCTCCCTCCACATGCCAATATTGCGAATTATGAAGAGGTACATACTTTTGAATCTTTTAATGGTGTGTTCGATTATGCCATTATGCAGTATTACCCATTAGGAAATCTTGATCATTTTCTTTCCAAAAATGAATTGAACCAGGAGAAGAAAGAGACGTTGGTACTTGCTATAATAGATGGAATTGCACATTTGCATAAACATCATATCGTTCAGCGAGATCT
>NZ_AUHG01000012.1 GCF_000423065.1 Christiangramia echinicola DSM 19838
GTATTCAAACGAGCTAAAGGTCATCCCATGAGTGATCGGAAGATGAAAAGTCTGCTGAGCATGGCCAGTGTATCAGCCATTCAGCATGATGGTGAATTACGAGAATATTACCAACGAAAAGTAGCTGAAGGTAAACCTAAGATGGTAGCTTTAAATAACGTGCGAAACAAGTTGTTATCCAGAGTATTTGCAGTGATCAAAAGACAAACACCATACGTAGATCTATGTAAATATGCCGCCTAAAATTTTATTGAAAATGGTTTGTTTTTGATCTTGGAATACGGTTATCGCCAGTTGGCGGAGTAAGGGACGCGGATTTGTCGGCTTAGTATTGGTTTGTTGGTCAAGTTAATTATTTTCTTTCTAACGCTGCCGGCTATTGGCGATTAACCGTTGTTACCTGCCGTAGCGACCTGCTGGATTACCTTAGAAATGTATTATTTCTAATTTCTAAGTTTACCACACTTTTTTAATTTTTCCTGTTATAATAAGTGCAATTCCAAATCCCATTATTGCCCCAATCCAAAATCCTCTAAACTCTTTGTCTAAGAAATAATGGCAAGCAATTCCAATAAGAAGTATTAGAACTCCAATAAGTCTTACTTTATTCATCTTTTTTCTCTTTTGTTTTATAGGTCAATGATGCTGAAATAATAAATGCAGGCATTATAAAAATTGAAATTACCAATTTTGGTTCTATCCATTCATACTGTGCAATGATTATAGCAGAAAACAGTAATAAATTTAAAATATGATATCCTATTTTATTGATTTTCATTTCTGAATTTTCGAGTTTTCAATTTTACGTATTTTTTTAAAGTAAAGACTAGTTTAGTTAGCCTAAATAAATATATAGCATTCTAAGTATAACAAACATCAACCCACCAAAAAGTGCTATACTAATAATATATCCTGTGAAATACCTTTTTAATTTTTTTGGATTTTTAGTTTCACCATTAGGAGAGTATTCAAGATTAGGTTTCAAGTAAACTTTTGAAAAGTATATAAATCCAATTATTATAAATCCTAATCCTAAATACAGATAGTAAATTGGAAAATCGGATCTTTTAATTCTGAAGTCAGTAATAAATAAGTCAATCAATGATTGAATAAATATGATAGAAAAAAATAAGAGAACTCCAATTGTGTTTCGAATTGCAGTGTATGCTAATTCTTTTGATATATCAAGATCTTTATTTTGAGTGATATTATAAACTAGAACTAGTTTTGTGTAAATTCTATTTATTATCTGCATTTAGGGTTAATTAATCTTCAAAATATTTTGGGAGCTATTGCAGGTAACGTCCCCGATTAACGCAAGTCGCGGGAGTAGAAACTCGGCTTTGTCGGCTTAATTGTTTAATAATTGATCTCTAAAATAGCAATTTTCGGCATACACCCGCTATTTGGCGTTAATCGTTGTTATTAAAAGTGCCGACTTCTTAAAGCAGGATAGAAAAATTCATATTTTAAAGTTCTAAATTTTTCATTTTTAAATTGTCTTTTTTTAGAAGGCGTTTTAAAGAGAATCTTGAAATTCAGTTTTTCTCATGTTTTTACTTTTCATGATCTAACCTGAGAATTGTCAGTTTGACAAGGATTTTGTTTGAAAGTTATGTGAAGAACAAAAACACTAAATAGGAGGCATTTTTTATAACGGTCTTGGCTATGGTTTCGTTGCGGAATGATTCGGCAGAATTATTCCGCCGTAAACCAAAGTTAGCAAACACGCAGGAATTTCCGAGAGGAAATTCCGCCGCAATGAACTATAGCCGTTGTTGTGTACAGTATTTTTATTTTTTGTATTTATAATATTCAGTTTCTTTTCCGTCTGTTATCAAAATCAGTTTGTTAGAATTCAAGTATTTCAATTCCGAAATCCAATTTTCGTAAGGATAAGTGAATTTAATTTTAAATCCATCGTCATATTTAATTATTTCCACAAATGGTTGGACTTCGAGTTCAATTAATTCGTCTCCATTCTCGGCAATCTCTATTTCCGATAAATGACCTTTCCCATTTTCAAACCAATATTCATAAACAGTATTAGATTCGTCATTTTTTTCTTTCCACTTTCCACTCAAATATTTTTCCACTTCTTTTTCAGATTCGCAACATTTTAAATGCTGTCCGAATGAAATAAATGGTAAAATAGTAAATATTAAAATCAGTATTTTTTTCATTTCGAGCGTTTTGTGGATATTGTACACAACGGTCTCGGTTATCGCCAGTTGGCGGAGTAAGGGACGCGGATTTGTCGGCTTAGTATTGGTTTGTTGAACAAGTTAATCATTTTTCTTTCTAGCGCTACCGCTTATTGGCGATGAACCGTTGTTAGCGGTTGTTTTTTCTATTTATTTCAAATTCATTATTCCTGAAGTAAATATTACCGCATTACTTTCAATAGCAACTGAATCATCTAATATTTCAACCTCCATTTTTCCAGTTCGTTCTGAACTTTGAAAAGCTTTCATCTTTCGTTTCTTAAGTTTTTTAGACCAATATTTAGCTAAAAAACTTTGCACTCCACCGGTAACTGGATCTTCATCGGCACCTGACCAAGGAAAAAAATAACGATATTCATAATCAATATTTTCATTTTCAGATTTAGCAGTGACTAGGACGCCACTAATTGAAGTTTTAATGTTTCTTAATATAGAAAAATCAGGTTTCAGATTTCTTAGTTTTTCGCTGCCTTCTATTTCTAACAATAGCATATTGTGAAATGAATTGTATCTGGAATTTAAAATTTCATTAATTCCTAATGCATCTTTTATTTCCTCGTTATATTGAGAAGGTTCTGTATCGTGCAAAGGAAATTTCATTTCTATTCGATCACCTTTCTGATTTATTTCTAATGTGTCTCCAAAATGGGTGTGAAAAGTGATTTTTGATAGATTAACATACTCTGTAAAAAGAGCTTTTGAAGAAGCTATAGTAGCGTGACCACATAAAGGTATTTCTTGTACTGGGGAAAAGTAACGGATGGAAAAAGTATCTATATCTTTTTTTAAGATAAAAGCTGTTTCCGAAAAGCCAAACTCTTTTGCAATACTAAGCATCGTCTTTTCATCTAAGGCATTTTCGAGCAAACAAACTGCTGCCTGATTTCCTTTGAAAATCTCCGTTGTAAAAGCATCAATTATATATGTTTTTATACTCATTTGTTAATCTTCTATTTCAACAATTACTTCCACTTCTACTGCAAAATTTAATGGTAAAGCGTGCATACTTACAGCACTTCTAGCGTGACGTCCTTTCTCACCAAAAACCGAAAACATTAAATCGCTATATCCATTAATAACTTTTGCCTGGTCAACGAAATCGCTTGTACAATTTACCATTCCAAAAGCTTTTACTATTCTTTTCACTCTGGTCAAGTCTCCTAATTCGTCTTTTAAAACTGCAATATGATCTATTGCGACTAAGCGTGCAGCATCATTTCCCTCATCAATAGTTAAGTCTTTACCTACTTTTCCTGTTACATAAGTTTTATCTTTTTTTAAGGGACCTTTTCCTGATAAGTACAACAAATTACCTGTTCTTACACAATTTACGTAGCTGGCAATTGGTTGTGAAACTTCATTCAATTCAATTGAAAGATCTTTTAATTTTTGTTCTGGACTGGTATTCATTTTTTTGTTTTTAATATAGTCGAAATTTTGTTTAAAAAATAACCGCTAACGGTTGCGGTTATCGCAAGTTGCGGGAGTAGGGACGCGGACTTGTCAGCTTACCGTTTTGTTTCTTGGTTTCTAAAATTACACTTTTTTCCACATCACCCGTAATTTGAGATGAACCGCTGTTGCCCACAGTATTAGTACTATTTGAACATTTCTTTATATTCGTTTCTAAATTTATATTCTTTAGTCCCTAGATTTTTAATCTTTTTTTCAATTATAGGTTTTATTGTTTTATAATTTCTTAGGTAAAATTTTGATAGGCAGGCTATTCTTTTTCCTTTCTGAATTATAAAAATATATTCATAATCTCTATATTCAAAATCTCCATAGGTATTGGGTTGTGAAGAATAATAAAAGCCATCTACGTCTTTAATCTTATAAATTTTTTCTTTTCCAAGTCCGAAATATTCTCTTTTTAGAATTTTATCGTTTAAAATTTCAATTCTATGTGCTCTTGTTCTGAATTCAGTGAGCCAAAAATAAATTACGAATGTTAGGTATAAAGAAGGTAGAATTAGATTTACATCGGGATATTTTATTATTAAGTATAAAAGTCCGAAGGCAGATAATGTCATGAATAGACATACGAAAATTGAAAGAAAAGAAAATTTTGACTTTAGATTCATTTACGAATTTTTATAGATATTGTGGGCAACGGTCTCGGTTATCGCCAGTTGGCGGAGTAGGGGACGCGGATTTGTCGGCTTAGTATTGGTTTCTTGGTCAAGTTAATTGTTTTCTTTCTAACGCTACCGCTTATTGGCGATTAACCGTTGTTGTTGCGCGTTTAAATTTTACGTGATCTTTATTCAAAAACTATTTTCCATAGACTTAGAATAACAGCAATTATCAAAAGTATTGCAGCTATTAATATTTTAAATCGCATATAGTTTGAAATAGTATTCCAAAAAGAATTTTTCTTCATTTAGTTTAATTTTTTTACCAATCATTGTCTTTTGAACTCTTCTCAATCTTTGTCAATTTTGAGAAGGTGAAATCAATTACTTTACTAGGTTTTTTAAGAAAGGATTTTTTTAGTTCCGCATCTTTATTTTTCAATGCAAAGTCTTCTATGTTGGTCAATTCTCCTTCGTCACTAAGTGCATCTTTATACTGCTTAACTAACTTTATATTTTTAATAGTTACTCTATATTTATTATCCTTGAACTCGAATAAAATAAATCCGGTTATATCGTTACTAGCTATATAAATTGGAATTGTGGAATTTGATTCTCCTACTTCTACAAATTTTAATTCCCTTCTTGTAATATTAGCCGAAATTTTATCTCCGAAACTCTCTATTTCTTGAAAATTACCCGAAGCTTTAATTTCATTCAATAATTCATCTTGGTTTAACTCAGTTTCATAAACCTTCTGCCAAATTAATTTACCTTCATCAATACTGAAATTATCATTATTGTTCTGAGAATTTATTAGAAATAAGGAAATAAAAATTAGGTATAAATGTTTCATTCTCTTTCGAATTTAAATGCGCTACAACTGTCTCGATTATCGCAAGTTGGCGGAGTAGGGAACGCGGCGTTGTCAGATTAGACCTGGTTTGTTGGTGAATTTAATTATTTTCTTTCTAACGGTGCCGGCTATTTGCGATGAATCGTTGTTGGCTACTGTTTTAAATTAATCCTTTCTAATTTTGAAGTTGGAATTATCAGACTTGATTCATCTATTTTATCGAAAATAAAAATGTAATTATTTGATTTACCTAAATAAGAATATTCTTGATTTGTATAAGTATGATTTACGGTCTTAATTTTAAAAATTTGCTTTGTTATACCAGATTTTATTTTTTCTGCCTCTAGAAATGATTCACTTATTAGAAATCCTGCAATTAAGAGTCCAGAATACAGTATAAGAGCAGAGTTAAGGTTTTTTAACCAATTCTTATGTGCGGAGTATAGTAATCCTACTGAAAGGAAAGTGAGAATATTTATCTTTATTAGATCAATTTTTATATATAATTCAAAAGTTGATAAAATTACCATTGTAGACAATCCGAAAAAAACAAATATGGCGAGTCCTGCCATTATATTCATATGTCTATTCCATAATTTTTTAGCTTTAGGATCTGACGGAAAATTAAATGTTTGTGGTTCTTTCGAAAGACTGAAATTTGAATAACTTTTTAGTAGTAAGTAAATAATTAATAATACAGATAATAACAATAAATAATATAAAATATCGTCGAAGAAAAGTGTGATTATCTCATTTAGCTCAATGAAATCAAAAATCTTTATATTAAACTGAGAGTAATATATTGACAGCTTTATACCACTAATTATAGTTAAGAATATTGTTCCTAATGGTACGAATTTTATAAATCTTTCTATTTTCATTTTTAAAATTGTAGCCAACGGTCTCGATTATCGCAAGTCACGGGAGTGAGGACGCGGATTTGTCGGCTTACCGTTTTTCTTTATTGGTTTTCTAAATTACACTTTTTCCGGTAGTACCCGTTATTTGTGATGAATCGTTGTTGGCAGCCGTATTTTGTATCTAACTTATCTAAAAAGTACAATCACTAATCACATTTGTATTTTCACCAACCAATGGTGCAATTTGATCTCGTTCTACTTGATTATTATCAATACATATAGTGTTAGGAAATGGATAAAACCATCCTTCACTTCCTGTAGTCTTGTAGATAAATGTTTCAAGAACTGATGAATTCTTGAGTATTAAAGTTTCTACTTGGTTTTCGGCGATATTTAGCCATTTTAAATTCGTTAGGCAATGAAAATCAAAAGGGTCAGGCTCTCCACCTTCTAAGTATTCCATATTTAATTTTTCTAATGACGGTATTTGACAAAAATCTATTGAAAAAAAACTGTTAGTAATATTTAGTTCTTTCAAGTTGGAACATCCATTTAAATCTAAATTTATGAGTTGATTTTCATAATCTCCCTCATAATTAATTGGCCTATTTTGGGATAAGTCTAATGTTGTTAATTCATTAAGTCCAGAAAGGTCTATGTTGTCAAAATGTTCTGTAGCTAAATATTCTATTGATAAATTCTCTAATTTTTCTAAATTTCTAAAGTCATAAGAAATGTTTTCTGTGTTTATGACCTGATCAAAATTTGTCTCGTCTCCACCAATTCCAGAAATATCTAAGTATTTAATATTTATAAAATTTTCTATTCCTTCGAGATCGACAAATTTTATTGGTGCTCCGTAATCAAAATCTAGTATTAATGCTTCTACCTTTTCTGCTTCTGATCTCTGAATTTTATCATCGTTGTTTAGATCTATATTCCTATCAGGAATTAAATCATTATTTGAATCTATACAATCTTCATTTAGTAAGGTATTCCTGAAATTTTCATCGGGAATAAATATGATATCTTCTTCTATAGGATTATCATCTGTTTTATCTGGTTGGTTGTCAGTTGTACACGATAAATTAAATAATACTACAGTGGTGATAAAGAAGATCCTTTTAGTGAATGCAATCATATTATTATAGTATTTATTGTTTATAATGCAATTAAAAATTCTTTTCTAGGAGCATCTTTCAAAATATTGCTGCCAACGGTTACGGTTATCGCAAGTTGCGGGAGTAGGGACGCGGACTTGTCGGATTAACTATTTTCCTTCCTGGTTTCTAAAATTACACTTTTTCGATTAAACCCGTTATTTGCGATGAACCGATGTTGTGGTGTCGTTTTTTTAATCCTCATTATTCTTTAAATCATCAAATTTTGACTTCATGGTTGGATTTCCATAAGTCAATTTTTTAATAGTTAAATCGTCCGCTTTATTATTGGCTAATCTTAAATTGTTCTCTGAAGATAATAAAGCTTGTTTAGTTTTATTCAAATGATTGATTGTTTTGTCAATTTCCTCAATAGCAGTTTTGAATTTTCGACTTGCTAAATCATAGTTATATGCGAATCCTTTTCTAAAAGCGTCTATTTTCTCCTCAAAATTAGTGATGTCGATATTTTGATTTCTCATCAAATTGAGTTCGGCTTTATATTTTAATGAGTTGATCGCAGCATTTCGTAAGAGCGTAATAATTGGAATAAAAAATTGTGGTCTGACTACATACATTTTTTTGAATTTGTGAGAAACATCAACAATTCCAGTATTATAGAATTCATTTTCAGGTTCTAGTAGAGAAACCAAGACTGCATACTCACAATTTTTATCATTACGATCTTTATCAAGTTTGGCGAAAAAATCTTCATTTCTCTTTTTTGTTGCTGTTTCATCATTCTCATTTTTCATTTCAAACATTATGGAAACGATTTCATTTCCCTCGTCATCTGTTTCCTTAAAAATAAAATCACCTTTAGTACCACCTTTAGCATCATTGTCCTTTTCGAAATAAGCATTTTGAAAAGCTGTCGCTCTAATTTTATTAAACTCAGTCTCACAATGTTGTTCCAGAGTTTCACCAACCATTTTTGTTGAGAGCTTTTGCTTAAAATCTTTTAATCTAGCAATCTCATCATCTTTCATTTTTATGGTTTCATCCTTTACTCCAAGTTGATTTCTAAATTGTTCCCTAATCGATTTTTCAAGTAATTGCGTTTCTGTTTCCTTAATTCTTAAATCATTAGCTAAATTATCTCTTTCCTTTTCGATCAATTTGACAGCTTCGGAAACATCTAGTTTTTTCTGAGTTTCTGCATTTTGAATTTGAGATTTCATATCGGCTATTTCTGAATCTTTTTTGGCCAATTGTTCAGCCAGATCTGATGTTGATTTAGCCTTTAGTTCAGTAAGCTCCCTATCTTTTTTTGCTAATTCCTCTTGTAGAGAATTCCTTGTATTGGCTTTGGCAAGTTCTACAGCACTTTCTTTATCCTTCTCCGCTAAAGCAAGACGATTATTAAGTTCTTCTTCAAATTGATGATCCCGAACTTGTTTTAATATATCAGCAAAACCTGCTTCGTCAACCTTAAATGCTTTTTTACAATTTGGACAAATTATTTCATTCATGATTTTAATTTTAAAAGTTCGGAGTTATCTGAAAAATGCACCACAACGGTCTCGGTTATCGCAAGTTGCGGGAGTAAAGACGCGGATTTGTCGGCTTAGTTGTTTTAATAATTGGTTTCTAAAATTACACTTTTTCGGCAATACCCGTTATTTGCGATGAGCCGTTGTTGGCAGCTGTTATAAATCGTTAACAGCTTTAATTAATCCTATGACACTTATTGTACTAATAACGCAAATTTCGGCAAAATGCTTTTGAGCATCCAATTTATGTGTAGTAACGTTCATTAGATCAATTGATTTTTCTGCAAATTCGATAGAAGCAATAGAAAACTTTCTTAATTCTTTATTACTAGAGCCACCTAAATTATGTTTTATATATGTATGCAGTTGATTTTTGAAATTCCCACTACTTACTTTAATATTATCGGGTGCTATGTGAATTTCTTTGTCAAAAATAGTTATTGCTAATTTATTCATAATCGTTCTAGCAGAATTACCAATATTTTGAAAATCTATGGAATTGCTAGCAATCTTCATATTTTCAATAAGATTCTTCTGTAAATTATTTAATTCCGACCATTTAGTTTCTACTATTGAAATTTGAGAATTTAAAACAGTTATTTTATCGTAGTCGGGTTTAATTTCAACATCAGTAATGTTAGTTTCATCTTTATCTTCAACCTTTTGGAAAAGATATAATAACACCCCACTTATTCTGTTTAATTGATCTTCATTTTTTAAATAAAATGTTGGATTTACTTTGAACTTTAATCGGCACTTGATTGCCGAAGATGGCGAAGCGTTTACTGTTGTATAGTAACTTGTGTCTAATTCTGAATTTTCTAAAATTTCAATAGAAGCAATATCATTATTTTTCTTACAAATCTCTGTAACTAAATATTTAAGTTTTTCAATCATTCACAAAATTTATAATTGCTGCCAACGGTCTCGGTTATCGCCAGTTGGCGGAGTAGGGGACGCGGATTTGTCGGCTTAGTATTGGTTTGTTGGTCAAGTTAATTATTTTCTTTCTAACGCTGCCGCTTATTGGCGATGAACCGTTGTTGTGTGCTGCCTTTATCGATTAGCTTACTTGTTAAGGGGTTTTTTGTTTGGTATATATCTTATACAGTAAAAGCAATGTAATAGTAGCTAGAAACGAGAATAAATAAACCCATAAATTTAAGTTTTGAATAAAACCTTCGAAAGGGTTTTCAAACGGATTAGCTTCATTAAAAATTAATATAATTATATAAATTATTTGATAGAGTAAAATAGATCTAGGAATAGTCAAATTATATACCTTTTTAAAAATTATATAAAATACTGAACTAATTATTAATCCAATTAAGGAATAGTATAATATTAAAAATGGTACCATTCCAGTTTCTCCGCCAGGCAAATTTGTAAAGCTTAAATAGAAAATTGAAAGTACAAAGTTGATAACTCCAATTACGATGAAAAGTAAAAATCTTTTTAAAAATTCTATTATTAGTCAGATTTTCTTCTAGTTAATCTCTTTCTGAAGGTTGCATACAACGGTCTCGGCTATCGCCAGTTGCGGGAGTTTGGACGCGGAGTTGTCGGCTTATTTGTTTTATTTCCTGGTTTCTAAGATTACACTTTTTCGATGATACCCGTTATTGGCGATGAGCCGTTGTTAGCTATAGTTATTTTGCAACCAAATCTCTCAATTGTTCTTCTATTTCCTCGACGGAATGTTTCACATTGTCAGATTCTGAATCATCTTCTTTAATTCCATTTGAAATGAAACTTATTTTACCTGATTTATCTACAATTAGAATTTTTGGATAGCTACTAACTTTAAAACCTTCTTTCAAAAGGTTCATTTGATCATAGGCAATTTCGAAGTCGAATGGTTTTCTTTCAATGAAATCCAGAACTTTTTCTTTAGGATCAAATGTTACAGCTATGAAATTTACTTTTTCTCCAAACTCTTTTTTTATCTCATTAAGTTTAGGTATTTCTTTTAAACAGGGCGCACAATTAACAAACCATAAGTTTATAAAGGTTACTTTTCCTTGGATGAATTTATTGTCAATCTTATTTCCTTTTAATGTAACAAATTCTATTGCTGGTAGTTGTTTGTCTTTAAGTTCAAATATTTCTTCTCTTTTGTAATCAACTTTTTGCAAATCAAGACTTAATTGGACCCAAGTAATGGTTGAATCATTTCTTTGAAAAGTTTCTAACAAATTATAGCTTACACTATTGGCAATGTACCCGTATTTTTCAACAGATGTTTTATTGTACCTGTTTTTTACAGTATTCAAATATGGTTGAATAGAATCTTTAGAGGTTAAAATTTTTTCTGTTCCTTGAATGTGGTAATAATCTTGACTACTAGCAATCGTAGTAATAAGTAAAAATAAAATAATTGTAGTTTTTCTCATGATAAAATAATTATAGCTAACTGTCTCGGTTATCGCCAGTTGGCGGAGTAGGGGACGCGGATTTGTCGGCTTAGTATTGGTTTGTTGGTCAAGTTAATTATTTTCTAACTAACGGTGCCGCTTATTGGCGATTAACCGTTGTTGGCAGCTGTTTCTTAACAAAATAATTATATACATTATATATCAAAAGTTGAACTTTTATCGAAAAAAATTTACTGTTAACCGTTTGATATTTAAATAAGTAGTATTTTACTTGTTTAAATTTATTCAGATGAAAATTTTTACCAAATGTTTAATATTAATCTTGATTTGTTTCTATTCCTGTTCCAAAGATAATCCGGAAGCAGAGGAACCAAAACCTAAGAAAGTATTTGAATTGAGTAGTAAGATTATTGGTAAATGGGATGTGGGGCAAGATTCTCGAAATTCACAATTAATTTTTTCAAAGCAAAGTACTGATCCAGGTTGTTTTATCTATTCGTTAGTCTTTCGTTCCGATAATAGTTTTAGAATAAATACTAGGCAGGGAACGGTCGAAGGAAATTATGAAGTAATTAGTGAAACTGAAATTATTTTGACGAACGAAGGAACTATAGGAGAAGTTAGATTTATTGGCGGAGGCTTATCTTTTTATATTGCTCTTGAAGACATTTGTTCTATTCAATTAAATTGTTTTCGTGACCCTGATTATTCTCCCGGAACCTGTTCAAGTTTTCTTGAATGTAATGATCAGGAAATTTGGAAACGGGAAGAGGATGGCATAATTACATTTATTAAGTTCTTCAATCATTTTAATGGCACTTGGTACCGAAAATTTGATTTTTATGAAAATCAAAATTGTTATTATGCTCAAAGTAATCAATTGGAAACCGGTACCTTATTATTAGTAGTTAATGATATAAATGAGCTAGAATTTATAGATAATACAGGTGAAAATAATGATATATATAACTACTCGATAGGTTCTAATAACAATTTAAAATTAACGATCGACTCAAATTCCAATACTACAATTAAACAATTCACTCCTACAAGTCAGGAGGAGTTAGATAACCTATTGAATAAACCTGAATGTGGAGAAAAAACTTACGTTCCAGATGATGGCTTTGAAGAATTCTTAATAGATTCAGGATTTGACCATGTGATGGATGATTATGTGTTATCAGAAAATATTTACTCCGTAGAATACCTTTACATGGAAGACTATTACTATGGCAGTTTCAACGATATGACTGGTATTGAGGATTTTAAAAGCTTAAAATTTTTACAGATTATAGGTTATCATTCTGATAATCTTAGATCTATTGACCTTTCTGGAAATACAAATTTGGAGGGAATTTATTTCGAAATCCCAACACTTGAAGCTATAGACTTATCTCAAAATGATAAACTAGATTATGTTTTTATTCAGGAGGCAAAATTTGAAACAATAGATTTCTCGAAAAATCCACTCTTAAGAGCCTTCGAGTTTAATGGAGGTTCCATAAAAACTATTGATCTATCTTCCAATAAAAAATTAGAAGGATTTCAAATTAATGATAATCCATTAGAATCAATAATGTTAGGAGGAAATGACAAGCTAAGAGAAGTACGCATATATGGACATTCAGCTCCACCTGGTGAATTATCTAAAATTTTATTAGATAATATTGACGTAACAAATTTACCGAATTTAGACCTGTTACACATAACTAATTCAAATATTGAGTCTATTGATCTATCTGGTAATCCAGAATTATACGATCTTATATTGATGGATAATGAATTAAGTAACCTTGATATTTCCAATAATGAAAAATTAAGAGAATTTGATGCCACGGTAAACTCCAATTTAAGTTGCATACAAGTGTCAGAAATTATTTTAGATGAAATTTCGGAATTCCCAAATTCCTGGTCTATAGATGAATCAGCTGAATTTTCTTTGAATTGTAATAATTAAATAGAATAACTATTACTGTAGAAATTGCTGCCAACGGTTCTGGCTATGGCAAGTGCGAGATTTTGAAACCGAATCTTTGTCCGCCAGACCGAATGCTATTTAGTTGTTATATCTTCGTTTTTAAGACGTCAGCCCGCATTTGCTATAGCCGATGTTGGCGTGTCGTGCTTTTTTCTATTTAATTCTCCAATCAGTTTCGGTAAATAATAAAGGTTCAGTCCGTAATGAAAAACCTGAAAATAAATTGCGATAATGAAAACCAATGGAAGTAACCATTCTTGTTTTAAAAGATAAATTGGATAAAACAAAAGTGAAATTCCAAGCTCAATCAATATCTTTTGCTTGATGTTCTTTTTAATGTCCGATATCTCAGATAAGTCTTCATATTCTTTCAAGTAGCTCGAAACTCGATATTGATACCACCAAGTCTCATAAAGTTCAAATAGGATTATGAAAATTGTCGTTGAGATTAGGAATTCTTCTATTTGAATGGCTATCAGCATATAGGCAACCATAATCGAAAATCTTCCTATTGCTGGAAGTATATCTGTTTTTATCCAAATTCTGTCTCTTGTACTTGCAAAAGCTGTTTGTGTCCACCAACCGTCAATTCTGCTTGTGTCAAAGTCTGTAGAAGCCAATTCATTAAAAAGTCGTTTGGAATGGTCATATTTTCTATTGTGATGAAGTCCACGACCAAGTTCAAATTTCACTTCATTTAAATTATCGGAATGTTCAAGTTTATTTTCTATCGGCTGAAATCCTGCTTTGTATAAGTAATAAACAGCAGAATACTTTTCTAGGTCATTGAGCGATTTTGCAAGTCTGTAAATGATATTGGTTGCCGTCTCAAAGTTTGAGTCAGCACTTTTCAACGTTTTCAAAATTCTGATTTGTCGGTTATCCCAATAGCTTAAAACTTGAGCGTCTGTGGTCAAGTCTTTTAAGTCCATCCATATTTTGTCAACTCTGTTCATTGTATGTTTTGCATGCACGCCAACGGTCTCGGTTATCGCCAGTTGGCGGAGTGCGGGACGCGGATTTGTCGGCTTTGTATTGGTTTGTTGGTCAAGTTAATTATTTTCTTACTAACGGTGCCGCTTATTGGCGATTAACCGTTGTTGGGCACAGTTATTCTTCCTCATCAATGTCTTGTAATTCTAATAATTCATAATCTTCAAGTTCATTATAAACATTAGATAATTCTGAATTTAATTGAGATATATATTCCGAACTTATATGATAAAATAAATCTTCATTTGAGTCATCCAATTCGAAATTGAATTCTCCTTTCTTTAGCTCTAAAAGAAGGTGATTAAAAACACTTTTTACTTCGTTAGGTTTATCCTCCGTCAAAACTATTTCTAGAACTTGATCATTAATTGAAAAACAAAGGCTTGTTTTAGGTTCTGTTCGTTGAATTGTTGCTTTATGTATTTCCATATATTTTTCCTCTTTCTCCGAAGGCTTCTTTACCTCCTTCTAATGTTTTCATACTTATTTCTTTCCAGTCTTTATTTTCTTTTGAACCGTAATTGCAAATTAGGCTATTTGAAAATGGATTTCCTTGATAAGTGTAATACCCGTTTATATCATGTTCCCTATAAATTGAATTATATGGTAAAGTTCTTACTGCAATATTAGCGTCATGAGTAGCAATTATAACTTTTTTTCCATTTTGAGCTTTTTCCTTAAGCATCGGTACAATTACTCCACTTATATAATCGTTACCTAAACTTTTTTCTGGTTCATCAATTATATAAATCTCTTTATCTTCTAAAAGCTCATTGTGTAATAATATCATTGATGATTCACCAGTAGAAGGGACGTAAACTTTATCATTTATAGAGAAGTGCCTATGGAAAATAAGTAAATCGCTAAGTCCATTAATATTTTCGGAACCCTCAATTTGAATTAATTCTGTAATTTTCTCAAAAAGTGTATTTTCATATAGATGCTTTGAAATTGATTCAAGACTTGTTGCAAAGTTTCGTTGAGGGTTTTTAGTCACATTTTTAACGGGTGAATAATCACTATTAACAAATTTACCATCTTGAATAATCAAATTGGTTTGGAAATATAGTTCTCCTTTTTCTCCCAGATTTCCCACATACGCAATTTCAGGATCAATCTTCTTAGAAATATTTGCCAATACCTTTTTTAAATCTTTTTCAATTTTTATTCTATTACTTCCATAGCTACTGAAACCAGTCGAGATTGGCTTTTGAGGTTGCCCAGTTTTTTTTGCTATCTGTTCAATAAATACATTTACTATTTGATTAAAAAGAGTTATGCTTCTTAAATCAATAATTCGCTTTTCAGATTCCTTTTTTAATTTTAAATGAATTTTTTCAAGAATCTGTTCAAGTTCTGAAAATAGTTCTTGACCAATAACTTCTTTTAATGTTTCATCAGATTCTAAATTTTCCTTAAAATCCTTTATTAGATCGAAACTCTCAGCAATATTTTCGAAATTCCTTTCAGATGCAGCTTCATCAAGAGGAGTGGAATTCTTTATTTTAAGTTTTTTGGAAATTTTATTTCTTTCATCTACAGAAAAATATCTTTTATAAGAACTCAAACTAGTGATATTATTTTCACTAGAGTTTTTGATATTTTTCAATTCTTGAGAACATTCATCAATGTCATACTCTCCAACATCCGTATTATAATGATGTCCTTTAATATCGTAGGTAGCGTCAAGTTTATTTGAATTGGATTCATAAACCTTGTTTTTAAACCCCAGATCGTTATAATATTTAGATAAAGATTTAAGTATGTCAGATTTCCCTGTGCCCTTGGATCCAAAAAGTATATTAATATCATTATAAATATTAATATCAATCACTTCCGCTGCATTGAAAGGGTTTAATTGTATTTCTTCGTTTGTTTTTTGATCTAAGATTGTGTTGATGGTAGTGTTATCTTTTTCAAGTAATAAACAAAATTGATCAAAAGACTCAACAGGCAATCTCAAATCTGGTAACTCCTCAGAAATTTTTTGATAATCATTCCAATTATGTACATCGGAACCATAAATTGAATTATGACCGTGACTTATATAAATTCCTGCTGAAATTGAATTAGTGGCTTCTTTTATAACTCTTTTTTTATTATTTACCAGAGATATTAGTTCTTCAATATCTTGATCCGAAAGATCTGGTTTTTTTGCATGATAATGACCTATATAAATAGGATCTAAATTATCGAATTGGTTAACGGTTTCGTCTATCGTTATGCTAAAGTTGTCTGCAGTTTTTCCTTCAAGTAACTTTTCAACTATTTGATTAAACTCCTCTACTTTTGAAGGACAGACTATGACAATTAAATGAGCTCTACTTTCTCCTTTATCAATATCAAGCTCAATTCCTGGCCAAATTTGGCAAGTATCTTCAACTTTATCTTGAAATTCTCGATACTGATCGATATCAAAATGATTATGGTTTGTAATGGCTAATATCTTAACTTCTGTACGCCTTATAATTTCATCAAACTTTTCTGAATCAATATTTCGATGTTCGGAATCACCTTGTTTGCATTTTTTTGTGTGAACATGGATGTCAATTTTCATCTGAATTTTTCTTAAATAATTGTGCCCAACTAGTTATATCAATCCAAATATATACGTTTAACCGAAAATATTACGGGATAACCGCAGGTTTTTATTGTTTAATAAACTATCTGAAAATTAGGAATTATGAGTAAAAGGGATATTGAATCCTTTATTACCAATCTCTATCAAAAATTATTAAATTATTGTTAAAATGGTAAAACTATGCACAAACTATGCATAATATGGAAATTAGGCATTGTAAATCGATTAGAAATTGATAGAAGTTATAAGTGAAATAATTAAAATTTGTGATCAAAAAAAATATACAGAATAGGGAGAACTTCTTGATCAGCGGGTGTTCCAAGAGATAAACAAAAAAGCCTTCCATGAAGGAAGGCTTTTCGTGATGGCACCAGGATTCGAACCTGGGACCGCCTGCTTAGAAGGCAGGTGCTCTATCCAGCTGAGCTATGCCACCGTTTTGCGGTTGCAAATATAAGCCACTTTATAAATAAAACAATGCTTTTTTTAAAAAACTACTAGTTGTTTTTTGAGCAGACTAAATAAAAATCTGAATCCTAATCATTTAGGCCATTAAAATTTTATCTGGAGTTACGGGTAAATCCCGCATTCTTTTGCCTGTGGCGTTATAAATGGCATTTGTAATGGCTGCGGCACAGCCAATAATGCCAACTTCTCCTAAACCTTTTGCTCCAGCCGGATTTCGGTTATAATCTGGTTTGTCTATAAATGATACATCTATCATTGGTGCATCTGCATTACAGGGAAAATGATAACCAGCCAAATCGTTACCAATTAACCTTCCATGATTATTATCAAATTTCTGTTCTTCCATCAAAGCCATTCCTATTCCTCCAATAGCGGCGCCTATAATCTGGTTAGCTGCTGCCTTATTGTTAATTATCTTCCCTCCATCGGCTACACTAACCATTTCAAGTACTTTAATATCTCCTGTGAGTTGGTTTACTTTGACCTTTACGTAATGAGCTGCTGAAGAGCAAAAACCATATTCTTCAGCTTCTTTACCTGGAGAGGAAGATTCTTCAATATTAATTACCTGTATATTATTCTGGCTGAAAATAGATTCGTAAGATACTGGTTCTAGACTATCATCTTCCATACGAATGCCTTTAGCATCTAGTTTTAGAAGTTTTAGATTTCCCTGGCCCTTTATAAATTTTGAGCCATACGCATAATCTGCCAGCTTTGTTTTCAGAGATTTGCAGGCAGCAGCAACTCCACCGCTTAAAGAGGATAATCCCCAACTACCACCTTGAGTTGGAGCATATGGTAAGTCTGAATTACCCAATTCTATAGAAATTTTTTCCTTTGGTAGACCAAGAAAAGTGTGGGCCATATTTTGCATGGCCGTTCCAGTACCTGTACCAATATCTGTCATCGCCGATCGAACGACTATACTACCATCAGGTTTCATTTCTATGGCTGCGTCTGAATCCTTCCTTCCGGCATTCCAGAATCCTACAGCCATTCCATAACCAATATTCCAGTTTCCTTCTTTGATTTCTCCCGGAATAGATTTGCGGTTTTGTTTCCAATTAATCCTTTCTGCGCCTATTTGCAAACATTCATTTAAATAATTAGTAGACCATGGCTTCCCATACATATCTGTTTTTGAAAGATTTTTCAATCTTAGGTCTACAGGGTCCATATTAAGTTTTTCGCTCAATTCATCTACGGCACTTTCAATTGCAAAGGCGCCAGAGGCATCACCGGGACCGCGCATCCAGGTTGGTTTTGAAATATTTAATTGTATTTGAGCCTGTTCGGTTTTAATATTTGGAAAACTATAATGTTTTCTGGTTAAACCGGTGATATTATCGGTATGACCCGTATGACTTGAGGTAGCATGTTTCGCTTGGTGAAAAGCACCAAGAAATTTTCCGTTTTCATCTGCACCTATTTTAAAGCGCTGCCAGGATTCAGGTCTATAGCCAACATTAGTAAACATCTGTGGCCTGGTTAAAACGATCTTTACAGGGCGGTTTAAATGTTTTGATGCCATCGCTGCAGCTATTGTATTTGGCCAAACCAGTAGTCCGGAGCCGAATCCGCCACCTACAAATTCTGAGATCACCCGAATTTTATCTGGATCTATATTGAATATTTTAGCAACCTGACTTTGTACCCCGTAAACGTTCTGACTCTTATCATAAAGTGTTAATTCATCATCTTTCCAATTGGCAATGGTTGCATGTGGTTCCATTGGGTTATGAACCTCCATGGCAATCTTGAATTCCTGGTCCACAATAAATTCTGCTTTTTCCCAGCTTTCGAGGGAGCCTTTTTCAGCCATAATATCTTCAGGCTCTTGAGAATCCTTAGTTTTATGAAAATTGGTATTGAAATTGGATTCAGAATATTCTGCTTTTACAAAGGTTGCAGCATAAGTCGCATCTTCTAATGTTTCGGCGAGTACTAAGGCGATAGGTTGATCATCAAAGAAGATATTATCTGTATGAAAGAGCTTAAACATAAATTTCGCATCATCACCTTTTAAACCAGGTACTTCAGGTCTGTTCTGATGCGTAATGATATCTATCACGCCAGGTATACTTTTAGCTTCCTCAAGATCTAAGCTTACAATCTTCCCTGACGGAATTGTACTTCCAACAAATACTCCATGTACCAGATTAGGAAAATCATATTCAGCTGAATATTTTCCTTTCCCGGTAACTTTTTCTTCAGCTTCAACACGCCTTGTGGCGAAATTAGCGATTGGTTTATCAAAAAAGTAATCCATAGCTTTAATTATTAGAGAGGCAATTTAGCAACGCCTGCTGTATGGCTCCTGTAAGCATTGGAGCTTTAAATTTATTATCTTTAAGTGGTGTGATATCTGCTACCGCAATTTCTGCAGCCTGTCGGAAATTTTCTTCCGTAGCTTCTTTATTTTTTAGAAAGCTTTCCGCTTTACTCCATCTCCATGGTTTATGAGCGACTCCTCCCGAAGCTAATCTTGCATCTTTGATCGTATTCCCAGACAATACTAAAGCAGCTGCTACTGAGATCAGAGCAAAAGCATAGGATTCCCTATCTCGTATTTTCAAATATTCGAAATTTGAATTAAATGAATTCCTCGGAATTTCAATTGCGGTAATAATAGCTCCTTCGGGCAGATTATTGTCCTTTTGCGGTGTGTCCCCAGGCAAACGATGAAAATTTATAAAATCGATTATTTCAGTCTCACCAGTTGTATTCAAAATCTCAACTTTTGCATCGAGAGCGACCAAAGCAACACACATATCTGAAGGATGTACAGCTACACAATGGTTTGAATAACCTATGACAGCAGACATTCTACTGAAGCCTTTAATCGCGCTGCAACCACTACCCGGATTACGCTTATTACACGGCATGGTGGTGTCGTAGAAATAAGGGCACCTGGTTCTTTGTAATAAATTTCCTCCGGTTGAGGCCATATTTCTAATTTGTGGAGAAGCTCCTTTAAGTATAGCTTTCGATAATAGGGGATAATCAGTTTTAATATTCTCATTCTCGGCCAGGGCTGTATTACTTAGCATTGCACCGATCCTGGCTCCATTTTTTTCAACAGTAATTTCAGAAGATATGGCTTCAGTAAGATCCACCAGTTTATCTGGTTCGTGAATATGCTTTTTCATGAGATCCACTAGATTGGTACCTCCAGAAATATACATTGTAGTTTTTCCCGCCAATTCTATGGCGTTCTTTTTATTTTGGGGTTTGTGATATTCGAATGGCTTCATGTCGCTATTTGTTGAATAGATTTGGTAATTCCGTTATAGGCAGCGCAGCGACAAAGATTCCCGCTCATGTATTCTTTGATCTCTTCAACAGAACCTGTGTGACCTTCTTTGACACAAGCCACTGCAGACATGATTTGTCCCGGAGTACAATATCCGCATTGAAAACCATCATTTTCAATAAACGCTTCCTGCATAGGATGCAGTTTATCACCATCTGCCAGACCTTCTATCGTAGTGATCTCTCTTCCCGGGAGCATAACTGCCAGGGTTAGACAACTTAAGTTTCGGTCACCATCTATATGAACTGTACATGCCCCGCATTGTCCATGGTCACAACCTTTTTTAGTGCCGGTGAGACCAATATTTTCTCTTAGCAGGTCGAGTAGGGTAGTACGCGTATCTACTTCAAGCTGATATTCTTTTTTATTGATTGAAACCGAAAGTGGGATCTTTTGCTTTTTAACAAAGTATTTCTCTTTCACTTCGTTAAAAAAGCTCCGTACGGTTAACGGAATAAAAGCTAATGCCGCAAATGCTGAAGAAGATTTTATAAAAAACCTCCTTGAATAGGAGTGGTTAATTTTCATATCAGAATAAAATGTTTCCGATATTAAGATAACTGATTTTTGGCAATTAAAGGATTTGAAATATTCGGAACTTACAGATTACAAGATTGATAACAAGCAAATTAGTTTTAGATGTCATTTATTTTCCACCTGTTTTGTGGAAATAAACCAAATCTTTAAAAATTTATTGATAGCCTAGATAGATTAGATCTGAAACGAAAAAACTTCCCGAAGGAAGTTTTGTGATTATGAGTAAATAGTACTTTTTAGTTTAACAGTTTTCCTGCACTAATTCTATTTCCAGTCCCCTTGCCGTGATCATTAATTGATTAACCAGGCTTGGTGAACTATCGTTATTTTCAAAAACTTCAGAGTAGAGTTTATTAAAACGACGAATAAGTTCCAGGGTTCTAAGGGATAAATTGAAAAAAGATCCAGTCTCATGAATATTTTGTATCCAATTCTTGACAGAATTGATTTGCTGATATTCTTCCTCAGTATTTAAAATGTAGTCCTGTGTTTGCAGCATAACCAAGTGTTTTTCAGTTAGCTAAGCAGGAATTATAATAGATTGGGCATGGTAAATATATAACGAAAATTGAGTTGGTTGTTATGGATGACAGAATTTTCTTCAAATTGCAGTAATTATCGGTAAAGGAACTCTATTTCGGTTTGTGAAATAATTTTAATTTAGCCAAAAACTGGCTCGCTTTAAATATGACTATTTCAATTAGCTTTTTAGAAGCTTTAAATTTCACTATTAACTCTATCCATAAAATTGGTTTATCTAATGAATAGCTGGTTAGTTTATTCTCTAGGATTTATAGCGCAATTACTATTCTCCGGTCGTATGATCCTGCAATGGGTCCTTTCAGAAAAAAGTAAGAAAGTGATCACTCCAATCATATTCTGGCATTTAAGTTTGCTGGCCTCATTCCTGCTATTCCTTTATGGATATTTCCGGGATGATTTTGCAATAATGATGGGACAAACCCTGACTTATTTTATTTATATTAGAAATCTTCAATTGCAGGGAGAATGGAATAGGATACCACGGTTTTTTAGAATATTTCTTTGGATCTTCCCGCTGTTGATAGTTATCTATGGTTTTAATAATAATCAATATGATGCTGCTAAATTGTTCAGGAATGAAGCTATCCCTTTTTGGATGATCGTTTTAGGATCTTTAGGGCAGATTATTTTTACTCTAAGATTTATTTATCAATGGGTATATTCGGAAAGAAAGAAAGCTTCCAGTCTTCCCCTTGGTTTTTGGTTGCTTAGCTTATTGGGATCTGGTATTATCATCGTTTATGCGATCTTTAGAGAAGACCCGGTTTTGCTGGCAGGACATGGGTTTGGACTTATAATGTATATTAGAAATATTTTTATTCAAAAGAATGAAGTTAAAGGATAATTATCTTCTTTTATTGATCCTGGTTTGTTTTGCGATCTTCTTCGTAAACCTTGATGCTATCTATGTGAATATCATGGAAGCAAGAAATTTTGCCACTGCCAGGGAAATGATAAACCTTGACCACTGGATATTTACTACGCTTAATGATGAGCCCAGATATGAGAAGCCACCGCTACCAACATGGATGACGGCTATTTCTATGTTGTTATTCGGGATGAAGAGTATGTTTGCCTTACGTTTACCGGCAGCGATTATGGGAACTTTGACGGTGGTGTTTATCTACAAACTAGGCCTGAAGTTTACTATGCATAGAAAATATGCATTTATCTCAGGTTTAATAGCCGCAACTTCATTTTATATATTGTACTCAGGTCGCGATGGACAGTGGGATATACATACTCATGCCTGGATGATCATGGCTATATATAGTATTTATAAGATCTTCACTCAGGAATCTTCAAAATACTTGCACGGCCTATTGGCAGGTATTTTTATTGGTTGTTCATTTTTAAGTAAAGGGCCGGTTTCGATGTACGCTTTACTTTTACCATTCTTAATTGCCTATGGTGTAGTTTATAAGTATAGAAATTTTAAGTCAAACTGGTTGGCATTAATTTTAATGTTGATCACAGCAACGGCTATTTCAGCTTCCTGGAGCCTTTATGTATATTATTTTGATACTAATGCGGTTGCAAAGATCACAGACAGGGAAACTGGTAGATGGCTGGATTATAATGTGAGGCCATTCTATTATTACTGGAGTTTTGTTATACAAAGCGGAATCTGGACTATACCGGCGTTTGTAGGGCTTCTATATCCTTATTTAAAGAATCGTGTTTTTAATAAACCAGGCTATAAATTCACCCTGTGGTGGACCCTGGGGGCCTTGGTCTTATTATCTATAATTCCGGAAAAGAAATCCAGGTACTTAATGCCGGTTTTGATACCATTAGCTCTTAATACTGCATTTTATATTGAATATCTCTTCCGAAGATTCGATATGATTCCGAAAAAAGAGAAATGGGTGGTTTATTTTAATTTTGGACTTATAGCGTTTATCGGACTTATATTTCCTATAGCCGGATTAATATATTTTAATGAATTACTGGCTATAATTTGGCCCTGGTTCCTAATGACCTCGATTTGCCTTATAGGAATAGGTTTTTTAATGCTCTATTATTTAAGGAAGAACAAAATAAAGCCGGTCTTTTACCTGACTATCTGGTTTATTATAAGTGTCATTTTCTTCGGTTTACCTATTGCGAAGAAAATTGAACCTAATCCTTCATATAAAAGTGTAGTTGCAGTAGATAAATACCGAGAAAACAATTCTATGCAGGTTTATGAATTTAAATCTTTTACTCCTGAAATTATCTGGGAGTATGGAAGCCCTATAAAGGTTTTATGGAATGGGAATGGGTTTGAAAAACCTTCAGAAGAAAAGTTCTTATTGCTTAATACTCCGAGTGAATTTGAAGCCATGCAAGATGAATTTTCAGATCATAAAATAGAGAAAATAGAAGAAATTGATATGAATCCGGTGGGAAACACCCATAAAGAAAGATTATACAGGGACTTATATTTAATTTCGAAAAACTAGTTTATAGAAATATTACCATGACTAACTATCCAATTAAATTTATACCTATACTCCAGAATAAGATATGGGGAGGAAGTAAATTAAAAGATATTCTTGATAAGAATACCATAAATGATAAAGTAGGAGAGAGCTGGGAAATATCAGGTGTTGAGGGCAATATCTCTATAGTAGAGAATGGACCGGAAAAGGGTAAAACATTAATAGATCTTATTAAAGAGTATAAAGGCCAAATAGTAGGTGAAAATATCTATGCGAAATTTGGGAATGATTTTCCATTACTCATAAAATTTATCGATGCTAGAACAGACCTTTCAGTACAGTTGCATCCCAATGATAAGCTTGCTAAGCAAAGGCATAACTCGTTTGGAAAAACTGAAATGTGGTTTGTAATGCAGGCCGACAAAGGATCTAAATTGAATATTGGTTTTAAGAAAGATTTGGATAAGCGTGAATATCTGGAATATCTAGAAAATGGGAAGATCACCGAGCTTTTAAACTTTGAAGAAGTTAAAAAAGGAGATTCGGTCTTTATAAATACTGGAAAAGTCCATGCTATTGGAGGAGGAGTCCTTCTGGCTGAAATTCAGCAAACATCAGATATTACTTACAGAATTTACGATTGGGATAGGGTAGATGAAGATGGACAGGGCAGAGAATTACACACTGCACTAGCATTGGATGCCATCGATTTTGAGAAGAAAGATGATTATAAACTTGATTATAAGAAAGAAGTAAATACGTCCTCAGAAATAGCTTCCTGTGAGTATTTCACTACAAATTTCCTTCCGGTGAAAGGATCTTTAGAGAAAGATTATTTAAATCTGGATTCCTTTGTGATCTACATGTGTGTTGACGGGAAGGCTAAAATATCTATAGATGCTAATTCAGAATCAATTCACAAAGGTGAGAGTGTATTAATTCCGGCTTCGGCAGGTAAGGTTCAGATAGAAGCGAATAATGCCGAACTGCTTGAAGTTTATATAAATTAACCTCACGCAGTTCGGTTAGGATTTAGTTATTTAGGATTGAATTAATCTTTTGCAATTCTTCCTGGGTAAAAGATGTATTCTTAATAGCTTCTATATTATCTTCCAGTTGGGAGACTTTACTTACCCCAACAAGAACAGAAGTTACCCTGGCATCTTTTAAAAGCCAGGCTACAGCCATTTGAGCAAGACTTTGATTTCTTGCAATTGCTATTTTATTTAATTCCTGAATATGTTTAACGACTTTATCTGTTATTTGAGACCTATCGAGGTAACTTCCCTCTGTTGCAGCTCTGGAACCTTCAGGAATTCCGTGTAAATATTTAGATGTTAAAATCCCCTGTTCAAGAGGAGAAAAAACGATACTTCCAATCCCTACTTTTTCTAAGGTTTCCAGCAGGCCATCTTCAACCCATCTATCCATCATATTATACCGGGGCTGATGTATTAAAAATGGGGTTCCCTGACTTTTGAGAATTTCAGCTGCTCTGGCAGTATCTTCGGCATTATATTGAGAAATTCCCACATATAAGGCTTTACCTTGTCTTACAATTTGATCTAAAGCTCCCATGGTTTCTTCTAAAGGAGTTTCAGGATCGGGACGGTGATGATAAAAGATATCTACATAATCCAGCCCCATTCTTTTTAAAGATTGATCCAGACTGGCTATTAAGTATTTTCTCGATCCAAAATTACCGTAAGGTCCCGGCCACATATCCCAGCCAGCTTTGGTAGAAATGATTAATTCATCCCGGTATTTTTTGAAATCTTCCTGAAAAAATTTGCCGAAGTTCATTTCGGCAGAGCCGTAAGGAGGGCCATAGTTATTTGCCAGGTCAAAATGGGTAATTCCATTATCAAAAGCAGTACGCAGGATAGTCCGGGCATTGTTCAGGTCATCGTTATCTCCGAAATTATGCCAGAGACCCAGGGATAAAAGAGGTAATTTAATACCACTTTTACCACAACGCCTGTATTGCATTTTTTCGTAACGAGATTCAGAAGCTATATATGGATCCATAAATTCTTATTCAAATTTTGAATGCGAATTTAATAAAATAAAAGGTCAGGATATCAACTTATCCAGAATGAACTAATTCCTACTGAAGATCAGTAAAGCAGTGGTTCCGTTTGCATTTTCACCCAGATTAAGTTTTATCTCGTTATTAGTAGCGGCGATCACATCATAATTATTCGCTAACTCTCCCAACTTACCTGTAGAGCTGAAAAATATATGAAAATCTACATCATCATAAGGATCAAATTCGTCACCAGAATCATTACTTACTCTCCAGGTTCCGCTTACTTCGTCTATAGTAGAGATTGCCGATAGAGTATTGGCATCGTCGAACAGGAATACATAATCTGTGTAATCTGCAGTATTCTGTACATTGTTAAGAGTGAAATTGGAAATTTTCCATTCTCCTTGCTGCGCTATAAGGTTTAATTCATTGGCTTCAGCCTGAGAAAGGTCTATATCATCTCTGTCTTTGTCACAGGCAAGAACTAGGCTTACCATTAGAACTACTAGCACAATCTTCAATCTTTTCATAGGGTATAAGATCTTTTTGTTTGGTATAGTGGGAACGTAAAGCTAAAAAACCTATTGTATTTATTTAAGGAAAAATTAAGAATTAACATTTAATTTCTGGTGAAGCAGGAATGTTAAGTGCTTATGAATGAACATTATAATTTTTATAGCTTGTTTTTAAAAGCCGAAGTAAATCATAATAATTATTTAAAACGGTCGTAAAGATTACAATATCAGCATATAAGATGGCGTCTCGTTTTAAATTAATAATAAAATGTTTACCTTTTTCTTTGCAGACTTAAGGGGCAAAGTCACAATCTTGAATCTTTCGATGTTGAAAACTTCAGATTCTTAAAATCATATTTCAGGTTATTAATAGCCTATTGTATGGGAAAATCTTAACTCTATTTTAAATATTGTTATGTACTGAAGATGATAACTTGCCGCCCGAATAAAAGTGTAACTATATTGAAGTAAAGTTGTGATATTTGACTTTACATGTCTCAGTATAGCTGAATATTATAAGTAGGTAGGAAAATGAAGATGGTTAGTATTTCAAAAGCTGAAGGTTCTTATAAGGTCAAGGCCTTACATCCTTTTAAAATTTTCGGAATTCAAATAATGGCAACAGAAAAATTCTATAAATTGTCTGATGATCATACCTCTTGGTACAGATTAGACTCAGGTAAGAAAGCATCTCATAATAAGCAGATAAAATTAAATAAATGGCTCAAGGATCATCAAAAGTTTATTGAGAAAAAATGATTTTTACATTTTATTAAATTAATGTATATTTAAATTGTTGTTACTTGATAATCAATATTAGGACAACTTTCTCCCTACAATTCCAGTCCCCTGCTTAAGACATTTTTAATTTAAAATTCATGTTTATGAATTCTCAGGCAAAAAGAGAAGATCAGGTGAGAGTTGTAATATTTATCATCAGTATACTTCTAATAATTTTTATAACGATCTTTGAATAGAAATAATTAGCTCTGTAAAGTTCTATTATGAAATCCTCATTCATAAAGAGGTTCAATAGGTATTAATTAGACTTCCAAACGGGATTCCTCCTCGACCAAAACATTCTCATATTTAATAATAATCTGGTTCGATTTTAAATTATTTAGATTTCAACGTTTATTTTTTTAAAGAAATTTGATTTGATTGAAAACATAAGAAACTACTCATATTTTAACGCTCTAAAGGATCATTATATCGAATGAATATCATATAAACGTTTGATTTAGTGTGGTTTAAAATACGTAAAATTGGTTAGCGATTTTATTATATATTAGTTTTTAAGCTAAAGTTAGTATAAAGTTTTTCTAATTTTTTAGGTAAAAAATATAAACCCACTAACTTTAAATTTAATTAACTAACCAAAATACAATAAAATGAGTAATAAAAAAGAAAATTTTGCGCGCTTTGGTATGGCTGCGAAAGGAGCGGTTTATTCTTTAATTGGTGTTTTAACAGCTATGGCAGCTTTTGGACAGGGAGGACAACAATCTGGAGGTAAAGGAGCCATGCAATATTTAGCGCAACAATCTTATGGCCAAATAATGCTGGCAATTCTGGGTCTTGGGCTATTAGGATATGTATTCTGGAGAATGTACCAGGTTTTCGCTAATCCAAAGGGTTTCGATGATGATGTAAAGGGATATGGTAAAAGAGTAGCATTCTTTATTAGTGGACTTATATATGCTGGTTTCTCTTTTTATGCATTTAAGCTGGCTTTTGGAAGCAGTTCGGGTAGTTCAGGCGGAATGATGGGTTCATTAATGTCTGGCTCCAATGGCGATACAATAGCTATAATAATTGGAATTGGAATGGCGATTAAAGCTATTTATGACCTTTATAGAGCATATTCTAATAAATTCAGGGAAGAGGTTGAAGAAGCTGGAATGGATAGGAAAGAACAAAAAACCTTGATAAATGCCGGTAAAGTTGGTCATACAGCAAGAGGAGCGGTTATTGGTTTAATGGCTTATCTAACTTTAAGGTCCGGGTTATCTAGCGGTAATAAAATTAGTACAACAACGGATGCTTTTAGTTACATTCAGAGTGAATTTGGATCTATTGTATTAGGTATTGTAGCTATAGGTTTTGTTGCATACGGAGTTTACATGTTTATCAAAGCTAAATATCCTGCTATAACCGTAGCAAGTTTGAGATAGTTAAATCATAAGTATTTATTAAAAAGCCTGTTGATGTTCAATCAACAGGCTTATTTTTTATCTGTTGTTTAAGTTTCTAATTGATTTGGAAATTCATTCTCATTCTTTCGATGCTTAAATTCACTGCACTTAATCATAATTCTATGATTAATTTCAATTCAAACATAAATCAAATCTTTGTTAAAACTAATAGTAATACTATTATGTAATACTGTAACACTATTATATTTGGCTAAAATTTGGTGGAATGAAATATCTTCTTCAGGATATAAAAATATCGGTAAGTGAAAATATTTATTTAAAAGATCCGGAGTCTACCGCTCTGGGCAAACGTATTGTGGAGCAAGGAATTCTCTTGATAAATGACGTTGGTTTTGAAAGTTTTACCTTCCGTAAACTCGGTAAGAAGATCAAATCTAATGAAAGCTCTATTTATAGATATTTTGAAAATAAACATAAATTTCTGGTCTATCTAACATCCTGGTATTGGGGGTGGAAGGAATATCAACTTGTATTTGCGACAAATAGCATGTCAGATAATTACCTGAAACTTGAGAAAGCCATAGAAATCATCACTAAACCCGTAGAAGAAGATTCTGAATTTGGTCATATTAATGAAGTGGCGTTGAATACTATAATCATCAATGAATCTTCAAAATCTTTCTTAACAAAGGATGTGGATATAGAAAATATGGATGGCTATTTTTCTGTATATAAGCGACTCGTGAAGCGCCTTACAGAAATGATCAAAGATGTAAATAAGGATTATCCATTTCCTTCAAGTTTGGCAAGTACTGTAATAGAGGGTACTCTGCATCAATATTTCCTTAAAGATCATTTCAGTTCATTAACAGATTGTGATGAGTCTGTGACACCATCAGAATTTTTTAAGCAAATGGTGAAAACCCTTGTAAATAATACACATGAAGGAAAATAATTATACTCCCTGGCAGAGATTTGTTGGTATTTTAAAACTGGAAAAGAAAGATTTTTTACAGATTTTCTATTACGCTATATTCTCTGGATTAGTAAGCTTGTCGGTCCCACTAGGGATCCAGGCAATCGTAAACCTTTTACAGGGGGCCAGGATCTCAACCTCCTGGGTGGTACTGGTAATTCTGGTAACGCTGGGAGTAGCTTTTGTTGGTGTATTGCAATTAATGCAGTTCAGGATTCTAGAGAATATTCAGCAGAAGATTTTTACCCGGGCCTCCTTCGAATTTATCTATCGCTTCCCGAAGATCAAAATGGAAGAGTTGAAGAATTTCTATCCTCCAGAGTTAGCGAATAGATTTTTTGATGTTCTCACCATTCAGAAAGGATTATCAAAAGTTATGTTAGATTTTCCTGCTGCTTTAACTCAGGTAGTATTTGGGTTGATCTTATTATCTCTTTACCATCCATTTTTTATTATATACGGTCTGCTACTGGTTGTTTTGATCTATGTAGTTTTCAAGATCACCGCTCAAAAAGGTCTGGATACAAGTATTGTAGAATCTAAATATAAATATAAGATCGCACACTGGATCCAGGAGGTAGCCAGAACTTTAATTAGTTTTAAAGTTTCTGGTAGGACTAATATGGCAATTTCCAAAAATGATAAAATGGTGAGTGATTATCTGGATGCTAGAGAAGGTCATTTCCAGGTTTTGAAACTTCAATTCATTCAAATGATCGGCTTTAAGGTTCTGGTTACCGCAGGTCTCCTTGTAATTGGTGGTGTCCTTGTACTGAGTCAGGAAATGAATATTGGTCAGTTTGTGGCGGCAGAGATCATTATTCTATTGATCATAGGTTCTGTTGAAAAAATGATCCTTGGACTTGAATCTTTTTATGATGTACTTACTTCTTTAGAAAAGCTTGGTCAGGTCGTAGATAAAGAACTGGAAGATCAGGATGGAGATCAACCTTTTACTAATAACGATGCGCTGAATATAGAGTTAGAGAATGTTTCTTATCAGGGCTTTAACGGGAAAAATATCATCAATGGGATAGACCTCAATATAAAACCTGGTGATAAAATTCTTCTGCTTGGTAGTAATGGAGCTGGAAAATCTACCCTCTTGAAGTTGATTGCGGGTCTTATACAACCTACCGGTGGTGAGATCTTTGTAAATGAAAACTCCATTAAGAGTATAAAGCTGAACCACTATAGGTCTTTGCTTGGACAATCTTTATCTGAAGAATCTCCTTTTGAAGGCACTCTACTGGAAAATATAACCTTTGGCGACAGTAACATCACTCAGCAGGATATTCGATGGGCACTGGAGAAAACCGGTTTATCTGAATTCGTCAAACAACAACCTAAAGGACTCAATACAATTATTCATCCAGAAGGAATACAGATCCCGTATTCTGTTGCCAGAAAGATCATATTGGCCAGGAGTATCGTTAGAAAACCATCTTTATTGATTCTGAACGACCCTCTGGATCAGTTAGACCCCGATGAGGAAGATAAGATCCTTGAATTTATTTTTAGCCCTGAAAATAACTGGTCTGTTATTGTTACGAGTAAGGATGCAAAATGGAAAAAATACTGCGACAGGATATTGCATATTGAGCAGGGGAAACTTGTAAATTATAACGCATAAGATGCTAAATATCACTAAAAATAAATTACACGAAAAGGTAGATATAGGCCAGTTTGAAGCCGGTAGGAAGGTGCTAAAGGATACGCATTTCAAATATTTTAATCGATTTTTGAAATATTTTGCGCTATTTCTGGTAGTGGTTCTTTTTCTTCCGTGGACGCAAACTGTTTCTGGGTCTGGAGCCGTAACAACTTTAACACCCGAACAACGGCCGCAAACCATACAATCTCCCATTCCAGGTAGAATAGAAAAGTGGCATGTAAATGAAGGAGATTTTGTAGAGAAAGGAGATACTATTCTTTTTATTTCTGAAATCAAAAATGAATATTTTGATCCTCAACTGGCAGAAAGAACTGGAGACCAGGTCAATTCAAAAAAGAGATCTATGGATTCTTATGAAAATAAGATCAGTTCCCTTGGGGGGCAGATCAATGCCCTGGAATCTGAAAGGGGTTTAAAGCTTCAGCAGGCTAGGAATAAATTAAAACAAAATATTCTTAAGATGCGTAGTGATAGTATAGACCTGGAAGCATTTAAAACAAACCTTGAGATAGCAGAAAACCAATTCGATCGTATTCAGCAATTAAATGAAGAAGGGCTGAAGTCCAAGACAGATCTTGAGGAGAAGAGATTAAAGCTTCAGGAAAGTCAGGCGAAATTGATCTCACAGGAGAATAAACTAATTAATAGTAGAAACGAGATAATTAATTCTGAACTGGAAATTAATCGTATTAATGCAGAATATAGTGAGAAGATCTCCAAAGCCAGAAGTGACAGATCTACAGCAGAAAGTGACCTGTTTCAAACCGAGGCAGATGTTTCCAAACTAGAGAGTTCCTATACAAATTATCAAATGCGAAATGAGCTTTATTATATCAGGGCACCGCAACCAGGTTATATAAACAAGGCGATTAAGTCTGGGCTTGGGGAGACTTTTAAAGAAGGAGAACCTTTAGTTGGTATTATGCCATCTGAGTATGATCTCGCTGTAGAAACTTATGTAGATCCAATTGACCTTCCATTATTACATATTGGAGAAAAGATGAGGATAAGGTTTGATGGATGGCCGGCAATTGTATTTAGTGGATGGCCTAATGTCTCTTATGGTACTTACGGAGCTGAAATTGTAGCTATTGAAAACTTTATTAGCAGTAATGGGAAGTATAGGGTTTTACTTTCTCAAACTAAGGATGATGAACCCTGGCCAGAAGCAATTAGAGTAGGTTCTGGAGCTACAACCCTGGCATTGTTAGAAGATGTGCCAATATGGTATGAAATCTGGCGACAACTTAATGGTTTTCCTCAAAACTACTATGCACCTGGAAGTAAAGATAAAGCTGAAAAATGAAACAGATTTTAATCATTCTAGCATTTATTTTAACGTCTTACTCTGGATCTTCACAGATAGCAGATAGCATTCCCCTTGGTTTTACTGAATACTTGGCCATGGTAAAGAAATATCATCCTCTGGTAAAACAGGCTGATCTGATACTTGATGAAGGTGAGATAAAACTTTTAAAGGCCAGGGGAAGTTTTGATCCTAAGATCGAAGCAGATTATTCATCTAAGAATTATACCGGTACAGAATATTATAACAATTTTAATTCAGCGTTTAAGATTCCTACCTGGTATGGCCTGGAGTTGAACGCAAAATATGAGGATAATTCTGGAGTTTATTTAAATCCGCAGAATACAGTACCTGATGATGGACTTTATTTAGCTGGAATATCCTTAAATGTTGGAGAAGGTCTTTTTATGAGTGAAAGAATGGCCTCTTTAAAACAAGCGAAAATTTACAGAGATCAATCTCAGCTTAAAAGACAGTTACAGGTTACAGAGGTACTTTACAATGCATCTATAGCTTATTTTGAGTGGTATACAGCGTATCAACAATATTATCTCTTTGAGAGCTTTCTGGATAATGCTGAAATTAGGTTCCAGGGTGTTTCCAGTGAATATGAGGTAGGAGAGAAGCCAGCGATAGATACCTTGGAGGCAGGTTTAAGTATACAAAGCCGAAAGCTGGATCTACAATAAAGTAAACTTGAATTAATAAATGCCAGACTGGACCTCTCTAACTTTCTTTGGATGGAAGGGAATGTGCCGCTGGAATTGACTCCTGAGGTGGTTCCAGTCGAAGAAATTCAAGAGGAGTTAACCGAAACTCTCAATATTGACGAATTACTCTTCAGTATCGACCTGGAAGATCATCCTAAGCTTAGGTCTCTCTCTTTTGAAGTTGATATATTAGAAGTTGAAAAACGGCTAAGAGCCAATAAATTATTACCGAAATTGGATCTGGAGTATAATTTTCTCACCAGTAATCCCGAGGATCTAAACACTATTAATAATCGTAATTATAAGATGGGTGTGAAATTCAGTTTTCCGTTGTTCCTAAGAAAAGAAAGAGGAGAGCTGCAATTGTCCAAATTAGCGTTAGAAAACGCCGAACTGGATCTGGTGAACGCAAGATTGAAATTGAAGAATGACCTCAAATCTTTACAAAATCAAATTATTGCCTTAAAGGAGCAAAATAGTTTGATGAACCAGCTTGTTCGCGATTATACCTCAATGGTAAGTGCTGAAGAGCGTAAATTTGAATTGGGAGAGAGTTCGCTTTTCTTGATCAACAGTCGGGAGAATAAGTTGATTTCGGCCAGGTTAAAGGAAATTGAAATGAACTTTAAACTACTTAAGAGTAAAGCAGAATTATTTAAAACTCTTGCCGAGATAGTGAAATTTTAAAACTTTTCACTATTTAAAAATAATCAGAAACCAAAAAAGCCTGTTAATCAAATGATCAACAGGCTTTTGTCGGGGTGGCAGAACGCTTTTAAAGCTCTGAAACACCCAGTATTTATATAGTTTCACGTAATCCCAAGTTTTAAAACTCACGATTAACTCACAATATCCATAGAACGTATTGAAGTGATTTGATACTTCTGTACTGGTGAAAGGTACAAATTTTTTGGCTGGGTGTGGTTCCCCTATATGCTCATGATATTAAAAATACATAATATTAATTACCTAATTACCCTAAGAGCTCCGATTACCTACTATCAGTGCATTCAAATTGGGGTAATTAAAAACTTAAATATAATACCCCTTGATTACTCAATCTGAACTTTTAGATAATTAGAGAATAAATCAAATTATGATCTAAACATCTACACTTACGGGGCTGAATAATTGACTATGAGTATTTTGAATTTTTAAAACTTTTCAAAGTAGATTTCCAAGGTTGGTGATGGGAATTTAATTCTGGATCTAAATAATTGAGTAGAGTAGATCTTCTTTTTTTCTCAACAGCAATAATTTCTATTTCATAATTCCAAAAAAGAAAAATAATGCAAGATGTGTGTCTGTGGACACAATCTTGATTACTCCCGATGGTCGCAATGAAAAAAGAGATGTTTATGTAGAAAACAGAATCATGTATAATAGCGGACTTAAAGCCCCATATCTATCGAACTAATACTATGAAATTTTAGGGGTGTTCATCAGTTGATTCTAAATTAAAAGAGGGAAATACGCTGTTACCGGTACTTCCCTCTTTATCATTTTCAATAGAACTGTAAAAATGACTATTCTAATTTATTAAAAATAATTCCGAAGTTAAATCTTTTTAGAACTTTGCAACCTTCGGGCGTAAAGCAAGATTGTCATGACAATGACACATCTTGCTTTACCAATAATAAGAATCCAGTACCTACATCAACATAGTGGTTAATTATTCTTTAATACGGAGAAATTCAATATTATGTTTACCTAAAGGATTCTTTAAGTGTAATTTTTTATGGGTACTCTCAATAATCTTATAAACATAAAGCGTGTCCGAAATTATTCGTGGTTTTGCCTTATGTAGGGTAACCAGCAACTCCTTATTTTTTTTCGGAGTAAAACTAAAACTATAACTTTCTAGTACATCTAGTGGCTCCACCTGAATTTCTATTTGTTTTTTACCCTTGGGAATATCTTCTATTTTTACTATCCCATTAATATCTGCATAGTTTTTCCTATCAGGATATTTATCTAAGGTAATCAGTGCATTGGGAGAAGGCATTTTCTGTTCATTTACCACCTTGATTACCAGTGAAATATTATTGTTTTTCGTTACCTCTGTATTAAGTACTTCGACCGTACTTTCATAATTTAAAGAATCCTTTTTAAATTTCAGATAAAGTTTTTCGTTTCTTATCTCATAGGAACCTTTGCCAATGGTGGGAGGACCAAAATCAGTATTCGTTTTCCAGTTAAAATTGTTCTTTTTATCAAAACTAATACAAGTTCCTCCACTATCACTAGCTACTTGACAATATTTTCCTCTATTGACTTTTGTCGCACAACTATAATAAGTTATTATTAAAAACAGTAGGATTATTTTTCTCATATTATTGGCAGTCGTTTTTGTTACCATTCTGACTGGAATCAGAATAGTTACTATTTTCACTCATAATGACATCCTCAATTCGATTTCTAATTTGATTTTTTAAACTACCGTCTCCACCAAGATCAGATACTTTTTCATCCAAATAATTATTAAATTCGTCATAATATGATCCTGGATTATCAGGATCTTTTGTCATTCCTCCCCAGGCCATATCCTGATAATATTGCCAGCCTAAAGTTCCACCAGTTCCATGCTCCGCGTCCCACTGTTGTAGCTGGTATGCCATAGCATTAACAAATTGGGACATAAAATTATGGTGCAGGTTATTGTTGACAGTATGAGGTAAATTATTATCCTTAATATATGCCATTAATGCTTCTATCATGTTTCCGGTGGGCTCACCTTTCATTGTATAAACAAGATAAGCATGAACAGATTCGTGAATCATAGTTCTAGCCATACTAAGATCTGTGGCATCATCAAAGTAGTTAGGATTAAAACTGGTGGAAACATCCCAACTTTCTGTAATGGAATTATATGTTGCTGACGAGTCAGTTTTTGCATTTGAATTTATTAAAGTACTGTCTTCATTCAAATCATAATTTAATTTATCAGATTTGTTGAATAAATTCATTATATCATCAGAAAACTCAAGGTCAGTTTCCAAACCATTTATTGCATCATAAGAAACGTTTGGAGGAAGATCATTGTTCGCTGATAACAAAGTTAACTGATTGAAGATTATTGAAGCACAGGGATCTTCTAAATTATTATCTATGTTATCATCTAAAAAGTCCCTGTCTAAAATTGGAGTAGAATTTATTTCATCATCTCCAGAACTATCTCCACTAGAGCTACCACTTCCGCCCGTAGAGGTATTACCATCCCATGTTGAACCTTCATATTCAGATGTATTAATTGTTTCTCCTCCCGGTGTGCTATCACCTCCACTGGATACAACATTAGAACACTCTAATTCATATTTAAATAAACAAACATCACCTGTACAGATAAACCCTTTATATTCATAAATACATTCTTCTTCAACTTCCAAAGCCTTTGTTAAATTTTCATTAATAATAGGCTCACCATCTGCTAATTCTATATTACCCAGAGCATCTCCTTCCAAATTGAAAATTTTTATTGTTCCACTGTAATGGCGAATATCCCTATTATTTAAATAAAACCAATTCTCAGTCGGCACATATCGTATGATGAATTATTTTTGGCCGCCATCCTCTAATTCCTTAACCACATAATTATCAAAATACAAACTATTATTAATATTTGATTTTGTTTGTTTTGATTTGCTCAAGGCAATTGTATAGGTGTATCTTCCATATTTATTTTTAACCTTCAAGGCTGGAATATCGGTTTTAGCCTTACCTATCCTAATAGAAACATTTTTTTGATTGGAAGTTTGTTTTATAAAGTTCCTATCGTCAAATTTTTGACGGATTGTTACCGGCAAATCTTTAAACTCAATATTTTGAATAGGCCCTTCCTCTTTTTCAAGTTCTTCTTGTATACCTTCAACTGGTATAGGAGCAGAAATTTCATCTTTTTGACAACCGCTGATTATTAGAACTAGAAAAAAGCACAAGTAGATTTTTTTCATATTGAAATTTTTAAAATTAAAAAATCTTCAAAAAAGGTAGGGCAGGATTGAAGTAGATTGCGAATATTAAAGAAATATCATAAAAAACCAAATAATATTAAAAACTATTCATGTTTAGTGATATTTCATTATCGAAAAATAAATCCACCCCTATCATGATAAAATTATGTATTAAGTTTTCTTCTTAGTAAATTAATATCACTAGAAATTTTAGTGTCTATTACTCGCGCATAAATCTGAGTTGTTGCTATTTTAGTATGTCCTAATAATTTTGAGACCGTTTCTATCGGCACCCCATTTGCCAGTGTGACGGTAGTGGCAAAAGTATGCCTGGCCGTATGAAAGCTCAATTTCTTATTAATTTTTGCTTTTTTGGCAATTTCCTTTAGGTAATGATTCGTTTTCTGGTTTGAGTATACTGGGAGCAACCTATTATTTTGTTCTGCTTTGGGATGATCCTTATATCGGTCTAATATTTTTTCTGCTTCTCCTAAGAGTGGAATTCTAACAGGGGTATTTGTTTTGCTTCTACGTGTATAAATCCATTTCTTCCCATCTATGCCGAATTGTAAGTGGTTTTTAGTTAATGCTTTTACATCAGCATAGGCTAGTCCTGTATAACATGCAAAAACAAAAATATCCCGGTTTAACCTTAAAGTAGGATTCTCCAGCTGTTGTGTTTTCAATTTCTCCAACTCGATTTTTGATAGGTATACCATATCCACCGAATCAAAACGGAGTTTAAATCTTTTAGTTGGATTTTTCTCAATCCAGTCAAGATGTTCTGCAAGTCTCATGAGCTTTTTAAAGCGCTCCATGTGTTTCATTAAGCCATTGTTCCGTAATCCATCCAGATTTCGCAGATAGCTCTCAAAACCAAGTGTAAACTGATAGTCGATATGCTTTAAATAAATATCATTTGTCCGTTGTTGTTCCTTTAGATAGTCTTTTAAATATGTACCGGTAGTTGTATAATTTTTCATTGTTCCGTATTTCAATACCTTACCCATATTCTTCTCATGGTAGACAATTAAATGAGACAAGGTTTTATGGTCCTGATCAGTTCCCAGAAATCTTGATTTTACAAGATCTACGGTAATTACTTTTTCTTCTTTTTGTAGAGCATCATTGATCTTAAATAAGTGGCTCCTGGTATCATTGATCTTCCTATTAATCTGGAAACTCTCAGGGCTGTTTCCCATCATTTTGGTAGAAGCCTGATTCCATTTATCAACAGGAATCGTTCTCTTTAAACTAATTTCCAGCTTTTTACCATTGATGGTAATTCGGGCATAGAGGATGGCTGATTCAGGTTGATTTTTCTTTTTGCGGGTGAAAAAAGAAATAGAAAAGGTTTGAGTAGTGCGCATAACGATTTGACTTTAATGAAACAAAATTGCTTGTACGAAAGTCAAATCAACAATACATGGATGGGATTCATCCAAATTCTATCAAGATACAAAAAATAAGCTCGCGATTGACTCACGATCTACTCACGAACTCACTAAAAACTCACTTTTTATTAGTCTAAAATTGTGTTAATTTAATCCATAAAAAAAGGGTAACTACATGTTTTTCATATAATTACCCTGTTGTTTACTCCTTAATGATATGTTAAAAAGTCGGGGTGGCAGGATTCGAACCTGCGGCCTCCTGCTCCCAAAGCAGGCGCGATAACCGGGCTACGCTACACCCCGTAATAAATAATCATTATTTTTAGTCTTTTCCGTTCCAAATCACTTTTAAAAAAGTAGCCGGGAATCGGAGGAAATTTATCCCAATTTTTCCGGTCGAAAAAGAGAATAAAAAACCACAGACTAAAAATCTAGCGGAGAGACCGGGATTCGAACCCGGGCATCCCGAAGGATGACAGCTTAGCAGGCTGCTGCATTACCACTCTGCCACCTCTCCGTTATTTAAGAACTTCGCAAGTATTTTTGCGGTTGCAAATGTAACTTTTACTTATAAACCATACAAGCCTTTTAAATCTTTTTTCGGTTTAATTTACAAGGAAAAACACTTCATTTAATTTAAGATACTTGACTTCAGGCTTATAAGTCCGAAAAAAAATTACGTGATTTTTTCTTTCTGAATGAGTGTATGAAGATTTTCAAGAATTCTGGCGTGATTTCTTACAAATGGATTTTTATTATCCCAAACATAGCCAGCTAAAACTGCACAAATTTGTTCTTTGATCTTTGGGTTTGGAAAAGGATGAAAAAAGATATCCTGAAGTTTTCCGCTGTACCATTCTTTCACATAGGTGGAGAAAACATTCACTCCCTTCTTTATATAATCTGAATACTCTACTTCCCAGTTTATTTTTTCACCATTAATTTCCCTTAAAGCGAGTTTGGCTGCTAATAAACCAGACTCTGTAGCGAAGGCTACTCCAGATGAGAACACGGGATCCAGGAATTCCGCAGAATTTCCGGTAAGGGCAAATCCCTCCCCATGAATATACTTAACGTTCTTAGATATATTATTGATCTTTACTGGTCTGAAATTGAATTGATAATTATCAAATCTACCCTGATAAAATTTTGTTTCCCGGAGCATGTTCTTAAAAGCTACATTGTTATTCTCGTTAGAATTTTCTATCCAGGAATTAGGACCTACAAACCCAAGACTCGATACTCCATTTGAAAATGGTATATACCAGAACCAGGTTTCAGTATTTAAAACTTCAAAAGTAATTTGATTACCTTCAATGTCTTCTGGTCTATTTGTTTCTTTAATATGAGTAAAAATAGAGGAGTGGTCATAGATCTTCGGTGGTGCTTCAAGGTCTAATTGTCTGGCTAATACACGTCCATTACCACTGGAATCTATTATAAACTTTGATGTTATTTCTGATACTTTTCCATTCTGGTTTCTGGTCATTATGGTCCAGAATTTATCGCGATATGAAACTGAGGTTACTTCGGTTTCAAATCTTATATCTACGCCTCGCAAACTAAGTTCGTCGGTAAGAACTTTATCAAAATCGGCTCGTGGAACCTGCCAGGTCCAGTTCCAGCCTTCTCCAAATTTTTTACTGAAATCGAATTCAGCAGTTTTATTTTCTTTTATAAATCGAGCACCAAATTTTTTCTGAAAACCCTGAGACTTCAGAATTTCCAAAAAGCCGGCTTCTTCAAAATTATCCATGCACTTTGGGATAAGGCTTTCACCGATGGTAAACCTCGGGAATTTTTGTTTCTCCAGGATCATTACTGAAGCATCATGTTTTTCCAGATATCCGGCGGCGATACTTCCAGACGGTCCGGCCCCAATAATTACAATATCTCTGAATTCTTTCTTCATAAAAAACTAAATCTACTCCAGGCAAACTTAACCAGAAACTGTGAATTGAAGTAATTTAGAAATTGAAAAAAGCCCTAACAGGTTTGCCAGGGCTTTCTTTGAGATATAAGCAAAAGACTGGTTCAATTGGAAATTGTTTGCCAGTCCATATTCAAATGTATATCATGTTCTATTACTTATAGAATATTATCCTAACATCTAACCTTTATTTAAAATCTAATGGTATGTGGTAAGATTAAATTTATCTTGCCTTAAGATAACCCGGCATATCGTATATTTTATCTGAAAAAATTAAAATAACCGGCTACTGTTTCTTTAGGGTTTTCTATTAATTATGCTACATTTGTTAAAAGCTTTAACAGCGATCCCAAACCTATAATTACTAGCAGAATCGGTATATGCTGAATTTAGATAATGCACTTGAATTTACTGACTTTTACCACGTTCTTTTTGAAAATGAGAAGATTGAATTAGGTGAAGATTCCCAAAAAAGACTGGAAGAAAGTTTTGATTTTCTTAAAAATTTCTCTCAAAATAAGATTATTTACGGTGTAAATACCGGATTCGGGCCTATGGCTCAGTATAAGATCAATGATGAGGATAAGATCAAATTGCAACTAAATCTTATTAGAAGTCATTCATCCGGGGCCGGAGCTGTAATGCAGCCAGTTTATGTAAAAGCTTTAATGCTAGCCCGCCTCAATACTTTATGCCTTGGAAAATCTGGAATTCATCGTTCCATCGCCGATACCCTGATTCAATTAATAAATAATGATATAACTCCGGTTATTTTCGAACATGGTGGAGTAGGAGCATCTGGAGATCTTGTGCAACTCGCACATCTAGCTTTAGTATTAATTGGAGAAGGTGAAGTTATTTTTAAAGGTGAACTCAGAAATACCGCAACAGTTTTTGAAGAGCTAGAGATCAAACCTGCTAAAATAAAAATAAGGGAAGGTCTTGCGGTAATGAATGGAACTTCTGCCATGACCGGAATTGGCATTGTAAATCTTATTTACTCAAAAAGATTATTGAACTGGGCTGTATTTTGTAGTTCAGTCATCAATGAGATTGTTGAAGCTTATGACGATCATCTTTCAGAAGAATTAAACTCTTCAAAGCTGCATATTGGTCAGCAGAATATCGCTAGAAAGATGAGAGATCATCTTGCAGATTCAAAGCTTACCCGTGACCGTAATGACCATTTATATTCTAATGGCGCAAATGAGAATACTTTTTTCAAGGAAAAAGTTCAGGAATATTACAGTTTAAGATGTGTTCCGCAAATATTAGGTCCTGTTTCAGACACATTAGAAAACTCTTTGAGGATATTGATCGAGGAGGTTAATTCAGCAAACGATAACCCTATAATAGACGTAAAGACAGAACATGTATATCACGGCGGAAATTTTCATGGTGATTACGTTTCTCTTGAAATGGATAAACTTCGACTAGCCATAACTAAAACTTCGATGCTAGCCGAAAGACAATTGAATTACTTACTGAATTCTAAACTGAATGATATTCTTCCTCCATTTGTGAATATGGGAAAATTGGGATTGAATTTCGGAATGCAGGGAGCTCAATTCACAGCCGTTTCAACTACTGCTGAAAACCAAATGCTTTCAAATTCAATGTACGTGCACAGTATTCCGAATAATAATGACAATCAGGATATTGTGAGTATGGGAGCGAATTCTGCCAATATCACTAAAAAGGTTATAGACAATAGCTTTGAAGTTATTTCTACTGAATTGGCAACTATAATCCAGGCATTATATTTTCTGGATTTTGATGATAAATTATCCTCAGCTACAAGGTCTAAACTGGATAAATTAAGACTTATTATTCCGAAGATCATAGAAGACAGGCCTTTGTACGAAGAGATCGGGGAATTAAAGGAGTATTTAAAAAACAACGAAGCTTACTAAATATGAAGTACGCATTGGTTACAGGAGGATCCAGGGGTATTGGCAAAGCAGTTTGCTTGAAATTAGCTCAAGATCTCGATTATAATATCCTTCTAAATTATCATTCTAATACTGAAGCCGCTGAAGCAACCCAAACTGAAATTGAGCAGTTAGGTGTAAAATGTGATATTTTGAAGTTTGATGTTTCAGATGATGATGCTGCACAAATATCACTTGATACCTGGAAGTCTGAAAATCCAAATGCGAAAATTGAAGTTCTGGTAAATAACGCCGGCATTACCAAAGATGGTTTATTTATCTTCACTAACAAGGAAGCCTGGAATTCGGTTATAGACACCAGTCTTAATGGATTTTATAATGTTACACATTCTGTTTTAAAAGATATGCTGAGAAGCCGCTATGGCAGAGTCATCAATATTGTATCGCTTTCAGGTTTAAAAGGAAATCCAGGCCAGGTTAATTACTCTGCGGCAAAAGGTGCAATGATCGCAGCGACAAAAGCACTTGCGCAGGAAATTGGTAAAAGAAAGGTAACCGTAAATGCGGTAGCACCCGGATTTATCCAGTCTGATATGACCAAAGACTTTGATGAAAATGAGCTTAAAAAACATATTCCATTGAATCGATTTGGGGAAGCTGAAGAAGTTGCGAACCTGGTAAGTTTTCTTGCGTCAGATAGATCTTCTTATATTACCGGGGAAGTGATCAATATTAACGGCGGATTATATTCCTAGATCTATGGCTACCTGGAAAGGAAAATCTCGAGGTACGCTATTAGGCTTCAGGATCTATGTACAAATAATCAAAAAGACCGGGCTGTATTCTGCCTATTTTGTACTACTGTTCGTTGCTTTATATTTTATTTTTTTCTCGTTTACTTCCACAAAAAGCACCTATTATCTATTCAGGAAAAGATTGGGTTATTCACCAGTCAGGTCTGCTTTTAATGTATACCGAAATTATTTCACTTTTGGAAGGATTCAATTAGACAGGGTTGCCATCACCAGCGGATTAAAGCATAAATTCACTTTCGAATTTGACGGCGTGGAGCATATTGATGCTTTACTGAAGCAAAACAAAGGCGGAATTTTACTTACCGCACATATTGGTAATTTCAATTTAGCCAAGCATTTTTTTGAAGAAAGACATTCAGAAGCGGTGGTTAATCTGGTAGTTACAGATTTTGAACATCGGCAGATCAAGAATTACCTTGAATCGGTTACCGGAACTTCAGAAGTGAAGATCATTGTGCTAAAAGAAGATTTGAGTCATATATTTCATATGAAGGAGGCTTTAGGGAATAATGAACTTCTAGTTTTTGCAGCCGACAGGTATTTAAAACATTCCAAAACATATAAGGCTGAATTCCTGGGGGAAATGGTTAAGTTTCCGCAAGGACCTTTTAAACTGGCCACAAGAAATAAAATACCTGTACTATTTGTGCATTTGATGCGGGAAAAAAATTTTCATTATCATTTTTACGCCAGGCCATACAATCCTGAAGAATTTACGGCTCAGGAATTATTAAAATCATATCTTGACGATCTGGAAAAAATGGTAAAAAAATATCCTCATCAGTGGTATAATTATTACGATTACTGGAACGACTTTAGTTAAAAAATGGCAGAAAATCTTTTACATCATCCAATCACATCCCATCAGGAGATTATTAATTTAATTCCGCAGAAAGAACCTTTCGTTTTTGTAGATACTCTTTATGAATATACCGCTCTAACCGGGGTTACTGGTTTTACTGTACCTGGGGATAGTGTGCTGCTGGATGAAAATAAGCTTGCTGAAAGCGGACTCATCGAACATATGGCTCAAAGTATGTCTTTACACAGAGGGTACCAGGGCTCGCTGAGCGGACAAACAAAACCGAAAACAGGTTTTATTGGGGTGATAAAAACTGTGGAGATATTTGGTTTACCAGAAGTTGGTGAGACCCTTAAAACTTATGTGGAGATACTTCATGAGATCATGAATGTGACCTCAGTTTCTGCCAGGACCGAAAATGAAAATGGGATCGTAATCGCAACTTCAGAAATGAAAACGGTGACGGTAGAATGAGTGAAGTTTTACAGAATAGTATTAAAATGCATGTTTGTTTCCATGAGTGTGATCCTCTCCAGATCGTATGGCATGGAAATTATTTCAAATATTTTGAAGAAGGAAGGGAAGATTTCTGTAAAAAACATGGAATATCTTATCTCGACGCAAAAAGAAACGGTTTTGCAACCCCTATTGTCAAGACGGAATGTGAGCACAAACTTCCCCTGAAATATGGTGATGAGTTTGAGGTCGAAACCAATTTTATAAACTCTGATGCTGCTAAGCTCATTTTCGCGTATAAAATTATCTCTTCAGGGAAATTGATCTGTACCGGTGAAACCACCCAGGTTTTTCTAGATAAAAACTCAGAATTAGTACTTACGAATCCACTGTTTTTCTTAGATTGGAAAAAGAAAATGGGATTGATTTAATGAGCAGGAACTACCTTTTAAGTGATTCAATAATTTCTCCTTTAGGTTTTGGAACTTTAGAAAACCTGAAAGCTATTCAGAATTTTGATTCTGCATTAAAACATCATAACAATTCTAAATTTTTCAAGAATGGCTATTACGCCGGCTTGATAGATATTGAGCGGATAAATGATGAATTTAGTAAGCATGCTGATCCAGTTAAATATACCAAACTTGAAAAGCTGCTTATTTTATCAATAAAACAGGTTTTTGATCAATCAAACTCTGTTGATCTTAATGCTACAGGATTAATTATTTCTACAACAAAAGGAAATATTGATCTATTAGGTACAGGTGAGTTTTCCTCAGATAGAATATATCTTTGGAAAATGGCCAAAATTGTAGCTGAATTTTTTGGCTTAAAGCATAAACCAATTATTGTTTCGAATGCATGTATTTCAGGAGCCCTGGCAATTAAAACTGCGAATGACCTTATTGAAGCAAGAAGATTTAGTAATGCGATCGTAGCCGGTGGTGATCTGGTTTCAGAATTTGTACTTTCTGGATTTCAATCTTTTCAGGCAATTAGTCCGAAACCATGCAGGCCTTTTTCAAATGACAGGGAAGGAGTAAGCCTGGGCGAAGCTGCCGCGGCGGTTTTAATAGGGCCAGACTTCTCAAAAGATCAGGGAAAGATTCAATATATCGATGCGGTTACCGCTAACGATGCAAATCATATTTCCGGGCCAAGCAGGACAGGAGAAGGATTGTTTAAAAGTATAAATAGATTATTTGAACGAAATAATATTGAGTCTTCACAAATAGATTATTTATCGGCGCATGGCACAGCCACTAATTATAATGATGCGATGGAAGCGATTGCTTTTGATCGTGCGGGTCTAAATAATACACCGGTTAATAGCCTTAAAGGTTATTATGGCCATACTTTGGGAACTTCAGCCCTTATAGAGAGTATCATAACAAAACATAGCCTACTGAAGGATAAGCTGTATGCCTCCCTTAATTTTACTGCCTCTGGTGTTTCTAAAGATTTAAATATTATTCAGGATCACGAAAACAGGGAATTATCGCTGGCCTTAAAAACAGCCTCCGGTTTTGGGGGATGTAACCTGGCGATGTTGCTTAAAAAGGAAAGAATATGAGTATTGAACTTTCCATAATAAATTCAGTGACCATTAGAGATTCCAAAGTTTATAAGAACGGACAGCTCATTTTTAAATCTGAACCAGACCTGGTTATTTCAAAGTTTTTAAAAGGTATATATAGGGATCAAAATCTGAAATATCCTAAATTCTTTAAAATGGATAGTCTGTCCAAATTTGGATATTTAGGGGTTGAAATTCTAACAAATGCAAATATTCAGGATAAGGAAACGGCCCTTATCTTTGCTAATTCGGCATCAAGCCTGGAAACAGATGAAGCTTATGCCAGAACTATGGCAGAATTTCCATCCCCTTCACTTTTCGTTTATACGCTGCCGAATATTATGCTTGGAGAAATAAGTATAAGGCATCAGTTAAGATCTGAGAATATTTTTTTAGTTTCCGAAGCATTTGATCCGGCTTTGTTTATTGATTATTCCAGGGGTTTGTTTCAACAGGAAAAGGCTGATAAAGTGCTTTGTGGCTGGGTAAACTTGCACAATAATGAATATGATGTATTTTTGTGGGAAATTGCCCGAAGCGGTGGAATTGATTTTAACGAAGAGGAGCTAAAGAAATTATACTTACCTACACATGAGTGACCTGCATACCGAACTTAAAAAAAGCATTATAGAGCAACTCAACCTTGAAGATATGGAGGTTAGCGAGATCGAAAATGATGAACATCTTTTTGGAGATGGCCTTGGACTTGATAGTATAGATGCGCTTGAATTGATCGTGCTTTTAGAAAAAGATTACGGGATTAAATTAACCGATCCCAACCAGGGAAAGGAGATCTTTAATTCTATTAATACCATGGCAGATTTTATTGAGAAAAACAGGGTCAGGTAACCTATGGAAGGCGTTGCCGTCACCGGGATGGGGATTATTTCTGCTATAGGCAGGGATGTAGAAGAAGCTCATTTCTCTCTAAAAATTGGAAAAGACGGAATTTCATATCCTGATATTTTATCTACAATTCATCAAAATTTACCGGTAGGAGAGATCAAACTTAGTAATTCTGAGTTAAGCGAAATTCTGAATTTACCAGAAGATCATGCTTATACCCGGGCAGCGCTTCTGGGAGTTTATGCGATCAGGGAATTACTTGAAAATTCAGGAATGGAAAGGTTCCCTGGTGACACAGGATTTATATCGGGAACCAGTGTAGGCGGAATTGATAAAACTGAAGAGCATTTTTATAATTACAAAGAAAATGTAGCTGATCGAAAATATATACAGGCGCAACATCCTGGATTTACTACTGAAAAAATTGCGGAGTATTTTGGGATTAATGGAATGGTAACAACCATAAGTACAGCCTGTTCCTCATCTGCGAATGCAATAATGATGGGCGCTCAAATGATAGAATCTGGTAAACTGAAGCGCGTTATCGTTGGAGGTAGTGACTGTCTTACAAAATTCACTTTAAACGGATTTAATTCCTTGAAGATCCTGTCTGAAAATAAAAGTAGGCCATTCGATAATGAGCGTGAAGGCTTAAACCTTGGAGAAGCCGCAGGATATTTACTATTAGAAGCCGAAGATCAAATGGCTGGTGAAAATATACTTGGTAGGGTTGTGGGTTATGGGAATGCTAATGATGCATTTCATCAAACAGCTTCATCTGAAAATGGGGAAGGAGCTTTTAATGCCATTTCCAGGGCACTAAAAAAAGCCGGTTTATCTGCTTCAGAGGTAGATTATATCAATACGCATGGTACAGGAACCAGGAATAATGACCTATCTGAAAGTGTTGCTTTAAAACGAGTTTTTGGTGATCACATTCCTGAATTCAGTTCTACCAAAGGTTACACCGGGCATACCCTTGGAGCAGCTGGAGCTATAGAAGCGATATTTAGTCTGCTTTCAATTCAAAACGGGAAGATCTTTCCTAATTTGAATTTCAGCAATAAAATGGCTGAAACAAATCTGGCTCCGGTCACAGAAATAAAATCGAAGCACATAGAAACAGTGCTTTCTAATTCTCTTGGATTTGGGGGTAATTGTACTTCATTAATATTTCAATAAGATGAGTAAGGTCTACATCAACGGGGTATCATCTGTTTCTCCACAGTCTGAGGAAATCTTTGAGAATCAAAGCTCAAAGAGTTATTACCAGCATATTCTTCCTGCATTAGACCAGGATTATAAGTCTATGATAAAACCGATGATGCTTAGAAGAATGTCCAAAGCAGTTAAGATGGGATTATTCTGTTCTAAAAAAGCCTTGCTTGAAGCTGAAATTGAAAAGCCTGATGCTATTCTGGTAGGAACAGGTCAGGGGTGTATGCAGGATACGGAGAAGTTTATGAACAATATGCTGGAATCCAAGGAGGGTCTGTTAAGTCCTACTTCTTTTATTCAGTCTACGCATAATACCGTAGGTGGCCAGATCGCGCTGGATCTTAAATGCAAGGGTCACAATATGACTTTCACCCAGAATTCTGTTTCTTTTGAAAGTGCATTGATAGATGCGATGCTTCAATTTCAGAATGATGACATAAATAACATTCTTGTTGGTGGTGTTGACGAAACTTCCTATGAATTTACAGGTTTTCAGAAACTGGATGGGCAGATAAAAACTGAGCCCGTTAATAATCTGGAACTTTTAGATTCTAAAACTTCAGGAACTATTATATCAGAATCTGCGGCTTTCTTCACTCTAGGAACAGAAAAAACAACCAAATCTTATGCTGAATTAAAGGATATCGAGATCTTTAATTCTATAGCGCTTGAAAATCTTGAAGAAGAAATAGAAGACTTTCTGAATAAGAATAATACTTCAGTGTTAGATATTGATGCTGTATTACTAGGTAAAAACGGAGATGTAAGATTTGATCATTATTATAAGGAATTACAGGAAGGAATATTTTCAGATAAATGCCAGGTTGGATTCAAGCATTTGGTAGGAGAAAATAATGCCGTAACCTCATATGCTTTCTGGCTGGCTTCTAAAATTCTGAAAGAAAAGAAGATTCCTGAGATCTTTAAGCTGAATGCATTACATTGCAAGGAGCCCGGGAAAATATTAATCTATAATCAATATCTGGGAAAAAATCACGGACTAATTCTTTTACACAGCCTTTGATCTTTAAACTGATTAAAACTTTCTTTGCAGTTGCGGCAATTTTCGCGATCGCACTTTACTATCAGGAGGTTTGGCCTTTCTGGCCGGTACTTGTGATCGCTGTGCTCTATATGCTATTGATACTTGTACTCTCTACCAACGTTCAGTTTAATTTTTTCCTCAAAGCATACAATAGAAATCCAGATTTTCCTGATAATTCTGTGGCACTCAGCTTCGATGATGGCCCTGTGGAAGGCACTTTAGAAATTCTTGAAATATTGGATCGCTATGATACAAAAGCTGCATTTTTCTGTATTGGAAGAAACATTCAGGAATACCCGGAGATATTTAAAGAGATCATTAAAAGAGGACATATAGTAGGTAATCACACTTATTCCCATACTAGGAAAATTGGCTTTCTCCCTAGTACTGTTATCGTAAAAGAGATTGAAAAATGTAACAAAATTGCGAAAGAAATAGGAGGAGTAGAAATGAATCTTTTTCGGCCTCCATTCGGAATCATTAATCCCAAAACACAAAGGGCTGTAAAGAAAACGGGGCATCAGGTTATTGGATGGAACGTTAGGCCTTATGATGCGGTTACTAAATCTCCTGAAAAGATCATTCACAGGATCACGAAAGATCTTAATAGGGGCGACCTTATTCTCTTACACGATAATATGCCTAATACAGCTCCTATATTGGAACAGTTATTGGTTATTCTAGAACAACGTAAATTCAGTACCGTAAGGCCTGATAAATTATTTAATATTCATGCGTATAATTAAAATTTGCATTTTCTTTTTCAGCCTAAATATGCTTGCTCAAAACGGCCCTTTAAGTAATTCTGAAAAACAGAATTTTAAAGCGAATGTTTTAGAAAAATCTAATGATATCAATAGTTTTTCTGCAGACTTTTCCCAGACCAAGCAAATGAAAATGATGAATGGAAGTCCTGAAAGTCATGGTAAGGTATATTATAAGTCCCCTAATACTTTGAAGTGGGAATACTCAAAACCTTATGATTACCAGTTACTTTTCAAAGATTCAAAACTGTTTATTGTGGAAGATGGTCAGTTATCTGAAGTTGATCTATCTTCTAATAAACTTTTCGATAAGATGGGGGAGTTGGTAGCCGGTAGCGTTAATGGTAAAATCCTGATGGCAGATAAAGACTTCGATATCACCTACCATCAGGCTGGAGAAAATGTAAGAGCACTGATCATTCCTAAAGATCCAGGCCTAAAAGGTATGTTTGAGGAGATCTGGATCAACTTTAATTCTCAGTATTTAATTAGGTCTGTGAGACTTATAGATCCGTCTGGTGATTATACAGAGATCTCCATGAAGAATATCAAAATTAATCAACCTATTCCACCTTCAGTTTTTCAAAACTAAAGTATCTTGGTCTTTCTAAAATAAATGTATGGTTCTAGAAGACTTTTATAAGGTTTCCAATACTTCCCTGGCAGGTGATGATGCCGTCACCAGCTTAAAAGTTAATAAGGAGCATGAGATCTATAAAGGTCATTTTCCGGGAAGACCTGTTACTCCGGGAGTAGTTTTGATGCAGCTTTTTAAGGAAGAAGCAGAAAGGATCTTCGACAAGAAACTTCAGTTAGTTAGAGCCGATAATGTGAAATTTACAGCCGTCTTTGATCCTACTCAGGATGCAGAACTTATTCTTGAATCCAATCTCACCGAAACCGGTGAATTCATTAAACTTAAAGGAGTAGCTAAGAATAATCAGGGTATCGTTTTAAAAATTAGCTCGTTATATAAGGCCTGCTAATAATTCACTTCTATTATGTTACTCTCTGAATAAATAATACTTTTGCATTAAATTATTTCAGAGTGAAAAAGGAGCCTGTTTTTCAAGGTAGATTTGTAGATCTTAATTGCTGCGTAATTGTACCAACCTACAATAACGCTCATTCTCTAGGTAGTTTTTTAAATGATCTTAAGCTCTATACAAATAGAATTATTATCATTAACGATGGTTCTACCGATTCTACGCATGATATCCTTAAAAATTATCCTGAATTCCATCATAAAGTTCATCCCGAAAACAGGGGGAAAGGTATAGCCTTAAAGACTGGTTTTAGCTATGCTGAAGAATTAGGCTATGATTATGCGATCACCATAGATTCAGATGGTCAGCATTATCCAGATGATCTTGATGTATTTTTGACCGAACTGGAATCGCGTAAAAAAAATGATCCGGAATTATTGCTCGTTGGTGATCGAAATATGGGTCGCGACGGAATCCCGGGTAAAAGTAGTACAGGAAATAGATTCTCTAATTTCTGGTTTCTCGTGGTCACCGGAATCGAACTTCACGATACACAAAGTGGTTATAGGTTATATCCGGTTAAGCTAATTAATTCCTTAAAGCTCATAACCTGGAAATTTGAACTGGAAATCGAGGTTCTTGTAAAGGCAGCATGGAAAAAAGCCGAAGTAAAGAACATCCCGATAAAGGTGTTTTATCAGGAAGGGGAACGGGTAACGCATTTCAGACCATTCTGGGATATTGTTAGAATTGTGCTTCTTTATATGTGGTTTGTACTGGTGAGTTTCTTTTATATACATCCACGCAATAAATATCAGGACTTTAAGAACAAAGGCTTCAAAAGATTCTGGAAAGAGGATATTATAAAAAGTCAGGAACCGCCTCATAAAAAGGCGGCTGCGATCGCGCTAGGAATTTTTGTGGGAATATCTCCATTCTGGGGGATTCATACCCTGCTTGTTTTTACATTAGCCGCGGTTTTTAAATTAAATAAGGTTATAGCCTTCTTATTCTCGAATATAAGTATACCGCCTTTAATTCCGATTATCGTCTATGCCAGTTATCAAACTGGTTCCTTGATCACGGGAAAAGGATTCGACTGGGATCTAAAACTTCATGAATTCAATACGGGAACAGATGTTATTATGGGAGTGTGGCAGTATATTATGGGAAGTTTCGCCCTGGCAATTGTTATGGCCGTAAGCCTATGGATTGTATTTTATTTTTTATTTTCGGTCTTTAACCAAAAGCAGGTGGTAAAACCTTAATGCGTAAAGCTTTCTCTAATATTCACAATTATTTGAAGAACCATAAAATAATTGGTTTTTCAATCCTCATATTGTATGCAGCATTAATCTCTTTTTTCGCATGGAATATTACTTTGGAAGAAGATATTACCAGGCTTATTCCATCTGGTGAAAAACAGGAATTACTTAAAAAGATCCTGAAAGAAGCTGATTTTTCTGATAAATTGATCGTGAGTATTTCTGCAGAATCTGAAACTGTAAACCCGGATTCTTTAGTGGTTTATGCCAATGAATTAACTAATATTCTAGAAAATGATTTCTCGGAATATATCCTGGAAATAAAAGGTAAGGTCCCTGAAAAGGATATCAATCAGGTATATAGTTTCGTCTTTGCCAACCTGCCAATATTTCTTAATGAAAACGACTACCAGGAAATTGAAAATAGGTTATATCAGGATAGTATTAAAAATCGGATAAGTTCTGGTTACCGTCAATTAATGTCTCCTACAGGATTTGTTACCAAAGATTATTTTCTAAATGATCCTTTGAATTTTACAAATCTGGGATTAGCGAAACTTCAGGAATTACAGGTTGGCGATAATTTCAGCATCTATAAAAATTACCTGATCACCAAGGATAAAAAGAATATCATCTTGTTTTTAGATCCGGCCTATCCAGCTTCAGAAACTAATAAAAATGAGATTTTCATTAGTTCCCTGGAAGAAAAAGTTAGGGTTCTAAATTCGAATCATGCTTCTGTAGAGGCCAGCTATTTTGGAGGAGTGCTTTATTCCTTGGCGAATGCTAATCGCATCAAAAAGGATATTCAGTTAACGATGGGGATCGCCATGGGGCTTCTGTTATTGCTTCTTATATTTTTCTACCGAAAGGTCTATGTACCAATATTACTTTTTCTGCCCAGTTTCCTGGCGGGAATTTCAGCTATTGCAGCGATAAGTATTTTTAAGGGAAGCGTCTCTGCCATATCATTGGGAATAGGAGCAATATTACTCGGAGTAACACTGGATTATGCCTTGCATATTTTAACCCATTTCAGAAATAATCGGGATGTGGATCAATTATACCGTGATATCACGAAGCCGGTCCTAATGAGCAGTGTAACGACGGCTATCGCGTTTTTATGTCTCATATTTGTAAGAAGTGAAGCACTTAATGATCTTGGAGTGTTTGCCGCTATAAGCGTAATTCTGTCCTCGATTTTTGCTTTGATCTTAATACCATTATTTTACAGTCCGGGGAATGAATATTCTAAAAAATCTACTTTTCTGGATAGGATAGCTTCTGTAGATTATTCAAAAGTAAAACCTTTAGTGATCGCCGTCATTGCGGTATTTTCCATCTCTCTCTTCTTTTTTAATAAGGTAGATTTCAATAATGATCTCTCGAAATTGAACTACCAGCCTGCAGTGATCAAAGACGTGGAAGAAAAGGTTGAAGATCTGGCCGGTAGATCTGGAAAGAGTGTCTATATGGTTACTTATGGGAATACAGTAGATGAGGCTCTTCAGCAAAATAGTAAGTTATATCATAAACTTCAGGATTTTGAAGCTGAAGGTTTAATTGAGAATTTCAGCAGTATTGGAGGGGTGATTCATTCCACAACTACTCAAACTGAAAAGATCGGCAACTGGAATACATTCTGGACAACGTCAAAGAAAGACAGTGTAAGATCAGATCTCATAAGCGTTTCTTCTAAATATGGTTTTCGCCCGGAAACATTTGGGAACTTCTATAAGCAGTTAGATACAGATTTTAAAACAATTGGCCTCAATGATTATAAAAATGCCGGCTCCCTTTACCTAAGCGATTTTATTTCGGAAGGGGAAGAATTGGCTACGGTTACTAGTACCGTGAGTCTTCAGGAAGAAAATACTGAAGAATTCCTGTCTTATTTTGAAGATGAACCAGGAGTTTTTGCACTGGATCGAAAAGCTATGAACCAGAATTTTCTTGGAAATTTAAAATCAGATTTCAATAAACTTATCCTGATATCATTAATTGCTGTTTTCATCGTTCTGCTAATATCTTACCGAAACCTGGAGTTAAGTCTGTTTACCTTGCTGCCTATTTCAGTAACCTGGATTTGCGCATTGGGAATAATGGCTATTCTGGATATTGAATTCAATATTCTTAATATTATCATTTCCACCTTTATTTTCGGACTTGGTCTAGATTATAGCATTTTTATCACCAACGCCTGCTTACATGAGTATGAAACCGGAAAGTCCGAATTAAGAACCTATCAAACTTCAATTTTGATATCTGTTATTACAACCTTATTAGGAATGGGCGCTTTGATATTTGCACAGCATCCGGCTTTAAGATCTATTTCTGTGATTTCAATAATTGGTGTGATCACGGCAGTTGCCGTAAGTTTTATTTTGCAAAGAGCAGTTTTTAGAAAATTCATTATTAACAGAGCAGAAGCTGGAAAAGCACCGATCTATTTAAAACGCTTAGGAGACTTTAGAGGGAGGATCGCCAATAGCGAAAGCGAAAAATTATATCGCAAACGAGCAGTTCTTGATAATTACCGTTATAAATCGATTTATCCGGAAATTAAGAAGAAATTCAGAAATGTGCGAGAAAAGAATTTACGCATAAGCAGGTATATTGAGGAAGGGGAGAGTATTACGGTGATCAATTCAGGATATGGGATCATTCCGTTATTTCTTTCTTATAAATTTGAAACTTCTGAAATTCATGCGCTGGAAAATGATAAGCCAACCCTGGATATTTTAAAAGGAACTGCCAGGGCTAGATCTGCCAGTATATTATTTTATTCTGAAATTGAAAAGGTTCCTGAAACTAGCGTCTATGTGATCCACGGGAATTACGATGAAGAAAAAGCCTTAAAAGAACTGATTGGGGAAAATGCGAAAAAAGTGATCTTTATAGATTCAGATCTCTCAAACAGATGGTTGCTGGACCTTAATTTTGAGATCATATACCGTCAGAATAATATTCTTGTTTATAGAAAAGTTGATTAAATGAATTACAGGTTCTTACTTGCAATAATGATCTTTATTTGCCTTGCTTCCTGTGGGGTAAAAAGATCTTTAGAGCAAAGACCGGATATTACAGGAATTAAGGAAATTGATACGTCCAGGATTAAACACAGTGATACTCATTATAGTTTAGGTAGCAATCAACTTTTTAAGAATGAACAGGGCGTCTGGGAGCTATATCTTGAAGGGAATGCTCTGGAAAGGGGTGTTGCTAATGGAAGTCTAACCCGCGAACTCATCCATCATCAGGAAATTGCCTTTATGAATAAACTGGAAGCAATGGTGCCTTCAGAAAATTATCGCGGCTTCCTAAAATCTTTTATATCTTATTTCAATCGTAAGCTATATCTGCATGTACCAGAGGAGTATAAGCAGGAGATCTATGGTGTTTCCCGTTATGGGCTGGAGCGCTATGATGATTTTGCTCCAGGGTACATTAGAATGCTTTATTTTCACGGAGCCCACGATATTGGACATGCTTTGCAGGATCTAATGCTTGTTGGATGTACTTCCTTCGCCGCCTGGGATGATAAAACTGAGGATGGTCAGCTTCTTCTAGGTAGGAATTTTGATTTCTATGCTGGTGACGAATTTGGAGAACAAAAGATCGCAGCCTTCATAAACCCTGACCAAGGGCATAAATTCATGATGTATACCTGGGGAGGGATGATTGGCGCGGTTAGCGGAATGAATGAACAAGGAATTACCGTGACCATTAATGCCGGGAAATCCAAAATGCCTTTCAAGGCGAAAACTCCAATTAGTCTGGTAGCCAGGGAAATTCTGCAGTACGCTTCAAATACTTCAGAAGCGATCGAGATTGCTAAAAAAAGAGAGGTTTTTGTGTCTGAATCTATAATGGTGGGCAGCGGAGACGAAAAAAAGGCTATTCTAATTGAGGTTTCTCCATCCAATTTTGGAGTCTATGAGGTTGAAAATTCAAATGAATTGATCTGCAGTAATCATTTTCAAAGTGATTCATACTCAGATGATAAAAGGAATTTGAATGCCATCGAAGAAAGTCATTCTAAGTATCGTTTTGACAGAATGCATGAATTGGTTTCAGAAACAGAAAAGATCAATCCAGAGAAGGCTGTTGCTATCTTGCGTAATATGAAAGGTTTAGACGATAAAGAGATCGGTTATGGGAATGAAAAAGCGATCAATCAGTTACTAGCTCATCATGGCATCGTTTTTAAACCTGAAGAAAGGAAGGTCTGGGTATCTTCAAATCCTTATCAGATGGGAGAGTTTATTGCCTATGATCTGGATGATGTTTTTGCAAAATTTGAAAATGGACTTGTAGATCATTCTGTCGCAACAGTTGTAGATAATATTCCGCAAAGTAATTTTATTCAGACTAAAGCATTTCAGGATTATGAGCAATTCAGGAAACTGGAAAATGAAGTGAAAGATCAGCTTTCAAAGGAAGTGGAAATTTCTGTAGAAACAGCAAAAGAATTAGTAAGTCTGAATTCTGATTTCTGGGAAGCCTGGTTTTTGGCTGGCAAAATATATTATAATACTGAAGATTATAAGAATGCTGTAATTCATTTTAAACAGGCTAAAAAGCGTGAAGTCACAACTTTACCGGATGTAGAATTGATCGAAAAAATGATTAGAAAAAGCTACCGAAAACTTTAATATGAACAATAACTCATTTAAAGATGTTGAAACAATACATGCAGAACAATGGAAATTGTTCAAAAAGCAACTGAAATATATTTCTGCCGAATCTCCTTATTATAAGAAGCTTTTCAAAGAGCGCAATATTTTAATTGAAGAAATAGACTCTTTTGAAGACCTGCATAAAATACCTGTAACCTCTAAAGAAGAACTTCAACGATTCAATTCAGATTTTATTGCGGTGCCTGAGGGTGATATTATTGATTTTGTAACCACTTCAGGAACTCTTGGAAGTCCGGTTAATTTTGCACTGAACGATGCAGACCTGGATCGCCTGGCCGAGAATGAATATCGATCCTTTAAAATGGCGGGACTAAAGAAATCTGATAAAGTACAGATCACTACAACTCTGGATAGAAGGTTCATGGCAGGTCTGGCTTATTTTCTTGGTTTAAGAAAACTTGGAGCAGGAATTATTAGGACCGGCAGCGGATTACCTCAATTGCAGTGGGAAAGTATCGAAAGATTCAAACCAAATTACCTTGTCGCTGTGCCTTCATTTTTACTGAAAATGATCCAGTATGCCGAGGATAATAATATCGATTATAAAAATTCTTCTATCAAGGCGGCCATTTGTATCGGTGAGCCTTTGCGAGATCAGAATTTTGAACTTAATGCTTTGGGACAACGAATAAAAGACCTTTGGGATATCGAATTGTTTTCAACCTACGCTTCCACGGAGATGTCTACAGCTTTTACTGAGTGCTCCGAGCATAAAGGTAATCATGTATTGACGGATCTTATATATACTGAAATTCTTGATGATCAGGGAAAACAGGTGCAACCGGGAGAAATTGGAGAATTGGTGGTAACACCTTTAGGCACTGAAACCATGCCTCTACTAAGATTTGCTACGGGCGATATGCTTACTTATACTAAAGAAAAGTGCAATTGCGGCAGGAATACTCCTCGTTTAAGTCCGGTAATAGGTAGAAAGCAACAAAAGATCAAACTTAAGGGTACCAGTTTATATCCCCAGCATATTATTGAGGTTCTTAATAGCTATGGAAAGATCAGAACCTTCATTATTGAAGCCAGTCTGGATGATCTGGGGAATGATAACCTAAAGATTCTAGTTCCAGATTCTTTTGAAAAGATAGAAGAGCTTAAAGAAAACTTCAAATCTCACTTGAATGTTACTCCTGAAATTGAGCGACTGGATGTAGAGCAGATCTCAAAATTGAAATTTCCTAAAGGGAGTAGAAAACCTCAAATTTTCAGGGATCTTAGGTAGCTATACTTTTTTGCAAATGATCACGATCTTTTCATCGTTCTTGTTAGTTGTAAAGAAAATATAATCTGTCCCACCGTCTTTGATCTTAAATTTCTTGCGAATACTTTCTACAGATTCAGGGAAATTCCTGGTGGTGATATTCGCTTTTTTTGACTTAAAGTATCGCTTTAGATCACTAGGTTTATATTCTTTAATTTCAGTTATATTAAATATCCTTCCAGGAAAATTCATTAATTCTCTAGAGGTATATAGATGAGAATGCTGATGTAGTTTCCTTGTTTGAGTTTTTACAGCAACCAGATCGAATAATCCGCTTTTCATAATAGCGGCATTTGGCTCATATAAATACGATTGGGGCAAACAAAATTCAACCTGTGGATGATTTTTCTCAAACTTCCCAGACAACTCCTGAATCTTGTCTTTTTCGAAATTGATAGTTTTTACTACCGGAGTGCCTGATAGATCTTTATTCAAGATCCATAATAATTCCTTGACTTCATTTTTAACTGCGATTATATGAACTTCCTTTACAAATCTTAATTCCTGGATTCCGGCAGTAATATCCAGAATGGGGGAACTCTTAACCATTAAGTTATCAGAATTCTGAAAGATCATTTTTAAGTGCTTCGGGATATTTGGCTCACAATCTTCAAATTTATAAACCTTGCCGCCATGATCATCTCTTCTGGCAGGATCTGCATAAGTCCAGTCAAAATTCTTTTCAGACTCTTTAAGGACCTTTAACCCGTCATCTGGATACACGGTGATATTTTGAGAGTTAAGGGCCTGGAAATTATGTTCAGCGATCTCTGCAAGGCTCTTATTTAGTTCACAATAGTATAGATCATCGAAATTCTTCGAAATAAAGTAAGAGTCTATGCCCAATCCGCCAGTTATATCTATTCCTGTTCTACCATTTATAAGCGAGGACTTGTACTTTGCTGTAATTTCAGAAGACGTCTGTTCCAGGTTTAGCTGTGGAGGATAGATGATATCAGGATTCTTATAAAGTTCCGGAAATTTCTTTTCAGCTACCTTCAATCCTTTGATCTGTGTTGCTATTTCCTGGATGCTCACATTTTCAAACGGACTTCCTTTTAAAATAAGAGAAGGTAAATCTTTCTTAAGATTCTCTTTGATGAATTTTGAAACTTCAGCAGAAAGGAAAGCCTTGTTCAGCATAAGGAATTACAGGTCTCTGGTTAACCTTTTAACGATCTTATATTCGCTCAGGGATTCCTTTGCGATAACTTTCAAAGCAGTATAGAAAGGTACTGCCACTACCATACCGGTGATGCCGAACATCAACCCGGAAATAAGAATAATAAGAAATATTTCCAGGGGATGTGATTTTACACTGGCACCAAAGATCATTGGCTGAGAAATGAAATTATCTATCAACTGGCAAATTCCATAACCTAACATGACATATATAAGCCGCGGCAAAATAATACTGCTAAAATCGGCTCCAAGAAAGCTGGATATAACAAATAAAGCCATTAGAATTCCCGCTATTAATGGCCCCAGGTAAGGAACCAGGTTTAAAAATGCACATATAAAAGCGATGGCAATTGGATTATTTATTTCGAAAACAGAAAGCAATATGGCGTATAAAACAAAGAGTACAGATATTTGCATAGTTAAACCAACAAAATACCTGGATAGCAACACCTTGATCTTATTGAAAACTCGCTGAAATTTCTGTTCCTCACCACGATTGGCGAATACTAGAATACTATTTAGCATGAGCTTACTATCCTTCAAAAAGAAGAATGAAATAAAGATAATAGAGAAAACAGCAACCAGGGTAGCACCTAAAATTCCAAATACATTGTTTAAAAACTGGGGGATAAGTGCAATATCAAAGTTTTTCACGAATTCACTTCTTGCTAAACCGTCGACTATATTAATTTCTTCTACACCTAAATAATTATTTATTTGATCATTCAGGTCATTTAGATCACTCTTAAAGGCTTCAATGTCTATCTGGCCAAGATATTTACTCTGTTCAATAACAATAGGCACAAAAACAAAAATGATTCCAACGAAAATTGCCAGCACTAACACCAGTACGGTTATAACTGCTAATTGATTGGGAAGCCGCAATTTATTTCTAAGAAAGATCACAATAGGTCGGCCAATAAGCGCGATTACCCCGGCCACAGCCACATAGACTATTACCGATTGAATTTCCCATAAAAAATAGAGCAGGAGAACGATACCAATCATGATACCTGTTGCTCTTAGTATTCCGTTTGCAAAATCATGTGCTTTCACGGCGTAAATATATTATTTCTTATGAAACTTGTTCATTTCTTTAGTGATTTCGTATAACGCGATTCCAATAGATTGTGCCACGTTCATACTGCTGTTCTCTCCAAACATTTCAATATGAAGTTGTTGGTTACAAATTTCTAAAACCTCATCGCTCACACCGTGTCTTTCATTTCCAGCGATTAAAATCAGCTTTTCTTCTTTATTTAAATTGAGATTTTGCAAGGGAATACTTTCTGAAGTGATTTCTATGGCCAGGGATCTATATCCTTCCTGATGCAACTTTTTAATTGTTTCTACGGAATCTTCCTGAAATTCGAAATTCACCGTTTTCCAGGTATTTCTCGCGGTACGTTTAAGTCTGTTGCTATTAAGATTTGGTTCGCTGCCACAGAATATTACTTTCTGAATTCCGAAAGCATCTGCCAGGCGGAAAAGACTTCCCAGGTTAGCTTCTCCCGTAATGTTATCCAGTAGTAGGATGATGGGGAATTCTGTTTTCTGAAAGGTAGTTTGAGTGTGGGTGAGTTGATCCATTAGTTTTCGAAGGCATATTTTATAATATTAGCTCCCATTTTTAATGCCTTTAAGCGAACCTCCTCGGGATCGTTATGAACTTCAGGACTTTCCCAGCCATCGCCCAGATCACTTTCAAAAGTAAAAAGGAGCACAAGTCTATCATTTTCAAAGATCCCCAATGCCTGTGGAGGGAGGGCATCATGTTCATGTATCTTCGGCAGGCCATTTGGAAAACTGAAGGCATTAGCAAAAATCGGGTGGGTGACAGGAACTTCTTTAAGTTCCTTATCTGGAAATAACCTTTTTATCTCTTTCCTAACATACTTACTCATTCCGTAATTATCGTCAATATGAAGAAATCCACCACTAAGAAGATAATTTCTTAAATTTTCAATTTCAACATCGCTGAAGATCACATTTCCATGTCCCGTCATATGCACGAACGGAAACTGAAAAATATCAGTACTTCCCGGTTCGACCGTTGCAGGTTTAAGATCTATTTGGGTATTGATATTAGAATTGCAGAATTTGATCAAATTGGGAAGGGCAGTTGGGTTAGAGTACCAGTCGCCACCGCCGCTATATTTTAGCACTGCTATTTCCTGCGCAGTTCCTGTAAAAAACAGGCAAAATATAGTGAGTAGTGTAAAAAGCGAAGGTATTCTCATATTATAATTCCTGATTTTTCATGGCAACCGTATGGCAGGCTACAATTGCCGCGGTTTCTGTCCTTAATCTATTATCTCCTAAACTAATCTGATTCCAGCCATTTTCTAGCGCAATTTCAATTTCATCTTTACTGAAATCACCTTCAGGGCCAATTAAAATATTTGCAGATTGTCTTGAATGAATCTTTTTTTGAAGGTATGGTTTTTCATTTACATCTTCGCAATGAGCAATTAACCTAGACCCCTTCAAATCTTTATTCATAAATTCCTTGAAAGTGATAGGTTCGTTTAATTTTGGGAAGCTTAAATGCAGGGATTGTTTCATAGCGCTTAACAAAACTCTTTCATATCGTTCAAGCTTCACCACTTTTCTTTCACTATGATCACAAATTATCGGGGTGATTTCATGTACACCAATTTCCATTGCTTTTTCCAGGAACCATTCATACCTGTCGTTCATCTTCGTTGGAGCCACGATCATGTGAAGGTAATAGGGTGGGGCAGGCTGTTTTTCAAAAGAAGTGATCTTAACTATACATTGCTTGATATCTGCCTGAATAATCTCAGCAGTAAATAATAAGCCTTTCCCATTGGTAATATTAAGAATCTCCCCCTCATTTTTCCGAAGAACCTTTACAATATGCTTGCTTTCATCTCTGGGGAACGTGACCAATTCATCTTTTTCAGTAATATCGGGATTAAAAAAGAGCTGCATATTAAATTTTATATCTGGATTGTGCGGTGATAGAAAAATCTGAAAAATCTTTTTTAAGGTATTTATGATACCCGGCGATTCCTATCATAGCCGCATTATCTGTGGTATATTCAAATTTAGGGATATAACATTTCCAGCCCCATTTCTTTTCGGCATCTCTAAGCGCCTGCCTGATTCCCGAATTTGCAGACACACCGCCTCCAATTGCCACCTGGTTAATACCGGTTTCCTTTACCGCTTTTTTCAATTTATCTATTAAGATCCCGATGATTGTGTATTGAATAGAAGCGCAGATGTCTTTAAGATTTTTATCTATAAATTCAGGATCGTTCTTTGTTTCTCTTTGAACAAAATATAGCACCGCAGTTTTAAAGCCACTAAAACTAAAATTAAGTCCATCTACTTTCGGTTTAGGGAATTTAAAGGCCTTTGGGTCCCCTTCCTGAGCATATTTATCTATCAATGGGCCTCCCGGATAAGAAATTCCAAGGATCTTAGCGCTTTTATCGAATGCTTCGCCAACCGCGTCATCTATCGTTTCTCCAATGACCTCCATTTTAAAATAATCGGTCACTTTTACTATTTGAGTATGCCCGCCACTAATGGTCATAGCGAGAAAAGGGAATTCAGGTTTCTGAAAATCAGGTTCTTCTATAAAGTGGGCTAGAATATGAGCCTGCATATGGTTCACTTCAATTAGAGGGATCTTTAAACCCATGGCAAGTGACTTGGCGAAAGAGGTACCTACAAGTAGAGATCCCATCAATCCCGGACCTCTTGTAAAAGCAATTGCAGAAACATCTTTTTTATCGATATTTGCCTTCACCAATGCCTGATGGATCACTGGAACAATGTTCTGTTGGTGTGCTCTAGAGGCTAGTTCTGGAACTACTCCACCATATTGTTGATGCACTTCCTGGGTGGCAACAATATTAGAAAGGATTTTTCCGTTGCAAAGTACAGCAGCAGCCGTGTCATCACAAGAAGATTCAATAGCGAGAATGTTGATTTTTTGGTCTGGCATCAGAAATTATTGGACATAGAAGTTGTAAATTAGTCGCAAAGTTAAAACATATTAACGTATCAAAAAACTCTGGAAAATACTAACTAAAACGCTGGTTGCCCTCGTTTTGTTATTCATTATTTTATTGATAGTATTTTCTATTCCTGCAATACAAACATCTGTAGCTAAAAGACTTACCGATTCCCTTCGTGAAAAGAATAATGTTAATATTTCTATAGGCAGGGTGTCGCTTAGTTATTTCGGGGATATAAAACTCAATGAAATATATGTAGAGGATCATCATGAAGATACCTTATTAACGGCAAAAGAGATACGTTCTTCTATTATAAGCTTCACGAATGTTATTAACAATTCTCCTAATTTAGGTGCCACCCGCATTGAAGGACTTGATATGAGAATGCGGCGATATGAGAATGAAGACCTGGATAATCTTGGCATTCTTATCGAGAAACTCAAGAAAGAACCTACGGGAAATAATTCTAATTTTGAATTGCATGCAGAAAATGTTCAAATTTCAAATAGCAGATATAGCTATATCGATGAAAATCTGGATGCACGGGACGTTGTGATCGTAGATAGCCTGAATATCTATGCAGATGAATTACAAATAGACGGCTCCAATATAGACATAGATATTGGGATGTTGCGAGGGTATGAGCATAGAGGGATTGAAATTGATAATCTTTCTACTCAATTTCATTATGATCCTAATAAGATGAACCTGGTTGATATGCAGTTGCAAACTCCAGGCTCTTTAATTAACGCCGACCTGTATTTTAATTATGAGCTGTCAGATTTTAAGGATTTTGAAAATCTGGTTCAGGTGAATGCTGAATTCCGGGAGAGTGTCTTGTCTAGTAATGACCTTCAGGCATTTTATGACGGTTTTGGAGATGACCAGATACTCAATTTTAAAACTAAACTTAACGGAACTTTAAATGATTTTGCCCTGAAGGGTTTTGCCTTACAGGGATTGGATAGAACAGAGATCTATGGAGATTTTCAAATAAAAGGTTCTTTCAAAAAAGAACCAGATACATTTAGTATGGATGGAAGCTTTTCAGATTTCTATACTAATTATTATGATATGGTGAATTTCCTTCCGGGACCCTTATTGGGGAAATTACCAGAAAATTTAAGGGACTTTGGCAATGTAAACCTCAAAGGAAACACCTATGTCACTAATTCTTCACTGGACGCAGATGTTTACTTAACGAGTCAGTTAGGTTCTGCAGATGCAGATTTTGTGTTGAATAATTTTAATAATTCAGCGTCCTCCACCTATAAAGGGAAACTGATCTTTAAAGATATTAACCTGGGCAGGCTTATTAAGAACGAGCAGCTTGGTAAAACCAGTTTCAATATAGATTTTGATGGTGGAGGATTTAGCCCAGAAGACCTGAATACTCAGTTAAAAGGAGCTATTTCTAAGATTACATATAATAATTATACTTACCGGGATATTAGGATCATCGGGAATCTTAGAAATCCTCTATTTAATGGTTATTTTGTTTCAGATGACCCAAATCTTCAGATGGAATTTAATGGTCTTATAGATGTTTCAGAAGATATCAATGTATACGATTTTGAAGCTTCTGTGGATTATGCAGATCTAAATACCCTTAATTTTGTTAGCAGGGATAGTATTTCAGTATTTAAAGGCGATGTTATCATGAATATGAAAGGAACCAATGTAGATAATGCATTTGGGGATATTCTGCTTTTAAATACCTCCTATAAGAACCAGAACGATCTCTATTATTTCGATGATCTTAATATCACTTCTAGTTTTGAAGGTGAAGTAAGAACTATTACCATCAATTCTCCAGATGTTATTAATGGGGAAGTTACCGGTGTATTTAAAGTAAATGAAGTTGGTTCTTTAGTAGAAAACTCCATTGGTAGTATCTATACTAATTATAAACCCAAGACGATCACCACGAATCAGTATATGGAATTTGATTTCGATATCTATAATCAGATCGTTGAAGTATTCTTTCCGGAAATCGAACTAGCTCCAAACACTTTTATTCGCGGCAGAGTAGAGTCTGATGAGTCTGAATTTCGCCTGACCTTTAAGTCACCAAGAATTGATGTTTTTGATAATATGATCGAAGAGATCAACTTGCAGGTAGACAACACCAACCCGATCTATAATACATTCTTTGAAGCAGATAGTGTAGCCACAGATATTTATAATTTTTCAGAATTCAGCTTTATTAATGTAACTCAAAGGGATACGCTTTTCATTCGGTCTGAATTCAAAGGAGGTAAGGGAAATAATGATGTTTTTAACCTAAACCTATTCCATACCATTAACGAGGATAATAAATCTGTAGTGGGAATCCAGAGATCAGATTTTAAATTCAAAGAAAAGGTCTGGTATCTAAATGAGCAAAGTGACAGAAGCAATAAGATCGTTTTCGATAATAATTTCAGGGATCTGGAAATAGATTCTCTCGTATTAAGTCATCGTGACGAGGAAATAAGGCTAAGCGGAGCAATGCGCGACTCTACATATAAGAATTTCAAAATGAAGTTCAATAATGTTGATATTGGTAAGATCACTCCAGAAATTGACAGTCTTGACCTTGCCGGGACTTTAAATGGAAACTTTAATTTACTGCAGGAAAGTGGCGCTTATTTTCCAACTACAAATTTAAAAATAGATTCCCTCCAGGTTAATGATACCCATATGGGTAATCTTGATTTAAAGGTTGAAGGGAACCAGGATTTAACTAATTATTCGGTATACGCTCTTCTAAAGAAAGAAGGCCTGGAGTCGCTATCATCTATTGGAGATATAAATGTTGCCGGAAATGAACCATTAATAGATCTAGAAGTGAATCTGAACAGGCTGAATATGTCAATATTCACTGCCTTAGGAGCAGATGTTCTTACAGATATTAGGGGTTTTGCCTCGGGTAGGGCATTTGTTACCGGGAATTATAAAAATCCCGATTTCTCCGGAAGTTTAAGGCTTAACAAAGCAGGTTTGAGAATACCTTACTTAAATGTTGATATTGACTTTAAGGATGAAGCAAGGGTAGACCTCACTAAGCAGCAATTCGTTTTTAATAATTTAGATATAGTAGATACTAAGTATGATACTCAGGGGGTTCTCGACGGAACTATTTCTCATCGCAATTTCTCTGAATGGTTTCTTGATCTTTCCCTGAATTCAGATAGAATGCTTGTGTTGGATACTGAAGCAGATGAAGATGCTTTGTATTATGGAACGGCATTTATTGATGGTGAAGCAACAATAAAAGGACCAACAGATGAACTGGTGATAGATGTTACCGCTGCTACCGAAAGAGGTACTGTATTTAAAATTCCTTTAAGCGATAACGAATCTGTGGGGGATAATTCATTTATCAGGTTTTTAAGTCCTGAAGAAAAGGCGGCAAGACTTGCCGGTGAAGAGATCGAAATCCCTGAAGTAAAAGGGATTGAATTAATTTTTGACCTGGATGTTACTAATGCAGCTGAAGTTGAAGTGGTAGTAGACAAAACCAGTGGGAGTACGCTAAGAGGTCGTGGATCTGGAAACCTGCTGCTCGAAATTAATACCAATGGTAAATTCAATATGTGGGGTGATTTTATCGTCTATGAAGGAGTTTATAATTTTAAATATGCCGGACTAGTTCAGAAGGTTTTTACAGTTGAATCTGGTGGAAGTATAAACTGGGATGGAGATCCTACAGCCGCACAACTGGATGTTAGTGCAGTATATTCTTTGAATGCGAATCCGGCAGTTTTACTAGAGAATCCTTCAGTTAATAGAAAGATCCCGGTAGAAGTGGTGATTAATCTTCAGGGAGATATCGAGCAACCAGAAATTGGTTTTGAAATTGACTTTCCTAGCGCCAGTTCTACAGTGAAATCTGAATTACAGTATAGAATCGATGACCGGGCAAGTACAGAATTACAGGCTTTGTTCCTGGTAACCCAGGGAACTTTTTATAGTGAATTCGGTTTGCGTGGAGCCGCCATTTATGGAACTTTAGCTGAAAGAGCCTCAAGTATCGTAAATGATATTTTTGCAGATGATAACGGTAAATTTCAGGTTGGAGTAAATTATGTGCAGGGTGATCGTACTCCAGATCAACAAACTGTAGATAGATTCGGGTTAACCCTTTCCACTCAAATATCAGACAGAGTGATAATTAATGGCCAGGTTGGTGTGCCCATTGGTGGAGTTACAGAATCTGTGATTATTGGTGATCTTGAGATAGAATTTCTTTTGAATGAAGAAGGAACCCTTAGAGCAAAAGTCTTTAATCGTGAAAATAATATTCAATTTATAGGTGAAGAAATAGGATTCACACAGGGGGTTGGATTATCTTATAACGTAGACTTCGACACCTTCAAAGAGCTTATAAGGAAAATAGCAAATACCGAGATTGTTAAAAATAATGAGGAAAATCAGAAAATAGAGTCTGCTAAATCCTTGGCTCCAGATTATATAAACTTCCCGGAAGAAGGAGAAAATCCGTAAAATTTAATATTAATTTAGAATGGAATATCTTCCATCCCTTTAAATTTGGAAGAAGTAGAGATCTATGCTTTAATCTTAAAATATAGTTTGTAGATTTAATTTTCAATTTCACTGTTTATGAGTAAAAAAGTAAGACGAATTGGAGTGATGACTTCTGGTGGTGATTCTCCAGGAATGAATGCTGCAATTAGAGCCGTAGTAAGAACCTGTGCCTATTATCATACAGATTGCGTGGGATACTATCAGGGCTTTCAGGGAATGATAAATGGAGACTCTACAAATTTAAATGCACGTAGTGTTCGTAATACGGTAAATCAAGGAGGGACCATCCTTCAATCTGCACGATCCAAAGAGTTTTTAACCAAAGAAGGGAGAGCAAAGGCAGCTAAAAACTTGAAAGATGCCGAGGTAGATGCCATGGTCTTAATAGGAGGAGATGGTACTTTTCGCGGCGGACAGGTATTTAGCAAGGAACATGGAATTCCTGTAATAGGTGTTCCGGGGACTATAGATAATGATATCTATGGAACACATTATACCATAGGATACGATACCGCACTTAATACAGTGGTTGAAGCTATAGATAAGATCAGGGATACTGCTAGTTCTCACAACAGGTTATTTTTTGTTGAAGTAATGGGCAGGGATGCCGGATTTATCGCTTTAAATAGTGGTATTGGAGCCGGAGCTGAAGAGATTCTGATACCGGAAGAAGATCTTGGACTGGAAAGATTGCTGGATTCTCTCGAAAGAAGTAGAAGAGCAGGTAAGACCTCCAGTATTGTGGTGGTATCTGAAGGGGATAAGATTGGTAAGAATGTATTTGAGCTTGCTGAATATGTTAAGAAAAATCTGCCTTATTATGATGCTCGGGTTACCGTTTTGGGCCATATTCAAAGAGGAGGAAGGCCAAGTTGTTTTGATCGCGTGCTTGCCAGTCGACTTTCTGTTAAGGCTGTGGAACTTCTGTTAGATGGCAAAAGAGACCTTATGGTTGGAATGCTGAATAATGAAATTGAATCATGTAGTCTGGATCAGGCTTTAAAGGGAAAACATAATATCAATAAAGACTTATTGAGGATCTCTGAAATTTTATCTACCTAATATGAAAACTATTGCAATCATTGCTCATGATGGGAAAAAGCCAGAAATGGTTCAATTTCTTAATGAGTTTAGAGAAACCCTGAATTCCAACCAGATAAAGATCATCGCAACTGGCACAACAGGTTCTAAAACTGAAGCTGCCGGGTATAAAGTTGAAAAATTACTTTCTGGTCCCCTAGGTGGTGACGCTCAGATTGCCGCAAGAATTGCTGAGGGACTTGTAGATATGGTTATTTTTTTCCGGGATCCAATGGATAAACATCCGCATGAACCAGACATTTTCATGCTCATGCGATTATGTGATGTTCATAATGTACCCTTGGCAACCAATCCCGCCACAGCAAGGTTATTGATTAGAGGATTTGCGTAATTAAAATTTTACTGCGATAGCACTGATCTCCACATTTACAAATTTCGGAAGATTCGCAACTTCTACCGTCTCTCTTGCAGGCGCACTTTCAGAATCGAAGTAACGAGAATAAACATCATTTATTTTTCCGAAGTTATTCATGTCACTTATAAAGATGGAGGTTTTTACCACATGATTCAAATTTAAACCAGCTTCTGTAAGAATAGCTTTTAAATTCTCTAATACAAGAGTCGTCTCCTCTTCAAGATCATTTATCTTTAGGTCGCCACTTTTAGGATCTATCGCGATCTGTCCTGAAATATATAATGTATTTCCAGATAATATTGCCTGGTTATACGGGCCTATAGGAGCCGGAGCATTGTTTGTTTTTATGATCTTTTTCATATTAGGTAATAATTTAATTATTGAAAATATAAAATTATATAGTCAATTGTCATCAAAGAACGAAAATTAAGATATAATTTTTCGCATTGAATATGAAGAAAGAAAAATGTGAATATTTAGAAAGAATGATATTTAAAGCCTTCTGTCTGGAGCTCTTCTTTTGTCGTACTTGATATCACTAAGCACATTCGCTTTAATTCTAATAAGGAAATTCCATGATTTTCTATTTCCAAATGGCACCCAGCTAAAGCTCATCATCCAGCTATTTAGATCTCTTTGAAATCTAAGCTGCGTGGGGGTAACTCCATTATTTACAATATCGTAACCAGAACTTACACCAAGTTGCCATTTAGGGGCTAGTTCTACATTTCCATTAAACATAATGGAATGTGCTGAGATCTCGTTCTGTCTGGTTCTATTTGTGTAATTCATAGAATAGGCCAGCCTTACATCCCAGGGTATTTTGTAATTATACCAGGAGCTTTCATTTTCTTCTTCTCTACCTTCAAAAGGATCTTCATCAAAAAGTTCTCCGTCTGGACCAACACCTTTTCCAAAAAGGTCATCTGGTCTACCACCGTTCCTGAATGTTTCATTTTCCAGTTCATCTGTTTCCTCTTCATCACCACCTTCAAAATCTTTGCTTGAGAAAGCATAACCAAAATTCACACTACCGTTGGTGAGCCTGAAAAGACTTCCGCCATTTTCAATATTTAACTTGTCAATTCTACGATTATTATTATCCAGTGCATATACATCAAGATTAGCTCCGAAATTGATATCCAGCTTATTCTTTACGATTGGTATGGAACCTCTAAGGGCGATAGGTGATAACCTCAGGGAGTCACCAGCGAGGTTATAACTAGTACTTAAGCTAAAGTTATTTAAAAGAGTGATCTTTTTAGGTTCTAAAGCCGTGCTGTCTCTATCTCTAACCTTTGCTTCGAATGTATTACTAAGGCTAAGCCCAATAGAACTTGAAAAATTTCTTCCTGGTGCTCCATATAAAGTACCGTCAAACCTTGAGTAATCTACCAGCTCAATTTGATCTGTAGTGGTAGGATCGTCTCGCTCATATGCATCGTAATACCTGTCAAATCCAGGATTGATATTATAACTAACAGACGGTCTCATTACGTGCCTGATTGCCTGGATCTTTTTATCTTTTCCAAAATTCTTAAGACCGTAAACTGTAGTACCTATACTTGCATTAAAATTATAAGTTCGGTAGGAATCAAAGCCGCTAATGGTATCTATTACCACATCATCTATAACAGGATCATAAGATCTTTCAAAAGTTTTAGACACCCAGGTTTCCTCGTAACTGGTTCCTGTGCTAACGCTTAAAAATTTGAATATCTTAAAGTTTGTAGATAATGGAATTGAATGCTGTGCTCCAAGCCTGGCGTCTCTAAACATTTCAGGTTTAAAAAACAATGAATCTACGGTATTCATTTGATTCTCTGCACGTAGACTGTACTGCAGATTCACATTCTGGATCATCCCTTTTTTAGCGCCTCCTTTTGGTGCGAAAGGATAGATCCTGGACATGCTTAATTGTAATGTTGGTAAGCTTAAATTTATTTGCTGGGTTCTGGTGTTTTGTGAATGCCTTGCTGCTAAACTCAAGTTAACCTGGGGCTCACCCGGGAATGTTTTACTGTATGAAACCGAGGAACTAAGTGTGTTGTTTAGGTAATTCCCCTGGTTGGCCTGGTTTATAGATTCTGCATAATATTCACTACTACCAAGGTTTACCGAAGCAGAGAACCTTGAACTTGGGTTTGCTTTTGCATCCTGACTATGACTCCACTGGATATTATAAGAAGAACGTTCGCTAAAATCTGGGAAACCGCGTTCACTATTAAATAGTTTTTCATATCTAACCCTGGCGTTACCTCTGTATTTATATCTATTAGCGTAATTTGATGAAAATTCGAAGGTATATGAGCCGTTCGTGTAGTAGCTACCTAAAGTAAGTAGATCTACATAATCACTAATTGCAAAATAATAACCTCCATTTTGCAGGTTATAACCGTACTGGCTGTCACCAAAAGAAGGAATTATAAACCCGGAAGTTTCTTCATCTGTAAGAGGGAAATATCCGAAAGGCAAGCCTAATGGAGTAGGTACATCTGCTATGTACATGTTCACCAGTCCGGAAACGATCTTCTTACCAGGAACAAATTTGATCCTACGGGCATAAAAGAAATATTCGGGATCGTCTACATCTTCAGAAGTTGTAAATCTTACATTCTTCATGAAATAAACCGAGTCGTTCTCTCGCTTAGTAACCATACCCTTAACATTGAACTCAGCCTCCTGGGTTCTGGAATTATAGACCAGGGCCCTTTGAGAGTCAAAATTGAATCTTATTGAATCGGGTTCTACTTTTCTTTGTGCCTGGGTGAAGATTGGAGTTTGAGAATAGTTTCCTATGGAATCTTCTATACCATAGGCATAAACCTCATTTTTTTCATTATCAATAACGATTAGTCCGGCCTCAATAGTCATATCTCCATAAACGATCTGTGCCTCATTGTATAGATACATTTTATTATCTCTGGGACTCAGCCGCATATAATCTTTGGCAGTATAATCTACGATGTCTGTCAGGAACTGTGGTTTTTTCACAGTGTCGGTTTTGGTGGAATCCTGTTCCTGAAGTTGAGTTAGGATCTCTTCAGAATCTATAGCAGGTGCTATGGAATCCTTTTCTGATCTTACAGGAATTGAATTTGTTTCAACCTCCTGAGAATGAAGAACAACTGAAAAGAACAGCGTGAAAACGAAGCAAAAAAGAGTATTGGGGATATTTGTTTGCAATGCTTTAAGTGCTATTTTTGTACGGATTGGCTTGCTTTTTGCAAATTCAAAATTACATATATTTTTTCAGCTGAGTTTTGAGTGTGCAGGAAAAATACTAATTAAAATATTCAACCTACTTAAGCGTTAGCTTTTTATGAGAACGAACTTACTTAAACTTTTCGTATTCACAATTTTTATATTCAGCCTTTCTAATTCAGTAATTTCAGCAGAAATGCCACCAGATAAGGATGAATTTGTCGTAGTCCTGGATGCAGGTCACGGGGGTAAAGATCCTGGAAACATGGGGAATGGATTCAAGGAAAAAGACATCGCCTTGAGTATCATTTTGAAAATAGGTAAGGAGCTAGAAAAATATGAAGGGGTAAAGGTGGTTTACACCAGAAAAACTGATGTATTTGTTGAATTATTCGAAAGAGGTAGAATTGCCAACGAAGCGAATGCCGACCTTTTTGTATCGGTTCATTGTAATTCTCATAACTCCCAGGCCTCTGGTACTGAAACTTTCGTTCTTGGTTTAAACAGAAATGACACCAATTTTGAAGTGGCGAAAAAAGAGAATTCAGTAATCTACCTGGAGGAAAATTATGAAGTTACCTATGAAGGTTATGACCCTAATTCTCCCGAATCATTTATTGGTTTGACCATAATGCAGGAAGAATATCTGGATCAAAGCATATTATTGGCAGATCTGGTTCAGAAGGAATTCACCAATGATCTTAAGCGAAAGAATAGAGGAGTGAAGCAAATGAGGTTAATTGTTTTACATCAAACATATATGCCAAGTGTATTGGTAGAAACAGGATTTTTAACCAATAATCAGGAAGGTCCCTATTTAAATAGCAAAAGGGGGCAGGATGATATGGCTCGCGCAATAACCGAAGCAATAGTTCAATATAGCAAAACCATTAATTTAAATCTATTAGAAACTATAGCCAAAGATCATCCTGCAGATGAAAGAGTGGTTCCAGTTTCTAACTCTTCTGAGATCTATAAAGACGTTACATTCAAGGTGCAATTAGCAGCAGGTTCTAAAAAGATAGACACAAAGCCTTATAATTTTAAAGGTTTAAAAAATATTGATAGAACCAAAGAAGGTGGTTTATATAAGTATTATTACGGTGAAACCTCAGATTATTTAAAAATTCAGCAATTACATCAGGAAGCTATAAAGAAGGGATATCCAACAAGTTATATTGTAGCGTTTAAGAATGACCATAAAATAACGGTTAACGACGCGTTAAAATCTAAGCTTAAATAAAGCTGCTTTTATATATTTATTTCTAAATTTGTGCGTATCCACTAAAATACTTGCTTTTGAAATATTCCAGAGAGGTCAAAACTGCCCTGCTAGCTATTATCGCAATAGTGATTTTAATTTTCGGTTATAGTTTTCTTAAAGGGGAAAATCTACTGGACAATAGTCGAACCTTTTATGCCGTATATGATGATGTGGAAGGTTTATCCCCATCTTCTGAAGTTACCATCAATGGTCTTAAGGTAGGACAGATCACAGGAATCAACTTTCTTAATAAAGAAGGGGATCTACTTGTAACGTTTACGGTTAAAAATAATTTTCAATTTTCTAAGAATTCTGAAGCCAATATATATGGTGGAGGTATCATTGGCGGTAAGTCTCTGGCGATCGTTCCAAAGTATGAAGCCTCAATTGGTATGGCCGAATCTGGTGATACTCTTAAAGGCTCAAAGGAAGAAGGAATCATGGAGTTAGTGAACGACAGGCTTACACCTCTTCAGAAAAAGCTGGAGAATACTATAGTAAGTGCAGACTCAATGCTCACGGCTGTCACTCAGATCCTGGATGATTCTACACGTAACAATATTAGAGGGACATTTAAAAATCTTGATGCAACGGTTTCTTCATTTCAGATAACCGCAAATGAATTACAGGGAATTGTGCAGGGTAATTCAGAGAAGCTAGATAGAACTTTCACTAACCTGGATGAAATGTCTGGGAACTTCAATAAATTTTCTGATACACTTACTCAAATGAATATTAGTAAGATCACCTCAGATCTTGAGAAAGTGATCGCAGATTTTGAAGGTATTTCAAATAAATTAAATAGCAAAGAGGGGACAGCTGGAAAACTTCTAAATGACGATGCTGTATATAATAACCTGGACAGGGCAACCAGACAACTGGAAGAGCTGCTTCAGGATGTTAAATTAAATCCTAAGCGTTATGTTCATTTTTCAGTATTTGGTAAAAATCCTGGTCCTTACGACGCTCCGAAAGATTCTTTAAAATAACCAACCATGCAGATTATTGCGCAAATCTTATTTGTAATTGCCCTGGTGGCAGGAATTGGCTTTTTTGCCAGGAACATAAAACGAGTAATTCGAAATGTAAAACTTGGTAAAAAGGTAGATCGCTCTGATAGACCTGGCGAAAGATTCGCAAAAATGGCAAGAGTGGCTTTGGGCCAAAGTAAAATGGTAAAAAGACCCATTGCCGGTTTGCTACATATTGTGGTATATGTTGGTTTTATCATTATTAATATTGAAGTGCTGGAGATCATTATCGACGGAATTTTTGGAACTCACCGAATCTTTTCCTTTTTAGGTGGTTTCTATGATGTGCTCATTTTTAGTTTTGAGATCCTGGCATTCCTGGTTTTCGTGGGAGTTGTTCTATTCTGGATTAGAAGAAATACTATAAACATTAAAAGATTTTTAAGTAGAGAATTAAAAGGCTGGCCAAAGAATGATGCCAATTATATTCTTTATTTTGAAATGATCTTGATGATACTTTTCATTACCATGAATGCTGCAGATTATCAGCTTCAGCTGAATGGAGCAGATCATTATGCCTCAGAAGCTGGTATTATGGGTAGCTTTCCAATTAGCCAGTATTTGCTTCCTTTACTGGATGGAATGAGTAATGCAACTTTAATAATTATAGAAAGAGCAGCCTGGTGGCTACACATTCTGGGGATCCTTTTCTTCCTTAATTACCTCTATTATTCAAAACATTTACATATCATTCTCGCATTTCCAAACGTATATCTTTCTAAATTAACCCGAATGGGGAAAATGGATAATCTTGAAGCAGTTCAGAAAGAGGTGCAATTAATGATGGATCCTAATGCTGATCCTTTTGCAGCTCCTGCTGAAGGCGAAGATGAAGGTGAGCCGGAGAAGTTTGGTGCTTCAGATATCTTTGACCTAAATCAGGTTCAGCTTTTAAATTCATATACCTGTACCGAATGTGGTCGCTGTACTTCAGAATGTCCTGCTAACCAGACGGGTAAAAAATTGTCGCCTAGAAAGATCATGATGGATACCCGTGATAGGGTAGAAGAAGTAGGTGAGATCATTAATAAGAACGGTAAATTTGAGGATGACGGTAAGCAATTGCTTGACGATTATATTTTACGAGAAGAACTTTGGGCTTGTACTACCTGTAACGCTTGTGTAGAAGCTTGCCCTATAGGGATAGATCCGCTTTCTATTATTTTAGATATGAGAAGATATCTTGTGATGGAACAAAGCGCAGCTCCGAACGAATTGGCAATTGCAATGACCAATATCGAAAATAACGGAGCACCATGGCCTTACAATCAAATGGATCGTTTGAACTGGGCTGAAGAAAAATAATTTAAAAATAAAAAATTAGATAAAGAACAGCAATATGGCAGAAGCACTAAAGGTTCCAACAATGGCCGAATATATGGCAGAAGGTAAAAAACCGGAAGTTTTATTCTGGGTTGGATGTGCGGGAAGTTTTGATGACCGCGCAAAAAAGATCACGAAAGCCTTTGTGAAATTATTACACCAGGCAGGAGTAGATTTTGCTGTGCTAGGAACTGAAGAAACCTGTACAGGTGATCCTGCGAAAAGAGCAGGGAACGAATTTCTTTTTCAGATGCAGGCAGCTACGAATATAGAAGTGCTTAATGGTTATGAAATAAAGAAAGTGGTTACGGCTTGTCCGCACTGTTTTAATACCCTTAAAAATGAATACCCTGCTCTTGGAGGTGATTATGATGTGATGCATCATACACAGTTCCTTAAAGCGTTACTAAGCGAGGGAAGACTTAAAGTAGAAGGCGGTAAATTTAAAGGGAAGAAGATCACTTTTCATGATCCCTGTTATTTAGGTAGAGCAAATGGCGAATACGAAGCTCCAAGAGACCTTTTGAGAAAACTTGAAGTAGAGCTTGTAGAAATGCGTAAATGCAAAAAGAACGGGCTTTGTTGTGGTGCTGGTGGTGGACAAATGTTTAAAGAACCAGAACCAGGGAATAAAGATGTAAATATAGAAAGAACTGAACAGGCTCTGGAAACTCAGCCAGAGATCATTGCTGCCGGATGTCCTTTTTGTAACACCATGATGACAGATGGTGTGAAGAATAAAGAAAAGGAAGACAGCGTGGCAGTTATGGACGTTGCAGAACTTATTGCCAACGCTGACGATCTATAGAAAATATCAAAAGTTAAATCCCGGTACTATATTTGACCTGATGGCTAAATAAATTAGATTTGTAACAATTCAATTTTAGCCTATATGTTAGTACCTTTTGAAAGCCTTGCCGATAGCTCCAGAGTGTGGATTTATCAGGCCAACAGGTCTTTTACGGAAGAAGAAATTCAGGAGATTTCAAATAAACTGAATATTTTTATTGAGAAATGGACCGCTCACGGTGCAGATCTTAAAGCTTCTTACGAGATTAAATATAAACGTTTTATCACTATAGCCCTGGACCAGCAATTAAATGCTGCTTCTGGTTGCTCTATAGATGCCTCTGTTCAATTCATCCAGCAATTGGAGCAGGAGTATAATGTAGATCTACTAGATAAAATGAATGTTTCTTATAAACAGGGTGAATTCATTGCTTATAAAAGTCTTACCGATTTCAGAAAAATGGCTAAGCAAAAAGCAGTTTCATCAAATACCATAGTTTTTAATAATCTAGTAAATAATAAAGCCGAATATCTTTCAGACTGGGAAGTACCGGCATCTGAAAGCTGGCATAAACGTTTTATGAATTAATGAAGTTGAAGAAGCCCCTAGCGTTTTTCTCGATATTATTTTTCCTACTTATTTCTACTAATGGATCTGCACAGGTCAAAAACCCTTTGTTTGCAGAAGATCACCTCTCGCAAAAAGCCTGGGTTGATAGCATCTATGATTCCATGAATTTGAAACAGAAAGTGGGTCAGTTATTTATGGCCAGCATCTGGTCAAAAAATGCAAATGAGGCAGATACCATCAGAAAGCTGATTGAGGAAAATCATATTGGAGGTTTGATCTTTTCTAAAGGTGGCCCGGTCCAGCAAGCACATCTTACTAATGAATTTCAGGAAATGTCTGATATTCCTTTACTAGTAGGTATGGATGCCGAATGGGGATTAGCTATGCGTCTGGATAGCACCTACGCTTTACCGTGGAATATGACCCTGGGAGCGATTCAGGATAATAAACTTATAGAAGAAGCTGGAGCTGCAATTTCAAGACATACTAGAAGATTAGGAGTTCACTTTAATTTTGCGCCAGTAGTAGATATTAATACCAATCCAGATAATCCTATAATAGGGAATAGATCTTTTGGGGAGGATAAAATGAATGTCACCAGCAAAGCGCTTGCTTTTATGAGCGGTATGCATAAAGAAGGTGTTCTAAGTAGCGCTAAACATTTCCCGGGTCATGGAGATACAGATTCAGATTCCCATAAAACCTTACCTACTATTAATTTTTCTTCAGAAAGGATTAGCGAAGTTGAGCTGTATCCCTATAAAGAATTGATTCCGGAAGGTTTAAGTAGTATCATGGTGGCCCATTTAAATGTACCAGACCTTGAACCTTTAGACGGTAAACCGGCCTCTTTATCTGAAACTATTATCACCGATATACTTAAAAAGAATATGGGTTTTAACGGTTTGATTTTTACCGATGCTCTTGATATGAAAGGGGCTTCCAGGAATAAAAAACCGGGAGAGGTAGATCTTGATGCTTTTAAAGCAGGGAACGACGTGCTCTTAATGAGTGAAGATGTAGGTAAAGCATCAGAAAGTATTATAGAAGCCGTAAATACTGGAGAAATTACAGAAGCCAGACTTGAACTTTCAGTTAAAAAGATTCTTTATGCAAAGTATAAAGCAGGACTTAATAATTTTAAGCCAGTCAAAACAAACTTCTTAATAGAAGAACTTAATACAGTACGGGACCAGGCTTTGCTCGAAGATTTATTTGAAAATGCAATTACGCTTCTCAAGAATAATAAAGCAGTAGTTCCAGTTAAGAAACTGGAAAAGCAGAAAATCGCTTATGTTAATTTTGGTGATGATGATGGTAGTCCATTCCTTGAGCAAATGAAGAAGTATACTCAGGTTGATTGGGTAAAGGCTGAAAAACTTTCAGAGCTTCTTGATAAGCTGGATAACTACAATTATGTGGTTGTGGGTTTCCATAAATCTAACAGCAGTCCATGGGCATCATATAAATTCAGCGATAAAGAAATGGTATGGCTACATGAGATCGCCAGGAAAAATAAAACGGTACTTTCTTTATTTGCCAGGCCTTATGCACTTCTGGATATCAAAAGTTTTGCGAACCTGGAAGGCATTATAGTAGGTTATCAAAATCATCCTGTGGCCCAGCAAAAGGTAGCTCAGGTTTTATTTGGTGCTTTAGACGCTAAAGGTAGATTACCGGTTAGCATCCAGAATGAATTTCCAGTTGGGACCGGCTTCAATACAAATAATATTAATAGACTGGCCTACGGAACTCCTGAGACGGTTGGAATGAATACAGCCAAACTCAGTAAAATTGATAGTATCATTAACTATGCAATTGATGAAAAAATGACTCCGGGAGCTCAGATCCTGGTAGCTAGAAAAGGAAAAGTCGTTTATCAGAAGAATTTTGGTTATCAAACTTATGATAAAGAAATTCCGGTTACAGACACAACGGTTTACGACCTGGCTTCGTTAACCAAAATCCTTGCAACCTTACCAATGGTAATGGAGCTAGACGAAAAGGAGGTTTTAAGTTTTGATTCAAAATTGGGAGACTTATTGCCGGTATTCAAGGATTCTGATAAAAAGAATATCAGGCTTCAGGATATGTTAATGCATTATGCTCGTTTACAGGCCTGGATCCCTTTTTATATTTCTACTATAGATCCTAAAACAAAAAATCTTTCTGAAAATTATTACAGGAATACAGCATCTGAAGATTTTAATACCCAGGTAGCGAATGGAATGTTTATTCGGAAGGATATTGGAGATACTATCGTTGATATCATAAAAAAGAGTGACCTGGAACGCAGGTTAGCTTACAAATACAGCGATCTTCCTTATTACCTTTTGAAATATTATCTTGAATCGTATTACGGTTCAACTTTACAAAATATCACTCAGGAACATCTTTATAAACCTTTAGGGGCAAGTTATACCGGATATATGCCTCTTACACGTTTTGATAGCCTACAAATTGCGCCTACTGAAGATGACAGGCTATGGAGAAAGCAGGTTGTTCGTGGTTATGTGCATGATCAGGGAGCAGCTATGCAGGGAGGAATTGGCGGTCACGCCGGTTTATTCAGTACAGCGAATGATGTTGCTAAGATTATGCAGACATTTGTGAATGGTGGAACCTACGGCAGCGACAAATTCCTGAATAAAGAAACTATCGATAAATATAACACCTGTTATTATTGCGAAGATGATGTAAGGCGTGGTGTAGGATTCGACAAACCACAACTGGGTAAATCTGGACCTACCTGTAATTGTGTCTCTATGATGAGTTTTGGTCATAGCGGTTTTACCGGCACTTTTGCCTGGGCCGATCCCGAGGAAGATATTGTTTATGTATTTTTGTCTAACAGGACTTTTCCTGATTCTAATAATCGTAAACTAATTAGGGAAGATATTAGGTCTGAGATCCAGAAAGTAATTTACGAATCTATAGATTTTTAACCGATGAAAATTGCCATTGTTTGTTATCCGACATTCGGAGGAAGTGGAGTAGTAGCAACCGAGTTAGGCCTGGCGCTTTCCCGAAGAGGACATGAGGTTCATTTTGTAACCTACAAACAACCGGTTAGATTGGAAACTATCTCCAGCCATATCAGGTTTCATGAAGTGAATGTACCTGAATATCCACTTTTCCATTATCAGCCATATGAACTTGCATTAAGCAGTAAGTTGGTGAATGTGGTAAAGAATTATGGTATTGAACTTTTACATGTACACTATGCTATTCCCCATGCTTATGCGGGATATATGGCTAAAAAGATGCTTGAAGAGGAAGGAATTAACATACCAATGGTAACGACTCTTCACGGGACAGATATTACCCTTGTTGGAAATCACCCTTTCTATAAGCCAGCTGTTACTTTTAGTATTAATAATAGTGATCTGGTAACTTCTGTTTCTGATAGTCTGAAAGAAGATACTTTGAAATTCTTTGATATTCGAAAAGAAATTGAAGTGATCCCTAATTTTATTGATGTATCTAAATTTGAAAAGAAAGCTTTTACCGATTGTCAAAGGGAGTTAATGGCTCATGATGATGAAAAGATCATAACTCATGTTAGCAACTTTAGAAAAGTTAAGCGGGTAGAAGATGTTGTGAAGATTTTCTTTGAAGTTCAAAAGAATTTGAAGGCCAGATTGATGATGGTAGGGGAAGGACCAGAAAGAGTAGTTGCAGAAAAACTTGTTAGAGATCTTAAAATTCAGGACAGGGTTTTATTTCTGGGTCAGAGTAATGAGATAGATAAGATACTTTGCTTTTCAGATCTGTTCTTATTGCCATCTGAGACTGAAAGTTTCGGTTTGGCAGCACTTGAAGCAATGGTTCAATCGGTTCCTGTAATATCTTCAAACACAGGCGGTTTACCAGAAGTAAATGTAGGTGGTTTTTCTGGTTATCTACATGATGTTGGAGATGTAGATGGAATGTCCAGGAGTGCTATTTCTATACTTGAAAATCAGGATAAATTAATGAAATTTAAAAAGCAGGCCAGAGAAGCTGCTGAAAAATTTGATATTAATAATATAGTTCCTATGTATGAGGAGCTTTATCAAAAAGCACTGATCAACGCATAAAAAAAGTGGAGACTTTTAAATCTCCACCTTTCCCATTTCTTAAACCTATTTAAGAAAATCTAAAACTGATATCTTATTCCAAGAGCGATGTCTGGTCCAAAATCCTTACTTTCTGAGTAACCAGAAAAAGTTATTTCTGGTCTAAAGTCAAGGGATAGAAGGAGTGGGAAATCAAAATTATATTCAATACCAACATCTCCTGCAATTAAAGCGAATAAACCATCATCGTAGTCTATCTCATCTCTTCTATTATCATCATAACTACCTAAACCTGCACCGGCACCAACGTACCAATTGAATCCGCCTTCAATATTCCATACCCATTGGTAAACCCCGACCAGCTTTATGGCGTCATAATTCCTATTATCTCTCCATCCGAGGTCAAGTTCCAGACGATTATTATCACCGCCCATCGCTCTTTGATAAGAGATTTCGGTTCCAACACCGTTGTTGTCTCCAATTCTCAGACCTATTGCATTGTCTGAAATTAGCTGAGCATTAACGTTGCTAAAAAAAACAGCTCCAAATGTAAAAGCTGCCAGTAGGACTAATTTTTTCATGTTTGATCGTTTTATTTGATAGCGACAAATTTATGTTGAATACTATTACAACAACGCCTATACTAGCAAATGTATTGTTAATATTAATTAAAAAACTGTTAAGCAGAATTATATAATCTTACTAAATTTGGGTATGGAAAAGAAGGAAGCTTTGGTCGATTTGTCCTCTCAATTGGCCGGGAAATTATATTACGATGATTTATGGAAAAGTATTTACGCCACTGATGCCTCGGTTTACCGCGAAATTCCGCTGGCCGTTTGTATCCCTGAAAATGAGCAGGACCTACTTCTGTTAATCAAATTTGCTAATAAACATAAAACTTCACTTATTCCCAGAACTGCTGGTACTTCTTTGGCCGGGCAATGTACTGGAAATGGGATCGTGGTAGATGTTTCAAAATATTTCACAGACATCATTAAAATTGATGTGAAAAAGAAAACAGTGACTCTGCAGCCGGGAGTAATTCGAGATGACCTAAACCGAAACCTTGAAAAGCATGGTTTATTCTTCGGGCCTAATACATCCACCTCGAACAGATGTATGATAGGAGGGATGGTAGGTAATAACTCAAGTGGTACAACCTCTATAAAATACGGTACTACAAGAGATAAGCTTGTTTCATTAAAAGTTATTTTAAGTGACGGTTCCCATGCAGAATTTAAGGACCTGTCTCAAAAAGAATTTGATGAAAAGTTAAAACTTGACAATCTTGAAGGGCATATTTACAGATCAATCAATGATCAGCTAGGTAAGGAAAATAATCAGGAAGAAATTTTAAAAAATTATCCTCCTGCAGAATTACATCGTAGAAATACCGGTTATGCATTAGATGAATTGCTTAATGCGGGAATATATACTCCTGGAGCTTCAAGCTTTAATTTTTCAAAATTAATGGCGGGGAGTGAAGGAACACTGGCTTTTATAACTGAGATCACGCTGCAGTTAGACCAATTACCTCCAAAATATACAGCGATGGTCGCTGGGCATTATACAACTATAGATTCCTGTATGCAGGCTGTGGTTCCAGCGATGCAACATTCGCTTTATACCTGCGAGATGATGGATAAAGTGATCCTTGATTGTACCAAAGAAAGTCTGAAGTATAGAGATAACCGCTTTTTTATTCAGGGAGATCCTCAGGGAATTCTCATGCTGGAATTAAGAAGTGATTCTGAAGAGGATCTTCAAAATCAGGTTGAAGAACTTCTGGGAACCTTAAAAGAATCAGGTCTGGGTTATGCTTTCCCTGTTTTATATGGGGAACAAATAGACCTGGCTCTGGAACTTAGAAAAGCTGGTCTTGGTCTTTTGGGGAATATGAAAGGAGATAAGAAAGCTGTTGCCTGTATAGAAGATACGGCAGTAGCTCTTCCAGTATTGGCTAATTATATTTCAGATTTCAGTAAGATTATGAAATCCTATGATCAGCAAGCAGTGTATTATGCTCATGCTGGTGCCGGTGAAATTCATTTAAGGCCAATTCTTAATTTAAAAGTATCTGAAGATGTATCTCTTTTCAGAAATATAACAAGAGAGGTTGCAGAACTGGTGAAAAAATATAACGGTTCTTTAAGTGGCGAACATGGCGATGGTCGGGTAAGAGCTGAATTTATAGAACTTATGTTCGGTAAGCATATTTATGAAATGCTTAAAGGAGTTAAATATGCATTTGATCCTGATAACATATTTAATCCGGGAAAAATAGTGGACGCTCCGGCCATGGATTCTTCTTTAAGATATACACCAGACCGGGAGGAACCTGTGATCGAAACCATTATGGATTTTTCAGATGCTGATGGAGTCTTAAGATTGGCAGAAAAATGTAACGGCAGTGGGGATTGCAGAAAATCTGTGGAAGCTGGAGGCACAATGTGTCCTAGTTATCGTGCAACTAAAGATGAAAAGGATACTACAAGGGCCAGGGCCAACGCATTGCGGGAATTCCTAACCCATTCAGACAAACCCAATAAATTTGATCATAAGGAACTTAAAGAGGTACTGGATCTTTGTATAAGTTGTAAAGGTTGTAAAAGTGAATGCCCATCTAATGTTGATATGGCTGCCATGAAAGCCGAATTTCAGCATCAGTATCATAAGAGTCATAAACCTAGTTTCAGGGAAAAAGCTTTTGCGAACATTACGCAGCAAAATGAAAAAGCTTCAAAATTCCCTGGTATTTCGAGGTTTTTCCTAACTAATAAAATCACCTCTGGATTAGTGAAGAATGCATTGGGAGTAGCTTCACAAAGGGATTTACCAGTAGTTGCTAAAACCACCTTAAGAAAATACTATTTAAAGAACCGAGAGAAGTTCGATATAAAGAATCCCATAAAGACTGTTTATCTCTTTAATGATGAGTTTACAAATTACCTCGATGTGCAGGTTGGGAAAGATGCCTTGAATCTTCTTTCTAAACTAGGTTACCAGGTTATCATTGTAGATCACCCTGAAAGTGGCAGGAGCCAGATATCTAAAGGGTTTCTGGATAATGCGAAAAAACTAGCCAATGAAAATATCAATATTTTCAAAGATCTAATATCAAATGAAAGCCCATTGATTGGTGTAGAACCTTCTGCGATACTTAGTTTTAGAGACGAATACTTGAGGTTGGCAGATGATAAGGATTCAGCCAAAAAGCTTGCAGAAAACTGTTTTATCATCGAAGAGTTTCTGAAACAGGAGATTTCTGAAGGAAATATTAAGGCTGAACAGTTCACGAATAAAAATGCTACTATTAAAATTCACGGGCATTGTCATCAAAAGGCACTTTCTAATACTTCAAGAACCTTTGATATACTAAATCTTCCTGAAAATTATAAGGTTACAATAATTCCCTCTGGATGTTGTGGTATGGCTGGATCGTTCGGTTATGAAAAAGAGCACTATGAGATCAGCATGAGAATAGGTGAAAACTCCCTTTTTCCAGCAATTCGAAAAAGTGATGAATCGGTAATTATATCGGCTAATGGAACTAGCTGCAGGCATCAAATTAAGGATGGAACTGGCAGACTCGCCCAGCACCCTGTAACAATCTTAAGGGCGGCACTTAAAAAGTCATAATTCAATGTTAATACTTTTTTAAATAGGATTGATCAATAATACAAAGCCTTAACTTTAGCCATCCGAAAATTTACCTAAGAGTGTACATTTATTTATGAAGAGTGAAGACCTGCGTATTGAACAGCTGGAGCGGGAAATAGAAGATAAGAAAAGAGAGATCAATAGACTGCAAGCTGAAAATATACATCTTCAGGAGACGGTTAGGGGTTTAGATAGTGAAGCTCATAAATTTAAAGATCTGGTATATTCCTCTAAGTTTCTATTTGCTATTTTCATGGGCGAGAACCACGTTATCGATATAGCAAATGAATCTATAAAAGAAGTTTGGGGAAAAGGCGATGATGTTATAGGTAAGCCATTATTGGAGGTGTTGCCTGAATTAAAAGGCCAGGGAATTAAAGAATTACTGGACAATGTTTATCATACTGGTGAATCTTATCACGCAGATGAAGTGCCAATTGAATTGGTAATAAAGGGTAAACCCGAATTAAGGTATTTTGACTTTACCTATCAGCCACAAAAAAATACCAAAGGGGAAATAATTGGAGTAGCAGATATTGCCACAGATGTTACTAAACAAGCACTTTTAAACAAAAAAATCAAGAAGAGCGAGAGAGAATTTCGAAAACTCGTGAATTTTATGCCTCATAAGATCAGCCTGGCTAATGCCGAAGGGGATACCATTTTTTACAATCAAAATTGGTTAGACTACGTTGGCAAGGATCTGGAGGATTTTATAGGTGAACCGTGGACCAATATCCTGCATCCAGATGAAAAGGAAGAAGTAGAACAGGTAGTCGCAGAATGCTTAACAGAAGGTAAGAATCTGGATAAAGAAATTCAATTAAGAGATCGTAATGGAGATTACAAGTGGCATATATGCAGGGCTACCGCGGTAAAAAATGACGAAGGTGAAATTACTTCCTGGATTAGTTCCAGTACAGAAATTCAGAACCTAAAAATTGAAGAGAAGCGTAATGAAGATTTTCTCAAATTAATAAGCCACGAACTAAAGACCCCGGTTACTTCAATTAAAGGTTATGTCCAGTTGTTACTTTCTTTATTACCATCAGATAATAAGGAAGTTGATAAAAAATTGATCATGAAGCCATATTTAAACCGGATAGAAACTCAGGTGGAAAGGCTAATACGATTGATCTCTGAAATGCTGGATATGTCAAGGATTGAGCAGAATGAATTAGACTTGAAAAAAGAACAATTCAATCTTAATCAACATGCAGAAGAAATTATAGAAGATCTTACCTACTCCAATAAGGATATTCAATTAGAACTTGAAAATAATTTTAATTGTAATGTAGTGGCAGACAAAGATAGAATTGGGCAGGTTTTGATAAATTTTGTTACTAATGCAGTAAAATATTCACCAACTGGTAATCTTGTTCACATAAAAATACATAAGCATAATTCTGAAATGGCCGCGGTCACAGTAAAGGATTTTGGAATTGGTATAGAAGAGAAAGAACAAACACAGATCTTTAAAAGATTCTATCGTATTTCAGGTGAGAAAGCAGATACCTATGCCGGCTTCGGAATAGGATTGTTTTTGTCTAAAGAGATTATTGAAAGGCATAATGGAAAAATTTTTGTAAAAAGTGAGGTTGGTAAAGGATCTGAGTTTACTTTTACAATTCCCTTAAATCATACTTAATAAATGGCTAAGATTTTAATTGTTGACGACGACCACACCATTGGTTTAATGCTAAAAGATATTCTGGAATTCAGTGATCATGTGATTACTGTTTCACAGGAGCCCAGGAAAACTAAAGAGAATATTCTGGAAAATGAGATAGAACTAATTCTTTTAGATAAATTGATTTCTGGGGTGGATGGGACAGATGTGTGTAAGTCACTTAAAGAGGATGACGATGTAGCACACGTACCCGTAATTATGATGTCTGCTCTTCATAATGTTGATGAGATCTGTAAGGATGCTGGAGCCGTTGATTTCCTTTCAAAACCTTTTGATATGGAAACTTTGAACTCTAAGATAGATAATGTTCTAAAACAAAAAGTAGATAGATAATATTTTAATTCTACTATTAGATTAATTATAGAAGCGCTTTCATTTTCTAAAATCAAGGAAATTGGAATGGTGCACATCAGCCTATTCCATTTTGAGCAGATGATAATTTCTTTCCACCTTAAGAATTAGAATAATATTTGTCTTTAGATTCGACCGAATCTCTCCCTGGATCAGATTTTCGAACAATAAATGCATTCATTTCTTCCAGGAACGTAATCGAAAATTAGATAATATGTGTTAATCATGTTAGTATTCTATTATAGTAACATTATATAGGATTCCATTTTCAAATATGTTCTTAAAAAATTACATTTGTTCAAAATCGTTCTGATGGCAGGAAATTCCTTTGGTAAAATGTTTAAGCTAACCACTTTTGGCGAATCGCATGGTGTAGCTATAGGTGGTGTAATAGACGGGTGTCCTGCCGGTCTGGAAATAGATATTGAAAAAGTTCAGGATGATCTTAATCGTAGGCGCCCGGGACAATCGGCTATCGTTACTCAAAGGAAAGAACCCGACACGGTAGAATTCTTATCTGGAATCTTTGAAGGCAGATCTACAGGGACTCCTATTGGGTTTGTGATTAAAAACGCGAATCAGAAGTCTAAGGATTACTCTCACATAAAAGATTCTTACCGGCCATCTCACGCAGATTATACCTATGATGAAAAATATGGTGTTCGCGATTATCGTGGTGGGGGAAGATCTTCAGCCAGGGAAACTGCCTGTAGGGTAGTGGCTGGAAGTGTTGCAAAACAGTTACTCCAAAATGTTGAGATAAATGCTTTTGTATCTTCAGTTGGTAAGATTGAATTAACAAAACATTACTCTGAACTCGATTTTTCTGAAATTGAAAAAAACCCGGTACGTTGTCCAGATCCTCAGTTAGCGGCTGAAATGGAAGCTTACATAAAAGAAATTAGGGCAGATGGTGATACCGTAGGCGGTACCGTACAATGTGTTATTAAAAATGTACCTAAAGGATTGGGAGAGCCTGTATTTGATAAATTACATGCCGACTTGGGTAAAGCCATGTTGTCTATCAATGCCGTTAAAGGTTTTGAATACGGAAGTGGTTTTGAAGGAACCAAAATGAGAGGAAGTGAGCATAATGACCATTTTAATACCGACGGTTCTACCAGGACCAACTTAAGTGGTGGTATACAGGGAGGTATTTCCAATGGAATGGATATTTACTTCAAAGTGGCTTTTAAACCCGTTGCTACCCTAATGCAAAAACAGAAAACCATTAATTCTAAAGGGGAAGAGGTAGAAATGCAAGGAAAAGGAAGACATGATCCTTGTGTGGTGCCAAGAGCGGTGCCTATCGTGGAGTCTATGGCAGCTCTGGTAATTGCCGACTTTTTACTTCAGAATAAATCATCGAAAATCTAAATTTAGAAAAACTATAGCATGAAAAAACTTGCACTGCATTGGCAGATTTTATTAGGAATGGCAGCAGGGGTTATCTTTGCTCTTATCTTGACTAATTTCAGTTGGGGAGCAGATTTTGTTAGCGATTGGATCAAACCATTCGGTAATATCTTTATAAACGCTCTTAAATTGATCGCAGTGCCTTTGATCCTTGCATCTTTGATAAAGGGAATATCAGATCTTAAGGATATCTCCAAGCTTTCTAAAATGGGTACCCGAACCATTGCTACATATATTATTACAACGGTTATTGCGGTTACCATAGGTTTGGTCATGGTTAATGTTATAGCACCAGGTAAAACAATTTCAGATGAAACCAGAACAGATCTAATTACCAGCTACGAAGGTGATGCCTCGGTTAGAATTTCAGATGCTCAGAAACAAAAAGATGCTGGACCACTACAGGCGCTGGAAGATCTCGTGCCAAGTAATATTTTTGGTGCCGCCAGTGATAATGGTAATATGTTACAGGTTATATTTTTCGCTATCTTCTTCGGAATAGGATTGATCCTCATCCCTGAAAAGACGGCTAAGCCTGTTAAGGATTTCTTTGATGGATTTAACGAGGTGATCTTAAAGATGATCGACCTTATTATGCTTACTGCACCCTATGGTGTTTTTGCCTTACTAGCCGCGTTAGTGGTAGAATCTCCAAGTACAGATCTTTTCGCCGCGCTGGCTTTGTATGCTTTAACCGTATTAATCGGATTGGCCCTGATGATTGGAGTTTATATTCTATTAGTTTGGATTTTTACGAAGAACAAACCATCGTTCTTTATTAATGGGATTGCACCTGCTCAGCTACTGGCTTTTTCAACCAGCTCAAGTGCAGCAACACTTCCTGTAACTATGGAGAGGGTAGAGGAGCACATGGGAGTTCATAAAGAAGTCACCAGTTTTGTATTACCAATTGGAGCTACAATTAATATGGATGGTACTAGTTTATACCAGGCCGTTGCCGCAGTTTTTATCGCCCAGGCATTTGGTATGGATCTTAGTATTGGTGCTCAATTAGGTATTATTGCTACAGCTACCTTGGCATCTATAGGTTCAGCAGCGGTTCCTGGTGCAGGAATGGTAATGCTGGTAATAGTACTCGCACAGGCCGGAATTCCTGAAGCTGGACTAGCATTAATATTTGCGGTAGACAGGCCGTTAGATATGTGCAGAACTACAGTAAACGTTACCGGGGATGCAGCAGTATCTTTAATGGTGGCGAAATCTGTAGATATGATGGGGCCTCCCAATGTAAAGGAATGGAACGATAATTATAATACAGAAACTAAAACTGTTTCTGAAACCGAAAAAGTTTAATCTAAAAATTTGGCTTTAAGTTCGGGAGTGGGGATCATACATTGTTCCTTTTTCCCGAACCATTTATAGCGGTTATTGGCTATAAAATCATAGATTCCATCCCTAAGAGATTCCGGAATAAATAGGAAATTTTTAAGTAAGGAATATCCTCCTGAAAGATCCCTCGAAATTTCCAGTGCCGCAGTTGATTTTTTGTAATAAGCGACTCCCGGATCTATTAAGATGATCGAATCTAATTCTTCTGGATCAAGACCTCTCTCTGCAACCAGTTCTTTTCCAAAATCACTCTGAAGGGATGCAAACCTGAAAATATCTTTCCTGTCATGTTTAATGATTCGCTGCACTGCACCGTCACAGAGGTTACAAACTCCATCAAAAAGCACTATTTTCTTATGTTCAGGAATCTTATTCATAGTTTATTTTTTTGCAGCCTGAACAAGTTCTAATTGTTCTAATCCAACCGAAGTGGTAAACATACCATAATTTACGATTGCTTTTCCTTTTTCTATATTATCTATAGAACCAACTGCCTTTCCATCTTCAAGACGAACACGATCACCAATTTTTAATTTGGCCTTCGGCTTGTTGGCTTCCTGCTTTTTGATCTCTTCTTCTTTCTTTTTTTCTTCTTTTTTCTTCTCGCGGATAGGCTTTATTTTCTTCTGAACCTCTTGTTTTAGTTGTCGTTCCTTGGCCTTTTTTCTTTTCTGCTCTTTTACATCTTCTTTCTTTCTCTTGGAATTTTCAATTTCCACGATTTTAATGAATTCCCCGATGAGCTCTTTCTTCTTTTTATTGTTGAAATATTTTTCACTGAGATCATTCACCTTCTGGCCTAAATAGATCAAACGTTGATTAGAATCATATAGCTCCTGGTAATTCTCTAGTTTCTGCTGAACTCGTAAATTGATCTCTTCAAGCTTTTCTTTCTCTGCTGCAGCTCTATCTTCTTTTGTCTTTAGAGAATCGGTAGTTTTTCTTAAAACAGATCGTTCTTTCTGAAGTTTTGCGATACTTCTGTCAAACCTGATTTTGCCCTTTTCTACCTTCTTTTTAGACCTGTTTATAAGACTATACGGTATGCCATTCTTCTGAGCAACTTCAAAGGTAAATGAACTTCCAGCTTCACCAACCTGCAGCTTATATATTGGCTCCAGAGTATGATTATCAAACATCATATTCGCATTGCTCATATCTGGCAATTCATTTGCCAGTTTCTTCAAATTGGCATAATGGGTGGTTAGAATTCCATAAGATCCTTTTTCGTAAAATACTTCCAGAAACGTTTCAGCTAAAGCTCCACCCAATTCAGGATCACTTCCAGTTCCAAATTCATCTATCAGGAATAATGTCTTATCATCACATTTCCTGAGGAAATAATTCATATTCTTAAGCCTGTAGCTATATGTACTTAAATGATTTTCAATAGACTGATTGTCGCCAATATCTGTAAGAACTTTGGAGAATAAACACATTCTGCTATACTCATGAACCGGAATAAGGATCCCACTCTGAATCATAACCTGGAGTAATCCTACAGTTTTTAATGTGATACTTTTTCCACCCGCATTTGGACCTGAGATAACCATAATGCGATTATCGGGCATCAGTTCAATACTTTGAGGAAAGGTCTTATCACCTTTCTTTTTATTGTTTAAATAAAGTAATGGGTGATAGGCCTCCATTAGATGAAGTTCTCTTTCTTTAGTGATCTTCGGAAGGATACCATTTATTTTTTCGGCATATTTAGATTTTGCAGAAATAACATCCAGATCACTGAGTAGATCCTGGTATTCTATAAGCACTTCACGATAAGGCCTGGTAAATTCGGTTAGTTCCCTAAGAATTCGTTTTACCTCTTCTTTTTCCTCATATTCAAGGTTATTCAATTCCCTGGTATATCTAAAGGTAGTCTCCGGCTGAATATAAACAATACTTCCGGTTTTGGAATTACCCATAATTCCACCTTTCACCTTTCTCCTGTACATCGCCTTAACAGCAAGGACTCGTACATTCTCAACTACACTTTCCTTGATCTCATCAAGATAGCCATAAGATTGATAATTAGTTAACGCTGAATTGAAACTTGAATTTATTTTTCCGCGAATACTATTAATAGATCTTCTTAGATCCTGAAGCAGGGGAGAAGCATCGTCTTTCATCTCTCCAAAGCGGTCTATGATTCCGTCTATCCTATCTGTAAGGCTTTTATCATATTCGATGTGCGAAACCGTTTCAGACAAGGCAGGATATATTTCACTATACTTTCTGAAAAATTTGAGATGGGTATTTACAATCTCACTTATAGAAGATATTTTTCTAAAACCAGTGATCTCTATAACAGATCCCTCAATACCTAATAATTTAATTTCAGATTGAATAGAATCGAAACCATGATTTGGTATAGGCTGATCCTGGGTTTTAGAATTGAAATATTCATTGGTTTGATCGAGACCAAAAACTGTTTTTTTATAATTTGGATAAGGTTGTATGCTAAGAGCTTTTTCTTTTCCCTGCCCGGTTATGCATAATTCGCTTATCTGCTCACATACTACCGGAAACTCAAGATCATCAAGACTCCTGGAACTAATTTTTATCATATCAATTTTTCCCTACTTTTGAGGCACTGCAAAGTTACTTAATTCTCATGAACGTAAGAATACACGAAAGCTGGAAAAAAGAGCTCAATCAAGAATTTGAAGAAGATTATTTCAAAAACCTTATCAATTTTGTTAAAGAGGAATATACCGAGCATAAATGTTTTCCGCCGGGGAATGAAATATTTTCGGCATTTGATCATTCTACATTTGAAGACACCAAAGTAGTTATTCTCGGTCAGGACCCTTACCACGGTAATGGGCAGGCGAATGGGTTATGTTTTTCAGTGCGGGATGAAGTAAAATTACCGCCATCATTGATAAACATTTTTAAGGAAATAGAGAGTGACCTTAAAAAGCCAATCCCCGCCACTGGAAATTTAGAAAGATGGGCAGACCAGGGAGTTTTGTTATTAAATGCAACACTTACCGTTAGGGCCCACCAGGCAGGTTCTCACCAGAAAAAAGGTTGGGAGGAATTTACAGATAACGTCCTTAAACTGATCTCTGATAAAAAAGAAAATGTTGTTTTTATGCTATGGGGAGGATATGCCAAAAAGAAACTCAGATTAATTGATGACTCGAAACATCTAATATTAACAACAGGTCACCCTTCTCCTTTAAGTGCAAACCGAGGATACTGGTTTGGGAACAAACACTTTAGTAAGACCAACGAGTACTTAAAAGAAAAGGGAGCACAGCCAATTGATTGGTAATTAGAATCTATATCCCAGATTAATCATAAACTGACCAACTATAGTAGGTGAGTTGTCACTGAATAAATTTCTTCCTATACCTGCATTCAGGTCTAGAAGAAATCCTCCTTGAGATACGAATTTTCCACCTAAACCAAAGCCGATGGCAAAATCTGTATAATTTTCAGTTTTATATACATAATTTCCAGATTGTTGATCCAGATAATAATCAACATCATATTCTCCATTAGAGAGCATCCCGAATCCATTTACATAAAAGCCACGGGCATAAGTAGAACTAAAGAAATGCTTATACTTTCCTGTTACAGATGAATTCTTAAAAAAGCCATCACCGTAATAATCATCATTATTAGGATATAGATATCCCTCCACAGCCCAGGTAGAATTTTCATCGATCACTCTTTCGTAGGCAATATCAATGATCCCAAAGGCCACTAGATTAAATGCATTTATGCTTAATTCATTTTTATTGATGTCTCTGCTATCTGGAATGGAATCTTTAGAAGTTTCCTGAGCATAAGATAAAGTAGTTACTAATATCAGGATACTAGCAATAAATAGGTTTTTCATGAAGGGGGTTGATTAAATTGGCCCCGAAAGTAAATATATTCTTTAAACTATAATACGGTTAGGTCTATTTTTTTTTGAAATCTTCAAAATCATACATGAATATCATTAGCTAAACCTTATAAAATTTCAAAAAAAAGGAAGACTAACAAATTGTTTGACTTCCTTTTTTTTTATTTAATACTCCGTTCTTAAGAATTAGTAATCCAACATTCTTACGATCGCAGACTCACCTATAAATAGTTTATTCTCCAATACCCAAAGATTACCTTTTTTATCAAAAGTAATTGCCCCAGGGTAAACGAGTTCGGAAGCAATTTCTTTTTCAACCTCTCCGGTTTCAGTATTGTAAGCCGTGATAGAACCACCTCCCCATGGAATATCTGGTACCACAGACGACAGCCAGCTGTTGGAGTCAAATTGAACCACATATAGAAGTCCGTCAGGTCCCATTTCCAGATCTATAACTGAAGTTAAACCGTTGATCAGGACATTGCATTCTGAAGGTCCGTCTAATTCAGAACACACAAAATTAGTACCATCTGCGGGCATTTTCCAAACCCTCGAAAGGCCAGTTGGAAGTCCTTCAGGGGTTGCACCTGTTAATTCACCTACATAAATATATCCATCATTTCCAATGGCAACTGAAGTTGCTACTGGTTGAACATAACAAGTGATATCATTACTACCATCGGTAGTTTCAAAGAGTTGCATCCATTCGCCTGCCGCATTTAATGGAGGCGTTAAAATGGCCTTCCAGTCTATTTCTCCCTCGGTAGTCGCCTGTAGAACTGTATTACCTGCGGCATCTGCTATTAAAGCTGTTTCTCCGTCGAATGCAGTAACCTTATATGGGTTGTTTTGAGGCCCCGCGTTAAAAACTAAATCTCCATTATCGGTGAATTCTTCTTCACATTGCTGATTTTTCCATTGCGGACCTTCATTGGCATCAGGATCATTATCCCTTTCAAATTTAGCCAGGTCTGCTACCATTCTAACTTTTCCCTGAGAAGCCCTGTATAATTCCCCGTTTGCTGCAAGGTTTGTTCCTGCTGTGGTGAAAAATGCATTACCTGCCCCAATGGACTCTATACCCTGAATATCTGTTTCTGTATCCAGACCAATCATGGTAGTAATTTTTCCATTTTTTATAAGCTGAATACTTCGGTTACCAGAAAATTCATTCAACCCAACCATGATACTTCCATCTGGTGTTGCTGAAATGTCAAATACAATAGCTCCCGGAAATTCGTATGGACCTGCATCCATTGCCTTATTTATTTTAAGATCAGATACTTCCGCCGGGAGCTCATTGATCTCTTTTTCACATGCTGTTACAAAGAGCATTAAGAGGCTGAAAAATAAAAGTTTCCAGCCAGGATTCATTCGTTGAATTTTAGATTTCATAATTATAATTTTGGCTAATAAGTGATTTTTATTTTGTGGGTGGATACATTTAATTCTTATTAGATTTAAGCTGACCCATAAAGCTCATATTCTGGTATTCATTTGTATGTATTGAGGTTTTTAACTGGTTCAAAGACTGTCCGGTTAATACGACATTGTTCCTGGACTTCTTTTTATCTATATAATGCATCTCTGTGACCAATCCTTCCGAAAATTGTTTGAGCAGCCTGGGATCAATGTCGGGCATATTCATGTCCATAGGTCCTGAAAAATTAAATAGATTGCTCATCTCGATAGGAGCTTCGGTAGTATGATATACCTGAACAATAAATTCATCATTTTCAATCTCCATCCCTTTACTGTTATACCCCATGATAGTTTTATCTGGTAATTTTCTTATTTCTAATTCACCAATATCATCAGCTTTTTTTGGTTTTTGCATTGGATGTATCTGAAGGAACTTACTACCTCCAGATTCTATGAACATAACCAGGGCATTTATGGTTAAATCAAACACCATCATCGCTCCATCCAGGCTACCAGAATTCATATTTTCTACTGAGATTCCCTGATAATTTGTATTCTTCCTGAGTAGAACCACGAGGTCAAATGGATCTTTTTTTTGATTTTCCATTTCCATTTTTAATCTATATTTCCAATCAAACTCATAGGTTGCAGGTAGATCTTCTGTGCCAAGATCACTGTTTTCCAGGTTTTTTGTCATAGAGTCCATGCTCTTATGAGATATACCTGCAGAATCATTATCAACGTTCTCACCACTATCTATTCCCTGATCTCTACTATTTTCTCCCGGAGGCGTAGCATCCGCACCGGCCAGAAACAGGTCTTGAAATGGCATTTTCACCTCTACGGCATCTGGTAAACTAACCGAGACGGGTTGGTAGGTGAACTTATAACTTCCATCTCCCTGAGTTTGCTGTGTATTTACATTTGCATAGATTTCAGATAGGCGTCCCTGGCTATCAAAAAGTACCCAGGACCCCTTATATTCAGGATCTGTATAAATAAATTTAGGGCAGTCACCGCCATCAGGGCAGGGGGCTGTAGTTTCCTCATAATCTTCAGATCTAAAATGTTCAGGTTTGTAGATAAAAGCCCATTCAACAATCTGGAAAGTATTCATATTTAATCCCTGCTCCTTAAGTTTTTTTGAAGCATTCAAAGATGGTTCGGCAGGAAGCTTTAGAATTCCCATAGACATCATTGGCATCATGAAAGACATCGCGTCAGACTTCATTAGTCCAGTTTTTTCCCAGCGATTTTCACCTTCATTAAATCCATATTGAAAGCCTTCACTGTCTATGAAGATGGGTTTGTCGCTATTGGGAGCTACACCACGCGCAGCGATTTCATCACTATCAAAATAATATTCACTCCCTTTTCCCTTACTATCAGACGTTTTTACTATCACATCTGAGGTGTAAAAAGCTTGCTTGGCATGTGTATTAATTAACTTAGCCTCATTCTTACTTTTAGAATAACTAGTTGGACTATTTTCTTTAACATTGTTAGAGTTTTTATCATTACCAGTAATTCCATCTATAGATCCTTCTACTGTTTTCTCGGTTTGTTGTTCGGTTTTTTTCAGGAGAACCTTTTCAGTAGTTTTTTCTACCTTCTTCTTAAGCTTTTTTAGTATCTGTGAATCTGCAGTATGACCTGCAAATAAGAAACATAATGCTACTAGAATATACTTCGCTTTCATGACATCTACATTTTGGTTTCACACAAAAGCATAGATTAAAAGGCTATAATAGCAAGGTGAATGGGGAAAATAAAGGGGGGGGAGTTGGGAGAATTCGGGTAAATTATATCACTGATATTTCAGTCAGAAACAAATATACAAAGTAAATGTTTCAATTTCAATAAATTGATTATCAATTAAATAACACTTTATTTCAGGGCTATTAGTAATGACTGAATGGCATTTATATTGAGTTTACACCTATTTAAAATTTATAGATCGTGAGTTAAATTTTCTATAGCTACTTTTTTATTGATAAGATTCAGGTCAATTAAATTTTTCTGAACTATTTCAAGATCTTCTTCGCTAATTTGCGTCTGGCTCCATCTGGTAAGATCCAGCCACTTTCTGATATCTTCTAATTTCTGCTGATACCTTTCGGATAACTGAATATCGATATTTTTTTGAAGTTTGAAGTTTTCGGTTTCAGCATTAAGGACCTGAAGCATCAAATTTAAAGCTTCAGATTCATTTTTAATACATTCATCTGTAGCAGCTATCACAAAGCATGGCCATGGGGTAGGGCAGTCTGCAACAAGCCTGAAGGTACAATCATCTACCAGAGGTTTTGTTGTAAAATGTTCCCACATGAAGTACTGAGCATCATCATTTTTTAAAGCCTTTATTGCTCCCTCTAGATTATTAATGATCTCGAAGTCCAGTTTATTTAAATCCCAGTTCTTGTGTTGTGCATTCACATAAGCCATTAAATGAGAACCACTACCTTCTCTACTTATAGCAGCTTTAGTTCCCTCAAGGTCCTGGATATCTTTATATTTTGAACGGGCATCTACATGAATTCCCCAAATTAAAGGGCTGGCAATATATGTCTGGATGATCTTGCTTGGGTTACTATTAATAATATCTCTAATAACGCCTTCGGTTAATATCACTGCTACATCAATTTCTCCAGATCTAAGAGCCTTACACATGGCACCAGTTCCTTCCGGAAAATCTTTCCAGATCACATTGACACCTGCATTTTTAAACTTATCATTTTCAATACATAGGTGCCAGGGAAGATTAAAATGTTCCGGAACACCACCAACTCTTATTGTTTTCATGATGTATGTTTTTCTTTTAGATATTCGTAGATCTCATATTGTGATCGAATCTTCTTTTCTCCTTTTTTCCTTTCCACATATTGATTGGTCTCCTCAGGATCTTGAATTCTTGCCTTTACATTATCGCTAAGTTGAATTTCCAGTATATCCTTAAATTCTTTCTTTACATCTTCATCAAGTACAGGGGAGATAACTTCAATTCTTCTGTCAAGATTCCTGTTCATCCAATCTGCGCTACCATAATACATTAGCTCGTTACCGTCATTTTCAAAAAGATAGATCCTGCCATGCTCCAAATATCTATCAACTACACTAGTTATATAGATATTTTCACTCAAGCCCTTCACACCTGGAATTAAACAGGTGAATCCGCGTATTAGCATTCTCACCTCTACACCGGCATCACTTGCCTTATACAAAAGTTCAATCATTTCCTGGTCCTCAAGACTATTCATCTTGGCTGTGATCCTGGCCTTTTTACCAGCTCTGGCGTTTTCAATCTCGTTGTAAATGAGTTTAATAAATTCCTGTCTGGTTGAAAATGGAGAGATCAATAGGTTCTTTTCCCGGGGGATAATTAATTCGCCTTCAAGAACTTTAAAAAGTCTCTCGAGCTCCTTAGTAATATTACTGTTAGCTGTGAAAATAGCATGATCACAATAGATCTCTGAAGTTTCACTATTAAAATTACCTGTTCCAATATAGGCGTAACGCATCTTCCTGTCACCTTCCTGTCTGGTAATTAGCATTATTTTGGAGTGAACTTTTACTTTAGGATAACTGTAAATTACATTCGCCCCCTTTTCTTCAAATTTTCGCCCCCAGCTTATGTTATTTTCTTCATCAAATCTAGCCTTAGCTTCAACAAAGACGGTTACACGCTTGCCATTTTCAACGGCTTTCATCAAAGAATTGGTAAGATCAGATTCATCTGCGACGCGATATAAGGAAATACTAATCTCGGTCACCTGGTCATCTTCTGCGGCCATCTTCACAAATTTTTCAACATAAGAAAAGGACATGAATGGAAAATGTAAAGACTGATCTTTCTTAGCGATGTCCTTAAAGTAATTTGTGCTTTTGTCCAGAACTTTATGTGGTAAGGCAGGTAATTCTTTAAAGTGTAATTTTTTATTATCAGTAGGATTAGGGAAGGAGAAGAAATCCTTAAAATTATGATATTGCCCGCCTGGCATCATATCTATTTTCCCAAGTTTCAGTAATTTCCTGATCTTCTTTTGAACCTCTTTGGGCATATTTGCGTCGTAAAGCAACCTGGTTGGCTGTCCATCTGTACGCTGCTCTAGAGAGCTATAAATTTTCTCCGCGAGAACACCTTCGTATATATCATCAATGTACAGTTCAGCATCTCGGGATAATTTAATCTCATAAATTCCATTAATATCATCTTCCGGAAATATCTTATAGGCTTCATTCCTTATAATTTCATCCAGGTAAGTGATTTCATGGTTATTATCATCTTTATTTAAAGTAACGAATCTACCGCAATCCTCTACGGGAATGTTTACTACGGCAATATTATCCTCGTTCTTAAAGGTAATAAGGAAATATAGAACTGAATTCTCTAAAAAGAGCTCGTTTTCCTTTTTAAGATTAAGCCTTATAGGTTTTAAGTGCTTTTCAATTTTAGTATTAAAGAATGAACTTAGAAATTCCTTATGTTCAGATTTAAAATGATTGGCATCTAAAATGTGAATCCCATTTGCAGCAAGTTCTGGAATGATCTCTTTGTGATAAATATCACCAAATCTATCTTGCTGATCTTTAACCTTTTCAATGATCTGTTTAGTGATCCTGGAAGGTCTGAGAGCTAGTTTTTTACGTATGCTCTTTTTTACCCTTTTCATCTGTCGAAGCTGGGAAACTCTAACCCTGAAATATTCGTCCAGATTTGAAGAGAAAATAGCCAGGAATTTGATCCTTTCGTATAAAGGATTTATCTTATCCGTGGCCTCCTGAAGAACCCTCTCATTAAAACTCAACCAGTTCAGATCTCGGTGTCTGAATCGGTCATCATTAGGTTGCTGCATGGATCTAGATTTGTTTAATCAAAAATACAAAGTACTCCATGCTTTGCTTTTAATATATTGTTAAATAAGACAGCTATGTTACGATCTTTTCCAGGCAGTATTTTATTAGTTTATCCATCATTTCCTTTGCGTTTTCAGCAAATTCTCCAGAGGCACGGTTTGCCAATACAAGGTTCATAGAAACTGCATTGTGTCCTAGTAATTTTGCCATTCCGTAGATTCCAGATGTTTCCATTTCCAGGTTGGTAATTGAATAACCTTTATAAATGAAATCGCTTATTTTATTATTCATTTCCCTGTCTGGAACATCAGCTCTTAATATCCTGGCCTGCGGACCGTAAAAACCAACATTGGTGCCAGTAAACCCTTTGATTGTAGAACTGGAACTTAGTCTTTCAATAAGTTCCTTTCCGCCTTCTACCACATAAGGCATGGCTTTTTTAGCAGACCATCCTGTTTGTTCTACAAAAGCTTCAGCAATATCATTTTTCAGAAAGCTATCGTCCTTATAATAATGCATAAGACCATCAAAACCTAAGGCCATTTCACTAATGATAAACGCGTCTACAGGAATTTCTTTTCTAATAGACCCGGTAGTACCAATTCTAATAATATCAAGGCTGGACAATTCATCTTTGATCTTCTTAGCTTTCAGATCTATATTTACTAAGGCATCAAGTTCTGTTAAGGCAATATCGATATTATCTGTTCCCATTCCCGTTGACATTACGGTAATTCGTTTCCCTTTATAAGTACCTGTATGGGTGTTGAACTCTCTTTTTTCTTTTTTAAGTTCTATAGTATCAAAATGATCACTTACGGTAGAAACTCTTCCCGGATCGCCTACAGTTATAACGGTGTTGGCTATATCTCCAGGTAAAAGCCCGAGGTGGTATATAGACCCGTCTTCATTCAGGATTAGTTCAGATGCTTTTAAACTCATTTTATAATTTTAATAATCGGTGAGATTCGGCTTCATAAAGGAAATCATACATTTTGGCACCTCCAAAATATTCTTCATTATTCAGATCTCTGTAAAAATTCTTTTTATTGGCGAGTACCAGTTCTCCCTTTTCAGAAAGAATAAGCTTTTCTCCATCATCCTTATAGAAAATTTCAAGTTTATCCAGAAGTCTTTTCATCTGGTTATCACTGTATCCATAGTAACCCTGGTATTGCAAAGCATAACCAAGAAGATGGTTTTGATTCTTAATATTTTGATTTTCTATAAGTTTAAGGATATTTCTTTCTAGAGTATTTATACCCGTTATACTATTGGGAAACCTCTCGATATGTGCCCTGATACAACTGGATAAATATTCAAAATTAGTGGTGACTTTTATCTGAGGCTTAAGTTTCAATGGATTGTCTCCGCAATAAAGTTCCCAGATCAACAAAGCAGCTTCAATATCTTCGGTATTTAGCTTAATACTGTTCTGATAGTGATTTTTTAGTTCTTTTGGACCGAGTTGAGATAAAGGTTGAAACTCTTTTTCACCCTTCAATTTTTTACTGCAAACCAGAGAGATAGGTACTGGTTTATTCTTTTTGTCCAGACAACTAATAGCCGCCAGCATATTAATATGGCAAAACAGGTCAAATTCAAACCATAGAACTACTTCATCATAGTCTTGAAAAGTCTTCAACTTTTTTACTTCGGCTATAAACCTTTCCTCATAATTCTCTGATGAGATATCATAGGTTTTGCGTAGAAATTTCTTTCTGATTTTAAAAAATTCAGAATTAATATCTTGCCGGGTAGGTCCTTCACAAAGTAATTCTCTCCATATGATAAGCTCGCCAGGCAAATTTAATTCCTGCATCTGCTCTGCCAAACTATCACCATTTACAATGTGTAGGATCCTTTTATCCATTTTTATGTATTAAAAAAGCGTGTTAGATTAACCTCCAACACGCTTTACATTATAACCTTCTTTTTTCAGGATCTGCATTATTTTTTCCCGGTCATCACCCTGAATAATAATTTCACCTTCTTTGGTAGAACCACCAACACCACACTTTTTCTTCAACATTTTGCCCAGTGAAATAAGTTCTTCTTCAGGACCTTGAAAACCTTTGATAATAGTTACGGTTTTTCCTCCACGTCCTTTATTACTAAAATGAGCTTCGAGTTCCTGTTCTCCCGGCGAAAGTTCTTCCTGTGACTGACCATTAGAATATTCAGATTCATCAAAATCATCGTTTGTAGAAAAAACAAAACCCCCGAGATCTTCCAGACCTAATTTCTTTTTTGCCATATTTATTTTTTAGCCAGTCCTATTTCTATAAGGCGCTGATTCAAAAATTCACCGGCAGTGATATCTTCATATTGTTTTGGGTGATCTTCATCTATACATTCTTCAAGACAATCCAGTTTCATTTCACTACGTGGATGCATAAAGAAAGGGATAGAATATCTAGGTTTTCCCCATTCCTCCTTTGGCGGGTTAATCACTCTGTGAATTGTTGACCTTAACTTATTATTGGTGTGTCTTTCTAACATATCACCAACGTTAATAACCAGTTCATCTTCCTGAGGAATAGCGTCGATCCATTCTCCATCTTTTCTTAATACCTGAAGTCCACCTGTAGAAGCACCCATTAATAAGGTAATAAGGTTTATATCTCCATGAGCTCCAGCTCTAACCGCTCCTTTAGGCTCTTCCTGAATAGGAGGGTAATGGATAGGTCTTAAAATGCTGTTTCCGTTGCTAGCCCAATGATCAAAGTAAAATTCATCAAGGCCAATATATAAGGCAAGAGCTCTTAGTACATAGATACCAGTTTTTTCAAGCATTCTATATGCTTCCATTCCGGTATGATTAAAATCTTTTAATTCCTCAACCTTTACATTGTCTGGATATTCTTCAGTAAGATTAGCGTCTTCTGAAGGTTCCTGACCAAAATGCCAGAATTCCTTAAGATCTCCTTCTTTTTTACCTTTTGCATGTTCCTTTCCAAAAGAAATATATCCTCTCTGGCCAGCAAGACCTTCGATCTCATATTTCTGTTTAGTTTCTAAAGGAAGTTCAAAAAATGATTTTACTTCTTTGTACAATTCTTCAACAAGCTCATCACTTAAAAAGTGATTTTTTAATGCCACGAAGCCTATTTCTTCATAAGCTTTACCAATCTCGTTTACAAATTTCTCTTTGCGTTTAGGATCGTCAGATAGAAAATCTGCAAGATTCACGCTTGGGATATTATTCATTGCCATTTTTAGAAGTATTTAAATTTATGGTAACAGGCAAAGTTAAGTAAAATTAGGCGATATGCTTATTCTTTATATTTTTCTTAGCAAATGGAAATTTAATTACATTTGATTCATAAACTTATTTTATGGTCTCCAATAAACCCCATTCTCAGTCAATCATTTTCAATGATTATGGCTATTCCCAGGAAAAATTATTAGATCTGTATTCTTCAATGCTGAAGCCCAGAATGATAGAAGAGAAAATGCTAATTCTTTTAAGACAGGGAAAGATTTCCAAATGGTTTAGCGGGATTGGACAGGAAGCTATTTCTGTTGGAGTCACCAAAGCTATGCAGGAAGATGAATATATACTCCCCATGCATAGAAATCTTGGCGTATTCACGAGTAGAAATATACCTTTAAATCGCCTGTTTTCTCAATGGCAAGGGAAAGCTTCCGGCTTCACAAAAGGTAGGGATCGTAGTTTTCATTTTGGAACTCAGGAATTTAAAATAGTTGGTATGATCTCTCACCTTGGACCTCAAATGGGTGTTGCAGATGGTATTGCTCTAGGGCATATATTAAAAAACGAACAAAAGGTTTCAGCTGTGTTTACAGGAGAAGGAGGTACCAGTGAAGGAGATTTTCACGAGGCTTTGAATATTGCTTCGGTATGGGATCTTCCGGTTCTATTTTGCATAGAAAATAACGGCTACGGATTATCCACTCCAACGACAGAACAATTCCGCTGTAAGGACCTTGCAGATAGAGGTGCTGGATATGGTATGGAATCCCATATTATTGATGGGAATAACATCCTCGAAGTATATGAGAAGATTTCAGGAATAACCGAAAGCATGAGGGTAGATCCACGACCTGTCTTAATTGAATTTAAGACCTTCAGAATGCGTGGGCATGAAGAGGCTAGTGGTACCAAATATGTTCCTCAGAAATTAATGGATGAGTGGGAACAAAAAGATCCCATCATGAATTTTCAACAGCATCTTTATGATAAGGGAATTCTTAATGATGAATTATTGAATGAAATAAGAAAGGATATACAAGCTGAAATTGATGAAAACCTTCAACTTGCTTTTTCTGAAAATTCTATTGAATCTAATTCAACTAAAGAATTGAATGATGTGTTCGAAAAATTTGTATACCAGGAAGTTAGTGCTGATTCAGAAAAGGAAAACATACGCTATGTAGATGCAATTTCCAGGGCATTAAAAGAATCTGTGCAGCGCCATGATAATCTGGTGCTCATGGGTCAGGATATCGCCGATTACGGAGGTGTTTTTAAGATTACCGAAGGTTTTTCAGAAGAATTTGGAAAAGACCGAATTAGAAATACTCCTATTTGCGAGTCTGCTATTGTTGGAACAGCCATGGGGCTTTCTATTAATGGCATGAAGGCGATGGTAGAAATGCAGTTCAGCGATTTTGTAAGTTCTGGTTTCAACCCTATTGTAAATTACCTGGCGAAAATTAAATACAGATGGGATCAGAATGCTGATGTCGTAATAAGAATGCCTTGTGGTGGTGGAGTAGGAGCAGGTCCATTCCACAGCCAGACGAATGAAGCATGGTTTACCAAAATACCTGGATTAAAAGTTGTTTATCCTGCTTTCCCTTACGATGCGAAAGGTTTATTAAATACGGCCTTTAATGATCCTAACCCGGTACTTTTCTTTGAGCATAAGGCATTATACAGGAGTATCAGGCAGGATGTGCCTGTAGATTACTATACGCTGCCATTTGGTAAAGCTTCAATAATAAAAGAAGGTTCTCAGGCAAGTATTATTACTTATGGTGCCGGTGTTCACTGGGCATTAGAGATTATTGAAGAAATGGGCTATAATAATGTAGAACTCATTGACCTTAGAAGTTTACAGCCTTTAGATGTAAATAGTATTTGTGAATCTGTGACCAAAACTGGAAAAGCGATCATTTTAACTGAAGATTCATTATTTGGAAGTTTAGCCTCAGAAATAGCTGCGCTAATATCTGAAAATTGTTTTGAGAGTCTTGATGCTCCTGTAATGAGAGTAGGTAGTCTTGAAACTCCAATCCCATTTGCTCAAAACCTTGAGAAAGAATATCTACCTAAAGATAGGTTCAGAGATAAACTACAGGATTTAATAGAATATTAATAAGCTTTATTATTAAACCACGATTAATTAAGAACCCTTAACAAAACCACTGTTAAATTATTAATAATCTTTTGTTGAAGGTGAGTTGCTACTGTAATTTAGATTTGACTAATCAATTAAAACATATTAATTATGGTACGTTTAATCGTTATTTTTCTGATTATCGCAATCATTGCCGCAATCTTTGGTTTCGGTGGAGTTGCTGAAGGAGCAGCAGATATTGCGAAGATTATATTTTATATTTTCTTGGTTCTGTTAGTGATTTCACTTCTAAGCAGACTATTCAGAAGATAGAAAACAATCATTTAATACAATCCAATGTGTTTTATGCATACCATAATACACATTGGATTTTTATTTTAAATCAAATCTACAATGAAGAAGTATTTAATTTTATTTGCCGTAGCTGCTTTAATAGCCTCATGTGGCGGAACCAGTAAAGTGGCCAAAGAAGCTCGAAAAACTTTCGACGGTGACTGGACATTAACCAGTATTACCTATCCTAGTAATCCTGGGGATTTTAATGTAACTCTATTCAATGAGGCTTCGGCTTCCTGTTTTGAGAATAGTACCTGGGATTTTGTGTCGAATAACAATCGTGGCACATATACTGTAAGTGGTGTAGGGTGTGATGGAAATACAAATTATTTCATCTGGTCTATTGATGAAGAAAACACACCAACAGGTGTTTATGATTTTCTTTTGAAACCTACGAACGATGATTATAAATCTACCACAGGTAATCAGGGATTCAGGATGAATCTTAAAAGTTTAACTGATACAAATATGGTATGGGAGCAGACTGTAAGTTTAGATGGATCTCCATTTACTATAAGAATGAATTTTTCAAAATAATAAATAAATCAAACAAGCTATGAAGACAATTTTCAATAAAATGTTCGCAATACTGGTAGTATCCAGCCTTTTATTTGGTTGTGAAGCGACTAAGAATGCGAATAATAAACAAAAAGGAGCCGTGATTGGCGCAACTGGTGGAGCCGTGATAGGTGGTGTTATTGGTAATAATACCGGTGACGGAAATACTGCCTTAGGATCTATTATAGGAGGTGTTGTAGGTGGTGCTGCCGGTGCGATCATTGGTGATCGTATGGATAAGCAGGCTAAGCAAATCGAAGAAGAGATCCCTGGAGCTGAAGTAGAGCGTGTAGGTGAAGGTATTAATGTAACTTTTGATGAATCCAGTGGTGTATATTTTGATACGGAGAAATACAATATCAACTCCAAGTCTCAAGCTACACTTAATAAACTGGCCGATATATTTAAAGAATATCCTAATTCTAACGTATTGGTAGAAGGTCATACAGATAATACCGGTAGTGATAGTTATAACCTCACTCTTTCAAAAAACAGAGCACAGGCCGTAACCGGTTATCTTGTAGATGCTGGAATAGATAAAAGCAGGTTTACTACAAAGTGGTATGGTGAAACTCAGGCAAAATATGATAATTCTACTGCAGAAGGTCGTTCAAAGAACCGTAGAGTGGAACTTGCTATTGTTGCTAATGAGGAGCTTAAGGAGCAAGCTAAGAAAGAAGCTGAACAGAAAGAAGAGAATTAAAAAAGTCAACTTTGTGAACTTTAATTTAAATCCCGGAACTATTCCGGGATTTTTTTATTCTTTTAAGTAAATTGATAAGGTGAAAAAGACCCAGGTTATAATTATTGGAGGTGGACTTGCAGGATTAACTGCGGCGATTGACCTACGCCTAAAAGGAGTTGAAGTAACCTTATTCGAAAAAAATGAATATCCGCATCATAAAGTTTGTGGCGAATATTTATCGAATGAAGTCCAGCCTTATCTAAACTCCCTGGGAATCGAATTAAGTTGTTTAGCTGCTCCCAAAATAAATAAACTGGAATATTCTTCATGCCCTGGTAATCTTATTAATTGTGATCTGGATATGGGCGGTATCGGAATTAGTAGATTTGGATTAGATCAACATCTATATAAAAAAGCGATCGGCCTAGGTTGTACAATTGTTTTTTCCGCCGTTAATGAGGTGATCTTCACTGAAAATAACTTTAGGGTGAACTGTGGAAATAATGAAGAATATCACTCAGATTTTGTATTAGGAGCTTTTGGTAAACGGTCTAATATAGATAAAAAGCTGGAGCGTGATTTCTTCAAAAACCAGGCGGGATGGCTCGCGGTAAAAGCTCACTACAAAAATTCAAAATATCCGGAAGAACTGGTTTCCCTGCATAATTTTAAGGGAGGCTACTGTGGTCTTTCCAGGACTGAGATGAATTCTATTAATGTATGTTATCTGGCTACTTATTCTAGTTTTAAGAGGTACAAAAATACGGTTGACTATAAGAATGAAGTATTAATGAGAAATCCACGTCTAAAAGAATTCTTTGAAAATTCTGAAATGATATTTGATAAAGAATTGACTATAGCCCAGGTGAATTTCGAAAAGAAGACCTTGATAGATGATCATATCATTATGATAGGAGATTCGGCCGGACTCATTCATCCTTTATGTGGTAATGGTATGGCGATGGCTATTCACAGTGCGAAAATGGCAGCTAACGAAATCGATCAATATTATAAGAACAAATCTTTTAGTAGATTGGATGTAGAAAATAATTACCAGGTTGGCTGGGGTAAAAATTTCAATAAACGAATAAAAGCCGGCAGGATTTTACAAAGAGTTTTGCTAAATGATTCATTATCAAACTTATCACAAAGCATTATTCGTCGGTTCCCGGGAGTAATACCCCATATTATTAAAAGTACGCACGGAAAACCTGTTTATGTTTAAGATAGATACTTCTAAGAGAACCGATGAAAGCGAGATCATGGATGATTTCGACTTACAGGGCGAAGAACTTGGTAGGACGCTTAATGATCTCGATAACATTAATTCCTGGTTAGGAGGAAATAAGATCACCATTAAAGGAGTGGAAAAACTTCTTCAAAAGGGATCGCCAAAAAATACTATTAGCATCGCCGATATTGGTTGTGGTAATGGTACAATTCTCAGGAAACTTGCAGATTGGGGAAGAAAAAATGGATATAATCTGGAACTGGTTGGGATCGATGCAAACACCCATGCCATAGCAATTGCTGAAGATCTTTCAGCAGAATATTCTGAAATTAGCTTCAGAAGCCTGAACATTTTTAGTGAAGAATTTCGAAAACTGAATTTCGATATAATCCTTTGTACCTTAACCTTGCACCATTTTAAGGATTCACAGATCATCAATCTATTAAATCAATTATACGTTCAATCAAATACAGGAGTAATAATTAATGATCTTCATCGCAGCAGTGCAGCCTATATATTATTCAAAGCCTTTTGTGGAGTATTTGTAGATAATGAGATTGCCAGGAAAGATGGCCTTATTTCTATTTTAAGAGGTTTCAAGAGAGCTGATCTTAACAGATATAAAAAACAAATTCTGGCGAAAAACCACTCTATAAGGTGGAAATGGGCATTTAGATATCAATGGATCATAGAAAAAGAACCTAATAACTTATGAGTGTAAAAATTGTAAAGGTCGAAAAAGAATTACCTCAATATTCCAGAGAAACCAGGGATATTCTTCCTTTTGTAGAGCAATGGTTAGATGGGCAGGAAGAAAGATTCCGGCGAAAGATCCTTAAGATCTTTGAGAGCGCAGGAGTTGATAAGAGATATTCTATAATGTCACCAGAGGAAGTATTTACCAATACTTCATTTGAGGATAAAAACAATATATATATAAGGGAAGTCAAAAAATTAGGTAATAACGTTCTAAAAAAGGCTTTAAATAATTCTAACTGGAAACCAGATTCTCTGGACTATATAATTACGGTGAGTTGCACCGGTATAATGATACCATCCTTAGATGCGTATCTAATCAATGAACTTGATCTTAGACAGGATATCACACGCCTTCCTGTAACCGAGATGGGTTGTGCTGCAGGAATATCAGGAATGATCTATGCTTATAATTTTTTAAAAGCCAATCCTGGAAAACGTGCTGCGGTAATAGCCGTTGAAAGCCCTTCAGCAACTTTTCAACTGGATGATTACAGTATGGCAAACATGGTGAGTGCAGCAATTTTCGGTGATGGCGCAGCTTGCGTTCTAATGTCTTCAGAAGAGAATATTCAGGGTCCTAAAATAATTGGAGAGGAAATGTACCATTTTTATAACGCTACCCATATGATGGGATTCGATCTAAAAAATAGTGGTTTACAAATGATCTTGGATCCAGAAGTTCCTTCAACGATTTCAGAACATTTTCCTGAGATCATACATCCATTTTTAAGAAGGCATAATACTTCAATAGAAAACGTGGAGCATTTGATATTTCATCCAGGAGGTCGGAAAATTGTACAGACGGTTTCTGATCTTTTTGGTAACTTAGGAAAGAATATTGACGATACCCGGGAAGTATTGCGTTTATATGGCAATATGAGTAGTGCAACAGTTCTGTATGTACTCGAGCGATTTCTTGATAAAGATATTCCGAAAGGAGAGCAGGGGATAATGCTCAGTTTTGGTCCGGGATTTTCAGCACAAAGAATTTTAATAGAATGGTAGCAGAATTTAAAGATCAGAATTACTGGGCACTTATTCTTGGCGGAAGTAGTGGTCTGGGGTATGCCAGTGCAAAGAAACTCGCCAAACATGGTATGAATATCATCATAATTCACCGGGATCGAAGAAGTGAAGTTCCGGATATTGAAGAGGCTTTTGATGAAATTCGTGAATCTGGAGTGCAATTTGAAAGTTTTAATGCCGATGCAGTTAGAAAGGAAAGCAGAGAAGAATTAGTAGGTAAAATAAAGAATCTCCTTGGTGAAAATGGGAAAATAAGAACCCTTTTGCATAGTATAGCGAAAGGAAACCTTAAACCAATGTTAGGCGAAGAAGGCATTCTAGAAAATATAGATTTCCAGTTAACTATAGACGCCATGGCAATAAGCTTATACGACTGGACTCAGGCGATATTTAGAAATGATCTTTTTACTAAAGATGCCCGGGTAATTTCATTCACCAGCGACGGAAATAAAAAAGCATGGAAAAATTATGCGGCGGTATCTGCTGCAAAGGTTACCCTGGAAGCACTTACTAGAAGTATGGCTTTAGAGTTTGCCAGGCATGGGATTAGAGCAAACTGTATACAGGCGGGAATAACGGTTACCAGGTCTTTCCAGATGATCCCCGGAAATGAAACTCTTAGGGTTCATGCCTTGAAGCACAATCCGTTTAGAAGACTCACCGTACCCGATGATGTAGCTAACGTAGTTTATCTTTTAAGTAAAGATGAAGCTGGCTGGATCACCGGAACTATTATTCCTGTAAATGGTGGAGAACACTTAATGTAAATGCAGGAAATACTTGAACAATTACCTTATTCTGATCCTTTTCTTTTTGTGGATGAGATCCTTAAAATAGATGCTGATTCTATAGAGGGATCATATACTTTTTCTGCAAATTCAGAATTTTATAAAGGTCATTTCAAAAATCACCCAGTAACTCCGGGAGTTATTTTAACTGAATGCATGGCTCAAATTGGGGTAGTATGCCTTGGTATTCATCTTCTAAATAAAGAAGACGATGATAAAAGAAAAGCTAAGATCGCCTTGACTTCAACAGACATGGAGTTTCTAAAACCTGTTTATCCCGGAGAAAAAGTAAAGGTAGTTTCAACTAAACAGTATTTTAGATTCAATAAACTAAAATGTCGCGTTGAAATGTTCAATTCAGAAGATTCCCTGGTTTGTAGAGGAACAATCTCAGGAATGATCCTGAAAAATAAATACGAAGAATAAATGCCAAAACGAGTTGTTATAACTGGAATGGGCGTTGCAGCACCCAATGCCGTAGGTCTTTCAAATTTCAATAATGCATTGAAGCAAATGAAAAGCGGTATTCGTTTTTTCCCCCAGTTACAAGACTTGAATTTTAGTTGCCAGATAGCAGGCAAACCAGAGATTTCTAAAGAACTATTGAACAAATACTTTACCCCTTTACAACTTCGTGGATTAAATAGTAGCGGGATTGTTTATGGGGTGATTTCAGGGGTAGATGCGTGGAATGATGCTGGCCTGGATATATTGGAAACCGAATCTCCAGACTGGGATTCCGGGATTATATTTGGAACTGGTATCCTTGGTGTGGATAAATTCCGTGAGGCCATACATCTAATAGATGAAGGGAAAACCAGACGACTTGGAAGTACCAGTGTGATGCAAACCATGGCTAGCGGAATTAGTGCCTATCTCGGAGGTATTCTTGGTTGCGGGAACCAGGTGACAACCAATTCCTCAGCCTGTACCACAGGAACAGAAGCTCTTTTGATGGGGTTTGAAAGGATCCAGTCTGGAAAAGCAAAACGTATGCTGGTTGGAAGCTGCAGCGATCACGGCCCATATATATGGGGAGGTTTTGACGCAATGAGGATATTACCGAATAAATATAATGATGATCCTGAAAAAGCTTCCAGGCCCATGAGCGAGAGTGCTTCAGGATTTGTTCCGGGTAGTGGAGCAGGAGCTCTGGTGTTGGAAGATCTTGATTCAGCTTTAGAAAGAGGGGCAAGGATATATTGTGAAGTATTAGGAGGCGAAGTAAATAGTGGAGGTCAAAGGGCAGAAGGAAGCATGACCGCTGCAAATAATGAAGCTGTTATCAGGTGTATTCAAAATGCATTGAAAAATTCTGATGTCGATCCTAACGAGATCGATTCTATTAATGGACATTTAACGGCAACAACAAGAGATTCAGTAGAAATTGACAATTGGACCAGAGCCTTAAATCGCAGGGGTGAAGATTTCCCCTATATTAATTCTCTTAAAGGTATGACAGGCCATTGTTTGAGTGCTTCAGGTTCCATAGAATGCATTGCCTCGGTACTTGAAATCTATAATGAGTATATATTCGGGAATTTAAATGGTGAGGATAAACATCCTGATATTTTAAAATTGATCGATGCTGAAAGTATTCCTGATGCTAAAATTGAAAGAAAAATTAATATTTTGGCCAAGGCCAGTTTTGGTTTCGGAGATGTGAATGCCGTGACCATATTTAAAAGATATATTACTTAATTATTTTGCTATGAGTGATAAAGAGATCATTAATAAAATTAAAAAGATCGTGGAGCCTTATGTACAAAGGCTGGAAGGTTTAAAGAATTTTCAGGAAGAGACTGATTTTCTAAACGATCTCCAGATCAATTCAGCAAACCTGGTAGATGTTGTGTTAGATGTGGAAGACGAATTCGATATTGAGATCGATAATGACTCTATGGAAGGTATGCTGACGGTGGGAGACGCAAAATCCATTATTGAAAGGAAATTGATGACCAGATGATTGGTAATGATATCATAGATCTGAAAATTGCCAGAGCCGAGGGGAAGTCTGATGATACTAGATTTATAGATAAGGTATTCACCGAATTTGAGAGATCTCTAATTCTCAATTCTCAGGATCCTGAACTACATTTATGGATCTTATGGTCCATGAAAGAAGCGGCTTATAAAGCGCATCAGAGAATATATGATCTTCCACGAAAATTGAATCCCAGATCATATGAATGTCAATATTTTCATCAAGAAAATTCTGGTAAGGTAAGTATAGGATCATTTGAATATAGTATTGATGTTCAAACCACTTCTGAATATATTCATAGTATTACTTCCAGTGGGGCGTTAATCCAGATGGCCTTTTTCAATGGGCAGACTTCAAGATCTGAGCTACTCGCTAGATTTTTATCCATAAATTCAATTGAAATGGATGAGATTAAACTCTATAAAGACTTTAATGGAGTTCCTTCTATTCCCTTAAAAAACTCACCAAAAAAATTACCAATTTCACTAAGTCATCACGGGAATTTTACAGCTTTTGCCATTCCGTTAATTAACTCCTAAAAGCAGTTAAACATTTAAAAACTAGTTTGACCTCTCGTGCCTTGTTTTGTATCTTCAATCATCAATTAAAAAATCATTTATATATGAAGACAGTAGATAAGATGGAGGTGATTCATAGCCAGTCGGCTGAGTTTATTCAACAAGGTGAAACAGGTAAATTTTTAAAATTGATCCCTGATACTTTTGTAATAAAAGGAGAAAAAGAAAATGGTGTTTTTAATCAGGGATATGCAATTAGACACCTTAACCGAAGAGATATGCTGCTAATAGATGTTGTAGAGAAATCTACAAAAGATGCAGTAAAGAAATTAGTAGAAGAAGGATATAATATTAAAGGTATTTTGATTACCTGTGATGCAGTTTTAAAATCTGCATATGCAGATCTCAAAACCATTTCTGAAGATGCCGGAGGTGCTCCGATCTTTGCTCATCCAAGAAACAATTTCAAAGACGATTTTAAAACAAAAGATATCACAGGAAAAGATAAATCCCTGGATAGTTTTGATATTAATATTTTTGACCTTCCAGGTAACGAAGGTGCTTCGGTCGTGGTTTATACTGAAATCAATGACGGAATGCTATTTCCAGGTGAAGATGCCGTAGGTTCTGACTATGATTCTGAACTAAACACTTTTATTCGTCCTGAAAAGAAAAATGAGAATAACGATTTTGGACTGGCTGAGAGCTGGGCTGCTTTTGATACTCCATTTAGTTTCTTATTTCCAAGAAAAGGAAAACCAGGCTTTAACCTTGAAGAAGGAGAGCAGATAGATATTTTAAATAAATTAGGTAAAAGTTAATTTACGCAGAAAATAATTTTCCCGAAAGGGCTGTTTCGGAAGAGTATTTTTGACCATGATTGCCTTGAATTCAGCAAATCCGTCAAAAGAATTTCTTTCAAAACGCCCTTTTCACTTTTTCAGGAATTTCATTCTTGTTTTCTTTTTTCTTCCATTTCATTTTCCTTTTTCTCTGCTTCCTTAGCGTCTTCAGAAGAGATTAAAGGATGATCCTTTATATTCAGTCCTACAATTAAAATGACATTTGTTATCGTACCATATAGCATCATAACAACCGCTATAAATCCTCCTCCTAACAGGGATGCCATTCCCAGACTTATATAATAGATAGTATCATACCAGGCAGAGTCCACGCCTTCAGATTCCCGTATTGGTAGATTTAGCATTAGAAATGTTATTACAGCAGCAACAATTAATATAGTATCAGATTTTGCTATCATAAGCACATCCTTGTAATGCCTGTCTGTTAATCTTGATTCTGATGATCTGCTTAGACCGAGCAAGGTTAACATAAGTGCAAGAATAGTGGTAGACCCAAGTATCACAGTATTGCATAACATATTGATGCCAGACATGGAATTCTTAAGTAACTCCATAGCCTTATATCCTGAAATCTGTCCTAGAATAAAAGTTCCCGCTGCCATAACCAGGGTAGATACAACACCTCCTACTATGGCTCTTTTTACAATAGTATTCATTTTTGGTTTGGTTAGTTGAAATTTAAATATAATACATATAAATCATATCTGAATCCTGACTTTCAAAGAGACTGAAATTCTACTTAATTAGGCTAAGGTTCTGTTAAATGGAATAAATCTTCTTACAAAAGTTGGTAATTTAAGGCTTAAAACTTCCAACAATGTCAAATCTTAATGTAACACAAAAACTTATTAAAGAACACCTTCTAAAAGGGGAGATGGAACCTGGAAAGGAAATAGGTATAAAGATAGATCAGGCGCTATTGCAGGATGCTACAGGTACTTTGGTCCAGCTCGAACTGGAAGCCATGGGATTGAAAAAAGCCCAGACTGAAGTTGCTGTTCAATACGTAGATCATAACCTCCTGCAAACAGATTTTAAAAATGCTGATGACCATCTATTTTTACATTCAGCAGCACAACGTTTCGGACTATGGTATAGCCGTCCTGGAAACGGTGTAAGTCACCCGGTACATATGCAGCGTTTTGGTAAACCGGGTAAAACCATGGTAGGTTCAGATAGTCACACCCCAGCAGCAGGATCTCTTGGAATGCTTGCAATAGGAACCGGAGGCCTGGATGTCGCTGCCGCAATCGCCGGTCAACCGTATTTTGTAAAAATGCCTGAGGTAATGGGGGTTAAGTTAACCGGGAATTTACCTGACTGGGTAAGTGCAAAAGATGTGATTCTCGAGATGCTAAGAAGGTATGATGTAAAAGGTGGAGTAGGCAAGGTAATAGAATATTATGGTGACGGGCTCAAAAATCTTAGTGCCATGGATCGCCATGTAATTGCAAATATGGGCGCAGAATTAGGAGCTACTACAACTGTTTTTCCAAGTGATGAAGAGACTAAAAGATTTTTAAAATCTCAAAAAAGAGAAGAAGACTGGACAGAATTAAAAGCTGACGAAGGTTGTAAATATGATTATGAAGATGAAATCATTCTTGATGAGCTGGTACCATTAATTGCTTTACCAACAAGTCCCGGAAATGTAGTTCCAGTAAGAGAAGTTGAAGGCAAGGATATTAGCCAGGTAGTAATTGGATCTTCTGCAAATCCCGGATTAAGAGATTTCTGGATTGCAGGTGCCATTGTTGATGGAAAATCTGTGAATAACGATGTCTCCTTTGATATCAATCCCACCTCCAGGCAAATGATCCAGAATATGATCGAAAACAGGGCTTTTGCGAACCTTATTAAAGCGGGAGCAAGATTTCATCAATCAGGATGTATGGGATGTATAGGAATGGGCCAGGCCCCAGCCTCTGGCACTATTAGTTTAAGAACTATGCCAAGGAATTTTCCAGATAGGTCTGGAACAAAGGATGATCAGGTGCATTTATGTAGTCCTGAAACTGCCGCGGCATCAGCATTAACAGGTAAAATCACAGACCCAAGGGACCTGGAGAAACTTTACGATATGAAGTATCCAAAGTTTAAGCATCCGGAGATCGAAATTATAAATACTGAAATGTTGGTAGCACCACCAGAGGATGGAACCAAAATAGAATTAAAGAAAGGACCAAATATTAAGTCCCTACCTTATATAGAGCCTATGCAGGAGAAATATAGCATACCTGTTTTACTAAAAATGGGAGATAATATTTCTACAGATGAGATCCTAAAAGCCGGAGCAGAGGTTTTACCTTTTAGAAGTAACCTACCCGAAATTAGTAAATACTCTTATACTGTAATAGATGAAAGTTTTTATGATAGGGCCATGGATGCTAAAACAACTCACGGGGGACATATTGTGGTAGCTAAGGATAATTATGCCCAGGGATCCAGTAGAGAGCATGCAGCGATCGCTCCCAAGTATTTAGGTCAGGTTGCCGTAATTGCCAATTCTTATGCTCGTATAGCATGGCAGAATCTGGTGAATTTTGGAATTCTACCTTTAGAATTTATCAATATCGAGGATTTTGATAAAATTGAACAGGGAGACATCGTTTACTTCAGAAACCTAAGAGAAGATGTCCAGAACAGAAAAAATATCAAAGTAATAGTAAAGTCTGAAGATGGTAATAAGAAAGAAGAATTTGAAACTAAACATTCAATGAGTGACCGTCAGATAGAGATACTTATGAAAGGCGGTATAATCAATGAATTTAAAGATCGTTTGGAGCAGGAAGATCTACAGGCATAAAATCCTTTAACTGCGAGGAATAATACTAAGAAAAGCCTTTCAAGCCAATGTTTGAAAGGCTTTTTTTTTATCAATTATCATTTAAAAAATTGTCAGCATAAGTCAGACCAAAGCTAAAAAATTCCCAAACGCGGCAAACCTAGAATTAACTTAATGTTTTGATCGTAAGTGTTTTATATAGAGGCCAATTAATATATTCATGAGAAATTTTTATCATTAACCTATTTGAGATTATAACAATCTTTAGTAGTTGTAAACCTTCTTTAAAAGTTAAAATAATTGAACATAAAAAACCCCGTAAAGTTATATTACGGGGTTTTATTATATCAGGATTGATATCCTAATGAGTACTCATCTTCGCTTTGCGTTTACTAAGCTGTCTTTCCAGATCATTCGCTGTCTGCGCAATTGATGCTTCAAATGAATTTTCATTTGATTGAGCAAAAATTTCTGGTCCCGGGGCGCTTAATCTTACTTCAGTAATATAGCCATTCGGCTTTTGATTTTCATCTCGTTTAAAATATACATTTGCTCTTACTACCCAGTCATATTTATTTTCAATCTTGTCTAACTTCTTCTGAGTAAAGGCCTCAAGATTATTACTCTTGTCTATGTTTACGAATTCAAAAATAGCTTCCATATATTCTTCTTTTAATTTATTTAAATAAACTTATTTCTAGTAGGCTGACCAAGCTCCTTAGGCTATAATTGGCAAAGTTTTATCAGTATTTTTAGACTTTAAGTGCTATACCTTAAATTCTGCTTAAACTGGCGGTAAATAGTGTGAAATTAGGGATAAGCCGTATATAAATGCGTAATTTTAATATGTTATGAAAATAAAGGATTTACAAAAGAAGATGATGAGTAGGGCCTTGAATTTGGCTCGCGAAGGAAGGGATATGGATAATGGAGGTCCTTTTGGTGCAGTGATTACCAGAGGTGACGAAATTATTGCAGAATCCCGAAATGAAGTTTTATGTAAAGGAGACTGCACGCAACATGCTGAAATGCGTGTAATTCAAAGAGCGTGTAAGAAACTTAAAACACTTAATTTACAAGGCTGTGTGCTTTTTACAAGCTGTGAACCCTGTATGATGTGTCTGGGAGCGGCGTATTGGGCCGATATAGATTACATTTATTATGGAGCATCTGCACAGGATGCTAAGGAGTATGGATTTAGATACAGTGATATGTATTATAATTCTAATATTGATGATAGGCACAGAGAATTTAAGATGATCCAGTTATGTCGTGATGAAGCGGTGGAAATTTGGGATCAGGTAAGTAAAGATGAGTTACACGTTTAATAATTAAAATTTTAATACTATTACAATCCGGAGAAATATGATTCTCCGGATTCTTTAATTTTATAAAGTTCCAACTAATTAACCGAAAATGGATTCAGAAAACGATCAGAAAAATCAGGAAGAACAGGAGAAAGTTGATAAAGAGCTAGAAAATTCTGAATCTCAGGATAAAACAAAAACCAAAACTCATGGTGAAATCCTAAGGGAACAAATCATTGAAGGGTGCGAGACCTACGATCGTAGTAAATCCAGTATTCTTTTAAGTTCCTTTACAGCAGGACTGGAAATAGGCTTTAGTTTTTTAATGATCTGTTCAGTATTCGGTTTTTTTCAGGGCAAGGTAGCAGAAGAAACAATATTTAAATTGATCGCACTGGTTTATCCTATTGGATTTATTCTGGTTGTACTAGGACAATCTATATTATTTACAGAACAAACCTCCCTTTTAACTTTACCCGTGCTTAGCAATAAGAGGAGCGTGTTTAGTCTATTTAAGATATGGGGTGTAGTGATACTGGGTAATCTTGTTGGAGGTATCTTAATAGCCCTTACCTTATCCTGGATAGGACCCAATTTAGGATTATTTGATGCGCAGGTTATAGCGAAGATAGGAGAGCATTTTGCAGATTATGATTTGCCTACCATTCTCGTTAGTGCCATGCTTGCTGGATGGTTAATGGGATTACTTAGCTGGCTCGTTACGTCATCTAAAGAAACTACTTCTGAAATTCTAATTATATATATAATCACTGCTGTAATGGGCTTTACCGGCCTGCATCATAGTATAATTGGTAATATTGAAATTTTTGCAGGAATGCTCGTATCCCCGCACATAGATTTTCTTGTTTATTTAAAGACACTTATTACTGCCTTGATTGGGAATGCATTAGGAGCTACAATCTTTGTAGCTTTATTAAAATACAGAGCTTTCTTGTTTAATGTAAAAATGCCCTAATTCACTGTTAAATGATCTTTAAATAGTCTGGCATCAGTTTTTTGAATTCTTAACTTAGATAAAAATAGATGTTATGGCAAATGAGAAAAATAATGAGCAAACAGATTGGCAGAAGAATTCAGGAAGACCTTCAAATTTTCATGAGAAAGACGATAAATTGAAGAAGGACGAGGATGGGAATCTGAAAATTAAAAAAGATAAAAATGGAGTTACTAAAGAAGAGGACGAAATGATAAAGGATACTCTGGATTCTTTAAGTAACAAGGATAATGATGATAGAAATTAGTATGTAAATTTTATTTCTAATTTAAACCAGTAACAATTCGTTGCTGGTTTTTTTTTGAGTATAAAACTGTAATATTCTGAAAACTATATTATTCAATTAAAATTGAAGTGTTTACACTAATCAGTATATTTGTTTATAACTAACTGATAATGTGTAGATTAAAATTCGTAATTATTTTATTCATATTTAATTGCATGAACATTTCTGGACAGGAAGGGTATGCCATTTCCGGAGATGTGAAAGTTAGAAATGGGGAACCCTTACCCTTTGCGAATATCCTTATTTTAAAGCCGGCAGATTCCAGTTTGGTAGAAGGCAGTATAGCCGATGATAACGGAGCTTATCAATTTTCAAGCATACCAAAAGGTAATTATCTGATCATGGCTAGCCTGGTTGGTTTTGGATCATCATATTCCCTAGAATTCACCTTAATTGCAGACAGAGTTATTGAGTCTTTGATCTTAATAGAGGGACAATTAGATGAAGTACAGATACAGGGGACTAAACCATTATATCAGCAAAAGATAGATAGAATGGTTATAAATGTGGAAAATAGCATTGTCTCTGCCGGAAGTTCTGCTCTGGAAATACTGGAAAGATCGCCTGGTGTTTTGGTGAACAGACAAAGTAATAGTATTTCCATAGTAGGGAAGGAGGGAGTTGTAGTGATGATTAATGGTAAGAATAGTTATGTTCCCATATCCTCCTTGATCCAAATGCTTGAAGGAATGAGCTCAGATAATATTGTGAGTATAGAATTAATAACCACGCCACCAGCAAACCTGGATGCCGAAGGTAATGCCGGTTACATAAACATAGTTCTTAAAGAAAGGACAGATGTTGGATTAAATGGTTCTATTTCAATTGCAGCTGGTTACAGCAATGCCTTCGTTACCACTAACTCTGCTAATTTCAATTACAGAAGAGGGAAGTTCAATTTATTCGGGAATTATTCATTCTCCCTCAATGAGACAGATCAAATTTTTAAAGTTTCCCGGCAATATACTGAAGATGGTGATATGATAGGCAGTTCCACTTATTCAGACAGGGATGCAAGACAAAGAAACCATAATGTAAGAACAGGTATGGATTACCAGTTTTCAGAAAAGACAATCATGGGAGTTTTACTTACTGGGTATAGCAATCGATGGACTATGAATGCGGAAAATGAAAATATTAATACCAGGAACGGTAACCCGGAATCATATATAAACCTTGAAAATTACGAATTGAATTACTGGAAACATTTTGGGGCCAATTTTAATATTTCTCATGATTTTACCGATGAAAAATCCCTGGATTTTAACCTGGATTATCTATACTATAAAGATGATAATCCCAACGATTATCTAAATTCATACTTCGATGGAAATCAAATTTTTGAATCTGATAGTATTGCCAGAAGTACCAAATTAACTCCAATTAAAACTTTCGTAGGTGCTTTAGATTATAGTACTAAACCAAATGAAAAATTTAAAATAGAAACCGGCTTAAAATTAGCTACTTCCAATTTCGAAAATGATGTAGCTGTGGAAAATCTCATAACGGATAATTGGGTAGAAGACCCTTCACTTACCAATAAAAGTGATCTTGATGAAAATATCTATGCTGGCTATATTAGTACAGAATATTCTATAAATGATAAAACCGGGGCCAAAGTAGGTTTAAGATATGAGTACACTAATTCAAAATTAGATACTGATACGCAGGGCAGAGTAGTAGATAGGCAGTACGGAGAATGGTTTCCAACTATATACTTAAGCCATAGTTTTAATGATACGTTGAGCATGAATTTAAGTTATTCAAGGCGTATTACCAGGCCAACTTTTAATAATCTGGCTCCATTTGTAATCCTTTTTGACCCGAATACATTTATTTCCGGAAATGCTTCTTTGCAACCAGCAATTTCAAACGCTGTGAGATATAGTGTTAATTATAAATCTGCTGTATTTTCATTGGAATACACAAATGAAGATTCCTCTATTGCTAATTTCCAGGAACGCTTAGATGAAGAAACGGGAAGATTGATTTTTGAAGCAAGTAATCTGGATTACACCAGAACATTCGGGGCAAGCCTTAGTTTTCCATGGAAAGTGGCGAGTTGGTGGCGTATACAAAATAATTTTATTTATATACGGCAGAAGGTGAGAGGCTTTTATTATGAAGATCCTATAGAATTGAGTCTGGGAAATTTTTCTTTCAATATCTCTAATTCCTATAATATTTCTGAAAACTGGTCTGCAGAATTAAGCGGATTCTATACTAGCGAAGGATTTTCTGGCACTGCCAAGTATGACGCATTTTACCGGGTGGACTCTGGAGTTTCTAAAAAGTTTGGAGAGAATGGTGGCACTCTTAAATTTTCTGTACGAGATATTTTTGATTCATTTGAATTTTCTGGTGGTACAGATAATCCAGAACAAAACTTACGGACACGAAATTTCTTCGATTTTTCTGCACGCACTTTTCTACTCACTTATACCCGTAATTTTGGTAACAGGAAACTAAAATCTTCGCGAAACAGGGAGACAGGTGCTGAGGAGGAAAGGCGAAGAGTCAGTGAACAATAAAAAATAAGTTGCTATAAATATTTATTATTTTCATTCAAATTGGCTAAATTATTATCTCAATGATTAGAAAATAATAGCATATGAATATTGTTCAATACAACCTCTTAGACTACAAAGTATTAAAATATCTGGCTGCTTTATTTGTTATCATGGTCTTAACTGGATGTGGTGGAGCAAATACACAAGTGAACAGTAAGAACTACAATGAGCTTCAAGAATTGATCTCATCTAAAGAATTTGAAGTTGAGCATCACTGGGCTTTTCCTAATGGTGGTGGTAATATCAATCTTATTGGGAATCCTAATTCTATTAAATTTATGAGTGATAGTATAGATATTTATCTCCCTTATTTTGGAGTTAGGCATACCGGTGGGACCTATGGCGGCACTGATGGAGGTATTAAATATAAAGGCCTCGTAAAAAACCTGGAAATTGAAGAAAACACGAGAAAAGGAAATATAGAGGTCAAGTTCGAGGCAAAGCAAAATAATGAAAACTTAGATTTTAGAATGACCTTCTTTCCTAATAATAAGGTGAGGACAAATGTAATTTCAAGCCAAAGGACAACGATATCTTACGAAGGCAGGATAAATGGTAATGCAGGGGAGGACTAAGAAGGTAAGTTCCCGGTATATTGTAAAGCCAGTTCCAGGTTCGTGAAGTGCATGATCTTACCTTCTTTATAGAAAAGGCGTTCTATTGCGAGGTTAGTTTTCCCAATTTGTCCATAAGTGACAATGCAAAAGCTCCTTAATTTTCTGTTTTGTTCAAAGAATTTTTTCCAGTCCTGCGCGATTATCGAATAGTCATATATACGATTGGCCATATAATTCACGTAAAAATCCTTTCCGAAGCACTTTTCAGCCAATTTGATCACCTCGCTACCTTTTTCCCAGCCGTAGGTAATACCCTCATTTAATTCAGTAACTATCGTTTTATTAAGAAAAATCACGTCGCCAAAATCCAAACGATGTATTTCTTTGATCGTCTCTTCAGGCACACAATTAATTACAGAGTTTGGATGAATATCCATGATGAACAACTTGAAAATAAAAACAAAAATACCACCTAAAACGCTATTAATCAGGTTTTAGTGTCTAATTTTGTGATATATAACAAATGTTCAGGTAATTCTTAAATAGGCTAATCGTAAACTAGTTAATAAGAGATAACGCTTTATGAAATTCTTCTATAAATAAATTCCTAAGGACTAGTTATCCGTAAAAATCATCTATTTACAAATACTATTTCTCAAGATCAGGAATTGGAATTAATTTTCCATTTTTAGCTTCTCCCAGGACTACAACATCTTTGCTTTCCTTATATTCCTCTATAGCAGCCAGAAGTTGTTCTTTAGTGTCGCGTCGAATTTTAACTCCGGTACTTTTATTTTTATTTCGGACTTCTATATAAAATCCATCTCTTAAATCTTTCGGTTTGCTGGCCGGTCGTCCCATAATTGATTTTTTGGGATCAATATAATGAAGATTTTGTTAGTAGAATATATATTTATATAGATATACTACATCTTTGATAAAATTTACTGTAATAAATTTCGATGGAATGCCGGAGCAGGAGAGATCTTTCATTGTATCTAGCTATCTGATGTACTCTTATCTTCTAAATATTCTATTTTACATAATATAAATTATAGTTCAAATATATTGTATTGGTTATTTACTGATTTTTGTTTTCATTTCCTTAAACAGTTCTTTATACAAACCTCGAGCAATTAATATTTTCATGATTTCATTGGTTCCAGCGTAAATTCGGGCGACCCGGTTGTCTGCATACATACGTGCGATTGGATAATCCCACATATAACCATAACCTCCAAATAACTGAAGGCATTCATCAACAACTTTATTATGCATTTCTGTGGCAGAAAACTTTGCCATTGAAGCGCTTTCAGCAGTAAGTTTATGATTTGATAATAATATAGTGCAACGATCTAAAAATGCCTGATGTACTTGTAATTGTGTTGCACACTCCGCTAATTTAAATTGAGTGTTTTGAAATGCACCAATTGGTTGTTTAAAAGCTGTTCTCGTCGAGGTATATTCAATCGTATTTTCTATAGCACCTTCAGCTCCGCCAATAGCATTTAGAGCGACAATTAATCGTTCTCTGGCCAATTCTTTCATCATTATTTTGAAACCTGAACCTTCGACACCTAATAAATTCTCTTTTGGAACTTTTACATTATCAAAAAATAATTCGCAGGTATCCTGTGCTTTCATACCAATTTTCTTGAAAGGAATTCCTTTTTCAAATCCTTCAGAATCACTTTCAATTATCAGTAAGGATATGCCCTCTTTATCTGTACCACTATTGGTCTTAACTGCAACTATAGACATATTACTCATATAACCATTTGTGATAAAAGTTTTCTGTCCATTTACCAGGTAATGGTCACCCTTATCTATTGCCCTGGTTGTAATTGCCTGGAGGTCACTACCACAATCTGGCTCAGTCATTCCCAGAGAAGTAATCATTTTTCCTGAAGCCATTTTAGGAAGATATTTTAGTTTTTGAGCCTCGGTTCCATATTTTAAAAGGTATGGGGCAATAACATCTGAATGAAGAGAAAAACCTGGTCCGGAAACACCTTTTTTTGCCAATTCTTCTATGAACAATGCACTAAAACTGAAATCTAATCCGCCACCACCATACTCTTCAGGTATATCTATACATAACAATCCCAATTCACCCGCACGTTCCCATATTTCACGACTAACCATTCCATTTTTCTCCCATTCTTCTATCTGATCCAACATTTCATTATTGATGAAATCCTGAATCATTTTCTGGGTCATTATATGTTCTTCTGATGAATATATTTCACGCTCTAATAATACATTGTCTAACATAGCTCACCATTATTTAAATTATTATAGAATAAAAATCTTCAAGCTTATTTTACATAATCCTGAATGAGAAAGGGATTTCCTGAACACTTAATAATTTAGATATAAATGGGTTATAAATCAAACTTAATTTTCACCTAATAAAATACAAATATGAATTTTAGGTGGTTGATGAGAGTTACTTAGGGTTTTAGGGATAAAAATAATAACCTTCTGGTGCATTATTTTCTTGGAACCCCAGATTATCCTAAAGGAATTCGTTACAGATAATCAGTAAAATTCTGCCTTAAGGATTGCAATTTCGGTTCAATATATACTTTACAAAAAGGCCTTTCAGGATCTGTTTTATAATAATTGGTTATCTCCTTTCTAGATGCTTTATAAGTACCAAATTCATAAACCTTAGTGATAATTTCGTTTTGCTGAATTTCTTTAAGATCGTTCAGGATAAGATTTGCTTCTAATGATTGAGGTTTTGAAAATGTATAAATTGCTGAAAGGTATTTAAATCTCATGCTGTGATCTGAAGAACTATTATGGGTGTGAAGATGGATTTGAATCAAGTTATGAAGAGAGATCATTTCAGGATTAAAATGAACAATAACACCTTCGTAAAAGTTTTCCGGCTCATTCTTCACAGCAATATATCCTTGCTCCACCTGGTTTACTCCTTTAATCGACTGAAATACAGCCTCGGTACACCAATGGCAACCACCTCCGAATCCTATTTTTTCTAGTTCTTTCAAATTAAATTAAATAAAAAACCGGTATTAAGATAACTAATACCGGTTAATTCAAAGTCCCGGTATAATACTTCGGGATCTCCATATTTGAAATATTTATTCAATTATAGATCCGTCTTCACGAAACATAACATCTTTATTTTTTCCTTTTTGCTTGAATTCCACATCATAAAATTCCCCTTTTTTAGCACTTTGAACATGCTCTACTTCAGTGATCTCATAATCTGAATATTGCTCTTCGATTACTTTTTTTATTGCATCTGGCAGATTCTTCTTTTTTATGTCATTCTCCGTCTCAACCCAGGTTCCATCAGCGTTAAAGTCGGCTCGGTATTTCTCCCCGTCCTGCTTGAAATGCGATTCCCAGTAGCCATGTTCATCCTGTTCACAGTCTGGATCATTTTCTCCGGGATATTTTGTTTGAAAGGCCATTTTAACTGCCTCTGGAGCATCCTCTTTCTTATCATTTTTTTCCTGGCAACTTAGTAGACCTACAGTAAGACATCCTGCTATAAAAATTGAAATTTTTCTCATGATTCTTATTTTTTATAAAACTATAAAGGACTGTAAAATTAGGCGCCTAATGAAATCATAAAGTTTGAACTACTTGTAATAAGGATATTTTCTGAAAATATGATTAACTTAATTATTTCAATGCTAAAGAAAAATGATAAGAATTAATAGAACGAATTCTGACGATCCAGATTTTGTAAAACTGGTTAAGGAACTGGATAAATATCTGGCTATTTGCGATGGAGAGGAGCATGATTTCTACGATCAATTTAATAAACTAGATAAAATTAAACATGTAGTAGTTTTATATGCAGAAGAAGATGCCGTTGCTTGTGGAGCTATAAAGGAGTACGCTCCTGGGGTTGTGGAGATTAAAAGAATGTTCGTTAAACCAAATGCCCGAAATAAAGGTTATGCCAGTAAAATACTCCGAATACTGGAACTCTGGGCTCAGGAATTAGGTTATAGTAAATGTATCCTGGAAACAGGATTACGGCAGATTGAGGCAATAGGATTGTACAATCGGAATAATTATAAGGTAATTAAGAATTATGGACCTTACGAAGGCATGCCGAATAGTAAATGTTATGAGAAAGAATTATAAATAATAAGCGCGACCTAAGCCGCGCTTATTATTTAATATTTTAATCTAATTACTGACCCACTTCAACAGGTTCCGCATTTAGATCTAGCTCAATTACAGGCTTTCCTAGTTTTTTAACCTCCTCTAATTGAGTTGCCTTATCTCCAACAACTACATAGATCATCTCATTTTCATTAAGATATTTCTTAATAACGTCTCTAAAATCGTCAACCTCCATATCCATTAGATCTTCTTGTTGATCTTCGATAAAATCTTCTTGCTTTTTATATTTACTTATCTCCCTAAGAATTCCAAGCTTGGCTCCCAGACTTTCGTAAGATCGAGTATTTTCTTTTAATAACTTATTCTGTGTTAATTTCACTTCTTCTTCCCCAAAATCTGATGCATAATTCTGCACCATCTCCTGAATGATCTCTAAGGATGATAAAGTTGCATTAGCCCTTACGCTGGTTGTAATGTAGAATGGAGAAACTTCAAGGTTTTCAGAAATACCCGAATATGCTCCATAAGTATATCCTTTTTCTATTCTTAATGTTTGAAAAAGCTTACCGCTGGAACCACCTCCAAGTATCTCATTTGCATAATTTAATTCATCTGAATCTTCATTGTTTTCAGATAAAGCTAATTTTCCAATAAGAATCACAGATTGTTTTGCATCTGGAACATCTACAAAATATAGCGTCCCAGCTTTCCCCTGAGGATCTATTTCATCCTTAGTTAATGCAGGAGCCTCAGTATTCCATTTATCTGCCATTTTCTGTAATACCCCTTCTACCCTATCCTTCTCAATTTCTCCGGCTATATGAAAACTGGCATTTTCTGGAGATAGCTTTTTATAATATGCCTTTAGGTCTTCCATAGTAATCGCCTCTGCTGTTTCCAGTGTGCCACTACCCGGGATACCATAACTATTTTCTGGCCCGTATAATAATTCATAAAAAACCATTGATGCTATCGCTCTAGGATTTGCTTCTCTACCTTTAAGACTGGTTTCCAGTGCCTTTTTTAAACGTTCATATTCATTTCTATCCCATCTTGGTTCCAGCAAGATCTCCTGAACCAATTTCATGGTTTCGTCAAAATTCCTGGCAAGGCAGGTACCACCAATATGAAATTCTTCATTAGAACTCGACATGTAAATGTTAGCTCCTAATAATCCTATGGCTTCTTCAAGTTCTGCCGGAGTTCTATTTGCAGTTCCCTGCATCAATAAATCACTAAGCATAGAAGCAACCCCGGTTTTCCCTTTGGGATCTAATAATTGCCCCCCTGGGATCGTAATATCAAATTGAATCAATGGAACTTCATTATTCTCAATCCCGAAAACATTCATACCATTATTTAGCTCTGCAGTCCAGACATCTGGAGCTTTAAACAAAGGAAGCTCTCCAAAACCAGGTTCGCTTCTGTCATATTTTGATGGAGTTTTTTCATATTCTGCTTCTTCACCCTGACTTACCTCTTCGCTAGCCACGTCATTCTTAACCTCTTCTATCCATACTTCTGCTTGCTCAGATCCTTTTACGGCGAGTTCTATATTGTCTTTAGGAACAACGCTTGTCATTACGTAATTCTTCCCTTTAATGTATTGTTTATAGACACGCATTACATCGTCTTGAGTAACGGCATTCGTTAGTTTTGCAGTGGTTCCTAAATATCCAGGATCGCCATTAAATTCGTTATCCCTAACCAATTGAAAAGCTTTATTTAGAACTGTGCTTACTCCCTGGTAAAGTTGAGTTTCAAGTTCAGCTTTTATCCTTTTTAATTCTTCTTTACTAACGCCGTTTTCTTCAAACCTGGATAAACCATTTTCTATGGCGAGTTTTACACTATCAAGGTCTGTATTGGCATTCGCCCTGACTCTGAACACAAATTCGCCCGCCAGCTCACTGCTGCTCTGGTAAGTAGAAATATTCGGAGCCAACTTACCTTCCTCTACTACGGTCTGGTATAAAGGAGACTTCTTGCTTCCACTTAAAATTTGACCTAATATCTGAAGAGCATACATGTCTTTGTTATAATCCTCAACTGTTGGAAATACCATTCTTAATTCTGGTAATCTTGCAAAGTTATCTTCAAAATAAAGAGACTTGGTTTGCTCTAAATCAACAGGCATTGCTGAAAGAGGCTCCACTTCGGGTCCTGAAGGAATCTCACCAAACCATCTTTTAACCAGCTCTTTGGTTTCTTCAATATTAATATCACCTGCTATTACGAGAGAAGCATTAGAAGCGCCGTAATATTGGTTATAAAAGTCCTTAACATCTTCTAAAGTGGCCGACTGAAGATCTGGCAATTGACCTATTACAGTCCAGTTATAAGGATGTTCTTCCGGATACAGATTTTTTCTAATGATTTCGTCTGTATATCCATAAGGTGCATTATCCACACGTTCTCTTTTTTCATTCTTTACTACCTGCTTTTCACGCTCCAGTGCAGATTCTGTAACAGTATTGATCATATACCCGAATCTATCAGAATCTATCCAAAGGATCTTTTCGAAAGCATCTTTAGGTACTACTTCATAATAAACAGTTCCATCGCTCCAGGTTCCACCATTACGGCTTCCACCCCACTCCGGGATCATTTTTCTGTTTGCTCCTACAGGCACATTTTCCGAATCATTAAAACTCATATGCTCAAAGAAATGGGCAAATCCTGTCTTACCTGGTTTTTCTCTATTAGATCCAACGTGCATCATGGTTGCGACAGCTACTATAGGATCACTATGATCTTCGTGAAGAATAACCTCCAGGCCATTTTCTAAAGTGAATTTTTCGTAATCTATTTTAAAATCGATCCCAGATGAAACATCCTTATCGTTCTGTGAGGAAATACTGCCAGATATTATAAATGATAATACCAGCATTAAATAAAGTTTCTGCATTCTTAAGTTTTTAAGGTTATCTCCTTAAAAATAAGAATTTATAATAAATAGTATCTGGTTATCAGAATTACGTTAATCTAAACAACAATTAGATCAGGTAACACCTCCGATCTGGATAGTGAAAACTATTTTTGAATCTATATATTTTAATGAACCAGTAAAAGAATATTTATTCTGAAAACTTTCTTTTGCTTAAGAGGATTCCAAAAGGTTTCAATTCACTGATATTAAGAAGAACTACCGTAATAATACCTATTACTGGAATTGCCAGAATCATCCCAATAATTCCCCAAACCATATTTCCTAAAATAACTGAAATTATAATGAAGAATGGGTGTACATCTACTTTCTCCCCTACTATATAAGGCTGTAGAACATAACTTTCCACAAACTGGGTTATTGTAAAGGTTAGTGCTATGCCAATAAGAACAGTAGTGTCTCCAGAACTTAAAAATCCGAAAGCTACGGCCATGACAAATCCAATGATATTTCCAATGTAAGGGATAAGGGTAAGAACCGAAGCTATTACACTTACCAATATAAAATTATTTACTCCAGATATTCCTAGTCCAATAGAATAAAGAATAGCCAGTAAGCCCATTAATATTAGTTTACCAAGAAGATATTGTGGGGCTACTTTTGCCGATTTATTTATAATGTTTTTTACCGTGTTCCTTTTTTCATCAGGAAAAATTCGGAGTAAAAAATCCTTAAAGACATCCCTGTAGTTAAGCAAAAAGAATACATATACGAACGTGAGCAGATAATTGGCCAGAAAGCTTGATAAACCACTCATAAATGCTTTAATCCTTTCACTAGTACTGGAACTAGTGCCAGATGAATCATTCTTAGCTTCCTTGATGTCTTCCTTATCTAATGGTGAATGCTCTAAAGCAAACTCTTTTGCCTGTTCTATCTTTGGGGTCATTGTTTCCTGAATCGCTGGCCAGTCTTCAGCAAAAGAACGTATCTGGTAAGAAACAAGAGCCAATAGGCCTATTGAAATTAAAAAGAGCAGCAGGCTGTTTAATATCGCAGCTAAAGATCTTTTCATTTTCTTCTCCATTAACTGGGATAAAGGTAAAACTACAAGACTTAAGATTACAGCTGTAAGTAAGGGGGCGAAAAAACCTTTGGCCTTCGTTAATCCAAGGAATAAAAAATAGGTAGCAACTATTAATGCTGTAATATAAAATAACAGCTTTTTTTTAGTGATCATTTGGTTAGTTTTCTGGAATGGTAGTCCCAATATCGGAAATGTTTTATCTACTTTCTATTAAAGAAATCAAAAAGCTCTCTTTACTTCATAGATAATTGAAATTGAAGTAGAAAAAAAATGTAGCAGTTGGATCTAAATTGCAATTTATAGGATAAATGAACTGGTTTTTCTAATTATAGAACTGGACCTTATATAAGAGCTTGTTCTATTAGAAACCGAAAAGGTTATAGAAGATCTTAGTACAGAGGTTAAGCAGATTAGATCCAAGGCATAGGAAGTGTATTACCCAAGTGTGATCTCTAAAACTTACAATCGTATAAATTAAAAAAGCCATCATTTCTGATGGCTTTAAGTTTTCAAAAGGAAAAACTAATTAGTCGATTAGCTCAACATTAATAGCGTTTAATCCTTTTTTACCTTGCTCAGTTTCGAACTGAACTTTATCGTCTTCACGAATATCATCGATAAGTCCACTTGAGTGTACAAAGATATCTTCGTTAGATCCTTCAGCCTGAATAAAACCGAATCCTTTTGTATTATTGAAAAACTTTACTTTACCTTCTTGCATTACTATACTTATTTATTGTTTATAAATGCCGTTTTATATTAAAGATCGTACGGCGAACGATCTGATTTATTTTTCAACTACCCATAGGCAGTTAAAAATTTAGTCGATCACTTCAACGTTTACAGCGTTAAGGCCTTTTTTGCCTTGCTCAACTTCGAACTGTACTCTATCGTCTTCACGAATTTCATCGATAAGACCACTTGAGTGAACGAAGATATCTTCGTTTGAATCATCAGCTTTAATAAAACCAAATCCTTTGGTGTTATTGAAAAACTTTACTTTACCTTCTTGCATTACTATACTATTAATTGTTACAAATTTGCCGTCCCTGTTTTAAGATCGTACGACATCCAATCTACATTACGTTCAGATCTCTAAAGATTTCTGAAAATAATTAGTCAATTACTTCAACGTTAACAGCGTTAAGGCCTTTTTTGCCTTGCTCAACTTCGAACTGTACTCTGTCGTCTTCACGAATTTCGTCAATAAGACCACTTGAGTGTACAAAGATGTCTTCGTTTGAATCGTCAGCTTTAATAAAACCAAATCCTTTGGTGTTATTGAAAAACTTTACTTTACCTTCTTGCATTACTATACTTGTTATTATTTATAAAATTGCCGTCTTTGTTTAAAGATCGTACGACATCCAATCTTTTCCTTATCCTGCTCTAAGATTATCCATCCTTCCTAATTGACGAAGCATTTTAAAATGCTCACCAACTGCCGAGACAAAATTGTGTTTATTATGATATGGTAAACCATATTCTTTCGCAGTTTCTGCTACGATATGCGATATCTTTCTATAATGAACATGACAGATATTTGGTAATAAATGATGTTCTATTTGATAATTTAGTCCACCTATAAACCAGGAAAACAACCTGCTTTTTGGGGAAAAATTACTCGTTGTAAATAATTGATGGCTTGCCCAATCTCCTTCTACGATTCCTTCTTCATTTGGCAATGGATACTCTGTAGTTGGAACTATATGAGCTAACTGAAACACAGTTGTGATCATAAGTCCGGTTACAAAATGCATGCTAATAAAAGCAAGTACTATAATCCACCAGGCAACTGGAGCCATGATAATTGGTAGTACAAGAACAAAGCCAAAAGAAACAATTTTCCAGGCAATAACTTTAGCAAGTTCTTTATTAAAGGCTTTGCCTTCATTAAAGAATCCCATTTTCTTAAATTTTGCCATCCTTACAAAATCCTTGGCAGTAACCCAGGAAACTGTTGATAAACCGTAAAAGAACCAGGAATATATATGCTGAAATTTATGAATGAAATATCGTTTGGTATGCGGTGTGAACCTTAAAAAGAAAGGAGGATTAATATCATCATCTGCTTCCTCTATATTGGTAAAGGTATGATGTAATACATTATGCTGTATTTTCCAGATACTGGCGTTTGCACCTATCAGGTTTAAAGTATAACCTAAAATTCTATTTACCTTTTGATTTTTGGAGTATGAATTATGGATCGCATCATGCATGATCCCCATTCCTATACCAGCCATTCCAAATCCACTAAGAATATAAAGCGCAAAGGTCATCCAAATACTGGAAACTATTCCTGTGTTTATGATAACCAGAGGAGTAATAAATACTAAAAGCATCAAAACCGTTTTTACGATCATGCTACCATTGGCATGCTTACTAATATTATTAGTTTTGAAATATGAATTTACACGACTCCTTAAAGTCTTGGAAAATTCGGAGGCCCGTTTTTGGGCAAATTTTGGATTGTTGATACTGGTACTATTTAATGTTTACTGTCTAAATACTGAAGTGACTAAAACTTGGAATATCCTGAATGGTTTTACTAAAGTGAAGAAAACTAAATTATTTTACATGGCAAATGTACATTTATTTATTCAACGTACATCACAATAATTTATTAATTTTCAAATAATTACAATTCAGGATACTAAAGGTAGTAGTATAAAGCTAATTTTCAGCTTTGAGAAAGCCTTAGATTAATTTCACTCTTACGGCGTTAAGCCCTTTCATTCCTTGCTCTAATTCAAAACTTACTTTGTCATTCTCATCGATCTCATCTATAAGACCACTAACATGTACAAAATATTTTTCTCCGGTAGTTTTACCAATAATGAATCCGAAACCTTTAGAATGATCGAAAAATGAAACTTTTCCTTCCGTATCTGTAACCGGCTCTTCGTAATCCCTGTCTTCTTTCTTTGGGATAGCGATTTCTATATCTTCTGCCTCTACTTCAACTTTTTGTGTTGGATCTGGTGGAGTATCTGTAAGGTTTCCATCTGCATCAACATAAGCGATCATATCTTCAAATGATCCACCTTTGTTAGAATTTTCCTTTCTCTCTAACTTTTTCGCTTCTTTCTCCTTACGCTTCTTAAGCTTCTTTTTTTCTTTTTCTCTTTTGTTTTGGGTTTGTCCGGATCTTGCCATTCACTAAAATTTAATTACTATTCGTTTCCAATTTCAATGCATTGAACCAACTAAACGAATACCAGAAAAATTTAATGTGTAAGATTATCTTTTGAAGGTTTAATTCAGAGAGAGCAATGGTCGATATTCGACCTGCATCAAAATTTTGGTAAAGATAGTCATAGGAATCCGATTATAAAAGATTTAAAGCTGAGACTTGATAAAATTCTTAGATCTCATAGATATATTGAAGTTTAGCCGTAAAGCCAGATCATGCCATATTTTAGTTTTCTACTTACATGCAAACCTGGATGCCACATTGATTTTAGCAAAAGTTTATGAATGCTTACATATCTAAAGTGGATTAGGTCTAGTAATTTGAAAATAAAAATAATGAAGGCAGTTGGTTTTAAAAGATCCTTACCTATTGATGAAGATCAAAGTCTTATCAATTTTGAGTGTGAAACTCCAAAACCGGGAAAAAGAGATATTCTCGTAAAAATCCAGGCAATTTCAGTAAACCCGGTAGATTATAAGGTAAGACAGAATTCAGCTAAGGATAATGAATTGGATGAGCCTAAAATTATTGGCTGGGACGCTTCAGGTGTGGTTGAAGAAATTGGAGAAGATGTTAACCAGTTTAAACCAGGAGATGAAGTATTCTATGCCGGAGATATTACCAGATCCGGATGTTATGCTGAATATCAATTGGTTGATGAAAGGATAGTGGCTAAAAAACCTGATAATTTTAATTGGGAGGAAGCCGCTGCTCTACCCCTCACCTCTCTAACTGCCTGGGAATCTATTTTTGACCGACTAGGAATTAAGGATAATGGCGGCTCTGGCAAATCTATACTTATCATTGGTGGCGCTGGCGGTGTTGGATCTATAGCAATACAATTACTTAAGAAACTTACCAGGTTAAAAGTAATCGCGACGGCTTCTCGTGATGTGACCCGGAACTGGTGCGAAAAAATGGGTGCAGATGAAATTGTAAATCACCATGATCTACTGGATCAAATGCAGAACTATAAAAATCCAGACTATATTATCAATTTCGCAGATACAAGTACACATTGGAATGCTATGGCTGAACTAATTGCACCACAAGGTGGCATATGCTGCGTTGTTAATACTTCTGAAAGTGTTGATCTAAATTTATTAAAAGAGAAGAGTGTAAGTTTTCACTGGGAACTTATGTTTACCAGGAGTATGTTTAAAACTGAAGATATGATAGCGCAACATAAAATACTTAATAGGATTAAAGCCCTGGCCGAAGAAAATAAAATCATCTCTACAATGAACAGGAAATTTGAAGGTTTAAATGCCGAAACATTCAAAAAAGTTCATAAACTTCAGGAATCTGGAAAATCTGTGGGTAAAAATGTGATCTCATTCTAGGGGATTATTGTCTGGAACTAACTAAGGATTCATAACCTTTTAGGCCGCATCCACATATAGTATCAATAAGGTTTCAGTAAATTCATTAATAGGCTTCTGAGATAGTTTTCTGTATTGAAGCAGCTCCTATTAAATAAAGACATTTAACCTAATAACTAACTAAATTCTAAATATAAAATCCCGTACTCTATGAAAAAATCTATTTCTCTCTGTCTGTTTCTAACCTTCTCTTTAATTGGTTTTTCGCAAGAAAATGATAGTCTGAAAAAACCAATTATTCCAGCTGAAAAGGTAGAACTTCTAAAAAATATAAATATAACATTCGATTTGCGAATGGAATTTCAGGCATATACCTTCAGGGGTGGTGATAACTATTATAACGGACTACAGTTTGAAAATGGGTTTACAGCATTAGGGATTTCAGCGAAATTACATGACCGGTTATATTTCAATTTCAGAAATCGTTTTAATAACACCAGTGATGTTCAAAGTCTGGACAGACTTGGTAGCAATATCGAACTTGCTTATGTTGACCTTAAATTAAGTCCTTCTTTTAATCTTCTCCTTGGTAAGATGACCGCTTTTTTCGGAGGTTATGAGTATGAATTCAGTGCTCGGGATGTTCTGGAGTATAATGATATCTACGGAAATGCTCTGGCATTTGTTACCGGTGCGGGGTTAACTTATCAGGCTTTTGATAATCATAAATTTGGATTGCAAATTTTAAATTCCAGGACTATGCATTATGATGACCTCTACGGGGATATCGTTGCAGAGAATATTCAGGAACCAGATTGGCCGGTTGCTTTTGTTGGTAACTGGAGAGGTAGCTTTTTCGACGGGAAACTTGAAACCATATATAGTTTTAGCCATTCTTATGAAGTCAGGGACCGGGGAACTACATTCTTTACGATAGGTAACAAATATGAAAACGATAGATTAAGCCTAATGTATGATTTTCATTATAGTTATGAGGAGGTTGATACAAAAGGGATAATGTCTCGAATTCTAGGTGAGGATCAAATTGCAGAAGATGTGAGATATGTTGAAAACTGGTTAAGAGCAGAGTACCGTATAAGTCCGAAATTCAAAGGCTTATTAACTCTTATGACGAGCAGTACTTATGATAATGTGAAAACAACTACAGAGCATATACGTACTAGCTACGGCATGATCCCAACGATCTATTATAGTCCTTTTAAGGATTTTGATTTTAGGTTTTATCTGGCTTATATAGGTAGGTATTATGATTATTCAGATTATGCCCTGGATAATTTTGATGAATCGAGTTATAATAAAAATGAAGTAAGAATAGGATTTATCGCGCCTTTGTGGTTATTATAACTAGTAGAAACAAATGATATTTCTTTTATATAAAAACTTAGTCTCTGATGTCCATGAGTTCCCTAAGTCTATCTATATGCTCATCAACCTCCTGAATCTTGTCTGAATATGATCTGGATATATGCCCAGATCCTTTATTTTTAAAATTTTCAGCCATTTTAAGCATTAATACTTTTTTCTCCTCTAAGGTTCTCAAGCAAACCCATAGAGTTTCTTCAAGATTTTCATTTTGAGCCATTAATAATGATTCTTGAGAAAAAGAATGACCAACATGACAACGATATCTTTCGATCTCAGTATCCTTAATTTTCCATAACGGCCCGCCACAACTAGCACAACTCATTGGAACTTTTTCTCCCAGAAAGTCTTCAGTCTTTACCTGGCTCCTAATTCTAGTAGCAATTTCGGCCTCCCTCCTAATCGTATAAGGAATTTCAATTTCTTCAGGCAAAGGCTCATCAGTAAGTTTTCGAATTATATCTCCAACCTCCTCAAGCTCGAGGCAATAATCTATATCTACAAATTTTTGTGCGGTTAGTGGCATTCCAGAGAATTCAGCTGTTTCAGGATTCTGAATTATCGTTTCCCCTCCACATCTTTTGATAGCCTCTAACCCAACAGTACCATCATTAAGCCTTCCTGATAACAGGATACCAACACAACGGTTCCCGAAATCAACCGCTACAGATCTGAATAAAACATCTATAGATGGTCTAAACAGATTTTCTCTGGGACCGTTAGAATTCATTATTTTACCTTTAATCACCACCATGTGTTGATTAGGAAGGGCTACATAAACTTTTCCTTTCTTCACCTCCATATTCTCCTGAGCATCGAGAACTTCCATCTGGATCTTTTTATTGAGATAAGATGTGAAACTAGAGATCATATCATAAGAAGAATGCACTACGATTAAAAAAGAAGCATTAACCTCTGGTGATATATCTTTCAAAATAGCCTGTATAGCTGTTCTACCGCCAGCAGAAGCCCCAATTGCAAAAATTCTATTATTACCCAATCTTATAATATTTTAAAGTAGATTTTCATGAGTTAATAGTAAAAGTTGTACAGTCTATAACTAATTCGATATTAATATAAAAGGCCGATATAATATATATGATTATCGACCTGTTTTCTGATAAAGAAAAAATCTTAAGCGTTTTTTTCAAAAGATATTTTAGCATTAACAGCATAAGATGTAATTGAATCACCGGTAACCTGTGCCTTCATTTCTTTTATATATACAGATTTAATATTATTAATTGATTTGGCTGCTTCTTTTACAGCATTTCTTGTTGCTTCATCAAAACTTTTATCTGAAGTTGCAATAACCTCAATAACCTTTACTATTCCCATAATTGTAAAATTTAAATGTTTATTATTTGTTTCACTTCTGAAATTACCGATTAACTGATTCTATTTCAAATGATTAACACAAGATTATAAAATCAACAGCCTACATCATTTCATATATTTCTAATCCTTGACGGGGATCAGGTATACCGGGATTTTAGTTCTCTCCAGGATTCGGCTGGCTGTTGTTCCCATTAGAACCTTTTCCAGAACAGAATGGCTATGAGTTCCAAGAACGATAAGATCTGCATTCCATTCATCTGCATAATCCAGAATCGTAGATGATGTTGGACCATCTGCCAAATGTGTTTCTACTAATGGATCTTCCAGATGCTCTGCAGCTGTATTCAGGAAATTCTTAGCAACTTCCTTAAGTTCTGATATCACATTGATATCTACCTGCATTTCATTATAACCTTCGTAACCCATAAAACTAGGATAATTCACTCCGTAGTAACTTACATCTGCCAGCACATGTATCAGGCAAACTCTCGCACCTAATTTTCTGGCAAGTTCATAACCATCTCTGGTCACTTTCTCTGATCGTGGATTATAATCTACTCCAATAAGAACCTTTTTCATAAAAATAAATTGATGATTGGTCCTTCTAAGTTAATGAAAATATGAATTGTATTTTATTCAGGTTTCCCGGCAAATGCATCCACAGGTTTTATAAATCCTACATATAAAAGGCAAGGTTCTGGTCCATTACATTTAGCAGTGTGAGGCTTTTTTGAAGGTCCATATGCATAATAACCAGCTTTTAAAATTCTTGAATCTTCTCCTTCGTACGTAACCGTCATTTCTCCCTGAATCAGGATCATTCTCTCGGCAGATGTATGCCAGTGCTCAGGAATATCTGTATTTGGCTGAAATTTAAAAACAGCATCGGTATTTGCTTTGGTTGGATCTCCCTGAAGAATGGCCACATTGCAACCATTAGGAATTATGTCTGGACAAGCTCCCCACTCCATGCTACTATCATGAATATTAATTGCAACAGAGTGTTCCTGTGCTACAGAATCATAACTGGTAAAAAGTGAGAACAGTATAATAAAAAATGTAGTCCTGGTGTACTTATAAAAAGTTTCCATAATGTTTGGTTTTGGTTGGTATTTATTAAGTAATACTTCCTATAAGTAGTATTAAATCGAAAATGAAAATTTAACTCTTTAGATCTTAAATATACATAGGGAATACTATGTATATTTACATATCATAAAATACTCAAAAACATGACTTTAGTCAGTTTTTTTTCAAGGCTAAAATTCTAAATTATCTCAGTTATGAATTATCTTTAATTGGTTAATCATTTAAAATTTCAGTCTTATGAAAACGACAAGAGAAGCAGCCCGAGAGGCAAGTCATAAAAACCTGGTAAACCTTCTATCTGAACTTTTGGAAAAGAATTATGATGCAGAAAAAGGCTATAAAAAGGCTTTAGAACACACTCATAATCCAGATCTAAAGAACTTTTTGAAAAGCCAGGCAGTTCAAAGAAATCACTTTGCGACTGAAATCGACAAGCATATCCATATGCTGAACGAGCACCCTAAGGACTCATCAACAGGAAGTACATTAGGCAGCATTCACCGGTTATGGATCGACGTTAAAAGTTCCTGGTCTAAGAAAAATGATGAGTCTATGCTGGAAGAGTGTTTAAGAGGCGAGAAATCCAGCTTGAAAGATTATGAAGAAAAGCTTGAAAAGAATATTCTAAATCCCGATGTAAAGGCAATGCTTGAGGAGCATAGAGATAAGATCAAAAATACCTTGAGGCAGATCAAGATCCTTGAAGATTTAGAAGATCTGGAAGATTAAATAATAGAGCCCGGAAATTACCTCCGGGCTCTATTTAATATTTCTGGAATATAATATTTAATTCTTAACTACAATAAGTTCAGCTTTAGCTCCGGTTAAAAGGTTCCACTCTTTAATGGCTAGTTGTTCCCCTTTTTCACTTAAAACCCTTAATTCTGCAGTGTTAGGTCCAGAACTACCCTGATTTAGAGCTACAAACTCAATACTATTAAATCCATTTTGAAGTGTAACCAGAATTGGTTGAAATCCAGCATGAAGAGTAACACTTGCAGCTACAAGTTCACCGTTTACAAATATCTGAACTTTATCACCATCAATATACTGGTGATCTCTGCAATATACTTCTACAAACCTTCCCTGGGTAACTACATTTCCTAGGCTTTGATCTCTTCTATATTCTTCTTTAATTTCTTTATCCTTTTCCCATTTCTTCTTCATCACATCAGCCTCGGTCATTAATCCATTTGGATTTTCCCTTAGATCTATAGGTTTAGGTTTTTCCTTTAGAAACCTGCTCTCCGTTTCGGTTTCTTCCCTTTTAAGAATTGGAAAACCCGTAGAATTAGACTCTTCAGCTTTAATAATAGGACCAGTATTAGTTGTACGTGGAATTTCTATTTGTGCAGAAGCAGCTATCCAGAAACATAAAAAGCAAATGAATAATAATTTGGTTCTCATAATCTATAAATTCGGATTGTAACTCTTATAACATCAAAAATACAGCCAAATTTTTAAAACATATAGTTTATAATATTAAACTTCAGTTTCTGCCCATTTACCTCTTCTAAAGAACCATAAACTTACCAGGGCATGAAGGGAATGGCAAAAAGCGATAGATATAAAAATACCCAGCATTTCAAGATTGAAATATTCTGCCAGGAAATAGGCCATAGGAATTTCAAGTAACCAGAAAACCCCAATATTTATATAAGAAGGGGTTTTAGTATCACCAGCACCGTTAAATGCCTGTACCATTACCATACCTACTCCAAAAAACACATAGCCAATGGCAATTATTTTTAATCCCAACGCGGCAATTTGCTGAACCTCTTCATTTGGTGTGAACCAGGAGGCAAACACATCCCCCCATAATAAATAGAGCAAGGTTACAATTCCTAGAAACCAGGCATTATATTTTGCGGTTAGCCATACCGATATTTTTGCTCTTTTAATTTTATGAGCACCCATATTCTGACCTACCAGAGTCGCTGCAGCCGCAGATAAACCCCAGGCCGGCATTAAGCTGAACATTAAAATACGAAATGAAATGGTAAACCCGGCCACAGCACTACTCCCGAATTCTGCCACAATTCTGGTAAGAAATATCCATGCAACCGAATCTATAAGAAATTGGCCCATCCCTCCCGCTGATATCGAAACTATCTTTTTAATGGTCTTCCATTGCAGAATCAGGTTTTCCTTTAAGATCACCAGACTATGCTTTCCATTTAAGAGGTGATATACCTGGTAGATAACTCCAATACTTCTGCCTGTTGTTGTAGCGATGGCTGCTCCTTCTAATCCATAACCCTCAAAACTTCCCAATCCAAAAATTAATAATGGATCAAGAATAATATTCAAACCATTAGATAACCACAAGGTACGCATGGCTAAATGTGGTAATCCCGCTCCTCTAAAAGCTCCATTAATTAAAAACAGGAGCATGATAGCTGTATTACCGGCAAAAATAATTCTGGTGTAATTTACTCCTCCTACAATAACATTTTCTGAAGCCCCCATTAACCGCAGAATTTCTTCAGCAAAAAACCAACCTGTAATCCCTAGAATTATAGATATTAGGCCACCAAATATTAGAAGCTGAAATGCAGTACTGCCCGCTCTTTTAAAGTCTTTCTCGCCAAATCTTCTGGAAATCAATGCCGTGGCAGCCATGCTTATTCCAACTCCAATGGAATAAATAATTATTATTACCGCTTCTGTAAGTCCAACTGTTGCCACTGCATCTTCACCGAGTCTACCTACAAAGAATATATCTACAACTGCAAAAAGAGATTCCATGATCATTTCCAGGATCATAGGAACAGAAAGTAATAATATACCTCGGCGAATATTAATTCTTGTATAATCCTGTTCCTTACCAGATATAGCAAGTTTTAAAAGCTTCCAGAATTCAACAAATTTTTTAATTATATTCAAGAGAAGAAGTTATAACTAATGAAATATAAATTTATCTAATTTTAAAACTGACAGGTTTCAAACTGTAAAAAAAACAGGAACCAGTAAGTAACCAGTTCCTGATTTCATTTAAACTTCAAAGTATTTTTAAGATTGTGGAAAATCAGGGTTAGATTTCACATCCTCAATTTGTGCCGTATGCCTGGCAGAATGACCAGCCAGAAAAAGAACTGTCTGGTAGGCATCGATCTTTCCAAAAGGAAATTCATTAACGTAATTCCGCATATCTACATCTGAATCTTTCAGCCAGTCTATTAACGTTTCCCTTTGTTGGTTAAATGCTTCCACAGCTTCATTTGCTTTTGAAAACTTTCCCGAAGGTTGAAATTGATCCTGAGTCTGGATCTTACCACTTCTATCGGTGATCAAGGCAACCACCTGATCATCAGTCATCTTCACTTCTTCTTTTAATTCTGGTGTTTCTCCGTCTTGAAATCTAGCTTCAAGCATAGACTTAAGTGCTCCTTCTACAATAACAACATGCTCAACAACTTCAGCAACAGACCAGCTTTCCGCATCAGGCTTAAAGGTCATTTGTTCTTCAGATAAGCCTTCAACACTTTCTTCTAGACTTTCCTGGGTTTCTTTCAGATATTCAAAAACATCGACCTTGTCAATAATTATTTCTACTCCCATGTCTTTTCGCTGGCTAGTCTGGCAATTTTTATGACTTACATAATCTGAAGAGAAAAATGCAAGACTTAAAAAAGTGATTAAAATTTTCATAATTAATGTATTAAATTAATATTCAGTACTAAAATATACCTCTCAATCAGGTATGATTATCTGGAGTTATAGTCCTTTCTTATTGAGCAGCGCTACATAAGTGCGTAACTCTTTAAATTTTGTGTCATCTATTTCTGAAAATACATAGACATCACAAAAAGCATATTTCTTCTTTTTACCAGGTTCTACATAGAATTCCACGATACCTTCAACAACAGATCTATCGTCTGAAATTATCATTTCGTTTACAAAAATTTCGGTTGGACCACCATGGCGCATCCTGTCTAAAGATTTTTCAAAATCTTTCCTACCTGAAATTAATTTCTCCCCGACGATATTCCATACTATATCGTCTGTCACGCTATTAGCCAGGAATTCAGTATCACAATTTGCGAAGGCCTCATTGAACTTTTTTAAAAGTTTTTCTCTTCCCTTCATGGCCCTAATTGTTTTGTTCTATCAAAGAAAGTATATTTCCAGCGGGATCTCTGAACCATGCAATAGCGGGTGAATCTGGCCCGCGATGAATACCCTTTTCATTAGTTTTAATTTTCCCTTCATAAGTTTCAAACTTCACCCCTTTTTCTATTAGATCATCTACCTGTTTCTCCAAATCTGGCACATAAAAATTTAAAACAGTAAAATCTGCCGGCTGATGATCCTCCTTTGGATAAATTAGGACCGAACAATGTTCCGGATCTAGTTCCAGTAGCCCCATTTTATTTTGTCTCAGGGTAATTCCTAAGACCTGACCGTAAAAATCCCTGGTTTTTTCCATATCATTGGTAGAAAATGTAGAAAAAGCTTCACAATTCTTAAGCATAGATCTGGTTTTTAGGTTTTTAACCTTATAAATTTACATTAATATTTTAAAATATTTAGAATTATGATTCAGACTTCCAGATAATGATGTGAGCCTAACTTTTTGATTATAAGAAAGTAAAACAAGATCAATTCAACATATTTATGTTCTGTTTGGAAAAGCTTAAATTTGAACACAAACTACAGATCATATTACTATGGAAGTTCAGGAAATACTCGGTGAAAATTCTATTGCAAACAGGTTTATTTCTCAATTGAGAGATACCAGCATTCAGAATGACCGGATGCGTTTCAGAAGGAATATTGAAAGGCTTGGTGAAATTATGGCTTATGAACTAAGTAAAGAACTGGAATATGAAACTGCTGAGGTAAATACTCCTCTTGGAAAATCTAAAGTTCCCATGCCTAAAAATGAACTTGTGATCTGTTCCATTCTTAGGGCTGGTCTTCCCTTACACCAGGGAATTTTAAATTACTTTGATGATGCTGAAAATTCATTCATTTCAGCTTATAGACATCATCCCGATAATGATGAGAATTTTGAGATCCTCGTAGAATACCTTGCCTCACCTTCCCTCGAAGGTAAAACTCTTATTCTGGCCGATCCTATGCTCGCTACGGGTAGATCTTTCAGCAATGTCTTAAAAGCTCTTGAGCCTATGGGAAAACCAGCCAGGATACATCTGGTTTCGGTTATTGGATCTTATGAAGGTGTAGAATATTTAAAAACTGAATTTCCTGAAAATTCGAAATTATGGATCACTACCATAGATCATGAATTAGACAAGAACGGCTATATAGTTCCTGGATTAGGAGACGCAGGCGATCTTTGCTACGGAAATAAACTTCAGCATTAGAACGGGTAACCTATTCCGAAATTAAAAACAGGACTACCAAAATCGTTCACCCATCTTCCACCAGCAGGTTTCCTAGGATCATGTAATGGGAAAGCCAGGTCGAATCTTATTACAAAGCTCTGAATATCTATTCTTAATCCTGCTCCTGTTCCAATACCAAGCTCATTAATAAAATCTGATTCAAATTTACCTGAACCGCCTTCGACATTTGTAGTTTCAGGATTGGCATCTGAAGTCCAGACATTTCCGGCATCTACGAAAAAAGCTCCATTTAGATAGGTAATAATAGGAAACCTGTATTCTGCGTTTGCTTCAAAACGAATATTACCAGTTTGATCACGGTAACCTAAATTGTTAATCTCATCGTCATCGACACCATCCATTTCCTGCTGTATACTGACTTTATTCGGATTAAAAGTTCCAGGACCTAAAGTACGAGTATTAAACGCCCTAACACTATAGGGACCACCAGAGAAATACTGCTTGCTAAAAGGCATCACATCAGAATTCCCGTATGGTATCCCATATCCTGCAAATAAACGGGTAGCGATAACATTCCCGCCACCAAGACGTAAATGATATCTTAGATCCATATCGAGTTTAGCATATTGCGCATATTCCAGGCCGAGAATTTCCTTTTTACCATTCTCAGTTTCCTTACCAAACAGGCTGATAGTATTTCCGGCGATGTCAAAATTGGTATTAACAAAAAAGACATTACGTTTTGCAGTGTCTATCATCCCATTATAGATAAAGGAATAAGTAAGTCCCGCAATGAACTCCTGATCAAAACTGCTTTGTAAAAAGGGATTATCATCCAAGACCTCCTGAAATTCTGAACTCACATTATTAAGCCTAACATAATTGAGACTTATTGGATTGATCTCATGAGTGACATACCTGTTGGCATTCCAGAAGTAACCGAAGGAAGAATTAAGAGATGCCAGACTAAACAACTGGCTTCTTCTTAAAATATCCCCTCCCAGACTTATTTTGGTCTTTGGGATATCATATTGAAAAAAGTTATTATTAATCTTTACAGGGAACAGTAATCTTGGAACTATAAGGTCATTGGTTACCCCTAATTGAAGAGAATTTCTTCCAGGTACATTACTGTCTCCTATTTGAACTTCGTACCCAAGGTTGACAGAAATATTCAAAGTTTCTCCACCTTTAAATAAATTCCTGTTCACAAAGGTTAGCGCAAGGTGTGGCCCGGCAAAACTGTTAGATTTAGTTACAGCCTGCAGTTCGGCCCTGATGGCTCTTTTTTTAAGTGGTGAAAGGAAAATATTTGCCTCCAATAAACCCAGGCTGTCTGTAGCTAAAGTATCTACTTCATCATACCTTATATTTACAAACTTATAAACCCCTATAGTTCCTAGCCTCCTACTGGTATTCCTGGACTTTACAGGATCATAATAATCACCTGTTTCAATTAAAATATAGGGATCCAGGTACTCTGGCTTAAAAAATAATTCTTCCTGAAGGTAATTTTTATCCTTATATCTCTTATAGTTTTTGCTCAATGTATCCTGGTCTACATTGTAATTTGGATACACATTTACATTAGATATCTGGTATGGTATTACAGATTTTGGAGGAACATCCTTTTTTAATCGTAAAAACAGGTCAAATTTCTTTTTATCATATTGATTAGTATCTGCTTCGAAAATTAAAAATCCGGGGTTAAAATTATAGTATCCTTCTTTTTTAAGTTGAAGATCTATACGTTCACGTTCTTCCTTTAACTCCGGCAGGTCAAAACGCATCCCCTCCTCGAGTACAGTATCATCAAGATTATTTTTAATGTCTTTATAGACCAATAGAGAATCTGTGTCTAACTGATAGGTCTCCATTGTGTAAGGCGTTGCCACATTTAAAGTAAATGAGGTTGAAGCTGTCTTTGATTCTTCATTAGTTTCTGAATTTGAGTCTACTCTGCTATAGAAAAAACCTCGATTTTCTAATCTGTTCAATAATAGGTCTTCAGTATTTTGTAGGTCAACATCTGAAAGATAAACAGGTTCTTCTCCAATTTTCTTATTCAGGAACTTATTGATGAAACCTGGTTTTTCTCGTTGAGATTTATAATGAAAATATAAACCGGGACGCATACCAAGAATTTTAGAATTTGGCTGGGGTCTAAGAACATTTTCTAATTCTGTTCTTAGCTTCGGTTGATCTGCGATCGTTGAATCCTGCTCAAATTTAACTTCAGCTCCGGTATAAAGAAGTTCATCCTCAGGAATAAATTTCTCCACGCTGCAGGCTTGTATAATAGCCAGGATAATTATTAATGCTGAATATCTAATTTTCATCTTCTGTATTCTCTTCATCTTTAGATTGATTGGCATCCTCATTTTTTACTTTTTCCATCACAGCCTTCTCAAACATATTTTTAAACTTGTTGAACTCTTTGGTGAAAATTAACGCAATTCCGCTTACAACCAGCTGGCCATCAATTACATTTTCATACTGATTCTTGCTGAATCCTTTTATGCGCCAAACTCCAGATGCATCAAGTAAATAGGAAATACTAACATTACCAATTACAGGGCTTGTCTCCTGCCCTTCCATATTCCCTCCCTGGATATCAACTTCACTACCTACTTCTACAATTAATCTATCTTCCAGAAAAGCTTTCTGTGCAGTGATCCCTAATTGAGTTCTATCCTGCGCACTTTCTCCCTGGTAATCTGTAAAACTATCTACATCAAAATTAAGCTGAACGCCACTTTCACCCATGATCTTACTGGAAAGCATGTTCAATTGATCTGATAATGCTGAATTTAAATTATCCCGCGCCACGGCCAATGTTCCACCGGCGCTACCATCACTTCCAGATTCTGGAAAGAACCTGTTTAAGACCAATAATGAAAATACCTGCTTATTTAATTCCTGCTCCTGATTGTTTAATTGTTGTACTCTTCCAAAGATCTCCCCACCGGCAACGCCTTGCTCAGACTCTGGCATATCCAGGCCAAAAGTGATTTTTGGTTCCATTAGGTCTCCGTCGACATTCAGATAGACCAGAAAAGGCAATTTTCGCTGATATCTGTCTAATTCATTGTTATCTGAACTGGAAATGCTTGAAGCCATTAATGAGGAAGCAGAAGTTTCCACTGTATAAATAGCCCTTACATCCAGCTGGGCATCAAACGGATCGCCAGCCCAGGATACTCTACTACCATCGGCTATATCGAACCTTCGTTTCACCAGGTTATATAAGCTCATTTCGTAAAACCCATCATTGATCTCATAGATACCGGTCAAGGCAGTACGCCCGTTAGGATACATGTTAAAGATAAGATCCCCTTCGCCCTGGACCTGGAATTTATCGCCTGTTTCCTGGTTTATAATGACATTAAACTTTGCGCCTTCATTCACAGATATCCTTGTGAAAATATCATATCCAGAAACGACGTAAGATTCCTCTTCGGTTTGGGAAAGAATCGCATCTGGATCTTCCTTATTTACGAAAATCACCACTCCATCTCTTTCCTTGATCTGGAGTTCGGTTTCTGGGACTACATAGGTGAAATTGGTGCTTTCTTTCACATCCAGGTTCATATTCACCTTCGGTAAATTTAGGTCTCCATTTATTTGAGCATCTACATCTACAACAGCCGTTCCGTAGAATAGACTATTATCTTCTTCTGTAGAATTTAAAAGCTTAAAATTAGTAGCCTGGACATCCAGATTAAAATTAGGATTTAGCAATTTTTCAGTAAGTACTTCTCCGTTAACTACAATCGAATTATTATTAGAATCATCAATATTGAAATCACTAAAATAAACCCCCGCATTATCCAGTTTCAAGTGTTCATTTGGAAGTATAAAAACAGCGTTTAAGAATGCAACATTAAATTTAGCTTCATTAAAATCGAGACTTCCATTATATTCAGGTTCTAAAAGTGTACCATCTAAACTGAAGTTTCCAGAAAAACTTCCGCTACCATTTTTAATTTCACCCTGAGAAAATCCTTCCAGCGCAGACATTTGCACTTTATTTAAGTCCAGGGTCATATTGAGTTTTGCAGACGGTTCTGCAGCCGTATATGATCCCGTAAGGTCCAGGTCTACTTCTCCACCCTTTACAGCCAAATCGAAATCATAAGTACTAAAGCCAGAAGAATTACCTTCCAGGCTCAAAGTATTAAGATTGACTCCAAGTATTTTAAATTGATTGATCTCCATATCTGCAAGTAAACCAGTTTCACCAAATGGATCCTCATAAACTATATTTCCATTAAGCTGGCCCTCGGCAAGCACATTTTCAGGATTAAAATAATTTAGTAAAGCTTCCAGTTTAAAGTTTCGAAAATCTAGGCTTAAATGTTCCTTTTCGATACCTGCCTTATCATTACTTAGTTGCATCTCCTGATTATTCCTGGAGATCTTAAAATTCTGAAAGTCCAGATATCCTGTATCAAAACTTACCTGGTTGGATTTATCTATAGTCCATGGATTGGCGTTCAATATTAGATCCTGAGGGTTAATATGATATTTCAAAGTATCACCTTGAAAATTCAATTCAGAATTTACGTGCAATAATTCTTTTTCGTCATATATAGATGAAAAGTCAAGGTTTAGTTTTCTGTTAACAACATCTCCTTTCAAAATTGTCTTTTTAATAGCTAAGGGGCCTGCATCCAGTTCATTAAATGCCAGATCGAAATTAAGATCGTTAGGGTCTGACTTCATGTTGATCTGTAAACTATCAATTTTACTACTATAGTAATCTATATATGGAATTGAAATAGATGCGTCCATGATTCGATCCTGTTCCCTGAAATCTACATTTATATCTACCGTATCAAGTTCTTCAAGATTCACCAGGAATACCTCATTAAGCAATGGAGCCTGACTAATTTTTGCATCAAGTTTCATGTTCACAGGATTAATAATAGAGTCCTCCTGGTAATTTTCTGTGATATATCTTTTAAAATGCCTGTTAATGGCCTGTGAAAAAGCAACAGGACTGGCATTAGACTGAAGGTTTAGATCCAGGATCCTGTTATTGATATTTAAAGAGGTGGTATCTTCTCTTACAAACGCTGAGGCATCAAAGCTTCCTAAAAGATAAGTTTCATTATTATATACCGCCACACCATCGATAATCTCTGCCTCCATTTCATATTGAGAAGAATTTCCCTGGAACCATCCATTAAGAGTAAATCCGGTTTTTATTTCTTTCTGAGTTATTCCAAGCGATTCAAGATTTGCTCCTTCCAGGACCAAATTAATATCGAATCTTGGGGAAACCGAATCTAATTTGATCTGTGTTTCAGACCTAAAATTAAGATTTGGATCTTTGTAATTTAAACTTAACGGGCCTTCTCCGTCTTTAAGTTCAGCTTTAAGATCAATATTTCTGAATTCATAACTATTATAGGTAAAAGAAGATATTTGAGTTTCCAGGTTAGCATCAAGATCATTGACGGAGCTTCCTTTCCCCGAAGCTTTTAAATTTAACTGAATATCACCCAGGGCATCATTTTGCAAGAGGCTGCCGAGAGCAATACTATCACCCTGCACCTCTGCATCAAAAGCAATTTGATCGCCCATTTCTATATCCCCATCCACATCTAGCTGGCCCAGACTGGTTTTAATAATAGAATTGGTCTTTATTTGAGTTGAATTCCCAGAAAAACTACCGTTTACAGTAATATTTTCAGGTAATTTTAAGCCCAGATCTTCTTCCTTTACAAATTTTAGAAGATCACTTCTTTTGGTAGTCATATTTACCTTAGGTAAATTAAAACTCAATCTTTCAGGATCCTGAAGATTTACAAGGCTGCCATTTCCGGAAATACGGGTGTTGTTCCAGTTTAAATTTAAGGCTTGTAGATCTAAATTATCCAGCTTTCCGGAAGCTGCAAGGTTTCCTCGAATAGGAGAAATAGACAATGAATCTAAATAATCGTTATTCCTCAGGCCGGGCTGAAATCTATATAGGTCTTTAATATTTAAATAGATATTTCTAAGATCTAAACTCAAACGTGCACTACCTGGATTTTCTATAAAATCATTTAGACTTTCATAATTGATATTCAGACTACCCGAAAGTGAATTGTTATTCGCAGCCATTTCAATTTCTGAGAATTCCATTTTCCTATTATTTACTATAGCCTCGATATTGATCTTTTTCACATTGATTCCAGATCCTTCCTTAAATTCCAATTTTTCCACATTAACCATCGCCTCCTCCCTTTCATATTTAATATCTTCTGCTAGAAAGTTTAAACTATCCAACCTGATTGCGTTTGGATCAAAGACACCCTTCTTTACTTCTGCTCCATTTACAGAATAATCTAATGCGTTATTCGCCAGATCTACCCTGGCAATATCAAGTTTATAGTCGGGCCATTGAAAAGCAGATTCAGAAGTACCTGTGTTTTTAGAATTAGAACTCGCCTGGGTCATTTCTAGCGTTACGGTAGAATTTGCCAAGGCAATTTCATCACTTCCAATGATCAGGTCTTTAATATTGAACGATGTATTCTTTAAATTGAAACTGGCTATATCGAAATTTGTGAATAGGGAATCCGGTTCAGAATTATATCTACCCTGAACATTATTAAATTTCAGGTCTTTAATTCTGATAATGGGCATTGGAGGTGGCTCACTGTCACTTTCGGGAAAAGGTTTGGTTTGATCGTATTTCACCACTGCATTCTGAAGAACAGCATTATTAGCCTTAAAGATCATATTCTGAAGATCGGTTTCAGTCAAACCCAACTCCAGCAAATCAAATTTAATATTCGAATTGATCCCCGAAACACCATCAATATATACAATATCAAAATCCTGAAGATGTAAATCTCCAATATTAATATTCATAGGTGCCGAGGTAGTATCTTTATTTGTACTTACTTGCGTAGTGTCTGTAGCATAGGCATTGGTCAAAAACTCGTAGTTGAATCCGGTTAAAGAATCCTTCCGAATTATTTTGGCCTTCATTTGTTTAGCATTCAGCCCTTCCAGACTAAAATTATTCCCTTTAATAAGAGGCATAATAGGAATATTGGCAGAAATACTACCTGCATATATTATGGTATCCCCTTTTGGATCTTCAACAAGAAGCTTCTCTATTTTTATATCTCCATTGAATTCAATAAATAGTTTTTCCAGGTCAATATTAGCCCCTGTTTTCTTTTCTATGGAACTAATCACTTTATCCTTAATAATATTCTGTCCCCATGGACTTCTAACGAATAATATCACCAATAACAGGAAAAACAGGATACCCAGGAGGGTTTTTCCCAGTATGCGAAGTATCTTATAAACCTTTTTCTTATTATTGGACAATCAGTAGAATTTAGGATTTCTCAAAGTTATCGTTTAGAGACTATTTCACGAAGTTTAAATCTATTGTATTCTAATAAACTTGTGTTAAAAAACCTTTGATAAAGGCTGCTTAGATAGTCTACACTGAAATTCTCATGATTAGAACTGTGGAGAAAATTTACACAGTTTAGTCCTTTTTCTACAGTTTTTAATCGATTTGATCACTTCAGCTTCATGTAAGGCTAAGGCTCGCTACTAATTTATCTATTTTGCAATACAGGCACCTTAATGTGCTTATTTTAAAGCTTTAAGCCGGAATTTCAGTTTTCCTTTTTCACTGCTTTATTAACCGTAAAAGCGAATGTGAATTAGGAGTGGCACTATTATAGCCTTTAATAAAACGATTAGTCAAACTAAATAATCAATATAAAAATTAAAAATCCGATTTATGAAAAGAGTAATAACTGTAACTGTTTTGGCAGCCACCATGCTAACTTCATGTGTTTCTAAAAAGAAGTATGTTGCCCTGGAAGATGAATTAAATGACACCAGAAGTACTTTACAAAAGACCAGAGTAGAAAAAGAAGAAATTGAAGATAAGTATGCTGCTATTGAGCAAAGAGTTGCTGAATATAATGCGAAAATAAATTCCCTGAGAACAGAAAATGAGGGGATGATGGAAATGAATGACCTAACGGTGATGTCTAAGAACACCAAGGAAAAGATGAGAAATACCATCGCTAAAATGGATCCTGAGAAGGTGAAAGGCGCAGAATCGCTGGAAGATTCGATAAACCTGGTAGTCTCTTATAACCTTAAGCAAAATATTTCTGAAGGTGCAGATGAGGATGATATAGACATTAGTGTAGATGAAACAGTAGTAATGATTAATGTTTCTGATAAACTTTTATTTGGAAGCGGTAGTTATAGAGTAACTAATGAAGCTCAGCCTTTACTAAAGAAACTTGCTGAAGTAATTAATAGTGAACCAGCGATGGAGGTTATGATCGAAGGTCATACAGATGATCGTACCATGGTAAAAGATTCTTATTTGAAGGATAACTGGGATCTTAGTGTTAGAAGAGCTACGTCTATAGTTAGACTTCTACAGGAAAAGTATAATGTAGAGCCTTCTAAATTAATTGCTGCCGGTAGAAGTAGTTACCAGCCACTTGTTGAAAATACCAACAAAGACAATATGGCTAAAAACCGTAGAACAAGAATTGTAATTATTCCAAATCTTGATAAATTCTTTGCAATGCTAGAGGGAGAAGCTTCAGTAGCTAAGAATTAAAAGAGTAAGATTTATAAAATTTTAAGGGGAAGCATTTGCTTCCCCTTTTTTTATGCTCTGGACTTTTTCTTCTTATTCATCCAGAAATCTATAGAATATTTACCGGGTCCAGTAAAAGCAAGAAGTATAAACCCAGACATAAAAAGAAGTGGCAATTCCTGATCTGCAAATCCATCTGCCTTATGTACTATAAAAGCAGCAACAAACGTTGAAGTTATTAGTGGCAATGCCGCAAACCTGGTTATAAAACCAAATAAAATAAATGCCGCACAGAAAAATTCTGAGAATACGGCCAAAGTAAAGGTAATTGTTTCCCCTAGCCCAATAGGGTCTGCAAAACCCAATTCTTCAGGCCCAAAAAACTTTAGAAGTTTGGGTAATCCGTGTGTAAGCATCAAGAGTGCGATTGAAACACGAAAAATTAGTAGTCCCACATCTGCATTTAATAAATTAATATTTGTTCTGTACGAATCCATGACAACTTGTTTGAAGTTGAATTAAATATATAAAAAAGTTAAATCATTGAAATTCAATATTCAAATCGGAAGGTAAATTTGGATATTTAGTGGAGGATACTGAATTCATTCAAGAGGAAATTCAATAAAATATTTTAATTATTTTTAATTTCCTTAATTCATCTCCCAATCTGAAATCAGCCGTTTCCCCCACTTTTTTACCAGTTATAGCTCTGGCAATTGGTGCAACAAATGCGATCTTCTTATTTTTGATATTAGCCTCATCTACGCCTACAATCTGAAATTTCTGAATTTGACCATTACTGATATTTTCGATTTCTACATGCGCTCCAAATCTTACTTCGTCTTTAGGTAATTCTTGAGGTGTAAGCAACCTGGCCGTATTAAGTCTCTCCATTAAAAGATTGATCTTACCATCAATTAAACTCTGTTCTCTTCTCTTTTCAGTATCATTTTCTGCAGTTACATTAGCTCTGGCGTTTTCCAGATCTTTTAGTTCCTTTTTCAATTCTTCCATACCATTCATAGTGACATAATTAGTGACACCCTCAGGAATAGCTGCTCTCGGCGGTATAATTACCGGTTCCTCCTGATCTTCCTCCTTTACAAATCCTCTGCTCATAATTAAATTTCAATCCTAATTCCCTGAATAATATCTAAATGGGCTCATCCTGCCAAATATGGAATCATAAATATTTCAGAAAGAAAATGAGCGAATAGAAGTTAGTTCTACTTTTATATAAGGATTAACCGTGAAATATGAGCCTGGAAATAATCATCCTTTTTGTCTTGATCATCATTGTGATATTTCTTTTTGCCCTGGAAATTTTCCCGGTAGATAAGATTGCTTTTTTCATAATGGTTAGTCTTCTCCTTTTTAATTTAGTTAGTCCTGAGGAAGCTATATCAGGCTTTTCCAGTCCCGCCACTATAACTGTTCTTGCCCTTATGATCATTGCAATAGGTCTGGAAGATAATGGAGTCATAGACTGGCTGGCAAACGGACTAAAAAAACTTCGAGGTTTACCTTTATTCTTTATGGTGCCAGTATTTATGTTCATAGCTGGAGGTATTTCAGCTTTTATAAATACTACCGCCGTTGTACTGGTCTTTGTCAAGATCATCAATGAACTTACCGAGAAATATGATATTCCCAATTCTAAGCTATTACTTCCTATTTCCTTCGCAGGTATCATTGGAGGTAGTTGCACTTTAATGGGTACATCTACGAACCTTATTGTTAATGCTGTGGCAGTTAAACGTGGAGTGGAAAGATTTCAATTTTTTGAATTCAGCTGGTACGGCGTCATCTTTCTTTTAATCACCATCGTGACTATTAGTATTCTTATGCGATTCTTACCAGGCAAATCGAAGAACAATATTTCCAGCGATTATGATTTAGATGAATTCATAACCCGTGGAATAATTTCAAATGAATCTAAACTTATTGGTAAGAATATTCAGGAAATATTTGGTACAGAGGCTGAAGATATAGACGTAATAAGACTTAAAAGAAAAGGTGCTATCAATGAGCATCCTGGAAAATACACCACCCTTAAAGAGGGAGATCAATTATTGCTTAGGTGTAGTATTAAGCAATTACTGAAATTAAAAGATTCCGGAGATATCATTATCATTAAGAATAATGAAAAAGCTAAAACAGAAGAAAACTCTGAATCTCTCGCAAACAACGAGGATAACTTTCAGTTATTAGAAATCCTGATGCTTCCAAATTCACCATTGATTGGTAAAAGTATAAAGACCGTTGGATGGTATGATCTTCATGGAGCTTCTCCTCTGGCGATCAGAAAAAGAAGAAGTCTTAGAAATCCAGGAAGAAGGATCTTTAATAAGGAATCTGATGATATAGAATTAAGGGTTGGCGACCGGCTGCTGGTAGAGGTTTCGCCAAATGATCTGCATGAGCTTCGTAAGATGGACGATATAGCAATTTTAGAGAAACATGAGGATATTAAGATCACTACAAAATCTAAACGTAATATATCTTTAGGAATCCTATTATTAGTGATCGCTTTATCAGCATTTTCGATATTTCCAATTTTAAAAAGCGCTCTAATAGGATGCTTTCTAATGATTTTTCTTAAATGCATAGATCTGGGAAAAATATATTCACAGGTTAACTGGCAGATCATTTTTCTTCTTGCAGGAATGATCCCTCTTGGTGTAGCAATGACTAATACGGGAGCAGATCAATGGATCTCCGGGAATCTATTAAAATTGTTCGCTGATAAAAGCCATTTTGTTGTTATAGGCCTGTTATTCCTGGTAACCATGTTTTTGAGTGGATTTATTTCTAACAATGCCACCGCAATTATCATTGCTCCTATAGCCATAACCATAGCAGCTAATCTAAATCTTGATCCAAAACCATTTATTCTGGCCGTTCTTTTCGCGTCTAATTTTAGCTTTTTTACTCCTGTTGGTTATCAAACCAATACTATTATTTACGGAATGGGAATTTATAAATTCAAACATTTCTTATTAATAGGTGGAGTTCTATCTATTGTCCTTTGGATTACCGCAACGATACTTCTATCAGGACAACTTTAAAATGTTATTTTTGAAAAAAAGTTAATGTCAAACCTTCTTATTATTGGCTACATCTGGCCCGAGCCGTCTTCTTCAGCGGCAGGAGCCAGAATGATGCAATTAATAGAATTCTTTCAGAATGAAAATTATAGAATAACCTTTGCGACCACCGCTCGAGATACAGATAATAAGGTGGATCTTGATTCATTGGGAATTCATACGGAAAGGATCAAATTGAACGATCCTGAGTTTGATATTTTACTTAAAGAATTGAATCCTGAGATTGTTCTTTTTGACCGTTTCATGATAGAGGAACAATTTGGCTGGAGAGTAGATAATGTTTGTCCTGCAGCCATTAAAATTTTAGATACAGAAGATCTTCATTTTCTTCGGAATGCCCGTGAGGAAGCTTATAAAAAGAATATTTCTGAAAAAGATATTTACCTGACTTCAGATCTTGCCAAAAGGGAGATCGCTGCGATATACCGATGTGACATAAGTTTAATAATTTCTGAACCTGAATTAGAATTACTTCGTACCGAATTCAGAATACCGGAAGAGATCTTGCTCTATTTACCATTTATGCTTTCAGCAATATCAAAAAATGAGCAATTGGAATTACCAGGTTTTAACGATCGAAAGGATTTTATAAGCATTGGGAACTTTCTGCATGAACCAAACTGGAATGCCGTATTATTCCTTAAGGAAAAAGTATGGCCAGAAATTCATAAAAAACTACCTGAAGCCAGGATGAACATTTATGGTGCATACCCTTCAGAAAAAGTTCTAAATCTTCATAATACAAACGAAAAATTTCTCATTCATGGTTGGGTAGAGAATGCGAACGAGGTAATGAAGAACTCCAAAATTTGCCTTGCTCCTATACAATTTGGTGCCGGGTTAAAAGGCAAACTGGTAGAAGCCATGAAAAACGGAACACCTTCAGTTACTACAGGAATCGGCGCTGAAGGAATAAGTAATTGGAATAAATGGAATGGATTTGTTACTAATGAAGTTGAGAAATTTGTTCAGCATGCAATAGAACTATATTCGAATGAAAATCTTTGGAAGGAGAAGCAACAAACAGGTTTTGAGATATTTAACAACAAATTTAATAAGAAGTATCATCAGGATAATTTTCGTAAAACATTAAATTCGATAATAAAGAATTTATCCATGCATCGTGATCTTAATTTTACAGGAAAGATGTTAAAACATCATTTACATCGAAGCACTTATTTCATGTCCAGATTTATAGAGGAAAAGAATCGAAATAAAAATTAGAAAACCGCCGGAAGACATGCTTACCGACAGTTTTCACTACACAAAAAACAGTTTAATCAAAAATTCTAAACAAACTAGACCGAACTAACCAATCTATCATCAAAAAGCTTTTTATTCAATTTTTGCAAAACCTCTATTTTATTACGGGTATCTACAAGCAAAGAAATGTTATTATTACTTCCACCGTAAGAGATCATCCTTACCGGAACATCCTTTAGTATTTCAAATAATCTTGAGGTTCCTCGATCCTCCATAACCCCTTCTCCAACTATACAAATAATGCTATGATTGGAATCAACACTTATTTCCCCATAGCTTTCTAATTCTTTAAGTATTAGTTCAAGGTTAGAACAGTCATCTATGGTAAGTGAAATAGCGATCTCTGAAGTGGTGATCATGTCTATGGCCGTCTCATATTTATCAAATATTTCGAAGATCTTTCTAAGGAAACCGTGTGCCATTAGCATTCTATTAGACTTGATTTTGATAGCAGTAATTTCGTCTTTCGCTGAAATGGCTTTTAAACCTTTTCTTTCAGCAATAGCGCTTATGCATGTCCCGGTGGCATCAGGCGTAAATGTATTCTTCAAATAAACCGGAATATTCTTACCAATTACCGGAGATATAGTTTGTGGATGCAAGATTTTAGCTCCAAAGTATGCCAGCTCTGCAGCCTCTTCGAAACTTAATTGAGATACAGGATGGGTATTTTCTACAAAACGAGGATCATTATTGTGTAAACCACTAATGTCTGTCCATATCTGGATTTCAGAGGCCCTTATTGCAGCTCCAAGGATAGTTGCCGTATAATCGCTCCCTCCTCTTTTTAAAGTGTTTACTGCGCCTTTAGCATCTATTCTTACAAATCCCTGAGTGATAAGAATATCATTTTCTTCAGATGATTTCAAATAATCATTCAGGAGTTCTCCAATATGCAAGGTATCTGGATTTTCAAGATTATTTACCTGCATGAATTTTTTAGCATCTAACAAGCTATTTCCAATACCTTCAAATTTCAGGTATTCACTAAAAATAAGAGTTAATAAGCTTTCACCAGTGGTAAGAATTTTAGCTTCTATCTGGTTATTCCAATTAGATCGGCAAATTTGTTCCAATTCATCAAACTGAAAATTTAATCTTGATTTAACCGTATTGTTCACCGAATCCTCTGCAATTAATTCATCTACCAGGTCAAAGTGTTTTGTCTTCAAATCCAGAATTATCTTCGAACAAGTAGCAAGATCGCCGATTCTAAGCTTTTCTGAGATTTCTACCAGTTTATTGGTAACTCCAGACATGGCCGAAAGAACTAATAATTTAGTGCCTTCCTGTCCTGAAACAATATTTCTCACATTCCTGATACTAGCAGCAGAACCTACAGACGTACCCCCAAATTTTAATACTTTCATATCCAGTAATTTCAGGCTGCATAGATATTTATTAAATAAAGTGAGACAAAAATTATATTTCATTTTATATACATTTGTACAAAATGTTTAATAATTAACAATGAAGACGATCACTACCTGTGTGCATGACATTATTCGCCATCAACCTTTTCTGGATGACGCGATAGCAAGGGATATTGTGAATTTTAGTGGTCTTGCAGCAGATATTCAGCCGCAGGTTGAAAAGGAAATGAGAAAGCCGGTTAAACAGGGAAGTATCATCATGGCACTCAGGCGGTATGCTCCTACCCGCACAAAAGTAAATATGCAGAGCCTTCGCGAACTTGGAGATATTATCGTAAGGTCTGGCATTACCGAATACACTTTTCTAAATTCAAAAACGATTATTTCCAATAAGATCAAATTAATGGAAGCGGTTAAGGACGAAACCGGAGTTTATCTAAATTATTCAAGCAATTATCAGGAAAGTAATATTCTGGTCTCTTCTTCTCTAACGGACCTGGTGGAAAAATGTTTCAGAAATGAAGTGAGAGTCTCGGTGAAGGAAGAACTTTCATCTATTACCATTGCCTTACCTAAAAACAGTTCTCAAACCGTAGGATTATATTTCTACATATTCAAATTACTGGCCTATGAAGGGATTCCGGTATTCGAAATGATCTCCACCTCTAACTATTTTGCGTTGTTTTTAGAAAAGGAATATATAAATAAGGCCTTTCTCTTAATGAATGAGATAAAGCAATAATCTACCAGTATTCGTAATAAACACCAGTCATCGCAAAGACTGCCAGTATTATGATAATACTAATTGCGATATAAATTATCTTATTATTAACCCTTCTGGCCGTTCTAAGGAATTCTATATCTGATCTGCCGTCAGATTTATTTCGGGATTGTATCATATAAACCGTTAAATTCAATAGGGTTGGCTAATATACTAAAAATCAATAATTTAATTAAATTTCATTATAAATTTTTCCTAATTCAGAAAAATTGAAGTTAATCTGGAGCTATTTTTATTAAAAATTTATTCAAAATGAAAAATATTCTTAGAGCTATATTAGCCGGTTGGGGAGCCAAAAAATTTGGCGGTGGTTGCGGTTGTATAGGTATGGTAGTTGTCTTTGTTATTCTTTGGATTCTATTGGGCTATTTAGGCCTTAATTAGTTATAATCCTTAACGAGGTTTGCCCATTCCATAGTTTTTAAAGTCCTTACTAAAATAGGATCAATTTCTTTTTTAAGTTTTGAATCTTTTGGGAAAGCATAGCTATAATAATCTTTCTTTAAGCTTTGTCCCAGTATCTCCAATTCATCTGATAAGCCTAATCTTTCAATTTCAAATTTTAGAATTGGCTCATCATAGACAAATAGCTTAGTTTTCTTGTTCATTACAGCATTCAATCCTTCTACACCATTAGTCACAAGCGTATTTCGAACATTATATAGATCTAACAATTCCTGAGAGCTCGAACTTTTAACGGTAGTCACCTCAAATCGCTCCAAATCCTGGATATTGGTAATTTCTTCATTGATGCTTTTAACGGTTAGAGACGACGCAATTCCTGCCGTGAAACTTGATATTATGATCACCGCAATAAACATCCAAATGAGTCCTATCACTCTACCTCCGGTAGTCTTAGGAGCTTTATCCCCATAACCTACTGTGGTCATGGTAACTGCACTCCACCAGAAGCCCTGCATAATCCCTCTAATGCTCCCGCCAAATTCTTCGGGATTCCTCCTTCTTTCAAAAGCCCAAACAAGAATTCCAAAAATAAGTATGACAAAAAGTAATAATCCAATCAAAGAGAAAAAGTCCCAGCTAAAAAAATTCTTGACATGGTTAAGTACATTCGACTCTTTTCTTTTTACCACGCTTGTATGTGAGATAAAATAAGGCTGGGAAAACTCCATCCGTTTCATCCTGTTATCGGTAACAGTAATGGGATTCACACTTAGATCTACTTCTCCATTTTCAATTCCAGTTAATAGACTCTCAAGGCTTTCGTATTCCTTAAATTCATAGGAAGCCTGTAGTTGCTCATTCACCATTTTCCACGATGCTATACTTAAGCCCGCATATCCTTGTGGGCGCTTTTCAACAAATGGAGGAGTTTCAGTCACTCCGATAATTAATTTTTTATTTCTCTGAAGTGAATCTGATTCCTGAGAAAAGCTATGGAGAGAGCAAATAAGAAAAAATAAGAAAGTAGAAATCTGTCGAATAATTGGCATCAATAAATTTTTAAACGTCGAAGATAATAAAGATGAGATAATGTACTTACTTTGCTACGGTGTCTTTATGGAAGATATAAGCGATATTTAATTTCTTTCTACCAAACTTCTTCGCCTTATCTACATTTTCGCCCATATAGATATCTATTTTATTACGCCATCGATAATGCATTTTATCCTTAACAAGATAAATACTGTCAAAACCTTCGATCTTAATTTTAGAGTTATGATCAAGTCCTAATTTTAATAGATCGCGCGAAATAGCAATGGCATTCATACCTGGTTTTAAGGTGTCTCCCCATGCCGTAATTCTTGGATTATCCTGAGTTTGATATCCTACAGAATTATAGGCAGTAGCAGTCACGCAAATAGTATCCCAATCTAATTCTTCGTTTGTGAGATTACGCCTCTTACATGAGCAAAGTATAATTAGAAAAAATATAACGGTGCAATTCCTCAGGCATAATTCTCTATTTCGAGAAAGAGCAAGTTTCCATATTCTCATAAATTTTATAAAGTAAACCCTTCAGGGTAATTTCGTTTAACGAACTGGTTAGCCTCATCAAAGTTCGTTACTTTCATATTTTCTGCGTCCCATATCATTTTGATATCTCTTCCAGGATAATAAATTTGTTCTTCACCATTCTCCTTTTTCCTTGTTTTCTGAATATCATATCCCCTGATGGCCAGGTTAGCAACTAAAAGGGATTCGGTAAGCGGACCGGCTATATCGAATGGAGAACTGACTTCTTTTTTACCGTATCCTGCAATTGCGGCCTCAACCCATTGGGCGTAATGACCATCCATTCCACCTTCTACCCGGGCATATTTCTGAGGAACACTCACTTCATCAGTTTTAGAAGTTGGCAGTAAACGTGGGTTTAATCCGTAAGTTCCGCACATCATTTTACCTTTACTCCCAATGAGAAGAGCTCCATTCCCTCCATCACCAAAGGTTTCTTCAGGACCAAGTTCTTCAGGTCGCATTGGCTTAATTCCGCCATCCATCCAATGCAAGGTAATATCCTTATTATTATCTTTCCCTTCAAAACTCATTATTACATGACTTGAAGGTGGACAACTTTCAGGGAAATAACCTCGTTGAAACTCATCTACATACACACTTCCTACGCTACATTCTACTTCTTTCGGGTACTTGAGATCCAGAACGCTAAAAGGAGGTTCAATTAAATGGCAACCCATATCCCCCAATGCCCCGGTACCATAATCCCACCAACCACGCCAGTTGAAAGGAACAAGACCATCTATATATTCTTTATATGGTGCTGTGCCCAGCCATAATTTCCAGTCCAGCTCAGATGGAACCGGTGAAGATCTTTCTGGCCAGGGAATACCTTGTGGCCATACAGGTCGGTTAGTCCATACATAAACTTCATTTACTTCCCCAATAATACCCGCATCATACCATTCTTTCATTTTACGTACCCCATCTCCAGAAGCGCCCTGGTTTCCCATTTGGGTTACTACCTTGTATTTCTTTGCTGCTTCAGTTAAAGCTCTAGCCTCATATATATCATGAGTTAAGGGTTTCTGAACATACACATGCTTACCGCGTTGCATGGCGGCCATTGTTTGTACAGCATGATTATGATCTGGTGTTGAAATGGATACAGCGTCGAAATTTTTCGATTCTTTATCAAACAGTTCCCTATAATCCTTATAATATTTTGCTTTCGGAAACCTTTGCCTGGAAGTGGCTGCTCTACGATCGTCTACATCGCATAAAAAGGCAATTTCAGCCTTGCCACTTTTATAAAAACTTTGAATATCAGATTCTCCTTTCCCACCTACTCCAATTCCAGCGATCAATAGTTTATCACTTGGAGGTATAAAACCAGGCCCACCAAGTACATGTCGAGGAACAATAAAAAAACCGGTGGCAGCGATAGCAGATTTTTTGACAAAATCTCTTCGTGAATCCTTTGCTAAATTTTTATTTGGTTTCATAGAAAATTAAGTTAGTTTGACAGAGTTGAAGTAATATCTATTAGAAACTTCAAACAATTTAATGAAAATATGACAAAATGTATCACCATCGGTTATTCTGTCGGGTTATTTGGCCTTCGGCAGGGTACTTGCACCATTTGGCATAAATGGCTGAAAATTAGTTTATAGCCAAAACAAAAATTGAAAAAATACTTTTTATGAGTCAAGTAAAGCAAAATGACGCCGTTAAGGTACATTACACAGGGAAGTTAGAAGACGGTCAGGTTTTCGATAGTTCAGTAGAACGCGGAGAGCCAATAGAGTTCACTCTAGGTCAAGGTCAACTTATCCCAGGTTTTGAAGAAGGTCTTATCGGTATGGAAGTAAACGAGAAGAAGACTATCAATATACCTAAAGAAGAGGCTTACGGTGAGCCAAAAGCTGAGCTTATTCAGGAAGTTGAAAAAAATCAACTACCAGAAGAGCTTAAACCAGAAGTTGGAATGCCACTTGTATCTAAAGGACCTGATGGTCGTGAGATCAATCTTGTAGTAACTGAAGTTAAAGATGAGAGTATCGTTGTAGATGCCAATCATCCATTAGCTGGAAAAGATCTTGTATTTGATCTTGAAGTTGTTGAGATCAAGTAATTCTCAGAAATCATATATGAAAAAGCCTGGAAGTTATCTTTCAGGCTTTTTTATTGGTTAAGGTTTTTATAATTCTTTTCCGGTTCAGCTTATGCTTCTTAATTTAGAGAGAAATCACAAATAACCAAGTTATGAAAAGAAAAGGATCAGCCGTTTGGAAAGGCTCATTAAAAGAAGGAAATGGAACCGTAAGTCTTGAAAGCGGAGTTTTAAAAGATGAACAGTATTCTTTCAAAACTCGTTTTGAAGATGGTAAGGGAACCAATCCTGAAGAATTAGTTGGAGCCGCTCATGCAGGTTGTTTTAGTATGCAGTTATCTGCATTTTTAACTGAAGATGGATTTGAACCAGATAAACTCGAAACAACATCAGAGATCACCTTCGAAGATGGAGAGATCACCAAATCACATTTGATCCTTACTGCTGAAGTACCCGGAATTAATAAGGAACAGTTTGATAAAATTGCCAATAAAGCTAAAGAGAGCTGCCCATTATCAAAATTACTAAAGGCCGAAATCACTTTAGAATACGACCTTAAATAAGAAATTAAAGAACAGAGCCCTGAAATTCAAAATTTCAGGGCTTTTCTTTTAATTCTTTTATGGTCCTAAAGATGGCATGCTTCAAAGAATCATCCAGTTTATTACCACTCACCCACTTCTGGTTCACTTCCAGTTCTATTCCCACATAATTTTCAGGAAAAAGTTTCCTCAGGCTGGTAGTAAATCCATCTGACCTTCCCAGATAGGGATAATTGAATCTCACTTTTAGATCTTGAAAATTATTCAATAATAATCCTTTCCATTTTCGCGCAAATTGCTTCTCATCTTTTCTCTGCGGATCGTATAGCAGCCCAATATCTGCACTTCTCTCTTTACAATATAAAACCGGGGTAAAACTATGAATAGAAATATGAACCACGCGATCGCCAGCATCGATTAATTCTTTTATAGATCTAATAACCCCATTGCGGTAAGGAATATAATAAGTATCCAGTAACGCTTTCTTTTGCTTAACGGTCAAAGTTTCTGAGAATCTTGATAACAAACTTCTGTGCCATTCAGATCTATTAATTTCTATCAATAATCTTCCAATTTTTTGATAATGGGAAACATCTCCTAAAATTTTCAATTTCTGAAATACATCGAAAGCCCCGGGATCATAAGCTTCATGAGTTTTAAGTACGTTAATATCCTTTAAGAATAGTTGTTTATATTTTTCCGGAATATCAGGAAAGGCATGTTCACATGTCAGTACAAGTTTCATGGCCTGAACATTATATTTTCCTGAAGACAATCAGCAAGCCTGCCATATACTTTTTTAATATTTTCGATCTCAAAATCATTCCGGAGAGCTTTTAGAATTCTGGTGGCCAGACTTCCGTTTTGAAGAATGAATTCAATATGGTCTTGTTGTCCAGCACTTAACTTCCCTCCTACCAATTCATACAGCTTTTTCCAGATAGTCTTAACATCGACCTCTTTATCCAGATCGAAAATTGCCAGGTACTTCTTGTTAGTGATCAGCGTAGTTTCGGCATTCTTGATCACTTCATCAAAAATTAGAAAAAGCTCATCTTCATGCCATGATTTCTGATCTACTAAAGAAACCAGTTCTTCTGAAACGAGCAATTTAAGAACCTCGATAATAAAAGCTGCAATAGCGATATCTGCTGAAGGATTTTCCTGAATATCTATCACCCTGATCTCGATAGCATTTCTATCGAACCTGGAAATAGCTCCCCTGGAATTGAGGAAATGGTGATCCAGGATCTTTTCAGTATCAAAAGGTTTAATAGCCTCTGTTATAGGTTCAAAAATGGACTTGTAATAATCAGATTTATTAAAAACCTGCTCCGGTATGACCTTTCCTGTCATATGCGGAATTTCTTTTTGATTGGTCTTATAATAATGCATCCTGGCATCTTTAAAACCGGTAAATTCAGCATCCATAACCGGGGAGCTTGCAGCCAGACCTGGGATCAAAGGCAGAAGAACTCTTACAGCGGCATGTAGTTTTTCAAATTCGGCATCATCAAAAAATGGCAGATTAATATGCATGCTTTGCACATTGCTCCAACCATGGCCTTTACAATCAAAGATCCTGTTATATAACGCATAGATCTTACTGTAATGATGTGGCCAGAGAAGAGTTTCGGTATTTGGATCCATAAACGGATGAGAAGCTGTTGGCAGAAGACGGGTATCAGATTCTGCTAATAAAGCATTCATCTCCTTCACATTTTCAGCAAAAAGCTCATCTAGATTATCCAGATCGTTCGTAGGGCCATTGGTTTTCATTTCTACTACGTGAGCAACCAATTCGTTGCTCCATTCTATCTTACCATTTTCAACATCAGAGATAAGTGTTCCATTCTTTCTGGTAAGCAATGTATCTACAATAGGATTTACTTTAAGGTCTGAATTTTGAACCAGCATATATTCCAATTCAATTCCGTATACTTCAAAAAGGTGATATGCCATTATATTTTATTTTCTAATCTATTTTTAAATGCGGTTAAAATATCAATATACACCTGGTCACCATAGTAATCATCTTCCACCCCAGCATCGATATTAGGATTATCATTGATCTCTATTACCAAAGCTTTTGAGTCTACTTCTTTAATATCTATACCGTATAAGCCTTTTCCCATCAATTTGGCTGCTTTTATAGCATTTCTCAGGATCTTCTCAGGCACTTTTTCTATTGGTAGACAATCTGCATTCCCATCCTGATCATCTTTCTTTTCTGCATCCCAGTTATAGATCTGCCAGTGTCCTTTGGCCATATAATATCTACAGGCATAAAAAGGTTTCCCGTCAAGAACCCCAATTCGCCAGTCATAATCTGAAGGAGAGAACTCCTGTGCGATCACCAGGTCAGATTTTTTAAGCATGGCATTAACCACTTCCAGATACTCCTCTTCTGTTTCAGCTTTTTTAACACCGAAGGAGAAGGTTGAATCTGGCGATTTTAATACGACAGGTAAACCGATCTTTGCCAATACAACATCTTTATTTTCTTTATGTACAATAATAGTTTTAGGTGTAGGTATTCCTGCATTTTCTAAAGCTTCAGCCATATAAACTTTATTACAGCATTTAAGAATAGCATCCGGATAATCTATAATTGCGATATCTTCCTGCTGTGCTTTTCGTGCAAATGCATACGCCTCATTATTAACCTCGGTACTTTGTCTAATAAATAAAGCATCAAAGGCAGAAAGTCTTGAAAGTTCTTTGGGAGAAATAATTTCTGAATAAAACCCCATTTTTTCCGCGATATCCATAAACTTTTTCAGTGCTTTCTGGTTGCTTGGCGGAGCAACATCATTAGGCTGGACTAAAATAGCCAGATCATATTCTGCGACATTATTTCTAGGAGTGTCATAGCGTTTCTTGGCAAAATACTGTTCAGCAAAAACAAGCATACTTTCCTTATGATCTTCGGGAATTTCAGATTCTGAAATAGCTTTGATACTCTTTATATTCCATTTTGTAGTGAAATTGAACTTCACCCTTAAAAATGGAATTTGAAAATGCCTGAAGAACATGGCACTCAATTCCCTGTATTTTGCAGCTACATTTTGCCCAAAATAAATACTCAGGGTAAACTCCTGAGATTTAATATTCTTTAAGGACTGTTGTAAAAGATCATCAAAATCTTCTGAAACGATCTTAACGAGTTTTGGTTCACCAAGGTCTACAATATTCTTAACTGTTGGAATTGCTAAATGTCCCCGGGCTTCCGCAAGAAGGGAAACATAATAACCTTTAGACTGATAGGAATAATCCTTACACAGGTTGAAGATCCGGGCCTTCTTTAGTTTAGAATACTCAGGCCTGGTGAGATAATCTTTTGAGGAAATTATCTGTACATGTTCCGAAGAGATAGTCCAGGTCTCCGGCTGATTTACCACAATATATTTATTCATTAAACATGAAAAAGTTTTTTCAAATGTATATTAAAAACCAATCCAATTTTAGATTTTAAGTATAGCTTAATAATTATTGTTAAATTCAACCTTCAAATTTAAAACCCGTTGAATATGCGCTATAAAATTACCGCAATCTTATTTTTTATAGGACTTCTTGCTATAACTGCTCAAACTTCAGAAAGTGATTTGAAAGAGAAAGCCAGAATTATCCATAATGAAGCCATCACTATAGATACGCATAATGACATTAATATAAGCAATTTTACCAGTGACAAGAATTACACAATGGACCTTGACACCCAGGTTAACCTTCCTAAAATGGACGAAGGTGGCATGGATGTCACCTGGTTGATCGTCTATACCGGGCAAAAAGAACTGAATGCCGAGGGATATAAAAATGCATATGAAAATGCCATTAGTAAATTTGAAGCAATACATAGACTTACAGATGAAATCGCCCCGGAAAAATTAGGATTAGCTACCAGTTCTACTGAAGTTAGAAAACTGGTAAGTGAGGGTAAAAAGGTAGCCATGATAGGCGTGGAAAATGCTTATCCAATTGGTACAGACCTGGACAGGATCAAAGAATTTTACGATCGCGGAGCAAGATATATGTCTCTTTCCCATAATGGTCACAGCCAATTTTGCGATTCCAACACTGGAGAAGAAAATGACGAATGGCTATATAATGGTCTTAGTGAACTGGGTAAAGAAGCAATAAAGGAAATGAACAGGTACGGGATCATGATAGATGTTTCTCATCCAAGTAAAGAGGCTATCAAACAAATGTTTGAACTTTCAAGAGCTCCTTTGATCGCTTCACATTCATCTGCTCGAGCTTTATGTGATCATAGTCGAAATCTTGATGATGAACTATTAGCGCTTTTTAAAGAACATCGAGGTGTTGTGCAAACTGTTGCCTTCAGCTCTTATTTGAATACTGAAAAGGATGATGCATTTGCTGCAGCCTCTGATAATATTTATAAGGAGAATGCCAAAGAGATGGGATTCGATATTCTGGAAAGAGATAGTATTAAAAAACTTACTGAAAGAGCGCAAGACGATTATTACGAAAGCTACAGAAAATTAGAGCTTATTTCTAAACCAGAGGTTGAAGCTTTAAAGGATAAGATAGAACCGGTAAATGTTTCAGATTTTGTAGATCATGTAGATTACCTGGTAGAAAAGATAGGCATAGATCACGTAGGAATTAGTTCAGATTTTGATGGTGGTGGAGGAATCGATGGCTGGCAGGATGCTTCTGAAACTTTTAATGTTACTCTTGAGCTGGTAAAGAGGGGTTATAATGAAGAAGAAATCAAAAAACTTTGGGGAGAAAACCTGCTTAGGGTTTTAGATGAAGTGCAGGCAGTTGCCGATAACATCCAAAAATCATGATCATTTAATAAACTTCAATTCTATTAAAGTAGGCGGGCCGCCGAGAGATTCATTAGAAATGAACATCCTTCCTGAAGGACTAAAACAAATTCCTTCAGGTTGCGGAAACTCTTCAGGATCTAATAAATGTAATTCCCTGATCTTACCTGATGCTTCCAGAATAAGCACTTTTTGAAATTCAGCGTCCAGGACATAGAGTTCTTTAGATACCGGATGAAAAGCAAGATCTGAAGGTCTTATTAGTTTTCTAGGATTTTCTGTTTGAAGCACATTAAAGGCCGGATCATTATAACTTATCTTAATTACGGGATCCATATTCAGTTTTTTCGTTCTAGGATCAAATGCATATATGCCTTTATAATCCCCCCGATTATCGAGGTTTCGCTCCTTAACAGATAATAATAAGTTTCCATCTGAGTTTGCTGCTAATCCTTCAATATTATTTCGATATTCAAAATTTAACGAGAATTCTTCAGCCTCTTTCTCGGCTCCCATTAGATTGGGGACCTTATACAATTTACCATTGCTTTCTACAACCCAGAATTCTCCATTTAGAAAAGAAAGAGCTTCATAATCGCCCGGCCCGGCAAATTTGTATTGTTTAATTATCTTAGAAGATTTTAGATCGTAAACAAATAATATCCCATCTTCATCCTGCACGCAGGCAATACGATTATCATTAATCCAGTAAATCCCTGATACCTCATTTAATTCTGCAGGTAATTCCCACTTCTTAACTATTTTATATTTTTTAGTTGAGTCATCATAGTCATAATCATTGGCCTCATAGATGGCATAAACTGCACCTGCTATAATTAGAACTATTGTAATAATACCTATGGCCCATTTATTCATAAACTATAATGTTTAAGAACTAAATTACATTAATGCTCTACCCACACAAAAAGATTAACAATACTTTGAACTTGAAAACCTCCCCTAGTCTAAGTTTCTGAAAATCTTTCTAATAGCTGAATTGTTAAAATATTGTTAATTCGGTACCTTTTATTACATAGTACTGTAACGGTTTATTTTTATAGTCGTCTATTAAATAGAAACAATCATCAAAAACATCAATTATGACAACTTCAGTAAGCAACACCAAAAACAGAAAATCATTCATGAACACAGAAGCAAATGCTGGTTCAATGAGTATTACTAGCAGAAGAAGATTCGCTTAATCAATTATCATCATTCATCAATCATCAGAAACATCAATTATGACAACTTTAGTAAGCAACACCAAAAGCAGAAAATCATTCATGAACACAGAAGCAAACGCTGGTTCAATGAGTATCACTAGTAGAAGAAGATTCGCTTAATCAATTATCATCATTCATCAATCATTAGAATCATCAATTATGACAACTTCAGGAAACACTAAAAACAGAAAATCTTTCATGAACACAGAAGCAAACGCTGGTTCAATGAGTATCACTAGCAGAAGAAGATTCGCTTAATCCTATTATCATCAATCATTAAAATCATCAATCATGAAAACTTTAGATAGCGTTATCCAGGATCTTGGAAAGAATAAAGAAGGAGGTGTAAATCATCGCAGACCTTTTCTAAATCTTAAGAATTCTACAGGATATTTTAAATGGCACGAAAATAAATGCCGTGCCTAGGTCGTCATCAATCAGGAATGCATTGGGAAATCAATCAAATATTTAGTTTAAGAATTAGCCAATTTCATCACTAAATTAAAGAATACCGTTTAGTCCCTATCAGCATCTGAACAGTTTAAAGACCTTATTTTTCTATCGTAGGAACGATTCCAATCTAGCCGGTAAATTCACGTTTACCGGCTATAATTTTTGGTTAAAAAAGCATTAAAATAAGCTTAAAATTAGCCTGCAGGAGCAAACATTATGTTTATTTGCAGCATTTACCCTAAACAAATGTTAGCAAGAATAAAAAGACATCCCAGGTTAAAGTGGGCAATAATTGTAATCTTAAGTTTAATTACCCTCTTCTTTTTATTTTTTGGAAGTATTTATTTTGGGCTATGGGGCAAGATCCCAAGCTCCAAAGAACTTACAGAACTTCAACAAAACAAGGCCACACAAGTACTTGCCTCTAATGGAAAACTCATTGGTAAATTCTATGTATTTGACAGGCAGCCTATAGATTTCGAACAATTTCCTGAACATCTTATTGAAGCTTTAATTGCAACTGAAGATGCCAGGTTTTACGAGCATGATGGGATAGACAATAGAAGTCTGCTAAGAGTATTCTTTAAATCTATTCTTCTACAGGATGAGTCGGCAGGTGGAGGTAGTACAATTACTCTACAATTAGCAAAGAACATTTATGGGCGTAGAGATTTTGGGATGTTCGGGATCGTGATCAATAAAATGCAGGAAGCAGTTATTGCTAAAAGACTTGAAAACATCTATTCTAAAGATGAGATCATAGAACTATATTTTAATACAGTTCCTTTTAGTGATAATACTTATGGTATTGAAAGTGCGTCGCTAAAATTCTTCAATAAACATACTTCAGAATTAAGCCTGGAAGAATCGGCAGTCCTGGTAGGAATGCTCAAGGCAAGTCATTATTATAATCCCCGAATATTTCCTGAACGCAGTAGATTAAGACGAGATGTGGTTCTAATGCAAATGGCCAGGAATAATTATCTTTCTATGGAAGAGGCTGAAGATTTAAAACTTACCCCGCTCATCCTGGATTATAAAAGTTATAGTCATGATAAAGGCATTGCACCATATTTTAGAGAACAGGTTAGAAAAGATGTAAGCAAGGTTCTGGATACCTTAAAGAATAAGGATGGTGAGAAATACAATATTTATCGCGACGGACTCATAGTGCATACTACCTTAAATTATGATATGCAGCAATTAGCTGAAGAAGCAATGCTGGAGCATATGTCTGAATTACAATTGGAGCACGAAAAGTCTTATGGGAATTACGCTCCCTGGATTCGAAATAAGAAGATCCTAAATGATGCCATTAAGAAATCTGGCAGATATCAATCACTTCAGAAAGAAGGCTTAAGTGAATCTAAAATACTAAAGAAATTAGAACAAAAGCATCCCACAGAATTATTTAGTTATGAGGGAATGGAAACAAAAAATGTTAGCACAATTGATAGTATTTCCCATTATCTTAAGTTCCTGAATTCTGGATTGCTAGCCGTAAACCCTGAAAATGGTGGTGTACAGGCCTGGGTTGGCGGAGTAGATTTCAGGTTCTTTAAATATGATCATGTGGCCCAAAGTAAAAGACAGGTAGGCTCTACATTTAAGCCAATTGTCTATACCGCCGCTCTGGAGAACGGGATTGACCCCTGCTCCTACTTCTCGGTTCGTGAAGTAACCTATGAAGATGGATGGACACCTTCAAATTCGTCTTCAGAAGGTGATGATCCAAATATGAATTATAACCTTAAAGCTGCTTTAAGTAATTCCATGAATACAATTGCGGTTAAGGTGCTCATGGAAACCGGAATCGGGAATGTAGTAGAACAAGCCCACAATATGGGAATTGAGTCTGATCTTCCTGAGGTTCCGTCTATTGCTTTAGGTACTGCTTCATTGAATCTTAGTGAACTTACTTCAGCATATACGAGTTACGTGAATAAAGGTCATTATTCAAAACCATATTACATTACTAAGATTGAAGATGGTAATGGAAATCTCCTTGCTGAATTTAAACCTGAAGTTTCACCAAATAAAGCATTTTCAGAAGAAACCAGGAAGATTATGATCAATATGATGCAGGCCACCGTAAATGAAGGTACTGCAACCAGATTGCGTTATAAATATGGACTTAAAAATGATATTGCCGGAAAAACCGGAACTACTCAGAATAATAAAGATGGTTGGTTCGTAGGAATAACACCGGAATTAGTCTGTGTTACCTGGGTTGGAGCAGATGACCACAGAATTGGATTTAGAAATACAGGTATTGGCCAGGGAGCGAATTCAGCTTTACCAATCTTCGCAAAGCTGATGCAAAAAATGAATGCAGATCCAGGATTTAATAATATCACTAATGCGAGGTTTGAGCCACTATCGGCAGATCTCGCTGAAATGATGCAATGCCCTCCACAGGAACGAGATAATTTCTTTGAACGCCTGTTCTCTGGAAAGAGTAAAGATCAAAAAAGGAATAAAGACGAAAAGAAGAAAAAAGGATTCTTCAAACGTCTATTCGGTAAAAAAGAAAATGATAATTAAAACTCCTTATTAATTGCCATTCTTAATTTACGGGAATAATCCTCTTCCAGCCAGTCTCTGTAATTCTTAGTACTCTTACTTATACAGTAAGAATACTGGCGTATACGGGAAGATATATCATCCTTAAGCTCCTTGGCAAGTATCCTGGCGTCGAATACATCTTCGCTATTCTCTACACACATCTTGACGTGTTGCTCCATAGACCATTCTAAAACAGCCTTAGATTTAAGGCCTTTTTTGATGACTATATCATATGCTGCCTCTACATCAAAGGTAACATCTTCAGTCTTTGAGAATTGCTCACGAACTTCTGGTGGCATCTGGTATTGAAAATCTCTTTCAATTTCCTCGTCACTAAGTAGATTCTCGAAATAAAAGTCTGGTGATCTAAAGATCTGTTTCCAGTCTACAGGAGTACTCCAATGTCCAAACCTGGCCATGTTATTCCCTAGGTCTATTACATTGAATTCGCTTTTATCCTTAAGCACACGAGAACCACGACCAATCATCTGGAAGTAAAGGGTCAGGGACTTAGTAGCACGATTTAGGATTATAGTTTCTACTGTTGGTTCATCAAATCCAGTAGTTAAAATACTTACCGAAGTAACGATAGCATCTGGAGTATGCTTAAACCACTTTAGAATATCTTTACGATCTTGCTTACTTGTTGTATTATCTAAATGTCTAATTGGTAAACCTGCACTTTTAAAAGTGTGATAAACTTCTACGGACGTATTAATTCCATTATTGAATATCAGAGTTTTCTTCCCTCTGGATCTTTCATGATAGGCCAGCAGTAGTTTTTCCTGCATACTATAATTAGAGTAGAGCTCTTCAGAAGACTTTACTGTATAATCCCCATTCATACCTACTTTAAGATTAGTAAGCCCCACATTATAGCTGAAGATATTCGCTTTCGCAAGGAAGCCTTTATCTATTAGAGAATTGATGGAGTCACCTACAATTAGTTCCCTGTAATTATCCTTCATAGGAAGTTTAATATTGGAACTTAAAGGAGTAGCAGTAACTCCAAGAATAAAACATTTTTCGAAAAACTTGAATAATTTTCTAAAGGAATTATAATGAGCCTCATCGATAATGACAAGTCCTATATCTTTAATATCCAGTTTTTCATCGTTTAAACGATTATTCAGGGTCTCTACCATGGCAACGAAGCACATGTATTCATCCTGATCTGGTAGTTCCTTTACTTTACTATTAATGATCTTGTTACGAACACCAAAGCCTGATAGCATTTTAGACGTTTGCTTACATAGCTCTATCCTATGGGTTAGGATTAGCACTTTTTTATTGGTCCTCTGGATATATTCTCTCGTCATTTGAGAAAATATCACGGTTTTCCCACCTCCTGTAGGTAGCTGATAAAGAAGATTGTAGTTCTCGGGATGCTCTTCTATAACCCCGAAAATTTTATTTATGTCTTTCTGCTGATAGTCATATAACTTCTTGTCTACTTTCTTCTTTTCAATACCAAATGTTTCTAACGCCATAGATTCCTTTATAAGTAAGCAATTTTGCAAAAATAAGGCATTTGAAGCTTTACTCAAAAATTAATTAAGGAATAAGAAGCATTAAAAATAAATTAGTTTCCTTTAAAATATTGTAATTTTGAAATTATCATTTTTACTATTATAATTTTTTCAACTTCTGAAAAAATAGCTGTGTCACATATCCCCCGGTTTTTATTTTAATCCAAAAATCCCGGTGGTTTGATCCCTGCAGAAAACTTATTTTCCAAATACCAGTTGGCATTAAATAATTGCGAATTATTTAATGATCTAAGTGAAACCCAGTGGATTGAATTACTGGAAGATTTTCATGAAGAAAAATGGAGTAAGAATTCCTGTATCATCAATCATCAAAAATTTCTTTTTCATTTCTATATCATTACCTCTGGCAGGATCAAGATGTATAATGTGGACGAATTCAGTGAAAAGGAACATACTTTATTCCTTCTAAAAAAATCTGATGTTTTTGATCTTTTCTGTTTGTTTGATGGCTCTAAACATCGGGTATATTATGAGTGCCTGGATAATATTAATGTTCTGGCTATACCTATGGATAAACTACGGGAGTGGTTAAATAAAAATCCGCATCAATATCAACATTTCCTTTCTTATGCCGGTAAGATGATGCGAGCCTTAGAATCAAATGTCTCACAACTAATATTTACAAACATTTCTACACGTCTACTAAAACTGCTTCTGGAAAATGTGAATAGTAAATCTAAAAAACTGGAACTTATTAATGATTTACCTAACAAAGAGATAGCTAACCTTATTGGCTCCACCAGAGCCGTAGTTAATAGACATCTTCAAATACTTAAGCAGAGTGGATCAATCGATATGGCCCGAAATCAGCTTGAAATAAGGGATATATCACTATTAATTAAAGAATTAGAAAAACAAAACAGAAACAATAAATAACAATACTGTGCTACGTAAGTAGTTTGTGTTCAGTCTTTTAAGAAGTACATTGTAAGCTCATTCCAAAAATTTTCATTCATTTAATCTTAAAAGTCATGAGAAAAATCATCACATTAATTTTAGTACTAAGCTGGGTATTCACCGCTAACTCCCAGAATGTAATTCAACTAGAGGAAACTCAGGTAAATTTTGAACCCACCGGTGAAATTGTATTCGAAAACTATGCAAATGGGATTATCAAGGTAAAGGAAAATTACCAAAGGCAGTTTCAGTCTAATGCAATCGCCTTCATCCATGAAAATTTTGATTTAAACAGATTTCGAAAAGAGTCTGGAAACGAAGATGGTAATATACATATAACTGTTACCAGCTCAAACGGACAATTAAGTGCAGTTTACAATGAAGATAATGAACTAATGAAAACCTATCAAAAATTTCATAATGTGCCATTACCTTTTGATGTAAGAAATCAAGTCTATGCAGGTTATAAAGGTTGGACTATTACCAAAGATAAATATATCGCTTACGGTAAGGAATCTAATATAGATCACGAGAAGTATGTTGTTTATTTGGAAAAAGACAATAAACGTGAAAAAATTAAGATTACTCCTGCACGTAGTTCTGTAACCGGAGTAGCGACTATAGAGAAGTTTTAAATTTTGAGGCTGTACGAAACTTTAGCGCTGTCTAGATCTCATAAGACAGAATGTTAAAATGTAATAATAGTAGTTAATAAATGGTTGATCTCTCAGATCACTAAATCACACAGAGTTAACGCTAATCTTTCGAACAGCCTTTTTATTATTCAAATAATTCTGAAGACAGATACCGGTCTCCCCTATCACAAATAATACTTACTACCAGTCCAGATTCTAATTTATTACATAATCTAATCGCAGCAGCTGCAGCTCCTCCACTACTCATGCCGGCAAAGATACCTTCTTCTTCAGCAAGTCGTCTGCTCATTTTTATTGCTTCTTTCTCGCTAACTTCAATAACCTTATCAACTTTCTCAGGCTTAAAAATCTTTGGCAAATAAGCTTCTGGCCATTTTCTTATTCCTGGTATGCGAGAATCATCTGTAGGTTGCACCCCTACGATCTGGATATCCTTATTTTTCTCTTTTAAAAATGTACTTGTTCCCATTATAGTCCCGGTAGTTCCCATAGAAGAAACAAAATGGGTGATCTTTTTATCTGTATCATTCCAGATTTCGGGACCAGTAGTTTTGTAATGGGCTCTCCAGTTATCATCATTCCCGAATTGATTCAGCATAAAATAGTCCCCAGACTTCATTTTATCTTCAGCATAATCTCTGGATCCTTCTATTCCATCATCTGCACTGGTTAAGATAACCTTAGCTCCATAGGCTTTCATTGTTTGTACTCGTTCTATAGTAGAATTCTCTGGCATTACCAATTCTATATCAAGTCCAAAAATACCTGCGATCATAGCCAGGGCTATACCGGTATTACCACTAGTAGCTTCGATAAGTTTTGTTTTCTTATCTATATCACCACGGTCCAGCGCACTTTTAATCATATTATAGGCAGCCCTGTCTTTTACACTTCCTCCAGGATTCTGGCCTTCAAGTTTAAAGTATAGATCTACTCCTGGTTTATTAAATACTCGTGTTGCTTTAACCAGCGGAGTATTCCCTACTAAATCTAATATTGAATCGTTCATTTGTCTATGGCATTTTTGATACTTATTTGAGGCGTATGAGAAACCATGGAATTTTCAGGAACAGACTTTGTTAACCAGACGTTCCCGCCAATAACACTATTTTCTCCAATTATTGTTTCACCTCCTAGAATTGTAGCATTTGCGTAAATAGTAACATTGCTTTTAATAGTTGGGTGTCGCTTTATATTTCTCAATGTCCGGTTCACAGTTAGCGCTCCTAAAGTAACTCCCTGATATATTTTCACATTATCTTCTATCACCGCTGTTTCTCCTATCACCACTCCTGTTGCGTGATCTATAAAAAAGGAATTACCAATTGTTGCACCTGGATTTATATCTGTACCTGTTGTGCTATGAGCACATTCGGTCATAAGACGGGGCACAAGTGGTAAACCAAATTTATATAATTCATGGCTTAGCCTATATGTAGCAATAGCATAAAAACCAGGATACGATAGATACACTTCCTCTACAGAATTCGCTGCCGGGTCGCTCTTTGCGATAGCCTGTGCATCTAAATTAAGTTTTTCCAGAATACCTGGAAGCATTTGCAGATATTCACTCCAAATATCCTGACATGGTGAACCGGGTTCCCAGCAAACTAATTTTGCGAGAACTTCAAAATCCATTCCCAATTCCATGAGATTGTCCTTCACAGGAGTTTGTTTATCAAATAGGGTATAAAAAAGTTTGTGAGTAAATGCTTCGGTTTTACTTTTAATACTCAAATTGAGATTAGGAAGGGTCTTCTGATTCTCGATCTGAGCAATTATTTTTTCCATTTCCATTGCAACATAATTAGACCTTCAAATTTACTCATTTAGAATGAACCCAAAAATTCTATGACCACAGTTAAATAAAGGAATTCTCAACGATTAGTTTTTATAGTTAAAAATTTATTAAGGTGAAAATCAGCTGATGTTTTCTGAAGTAAATTAGTGTACTAAATCATTATAAAATGGCACAGGAAAAAAGTCCTAAAAAAGATTCAAAGAGCCCGCAAAAGCAAGCTCCAAAATCGAAACCACAAGCCAAACCAAAGAAGTAATTCTTGTTTAAAAACTGGTTTGTTTGCAGGCCATCTCTCAAGGATGGCTTTATTATTTAAAAGATTATCTAATTAAGCTGAAATGACCCGTTTTATCATTGAAACCTTTGATTTTAATTCGATACCAGTAATCATCAGCTGGTAGGTTCATTCCATTTAATCTGCCTTCCCAATTGAAACTGCTTCCTTCACCGGATTTTATAAGTTTGCCGTAGCGATTGAAGATCTGAATTTCTGAACTTTCGAAAAATTCAATTCCTTTTAGTTCAAACCTGTCATTATAACCATCATTGTTCGGGGTGATCATTTCTGGGATCACAACATGTGCAAATTCTAAGATGTCTATCTTGCAATCTTCAGAATCTTTGATATAAGCCAAATAAATTCCTCCAGGTACCGAAAAGAAAATTGGAGATTGCTGATAATTGATCCCATCCAGAGAATATTGAAAAACTCCTTCTGCCCTTGCCACTATTTCTACGTTACTGCCATTAGATACAACCTCTTCTATTTCTGCATTTTCAACCAAAGAAACAGTGAATTTTTTAGTTGCAATACAAGCCTGTTCTGAAATGACATCTACTGAATAATTGCCTGGTGAATTGATAGCAATAGTTTCTGTTGTTTCACCGCTACTCCATACATAATCATATCCATCTACACCAGCACTTAAATTCAAATTAGAATCTGGACAAATGCTTAAGTTTTCATCCTGTAGAGTAGGTATCCTATTTATAGTTAGTGTAACCGAAGTTCGAGGTCCAGGATTACAATTTAAGTCTGTATTCACAGCTTCGGCATAGTAAGTGCCGCCAACTTGCGGTAAATAAGTACTGCTGTTCTCTACAAGTAAATTACCCCCTGTCTCCTCATCATACCAGTTCACTGTTTCATTACTGGCAACGGTAACCCTTAGAACAGGCGCAGGATCATTCTGGCAAATTGTTAGATCTCCATTGCTTTGAGGTGCATCTGGAGTTTTAATAATATCAACCTTGAACGGTTCAGAAGCAGAGCTGCATACATTACTGGTAAGATTAATTACATCCTCAGCCACTTTCACTCTAAAATAAACTGATTCGTCTATTAGAGAAGTTTGATAGGTACTGGTATTGGCTCCTGGAATATCGTCCCAGTTCTCAGAATTCGTACTTATCTGCCACTGGTAAAATTGTTGATCATAGACAGAACTATCTGCATTAGCTTCTAATTCCAGTCTTATGGGGGTGTTCTCTTCACATACCTTAAAAATATTCCCTGAATTTCCCTCTGTGGAAATTGTTGTAAGATCTCCACAGGACCTGAATATAATATCATCTATAGCCAGATCATTTCCGCAGCCTCCATCACCATTGTTGAACATTTTTAGTATCACCGCACCCTGTCCTGGCTCAGATCTAAAAGTAAGGGCAAATTGTTTCCATTCTGGATTAGACGTAGACGGGATAGAAGGTGTGTCACCTTCTTTTATTAAAAATGAATCGGTTTCATCCCAAATTTCAAAACGAACATTATTTGGTATTCCTCCTCCTTCGCATACATTACTGTCGCGATCATATATATTCATTAAAAAGGCTGAAAACTCGTAGGTCGTGTTTTCGCAAAGGCCTGCAACCTCTTTCCTGTAAAATCTACCAGCTGTAAAATCGGCATTTACAATAAGTGCCTTTCCTCCGGAAATGTTAGTGGCTGGTAAATCTCGATGCCATGAAGTAATTTGATTTCCTATTGTATTAGAAATGGTATATTCACCATCATGCGGATCCTGCCTAACAAAATTATAATTAGTAATTCCTGGTGCAAGTTGGCTTCCGGTTCCAGAGCCCTGACCAAAATCCTCGTGAAAAATGGGATCTCCTTTACTTCCTTCACAAAAACCCAGTTGAGCATGAATGGAGCTAAAGAGAAAAAAGAATATCAAGGCAAAAAAATACTTCATTCTAAATTTTAAAGGAAACGGTCGTTTAATTGATCAAATTGATAAAAATTGCTCCACTTCTGTTCCTCTGTTTCCTCCGTAATTTTATGAATTCTGTTTATGAAATCGGCAGAAATTCCTTTATCAATCACGAAATTTACAGCCTGTTCAAAAGATTTAAAAATACTTTTTTGAAACGACTCCGTAATATTCTCTTTATCTCTGGAATAAGTTTGAGCTATCTCTATATTATAGAACATAACATCTGCCAGGGAATGAGATTCCACCTCTAACTTCAAAAAGTGTTTTATTAGCTTGTGAGCTACAGATCTTCTAGTTTTTGGTCTCCTATTGTTAGGAGGAAAATATTCCTTGGATATTTTAAATTTCGCTTCTTTAACCAGTTTGTCTTCATTAGGATTGAATACGAAGTTGTAGAAGGTCTTGACATCATCAAAACGGGTATAAAGATCCAGGATTTGCTCTTCCAGATCTTCCTTTTCTAAAGATCCTATATATTTCTTTAATGCTCGTTTACTCATTTACGGCTTATTTAATTTGCTCACATTTACCTGAAGTTTTTCAGATATATCCAGCAACCATTCCAGCTGTCCGCTAACCAGATGTGCTTCCTGTAACTTAAACCTCATATCTTTATCTATCTGATTTTTTCCTGCCTTTATCTCCAAATCCCTCTGCTGCGCAAGTTTATAAAATTTCTCATGAAGTGACTTAGCGGCCAGGGAAATTTCCTTAGATGTATTCTCAATCAATTCTTTATTTTCCAGAAGGTTAACGCAGTTTTGAAGATTTAAAATTATACCATTAGTATAAACCTCAAAATCATTTGATGCACTGGTGGTTGGATGAGTTCTAATATAAGTTCCCAAAGAGGCCAGAGCAGATAAAAATGTATGATTTAATCCTACGATCTCATAGATAAGCCCCAGTTGTTTTTGTTTGGATTTAGGTTCCTGGGTCATACGTTGAAAAGCACCACTCAAAGCTCCCATATCTAAAAATGCTTTTTTCCTGGATAGCTTATACGAAACTGGTAATGAATTCTTTTCATGGTAATAACTATCTATTTCTTCCAGGTAGTTAATATTTGCCTTGATTGATTCTGCTATAACATTTTTAAGGTTTTGAGATTCCCATTTTGGCCATAATAATAAATTTCCGAAGGCAGCTAAACCTGCTCCAATCAAAGTGTCTACGATCCTGAATTGAATCACGTTTAGGACTTCAGGTTGTAATAAGGCATAAATAAAAATGATACTTAGAGTAATAAATATGGCAGCGGTAGTGTAGTTCCTTTGGATCAATGAAAAAGCCAGGGTCAAGGACAAAATTCCTAAAACCGCATAAACGGTGGTGTTTTGTGTTATAAAAACAATACCAACTGCTATTGCACCGCCAATAAGAGTACCTACAATACGCTTCCTGGTGCGCTGTTTGGTTAAACCATAATTAGGTCTCATTATAACAACTATAGTCAGTAATATCCAGTATGAATTTTGAACAGAAAAATAGTTCCCAATGATATAACCAACTAGTACTACTATGGCCAGCCTTAATGAATGTCTGAAGATAGCAGATGCAGAATTCAGGTTATTGATGAGCGCTTTAAAGCTATATTCCTGCTGGGTGATAAATTTCTGAACCTCTTTTTCTTTTACAAAAAGTTTTCTTTTGCCCTCAATATTCCTTAAGATCCTATCGATATTATTGATCTTTTGAGCCTGTTTTGTCTGGTAATCGTAGAGATTTCGCAGCATGATCATTTCTTCACGCCTCTGCCCCATATTTATATTATTCCTAAAGTTCTTTAAAGCCTCATCTATAGAAGCGATAGCTTTTGGAATTTTGTTTTCAGGAATTTCTGAGTTCTTAAGTAGAGAAAGTGCAATAATTTCTAATTGAGACGCCATTTTTAAACTAAAATCTGCGAATACTTTTAAAACATCTTTATCCTCTTTAAAATTCGATTCCAGGTTTTTATGATCTATAGGGTTTGCCATGGCCAACTCAAGCATATCTACCAGATCGATAAAGATCAAAAGTCTCTTTCTTCCATATCCTGAGCTTCCAGAAGATTGTCTGGAAGAAATAAGTATCTCTCTTAAGCTTTCATGATGCTCATTTAGATCACTTTGCTTCTGAAAAAGTTCTTTCTGAATTTCCTTTACATCAGATTCAGGTTTAAATAATTGAACCCTAAGTCTGAGGTAATCTGCCGTTAACTCCATGGTTTCGGCAATTAATTGTTCGGTAGCTCTTTCAGGCTTTAGTAAATACCAGCCAATACTAACAATTAAATACCAGATTCCTCCTGCTCCAATTAATAAGGATTTTTGCCAGATCTCTAATTCAGAAGATAAATTCGCGAAACTCAGAACAACCGCAAGTAAACCTGAAAAAGTCACCAAAGAAGCCCTGAATCCATATACCGACAAGTATGAAATTGAAAACATCATTATACCCAACATAGGTATGATTGTCCATATACTTTTTTCAGAATACCCGGCTATACAAAATGAAACAGCTCCCAGTAGAGCCGCAGAAAGAATTCCATATATTTTATGCTTGAAGCTACCCGGCACATCGCTGGGAGAAGACAGTAAACAACCCATAGCCAGGCTAACCCCGATTTCAAGGGTTCCAAACTTTGAAAATATACCAATAGGAATAACGATCGCAATAGTTAACACGATGGCCTTTGAGAAATCTGTACTTCTCAAAAACTTTATAAAATCATTACGGTATTTGCCTAATTTAATTGTCAATTCGTGTTCGTTTCAGGCCTTGAAAATAAAGCTTTATGTCCAGATTAAGGTAGCATTCCTTCTATTATCAGGAGTTATAATAAATAAAAAAGGTCCGGAAAAGCCGGACCTTCAATTTTAGACATCAATTTTTTATTGTTGTTGCTCAGTTGGCATGATATAAACATCATTGATATTCGCTCTTTTTGGTTGAGACATAGAATAAAAAATAGCTTCCGCAATATCCTCAGCCTCTAGCGGTGTCATTTCTTTGAAGTTAGAAAGTAGTCCTTCCTTGATCTCCTCATCTGTGATCGTATCGGTAAGTGCCGTATCAACAAAACCGGGTTCTATAGAGGTCACATTTATATTGAAATTAGGAGCAAGTTCCTGTCTTAGGCCTTCAGAAAACATTCTCACCGCAGATTTTGTAGCACAATATACAGCGCCACCGGGATACATTTTTCTACCTGCACTAGAGGAAATATTTATAATATTACCACTCTTTTGTTCCATCATCGTTGGAAGAACTGCCGCAACTCCATTTAGCACACCTTTTATATTGACATCTACCATTTTATCCCATTCATCTGTATGTAGATTCTTTACATAAGATAATGGCATTAATCCTGCATTGTTCACTAGACCATCGATGCTACCAAATTCTTCCCTGGTTTTTTCAGCAACTTTTTTCAGATCTTCTTTTTTGGTTACATCAGCTGGAACTACAATCGCTTTACCACCATTTTCTTTTTCGATCTTCGACTGAAGTTTATTCAATTCATCTTCACTTCTTGCAGTAAGTACCACATTTGCACCTTCCTTTGCAAGTTTCATTGCGGTAGCTTCACCAATACCACTTGATGCGCCAGTAATAATTACCGTTTTCCCTTTCAAACTCATATCAATTTTATTTTTGGTTCAGCTCTAAAATACTCCAAAAACCTCTTAGAACGATAGCAGATAAAGGCTTTGTCATGAATTTAACCCTATTATAGCATAGCTGTTAATTTTTTAATTATTGTATAGAATAAAAAAAGCCGATCCATTACGAATCGGCCATCATTAATATAAAATTCAATTTTATTTCTTTGGAGGTTTTGAAGGTCTCACTTCAATTTTACTTGGAAGCGTTCTTGGATTCATTTTTAAAAGGTCTCCAACCAGTTCTCCAATATCCTCGATCTGGATCTTCCAGGCATCAGCTTCAGAAGGTTCGTGATCATTGAAATATGTTGCTACAGATCCCGGCATAATCGTACTCACTTTAACGCCTTTGTCTCTTAGGTCCAGCATAACAGCTTGAGTGAATCCAGTCACACCAAATTTACTCGCATTATAAGCTGCTCCACCAGCGAAGAAGTTTGTGCCCGCTAAACTGGAAATTGTAATGATATATCCTTCAGATTTCTTAAGAGCATCTACACTTGCTTTTATACTGAAAAATACCCCGGTTAAATTAGTATCTATTGTATCCTTCCATTCTTCAACAGTTAGATCTTCCACTGAACCGAAATTTCCAATACCGGCATTAGCCACTAGTACATCTAATTGACCCCACTTATCCAGTAGTTTATCCACTGCCTTCTTCTGGCTATCAAAACTTCTAACGTCTGCCTCCAGGCCAATAACCTCACCATGTCCTGATAATTTTTCGGCGGCCTTTTCAGCTGCACCAAGAGATCTACTTGTTACAGCAACTTTATAGCCCATCTGTAAAAGTGTTTTCGCTACACCATATCCTATACCTTTACTACCTCCGGTTACCAAAGCTGTTTTATTTTCTTTACTCATAATTATTTTTTTGATAATTAAAGCTACTAAAGACGCTTATACCTCTGAAATTAAAACCTGTAAGATTGTGTTAATTTTAAAGGTTAAATACTTTATAAAACCTTATAAAAGACTTTTATAGAATCGTAAAAAAACTAACTTTGTCAACGGAAAAAATTCTATGGTTTAGAATTGTAATTTCACAAAGTCAATACTAACATAAATTAATAAAGACACCTTGGAAAATATAAAAGCACAGAAGTTACTCAATAAAATTCAGCGCGATCTTATGCGTAATGGAATTATAACAAATACGCTAGTTGAGGACCTTAAGGAATTGAGGAAATTTGTGGTTGAGGAAAACATTCCATTGCTTGCCAAGGTAACCAGATTAACATATGAGCATGTTGGTGAACATGAAGATTTTCTTATAGCTATCCCAGATGATGAACCTATTGAGTTAGATGAGGACTCTGAAGAGACTGAAGAAACTACAACCCTGAAAACCGAGGAAGTAAAAGGTCAGGAAAGTTTGGAGTACATGTTATCACTTATGGCAGAGCATGATAACAAACTTAATGAAATGGAACTTCGTGAATATGTCAAGGCCTTAAAAGAGCACGCAGGGGAAGACTATTAATTTTTCCTGGTGCCCAACTACCCTACTTCCACAGAAGGATTTCTAAATTGCTATAAATAGAAAGGAAATTAATGAAAGAGAAAGCGAAATCTAAAAAGAAGTCGCGGATACGCTTGTTGCATCAATATTACAATTATACTGGCTTTTACTCTTTTGTATGGAAGAGTGTCAAGAAAGCCGTTTTGCCTATTGTACTTTTTATTGGAGCTTTATGGGCTGTAGATCATTATCTTCTGGATATTGAAGATATGCTGGTGACCATTACTGAGACTTACGCTCCTTTCGAAGTTCTTGCTATTTTCTTCCTATCTGAATCTCTTTTAGGACTGGTTCCTCCGGAATTGTTCATTGCCTGGGCGGGCAAATCTGCAAGTCCGTTTTTATATTTATCATTTTTGGCGACAGCCTCCTATCTTGGCGGAATTGTTTCATATTACATTGGTGTTGGGATCACTAAAATTCCAGCTGTACATGAAGCCATGGAGCTAAGAATGGCAAAACATATCAAGAACACCAGAAAATGGGGTGGCTTCTTGATCATCGTTGGAGCCTTACTCCCAATTCCATTTGCAATGACTAGTATTGCGGCAGGTATAATCAAGTTCCCTTTCTCCAGTTATCTTATTTTTGGATTATTGAGGTTCGCAAGATTTTATCTCTACGCCCTGGTGATCTTCGAAATGGTTTAACGCTTTCCTTATAATTACATTAAACTTTTCATAAGGCACAAGGTGTTCCCTATGGCACACCGTATCTTGGTTTAAAATTTAAATACCAGGGCTTTAGGCCTTCGTTTTTTTATAATTATTAACCAATTAAAATTAAAATATGTCTTTACTAACAATTATTTTAAACATTCTATTACCTCCATTAGCGGTATTTATGAAACATGGACTTGGAGTTACCTTTTTAATAAGTTTACTTTTAACCGCTCTTGGTTGGGTACCTGGAGTTATACATGCTTTTTTGGTTAACGGAACGAAATAATAGATGTTATACAATCAAAAAAAAGACCGGCAATTGCCGGTCTTTTTTTATTATAATTTATAAACTTATTTAATTCTCTTCCTCTTCTCTTTTCTCAACCACCTTCTGCCATTTCCAGGCGCTTTGTAGAGCATCATCTAAAGATCTGTTCGCTTTCCATCCTAGTTCTTCATTCGCCTTCGTGGTATCGGCATAGGCAGCTGTTATATCCCCTTCTCTTCTGTCTACTATTTTATAGGGTAAGTTTTGCTCAGATACTTTTTCAAAAGACCTGATCACTTCAAGAACAGAATTTCCTTTACCTGTCCCTAAATTGAAAACTTCATAATTATTTTTCTCCTTTCCATTGATCAGCCTTGATAAAGCAGTCACATGAGCTTCAGCAAGGTCCATCACGTGAATATAATCTCTTATTGCAGTACCATCATTTGTAGGATAATCATTACCAAAAACCGATAATTCCTCGCGTTTACCTATCGCTGTTTGAGTAATATATGGTATTAGGTTTTGAGGAGTTCCTATTGGCAATTCACCAATTTCGGCTGTAGGATGTGCCCCAATCGGATTAAAATATCTCAGTGCAATTGCTTTGAAATCTACATTGATTTTGCAGGTGTCATTAATGATCTCCTCTCCTATCTGTTTTGTGTTACCGTAAGGAGATTCAGCCTTCTTAACAGGAGCATTTTCTGTAATAGGCAATTCATCTGCCTGTCCATATACCGTACAGGATGAGCTGAAAATAAATTTTGCACTAGGTTTTTTATTCAATTCATGTAATATATAAACCAGGGTGGAGATATTATTCTCATAATAAAGCAAAGGATTTAAAACGCTTTCCCCAACAGCTTTTGAGGCTGCAAAGTGAATAACATCTTCTATGTCCTCATATTTTTCAAAAAAGTCCTTAACTGCTGTTTTATCTCGTAGATCTATATTTTCAAATTCCGGAGTATTACCGGTAATCTGAGTGATCCCTCCCAATACATCTAGAGAAGAATTAGAAAGGTTATCTATAATTACTACCTCGAATCCTTCCTGCTGAAGGGCGACTACCGTATGCGACCCAATAAATCCCAGGCCTCCGGTAACCAATACTCTTTTAGAACTCATAATTTTATTTTACGCCCGCAAATTAATAAAAATGAAATGAGGAATACCCCTCAAGAATATTAAAAACCTCCTAAAGGTTAAGTCAGCTTGTCAATGTCATGTCTAAGTAAACAATTATATTTGCAAAAGTTTAATATTTTATTATGTCCCTTAAAAATCAAGTGAAGCTATTTAAATGGATAAGCATTCTTGAAGGAATATCATTTCTTTTGCTTTTATTCATTGCGATGCCTTTAAAATATATTTTTGAAATGCCTGAGATGGTTAAACAGGTAGGCATGGCTCATGGTGTGCTTTTTATAGCTTATGTCCTGGGCGGAATATTGCTGATAAGGCCAATGAACTGGAGTCTGAGCCAGATAGGGATCATTCTTGGCTGCTCTGTGCTTCCTTTTGGTCCTTTTTATGTTGAAAAGAAATATCTTTAATACATGAATATTCAAGAAGGACTTGTTGACCTGATCTGCTTTTTTGAAGAGTTTTTCGTAGCACATGGAATGAACGCTACCTTTGCTCAATATCTAAATCTCCTAATTAATCTTGTGGTATTGACTCTGATCATCTTCGGAATCAATTATATGATCAAACATTTTATTATTGAAACCTTTAAACTCTTCACTAATAAAACAAAAACAACCTTCGATGATTTTCTTATCAAAAGTAATTTCCCTAGATATATAGGTAGGTTTTTGCCATTATTCGTGATCTACGAGCTCTTTCCTTTGATCTTTTCAGAATTTCCAGATGTTCTCAAAATATTTTATAGACTGGTAGACATATACATAATTATTCTTATCGTCTGGATTTGTAGAAGTATGCTGCGGTCTACAAGGAATTATCTCAATACTCGAACAGAATTTAACGATAAGCCTTTAGAAAGTTTCAGCCAGATCATCATGATCTTTATCTGGATCATAGGTTTCATGTTTATATTCTCTGAACTTACAGATAGATCTGTTATAGGATTTATATATACCCTTGGAGCAGCTTCTGCAGTGATCTTATTGATCTTTAAAGATACCATCCTGGGGCTGGTAGCATCTATCCAGGTTTCAGTAAATGATATTGTTAGAATAGGCGACTGGATTACTTTTGAAACTTATGGAGCAGATGGTACGGTTACCGAGATCAACCTGGCCACTGTAAGAGTGCAAAACTGGGACAACACTTATACTACTATCCCAACTTACAGCTTGATCTCAGATTCATTCCAGAACTGGAGAGGAATGCAGGAATCTCCCGGTAGAAGGATCAAAAGATCTGTTTTTATTAAGCAGAATTCGGTCAAGTTTCTTAGTCATGATGATATTGAGAAATTAAAAAAAATACATTTAATAGCTCCATATTTAGAAAATCGCCAGTCTGAAATTGATAAATTCAACGAAAGCAACAATATTGATAAGAGCTTATTGATAAATGGCCGAAATCAGACCAACTTAGGTATTTTTCGGAAATATGCCGATTCCTACCTACAGGAGCACTCGGCAGTACATAAGGAGATGTACTTAATGGTAAGACATCTTGCGCCTACTCCTAATGGAATTCCGCTGGAAATACTTTGTTTCAGTAGAGATAAACGCTGGGAAAATTATGAGTATATTTCGGCTGATATTTTTGACCATCTAATAGCGGCTATCCCCTATTTTGATCTTAAACTATTTGAAGCACCATCAGGTGATGATATTCGTAGTTTTCTGGGAGAGAAGTCAGAATCCTAACCAAATTAAACTATGAAATTAAAACCATTTCTACAGGGCTTCGGTATCCTGGCAATTGTAATCACTCTTATACCATTAATAGCCGCAGATTACTGGTGGATAAGAATGTTTGATTATCCGCATATTCAGTTGACCTTACTAACTTTAACTGCAATTGCAGCCTATTTCTTCAGGTTTGAAATAAAATCGTGGAGAGACTATACTTTTATGGCGGTACTCTTAGCCTGTTTTATTTATCAATTCGCGAAAATATACCCTTATACTCCTTTTGCTCCATACGATGTAGCTAAACCTACAGAAAATGTGAATAAGGAAACAGGTTTCATGCTTTTAACTTCGAATGTTTTACAGAAGAATAAGGAAACAGGTTTATTGATTGAAGAGATTAAAAAACTAAATCCAGATGTCGCAGTATTTACAGAAACCGATGTAAAATGGAATGATGCGATAAAATCTGGTTTGGGTTCAGATTACCCGTATAAGGTTGAAGTTCCATTAGATAACACTTACGGAATGATCCTTTACTCTAAGCTGAAATTGATCAAACCTCAGGTGAAATATATAGTTGATGACAGCATTCCTTCTATACATTCTGAAATTGAACTTAGGTCTGGAGATAAGATCCAATTACATGCTATTCATCCTACACCTCCAATGCCTCAGCATAATCCTTCCTCTTCAGACAGAGATGCAGAGATGATGAAAATCGCACTGGAATCTATGGACTCCGAGCTCCCGGTAGTAGTAATTGGAGATTTTAATGATGTTGCCTGGTCTAATACGGTAAGCATGATGCAATCTATTGGAGAACTTCTGGACGTAAGAAAAGGTAGAAGCTTTTACAACACCTTTAATGCGAAAAGCCTTATAATGAGGTGGTCTTTAGATCATATATTCGTTTCAGAAGAATTCAGGGTTGAAAATATAGACGTTGGCAATGATATAAAATCTGACCACTTTCCTTTTTATGCTCAACTATACCTTCAGCCAGAACTTGCCGAGGAACAAAAACCTGAACCTGCAAGTGAAGATGATATAAAAGATGCAAAAAAGCAGATCAAGGAAGAAGAACAGGAGAATACTGAGAAAGGCCAGAATGGCTCTAGTAATCAATAAATCCTAACATTTCCTTGTGACACTCTCACTTCTCTAATTTATATTTTTAGAGAAAAATTTAGAATGCAGGATTCAAAATTAGATGGAAATGAAACTCTAGCAGACTCATTTCAGGAATTCTATATAAATTTTATCGATCAACTTCCCGGCATAGGTCTAGGTTTACTTATCATAATTCTTGGAGTTCTAATTGGCATCTGGATGGGAAAATTTTTCACCAGAAGAATATCTGCGAGAACTTCAGATCCATTGATGAGTCGATTCCTGGGTAAGGCGATTAGATTTCTGGTTATCATAACCGCGATCATGCTAGCTCTTAAAGCTGCGGGTCTTGGAGGAGTTGCCACCGGAATTCTAACCGCGGCAGGTGCAAGTGCTGTTGTACTGGGTTTTGCCTTTAAAGATATTGGAGAGAATTTCATAGCCGGGATCATACTTGCCTTTAACAGGCCCTTCGATGTAAATGATACTGTAGAGATTGGTGAAAACTTCGGAAAAGTAAAAGCTCTTGAATTTCGATATACCAAATTAAAAACCTTCGATGGTAAAGATGTCTATATCCCGAACAGTGATGTACTCACAGAACCGGTAACGAATTACACCGAAGATGGCTTTTACAGGTGGAGTTTTATTATAGGTATTGCCTATGAAGATAATATAGATGGCGCCAAGAAAACAGTAATGGAAGCTTTAAGAAAAGACCCGATGGTTATTGAGGATGAGGATCATCAAAATTTTGTGATCGAAGATGAACTCGCTACAAGCACGGTGAATTTAAAAGTCTTTTTCTGGGTTGACACTAAAGATTTCCGGATGCAGGCTATGATTACAAAAGGTAACGTGGTAAGAGTTGTAAAAGAAGCTCTAGAAGATAATGGATATTATATGCCGGCAGACATACAGGAGATCAAATTATATGGAGGAGAAAAAGAATTTCCAGTAAGACTTGCTCCTAATACTGACACCTCTCCAAAAAATAATTAGAAATTATTTTAGCCTGTCCTTAACGAACTCGATTTCGGTCTTACCATGAGGTTTTGACTTTCCATTCTCATCCAGCGCAACCATTACGATCTTATCTATACTAATAATAGTTTCCCTGGTCATTTTATTTCGCACCTCGCATTTAAGCGTTAGTGAGGCTGTACCGAATTTCTCGACCTGAATACCAATTTCAACAATATCACCTTGATGAGCAGAGCTTTTAAAGTCTATCTCACTCATATATTTAGTTACCGTCTTCGGGTTTTCTAACTGAACGATACTATATAACGCACATTCTTCGTCTATCCATTCTAATAATCTACCTCCAAAGAGAGTTCCGTTTGGGTTTAGATCCTGAGGCTTTATCCATTTTCTAGTGTGAAATCTCATGTTTTTTATTTCGAATTTAAACAGAAATTCCCTGTAATTAAAAGCGCTTTCATAGATTTATTAAATTCTCAAAGAGAATAAATGAATTTGATCTAGTCGGAAATTTAAATAGTTTAAAATAAGATTATAAGAATTGCTGAGCTACGTTTATGATCTCGTCATGATCAAATGCAAGTTCCATATCCATGATTTTCTCCACGTCTATCCATTTGGCATCCTTCGCATCATCTGATGGGTCTAGCTCTTCTTCACAAAAGATCCTACTTAGAAAGGCAATCGAGATCGTATGACCTCTTGGATCTCTTCCTGGTTTCCCAAAGGCCTGGATCTGTTCCATTGTTTGCACTACTACCCCCGTCTCTTCTACGAGCTCTCGCTTTGCCGCGGTTTCCAGGTCTTCTCCTTCATTTACAAAACCCCCAGGTAGCGCCCACATATCCATGAAGGGCTCTTTCTTGCGCTGGATTAGTAGAACTTTGAACTTATTATCCAGTTTGCAGAATACTACACTATCTACCGTAACAGCTATCTTATTTCCCATATTTTTTAATTTTTAAAATATTCTAATTTCAATTTTTATTCATTTATTAATCGGACCGATGAAATAGATCACCTTATTTAAAGTATACAGTTTTCTTATTTACGAATTCTCGTATACCATCTGCTGAAAGTTCTCTCCCGTATCCTGATATTTTAGTACCACCAAACGGCAATCTTGGATCACTTTTAACCAGTTCATTTACGAATACGGCTCCATCTTCAAACTCAGGCACTATCTTTTCTGCGAAATCCATATTCTCAGTGAAAATAGATACTCCCAGGCCAAATTCTGATAGATTTACCAGCTCTATAGCTTCCTGATCTGTTTTAAAAGTAGTCACCCCTATGGCGGGTCCAAAGGTCTCTTCCCTGAACATACTCATTTCTGAAGTGACTCCAGTAAGCACAGTAGGTTCCAGGTAAGCTTTATCTCTCTTACCACCAAGAACGATCTTAGCGCCGGCCTTAACAGAATCCTGAATTTGTTTCTCCAGATCTTCAGCCAGATCTACTCTGGCCAGAGTTCCGATAAAGGTATCTTCGTCTAAAGGATCGCCGCTTTTTAATTCTCTTACTTTCTTTACAAATCCTTCTACAAATTCATCGACTATATTTTCATGAAGAATTAATCTTTTCCCGGCTATACAACTCTGTCCTGTATTCTGAAACCTAGCCATCACGCAGGTCTCAATACTTTCTTCGATATTCGCATCTTTAAAAACCACTAAAGCATTACTACCTCCTAATTCCAGCACCGACTTCTTAATTTCACTTCCTGCTGTAGAAGCTACTGCAGCACCTGCAGGTTTACTCCCCGTTAGTGTAACCGCTTTAATGCGCTTATCTTTTATGATATCTTCTATTTTACTACTTCCTAATACTAAATTTTGAAAACAGTCATCAGGAAATCCAGCGCGTTCAAAAACCTTCTGAATATTATTAGCAGATCGCATCACATTACTGGCATGTTTTAAAACTCCAATATTTCCCGCCATCAAAGCTGGAGCGGCAAATCTAAAGACTTGCCAGAATGGATAATTCCACGGCATTACTGCTAATACTACCCCGATAGGTTCGTAGGAAACGTAGCTTTTAGAAGCATCAGTTTTAATCTTTTTGGGAGCTAAATGATTTTCAGCATTTTCAGCATAATATTCACAAACCCAGGCGCACTTTTCAATTTCGGCAATGGCCTGGGTAATTGGTTTCCCCATTTCCAGACTAATATCTCTGGCGTATTCCTCTTTATTCTTTTTTAATTCCTGCGCAGCCTTATTCATAAGTTCAGCGCGCTCCTTAAAACTGGTTTTTCTCCATTTTTTAAACCTATTACTGGCCTTATCTAGTGCCTTATCTATTTCTGATTTGGTAAGTTCTTTAAACTTTTCAATCAACTCACCGGTATAAGGATTCTTAGATTCAATCATATATAATTTATCTTTAGCTTTTATTTTAAATATAATAAGATGAAAAGGAGATTAGAGACCGATTAAGACAGATTTAACTCGTTTTTGTTTATAACCGGTTTACAAGTCTAATTAAGGCACAGTAAATGCAGTTTAAATATTAATTATATTTAAGAAACAATACTTGCCATGAATCCACGAGACATTAACCTATTGGACCTCAGGCCTGAGATCCCTTCAGCAAGAATTACCGAAAACATGAGTCCAGACGAAAGATTTCAAAATGAAACTCTTCGTCCTATCGCGAAACTTCAGGATTCCCTCCTATTAGCAGCTTTTAGAAATTACATTACCAAGCACAAAAACAAATTCTACGAGCTTAAACTGGAGAAGAGACTGGAGTATATTGAAAATGCGATTCAAAGGGACATCAAGTTCAGAAACAGCTTAAAAGGAATGATCATAGGCCAGTTCACTCTTGATGAGTACGATAAGTATATCCAAAACTCTTCATCACTTAACAAAAGGATGATGAATATTGTAAAAGAAAGAATTCAAAGCAATATTCAACTTTTAGAATATGACATAGCGTACTAAAAAGCCAATTAGAATTGTAATGGTAAAGCTCATAAGAGTACCTATGAGCACATATTCGGTTTGCTTTCTGGCACCAGTTTCAGATTTATCACTAAAGCGCAGTATAGATTTTGCTGCGATAAGAAAACCTATTGCAGAAAAGTTAGTTGTTAGAATAAAGGTTAAAACCAGTATTCTTTCAAATATTCCAATATATCTACCTGCAGCATCCAGGCTATTTTTTTTCAGATCATCCTCTACTTCATTTTGCCATCTTTTAGTAGCTTTTCCAATAAGGAATCCTGTCGGAAAAATCACAAGGAGGTACCCAATGATAATCGCTAATGTAATTTCTGAAGTAATTAATTCTGAAAAGAACGGTAGGACCTCAGAAAAATTTGCAGTTAAGTATAACCAGGCGATGAGGATTACTAATAAATGTAAAGCCTGGTCTGAAACAAACATTTTCAGGTTATCTTTTTTATACTGAAGTTTCCAAAGATCTATGAAGAAATGAGTGACCCCTATGAAGACTGCTATATACCACCATTCAAGTCGCAATAAGAATACAAAAGTTAGAAAACCTGCAATAAATGCATGTACATATAAATATGTAGATCTAACCTTATTCTCTCGTTTATGATTCACCCATTTAGTAGGCTGTATCACAAAATCTGTAATTATATGTGCTAATAATAACTGAAGTAGAATAAGGAGGCTATTTTCCATTGGAGAAATGTTCAGAGATGACTTTTTGATAACGTAACAATAAAACTTCGATTGCATCCCATCCTGCTGCTTTTTTTCTTTGATTTACTGCAGACTGACTTATATCCAACTCATTTGCTATATCGGTTTCCTTATAACCTTTTAATAGATAATATATAACTTCAGCTGAAGCTGTACTCCATTTATCTGAAAGAGTATCGAATAAGAAGAAAGAGGTATTGAATTCTTCATCAATATTATCGATAGATGTCTTTAATTTTAATTTACGGCCCTCTTTTTTCATCTCATCTAGCGTCCTGCCTGAAAACTGAAACGCTTCCCCGTTAGATTCTAAAATCGATTCTCTTTTAAAATCATATGTTCCAATTCCAATAGACATCCTAAGGTCTGCTACTCGTTTAAAAGCTCTGTTTGTATCGCTTTCATTCAAATGCAACCTGTTTATTGCCGTCTTAAACTGAAGAGCTAATAATAGCGCTCCAGAAGGATCATGTACCACTCCTTGAAAACTATCTCCTCTGAAGATCTTGAACCCAGCATCTAATTTTGATCTTTTCTGAAAAATTTCGAACTCCCGGTTTAAGGTACTGAGAACCTTCTCAAGCAAAGCCTTTGGGTAGCCAGAGGATGAAAGTAAATCTGCTGATAATACTGCAATCATATTCAAATATATAAAAAATAAGCTTAAAAGCTTATAAAATCATAAAATAAGGTTATAAACTTATACAAATAGATTATAAGGTTAGAGGCTAGAACTGGATTTTGATATTAAATATTTCCTAAATCTTCGATCAGGAATTAAAGCTTACCTAATTTTAGGTTTATTAAAAAATAAAATATCATGGTAGCTAATAAAGAAGAATTATTCTATAAGTGTCTTGATACGGTAAACCGCCAGATCGAGAAATATCAGAAAGAGATGGATCAGATCAGAGAATCCATGGAAAATAATGATGCGCATACAGATTATGACGAGGATGACACTAAGGGTCAGTTATTAGGAGATTTTGAGAAATATGCAGAATACCTAGATAATTCCCGTAAGATGAAGGAAAAACTAAGTCGAATAGATAAAAAGCATTATACAGAGCAAATAGACTTTGGTAGTATCGTAGAAACCTCTGAAAGTTATTATTTTATCTCGGCCGCATTGGGGAAAATAGTTCTTGAAGAAGGGAGCAGTGTTTACGCAATTTCAACAGAGGCTCCTATATACCAGGAAATGAAAGGCAAGAAAGCTGGCGATAGCTTTAGTTTTAATGGCACAGATCATAAAATCCTGAATGTTCATTAGTCATTCAGGATACTCTATACGCAGATGGTAAATATTCTTAAGTTTTCGCTTAAGAATTTTTTTCACCATCTGTATTTCCTTGAATGTAATATTAGAATTTAAAAACTGCCCCTCCTCCATTTGTTTATTAATGATCTTCTCAACGAAATTATCTATCAATACAGATGTTGGTTCCTTTAAACTTTTACTGGCCGCTTCAACACTATCACACATCATTAGAATAGCGGTTTCCTTGCTAAAAGGAATTGGCCCTGGATATCTAAAATCTTCTGGTGAAGTATTCTCATTTGCCTCTTTCTCTTTCTTAAAGAAATAATACACTGTACTGGTCCCGTGATGAGTCCTAATGAAATCTATCACCCTATCTGGAAGATTGTTCTTTTTAGCGATCTCTATACCTTTGATCACATGCTCGATAATAATTTGTGCACTTTCTCTGGGTGATAATTCATCATGGGAATTAACTGAGGTCGTTTGATTTTCGGTAAAATAAGTAGGGTTATGCATTTTACCAATATCATGATATAGAGCTCCCACCCTGGCTAACATGGCATTTGCATTAATTTCATTTGCAGCTGCTTCAGCCAGGTTGGCCACATTTAAACTATGATGAAAAGTACCCGGAGCCTTTTCCGCCAGCTCTTTTAATAATTTCGAATTAGTATCAGATAACTCTAAAAGAGACATATCACTAACCATCCCGAAGATCTTTTCATATACATAGATCAAAGGCTGTACAAACAATGTTGCCAGACCTCCAAGTAAAAAGGTTAGAAATACTTCAGGCTTCATATCATCTATATTCCCTTCCTGAATTACTGTGAAAGCGAAATAAGCAATTATATATACTAGAGTAATCTGGCCTACCGAAATAAATAAGTTTGCCCTTTTATAAAGCTCACTTACAGTTAGTATAGTAACGATCCCGGCAATGATCTGTAAAAACATATATTCGTAGCTATTAGGTACTATAAAACCTAACAACAGAACCGTAATTACGTGGGTAAACAAACCAAGCCTGGCATCGAAAAAAGCTTTTAAAGTTAGTGGAAGTATACATAATGGAACCACGTAAACATAATCGATATTGAAATTAACCACTAACGTAGTTAACATTACCATAAAGATGATATTGAAGAAAATGAAGGTGACTTTTACATTATTCTCGAAAATCGCAATCCGGTATTTACGCATGAAAAGCAATAGCATAAGTAACGCTAAAGCCACAAGACCACTGTACCCCACAATGATCCAGTTATAATTAGACTGGCTCCAAACCTGAGACTCATATTCGGCCTTTAGAGATCTTAGAATATTGTATTTATTCCCCTCTACAACTTCCCCTTTGGCAATGATCCTACTGCCCTGTTCGATAATTCCGCGGGTATAAGAGATATTATTAAGCTTACTCTGCAGTTCCTTCTGAGTAAGATCATTATTAAAAGTGACGTTGGGTTCAATAGAATTAAAGAAAACCTCAAGTAATTCTGTTTTGAATGAAGAAAATCCACCATTGGATATCTCATCGCTGATAAAGCTTCTTATTTCACCCTGCTTTAGAATACGTCTGTATGCAATTTCAGAAGCTTCATTTCCTTTTAAAAGATAGACTGATTGATCTGATCCTAACCGCTCACTTTCCTGCAGCAATCCAAATTCATAAACCCTGTCTACTGTTTCACCTACAAAATCATCTATGATAGTTTCATAAACATTAAGTGTGGTATCTGGAAAGACATTCTGAACTTCCTGCAAAGCATCCTCCTTAATATTTTCAGGTTTTTCAGTATTAAAATTATAATAAGGGATATGAGATCTCGTTATATCCTGGCGTTCGGCGGCAATCTCCTCATCGGTTTTGAGAATAGCAAAATCAAAAGGAGCATATAAGTTTTCATATTGCCATGGCTTTCCTTTGGGGATATCGTATTTGAATTTACCACCTTTTGGAAGAAGGTAAACGATTAATACAGAGGTAAGCACAAACAGGAAAACTTTATAAAAAAGCGCCTGATTTTTGTACAGCTTATTAATGAAATCGCTCATATATATTCAGGTAATGCTCAAATGTAGTAAAAATAGGTCTGAATAAGCTTAGGTTATTTAATTCCTTATAAAATCACTAACTTCGCAACACTTGAATTAATTAAAATTAAAACATGAATAAAGAAGTAGTTATAGTAAGCGCTGCGAGAACTCCAATAGGAAGTTTTCTTGGTAGTTTATCCAGCATTCCCGCAACAAAATTAGGTTCCATAGCTATAAAAGGCGCCCTGGAAAAGATCAATCTTAAATCAGAATTGGTACAGGAAGTTTTGATGGGTAATGTAGTTCAGGCTGGCGTAGGACAGGCTCCGGCGAGACAAGCTTCTCTAGGTGCCGGGATACCAGATTCTGTTCCGTGTACTACAGTAAATAAAGTATGTGCCAGCGGAATGAAAGCTGTAATGCAGGGCGCTCAATCTATTATGCTAGGAGATACAGATATAGTGGTTGCAGGTGGAATGGAAAACATGAGCCTTATCCCACATTATGTGCATATGAGAAACGGGAAAAAATTTGGTCCTGCAACCCTGGAAGACGGGATGCAAAAAGATGGTCTTGTAGATGCTTATGACCATAATGCTATGGGAGTTTGTGCAGACCTTTGCGCAACTGAACATGGTTTCTCAAGAGAAGATCAGGATAAATTTGCTGTACAGTCTTATGAAAGATCTGCACAGGCGTGGAAAGATGGTAAGTTCGATAATGAGGTGGTCCCTGTGGAAGTTCCGCAAAGAAAAGGAGATCCCTTAGTAGTTAAAGAAGATGAAGAATTCAAGAATGTTCGGATGGACAGGATATCTTCACTTAGACCCGCTTTCTCAAAAGAAGGAACTGTAACCGCTGCGAATGCATCCACTATTAATGATGGTGCCGGTGCCGTAGTTTTAATGAGTAAAGAAAAAGCAGATGAATTAGGTTTAAAACCATTAGCAACCATAAAAAGTTTTGCTGATGCTGCGACAGAACCAAAGTGGTTTACTACTGCCCCATCTAAAGCACTACCAAAGGCGATAGACAAGGCAGGAATAAAAATGGATGAAGTAGATTTCTTTGAATTCAATGAAGCTTTCTCTGTGGTTGGTCTTGCCAATATGAAGATTTTAGGATTAAATGATAAAAATACAAATGTAAATGGTGGAGCCGTTTCTTTAGGACATCCTCTGGGATGTAGTGGTGTTAGAATTCTAATTACATTACTTAGTGTACTAGAACAAAACAACGCTAAGATTGGAGCTGCAGCTATCTGTAATGGTGGCGGTGGTGCTTCAGCAATGGTAATTGAACGTAATTCCTAAAATTGAACAAGATTAATTAATGCAATACGGTATTTGCCATTTAAGTATTGTACCGCTTAGGGCTTCTGCATCTCATGAAAGCGAAATGGTATCCCAGTTATTATATGGGGAGCATTTCAAGATCCTTGAAGAAAGGGTTCATTGGAGCAAAATAAGAAATTCATTTGATGGATTTGAAGCCTGGATAGATAGAAAGCAGTACATGAAAATTGAAGAAGCTGATTATTATTCTCTGGAAGAGAATGATCTTCAGCTTTCATCTGATCTCATTGAATATATTACAGATGAAAGCGGTTTACTTATGCCGGTTGCTCTAGGATCTGTTTTGAATTTTGCTGATAATTTAGGTCATTCCTATGAAGGTGAAAGAACAAAACTTTCAATTTCGAAAAAAGAAAATCTTATCAACACTGCACTTCTCTATTTGAATTCTCCTCATTTATGGGGAGGAAAAAGTCCATTTGGTATAGACTGTAGTGGTTTCACACAAACAGTATACAAGTTAAATGGATTCAAAATTAAGAGGAATGCTGCAGAACAAGCGAAACAAGGTGAAGCTCTAAGTTTTATTGAAGAAAGTGAACCTGGTGATCTGGCTTTTTTTGATGATAATGACGGTGTTATTAACCATGTAGGCTTAATGATGAAGGATAATTATATTATCCACGTTGAGGGTAAAGTTCGGGTTGACCGTATAGATCATTCAGGAATATTTAATGCTGAATTAAGGAGACATACTCACAAACTTAGAGTCATTAAAAAGATAATTTAGGTAATACCTTAAAAATAACGCATAAAAAAACCCACTGAAATTCAGTGGGTTTTTTTTATATGAAGAACTAACTTCTTACATCTTAGCTTTTAACTCAGCAACCTTTTCTTCATTACCAAGGTTTGAATAAAGATTCATTGCAGTTTGAATAATGTCTTTATTTTCTGGATCTACTTCCATCGCTTTTTCAAGATCTGGTAGCACTTCCTTATAAAGTTCTTTTCTCTGAGCATCTAATTCATCATAACGTTCGCTATCTTTTTTACTCATTCCAAGACCATTCATTTCATCAATGATCACTTTTTCCGCAGCTAATTTAGCCGCGATCTTATTAACTCTGGCTTCATTGAATTCAGAATCGATCTCTAAAGCTTTGTTGTAAAATTCAATTGCTTTTTCGTTGTCCTCAATTTCAGCATACATCAATCCAATATTATTGAATGTAGCAGGATCTGAAGGATCTTTATCAGCAACTTCTTCTAGAATTTCTCTGGCTTTATCCTTTTCACCCATCTGGTAGTACATATTCGCTTCAGCTTGAAGTAATCCAATATCATCTGGATTAGTAGCTTTTGCTTTATCCATAGCAGCGATAGCTTTATCATACTGTTGCTGACTGATATAGATTCTTGCAATCAATTGCGCGATATCTCCTTTTTTAGATGGTATTTCCTCCACCTCAGGTTCCTTATACTGATCTGTTTTGATCATTAGATCCAACTCTTGTTTAGATCCAAGATTTTCTCTTTCACCAGTTTCAACATTTACTGCTGTATATGCTTTACCAGATCCATCATAATCTAATTCATTAAGTATTTCCAGGTATTCAACAGCTTTATCATAATCTTTCGCCTGTACCATATTGTTGGCAGCGTAATAAAGGTAAATAGTATCTGTTTTACTTAGCTCATAGCTAGTGTACAACTTATCTGCTGCAGAAGCAAAATCTTCTTTGTTCTGATCTGAGATCGCACTCTGGATAAGGTTATTCTTCAAAGCACTTAGGGCTTCATTAGCTTCATCACTTCCCATTTCAGAAGCTTTTAAGAATGCATTAGCCGCAGTTTTTAAATCTTCACTAGAGGCACTAGTACCATCGCCCATATATGCTTTACCTTTATATAGGTAAAAATTCTCCTGCCATTTATCGTTTAGTTCACTTAGATTAGGCTCCGCAACTTTCAACTGAGCTTTCGCTTCAGCATAATTTCCGTCTTCAAGAGCATCTTCAGCATCTTTTACCTGATCTTTTTGTGCGACTGCTGTCATGGTTAGAAATGACACTGCCGCCGCTGTCAAAATATTAGTTTTCATTGTTGTTTTGGTTTTTAATTTTTATTCTTCACTATCATCTGCAATAGTTGTGCCATTCGCCGATTCTTCACCACCCACAGGCTTTTCAGCGTCTTCCATGTTCTCTACATCATCTTCATCATGAAGCACTTTAGCCACAGCAGCAATAGCATCATTCCCTTTCAGGTTTATAAGCCTTACTCCCTGTGTAGCACGACCCATAACGCGTAGATCCTCTACAGCCATTCTAATCACGATCCCAGATTTATTAATGATCATAAGATCATCTATATCTGAAACATTCTTAATTGCGACAAGTTGTCCGGTCTTTTCGGTAACAGAAATGGTCTTAACTCCTTTTCCGCCCCTGTTTGTGATTCGGTAATCCTCAAGGCTGGATCTTTTTCCATATCCGTTTTCTGATACAACCAAAATATCAGAATCAAAATCATTCACAGAAACCATCCCTACTACTTCGTCATTTTCATCTGCTAAAGTAATACCTCTAACTCCAGATGCATTTCTTCCCATTGGCCTGGTTTTACTTTCTTCAAACCTAATAGCCTTTCCACTCTTTAATCCAAGCATCACCTGGCTATTCCCGGTAGTAAGCTTAGCTTCTAATAATTCATCACCTTCTTTAATAGTAATCGCATTGATACCATTAGTTCTAGGACGAGAATATTTCTCTAATCTTGTTTTCTTAACCTGACCTTTTTTAGTAGCCATGATCACAAAATGATCATTAATATACTTTTCATCTTTAAGATCCTGGGTACAGATAAATGCATTGACCTTATCTTCAGGTTCAATATTTATAAGGTTTTGTATCGCTCTTCCTTTAGAGGCTTTACTACCTTCCGGAATTTCATAAACTCTCATCCAGTAACATTTACCGTTCTGAGTGAAGAACAACATGTACTGGTGATTAGTTCCTACAAAGAGATATTCTAAGAAATCTTCATTTCTGGTATTAGATCCTTTTTGCCCGACTCCTCCTCTATTCTGAGTCTTGTATTCTGTAAGCGAGGTTCTTTTAATATAACCTGCATGAGAGATAGTGATCACTACACTCTCATCTGGAATCATATCTTCTATACTAAGATCACCACCTGCATATTCTATTTGAGAACGTCTTTCGTCACCATACTTCTCTTTAATTTCATATAGCTCATCCTTGATAACTTCCATTCTACGCTCTTCACGCGCAAGAATATCTTCGAGATCTTCTATAGTCTTTAATATTTCGTCATATTCAGCTCTTAGCTTATCCTGTTCAAGACCAGTAAGCTGTCTAAGCCTCATTTCTACAATTGCCTTTGCCTGAACTTCTGATAGCTCAAATCGCTCCATCAACTTAGTACGGGCTTCATCGGCATTTGAACAAGCTCTAATTAAAGCGATAACTTCATCGATGTTATCTGAGGCGATAATTAATCCTTCCAGGATATGAGCACGCTCCTTGGCTTTTCTTAATTCAAATTCAGTTCTACGAACAACAACATCATGTCTGTGTTCAACGAAATGATAAATAAGGTCTTTAAGATTCAGCATTTCTGGTCTACCATTTACAAGTGCAATATTATTTACACTAAATGAAGACTGTAATGCTGTATGTTTAAATAAGGTATTAAGCACGATATTAGGAATCGCATCTCGCTTAAGCTGGTAAACGATACGCATACCATTACGGTCTGATTCATCCCTGATCAAACTAATACCTTCAATTTTCTTGTCATTTACTAGGTCGGCCGTCTTCTTGATCATATCGGCCTTATTCACCTGGTAAGGAATTTCAGTAACCACAAGGTATTCCCTGCCGCCGATTTCTTCCATATGAGACTTGGCGCGCATCACTACTCTACCACGGCCAGTCTTAAATGCTTCCTTAACCCCATCATAACCATAAATAATACCACCGGTAGGAAAATCTGGAGCTTTAATGTACTGGATAAGCTCATCGATCTCAATATCGCGGTTATCTATATAGGCTATAGTTCCATCAATAACTTCAGTAAGGTTGTGAGGTGGCATATTGGTCGCCATACCTACGGCAATACCACTGGCTCCGTTTACCAAAAGGTTTGGAACTCTGGTTGGCATAACTACTGGCTCACTTAAAGAGTCATCAAAGTTAAGTTGGGTATCTACTGTTTCTTTATCTAAATCAGCAAGCATATCTTCACTGATCTTACGCATACGCGCTTCAGTATAACGCATCGCTGCAGGACTATCACCATCAACAGAACCAAAGTTACCCTGACCATCTACAAGCATGTATCTCATGCTCCAGTGCTGGGCCATTCTAACCATGGTATCATACACAGATGAATCACCGTGAGGGTGATACTTACCAAGTACTTCCCCTACGATTCTCGCAGATTTTTTATAGGCTCTGTTTGAAAGAACTCCAAGCTCGTACATACCGTACAATACTCTTCTGTGAACTGGTTTTAATCCATCACGCACATCTGGTAACGCACGTGACACAATGACCGACATCGAGTAATCGATGTAGGCTGATTTCATTTCATCTTCAATGTTGATAGGAATTAGCTTTTCTCCTTCAGCCATACTTAAAAATTTAATTTATCTCAAAAAATCTAAGGGGCAATTTACATATTTTATCCATCTTTAATGGGTAACAACCACTGCGAACACCTTCTTTTTATTAACAAATTTTTATTGTGTTTTGGTTAATAAGTTCACTATTTTACACTTTGATAATTGAAAGTAATTTTGTCAATTAGCTACTAACTCCCTATTAGGTACAGTTTTTGTCCTATTTCGAGTGAAAATAAATTTTGAGAAAGGAAGATAAAATGGATGATAATTTTTCACCAAGAGTAAAAGATGTCATTGCTTACAGTAAAGAGGAAGCATTAAGACTAGGCCACGATTTCATCGGGACAGAACATCTTATGCTTGGTTTATTGAGAGACGGTGACGGTAAGGCCATAGATATATTGAACGCATTAGACGTAGACCTAAGTCATTTAAGGCGTAAGGTTGAAATATTGAGCCCTGCTAATCCAAATACTGTTACAATTAGTAACGAAAAACGAAATTTACATTTAACCAGGCAGGCAGAGCGAGCATTGAAAACAACCTTTTTGGAGGCTAAGTTATTCCAGAGTTCTAATATTAATACTGCACACCTGCTATTATGTATTTTGAGAAACGAAAATGATCCCACAACTAAACTCTTAAACAAATTGAAAATAGATTACGACGGAGTAAAAGATCAGTTTAAATATATGATCGCCAGCGATGAAGATGATTACTCTGACAGCCCGTCTGCAGAATCTTTTTCAGATGATGACGGTGGTGATGAGACAACCAGAGAAAACCCATTTAGCGGAGGTGGAAACACAGGTAAAACTTCTAAAAAATCTAAGACTCCTGTTTTAGATAACTTCGGAAGAGACCTTACGGCATTAGCCGAAGCTGATAAATTAGACCCTGTGGTAGGCCGTGAAAAAGAAATCGAGCGTGTATCACAGATCTTAAGTAGAAGAAAAAAGAACAACCCTTTATTAATAGGAGAACCTGGTGTTGGTAAATCTGCCATAGCTGAAGGTCTTGCTTTGCGTATTGTTAAACGTAAAGTATCCAGAATTCTATTTGATAAAAGAGTAGTTACTCTCGATCTGGCAAGTTTAGTAGCTGGAACAAAGTATCGCGGTCAGTTTGAGGAACGTATGAAGGCGGTAATGAATGAGCTTGAAAAGAATGATGATATCATACTTTTCATAGATGAGATCCATACCATTGTTGGTGCCGGTGGCGCAACAGGTAGTCTTGATGCCAGCAATATGTTCAAACCGGCGTTAGCAAGAGGAGAAATACAATGTATTGGTGCCACTACCCTGGATGAATACAGACAGTACATTGAAAAGGACGGTGCCCTGGAAAGAAGATTTCAGAAGGTTATTGTTGAACCTACAACCGTAGAAGAAACAATAGAGATCCTTAACAATATTAAAGACAAGTATGAAGAGCATCATAACGTTCAATATACAGATGAGGCGATTCAAGCTTGTGTGAAGCTCACCAATAGATATATGACCGAAAGATTCTTACCAGATAAGGCTATTGACGCCCTGGATGAAGCAGGGTCCAGAGTTCATATTACTAATATTGATGTACCTAAACAGATCCTGGAATTAGAAAGAAAACTGGAGGAGGTTAGAGAAAGTAAGAATTCTGTTGTTAAAAAACAGAAATACGAAGAAGCAGCCAAGTTGCGAGACGATGAGAAAAATCTTGAAAAGGAACTTGGAATTGCTCAGGAGAAATGGGAAGAAGAATCAAAAAAGCACAAGGAAATAGTTTCTGAAGATAGTGTAGCCGATGTGGTTTCTATGATGACAGGAATTCCCGTTAATAGAATTGCTCAAACTGAAAGCAATAAACTTGTGGAGCTTCCAAAGGAGATCAAAGGAAAGGTTATTGGTCAGGACGAAGCTGTTGGGAAAGTTGTAAAAGCTATTCAGCGTAATCGCGCCGGACTTAAAGATCCTAACAAACCAATTGGATCATTTATTTTCTTAGGTCAGACCGGAGTTGGTAAAACTCAGTTAGCTAAAGTTTTAGCCCGTGAGTTATTTGATAATGACGATGCGCTAATTCGTATAGACATGAGTGAGTACATGGAAAAATTTGCTGTGTCTCGTTTAATCGGTGCACCTCCAGGATATGTAGGATATGAAGAAGGAGGCCAATTAACTGAAAAAGTTAGAAGAAAGCCTTACGCAGTAATTTTACTGGACGAGGTAGAAAAAGCCCATCCAGATGTATTCAATATGCTGCTACAGGTTCTTGATGATGGTTATTTAACTGATAGTCTTGGTAGAAAAATTGACTTCAGAAATACAATTATCATTATGACCTCTAATATTGGAGCCAGGAAACTTAAAGATTTTGGTCAGGGAGTTGGATTTGGAACTTCTGCTCAAAAATCGCAAGTAGATGATAATGCAAGAAGCGTGATAGAAAACGCGTTGAAAAAAGCATTTGCTCCTGAATTTCTGAATAGAATCGACGATGTTGTAATCTTCAACAGTCTAGAAAGAGAAGACATTCATAAGATCATTGATATCGAACTTGAGAAACTGTTTGATAGAATACATGGTCTTGGTTATGACCTTAATCTTTCAGATAAAGCCAAGGATTTTATTGCTGAAAAAGGATTTGACAAGCAATATGGTGCACGTCCATTAAATAGAGCGATTCAAAAATATATTGAAGATGCCCTGGCTGAAGAAATCATAAGTTCAAAACTTAAAGAGGGAGATAAGATCATAATGGACCTTGATGAGGAGAAAAGTGAATTGACCATAGATATTCAGAAATCGGTTAAAGAAACCGAATCTTAAAATTCAGGATTTATACTATTTAAAGCCACTTCCGTTGAAGTGGCTTTTTTATTTATTTTATTATTTTCACAATTCATATTTTGTGTTAAATTAGCCCAAAAAGCCCCTACTCACCATGCAACCTAAAGAGATAAGTTTAGAATTCGGGACGGTATATATTCATGAAAATATACTAATCGCCAAGCTTAATGAAGGTATTCTCTTCGATCTAGAATCAAACCAGAAACTACTGGATATTGGCTCAGAAGTTTTTCAAAACGAAAATTACGCTTACATATCTCACCGGGTGAATTCTTATGCTGTAGATCCTATGGTGTACATTGAATCTGCAAGTGCGAAAAACCTTAAGGCTATTGCGGTAGTAAGCGAGAATGAAATGACCAGACGCAATGCTGAAGAAGTTGAAAAGAAATTTTATAAGGATAATAATTGCTTTGAAGCATTTCAAACTTTAGAAGAAGCTGTTAGATGGATCGAAACCAGGATCTAGTCTAGAAATTCTTCAATCTCCATATTCTCTAAAAACTGCTTTGCTTTTTTTATGTAAGGAGCCATAGTTCTGTCTTCAGTAAGTACTGGAACTTCCTTTCTAAAATTCGCAATGACTTCCTCTAACTTAACAGATGTTTTAGCTGGTTCTCTAAAATGTATTCCCTGGGAAGCATTGAAAAGCTCAATCGCCAGAACAGTATTTAAATTTTCAACAACCTTAAGCAATTTAGTAGCACTGTTTGCCCCCATGCTTACATGATCTTCCTGACCATTCGAAGAAACAATGGAATCTACAGAAGCAGGAGTAGATAATTGCTTATTCTGACTTACAATACTTGCTGCGGTATACTGCGGGATCATAAATCCGCTATTCAAACCTGGGTTTTCAACCAGGAAATTTGGTAAACCTCTTAAACCTGAAACCAATTGATAGGTTCTTCTTTCAGATATATTAGCTAATTCAGAAAGGGCAATCGCCAGATAATCCAATCCTAAAGCTAATGGCTGACCGTGAAAGTTTCCACCTGAAATGATCTTATCTGCTTCAATAAATATATTAGGATTATCTGTAACCGAATTAATTTCAGTCTTTACCGTTTTGCGCACAAATGCTAAAGTATCTTTTGATGCACCATGTACTTGAGGAATACATCTAAATGAATAAGGATCCTGTACATTATTTTTCTCAGATGCGGCGATCTTACTTCCTTCCAGAAACTGTCTGATTCGTTCAGCTGTTTTAATCTGCCCCCTATGTGGACGCACTAAATGCACCAATTCATCATATGGAGATAGATTACAGTCGAATGCATCTACAGAAATCGCACCGATAAGATCTGCCAGATATGAAAGTTTATACGCTTTTAATAAAGCATACACCCCATGAGCACTCATAAACTGAGTTCCATTTAACAGAGCAAGACCTTCCTTACTTTGTAATTTTACCGGTTCCCAATTCATTTTTTTCAGAAGCTCCTCACCTTGAATAACCGAACCCTCAAAATAAACTTCACCGTCCCCTATTAAAGGAAGAGCCAAATGCGCTAAAGGCGCAAGATCTCCCGAAGCACCAAGCGAACCCTGCTCATAAATTACCGGTAAAATATCATGGTTGTATAACTCAATAAGGCGTTCTACTGTCTCCAGAGCAACGCCGGAGTTTCCATAGCTTAAAGATTGAATTTTCAATAGAAGCATCAATCTAATTACCGGCTTAGATACAGCATCTCCTGTCCCACAAGCATGCGACCTTACCAGGTTCTCCTGTAACTCAGTAAGCTTTTCAGAAGTAATCTTTACATTACATAAAGCTCCAAAACCAGTATTAATTCCATAAACAGGTACATCACTCTGTTTAATCTTGTTATTTAGATAATCTCTGGACTTCTGGATATTTAACCTTGACTCATCACTTAAAGACAGTTTTTTCTTATTTATAAGAATATCATGAATTACTTCAAGATCTAAAACTGCTGAACTTATATAATGATGATCTGGCATATTGTTGAAATGATTTTATGGAGTGCAAAAATCTTACTTCAGAGATAAGATTCCAAATAAATAGAGCTTTAAATAAAGATTATATCAACAATTCTTAAAATTATTCTGAATTCTTTAGTTTTCTACTAAAAAGACCCTGTATAGCTTTTCCAATATTCTTAGCAATATCCCCTGCTAAAACACTCTCGTAACCCAAATTTTCTGCTGCTATATCTCCTGCCCTCCCATGTAGAAAAACTCCAAGTACAGCCGCTGTTACCGGTTCATAAGACTGACCCATGAAAGAAGTGATCACCCCGGAAAGCACGTCTCCACTTCCTGCCGTAGCCATTCCGGGATTTCCGGAGTTATTTACATAAATATCATTACCATCTATCACAAAAGTATGAGCCCCCTTAATGACTATGATCAACTTATATTTTTTGCTAAACGATCTTACCAGCTCCAGTTTATGAAAATCATCCTTCCATTCACCTACCAATCTTTTTAATTCTCCTGGATGAGGTGTTAAGACTGAATTTTCAGGTAAAAGATCCAGCAATTCTTTATTTTCTGACAAGATATTCAGGCCATCAGCATCTATTAAAACAGGCGTTTTTACCGTATTCAGCATATTTTTTAAAGCTTCTCTGGTTTTATTAGCCGTACCCGCTCCCATTCCAAAACATACAACATCGGCCTTGAAATCTTCCGGATACCCACTTAATAGATCATCCTCGACATCTGTCACTACCATAGCTTCAGGCAAGCCAGTTTGGACGGCATGATATCCACATTTAGGAATGTAAAGACTGCATAATCCACTGCCAGTTTTTAATGCCGCGGTAGCCGTTAATAATACACTCCCAATTTTGCCATAACTGCCACCAACGATAAGTGCATGACCATAATCACCTTTATGAGAATTGGCTTTTCTTGGCTTATACAAACTAACTGCCTCTTCTTCTCCAATTAAATGATTTCCAGATTGTAATTTCCCTAAAAATTCTTTATCCAGGCCAATATCCAGGATCTGAAGGTCTCCAACATAGTCCATCGTATCTGGTAAAAAGAAAACCAACTTCGGCGCCTGGAAACTTAAAGTGAAATTTGCTTCTATTACGGCTGCATCCTCAGCCGGTATCTTATCTGAAAATAATCCACTAGGCATATCGATTGCTAGTATAAATGCCTGAGATTTATTGATCAATTTGACCAGATTTGCAACCCAACCTTCAATAGGCCGGTTTAGGCCGATACCAAACATCGCATCAATGATAAAATCACCAATATTGATCTCAGGAAAATTATCCTCGTTTTTTATTAATTGTGGCCAGTCATTGGTTACATCTTTCAGTTTTTCATAATTAGCCAGAAAATCATCAGATCTTTTGTCGCTATAATTAACCACGTAAACTGTCACATGGTATCCATGCTGAATCAAATGCCTGGCAATCACTAATCCGTCACCTCCATTATTTCCAATTCCACAGAAAATTTTGATAGGAATTGGAGCTCCCTGTAAGCGATTATTAATTTCATTAAAAACTAATGTTGCTGCACGCTCCATCAATTCTTCTGAAGTTATTTGCTGCTTTTCGATAGTAATTTTATCCCCTTCTGAAAGCTGTTCAGCAGTGAGTATTTTCATAAAACTGAATTTTGTGGTCTAATCTTTTATAAACTTAAGAATTCATAATTAATATAATTCTATAAAAAGCCCGAATAAATATTGTATTCTATCCGAATTGAATAAATTTGCCCAAATTTTTGAAAATAATGAAAGAAATAGCCCTGTCTGAAAAACATAGAGAATTGAACGCTAAAATGGTTCCGTTTGCTGGATTCAATATGCCTGTATCTTATGAAGGAGTCAATGCTGAGCATGAAACGGTAAGGAAAGACCTCGGTGTTTTTGACGTTTCTCATATGGGTGAGTTTCTAATTTCAGGAGAAAATGCTCTGGAATTAATTCAGAAAATAAGTTCTAACGATGCTTCAAAACTTGTAGACGGTAAAGCACAGTATTCCTGTATGCCTAACGAAGATGGAGGTATTGTTGATGATCTAATTATTTATAGGATAGATTCAGAAAAATATCTATTAGTAGTAAATGCATCGAATATAGAGAAAGACTGGAACTGGATCGCACATCATAATACCATGGATGCTACCATGAGAGATATGAGTGATGAAATGTCTCTACTTGCTATTCAAGGCCCTAAGGCTTCTGAAGCTATGCAATCACTTACAGATATAGATCTTGCGAATATGAAATTCTACACTTTTGAAGTAGGAACTTTCGCAGATGTAGATAAGGTGATCGTATCTGCAACCGGATATACAGGTAGTGGTGGTTTTGAGATCTATTTTAGAAACGAAGATGCTGAGAAGATCTGGGATGCAGTTATGGAAGCCGGGAAAGATTATGGAATTAAACCGATTGGCTTAGCAGCCAGAGATACTTTACGTCTTGAAATGGGTTATTGCCTTTATGGTTACGACATAGATGATACCACTTCACCTATAGAAGCAGGGCTTGGGTGGATCACTAAATTCACTAAAGACTTCATTAATAGTGAAGAATTAAAGGCACAGAAAGAAAATGGCCCTAAGCGCAAACTGGTCGCTTTTGAACTGGATGAAAGAGGAATTCCTCGTCAGGGATACGATATCGTAGACGAGAATGGTAAGAAAATTGGATTGGTTACTTCGGGCACCATGTCCCCTTCCATGGAAAAAGGAATAGGACTGGGATATGTACCTACTGAAATTGCAGGCGCAGGGAAAAAGATATCTATCCAAATACGCAAAAAAGCCGTCACTGCAACTCAGGTAAAACTGCCCTTTTATAAAGGCTAATTTATTTGAAACGAATACTCATTTTAGGAGCTAGCGGATTTATAGGCAATGCCCTGTATAAAGAGCTGTGCTCCTATTTTGATACTCACGGCACCTACCATACCGCCAATGATTTTTTCGAGAGTAATCATCAGTTTCATCATTTTGATATGGAAACTGAGAATATTGAGATCCTTCTCGAAAATTTAAGACCAGATGTCATCATTTCATCATTACGAGGAGATTTTGACGCACAGATCGTCACCCATTTTTCAATAATCAACCATATAATTAAACACGATTCCAAGCTAATTTTCATAAGCTCAGCTAATGTGTTTGATGCCTTTACCAACTACCCTTCCTACGAATACGACAAGACTTTAAGCCAGAGTATTTATGGCAGGTTTAAGATAAAAATAGAGAATGCTTTACTAAGATTGCCAAACCACCAATATAATATAGTAAGGCTACCTATGGTCTTTGGTAAAACCTCACCCCGGATCAAGCAAATAAAAACTATAATAGATCTTGGAGAGCCATTAGAAGTATTCCCGAATGTGGTTATTAACGCTACAGAAATATTAAAAGTCACCCAGCAAATACATTATATAATAAATCGTAACCGGCAGGGAGTTTTTCATCTTGGAAGTACAGACCTTGTACATCAAAGGGATTTTATTGCAGATGTATGTGAAGAAATGGGTTATGAAAATCCATTATTCAAAAATGTTTACGATTCTAATTACGATAGATTCCTGGCTGTACTTCCCAAAGACAATAAACTTCCTAAGAATTTGCAAATAACCATTAGTCAGGTTGTGGAGGCTTCCACAAAGGCTTAGCTGTTAATCTTATAATAAAGAAAAGGATTCTCCTTTCATTTCGATGCTTAATTTCTAACTTTAAGTAAAACCAAAAGATTTAAGCAATGAAAAAACTAACTGACGAAGAGATTCAAGACAGAATAAAAGATTATGATGGTTGGACCTATGCCAAGGGTGCCATTCATACTTCCTTTCAATTTGAAAATTTTAAAGAAGCCTTTACGGTAATGACCCGTATTGCCTTTGAAGCTGAAGATCAGCAACATCATCCCAATTGGGGAAATGTTTATAACCAGCTGGAAATTTCACTATCCACTCACGATGCAGATGGAGTTACCGAAAAAGACTTTAAACTAGCGCGAACTATAGAAGATATTATAGAAGCAACAGGATAATAAAATCTATACAAAACGATCAGCTCCTGATTTTACAATGTGAATTAGGAGCTTTTTTTATATTTTTGCCCGAATCTAATTAAAATCTACGATGGGAAGAGCATTCGAATTTCGCAAAGCACGTAAAATGAAACGTTGGTCTGCAATGTCTAAAGCATTTACCAGAATTGGTAAAGATATAGTAATGGCAGTTAAAGAAGGTGGGCCAGATCCAGACACTAATGCCAAATTGCGTGCGGTTATTCAAAATGCGAAAAGCGTGAATATGCCTAAAGATAATGTTGAACGCGCCATAAAACGCGCTTCAGACAAATCTCAGGGAGATTATAAGATCGTTCTTTTTGAAGGCTACGCTCCACATGGTATTGCTGTCCTGGTAGAAACTGCAACAGATAATAATAACAGAACCGTAGCGAATATACGGTCTCATTTTAATAAGTGCGATGGGAATCTTGGAACTTCCGGTTCTGTAGAATTCATGTTTGATCATACCTGTAATTTTACAATCAATGCTGAAGGTCTGGATCCTGAAGAACTTGAATTGGAATTAATTGATTTTGGTGCAGAAGAAATATTTAAGGATGAAGATGGAATTCACATCTATGCTCCATTTGAATATTTTGGCGCTATACAGAAAGAACTTGAAAATCGTGAAATAGAGATCCTGTCTTCTGGTTTTGAAAGAATCCCACAGGTTACTAAAACTCTGAATGCTGAGCAAACAGCTGATGTAGAGAAATTATTGGAAAAACTTGAAGAAGATGATGATGTACAGAATGTATATCATACTATGGAATCTTCTGAAGAAGAAACGGAAAAATAATTAGAAATTCTCAGGGATCTTTCCCTGAACTCCATCATAATAACTGAAAATTTCAGAATAATCTTTATTAAAATCTCCGGTTGGCCAGTAAGCGTCGGAGATTTTTACTTTTTTAGCAGCATAGTCAAAGGAAACCCTGATAATTGGCACTTCAGCTTTGATAGCGATATAGTAAAATCCAGTTTTCCACTTATCGGTTTTCTGCCTTGTTCCTTCCGGGGACATGGCTAATCTAAAGACTTCTTTTTCCTGAAATATCTTAGCGATAGCATCAACCTTCTTTAGCTTTCCGGTCCTGTCTATAGGTGAACCTCCAACCATTTTAAAATACCATCCAAAAGGAGGTTTGAACAGTTCTTTCTTTCCCACGAAATTGATCTGGACATTCATGATCTTCCTTACCAGTAAACCTATTAGAAAGTCGAAAGAACTGGTATGTGGAGCGACAATTACCACACATCGTTTTATAGCCGGATCAAAATTATTTTCCAGTTTCCAGCCTAGAACTTTAAAAAATATAAATTTAGCCAGTCCCCGCATGTTTTTTATTCGCGGTGGTGTTTTGTAGACTTATCTCCTCTACGTCTTTTCTTTTCTTCTCTTAACAATGAAAGCTCTCTACCGGTCTGGCCTTTTACAGAGGTGTTTTCCTGAGCTCTTCTTAATAGATAAGGCACGACATCTCGAACTGGACCAAATGGCACAAGTTTAACTGCATTATAGCCTTTACGTGCCAGATTATAACTAATATGGTCACTCATCCCGTAAAGCTGGCTGAACCAGATTCGGCTATCTTCCAGAGACAAACCTTTATCCTCCATGATCTGAAGGGCCAGATAGCTACTAACTTCATTATGCGTCCCTATAAATACCGAAATATCTTCAAGATGATTCAGACAGAAAGATAGTGTACTATTAAAATTAACGTCGGTTGCTTCTTTGCTTTCACAAATAGGTGAAGGATATCCCAACTTCTTAGCACGGGCATTTTCCTTTTCCATATAAGCACCACGAACTATTTTAGCACCAATTTTAAAACCATCCTTTTTTCCTTTCTCATGAAGTTGTTTTAAATAATCCAGCCTGTCCCATCTGTAACACTGCAGCGTATTATAAATCAAGACTTTGTCACCGGTGTTATATTTTCTCATCATTTCTTCCATGAGATCATCAGCAGCAGTTTGCATCCAGGTTTCCTCACCATCGGCATATAATCGCACATTTAACTCATGAGCTTTGCTGCAAAGAGTGTTTACTCTATCCTTTACTCGTTCCCATTCTTCCTTTTCATCTTCAGATAAACTGATCTTTTCACTTACTTTTTCCCAAATTTCGAATCTACCAATCCCGGTTGGTTTAAACATCGCAAATGAGATCTCTTCACTTTTACTAGCATATTCAATAAGACTTAGCTTTTTTCTCATCGCCGCATCAAATTCTTCCTCAGTTTCCTTCCCTTCTACCGAATAATCCAGTATGCTATGTAGATTCTCATCATACATTTCATTGGTTACCGGCTTACAGTCTTCTTCGGTAACTCCACCACAAAATTGCTCGAAAATTGTTTTCTTGATAAGGGTCTCTACGGGTAAATGTAGTTTTAATGAAAATTTAGTAAGAGCTGAACCGGCTTTAACTAAAGATGAATAATTCATCATACTGAATAAAAATATCGCTCTATCCAATTCAGAATTAGACTTTAATTTAAATGCAGATTTAGTATTATTGAATATCTTTTTTCTAATCATTTCGAGTTATTAAACGCGCAAATATAATTATTGAAGTTGATTTAATTCATAAATTCTCTTTAATTTCCCCCGCATAAATGCTAATAAAATGAACGATTTAACCGTCCCTTTAAATCCTGTTTTTTACTCTAAAAATGGTTTTGAGAAAATAAATGAATTCCTGAAGGAGGAATCACCTTCAAAAATTTTTATTCTGGTAGATAGTAATACACATACTTATTGCCTTTCTAAATTTCTTCAGAAAATAGAAAGTGATTTTACTACCGAAGTAATTGAAATAGAAGCAGGTGAAGAATATAAAAACCTTCAAACTTGCGAAGGAGTATGGAATGTTCTCTCTGAGCTTGAAGCAGATCGTAAAAGCCTGATGATAAATCTTGGTGGTGGCGTGGTTACTGATCTTGGTGGCTTTGTGGCCTCCACTTTTAAGAGAGGCATCAAATTTATTAATGTCCCTACTACCTTATTATCTATGGTAGATGCTTCGGTAGGGGGAAAAACTGGAGTAGACCTTGGTAACCTTAAAAATCAGATAGGAATTATAATTCAGCCAGAAATGGTGGTTATAGAATCAAATTTTCTAGAAACCCTTTCTGCACAGGAGATGAGAAGCGGCCTGGCAGAAATTCTTAAACACGGGCTCATCGCCAGTGAGGACTACTGGAAAAAAGTAACTAATCTGGCAAATCTTGACCTTACCGACCTCGATGAGATAATTAAGGAATCGGTTAACATAAAAGCTGACATAGTTAAAAAAGATCCTTTTGAAAAAAATATTCGAAAAACCTTAAATTATGGTCATACCCTGGGTCACGCAATCGAGTCTTATTGTCTTACTCATCCTGTAAGAAATAAATTGCTTCACGGTGAAGCCATTGCTGCAGGAATGATCCTGGAAACTTACGTCTCTCAGGAAATAGAGAATTTCCCAAAAGAAAAACTTCAGTATGTAAATGAGACTATAAAAAAGATGTACGGGAAAGAAACTTTTAGTGAAGCTGATATCGTACAAATAAAGGACCTAATGAAATTCGACAAAAAGAATGAAAGAGGCAATATCAATTTTGTTCTACTAAAAGATATAGGAGAGCCTGTTATAGATATTATAGTGCCAGACGCCATAGTAGACAAAGCTTTTGAATTCTATTTAAATAATTGATTTTTAATCATTTAATATTATGAATATTTAAGTATTATGTTTTGCGTGTAATTTGATTTTTTATTTATACTTGCATAAACCAATTACACTATGAAAAGGATAATCGTAGATTATAAAAAACTTACTCCCGAAATTTTGGGCATGTTAGTAGAAAAGTATCCTGATGGCTATGATGATGATCAGGTCATTTCATTCAAGAACGCCAAAAACGAAACTGTAGACGCCGTAGAAGTGCGTACCGAGGATACCGTTTACCTGGTAAAGGTTAGTACTCGCCTGGAAAACACTATGGCCAATTTTGATGAAGACGATTATGAAGATTCAGAATTTAACGATCCTATCGTAGATATTCCAGAAAAGGAAGAGGATACAGAAGAGGATGAAGATAAATAGATTATAAAATGAAATAAAAAGGAGCGCTGATGCGCTCCTTTTTATTTTTAGCAATTTTTAAACTTGTCTTAAGCATGCTGTAAGTCATGCTTACCTTCTTTGATTTCTTCGATCATTTTAGCATTGAATGCTGGCAGATCATCAGGATTTCTACTCGTAACAAATGCTTCATCAACTACAACCTCTTCGTCTACCCATAGAGCTCCTGCGTTTTCAACATCTTTTCTAATAGAATTAAAAGAAGTCATTGTTCTCCCCTTAACTACCTCTGCATTTATTAAAGTCCATGCTGCATGGCATATTGCACCAACCGGCTTGCTTTGTTTAAAAAAGTCTCTAACAAATATTAGAGCCGACTCTTCACGACGCAATTTATCAGGATTAATTACTCCTCCTGGTAATACTAGGGCATTATAATCTTTGGCTGAAACTTCATCAAGACTATAATCCACTTCAAAATCTTTTCCCCAGTTGTCTACGTCCCAGGATTTTATTTTTCCTTTTTCAAGACTAACAATATCAACTTTAAAACCTTCTTTCTCCATTGCACTTTTTGGAGAGGCCAACTCGCTTTCTTCAAATCCGTTTGTGGCCAAAATTGCAATTCTCTTTTCCATAATAAATTTTAATTTTTGGTTCACTCAAAGATAGCAAGCGACCAGGAGAAAAAGTATTAAGAGCCTACTAAAACTGGGGCTCGCTTCGTTAAAGCTTTATTAAGTCTTAGATTTATCTTCTTCTAATTTCTGCTTTTCATCCAGATCCAGGTGAGATTTAAGTTTATCCAGAACTCGTTTCTCATCTTTAATTTCCATTTTACGCTGCTCCAGTTTTTCCAGTTCCTGATAGATCGCAGGTTCTCCAAACCTGTTGGGAACTACTTTCTCCTTTCTAAGCAAGGCATATTGTACGGTGAATTCAGCCCCAAAAAATAAAATGAGGCAGGTAAAATATACCCATAATAAGATTAGAACTACCGAGGATGCTCCGCCATAAACTGAACCCGGAGAGCTTTGGCCAAAATAAAAACCGATTAGCGACTCCCCTATCAAAAATAAAACAGAAGTTAAGGCTGCCCCTACGTAGGTGGTCCTGATCCTGATCTTGATATCTGGAAGTAATTTGAATATTGCAGCAAATAGCGTGGTTATAAAAAGGAAAGAAAGCAGGTAGTTAGCTACTATCACCACAAAATCGGTCACATTTGGAAAGATGTTACCAACCTGACCCGCAATCATTTTTAATAAGGTAGAAACCACCATCGCAATGAGTAAGAGTAAGCCTATTACGAATATCATTCCTAAAGAAATCACCCTATCAAGGACCAACCTCAGGAAATTAGTCTTTTTCGCCGCTACATTCCAGATATTATTCATAGCTATCTTTAACTGAAAGAACACTCCGGTAGCACCGAAAATAAGCATGGAAAGCCCAAATATCACGGTTAAAGTTGAATCCTGATTAAGAGCCGCATTCTCTATCATGGATTCCACAGCATTTGCGGTATCTTTACCAATAAATTCGTCTATTTCAACTGTAATTCGGCCTTGTACAGCTTCCCGCCCATAAAAATACCCTGCAATGCTGACTACTATAATAAGTAAGGAAGGCAGAGAGAACAATGCGTAATAGGCTATGGTGGCGCTTCTAGCATAGGCGCCATTTTTCTCCCAGCTGAAATAGGCTTTTTTTAAAAGCTTGAAGAATATTTTAATGGTATTCCACATTAAAGGTACCTGTTACTTATGATATCCTTATGATGCTTTGCGTGTCCTATCATAATAAAACCAATAGCTCTGGCAGAAGTATTTACATCATTCATGTTCCCAATAATTTTGAGCATCAAATCGGTAAAACTTTTATATAGAAATATGCCAGATTGCCTTACAATTTTAAATTCTTCAATAAGCTCTGAGCCAGGGCGATTATCACCTCCAGAATTCAGAACGTAAAGGTCATGATCAAAACCAGGTAATGGATTTTGCTCATTTCTGGCAAAACATAAGGCACGATATTGAAAGATTCTTTCTGTATCGATTATATGCTGAACCATTTCCTTAATGCTCCATTTCTCAGGTTTATACCTGAAATTCCATTTTTCAGAAGGAATGCCTTTTAAGAACTCAACCATTTCAGAAGTGTTATTCTCAAGACTTGCAATAAGTTCTGCCTCGTCATCTAATCTATCGATATAACCTGAATAAAATTCACCGAATTCACCCTTAGTTAATTGCGCCTTCTTCATTTATGCTGAATTTCTACTGGCGTTAATATTTCCATAAAGTGACCTGGTAACGATCTTCTCATATATTTCCAGCTTCTCTTCTACTCCAGAACCTTTTTTATTAAGCTCCTGAATAGTACGCAAAGCATGTTGCTGAATTGTTAGAAGTGGCAATACTATACGCTCTCTTGCTTCAATAGAGGCCTTACCTGCTGGCTGATTCTGCATTAACTTTTCATAGCCCGTCACTTTAAGTAACATTTTCTTGGTGCGCTCAAATTCTTCGTGAATTATCTGCCAGAACTCTCCAAACTCTTCATCATTCTTCATATATGCAGTTAAAGGAAAAAATGATTTGGTAAGACTCATCATGCTATTTTCCAGTAAGGTTCTAAAGAATTCAGAATTGTCATACAATTCCTTAACCTTATCAAACTGACCATCTTTTTCCAGTTTTTCCATAGCTGTCCCAACACCAAAAAATCCGGGTACATTCTGTTTTAACTGACTCCAGCTACCAACAAAAGGGATAGCACGAAGATCTGAAAGATTCAATTCTGCAGATTTATTACGTTTAGAAGGTCTACTTCCTATATTTGTTTTCGCATAATACTTTAGAGTACTCATTTTCTCGAGATATGGAATAAAACGAGGATGCTTTTTGAAATCTGTATAGGTCTTATAACTAATCTCGGCAAGCTCGGTCATAGTTTCTCTATCCTTGTCGTTCAGGACATTTTTACCATTACTAAAGATCTCATTAGATACTCCTGAACTTAATAATTGTTCCAGGTTATAGGTACATGAATCTTTAGTTCCGAAATTAGAACTTATAGTTTGTCCCTGAACCGTTAACTGGATTTCCTCATTCTCTATGGTAGGACCCAATGAAGCATAGAACTGGTGTGTTTTACCACCTCCTCTGGCAGGCGGTCCTCCTCTACCATCAAAGAAAACAACCTTGATCCCATATTCCCTCGAGACCTTGGTTAATGCTTCTTTCGCTTTAAAGATACTCCAGTTCGCCATAAGGTAACCTCCATCTTTAGTACCATCACTAAAACCAAGCATTATAGTTTGCTTATTACCTCTTCTCTCTAAATGTTCTTTATAAACAGGATGGGTATATAACTTTTCCATTACATTGTGCGCCTCCTGTAGATCTGGAACGGTTTCAAAAAGCGGAATAACATCTACACTAGGTTTTTCCCAGCCAGTCATTCTTATGAAAGCGAAAGGCTGAAGCACACCCTGCACACTGCCGCAGTTACTAATAATATAACGGTTAGCACCTGGCTCTCCACTCTTTTCCTGAATTTCCTGCATTGCATAAATTGAAGATATTGTGGCTTTAGCCATACCTTCTTCAAAATCTTCAGGATCTATTTTTGCCTGAACGCTGCTTAATATTTCAATTTGCTTTTCATCATCCAGTTCATTGAAATCAGCAGGAATTAGCTCAGGCTTCACTTTTATTAGTTCATCTATAACCTCCTGATGTTTACTGGAATCCTGTCTTATATCCAAAGTTGCAAAATGATAACCAAAAAGATTAACCTTATTGATCATATCATCTAACTCATCTATAAATAAAGATTGATGTTTTTCAGAAAGTATCTTCTTGATATTATATAGTTTATGCTTTAAATCTTCAAGTGGAAGTTTAATGGTTCCAGAACGGGAAATAGCAGAATCATAAAGACCTTTTTCAATCTCAGTCATTAGCTCATGAACCTCTCTAAAAGTCAATCTCCGCTTCAATTCACGAATATCACGGTAATAATTAAGCAACACGGTTCTTCTTAACCTCTTTGCTACCCTTAAAGTAATATCTGTCGTTACGAAAGGATTTCCGTCACGATCACCTCCAGGCCAGAAACCTAGATTTATCACCTGATTTCCTACATCTTCTCCGTCAAAAATATTTTGCTGAATATAATTATGAATTCTACTTGCACTTTGGTAGAAAACATTTTCAAAGTACCAGATCAAATTAACCGCTTCATCATAAGGAGTTGGTTTCTCCTTTTTAAAGAATGGCGTCTTACCTAATTGAGCCAGCAACTGCTTGATTTTCACAAGGTCATTTGCACGAATGGCGTTGTCCAGATCTGTAATGATCCCTAGAACGGTACCAGGATAGAATTGTGTTGGATGCGCAGTTAAAGTTGGCCTAACTTTAAAGCGTTTTAGATACTCCTTCAGCTCTTCTACCTTTTGCTTGGCTTCTGCTTCTTCCTTGACACTTCTTAAAGTACCACGGCCATCCATATTATTTACTATAGAAAATGAGGCGTCTTCGATGGCATCAAAAAGAACAACCTGTCTCTCTATATATTGAATAAACCTGAAAAGAAGATCTACTTTTTCTTCCTCTGAAGGGTTTTCTCCATATTTATCAAAAAAGCGGTCTACAATCTCGGTAGGGTTTTTATTCTCTTTAAAACCAGTTTCACAAATTTCCTGAAACAAAGGCAGTAAAGCGCCTGTTTTTTTTATCTCGTCGTATGGCAGGGTTAAAAATATACTATTATAAACCTGATACTTAGCAAGCACGTTATCATTAAATCTATCTAATCTTGGTTCTCTGTGCATAATCAAATTTTAGGGTGGTCAATTGTTTTAAATTTATAAAAAAACCCTTTAAACAAAACAGTCTAAAGGGTCTTTAATATAAGTTTAGGACTGTTTACATATCTTTAAAAATAGAATGCATCAGCCTCTTTTTATCATTAATGCTCTCCTCTAGAGAAATCATAGTTTCTGTTCTATAAACACCTTCGATATCATCTAACTGAAAAATGATCTCTTTTGCATGTTGTGTATTCTTCGCACGAATCTTACAAAACACATTGAATTTGCCTGTGGTAACATGGGCTACAGTTACAAATGGGATTTCATTGATTCTCTCAAGCACAAATTTTGTTTGAGAAGTATTTTTCAGAAAAACACCTACATATGCGATAAAAGCATATCCTAGTTTTTTATAATCCAGGGTTAAGGAAGAACCTATAATTATACCGGCCTCTTCCATTTTTTTTACTCTAACATGGACAGTCCCGGCAGAGATCAATAATTTCTTAGCAATATCGGTAAATGGAGTTCTCGTATTCTCGATTAACATATCGAGGATCTGATGATCTGTTTCGTCTAATTTAAACTTGGCCATTTTCAACGTCTTTTTTTAATGAACTTCAAAATTAATACAAAATCATTGAATTATTGACAATTTTTTTGACAATTACACGTATTTAACCTCTAATTCTGTACCATTTATGACAATTTTATTAACTATAACGTTTTCGCCAAGTTTTGCTTTTTCTGGCAAACTAACCTCCTGTCCAGACGCATCTATTTCTCTATGAGCGAATTTTGATATTTTTTCCTGAATTTTCTCCACCACTGGAATAAATTCTATCGATTCCCCCTTTAAAATTTCTTTAAACTGAATACTAATTTCACACTCCTTTCCATTCAATCTGCCATTCCTGATTATTACATCATTAAATAATTTCTGATTTTCCGGGATATCGAAGTACTTCCTGTAGCCAGCTACATCACCATCGAATTCAGAAATTTGATACAAGCAGGAAACGAGAGCCTGGAACACAAATTTTCTAGTCTCCTCTCTTTGGTAATCTCCCGGGAAGTGCCCGGCCTCAAATAATATAGTTGGAGTATTTAAAAATTGAAAAGTATCCCCGGCACAGTTAATATTGAAAGCATCATCATACCTGCCAATCCTGCCTTTTAAGTCCTCATAGAGATCCTCTGCCATTCCTGCGATCAAAGACATACTTTGCTTTCTAAATTCATCAATGTTGCGCTCCTGGTCTTTAGAAGGAGTCAAAAATGAGAGTGTTGCAGGTTCATTGTTTTCTCCGGCACTAAAAATAGTTCGTTGATCATGAAGATTTAAACAATAATGAGGTTGGATCCTTTTATATTGATCCATCAGGATCCTACTCTCTGGTTGAGACAGATCCTGCATATCGCGATTTAAATCCACTCCATGGAAATTTACCCGGGTATAAGCCTTTGCTCCATCTGGGTTTAAAACAGGAATCACGAAGAGCGTACAGCGTTCTAAAATATCAGATAATATTAATTCATCATCTTTTTGTGTAAAGGCATTCAGCAAATCAAAAACGGCATTCGTAGTGGTTCCTTCATTTCCATGCATTTGAGACCAGGCCAGGATTTTAATTTTTCCGCTACCTAAAATGATCATACTGATAGGTCTTTCCTGAACGGAATTTCCTATTACGTCTATTCTAAATTTATCTGAAAGATCATTTTTAAACAGATCCAGATCCAGATTTGTAACATATCTACCGGTTACTTTTTGAAATTTTATTCGGGAATAATAAGCTTCCTGAAAAAGATTTTTAAGCACTTGATTCTTCATGTTTACAAAATTAAACATTGTATATTTTACAATTGTAAACAACCAAAATTAACTCAATTGTAAACATTTGTAAACAACGGAAGAATACCAGTAAACATGAGCCTTGGAAAAAATCCTATTAAATTAAACATACAATTTAAACTATTGTTTTTTAGTTAGTTAAACTATTTTAATTAAAGTATGTATTCATCAATAATATTAATGTTTACATGTGTAACATTGTATATTTGTAAATATTATTTACATTTGTAAATGTAGTTCACATCTCATTTATGTTACAATGGTAAACACAGAAAAGTTCGCTTCACGATTGAATAAAATCCTGGATTTTTATGACTTATCGGCTGCTTCTTTTGCAGATAAAATTGAAGTTGGCCGCTCTTCTATTTCCCATATTTTATCCGGGAGAAATAAACCTAGTCTGGATTTTGTAATGAAAGTGGTGAAGAATTTTCCGGAAGTTGAGTTGTACTGGTTGCTAAATGGAAAAGGGAAATTTCCTGCCGATTCAGATTCTCCTGCCGAAACAGGAATTAGTATGAAGGACGATAGATCTACTCCTTCTAACTCGATTCAGCAGCCAATTAAAAATAGTTCGCCTGAACCACCAACGTCATTTCCAGCTGGAAAACCTGGAAAAGAAATTCAGAAGATCGTAATATTTTATAAGGACGGAAGTTTTGAGGCCTTCGAAAATTGATTATTCCGTTTAAATTGAATTATTTTGCAGTATGAATAGAATTGCTGCATTATTAAGTCTTTTCCTGATATCTTCCTGTTTCAATCCTGAAAGGAACTGTAAAGACTTTAAAACCGGTACCTATGAATTTGAAAGCTTCATCAACGGCGAACTGGTAACCTCAAGGTTTATTCGTAATGATAGTATAGAGATCGAAAAGTTCATGGGTAATACCGATACCTCTTCCGTTAGATGGATCAATGAATGCGAGTATATCCTGAAGAATATGAATCCAGACGGTATGGCCGAAGAAAAGGCGATTCACATCAAAATACTTTCAACCACGAAGAATGGCTATACCTTTGAATACGGCCAGGTGGGTGATGCAAAGAAAGTAAAAGGAAAGGTTCAGAAAGTTTCGAAAAACTAACTTTGTTTCTCTCGCAACAATTTATTCTGTTCCTCCATTTTATCATTTAAACTGGATAACAGCTCAATATCTTTAGGGGTAACCACCTTGGTATTCTTGGGATCCTGGGCTTTATTACGAAAGCGGTTCATAAATTTCACCACAAGAAACACCACGAAACCAATTACCAGAAAATCTATAAGCGTTTCTATCAAAAGACCATAGCCCACAGAAACCTCTTCCATATAATTTGCCTCTCCTGGAATTCCTGAGGCATCCTGAAGAATAACTTTTCTATCAGCGTAATTAACACCGTTAGTAAGCATACTTAATGGCGGCATAATGATCTGTTTCACCAGCACATCAACCACTTTATTAAAGGCGGTACCAATGATGATACCCACCGCCATATCTATCATATTGCCTTTTACAGCAAATTCTTTGAACTCCTTAAATATTCCCATTATTCATCAAATAATGATGGTTGTTCATCTGAGTTCTTATTTTTCTCAGGAGATTTAATTTCTCCCGACTGGATGTCTTCTCCAGATATTTCCTGTTTTCCTGCAGATTCTTTTTGTTCGTCTTCACTCTCTACTTCCTGAGCCTCATACGGAATTGGGTCTAGCGGATTTATCTGATTAACCTTTTCTGAAGTAAGTTGATTACCCTGAGCTTTTATACCTTTTACAGATATAAATTCTGCGATATTAATTTCTTCATTCTCTCTTCGCTCTTTCCCTTTAGGCTTGGTATAAACGATCTCAGCCATTGGATAATAATCTGTAGAAACCATCTCGAGGAACGAATCTTCATGGTCTGAAATAAATTTCTCTTCTTTATCTGGATGTTCGATAAGGAAACGCTTTACATAATAACGTTCTTTTTCCGGCTCCCAATAAATTGCGGAAACTGGCTTATCCTTGGACCATTTCTCCAGAACTATGATCTCATTATCAAATCTGGTAGTTAGTTCAGGTTTAATAGTTTTTGCAATTCCATCCTGGGTAACTATCAGTAATCGGTCTTCTCCCTTGAATTCACCTAGCAGCTCCCCTCTTTCGTCTACATTCAGTCTTTTCACAGTTTCGTCAAACCAGATCCTTCGAGGTTTAAGAGTAGAAACTCCTTCTTCCTTCATCTCGATCCGTTTTACTGAATACTTGGTAACTATATTTCCTTTTACATTCCGGCCTTTGATCAATACGTCAGCAAAATCCAGATCGAATTTCACTTTTCTTATGCTTCCTACCTGGCGTAGCAATACGTTGATCACTTCTGCCTCACCGTTAGGGTTAGCTGAGAAATAAAGAACTTTTGAATCTTTTTTACCCTGACTAAGATCGTATTCACGGTCCCTGGTAACTGAAGTTACGGAGAAGCGCTTCACATAAGTGTTACCTGCTTTACCGTCACGATAAACCATATTATAGATGGTTCTCTTATCCTTTTTCTTGAATATAGCAACGTGGATAATATCCTTACCTATAAAAGTTTTGGAGTCCACCTTGGTAACCATCATCTTACCATCAGCAGTAAAACAGATCACATCATCAATATCTGAACATTCTGTTACATACTCATCTTTTTTAAGGGAAGTACCAACGAAGCCTTCTGCTCTATTTACATAGAGTTTGGTATTTCTAATCACAACCTTGGTTGCTTCTATATCTTCAAAAAGTCTAAGTTCAGTCTTTCTTTCTTTTCCTGTACCGTAATCTTTTTTAAGCTTTTTGAAATAGTCTACTGCAAAATCAACAATATTATCAAGGTGATGTTTCACCTGAGCGATCTCACCTTCCAGTGCATCGATCTTTTGCTGAGCTTTATCGATATCAAATTTTGAAATCCTTTTAATTCGAATTTCAGTTAATCTAACTATATCTTCTTCAGTAACCGCACGCTTAAGATGCTTTGTAAAAGGCTTTAAACCTCTATCTATGGCCTGGATAACTCCATCCCAGGTTTCCTCCTCTTCAATATCCCGGTAAATACGATTTTCAATAAAAATTCTTTCTAAAGAAGCAAAATGCCAGCTTTCTTCGAGTTCATCCAGTTTTATCTCCAGTTCACGTTTCAGCAAATGCAAAGTATGATCTGTAGATCTCCGTAAAACTTCTGAAACACCAAGAAAAATTGGCTTATGATCTATGATCACACAGCCAAGCGGCGCCAGGGAATTTTCACATTGAGTAAAGGCATAAAGCGCATCAATGGTCCTGTCTGGCGACATATTATTTGGTAAATGAATAAGGATCTCGACTTCGGCAGCAGTGTTATCTTCGATCTTCTTGATCTTGATCTTTCCTTTTTCGTTGGCCTTTAATATAGAATCAATAAGACTGGACGTATTAGTACCATAAGGGATCTCATTGATCACCAGGGTATTTTTATCCTGCTGATTTATCTTGGCTCTAATTCTCACACGTCCGCCTCGTTTCCCATCATTATAATTAGAAACATCAGCAATACCACCCGTTGGAAAATCAGGAAAGAGCTTAAAGCTTTTTCCCCTTAAATGATTAATAGAAGCATCTATTAACTCATTAAAGTTATGCGGAAGAAACCTTGTGCTTAAACCAACTGCAATACCTTCGGCTCCCTGAGCCAAAAGCATCGGGAATTTCACTGGAAGGTTTACCGGCTCCTGTTTTCTACCATCATAAGAAAGCTGCCATTCAGTCAATTTTGGGCTAAAAAGTACTTCCAGGGCAAACTTAGAAAGCCTGGCCTCAATATAACGAGGTGCAGCCGCCCGGTCTCCGGTAAGTATATTTCCCCAGTTTCCCTGAGTATCTATCAATATATCTTTCTGACCAATTTGAACCATGGCATCACCAATACTCGCATCACCGTGAGGGTGATACTGCATGGTGTGTCCAACAATATTGGCAACCTTATTGTAACGACCATCATCCAGATCTTTCATGGAATGCATGATACGGCGTTGTACTGGTTTAAATCCGTCTTCTATTGCAGGTACCGCCCGTTCCAGGATTACATATGAAGCATAATCCAGGAACCAGTCTTTGTACATGCCGGTTACCTTTATAAGTTCTTCTTTATTCTCAAACTGCTCTTCCTGAGCTCCTTCTTGGTTTTCTTCCATTAGGCAGTAACTTTAGGAGTGGTTTCTAACACTTTATTCAAAGAGTCCACCATTCCCTTTTTCTTTTTTCGGGTTAAAAATGTTGTATTGAAAGTATATTTTCTATAGCCTCTTTTCCTTTTAGAGCTTATATAAATGGTTAATGCTGAATAGAATCCTAAATCAACAAAATTGAATTTCCCCAACTTTCGTTTTGGAAATTCAGCTTTCTTCACGCGGTACTCCATGAATTTTGAAAAGAAGACTCCGTTATTCTTAAAATTTAAGGTTTCTCCGTCACTATCAAAATCAAATGTCTGTCCTATTCTATGCACATACAAACCTATAAGCAAAGTAATAATATTCGGCAGAAAATGGCTAAAGGTTAGATCTTGTTCATTATCTGAAGACATCATGATCTCTATATTCACAAAAATATTAGTGACAAACACTGCTACAAGAACAATGTAAATAGAAGGAATTATCTTGACCTCGGTTTTATTGGTAAATCTCATATTCCAAGTTCTTCAACCAGGTCTAATTCATATTTCAGGTTTTCGATAATAAATTCCTGACGATCTGGAGTGTTTTTACCCATATAGAAACTTAGCATTTCTTCGATAGATTTATCCTTGTCCAGCATCACCGGGTCTAAACGAATATTCTCACCAATAAAATGCACAAATTCATCTGGAGAAATCTCCCCCAAACCTTTAAATCGGGTGATCTCAGGTTTTCCTGAAAGCTTCTCTATGGCCTGCTTACGCTCCATTTCACTATAACAATAGATCGTTTCTTTCTTATTACGCACCCTGAATAGAGGAGTTTGAAGAATATATAAATGATTTTCCTTGATCAATTCAGGAAAGAACTGAAGGAAAAATGTGATCAATAATAGCCTAATATGCATTCCATCAACATCGGCATCTGTCGCGATCACAATATTATGATATCTAAGATCTTCAAGAGATTCTTCAATATTCAATGCGGCCTGTAGTAGATTGAATTCCTCATTTTCGTAAACGATCTTTTTCGAAAGTCCGTAACTATTTAGAGGTTTTCCTTTTAAACTAAAAACCGCCTGGGTAACCACGTCCCTACTTTTGGTAATAGATCCACTCGCCGAGTCACCCTCGGTAATGAATAATGTAGTTTCCAGGCAACGTTCATGTTTACTATCACCAAGATGAACCCGGCAATCTCTTAATTTTTTATTATGAAGACTGGCTTTTTTGGCTCTGTCTTTAGCTAATTTTCTAATTCCTGAAAGATCTTTACGTTCCCTTTCCGCCTGAAGGATCTTACGCTGAAGACTTTCAGCCGTTTCCTGGTTCTTATGCAGGTAATTATCCAGATTTCTTTTTACAAAATCATTAATATGGGTTCTAACGGTAGGCAATTTTCCGCCCATATCGGTGGAACCAAGCTTAGTCTTCGTCTGACTTTCAAAAACCGGTTCCATCACTTTAATACTAATGGCAGCTACAATTGATTTTCTAATATCACTGGCTTCGTAATTCTTACCATAATACTCCCGGATAGTTTTAACAACCGCTTCTCTGAATGCGGCAAGATGCGTTCCACCCTGAGAAGTATTCTGCCCATTCACAAAAGAGTGATATTCTTCGCTATATTGAGATTTACTATGAGTAATAGCAACTTCAATATCTTCACCTTTTAGATGAACAATTGGATATAGCATATCATCTTCATGAATACTATCTCCAAGAAGATCTTTAAGTCCGTTTTCAGAATAGAACTTCTCACCATTAAAAACTATGGTCAATCCCGGGTTGAGATAGACATAGTTCTTGAGCATTTTCTCTATATATTCATTTCTGAACTTATAGTTCTTGAAAATAACCTCATCTGGAACAAAAGTAATCTTGGTTCCTCTTCTGCGTGAAGTTTCATCAAGATGCTCCTCATCCATCAAATTTCCCTGCTCGAATTCTGCAGCGTGACTTTTAGAATCCCTGGAAGATTCTACACGAAAATATGACGAAAGTGCATTTACAGCTTTTGTACCGACACCGTTAAGACCAACAGATTTTTTGAAAGCACGGGTATCATACTTACCACCGGTATTCATCTTGGAAACAACATCTACTACTTTCCCAAGAGGTATTCCCCTACCAAAATCACGTACGATGACACGCTGGTTCTGCACAGAGATCTCTATAATTTTCCCTGCGCCCATCACGAACTCATCAATACTGTTATCTATAACTTCCTTTAACAGGATATATATCCCATCATCCTGACTGGAACCATCTCCAAGTTTCCCGATATACATCCCGGGACGCATACGAATATGTTCCTTCCAGTCTAATGACCGAATATTATCTTCGGTATATTTAGTATTCTCGCTCATAGGTAGTAATGGAGTTATGGCCTAAAGATAAGGCAATAGGTAAAAAACCAAAATAGTTATGCCGTAAAGTAATTAACAAAGATTTTAGAAGAAATGTTAATTACAACCAGATATGAGAGTTATGTAAAAAGATCTTAGAAAAAAATGGATCATCCCCACTTCCTCTATCTAAAATCTGAAGTCTAAACCTCTTTAGACATTAAAACGGAAATGCATTACATCGCCATCTTTAACGATGTATTCTTTACCTTCCACTCGCATTTTACCGGCATCTTTAACTTTAGCTTCACTACCATAGCCTACGTAATCGTCATAAGCTATTACCTCAGCTCTAATAAAGCCTTTTTCAAAATCTGTATGTATCACGCCTGCTGCCTGAGGTGCAGATGCTCCTACAGGAATAGTCCAGGCTCTAACTTCTTTTACCCCGGCCGTAAAATATGTTTGAAGATCAAGCAGCTCATAGGCTCCCCTAATAAGTTTCGCAGAACCAGGTTCGTCCAGGCCAATATCCTGAAGAAACATTTGTCTTTCTTCAAAATCATCAAGCTCAGTTATATCTGCCTCAGTTCCTACGGCAAGTACTAAAACTTCAGCATTTTCATCCTTAACCGCTTCTTTCACTCTTTCAACATGAGCATTACCATCTACAGCAGCTCCTTCATCTACATTACAAACATACATCACCGGTTTGTCTGTTATAAACTGCAAGGGTACAATAAATTCCTTCCTTTCATCTTCAGAAAGATCAATCGCTCTAACCGATTTTCCTGCCTCAAGACCAGCTTTAACTTTAAGTAATGCAGATTCTTCTTTTTGCGCTTCTTTATTCCCTGTCTTTGCAGCTCTTTTTACTTTCTCCAGCTTTTTCTCTGCAGTCTCAAGATCTTTCAGCTGAAGTTCCATGTCAATAGTTTCCTTATCCCTGATAGGGTCTATAGAACCATCTACATGTACAATATTTTCATTCTCAAAACATCTTAAAACATGAAGTATAGCATCTGTTTCCCTGATATTTCCTAAAAACTGATTTCCAAGACCTTCTCCTTTACTGGCTCCTTTAACCAAACCGGCAATATCCACTATCTCTACAGTAGCTGGCATCACTCTTTCAGGGTTTACCAACTCTTCTAGTTTCAACAACCTAGGATCTGGAACGTTTACAACTCCAATATTCGGCTCTATAGTACAAAATGGGAAGTTTGCACTTTGAGCTTTAGCATTGCTCAAACAATTAAAAAGTGTTGATTTTCCAACATTTGGTAGTCCTACAATTCCAGCTTTCATATAAAGTAATTTAGATGCTTTGTTTTTGCGGCTGCAAAGATAGGTATTATCTAAGAGTATTACACAAATACTTATAGTCTTTACTGCTAACTATCCAATTCATTTTCTCCTCATTGAGATCATAGAACAAATGAGACATCATACAGATGTTAGAAATTGTTTAAAACCCATTAACAACATTAATACATATACCTCAATAAAACATTGCATTTAAGTTATATTGCTTTAAACAATTAACTAATTAATTAAACGATATGAAGAATTTACTATTTTTTATGGTATTATTTTTAACACCTATTCTATTCTTCTCACAAGAAGTTACAGGAGTGGTTACCGATAATACAGGTACTCCCTTACCAGGAGTAAACGTTTTTGAAAAAGGAACTGATAAGGGTACTTCCACAGATTTTGATGGTCGCTATACTATCGAAGTAGACTCTAATGCCTCCCTAGTTTTTAGCTTCGTTGGATTTGAAGAAAAAGAGGTTGCCGTAGACGGCAGAGCTCAAATAGATGTTTCACTTGCCGATGGAGTTTCTTTAGGAGAAGTTCAACTGGTTGGATCAAGGAGTCCTAAACGTACTTCTACAGATACTCCCGTTGCGGTTGACGTTATAGATGTAGGCGAGGTTAACACACAAACCGGTAAAATAGAAGTGAATGAAATGCTGCAATATGCCGCTCCTTCTTTCAATGCAAATAAACAATCTGGGTCTGATGGTGCAGATCATATAGATCCCGCATCTTTAAGAGGTCTTGGTCCAGATCAAACCTTAGTACTGGTAAATGGTAAACGCCGGCATCAGTCTTCTCTTATCAATATCTTCGGAACCAGAGGAAGAGGAAATACAGGTACAGATCTTAATGCGATACCTGCTTCTTCCATAAAGAGAATAGAAATATTAAGAGACGGAGCTTCCGCACAATATGGTTCAGATGCTATCGCAGGTGTTATCAATATTGTATTGAAAGATGCTGTAAATGAATTTACAGGAGGTGTTAATTATGGATTCTATAATACAAATGCCGATGGCGACTTTCCTGATGGCACACCTAATACTGATGGAAATCGACTGGATACAGATAGAGATGGAAACGCCATTAGAGATGACCAGAATTTTGACGGTGGTTCTTTAAAAGTAACAGCAAATTATGGTTTTGCAATTGCCGAAGAAGGTCATGCTAACTTTTCTGTAGAATACCTGAACAAAAATAAAACATTACGTCCGGGATTTGATTTTAGAAGAGGATTTGGTGAGGCTTCTATTGAAGGAGTGAATTTTATGGGGAACCTGGCAATTCCAATTTCAGAGAATTCAGAATTCTATGCTTTTGGAGGAAGAAATTATAGAGATACAGATGCCTTTGCCTTTACCAGAAATAATCCTACCGCAAGAAATGTAGTGAGTATTTATCCTGATGGTTTTACTCCCAGGATAACCTCTATCATTACTGATAATTCAATCGCTGCTGGTTTTAGAACTAAAACTGAAAGTGGATGGAATATTGACCTGAGTAATACATGGGGAAAGAATTTATTCCATTATTATATTAAAGGTACCGTAAATGCTTCTATAGGAGAAAACTCTCCTACTGATTTTGATGCCGGAGGTCATAATTTAAGTCAGAATGTGATCAACCTTGATTTCTCTAAATATTATGAAGATATGCTTGCCGGAGTAAACTTCGCTTTTGGAGCAGAATACAGAACTGAGAACTTTGGAATTTTTGCCGGGGAAGAAGGTTCTTACGCAACTTATGATGAAGACGGCAGACCTATTATAAATCCAGATATCCAGCAGCAGCCTATAGATCCAGTTACGGGAGATCCAAGACCTGGTGGTTCTCAAGGTTTTCCAGGTTACGGACCAGATAATGAGGTTGACCGAAGCAGATCTAACGTTTCTTTATATGCTGATGGTGAATTTGAATTTACAGATTCCTTTCTGCTGGCAGCTGCAGCGAGATTTGAAAACTACAGTGATTTTGGAAGCACTATCAATGGTAAATTAGCTGCAAGATTAAAGGCTACAGATGATATTAATATAAGAGGATCTGTTAGTACCGGCTTTAGAGCTCCTTCTCTAGCTCAGATATATTACAATCTTAAATTCACCAATTTTGTAGGTGGTGATGCCTTAGAGTCTCTTCTATCTCCAAATAACAGTCCGGTAACTGCTTCCTTCGGGATTGGGCAGCTTCAGGAGGAAACAGCCTTTAATGCCTCTTTAGGATTTACAGCTAATTTCGGGAAATTCACCGCTACAGTAGACGGTTACTTTATCAATGTCCAGGATCGTATCGTTCTAACCGGAAATTTTGATGCGCCACAAATAGATAATGTTGAGGCTGCTCAGTTCTTTGCCAATGGAGCAGACACTGAAACTATGGGGCTTGATATTGTTCTTTCACATGAACTTCAGTTAGGAGAAGGAAAACTTAAAACAAGTTTTATTGGGAATTTCAACGATATGGAAATTACCGATGTTAAAAATGGTAATCTGAACGAACAAACCTTCTTCGGAGAAAGAGACAAGTCTTTCTTACTCGCCTCCGCTCCAGACAGTAAACTTACATTGAATGTAATTTATGACCTTGAGTGGTTTGATGCCGCCCTGGGATTAACGAGATTCAGCGATGTGACGTTATTAGATTTCCAGATGTTTGAAGATGTAGCAGATTATGGCAGCCTGGACAATCAGGTAGCGGCAGCTTCAGATGTTTACGAATCTAAAATTGTAACAGATCTAAACCTGGGCTTTAAATTGAATGATGCCTTAAAGCTGAATATTGGAAGTAATAACCTTTTCAATGTCTATCCAGATCAGCAAGACGACTGGACAGAGGCCGGTGGATACTGGGATGCTGTACAGATGGGATTTGGCGGAGCATATTACTACGCTAAACTGAATATAAATTTGTAGGATTTTATAAACAATACAGAATGAAAAAAGCGGGAATGATCTCCCGCTTTTTTATGCACTAATTTTTAGTTTATATTCTAATCGATCAGATCTGCTGGCGGTTGGAATTTAGGATGATCTGCCTGCCAATAGAAAAATGAAAATATATTAGCAAATAATTCAAAGTTTTCAGCTTTTGTATCTCCAATCCCATGCCCACTATCAAAATCTGTAAGTAAAAGAATAGGATCATCTGATGCATTTGCCATTTGAGCCCGGGCTGCGAACTTGGCGGGTTCCCAGGCGATAACTCTAGGATCATTAATACCGGAAGTAACCAGCATTGCAGGATATTCAGTTCCATTTTCTACATGGTGATAAGAATCCATTTCAAGCAAACCTTTAAATTCTTCAGGATCTTTTACTGTTCCAAATTCTGGAGCATTTACAGGTCCGTTTGGTGTTTCCTCCATCCTTACCGTATTCATGGCTCCTACCATAGGGGCGACTGCAGAAAATAGATCGGGCCTTTCTGTAACTGCTCTACCTACAAGAATCCCTCCTGCACTACCTCCAAAAAATGATAGCTTTTCCGGTTTTGTATATCCTTTATCAATTAAATATTCTGCAGTGGCAATTGCGTCCTTCCAGGTATTTGGCTTATTGGTTTTTTGTCCAGCTCTATGCCAGGCATCTCCGAGTTCTCCACCTCCTCTTACGTGCGGTACCACAAAAACACCTCCATATAAAGTATGTACAAGCATTAGCGGACTAAAGAATGGACCACTGGAAATACCATAAGAACCATATCCATACATGGTAGTAGGATTATTCCCATCTAATTTTATATTCTTATTATGTATTATTGAAACTGGAACTTTTACTCCATCATGAGAACTCACCATCACCTCCTTGACCACGAGATCGTTTAGTTCAGGATATTCAGCTTCAGAAGACATTGGCTCATTTGTGAACTCATTAGTTTCAGGGTTATATTTAAACCTTTTACCCGGAGTAGTCCATCCGGTTAGAGAAACCCAAATATCACTAAAATCAGGTCCCTTTGAAGAAACAGATGCTGTACCGGCCGTTAATGGTAAATCTAACTGCTGCGGGACGTCGTCATTATTGGATTTAAAATATATTTTCGTTTCGACTCCATTCTCTTTAACGGTATAATATAGACCATCACCCGTTAAAGCATACCCGTCTAAAGTCCCATTTTTATGCTCAGGAATATATGTTTTACCATCTACAAATTTTGGTGAATCTTTTTTAGACTTCACTATTCTGAAGTTTGGAGCATCTTTAAAAGTCATATAATAAATGGCATCCTCTGTAGTAGAAAAATCACTAACCTCATCCTCTGGCGTAGTGAGTGTTTGCCAATCCCCGGAAAGATCTGCCTCATTCATATATATTTTTAAAGCTTTATTTACCGTCACCACTAAACCAAAATTCATATTCAATTCCTTGTCATTTATTAATATTGGAAACTCTTCTGGTTTAATGTTTAATTCTGAATTGGAACTGGAGAATACTTCTTTATCTTCAGATTGGGACGTACCTAATATATGTTCGTATACTTTCTGATTCATCTGCCGATCCATGTCAGAAATTTCAGAGGAGTTTAATTTCAGGTAATACAAAGAATTCTCATTAGCGGTCCAGTTTGCATATTGAACTAAATTCAATTTCTCCCCAATTCGTTTCCCGGACTGATCGAGAATTACCAACTCTCCATTTTCTGAACCATCTGGAGCTAAAATAACTGCCACTCTATTTCCCATCTTATCTGGAATAACCGAAGAAATGGTATAGATTTTATCAGATTCTGAATTATATTTTTCCGGATCTAAAAGAAGACTTTCCTTCCCATCATAGCCTTTACGAAAAAACAATTTCCCGGTTTGATCCTCAGGTCTCGTTTTTAGATAATAATACATATCATTATCGGTAATAGACAGACTGTTTATCCTGGATGCAGTTCTGCTATCCATTTCTTCGATCTTTCCAATCATTTCCTTTTTGCCTGGTATCGCATTCAGAACAGCTTCAGCATAATTAGTGTTAGATTTCATCCAGTTGATTACCTCGGGATCATCAAGATCTTCCATATAACGATAAGGATCTTCCAGATCTGTACCATGATAATTGTCGGTTACGGGCTTTGGTTTAGCTTTTTCCGGTTTGGCAATCTGCTGAGCTGTAAGAACAAGTGACGTGAACAAAAACAATAAGGACATTAGTTTTCTCATAATTCCAGAGTTTTTAAATGAATATTCTTTGAATAAAAATTGAGCAATTAGTGATTGCTCCGGCTAGGATGGGCAACTAAATATAGGCATTTTTACTGAATTTCAGCACTTTATAATTATAAGGGTGGTTTTTCAGATATAATTATAAAAATATGCACTAAGCTTTGTTTAGTATTTTTTTAACTGAAGAGGCCCTCTATTTTTTTAAATTTAAGGATAGACTAATTCCTGATTTTTAATCCCTTAATATTCTCCTATGGCTAAGAGTTCAGATTTTCAAGAAAATTACTGGTATAAAGACGCTATAATTTACGAACTCCACATAAAGGCATTTTTTGATAGCAATGGTGATGGAATTGGTGATTTTGAAGGCCTAATGCAAAAGCTCGATTATCTGGAAGACCTTGGGGTAACCGCCATTTGGCTCCTTCCTTTCTATCCTTCACCACTTAGGGATGATGGGTATGATATTGCCGATTATTATTCAATTAATCCCTCTTATGGAGATATAGACGATTTTAAATTCTTTCTGAATGAAGCGCATAGCAGAGGATTAAAAGTTATTACTGAATTGGTAATTAATCATACTTCAGATCAACACGAATGGTTTCAAAGAGCCAGGAAGGCTCCGGCAGGTTCAAAAGAGCGTGATTATTATGTTTGGAGCGACGACCCTTCTAAATATAAAGACGCCCGTATAATATTTACAGATACCGAACCTTCTAACTGGAGCTGGGATGCAGAAGCCCAGGCATATTACTGGCACAGATTCTTTTCTCATCAACCAGATCTGAACTTCGATAATCCACAGGTACAACAAGAAGTTTTTGACATCATGGATTTCTGGTGCGAAATGGGAGTGGATGGTTTTAGATTAGATGCTGTTCCTTACCTGTTTGAAAGAGAAGACACAAATTGCGAAAATCTCCCTCCAACCCATGATTTTCTAAAAAAACTACGGGCTCATGTAGACAGGAATTACGACAATAAATTATTGTTAGCTGAAGCAAATATGTGGCCTGAAGATTCAGCCGCTTATTTTGGTGATGGTGATGAGTGTCACATGAACTACCACTTTCCAATAATGCCGAGAATGTTTATGGCTGTAAAAATGGAAGACCGCTACCCTATTATCGATATTATAGATCAAACCCCTGAAATTCCTGAGAATTGTCAATGGGGAATCTTTCTTAGAAACCATGATGAACTAACTCTTGAAATGGTGACCGATGAGGAAAGAGACTATATGTATAAAGTCTACACTAAAGATCCGCAGGCAAAGATCAACGTAGGGATCAGGCATCGGTTGGCTCCCTTGCTAGAAAACAACAGGAGTAAAATTGAACTTATGAATGTGCTGTTATTCTCTTTACCCGGCACACCAATTATTTATTACGGCGATGAAATAGGAATGGGAGATAATTTCTACCTGGGAGATCGCGATGGGGTTAGAACTCCAATGCAATGGACTTCCGATAGAAATGGAGGTTTTTCCATGGCAAATCCTCAGAAGCTCTACTTACCGCTTATCATAGATCCAGAGTATAAATATGAATCTGTAAATGTAGAAACTCAGCAAATGATCTCTTCCTCTCTTTTATGGTGGATGAAAAGGATCATAGGAATGCGTAAGAAATATAAAGCTTTTGGCCGTGGCGATATCGAATTTTTATCACCTGCAAATTCCAAAGTAATAGCCTATACCAGAACGTTTGAAGATGAAAAAATACTGGTCCTGGGCAATCTGTCCCGCTTCTCTCAACCTGCAGAATTAGACCTTGAAGATTATAAAGGCTATACACCTGTGGAGGTTTTTAGTCATAACAGGTTTCCCGAAATTTCTGAAAGACCTTACCTGTTTACCTTATCACCCTATGGATACTATTGGTTCGTACTCGAAAAGGAAAGAGAGAGAGTTGAAGGAGAAAGTGAGATCCCTGTTTTGAAAATTGACAACTGGAATAATCTTTTAAAGAACAGAACCTTACAAAAGCTATCAGGACAAATTCTACCTCCATACCTTGCCCATAGAAGATGGTTTGAAAGTGCCGGGAGGACTCTCCAGGAAATAAAAATAAATGAATCTATAGAGGTAAAGATAAAAGGTCTGCCAACCAGGATTATTATTCTTGAAGTCACCTATAATGAAGGGCTTCCTGAACTTTATCAGTTACCAGTTTCATTCTCTACCGTAGAAAATGAAAATCTATTAAATGAAATTCCAAAACGTGGAATTATCGCTAAATTAAAAATCGGGAACCAGGAGGGTTATTTGTTCGATTCAGTTTACGCCGAAGATTTTAGAGATCACCTATTAGAAAGCTTCAAAGAAGCTAGAAAATCTAAGGCAGGCTCTGGAGAATTAGAATTTTCAGCAGAGACATTTATAGTAGAGAATCTTAGTAATGAAGCGAGATCTGAATTAGTGAACACAGAACATCGTCAAACTATAATAACTTATGACAATGAGATTTTCTTTAAGCTCTACAGAAAACTTGATCAAACTTTTAACCCCGATATCGAGACCATAAAATTCCTATCTAAAAAAACAGATTTCGAAAAGGTCTCCAGGTATGCCGGTGCGATGCAGTTCAACCAGAAATCAGGGAAACCTTATTTCTTTGGTATGTTTCAGCAAATAACCGAAAATCAGGGCGAAGTTTGGGAGCATGTAAAAGATTCTTTAGAACGTTATTATGAAAGGGTTCTAACCACTACCAGGAACATAGAAATAGAGAAGGCAAACCATCATATTACTGAACCTTTAGGCTATGAAGATTTTCCAGCTAATATCCAGGAAATGGCAGGAATTATACTTCCGGAAAGGATCTACCAGTTAGGAGAGTTTACTGCAGAGTTACATGATTCATTATCCCAACATTCAGCAGATAAAGATTTTGATAAGGAAGAGTCCTCCCTGCATTATCAAAGATCACTGTTTTCAGGACTTCAGACCTTAACCAGGACAAGCCTGGAAAAGCTGGAACAGATCATTAAAGATCTCCCGGAAGACACTGCTAAAGAAGCGCGAGAAATTATAGGTCTTAAGAAAGATATTTTGAATTGTTTTAAAGATATCTACGACCATAAGATCCCGGTTATGAAAATAAGGACCCATGGTGATTATCATTTAAGGCAGATCTTATGGACAGGAAGAGAATATGTCATGAACAGTTTTGAGGGTGATCCTTCAAAATCTTTCAGTGAAAGAAGAATAAGAAGATCTGCTATGCGAGATCTTGCCGCAATGATTAGGTCACTACACTATGCCGCTTACAGCAATATTCTTTCTCCGGAATATGACCAGCAACGAAAAGAAGGAAACCTAGAAGAATGGGCAGAAACCTGGCATTATTATATAAGCAGAATTTATATCAAAGGTTATTTTGATAAAGCAGGAAACAAGGACTATGTACCAAAAAAACATGAGGATTTTAAAATCCTCATGCATACTTATTTGCTGGAAAAATCTTTAACCGAACTCAATTACGAGATCGAAAACCGCCCTGAGTGGATCATAATCCCTATTCGCGGCATCAAAGCTGTACTAAATCAATATAATAAAGACTAGTTTTATTCTACAATATACATTTCGTTTGAAGCCTTTATATATTCCTGTGGATTAAAGGTTGATTCAAAACTATTTCTTACCAGATCCAGTTTTAATCTTAAATTCTTCATCTCGTCTTTAAGAAAGGGATCACTCTCATATTTATGAATAAGCTTTTCGTATTTCTCAAGATTTTCCAGTATTCTGAAAGTCAGCATTCCAAAACGGATCTTTAGGTTTTGTACGGCTAGCATCTGGTCATGATACTCTTGTTTCCAGTTTTCAGGATTGGTCTTTCGCTCCTCTACGATCTTATTTTCAGCAATTTTAGAGATATCAAGAATATATTGAGTACGTTTCTTTGCATCGGTCTCATTAGTAAATTTTTCTGTAAAGTCTTTCTTTTTAATATCCAGAATTTCTACCAGATTATCTTCCATTGCCTTGTTTTGCAACTCCTTTAATTCATTCAGGCTTTTTGTAATCGCTTCCCATTCCGTTTCAATAAGATCTTTATCGTGTGTAAATTGAGCAATTGAGGTGGTAAGTTTAAGCATCTTCATACTTTCCTCTTTTAATTCTTTATCTCTTCGGTTCAAGGAACCAATAAAATTGCTAATCCCATCGAAAAGGCTACCGGCAAACATTCCTGTGAACGGTGTTCCTTTGGCTAGGTCTCCGGTTACCTGAAGCATATGGTTAAGCGCCTCAAGACGGGCGTCATCTTCTTTCTCTTCAGCAATATACTTTTTGAATTTCCCAAACCATTCCTGGTAACCCTCATAATTCATAGGATTTCCAACTGCATCTAGAGTTGTATAGAATTCACGGGAAGTATTGAAAAGGTTTAAAGGTTTGATCTCACGCTCCATGGAAGCAAGATTCAATACGGCCGAACTATAATTATACTTATAGACACTCACGGTATTTTTATCGATCTCCTCCTGTCTTTCTTCCAGGTATTTAACTCTTTCCAGAAGTTTTTCTACTTTTTCTGAAGCAGAATTTGAATTCTTAATGCTTTCATCCAGGTTAGTGATCTTGGAATCTATCTCTTTGATCCTGAATTCGAGATTCTGGCTAAGCAAGGATCGTTCCCTGTTCAACTCTTTAAGAACCTGTTCTGTAACAGATGCATTTTGATTTTCTGTATATATCTGTGCATTTGCACTATTAAGACTGAATATTACAGCCGCAACAACGAAGATTATTTTCTTCATAATTATTTTCAATTTTAGTCATCTTGATTAACGCTTTATTATCGAGCATATTTCATGCCACCAAAATTAAATACTGCAGAAGTACAATACTGACCTGCAGCGTATTGCTAATTGTAGAATAATTAATCAGTTTATATTTTTCTCCCCATTCTGAAGATAATTGGGAATACAACCTCATTGCTTTTGCCAAAGGCCTTGCGAAGTCTGGATTCTATGATAGATACAGGATCTGCATTATTCTTGTTCTCATAATGCTTTACGGCAGACCATGTCCTTAAATAACCCAGTAAATGTTCTATACTCCATAGATACTTTTTTTCATACCCAGGTGTTGAGATCTCTTCAAAAGGAAATGGAATGGTTCTATAGTTCTCATCTAGGTGGCCTCTTTCGGGATCCCAGTAAGGACCTATTATATTATTATATAAATCATTAATCACTTCATTAGTTTCCAGGTTACTATGAAAAAGACCATAACCTAAAAGAACAATTAGTCCATTATTCTTTATACACCTATTAACTTCGGCATAAAACTTTTCGAAATCGAACCAGTGCACAGCCTGCGCACTTATGATAAGATCAAATTGAGTGGACTTGAACCCTGTTTTTTCAGCAGATTGCAGGGAATAACTAATATTCTTTTTATTGTACGCATTTTTCAACTGATTCTCGCTAATATCTGTAGCTTCAACTTTAGAGATAAATTCAGCCAGTTCATTTGCAACCTGACCATTACCCGTGCCGCAATCCCAGGCATTTTCGTAGCCGTTTAGATGATCTTTTATAAAATTATATACTTCCAATGGATATTCTGGCCTGTACTTACTGTATTCATACGATCTTGTGGAAAAATTATCCTTCAAAACATAAAAAATTTATTAGTGATTTGAAATATTAATAGAAAATCAACCATATTTATGAAATATCACTATTCATTCACTTCAATTTATAATCAATTCACATCAAATTAGCCCTGAAATTCATTATATTGTATAAGTTTATTCAAACTTAAATTATTCCTGTCATGAAACAAATAGAAAATTATTTAAATGGCAAAACTCATATTCTCGTTTTAATATTCAGCTTATTGATTGTCTCTATGGAAGCAGTTGCCTTTCAGCCATCAGACGTCAAATACGTAGAATATAGAGGAGAGGTAGTTAATGCCCGAAATAGCAGACCGATCTCTTCAGCCTATCTCGCTCTTAACAATAGTAATATTTCTACTATTACAAACGCCGACGGGGAATTTTCCTTAAAAGTTCCTGAAGATCTTACAGAAGCAACAGTGACAGTTTCTGTATTAGGATTCCAAAGCAAAACGCTTCCTCTTAGTTATTTTAAAAGTGCTAATACAACAATAGAACTGGAAGAAACCGTTGAAGAATTAACTGAAATCAGTTTATATAAGGCTACAAACCCAAACTTACTGGTTAAAGAAATGTTGGCTAAAAAAGACGAGAACTACCTTTCAGATCAAAGCATAATGACTTCCTTCTATCGTGAGACCATTAAAAAAGGATGGAGCAATGTAAGTCTTTCTGAGGCTGTTGTCAAAATCTATAAAAGTCCCTACAATTCATCTAAAAAAGATCTTGTATCTCTTTATAAAGCAAGAAAGAGCACAGATTATAACAAATTAGATACCATTGCTTTAAAGTTACGCGGAGGACCTTTTAATACCCTATATCTGGATATGATGAAATATACAGAATATGTATTAAGACCGGAGATGATAGATAGTTATAAATTCGATTTCGATGATCCTGCGAAGATCAATGACCGGTTTACTTATGTGGTAAACTTTACGGAGATTGATAAATCTGATCCCTGGTATTTTGGAAAATTATTCATAGATGCTGAAACTTCAACTCTTGTAAAGGCTGAATATAGTCTTAATGTTGATGATAAAGATGCTGCTGCAGCTATGTTCGTTAAGAAAAAACCTAATGGGTCTAAAGTATATCCTACCGAATTAACTTACCAGGTAGATTACGCACAGAATGATGGTAAGTGGCACTATGCTTATGGTAAAGCGCAAATGGACTATGTAGTTAACTGGAAAAGAAAGATCTTCAATTCAAAATATAAGATCAATAGTGAAATGGTAGTTACAGACTGGCAGGAATATGCCGGTAATGACTGGAAGAAATCTGTAGATCTCATTAATCCAAATATCGTAATGGTAGATGATGTAGCTGGATTCTCTGATTCTGAATTCTGGGGCAGCAATAATATTATTGAACCTGAAAAGTCTATTCAAAATGCAATAGACAAGATAAAACGTAAAATGGACGATAAATAGAAAATAAAAAGCCCTTGCTATTTAGCAGGGGCTTTTAAATTTGAATTAGCCATAATTCAATTAATCCAGCAATAAATGTTTTAGAGAAATTGCTGGTGTACTTTTTATAATTTTTTAAACCTGCTGGAAATCTCTTTATTAACAACATCGATTTCCTCAAGGCCTTCAAATTTATTAAAAAATTCTATTAATCTGCTAATAGATTGAGTCTCTTAGGAGTATTTAGAAAGATTTAAAATTAGATAAGCGACTAATATTCTGATTTACAGTTGATAAAGATCTAATTAGTCAGTAGTAATTCAATTTTTAGTATAAAAAAAAGATCCCGTTCTTTACAAAACGGGATCTTTTTAAAAATAAATTTATTTTTAATCTTCCTGGTGCATAAAACGCTGCTTTGCAAGTAACTCTTCCTCACTTTCCACATGCTCGTCATCTGGAACGCAACAATCTACCGGACAAACTGCCGCACATTGAGGTTCTTCATGAAACCCCTGACATTCGGTACACTTATCTGGGACTATATAATAGATCTCGTCACTAATTGGTTCCTGTGCTTCATTTGCGTCGGCTTCTTTACCATCTGGCAGTACAACATTACCTTCAAGATCGGTTCCGTCTGCATACCTCCAGTCATCTGCACCTTCATAAATTGCGGTATTAGGACATTCAGGCTCGCAAGCCCCGCAGTTTATACATTCATCGGTTATAACAATTGCCATAGCTTTTCTTTTATTTGTAAATTTAAAAACTGAACGAAAAAAGACCGGTAGCTTTTTGGAAATTTTATGGTTTTAAGCTGCGGAAACTTTAATTTCGCTGCACAAATTTAACATAGGCCACATTCATAACCAAATAAGAGGATGACAATCGACGATCATAAATCACATCTTTTAACCTTAGGTAAATTCCTAAATCAATTTAAGTTCACTGAATCAGTTCAGGATAGCGAAATACCGGGAAACGATAAATTCTTTGAAGAATTCAATGAAAAGATAGATTCTGCCATTCATTATAATGGCTGGTTTAACCGTGAGAATATTGTCTACTCCCTGCAACAATGGAGTAAAGCGCTGAGACCGCAAAATTTAAAGTTATGGCTAGGCGAATATAATCTTTCAATGACCGGTGGGAAGACAGTTGGCATCGTAATGGCAGGAAATATTCCTTTAGTTGGGTTCCATGATTTCTTATCTGTGTTGGTTTCTGGCCACAGGGTAGTGATCAAACAATCCAGTAGTGATCAGCAATTATTACCCGTAATCGCTGCATACCTAATGAATCTTGATAGCCGATATGAAGAACGTATTGAATTCACAAAAGAGAAATTAGGGGATTTTGATGCTGTTATAGCAACTGGAAGTGATAACACAGCAAGGTACTTCGAGTATTACTTTAAAGATAAGCCAAGTATTATACGTAAGAATAGAAATTCAATTGCCATTCTAACCGGTAGTGAAACGACAGAGGAGCTGGAAAAATTAAGTGAAGATATTTTTAGATATTACGGGCTGGGTTGCAGAAACGTTTCAAAATTATATGTTCCAGAAAACTATGATTTCGATAGTTTTTTTAAAGCGATATACGAATGGAACCCAATTATAAACCAGAGTAAATATGCCAACAACTATGATTATAATAAGGCAGTTTATTTGATGAGCGAATTCAAATTACTGGATAATGGCTTCCTAATGCTGAAAGAAGATAAAAGCTTTGGTTCTCCGATCGCTTCCATTTTTTATGAAACCTATAAAGATGAGAAGGAACTGGAAATTTTACTGAACGAGAATAAGGATAAGATACAATGCATAGTTCGTAAAAATGCTGAAAATCATGAAGTTAATTTTGGTCAAACTCAGAAACCACAACTTTGGGATTATGCAGATAATATAGACACTATAGAGTTTCTTTCACGACTTTAATCTTATAATTTCCCTAACAGCCATTCCCTTTAAATTTTGGCATCTTTGTTACAATCAACAATATAATTTATGAAAAAGCATAATTTTAGCGCTGGCCCATGTATACTTCCGCAAGAAGTATTTAAAGAAGCTTCACAGGCTATCTTAGATTTTAATAATTCAGGATTATCAATTTTAGAAATATCCCATAGAAGTGCAGATTTCGTTTCAGTAATGGACGAAGCTCAGTCTTTGGCACTTGAACTCTTAGATTTAAAGGATAAAGGCTATAAAGCATTATTCCTTCAGGGTGGCGCTAGCACGCAGTTTTTAATGATTGCCTATAATTTGCTTGAGAAGAAAGCCGCTTACCTGAATACAGGTACCTGGTCATCTAAAGCTATTAAGGAGGCTAAATTGTTTGGAGAGATTGTGGAAGTAGCATCTTCTAAGGATAAGAATTTTAATTATATCCCGAAGTCCTACTCTATTCCAGATGACGTTGATTATTTCCATTGTACAAGTAACAACACCATTTTTGGTACTCAAATAAAAGAATTTCCGGCTACCTCCAAACCCTTGGTTTGTGATATGAGTAGTGATATATTCTCAAGAACTTTAGATTTTTCAAAATTTGATATCATCTATGCCGGAGCTCAAAAGAATATGGGACCTGCCGGTACCACACTGGTAATAGTAAAAGAAGATATTCTAGGAAAGGTATCAAGAGAAATTCCTTCTATGATGAGCTATTCCACGCATATTTCTAAAGATAGTATGTTTAATACCCCTGCAGTTTATGCCGTATATGTTTCTATGCTTACGCTAAGATGGATAAAGGCGAAAGGAGGAATTAAGGCTATGGAAGAATTGAATAATAAAAAAGCTGACCTTTTATATAGTGAAATAGACCGAAATCCTTTATTTAAAGGTTTTGCGGCAAAAGAAGATCGTTCAGCAATGAATGCTACTTTCAACTTAACAGATGAGTCTCATAAAGAAACATTTGACAAAATGTGGAAAGACGCTGGTGTGAATGGTTTAAACGGCCACAGAAGTGTAGGAGGCTACAGAGCCTCTATGTATAATGCTCTTAGCCTTGAAAGTGTCCAGGTTGTAGTTGATTTAATGCAGGACCTGGAAAAGAAAGTTAAATAATAATATAGATCATTTAAAAAATGAAAGTATTAGCAAATGATGGTATTTCACAAAGTGGTGTAGAAACACTTAAGAATGCTGGTTTTGAAGTAATAGTTAAAAAAGTAGCTCAGGAGCAGCTTAAGGAATACCTTAATGCGAATGCCATAAGTGTACTTCTGGTAAGGAGTGCTACTAAAGTTAGAAAGGATATCATAGATAACTGTATTCATCTAAAAGTTATAGGCCGCGGTGGCGTTGGTATGGATAATATTGATGTAGACTATGCCAGGAGCAAGGGAATTTCTGTGATCAACACTCCGGCAGCTTCTTCCAGCTCTGTAGCCGAACTTGTTTTTGCCCATCTATTTGGAGGAGTTAGGAAATTACATGATTCTAATAGAAATATGCCTTTAGAAGGTGACTCCAGATTCAAGGAGCTGAAAAGATCCTATGCTGGCGGAGTTGAACTTCGAGGAAAAACTCTTGGAATTGTGGGCTTCGGAAGAATTGGTCGGGAAGTTGCAAAAATTGCTCTTGGAATTGGGATGAAAGTTATAGCCAGCGATCAGAATGTTGGTGAAGCCGAGATCACTCTGGAGTTCTATAACGACCAAAGTATTAAGATCCCTATAAAAACTGAACCTGTTGAAATGCTTATTAAGGATTCAGATTTTATAACGCTACATGTTCCCGCTCAGGATAAACCAGTAATTGGAGCTAAAGAGTTTGAAAAAATGAGAGATGGTGTGGGGATCATTAATACGGCGCGAGGTGGAGTTCTGGATGAAGAAGCATTACTTGAGGCGATAGAATCTGGAAAAGTTTCGTTTGCGGCACTGGATACTTATGAAAATGAGCCTACACCCGCGATCAAGTTACTTATGAATGAGAGTATTTCGTTGAGTCCGCATATTGGTGCTGCTACTACCGAAGCCCAGGAACGTATAGGAGTTGAACTTGCAGAACAGATCATTACGATATTAAAGAAAGAAAAAGCCTAATCTTAATTTATAGGATAATTAAGCCGGTTAATAATTTTCATCGGTTAGGTTATACTCGCTGAAAATAATCAAGGAATAATTTTTGCATTTAATTTTTAAAAACATCTAATGAAGAATATAATCTACATACTATTACTAGCCTTATTTGTGTATAGCTGCGGCTCTACCGGGGGGAAGAACTTTCCATCAGATAAGATCGCGAATTCTAAAAATGACACGGTAAGAATTGCCAATGACAGTCTGGAATATGAAATAATAGTTATAGAGCCTGGATTTAATCTTTTCATTAATTCTTATGCAAAGCCGAGAGGATATTATTCTCAGAATTACCTTGAAAATAAGAATAGATTGCTGGTTTCTGAATATAACCAACGAGTTAGACAGCCAATGACCTATAACCCTGATCTATATTTGAATGAAATCAATTATGATTCTAATATAGATTATGGATACGAGGTGAACTATTTGCTGTATAATTACTTCGTTTATTTTAGCAGGCATTACAATCAAAGATTTAGTGTACCTACAAGAATTTGATTCTTTAGTCAAATCCTTATATTTGCACCATGAAGAAATTGAAAGATCGCTGGGGCATAGATTCTAATTGGCAACTTTTTATTATTTTTCTTGTTTTTGCCATAACAGGATCAACGGCAGCTAAGCTTGCCAGTCCTTTAGTTAATTTCCTGGGAATAACTCAGGAAAGCAGTCACTGGTCTGTATATTGGTTCGCCAGGATCTTTTTAATATTTCCTATCTACCAGTTATTATTAGTATTCTTTGGTTGGATCTTCGGGCAGTTTCAATTCTTCTGGGCATTTGAAAAGAAAATGCTAAGTAGATTTGGTTTTGGTAAGGTCTTTAAAAATTAAATTTGAAAGAATTAAAGCTCATATTCTTTACCTTTTCTGCAATTTTAATATTGCTGCCTTCCGCAGTAAGTTTCTCTCATATTTTTTCAGATCATTCTCACAAACTTTGTGATAATTATGCTGAACATCATTACCACGAAAAATCTATTGACTGTGAGCTTCATCACTTTCAAAAGAATCCAGTATTAGAACTCAAATTTCCTGAATATAATTTTGATTTCATCGAGTATCAGGAAAAGCTTACTTACGATTATTACGATTTTTTAAATGATTTTGAACCTCTTCCATTCGATTTAAGAGGACCACCTTCTATCGCTTAATACCTCATAAAAAAGCGAATTAAAAATCATTTAAATTTTATCAATGCGAAATACATTGTTATTAATACTGCTATTGGCAGTAAGTTCTGTTATATATAGTCAGGAGCAATTCACTGGTACTGTTAAAGATGCTCAATCAGGTGAACCTGTATTTAGTGCGAATATTTATTTCCCTACTCTTGAGAAGGGATCAATGACAGATCCTGATGGGAATTTCAGTCTTAAAAATCTTCCCAGGGGTAAATATAAATTAGTAGTTTCTTCCATTAGTTATGCTACATTCACTACAGAAGTAAACTTGCCAGAAGAGAATCTTGAGATTCGATTAAATCCTTCTGCCATAGAAATGGAGGAAGTTATTGTATCCACTCCCTTTCATCAGTTACAAAGTGAAAATGTGATGAAAGTTGAAAGGGAAAGCCTTTCTGAACTCAATAAAAAAGGAGCTATTAATCTTTCAGATGGTATCACCCAGATTGCCGGTGTGGAAAGCCTGACTACCGGTGTAGGTATAGGTAAACCGGTTATTAGGGGATTAAGTTCTAATCGTGTACTGGTATATACCCAGGGAATCAGGCTCGAAAATCAACAATATGGAGATGAACACGGTTTAGGAATAAGTTCAAAAGGAATAGGAAGCGTAGAAGTAATAAAGGGTCCTGCTTCGCTTTTATACGGTAGCGATGCTATTGGAGGTGTTCTTTACCTGAATCCTGAAGTTTATGCCGGAAGTAATTCTACTCATGCTGAAGTAGAATCTAATTATTTCAGCAATACGAGAGGATATCAGTTTAGCGGTATGGCTAAAACCTCAGGAGAAAAGCTTAAGTTCCTGGCTAGAGGAAGTTATGCTGCCCATAGTGATTATGAGACAGGAGAAGATTCCAGAGTGACTAATACTCGTTTTAATGAAAAGGATATAAAAACGGGAATAGGCTTTCAGGACAATAAATACAAAGCAGATCTCAGGTATAATTTTAACCGAAGCGAAATTGGAATTCCTGAAGACATTGAAGTTCAGTCCACAGAAAAAGAACCACTACTACCCTATCAAAAAATAGACAACCATGTGCTGAGCCTGGACAATAGATTCTATTTTGAAAATTCGAGTATAGATTTTAAGATCGGTTATCAGTTCAATGATCGTAAGGAATTCGAAGATGAACATGCAGAAGAACACGAGGAAGACGAAACCGAAGAAGAACATGAAATTCATGAAGAAGGTGAGCCTGCTCTGGAAATGCATCTGGAAACCTTAAACTATAACTTTAAGTACAACCTACCGAAAATAGGCAATTTCGAGACTATCGTTGGGGTTCAGGGAATGTTCCAGACAAATGAAAACTTTGGTGAAGAGATATTGATCCCGGATTCTGAAACTGTTGATTTTGGGATTTTTGCTACTACGCATTATCACCTGGAAAAATGGGATTTCCAGGGAGGATTAAGATTTGATAATCGAAACCTGGAAAGCAATGCGTTTACCTCTGAAGATGGAGATGTGATCACTGCACTGGACAGATCTTTTAATAGCATTAATGGTGCTGTGGGTGCGAAATATCACATAGACCAGAAATTTATTGCGAGACTTAACCTGGCCAGTGGTTTTAGAGCCCCTAACCTTTCAGAGTTAACCTCAAATGGCGCCCATCATGGTGCAAACAGGTATGAAGTAGGAAATCCAGATCTAAAAAATGAGCAGAATTTCCAGGTAGATCTTGCCCTTGAATATAGAAATCAGCATTTTGAAGCTTTTATTAATGCTTTTAATAACTCGGTTAGTGATTATATTTTCATAAATCCAACTGGAGAAATGATCGAGAATGATCCTGTATTTGAGTATTCCCAGGAAAATGCAAATTTGTATGGTGGTGAAATAGGTTTTCACTTACATCCACATCCATTAGACTGGCTACATCTTGAAAGTAGTTTTGAAACGGTAACAGGGAAATTAGATAACAATGACTACTTACCACTGATACCGGCTAATTCCGTAACCAATACTTTCAGGGTAGAATTAGACGAAGGCGATACATTATCAGAGAAATATGCTTTTGTGAGGGTAAAGAGTGTTTTTGATAAGAATAATACCGGGAACTTTGAAACTCAAACGAACGGATACAGTTTACTGAGTGCAGGTTTTGGAGCTACTTTAGAATTAAATAAAGTAAAAGTAGATTTGGGTGTAAGTGGGACTAATCTTCTGAATAAAAGCTATATATCTCACCTTTCGAGATTAAAACCAGATGGCATCTATAATATTGGTCGTAATCTAATGGCTTCAGCAATCATAAGTCTATAAAATAAAAAGGCTGTCAGAAATTCTGACAGCCTTTTTTTCTAACTAATTAAGCAAACATTAATAGCTCTCTACTTCTATTACCTGAGCTCTTAATGGCTCCTTCTTCCATACATAAGTATAAAGATACATTAATGTAAAAGTTGGGATAATATCTGTTCCCGGCAGAATCTCCTCTAGAAATACCAGAACAGAAGCAAGCTTACCTTTTCTACCTGGATACATCTCTGTCATTTTTTTTGCTGCGTAAGGAGCCCATAATATATCAAGGAAGGGTCCTACTACTGGAATAGCCACAGTAGCCATACCAGCAAGGTCATATGCCAGACCTTTTATAAATAGTTTATTTTTTAATAATTTCATGTTTTTTGATTTTAACCTGAATAAATCAAAAAAGGTGCCAGTATTTTACCTTAGGTCAGAGCTAATCAGCTTTAAGAACTCATTACGGGTTTCGATTTCTTTAAATTGTCCACGAAATCCTGAAGTGGTTGTGGCACTATTTTGTTTTTGGACTCCTCTCATCATCATACATAAATGTACCGCTTCAATAACCACGGCCACCCCCTGGGGCTTCAGGGTCTTATTCAAACATTCTAAAATATCGTTGGTAAGCCTTTCCTGAACCTGCAATCTACGAGCAAAAACATCAACCACCCTGGGCAATTTACTCAATCCCACGATCTTACCATCAGGGATATAGGCAATATGAGCTTTTCCGAAGAATGGTAACATATGATGTTCGCATAATGAATACAATTCAATATCCTTTACCACTACCATCTCATCATAAGTTTCCTCAAAAACTGCCTTTTTTAGAATCTCTTCAGCATCCATAGAATAACCCTGGGTTAGAAATTGCATGGCTTTGGCAGCTCTTTCTGGAGTTTTAATGACCCCTTCCCTATCAGGATCTTCTCCAACACCCTTGATTATTTCATGAAAATTAGTTTGAAGTCCACACGTGGTCTCTTCATTATATTCCTCAAAAAATTTATATGACATCTTAGTTCTATTATTTCAATTTATCTGAAAAGAGCTTCTTTAGCTTCGTAATCTTTGGATCTATTATATACTGGCAATACGGTTGCTGTCTATGCTGATTATAAAAATCCTGATGTTCAGTTTCTGCTACATAAAACGCAGTTGCCTCGGTAACTTCTGTAACTATTGGGTTTTCAAACGTACCTTCTTGTTCTAATAACTTAATTACATCATAAGCAGTGATCTTTTGATCTTCATCATGATAAAAAATCCCACTTCTATATTGTGTCCCAACGTCATTTTGCTGACGGTTGAGCGTGGTAGGATCGTGAGTTGCGAAAAAAACCAGTAGTAATTCTTCAAATTTAATTATTTCAGGATCATATTTGATTTCTATAGCTTCAGCATGTCCAGTCCTACCCGTGATAATTTCGCGGTACGCCGGGTTTTTTATGTTGCCTCCAGTAAAACCAGATACAACCTCTTCTACCCCTTCCAATCTTTGAAAAACTGCCTCAGTACACCAAAAACATCCTCCAGCTAACGTGGCCTTTTTCAAACTTTCATTTTCCATATAAAACGATTCTCATATTTTGTTTATCAAATTTAATTTTTAAATAAACAAAACAAAGCCTGTTTAACTTGATTTTATAGAAATACTTTGTCTGTTATCAATAACAGTAATACATTTGAGTTCCTTTATTTTGAACAATCATCAATCAATGCCCCGTAGAAATATAATATTCTCAGTTCTTTTATTTTCAAGCTTCTTTATCTTTTCACAATCCAACCCAGCTGCAAGAAGAGTTTATAATACGCAGAAAGTAGAAAATCCTCCTAAAATTGATGGCCTCCTTAATGATGAGGTTTGGAAAATAGTCGAATCCCAGGGAGAATTTTTAATGGTTGAACCGGGCGATGGAGATCCCATTTCAGCTTCCCACGAGACGCAGGTAAAAGTTCTTTATGATGACGAAGCAATATATATTGCAGGTATACTTCTGGAAGAATATCCTGAGAAAATAATGAAACAACTCACTCAGAGAGACAATCTTAACCAATCTGAGTTTTTCCTGGTAGACTTAAATACGTACGATGACGGAGAGAATCAAACCCGGTTTATTGTTACCTCGGCAGGCACACAGGCAGATGCTAGAATGACGGGCAATAATGAAGATTATGGATATAATGTAGTTTGGGAATCTGAGGTTTCACAAGATAATAATGGCTGGTATGTAGAAATGAAAATTCCATATTCAGCTCTTAGATTTCCTGAAAAGCCGGAGCAACTATGGGGGCTTCAATTTGCCAGGGAGATCACTCATTTAAACTCAACGTACGTCTGGAATTATGTAAATAAGTCGGTTGGCGAAATGTCACAGTATACTGGCTTGCTTAAAGGTGTAAAAAATATAGATCCCCCGGTGAGATTGAGTTTATATCCATATACCTCTGTGGCATCAGACCATTTTGATAATAATTCAGATTTTAATTTCAGTGCAGGACTGGATCTTAAATACGGAATCAACGATTCTTTTACTTTAGACATGACCCTTGTTCCAGATTTTGGACAAACGGCATATGATGAAGTAGAATTGAACCTTGGCCCTTTTGAACAAATTTTTGGTGAGAACAGAGCCTTTTTTACTGAAGGCACAGAGTTATTTAACAAAGGTGATCTTTTTTATTCCCGGAGAGTTGGTAGTACTCCCATAGGCTTTAACGATGTCCAGTCTGAACTCCTCGAAAATGAAGAAGTATTAGAAAACCCTGATAGAACGGACCTGCTGAATGCACTTAAAGTATCAGGTCGAACAGATCGAGGTCTTGGGATTGGTTTTTTTAATGCTATTACAAATGAGGAAGTTGCCATAATAAAAGATACAATTACCGGCAGTTTGAGAGAAAGAATCACAGAACCTGTAGCAAATTATAATATCCTTGTTTTAGACCAGCGTTTTAATAAGAACTCTTCTATAACCCTCGTGAACACTAATGTTACCAGAGATGGTCATTATAGGGACGGGAATGTTTCTGCCTTTCTATTTGATGTCTATAACAAATCTAACTCCTTTAATTTCGCAGGGGAAGCAAAGATGAGTAACGTCAATCTTCCCATGCAAAATGAAACCGGCTTTGCATCTAATTTTTCTATTGAACGAACCAAAGGTGAATTTAGATATAATATCGGGCATGAATTTGCGAACGAAACTTATGACATCAATGATCTTGGGATAAGTTTCATTAATAATTATAATAATTTTTCTGGTGGAGTATCATACCAGATCTTCGAACCGAAGGGAAATTATAATACATATCAGTTTAATCTCTATGGCCAACATCTACGTAGATATAAACCAGATCTAACCGTTAATACCGGTATTGGTGGAGATTTTTTTGCCATGACCAGAAAAAGGTTTGCCTTTGGCGGGAACCTAGGGTATAATACAGAATTTCGGGATTTTTTCGAACCTAGAGTTGAAAACACCTTTATCACTTATAAACCATTTAGTGATATGAGCTTCTTTGTTTCTTCAGATTATAGAAAACAATTTGCTTATGATGTAAGAATAAGTTTTGAGGAATATTTTAATACTTCTCATAACAATTTTAATATCAGGCTGTCTCCAAGATTTAGATTCAATGACCGGTTCAATATGGTTTATGAATTTCAATATGGCAATCAAAATGACAGGCCCAGCTATGTTACTCAATTAGACAATAAGGTAATCTTTGGGATTAGAGATCAGAAAAAATTTGAAAATGCCATAAATGCTAATTATAACTTCAATACTAAACAAGGACTTAATTTAAGTTTCCGTCATTTCTGGTCTACTGCCAGATTTGCTGAAGGTGGGTTTTCTACACTTGAGGATGAAGGTAATTTACGTAGTTTTGATTATCAAATCAACGATGAGAATAATCCAGATGCGAATTTTAATATCTGGAACCTGGATCTAAGTTATAGATGGCAATTTGCACCAGGTAGCGAAGCTGTTCTGTTATATCGTAACGCCATTTTTAATGAAGACAAGCTCAGTTACCTGGATTTCTCTGATAGCCTGGATAACCTTTTCGCACGGCCTGCACGAAATAATATCAGCCTTCGCATAGTTTATTTTATAGATTATAATAACCTTAAAAACTTATTCCGCGGCTAAACTTGGGGAATCTACCTAATTTGGCTATTTTCGGAGCACTTATTTTTCCAGATGATAATAGCTAAGAACATTCATAAATATTACGGAGACCTGCATGTATTAAAATCTGTAGATCTACATATCAAGAAGAGTGAGATCGTTTCTATTGTTGGTGCTTCCGGTGCTGGTAAAACGACTTTATTACAGATCTTAGGAACTCTGGATAAGCCAACTAAAAAGAAAAATTCTCAATTAGAAATAAACAAAACCAATATCTACGGGCTAAAGTCTAGAGACTTATCAAAATTCAGAAATAAACATATTGGTTTTATTTTTCAATTTCATCAATTGCTACCTGAATTCACTGCTCTGGAAAATATATGTATCCCGGCTTTTATCCATAAAACTCCAAGAAAAGAGGCTGAAAAAAGAGCGATGGAACTATTAAATTTTCTTGGTCTGGAAAATCGTGCTTCACATAAACCGGGAGAACTTAGTGGCGGTGAACAACAAAGAATTGCTGTAGCAAGAAGTTTGATCAATAATCCCGCAGTTATTTTTGCCGATGAACCTTCAGGAAACCTGGATAGCGAATCTGCAGAAAATTTACATAAGCTATTCTTTAGATTACGGGATGAATTTGATCAAACCTTTGTGATCGTCACCCATAATGAAGAACTGGCAGATATGGCCGATAGAAAACTCACCATGGTAGATGGTGAAATAGTTTAATTTGAAAATCTATTAATTCTTTGAATAAAAAAGAACTTAAAACTTTTCTTGATTATAAGGTAATTCAGTACAATACCCCTCAATTCATTGAAACAGATCCTATAAAGATCCCGCATTTATTTCAGAAAAAGGAAGATATTGAAATTGCAGGTTTTCTAACCGCAACTATTGCCTGGGGAAATCGAAAAAGCATTCTGAAAAATTCAGGAAAATTGATGAACCTTATGGATATGAGTCCGTATGATTTTGTAATGCATCACGATGAAAACGATCTTTCAAGTTTAAATGGGTTTGTTCACCGTACCTTTAACTCTGATGATCTTAGCTTTTTCATTAAGTCATTAAAGAATATATATACTAATCATAACGGACTGGAAAATATATTCTCACTCAATGCTACTGAAGAAAGTCTGCAGCCAGCAATTCATAAATTCAAATCGATATTTTTTGAATTACCCCATCAAAAAAGGACCGAGAAACATGTTAGTGACCCTTTAAAGAATTCTGCAGCAAAGCGAATAAATATGTTTCTAAGATGGATGGTTAGAAATGATGACACCGGGGTTGATTTTGGAGTTTGGGAAAGTCTTTCTGCTGCCCAGTTATCCTGTCCTTTAGATGTACATTCTGGAAATGTGGCAAGGAAATTGGGTCTTTTGAAAAGAAAAATGAACGACGCCAAAGCTCTGAAAGAGCTGGATAACAATCTTAGAAGTATGGATAGAACAGATCCTGTAAAGTATGATTTTGCATTATTCGGCCTGGGAGTATTCGAAAAAGGAAATTTCTAAAAGTTGGCAGTCTTATTTATTTTAGTTTTTTTAACTTGAAAAAAAATTTAGTGCATGATAAGCCCCGCAATACCAGAGAATGAGCTTGATAGGCTGGAGTCTCTCCACCAATTGAACATTCTCGATTCTTTACCAGAAGAAGCCTACGATACCATTACTGAATTAGCCAGCTATATCTGCGATACACCTATTGCTGTTATAAATATTATAGATTCCGAACGTAACTGGTTTAAATCTGCTTTTGGTACCGATCTTGCTGGATCTTCGCGAGATGTTTCTTTCTGCGGGCATACCATTCTGGAGCCCACGGTGCTTCTGGAAGTCCCTAATGCCTCGAAAGATGCAAGATTCAAGGATAATCCTTTTGTAACTAGTGAAACACCTATTAATTATTATGCCGGTGTGTCCTTATTAGATTACAAGGGTTTACCGATGGGAACTCTATGTGTATACGATTCTAACGAGCATCAGTTGAATGAAAAACAAAAAACGGCTCTAAAGGCTCTTGGAAAACAAGTGGAAATTCTCCTGGAGACAAGAAGAAAGAATAATGTACTTGAAAACCTAAAAAGAGAATTAGACGATAATAATAAAATCCTTAGAGAATTTGCCAGTACCGTATCTCACGATCTAAAGATGCCACTGGCAAATATGATCCTTACTGCAGATATATTAAAAGTAAAATATTCTGGCAGTATGGATGAAGAAGGACTTAATTATATTAATTATCTCAAACAATCTGGACTTACTTTAAGTGATTATATCAATGGTTTGTTGGACCATTATGCCAATAATAAAGCTGATATAGGTAAAGTAGAAGAATTCTTCCTGAATGATATGCTGGAAGATATCATAGATCTTCTACAAATTGCAGAGAATTGTGAGATTAATTTACCTGATAATAATTTAAAGATTGTTGGTAATACGGCTGCAATAGGGCAAATATTCATGAACCTTTTAAGCAACAGTTTAAAGTATAATAATCAGGAAAGAATCATAATAGAAATTGATTGTACTGAAAATAGGGATTTTTTCAATTTTTCCATTAGCGATAACGGAATTGGTATCCCTGAAGGGAAGCAGTCCGGTATTTTTGATCTTTTCACCACCGTTGCAGAAAAAGACAGACGTGGCAAAAAAGGTCATGGAATAGGTCTTTCAACGGTGAAGAATATTGTTGAAAGCCTTGGTGGCAGTATAAATCTTACTTCGAAAGAACATGAAGGAACATGCTTTGAATTTAGCATCAAGCGTTATAATAAGTTAGATTAGGTTAATTTTAGATAAAAGTTATTTATTTTTAAATAACTTTAGTTCAATATTTTACCGGGGAGAATGCAAGAAAACCTAATTCCCTTCAATGAAAAACTTCGCAGGACAGCATTGAAGGAATATAATATTTTGAATACGGGGCCAGACGAAGATTATGATAATCTTACGTTTCTTGCTGCCTCTATTTCTAATTCTCCGGTTGCTAAGATTAGCATAATCGATAACAATCGAATCTGGAATAAATCGGTTTACGGAGCAGAAATCGAGGAGATTGATAGAAAAAATTCGTTCTGCGATAATACAATCCAAAGTGATTCTTCTATTCATATTTTAAAAAGGAGCATTAATCCAGATCTATTTGACGCCGCAGAAGGTATCTATGATAGAGAATTCTCCTTCTATGCAGGAATACCGCTGCACAATCCGCAGGGACATGTAATTGCAGTTTTTTGTGTACTGGACACCGAGGAAAAAGATCTAAGCGAGCATCAAAAGAAGGGTTTAAAGGCTTTGGCTCGCCAAACCATGAATTTATTGGAATTCAGGAAACAAAAAATTAAATTATTTGAGGTACAAAGCAAGCTCAAGGAAAAGTACCAGGAATTGGAACGTTTTGCCAGTATTGTATCTCATGACTTAAAATCTCCTCTGGCCAATATTATATCGCTAAGTGAACTATTAAAAGATGAAAATGAAGGGAAATTTGATAAGGATACGCAACAATATCTTGAATATCTTGTTGAGTCCTCCTACTCTCTTCGTAATTACATTGATGGTATCTTAAGTTTTTACAGGAGTGATCATGTAATGGAAAAGGATTATACCAATGTAGATCTGCAAAAACTTCTGAAAGGTATTGCAGATCTTTATCAGGTAGCAGACGATATCATAATTACCTATCCTGAAGATATCCTGCTTCACAATGTCAATAAAGCTGCACTCACTCAGGTTTTTATGAATCTTATAAGCAATGCCTTAAAATATAACGATAAGCCCTTAAGAAAAGTTCATATTGAATTCAACGAGAATGAGGAATTCTACTTTTTTGAGATCAAAGACAATGGGAATGGGATTCCTAAAGAAAAATTTGAAGAGATATTTAACCTTTTCACAACCCTTGATACGGCAGACCGTGATGGTGGACTTGGTAGCGGCATAGGCCTGGCTACTGTTAAAAAATTAATTGAATCTATGGGAGGTTCTATTTCTATTGATTCTGAAGTCGGCAAAGGCAGCAATTTCAAATTTCGCATTAAAAGGTTTTAACGCTTATTCATATTCATTTTCTATATTTGAGAAACCTTATTCCTGAATATGCATTTTGAACAGCCGGAATTACTGTATGCCTTAATCTTGCTCGTAATTCCGCTGATCGTTCATTTATTCAGATTAAGAAAATTTCAAAAGGAAGATTTTACCAATGTAAAATTCCTGAAAAAGGTCATACAGGAAACCCGTAAGAGCTCTCGCTTAAAGAAATTCTTAATTCTTATCACCAGGCTTCTATTATTAACCTGTTTGATACTGGCCTTTGCCAAACCATTTATACCGGCAAGTGAAAAAGCTCTTGCAGCCTCCCAGACTCTTATATATCTGGATAATTCATTCAGTATGCAAAGTGGCGACGAGCAATCTACAATTTTTAATAAGGCTGTAAATTCATTACTGGAATATTTAGATGATGAAAATAAATATTCGCTTTTCACGAATTCAGATGAATACTTTGACCGTGGTTTACCAGATCTTAAAGACGAACTACAAAATTTTGATTTTGTTGAGGATCAAATAAGTTATAGAGAGATCAAACTAAAAGCTGAAAATTACTTTAAGAAGTATCCCTTAGCTGAAAAAGACCTGGTGATCATTTCAGATTTTCAAACTCATATTAACATTCCTTCAGAAGCAACCAGTGAAAATATCAATTATCATCTTATTCAGCCCAATCTTCATGAGATCAATAATGCCAGCCTGGATTCGGCCTATATTAATGAAATCACACCAGAAAGCCTAACCTTAAACATTGTTGCATCTTCAAATAGAAATTTGGAGGAACCAATTAGCATTTCAGTTTATGATGGCAAAACCTTATTAGGCAGAAACACGATACAACTGGGAGATGAAAAATCTGAAGAAATTACTTTCAGACTTCAGAATACATTAATCGCAAAAGGAAGAATAGAAATAGAAGATTCAGGATTAAAATACGACAACACTTTATTTTTCAATATCAACGAAAATCCAGGTATAAAGGTTGTTATAATCTCTGCATTAGAAGTAGATTTTTTAACCCGGATTTATAACGAACCAGAATTTGAAACCAGAATTTTCACTCCCAATCAAATAGATTATAATCAGTTAAATTCAGCAAACCTTATCGTTTTAAATGAAGTAGACCAACTCCCACCCTCTCTAATCAATAATCTTGGGACGGCAAATGATAATGGTGCTACAGTAATATTAATTCCGCCTGTCGACGCACAGGAGTACGGGCAAATTTTAAACAGTTTCGGTTTTTCAGATTTCACTCAAAAGGTGGATGCCGAAAGATTGATCACTAGTATCTCTTTTGATCATCCACTACTGGAGAATGTTTTTGAAGATCGTATTGATAATTTTGAATATCCAAAGGTTTTAAGCTCGCAAAATCATTCTTCCTCCAATGCTATTCTGAGTTATCAGGACAACAGACCATTTCTGGCTGAGTCTAATTCAGTATATCTTTTTACTGCCGCGCTGAATAATGAAAATTCCAATTTCAGGAATTCACCTTTGATAGTGCCTGTATTTTACCAGATAGGCCTGAAGGCATTCAAAAAAAATCAATTGTACTATTCAACTAATAAGGAGAGTGAAATTGATGTTCCTGTAGATCTAGGTAAAGACCAGGTTGTACATCTTGTGAATTATGAAACAGATATCATTCCGCAGCAACAAAATTACAGCAGCCGTATAGAAATAAGCACTGGAAATATTGATTTGGAGGCAGGTAATTATGAGGTTTCAAATAATAATCAGGTCGTAGGGAATTTAAGCTTTAATTACTCCCGTAAAGAAAGTCAACTTACATATACAGACATTTCAGACCTGGAAGATGTAAATATTTATAATTCTGTAGAGGAATATTTTTCCAAATCAAATGCAGCTACCCAAATCACTACACTTTGGAAATGGTTTGTTATTTTTGCCTTAATATTTTTAGCAATCGAAATGCTACTTATAAAATTCCTTAAATGAAGCTACTTTTAAAATCGGTTACTATTCTGGATGAAAAATCATCTCACCACAATAAGAAACTTGATATTTTCATTGAAAACGGAACCATAAAACGGATTGGTGAAAACCTGAATGAAAATGCAGATAGAGAGATAAAAGTTTCCAACCTTCATGTATCCAGAGGTTGGTTTGATAGTAGTGTAAGTTTCGGGGAACCGGGATTTGAAGACCGGGAAACAATTGCAAATGGACTGGATACAGCTGGAAAATCTGGCTTTTCTTCAGTAGGTTTAAATCCATATACTAATCCTGTTTTAGATCATAGTGGTAGTATTGCTGCGGTTAAAGCAAAAGCTGCGCATCACCCTGTTAGTTTATACCCTATTGGGGCTTTAACCAGAAAAAGTGAGGGTGTAGATCTAGCCGAATTGCTGGACATGAAAGAAGCTGGTGCAGTTGGTTTTGGTGACTATAAATTACCACTTCGTAATCCAAACCTATTGAAGATCGCACTACAATATGCTCAAAACTTTGATGCCCTTATTCAAAGTTATCCCCAGGAAAACAGGATTGCTGGTAAAGGTATGGTGAACGAACATGAAAATAGTACCTCACTGGGCCTGAAAGGAATTCCGAATCTGGCAGAGGAACTTCAGATCACCCGGGATCTTTATTTACTTGAATATACAGGGGGAAAACTACATATCCCTACGATCTCAACAGAGAAATCGGTTAGGCTTATTAAAGATGCCAAGAAAAAGGGACTTGACGTAAGTTGCAGCGTGGCCATACATAACCTGATTCTGAATGATGAGGAATTAAAAGCTTTTGACGCTAATTCAAAAGTGCTTCCTCCGTTAAGGACAAAAAAGGATTCTAAAGCACTTATAAAAGGTCTTAAAGATGGTATTATAGATATGGTCACCAGTGATCATAATCCTATAGATGTGGAGCATAAAAAAGTAGAATTCGACAATGCTTTATACGGAACTATTGGCCTGGAAACTGCTTTCGGTGCCCTGTGTACCATTTTTGATACCTCAGAAGCTATCAAATATCTAACTGCCGGAAAAGAACGGTTTAATATCGTAGAATATGAAATTAAAGAAAGTGCGCAGGTTGACCTAAGTTTATTTATACCTGGATCGCCTTTTAATTTCAATGAAAAAGATATTCTATCCTCTTCAAAAAATAGTATTTTTCTCAATAAAGAAATAAAAGGGAAAGCCTTTGGAGTGATCACTCAAAAAGGAATAATTAGTTTTTAAATTATTTAGCATGGAAACTACCGGACAGGGAAAAACAACCGCTGTTGTTGCTTATATAACCATCATAGGCACTATCATTGCATATTTTATGAACCTGGAACCTAAAGACAGGTTAGCCAGTTTTCATATTAGACAGGCCTTTGGCCTGCACATACTTTTATACCTAATAGGGGCCTTATTGGGAATGTTTAATGAATTTTATATCATCTGGGCTTTTTATATATTTTATTTTGTGCTCTGGGGATATGGTCTTATCATGGCAATTAAAGGAGAAGAACGAGAGGTGCCAATTTTAGGGCCTTTATTTCAAAAATGGTTTAGTACAATTTCATAATGACACAAGAATTTTCTTTACAACATATAATTAGAGAACCTAAAATAAAATCGGACAACGCTCCGGTTTTAATAATGCTACACGGTTATGGTAGTGATGAAAATGATCTGTTTTCATTTGCCAGTGAATTACCAGAAGAACTTTTTATCATTTCAGTGAAAGCTCCGTATAAAATGCAACCTTATGGAAATGCATGGTATGCTATTCATTGGGATAATAATGATGGTAAGTTTAGTGATGATCTACAAGCCATTAAATCTCGTGAAACTATCAAAGATTTTATTGGTGAGGTGATTAAGAATTATCCGGTAGATCCTGAAAATATCAATCTTCTAGGCTTTAGCCAAGGAAGCATTTTAAGTTATGCTGTAGCACTCTCCTACCCTGAAATCATCAATAACGTAGTAGCTTTAAGTGGTTATGTAAATCAGGGAATTCTAAAAGATGGATTTGAAAACAACGATTTCTCTAATCTAGATTTCTATTGTTCCCACGGAAGCGTAGACCAGGTAATTCCTGTAGATTGGGCCAGAAAAACCAAACCTTTTCTTGATAACTTAAATATTAAGAATGCCTATTCAGAATTTCCTGTGGGACATGGTGTTGCTCCTCAGAATTTCTTCGAATTGAAGGAATGGTTAAAAAACCGGATCTAGTTTAGCGGGTAAAGAAATGATTTTTCAGGATAGAAATTAATCTCGCCATTTTCAGCGACTTCATAACCAAGAAAAACTTCACCCCAATAAGTGCCATCGGTAAAGTCTGCAATGATCCACTTATGGTTTAATACTTTGATCTTATTGATTCGCATATTCCCTTCCATCCCCGCTTGAGGAACCAAAGGATTATCTTCATCGGCAGAATTTTTGCTTATGATAGCATCTTCGATCTTTAAAATCAGATCCTTTGTGTCGATATCTTTCTTTTCAAAATAGGTGATCGCATCTTCATTATTCTCAAGATTAAAATAATCTTCCGTTCCTACGACATCTTCAGTATTAATTTGATCTGCTTCAGCTTCATTTAGTTTATTTTGCAGATAGTCTATCTTTTCCTGTTTAGAATCTAAAATTCTCTTATCGTTCACGTAAATGAATACAATAAATAAAAGGGAAAAGATAAACAGGTACATTAGGATCTTATTGCGCATTCTATACTTCTATTTTTAGATTATCATATGCTAAATAAACATTCTCTGGAAGGTCTTTTTCCACTTCTTCATGGAATCCCAGCATATGGCTTATATGGGTAAAATATGTCTTTTTTGGCTTGACTTTCTCAACGAACTCAAGAGCTTCTTCCAGGTTAAAATGTGAATGATGCGGTTCTATTCGAAGAGCACTCACTACGAGGACTTTCAGATCTCGAAGTTTTTCTACCTCTTTATCTTCTATAGATTTAAGATCTGTTAGATAGGCAAAGTCCTCTGTTCTAAATCCAAAAACCTGCAGTCTATTATGCCAGAATTCAATTGGCGTTACAGTAAGGCCATGAAAATTGAAAGGTTTATTCTCAATCACATTCTCCTTAACGCCAGGGGCTCCGGGATATTTATTTTCCGTAGTAAATATGTAATCAAACCTTCTTTTGAGAGCTTTTAAAACCCTTTCATGGGCATATACAGGAATATCACCCTGCCTGAAAAAGAAGGGCCTAATATCGTCCAGACCTGCGGTATGATCATTATGTTCATGGGTATAGAATATCGCATCCAGTTTCCTGACATTATTGGCTAACATTTGCTGCCTGAAATCTGGCCCGCAATCTATAAGAATATTATAATTATTCCAGGAAATAAGAACTGATACCCGCAAACGCTTATCTTTTGGATTATCGCTTAGACATACCGGATGATCACTTCCTATAATTGGTATTCCCTGAGATGTTCCTGTTCCTAAAAATGTTACTTCCAAAAGGTGATATTTTTCACACAAAAGTAAATATATTTTTTTGTATGCCTACCGCTTTTAGTACTTTTGAAGTACACAAAGAAATTGTTTACTTAAAAGAGAAACTATGCCAATTACTATTATGGGCGATAAGGAATTTGAAAATATTCCTTCAATAAATAGTAAAGCCCTTCGCATCAATTTAAACGAGAACATCTACGGGACGTTTTCTGAGATTGGTGCAGGTCAGGAAACAGTGAGGAACTTTTTCCGGGCTGGAGGTGCTTCAGGTACTATTGCAAAAGCCATGAGTGCCTACGACAAAGACTTTAGTGACGCGATCTATGGAGTTGAGAATGACCGCCGATATGTCACTGAAGCAAGATTAAAAAAAATGCTGGGTCACGAAACCAAGCTAATTGAAGAAAGAATCTCTCGCGAAAAACATCCTAATAAATTATTTTTCACTTACGCTAATACCGTTGCAACCATCGACTTTGCCAAGAAATACAAAGGTCACGGATGGGTAGGTATTAGATACCAGGTTGAACCTGGTGAAGATTATAACGAAATTCTCCTACATGTTCGTTTTCATGAAAATGATGCTAGGCACCAGCAGAATACCTTAGGAATTTTAGGAGTAAATCTTATTTATGGAGCATATTACAAATATGACAACCCAAAGAAACTTCTAAGATATTTATATGATCATATAGACAAAGACCAGATTGAGATTGATACTATCAATTTCTCGGGTCCAAGATTTGAGAAGGTAGATAACCGTTTAATGAGTCTTCAGTTAGTGAAAAACGGAATGACTGAAGCGGTAATGTTCGGTCCTGATGGGAATAATGTTTTACCCGCAAAAATTCTTTACAAGAAGAACATCCTTGCCCTTAGAGGTAGTTTTAGACCTGTAACCAAGGTGAACATGGATATGTATGAGAAGTCCAAGGATATGTTCTTTAATGAGACTAAGGTAAATCGTGAGAATACAGAGATTATTTTTGAGATCACCTTATCTAACCTTCGTGCTGAAGGTGAGATCGATGAAAGAGACTTTATGGATAGAGCAGAGCTGCTTTGTTCCCTGGGTCAAACCGTAATGATCTCGAATTTCCAGGAATATTACCGTGTAGTAGAATACTTCTCTCGATATTCAAAACAGCGAATGGGGCTTACCATGGGTGTACAAAACCTGGTAGATGTATTCGATGAGAAATATTACCGTCATTTAAGTGGTGGCATCCTCGAGGCATTTGGTAAATTATTCTTCAAAGATCTTAAAGTATACTTATATCCTCTAAAAGATCCTGAAACCGGAGAAATTACAACCAGTGAAAATGTGAAAGTTCATCCACGTATGAAGGAGCTATATAAGTTCTTCAAGTACAACGGAAGAGTTGAAGACATAGAAAAGTACAATCCAGAGATTATGGATATTTACTCACGCGAGGTCCTTAAGATGATTAGTGAAGGTCAAGCCGGTTGGGAAGAAATGCTTCCTGAAAAAACCACTAAAATGATCAAGGATAAGAACCTATTCCATTATAAGGAGCTTAAACAAAAGGCGAAGACTGAAGAAGTTTAATCCTGAATTATATAAATAAAAAAAGCTGTTCAATTGAACAGCTTTTTTTATTTATAATATTTCGTAATATCGGGTTAATCGAGTCTGGTAATCTTTGCTCCAATCCCCTGTAATCTTTCTACAATATGCTCGTAACCTCTATCTATTTGTTCAATGTTATGAATCGTAGATGTTCCTTTAGCTGAGAGCGCAGCAATTAGAAGAGAAATACCTGCTCTAATATCTGGAGAAGTCATTGTTGTCGCCTTTAATTGCGAAGTGAAATCATGACCAATAACAGTAGCTCTATGCGGGTCACAAAGTATGATCTTGGCTCCCATATCAATAAGTTTATCCACAAAGAACAAACGGCTTTCAAACATTTTTTGGTGAATAAGTACACTTCCTCTGGCCTGAGTGGCTATCACAAGAATAATACTCAAAAGGTCTGGCGTAAATCCTGGCCAGGGAGCATCACTAATATTCATTATAGATCCATCAATAAAACTCTGTACCTCGTATCCATCTGTATGTGCAGGAATATGAATATCGTCACCCTTCTGCTCTACTGTAATACCAAGTTTTCTAAAGGTAGTAGGGATAATCCCTAACATCTCCCAGTTCACATTTTTTATAGTGATCTCACTTTTAGTCATGGCAGCCAAACCTATCCATGAACCAATTTCGATCATATCCGGGAGTACTCTATGCTCACAGCCACCAAGTTTTTCAACTCCTTCAATGGTCAATAAATTTGAACCTACACCGCTTATATTTGCTCCCATCGAATTCAGCATCTTGCAAAGTTGCTGTAAATAGGGTTCACAAGCAGCGTTATATACGGTCGTAGTTCCTTCAGCCAGAACTGCAGCCATAACAATATTAGCTGTACCGGTAACCGATGCCTCTTCCAGAAGCATAAAATCACCTTTTAGACCATTTGGAGCTTCTACTCCATAAAATCTTTCTTCTTTATTATACCTGAAATCGGCTCCCAGTTTCATGAAGCCTTCAAAATGTGTATCGAGTCTTCTTCTTCCAATTTTATCTCCTCCTGGCTTAGGAATAAATCCTTTCCCGAATCTTCCAAGCATAGGACCAACGATCATAATAGAACCTCTCAATCCTCCGCCATCAATTTTAAATTGCTCGCTATTGAGATAATCCATATTTAGATCATCACTTTGAAAAGTGTAACTACCTTTACCGATCTTTTCAATTTTGACGCCTAGATTGCGCAAAAGATTGATCAGTTTATTTACGTCGACTATATCTGGAATGTTATGTATCGTAACTTTTTCTTCAGTTAGCAATACCGCACATAATATTTGCAGTGCCTCGTTTTTCGCTCCCTGGGGCTGAATATCCCCGCTTAAACGATGACCACCTTCAATTTGAAAAGTTCCCATTAAAAGATGTTAAGTTTAGTGGCGTTTACGACCTCCTTTGCGGCCAGTCTTTTTTGTGTTTTTGGAGTATTTCTTCTTACTACCTCCGCTTCTAATAAGCTCTGATGCCTGACTTAAGTCTTCATCAATATTCTTTGGATTGATCTTACCGTTACTAAGTTCAGTTAGATGCTTTAAGATCACTTCATCATCTACAGAGTCTCTGTTCCAGTTAAGGTAAGATTTCTTCATATGATTAGCGATGGTAAGAACAAGAGCCTCTTTAAGGTCGCCCTCTTCATAATCCTTAGCAGCATCGATCATTCTCTTGATGTTGTTACCGTAGAATCTATATTTAGGATTATTTTCCGGATACTGAAGCATTTCTGGTCTTTCAGCCAGCATTTCTCTGGTAGGCTTAGGAAACGGTGATTCTACCTCAAGTTTAAAATCACTTATGATGAATAACTGATCCCAAAGTTTATGTTGAAAATCTGGCACGTCACGCAGATGTGGATTCATATTACCCATTACGGCGATAATAGATTTAGCCACCTTATTTCTTTCCTCATCATCTTCAATACTCACGGTATGTTCTACCATTTTCTGAAGATGTCGGCCATATTCGGGAATTATCAGTTTACTCCTTTCAGAGTTATATTCTAATGCGTTTGTCAAAATTGAAGTTTAATTAGGTAATTATTGAAGTTATACTCCTGCCTGCAAAATACTAAATATTACTAAAGATGCACAACAAAAAAGATTCTTTTATATAGTGCTTACAGAGATATAACTCCCTCTACTTTATCTGCAACCTCTTTATATTTCTCAATCACATGATCTGGATTCTTCATCCTAACATTAATAGAAACGCTAGTATATTTTCCTTTTTTAGATTGCTTCTTTTCGATCACCGCACCCATATTATTAAAGATTTCCTCAACCAGGTTAGTTTTATCTCCTTTTGTAGGGACGATGAATTTATATAAATACTCAGACGGCCACATAGCCGTATCCTGAAGTTGCTTTTTTAACTTGGCGTAAAACTCTTCTGGACTTTTAGATTCACTCATAATTTTCCTCCTTCGTTTTGATGCAAAGATACAAGAATGATAGCATTTTTATAATCAAATTCATTTGTCGAAATTTGCCGGGTGAAAAATAGAAAAATTGTAATCACCGGTGGCCCGGGAACCGGAAAATCGTCTATCATAAATAGACTGGAAGAAAAAGGAGAAAAGTGCCTGCATGAAATATCCCGGCAGGTTACACTGGAGGCAAAAGAACAAGGTATAGACCAATTGTTTCTTGAGCAACCATTGCTTTTCAGTGAAAAATTACTGGAAGGCAGGCTAGATCAATTTCTTGAAGCAATGGAATTTAATTCAGATCATATCTTTCTTGATCGCGGACTTCCAGATGTGGTGGCTTATATGGATTATTTTGACACTAAATATCCAGAAATCTTTAATAAAATCTGTCAGAATAATCGATACGATCTTATTTTAATACTTCCTCCCTGGAAAGAAATATACACCAGTGATAATGAACGTTATGAGAGTTACGAAGAAGCCTTAAAAATTTCGTCTTATCTTTATTCAACCTATAAAAGGTACGGATACAACCCAATTGAAGTTCCAAAACTCAGTGTGGAAGAACGTACTAGCTTTATTTTGGATAAGATCTAATCGAATTTGAAAGAGGAGGCTTTAAAAATATTAGAGAAATACTGGGGGTTCCGGGAGTTCAGACCACAGCAACTTGAGGTCATTGAATCTATCCTTGATGGGAAAGATACCTTAACCCTCTTCCCTACTGGCGGCGGAAAATCTATTTGCTTTCAGGTACCTGCACTTATAAAAGAAGGTATCTGTATTGTAGTTTCCCCATTGATATCATTGATGGAGGACCAGGTAAATGCTTTACAACAAAAAAATATCAAAGCCATGGCGATCACAGGAGGTATTTCTTATACTGATCTGGATCGAAACCTCGATAATTGTATTTTCGGAAACTTCAAATTCCTATATCTTTCTCCGGAAAGACTTCAGCAGGAAATCGTAAGGGAACGTCTGAAGCAAATGAACATCAATCTCATTGCGGTAGATGAAGCACATTGTATCTCTCAATGGGGCCATGATTTCAGACCCGCTTACAGGAACATTTCAGAATTACGTGAACTATTACCCGAAGTAAATATTGCTGCATTTACCGCAACAGCTACCAAAGACGTGGTAAAAGATATTTGTGAGCAACTTAAATTTGAAGATCCCGATATTCATCAAAAGTCATTCGAAAGAACGAATCTCCAGTATGAGGTCATTAAAACTGAAGATAAATATTTTCGTCTCACTCAAATACTTCGTGATGATTCAGCGATAATATATGTACGCAGCAGAAATGCCACTCAGGAGATCTCTCAATTCATAAATAAGCAAGGTATAACCGCTGCAGCTTATCACGGCGGACTTAAAAAAGAAGAAAAGTCTAAGAAATTTGAACAATGGCTTACCAATAAAATTAGCGTAATGGTTGCCACCACAGCCTTTGGTATGGGTATAGATAAACCAGACGTAAGAACGGTTATACATATCGACCTACCTGAGAGTATGGAGAGTTATTTCCAGGAAGCTGGTAGAGCCGGTAGAGATGGCAAGCCTTCGAGAGCTATTATACTCACCAATTCAGGGGATATTCCAGTTTTAAAGAACCAGTTTTTAAATAACCTGGCCTCTGTAGAAGACGTAAAGCTATTATACAGAAAGTTGAATGCTTACTTTAGAATCGCATTTGGAGAAGGAGAGAATACAGAACACGATTTCAATTTTGCCAGTTTTTGTCATCAATACCAATTCAATTCACATAAAGCTTTCAATGCACTGCAATTGCTGGATGGATGTAGCATTTTGAGATTATCCCAGAATTACCAGAAAAGAACCGAGATCCAAATCTTATTGTCGGGCAATCATTTAGATAATTACCTTGATGAAAATCCTAGGTATGCTCATCTATTAAGATCTATCCTTAGAAACTATGGAGGTGTTTTTGAGAATCTTATCTCCTTTAATCTAGCCTCTGTATGTGACAAGGCTAATCTTTCAGAAAGGGAGAGCATAAAGATATTTGAAGAATTAAATGATAAGGAGATCATTGAATTCAATCTTTCTAAACATGATGCCAGTATTACATTTCTGGTTCCACGTGAAGACGATTCTACCATTAATCCTGTAGCATCCTTTATTAAGGAATACAATAAAACAAAAAGGGATAAAATCGAAGCTGTCCTTGAATTTGTACAGAATGACAATATTTGCAAGCAGATTCAACTACTTAAATATTTTGGAGAGAAAGATCCACCTGCATGCGGTAAGTGTTCTGTCTGCCTTAAAGAAAAGAAGGAATTAACCAGAGATGACATGAACGAAATCTACTTGAAAATCTTAAGACTACTTAAAAAAGGACCACAGGATTCGAGAGAAATTATCACAAACCTGGATTATTCTGAAACTGCTATTTTAAAAGTAATAAGTTTGCTCTGCGAAAAAGGAATTCTTGATAGAACCCCTAATAATAAGTATAAAATTATAAATAAATGAAAGACCTGAGAGTAGTATTCATGGGTACTCCAGAATTTGCCGTAAAAAGCCTGGAGGCGATCACTGATGCTGGTTTTAATGTTGTAGGTGTGATCACCGCTCCAGACAGACCTGCCGGGAGAGGTAGGAAATTAAGAGAAAGTGCTGTAAAGACATATGCTGTATCTAAAGGTTTAAAGGTTTTACAACCAACAAATCTCAAAGCGGAAGATTTTCAGAAAGAACTAAAAGAATTAAACCCCAATATACAGGTAGTTGTCGCATTTAGAATGCTACCTAAATCTGTTTGGGACCTGCCCGAATACGGAACATTTAATTTACACGCCTCCCTTCTACCCCAATACCGGGGAGCAGCACCAATTAACTGGGCAATTATTAATGGAGATAAAAAAACCGGTGTTTCTACTTTCTTTTTAGATGAGAAGATAGATACCGGCGCAATGATACTCCAGGAAGAAACTAATATAGATGAATCAGAGAATGTAGAATCGGTCCATGACAGATTAATGAATATTGGTTCTAAACTGGTAGTAAAAACTCTTTACGCTATTGCCAAAGAAGAAATCGAACCAAAACCGCAGCTAGAATCCAGCACATTAAAAGAAGCACCTAAGCTAAACAGGGATAATACTAAAATAGACTGGAATAAACCTGTAGATCAAATATATAATCTAATTAGGGGTCTCAACCCATATCCGGCAGCGTGGTGTTACCTGGAGAATTCTACAGATGAAGTACAGGTAAAGATCTATGATATAGAAAGGATCATGCAGGAACATCACTTACCTAATGGTACTGTAACAATTAAGGATAACCAGATAAAAGTAGCTGCAACTAACGGATTCATTTTAATTAAGGAAATTCAATTACCAGGAAAGAGAAAAATGCTATCTAAAGCGCTTTTAAATGGTTTTAATTTTGCGCCAGAGGCAAAAATGCGCTAAAGCCTTATTAACACTGAATCGGTTGCATTTTAATAAAAAACAATTATCTTTATTAACAAAACAACCAAGTTATTAACAAATACGGGCTTTTCCCTTGTCATTACTTGCGTGAACAAGAAATCCGTATAAATTTGTATACCAGTTTAACAGAATGTTTAACCAACAATTAATTTAAAATTCAAATTATGAACAAAACAGATTTAATCGACGCAATGGCTGAAAACGCTGGAATTTCTAAGGCAGCAGCAAAAAAAGCATTAGAGTCTTTCCTTGAGAACGTTGAGAAGTCTCTTAAAAAAGGAGATAGAGTATCATTAGTAGGATTCGGATCATGGTCTGTATCTAAAAGAGCTGCTCGTGAAGGAAGAAACCCACAAACCGGAAAAACTATTAAGATTGCTGCTAAAAACGTAGTGAAATTTAAAGCCGGAGCTGATTTACAAAAAGCTGTAAACTAATAATTTGCATTAGTAAATTTTTAGAAGCCTCCCATTGGGAGGCTTTTTTATTCAAAAATTTTCTTATTGTATTGCATTATTTATAGGAAATAATTAGTTTAGTTAAAAAGACTGCTACAATGATCGCGTTAAAACCAACCAAAGGCCATCTTTTAGTCGCAGAACCATCTATTATAGGAGATGTGTCTTTTAATCGTTCTGTGGTTCTTCTTGCTGACCATTCCGATAATGGATCGGTTGGATTTATCCTGAATAAAATTCTCGATTTCACACTTAAAGATCTAATCCCTGAAGTAAAGGGTGATTTTAAGGTATACAACGGGGGGCCTGTAGAACAGGACAATCTATACTTTATTCATAAGATACCAGACCTTATTCCAGACAGTATAGAAATTGCACATGGAATTTACTGGGGAGGTAACTTTGAAGTAGTTATGGAGTTGATCGCAAAAGAGCTTATAGATGATAAGCAGATCAAGTTCTTTTTAGGCTATTCTGGTTGGGATGCCAATCAACTTGATGATGAGCTAAATTCTCACTCCTGGGTGATCACTGTAAATGAAGACAACAAAGATTTGCTTGAAAAACCCTACAATTCTTTCTGGAAAGATAAAATGTTAGAATTAGGTGGCGAATATATGCTTTGGTCTAATTCCCCTGAAAATCCTACCTATAATTAACCAAGTCTAGCTTTTACATTAAGTTTGCTTAACAGATCCTTTGAAACTTTATTTTCAAAATTCTTCTTACGGTATTTACTAACCGGCTGAATTCCCTGGGCAACATTCGTAATAAATAACTCATCTGCTTTTTGAAGCTCAAAAGGAGATATAGAAGTTTCTTCAAGAGTGTATTCCTCAGTTTTCTTCAGAATATTGATCAGCTGTTTCCTGATAATACCATTTAAAGCTCCATCAGCAATTGGTGGCGTTTTAATAGTATTTCCTTTAACCAAAAAGATATTCCCATTCAACGCTTCCACTACACTCTTCTTTTCATTTAAAAGCAGGCAATTGTCATAATCATTTTCCCTGGCATAAATGCTACCAAGAACATTAACTGCTCGGTTATTTGATTTTATAGTAGAAAGCAGGCCACTATTCACGTAATGATCTTTGAATAATTCTATTTCGTAAGGATTATCATTAAAAAGATAAAAGGAATTTTCCATAGCCTCGGTAGTGATCACATAACCAATCTCCCTTGTAGCAGGGGTATAATAACCACCCTGTAACCTGTATACAGCGAACCTAATACGTGCTGCCGAAGAATTAAGATCATTCGCTTCAATTATATCCTTGATTTCTTTTTCAAGAAATTCAGGAGAAAAGCTGGAAGGAATCTCCATTCTCATAATTCGCATGGAAGCCATTAATCTGAAATAATGATCTTCCCAGAACATTATTTTCCCATTAATTACACGAACAGTTTCAAATACCGAATCACCATAAGCAAAACCTCGATTAAGCACCGATAATTTTGCATTTTCCTCGTTAACTATATTTCCGTCTAAATTGATCATAAAAAAACCCCGTTTAAAAACGGGGCAAAGTTACTATTTATAATAAGAAATCTAGGCTGATCCTAGAATCTGTTTAAGTTCTGAAATCATATTATCCCAAAGCATCTTACCTTCCTCTATTTCGTCATCTTCAGCAAAATCAGTAATCATAAGGGAAACATCTTTGGTAATATCATCTACCTGAATACGTAATTCGAAAAAATAAGGAGTGTCTTCATCATCTATCCATTTAAATTTAATACGCTCATCACTTTTTTTACTCATAAGCTTTGCCTTTTCTTCACTACCTTCCCATATAAAAGTAAAAAATTCCCCTCGGGAATTTACGTTATCGGCATACCACTCACTTAAACCTGAAGGTGTTGAAATATATTGGTATAGTAATGAAGGAGAAGCTTGGATTGGAAACTCCATTTCGTACTTTATCTTTTCTTCCATTCTTGATTAATTAGTTTCGGGCAATATAGATATTAATTAGAAAGATAAAAAGAAATCAAAATAAATATTTTAGAAAATAAAGTTTGCGCCAATACAAATTGTTTTTATATTTGCACCCGCATTAAGGAAATCCTGCGAAGCCTTTTATGACAAGGCATTTAACAGGATTCGTAAAGTGTAAAAATCCTATGGCGAGGTAGCTCAGTTGGTTAGAGCGTCGGATTCATAACCCGGAGGTCCCGAGTTCAAATCTCGGTCTCGCTACAAGTAAAATCAAGGCTTCACAGAAATGTGAAGCTTTTTGTTTTTATACCTAGTACAGAATAAGTACAGAATCTCATTTTTTTTAATAAATAAATAAGAGCCATATAGAAAATCTCCGTTTGATATCAATTGAAACGGAATTTTATATTTATTCCGAAAATTAACTCTAGAAAGTAACCATTAATTTTCCATCGTTAATAAGATTCAATATTTTAGTAATTAAGATCCAATCTTGAATCACTGCCCATTACTTCCCTGGAATAGCTCAGCATGCCTGAAACCTGATAGCTATGAAATACATCCTCTTCCCTATCGTAAAAAGTTCTCATATATATCCCTTAGAGATGCAGCTGTAAAAAATTCCTAAAAGTAAAGCAGTGAAGAAATGCGAAACGTTAGATTCTTGAAATGAAGAAATCACAAAAAAAAAATCAGGGTGCAAACATAGCCTATAACAATAAATTACACCCATTAATTAGAGTGAAAGAGCTTTTTAAAGAAAGGTGAATTACAAGTAATTAGAGCTATTATTTAAGGTTATTAGGAAATTGTTTAAAAGGAGTCATAATCATCCGAAGGAATACTATTCCAGGTACTTCTTAGCCTCAAGACTATAAAGCATAGTAACTCATTTACACCGCTCTATTTTTCTTAAAATTCTCCGCTTGTTCAAATATTTCTTCATAAACTTCATCCCGTTCCACCGGCGGATAACCGTGTTCATCGAGTAATAAAATTAGCCCCACTTTTAAGGCAGATTTAATGTCGTTCCTTTTGCTCCAGTCCGGGAATTTCGCCTGTTCATCCACTAAATCTTTTATAGCTTTTGAAAGCTCGATGAGCTTATGTTCGGGATATTGAAAATCATACTTTACACAGAGCTCTCTTAAAATATCATAGAAAGCTTTTTCTTCAAAATCAATTCCTAACTTTTCCCCGGCCGAAAACTCCTTTTGTACCTGCCAGATTAGGTCTGTGAGCTGCTCTGCCATCTCTTCGTAGACCTCTCCGCGTAATACATCTCCTTTTCTCTCATTGTATCGGGAGACGAGGCCTTCCATCTTTTTAGAAAAATCTACTCCTTTTACCTTGTTCACTTTTTTAATCTCTCCAATCGCCCTGGCCAGTAATTGCTGTAAAAGTTTGATTTTAGTATTGGGCAATTTGATCTTATCGATTTTCGCCAAATAATCCTCATCAAATATGTCCTGCTGACTGTTGGTCTGATCGCCCATTTTAAAGATCTCCTCCACGCCTTCACTTGCCAATGCAATTTTGATCATCTCTCTTACTTTGGCGTTCATCTGGGCGGTATCCGGTGCATTTCCCCTGGTGAGCTTAAAGACTATAGACTTTACAGCTAAGTAAAAATGAGTATAATCACGTTCTTCCTGTGTTAACTTTTCACTCCCCGCACAAATATCATAGGCCGCTTTCAGGCGTTTCACTAAATCCATAAAGCGTGTTTCCAGCTCCTTAGTTTGCTGTACGTATTCAACGGCCTGGTTAAGATTGTTTAACTGGCTTAAAGGATCTCCATGGAAATAATCGGTACTATCGAATTTGTGAAAAATCCTGGCCAGTAAATCCAGGTGGTCCCTAACTATCTTCAGGGACTTTTCAATATCCTCAAAATTCTGACGCTCACCCTTATTGTATTTGGCAAGAGCTAAGTTCATTTGTTTCTTAATACCAATATAATCTACTACCAGTCCTTTGTTTTTGCCCTGGAACTTCCGGTTTACCCGAGAAATCGTCTGGATAAGGTTATGCTGCTGGATGGGCTTATCGATATAGATACTATCCAGAAACGGCACATCAAAACCTGTGAGCCACATATCTACGACAATGGCAATTTTAAAATTCGATTTCTCATTTTTAAATTGACGGTCCAGCTCTTTCCGGTACTCTTTTGTTCCTAAAAGATCATACATTTCTTTTGGATCGTCTTTTCCTCTTGTCATGATCATCTTTATCCGCTCAATAGGCTTGAGTTGCTTCCTGTCTTTTTCAGTTAAATCGGCACCTTCTTCTGCCTTTCTAATCTTTGCCCATTCCGGTCTTGATTCGATGATGTTCTTATAAAGCTCGTAAGCTATTTCACGATTGCTACAAACGAAAATTGCTTTTCCTTTTACGGTAGCACCTTCCTCCAGCCTTTTTTCATAATGATTGACAAAATCATCTGCTATGGCCTGTAAACGATCCGGATCACTCAAAATGGCATTAATGTTAGCCGACTGCTTTTTACTCTCTTCTACCTGGTACTCATTCGCACCTTCTTCCTCAGCTACCCGGTAATATTCCTCAATTTTCTTTAATTCTCTGTTTTCAAGGGCCACTTTCGCTGCCCTTCCTTCATATACAATACGTACTGTAATTTCATCTATTACAGATTCTGTCATTGTATATTCATCTACTACCTTCCCAAATACATCTAAAGTAGCATCGATTGGCGTCCCGGTAAAACCTACAAAAGTAGCGTTAGGCAAAGAATCGTGAAGGTACTTAGCAAAGCCAAAAGTTTTCTGCACCCCTTTTTCTGTGATTTTTATTTTCTGGTCAAGATTGGTCTGGCTCCGGTGAGCTTCATCAGATATACAAATTACATTGCTTCTATTCGTAAGTAACTCGGTATCTTCTGTAAACTTATGTATAGTGGTAAGGAACACGCCTCCACTTTCCCTTCCTCTAATCCGTTTGCGTAAGTCTGCACGGCTTTCTGCACTTACGATAGCATCATCCCCAATAAAGGCTTTGGCATTGGTAAATTGCCCTGCAAGCTGATCATCCAAATCGGTTCGATCTGTAATCAAAATAATGGTGGGGCTTTCAAAATGATCACTTTTCATTAAAAGCCGGGTTAGGAAAAGCATTGTAAAACTTTTTCCGGAACCGGTTGCTCCAAAGTAAGTGCCTCCTTTTCCGTTTCCGTTAGGTTTTTGGACTTTCTGAATATTTTCAAATAGAGCCCTGGCCGCATAATACTGGGGATAGCGGCACACGATCTTTTCGTCTTTCTTGGAACTGTCCGGTAAATAAATAAAGTTTTTAATAATGTCCCGAACGCGATCTTGCTGAAGCATTCCCTGGATAAGGGTGAACATACTATCAATACCGTCAACCTCTTTTGCCAATCCTGCGATCCTGCGCCAGGCATAAAAGAATTCATAAGGCGCAAAAAATGAACCTGCTTTGGTATTTACACCATCACTAATGACACAAAATGCATTGTACTTAAAAAGTTCAGGTATGTCCCTTTGGTAACGTACTGTTAATTGAATATAGGCGTCATAAATGGTGGTATTTTCCTGAATCGCCGTTTTGAATTCGAAAACAACTACCGGAATTCCATTAATATAAAGAATCCCGTCAGGAATACGTTTTTGGGTTCCGGTAATTTCCAGTTGATTAACGAACTTATAAGTATTTTGGTTGTCTTCTGAATAATCAATTAAATAGATCCAGATATCTTTTTGGGAACGGTCTTCCCGCTTTAGCGAAAAACCATCAGAAAGCATTTGCATAAACTCCTTGTTGCTTTCATAGAGGTCTGATGCCGGAAGAGTTTTAAGTCTAAGGATAATGGAATCTATTTCATTTTTAGTAATCCCGTTTTTCCGGTACCTTGTCAATAGAAATTCCCAAAGATCACTTTCAATGAGCACTTCATCTTCCTTTCGTGAGATAGTGCCTCCTATTTGGTGCTTATAACCTTCCTGTTCCAGCTGGTTGGCAAAAACACTTTCCAGTTGTGCTTCGGTAAATTTCATTCCTGTCTGGCTTTTCTTCCCTTCTCAGTTAACCTATACTTCTGTTTACTGCTTTTGGGTTTGTCTGGTATTGTTAATTCTACCAAACCCTCTTCTAAAGCGGGGTTTAAGTAATTGATTCTAAAATTTTTTCTGTCCACAAGACCTAATGATTTTTGTAATTCGGTTCTACTTTCTTCGCCCTTAAAAACATTAAGAAGATCCCGTACTTGGGGGGTGACTTGCGGGGTAACTTGGGGGGTGACTTGCGGGGTCTCCCTATAAACATCATCTGCGGCAGGAAATATCATCCTGAGGAAATTATCAGAAAAACGGAAACATTCTTTGCTGTACGATTCCAGTATTCTGGGAATTCCCGAACCTAATTGCTCTACCAGGTCCAGATCTTTATAAATACGCATCAGCTCCTTGTTCCGGGGAATTGAAAAGCCTTCAAAAAACTCATTTTTACTTAAGCCATCAGGTAAAGAACCTGCGGAAGTTATTTCGATGCGATCATTAAATATCTCAAATTTTGGTGCTATTTCTCGGGTATAGTCATTATGTACAAAGGCATTTATAATTGCTTCCCTAAGTGCAATGGCATTCCATAGACGATGTTCCTTTCGTTCTTTCTGAGTTATTTGTGTGATGGTGCGGTTTTCCAGGCTTATTTTATCCAGTACACTCTTAGTAGCTTTCACAAGGGAACAATAACCGTATTCGTTGCTTTCCATTAAATCTACTCGCGTGTCACCCTTATATTTTGCGACCTTTACGGAAAGGTTATTTTCATCGGCCAGCAAATAAGCGGCGTAATTCAAATCACCATCGGTGGTTGTAAGCTCTAAATTCTTCCTGAACTGTTTATTAAGGGGTTTTTGTTTTTCCTGGTAATAAATATGAAGCTGCTCAAAGTTTAGATCCTGGCGATGAGCTTTTATTTTCCCTATGGAATTCCGGGTACGAGAAGCAAAAAGTTCTTCAATTAGTTTTTGGGACATGGGTTCTGCAGCAGAACCCAGGCGTATAAAACAGCCTTTTTCACTCATCCCGTATTTTTTGAGATGGTATGGTTTCTCGGAACCGCTGGCCACAATAATCTTTAAAATTTCTTTCCCATCCCTTTCTTCACTTACAATATCAAAAAGCCCAAGGGCTGAAGGACGAATATTATTCTTTAACCGATCTTTTATTTTTAGCTGGTCGCTATCAGCATCCTGAACACCTACTATGGTACCTTCTTTATCAATGCCTATATAAATTATGCCGCCTTCACGGTAGTTTAAAAAAGCTACCACTTCCTTCTCCAGCCCTTCGGAAAGTTCACGTTTATATTCTATACGGTTGGTTTCGGGCATATTTTTTTAATTAGAAAGCCAATTATCAAGCTTAGTATATGAGCGGACCTCACCAATCTCAATTGGAGAAACAACATAATAACCTTCGTCAAAATAACCACCAATTTTTCTTTCAACAGTAAATCTTCTAATGAACTCTATCGTAGGATATATTTGAAGGTATTCATTACCTGTATAGCCTTTATAATCTTCTTTCACTGGCATTAAAGCTATGTGATTTATATACTTATGCGTATCTCCAATGCCTAGTTCCCAATTACACCATTTGGAGTTAATAGCACCTTCAGTGGCCAAGAATATAAATTTTCTATTCTCCTTTATCTTACTTTTTATTCTTGAAGCTGTTTTACCAGAAGTATTTTTAGGCATATCACCATCAAGCCAGTCCACATAAATATTCACATTCATTCTTTTCAAGAATTGGATAGCAGCATCTAACTCAGTTCTTTCATTATGTTTATGAGATAAAAAGATTGTAACTTTTCCTACTCTACTTTCGTTACTAAATTCGTTTAAGCTTCCATTCAAACCTTTAGAAAAGGTTCGCGTCTCATTTCTGAAGCCTAATAGTTGGGACTTATCTATTATGCTCATCTAATTATTTTTTCTAATTTCTATAGCCTCTTCAATCCAGTTTTCAATGTTTTCTCTTATGTGATTGTACACTTTTTGGCTATCTGTATAAGGTGGATTGTAACATTTGATAACGGAAGAAAATTTCTTGCTGCCAAAATCAAAATAATCAAAGGGATTATCTCCTTTATTAGATTTTTCCCCATTTCCGTTTTTTAGATTATGAATATGAATCCCAACAATACCTTTTTTTTCAGACCAGGCTCTTTCAATTTCATAATTGATCCATTTTCTATTTGCAGTATTTTCCCCTACTAATACTATGACACAGGATTTACCTGTCATATTATCATTTATCCATTTCTTAATCGCAGCATCTCCTCCATTGGTTACTGTTTCCCATTTATTAGGAGTGGCAACCGAATTACCTTCTATTTTCCCTATACTTCGAACTGTCGAGGCTCTCCAATTATCTGGTTTGTAATGAAAACTTGTAAATACATTTCTTGCCATTTTATTTGTTTTTAATTAATAAATCTTGAAAGAGTGACATGTAAGCATAATCCTCTAAAAACCTTTCATTTTTTTCAAAATCAAAATTATCATAAACCATTTTAGATCCCGCACCAGTACTGCCTAAAGGGATTACCTTTGCATTCGGATGGAACTCTCTGAACATTTTATACTCTATTTCAATTCCTTCCATTCCACCTATAAAAACACCAGCATAAAAATCATTAGTTCCAATCATTAATTCACGCATCAAACCTAAGCTAATTTCTCTGTCATCGTTAGCCGGAGTTAAGCGCACATTTTCAAACTTGTTATTATCTTCAGGAAAAAAATTTTCAAAAAACCTAGATTGATAGAGTAATACGTGATCTTGGATTGTCAAATTCATTTTCTGTAGAACATAATTAATTAAGGGTGTAATGGAGGGATGCCCACCCCAAATTAATCTATAGTGCGGTAAAATAGTAGTGGCCAAAGCAATAACCGAATCTCGTATTGCTATAACATCGGCTGAATCTATATATTTTGGATCTCGCTCTGGTAGTGGTATGCTTGCTGATAGGAAAATATTTTTTAATTTTTTTGAAACCATTTGTCGAAATTTTGCTTTTTAAGTGTTTTGATTTTTAAATAATTGTTCAACCAGTCCAAATGTTTTAACCATTTTTCTCGAATCCTAATATCATCAAAAATTAAGTAAACGCTTTCCACTTCATATTCACTAATCTCTTTTGCCAATTCTTCCGACATATTACAATCTAAAGACTGTGGTATCCCGATAGTTGGAATAAAAATTCTTCTTTTTTTATTCCCCAATTCCTCTGTTATAATTCTTTCAGGCTGTAGGTTAATTTTTTTTCCATATTTCAAAGCAATATTTGAAAATTCAGTTATTAAATTATCTTGCCTGGAAGCTAAATTTCGGGCTCTAACGGATTCTGCACTACTTACTATTTCATTAACAATATCTTCTTGTAATTTAGAGGCATCCTTGTTTTTATATAAATTATCAATAAAGTCCGAATCTTTTAAGTATTTGGGAAATGAGACGTGTGCAGCGCTGTCAATTTTATTGTTTGGCCAAATCAACTGAACAATTCCAATCTGTTTGGCATTAGCCTCTGCTAGCTCCTCTTTACACCACTTACTTGTTAAGAATTTTGGGGTATTTAGCAAAACAATGACGTCACAATCGGTCATACGATGCCATAATTCCTCTTGAAAAGGCTCTCCTTGTTTGATGGAATGTGTATCTAGAAAAACATCAAAATTATTTTTTTCCATAGCCTCATATAATTGGATTGCAACAGAAGAGGATTCATCTCTTTTATAACTAATAAACACCTTGCGTGTATGTCTTAGTTTTCCGAAAGATTCTAAAGCCAAGTTCGTTATTTTACTGTCTTTAGTTTCATCGTAAAGCTGTCCATTTTGATTTTCTAAAATTTTCGGAATTTCTGCACTAAAAGAATCGTAATAAATCGGCAAGATTAATGTTGCATCTTTTAGTAACTTATCTATAATTTCAATATTTTTAAAATCACGATTTTTATCTCCAAAATAAATGGCAAACGCAGGTTGATTAGCTTTATATTCTTTAGTAAAATTATTTTCATCAATTAAAATAAAAGAATCTTTCAATTGCTTCAATTCAATTAATTTTTCGAAAAAAAGATCTACTATCCTATCTGATAATTTTCCTGTTGTGCCCAGAATGATTAGTTGGTATTTGTATATCATATTAATGGTTCACTATTTCTTCTTCACTTTCTACTCTCGCCATCCTGGAAAAAAGAAGGGTTTGGAATTTTATTAATTTTTTATTTGCTTTTGCTTTCGTCTCAACTAATGAAAATAATGTATTGGTCATTTTATGGAATTTAAGAATTACCTCATTTGGAGGTACTATTGATGGAAAATCTAAGAGAGTTTGTCTATCCCAGTTAGGAAATGTTGAGCCGGTAGTATATGTCAGTAATTTATCCAAATTTGATTTAAAGAGTTCATCAATAAACCGTTGAGATTTTAATCCCTTAAAACTACAAACGCCGCGTCCTAAACAATATACATCATCGCTTTTTACGTATCTACCCGTAGTACTCCCCCTAACACAAACAATTAAATCTCCTTTTTCACATAACTTAGTTGGAGCCGAAGTCCATTTTGTTTTCTCTGTGAAAAACTCTCCGAACTCGACCGGACCGTTTATAAGAGGAGTTCCAACACCTTCTTGATTGTAAGTATTTCCTTTAGGAGATTGACCCATTTTGATTTTTATATGATTTTCAAAAGAGCCACTTAACCACCCCTCTGGAATCTCCTTATCCAATTCATCATTATAAACCATTTTTCCTCCAGAAGATTTATATGGCTTTTCTTCTTCATTAGGAAACTCAAAATCAACAAACCAATGCCTATAAAGCGCTTGCGCAGTTTCTTCCAGTTTTTTGTTGAGTTGCTGATTTAGTGCGATGCGATTTTTTATTACATTATATTCCCTTACAATTTCCCGCTGTTGTTCGATGGATGGAACGGGAAGTTCAAAAGCTAAAAAATCCTCCCATTCCAGGCTTCCTCTTACACCCCCAACAGCGTGAAAAGTCGCTTGCCTGTCAAATTCTGAGCGTGTAAACCACATCATCAAATATTGAGGTGATAAAACTTCGGTATCTATAATTTCAAATACTGGATAAGCCTGGGAAATAATAGCTTCTTCAATATCTTCAAGTAATGCCACTGGCATTTTACCATCTCTCCTCACCTGCATAATACTACAAGCAAACTGATTTTTACGAATGATCTTATAGTTGCGCATATTTGTTCCAACCGTATTTGCCACAGAAGGAATGAATTCTTTTGATATACTTAAGCCTAAAAGCGTAGAGACTTTTAACTCTTTATTACGTTCATCAACTAGTCGTATGTAATCTCCGATAGGCTTATAGTTTGATCGCATAGCCCAGCTCATTAAAAACGTCTAACAATTCCTTTTTAGATTGCTCTTCCTGTTGTAGTAAATCGGACAGGTCGCTTTGTAAACCCGCCATTTTGGAATCAAAATCAATATTTTCATCCCGGTTTACAAATTCAATATACTTACTGGGCACCAATGAAAAATCCTTTTTTTTAATATCTTCTTTGGTGGCACTGTAACAATATTCCGGGATATCTTTATAATCGGTGTTTTCCTGTTGCCAATCGTGGTAGGTTTTGGCAATATCCTGAATATGCTTTGGACTAAACTGAATAAATTTTTTCTCAAATGGTTCCCCAATCTGGCGTAAATCCAGAAACAAAACCTCCTCCTCCCTATCCCGGTAATGGCGTTCCTGATCACCAATAGAACGTGAATGTGCGGTTTTATTCCTATTCAGGATCCAAACGGTTACACTTATGTTAGTGGTATAAAACATATTTTGTGGTAAAATCACTATAGCTTCCACCAGGTTGTTTTCCACCAATTTTCTCCTAATTTTATATTCTTCGCCACCCCCGGAAAGAGCTCCATTTGCCAGAATAAACCCGGCAACCCCATCATCTGAAAGTTTGGAAACCATATTTAGAATCCAGCCGTAGTTTGCGTTGCTTTTTGGAGGGACTTCATAACCCTGCCATCGAGGATCATCAATTAATTCCTGCGGCCCACGCCAGTCCTTTTGATTAAAGGGCGGGTTAGCCATAATATAATCTGCTTTCAGATCTTTATGCTGATCGTTGCTAAAGGTATCGGCCGCTTTTTCACCCAGATTAGCAGATATCCCCCGAATGGCAAGGTTCATTTTTGCCATTTTGTAAGTAGTATTGGTGTACTCCTGTCCGTAAATTGAAATTTCCCGTTTGCTCCCGTGGTGGCTTTCGATAAACTTGATAGACTGCACGAACATTCCACCTGAACCACAGGCCGGGTCATAAATTATCCCTTTATAGGGTTCTATCATTTCAGCAATAAGGTTTACAATACTCTTTGGCGTATAGAATTCTCCCTTTCCTTTTCCTTCCGCCAACGCGAATTTGGACAAAAAGTATTCATATACACGCCCCACAATATCCTGGGATTTGTCTTTTTGAGTATCTATTTTATTAATGGTGTCTAAAAGAGAGGCTAATTTACTTTTGTCCAGTCCTAAGCGGGAAAAATAATTGTCCGGCAATGCACCCTTTAGAGATGGGTTGTTCTTTTCGATCTGGTTTAACGCGGTATCAATCTTTAGTGCAATATCGTCTTGCTTCGCATTTTTAATAAGATAGTTCCATCGGGAAGTCTCTGCTAAGAAAAAGACGTTCTTCATATTATAGAAGTCTTTCATCTCAAGATACTTTTCTTTGCCTTCGGCAACAAGTTCCTCACGGCGCACTTCAAATTTATCACTGGCAAATTTCAGGAAGATAAGCCCGAGCACCACATGTTTGTATTCTGAAGGTTCGATGGAGCCACGTAATTTATTCGCAGCATCCCACAGGCTTTCTTCAATAGATTTTTCTTTGGTAGTTTTCTTTTTTGCCATTATTAAGATTCGGGTATGTAGTAAATAATTTATGCTTCCGAGGTAGGGTAGAGTAGCTGGAGCAATTTAGTAAAAATCTTTCTAATGTTAAAGGATTCTAAAGATTGGGCATTTGAATCTCTGAAAGGTTGCAGTTGGCTATTGTGCGGAATATAGCACGCTGAGTTGTCGGCTTGTTTTTTTGTTGTTTGTTTTATAAATTATTCGTTTTCATGGAATACCCCATATTAGCCCCTTTAATCGCCGTTAGACACAGTCTTACCAAATACTTTTAATTTCAATTTTATTTAATTTTTCTTGAAGAGCTTTCGCTTCTTTATTATTACTATTCTCTTCAAGAAACTGATTAACCGAGTTGAGCATCATTTCCTTTAATTTTGACATTTCAGCATGTTTTAGTTGTTCTTCAATTTCATCATCAGCGTTATAAATCGTAAAAGAGCTGTTTTCTAATTCATCTAACCATTCTCTAAAAGTTTCTTTTTTCATTTTTTCGAAGAATGAATTAGTTGATTTTATTAGATATTTTGAAAGTTCATAACCGAGTTCAATGCCTTGACCTCCATCCCTTTTTTTAAATGAATCTATTAAGCTTGGTAGTTTTTGTTCCCCAATTCTAGCTTCTAAATTATCCAAAATTTGAGGTCCGATTTGAATTACCCAATCGTGAATTTTCTTGTCAACTTCTTGACCGTGAGATGCTCGATTAAGGAATGGTAAAATGTCTATTATAGCTGAAGATTCTATATAGGTGAGTACTCCATTTGTGGAGAGTTCTCTAGTCAATTGATTAATACCCTTATTTTTTATAGAAATCGAATTATGTTCGGCTAAATCTTTTAGTCGGGATTCAATTTCCATTCTCAAACCGGACAACGCCAAGTTTGAGTCTAAATCAACTACATTTAAAAAAGAATATTTATAATGTTCTTTGGAAGTTTCTACTGAATCATCTTGTTTTATCCACCCTGCACCTATTAATTTCTCAGTAGCATTTTCTAATTGATGATATTCAAATTTTAATCCTCCAGGCAATTCAAAGGACTTAAAAAGTGGTGCTAACCAAGGAACAATAATTATGACAACTAAAATTACTGTTATTCCGTCAATTTTAAGTCCTGGCCATAGTAAATGAGATACGATAAAAATTAAGCCTATTATTGATATTGTAATTTGAATAATTCTTTTTTCTATCATACTATCTTTTAGATTGTGCCTAATCTTGTTATATCCTCAGCAAGATAACTATTACATCCAAAAATTATTTAGATTAGACGCATAACTAGTTTCAGAAAAGATGAAAAAGTATAAATAATCAAATCAGAAAAGAATGCCAACATTAATTTTTCTATTTTGCTTTAAGATTATTTAACTGCTTGGCAAGTTGCCGTAAATTGGAGGTTCCAATAGATTCATAGACTTCTGCAAAGTTCTTAATTGTAAATCCCATAGCTTCCACTATTAGAATTAAAGTAGCTGTACTAGGATTGGTCTTTGCATTGAGAATATTGGTAACTGTAGCTTTTCTTAAGACTGCAAACGAAGCTATTTTTCCTTGACTTGTAGCAATATCTTTTGTTTGATTTTCAGAGTAAGATTTTGCTTGGTTTAGAAGAATGTTTAGAGTTATTGCAGTCTTAAACTTAATATGGTTTACTAACTCTTTTTCCATCAATGCAAGTAAATGAGTATAAAATAAATTATCGGTACGCTTTGACGTACCGATAATTTATTTTATATTTGATTGTTTTTATTAAATTTGCGAAACTTCTTAAAGTAAAAATATTAGAAGCATTCGCTTTGAATCTCGCGTCAGAAAACTGGTAATTTTCAAATAAACCACGAGAGGATAAGTAAGGATGCTCACGACCCGGGCGTGAGTTTGCTGCTTATTGTGGTTTTAAGGTATACCAGTACCTCTGATGCAATAAGATGAGCTCTCACGCCTTTTTTGTATTTAGGTGTTTCCTGCTCTACTTATTTTTTAAAGCATTTGTTTCTTCACTGAAAAGACGTCGCTATAATTAATCCTACATTTTAAAAAAAGGTCAAAGCGGCCGGCATTCCCGACGGAGTGTTTTTATCAAGCTTGTTTACGGGAACGAGGTAAAATCCGCTAATAATCCCGTGGGATACTGTAAACAGTTTATTCTATTACAGTAGTTGGGTGGGCAAAAGCCAATTCTCATGTAGAGATGGTTTTGGGAACGGTGATTTTTTGCTCCAATTTAATAGTTTGTTTAGCCAATAAAAAAATGCATATGGAAAAAAGAAAAGTGAACACTCGTTTTGACGGGTAAAAGCAAAAAAGCCTTCCCTTGAGATTGCAGTCGTCCAGGGAAGGCCTAAGCTTTAATAAAACAAATGTTTCATTTAACTAATGTAAAATTATGAAAAATTTTTACAAGCGGGGCATGCTTATCATCATGTTCCTCTTAGCCATGGCCTTATTGGTCATGTTAGCGATGGGTCAGGCCAAAGCGGCAACGCCCTACTCTCCTACCCTATTTTACCAGCAACCAATTACTGGTGCCATTACGAATACTAATGGAAAGTCTCTACCGGGAGTTACAGTTCTGATAAAGAATAAGCAGTACGGCACAAACACAGACCTTTCAGGGAATTATAGTATAAATGCCAATTCACAGGACACCCTTGTTGTTACATCTATTGGATATAAAGACCAAGAAATAGGGATTAATGGACGTTCCATTATTAATGTAATACTCAAAGAAGATATTGCGTCGCTTAACGAAGTAGAGATTAATGCAGGTTATTACACTACAACACAGCGAGAACGTACCGGTAACATTTCCCGCGTAACCGCAGAGGAAATAGAAAACCAACCGGTGGTTAGCCCTATCCAGGCCCTTCAGGGAAGAATGGCCGGAGTGGAAATTATTTCCGGTGGGGCTAATCCCGGTATGGCATCTACCATAAGAATTAGAGGAACCAACAGTTTAAGGAAGGATGGTAATTACCCACTCTACATTATAGACGGTGTTCCTATCAGTTCCGAACCGGTAGCAAGCAACTCACTATTAAGCACATCGGGAATAGATCCTTTAAATAATCTAAATCCGGCTAATATCGAAAGTATCGAGGTCCTCAAAGATGCAGATGCTACAGCAATTTATGGTTCTAGGGGCTCCAATGGTGTAGTTTTAATAACTACGAAATCCGGGTTTCAGTACGGGACAGGACTTGAAGCAAGGGTTTATACCGGGGTTTCTAAAGTACCAGGAAGAATGGATTTATTAAATACTGAAGAGTATTTACAGGTGAGACGAGAAGCTTTTCAAAATGACGAAGTTGAACCGGATGTAAACAATGCTTATGATCTCGTTTTATGGAACCAGGAACGTTATACCGACTGGCAGGAGTATTTGTTTGGTGGAAATTCAGAGGTCACTAATGTTAATTTGTCGTTTTCCGGTGGCAATGAATCTACTTCCTTTAGACTGGGAGGAACTTATTTTACACAGGGCACCGTTTATCCGGGAGATTACGATTACCGTAAGGGTACCGGTAATATGGCTTTAAACCATTTATCAAAAGATAATAAGTTTCAATTAAACTTGAAACTGAATTATGGGACAGATCGAAATAACCTTGTTGGTAATGGTAATCTGGATCCTTCAATAATTCTATTGCCACCAAATGCACCTTCCATTTTCAATGAGGAAACAGCGCTGAACTGGGAAGAATGGGGAGAAGCCGGTCTTACGAATCCATTTGAAGGCTTCTATAATACTACCAACACACAAACAAAAAATTTAACTTCCAACGTCCTACTTTCCTATGAGATTTTTCCAGGATTAAAGTTGAAATCAAGTCTCGGCTATACTGATTATCAAAGTGACGAATTATGGAGGTTGCCGGCACGATCTTATAATCCTTCAAACAATCCGGTAAATAATTCTTTTCATCTTACTACCGGTCGAAGATCCTGGATCATAGAACCGCAGCTAACTTATAATAAAGGGTTTAATAAATTCCAGACCGAATTTTTATTAGGGGGAACTTTACAAAGAAATAAATCAACCCTTAGCAGTTTTCAAGGAAGCGGCTATGCATCTGAAGCGTTAATAGGTAATTTAAGTTCCGCAGAAAGTATCCTCAATGCTAAAAGTAGCGAAACGAAATATAAATACGCAGCAATCTTTTCCCGTATTGGATTGAACTGGGATAAGAAATATTTCTTGAATTTTACGGCCCGTAGAGATGGGTCTTCCCGTTTTGGACCTAATAATCGATTTGCCAATTTTGGAGCGGTTGGCGCAGCATGGATAATTAGTGAAGAAGAGTTTCTAAAAAGCAATCTTTCTTTTCTATCCTTCGCAAAGCTTCGTGGAAGTTATGGTAGTACCGGCAATGATCAAATTGGAGACTACGGTTACCTTGATTCATATCAGGCTACCAGAGGTATAAATGGTCTATACCCTACTTCATTAGCGAATCCCGATTATTCCTGGGAAGTGAATCGTAAACTTGAAGCAGCACTACAACTTGGATTCTTAAATGACCGTATAAATCTTGGATTAAGCTGGTATCGTAATAGGTCTTCTAACCAGTTGGTGGGGTATTCCCTGCCCTATATAACCGGCTTTACTTCGGTTCAGGCCAATCTCCCGGCGACCGTTGAAAATCAAGGACTGGAGATCGAATTGGCAACCCTCAATTTAGATAAAAAGAATTTTAGCTGGAGATCGAATTTAAATATTACCATTCCAAAAAATGAGCTAATCAGTTACCCAGACTTAGAACAATCTTCTTATTCCAACACGTATCGTGTAGGATATCCTTTAAATATTGGTCTATTATATAAATATGAAGGACTTGATCCCGAAACTGGATTATATACTGTAAAAGATATTAATAATGATGGTAAACTTGATTTTGAAGATCGAGTGATCATTAAGGACCTGAATAGGCAATTCTTTGGAGGCATCAGTAATAATCTGAATTATAGAAATTTCAACCTGCAGTTTTTATTTCAATTTGTTAAGCAGGAAGGAATCCAGACCAACTTTCAGGCGGGAATCAATAAAAATGTATTAAGCTCTGTTTTGGATAACGACCGTTATCAAAGATATTCTGCCTCTTTTCTGGGAGGGACGGCTTATCGAAATGTTCTGGAAAGCTCCTTTCCATACCAGGATGCCTCATTTTTGAGGTTAAAAACGCTGTCATTAAGTTATGACTTATCCTCTAAGATGCTAGATCGCATGAATCTCAGAAAAGTCCAATTATTTCTACATGGACAGAATTTGTGGACGATTACCCCCTACACCGGCCTCGATCCAGAATTAGCAACTTCAGATTTGTCTGTAGGGAACCTACGATCTATTACAGCTGGCTTACAGTTTAATCTTTAATTCAAATGATATGAAACCTTTAAATTATAAAAAACAACTACTAATTATCCTTCTAAGCATTTTTACGCTGTCCTGCGAAGAGATGGTGGAACTGGATCCCCCATCAAACCAATTAATCCGGGAAGAGGTTTTTAATAATGAAGCAACTGTAAAAAGTGCGATGACGGGAATTTACAATGAGTTATTCCAGCTGGATTTTTCTAATGGGTACAGGAGCAGTGTTACAACACTTGCGGGATTGTCTGCTGATAATATCAGCAATATTAGCACTACCAATCTCTCAAGGATGGAGTTTGAACAAAATGAAGTAAATCCTGATAATCCTGACAATTTAAATATCTGGTCCAGTGCTTATAATATGATCTATATCACTAACTCATTTCTGGAAGGGATAAATAATTCACAAGTGCTCGATCAGGATTTCAAGAAACAAATGGATGGACAAGCCAGATTTGTAAGGGCCTTCACTTACTTCTACTTGGTTAACTTATATGGAGATGTTCCATTAATTCTAAGCACCGATTATCGCGAAAACCAGTTGGCATTCAGAACTCCTAAAAATGAGATTTACGACCAGATTCTTTTAGACTTGCAACAAGCGGAAGAGGAATTGTCTTCAGACTACGTAACTGGAGAACGAACACAGGTTAATAGATTTACCGTAAAGGCCCTGATGGCACGCTTTTACTTATATACTGAAAACTGGTCCAAGGCCGAAGAATTAAGCGGCCATTTAATCGCCGAAAATGGAACCTACAAATTGCAGGATGATCTCAACGAGGTTTTTTTAGCAAATAGTAAGGAGGCGATTTGGCAGATTTCACCAATTGGGGGAAATGGTATCTCCACCCAGACCAATGAAGGAAACTTTTTCATTATAGATCCAATATTTTCATTCTTTGCAGCAATCCGCTTGCAGGAAGATTTTGTAGAGCAATTTGACACCGAAGATCTACGGTTACTCAACTGGATCGGTTATAACGAATCAAAAAATGCTCATTTTATTTATAAATATAAAATTTGGAATAGTACTGAGTATCCTATAAGGGAGTATTCCATGGTGTTAAGATTAGCAGAACAGTATTTAATACGTTCCGAAGCGCGAGCTATGCAGAATAATATTGCCGGCGCTATCTCAGATTTAGATATCATTAGGCAACGAGCCGGTTTGAATTTACTGGCCGATTTAAATCCTACTATCGAACAGGCTGAGTTGCTGAACGAAATATTCCTGCAGCGCAGAAAAGAGTTGTTTGCTGAATGGGGACATCGTTGGTTAGACTTAAAGCGTAGCGATCGTACATCAGAAGCACTGGAGGATGAGAACCCTTATTGGGAAGATACGGATTTATTATATCCGATTCCAGAGACTGAACGAATTAAAAATCCAAATCTAACACAAAATGAAGGTTATTAAAATGACACAACATACCCTAGCCATGTTTTTTATATTATTCTGTGTTGCTATCACATTCTCGCAGGAATCAAGTAAGGAACATCAAGAAAATGTAGAACTTTTAGACTCTACCGTAAGGTACGGAAAGTTAGATAATGGATTTACTTATTACCTGCAACATAATGAAAATCCACCGGGAAGAATTGAGATGATATTATCGGTAAAAGCTGGATATTTTCAAGAATCTCAAAACCAAATTGAGTACGCTCATTTATTAGAGCATATGGGATCTTTTTATACTGGTAAATTTCCAGATCTGCCACGCTTTACAGATTCTTTAGGAATATATAACCACGCCAGGACTGATTACGAAAAGACATATTATACATTAAGCTTCGCAGCAGGAGATCAGGTTAGATTGAATGCCGCCATGCAAATTCTACATGAATGGTCAACTAATATGTTATTTAAGCCTGAACATTTAGCCCTTCAAAGTGGTGCTGTTATAGCGGAAGGAAGACCTACCTCTCCCTATGATAGCTGGTTACTTGATACTTTAAGTAATACGACACTCTATAATACTAATTTTCGTTTAATTAAGTATCCCAAAAAAGTTGAAAGCATGAAGCATGTCAACTTAAATGAGATTAATAAATTCTATCAGGACTGGTATCGTCCTGATTTGCAAGCAGCAATAATTGTTGGAGATGTTAATGTAGATAGTCTGGAAACTATAATACGAAAAAAATTTAGCGATCTAAAAGTAAAGAACAATCCAAAGGATCCCGAAATAATCAATAAGAAATTTGATTTACAGCTACCCGATAAAAATCAATATGTTAGTATTCGTGATTCAATTAATAAAAAAAGAAGAATCATAATATTGAAGAAGAAAATCAATCATGATGATGATATTCTCCGATCTAAAGAAGATTTGAAAAATGTGATCCTGCAAAGGCTTAGTATGAATATTTTAACAAAGTTGCATAGCCCATTTGTGAAGCAATACGAACCGCCTTTTATAAGGTATACAAACAAGTTTATTTCTAACACTCTGGCAAATCGACAACTTCAGGTAAGCTTATGGGAAATCCCATTAGGAAAGGATGAAGATATAGAGGAGAAAATGCTTAATTTTTTTAAAGCATACCAAGTAATAAAGACACAAAGCAGCACCTCTCTATTAAATAATGAAAAAGCGAAGCTTCTGGATGACCTAATAACAGAGACTAAAAGCTCAAAAGATAAAGCTTTGAGGTTCCAGGATCATTTTATTTATAACAATAAAACCTGGACTTTAGATGAAAAGAAAAAAACCATTAGAGTAATACTGAATGATATAGGTGTATCGGAAATTTCAGAATATATAACAAACCAATGGAACCTTAATAAAAATACTGATTTTGTATTTTTTAATGTGGATGACAAACAAGTACCTGGTCATGGACAAATAATCAAATGGATGAAAAACTCTAAGGACCTCTCTTCACAGCCCGTTTTTAATTTTAAAGCTATTGATTCGTTACCAAATCGATTCTCTTCGGTGAATCAAAAGAAAATATATGAAGATAATTATGAAGAGAATATTATAGGATTGACCCAGGTAAAATTGAATAACGGCATTAATTTAGTATTTAAACCCAGTGCACCGGCATCTCCCAGTTATAACAATATAGTTTCTATTCTAGGATTTAAAAAAATACCGGTAGCGACTTCAGATGTCAAAAATTATATCGCTACAACCTCGTCTTCAGACATGGTCTTATCCGGTGATGCCGGTGGTTATTCCAAATTTCAGTTACAGGATTTTATGCTTGATCAGCAAATTCGACTACGATCACAAACCACCGAAAATGAATTTAAAATTGAAGGGGAATTTAAGGCGGAGGATGTCAAAAATTTCTTTAACCTTTTATATCTATATGTTACAGATCCAAATGAAAATTCTAAAGCTTTCCAATCCTGGAAATCAGATAAACAAGAGTTGCTGAGTGGTTATAAATATGGTTTAAATGATGTATTATTAAAAGACATCTCTAATGAACTTCAATATTCCAATTTGCCCAAACTCTCTAAAGATGATCTTCGGGAGATTGATTATTCAACATATTTAAGAGCATATAAGAAAGGTTTCGGAAATCTAAGTGGTTATACTTTTATAATCACAGGAGATTTTAATACCGATAATATGCTCCCTAAAATAACTCACTATCTTTCTGAGTTTCCAACATTGACAAATCAAGATTCTTTGACAGCAGAGAAATACCATTATAATTATACACCATTCGAAGAAATAGTTCACTTCAACAACCTTAAAGAGGCCATTGTCGAAATATCATTTCCAGTAAAGGTTACTAAAGATGTTAAAACCCAGGTACAACTGGATTTGCTGGTCAAGAAATTAAATCAAATGATCTTTGACAGACTACGCATTGATTGTTATACCCCGAGAGCATCTGGAAGATGGATGGATTATGAAAATGGAATATATGCCTTCAACATCAGTTTTGACAGTGAATTAGGTAACGAAAGAAAAATGATAAAATATGCTATGGAAGAGTTTGGAAACTTAAAGCAACATGGCATCTCAAAAGCCTGGCTGGAGACTGCTATAGCGCAGGAGCGATCTAAATATGGACAAAATCTGGAAACATTCTGGATGCTTAATTTCTGGCCTAAATATCTGAAAAGATCGTTGCAACATAATGAAGACCCAGAAGATAAAGTCTTAAAATACGAATCGGTAATTTCTCATTTTATAAATCTTGAGGAACTGAATAAAGCAGCCAAGAAATATCTGTGTGCAGAAAACAGGCAGCAACTTATCATTCTACCTGAAATTTAGTTTTAATTCAAAAGGAAAAGAATAGCGCCTTGAATAGTTCAAGGCGCTACTCATTTAAAATAATTACTTTATTTATGGATTAATCAAAGTAGCTCCAGGATTTGGACTTTTTCTCAAAGTACTTAAGTCCATTTCATCATATACTCTAAACTCTTGTCCATTCTCTGTAAATTTCACCTTACAATCATAGGAGCCAGTATTACAATCCTGTTCAGATATAGGTTGCCAGTTTCCATTTACACGTATATAATCACTGGCAACAACTTCAGGTTGCTCTTCAATTTCGCTTTCAAAGCTGGTAAAGGACATGCCTAATACAACCAGAAGCGCCATAATCGGAATTAAAAATAACTTTTTCATAATATTAAAGTTTAAATTCACCTACTCTTTCAAGGATTTTCGGCTTCTCCTACTTTCTGCGCAAAAAAATTTTATAATTTCTTTTATTGGGTGTAAAAGCCAGCATGGTACTGAAAAGTAAAGAAGTAATAGAATCTTAGTATTTCAAATTTTACAACCCTGGTATTTCACAATAGTAAATTTCACCAAATACCTTCAAATAAAATGGTTGTAAAGGCCGTAAAACTATTCTCTCATGAAATTGGGCTTATATTCTCTTCTGTATTCGGAAGGTGTCTGTCCAAACTGGATTTTAAAATTTTTTGAAAAATGGGAGTGATCTTTAAAACCGCATTTTTGAGTAATCATAGAAATTGGTAGTTCCGTAGTTCTAATCAAGAGTGCTCCTTTGTCAAGCCTTTTTTCCATATGAAACCTATGGATGGTAGTGCCGTACATTTTTTTAAATCCTTCTTTAAGTTTAGTTTTATTAGTACGATGAATAAGACCTAATTCTCTAAGAGATGGAAGATCGGTATGAAGATTTTTAAGGATATAAAGACGTACTTGTTTCAGCAAAATTTTTGTTGCAGCGCTTTCCTTTTTTCCTGATTTTAATGAATGTCTTATATTACTTACTTTTCTCAGAGGTTCTTCACCATTCGTAAAACGAAAAGCTGTAATGACATATGCACAGGAGGGATCTACTCCCACCATCCTTTGAATAGTGCAAGGACATCTATGTAATCCTTTATTTTTAACAATGAAGTCAACAGGAATAAATTGCTGATACATTTTTCCAGTAGCTGAATCAATTTCGTCCGTCAGCGCTTTCTCCGAGTTTTTTGAAAGAATTTCAGAAACCTGGCAGTCAAATTTGTCCTGTTTCCATTTCAAAATTTCAGGAGTATTGGAAGAATATGACGTGATGTAAAAATCCTTATCTAAAAAGATTGAAAATTGTATTTCCGGTTGCTTTATTTCCTGATTTGTTCCAAAACAAAAATTATATATTTCCTCTGACATCATATTCAGCAGTACGGTAACAGTATCAATGGGATCTCTTCTGCCGGAAGGCTCCTGACGAAACATGAAGTTACCACAGGCAATTTCTATGATTTGCTGATATAAAGAATTGAATCTCATTTTGTCCTCATTGTTGAATGCATATTCCATAATTCTTATTTTAAAGATTACTATTTATAGTCCTGCAGAAACAAAAGCGCCTTCTTTTTATCTTTAAATACCCGGATAGGGTAATTCGGGGTGCTTGTTTTTATAAAGAGTTGGGTAATAGCCATCGCATGATCATCTTTCACCAGAAGAGCCAGAGCTGTCGTCATAAAGGCACCTTCTATTGCGAGATAATCCCTGGCTTCCTTCTGTGCATTGGTAATGGCCCTTAGATCACAAAATATAGGATACGAATTTTCATTTTGCAGCTGCAAACGTTGACTAACTATCTCTCTGGCCATACTCCTATTGATCTCATAAATCTCTTTATAGACAAAGAATAAGATCCCCTCAGAGATCCACATTTTCGCGTAGGTTCCATCCACCACCATCCCGTAAAGTTTTGGATATCACTAATATATAATAAAAAATAAATAGTCTTATCAGAACACCTTAATTGATTTCATTTAACATGTTTTAAAATTATAAACATAGATTTTACCTGCATTTGGATGAAAAGCCGTATGACTGTTCTGAAAAGACTTTTACCAATAACGGTTAGATTTATAATAATTTTTTGTCATAGTTTAATATGAGAATTTTCAAATCTATAGTTATGGCAAAAATAAAACACAACAATTTTCTGGATACGGTAGATGAAGTAATCACCAATGCAACAAATGCAGGAGTCTTACACCTGCATGCTGAAGGTCCGGGTTTAAACGGTCGGAAAATAAAAGTAAATGGAATTGAATCCTTTCATTTTGGAACGACTGGCTACCTGGGTCTTGAACAGGATCAGCGCCTTAAAAATGCTGCCATTGAAGCTATTCAAAAATATGGCACCCAATTTCCACTTTCAAAGACCTATATCTCTCATCCATTGTATGCGGAGTTAGAAGAGAAAATAGAAGCCATCTACAACAATCCAATTCTTATAACAAAGAACAGTACGTTAGGCCATATTGCGGTTATACCAACTGCGGTAAGGGATGAGGATGCTGTAATTTTAGATCACCAGGTGCACTGGAGTGTTCAAAATGCGGCCCAATTCCTTAAAATTAGAGGTATACCTGTAAGCCTAATTCGCCATAATTCCATGGACATGCTGGAAGACCGGATAAAGAGATTATCAGGAAAGGTTAAAAAAATATGGTATATGGCAGATGGGGTTTATTCCATGTATGGTGATTATGCCCCCATAGAAGATCTTATCTCCCTTTGTGAAAAATATCCTCAGCTGAACTTGTATTTTGATGATGTGCATGGAATGAGCTGGAAAGGCCATAACGGTAGTGGCTATGTAATGGAAGTCCTAAAAGAACTCCCTGAAAAAATTTTATTATTTGGCACCTTAAGCAAAACCTTTGGAGCCTCGGGTGCAGTCTTGGTTTGTCCAGATCGAAAACTCTTTAGAAAAATTAAAAATTTTGGCGGCCCACTCACCTTCTCTGCCCAACTGGAACCCAGCGCAGTTGCTGCGGCAAGTACTTCGGCAGACATTCATCTTTCTACCGAAATATATTCACTACAAAAGGCACTACAGCTCCGGATAAATTATTTTAATGAATTGCTTTCAAAAACCAACCTGCCCTTAATTTCAAAGAACGACTCCCCGGTTTTTTATATTGGTACGGGCTTACCCGCCACCGGCTATAATTTTGTGAAACGAATGCTGGATGAAGGATTCTTTGTAAACCTGGGATTATTTCCAGCGGTTCCTGTAAAAAATACCGGGGTAAGAATTACGATTTCCTGCCACAATGAATTAGAAGATATTAAAGCCCTGGTGGATGCCCTGGAGTATCATTATGAAAAAGCGCTAAATGCAACGAATAATACTTTGGAGAGGGTTGGGAAAGCTTTTAATATAGGCTTGAACCCAACTACGATAAAAGAAAAATCAGGTTCAGATGTATCGGTGAATTATGCGGAAAGCATCGAAGACATAGATACAGATCTATGGAATAAACTACTTGGAAGTCATAATATGCTTAATAAAGAAGGACTTCAATTTCTGGAAAAATGCTTTTCCCATAATGACCAAAAAGAGCATAACTGGAACTTCCATTATTTTATAATTACAGATCAGAAGGATGATCCAATTTTAGCTACATTTTTAACCAGCGGCTTATGGAAGAATGATATGCTTGCACCGGAATCGGTATCCAAAGCCATAGAGCAAGACAGGGAATCCAATCCCTATGCGATGACTACTAAAGTACTGTCTATGGGATGTCTCTTTACCGAAGGTAGTCATTTGTATTTAGACCACAAGCATTCACAATCTGAGGAAGCTATCAAAGAACTCTTATTAAGAATCGAAGCGCTGGGAGAAAGACTAAGAACTGGAATGTGCGTTCTGCGCGATTTTAAGAAATCTATAGCCTTGGCAGAAGTTTTCCAAAAGGAAGGTTATATTCCCGTCTCCATGCCAGATTCCTGTGTAATTAATAATTTAGATTGGAACAGTGAAGAAGAATTTCTGGAAACATTAAGCTCCCGGTCTCGAAAACATTTCAGAAAAGAGGTACTGCCGTTTGAAGATAAGTTCCATATATCAATTTTAGACTTCCCTACTCCTGAAAAAATTGATACCTATCATGAACTCTATAAAAATGTGAAATCAAAAAATTTTGGATTAAACACCTTTACCTATCCGAAAAAAGTATTTCAAAATATGGCCTCCGATAAAAACTGGGAGTTCATCGAATTAAAACTTCAAAAGGAAAACCAGATTGTCGGCGTTATGTTCTGTTACAAAAATAAAGAAGGTATATACGTCCCCAATTTAATCGGAATGGATTATGACTATGCCAGGGAGTATCAGGTATATCGTCAATTATTATATCAGACCATAAAAAGGGCTAAGAATTTAAACTTTCAGAAAATAGATTTAGGTTTTAGCGCCTCCTTTGAAAAACGAAAATTTGGTGCAACCATAATTGAGAAACAGGCTTTTATTCAAACTTCCGATAATTTCCTGTTAGAACAATTGGACATGATGAGAAATGAGATTTCATAATTGATATTGTAATCGCGGTCCTTACCTAGTCTTTATAAAACCAAACAATTTGAAGATCCCGTTACCACACTATTTTTTAATGATTCAAGGTAATAATAAGATGTTTGATGATGTAATACATGAGTTTCACAATAGTTTGAACACTAAGGTGGTACCAATCCCTCATCCCTTAAAAAAAGCGGATAAAGGGATTGATATTTCAAATCACACCCTTTCTAAATTAAAAGAGATTGTGGAAAAAGAGGATTTTGAAAACACCCCGGACGAGATCGAATTCTTTAAAAAAATCAAACCCTGTCCTATGAGCTATCTCATCTATTTCTCAGAAGTACGATCCTGTGAGACTCGTAAACCTAAAGCAGGTAAGAATTTTCAATTTCGATTTTTTGAAAAGGAACTACGTAAGATCAATAAGTTCTTTTATAAGAATAATGATTTTGTCCAATATATGGAACAAGGGCATGAATACCTGGATCACCAGCTTTTTACTAGGAACCATCGTAAGAACTATCCTTTCACTCCCATGATCAATTACTACCAGTATCCTGAATTTTCAAGCTCTCATGATATGCTATGGGCAAAGATCCAGGCTATGTATCGGCTCATCCATTTCATTAGAGAAGCAATGGAAACTCTACGACCAGGAAAACAAAGTGGTTTGATGGATAAAAAACATAAGGTCATGCTGTGGTCAGGGTCAAAAACTTCACTGGTAGAACTTATCTATGCCTTATACGCCAATGGAGATCTTAACCATGGTACTGTAGATATCAGCACAATCACTTCTTCTTTTGAGGATTTCTTCAATATCAAACTGGAGAACATCTACAAAACCTATTCTGAAATAAAGTCCCGAAAAGGTCCCAGAGCAAAATATCTTCATAATCTTATCCTGCGTTTGGAAGCTAAGATGAACCAGGATGATGAAAAATGAACTTTTCGTAGTTACGAGTTACTACGAAAAATCCAAGAATTGCCGTACAAAATCAATTTTCTAATAGTTTGGTTTATAATTCTAAGCAATACTTCCCCAAGAAAGACCATACTATAGCAATAAATATTAAATGTTAAATTTTCTCGTAACTACGAAACCCATAGGGAAAGATATCTATCAAACAGTACCAATTTAGTAGAACGAAAGTCAAACTTTGATAGGGGCTATCAATTAAAAAGCTTTAACCATTTGGTAGTCCCTTTCTATTAAAAATGTTCTATTATGCCAACAAGTATTATTACCACCGACGATCTTCGCGAATTCAAAATGGAGTTGCTCGAAGAATTAAGAACCCTTCTTACCAAACAAAATTCCGGAACGCTGAAACGCTATCTTAAATCCTCTGAGGTTATGGATCTGCTACAAATCAGCCCGGGAACTTTACAAAATCTTCGTATCAATGGTACACTGCCTTATACTAAAGTGGGCGGGATTATTTACTATGATGTCCAGGAGATCCACCGAGTGATGGATGAAAACAGAGTTCAACATAATTTTGATCTATAAAAGATGAATTATATTAAGCAACTCAACGCGGTTTTTGAAAAATTTTTTTCCGACGAGCGCCTAAACCCAACGCATATTAGTTTGTATATGGCTCTATTTCATGAATGGAATAGTAGTCGGTTTGCAGATATATTTTTTGTCAATCGTAGAGAACTGATGCGTGTAGCCAAGATAGGTTCAAAATCTACCTATCATCGCTGTATAACAGATCTTGACTCTTGGAACTATCTCTCGTATTTTCCATCCAACAATCCTTACAAGGGAAGTAAAATTAAGATGTCCATTATAGGGACAACTGATGAACCGGTTACGGGAGACTACGATCCCATATTGGAACAGCTTGCGGAACAGTACTATCCCAAAGATGAACCAGTTGTGTACCAGCACCATCCCATCAATGGACAAGCTGAAGACCCACACCGTCCCATCAGTGGACAAGCATTGGTACCTTATATAAACAATACTAAACAAATAAACATTAATAAACAGCCAAAGGGCAGGCAGGCCGTTTTAATTTTTTTTGAAGAAAAAGGATTTAATGCTGATGAAGGAAAAAAATTCTTTGATCATTACCACTCCAATAATTGGAAAACAAGTGATGGAAACGAGGTAAGGGACTGGCAAGCCTTAGCGATTCACTGGATGGATAGAACCGAATTATTCAACGAAGATAACAAGGAAATAAAAAAGAAAGCGTCCCATAATCAGGACAACCTCAAGACTATTAAAACCAAGAATTATGCACAACCCCTCTAAAATAATCGAAGGCGGCGTAGAATATTCTTTAGGCAGGTTTGATGGAAAATCCGTGCAGTATGATTTTCCGAAAATCCTGGTGTATCTGAATGCGAAAGGTAAGCTCCTTTTTGGAGAAAAGTTTAAAATTTACAAAAAGGATAAAGATATCTTATTAAAGCTATGCTCCTACTTCATCAAGGATAAGGAAAATTGCAAAAAATTTGATATTGACCTAGATAAGGGACTCTTACTTACCGGTCCCGTAGGATGTGGTAAAACAAGTCTTATGAAACTCTTACATTTTTTAGTACCACACCAACGAAAATATGTAGTGATGCCCTGCCGCAATATTGTTTTTGCCTTCAATCATTTGGGATATAAAACCATAGAAGATTATGGAGAAAGTAGTTTTTTCTGTTTCGATGATATGGGTGTAGAACCTATGGGGCGGCATTATGGAAAAGATTGCAACGTGATCGGGGAAATCCTGCTCTCCCGCTATGATCTTCTTCTTGAAACCAAGCTAAAAACTCATGCTACTACTAATTTAAATGCAGAGGAGTTGGAAGAACGCTATGGAAATAGAGTACGCAGCCGGATGCGAGAATTGTTTAATTTGATTGCTTTTGATAAGAAGGCTGGAGATAAGAGAGTTTAATTTATATACATTGTCTCGAAATGTAGGAATCCTTAAGGTTTTTATTTAACACTTTATTATATTTATCGTGAAGAAACCGGCGAATTGATTCTTGGTTGGGAGCTAATGACTATCATTAGCTTTTTTATTGCTTCAAAACTATTGAAAGATCTTTATAATGCATATAAGTTCACTATCTATAAGGAATTTTAGAAATTTCTATAATTCAAAATTCATCTTTAAAAAGGGTATAAATACTATTATAGGGGAAAATGGCTCTGGTAAAACAAATCTGTTTTTTGCCTTACGAGTTTTAATTGACGATAAACTTCCAAGGTATATAAGATTTTATGAGTCTGATTTTAATAGGAGCTTGGGGAAATGGGCTGGGCATTGGATGATTCTAGCCGTCACTTTTGAAGAACTGGATGCAAGCGAAGAAGCCCAAGTCCTTGCTGTTCAATCTTCAGGAGATATGGAAGGAAACAAAAACACCGGAAGTTATTCAGTTTACTTTAGACCAAAATATCAATTTAGAAAAGAGCTTTACGATTATTCACAAACAGTAGGTAAAACCGTGGAGGGACTACAGCTTTATCTCGATAAGCTCACAGTCGATGATTATGAAACATCCTACTTATGTAGAGGTACAGGAGATTTCAGCGATGATGAAATTTATAAAAAATATGTCGGCGATTTTGAAGCTGTTAAATTTCCAAATCCAGATAATAAGGAAGAGCTGATTTTCGGAACATTTCTACCAAGGGAAATTAGTGTGCATAATGAAGTTTCTTGTACATTTATAAAGGCTCTTCGTGACGTTGAAAGCGACTTACGTTCATATTCCACCAATCCTTTAATAAATTTACTAAGAGGAAAAGAAAAAACAGTTGAAATTTCTAAACAAACCGATATAATTAAAAGCATCGATAAACTTAACGACCAGATTAGTTCTCTTAAAGAAGTAAAAGAGGTTAAAGACGGAATCGACAAAAGTATTAAGGAGGCTGTAGGGACGACGTATGGGCCAAATATCGATGTGAAATCCGAGCTTCCTAATGATATGGAAAAGCTATTGCAATCACTCAAATTATGGGTAGGAGACCCAGACGAAGAAGGCTATATGGGTAAAATATGGGAGCTTAGTTTGGGCGGTGCAAATATGATTTACCTTTCACTTAAGTTATTGGAATATGAAAAAATTAGGACGGATAGAATTGCAAATTTTCTGCTAATTGAAGAACCAGAAGCACATATTCATACACATATCCAAAAAACACTATTTGATAATGTACAAACAAATAAAACTCAAGTTATCATTTCAACGCACTCAACACATATTTCGTCCGTTAGCCGCATAAGTTCAGTAAATATTTTAAGTAGGGGGAAAAAGCAAACACTGGTATATCAGCCAGCAAACAATCTTGATGATGAATATATAACAAGAGCCGAACGATATTTAGATGCTATTAGAAGCAATTTACTCTTTGCAAAAGGGGTTGTTCTAGTTGAAGGCGATGCCGAACAAATCCTCATACCTCAAATGTTCAAAAAAGTCTTTGGAATTTCCTTAGATGAAATTGGAGTTAGTCTTGTAAACATTGGGAGTACTGGTTTTAAAAATGTGGCAAGACTTTTTCATAATGATAGAATTAAAAAAAACTGTGCTATCCTTACTGATTTAGATGCTAGCATAGTAGATTTACCGGCCAATGAAAACGAGGATTCTACCTATCAGAAACATTGCAGGGCATCTCAAGTTAGTGGGGCAGAAAGAAAAGTAAAACTAGATAAGTTTTGCAAGAACAACGATTTTTTAAATCCTTTCTATTCAGATTATACATTTGAGGTCGATTTTCTTATGAATGGTAATAGTCACGAATTCGTAGAATCGCTTGATGAAATTTTCAAGCAACAAGCAACCATCGATTCATCAAAGAAAAAATTGCAAGACAAATCAGTTTCAGTTGCTGGCGTAGAAGTCTTAAGATTGGCCGATAAAAAAGGTAAGGGATGGCTAGCTTTAGTGGTTGCTGATAATTTAGTGTATAACACCTATATTCCAGATTACATTCTCAGAGCAGTAGCTTTTGCCTCTGCCCACTTAAACAATGCTACTAAAGCTAAAACCGCTAAATACAGGTTACGCAAAATCGGCCGCAGTAAGTTCGATGAGTACTTCGAAACGGCAAAAAAAACGAGCTTTAAGGGTAAGGATGACCAAGAGGTTATCGATGAATATGTAGCCAGTTTTCCAAATGACCAATTTACCAAATTCTTGTGGTATTTATGATTTTAGATACTCTAAGCGACCAACAAAAACATGCCGTTGTTAAGGATGGTAATGTACTTCTAACCGCTTGCCCAGGAAGTGGAAAAACTCGGGTAATAATCCATAAACTCGCTTATGCTTTAAAAAACATTGATGCAGACAGTAAGCAAAGAATTGTGGCACTCACCTTTACCATAAGGGCTTCCGAAGAAATATATCGCAGATTAAATGCAATGGGCATCAATAGCAAACGGGTTTGGTCTGGTACTTTGCATTCATTTTGCCTTGAGTGGATTATTAAACCTTATTCCTGTTATTTACCGGAACTTAAAAATGGATTTTTAATTGCAGACGAAACTTATGTTTCTGACATTATTAGTGAACTTAAGGAAAAACACAAATTAAAACCTATTGACCCGATTAATTTCAGATTCAATAGGGACGGCACATTTGCCGAACCAAAAACTGTACAGAAAAGAGTTCTTAAAGAGTTTCATGAAAGACTACAAGCAGAAAAATTAATTGATTTTGAACTTCTGCTTTATTACTCCTATAAGCTCTTAACCCAGCATCCGAAGATAAAGAAAACACTATCCAATATTTTCAGCCTAATATGTGTTGACGAATACCAAGATACACAGGATTTGCTTTATGCAATTATTTCTTCCATCATAACAACTGGAGAAGGTAGTTCAAATCTTTTTTTAGTCGGGGATACAGATCAAGCAATTTACGCATCTCTGGGTGGTGTTGCCAAGAGTTTGGAAGAAATTCAAGATGAGTTAAATACTTTACCAATTGAGCAATTAACCCTTACAGGGAATTATAGGTCAACCCAAAGGATTATTGACTTCTATTCCATTTTTCAGACAAATCCAATTACAATTGAAGCAATCGGTGCCAACAAAGACGCTAATAGTATTATAACTTACAACAATACCGTTGACAAAGGGCATTTGGTTGAGGAGATAGCACTACTTATAGAGCATAGCTTGGATAATGGAATTCCTGAGGATGAAATTTGTGTATTAGTACCACAATGGTGGTTAATAACCACAATAACAAAACAGCTAAGGGCAAAACTACCAGATGTGAACTTTGATGCATCAGGTTTAGCACCGATGTCAAAAAACCGAAACAATATTTGGTACAAATTATCGAGATTGTTCTTGACGCTACCGAAACCAAAAATATATTCGTTGCGATACAAATGGTGTACCGAAGTAATTGAAAATTTCAAAGAGCATACGAATACAGATTTCAAAGAAGAGTATCAAACAGAAAGGAGCGTCTTAAGACTGATTAATTCTATAACATCTAATGAAACCGAAGGTATGGATTATCTAAATGACTGTTTTGACCAGTTTCTAGATGCTGTTGGTATTGACCAAACCATTTACGAGCAACTTCTCATAAATCGAAAGACCTTTTTTGACGTAATAAAGAGCCGCTTAGAAGACCCAACCTTTCAAGTCCCTAGTGATATAGAATCTTTTATGAGTTTTTACAGAGAAATGTCAGGTGTGGTCATCAACACATGTGTTGGTGTAAAAGGTGAAGAGTTTGAAACTGTTATTGCTTATGGTTTGCTGAAGGGTTATGTTCCTCATTGGAATGACATATTTAATGCGGATCCAGTTACAGCTTCAAAAAAACTGCTTTATGTCATTTGTTCAAGAGCCAAGACCAATTTACACTTGATTTCAGAAACTGGAAGACAAACCAAAGCTGGAAATCCATTGGAGATAACACCAGAATTACAAGGATTAGAATTTGAATTTGACGAAATATAAAATTTAAAGTTGCTGATATTATATCTATGGATTTCCCATAGTTATTACCGAAAATAAAAGTCTTTATAAATTCAACGGTGACCCTTAAGCTCTATCATCCTTGATCAATACCAGCAATTGAATTTAATAGTATATTTTTCAAAACTAATAAATGGACAATCAAATAAGATAAGTATCTAATCGAAATGGTTAAGATCATTTAAAGAAAAGTCTTTTTAACCCTAAAATAAATTTTTAAGATTTTCCTCAATATCCTCATAATCTCAATGCTCTAAAAGCTTTTAAATTTTTGAATTAAATTTTGAAATATTGCTAAAGACAAAACTCTTATCGATTTCGGTGCCTGGAAATATTCACTCTCATCCCAATTACTCAAAAACCTCAATTCTAAAAGGACACTGAGACAATAATCAACCATCTCACGCAGTACCTGAAAACTAGCAAACTTCACCCCTACTCTCATAACCCTACTTCTTATTTAAATCATCTTGCTACTGAAAAGCAAGCCAGGTGGACTCATCCAAATACTGAAATGTCCATTAGCGACATAAATTTCGATTCCCTGGCATTTGGATTATCCGAACCAATTCAATGCAGCTAAATAAATAGCTAATGGTGCATCCTTATTCTCATTAAGCTCCAAGATTTTAATTGCAATTTTCAACACTGCGTCCTTTTCCTGAATCCATTTATTCCCATGGCACCGGAATCTTTTCCGCAATGTTCGGGATCTATAACTATTATTTTGATTAGATATTTCCTGCCCGAAAATGATACACATTTTCAAGAGCAAAATCATAAAACTGACGTTTTTGAGTGGTTTTTTGATTTTCAGTTTTCAGGTTATCAACAACTTAGGACTTTATATTCATAGAATTTAATGCCAAATAATAATAACGGAATTCAAATAAAACCAAATAATATTTTATTCACAATTATCTGATTTTCAATTATTTAAAACTATTTATGTGTAATTTTTCTTTAACGAAAACAACATCAAAAATCTAAACTTTTCCGTTATGAAAAAATCAATCTTTTTGGCCACGTTTGCTTCCCTAATTTCAACATCACTCTTTGCACAAATTGGGGGAATTGAAAATTCCGTTAACGATGTTTCTGATACTATTAGGAGCATCTTCCCTATTATCCTGGGGGTCATCTTCCTTATTGGATTTCTTTTTAATGCTGGTCATTTCTTTGGAGAAAATTCTGATCTCAAAAAAGGAATCACCAGGGTACTGGTCTTTGTTCTCATTGCCGGCGCTGTCGTAGGTATTTTTTCCTATTTGATAACCATTGTAGTATAAGATCCTGAAGTAATAATGAACTAAACGTTATGAAAAAATTTGAGATCTATAGAAATATGAGAAAGAAGGCAATCATTTTTGGATTGCCTTTATCCCTGTTCGCACTGATGATGGTATCCATAATAGCTTCTCTTCTGGTCATCATCTTTTCTTTCAGTTTTGGGATTATTAGTGGTGTATTCCTTTTCAATTCGGTCTTGTATATCACATTAACCAAGTCAGTGAATAATCCTCAAATATTTTATGTGGCCAAAGTATTCCCAAAAATCATCAGTAATAAAAAAAATTCAGGCTTCGACTATGAAAAAGATTAACCTATCTGCCCATAATCCTATTGTAGATATTCGAGACAATATCATTTTTGCCAATAATGGTAATGTGGTTTTGTGTTATGAAGTGATCTTACCAGAGATATATTCCCTATCTGAAAAAGATTTTGAAGATATACATGGAGCATGGTTTCAGGCACTTAAATCACTACCGGTAGGAACTGTTGTCCATAAGCAGGATATTTATTTAAAGACAGCCTATTCGTGCGAGAAATTACCACGCGAATCCTTTTTAGAAAAAGCCACCCATGATCATTTCAAAGGAAGAGGATATATGCAACATCGCAGTTTTCTCTTTTTTATACTGCCCAAAAATAAAGCCCTTAATAATTCCAAATATGTCAATCCGTTTAGAAATATCTCAAAAGCAATTGTTAGGGAATTAGATGATATTGTACAAAGCTTTACAGCTGCAGTGAGCGATTCGGTTTCATTTATCAATAACAGTCGTAAAATAGAACTGGTTGCGATGGAAGGTAAAGGTATAGAGCACCTGACTAACAACTATTTCAATGGTTTCAATAAAGGCTTTGACACCGATATCTTACTGGATAAGAAAAATGTCAATATTGGTGAAAATAATTTTGACACCCTGGCCATCAACAGCGAACTATGTTTTGGCGAAAGTGTTCAAAGTAGCAAGACCAATGAAAAATTCACTTCAGACGATTTTGTGTTTCATCAGGGATTTATTGATGGTTTAGGGCTCACCCTGAATGAAAATCATATGATAAACCAGATCATATACCTGGACGACAAACATAAATGGAGCAGGCTGCTGGATAAAAAAGTGGAGGAATTAAAAAAGAGTTCCAATTTCGGATCTCAAAACAAAATAGTACTGGGAAAAATACAGGATACTCTGGATCGGGTCAATGGGGATGAAAATTCCAGAATCATACGCGGTCATCTAAACATCATCTATTGGGATCGGAACGCTAAAAATTTGGATAGAATTGCTTCCAAAATAAAGACCGAATTCAAAGAGCTGGACATTCTACCCTACTACCCCGGAGGTGAAGAACGTAAAAATTATATACTAAACAGTTATTGCTGTTTTTCCTCCAATTTCTCCAATGAAGATCTATATGTGACAGATCTAAAACATGCCCTGTGCCTGTTTATTAATAATACAAATTATAAGTCTGATCCTACAGGTATCATCTTTAATGACCGGGAACATAATATCCCTGTACTTAAAGATGTCTGGGACGAGAAAAAGAAACGGATCAAAGCTCGGAATTTTGCCATTTTTGCTCCCACTGGTGAAGGCAAATCCTTTTTGGCTAACAACATCTTGAGACAATATTTTGAAAGTGGGATACGCCTGGTCATTATAGATCTGGGAGGATCCTACACCAAATTTGCTAAACTATATCCGGGACAATATACTGTACTTCGCTATGAGAGTGGAAAGAGTCTAGGTATCAATCCTTTCTACATCAATAATAAAAATGATCTAAGCCCGGAACGTCTGGAAGATTTGTCGGTATTCTTATTCGAATTATTTGCTTCTGATCTGAAAGTAACCAAAGCCCAGTCGGTTTCCATAAAAAAGATATTACGCCACTATTATATAAACACACCTGGGAATCATTCTTTGGATAGCTTTTATCACTTCATCGAAAGCAATCAAAAAGAGCTGTTGACCAAACTCAAAATCCATCCCGACTACTTCAACATTACGAACTTCTTACATATCATGTCGGAGTATGTTGGCGATGGTCTATATAGTTTTCTATTTGAAGTCAGCAAAGATCAGACCTATAAAATCGAAGATAAACGTCTGATCGTTTTTGAACTGGATGAAGTAAAGGATAACAAGGAAATCCTTTCGGTGATGTTGAAGCTGATCAAGTCGGCTATACAAAGAACCATATGGAAGAATCGTTCGGAAAAAGGAATTATCCTTTTTGATGAATTTGCCAAACAGCTAAAATTTGAAAACGTACTAGAGAGCGTAGAATTTTACTATCAGGCTATTCGTAAACAGAACGGTGCTATCGGAATCATTTTACAATCGATCAACCAGCTTCCCAATAATTCCACTTCAGCGAGTATTCTGGAGAACACACAGGTGATTTACAGCCTCCATAACGAAAAAGGATATGAAGAGCTGGTAAGACGTTTAAACCTCTCCAAACATGATCTTAACCAGTTAAAATCTATTAAGAACAACCTTACCGGATCCAGAAAATACACAGAGATCTTTATAAAGATTGGAAAACAAAGCAATGTATTCCGTCTCGAAGTACCCATGGAAGTTTATGCGGCATATCTGACTGACGGGTCAGAAAATGACAGCATCATGGCGCTGTATGACCAACATAACTCCATGGAAAAAGCAATTACAGAATTTATTAATCCTAAAAACAGGAAATTATGAAAAAGCAAACTCTAACTTTGATTGTAGTAATGGCTATAGCCTTATTATTGCCTGCACGCGCTGCGTGCCAGGGAATGCCCGTTTATGATAATACCAATTTTATCAGTCTGGTAAAATCCCTTGTAGAATCAGCAAAACAGACAGCCAATCTGGTAAAGACGGTTAATTTTCTAAAAGCTCAAAAGGAGAATATAGAAAAGGTCAATAGTGTCATCCAGGATCTGAAGGCTGTTCGGGAGATCGGAAGAAATAATCAGCGATTGATCAGCGTCATGCAGAATGACCTTCGAGACATTCTGGATTCTCCGTATATCGAACCCGATGAAGTAACCAGGGTCACAGAATCCTTTGATGCCGTGGTAGAAAATTCCCTGGCAACCCTGGATTTTATCGATGAGATCTTATCCAGTGACCATTTAAAAATGAGTGATGCCGAGCGAGCCGAGGTATTAAAACAAAAAGAACTGGAAAGCCAGGAAATGGTGAATGATGTGCGCTTGAAAACCAGGCGTTATCAGGAAATCATCTCGTTCCGGAAGATGCAGGACAGGATCAATAACCGGGAAACTGCTTTTTAATGACAGCTGGTGCCATCATATCCGCAATAGGTCTTGAATATATTGATACTGTGTTCCAGACGATTCAGAGTAGTGAGTTCTCGCAATACACTATAGTAGGAATGAAAACCTTAGCTGTTTTATTTTTCCTGGTCAACATTCTGAAGAAATATAATGAGGGTGTAGCGGAAAAGGATGGATATACGTGGGGGCTTAGTCCTGGTGAACTAGCTAAGAACTTTGCCGTGGTATTGCTGGTTATTTTCTCTACTCAGATTTTAGGATTTTTCGATGGGATCCTGGTAGCCATAGAGAATCAATACCGTGAAACTGCTCCTGCCCTCCTCCCCTTACAAATGCAGGAGATCCCGATTGAAGAAGATGTATCCGCACTGGACGCGATGCGCAAAGCCATGGCCTTATTATATGAAGCACTGGTCACTCCATTATATGGTTTTAAAACTTTTGCCTTTCTGATCAGCCTGTTTTTATGGATCCTGGATCTGTTCATTTATCCCCTTTTCCTTGCGGAGCGCTATTTTATCCTGGGAATCATGCAGGCTTTCTTCCCTTTGATCCTTAGTCTTTCGGTATTTGAGAAATTCCGTTCGATGGCCTATAGCTTTTTCAGATTATATGCGGGAGTATATATGCTTGTTCCTGCTTTTTTTCTGGTCAATGTATTTATTAACGCGCTATATACGGAGATCAACACCAACTTCTGGCAGAACCTTTTCGGTACCGATTTCGGGAGTAATTTCTTTGCTCCGGTGGTGGAACTTGGATCAATTGGTTTTATCGTCTTTTTAAAATTCAAATTATACCGCCGCGCCATCTCCTTTACCCTGAGATTATTTACCAGCTAAAACCTTTGCCAGTTATGGAAAAGATAGATCAGAATAAGCAGATGTATAAACACTAAACACAAAAACTATGAAAACTCCTTATAAAGATATTTATACCGTCTTAAAACTCAACCGATTTATTGTATTAGCAATTGTTATAAGCGCACAAATATTTAGTGCTTTTGCCCTCTGGGTCACCTTCACAACGAATAAAAAAGCGTTGAACTCTACTTTTGCCATTAACAATGACGGGAGTATTATTCCTTTAAAACTAGTCACCCAAAAAGAAAATTTTCAGGTGGAAGCATTAGCACATTTAGACCTGTTCCACACTTACTTCTACAACATTCACGCCACCAATTATGAGAAAAACCTTGAAAAGGCATTATGGTTGGGTAATGGTTCTGTTGCCGATCTATATCGCCAGAAAAAAGCCGAAGGTGTTTATAATCGTCTGCTTCAATATTCATTGGTACAAAAGGTCATCAGTATCGAATCGGACATCGAAGAAATGGATGATCATTATAGGTTTAGAACAACTACCGTTTTTGAAATCAACCGAGGCTCTATTGTAGACACTTATGAACTTATTTCCACGGGAAAACTTATAACGGTAGACCGGCATTTTCCAAATAATCCTCATGGCCTCCTGATTACGGATTACTTTGAAAACAGTCTGAGAAAAATCGTTCCTGAATCTTAAAACATATTATGATGAAAATAGAAAAGAATAAGATCGTGGTTGGGAGTATCATCGCTATCACCATCATTTTTTTGATCTCTTATACGATCATGATCACAGGTGATGATCAAGATGAGGACAAGAACCTAAAACAAACAACGGTTCCAGAGCTGCAGGAAGATCCACCTTCCTATGATTCGAAACTGGATGCCATCAACGATTTAAAAGAGGTAAGGGAGACCAATGTCCCCAGTATTTATGATGAAAAACTGATGGATTCTCTGGGTTATTACGATGCAGAACTTCCCGAAAAGGAAAAACAGCACATCATCGATAGTATATATTTTTTGGGAGAAAGAAGGTATGCGGAAGTAAGTGCGGTGGCTGCCCGGTCTAAAAAATCAATTCCCAGGAAAATTCAAAGGACAGATACTTCAGCAATTCGGGAGGAAGTGAAGATCCAGGCTAAAGAGATGGGACTGGAGCACCAGCTTTTCTTTGCATCCAATCCTAAATCAAACAACATTGCTGCTTCTGAAACTACCGATTCGGAAATTTTAGCTGTAGTCGATGGTACCCAGGTAGTCAGGTCTAATTCCCGGCTCCGTTTACGGCTATACCAGGATGCTACTATCAGCAATAAGCCGATCCCAAAGAATACCCCCATTTTTGGTTTTGTAAGCTTTCAGCCTAACCGGGTGCTTATCGAAATAGAGAATTTAAAACATCAACCAACCGCATTAAAAGCTTTTGATCTACAGGATGGAAGTGAAGGTATTTATGTGGAAAATAATTTTCGTGAGGAAGCCACTACCGAAGTCCTGGATGATCTTTTAGGAGAGATCAATATTCCCAGTGTGCCACAGGTAAGTGGTATAGGCCAGCTCTTAAAAACCAAAAATCGTAATGTAAAAGTTACGGTCCTGAATAACTATAAACTCATATTAAAACCAGGTTTATAAATTTCTGGTATAATTTAAACTCTTTGTCATGAAAACATATCTTCTTATTTCCGCGATCCTTTTAACAGGCATCCAACTTTATTCTCAAAAGGCAGAACGCTTGGACACGATTTTTGCCAATGAGCACAAAAACGTAGCTCTATTTTTTCCGCAACCTATCAGCCAGGGTATTACAGGTGCCAGTCATTTTGTTTTTAGCCATAATAGAGAAAGACAACAATATTTCGGTTTATTACAGGCTAAACCTGGGACTGAGAGTAATCTTCTGGTAATAGATGCTGGAGGTTCGGTGTACTCTTATATCCTTAAGTATAGGAAGGACCTCTCCAGATTAAACTATTTTATCCAGGGTACAGAACGTATAGGCACTGAAAAGCGTGATCTGCCAGCCCCTTTTAAGGATATAGAACCAAACCAGCTCGACAGAGAAACCCATTATCGAAATTTTTGTTTCTATCTACTGAATAAAAAGGAACGGATTGGTAGGGTAAAGAAAAGAAACCAGGGCATCATATTAAGTGTTGAAAATATAGTTTTTAACCAGAACGAACTGTATTTTGTAATTCAGATTGAAAACCAATCCAGCCTGGATTATGATGTCAATTTTCTAAATCTTTCTGTGACTACCAGGCAAAAGGGAAAGAAAAAATCGATGCAATCACTTAAAAAAGACCCTGTATTCGCCTATAAAGCTCCTACGAAAATTAAAAAAGGTCACACTGCTCGATTGGTGTATGTATTTCCTAAGTTTTCTCTGAGTAACGACCGGCAGGTATTACTGGAGCTCAACGAAGGAAAGGGTGAAAGGGATGTGGTATTAAAAATTTCTCATCGATTTATAAATAATCCTAATTGAAAACCAACTGACTATCCGAAATCAGGATTTTCAGATAGACCACTTTATATCTTTTAATCTTGATCCGATATTCCTCAAAGATTGCAATACCTCTTTTTCGTCTGAAAGTTCTCCGGTTAGTAATTCCCTGAATTGACCATTATAAGTTGGGCTTAAACTTTCCCAAACCTTCTCGGTATTTTTAAAAAACAAGGATTCTAACGGGTGTTTGGACAACCATTCTTTATCTGTGGGAATAGCTTTATCATCATCTTTCCCTACCTGCAAAAGCATTACTTCAAAATCATCTGATTTTAGGAATAACGAAATTTTATACTCCTGCAGTAACTGGTGTAAATCGTAGGTATGTCGGATCTTATTTTTTAAATCCTCCAAAGGATTCTCCGTATATGAAAATCTTATCAGGCTAATGATTTTTTCACAAAAGGTTCGTTCGATGCTTGCCGTTAAATTAAAAGGTTCAAGTTGATATTCTTTTATAAGGTCCGGATTGTTTGTGGTCGCAATAAACTGTGTGATCATTGAGTGTACGCTGACTTTTTGCGACGGGTAAGATCTGTCTAAGCTGGAAACTTCCAAAACAATCTGGTCCCGAACCTGCCCATATATACCTTTTACCCCTACTTTATCATAACCGTACACCAACTTTCTAATTTTGCCTTTTTTATTTTCAAGGGGGTGATCAGGAACAAGCTTCATTTCTGATTCCAACACACTGGTGACCTTCTTAAGTTTTCTTTTTAAAGAGTTATCCGTTTCTCCATCCTCTTTTATGACAACGAGATCTATATCCTCGGAAAACCGTTGAATGATACCGTAACATTTAGACAGCGAAGTGCCTCCTTTGAATACGGTTATATCTTTGGAGTTGGGATCCTTAAAGATGATTTTAAGCGCAAAGGTCACCCAATAATCTTTTTCTATATAGATTTCAGAAATTCCGAAATGTTGGGCAGTGGCCACGATGGCACCTTCAAAAGCGGCTTTATAGTGATGTAATTTCATTAAGAAATATTCCAGTTTGAGATCGTAGGTAAGATACTTTTGGATAAGCCAAATTTATAAGTACTCAGATAATTGATACTGTCTTTTAGTGATGTACTGAGAGAATTTAAAGAAAGAGCTTCAAGGATGGCACCTAACAGAGCTCTTACTTTTGGGGGATATGCTTTGGCAATAGCAATCAGTCTATTTTTCTCTACATCAGTAAGCTCCTGAATTTTTTTCCTTAAAAAGGTGATTCCCCTTTTTTTATCCATATCCGGAATATTTTTAAAATCTTTTATAACGTCTAATAATTGAAGTAACGATACATTGTTTTCTTCAACGGGCACATACGCTTTTGCAGGTTTAATGACAAGATTACCTATTTTGGCTTTGATCTCTTTGTTACCTGCTACCCTTACCACATTCGATATTTGAGTAGTCAATCCCAGTTCATTGTATAGTCGCAATCCGGTAACGTATGCAATCTGTTTGTCCTTTTGAAAGAGATACAAGTCAAGTAGTGTAGTTTCTCTGGGCATTAATTCCCCAAAAGCAGTTTGTTTAGGTTTGTAATATACCCCATTTTTATATCTCCTGATTACATCATCCTCAACTAATCGGCTTAATGCCTTTGCAGCAGCCAGGAATTCATTTGGAGGAATTCCAAGGGTATCATAGGTAAAAACCTCTCCTGAATCTAACTTATTAATTTTATTTTTAATGGATGCTGCAATATTCATAGTACAGCAAAGATAATCTTTAAACTGAATTATGTCAAGTTTTTTCTGGTTTTTACTTGACAAATATTTTTATTGTAATTATTTAAAAATTGATTTAGCTTCCTGATAAATTCTTTCGAAATTCATTTCCAAATCGGTTGAAGAGAACTCTTTAGCTGCTCCAGGAAGCTCTCTTAAAATCTTTTGTAATTTAAACTGTACTTTTTTGTCCTTACCATCAGCATAGGTAATAAACTCACCCTGTTTCAATCGAAAGAAAACATCTGCTCTAATTTTCGGAATTTCATTTTCCCCGGTAATCACTCGTGTATCAAAATTTAGATTATGGCCGCTGCTCACACTCTTAGTAGGATCCTTTATAATCTCAAAGAAACGTTCATAATATTTAGCAGTATCAGGATCATTTACCTTCCCAAAGAACTGGTAAGATAGATTGCTTAGAATAGCCTTACTAGCTTTATCCCCATACATCATATCATTCTGGATCTTATCCTGCATCACATATACGGTGGCAATATCATAACTTCTTAAAGTAGCTGGAATGCGGTGCATATTCAGTAAGCGTAAGGTAGGTGCTTCTTCCATCAATAGAAATGACGGATTGGAATTACGTACACTCATTTGTTTGGTAATGGTATGGATGATGGCTGCAATTACCGCAGAATAGGAAGATTCAAATTTAGGGTTATTCACAACGGAAATTACTGCGGGGTTTTCGGGATTATTTATATTTAAAGGAACGTCATCTGCTGAGAGGGCCATAAAGATACTTTGGGTACTGATTCGTTTTAAGGCATTGGCCAGGGTACTCTTAACACCTGCAGTTTGTCTTTCCGAATCTTTACCGCTAATAAAGGCATCTGCCATCGCCCTGGAGGTCCTGTTCGAGTCCAGGAAAGCTATAAGACTCTCAGTATCCAGAAACTGGTAAATCGCTATTAAATGGGGCAATGTACAATATTGTGGATAGGATGTTTTCAATTTCCAGATCATCCCTCCTATTAAACCTTCTGCAGCATCATTAAAGAATTTTGTGGTTCCGCTTGTGCCTGATTCCTTTTGCTCTAATAGATTCTCAATGAGAACTCTGGAAATTTCATTGACGCTCTCTTCATTTTCCAGATAGCGGGGTGCAATCGGATTGACCCGGTGGATAATCTTATCAAAGGAGATGATCTTAAAAGGAATATCTGAATCCTTAAAAAGCGGATAAGCCATTTCGGTAAGTTCAAAATCCTTGTAATCATGAATCACCCCACAGAAATTGTACTGCTGAAAATGCTTTAGAAAACCATAGACCACACTTTCCGTTTTTCCACTACCGGCAGACCCGATAATCGACGCACCGCGTTTGATGTTAGCAATTTTAAAGTCTTTGCCACTGGTTTTAAAATTTACCTGGTACTTCCTGGCAACCTTACCCTTTATTTCAGTGGAATGACAAAAAACATAGAAAACCGTATTGATTAGTAATAAGGGGCAACCCACAAACAGTAGGCCTTCTATAATCAGCTGGGGATAAAAGTAGAAAAGAATAAACCCTATTAGCAAAAGGGAATTGATCAAAAATGCATATCTGGAAATACGGTATAAACCGTAGAAAAGCAGACTACAAAAAATGACGATTATGGTGGTATTTACAATGTTGAATTCTTCCATATCATTTATATTATTTCATTTAAATTCCGATAGAGCTTGATTTAACTGCTATATCCACTCCCCTTCTCAACCGGTTAAAAACTTTTAAAGCCAACTGGGCTTTATTGGTTGGGATGTTTGGCATCATGGGCATTCCGGTTCCTTTTAGCATTTTCATGGCAATTGCTTTTTCACTGGTTGGCAGTTTCATCAAATTTGAAAAATAACTTCTAGGGTTTTTAATGAACTCTTTCCTGGCAGTATAGGTTTCCACGAAGTTTCGTTGATATCCGAAGTTCTTATCGAATGTTTTTTCAGCTTTTCCAAAGAATTTATCACGATCAAAACCCCGTTTGACTGTTTTCCCATTTAATTCAACCTTCGATGCTCTGTATTTGCTACCGGGAGATAAGCTATACTTATTCGAAGCATCCTTACGGCTCACTATAATATGGATATGGCTTTGGTTCCCTTCTTTGGGCATTCCCTGTACAATTCGTTGCCCCGCTTGTTTATGGGGAGCTGCTTTTTCCTGTTTATTGATCTCCCGTTTCATCTGAGCAATATTCCCAGGTTGTTCTCCGCGCTCAACTTTTTGGATATCATTTTTTAGTTGAAGTATTTTGGTAGCAAAGGGCTGATTTTCCCGTACCTGTTTATCGGTGCCTTTAAAAAATCGTTGATGTTCAATTTTGGCGTAGTATTTTATATCATCAATATTGACCGGTCGGCCATTGAGTTCACGATTAAAAGAAGCCACATAATCTTTCATCACTTCGCGGGTATATTTTTTTAGATCTTCGCTGTTGTTTTTCAACCTGTTCAACTCGTATTTTGAAGGGCTTATCGTAATAGAATAAAACCTTGGTTCCGTTTTTTCCAGTTTAGCGGTATTGGCATCAATTTCCCGAACTACTTCCTCTGCTGAAATTTGATCATTATACTGATTGAAAAAGAACTCCTTATCCTGCGAATCCAATCCCTCATTTTCCTTTTCCAGATAGTCAACAAAGTCGGCAGATCCTTGAGAATAATTTCCCCCTAATTTTTGTGCTGTGATGGTGATATACATCTTTAATAATTTATAAGTCTTGTTGATTTCGTTCCTGATATTTGGGTTGCTTTTCTTCCGTATTTTTCTTCTCCAGAATCAGGGTTTGTTTTTTAGGTTCAGCTTCCTGAAACAAAGATTGCATCATGGCTACCGTTGGTTTGGTTTGTCCTTTCTCAATATCTTTTAAGATAGCGATGACTCCACTGATCCTTTTTTTGATCAGGTTTTCCAGGGTTTGCATTTTAGGGCCCATAGATTCCGTTGGAGAAATTCCATTATCCTCAAAAAACTCCAGCATCAACAGTAGGCTTATCGATTGAGATTTTGACATAGCACGGCTAAACCGTCTAAATTTTTTAGCCACAGAAGACTTGATCTTTAAAGTCTCAAATTGCTCTTTTTTATATTCTTCATCCATTTTTTAGTAAAAAACTGACTATTTTTAAGGGGCTGCGGAAGGATTTTAGTAAAAAATGATTTCCGAATTCCCAGAATTTAAATAATTTAATTTTAAATAACTGATATTCAGTTATTTAAAATTGAGATGAAATATATAACGCGGCTTTGCCCGTTATCCTCTTGCTATTCCTTTTCGTCCCGCCAGGCGGGACAAAAATCTCATACAAACTAGACCAATGTCCATTTGCATTTTGAGGAATAAAATTCCATTATGTAAAAAATTATGATTGGTAAGGATATCAGCGAAAGTCAAAAATTGGGATACCTTACATAAAACTATGTGCTGAAGTTCAGCTAATTAAATATACCATATTTTTTTTCAAAAGGAAATTAATATGCTATAGAATGGCTAAAATTTTTTAGTTTTATTATTCATTTATTTCCATACTTAGAAATTAAAAAAGGAAGATTCAGGTAACAGCGAATTTTCCTTTTCTAAAATTTTAGACTACCGGTAACTAATAAAAATTTGAGGGGTAGAATAAAAAAATACCCCTAAAGTTTTTAGAGGTATTTTATAAGGGATTAAAAAATAGTTTACAGGATACCTTCATCCGCAAAGCTTACATAATCACCATCTGGTGTCAGTATTAAATGATCCAGGACTTTAATATCTAACAGTTCCGCTGCTTTGGTAATTTTTTCAGTCAGGCGTTTATCTGCTTCGCTCGGTTTCAAAGTTCCGGACGGATGATTATGTGCAAGGATTACAGAACAGGAAAGGCTTTTAAGAATAACCGCAAACAAGATGCGTAGATCTACCAAAGTACCTGTAATTCCACCGGTAGAAACTTCAAAAATACCTTTCACTTTATTTGCGTTATTAAGCAGCATTACTTTAAAAGTTTCCTGCAAGCCGATCTGGTCTTTGTTCCAGGTATTGTATAATAGTTCAGCAGCATTAACGGATGAACTTATTTTAGGCGCCTGAGAGATCTTAAAATTCCCCTGATATTTTATCGATATTTCATTAACTTTCGTTTTCATTTTAATCTGATTTAAGGTTAAAATTGAAAAAGAGGGCGTTACCGTGAGCAAGTACCCGCCCTCTATTAATTAACTACTGCTGGCTTTCTGTCTTAGCAGTTCCATTACCTAAAAGAAGAATTTCACTGGCTACCACTTCGGTGACATATCGCTTCTCTCCTTCTTTGGTCTCATAGGATCGAGTGGTCAATTTACCTTCAATGGCAATTTCTTTTCCAGTGCCCACATAATTCTCTACGATTTCAGCGGTTTTTCCCCATGTCACAACATTGTGCCATTGCGTATCCTGTACTTTTTCCCCTTTTGAATTTTTATAAAATTCATTGGTTGCAATTGAAAAGCTGGCTACTTTTTTACCACTTTCAAGATTTTTGATTTCCGGGGTTTGTCCCACATTTCCGATTAACTGAACTTTGTTTCTAAGCGTACTCATAATTAAAAGATTTAAAAATTAATAATTGATTTACTTATTATATCCGGGGCGTTTTCCTGTTTTTGATTTTTTTTACTTCGCTTCCGGGTATGTTGTTTTGAAATGATTTCATGAGATTTTTATTTGATTTACTTCCTATAGAGCCGTGTGCTGTTACCTTTTTTGATGCTGATACATTTTCAAGAGTTAGAATTAGGGAAGACTTATAAAAAGGAGTATGCGACTGGCTTATGCAGTCTGTACTAACTTCTAAATATTGGTATTTTGCATTACAAAAAAGGTAGGAACAGCAACGGCCGGGAAGGAAATGGAAATGCTGAAATTAAAAAACAACCGGAAGCGAAGTAAATGGATAAATGGAATTCCGATTTAGCGGGCGTCCTTTATTATTTAGTTTATAGAATAAGACTATAGGATGAGCACAAATTACTATATATCGAATACATCAAGAGAAAAATGAAAAGGATGCTCAAGATATCCTAAAGGAAGCTTTTTACCCGACATGGAGCATTTTGCAGAATGAAGCGGTAATGTGCTGACTGATTTACAACCAGAAAATTAATGAGATTAATAGTCACAATCTTTGGCGTTTTTTTTATTCCAAACGAAATACATGGTAATTTTTTTTTGGTTCCTAATTAATTAGTGATTCGACCTAGCTATCTGTTAAAAAGACGTGTTATAGTTTTTAATATTGTTATAACTGGATTAAGAACAATATCTATTAACCATGGAAATGCGAAAATCATAAATTCACTTCTAAAAGGAGAGTATTGGTCTAAACTCCTCTAAGTTTTAAATAGAATTTACAGGCTATATATTCAAAGTATTGTTGATTTGTTCCTTTAAATCAGTGCCATTTTATAATTGTTTCAATTCACTGATAGTTAATGTCAATTTATACACTAAACTAAATACCATAAAATTTAGAGTAGAAACAGATTATCTCCAAGTATTATTTCCGCCATAGTTCTTTATAGTTCCTGATTTGACTCTACATCCATCCTCTGGAAGTACTTTCAATTTTATAAAGTACATAATCCATTAAGGATTCTGCTTTATTTCGATCTATCAGCTCGAAGCTAACATCCCCTCCGGCTGAATGGAAAGTGAGAGTTACGAGATTTTTCTTTCTATACCAGAGCGGTTGCGAAATTGAAACAGCTTGTAGTTTCCAGATTTCCAGGTACTGCTGTTTATTTTCCCATACACCAGAATTTTTTAGAATAAATTCCTCCGAAAAACTTAGGCGCAAAGATCGAAAATATAGAAGTTGATATCCCAAGAGAATAACCGAATAAACTGATATAATGATGATCAACCATTTTAAAGGTAAATTAAGATTGTAAAATTTCGATATAATAGGAATAAGGAGCAAGGGTAGAAATCCTGCACTGATCTTTTTAAAAATAAGTAACTTATTAGGAATGATTTGAGTAACCTGTTTCTTTATTGGATTAACATGCATATATCCAAGGATCTTTGACAAAAGTTCTTGGGAAATACCGGGAATGGTAGTAATACTTTTCTCAGGATCATTCGGGCTGCTTGCCAAAAAAAATTTGATCTTTTGGAGATTAAGCCTTTGTTGAAAAGGATTGTTCAAAATTTCAATAGCCTGTACTCTTTTTGCTTTTAAGCTCACCTTTTTATTTTTCCGAAGCCCCATCTCTACCTGTAGTCCTGAGTTGGATTTTTTAAGACGAAGGCCATAATATTTAATGAAGGTGTCCGCCACAGTGACTGTAATTATCGCCAATAGCAGAAGTATAATTTTCCAGACGCTTAAAGGAGAGTCTAAGTTTGGCTCCACCATGATGAATTCGGGAGGGATGAATTTATTTAAGAAAAACTGATCTTTGAGAGTAAGGTAGAAAGTGATCAACAGAAGAAGCCCGCGCAGGTAGTTGCTGATTAACCCGAGCTTTAGAAGCTGGAGAATGTTTAAAGAAAAATGCCAGTCTTCAGCGGCTTTTTCTTCTTTTTCTTCTTGCTGAATGTTTTCTTCCAGCCGGGAATAACTTATAAGAAGTTCTGCAAGTTTCTCTGCCTTTATCCTGGATAAAGCCTTTATTTCCTCCTCTTTTTCTTTGCTCCCCGCAGTATCGATTAAAACACTATAGACACCTATTAATCGCTGCACAAGGTTTCTCCTAAGATTGACCTGCTGGATTTTATTGAAAGGGAGGCTGATAGTTTGAGAATTGAAAACCCCTTTTTGAAGTACAAATTCCTCAGTTCTAGGATTAATTAAAAAAACAAACCTCGAAAAATAAAGGATACTATAAGCTAAAGCTAAAATAAAAATTATAGTAGCCACGATAGCAGCATTAAGGATTGTTTGAGAATCTAATTCGTTCATGAAAAAATAGATCCCCAAAAACCACAAATTCTTAAAAAGAAGATAAAGGCTGTTCCCAAAAACAAGTATCACTCCTATTTTAGACTGCCTCTGTGGCCGATGGAAATTACTGCTATCCATTAGAAGACACCCTTTTTGAGATAGCTTCCTTTAATGCTTCCGCATTTCTCGAAAGAAGTCCAGAAATAGTAATGTCACTGGCTGAACCACCTGCAGAAAAAATTGCCAAAGATGAAATTCCCAAGAATTTGTCCAATAAATCTTTTCTAGCCGAGACATGTTGCACCCTATTGAATGGTACGATTGTTATTTTTTCATGGAGAAAACCTCTTTTAAAAATTATATCTCTTTCTCTTAAAGCATATCCATTTCTTTTCTGTAGCTCAAAATTGCGATAGAATAACCATAAGAAAATCGGTAAGAAAAGAATTGCAGACCAAAGGATTAATATTTTGAATTCTATCATAAGAAAGTATCCTACAATTAAAGCTCCCAAAATTACTAATGCACCAATACCAGTCCGAATATTTAGCTTAATCAGATACTTATGATCGAGCCGATAGAATTCCACTTCAGTAAATCGAGGTAAAGAATTTATATCCAGTTGTTTATTTTCAAATTCTGCCTGGTTTGAGGTCATCGCATTTCAAATTTATTTATTTCTTATTGTTGGATAAAATAACTTGTCAAAGACTGGTATAAAATATAATTTGTACTCATACCTTTAATTCACTTATTCTATTTTTTTCGTACGCAATCTCAATGCATTGGCTATTACTGAAACTGAGCTAAAGCTCATGGCAGCAGCGGCAATCATAGGCGATAGTTACCATAAGCGGAATGGAAATTATATTGGAACCCAGCAAATTTCCTAAGCCAATATCAGAAACACCACGGGCAGCACTTGTAATATTAATTGCCACTTCAGGGCTCGCCGTTACAATAGCAAGGAAAGCTGCTCCTGCAGAAGCCGTAAGCCCCCATTGCTTACGTAACATTTTTAAAGGTGTAAGGAGTTGGTCAGCACCCCAATGAGCAGCCCATGCCGCAAGAACTAATACCCCTACCCATAACCATACATTCATTTTAGTCTTTTTACTATTATACTATCTTCACTTGGAAATCTTTAATATTTTAATCGCCCCACGCATCACAAATGTGAATACAATACCTCCTATAATTAGATCCGGCCATTTACTCTTCAGAAAATAAACCAGAATACCAGCCAATATCACCCCACCATTTACGATAATATCATTTGAAGTAAAAATAGCACTGGCCTGCATATGAGCCTCTTTACTTTTAGCCTTATTGATTAGCCATAATGAAATTAAATTTCCTGCCAGGGCCAGAGAGGAAATAATAATCATCCACTGAAATAAAGGTGTTTCACTACTCATAAGAAACCTGCGTAAGACTTCTACGAATCCCAGAGTAGCTAAAAACATTTGAAAATAGCCGCTGAATTTTGCGACTTTCTTTTTTCTTGAAACAGCACCTCCCACTGCAAATAAGCTTAACGCATATACTATCGAATCTGCTAACATATCAAGTGAGTCGGCGATAAGACCCATTGAAGAAGATATCCAACCGGTGGTCATTTCAATAAGGAAAAAACCAAAATTAATACCCAATACCCACCAAAGGATATTTTTTTGTTTAGTTTCATCTTCTCCAACTGGAACCTCAGCCTTTTCTGATCGTATAAATTTATCGCCCAATTTTAATTCGGAAATCGAGGAATGAATGTCTTCAATCCCTTCCTGATGATATACTTCAAGTTTTCTATTGGGGATATCAAAATCAAGATATTTTATCTGTTCATAAGATTCTAGTTTCATCCTGATCATCTGCTCCTCGGAGGGGCAGTCCATTTGATTGATTATGAAGGTACTTTTGTTCATTTTTTATAAGCTAAAAGTCTTAAGGCATTAAATACTACCAAAAGTGTGGAACCTTCGTGTATAACTACCGCTACTCCAATATTTGCGAAACCAAAAATTGTTGCGGGGATAAGCAAAGCCACAATTCCAAGACTTACCCATAGATTCTGCTTAATAATTGCCTTAGCTTTTCTACTTAATCCAATAGCAAAGGGAAGGGTTTCCAATTTATCGGCCATAAGAGCAATATCAGCGGTTTCTAAGGCAACATCACTTCCCGCAGCACCCATAGCGATTCCTACGGTGCTATTTGCCATGGCAGGCGCATCGTTAACACCATCGCCTACCATTGCTACTTTAGATTCTTTCTTTTTCAGTTTTTTTATAGCCTCTACCTTTTCTTCCGGCAATAAACTACCCCAGGCATCGGTCAATCCAATTTCTTCTGCTACTGCATCTGCTACCTTCTGGTTATCACCGGTAAGCATGATCATTCGTTTAATTCCTATTTCCTTCAATTCAGAAAGGGTCCTTTTTGCTGCCTCCCGGGGGGTATCCATTAAAGCAAGGATGCCTATATATTCTCCATTCTTACGAAGAAGCATCGTGGTGTTTCCACCACCTTCAAGATCTCGTACTTTAGTAGTTATTTCTTCTGATGGAATAGTATCATTTAGTTCTTCGTATAGATCCAAATTACCAACATAGATCTTATCATTTCCCAATGTTGCTTTAATACCTTTTCCTAACACGGCTTCCAGATTGGAGGCATCCGGGATTTCCTCGCCTTCCAGGCGCTCCTTTCCATCACGAACTACTGCTTTGGCCAAGGGATGATCACTCAAACTTTCCACGGCTACTGCTATTTTGAGAAGTTCATTTTCTGAAATATCACCAAGTGGTATTACTTGCGTAAGTTTAGGCTTTCCTTCCGTTAGAGTTCCGGTCTTATCGAAGGCAAGAGCGGTCAATTCTCCAAGATCTTCCAGAGGTCGGCCGCCTTTAATTAATACCCCGCCGCGGGCCGCTCTGGCCACTCCACTCAATACAGCACTTGGGGTCGAGATTGCCAACGCACAGGGACTTGCAGCTACCAGTACCGCCATTGCCCGGTAGAAGCTGGCGCTAAAGGGTTCGTCAATAACAAAAAAAGCGAACAAAAGAATTCCGACCAAAATAAGAACGGATGGCACAAAATATTTTTCGAATTTATCGGTGAGCAACTGGGTAGGCGATTTTTGAGTCTGAGCTTCGTTAACCAGTTTCACCAACCGGGAAAGCGTTGAATCTTTGGCTGCTTTGATAACTTTAATCTCCAAAGTATTGTTCCCATTGATCGTTCCTGCAAAAACGCGGTTTTCATCTTTGATATCATCTACCTCAGAGTAATCCTGCTCAACATTTTCTACGGGAACTTTATCTACCGGTACACTCTCCCCGGTTATTGGAGCCTGGTTTACACTACTCTGCCCGTCTACCACTACGCCATCTGCAGATATTTTACTATTTGGTTTTACGACAATGATATCCCCAATAGTGAGTTTTTCGATACCAACTTCTTCCGTTTTACCATTTTTCTTAACCAAAGCTGTTTTTGGTGCCAATTCTGCCAATGCGGCTATAGATTTGCGTGCTTTGTTCATTGCATAATGCTCCAGGGCATGGCCCAGGCTGAAGAGAAATAATAATAATGCCCCTTCTGCCCATTCTCCCAAAATAGCTGCTCCAATAGCTGCGACCAGCATGAGAAAATCAATTTCAAATCCACCTTTGGCTACGGTTTCCACAGCCTCTTTAGCAGTATAAAATCCTCCAAAGAAATAGGCTCCTATATAAAGTGAAAGACTAACCCATTGCGGAACTGATTCTACAAAGGATAGTCCAAAACCTATTCCTAACAAAACACCACAAGTAATAGCAAAAATAAGCTCTGTATTTTTCCCAAAAATACCTCCATGGGCGTGGGAATGTTCTTCGCCGGCGCCGTGGCTATCAGCCTCTTTATGATTCAGTTCATCCTCATCTTCATGCTGATGTTCCTGGCTCATCTCATTTTCTTTATTTAATTTATCAGAGGTTTTTTCCGAAGATTTAAAGCCATTTTCATGACCAGAAGAAGATTTCTTGACTTGTAGGCTTTCTTTTTCGAGCTTTGTAGTTATCTCATCAAAACTTGTTTCTCGTTTATCATATTCTAAACGGATCATTCCTCCGGCATTGGCGGAAGCTTCCAAAACACCATTGGTATTTAGCAGACTCTTTTCTATAATTCTTGCATGTCGGGTATGTCTAATCCCCTCAACCTCTATAAGAAAATGTCCATATTTCTCGGTAATTTCAGCCCCGGTTCTTTCTGCCAATGATTGAATGCGGTCAATAGAAATAATGTCGGGATCATAATGAAAACACAGTTGTGGCACCGTATCTTCCTGATCGTCTTTTATATGCACTTTATCAAGACCTTCCTTGGCTTCTAATTCCTCAATGAGCCTTTGCACACAGGTATCTTTTTCATTTGGCACCTGAGGTAGCAGTACCGGAATTTTGAGTTGTAATTTTTTCATATCCCTATTGGTTTTAAATCCATCTTTTAACCTCTTCTTTTTCGGTAAGGTCGAAATATTTAACGCCTAATGTGGCCGCACTTATCACTTCTATTGTACTGTCCAGTGCCCATCCTATAAGAGCAGAACTATTGGCAGTTATTCCTGCAATTAGAGATACTATTACTTCAATGGTATCATAAATGACATTCCATATTTGAAGCGTTCTTGCCTTTTTTAAATCGTTTTTTCTTTTTGTTTCCATAAGCTGATTTTGGTAATCACCATACTATATAGTTCCATTTTCACCTCTTTTTTATATGCTTCCTTTCTCTTCAAAAATTAAACACCACTACATTTCTCACATATTCCCTTTACTACCAGGTTTACATTTTCTGCCATATATCCCTCTGGCAGGTTAATATGTGGAATCTTATGATCGGTCAAACAAACAGTTTCATCACAATTATTGCAATGAAAGTGGATATGTAAGTCCTGTTCTACTTCGCAATTACAATCACTTTCACAGAGCGCATATTTTGGTATGCCTGTGCCATCATCTATTTGATGCACAATGTCCTTTGTTTCAAATGTGCGTATTGTTCGAGATAATGTAGCCCGGTCCGCTTTTCCAAAAGCATTTTCAATTTCGGTAAGGGTTACGGCCCTGTCTTTTTTGGCCATAAATTTATAGATCAGGATACGCATGGCTGTTGGCCGAACTTCGTGTGCCTCTAAATTTTTTTCGATATCACTCATTTCCATCATTATTTAATCCAGATCGATTCAAAGATTCTCCGGTTTTTATTCGGAAAGCATCTTCAATATCTGAAAGATAAATAATTCCATCACCGGGTTCAGTTGTTTTTGCATTCTCAAGTATAATATCGATTGCTGATTGTGCTTCTTCATTTTGACATACCAGTTCTAACTTTACCACCGGGCTGTCGGTTACACGAAAATCCAAAGAAGGCGACGCGCCTTTTGCTTTAAATGCCCCGGTACCTTCCCCCTGAGACAGCGTCATACTTTTGAATCCGCTTTCGCTAAGGGATTCTATCACTATTTGAACCCGTTTTGGTTTTATAAATGCTTTTATTTCTTTCATCGCTGTTTTATTAATTCTTTATTAAGGATGAACCCTCTGGAACTTTAATTAAGACAAACATTTTACAGAGAGCCCATCCATCTAAATTTTTAAAATTCTATTTAATGACCATGGGAATTTTGGCTTTTCTGCATTTCAGATACCAGGTAATAGGCATTATCATAAGCAACTAAAGAACCTTCTGGAAGTGGCTCCAGGAGTTTAATTTCAACCCATCCATCTTCATTTATCCCTGTCCTTACCTGTACCGGTCTTAATTCCCATTCTGTTTTACCTTCTTCCTGATGTTTTTGAGCTGTAAAGATGTAAGGATTTCCCTCTTCTTCTATCACTGCCTCTTCAGGTAGAGCAGGCACTGCTTCTTCTCCTGTCCGAATTTTTCCTTTAATATACATCCCCGGAATAAGATAATCTTCTTTGTTTTCTATTTCTGCATGAACATGCACCGCTTTGGGATTTTGTTCAAATTGCTTCCCTACAGAATATATTTTTCCTGTGAGATTGCTACCGGGAACTGACTCCAGGGTAAAAGAAATCTTTTGACCTTCTTTAACCTTATAAATATCCTTTTCAAAAACCATTAGATCGGCATGCACGTGTTCATTATCCACCACCATAAACATGCTGGTTTGCGGTTCTACATATTGGCCAATTTGCACCTTTACTTTTTCTATATAGCCTTCGATAGGGCTTACTACCGGAATATATTCATACAGGGTGCCATTTCTTACCTGGGAGGCACCCAGGTTTAACTGTCTTAATTGGGATTCATAACCACTTACCTCTCCCTTTACCGACTGAAAATCTGCCTGGGTTTGTTGAAATGACTTTCCTGAACCAACTTCTGCCTCGTATAATCGCTTCTGTCTTGCAAATTCCTTTTCTAAAAACTGCATCCGGTTATAGGCATTGATATAGTCCGTTTGTATTTTTGTCAAATTGGGATGGGATAGATACGCTAGTACCTGACCTTTATTTACCTTATCACCTTCAATAACTTTTATTGAATTAATATTCCCGCCTAAGACAGCCGTCACGGTAGCTTCGTATTGAGGTGGTACTTCCAATTGCCCATTCGCTTCTACTATTCCTGATAATGCTTTCTTAGTTAAAGTATCTACTTTGATTCCCAGACTATTGAATTTCATCTCTGAAAGATGCACTGAGCGCATTCCGCCACCTTCTTCTTCATTGTTACCTTCTGTTTCTTTAGAATCCGATGCTTTAGTTTCCTGAGTATTTTTTTCCGAATTAGAATTTTCTTCACACCCCAAAAACAATGTAAGTGATAAGGCAAGCATTAAAATATTTATTGATCTTCTATTCATATCGTTTTTCTTAGGTATTTTTTAATTTGATTTTTCGAGGTAATATTCGAGCTGATAACGACTATCGAGATAATCATCAAAAGCACTCCATGCGTTTACCTCGATTCTAATAGCATCTCTTATATTTTGAAGGAAGGTTACGTAATCTATAGCACCTTCCTTAAATGCCAATACTGATCCTTCTTGTTGCTCCTTAGCCAAGGGAAGCGCTTCATCCCTATAATAATTCCATGAGTTTCTCCATTTTATGAATTTTTCTCGCATATTTTTATAGGCAGTTTCGAGCTCGAGTTTATCCTGGTAAAAATTTTGCTCTGCAATCTGTCTATTTACTTTTGCCTCCTGGGTACGTCCTAATTCAGGTCCAAAAAATAACGGAATTTGGATTCCTATTTGATATTGGAAGAAGCCTGATTGCCCATTAATTTCCTGCCTGGCATACTGTCCCTGAAATTTAGGTAGAAATTCAGATTTCCGTTCTCTGGTTAAAGCTTTTGCAACATTAACTCTCTGTTCTGAAACCTGTAGTAACGGATGGTTTTCAAGCGAACCTGCCAGAAAGTTCAAAGGTTCGTCTAAAGTTTCAACAGGTAAATCTGGCACATCATAAATCGTGTCACTAACAAACCAGAGGTTTAAGCGCTGTAATGATTTCAGGTAATTTCTATAAGCTTGTTCTAACTGTATTTTCACCTCATTCCCCTGATTCGAGGTAGCAAGATATTCCAGTTTAGAGGTAGCTTCTGTTTCATACCTTATTCTTGCTGCCCTTTCAATGTCTTCAAAAATTGAATCCATTTTCTTATATACCTGATACCTCTTTTTACTAGTATAAACTGAAGTCCAGGCCCTGCTTACTTCACGTTCCACTTCTAAGATATTTAGTTCTAAAGCATTTTCAGCAAGTGCCACCCGTTCTTTTTGCAATTTTAACCGGGGGGCAATTCCAAAAACATCTATACCTTGTTGTTGAACACCAATTTGAGTATAAATCCCATCTGAACCGTTTCCTACCTCTTCTTTTCCAGTAAAGATTTGGGTATTCCCAAAATCATAAGCGGTCTTACGCAGTACTTCTTCACTTTCAATTTCGAGTTGAGCAGCTTTAAGCTGAGGAAAGTTTTTGATGGCTATTTCCCGGGCTTTTTCCAAACTTATAGTCTGTAAAGTATCCTGTTGTGGATATTCAGATGAAACAGCATCAGATTGTGCATTTACGGAAAAGGTTCCGCCTAACATCAAGCCAATTATCAAAATCGTAGCTAAAGATCGCGTATCGGAAGAACCTAGATTGTTCTGTTCCTTCTTCTCACGTCTTCTCTCCACGAGGGTATATAACACCGGTAAAACAACCAGCGTAAGCAAGGTAGCCGTAAGCATACCACCTATAACAACTGTAGCAAGTGGTTGTTGAACTTCTGCACCGGCAGAAGTGGAAAATGCCATTGGTAAAAAACCGAAAATATCTGTTGTCGCTGTTAACATAATAGGTCGTATTCGTTCTTTGGTTCCTGTAAAAATTCTATCTTTTATATTGGTTACTCCTTCTTCTTTTAAAGAATTGAATCTATTTATTAGTACCAGTCCATTTAAAACTGCAACCCCAAATAGTACAATGAAGCCTACACCTGCGGAAATACTAAATGGCATTCCCCGCAACCAAAGGGCAAAAACACCTCCGATAGCAGCCAATGGTATCGCCATATAGATCATAATGGATTGGGAAAAAGATTTTAAGGCAAAATATAGAAGCACGAAAATCAGGAATAAGGCTATCGGTACCACAATCACTAATCGATCTTTAGCACTCTGAAGGTTTTCGAACTCCCCTCCATAAGTAATATAATAACCTGGTGGTAATTCTAATTCCTCATCTAATTTTTGCTGAATGTCGTTCACCACAGACTCTACATCCCTTCCCCGTGCATTTACACCCACATAGGTTCTTCTGTAGGTGTCATCTCTCGAGATTTGCATAGGTCCCGGAACGTATTCAATATCTGCTATTTCTTTGATTGGCACCTGGGTTCCATCTGGAAGGTCGATATACATTCCTCTTAAGTCATCAATATTCTTCCTATGATCTTCATCAAATCTTACAACTAAATCGAATCGCTTTTCACCTTCAAAAATGACCCCGGCCGTTCCTCCGGCAAAAGCGGTGCTTATATAATCATTGACTTTCTGAATATCTAGTCCATATTGGGCAATTTTATCACGGTTAAATCTAACAGTCATTTGTGGGAGGCCAGATGTTCTCTCCGCATTTACATCTCCTGCACCAGGGACGGTTTGGATAATATTGGCCATTTCCTGCACCTTTTCTGACAGCACCTCTAGATCTTCACCATATAACTTTACCGCAATATCTTCTCTAACCCCTTCTAATAACTCATTAAATCTCAATTCTACGGGTTGGGTGAACACTAAATTGACCCCGGTAAGCTCTTCATCAAGTTTTTCCTTGATCTGTTCAATAAGGCCTTCTTTGGTTTCAGAAGTTTCCCATTTATCTTTGTCTTTTTCCAGGATTAGATACATATCTGCAATATCCATGGGCATAGGATCGGTAGGAATATCCGCCACTCCAATACGGGCAGTTGCCGTTTTAATTTCTGGGAAGTTTTCTAAAAGTATATTTTCAATTTTTTTTGAAACTTCGATAGACTCTGTTAGTGAACTACCTGGTCTTATTAAAGCCTGCATGGCGATATCCCCTTCATCAAGTTGAGGAACAAATTCTCCTCCCATTCTGGAAAATAGAAAACCGGCTAAAACAAGCAGTACCACCGCAGATCCTATAACAATCAATTTCAGTTTTAATGCTCCTTTCAATAAAGGCATGTACACTTTTTGTATTCCGCCAATTATCTTATCGCTTATTTTCTCCAGCCAGCGTTCAAATTTTCCAAACCAGTTCTTTTTATTCTGAATTGGTTTCATAAATAAGGCCGACATCATAGGTACATAGGTAAGACATAAGAAGATAGCACCTATCATGGCAAAACCGAAAGTGTACGCCATCGGCTTAAACATTTTACCTTCGACCCCGGTAAGAAAAAGAATGGGTGTAAAAACGATAAGAATGATAATTTGTCCAAAAAATGCAGAACCCATCATCGTACTTCCTGCATCATAGGCTACCTCATCCATTTTCGCCTGATTGAATTTTACTTTTCCAGATCGAATCCGTTTTTGTATTTCATATACCGTACCCTCAATGATAATCACTGCACCATCTATTATAATTCCGAAGTCGATTGCCCCCAAACTCATTAGATTGGCCCATACATTGAATTGCTTCATCAATATAAAAGCGAAAAGAAGTGATAATGGAATGGTGGTAGCTGTTATAAGTCCACCTCTTAAACTACCTAGTAATATTACCAGGGCGAAGATCACGATTAAAGCTCCTTCCAGTAAATTTGTTTTAACGGTGTCGGTTGTTCGTGCTATTAATTCACTTCGATCAATTATCGGTGCTATGGTCAAACCTTCAGGAAGGGACTTCTCGACTTCAGCCATACGATCCTTGACATCCTGAATGACTGCGTTAGGATTCGCACCTTTCAGCATCATGATGATTCCTCCAACGGCTTCCTCCCCATCCTGGGTAAAAGCTCCATAACGTACCTGATTTCCAAACTGAACATTTTTCGCAACATCACCAATCGTTATTGGGATTGCATTTTCCGTGGTAATCGCAATTTTCTTGATATCCTCCAGTGAACGGATTAAGCCCTCACCCCTAATAAAATTTGACATTTTATTTTTCTCGATATAAGCCCCACCGGTATTCACATTGTTCCGTGCCAGCGCCTCATAAACTTCAGAGATACTTATACCCATACTGTTTAATTTCTCTGGGTTAATTGCTACCTCATATTGCTTTATGGAACCACCAAAAGAATTCACTTCCACCACACCTTCCAGTAAGGTTAGTTGCCTTTTCACTATCCAGTCCTGAATAGTTCGCAGTTCCATGGGGGAATATTCAGTTTCGTATCCTTCTTTTGGCTTTATGGTGTATTCATAAATTTGACCCAAGCCAGTTGAAATTGGCCCCATAGCAGGACTTCCAAATTTATCAGGAATGGTCTCTCCTAATTCATTAAGCTTTTCCTGTACTAGTTGACGTGGGAGATAGGTTCCCATATCATCTTTGAAAACAATAGTTACTACCGAAAGGCCAAAGCGTGAGATAGACCGAATTTCTGTAACCCCAGGTAAATTACCCATCGAAAGTTCTACGGGATAGGTTACAAATTGTTCAATGTCTTCTGTAGCAAGATTAGGTGATTGGGTGATCACCTGAACCTGGTTGTTGGTAATATCTGGTACCGATCCCAGATTTACGGTAGACATGGACCAAATACCCGTGCCTATAAGTGCCAAGGTGAGTAGCCCAATAATAAATTTATTATTAATGGAAAATGAAATGATTCTATTGATCATATAAAAAAATTAATTCAGTTAAACATCTCGATATTCCCTAAGTAGAGAGAGTCGATATACTGGTCTGAAGAAGTTATAGGACTTCAGGACAGGAAAGGATATAACTATCCTTTAAGAAAACTGAATTAAACTTTTGGAGGATCTAAAAAGGAAAGTATAGGTTCTTCCACTGAACTATCAAAATGAAGAAAAGCTTTTGATGGAATTTCCGCAATCAAAGGTTTGAAATTTGAAGAACCAAAATCTACCGTATGCACATGGCAGCAATGACAACTACAAAAAGGAGGGCATAAATCCACTACTTTATCATGTGAATGGTCGAAATCTAAATCTTGGGCAGCAATCACTGTTACTTCTGAATCTGAATTCAATTGTGAAGTATCATTATCATTACAGGCTAATAAATTAAGCCCGAGTACGTAAAACGATAATATGAGTGCCATTATTTTCACATTACAAAGATAATTAAATATGCATGCACAGGGTATGCAAAAGCCCCGTACGCATAATGAATCGAAGATTTTTATATGGTTTAATACGTTACTAAAATTTTTCGATATCCTGGATTCGTATAACTATAGATAATCCGTGTGTCTCTCACTGGAATTAGATGATATGAATACTACAACAATTTCGCTCCTCTTAACCGCAAGGCATTGGCAATAACTGAAACCGAGCTAAACCTCATGGCCAGAGCCGCGATCATAGGAGAAAGTAATAACCCAAAGAATGGATATAATACACCCGCAGCAATTGGCACACCCAGGGTGTTATAAATAAGTGCAAAAAACAGGTTCTTTTTATTATTCCGCATTACTTTTTTCAGTTTTAAATAAATTTAACTTGTGGAAAGAATTTTTAAGATTTTTTTTTATCTACCTGGTTCCAGTTCCACCCATCCTGCTGTACCAGGGTTAGAAAAATTTTACGAAGATCTTCAGACTTAGTGTCTAACGCGTGATTCCCCTTGGACTTGTCAATTAAACTAAGTTCCTCTAATTTTTGTAGGGTTGAATATGCTGGAGTTTCATTACTGGTATTTATATGCGTTACCTCTTTTAAAACTTCAAAATAATTCTCGAACGCAATATCTAATGGACGTAAGTCTCCTGGCTCTGGTTTTACCCTATCATTTAAGTTAAATGCTAGAATAAGATAGGCTTCGTAAAGTCTTGCAAGTTGTAAAATAATGGCATTCTTCTCTTTGTGATTATGGAAATAGTGAATTACAGGATAAGCCCTATGTTGCTGACTATATTTTATAATTGATTTAGATAGTTCGTCAACTTTAGAAATAAAGGATTGAAAGCTTTTACCATCCCAGAAGTTTAGGATTATTTTTTCAGGACTGCTCCCTAATATGCTAAGTCTTATTCCCAGTTTTCGTTGCTCTATAACTGCTGATAGTACAGGGATGAAATATGTGACCGACATAGTTAAGAGAATGAGGCCGGTAAAAGAATAAAAGCTGGTGAGAATCCTGCCCCCATTTCCGGTAGCTATAAAATCTCCCATGCCCAGGGTAGATAAGGTATATCCGCTGTAATAAATAATTTCCAAAAGATCTGCAGGAATTTGCGTGCTACTGTTAACAATAATCCCAGGTTGAGATATCAAAATAAGGACAAAACTAATCCATAATAAAAATACCCAGATTAAAACAATTGAAATCAACAATATATAACCTGCATGAGATAAGATTTTTGATTTACCATTACCACCGGAAACAAAAAGAAAAAGTTTCCAGAAGAGATGAGAATACCTGCTAGTTAACCAGCCTCCTCCTTGCATAGACAATGTCGTTTGAAGTATATCCAGTACTGTAGCTATATAAATAATGAGTCCTAAAGCCAGAAATATTGCCATATCATAAATTATTACTCAGGTCGTTTGAAATAGAATTCAACCCTGTCATTATAAAAATACCAAGATAGCGGTGAGCTTTCCGGATATTCATAGCTGTTCTTCTTTTTACCATTTTAAATAATTGGGGTGTTATTAGTTTTTAATGTTGAAATACTGAACGAAAAAAGGAATAGATTAATATGTTTATCCTGATGCTGCCAAATAAAGAAAAACAAATTTGACTATCTAATATCCCTAGAAGAAGAGTGAGTTCTAATAATTTTCCACTTTTCATTTATTTTCTTTAGTATTGAAGTGGCCACACCTTTCTTTTTAATAATTTGTGCTTCTCTATTTTTTTCTGGATTAGCCTTTAAATCAATTTTATAAATATAAGTTTCTGTGACAAAGGCATAAGGAAGATCCACCTCAGCTTCTATATTATAATCTGAAAATTTAAAACTATTAAAATGGCTAAGTTCTGGACCAATGTGATGTTTTATATAGTTTGCATACGAACCTTCCACACCGCCAGATTCATAAACTTTTGAATTTTCGGAAAAAAGCTCCATGGTGCCTTTAGTAGTTAAATTTTGAAAAGCTTCTTTATACTTTTCCATAACCTCAATAACAGCTTTTTCTTCAACTTCCTTATTTACATTTACTGGTTGTTTTGTAGGTTCCAAAGCGGTCTTCTTTTCTGTACTGTCATTTTGACAACTTCCTAATGTTAGAACGAGTACTAAAATAAAAATATTGATTTTTAATAATTTCATAGAAATAATATTAAATAGTGAGTGAAAATGAATGTTCCATTACTTTATTTATAAATCTCTTCATAGGATTTACTTTTTCCCTCTACTTTTTTAAAAATATTCCCTTTATTAATTCCATTTTTATCCTTTAAACCCATAGCTACCAATATTTCTTTTAATCCTCCAATCGTATTTCTATGGTAATTGGCGACTTTAACTTTTTTATCTACCACAGATAAAGAATCAATCCTGCCAGGATCCATTGTGGTAATACCGGTAGGACAAGTGTTTAAATTACATTTTAAAGATTGTACACATCCCAGGGCAAACATCATCCCTCGTGCACTATAACAGGCGTCAGCCCCCAGAGCCAAGGCTTTATAGATGTCAAAAGCCGATATAATTTTTCCTACTGCTACTACTTTAATATATTTTCGTAAGTTGTATTTAATCAGGATTGTATTCACAAAGTGTAAAGCTTCCTGCAAGGGTGTACCTCCCCAATGCAAGGAGTCCATATTAGCCGCTCCTGAACCACCTTCTGCACCATCTATAACTATAAAATCTGGATAACTTTGCATTTCTGCAAATACCTTTATCATTTTTTCAAACTCTTTTTGCTGTCCTAAACATAATTTAATGCCAATAGGCTTACCGCTGGACAATTCTCTTAATTCATCAATAAATTTGATAAGCTCCTGGGAATTATTAAAAGCACTGTGATGGGCAGGGGAATGAATTTCAGTATGGGCTTCTATCTCTCTAAACTTTGAAATTTCTTCTGTATTTTTTTTAGCCGGAAGTATTGCGCCAAAGCCAGGTTTTGCACCCTGGGAAATTTTAATCTCGATCATTTTTACGAGATCATTCTGGGCTATTTCAGTAAACTTTTCAGCATCAAAATTCCCTTCAGCATTTCGGCATCCAAAATATCCGGTGCCAAATTGAAAGATTAGATCTGCCCCGTATTTTTGGTGATAAGGTGTAAGCCCCCCTTCACCGGTATTTTGTGCAAACCCCGCTATTTTAGCCCCTCCATTCAAAGCCAGGGTAGCATTTTTACTTATGGAACCGTAACTCATCCCACCCAGGTTTAAAATACTTGCGCTATAGGGCTGGTTACATTTAGGGCCACCAATTGTCACCCTAAAATCATCCTGGAATTTTATTGACGGAAAGGCTGAATGTAAAAACCACTCGCGCCCCAATTTTTCAAAAGATAACTGGGTACCAAAAGGCTGACTTTTATTATTGTCTGCAGCTCGTTTATATACTATTTCTTTTTGAATCCAGTTAAAAGGCATCCCTTCGCTACGATTGAGCAACAACGCTTCCTGAAGTACATGACGTTGTTGTTCCATGAAGTTTGTGATTCTACCAAGTAAGGGATAATTGCGTTGAATATTATCATCCTTTTGAAAATAGTCTATCCAGCCCAATATCGAAAAAGGCAGGATAACTACAATAATCCACCATAAATACGGGAACCAGGCTATAATTGAGCCTACTGCTATAATTATTGTTAAACTTATAATTAAAAACGCTTTCCTCATATTTTTTTAATGCGAATGCTCCCCACCTTCTCCGTGACTTTCTCCGTTTTCATCCCCTATAAACTGCCCTTGTGGCCCTACCCCTTCTATATACACGAGTTGAGAACCATAATGTCCAGCCCAGCCCACAGAATAACCTGCAAAGGCAAGCACTAAAAAAACTGAAATCTCAAACCATATTTTTTCTTTAAAAAGGAAGAGGCTTCCCAATTTGAGCACAGCAGCAATAGCACTGGACCAAATTGTCCAGGTGGCATATTTATCATGCTGTTCCAGCACTTTTTTAGCAGTCTCGGTAAGACCTTCAGTATGTGGATGTACAAATGTTCCGGCGACATAAGCTCCAATAAATCCAGCACCTACTGTAAGCAGAATGACCCAGTCCATAGTTCGGTTCATTGTGAAAAGTTGTATAAACTGTAGCAACACGGCTAACAATAGGAAAGCAATGGGAAAGTGGACCACTAAAGGATGCAGGTTAGGAAATTCATCAAGGCCTACAGCTTCAGAATCCTGGACTGGAGAAAAGGTATCAGGAACTGTATCTTCCAATGTTACTTCGACATTATTTAAGGATACTGAATTGATGTCCTTCACCAAGGCATTTGAGAAATTTACAAAAAAGACCAGAAGTAATGTGGTGAATAATAATTGTTTAGTTCTCATTTTTTATGTTTTTAAATTAGTTCCCAGTTAACTGAAGGAACAAGGCTCCTATGATTATAATTACAATGAACCCAAAGATTATAAAGTTGAACCATTTTTTAAAGCCATTCCCTCTTTGTCCTTTTTCATTTCCAGTCTTGCAACATTCTTTCATCTAATTCTTTATTGCGCCTGAAGGGGGAAGGGTTATTCAGTGTACAACACCTCCCCTACAGGACTTTAAACACCAAGTACCAGAAATTTCAACTAACCAATCACACAATTATAAAAATTATTCTTTCTGATATTGGGTTTTATTTATAATTCACTTTTAAGGCCGGTTATATAATTTATAATTTCTAACTTATCTTCACTTGAAAGTTTCGCATCCACATGGATCAGGGTATAAGAATCCAATGGCATCTCACCATCTTCAATCTGGCTTATAATAGATCTCAACTTGCTGTTCTTTCTGCGATCTGAGTAGTCACCCCATTCGTTAAAATTAAGTTCTGCCTTTCCCTCTCTAATATGGTCTTCCAGGAACCAGGCCACCGGCTGCACTTTATTATACCAGGGATATTCAGTATTATTACTGTGGCAGTCATAGCAAGATACCTGTATCTTATTCTGTACTTTTTCAGGCACAGTGTTGACCAACATAAAATCTGCACGGGACACATCTTCACTTTGATTGCGTTCTATGGGAAAAAATTGTATTACAACCCATGAGCCCAAAAAAAACCAGCCAATGAACCTAATTACTTTCAATTAATTAATCTCTTTTTGAATATTTCCGCAGTCCATCATTTTACTTCCGAAATACGGATTTTTAATTTCTTTACTAGCACTTAACCACTGTGCCCCTTTATTGTTGTTATACATTGGACAAAAATCCTGATATAACTTTTTATTCGTTCCAGTTATGGCAATCATATCTATAACATCTTTGCTCAAAATATCGAAATGTTCCCGTTGGTGGTCAATGGCGCTTTCGGCAATATGTTCTGAGTGCTCCTTTGCATCTTCAATGATGTCCGTTAACTCCTGCTGTTCGTCTGAAGAATAATCGCTCTTATCAAATTCCTCAAATTCACTGACCAGTTTCCCTCCGGCCTTGGCAGCTGCTTCCTGATCATCTGCTACCAGGGCATCTTTTATCTGTAGGTAGTTATCGATAATAGTTTTTGTAGCATTATTACTTGCATTATCAGCCATCATTTGTCCAGAGTGTTCCTGATTCTCAGGATCTTCTTGATACATTTCACTGGACATAGGTTCAGAAGCGTCCTTTTCCTGATTCCCGTCCTTACAGGACATTGCGGTTAGTGTCACCATTACCATAAGGTAAATTTTTATTGTCATTCTTACTTTGTTCATTTTGATTTAATTTATAGTGAATGTTTTAATCTGTTCTATTTTGCGATAATTGTAAAATTCACTGAACATTTTTCTTAATCCTAACTGTGTGTTTTTTTAATTGTTATTTAATTTAAATTTTTAAAATCTTAGTGAAAGTCCGCCTCCGGCACCAAATCTATTGTCGTAACTTCCCATTAATGAAAAGTTCTTACCAAGAAAATATTCCAGCCCGGCTCTCCATACCTGCTCATCTTTAAAATCTTTTCCTGGTTCAAGATCATTGACCCAACCAAAATCGGCTTGAAATTCATATTCCCCAAACACTACCAGTCTTGGGAAAATCATTATTTCCCTGGCAAGGCTAATTTGGGGCCTCAATTTATTATCTACACGAAGGTCTAAAGCAAACATATATGGAGTAAAATACCTAATACCTCCAATGGCGGTGGTACTGAGTTCTTCCATGCTGTTTTCTATTTCATTTTCAACATTTACCCCGGAAAACAATCGTACCCAGTCGTTTAGATAATATTCATAAGTAAATTCCGCTTCTATATTTTCGTTCCAGCCGTATTCTGCCAAAACGGTAAATTGGTTTCTAATATTGGAACTCACTACATTTAACTCCGTCATATGTGAAGCGGCATCTAACATTCCCCAGGTATAAAATTTATTGGTTTCATTTATAAGCTTACTTACTGGATAGCGTTTCATTCGCTCATCCCTTTTGGTATCATAACTTACTACTCTCGCCATTCCGGAATCTAAATGATACAAAATATGGCAATGGAAAAACCAGTCGCCATACTCATTCCCATAGAATTCAATAGTCACTTCTTGCATGGGCGGCACATTTACCGTGTGTTTTAAAGGAGAATATTCCCCATTTTCGTTTATTACCCTAAAAAAATGACCATGCAGGTGCATTGGGTGGTGCATCATGGTAAGATTGTTAAAAGTTATCCTGGTAACCTCATCACCTTTTATCTTGATTTTATCGGCAGCAGACAGTGGAACGCCATTTAAACTCCAAATATACCGGTTCATATTTCCAGTTAAATTCAGTAAAACATTGGTGACCGGGATGCTATCGTTAAAAGCCGTCTTTTCTGGTGATTTAAGGTAATCGTAATTATATTCCGAAAATAGATCCATACCCTGCATATCTTCCATTTCCCCCTTTTTCATATCCATCCCGTTCATTTCGTCATCCTTCATGGCCATCCCATCCATCCTTTTATCTTTCTCACCCATTCCTTCCATTATAGAATCTTTTTTCATATTCATTTTAGAGTGGTCCTTTTCTCCCATCTTCATATCGTCCATTTGCATTCCCCATTTTTCCTTTAACTCATATGGATCCGGATCTTTAGGATTAAATTGTAAAGCTGGCGCGCCCATCTTCATCTTCATTTTTGCCATTTTTTGCATCATCCCAATTTTATCTGGTTTTGGCACATTAGGAGCAGGGAGTATTCTCCCCTCCCCAAGAAAAGCTGAAGCTGTTCCAGAACCATCCTGAGCCATGATTTTAAATTCCACTTTCCCTTCATCAGGAATGGTCACAATAAAATCATAGGTTTCTGCCACTGCTATAAAGGTTTTATTTCTTTTGAGCGGAACAATATCTTTTCCATCAGCCGATACTAAAGTGGGGGTTTCCCCGCCAAAGGTCATCCAAAATGAAGTGGAGGCGGAACCGTCAATAATACGCATCCTTACTTTTTCACCTGGTTTAAAATCTGGATATTCAATTTTCTCTTCACCGTTAATCAAAAAGGCAGGGTAATAAATATCAGCAATATCAGCCCCTTCCATTCGTTGCCTCCAGAAATCTAATTGCGCTCCCAATGCTCCTCGTTTTATTACCTGATTTAGTGGTGTCGCAGTTCCTTTTTTAATGTTATACCATTCCGTTCCCCTTTTTAGGAATCTTAAAACATCCTTAGGTTTTTCATTAGTCCAATCTGAAAGTACCAGCACCAGTTCTTTATCATATTCCAGTGTTTTTTCTTTTGGATGGATCATAAGCGCACCGTAAACGCCACTTTGTTCCTGTAGCATGGTATGGGAATGATACCAATATGTTCCATGTTGCTTTATCTCAAATTCATACTTAAAAGTAGTTCCAGGTTTAATGGGCGGAGTGGTAAGGTAAGGCACCCCATCAAAAAAATTGGGCAACAACATTCCATGCCAATGGATAGAAGTTTCTACATCCATTTTATTCTCTACATAAATTACCGCGTATTCCCCTTCAGTAAATTCTAATACAGGGCCAGGAATTCCGCCATTAATAGTCATTCCCATGGTCTCTTTACCCTTGGCTTTAACAACCATTTCCTGATCTATAGTTATTTTGTATTCACGCACCGGTAAATTATTAATATTTCCTTCTACCGATGCCTCTAATTCTTCCTGGCTGTAGCCTGAAAAGCCTAAAAATATCAGGAGAATTAGAAAGTAGTTTTTCAATTTCATAGCTTTTTATTTTATTTATTTTCGTTCTCCAAACGATAAATAATCTTCTTCATCTGGGCGATTTCCCTTTTCTGGGCCTCAATAATTTCTTCGGCCAGTTTCTTGGTTTCAGGATCTTTAATATCTGCCCTTTTACTGGTTAATATCGCGATGGAGTGATGAGGAATCATCGCCTTCATATATAAAACGTCCCCTATAATAGGTCGTTGTGCTCTTACCAGACCTAAGGCCGAAATAAATAACACCAGGCTACCAATATAAATAGCGATATTCTTTTTTCTGTTTTTATACATTTTCAGCATAAGGGATAACATGATCACTGCCATTGCTGCTATTCCCAGGCACGTCATATAAAAGCGGGTTAAACTAAAGTACACATGATCATATTCATAAGTATTAAGATACATCGTGATATACATGGCTACGAAAGACAAGCCGAGCATTAGGAAAAATCGACCATAATTACTTCCACCAGACTTGTGGTTATTGTTGTTTTCTGAATTCATAAAATTAGGTTTTACAGTTAATTGGGAAATTTTACTTTTTTATAGTCTTCTTTACGGAGCCGCAGTTGAGCATTTTATCACCGAAATATGGATTTTTAATTTCCTCAACGTCAGCATACCAGTACGCACCACCATTATTGAAAGCCATAGGGCAGAATTTCTTGTAAATAGTCCCACCGGATAGTGCTTCCTCAAACATTGGCCCAGCCAATTCTGTAAAGTTTGAAAATAACCTTCTCTGCTCCTCAATATCGTCAGTGTCTCCCAATTGCTCAGCGATAGATTTTAATTCTGCACGCTCTTCTGAGAAAGAATCGGCCATACTTTTCGCTGCATCTTGTGCCTCTCCGGCATCGCCATTGGTAAGTGCCATTTTAATTTCCAGGTAGTTATTCCAGATTTTCCCTGTCATGCCATCTATAAAATCCTGGTCAGCAACATCTGCGGCTTTTTCTTCATTTTTTTTCACTTCCTGAGGCGTGTTTACTTCAACAGATTGAGTTTCTTTTTTATCCACACAGGAAGCTAATAGTAAAACTAGTAAGGGAGCAATTCCCAACTTAAAGATAAATCTCATAATATTAATGGTTTGGTTAATTAATTAGATTGATTTTTTTACACCTCTATTTACTTTAATAAATTAAAAATTGTAGTATTCGTTATAATTCATAGATCTACATATTTTCAACATTCAATTCTTAACATCGATTGAATAGAGAGAGATAATTTTTTTTTTTTTAACTAAAGTTTAATTAAAGTGAGCTTGCTTCTCAGGAATAGCAAAATTAGAAATTGAAGAAATCAATTTCTTATGTTTTTATGGGAAAAACTTTCACAATTGAGTTTATCTAACAAAAAAGTGACATTTTATAAGAAATGAGTTATAGATTCTATCAGGAGAAGGAATAATAAATTTCAAATTACCAAATCAAAAATTGATAACACTATCCAAAGCTTCATCAGCATCCCTATGGATAAAATTTGCCTGATAATTTAAAGTGGTTTTTAAATCACTATGGCGATATAACTTCTGTAACATTAAAGGATGGATTCTGTCTCCGGCAATATTTCCAAAACTATGTCTTGCAATGTGATTGGATAAATTCTTTTCGATTTCACACTCAGCAGCTAACAACTTCAAATATTTATTTAACTGTTTCGTCGTGTTTTTTGTTTTTCTATAAAGATCTTCTGGATCTTTAGGATCTACATTCTCAAGAAAAGGAAATACATATCCTTTATTAGATCTTTTAAAACTTTTATAATGTCCAAGTATGACTTTAGCTTTTTCTGGAATCTTTAGGCTTAATGGTTTCTCGTTCTTATGCATTACGTAATAAAGACGATCATCTTTAAAATCAGACCACTTTAACTTAAGAATGGCGGATATACGTATCCCCGCGAAGTAAAAAGCAACTAACCATATGTTTTTAGTATGCCAAATAATTGAATTAGCTTCCAGTTTAAGCAATTCTATGCGTTCAATTTCTTTCTTGTTTAAACCAACTTTATTCCCAGAGGTCAGCTTTATTTTTTCTTTATCACCAGCGAAAGGATAATATTTGGGATCTACAACTTCTTCTTTTATTGCAATATTAAACAAGGTTCTAATAAATATAAGTTGATTTGTAATGGTTCTAGTCTTTTGTCCCAGGTAAGCCGCGCAAAAGGTTTTATATCGTTCGATAAATGACTTATCGATATCTTGAAAAGTTAAACGATTATTGAGTTTAAAATAAGAAACCCCATCCAGAAAAGAATTAGCTGAACGCCTAGCATTACTAATACGATCATTTCTTCTCTGTTTTATAGCTTTTATGACCTTTTGCCGCGGGCTTGTTCTATTTAAATTTAAAAACTCTTCAATATTAAACAGAATGGATAATTCAGATTTGGCTACTGAATAAGTTTTTCGATCGTATTTTTGTTCAATTCTTTCTGTAGCTAAAAGGAAAAATGATTTTCTAATCTTAGTTCCTACTAATTTTTTCTTTATCTCTTTAATTGATATCCTATCCTCATTCTGAAAAGAAATATTAGTAGCCTCTGTCAATTTTTTCCTTAAAAAATTATTAAGACGTTGAGAGTTTTGATGGCTTCTCTTTACCATACCACTTTCCTTATCCCAATCTTTTTCCAAAACATACTGTCCTAGAAAACTATAATTAGTAGCATAATTTTCACTTATTCTAAGTGCTAAAGGCGCTGTACCATCTTTCCGTTCTTTATTCTTTCTTCTTACTACTTTTATAGATGCCATAACAACAATGTTTCTTCTAATAAAGATAACGGAAACATTCTAAAAATGGGTACAGAATAGGTACAGAATAATTTAATTTTAAATGATATTATTTAATATCATTTAAAATTAAAAAACACATAAACAGCTAATTACCAGTATATTTGATATATTTCGATATAATAATTTTTAGGTTCATAACCCGGAGGTCCCGAGTTCAAATCTCGGTCTCGCTACGACTTAAAATCCCTTCAATATTGAAGGGATTTTTTTATTCTCAAAATTTAAATCCTGCTCGATTCCCCTAATTAAAAAGTGAACTATAAATCTGGATTTTAGGCATTAAATTCAATTCTATCCAAGGAATAGTTATCTTAATAATGATCGTAATCATTTATCTCCTTAAATTAAGATACTATCTTAGATAGGATATTCAAAGATCATAATATGCGAACAGGACTGGTTTTATCGGGCGGAGGCGCCCGGGGTGTTGCTCAAATTGGTATTATAAAAGCGCTTGAAGAGCATGGTATAGAGATCACTCATATTTCTGGTAGTAGTGCCGGCGCTATAATTGGTGCGATGTATGCCTATGGCGCTTCCTGGGAACAGATACTCAAGTTTTTCAAATCTGTGCCTATTTTTCATTATAAACGTTATGCCAGAAATAAACCAGGATTTATTGACACAATCAAATTTTATAATGACTTTGCTAATTTTTTCCCCGAAGACAATTTCAGTATATTAAAAAAGAAATTATATGTAAATACCACTAATTTGATCACTGGTCACAAGGAGATCTTTGAAAGCGGAGAATTGATAAAACCACTGTTAGCCTCTGCTTCTATTCCCGGTATTTTTACCCCGGTATCATTTAATGAAGGACTATATGCAGACGGAGGAATTACGAATAATTTTCCAGTTGAATCACTCATTCCAGAATGTGATACGATTATTGGCGGTTATGTGAATCCTTTAAAAAATATTCAATCTAACCGACTTAGGCATTCATACCAGGTTATTACACGTGCATACCAAATTAGCCTAGATCATCAATGTCGTAGAAAGTTTAAAAAATGTGATCTTTTGATCGTTCCTAAGGAATTGGAGAATTATGGATTGTTCAGTTTAAAGACCATGGATGCGATCTTTAATATTGGGTATAATGAGGCTAAAATGGTATTGGAAGAAAAAGCAGGTCATTTACTTTCGAAAAAAGGTGAAAACAACCTATAAATTCCCTAAATATTAATTATTGAATAGTTCAGTTGCTCTCATTTTTTTCTTTCATTTCTTCCTTCTCTTTTTTACGTTCCAGTTTTCTGAAATATCCACGGAACAAAAAGTTATGCTTTAATGCTTCCATATTTTCATTTAGTTTTTTTGTAGATTCTTTCATATTAATAAGAGTTGTGTCAATATTATAAACAAATCCCTTATCCTGAGTTAAATAATTCAAGGCCCCTTCTCCATTCTTAATTTCTTTGATAAGTACACCTATATTATCTGTTATTGTAGAAATTCGATAACTCGAGGAATCCAGGTTTTTAATAATATTATCCATACGATCCCTGGAAATTGTATCGCTCAATAATACACCGGCCAGACTTTCGTTAAAATTGATATTCGCCAACTCCCTATTCACCTTTTTCATGGCCCTGGTAGTTTGCTCACTGGTTTCTTTGAGGTTACTTAAAGTTAGTTTTATATCTTCTGCCAGTAGTGTATCACTAACCAACACTCCCAATGTTCCTTTGGCTTCCAGAATCTTATTAGTGATCTTTAAGAGGTCTGAAGTAAGCAATGCCGCATTCTCATTAGTAACATTTAATGTAGATAGCATATCATCTGCACCAATTCTACTATAAGTTTCAATGGTATCCCCTGGCTTCACAATGGCCAGATCTTCTCCTCCAGGTAGGATATTCACTACCATACTACCAACCAGTCCATCAGATCCAATGGTTGCGATGGCATCCTTTTTAATAAATCTGCCTGTAGACTCTTCTATCATCATTTGAACAAGAATACGGGATTCAGCAAACATTTCAATTTTACTAACTGTGCCTACATTTATTCCGGAGTATCTAACATTATTACCTATTTGCAATCCATTTACATTTTCAAATTCTGCAAAGACAGGAATATTCTTTGTAAAAATATGCTGCCTGTTTCCAATGAAATAAAGGGCTAATATTAGAATAGTCATTCCTAATACTACAAATACCCCTAATTTAATTCTTTGTGAAGCTGATTTTTTCATGACTCCTAATTTTTAAAAAACGCCTGAACCTTTGGATCTTTAGATCTCGATAATTCACTATAGGTTCCTTCGGCATAATTAACTCCATCTACCAAAAGTATCATCCTGTTAGAGATCACTCTCGCGCAATCCATATCGTGGGTGATTATAAGAGAAGACGTATTATAAGTTGCCTGAATATTGCGCATTAATTGAATAATTTCTTTTGAAGTTATGGGATCTAAACCCGTTGTAGGTTCATCATAAAGAATAATTTCAGGTTTTAATATTAAAGCTCGCGCCAGGGCTATTCTTCTTTGCATACCACCAGATAACTCTGATGGCATAAGATCTAAAGTATCCTCTAGTCCCACATTTTTTAAAGCTTCTCGTACTAAAACTTCAGTATCTTGCTTTAGATGAAGTTCCTTCTTATGTCTTCTTAAGGGAAATTCTAGATTTTCACGAACTGTCATAGAATCATAAAGTGCACTTCCCTGGAATAGAAACCCTATATGAGTCCTTAATAGATCCAGCTCCTCTCTACCTAATATTTCAATATCCTGTTCCTTGATCCTTATAGTCCCGCTATCAGCCTGCATCAAACCAACCAGGCACTTAATCATGACCGATTTTCCAGAGCCAGATTTCCCCATTACTACCAGGTTTTCACCTTTATATAGATTTAAGTTGAAACCATTCAATACAGAGTTATCTTTAAAGGACTTTTTTAAGTCTTTAATTTCTAAAATTGGTACTTTATTTCCTGAATTGTTTTCCATCATCCAAAGAAAATATCAGTTACAAAAACTGCTATAAAGTCTATAACAAATAGTAACATCGAAGTATACACTACCGCAGCGTTCGAAGCTTCACCTACACCTACCGTTCCATTAGTACAGTAATATCCCTTATAACACCCCACCAGACCAATAGCAAAACCAAAAAAGAAAGATTTTACCGTAGCTGGTATCACATCTGCAAATCGCAGAGCATCAAACACCTGGTTAAAATACAGTAAGAAAGAAACCTCTCCCTTTAAATTTTCAATTATTGCAGATCCAAATAAGGCAATAGCATCGCCCACTATAATTAAAAGGGGGAGCATTAAAGTGGTCGCAACTATCCTCGTAACCACTAAATACTTAAAAGGATTAGTGCCAGAAACCTCCATGGCATCTATTTGTTCTGTAACTCTCATAGATCCCAATTCAGCGCCAATTCCTGAACCTATTCTTCCAGCACAAATAAGCGCGATAATTACGGGGCCAATTTCGCGAACAATAGATATGCTAACCATAGATGGCATCCATGATTCTGCACCAAACTCCATTAAGGTTGGCCTGGATTGCAGGGTGAAAACGAGTCCCAGAATAAACCCGGTCACCGCAACAAGCAATAGAGATTTGTTACCCATATAGTAACACTGCCTTAATAATTCCTTGAATTCAAAAGGCGGTTTAAAAACTTCCCTGAAGAAGCGAGAGGTAAAATATACCATACCCCCAGCTTCTTCAAAGAATAATCTTGTTCTGCTCCAGATCGTATTTCCTTCAACCATACTTTAATAATTCGGATTTTTATAAATAAAAACCAAAACAAACTGATTTACAATGACATATATCAGGTTTAATACAAAACGATTGAATAAATATCGGTTACAGAATTACCGAACAAAGACCAATAATATTTAAATTGAGGAATTACCAAACGCTGTTAAACTTATTTAAAATCTATACTGGACCTTTTATACCACCGGAACAAAATTTATATTCAGAAAAAAGAACTCATGAAAAAATTAGGTAATACTTCGCTTAACTGTCCACCCATAATTTTTGGCGGAAATGTATTTGGATGGACTGCCAATAAAAAGGAATCTTATAAACTGATGGATGAAATGCTGGATCTCGGTATTAATATGATAGATTCTGCAGATGTTTACTCCCGGTGGGCTACTGGAAATAAAGGTGGTGAGTCTGAAAGGATCATAGGAGAATACTTAAAAGATCGCAAAAATAGAGAGGATTTGATCATCGCTACTAAAGTTGGCTCCAGCATGCAGCAGGGTGGCGATAAAGATATTTCTGAAGCCCATGTCATCGTAGCTATTGAAGACTCCTTGAAAAGACTTAAAACAGATTATGTAGATCTTTATTTTACGCACTGGGATGATAATAAAACTCCTGTGGAAGAAACCCTGGGAGCTTATGAGAAATTAATAAAACAGGGAAAAGTAAGATATATAGGTGCTTCTAATCTATCTCCGGAAAGACTACAGGAATCACTTGATGCTGCAAGGACCAATAATCTACCTAAATATGAAGTCTTTCAGCCGGAATATAGTTTAGCCGTGAGGGATAAGTATGAAGGTAAGACCAAACAAATATGCATGGATAATAATTTAGGAGTTACAGGATATTTTTCTTTAGCTAGTGGTTTTTTAACTGGAAAATACCAGAGTGAGGAGGATATAAAAGGAACCGATCGTCAGCAATTCTTAAAGTCATATTTCGATGAAAGAGGCAAGAAAATTTTAAAGGCTTTAAAAGACATTTCAGATCATCATAATATCTCACAAGCTGCTATAGCTTTAAGGTGGATAATGCAACGCCCGGGAATTACTGCGCCTATAGCCAGCGCCTCAAAACCTGAACATTTACAGTCTTTTAAAGAAGCTATGAATATGGATTTAAGTACAGAAGAAATGGAAAAATTGAACCAGGCTAGCAGATAAAAATAAAGCCTTCAAAATTTTTGAAGGCTCTATTTTAATTATTCAATATATGATATTATTTCAGGATACTTGAAAGTCCTTCAAAATCAAGATTTGATTGTTCTCCAGATTTCATATTCTTTAGGGTGAATTTTTGCTGTTCCATCTCTTCTTCCCCCGCCAACACTGTAAAAGGAATATTCCTTTTATCGGCATATTTCATTTGTTTTCCCATTTTAGCTGCATCTGGATAAAGTTCCGCTGTGATATTTTCACCTCTAAGCCTATTAATCGCCTTCATTGCATACAAAGCTTCCTTTTCACCGAAATTGATAAATAAAACTTTAGTATTCTCTGTCACCGTAGCCGGAAATAGCTCCAGTTCTTCCAGCACTAGGTAAATACGGTCCAGGCCAAATGAAATACCAATTCCGCTCATATCTTTTAAGCCAAAAATTCCGGTAAGATCATCGTAACGGCCTCCACCACCAATAGATCCCATTTTTACTTTCTCTGGAGCGGCCACTTCGTAGATCGCCCCGGTATAATAATTAAGACCTCTGGCCAGCGTCACATCAAGGTCGAGTTTTGCAGTTTTCAAAGGCATTTCATTTATTGCATCCTGGATAAATTGAAGTTCCTCAATCCCTTTCTGTCCAGTATCTGAACCCTCCAGGATAGATCTTAGACCTTCTATCTTTTCAGCAAAATTACCATGAAGATTAAAAATAGGCTGAATTTTAGTCAATGCATCTTCAGAAATTCCTTTCTCTCTCATTTCCTTTTTCACCCCATCCTCACCAATTTTATCCAGCTTATCTAAAGCCACAGTGAAGTCTATCAATCTATCCTGCTCACCGATCACTTCAGCAAAACCTGAAAGGACTTTTCTATTATTGATTTTTATAGTGACACTCTCGAGCCCAAGTTTACTAAAAACAGCATCATATAATTGAACAAATTCAACTTCCTGCCATAGACTTTTACTCCCAACTACATCTGCATCACATTGAAAAAACTCTCTAAACCTTCCCTTTTGTGGGCGATCTGCCCTCCATACCGGTTGTATCTGGTATCTCTTAAATGGAAATTCGATCTCATTCTGATGCTGAACCACGTACCTGGCAAAAGGAACAGTTAGATCATAACGCAATGCTTTTTCACTTATTGAAGAAGTTAGATTAAGACTGTCTTTTTCTGAAAGCGCTTTTTCATCAGCTTTTTTAAGAAAGTCTCCTGAATTAAGAATTTTGAAAATCAATCGATCACCTTCATCACCATATTTCCCCATCAGGGTAGATGAGTTTTCAAAACTTGGAGTTTCAATAGGCTGAAAACCAAATCTTTTAAATTCGGATTGAATAATTTCAAAAATATAATTTCTCTTTGCGACTTCTTCCGGTGAAAAATCCCTTGTACCTTTTGGTATTGATGGTTTTTGTGCCATGATCTGTATTAAGCTGAATTTGCTATTTAGGACTGCAAATATCTTAATTTTTAGACGAACCCAAACAAAATTGAAATTTTAAGTAACAAAGTTCTAATTTTATAGTCTAACCGGTAAGCCAGAAAAATCAACCCATGTTCTCACTATTTCGGGAAAATATAAGGATCGCCCTAAATTCCATCAAAAACCAATCTTTAAGAACTATCCTAACTGTTCTTATTATTGCCATTGGAATAACTGCCCTCGTGGGTATATTAAGTGCCGTAGCGGCTCTTGAAAACACAATAAGCAATGATTTTGCTTCCATGGGTTCGAATACTTTCAACCTTCAGCGATATGAATTCCGTACGCAGAGTTCCCGTAATGAGGACAGAAAAGTAAATCCTGTGATAAGCTACCGGGATGTAAAAGAATTTGAGGAAAAGTTCGAGTATCCCTATACTAAAACGGCAATTTCCTTTACCGGAACATCTTCTGCTGAAATAAAATATGAAAATGAAAAGACCGATCCAGAAATTGCAGTTTTAGGAGTTAATGAATTCTACCTGGAAAATAGCGGAATTAATGTTGAAGATGGGCGGGAATTCAATGTCTTTGATATAGAGAATAATAATAATGTGGCCGTCATAGGATCAGATTTTAAAGATGGTATATTTAAAGGATTTGATCCTGTAAACCGTACTATTAGTATACGTGGTGCAAAATTTAAAGTTATCGGGGTTTTAGAATCTAAAGGAAGTACCTTCGGGAATAACCAGGATCTAAGAGTATTTATTCCAATTCAACATGCTCGTTCCATTTTTTCTCAACCCAATATAAATTACAGTTTAAGTGTAAAAGTTGAAGACAAGGAATTACTGGATTCTGCAATGGATGAAGCAATTATTACATTCAGAAATATTCGTGCTTTAAACCCTAAAGAAGAAAATAATTTCGGACTAGAACGCAGCGATGATCTTATTAATAGAATTTTATCTATCACCGGCGCTTTAAATGTAGCAGCCTGGATCATTTCTATAATCACCATTTTTGGTTCGTCAATAGCATTAATGAATATTATGCTTGTAACCGTAACCGAAAGAACACGAGAAATTGGAGTTCGTAAAGCACTTGGAGCTAAGAAGAATACTATTGCTACGCAGTTCTTTTTAGAAACCCTGGTGATTGGTCAAATTGGAGGTTTATTAGGAATTCTCCTGGGAATAGGAATTGGTTACGCTGTAGCAACTTCTCTCGACTTCGCCTTTACTACTCCATGGAAAGCAATGCTTTGGGCAACAGGGATTACTATACTTGTAGCAATACTTGCAGGAAGTTACCCGGCAGCGAAAGCAGCAAAACAGGATCCAATAGAATCACTTAGATACGAATAATTAACTTTCTACAATATCCTCGAAATACCCATATAATTTTCCCTGAGTGATATTTGCTCCTTGCTTGATCAAAGCGAAAATATCTTTATTCCTGTCTTCACTAATAGCCTTGGTGGAAGTATAGATATTTACAGTTTCATCCATAAGATTAGTCTGCAACCATTGATATCCTTCCCTGGTTGTAATATCTATCGCCTCATTTTCAACTTTAATCGCTATAAGCTCGATGGTTGCCGTATTAATGTGAAAAAGGAAGATCTGGTTAGAAGAAAAATGCTCGAGATATTCTACTTTATTTAAAACCCCTTCCCAGATAAGGTCACTAAAGATATCCAGTTCTTCTTCAGCTGCCTCTGGTTTATCCTTTTTAATTTGCTCCCATTCATTGGCAGTAATAGATTGTGTCGCCAGGAAATTGATAAATTCCTGGTGCATTTCTTCAAACTGCTCTTTTGTTAATCTTGCGTATTTCATACTATAGTTTAAAAAAAGAAAAGCCCACTCAAAAAATGAGCAGGCTTTTTTCTATAAGTAAAATAAATTAAGCGTCTCCTACAACGTCGAAAGAAAAGTTAGAAACTACTTCACGGTGAAAACGTAAAGTTGCATCATACTGTCCTAAACGCTTGATGTTTCCACCGGCGATGCTAATATATTTCTTTTCAATCTCTACACCTTCTTTAGCAAGAGCGTCAGCTAGATCACCATTAGTGATAGAACCAAATAACTTATCACCTGCACCTGCCTTAGCAGTGATCTTGATCTCAAGATTGTTAAGTTTTTCAGCTTGCTTCTTAGCTTCGTCAATATGCTTTTGTTCTTTATAGGCACGCTGCTTCAAAGTTTCAGATAAAACTTTTCTTGCAGAAGGAGTTGCCAATTCAGCGTATCCATGTGGAATAAGATAATTTCTACCGTAACCGTTCTTAACAGCCACTACATCATCTTTAAAACCTAGATTGTCTACGTCTTTTTTAAGTATTACGTCCATAACTGCCTCTTTTTATTTTAATAAATCACCTACGTAAGGCATTAATGCTAAGTGACGAGCACGTTTAACCGCTGTTGCCACTTTTCTCTGAAACTTTAAAGAAGTACCTGTTAAACGACGAGGTAACAATTTACCCTGCTCGTTTACAAAGCCCATTAAGAAATCAGGATCTTTGTAATCAATGTACTTAATACCAGATCTTTTGAATCTACAGTATTTTTTAGCTTTGGTTGTTTCTATATTAAGAGGAGTAAGATACCTGATCTCTCCATCTTTTTTTCCTTTTGCTTGTTGTTCAATAGATGTTGCCATGATTACGCTTTTTCCTTGTTACGTTTTCTTCTTTTTTCAGCCCAGGCGATAGCATGCTTATCTAACTTCACAGTTAGGTAACGCATCATACGCTCTTCTCTTCTGAATTCTAACTCTAGCGGCTCAATAGCATCACCAGGAGCTTTGTATTCAAATAAGTGATAAAAACCACTTTTCTTGTGTTGGATTGCATAAGCCAGTTTTCTTAGGCCCCAATCTTCTTTAGCTACCATCTCAGCTCCTTTAGAAACAAGAAAATCTTCGTATTTCTTAACTGTCTCCTTTATCTGCTCATCAGATAAAACGGGATTCAAGATGAAAACAGTTTCATAATTGTTCATAAAATTATTCTTTAAATTAAATCGGGTGCAAAAATATAATTAATAATCCATATTTCAAAGCTTATTAAGAAGGATAAAACACTATTTATATCGGTGAAAATTTATTTTACCTTGTATTTCTTATTTTTAATGAGTAATATTGTTAGTGACTAACCTATTAACCGTGGAAGAAGTATTACTTAAATGTGCTGTTGTAGATGACTCTAGCCTCCAAAGGCTATCAATTGTCAAGTTGATAAAAGATCATCCCAACTTAAAATTAGTAGCAGAATATAATAACGCAATCGAAACCAAAAATGGTTTACTTGATACAGAAACAGATCTAATATTTCTGGATATTGAGATGCCTATTTTGTCTGGTTTTGAACTTTTAGATAACCTTCCGAACAAACCACAAATTATATTCGTAACCGGGAAGACCAAATATGCCTTTAAAGCATTTGATTATGATGCTGTGGATTATATACATAAACCGGTAACTAAAGACAGGTTTAGTAATGCGGTAAATAAAGCCGTAAATCTTTATAAACTTAAACACCAGACTGCTGTTCCAGAAGATGACGACTTTATCTTTGTTAAGAGTAATCTTAAAAACAGAAAAGTATTCCTTAGTAAACTAAAGTATATTCAGGCGCTTGGTGATTATGTAAAGTTTGTTACTGAAAAAGACAATTTTGTAGTACTGGCTACTATGAAGAGTTTTGAAAAGCAATTGCCTAACGAAAGATTCTTAAGAACTCACAAGTCTTATATTGTAAATCTGGATAAGATTGAAAGATACAACAGTAAGAACATAGAGATCGATAAAGAAAAATTACCTCTTAGTCGCCATAAGAAAGCGAATCTTGTAGAAGCATTAAGCGCCATACAATAGAGAAAATATTACCCTGTTATATATAAAGCCACTCCTAAAGTGGCTTTTTTTTATTGCGGATCTACATTCACCACTACCCTAACCGACCTATAAGCACCAATAGAATTAAAGGTTTTTAGAATACGGTGAACCATTTTTTTTGTTTTCCCCAATGATTGCTTCTTCGGAATCTTGATAAGTATATTCTTATAATATTCATTCCTGATTCTCGCTACAGGAGGGAATTCCGGACCTAATACATATCTATCAAAGACATTCTCTAGTGCCCTGGCCAACCATTCTGCAGCTTCATTGGTTTTAGAATAATCCCTGCATTTTAGTGTTAACCGTATTAAGCGAAAATATGGAGGATATTGATATTGATAGCGGTCTTCCAGCTGTTCCTTATACATTTCAGCATAATTACCAGTAGATACCTGCTGAATGATCTGGTGATGCGGATTATAAGTTTGAATAAGTACTTTACCTCTCTTCTTAGTTCTACCCGCCCTGCCAGCAACCTGCAGCATTAGCTGAAAACTTCTCTCATGTGCTCGAAAGTCGGGAAAATTCAAAAGATTATCTGCATTCATAATTCCTACAAGACTTACTTTTCTGAAATCAAGTCCTTTTGTAAGCATTTGCGTACCTATTAAAATATCGGTTTCCTCATTTTCAAAGGAAGCGATGATCTTTTCGTAGGCATATTTTCCACGCGTAGTATCCTGATCCATTCTACCTATACTGTGCTTTGGAAAAAGCGCTTTCAATTCTGTTTCCACCTGTTCAGTTCCAAAACCTTTTGTAGTGACCTCATTACTGCTACAAGCCATGCATTGATGCTGCATAGCAATATGATAACCACAATAATGACAACGCAACTGATTATTATGACTATGATAAGTCAAACTAACATCGCAATTTGGGCATTGAGGAGAATGCCCGCAGGTATTACATTCCATAATTGGAGAAAAACCACGCCGGTTCTGAAAAAGAATTACCTGCTCACCTTCCTTTAAGCTTTCCCGGATTTCCTCAATAAGCCTGTCTGAAAAATGGCCGGTCATCCTCTTTTTTCTATGGGCCGTTTTTATATCCACTACTTCAACCTCTGGCATTAAAACATCTCCATAACGTCTATTTAGCTGGACTAACGCATATTTGTTGTGTTCTGCGTTAAAATAAGATTCAATAGAAGGAGTAGCTGAACCCAGAACAATATTTGCTTTGAACATATTTGCCAGGACTACAGCCGCATCACGGGCATGGTATCTTGGCGCAGGATCAAACTGCTTGAAGGTTGATTCATGCTCTTCATCTACGACAATCACTCCCAGATCCTGAAATGGAAGAAATATACAGGACCTCGCCCCTATCACAATTTTTCCTTTTTCTGAATTATCCAGAACCTTACGATAAATTTCGACTCTTTCGTTCAGGGAATATTTACTATGATATACCAATACTCTATCCCCGAAATAATTTTGAAGTCTTTTAATAAGCTGGGTAGTAAGCGCAATTTCCGGAAGGAGATACAATGCCTGCTTTCCTTTATTTATTGCTTCCTCAATTAGCTTAATGTATATCTCTGTCTTTCCAGATGAAGTCACTCCATGTAAAAGACATACTCTATCTTCCTCAAAATTCTGTCTTATTTCGTTAAAGGCCTGCTGCTGGGCATTATTAAAGTTGATCTCATGCGAAATGATCTCTCCCGAAAATTTTACACGATCTGTTTCCTGGTAAAATTCTTCAAAAATATCCTTATCAATAAGACTTTTTAATACGGCCGAACTTGCCCCAGATTCCTTTAATAGATTTTTTACTTTAAGGGATTTCTTAGATTTTGCAGTGATAGCAAAATACGAAAGCAGGATTTCTCTTTGTTTAGGTGCACGGGAAAGTTCATCCAGCAATTTGTGCATTTCAGCTTCTGCCTCATAGGTTGGATTTAACCTAACGTAGCGAATTTCCTTAGGCTTAAATTGTTCATAGATCTCCTGATTAAGATCCACAAGCCCTTTAGATACCAGTTTATTGATAACCGGCAACACTTTTTTTCTATCCAGTAATTGCTCAATCTCCTGGATCTTCATAGAAGATTGTCTTTGCAATGCTTCTATCACAAGATATTCATCATCGTTAAGGACTTCAGATGCTATTTCAACGTCCTTAGATAACTTAACAATACTTTCGCTTTCAAGTAAAAATGCTCCCGGCAGAGCCGCTCTCATAACCTCCCCTTCTGTACATAGATAATAAGCCGACAGCCAGGTCCAGAATTTCAGCTGATTTTGAGTGAGTAAAGGTTTTTCATCAAGAATCTGATGTATTGGCTTAGCCTCGTAGACTTCAGGTGGAATTTGGTGTACTTCAGCTACTATACCTGTATATATCCTGTTTTTCCCAAATTGAACCGCCAATCGCATCCCAGGCTGAATAAACCTAGATTCCTCTTCAGTCAAGCTATAGGTGAATCGGTTATCCAAGGGCAACGGTAAGATAAGATCAGCGAAATAGGACATTTAAAATATCGGTTGGTTCATATAAAGAATAAAGCTGTTCTTAAGTTCAACTTACTTTCTAACTAGAGATTCAAAAATATCAAGAATCTTTAGTTTTTTTGAAAGTAAAACTGAAAGTTTAAGAACAGCTTTTAATTTCTTAGAATATTATTTGGCTCTGCGCCACTTCTTAGTTCTATAGAATAGTGAGATATAACCTCTAACCTTTAAAACATCTGGATTATCATCGTCAAGCCAAATCTTGCAACGGTATTCTTTACCAGATTTTGGGTCAACAATCGTTCCGCCTACATACTCATCTCCATCCTTTTCCAGTCCTTTCATCAACTCCATACCTTCTATGGGCTCATTCTTTAGATCTCCCTCGCATTTGGTACAAACACGATCTCGATCTTCTTCCTTCATTATCCTGTCTACCTTTCCAAAGACCTTATTTTCTTTTTCATAGATATGGATAATAGAATTCACCTTTCCTTGTTCGTTGGTGTTCTCCCATTTCCCAAGCACAGTTTGTGATTGAACGGGAAAACTGAGAAATAATAAAAGAATTATTTTAAGGGGCAGGTACTTCATATTATTTACCTAGCATGGCTTCTTTAAGATCATCATCGGCAGGTCTGTTAGACAACCAAATTCCGAAAAGAGCCTTTTTGAAATCCATACCCTCAATAGTTCCTAATTCCTTATCATTCTTATAAGCTACTACACCTTTAGAGGGCATATAAACAATATCGAAAACATCATTTTTCTTGATCTCTTCCATAAAGAACCCCTGGAATTTTTTAATCTCAGCAGATAAAGGTTTGGTATTTCCACCAGTAGAATTCTGAAAACCTTCATTCACGGCATCCATCATTTTCTCACTGGTAATTAGCTTAGAAACTATATGTAATTTAATACTCATAGGTTCGTTTGCTGAAACAATAGCAGATGCATCTGAAGATTTTTTTGCAAGATACAGGCCTCCAGCATAAAGGTCTATCCACAATTTTTCTCTGACACCTGCACCATTAAGATTTAGGGTTTGTCCCTGGTAAGTTTCACTATTTGGAAGATTAACTCCTCCTACTTCGGTTTGAGCTGAAGTCAAACCAGCACTCATTAGAGCGATAAAAACAAAAATTATTTTTTTCATTATTAAGGGTTTAGTTTGGTTTAAAGTTATTTAAAATTTTTCTTCAGTTTAATTAAAGATGCATTTAGTTCAAAACCTAATAGTAACATATTAGAATTTAACCATATATAGAACATCAAAATTAAAAGCGCGCCAATAGAGCCGTATAATTCGTTATAATTTGAAAAGTTTGTAATATACAAACTAAATAAAAATGTGGTTATCATTATTAATATCGTGGTAAACAAAGCTCCCACTGAAAAGAACCTGGCTTGCCTTGCTTCCCTGGTCCCGAAGTAATAAAGTATTGCCACCGCTGTATAAATTAATATCACAAAACCGATATATTTTATTAGATCTGCTCCAAAACCATCAGAATTCACAATTCCCAGGGAGTTAAGATCATCTATAGCATAGGTTATATAAACTGCTCCTATTACAGATGTGAGCAACAACAGTGCCAATATAACCGAAACTCCCACAGCTACAGCATATTGACGTGGTATGGATCGATTTGTTTTAGTATGGTAGCTAAATTCAAAACCTGTAAAGATCGCATTAACACCATTGGTCATTAAAAAAATAGACAATATAAAGGCTACAGAAAGCAATCCACCGCGGGGAGTACTAGCGATATCCTCGAAAATAGTTCCAAAAAAATCAGAAGTCTCGGGAGGCAAAAGATTTTCATCCATGAACACTAAAAACTTTATCTGGAAATCATCAATAAAGGTTATATATGGAATTAGGTTCAGTACAAATAACAGGAACGGGAATATGGCCATGAAAAAGCTAAACGCGATAGAACTGGCTCTGGTAGAAAAAGTTCCTCGCACTATCCCACCCCAATATATAATCCATAAATTATAAAGCGATAAACCTTCTAAACCCGGCAAAATAATCTTCTTGGTCTTTCGCTTCCACCAATCTGAAAAATTTTCAAGTTTGCTTTTAATCGCTTTTTGTGGGGCCATATTATACGGCTTTTAAGCTCAGGTCTAGATTGTACACAGAATGCGTAAGGGCTCCGCTGGAAATAAAGTCAACTCCACACTCCGCATAGCTTCTAGCGGTCTCGAGTGTAATACCGCCACTGGACTCTGTTAGGCACTTACCATTTATAAGGTCTACTGCCTTACGGGTATCTTCATAATTGAAATTATCGATAAGTATTCTATAAACCCCATCAGATCTTAAGATCTCTCTAATCTCATCCATATTCCTGGCTTCGACTATAATTTTAAGATCCAGATCTTTTTCTATCAAATAATTCGTGGTCTTCTGGATAGCCTTCGTTATCCCCCCAGCAAAGTCTATATGATTATCTTTTAGCATCACCATATCATAAAGTGCAAAACGGTGATTCTCTCCTCCTCCAATTTTCACTGCCCATTTTTCTATAGCACGAATTCCAGGAGTAGTTTTCCTGGTATCTAAGATTTTAGTCTTTGTACCCTCAAGTTTCTTAACAAATTCGGAAGTTTTCGTAGCTATTGCGCTCATTCTTTGCATAGCATTAAGCACTAATCTTTCAGCTTTTAAAATAGACTGTGAGCTGCCTTTAACATAAAATGCGACATCACCCTTCTTAATAGGATCCCCATCCTTTAAAATTTGCTCAATTTCCATTTCAGGATCCACATAATTAAAAACTCTTTTAGCAAATTCAACTCCGGCCAGGATTCCCTGATCTTTCACCAGTAATTTAGCTTTTCCAGTTGCATTAGTAGGAATACAGGCAAGGGAACTGTGATCACCGTCACCAACATCCTCTCGTATTGCGTTATTAATAATTAATTCAATTTCTTTTTCGAATTGTTCCGGTGAGATCATATTCTCTGCTTATTTTTGTAAATGTAGTAAAGTCTGTACTAAAATCACGGGATGACAATAAAATTAGTCTGTATAGGAAAAACAGATAAAAAAGAACTCGAGGAATTGATCAAGGTCTATTCAGATAGACTTCAGCATTATATAAAATTTGAATTTGAAATAATTCCCGATCTCAAAAAGACTAAAAATCTGGATGAAAATCAACAAAAATCTAAGGAAGGAGATTTGATACTTTCTGGAGTTCAGAATTCAGATTTCGTGGTGCTACTTGATGAAAACGGAAAGCAATTCAGTTCAGAAAACTTTTCGGAATATATTCAGAAACGTATGAATACCGGGCTTAAGAGATTGATATTTGTAATAGGAGGACCTTATGGTTTTTCTGAAGATGTTTACAATAGAGCTGACTCTAAGATCTCACTTTCTAAAATGACCTTTTCCCATCAAATGGTAAGATTATTCTTTACCGAGCAATTATACAGAGCATTTACAATTTTAAAGAACGAACCTTACCACCACAGATAATTTAAGAACATGAAATTAGTTTTCGCAACTCACAATCCCAATAAATTCAAGGAGATACAAAGCTTGCTACCCGATCATATTGAACTTCTATCCCTTAAAGATATCGGCTGTGATGAAGATATTGAAGAAACCGGGGATACAATAGATGAGAATGCTATAATCAAGGCTGAATATGTTAAAAACCACTATGGATATGACTGTTTTGCAGATGACACGGGCCTGGAAGTAAATTCTCTAGCCGGCGCTCCTGGAGTATTCTCTGCAAGATACGCAGGTGAGAAAAAAGATGATAATGCCAATGTAGAAAAGCTATTAAGTCAGTTAGAAAAAAGAGACGATAGATCTGCTCGTTTTAAAACGGTCATAGCTCTAAACCTTAAAGGAAATGAAAACCTATTCACCGGTATTTGTGAAGGTAAAATCACCTATAAACGAAAGGGTGATAAAGGATTTGGTTATGACCCCATCTTTGTACCAACTGGATTTGACAAGACCTTTGCGGAAATGGATCTAAGTGAAAAATCAAAAATCAGTCATCGAGGTATGGCGTTTAAAGAATTAATAGAGTATCTATCTAAATAGATTTCCATATAGCAGAGTTATAGGATGGTTGAAATAAAATCTGCACTTGATTGAAATATGGATTATTCAGAAGGCAGAATTACATATTAATTTCGTTCCTCAAAGACTTTCTGTTATAAACTAAAACTTGTAATCAAGTTTAAAATCACCTTCAAAACACTTGATTATCAGTAGTTTATTTTAAATAATTCACTTTTAGGGCTGGAACCAGAAATAAAAGTGTACATTTGCCGCTTGAAAAATTCCTCAGGGTGAGGATGTGTTACTGGAAGTTTAGGTTTAAGTATGTCGATTCGCTTCTTATGTAACACTTACATAATACAATCGAATACTTACATAAAAACGAATGAACGCATTCCAAAAACTTGGACTTGACGCAGACTTGCTTAAGGCCATCGAAGACATGGGGTTTGAAACTCCAAGTGAAGTACAGGAAAAATCAATCCCAATTTTATTAGAACAGGAAACAGACCTTGTTTCTCTTGCACAAACAGGAACCGGCAAAACTGCCGCTTTTGGTTTCCCACTAATTCAAAAGATCGATCCTAATTCTAAAAAGACTCAGGCATTGATCCTTTCTCCTACCAGAGAACTTTGTTTACAGATCACTAATGAGATCAAGAACTATTCAAAATATAAGAAATCTTTAAATGTAGTTGCCGTTTACGGTGGCGCTAGCATTACAGATCAGGCCAGATCTATTGAGAGAGGAGCACAAATCATTGTTGCTACTCCAGGTAGAATGCAGGATATGATTAGAAGAAGATTGGCTAACATCTCCTCTATTGGGTATTGTGTACTTGATGAGGCAGACGAAATGCTGAATATGGGATTTTATGAGGATATTAAAAGCATCCTTTCTCATACTCCAAAAGAAAAGAAAACCTGGTTGTTCTCTGCAACAATGCCAAAAGAGGTAGCAAAGATCGCCAAGAAATTCATGACAAATCCTATAGAAATTACTGTAGGTTCAAAGAATAAAGGTACTTCTAACGTATCTCATGAATACTATTTAGTGAATCATCGTAATAGATATGACGCTTTAAAGCGATTAGCCGATGCCAATCCTGAAATATTCTCAGTAATTTTCTGTAGAACCAAAAGGGATACTCAGAAGGTAGCTGAAAAACTTATTGAAGATGGTTATAATGCAGCAGCACTTCACGGAGATCTAAGTCAGAATCAACGTGACCTGGTAATGAAAAGTTTCAGAAGCCGTCAGATCCAGATGCTTGTAGCAACAGATGTTGCAGCTCGTGGAATTGATGTTGATGATATTACGCATGTAATTAACTATCAATTGCCAGATGAGATAGAAACTTACACTCACCGTAGTGGTAGAACTGGTAGAGCTGGAAAGAATGGTGTTTCTATGGTGATCATTTCTAAAAGTGAAGTTCGCAAGATTAGAACTGTAGAAAAGATTATTCAGCAGAAATTCGAGGAAAAGTCTATTCCAGATGGAAAAGAGATCTGTAAAACACAGCTTTTCCATTTAGCAAATGATATTAAAAAGACAGAGATCAATCACGATATTGATCCATATCTTCCAACAATAAATGAGGCTCTTGAAGATTTCACAAAAGAAGAACTAATCAAAAAATTCTTTTCTGTAGAATTCACCCGCTTCTATAATTATTACGAAAAGGCTCCAGACCTTTCATCTGAATCTGCAGGAGGAAGACCTGAAGTGTCTGAAGGAAATACAAGATACTTTATCAACGTAGGCTCTAAAGATGGTTATGACTGGAAGAGTCTAAAAGACTTCCTTACAGAAGAACTTAATTTAGACAGGGATGATATCTTTAAAGTAGATACCAAAGCAAGTTTTTCTTTCTTTAATACAGATGAAAAGCACGCAGATCTTATCCTAAGTACATTTACAGATTACCAGCAAAATGGAAGATTTGTAAATGTTGAAATCACAAAAGATCAGAAATCTGAAAGAGGCGGAGGACGAAGAAGAGAACGCAGCGGAGGCGGCGGAGGTAGAAGAAACTCCAAAGGCTTTGATGATAAAAAAGGTGGTAAATTCAGCGGGAAAAGAAGATCTGAAAAAAGAGATGATAAAAGCCCAAGAAAAGGTGGTCGAAATAAGAATATCGAAAACTCTATAAAGAGAAGAAGATCTAAAGCTTAATAATTTAAATTAATGCCAAACTTAAATCTCTAAGTTTGGCATTGTTTTTTATAAGGATTTTATATTTTTAGCCCCAATTGTTATGAAAAACATCTTCTTTATACTTTTTGTTCTCTTAACCGGGTACATGTCTGCTCAGGATATGGTATCAGGAACGGTTATGAATGCCGCCAATGATAAACCTATCGAGAACGTACATATTGTAAACCTGAACCAGGTTAAAGGGGCAACTACAGGCGAGAGTGGTGAATTTGAACTACAGGCTACAGTAAATGATACTTTATATTTTTCATACTTAGGATTCAGGTCTATACGAGTTAGAGTTACCAATGACTGGCTAAAATATGGTAATGTAAAGGTAAAAATGACTGAACTAGGTTTCGCTCTCGAAGAAGTAACGGTAAACTCTATAAATTTAACGGGTTATCTTGAGATCGATGCTAAGAATATTCCTATCTATGATAATTACAGGTATAGTATATCAGGCTTAAATTCCGGGTATGAAGGTGGAGACTCCTCTCCTAGTGCTGTAACAAAAGCCATACGTTCGCTTTCCAACCCTGCGGACCTCGTCTACAATATTTTTGGAACTAGACCACGACAAATGAAAAAATTAAGGCAAATGAAAAAGGATGATAACATCCGGAATTTGCTGCGTAATAAATTTGATCGTGAAACTTTAATGGCCTTGCTACAAGTGAACAGAGCCGAAATTGATGAGATTCTTAATAATTGCAACTACTCACAGGATTTCATGAAAACCGCCAATGATCTTCAAATACTTGACGCGATCAACAGCTGTTACGAAGAGTATAAGGTTCTTCAGAAAAATTAATTGGTCTCCAGAATATCTTTCAATTCTTTTAAACCATCCTGAAATTTATCTCCTAAAGCCTTTTCTGGTGGATAGAAAATACTGATTATGGTCAATGGAAATGCTAAATGACCACGCGTACCCCAAACCATTTTTGTCTTTTCGGCTTCAATTTCTTTTACTCCAACATAGGTAAGAGCATTGACTTTTACAGGTTTTACAAATAGAATTTTGGTTTCTAATACCCTTCCCTGTTTTGTTTTTACAATACGTTGGATTCCCTCACCTACCTTACTGTTTCCTTTCCAGTAAAAACTTGATCCAACTTTACCATCCTCGCCTTTATACTTTAATGTAGCCTCAGTATCTCTTTTGAACCAGGGATTCCAGAGAGGTTGCTTTTTTAATTGCCTTACAAAATTGAAAACCTCTTCTCTAGGCTTGTTTATTACCACAGTTCTACTTACATCATATTCTTTCTTAGCCCACGCGTGTAGGAAAGCAAAAAATGTGATAAATGCAATTATCAGATAAAAAAAGAGGGTCATCAATAAAATTTAAGGCGATGAAAAGTTACAAATAATTACTGATTCAAAAATCGTTCAATAATTTCTTCTGAATTTTTTATAGTTTTCTTTGTCCAGCTCATACGGATATTAGTCTTTTCTGTCTCAGTAAATTGCCAGTCAACACCTGAACTTCTTAATTTTGAAGTAAGATTTTGTAAAATTATCGCCGCCGAAACTGAAATATTCAAACTTTCTGTAAATCCGTACATGGGTATTTTAATGCTTGCATCTGCTTCTCGCATAATTTCTTCAGAAAGTCCATCTTTTTCGGTTCCAAAAAAAAGTGCTGCCGGAGAACTAATATCGAAATCATTCAACATCTGCGAATCATCATGAGGGCTGGTGGCTATTATCCTGTAGCCTTCTGCTCTTAATCTCTTTAGACAGGCTTTCGTAGAAGTATATCGGTTTATATCAACCCATTTTTGAGCTCCCATTGCTATTTCCTTATCAATACGTCGGGGGATCTTTTCTTCTATCACATGAATATTCTGAATTCCGAATACATCACAACTTCGAACCACAGCGCTTGTATTATGCAATTGAAAAACATCCTGTGCCACAACCGTTAAATGATTGGTACGTTCAGCCAGGACCTTCTCAAACAACATTTTTCGCCTTGGGGTGAGGTATTCCTGCAGGTGATCTAAGATTTCTTTATCGTTCATTTCGGGCATAAAATAAAAAAACCCGCCATGAAGTCGGGTTCTTTTCTGAAATAATTTTAAAGTTTATGTGGCATTCAACCCTATGTTTCCCTGAGCAACAAGAACTCCTAATTCTTCTGCGTTTAAATGAATATTAATGTAACCATCATACTCTATCAATGCGTTGTAATCTATAGTTTCAGCATCTTCTCCGTTAAAAGCCGATACATTTGTCACACTTATACCAGTAGTTCCATTCACGCTATTTAATGTAATAGCTATATCTCCAGGAGCATCAGCTATAGAACCCACATGAATATGAGCCGGATACATCGCACCTTCTACAGTGTTTTCTAAAGAGAGTATAACCAGAGTCTCTCCATTTACTCTTTTTTTGAATATTGCATTTCCCATAATTGCAGCTACATCTACACTATTTAAAGAATAAGAAGTCGTATCACCGGTTAATTCATTCTGTCCAATATCCCCCTGAGCTACCAATATTTCAAGTTCTTCAGCATCTAAATGAACATTGATATAACCGTCGTAATTCAATACATCAGCATAGCCAAACATTTCACCTTCGTCTAAAGCAGCTACATTGGTTTTACTCATTCCGGTAGTTCCATTAACTGAATTAAATGTAAAAGCGATATCACCGCTTTCTGCAGCCGTATTCATATGAATATGTGCTGGGTGCATACCTCCATCCGGGGTATTTTCAAGCTTTAAAGTAGCTAAGGCCTCACCATTTACTCGTTCTTCAAAAGTTGCGGTTCCCATTATTCCTTCAACATCTTTCTCCCCGAGTTCAAAAACTTTCGCCTGGCCGGTTAGATCATTTTCACCGATATCTCCCTGTGCTACTAGAGTTTCCAGTTCTTCAGTACTTAAATGTACATTAATATAACCATCAAAAGTTACAGCTTCAGCATAGGTAATTGGAGAACCATCATCTAAAGTTGAAAATGTTGTTGTACTCAATCCTGACGAACCATCAATAGGCTCAAAGGTTAAGGCGACATCCCCTCCTTCTGCAGCATTATTAAAATGAATATGTGCTGGATGCATTCCAGAACTGTTACCATTCAATTGAATCTCAACAGTTATGCTATTATCCTCATTTTCCATGAATGTTGCATTTCCAGAAATAGCCGCATCGCTAACAGCTGAAAGATCAAAAGTAACAGTAGCCCCGTTAAATTGCTGACCTACTGGCTGCATTGCATCATCACTACTACAGCTCAATAAAACAAAGGGCAATGTTATTAGAAAAGCTCGAAATAAATTTCTCATTAGAATAAGTATTTAGTAATTTTCATTGCTTGGATAGTTTTATTTCCTTTTCAACCTTTTATTTCTGTAAGATAATTACTCTGAATGATACTCTTAAGGTGAAAGCAAGAAAAGAAATTTATACTAATTAACGTTAACATGGAAAAAATTGTTGTCTTAACTGGCGCGGGGATAAGTGCTGAAAGTGGAATTAAAACTTTTAGAGACGCTGATGGATTATGGGAGGGTCATGATGTTATGGAAGTAGCCTCTCCTATTGGTTGGCAAAATAACATGGAGATGGTTCTTGATTTTTATAATCAAAGAAGACGGCAATTGCTAAAAGTTCAGCCTAATGAAGCTCATCATGCGCTGGTGAGATTACAGGACAAATTTGATGTAGAAATTATTACTCAAAACATAGATGATCTACATGAAAGAGCTGGGAGTTCTAAAGTAACTCATCTACATGGGGAATTGCTTAAAGCAAGAAGCACCTTTGATGATGACCTGGTTATGGACTGGAAAAAAGATATAAGTGTAGGTGATTTTTGCGAACACAATCATCAATTGCGCCCGCACGTGGTATGGTTTGGCGAGGCCGTACCCATGTTTCAAAAATCTGCCGAAATAGCTTCAACTGCCGATATTATAATTGTTATAGGTACATCTATGCAGGTTTATCCCGCAGCCAGCCTGGTAGATTTTGCCCCCAGACACGCTCCTATCTATTTTATAGATCCTAATCCAAATATTCAGGAGAGTAGTCGGCTTAAAATAATTAACGATAAGGCCGTAATTGGAGTTCCAAAACTTGTAGAAACCTTACTTCAGAAAGAGTAATGAAAATTCAGGAAATCCTAAATAAGACAGATGCTACCTTAATTAAAAGAACAATGGCTTCTCAAAAATTAATTGAATCTGAAGAATTAAGAAAACAGGCCGTTGAATTAATCAAAAATAGGGATACAGAATACTCTTTAAAAGCATTGATGGTATTAGAGGTATTCGCCAGAGAACATTTCGAATATTTAAAACCATATCTCCCGTCCCTTATAATTTATGGAAAGGAATATAATGATTCCTCCTCCAGAAGATGCCTATCTAAAATTTACAATTTCGCCATCAACAGTGCTAATAAATTTGAATCTAATTTCAATTTATCAAATCAATCAAAATCAGGGATAATAGAACAATCTTTTTTATGGCTTGTCTCAAAAGAAAAGACTGCCGTTAAAGTTTTTTGCATGCAGAATTTATATGAATTAAGGGAAGAAAAACATTGGATATCAGATCAATTAAAAGGAATTCTTGAGAAGGATATGGCACAATCATCTGCAGGTTTTAAATCTCGTGGAATAAAGATTTTAAGGAAATTAAAGCAGTAGTTTTTTTGTAAAATTTGAAGCGGTATCTTTACCCTTTTAATTTTTAAAAGTAAAAGATGACATCACTTTCTGCAGTTTCTCCAATTGATGGACGATACAGATCTAAGACCAAGAAGCTTTCGCCCTATTTTAGTGAAGAAGCATTGATAAAATACAGAATTCTTGTTGAAGTTGAATATTTTATTGCGCTACATGAGCAGGGTTTAGCTCAGCTGAAAGATGTTGATACTAATAATTTCAAAAAGTTAAGAGAATTATATGAGAACTTTACCAGCATTGATGCACAGGCGGTAAAAAAGATCGAAAAAGTTACCAACCACGACGTTAAAGCGGTGGAGTATTTTCTGAAAGAAGAGTTCGAGAAACTGGGAATGCAAACTTCCAAAGAGTTTATCCATTTTGGACTTACTTCCCAGGATATTAATAATACGGCCATTCCATTAAGCCTGAAAGATGCCGTAAATGAAGTTTATTTACCAGAATTAAATGAGATCATAGCAAGGCTTCAGGAACTGGCAGAAGGATGGAAAGACATTCCTCTTTTAGCAAGGACACATGGTCAGCCAGCTTCACCAACAAGGCTAGGGAAAGAAATAAATGTATTCGTTGTACGAATCCAGGAGCAAATGAGATTGCTGAAGGATATACCTCACGCAGCGAAATTTGGTGGCGCTACGGGTAATTTTAACGCTCACAAAGTTGCATACCCTGAAACTGACTGGAAGAAATTTGGAAATAACTTTGTAGAGAACAAATTGGGTCTACATCACTCCTTCCCTACTACACAGATAGAGCATTACGATCATGCTGCGGCACTATTTGACTCCCTTAAAAGGATCAATAATATTTTACTGGATCTTGATCGTGATATCTGGACCTATATTTCAATGGATTATTTTAAACAAAAGATCAAAAAAGGTGAAATAGGCTCTTCTGCGATGCCACACAAGGTAAATCCTATTGATTTTGAAAATAGTGAAGGAAACCTGGGAATAGCTAATGCGATCTTTGAGCATCTGTCTGCAAAACTTCCTGTGAGTAGATTACAAAGAGACCTAACAGATAGTACGGTTTTAAGAAATATAGGTGTACCAATAGGTCATACCCTTATTGCTTTTAAATCAACCTTAAAAGGTCTCAATAAGCTTTTACTAAACGAGGAGAAACTTAACGCCGATTTAGAAAATAACTGGGCTGTTGTTGCGGAGGCCATTCAAACAATATTGAGACGTGAAGGTTTCAAAAACCCTTATGAAGCACTTAAAGGATTAACCAGAACTAATGAAAGGATTACTGAAAAAAGTATGTCTGAGTTCATTGACCAACTGGAAGTTTCAGAGAAAATAAAAGAAGAGCTACATAAGATCACTCCTCAAAACTACACAGGTATATAATTAAAAAAGCCCCGATATTTGGGGCTTTTTCTTTCAACTAATTAAATCACTAATCTTCAGTAGAGTCTACATCTACTTCAGTCTCTTCTGAATCATCAGTGCTAATTTTCATATTTACCTTTATTGAATCGTTTTTAGATTCAGAATCTCCAAATATCTTCCCCAGGCCTTTGATCCCTTCAATATCGATATTATTCTTATCCAGGGATTTAATCATTTTCATGATCTTTTCAGGATCCATATCCTCTCCAAGAACTCTAGCCACTCCTAACCCCTGCTCATCATCATATCCATAAACAATAAGCTCATCTATAGCATCATCTTCGCCTGTGAAATAAAGAGCAGCTTTTCTATTACCACCTCCGTATTTCATTAATAACTGATACTTTTCATCTTTAAAGATCTCGTCCAGCTTCAATTTCTCTTCTTCAAATTTGGACGGATTATCTTCTTTTTTTAAAGCCAGTACATTAATTTTCTTGATACTTTCTAATGTTGCTTTCTCTTCAGCTTTTAAAGAACCGGTATTCGTGAACATACTGGTAGGTACGTCCAGAGCTAGGAAATCTGTATCTTCTTGATTCTCGACATAATATTTTTGAAGTGATTTCCCGTCATCACATGACGTAAAACCTGCCATCAATAGTATTCCTAGTAAAAATTTAATTGTCTTCATGATTTATGATTTTTTGTTGGCTTTCTTTAATTCTTCAGCTCCAGGAACTTTGAGATCTGAGGTTAACTTTGAAAGTTGAGAAAGATCTATTTCTCCGGTGATACTAAGTATTACAGACATTGGCTTATCACCTTCAGATCCTTCCAGATACATAAATAATTCTCTTACATAATTATCATTCTTACCTGGTAAGGAGTAGAATTTAATATTTTGCCCGTTATCATTTACTCGCATCAACTCCTCAAGAGAACCTTTTTGAAGGTAAGACTTCACATCGGTTGCCATTTGCGACATAATATTAGAGTTGGAAGACTTATAGATCTGGATACGATCTAAATTCTCAATGAGCTTCATATACTCCCTTGCTTCAGGATCATTTTCACTCAAATCTACTTTAGCCAGCATTTTAAACATTTTGCTGGTCATCACCATAGCATCCACATCTTTCATATCCTCATATTTCTCAAAATTTTGAGACTGAGAAAACATGGGAGCCATTGCTAAGAGGAGGGTAATTACTAATTTATTCATGATTTCTGATTTTAATCTATTTGAATTATTTTATTTTTCGTGTTATTAAACTCTTTAAGGTAAACAAGGTCTGATTTCCCCTCATTCATAAATTGAGACACCATAGCTAAGGTCTCCTTTGCCTTTTCAAGAGCAATTTCTTCCTCGGTAATGGTTCCAAGATCATTTTCGTTTAGATTTCGAGAATTATCGTTGAAGAAAAATACTCCCATTGCTACAATAAATATTGCGGCTATAGAAGTCCAGATGTACCATTTATTGGTTGATTTCTCTTCTGGCTGCTCTGGTAACTTTTCATTTACCTGTTTATTTGAAAACATGAACATGAGCTGATAGCTTCTTAAATTTTCAGGAATATCGTTACGGAGAAAATATTCCCTCAGCAACTTTTCCTCGGCTAACGAAGTCTTTCCTTCATCATATCGCTCCAGAAGCTTTTCAATTTTACTTAATTCCATAGTTATGTTTTTTTATTAAATTTTCTCTAATCGCTTTACGTGCACGGGATAAGGAAACCCTTATTGCCGTTTGATTCATTTCCATAATTTCAGCGATCTCGTCATAGTCGTATTGTTCTATATCCCTTAACTGGAATATCATTTTCTGTTGTTCCGGTAAACTGGCAACAATCCTGCCTAACCATTCCATTTCATCGTTTACTTCTATCTCAGATTGCAGGGATTGATTTTTACTTTCATAATTCTGATGAACGATTCTAAGATTATTATTTTGCTTCAGTTTTAACTGGTCCAAACAATAATTTTTAGTGACCGTCATTGCAAAAGCTTCGACATTGGCATAATGCTTGATCTTTTGTTTGCGATTCCATAATTTAAGAATCACCTCCTGAGTGGCATCTTCGGCTGCTTCCTTTGAAGTTAATAACCGCAATGCTAATCTATACATCTTATCCTTAACCGGATTTATTATTTCAAGGAAGGTATGTTCTTTCATTAGGTTGTGGTTAGTTTTATACTGCCTTCTCAACTTTACAACGAATCTCAAATAGTTTTGTTACAAATTATTTTTTAATTGTAGATATGTAGCTATTTTTAGAAAAAATTGTTAGAAAAATATTAACCCTAAACTTAATTATGAAAATTTATAAATTTTTACTCCTTACCATTCTTTCATTCGGCCTTTTCACCTCCTGCTCAGACGATGACAGTCCAGGTCCAAAATCGACCGACTTACCGGGAGAAGAACCAAATAGTAGCGTCCAGTTAGAAGTTAAAGATTTTGTCTGGAAGGCTATGAATAATATATATGTTTATAAAAGTGATGTGCCTGTTTTAGGAGATAGCTATTTCTCTACTCAAAATGAATTAAATGATTATTTAGAAGATTGGGATTCACCTGAGGATTTGTTTTATGAAGGGCTCCGTTCAGATCAGGATAGATTTAGCTGGGTGGTTGATGATTATGAAATCCTGGAAAGTCAACTACAAGCTACAAATAAGTCTGCTGGTTTTAAGTACGATTGGGCAAGAGTACCAAATAGTGATACTAGGCTGGTTGCCTTTGTAGTTTATGTATCTCCTAATGGTCCGGCAGACCAGGCTGGGCTCAAACGAGGGGATTATATCACTGAAGTAAATGGCCAAACGATCACCATTGATAATTATAGAAACGGGATATTTAATCCTGATATTTTAAATCTTGGATTGTCTGTGATTGAAGAAGGCCAGGCAGTTTCTTCGGGAGATCCAATTTCAATTACTAAAAATGTTTTTAAGGAAGAGACTATTCCAGTAAAAAAGGTTTTCACTCAAGACGGTGTGAAAATAGGTTACATACTTCTTTCAACCTTCTTAGGTGAACGTGGAGTAGATGATGCCAGGCTGAACGATGTATTTGGTGAATTTAAATCGGAGAATATTGAAGAGTTAATAGTCGATGTCCGTTATAACCAGGGAGGATGGTCAGACTTCTCTTCAGACTTAGGAAGTATGGTAACTGGTCAATTTGAAAATAAAATATTCACGAAACAACAATGGAATGATACTTATCAAACCTATTTCGAGGAGGAAAACCCAGAAAGACTAGTTAGCAGATTTGATTCAAAAGTAATTAATGGAGATGAAATTAACAGTCTTAACCTCAACAAGGTTTATGTAATTGCAACCGGAAGGAGTTATTCGGCTAGCGAAAGCTTTATAATTGGTTTAGAGCCTTATATTGATGTAATTCATATTGGAACCGCTACTGGAGGTAAATTTCAAGGTTCAGTAACCATGTATGATGGTGATAATTTCGGAAAAACCAACATAAATACAAATCATAAATATGCCATTCAGCCTTTGGTATATAAATATGCCAATGCTAATGGATATACAGATTTTGTGAATGGATTAGAACCTGATGTTATAATTGAGGAATATCCATCAACTCTGGGACAGTTAGGGGATCTGGATGAGCCATTATTATCTGAGGCAATTTCCCAGATAACAGGTGTTAGAAGCCAAATACCTGAAGAAATTAATCGATGGGAATCTGGCAATTTAAAAGTAGAGTCTGAAAAAGGTTACTTCATTGATTCACCAGAACCTTTTAAAGGCCTATCTAGAAAAAAATCGATTTTTATAAAATAATTTTCTTTAGACAAAAATAAACCCGCTGTATAGCGGGTTTTTTTATGTTTATAAATTAGGTGCTAATTAAAGTAAATCCCATTAGGATTTATTCCAGTGGTATACCTATCCAGTAGACTTCCATCATTCAGATCATAAATTAAAAGATCTCCATTTCCAGTAAAATCTACTCTTGGAGAGGCTACATAAATTTTATTTTCAACGATCTCAAAGCCATATAATACAGAAACTTCTTCCAGAGTAAATTCTGGAATAATAGGTAGATCACCACCTATATCGTATTTATATACAGATTTATTTATAGTTAGGTAAACTGCACCGTTAGAAAACCTTAAATTATTAGGGTGTATTGTATTATCAGGAAATTTGAAACTCTCTACAACTCCATTGGTAGTTAAATCTATACGAGTCAATTCTCCGGCAGTTTCTTCATCAGCATAAGCAGGCTTCCCAGATGAAAGGACCCATAGATCATTACCGTTAACAACTATAGAATTTGGAATATGCCCCACTTCAATTTCATTTGCGAGCTCATTTGAAGTTCCATTAATAACTGACACTATATTATTAAAGGAAAAACCTCCTTTATGAGCTACATAAAGTAAACCGGCGTGCTCTATTAATTTTTCCGGACCTTCGGCAACTGGTATGGCTTGTTTAAAACTAAAGTCTAACAAACTGAATACAGCAACAAAATCGTCATTAGGGTCCATCCCATCTCCCCAATTACTTACATATAAATTATTCCCTATTATTTCGGCAAATCTTGGATTGGACAGATTCGAACTAATTGTACCTAAACTTTCAAAAGTAAACCTGTTTACGATCTCGATCTTATTAGAGACATTAACCACGACCGCAGCTATATTTTCATGTAATTCGATACTTTGTGCTGTATCGCCAAGTGGAGCGCCATTAATATTGGCAAAAATTGAAGCGCTGTTTACCTGTTCCTCTTCATTAATAAAACTCACAGATGCATTTGAAGATCCAAAATTTCCTTCATTCAAAACAAAGATACCAGACTGGAATTCAGCTTCAGTTTCTGGCATAGGGCAGCAATACTGGTCATCTTCACAGGAGTTTAAAAAGATCGCGATAGAAAATAATAGAAATAAGTGTTTGTAGTTCATGTTTAAAAATTGAATGTTAGTGTTGATTGTAAAGATCTACCGGGCATAATTCGAGAAGGCAGACTTTGATATTTCTCATTAAAAAGATTATTTACCTGTACGCTTAATCCAATTTCGGGTTTGCTAGAGATTGTATATCCAACTCTAAAATTGGATAATAAATAGGCTTCTATTTCGTAGGCATTATCTGAAGATGTATATATGCTTCCATTATATAGCGATTGCCAAAACAATGAAAAACCTTCAATATCATAACCTGCAGAAATTGTCCCCTTATGTTTTGGAGTATAAATAAGCTGTTTATCTGTTTCCTTATCTATAGACCTGGTAAATGCATAGGTCCCACTTAGATTTAATGGCTTTCCAAGCAAATTTGAAGTCCAGTCAGCAAAGAGTTCCAGGCCATAATTATTTGCTTCGGCAGTATTTACAGGTCGCCAAAGTCCAGCCTCATCTGGAACCCATCTAATAAGGTTATCAATATCAATAAAATACGCGGTCAGGTTTAGATTAAGTTCATTGAAACTGAATTCATTACCAATTTCTGCCTGAATAGAAGTTTCTGGGTCCAGATCTAAATTCCCTCCATTAGGCCAGTAGAGATCATTAAAGGTTGGAATTCTGAAGTTCCGGGAGGAATTAATTCTTAGGAGATAATTCTCTGAAAATTGATAAGACGCTCCCGCAGAAAATAATAATGGCGAATTATATTCCTCGGTAATTTCCTGTCTTAAGCTTAATTTATATTTAAGATCTTCAATGCTGTGGTTCCATAACACCGACACCCCTCCTATTTCCCTGGTTTCATTTTCAATTCCTGCACCTTTTCCTTTAACGCTGGTATAATCTGCAATAAAATTTAGTTTCTTCTCAGAGGAAAATTCATATCCCAGATCGTATTTTATAATTCCTGTATTGGCTTCACCAAAACTATAATTACCTGAATCACGGTTTTCATAATATTTAAAGGCCTCTCCTAACCAGGCAAATTTCAGGCTACTGGTGAAATTTCCGGTGAAAGCCTTCCATTCCAGAAGGTTCCTGGAATTTCTATCCTCATATTTACTATTAGAAGGCTGAGTTATTGTTCCTGAAAAGCCCCTGTCACCCTGGTAATAATTTGAATAGAATTTGAAAATATTAGAATCACCCACCCACTGCGCTAAAGAGGCACTAAAAGATGCATTATAAAAATCTCCATTCTCATTATAAATATCGGTTCCACGGTATTCAAAATCATTTTCAGAACTTATTCCAGTTAAACCAATATTCAAGCTGGTAGTTTCATTAGAAAATTTACCGTTATATGTGGCCTGGTACGTATCAAAACTGCCATATCCCAGGTTTAATTGATTTACTGAATTTCCGCTGAAAGTAAATTCGTTGTTAAGATGAATAGTTCCACCAATGGCACCACTACCATAAACCACACTTCCTCCCCCTGGCCTCAAGCTTATATTATCAAACACCTTCGTATTTATAGTATTAAAATCTGTTTGACCGGTAAACTGAGAATTGATATTAATACCATTCCAGACCACTGCTGTTTGAGATGCCCCGGTCCCTCTTACAGATGCTGACGAAACCATGCCGTACCCGTTTTCACGGAAAAAGAAAGGAGAATTGAATTTTAAGATTGAAGTTAATAATGGTTCAGATTGCTGAATAATAGAATCATCTAGTACTTTCACCAGCTGTCCTTCAGAATTGGTTTTAAGTCTAACATCGCTTAATCTAACTTCATCAAGCCAGTTAATAGAATCGTTTTGAGCCACTGTATCTAAACAAGAGCACCCAATAATAATGAATAAAAGGAATATATTTCTGTTCATAATCTGCCGACCTTTATCCCGAAAGTCACTCGATATTAGTTGAAATTCAGGCAGGTCTCCTGGCTCACGTACTGCAATTCACCTTCCCATTCCTAAAGAACAGTGGTTTGAAGAATTATTGCAGCCACCCTAAAGGGCTAAGCTTACAGTTGCGGGAACAGCTCAGGTTTAGAAATTAACTCTTCTCCCTGATTCCCTTTTAATCCACACAGAAATAAATCGGTGTTGAACCAAAATTTCGAGACAAAATTAAACAAATTAGTTTGGTAACCGATTCAAAAAATTAAATAATCTTACTTTTGATTTCAAATTGACCGTGTTGAAAAAATTTCTTTTCCTATTTCTTAGTCTTACAACGCTTGCATGCAAGGACAGCTCGAAAAGCCAAAAAACTACTTCTAATGAAGGAATTGAAATGTCTATTGAGAATGCAAAAGGCTTTACCATAAAAGAATTCCAAGGCTACAGCCTTATCGAAGTTAAAACTCCCTGGCCAGATGCTGAAAAACCCTTCAGGTATATATTTAAGGAAAGTGGAAGTACCTTGCCGGAAAATCTCAAATATGACCAGATAATTCAGGTACCAGTTGAAAAAGTCGTTATCACCTCAACCACTCACATCCCGGCTATAGAAGCTTTGAACAAAGAAAATACGATAAAAGGGTTTCCTGGATTAAATTATATTTCTTCAGATAAAACAAGGAAGCTTATAGATAAAGGTGAAATTTCAGAATTGGGTCAGAATGAAAATATCAATACCGAAGTACTTATAGAACTTGCGCCGAATGTGGTAATTGGATTTGCAATTAATGCTTCCAATAAAAGTTTTGAGACCATCCAGAAGACAGGAATTCCTGTAATTTATAACGGTGACTGGACAGAACAAACTCCTTTAGGCAAGGCAGAATGGATCAAGTTTTTCGGAGCTTTATACGGAAAGGAAAATGAAGCAACGGAAATATTCAACGAAATTAAATCTGAGTATAATTCAGCTAAAGAATTAGCACAAACTGCCGAAAATAGTCCAAATGTTATAAGCGGAGCGATGTATAATGACAATTGGTATATGCCCTATGGAAATTCCTGGCAGGCTCAATTTTTAAAAGATGCTAATGCCAATTATCTATATGCCGACACTCAGGGTGACGGCAGCCTTTCCCTCGCCTTTGAAAGCGTATTGGAAAAAGCGGAAGACGCTGAATACTGGGTTAGTTCCGGGCAGTTTACCTCTTATGAACAACTTTTCAATGAATCTGAACATTACAAAAGATTCAATGCCGTAAAGAATAAAAATGTTTATAGTGTAAGTTTGTCCCAGGGAGAAACTGGCGGAATCCTTTTTTATGAATTAGGACCACAGAGACCAGACCTTATTTTAAAAGACCTGATCTCAATTTTTCACCCGGATCTGCTTAAAGACTACGAACCGGTATTTTACAAACCGCTTAATTAATGTTAAACCAGAAGAAATACACTTTCTCGATCTTATTACTTTTCCTGGCAGTAGTCCTAACCGGATTACTTAACATTAGCCTGGGTTCAGTAAGTATTCCCATATCAGAAGTTACCTCTTCTCTTTTGGGATTTGAAGTTGAAAAGGAGACCTGGCGATATATAGTTTTAAACTATAGATTACCCAAAGCCATTACCGCAATAATAACGGGATCAGGACTTGCTGTTAGCGGTTTATTGATGCAAACCCTATTTAGAAATCCCCTGGCAGGACCTTATGTCTTAGGCCTTAGTAGTGGAGCCAGCCTGGGTGTAGCGATCGTTTTTATGGGCGCCTCTGTTTTTGGAGCTTCTTTCGCAGCGACCTTACTTTCAAAATGGAGTCTCGTAATAGCTTCCAGCCTTGGAAGTTTACTGGTGCTATTTGCCGTAATACTAGCTTCTATCCGCTTAAGAGACACTATGGCTATACTTATCATAGGATTGATGTTTGCGAGCCTTACAGCCGCTATAGTTAGTGTTCTGGCTTATTTTAGTCCGGCGTCACAATTACAACAATACGTATTCTGGTCATATGGTAGCCTGGGTGACCTTAGCTGGGATGAAGTAATGATCCTGAGTTTATTCTGGATCGTTGGTCTTTTAATTAGCATTGGGAGTATCAAGAATTTAAACTCCCTGCTACTTGGAGAACAATACGCCAGAAGCCTGGGAACGAATATTAAAAGAAACAGGTTTGCGATCATCATAGCTACCAGTCTTCTTGCAGGAAGCATAACAGCTTTCGCGGGACCTATAGCTTTTGTTGGTCTTGCTGTACCACATTTGATAAGGCAGATCATCCCTTCTGCTAATCATATAACACTGGTACCAGCAGTTATTTTTGGCGGGGCAATTTTAATGCTTTTATGTGATATCATTGCGCAATTACCAGGAAGTGAGTTTAGTTTACCAATAAACGCCATAACTTCTATAATAGGTGCACCAGTTGTTATCTGGTTGCTGGTAAGAAAAAGAAAGTTCAATTTTTAATGCATACTAATAACTCTAATAGCGTACTTAAAACAGATAACCTGAGTATAGGTTACAGAAAAAAAAGCAAGGCTCAAATCATTGCTTCAGGAATAAATATTGAGGTAAATGCAGGAGAATTAGTAGCCGTGATAGGCGTAAACGGAGCGGGAAAATCAACATTATTAAAAACTTTAAGTGGAATAGCTCAAAGTATTGATGGACAGGTTTTTATAGACTCCGATAAGTTAGAGAAAATAGAGGCTGACAACTTGTCAAAACACATAAGCCTCGTGTTAACAGAGCAGATGATCTCTAAAAACCTTAGTGTTCTTGAGCTGGTCGCATTAGGTCGTCAACCTTACACAAATTGGATTGGATCACTCACCAAAAATGATCTAAAAAAGATCATGCACTCTATACGGTTAGTAAATATTGAAGAGATAAAAAATAAGAAGTGTCACGAACTTAGTGACGGGCAATTTCAAAAAGTACTAATTGCGAGGGCACTTGCTCAGGATACATCTATGATCATACTTGATGAACCCACTACCCACCTGGACCTATATCACAAAGCTTATGTTTTAAAATTGCTTCAAAAACTAAGCAAAGAAACAGGAAAGGCAATATTATTTGCTTCGCACGAGATCAATCTGGCTCTGCAACTTTGCGATAAACTGGTTATACTAAAGGACGATAAAGCCTTATTCGGAACTCCTGCAGATCTGATAAACGATAATGCGTTGGATGACCTTTTCCCTGAGAATTTAATTCAATTCGACAAAAAGACATCAAGCTTTAAAATTAAATAAGCAGTAGATTCAATTTTCTCACCTCAATCTTCTCTAAAATTCTTAAATAAGTATCTTTGAGGAAACCGCCCATTACATGAACGAATATCTTCTGGTCACTTTTATATTTTTAATTGCACTAGGAATTGGCACCTATCTCGGGAAGTTAATTTCCGGCTTAAAATCTAAATCTGAAAACGGCAAACTGGAAGAAAGAAATCATCAACTATCACTTCAATTAGAAGAAGTCAAGAATCAGTTAAACAGTAATTTAGAAAATTACAAGACAGACCTTCAGCAGCTTAAAAATGAATCTCGTGTGAATATCGAAAAGATCGAACTTGAGCGAGAAGATCTTAGAAAAGAGAAAGAATATTTAAGCCTTCAGCTCACCAAGAAAATTTCAGAATTCAATAATTTAGAGGAAAGAAATGAGGAGCAAAAAGCTGAAGTAGAAAAACTGCAGGAAAAATTCTCTAAGGAATTTGAAAATCTTGCCAACAGGATACTTGATCAAAAATCTGAAAAATTCACCAACCTTAATAAACAGAACATTGAAAATATCCTTGATCCTTTAAATAAAAAAATCAGGGAATTTGAGGAGAAAGTTAGTCTAAGCAATACAGAATCTGTAAAAAGGCATGCTGAACTTGGCGAAAAACTAAAATTCCTGAATGAGCAAAATATCAAAATTAGCGAGGAAGCAACCAATTTAACCAGGGCATTAAAAGGAGATACTAAAATGCAGGGGAATTGGGGCGAGATGGTACTGGAAAGAGTATTGGAACGCAGTGGGCTGCAAAAGGATAGCGAATATTTCGTTCAGCAAAGTTTTAATACCGAAGATGGCAAACGGGTTATGCCAGATGTGGTTATTCACCTACCCGGTGACAAGAAGATGGTGGTAGATTCAAAAGTTTCTCTCAATGCGTACGAGAGATATATTAACGCTACAGATGAAGAGGATAAAAATTCACATTTAAAAAACCACTTGATTTCGGTAAAGAACAGGGTAAACGAACTGGGAAATAAGAATTACCATTCGCTTTATCAAATGGAAAGTCCTGATTTTGTGCTTCTATTTATCCCAATTGAAGCTGCTTTTGCCATAGCCTCTAATGAATATCCCGCTTTATATGGTGATGCTTTTGAAAAGAATATCATCATTGTTACGCCTACTACTCTTCTTGCGGTTCTCAAGACCATAGATTCTATGTGGCAGAACGAGAAGCAGAAACAAAATGCTATCGAGATCGCTACCCAGGCTGGTGCATTGTACGACTCATTTACCAGCCTAACCGATGAATTATTAAAAATTGGTCGTCAAATAGGCACGGTTCAGAATTCATACGAGGGAGCAATGAAAAAGCTTACCGGAAAAGGCAATTTGATTCGAAGGGTAGAAAAACTCAAGAAATTAGGCGCTAAAGCCAGCAAACAAATAGATCAAAAACTTCTGAATCGTTTAGAAACCGAGGATGAACAGGAGGAAAATGAAACACCTTCCTTAAACCACAATAATTAAAAATGAAGAAAACACTAATTTACATCCTTGGAGGAATATTTATTTTATGGCTTCTTTATTATGCCTTTATCTATTTTGTACCCTATAGTGAAGGTACTCGAAGCGGGGAATTGATAAAATTCAGCCATAAAGGTGTGATCGTAAAGACCTGGGAAGGTGAAATAAGCCAGGGTATAAGCGGGGCACAGATATTTCAATTTTCGGTACTTGATAGAAATGATGAAGTAATTCAACAATTACAGGAATATGAAGGAAATTATGTAAAACTCACTTATGTAGAACGCTTTTCTACTTTCTTCTTCTGGGGTGATACCAAATATTTCATCACAGAGGTCGAAAAATCTGAAAGCCCACATTTTAGAAAATAACTATGCAGAAAGATTTCAAGAGAGTAAAAGATAGCCAGGTAGTAATATCAGAATTAATGCTTCCCTCCCATTCTAATTTTAACGGAAAGATCCATGGAGGCTATATTTTGTCATTATTAGATCAGATTGCTTTTGCTTGCGCTTCAAAGCATTCAAGAGCCTATTGTGTTACCGCCAGTGTAGATACGGTAGATTTTTTAAGACCTATAGAAATTGGGGAACTTGTTACCATGAAAGCTTCAGTAAACTACGTGGGACGCAGCTCGATGGTTATTGGGATAAGGGTTGAGGCTGAAAATATTCAGACCGGTGATATAAAACATTGTAATTCTTCATATTTCACCATGGTTGCTAAAAATGATAAAGGTAAATCTGTAGCAGTTCCGGGGCTTATTCTTAAGACCGACAACCAGATAAGACGTTTTGCAAAAAGCATAAAAAGAAAGAATATGAAGAGCAATAGAGTCAAAGAATTTCATGAAACCGATTTTTCTTCAGAAAAATATCTTCACATTCTTGAAGATCACAAGGTAAAAATAGAATTAGATTCTTGAAATCTCACGGATTCATATTCGCAATATTCATCGCGATAGGTATAGCCTATTTCTTTCCTCAAGGTATAGATCTACTGCCTTTAAAGACAATTACAGATATAGGTATAGGGCTCATCTTCTTTTTGTATGGCCTGAAACTTTCTCCGTCAGAATTTAAAGCGGGTGTTGTGAATTACAAAGTTCACATTATTATTCAGCTAACAACTTTTATAGTTTTTCCGCTATTATGCCTGCTCTGTTTACCTCTATTTGAAGATGGTTTAAAATCTGATCTATGGATTGCCTTATTTTTCCTTGGAGCCTTACCCTCAACTGTTTCCTCCTCTGTGGTAATGGTTGCATTGGCAAAAGGTAACCTACCAACCGCCATATTCAATGCAAGTCTTTCTGGCTTGATCGGAATTGTAGCAACTCCCCTATGGATTGGATTTATCCTGGAAAAATCTACCGATTTTGATTTTCTTATAGTTCTGCAAAAACTTTGCTTACAGATAATCCTTCCACTAGTCATTGGTCTATTCCTGCAAAGATATTTTGGTCAAATTGCGAGGAAATACGGAAGGCAATTGAGCCTTTTTGATAAAACCACGATCATCCTGATCATCTATTCCAGTTTTAGTAGTTCATTCACTTCAGACCTAATAAAAAATATTGAACTTATTGATTTGTTTAAAATGACTGCTATCGTACTCACTCTTTTCTTCCTGGTATTTTTCGGATTGGCATTTATTTCTAGATTAAGTGGTCTAAATACTGAAGATAAGATCGCCGCTCAATTCTGCGGAACAAAGAAATCACTTGTTCACGGTTCTGTAATGGTTAGAGTACTTTTCGGAAATGCAGCAAATTCAGGATTATTATTACTCCCTATAATGATCTATCACTCTACCCAATTGATCCTCGTAGCCTGGTATGCTGAAAAATACAGAAAAAGAAAATTTACGGATTCAGGTAAAGCGCTATTTCAGAAAGATTGATCGTCAATAAAATCCATCCAATTATTAACAATAGTCCTCCAAAAGGTGTAACAGGCCCAAGGAATTTTAGTTTTTTCCCATTTGCTGAACTCCAGGTTAGTCCGTAAATACTAAATGAAAAGAGGATAATACCAATTATAAAACACCATCCCATAACAATCTGTGAGGTTTCTAAGAATGGAAAGGTTATTCCACAAATTATTAAAACCATAGCATGATACATCTGGTATTTCACACCGGTTTCAAAACTCTTTAACTGGTCTTCACTAAAACGTTTCTTCAAGGCATGAGCCCCAAACGCTCCTAAAACCACAGATAAACCTCCGAATATTCCTCCAAATATCAATATTAATTCTTTCATATTTTCAGCATAAAAAAAGGTCATTCCAAATATAATTGAAATGACCTTTTTAAAATTTAATTACTATTATTTACTTAAATACATCTTTCTTCTAGAGTAAAGATCGTAGAAACTATCATCCTTTAAGCTTTCAATAAAGAGAATGCTCTCACCCGTACTTTTCATTTCAGGTCCTAATTGTTTATTTACATTATAGAACTTATTGAAAGAGAAAACCGGCTGCTTGATCGCATACCCCTCTAATTGAGGATTGAAATTGAAATCTTTAACTTTCTTTTCGCCAAGCATTACCTTAGTCGCATAATTCACATACGGCTCTTTATAAGCCTTAGCGATAAAAGGAACTGTTCTGGAAGCTCTTGGGTTTGCTTCAATAATAAAAACTTTGTCGTCCTTGATCGCAAACTGAATATTAATAAGACCCACCGTATTCAATGCAAGTGCAATTTTACGTGTATGATCTTTGATCTGCTGCATTACAAGATCACCAAGATTAAATGGAGGTAGTACGGCATTTGAATCCCCTGAGTGGATTCCACAAGGTTCAATATGTTCCATAATCCCTATGATATAAACATCTTCACCGTCACAGATCGCATCTGCTTCAGCTTCAATAGCACCATCCAGATAATGATCCAGTAATAATTTATTGTTAGGTATTTTTCTAAGAAGATCTACAACATGAGCTTCCAGATCATCTTTATTGATCACGATCTTCATTCCCTGTCCTCCTAGAACATAAGAAGGTCTTACCAGGATTGGGAAGTCAAGTTCATCTGCAAGAGCAAGGGCCTCATCAGCATTTTCAGCAGTTCCGAAATCTGGATAAGGAATATCATTTTCCTGAAGTAATCTGGAGAAGCTACCTCGGTCTTCAGCAAGATCCAAGGCTTCAAAACTTGTTCCCATGATCTTGATACCATATCTCTCCAGCTTTTCAGCCAGTTTAAGAGCAGTTTGCCCACCAAGTTGTACAATTACACCTTCAGGCTTCTCATGTCTTATAATATCGTAGATATGCTCCCAGAATACTGGCTCAAAATATAATTTATCGGCAATATCAAAATCTGTAGAAACAGTTTCCGGGTTACAGTTGATCATAATAGTCTCATAACCACATTCTGCTGCAGCGAGAACACCGTGAACACAACTATAGTCAAATTCAATCCCCTGTCCTATCCTGTTTGGACCAGAGCCAAGAACTACTATTTTTTTACGGTCTGAAACTTTACTCTCATTGGCTACATAAATATCGCCTTCTTTAGATCTTATTTCTTCTTCGAAAGTTGAATAATAATAAGGAGTTTCTGCTTTAAATTCAGCTGCACAGGTATCTACTAATTTATAAACCCTGTTAACCCCCAATTCTTCTCTTTTCTTATACACTTCACTTTCCCAGCAATCCAGCATATGAGCGATCTGTCTGTCTGCAAAACCTTTTTGCTTTGCTTCCAGTAATAGATCTTTAGGAAGTGAATGAATATCGTAGCCCGAAATTTCAACATCCAGGGCATGCAATTCTTCATATTGTTTAAGGAACCACATGTCAATTTTAGTGATCTCATGGATCCTGCTTAATGGAATACCCATTTGTATCGCATCATAGATCACAAAAACTCTATCCCAGCTTGGGTTGGTTAATTTGTCTATTATCTGATCATAATCTTTATAACCTTTCCCGTCTGCACCAAGCCCGTTACGTTTGATTTCAAGAGACTGGGTAGCTTTATGTAAAGCTTCCTGGAATGATCTTCCAATTCCCATAACCTCACCTACAGATTTCATTTGAAGTCCTAAAGTTCTATCTGAACCTTCAAATTTATCGAAGTTCCATCGTGGAATTTTAACGATCACATAATCCAGAGAAGGTTCAAATAACGCTGATGTAGATTGAGTGATCTGGTTATCCAGCTCATCCAGATTGTAACCTAAGGCAAGTTTAGTAGCAATCTTAGCAATTGGATATCCCGTTGCTTTAGAAGCAAGCGCAGAAGATCTGGAAACACGAGGATTAATCTCAATTGCTACAATATCCTCTTTTTCATCTGGACTCACAGCAAATTGCACGTTACAACCACCAGCGAAATCACCAATATTTCGCATCATTTTTATTGCCATGTCTCTCATCTTCTGATAAGTCTTATCACTAAGAGTCATTGCTGGAGCAACAGTAATAGAATCACCGGTATGAATCCCCATAGGATCCATATTCTCGATGGCACATATGATCACAACATTATCATTACGATCACGTAGTAATTCAAGCTCATATTCTTTCCAGCCTAATAAAGCTTTATCTATTAAAACCTCATGAATTGGAGAAGCTTCCAGTCCACGGGAAAGCATTTCATCAAAATCTTCAGCTTTATGAACAAAAGAAGCGCCTCCACCACCTAAGGTAAAGGAAGCACGAATTACTAGCGGAAAACCAAATTCCTGAGCTACCTCTTTACCTTGAAGGTAAGAAGTAACAGTTTTAGCAGGAGCAACCGGAATATCTATTCTGCCCATCAATTGCTTAAACTGCTCTCTATCCTCACAAATATTGATAGCGTCTATATCTACTCCAATGAGTTTTACTCCAAAATCACCCCAGATCCCTTTTTCGTCTGCCTCAATACAAAGATTTAAGGCTGTTTGACCTCCCATGGTAGGAAGTACAGCATCAATTTCAGGATGATCTTTCAGGATCTCGATAAGAGATTTTGTAACAAGTGGCTTTAAATACACATGATCGGCCATAGAAGGGTCGGTCATGATGGTTGCTGGATTAGAGTTTATCAGGATGGTCTTAATCCCGTCTTCTCTAAGGGAACGAAGGGATTGAGTTCCAGAATAATCGAATTCACAGGCCTGTCCTATAATAATTGGTCCAGATCCTATAATTAAAACGCACTTGATGTCTTTGTTTTTTGGCATGATAATATGTTGTGTTTCCGTTGAGTTGTTGGGACTAAAAATAAGAAGCGTCTGGGTATAAAAAAAGGCGTTACTTAAAAAGTAACACCTTTATTATTTCGAACACTATGATTCATTAGTGTTTATGTCTGTTTTCAGAAGATACAGATAATTTCTTTCTACCTTTAGCTCTTCTACGAGCAAGGACTTTTCTTCCGTTTGCACTGGCCATACGCTCCCTGAATCCGTGCTTATTTTTTCTTTTCCTTTTAGATGGTTGAAACGTTCTTTTCATTGTGAGTATCTTTTATCTTCTGTAAATTCGTTTTGTCTGTCTTTAAAACTGCGTGCAAATATACAAAGCTTTTTAAGTACTGCAAATACTAAATTAAAATATTTTTAATTGTTTTTATTACCTTTGCCGACTGGAAAATCAAGATAAAAAATGTTCAACAAAAATATTAAGTTAGTTTTAGCCGGTTTAAGTATTGCAATAGCGGTCTGGCAGTTCATCGAAGGAAATATAGGTAACGGTATCGCCCTGATACTTTTATCTGGAATTTTCATTTTCCTTTATTTTAAAAATGAAATGATCTTACTGGCTTTTTTAAAGCTAAGAAAGCAAGATTTCCCTGGCGCTAAGAAATGGCTAGACAAAATAAACAATCCTGAAACTGCACTTGTAAAGAAGCAACAAGGGTATTACTGGTACCTTCACGGCCTAATGGTTTCCCAAACAAACATCACCCAGGCTGAAAAATTCTTTAAGCGAGCTCTTAAACTCGGTTTATCTATGGATCATGATCTGGCTATGGCCAAGCTTAATCTTGCAGGAATCGCCATGACCAAAAGAAGGAAACGTGAGGCTACTACACTTTTAAATGAAGCAAAAAAGCTAGATAAGCATGGAATGATGAACGATCAAATCAGGATGATGAAAGAGCAAATGAAAAAGATCTAATTCCCATCTTATTAACATTTTAAGAACAAAATAGCTTTTAACTAAAATATAGGCACTTTAACGATATTTTTTTCTTGTAAGAAAAAGCTGATATACTTTTGACAAAACCAGCCCCACAAATTACATGAAAAAACTATTATTAGTTTTTCTTTTTATTGGACCTATAGTATTTTCTCAGCAAGAGTTGGAGGAAAAAACTTATTTCTCCGAGGCTTTATACTTCAACCTTTCAGACTACAACAGAAAAGCTGATATAGCTTATCGGTTTAATGATTATGAAAAGGGAAAAGAACTTTTTGAAAATTTCACCAGCACCCACCTTGAAGGGTCCTACATGGATAATTTTAAATTCAGAAATTTAAGAAAAAAGGAAGTTCAGCTTTACGATTTTAAAAAACCTGTTTTCCTTATTACCTATGCCTCCTGGTGCGTGCCAAGTAAAGGTGAGATTCCTGCTCTAAATGAACTTGCTGCTGAATACAAGGATATAGATTTTGTAGTATTATTCTGGGACAGACGTGAAAAAGTCAAGGAGCTGGCTGAAAGTTTTTCGAAGGATATTTCAGTAGTATATGTAGATGAAAGCCAGAACAATGGAGCTTATGTGGTAAGGCAATTAAAACATTCACTTGGTTTACCTACCTGTTTCCTGCTTTCAGGAGATAAAAAAATAATGGACATTAGAAGAAGTGTATTCCCTCCCCTGCAAACAGAGGAGGAAACCGCTTATCGCGAAAACTATATCGCTTTAGAAACTTCTATTTCGAATAACCTGGTAAACTCCTATGACGAAGTTTACGCAGATAATGTCCAGGTAGAATAATACTTTTCTTACTTCACTTCCGGATAATTCCCATTTTCAGGAATATCTATGAAATATGTTTTCCTGGATGCATTCTTTAAATGATCATCACGCAGCCAAGGATTATGTATTTTCAGAATTTTATAATTGATTCCGAATTTATCAGCAAAATCTGGAAAATTCTTCACTACAGTATCTACTTTTACTTTTTTAACCGGAATATGCTTATAAAGGTCGTTTTCAGTATAATTAAAACCATACTTTTTGGGATTATTCATGATTTCTTTTAAAGCCAGAATTCTAAAAACGTACCTTCCAGTTTCCTCACCAAGTAAAAGATCATAATAATCCTTTACTTTTTGTCTATCCAATTGTTTATCCACCCCATATTGTCCGGCGTTATAAGAAGCTGCGGCTAAGGTCCAGGAACCAAATCTCTCTTTTGCTTTTTTCAGATAATCGGCTGCGACACGAGTAGACTTTTCTATATTATATCTCTCATCTACATTATCGTTGATCTCAAGACCATATTCCTTACCAGTACCTTCGAGGATTTGCCAGAACCCAACTGCCCTTGCTGGTGATACAGCCTGGGTAAGACCACTTTCAATAACCGCGAGATATTTAAAATCATCAGGTATCCCCTCCTCCTTTAAGATAGGCTCGATTACAGGGAAATATTTATTTGCCCTTTTCATTAATAGCAAGGCATTAGATTGCCAGTACGTATTCACCAGTAATTCACGATCCATTCTTTCATAAACATCAGGATCTTCTAAGGGAACATTTTCACCTGCAAACTCAAGATTATCTGGCATGGGAAGAGCTACTATCCTGTAGCCGTCTGCGACGCTTTAGTCTTCTTTATTTACTACTGTTTCATTATTACCAGTAGAACCTCCATCTTCCTGCTGCACTGCATTTATACTTACTGCACACACTGTAAATAATCCTACAATCAATAATGCATTCTTTAAAATCTTCATAGTTGCTTAATTAACTTGTTTTTTTTGTTCTTTCTTTTTCATTTTACCAGTTTCGATCAATTCCGGTAAATGCTCATTAAACCATCGAAAACGATTTATGATCATTATATGAGTTCCTCCCGGAACCACAAAGGCTCCGTTTATATTTTTTATTGGAAATACTTCATCCCTGTCTCCATGTATATGTATTACTTTTTCATCGGGATTCTCGCATTTCCAATTAACCATATTCTTAATTGCCCAGTTAAGGTATTGTTTATCTGTAATAGAAATATACTGTTTATATAACCTAGCTCTTTTCTTTAGAAATTCACCAACGGCAACCTTTTCGAATAGATCAACATAATCTACCAGTCCCGTAGGAATCAATCTAAACAATCCAGTTTTAGAGGCAAATTTCATTCGTGGAGGTAGCTCTTCAGTACATTTTACACTGGAAATTATAATTAGCCTCTTAAGTTCTACAAACCTTGCCATTTCCTGTACAATTACCCCGCCAAAGGATACACCTATCAAAACTGAATTTTGATGTTTCATATACTTCAACATTCTCTTTGCATAACTTTCCAGGGTCTCATCTGGATCTGGGATCTCCCATTCTAAAGAATGAATAATGTATTTATCCTCAGGAAGAAAAATATTTTCAAATATCGACGGAGCAGCAGCCATTCCTGGCATCAAATATACATGAGTAAGAGAATCTTCCTGTTTCATTTTAACATGTATATAACAAAGATAACTGCCATTTAATCGTAAATTTAACAATCAAAATTACTGCATAATACTTGACTTTCAAATTTACCAACCTATAAAAAATGGAGAAAGTAATACATCCTGCAAATTCGCGGGGTAAAGCCAATCACGGATGGCTCAACGCTAATTTTTCATTCAGCTTTGCTAATTATTTTAACCCGGAAAAGGTCCAGTTCGGGCTATTAAGGGTTCTAAACGATGACTTCGTAAAGCCAGGAATGGGTTTTGGTACACATCCTCACCAAAATATGGAAATTATCTCTATTCCTTTAAAGGGAGAGATACGACATAAAGATACTATGGATCATACAGCTGTTGTAAAAGCCGGTGAGGTCCAGGTGATGAGTGCAGGTACCGGAGTTGAGCATAGTGAATTCAATTCTTCAAACGAGGAATTGAATATGCTACAGATCTGGATATTTCCTGAAGAGAATGAATTAGACCCCAGATATGACCAAAAGGATTTTTCAGAATTATTAAAAAATGACGGTTTGGTTAATATTGTTTCTCCAAAATCTGATCAATCTGAAAACTCTCTATTCATCAATCAGCAGGCATATCTGCATTTAGGTGATTTCCAGATTGGCAGGAAAATTGAGTATAAGTTGAAGAATGAAGGCCATGGAGTCTATATATTCCTTATTGAAGGTGAAGCTGAAGTTGCAAATACTTCTTTAAATGATCGTGACGCAGTTGGAATATGGGATACAGATGAAATTTCTATGGAATTCATTAAACCTTCAAAGGTTCTTCTTATTGAAGTACCAATGAACTAAAAACAAAAGCAATGAGCAAGGAAGATTTAGTGATTTCAGATAATGAGTTTCTTAGACAATTTGAAACTTTTATCAATAATGAATTGGCGTGTATCGAATATTCGCAACAGGAAAGAAAAATTTTTCTTACTAAACTAAGAATGCCCGACGGAACTGAAGATAGACAGGAAGACTTTATTATAGCCGTACTTGCCGAAATTAAAGAAAGAAACACCAGAGTTGTACCAACCAGTCCTGAAATCGCAGGATTTATGAGAAGAAATCGTCGTAAATATAAAGACCTTCTACCAGTAGGCATTAATATTTAAACAGTTACCGGAGTCGGTACTTCTTCAAACCTTACCAGACCGTCCTCATCTATTTCAGTTAATTTAATTTCCTGAAGGGTATTTACTTTACCCGGATCCCAGGGAGCTTTCACCTTGACGTAGTTCTCAGTAAATCCATGAATATATCCTTCTTTATTCTCACCTTCAAAGAGAACCGTACACTCATTATCTAACTGACTTTCGTAGAAAGCACGTCTTTTCTTAGCGGAAAGCCCACGTAACATTTTACTTCTCTTTTTACGTATTTTAAGTGGTACTACCCCATTCATTTCTGCTGCCGGAGTGTTATCTCTTTCGGAATAAGTAAAAACATGTAAATAAGAAATATCAAGCTCATTAAGGAAATTATAAGTTTCCAGGAAATGCTCTTCAGTCTCCCCAGGGAAACCAACAATGACATCAACACCAATACAGGCATTCGGCATTACCTCCCTGATCTTATTCACCCTATCAACATAAAGATCACTCATATACCTCCTACGCATAAGCTTAAGGATCTCATCACTTCCACTTTGAAGTGGAATATGAAAATGAGGCACAAAGGTTTTACTTTTAGAAACAAAATCTATAGTCTCATTTTTAAGAAGGTTAGGCTCTATTGAAGAAATTCTAAGTCTTTCAATGCCATTAACTTCATCTAATGCCTTAACCAGATCTAAAAATGTATGTTCATGTTTTTTATTCCCGAACTCTCCTTTCCCATAATCCCCGATATTAACACCGGTCAAAACGATCTCCTTGATTCCCTGTTCAGAAATTTCTGCGGCATTATTCAAGACATTTTCAAGCTTATCGCTTCTGGAAATCCCTCTGGCTAAAGGAATGGTACAATAGGTACATTTATAATCACAACCATCCTGAACCTTTAAAAAGGCCCTGGTGCGGTCACCTATAGAATATGAGCCTACATAAAAATCTGCTTCATTGATCTCACAGGAATGAACTTCACCATGATCATTTTTGGTAAGATCATTCAGATAATCTGTGATCTTAAATTTTTCTGTGGCTCCTAGAACAAGATCTACCCCATCTACCGCTGCAAGTTCTTCTGGTTTTAACTGAGCATAGCAACCCACAGCAATTAGAAAAGCATCTTCATTTGCTTTCTGAGCTTGTTTCACTATGGTTTTAAAACGTTTATCTGCATTTTCAGTAACAGAACAGGTATTGATAACATATATATCTGCCACCTCTGAAAATTCAACCCTTTCAAAACCTTCATTTTCAAAAGACCTTGCTATAGTTGATGTTTCAGAAAAATTGAGTTTACAACCCAATGTATAAAATGCGACTTTCTTAACGTTCATATTCCCTCATTTAAAAACCAAACCCGTGAATAGGGCTGCAAAGATACCAACTTAAAACGTTTCTATAAAATTCAATTAAGATTGTAATCCTAAGAGACTGTGAATATTAAATAAATACTGAGCAATTATTCGTATATTCCATCTCTTTTATCAATAACATCAATATGAAATTTGGCAGAGCAAATCCCGCCAATTTTGACTACGAGGGCAAAGAAGAAAATGCCACTTTGAGGGAATCAGGAAATGGATTTAAAAGGATTATGTCCAGATCGCGAATCACCGAAGAAGACCTTGAGCATTTTCGATTAGAGATCATTAAGGAACATAAAAAAAAGCATTCCAGAGTTTTATTGGTCTCTGCAATACTTTTTCTATGCTTATTAGTTCTAGTTTCTATTTTTAGCTTCTAGGCTCTGCGCCATTTAGCCGAATAGTCGAATGCATATTTAAGAATATCCCGGTCATCCTGGGTTAGATCAATATTACGCCTTTGCATTACTAGTTCAGCCGTTTCCAATGCCTTTTCCAGCTTATAAGTAGTGGTTCCTGCGCTTCCTCCCCAGCTAAATCCCGGAATAAAATTACGAGGAAAGCCGCTACCAAATATATTGGCACTTACTCCAACCACTGTTCCAGTATTAAACATAGTATTGATTCCGCATTTACTATGATCTCCCATTATAAGCCCACAGAACTGCAAGCCGGTTTTCGCGAAATTCTCGGTCCTGTAATTCCATATTCTTACTTCAGCATAGTTGTTTTTCAAGTTAGAATTATTTGAATCCGCCCCTATATTACACCATTCACCTAGCACAGAATTCCCAAGATAACCATCGTGACCTTTATTTGAATTCTGAAAGAAAACGGAATTATTAATTTCTCCTCCTACTTTACAGAAAGGCCCTATAGTAGTTGGTCCATATATTTTTGCGCCTAATTTTACGGTAGCATTCTCACAAATAGCAAAAGGACCTCTAATCAAAGAACCTTCCATTACTGTGGCATTTTTACCGATATAAATAGGTCCGGATGAAGCATTCAAAGAACAATTTTCTACAACAGCCCCTTCTTCGATAAAAATATTTTCAGCAGCTTTTACAAAATTAGATCCATCAATATCTTTTGATTTTCGCTCCCTGGTTAAAAGTGCAAAATCCAGATTCAAAGCTTCTCCATTTTTTGAAAATATATCCCAGGTATTTGAAATAGAAAGTACATCATTGCTAGCTTTCTTAGAGTCAAACCCAGAAATATCTTTGTCTAAGGTTCCCTCCTGAAAATATGCAACTACCTTATCATCTCTGATCAATTTTTCATTTGCTTGCAAGGCATTTATTTCCCTAATCAATTCTTCGGTAGGGATAACAGATGAATTGATAAAAATATTTTGCTCTTTAACCCCTAAAGGCCATTTACCACTTAGATACTCTTCAGTTTTGGTTGAAGTTTTCTTTCCCAACATTTTCTCCCATTTCTCCCTGATCGTAAGTATACCAATCCTGATATCTGCGACTGGCCGGGTAAAGGTAAACGGCAGAAGGTCTTCTCTTTCAGGACCATCATAAAGAATATAATTCATCTTTGGTGAAATTTTTCTCAAAATTAATAGTTCCTGATTAATTAAAAAGGAATTATCTCAAAATCATCAACGTAAAAAAGCCGCTTAATAGCGGCTTTATATATATTTAAAAGACAGGAAAAATTACTTCTTCTTGAATTTTGAGTATTTGTTCTTGAATTTGTCAATTCTACCAGCACTATCCACAAGCTTAGTTTGTCCTGTGTAATACGGGTGAGAAGTTCTGGAGATTTCCAGTTTTATCAACGGGTATTCAGTTCCGTCAACTTCAATAGTTTCTTTTGTTTTCGCTGTAGACTTAGTAATAAATACATCTTCGTTAGACATATCTTTAAAAGCTACTAATCTATAATTTTCCGGATGGATTCCCTGCTTCATCGCTTTGATCTTTTAATTTTCGAGGTGCAAATTTAAGTAATAACTTCCCAACTACAAACATTTTTCAAAAAAGTTTTTCTGGAATTTTGAATGTAACGTTTTACTATATTTGTTAACTAACTGCTAAACTAATCAAACTTCTATTAAACTATGGAAAATCCAGCTAAAAAAATTTCTACTTCCTATGGCCTTTATTTAGGTTTATCATTAATACTAATCGTTGTATTAGCTTATGCGTTTGATCTTAGCCTATTTACAAAATGGTGGTTTGGTATTTCTCTGCTTGTTTTTGTTATCATTATGGCAAGTATGGCTACCAGCAAGGCTAAAAAAGTAAGCACCAGCCTTTTTAAATTCAAAGATGCATTTGGGGCTTATTTTCTAACGGTTTTTATCGGAACTTTCATTTCTTTGCTTTTTACAATGATCCTTTTTAATGTTGTTGACTCTGAAGCTGCTGAAACATTAACTGAATTGACCATTGAATCCACCAGGGATATGATGGAAGGTTTTGGAGCTCAGGAAGCTCAGATAAATGAAGCTCTTCAGCAAATGCAGGAGGAGAACCAATATTCTTTTTTAAATCAATTAAAGGGATATGCTTTCCAGTTGATCATGTACGCAGTTGTAGGGCTTATAGTAGCTCTTGTTTTTAAAGAAAAAGATACCACAAACGCATAAATATGCAGATATCGGTTGTAATACCACTTCTTAACGAAGAACAATCTCTTGTTGAATTATATAATTGGATCGTAAAAGTTTTACGGTCCAATTCCTTTTCTTACGAGATCATTTTTATTGATGATGGCAGCACAGATGGTTCCTGGAGAACCATTGAAGCTTTATCTAATAAGGATGACCGGGTTAAGGGAATTCGCTTCAACCGTAATTATGGTAAATCTCAGGCTCTGCATGCAGGATTTTTAAAAGCTGAAGGAGATGTTGTAATCACTATGGATGCAGATCTTCAGGATAATCCTGAGGAGATCCCAGAACTTTACGACATGATCATCAAAAAGGAAAATGATCTTGTCTCGGGTTGGAAGAAGAAGCGTTATGACAACGTGCTGACTAAGAATTTACCATCCAAACTTTTCAATGCGGCCGCAAGAAAAACTTCAGGAGTAAAACTTCATGATTTTAACTGCGGACTTAAAGCTTACCGGAAGGATGTCATAAAAAATATTGACGTTTATGGAGAAATGCACCGTTATATTCCAGTTTTAGCAAAAAATGCAGGTTTTTACAGGATAACTGAAAAAGAAGTTCAACACCAGGCTAGAAAATATGGGACTACAAAATTTGGGGTTAACCGTTTTATTTACGGCTTCCTGGATCTAATAAGCATCTGGTTCTTATCTAAGTTTGGCCGTAGACCAATGCATTTATTTGGCGCCCTTGGTGTTCTTATGTTCCTCATAGGTTTTATTACAGCAGGATGGATAGGACTTTCTAAACTCTATAAATTATACCATGGTATTCCTAATATACTTGTGGTAGATAATCCCTGGTTCTACATCGCGTTAATCGTAATGGTCATAGGTACTCAGTTTTTCCTGGCGGGCTTTCTCGGGGAACTCATACTCAGGTCTAAACGTGATAAGGATCGATACTTAATAAAGAAAACCACTCCTAATATTTAGGGGCTTTCAGGTTTTAATCATTATTTTTGCCTAGCAAAACAATCTAATTATGGCTACTAATAAACCAGAAATTCTTCAAAAAGCTGAAGAATGGCTTACTGATATATTTGACAATGATACCAGGTCTGAGATCAACAGGCTTATCGAAGAAAATCCTAAAGAATTAGAAGAGAGCTTTTATAAAAATGCTGAATTCGGGACCGGGGGAATGCGTGGAGTTATGGGTGTGGGGACCAACCGAATCAATAAATACACGCTCGGTAAAAACACCCAGGGATTATCAAATTATCTAAAAAAATCTTTTCCTGAAAAAGACATTAAAGTAGCCATAGCATACGATTGCCGTAATAACAGCCAGGAATTAGCAAAAGTAGTTGCTGATGTTTTTTCAGCGAACGGGATAAAGGTTTTCCTTTTTTCTGAATTAAGACCAACTCCTGAACTTTCTTTTGCGGTGAAACATTTGGATTGTCAATGCGGAATTGTATTAACGGCAAGCCATAATCCTCCTGAATATAATGGATATAAAGTTTACTGGGAAGATGGAGGTCAGCTTGTTCCCCCACAGGACATAGAATTGATAGAAACTATCAATAATCTTGATTATAGTGCTGTCAATTTTAAAGCAAATGAAGATCTTATTGAAAAGATCGATGAAGAAGTTGATAAGGTTTTCGCCCAGGCTTCGGTTGAAAATGGAAGTTTTGATACGCCGGCTAAAGATCGTGAGAATCTTAAAGTTGTATTCACTTCTCTTCACGGGACTTCAATAACCATGGTACCTGAGGTTCTTGAAAAAGCTGGTTTTACCAATGTTCATATTGTGGAAGAACAAAGAGCGCCCAATGGTAATTTCCCCACTGTTATATCGCCCAACCCAGAAGAGCCGGAAGCTTTAAAAATGGCACTTGAAATTGCAGATAGAGAAAATGCTGATATTGTAATTGGTACAGACCCGGATTGTGATCGTCTTGGAGTTGCTGTTAGAGATCTTAACGGAAAAATGATCTTGCTAAATGGAAACCAAACCATGCTCGTTATGACCTGGTTTTTACTGGAGCAATGGAAAAGGTCTGGTAAGATGGACGGAAATGAATTTGTGGCCTCAACCATCGTTTCTACGCCAATGCTTAAGAATCTTACTGAAGCGTATAACGTAGAATACATAGAAGTTCTTACGGGCTTCAAATGGATAGCCAAACTTATTAAAGATCATCCGGAACTTGATTTCATAGGAGGCGGAGAGGAAAGTTTTGGTTATATGGTTGGTGACTTTGTTCGCGATAAGGATGCAGTTACCGCTACCCTACTCGCTTGCGAAATTGCAGCAAAAATGAAGGCAGAAGGAAATTCTTTCTATAGAAAACTATTACAGCTATACACTCAATATGGTCTTTATAGAGAGGAATTAATTTCTTTAGTGAAAAAAGGAATTCAGGGAGAACAGGAGATCAAACAAATGTTGATCGACCTAAGAGAGAATCCCTGGGAAGAAATTGATGGAGAAAAAGTAGTTCTTATAGAAGACTATAAATTATCTATCGCCAAGAACGTTCAGGATTATACAGAAAGTGCAATTGATATTCCAAAATCTAATGTGCTTATTTATTATACTGAAAATGGGACTAAGATCGCAGCAAGACCTAGTGGTACAGAACCAAAGATCAAATTCTACATCAGTGTGAATTCAGATCTTGAAGCTGTTGAGAATTACCAGGAGGAAGACCAGAAACTGAGTGACAAAATTGCCCGAATAAGACAGGAACTACAACTGGGCTAACTATTATTAAATGACCTACTTTAGGAAAATACTTCAATTCGCAATTCCTTATAAGCGTTTTGCGATACTGAATATTATTTGCAACGTCTTTTACGCTATCTTCAGCACCCTTTCATTTATTGCATTGATTCCTGTAATCCAGGTTTTATTTGATAAAACTAAAAGGGTTTCTAAAAAACCTGTATGGGATGGAATTAGAAATATCAAGGATTATATTTCAGACTACTTTAATTACGAGGTCACACAACGCGTTAACGAAGATGAAGTAGCCGCTTTAGTATTTATCTGCGGAATAGTTGTCCTACTATTTTTTCTAAAGAATTTATTTGGTTACTTAAGTTCATTTTTTCTAACATTTCTGCGGAATGGAGTTCTCAGGGACCTTAGAGATGCGATGTATAAAAAAATACTTGCTTTACCGGTTTCTTATTTTTCTGAAAAACGAAAAGGAGATACTATTTCAAGAATAACGGCAGATGTTAACGAAGTACAAACATCCTTTCTATCTATTCTTGAATTAATTGTTAGAGAACCACTTACTATTCTTTTCACCATCATTGCCATGCTGTTGATGAGTGCAAAGCTTACCTTGTTTGTATTTATTTTTCTTCCGGTAGCTGGATTTATTATATCGATTATTGGTAAACAATTAAAAAAGCAATCTAACCTGGCCCAGGAAGAAAATGGCCATTTTTTGAGTATCGTGGAGGAAACATTATCAAGCCTTAAAATCGTTAAAGGTTTTAATGCCGAGGATAAGTTTTATAATCGATTTCAGGATTCTACCAACAGACTGAATCATATTCTTAATAAACTGGTGAATCGCCAGAATTTAGCCTCACCAACCAGTGAATTTCTGGGAATCTTTGTGATAGTGATCATACTTTGGGTAGGTGGAAATATGGTCCTTGTAGAAGGCAGCCTTGATGCGGCAACTTTTATAGCTTTTCTCGGCCTCGCCTATAATATTCTTACACCTGCGAAGCAAATTTCAAAAGCATCTTACAGTGTAAAAAAGGGAAATGCAGCTGCTGAAAGAATTCTCGCAGTACTGGAAACACCATCTACGATTACAGATGCTCCAAACGCTATAGATAAGAAAAATTTTGATTCAGAAATAAGTATTGAGAATATAGATTTTAAATACGAGGATGAAAAAGTATTGAAAAACTTCAGCGTTACCGTACCTAAAGGTCAAACTGTAGCATTGGTAGGTCAGTCTGGATCAGGTAAATCAACAATTGCGAATCTTATCACGAGATTCTATGATGTAAATGAAGGCTCTATTAAAATAGATGGAACAGATATAAGGCAAATAAAAAAGGCCTCGTTAAGAAATTTAATGGGTCTGGTGACTCAAGATTCCATTTTATTCAATGATACTATTAGAAATAATGTTTCACTGGGTAAAGACTATGCATCAGATGCAGAGATCATAGATTCTTTAAAAATTGCTAATGCCTGGGAATTTGTAAAAGACCTACCTGCAGGCCTGGATACAAATATTGGTGATAGCGGTAATAAATTAAGTGGTGGTCAAAAACAGCGCTTATCCATAGCCAGAGCGGTACTTAAAAATCCTCCGGTGATGATACTTGACGAAGCCACTTCAGCTCTTGATACCGAAAGCGAAAAGCTTGTACAGAAAGCACTGGAAAATATGATGAGAAATAGAACTTCTGTAGTTATAGCTCATAGGTTATCTACCATTCAAAACGCAGATAAGATCGTAGTGATGCAACGGGGTGAAATTGTAGAGCAGGGAAGGCATCAAGAATTGATTAGTGCTAATGGCACTTATAAAAAGCTTGTAGAAATGCAATCCTTTGATTAAAATATAAAAGCCCGGTTTACTTCGGGCTTTTTTTTACTTGAGATATTTCTTGCGCTGCTAAAGCCTGGTCATAATTTGCTTTTAAAACTGAAAAACTTCCGAAGAACTTTTTGCCATCCTTCCTTTTTATTTTAATGATTGTATTACCATTTTCAACTTGATTAACTTCAGTTATCTCAACTAAAATTCCATCGAGTTTCTTATAATTCGCCACTCCTCCCCTTTTAATAATAAAATTAGGCCTTGGAAATTGTAAGTGAGAATACTGATAATTTTCCGAAGCTTCAATTCTTAAAAGGTCACCTACCTCAATATCTTCAGTATGTTGAGCCACAACAGGATTTGAAAAACAAAGCATGAATAAAATTGCCAGACTACTAATACGTTTCATAAGATTTAACTTTTTAAATGATTCTTACCAGAAATAATAAAATAAAAAAATGGATGATATATGTAGGTATCATCCATTTTTTATTAAAATTATTTTCACTTTGGGGCAAGTAAAAATAATGCGACTCAACTCAATTTTGTTTGGGGCAAAAAAAGATTAAATCATTTTGATAGTATAAAGATAAGAATAAAAACTATTCAAACAAGTAAAAATAGCTTTTTATCTGTTTTTTATGTCTTTTATCGATGTTATTCCTTGAATTCGCCTATATTATCCTACATAAATCAAGTTGAAAATTGACTTAGGAAACTTTATTGTTTTCAATACCTTTACGCAAAAGAAAAAGCTATTCACCCTGTGCTGCCAAATTCCGAAGAACAATTTGTAAAAAAATTGCAGAACAGCTCCACTTCACAGGAAGCTTTCAGGGAACTTATATCTCTTTATAAGGAAAGGCTCTATTGGCATATTCGAAATATGGTAAAGAGTCACGATGACACAGATGATGTTCTTCAGAATACTTTTGTAAAGATCTTCAGAAATATTGATAAGTTCAAAGGAGATAGCAAGCTATATAGCTGGATGTACCGTATAGCCACAAATGAAGCGATTACCTTTTTGAATAAAAAGGCTCGAAGATTGCAAATCACTTCTGAAGAATTAAAAGATCAGATTATAGACAACCTTCAAAGTGATGTTTATTTTGAAGGTGACGAGATAAAACTAAAATTACAAAAGGCAATTTCAACACTTCCTGAGAAGCAACAGCAGGTTTTCAATATGAAATACTTTGAGGAATTGAAATATCGCGAAATGTCTGAAATACTAGAAACAAGTGAGGGCGCTTTAAAAGCCTCCTACCACATTGCTTCTAAAAAAATAGAGGAATATTTAAAAACGAATTAAACCTTTACTTAAAAACACTGTCAAAGAATTGATGAAAACCAATAGACCAAAATATTCACACATATCTGGATTCAAGGTCCCTGAAGATTACTTCGGGAATCTTGAAGACAAGATGCTGGATAATTTTAATATGCAAGAGTCTGTTGAATTAAAATCAACTGGGAGTGGATTTAAAGTTCCAGACGGTTATTTTGATACGCTGGAAGAAACAATTACCTCCAGAACAAATCAACAGAAACCTCGTGTTATAAGTCTTTTTAAGAAAGAGTATATTTTCTATGCTGCTGCAGTAATTGCATTATTTGCATTGTTGTTAGGTGATTTCTTTAAATCTGGTTCAAATCAAAACATAGGCTGGGATGATATAGAACTTTCGGCCATGGAAAACTATATTGATGAAGGTTATGAGATGGGTTATATTGATTTGAACTCCTCAGAATATTCAGATTTTATATTTAACGGTGGTCAGCTGGTTCAGGAAGAGGATTTCAATTCTGTAAATTCTGATGCTGTTTTTGAATATATCGATGAAAATTTAGAAGACCCGGCCTTTATACTTGAATGATATGAAAAAACTAATTTTAATATTCTGTATTTTCCTGACCGCTTTACCTTCTATGGCGCAGGATAAAGATAAAGAAGCTCATAGAGAACGTATTAAAGCTCTTAAGGTCGCCTACTTTACTCAGGAGCTTAATTTAAATGAGAAAATTGCAGAGAAGTTCTGGCCCATCTATAATAAGTACGAGAAAGAAAGGCGTGATCTACACAAGCGTGAGCATATAGACTTAAAAAATGTAGAATGCATTTCTGAAAATGAGGCTGAAGATCTTATTGATGAATTTCTTAATGTAGAGAGTGAGGAATACAAGATAAAGAAGCAACTTTTTAAGGACCTGAAACAGATCATTTCAGCAAAAGATATCATCAAGCTTCATAAACTTGAAGATGAGTTTCATAAAAAATTAATAAAAGAATATCGCTCTAAACGAGAGCAGAAAGACGCTAATAGTAGTGAATAGACTTCTATTCACGTTTAGTTTTTTGGTTAGTTAGTTAAATAAACCGGTAAATAATCTCTACCGGTTTATTTTTTTATTGGAATTTCAATTTTGCAATCCTGCCCTTTCCCGCTGCATATGCTACACTGTCGTTTATAAATCTCAAGGTATAAAATCCTTCGTCTGAAAGCTTTTCCCAGTTTTCACCTGAGTCCTTACTATAATGGATTCCTGTAAAACCTGTAGCAACAAGGCCTTCACCTTTAGAATCTGGCACAAATCGTATAGCACTTTTATAACCAGGATCTTTACCTTCCGCAATTAATTGCCAGGATTTCCCACCGTCATTAGTAATTGCTTTATTACCAGAATTGCCTTCAGGATTGGTATAATCTCCCCCAATAATTACGCCTTTCTTAGCATCATAAAAATCTACACTATATCCTCCGGTTGTCGCTTCTCCCTGAAGCAAAGGAGTATCAAATACTTCCCAGTTCTTCCCTTTATCTGCTGAATATAATATTCTTGATTTCATTCCTCCAGTAAGTATCCATGTATGATCACCTTTAATCGAGATATTAGAATTACTGGCAGCAAATGCAGCTTCTCCTTCAGCCGCTTCGGGTAGATCTTTACAATCAACTTTTTTCCAGCTATTACCGCCATTTCTGGTTATGATCATAGAAATACAGCCATCGGTTGGATCGCCCATTGCTATACCTTCCTTATCATTCCAGAAAATCATGGAATCATAAAAAACCTTTTCATTCTCTTCCATATATACAAGTTCCATTTCACCGTTATCTCCGGTTTTATATAATAGTGCAGGATTGGCTACGCTAAGCATGAAAAAGTCATTCGAAGTACTGGCGACAGCCCTGAATTCAGGACTAATTGTATCGAATTTCTGAGTATTGATCTTCCAGGTATTATTCGATGAATTGAATAGTCCATAGGTTCCATTATTCGCAGCAAAGGCCAGGCTACTACCCATGATCTCTATTGCTCGTATACTAAGTGAATCATTTTCAAGTATAACTTCTGTTTCTACAGATGTGAATTCCCTTGGTTCTGTTTGAGCACTTTCCTCTACCGAATTTTCCTTATCGCTTTTACAGGCAAATGACAGTAAAATCAGTAAAAAACATAATTTTTTCATCTTTAAAATATTATAATATAGCCTTCATTAATGGTTGATCAATTTGATTGGTAATGGCTTTTTACCAAATATTCCTTATTGACTTTCAATTTTAGAATTTGGATCAAATATAAATTAATCCGTTTCAAAAAACCGTAACTTTGCCGCCTTAAAGAATATTTATGCGCCTACACAGGAATCTTGTTTTTGCTACTATTGATGCTTTAGCCGAAATTTTTAATGAAGGAAGTTATGCCGATAAGGTTATAGAGAAAACCTTGAAAAGGGATAAACGATGGGGATCGCGTGATAGAAGCTTTATTGCAGAAACTACTTATGACATTGTTCGATGGAAAAGACTTTACGCTGAAATTGCTGAAGTTAAGGAGCCTTTTAAAAGGGAAGATCTCTTTAGAATGTTAGCTGTTTGGTGCGTGCTTAGAGGAGTCCAGATTCCTGACTGGCCTCAATTCGAAAAGACTCCCGAGAGACGTATAAAAGGAAAGTTTGATGAACTAAGTAGAATTAGAAAATTCAGGGAATCTATCCCAGACTGGATGGACAAGCTTGGTGAAGAGGAACTTGGAGATAAAGTGTGGACCAAGGAATTAAGTGCGTTAAATAGCCAGGCTCCAGTAGTTATAAGAGCTAATAAGTTGAAGACTACACCGAAGGAGCTTGCGGTAAAGCTGAGTGAAGAAGGAATTGAAACTACCGACCTTAGAAATTATCCAGAAGCCCTGGAATTAAAGCAACGTGCTAATATATTCAGAACTAATGCCTTTAAAGATGGCCTTTTTGAAGTTCAGGATGCTAGCTCACAGCGAGTGGCAGAATTCATGGATGTTCAGCCGGGTATGCGTGTAGTAGATACTTGTGCTGGTGCAGGAGGAAAAACCTTGCATCTAGCTGCATTAATGGAAAATAAAGGACAGATCATTGCCCTTGACATCTACGGAAATAAGCTTAAGGAATTAAAACGAAGAGCTAAGCGTGCTGGTGCCCATAACGTGGAAACTAGAAGTATAGATTCTACAAAAGTCATCAAGAAACTATATAATTCTGCAGATCGTGTTCTTATAGACGCACCTTGTAGTGGTCTTGGTGTATTAAGTCGAAATCCAGATGCTAAATGGAAGTTACAACCAGATTTCCTGGACAAGATCAGAAATACTCAGCTCGAAATTTTAGAGCAGTATTCTAAGATCGTGAAGAAAGGCGGAAAATTGGTTTATGCAACCTGTTCTGTTCTACCTTCAGAGAACCAAAAACAAGTTCAAAAATTCTTGAAAACCGAAGCAGGTAAAGATTTTAAATTATTACGCGAGAAAAGTATTCTTTCCAGTGAAAGCGGTTACGATGGCTTTTACATGGCCGCTCTTGAAAAATCATAAAGCGACCAGACTAGTTCAAAATCTGGAATTCAGCTTAGTTTGTAATACTTTGCAGAAGAAGACTTTCGTCTGGACCGTGAATAAAGGTTCCTGTGACTTTTTCTTTTGTATTTAATTCTTCTGTAAGTGTTTCGCACATACTACTGCAGTCAATTTTATATTGATTGAGTAGAAAAAATTCGTTTTCAGATTGAGTCACGAAATTTTCATTATAAGATTTTAAGTGAATATCAAAGGTTTTACCATTCTGAACCCTTTCTTTAGAACTTACGCTTACCAATACATATTTTATCGAGGAACCATCTGCAGGTGGATTTTCGATATTGATCTTTCTCGCTTTAATTGTATAAATATATCCAAGCTCATAATCGAAACCTTCAATTTCATCATAAAAAAAGTGCCAGTTATTTGCTCCAATCTCGCCTCCTTCCTGCACGAGATATACCAGACACTGGCCCTCACCTACAGCGGTTTGACGAAAATGATTAATCCGAATATCCACTATATCAGTGGTACCTGGAGAATCACCATTTAAAGAACAGGATACACTTAAAAATGAAGTTAGTAATCCCATTAAAAGAATGAAGTGTAATTTTAGATCCATAACAATATTGATTGATGATATTAAGGTAAGAAATAACTTAATTTACTAGAATGCTTTAATCGTTAAATATTTATTTTTCAACGTTTTGAGTTAATAATTATTTCTAAAGAAATAAAACCTTATAGCATTCTAAATTCAGGTAAAAGACTTCAAAGAATTATTCAGGGTATTAATTTTAATGATTAGGTATAAAAAAGTAAATTTGTGCCTTTGAAAAACAACACAAACACAACCTAAATGATCCTTTTCTTCGGAAACCAAACAACCAAGATCTTTGCTGTGGAAACACACTCAGAACTTTCAGCTCAGGAAATTTCTAAACTCAACTGGCTTTTCGGAAATACGCAACAAATACATAAATCTGCTCTGGCAGATTTTTTTGTTGGTCCCCGTGCCGCCATGATCACTCCCTGGAGTACCAATGCAGTTGAAATTACCCAGAACATGGGCATACATGGCCTAATTAGAATCGAAGAGTTTTTAAGAGTAGATGAGCATTTTCATGATTTTGATCCCATGCTATCTCAAAAATATGAGGCGCTGGATCAGGATATTTTTGATATTCATATTAATCCTGCCCAGATCATTGAGGTTGATGATATTGAAGCTTATAACAAACAGGAGGGTCTGGCCCTGAATTCTGAGGAAGTAGCCTACCTGCAAGGATTAGCAGATAAATTAGGTAGGAAATTGACAGACTCTGAAGTATTTGGGTTTTCTCAGGTGAATTCTGAACATTGTCGCCACAAGATCTTCAATGGAACTTTTGTGATAGATGGAGAAGAAAAATCTGAATCCTTATTCAAATTAATTAGAAAGACTTCCGAAGAAAACCCGAATGAAATAGTTTCGGCTTATAAAGATAACGTTGCCTTCGTAAAAGGTCCAAGGGTAGAACAATTTGCACCTAAGGCTCCAGATATTCCTGAATATTACCAGGTTAAAGATTTTGATTCGGTAATTTCTTTAAAAGCCGAAACCCATAATTTCCCTACTACCGTAGAACCGTTTAACGGAGCTGCAACCGGTAGTGGTGGTGAAATTCGCGACAGACTTGCCGGTGGTAAAGGTTCACTCCCACTTGCAGGAACTGCAGTATATATGACATCTTATTCCCGATTGGAAAAAGATCGTAAATGGGAAAACGGAATGAAAGAGAGAGACTGGTTGTACCAGACTCCAATGGATATTCTTATAAAAGCTTCTAACGGAGCTTCAGATTTTGGAAATAAATTCGGGCAGCCCTTGATCTCGGGTTCAGTTCTTACTTTTGAGCACTCAGAACATGATCGCTCTCTTGCCTATGACAAGGTGATCATGCTTGCCGGTGGTATTGGATATGGAAAAGAGAACCAGGCCCTGAAAGACGTCCCAAATAAAGGAGATAAAATTGTTGTTCTTGGCGGTGAGAATTATAGAATTGGAATGGGTGGAGCTGCTGTATCATCTGCAGATACTGGTGCATTTAGCAGTGGTATAGAATTGAATGCAATTCAACGATCAAATCCAGAAATGCAGAAACGTGCGGCCAATGCTGTTCGCGGAATGGTAGAGCTTGATAGAAATCCAATAGTATCTATTCACGATCATGGTGCCGGCGGGCATCTTAACTGTCTTAGTGAACTTGTAGAGGAAAAAGGCGGAAAAATAGATCTGGACGCCTTACCAATTGGAGATCCTACCCTTTCAGCAAAAGAAATTATAGGCAATGAATCCCAGGAAAGAATGGGGTTGGTAATAGGTGAAGCCGAAATAGCCCAACTAAAAAGAGTGGCAGATCGTGAAAGATCGCCAATGTATGAAGTAGGAAATGTGACGGGTGACTATCGATTCACTTTTGAAGGGGAAAAATCGGGACAGAAGCCGATGGATCTTGAACTTTCAGATATGTTTGGCAGTTCTCCTAAAACGGTAATGACCGATAAAACGATTAAAAGAAGTTATGAAGACCTAAGCTATCAAACTTCTAAGATCCATGATTACCTTAACCAGGTTCTGCAATTAGAAGCTGTAGCCTGTAAAGACTGGTTAACCAATAAGGTAGACCGCTGTGTAACTGGAAGGGTTGCCAAACAGCAGACTGCTGGCCCCCTACAATTACCATTGAATAACTGCGGAGTTATGGCTCTGGATTATAAAGGAAAAGAAGGTGTGGCAACCTCTATTGGCCACTCCCCTATTTCTGCCTTGGTAGATCCTGTTGCTGGTTCAAAGAATTCTATTGCCGAATCTTTATCTAACCTTGTTTGGGCTCCCGTAGAAAAAGGTTTGAAATCTATTTCACTTTCGGCTAACTGGATGTGGCCTTGTAACAATGAAGGTGAAGATGCCAGATTGTATGAAGCCGTAGAAGGTATTTCGAAATTTGCCATTTCACTTGGAATAAATGTTCCTACAGGAAAGGATTCACTTTCCATGAAACAGCGATATAAAGACGGTGAAGTGATCTCTCCCGGAACGGTGATCATTTCAGCTGCTGCACATTGTAATGATATAACCAAAGTAGTTGAACCGGTACTTCAAAAGGATGGCGGTGATATTTACTATATCAACCTTTCTCAGGATAAATTTAAACTTGGTGGTTCTTCTTTTTCACAAATTCTAAATAAAGTTGGTAGTGAAGTCCCAACCATAAAGGATGATAAAAAATTTGCCGAGACTTTCAACGCTATTCAGGAATTGATTAAAAAAGATCTTATTCTTGCCGGTCATGATGTGGCTTCGGGTGGATTGATCACAACCCTTCTGGAAATGTGCTTTGCAGATTTAAAACTTGGTGCAGATCTAAACCTATCTGCATTAGACGAAAAAGACATTATAAAACTTCTTTTCAATGAAAACTGCGGAATAGTATTTCAGGCTAAAGACAATTCAGTTGAAGAATTTTTGAATGAAAAGAAGATTGAATTTTTCAATATTGGTAAAGCAACTAATGGAGATAAATTAAATATTAAAAGTTCAGGTACAGATCTAAGTTTTGATATTTCAGAATTAAGAGACACCTGGTATAAGACATCTTTCCTTCTTGATGAGCGTCAAAGCGGAATTGACAAAGCAACGGAACGCTATCATAATTATAAGGAGCAGCCTCTGGAATTCAAGTTACCTGAACATTTCACGGGAAAATTACCAAAGCTAGATTCATCAAAACCGAAGATCAAAGCTGCGATCATACGTGAAAAAGGATCAAATTCTGAAAGAGAAATGGCCAGAGCCATGTATTTAGGGGGATTTGATGTGAAAGACGTTCATATGACCGATCTTATTGCTGGAAGAGAAACCCTGGAAGATATTCAGTTTATAGCGGCAGTTGGTGGATTCTCTAATTCAGATGTATTGGGAAGTGCCAAAGGTTGGGCCGGAGCTTTCTTATATAATGAAAGAGCTAAAGAGGCTCTTGACAAATTTTTCGCTAGAAAAGATACATTATCATTAGGGGTTTGTAACGGTTGCCAGTTATTTATAGAACTTGGACTAATTAATCCAGATCATGATCAGAAGCCGAAAATGCTTCATAATGAATCACACAAATTTGAATGTAATTTCACTTCAGTAGAGATACAGCAAAATAATTCTGTGATGCTTTCAACACTTGCAGGTTCTAAATTAGGAATATGGGCAGCACACGGAGAAGGAAAATTCAGCTTCCCTTATGAAGAAGAGAAATATAATATTGTTGGGAAATATGGTTATGAAGGATACCCCGCAAACCCTAACGGCTCACATTATAATACTGCAGTTCTAACCGACGATTCTGGTAGACACCTGGTAATGATGCCACATTTAGAGCGTTCTACCTTTCAATGGAACTGGGCACATTATCCAGAAGGAAGAAAAGACGAAGTTTCTCCGTGGATAGAAGGATTCGTTAATGCCAGAAAATGGCTGGAAAAGAAGCAGTAAGCAGATATTTTTATGAATAAAATTAAAGGGATGTTAAAAACATCCCTTCTTTTTTGCATTATCAATTTGAAGTAGCCCCCTTTTTTGCTATTTTGCACAGCACATTACTAAACTGTCCAACTTGATGAATGAAATAAAACGACTCTTTGATTTCCCTTATTATCAGTTAGAAAAATTCCCTTTAGAGGAAGCACTAGCCACGAAATATGGTAACGAATGGAAAACTCTTTCTACTCAACAATATATAGATCAAGCCAATGCGATAAGCCGGGGACTTTTAAGATTAGGTATAAAGCCTAATGATAAGATCGCAGTAATATCAACTTCGAACCGGACAGAATGGAATGTCATGGATATTGGTATCCTTCAGCTTGGTGCTCAGAACGTGCCAATTTATCCTACGATTTCTGAAGAGGATTACGCATATGTTTTAAATCACAGCGAGGCAATCTACTGCTTTGTGTCAGACCAGGAAGTTCTTGATAAGGTTAACCGTATTAAGTCAACTACACAACTCAAAGAGGTATATAGCTTCGACGAAATTACAGGGTGTAAAAACTGGACTGAAATTCTGAAAGACGGTGAGGACAAAGGAAATCAAGATGAAGTAGAGAAAGCAAAGGCAGCGGTTAAACCAGATGACCTTGCCACCTTAATATATACCTCTGGAACTACAGGTAAACCAAAAGGTGTGATGCTTACGCACGATAATATTGTAAGCGATGTACTGGGGAGCGCACCACGCGTACCATTTGAGCCTGGAACTTATGTAGCCTTGAGCTTTTTACCGGTGTGTCACATCTTTGAGCGCATGATTCTATATCTATATCAATACTATTCGGTTTCTATTTATTTTGCCGAATCTATAGATAAGATAAGTGACAACCTAAAAGAGGTGAAACCACACGTAATTTCAGCTGTTCCCAGGTTACTTGAAAAGGTTTATGACAAGATTATTGCGAAAGGAACAGCCCTTGATGGTATAAAGAAAAACCTTTTCTTCTGGGCTGTAGAATTAGGTCTGGAATATGAACCATACGGAGCTAACGGATGGTGGTATGAAACAAAATTAAATCTGGCCAGAAAAATTATTTTCTCTAAATGGAAAGAAGGTCTGGGAGGTAATATAGAACTTATAGTTTCAGGTAGTGCCGCCTTACAACCGAGGCTGGCTCGTATTTTCGCTGCTGCAGAAATTCCTGTTATGGAAGGGTATGGTCTTACTGAAACATCTCCGGTTATTGCAGTGAACGATCAACGTAACCATGGCTTTAAAATAGGAACTGTAGGTAAGGTTTTAGATAATGTAGAGGTTAAAATAGCTGAAGATGGAGAGATCATGGCTAAAGGGCCAAACATCATGAAAGGTTATTATAAGGATGAGGAGAAAACAAGAGAGGTTCTAAAGGACGATGGTTTCTTCCATACCGGTGATATAGGTGAAATAGATAAAGATGGATTTCTTAAGATCACCGACAGGAAAAAAGAAATGTTCAAAACTTCTGGAGGTAAATATGTGGCTCCTCAGTTAATAGAGAATATCATGAAACAATCTAGATTCATAGAACAGATCATGGTAGTTGGAGATGGAGAAAAAATGCCTTCAGCTTTAATACAGCCAAATTTCGAATTTATTACAGACTGGGCGAATAGAAAAAATATTGATCTTGGTAAGGGAACAGAAACAGATATAGCAAATAATAAATTGGTTAAAGAACGTATACAGGAAGAGGTAGATTTCTATAATCAGAAATTTGGTAAATGGGAAAGAGTAAAAACTTTTGAGCTTACTCCAGATACCTGGTCTATAGATGAAGGTCACCTTACTCCTACTATGAAACTTAAAAGACGAATTATTAGAGATCGATATTCCGATCTTTACGAAAAACTATATGGTAGATTTTAAATTGCCATTAAGAATATGATAAAAAAAACTCCTCCTAACCAGAGGAGTTTTTTTGTTTTAAGATTATTTGGTCCGTTAATTCAGTATATTAATATTTTTAAACGTATTTTATTATGCATGCATAATATTTTTTCCTAACTTTGGATTCATTCAAAATCCAGATGAAAGAAAAAACGATTGATTATGTTTTACGTGCAACCTGGATGGCCGTCTCAAAAATGTATAATGAGGAAGCCGGAAAAGCAGGAAGCACAATGGCTACAGGATTTGCCCTATTAAGTATAGATCCTGAGGACGGTACCCCATCTACTTCGCTTGGCCCTAAAATGGGAATGGAAGCCACCAGTCTTTCCAGGATTCTCAAAACTATGGAGGAAAAAGGCCTTATCATCAGGAAAAAGAATCCTAATGACGGTCGTAGTGTACTTATCTATTTAACCGAATTCGGGAAAGAGATGAGAGACTATTCAAAACGGGTTGTTCTAAGGTTTGATGAAGCCGTTAAGGAAAATGTTTCAGATAAAGATCTGAAGACCTTTATAGAAGTAGCTAATACCATACTGGAACTAATAAGCGAAAAGAAAATATATACCGAAGAAATAAGTATCAGATAAAATAATAAAAACCAGAAAATGAAAAGAAGGATTAATAAAGTTGCAGTTGTAGGATCCGGAATTATGGGTAGCGGTATCGCTTGCCATTTCGCTAATATTGGCGTAGAAGTCTTACTTCTGGACATAGTTCCTCGTGAACTTAACGAAAAGGAAAAGAAAAAAGGCCTGAGCCTGGATGATAAAGTTGTTCGTAATAGAATTGTGAACGATTCACTTCAGGATTCTGTAAAATCTAAGCCCTCTCCTATTTACCATAAAGATTTTGTGAATAGAATCACAACAGGAAACCTGGAAGATGATATTTCAAAAGTTTCTGAGGTAGACTGGATCATTGAGGTGGTTGTTGAACGTCTTGATATTAAAAAACAGGTTTTTGAAAACCTTGAGAAGCACAGAAAGTCAGGAACTTTGATCACTTCAAATACTTCTGGTATTCCAATTAATTTTATGACCGAAGGTCGTAGTGATGATTTCAAGAAACATTTCTGCGGAACGCACTTCTTTAACCCACCAAGATATTTGAGGTTATTTGAGATCATTCCTGGAAAGGAAACTTCAAATGATGTTCTTGAGTTCCTTGAGATGTACGGCGAGAAATTCCTAGGGAAAAAGGCAGTTCTGGCAAAAGACACTCCTGCATTTATAGGTAACAGAATCGGGATTTTTTCTATTATGAGTCTTTTCCATATGGTAAAGGATATGGGAATGACCATAGAAGAGGTTGATAAGCTTACCGGTCCTGTAATTGGGCGCCAGAAATCGGCAACCTTTAGAACTGTTGATGTTGTTGGATTAGATACTCTAGTTCACGTTGCAAATGGTCTACATGAAAATGTACCTAATGATGAGCAGCACGATCTGTTTGCTCTGCCCGATTTCATCAACACCATGATGGAGAACAAATGGTTAGGTAGTAAAACAGGACAGGGATTCTATAAGAAAATAAAGAAAGAAGACGGTTCAAGTGAGATCAAATCTTTAGATCTGGATACCTTAGAATATCGCGATCAGAAGAAAGCTTCCTTTGCAACACTGGAAATGACAAAAACAATCGACAATGTTGCCGATCGTTTTGAGGTGCTGGTAAATGGAAAAGATAAAGCCGGAGAATTCTACAGAAAGACTTTCTCGGCACTTTTCGCATATGTATCGAATCGTATACCAGAAATTTCAGATGAACTTTATAAGATAGACGATGCCATGAAAGCCGGTTTCGGTTGGGAACACGGTCCATTCCAGATCTGGGATGCGATTGGAGTTCAGAAAGGTATCGAAATGATGAAAGAGCAGGGTTACGAACCTGCTGCATGGGTTACTGAAATGCTGGAAAGTGGAAGCGACAGTTTCTACACCGTTAAAGAAGGAAATACCTACTATTATAATTTAGACGATAAAAAACAAACCAAAGTTCCTGGTCAGGATGCATTTATAATTCTGGACAATATCAGGGAATCTAAGGAAGTCTTCAAGAACAGCGGCGTAGTTGTCGAAGATCTTGGCGATGGAATCCTGAATGTAGAATTCAGAAGTAAAATGAATTCTATTGGTGGTGATGTTCTTGACGGTATTAATAAAGCCATAGATATTGCTGAAAAAGACTATCAGGGACTGGTTGTGGCCAATAACGGTAAAAACTTCTCTGTAGGGGCAAATATCGGGATGATCTTTATGATGGCTGTGGAGCAGGAATATGAAGAGCTGAACATGGCGATCAAATACTTCCAGGACACCATGATGAGAATGCGCTACTCCTCTATTCCAACTGTTGCTGCACCACATGCGATGACACTTGGTGGTGGATGTGAAATGTCTTTACATGCAGATATGGTTGTTGCTGCTGCTGAAACCTACATCGGATTAGTAGAATTTGGTGTTGGTGTGATCCCCGGTGGTGGTGGAACCAAAGAAATGACGGTTAGAGCTGCAGATACTTTTCAGAAAGATGATGTAGAGCTAAACCGACTAAGGGAAAACTTCCTTACTATAGGAATGGCAAAGGTATCTACTTCAGCTTATGAAGCTTATGACCTGAACCTACTTCAGAAAGGAAAAGATATAGTGGTAGTAAATCCAGATAGACAATTGGCGATCGCTAAGAAACATGCTTTGCTAATTGCCGAAAACGGATATACTCAACCTATTGCACGTAAGGATATTAAAGTTCTTGGTAAACAGGCATTGGGTGCTTTCTTAGTGGGAACAGACCAGATGGCTGCAGGAAAATATATCAGCGAACATGATAAGAAGATCGCGAACAAACTAGCTTATGTAATGGCCGGTGGTGATCTATCATCGAATCAGTTGGTAAGTGAACAATATTTATTAGAACTGGAACGAGAAGCATTCCTATCGCTTACAGGAGAAAGAAAAACCCTGGAGCGTCTTCAGCATATGCTGAAAAAGGGGAAACCGCTACGTAATTAGTAGTTAGTATTGAGTAAAGAGTATTTAGAAATGCACAAATTAGAAGATTTAAAAGTTTGGAACAAAGCGATGAAAGTTGCTGAAGAGATTTATGTCTTGAGTTCCGGTTTTCCTTCTTCTGAAAAATTTGGCTTAACCAGCCAGATTCGAAGAAGTGCTGTTTCTATTGCTTCTAATATAGCTGAAGGGGCCGGGAGAAATACGAAAGGTGAATTCAGAAACTTTTTAAGTATTGCCAGCGGTTCTTCCTATGAACTTTTTACTCAATTAACTTTAGCTTATAAATTAAAACTTACTTCTCAGAATTTGGTGGATCCAATTTTGGAGGAAGTTGTTGAGATTCAAAAAATGAATTACTCTTTAATAAAAACTTTAGTGTAATGTTTATCTCAATACTCATTACTAAATTCTAAATACTAAAAACAATGAAAACAGCATATATAGTAAAAGCATATAGAACCGCAGTAGGGAAAGCTCCAAGAGGTGTATTTCGCTTTAAGAGACCTGATGAACTGGCTGCGGAAACCATCCAGTACATGATGGATAAATTACCAGATTTCGACAAGACGCGAATTGACGACGTGATGGTTGGAAACGCCATGCCGGAAGCAGAACAGGGATTAAATGTTGGTAGATTGATCTCACTCATGGGATTAAAGATCGAAGACGTTCCCGGTATGACCGTGAATAGATATTGTGCATCAGGATTGGAAACGATCTCTATTGCAACAGCGAAAATTCAAAATGGAATGGCCGATTGTGTGATCGCAGGAGGAGCGGAGAGTATGAGTTATATCCCTATGGGAGGTTATAAACCGGTACCAGATTATAAAGTCGCCAAAGAAGGTAACGAAGATTATTACTGGGGAATGGGATTAACTGCGGAAGCAGTTGCGAATAAATACAAGGTTTCTCGTGAAGACCAGGATGAGTTCGCTTATAACTCTCATCAAAAAGCGATCAAAGCCCAGGCTGAAGATCGTTTTCAGGATCAGATCGTTCCAATCAACATTGATGAGACTTATGTAGATGATAATGGTAAAAAACAAACCAGATCTTACACTGTAAATAAAGACGAGGGTCCAAGAAAAGATACTTCCATTGAAGTTCTTAATAAACTACGCCCGGTGTTTGCTGAAGGCGGAAGTGTTACAGCAGGTAACTCTTCCCAGATGAGTGATGGTGCAGCCTTCGTAATGGTAATGAGCGAGGATATGGTGAAAGAATTAAACCTTGAACCAATCGCCAGAATGGTAAGTTACTCAGCAGTTGGTGTAGAGCCGAGAATTATGGGTATCGGGCCGGTTCATGCAATCCCGAAGGCATTAAAGCAAGCCGGACTAAAGCAGGATGATATAGAACTAACCGAATTGAATGAAGCATTTGCCTCCCAATCCTTAGCAGTTATTAGAGAGTTAGGTTTAGACAAGGATAAAGTAAACCCTAATGGTGGAGCCATTTCTATGGGTCACCCGCTTGGATGTACTGGGGCAAAACTTTCAGTTCAGATCTTTGATGAAATGCGTAAGCGTGAATTAAAGGACAAGCATTGCATGGTCACCATGTGTGTGGGTACAGGACAGGGTGCAGCCGGAGTATTTGAATTTTTGAACTAGAATTGAGTATTGAGATCTTAGTAATGAGATTTCTAATTACATAAAAATTAAAAACAACTTATAAAGTGAGATTCTCAATACTAATATCTCACATCTAATTACTTTAAAAATGAGTACAGAAACAACAAAAAAAGATCTTTTAAGAGGTGGTCAGTTCTTAGTAAAAGAGACTAAGTGCGAAGACGTTTTTACACCAGAAGATTTTAATGAGGAACAAAAGATGATGCGTGATTCCGTTAAGGAATTTGTTGAAAGAGAAATTTGGCCTCATAAAGAAGAATTTGAAAAGAAAAATTATGCATTAACTGAAGAGGTAATGCGCAAAGCCGGGGAACTTGGTTTCCTTGGAGTTGCAGTTCCAGAAGAATATGACGGTCTAGGAATGGGATTCGTTTCTACCATGCTAGTTTGTGACTATATATCTGGAGCTACAGGATCTGTAGCCACCGCTTTTGGTGCGCATACAGGAATTGGTACGATGCCAATTACTCTATACGGAACAGAAGAGCAAAAGAAAAAATATGTACCAAAACTTGCCACGGGTGGATGGTTTGGCGCTTACTGTTTAACTGAACCTGGAGCAGGATCTGATGCAAATTCAGGAAAAACTAAAGCTGTACTTTCTGATGACGGTAAGCATTACAGCATTAGCGGACAGAAAATGTGGATTTCCAATGCAGGATTTGCTAACGTTTTCATCGTATTTGCAAGAATCGAAGATGATAAGAATATCACCGGATTTATCGTAGAAAATGATAAAGACAACGGAATCAGTTTTGGTGAAGAAGAAAAGAAATTAGGTATTCACTCCTCTTCTACTCGCCAGGTATTCTTCAACGATACTAAAGTACCGGTTGAAAATATGCTTTCTGAAAGAGGTAACGGATTTAAGATCGCGATGAACGCTCTTAATGTTGGGCGTATCAAATTAGCAGCAGCTTCTCTTGATGCTCAAAGAAGAGTTACAGATCTTTCAGTAAAATATGCAAATGACAGAATTCAGTTTGATACTCCAATTGCAAAATTTGGAGCTATCAAATCTAAACTAGCTGAAATGGCTACATCGGCGTATGTTGGTGAAGCAGCCTCTTATCGTGCCGCTAAGAATATCGAGGACAGAATTAATATCCGCCTTGAAGAAGGAGCTTCACATTCTGAAGCCGAATTGAAAGGTGTTGAAGAATATGCCATAGAATGTTCTATTCTTAAAGTTGCATGTTCTGAAGATGTACAGAACTGTAGTGACGAAGGTATCCAGGTTTTTGGAGGTATGGGATTCTCTGCAGATACTCCAATGGAATCTGCGTGGAGAGATGCTCGTATTGCTCGTATCTACGAAGGAACCAATGAGATCAACAGAATGCTATCTGTGGGCATGTTGGTTAAAAAAGCTATGAAAGGACATGTAGATCTACTTGGTCCTGCGACGAAAGTGGCTGATGAACTTACTGGAATTCCATCAATGGACAAACCTGATTATTCTGAACTTTTTGCTGAAGAGAAGGAAATGGTTGCCAAGCTTAAGAAAGTTTTCTTAATGGTAGCTGGTAGCGCCGTTCAGAAATTTGGACCACAACTGGAAGAACATCAACAATTATTGATGGCGGCTTCAGATATTCTTATTGAAATTTATATGGCCGAATCTGGTATCCTTAGAGCTGAAAAGAACGCCAAAAAACTAGGTGTAGATGCTCAGAAAGAAGAGATTGCAATGGCAAAATTATATTTATACCATGCTGTAGATACCGTGATTGTAAAAGCAAAAGAAGGTATTGGATCCTTTGCTGAGGGTGATGAACAACGTATGATGTTTATGGGACTTAAGCGTTTCACTAAATACACGAATCAGCCAAATGTAGTTGCATTGAGAAATACAATTGCAGAAAAACTGACTTCAGAAAATAAATATTGTTTCTAATGGAAACATTCTTTTAAACTGAAAAAAGCCACTCAAATTGAGTGGCTTTTTTTTGCCATAATAACACTTCAGATGTTAAATTATAAAGATTTATACTTATTTTCTTAAGATTATTTAAAGATTTAAATATATTCGAGCAAAATCAAACAAAACCCTATTAATTATGAAAAAAGTTATTTTAGGAATAGCTGCAATGGCTTTCCTATTTGCTTCCTGTGAGCAAGACCCAAATCAAACTATCGTTGAGGAGCAGCAGGAGGCTCAGATAGACATGAGCGATTTTTATCTTTATACCGATTCTTCAGATGAGAAAAGATCAGAAAATGCTCCTGAAAAGTGCTACTCAATGAAGAACCTTAACCGACTTCTGAATGAGAAAAAAGGTCTACACAAAAAAATGTATGATGTGGAAGCACATACCAGAAAAATTCTTGCTAAAAAACCTGATGGTGTCGGAAACGGCAATGGAGGTGGCGGAAACGACGGTGGTGGTGGAACCACAGATCCGGGAGATAACCTTGGTGTTGTGAATATTCCTGTAGTAGTACATGTTATCTACAGTAATTCACAGGAAAACATTTCAGATCAACAGATCAATTCTCAAATATCTGTATTAAATTCAGATTTTGCTGCTAGCAACAATGATGCTAATAATGTTCCTTCTGAATTTGCTGGTTTAGTTGCAGATTCAGAAATTTCTTTTACTCTAGCTGAAGTTAGACGTGAAGCAAATTCAAGAACTTCATGGGGAACGAGAGATGATATGAAATATGCTTATCCTCCTGTTTCACCAGCAAACACTCTTAATATCTGGGTTTGTAACATTGGTGGAGGTATCCTTGGATACGCTCAATTTCCTGGAGGTCCAGCATCTACTGACGGTGTAGTTATTTCTCCTCAGTATTTCGGTACAACAGGATACGTTTCTGCTCCATTTGATAAAGGTAGAACCGCAACTCACGAAGTAGGTCACTACCTTAACCTTCGTCACATCTGGGGTGATGGTAGATGTAAGCAAGATGATTTTGTAGCTGATACACCTGAGTCTGATGGACCAAACTACGGATGTCCATCTTACCCTACTGTTAACTGTAGAAATACAGATATGACGATGAACTACATGGATTATACGAATGATGCTTGTATGTATATGTTCTCTGAAGGACAGAAATCTCGTATGAGAACTTTGTTTATGGATGGAGGAGCTAGAACAGGTTTTATAAACTAGATCTGTTTTTTTATAGAATATAAAAGCCACCCAATCTGGGTGGCTTTTTTTTCCTGTCAATTTATTCTATCTTTTTGACCATGAAGCCCAATTACTGCAGTGCCCGGCTTCATCAGTTCTTTGAATATCTGTATAAGCTCCTCCAACATATCCGGCGTTCATTACGGCCCTTGGTGAGAAGTGAAATTTTTCATTCGAATTTGTTTGAAATAACTTTCCAAAATGCGCCTGACTCAAACCATGACCTGCTTCATGCAGCGCAATGCTTTCTACATCAAATGTACTACCATCATTCCAGGTAAAGTTATCATTATAGTAAATCTCTCTCCATGCGACATCACTTTTTCCGTTGTTATCAAGGTCTATTGGAATCCCAAACTCATCTGTATAATTTATTGTAAAGGTTACGCCAATAACTGAATCTGACCCGCCTTCAGACCCGAATATAATAGGTATATCAAAAAATTCTGCTGGCAACCACCCGCTATGAACTACATCTCCAAAATAATCATAGCTTCCACCAAAATCTGTGGTAGTATATCCAAGGTCGAATAATAATTTGGTAATATAACCAGTGGAAACTATTTCTTCTGGTACATATTCATAGATTCCAAGATCTGAACAAGTTAATTCATCCCAGGTATTCATTGCCCTGTCTATTGCAGCATTAGTAACATTTACATCTAAATCTTTAGAGGGGCGACTATTATCTACATAGTAAGATATATCTGAAGTTCCATCTTCAGATAAAAATGGCACAAAATCAAAACTCAGTTTTTTATTCCCTCTATTATTAAAATAAATTGTATTCCCTATCTGTCCGCTTTCGGTACTGGTTATATATTCGGCCATAGCCAGGGCAACATAAGTATCCTTAGATTGTTTTTTACCAGATGCAGGGTTTTTCAATTTCATTACCGGACTATCAATATTACGGTAAAGCGGTTCGGGAGTAAATTCTTGCTGATCTGAGAAGTTATAATCCGCTTCGCTTTCTGTACTACAGGAAATTAAAATAAGGCATAGAAATAGTGAGAAAAGATTGATTGCTTTCATAATTTTTAATTTAGTTGTTAATGGTTTTCTAAATATAGAATTAATTTTTAACAACCTGAAGATCAAATATTTAAATACATTTTTTAATATCTCTAAGAGTTATTATTGTAGATTCTTAAGACTTAATTTTAAAGGAAAAATCATACTTAATTTCTTTTTGGTAAATTTCAAATTTTATTGCTGTAGGGATTTATACTATCTTTCAATGCCGACCAAAAAAATTCTAATGACCTCAATAAAAGTCAAATTTCTCATCCTCTTAATTTATTTAATACCCTATGTTGGGTTTGCTTTTCAACAGGAAAAGGATACTGCCAATCAATCTAAAGATCAAAAATTACCCAGCAAAGCAACTGTTCTTAGCGATTCCATGGCTATTGCTACTAACGATATAGGAGAATATGCAGATGCCTACTACCAGACACAGCAATGGAATGAAGGTATAGGTTTCCCTCCTAACACAATAAATCTACAGTCTCCTCAAGCAGCTCTCGAACATTTTATAGTACAATCCAGAAATAATAAATTTGAAGAGGCTATTTATGCAATGAATTTTAATTTGTTGCCTGATAATATTTCCAAAGCAGATGCAGCTATACTCGCTGAAAAACTACATTTTGTTCTGGAGCAGCGAATTTCTATAGCCTGGGATGGCCTCCCCGATCGTCCAGATGGACAAGTAGATGTTAGCACCTCCACAAACGCAGCGGTTGCTGGCAAACCCAGGAGAAGTATTCTCTTTGGTACGACTACGCTGGACGATCGTGATATTGCGTTTAGGGTTCAACGAGTTAAATACAAGGATGAGCATCCTATATGGTTGATCTCTTCTCAAACCGTTGAAAATACTGAACCTCTTTACACCGTCTATGGTCCAAGAAAACTGGACAGAATGATTCCTAAATGGATAAGTTTCGAAATTCTAGGAATACCGATTTGGAAGGTTGTAGGGACACTATTACTTTTCCTTATCTGCTACTTGATCGCCAAGGGTATAACCGCAATTATAAGAAAAACGTTTTCAGGGGTGGACCCGTACTGGATCCGGAATATTGCGAATAGATTAGCGTCTCCTGCAGGAGCTGCCATAGGAATACTGGCTTTTTATTTATTACTCAATAATTTAATTTCATTTACTGGCTCCTTTGCCAAAGGTATTTACACGTTCATTTTAATTGTTCTTATAACCATATTTACCTGGCTTATCATGCGGGTAATAGATTATGTCATGGACTTTTTTGCCGTTCATAAGGTTGGAGATATTAGGACCGAAGAGGATAATCAGGCAAAAAGTTTAATGACTTATATCTCCGTTGGTAGACGAATATTTATTTTTATAGTCGTGATCATTGGTGCTTCAGTGATGTTCTCTCAGTTTCCATCTCTCGAGAAGCTAGGTATATCACTAATGGCTTCCGCAGGAATCGCCACAGTAGTAGTTGGTATTGCAGCACAAAGTACTCTAGGAAATATCATAGCCGGGGTTCAGATCGCTCTAACACGTCCTGCGAAGATTGGTGATGCTGTGATCATTGAAGGTGAATATGGATTTGTAGAGGACATTACCTTTACCTACATGGTGGTTAATACTTTTAAATTGAGAAGAGTAGTCATCCCTTTAACCAATGTGATTTCTGAAAGTTTTGAGAACCTGTCTATGTCAAATCCTCAAAACATCATGGAGATCGAGTTATTTGTAGATCATCGAATAGATGTACAGAAAGTACGCGAAAAATTCTCCGAATTATTAAAAGCATCAGATAACTGGGATGGAGATGAAAATAGATCACCTCTGGTCGAAGCTTCAGGAATGGATCATAATTACCTTAAATTAAGATGCCTGGTAAGTGCAAAAGATTTTCCAACTGCATGGATTCTTCATTGTGAGCTTAGGGAAAATATTATGCGATACATCAGTGAACTCGAAGATGGGATCTATTTGAAAAGAGAGCGAGTTGCTCTTGATAGCAAATATTCAGAAGAAGAAAAAAATGAAGAGCAAGGCTAAGACCATGTTAGTCCAATTAAACCTGGTTTAGCCTATCTAAAAATCATCAATTTTAAATGAACCCATCCTGATTTAAATTAGAATTAGCCTGAAACATAATACTATATTTGAGGCAACATATGAGATCGTAGGTGATCTTTACACAGTTGGTATTAAATTAAATGTGGCGTGTATTTATTCTTTAATTCCGGGTAATAAAATATTTGCCCACTGCCCTTCACCTCGAAGTATTTCTTCGAAAGAAAATACTGCAATTTATTCAGCCGGATTTTACCGTATCTAAGACCCCAATTTCTATAAAATAAAGATCCTGAAATTTAATCCTGATACAACATACCTTCGGTAGCTATTCCTTTGCTGAAATTAGCCGCAGTTTCTATCAATGCCAAATGAGAATATGCCTGCGGGAAATTCCCCAGCAATCTTTTAGTCTTAAAGTCTATATCCTCACTGAATAGTCCCAGGTGATTGCTGTATGAAAGTAGCTGATCAAACATTTCTTTAGCCTTTTTCTTCTCCCCTATTTTGAATAAACTATCAATCAGCCAGAAGGTACAAATGGTAAACGAAGATGTCGGTTTACCAAAATCATCATTATTCTTATACCTATACATCAGGCCATCTTCACATAATTCTTTTTCTGTAGCCTGCACCGTACTTATAAAGCGTGGATCATCTGCTTCTATAAAACCATAAGGCTGCATTAATAAAGTAGAAGCATCAAGATCTGAAGATCCATAATACTGAGTGTAAGCCTGTTTCTCCTCATTCCAACCATTCTGGTATATATCCTGATAAATCTCTTCTCTCAGGCTCTTCCATTTGGTATCGTTGATTCCCATTCTAAGGACTTCGCCAATTTTTATAGCCCTATCTACAGCTACCCAGCAGAGGAGTTTAGAGAATACAAAATGACGATCTTCGGTTCTTAATTCCCAGATACCTTTATCGGGTTTCTTCCAGTTTTCCTGAACAATCATCACTATACCTCTTACCAACGTCCATAACTCCTCTGAATTTTCCAGGGAAGTTTCGAACATCAAGAATTGCTGATAGATCACTTCCATTAATATCCCGTAGATATCATTTTGCTTCTGAATATACGCTGCATTACCAGTACGAACCGGATGCGAATCTTTATATCCACTTAAATGGTTTAAAATATGTTCTGTAAGTTCTTTTTCACCATTAATACCATACATGATCTGTATCTTCTCATCTTTATGTGGAATGATATTAATGATAAATTGAAGAAATTCCCTAGCAGACTTAATATGCCCCAATCCTGCCATTACCTTAATAACCATGGACGCGTCCCGAATCCAGCAAAATCTGTAATCCCAGTTACGCTCCTCCCCTATAGTTTCTGGCAAGGAAGTGGTTGCAGCCGCAAGTACAGCTCCCGACTTTTTATAACTTAAAGCTTTTAAGACCAGTGCACTTCTCATGATCTCATTACCATAGTGAGTATAGCGGGTAGTTTTATCACTCCAGTTCATCCAGTAAACCTTGGTTCTCTGAAATTTCAGGTATGATCTATCCAGTGTTTGTTCTATCAACTTTTCATGGTAGCCCACGAGACAATATGCATTACCGGTTAAAGTGATCTCTTTTCTATCTATTATATCCTGAAGGTCAAAACTTGAATAGAAAAATGCAGAATCATATTTCCCTTCTTTTGTAAAACTTTTTATGTATTCACCCTTGTGCTCGCTATACGTTTTTTCCCTGGCGAAATCCAGCTTGGGATCATACTTTATAGCAAATTTTGGCTTTCCGCTTATCAATCTAAAAAACCTGATAATATCTGGTGGAGCATAATATGAGCCATCTTCCCTTGGATACCTTGGCATAAAATCTATAAGCTGAAAAGAATCTGTGCCATTATCAAAAACTGTACTTAAGATATTCGTTTCCCATAGATACTCCTGTTTAATTTTGTAATCGTCACTAATTAGAATTTCAAAACTCCCTCCAATTTCTTCATCAAGGATCTTTGCAAACATTGCCGATGAATTAAAATTTGGCATGCAACACCAATCTAAGGATCCGGTTTTTGAAATTAAGGCCGCACTTTTACAATTACTTATTATACCGTAGTCGAGGTTATCCATATATCTTAAAAATCTTATAAATCAATGGCTGTCTGAAATGATTTTCGGAAATTTAATAAAAATCAAACTCGTCACAACAGCATTTACAATTAATTATGAGTAAAACAATCATTATTTCCAACCGGTTACCACTACAAATTTCAATAGAAGATGGTAAGCTAGAAGTCACTCCCAGTGTAGGTGGACTTGCAACAGGCTTAAAATCATTTCATAAGGATGGGGATAGCGTTTGGATAGGCTGGCCGGGACTTACAGAAGAAGAAATTCCGGAGAATTTAAAGGAAGATGTTCAGAAAAAAGCGCGCGAAGAAAATTGTGTAGCAGTCCATTTGACTTCAGACGAGATCGATGGATTTTATTATGGTTTCAGTAATCGTACTATCTGGCCTCTGTTTCATTACTTTATGGAGTATACGGAATCTGATGATGAGTACTGGAAATCCTACCAACAGGTTAATCAAAAATATGCTGATGAAATTCTAAAACATTATGAAGAAGGGGATGTTATATGGGTTCACGATTATCAGCTTCTTCTGGTTCCAAACATGATTCGGGAACAAAGGCCTGAGGCTGTGATTGGATTTTTTAACCATATCCCATTTCCTTCTTATGAGGTTTTCAGGACATTACCCTGGAGAGATGAAGTGTTAAAAGGTGTCCTTGGAGCAGATCTCATTGGTTTCCATACCTACGACTATGAGCGTCACTTCTTAAGTTCCGTAAGTCGTATTTTGAGACATCAGGTAGATTTTAATGAAATCACTCTCCCAGACAGGATCGTAAAGGTAGATTCTTTCCCGATGGGTATAGACTATAAGAAATTTGAACAGGCCGCCTTAGATCATTTTGAGAGTACGGCTGCAGATCAGTCTGAATTACAAAAAAGACTGGATCACCACCTGGAGGCTACGCCCGATGCTAAAATGATTTTAAGTATAGACAGGTTGGATTATACAAAAGGTATAGCTCATCGTATTAGAGCCTACGAGTATTTCCTGGATAAGAACCCTCAACATATAGAAAAGGTAAGGTTGGTTATGCTGGCTGTACCTTCCAGATCTAATGTTCCTCAATATAGACGACTTAAAAGAGAGATCGATGAACTCGTGGGTAGAATAAACGGAAAATTCTCTACTGTTAGCTGGACTCCAATCTGGTATTTCTATCGCTCTATGCCATTTAATAACCTTATAGATCTATATACTACTTGTGATATCGCATTGCTTACTCCTATAAGAGACGGGATGAATCTGGTTGCAAAAGAATATATCGCTACCAGAACCAACCATACTGGAGTGCTTATTCTCAGCGAGATGGCTGGGGCTGCTCATGAAATGAATGAGGCATTGATCATAAACCCTAATAACTTTGAGCAGGTTTCAGAAGCATTAAAAACAGCTTTTGAAATGCCTAAAGAAGAACAGATCGAAAGGAATAAAATGCTACAGAAGAGATTAAGAAGATATAGCGTTGATAAATGGGCTAATGACTTTATGAAATCGCTGCGAGCAACGAGAGAGAATAGAGATTCATTTAAATCTATAAGGATCACACCAGATATTTCTGAAGAGATCATGAATCAATTTAAAAAGGCTCAAAGGAGAATACTTTTTATAGATTATGATGGCACACTGGTGAATTTTGTTGATAAACCAGAAAATGCCCGCCCGGATGAGGAGCTAAAAGAACTAATAAGAGCATTGAATGCGCAGGAAAATACCGATGTGATCTTAATTAGTGGAAGAGATAAAAATACACTAGGTAGCTGGTGGAAGGATGTCCCGGTAGAACTCATCTCTGAACATGGCGTATGGATGCGACAAATTGATGGAGAATGGGAACTTTCTGAAAATGTAAAAAGCGAATGGATGGATGCAGTAAGACCCGTTATAGAGAATTTTGTTGATAGAACTCCCGGTACTTTTATCGAAGAAAAAAATTACTCTCTTGCGTGGCACTATAGGAAGGCAGATCCAGAGTTAGGTGAGATTCGAGCTAATGAGTTAAGCACGGTATTAAAAGAACTAATTTCTAATCGTGGACTAAGTGTGCTGGAGGGAAATAAGGTTCTTGAAATTAAAAGTAGTGATGTTAATAAAGGTAAAGCTTCCTCGAAAAAACTTATTGGGAAGAATTACGACTTCATATTTGCTATTGGTGATGACTGGACAGACGAATATATGTTCCAGGAGTTACCAGAAACATCTTATACTGTAAAAGTAGGAATCAAGAAAACGAGTGCCAGATACTATGTTGAAGGCACTCCAAAAGTTCGCAAATTACTTGAGGCATTCAAAGAAAATTTATAGCAAAAATTCCTTGTTAAATTATTTGGCAATTTTGATTAAAGTTTAAATATACATTAACTCATTGCCTATGGTGCGGGTCTGTTTTCTGCTTAATTTTACCCTATGAATTTAAATCAAACCAATTTAAAACCAAATTCTATGAAATCAGGAAAATTGTTATTAGGACTAGTATCCGGAGCTGTGGCAGGAGCAGTAGTTGGACTTTTATATGCACCTAACAAAGGTAAAGATACCCGTAAGGCTATCACAGAAAAAGGAGATGATTATATCAAAGGAGCAAATAAAAGTATTAATGACTTTACAGATTCAGTAAATCATAAAGTTGAAGCTCTTAAAGCCAAGACCAAAGCTAATTTAGCAAACTCAAAATCAGAAGAAAAAATTAATAAAGCTAAAGCTGAAATGCATAATGTAGCTAGTTAATTTATAGAAAGATTGATTATCAACAAAGCCTCGGGGATATCCTCGGGGCTTTGTTATTTTTATATTCTTGAAACTTCTGTATTTTAGAGAGCTAAAAAAAGAAACTATGAAAATCAGCCCCATTAAAATTCTAACCTTTATTTCTATTTTAGGGTCAGGCATTATTGCATATGCCCAGAATACGGATAAAAAAATTTATGACATAATAGACGAAGTTTCTGCAGATAGCATCGAGCATGATATAAAGAAACTAGCCGGTTTTGGAACCCGGAATACTTTTAGTGATACCATTTCTGACACCCGCGGGATAGGTGCTGCAAGGAGATGGATAAAATCTGAATTTGATAAAATCTCTTCTAATTGCAATAATTGCCTTGATGTCTTTTATCAAAAGGATTTTGTAACTCCTGAAGACGGAGAAAGAATACCGAAGGAAGCGTGGGTGGTAAACGTGGTTGCAATTCAAAAAGGAACCAAATACCCTAACCGCTATGTGATCATGAGCGGAGACATAGATTCCCGAGCCAGCAATACGATGGATTTCACTACAGATGCTCCTGGAGCTAATGACAATGCCAGCGGAATGGCAGGAACCATGGAAGCAGCCCGGGTACTTTCTAAATACCAATTTGAAAGCAGTATAATTTATGTAGGATTGTCTGGTGAGGAACAGGGACTTTTTGGTGGTAAAGGCCTTGCCGAATATGCCAAAAAGAATAACTGGGATATCACTGGAATTCTTAATAATGACATGATAGGAAACATTGAAGGTGTAGATGGAGTGATTGATAATAGAAGTTTCAGGATCTTTTCTGAACCAGTACCTCCTACCGAAACTGAACAGGAAAGAAGAATGAGAAGGTTTTATGGTGGTGAAGTAGATGGCATCTCGAGACAGCTTGCAAGATATATTCATAAAAATGTAGAAACCTATATGCCCGAGATGAACCCAATGATGATCTACCGCCTGGATAGATTTGGTCGTGGTGGCCATCACCGCCCCTTTAATGACTTTGGGTTTGCCGGAGTAAGAATTATGGAAGCTCATGAAAATTACAATCGCCAGCATCAGGACATTCGTACAGAAAATGGTATTGAATATGGTGATGTAGTTGAGGGAGTAAATTTTAATTATGCAAAAAAGCTAACCGCTGTAAATGCTATTAATCTGGCGAGCCTTGCGTGGGCTCCACCTGCTCCATCTAAAGTTGAAATAGGAGGAATTGTTGAACCTAGTACGAAATTAAAATGGGAGCCTGTTAAAGGCGAAATTGCTGGTTATAAAATATACTGGAGAGATACCACTGCTCCACAATGGCAATATTCAAGGTTTGTGGGCGATGTAACCGAATTTACTTTAGAAGGAATTGTAATAGACAACTATTTATTCGGGGTAACTGCAGTTGGAAAGAACGGCCATGAGAGCCTGGTTGTTTTTCCTACAGGTACGTTTAGATAACCTATACTGGATAATAGAAAATATCTGATAATGCCGGGCACGCCAAGATAACCTGTCATGAAAATGATGCTCAGAAAGAAAATAAAAATGTACATAAGAAAGCCTGAAAGCGATTACTAAAATTAATGGAGTAATCTCTTATTTACCAAATCTAAGAAAGCCGGTTAAACGATATCCGGCTTTTTTTATTGAAGAAAGAAGCCCATTCTAAACAAAAGACTAATTAACAATACTTTACACTAAGATTAGATAAAATTAGGAGCACTGCTATGTAATTTAGACTTAGATCTAACCAAAAAAAATACACGATCATGGCAGATATAAGAATCGAAAAGAAAAAACCAGTTTGGCCCTGGTTAATTCTTATAATAATTTTAGCAGTGGTGGCTTTTTTATATTTCTACGGTAGTATGGAAACAGACGAAACTGACGATATGGAGAACTCTGAGATTGAAGAGGTAACTTATAAAGGTTCAGCAACAAACCTTTATAAAAATGAAGTTGAATTTATATAAAAAATCAAAATTATGAGTACTAGAGAAAAGCATTTATATTATCTGTCTGAGTTGAAAGATTATAAGGTAAATAGTAAAGATTCAGATATAAGAGGATGGGAAGTAAAAGATTTAGATAATAATATCTTAGGAAAGGTTGATAATTTACTGGTTAACAAAGAGCTTGGCAAGGTGGTCTACGTTGATGTAGAAGTTGAACAAAGTATTATTAATGTGAATCATGATCCTTATTCCAATACTAGCAAGGCAGAATATAGTGAGTTCATTAATAAGGAAGGGGAAAATCATATTATTATCCCAATTGGATTAATTGATCTAAACCGGGATAAAAAAAATGTGATCACACATAATATCAATTATGAAACCTTTGCAGAAACAAAACGCTACAGGTCTGGTTCTAGAATTACCAGGGATTATGAACATCATGTTCTAGATTCCTATGATCGTAGACGAGAGCGTAATGAAGATCCTGAAAGAGAGAATATTAAAAAAACAGGTTCTGCATACGACCATGAAGAAACCAATGAAAGAATAAGAGATGAAAGTATAAGAAGAGAGAAAGAGCAATTAAAATACACTTCAGAGGACAGGAAAAGAAATGTTGATAATGAAACCTCTACGAAATATAAGGATGAATCTGGTAATCTTAAACCTGAAAGAACATTAGATGAAGATCTTGATTGGAAAAAAGAAGAGAGAGGGATGGAAAGTGAAGAGCATTATGACAATAGGCGTAGACGAGAACTTTCAGATGAAGAATTTTATAGAAGACAGGAATTTAATCGAAGGGATTTAGATTAGCCCCCCGACATATTAAAAGTGGAGATAATAAATATCTCCACTTTTTTTTTATTGAAGTTTTCATGCTGCGTTATTTAAGAATCATATGATCTTCTCTCTTTCAGAATGATGAATCGCTTTCTCGCTATCTCTAAAATAACAGGTGCTTACATTCATCGTCTCAATATTTGCCAGAACCCGCTGAACCTTCTTATTCTGTTTACTGGTTGTTTGCCTTATATATACCGCTTTAATATTCATAGGAAATACTTTACAGATCCTTTCATACAAGTAAGGATCATGTTGCGAATCGTCTCCCATTAGAACATACTTAAGGTGAGGATAAAAAGAAATTATATCCTTGATCTTAATAAATTTATGGTCATGATTTCCTCTACCCGAACTTACAAAATCACGAAGACCTGTCTTTATCTTTTTTAATTTGATCACAGCCTTGGGTAGACCATGAAGGTTAGCAAATTCATCTATAAAATCATAGAGATTCCATTCACTACTCGATACAAAGAAAAATGAATTGGTAGCTTCTTTACTATCCTGCCCGGCCTGACTAAGCCTGCTATAATGCTTTACCACATCATCATAAACTTTTCGTTTATTAATGTTTTTAGAAAGCATAACATATAGTTTCTTAAAAAAAGTGTTACTATGAGAGATCAAAAAAGTATCATCAATATCTGAAATGATCCCTAACTTACCAGGGTAAGGCTTCAATAACTCCCCTTTCTCAATCATCCCCACCTCATACATTTTACAGCTAATCTCATAATCGTGCCACCCAGGTTCCAGAGCGGCATTATAAGGGATGGTAAATCTAAAATAACCATCTTCCTGGGTTTTTGTGGTAACGTCCAGATCATTGAACTTTAAGCGTACTTTGAAGTTTTTCAGGGGTTTTATCCTGAACTTATGGAGAATCGCATGTGCATGTTTAATACCCCTTTTTTCGATACTGAATTTATCAGGAGCCCAGGATTCAAATAGATGCCCAAAAACCACGAGTTCACCATCATTCACATATCCGCGGTATAACTTAAGATCTAGTTTCAAAATATTGGCCTTTTTTTAAAATTCCTTCATTCCAAAATACTTAATTTTAAGCTTATCATAAAGGTTAAGGAATGAATTTTAAGGAAGTTTTATTGGTTGTAAATCCTATTGCTGGCCACACAGACAAGAAAAAGATCATTTCTGGAATTCAAGAATATCTGGAAAAAAGCAAGATAAATTTTCACTTATATTCCACAACCGGTGAAAATGACAGGGAAAATATCAAAGCTCGAATCCAGGATCATGACATAGATCGTGTTCTGGTAGCTGGTGGAGATGGGACTATAAATCTTGTCGCAGATGCAATTAAAGATTTAAACCTAACCTTAGGCATTCTACCGGCAGGTTCTGCGAACGGTCTGGCAAAGAACTTCAATATTCCAGAGGAACTGGATATGCAGATAAACGCTGCCCTGGGATCTAATTTTATAGACCTGGACTTGCTTTGCTTAAATAATATAATCTGCCTTCATTTAAGCGATTTGGGTATAAATGCAGAGTTAATTAAGAATTACGATAGTTCGGCTATTCGGGGAAAGTTCGGATATTTGATTCAGTCTATTCCCACGCTTATGCAAAGTGAATATCCTTTTGATTTTACAATAGAAACTGAAAAAGGAAAAACAAATGCTCAGGCCGTTCTATTAGGAATTGCAAATGCAAAAAAATATGGAACCGGTGCAAATGTAAATCCTCAGGGAATCCCTAATGATGGGGTATTTGAAATATTGATCTTCAAAAAATTGAGTTTAGGTGAAATTTTAAAAACTTTAAGAAATGAAACCGATCTGGATCCCGATTTTGTGGAAACTATTCCTGCTAAACAGGCTAAGGTTTTCAGTAAAAAACCTGTTGCTTTTCAAATTGATGGAGAGTATATAGGGAAAGTAACCGAAATTGACATCAAAATTCTTCCAGAAAAACTAAGGATTGCAATTCCTGAAAGCAGTTAGTTTAGAATTGGTAAATAAATTTCTGCTTTCCAGTTTAATTCGTTCATGTCTATCTTCGGGTTATCATGATAGACTTCCATTGGCCAGCCATACCGTTTATGTCCTCGCTCTCCTGCCAAATAAATAAGATCGAACCAGCTAACATGGGATAATCTGTAATTGCCGTTAAAAATTAATTTTAAAGCTTTCTTAGAAGGATATTTTTTTATCCGAATGGTGTTTGTTCCAGTGAGTTTGCTAATATCGCTAACAGGAAAACAGAAATCAAAATCTATTAGATCTTTTTCTCTATCCCAATCGGTTACTTTTAAAAATGGATAACCACTAATCCCGATCTTATTATTAAGGACAAAATTCTCTAAAGAAGAAATCGTTCGCATCATCTCCTTGGCTTTGCCCGTAAGGGGAATGTTTCTGGAGGCACTACAAATACAATCCATTGCGGGAGTTTCAACAATATTATTCGAAGGTGTAATTTTATATTGATTTTGATTGTCTCTTAGCTGTTTACTAAAATTAAGGACCTGTTTTTTAAGACTATCTATATAATTACTTTTCTGAAAAGGATTTACTATAGCAATACGATTGGTTAATTTATTCTTGGGTGATAAAACATTTAGAGTAACTGAAGTGGAACTATCATTGAGCCTTTCCAGCTCCCATTTAAATTCAAGCGATTTAGAACTATCTATTTTAATTTTCTGGGTAAGAGAATTAAAATCTTTCCTTTCTACAACTTCAATATCACCAGAATTTTCAAGACCGTTTAGTCGTTTCCATTCAGATAACTCATAAGATACAGCTCCAGGTCCATATCTGGCCGTAGTTTCGAACTGATAATCGTACTTTTTAATGAATAGATACCAACCTAAACCGGCAATTATAAGTACCAGGATCACAATTATAATTTTCTTCATGATCAATTCGAAGCCAGGTTTTGAGCATCAGTAGTTAACTTTAAATTCTCCACTACAAAATTCCCAAGGTCTCTACCCTGCTTAAGGCCTACCTCTATGGCCGCTCTATAGTGGATACCTCCAAAAAGCCTACTGTTTGCTGCTTCCCTTGAAGCTTCGTTAAACGAATTAAAAGTTCTTACCGGTAATCCATAGCTTACCTCTGTATCATCCTCAAAACTAAAATTATCGCCGAAGATATTGGTTAAAACTACAGCTGCTGCCCCGGAAACAACTGAATGTCCGCTGGTATATTCTGGAAATGGTGGAGTTTGTAAAACCGGAGTCCAGTTTTCATCTATATATTTATTGATCAGAGTTTCAGGCCTAACCAGGCTGCTTCGATATTTCTCGTCCCAACAGCTTATAAAAGCATCTGCCATTGCAATAGAAGTCCTGGTATAGGCATAAACAGTCTTATTGAAATCTGCATTGGTCTTTCTGCAAGCGATCTTAGTAATTCCTATCCAGTGACCACCAGGAGTGATCTTTTTAGTTGCAAACATAAGATGCCCTTTTTGAGTAGAAACGTAAGGATTACAATCCCAGAATTTAGCGATCTGGAGTTTTTCATTCTTCTCACTATCCCCTATAGAATCCATTTCCTTTTTCACTTTATAGACTTCCATTAATTCTGAGTAAAATTCAGAATCGGACTCCATAGAAAATTCCGGCGGAGGAGTAGGTTTAAACTGGCCTGCTGAATCAATAACAAAAGGCCTTATCTTCATCCAATGTGGTTCAATTCCATCCATGTAAGAAGGCGGAGTGGGTTGCCACCTACTCTCATCATCTGTATACAATGAAAACTTAGGCATAGTACGGGTTGCAGCATAGTTATCATGTTTCATCCAGGCTTTAATATGATCTGCAACCTGCAGGCCATATACTTTAGATCTCATGAAACTCTCTGGATTTGTATTTTCCCAATCCTGGTAAATGCTATCCCGGAATTTTTCTATTCGTTCTTCCGAAAAGATCAAACTTTTTCCTATTTCATAAAAAGCCACAATAGATGACACACGAAGATTTAATCCTGTAGTATCATTAGGGGCTGGAACTGGAGTTAGTTCATTGACCTGTCCTACCAGGCTCTTATATTCTGAATTTCCAGCCTGTAAGGCCTCATATGCAGCAATGTTTGAATAGGCATAGATCCTACTAGCTACCGGTGGTGAGAAAATATCGTGCACCTGAACTTCAGTAAGTTTATCAACTGCTGTATGATAATCATCAGCAGATACCACAATTGGCTCATGCTTTTCACAGGAACTAAAAAGTAGAACCAGTATAATTACTGCAACTATTTTATTTAAAATCTTCATATAGAATCCTGAAATTTATAAATGACCGGTTCGGTATCATTCACTAAACCGATGAAATATCTAATTTTATTAATTTTTATTTCAATAAGCTTATTTAAAGCCTTACCAGTGAAATCTATTCCGGTTCTTAACTCTTCCTTCATTTCTTTGCCAGAAAGAATCATTGCTCCTGGAAATGCTCCAAAAGCACCATGGTAAGGAGTAACACCAAAATAATTTCCTCCCAGAATGGCAGCCTCGCCTTTATTCTGTAAATCACTCACTACTAATATAGTATTTATAGGAGCAAATTGTAAATTATTGTTAAATGGAATGAAAATAAGTTTACCATTATCATTTTTCAGGTAACCCGATTCTGTAGTTTTAATTTCTCTAATAGCTAATTTATTAAGTGCTTCACCAAATATTTCATCAACATTTTTGCCCGCGAATTTTTTATAATTCGGGAATTTTTTCTTTAAAAAATTCATTTGCCCAACAAGGTCATCCAGACCTGCAAATGTGTAATATTTACCATTTACATTTCGTGCTAGAATTGTTTCGGTATCACCATTCTGGTCTATATCTCCATAATACATTCTTAAGGGAGCTTTTTCTGAAGCCTTAAATTTTGAATTTACACCCCAGTTACCGAGTAAATAATCCTTATCACCATCATTATCAATATCGAAAGGCTCAATGGTTTGCCACAAACCGGTCAACTGGTATAATGCTTCATCTTTAGAAAGGCTAAGAGTTTTTCCATTATTTCTGAAAACCTTTGGATACATCCATTCTCCAATCACAATCAATTCTGGAAAGCCATCATTATCAAGATCATCCCAAATGGCATCGGTTATCATTCCTGCCTGTCTAATTTCATCGTTTTGAACCAACCGGAATTTCCCATCAATATTTTCCAATAAGTATGATTCCGGTATTTTACCAAAATCGCCGGCTACCGCACGTCCTCCTATGAAAATATCAAGATCCCCATCTTTATCCATATCGCTAGAAGCTATCACCCCGGCATCAGAATAATATTCAGGTAAGTCTACCTTTTCCCAGGAACCACTAATTTTTGTCCAGTAGCTATCTTTTAATACATCCAGGGTTCCGGTGAATTCTCCACCTCCTGTTACGTAGAAAAGATCATCCTGACCATCTCCATTAAAATCGGCAATTTCTACTCCGCGGACCTCAGCATTTTTAGTTTCTGCTAGAAATGGGTAATCTGCCTGTTTAAGGCCATCTTCTCTTTGCAAATAGACTTCGGAAACTACTCCCCGAGAATTTCCTATAAAAATATCTTCAAGTCCGTCGTTATTCAAGTCTCCAGTGGCCGCTACCGGCATTTCATCTGAAATGCGATATGGAATCAGCTTCTGTCGATCAAAATCATTATAAGAGTTCTCCTTGTGCGCATATGAAAATCCAGCAATGCTATCTACAAGTTCAAAAGTTTTATTTCCTGGAGAATATTTAGAAACCAAAGGATTTTCACTTGAAGTACCGGTAGGACTCAAAATTAATTTCTGATTTGTTTTTACATTTTTAAGTTTCTTGAAACGTCCATCTGGCCAGAACACAAGAATTGAATCTATTTCCTTCTTATTTCCATAGCCAAAATGAATCAGTGGTTCAGATGATGACTGGAAACCTTTGCTAGTAAACAATTGATCGTATTGCAATTCCCCATCTACATAGGAATAAACCTTTGCTCCTATCCCAAAAGTGTTCTTGCCGGATTCTTTGAATTGAATAGTTAGGTAGTTATTATTCTTAGAGGCCGAATTCGAATAAATATAGGCTTCAGCATTAATATTATTAGTAACCAGATCCAAATCACCGTCGTTATCAAGATCGCCGTACGCACTACCATTTGAGAAAGACGCTTCAGGAATTACCCATTTAGAGGACTTGTCTTTGAATTTCAGATTTTTTGAACCTTTGTAAAAATAATTATTCACCTTTCCTTCAGGCATCATATTTAAAGCTTCTTTATCAATAAACCCGGCATCACTATTTTTTTTATTGATCTGGGAGTTAGATATAAATCTTATATAATCCAGGTCATTCGGCCTTCTTACAATTCCATTAGATACAAAAAGGTCATTTTCACCGTCCTGGTCATAATCTGCAAATAAAGGAGACCAGCTCCAATCTGTCGCTTCAATATCACTTAGCAGTGCAATTTCATGAAAGTTCTTACCGGAATTATTAAGTTGTAGCATATTCCGGCTAAATTGCCTGTGATAACCATATTTCATCCGCAGGTTTAATATATTAATATCTTCATCACCTACTGAAGCTTTTAAAACAGTTTCATCTTCAGGCAACATATCTACCGACAGGATATCCGGATAGCCATCATGATTGATATCTGCAATATCACTTCCCATAGAAAACCTGCTAACCTGGGTCATTTTACTTTTCATTTCCTCGGTAAAGCTCCCATCTCCATCGTTCATATAGAGATAGTCATCTTCATGAAAATCGTTACTTACGTAGATATCTGTGAAACCATCATTATTTAGATCGGCGGTCGCTAAACCCAGTCCGTAAGCGTTTGGACCACCATAAATACCAGCCTTTTCATTAACATCAATAAATTTTCCATCTTTAAATTCAAATAGTTTATCTCCGCTGGATTCAGTCCTTATATCCCTTATATTTGAAGGACTGAAAGATTCATCTGTATGTACGGCATGATTAAGAACATACAGGTCCAGGTCTCCGTCATTATCATAATCAAAGAAAGATGCTGCAGTTCCATAATTTTCCAGCGCAATTCCGTATTCCGTAGCAGCCTCGGTGAAGGTATTGTCCTGGTTATTAATGAATAATTCGTTTTTACCTTTCAATCCCTTGATTCCACTTACAGCGAGAACATATATGTCAAGATATCCGTCTGAATTTACATCGGCCATGGTTACGCCGGTGTTCCAATCTGAATTGCCCTTAATTCCTGAAGATTTGGAAATATCCTGAAACTTCATTTCGCCATGATTCAGGAACAACCTGTTCTCTTCTTGATTGGAGGTAAAGAAAATATCTGGTAATCCGTCATTATTAATGTCTCCAATTGCAACACCTCCGCCATTGTAATAATAGAGGTATTCCAGGATGTTTAAAGAATCTGTTTCGGTAAGGTCGTTACGGAAATTCATATCTGTTTCCTCTGATCTTAACCTCTGAAAAAGAAAATCTGTTTCCTTCGCAAACTTTTCGTTTTCTTCTTTTGCACAAGAATTAAGAAAGATCAAAATCAATAAAAAAAAGCCCCATGAAATTTTACTCATTTCGCTTAAAAAGTTTGGGTTTTTCGTTGGTAATCCCGGCCAGCAGGTATTCATTTCCGTTCTTGTCTTTCAACCATTTCAGGGATTTAACTTCTCCCTTTAATGTTAATCCTGAAGTTTTAGAATCTGCGACCTCGAATCCTTCATCAGCATTTAATAAAATAGTTCCAAAACTTGCATCCATTCGACCAAACTGAGGTTTTAAAGAATAATTATTACCGGCAAGGATAATATCCTGTTTTCCATCCTGGTTAAAGTCACCGGCAGTAATACTACAAACACAGGAATATTGGGCCTCCGGCGGTAAAGAATGAACTTTAAAATTAGCCTTTCCATCATTATAGGCTATAATACTTTCAAAATTAGTTATTATACTTACCTCAGCATTCTCCAAAACCTCGGGTTCAAAAAGATCCTGAACAGATTTACTAGAATATTCACTGAATTTCATATTCTGCTTTTTAATAGATACAACCTGCCCGGCCAATTCCCGTTTGGTATGCAAAGGAATGTCACGGCCTTCAATTGTTCTTGTGAAGATCTGTTCCGTTGTTCCATTAAGATCAAAATCTGCCACGAACATTTTAGCAGGTTCACTTTCAGAAGCCTGGAAACTGGCATTTCTACCCCGGTTTCCAAAGATCAGATCGGCAAACCCATCGTTATTAAGATCCCGGGCAAAAACACTATTGTATAAACCAGTGTATTCAGAAAGTTGATCTTCTTTGAGATCAAAATTGCCATTTTTATTGATAAAAATCCTGGGACTCATCCATTCTCCTACAACACTTAGATCAGGCTGACCATCTGAATTAAGATCTTCAAAAATTGCTGCCTTAACCATTCCGATATGCTTTAATCCTGGAGCTGCAGTCTCTGTAATATTTTTAAAAACACCTTTGCCGTTATTTTCAAGAAGCTGGCTCGAAACCTTCAGTCCATAGATACCGGGAACCGTGTAAATTCCCAGAAAAAGGTCTACATCTCCATCATTATCTATATCTGCCACTTCTACATTGGAAATATTATTTGGGGAATATGCCACTACTTTATAGTCACTAAATTGTAAGTTCCCATTATTTATATAGGCCCTGAGACCCGTCCTGGCATTTTTAAAATTCCCTCCTGAAGTTACTAATAGATCCAGATCACTATCTCCATCGATATCTGCAAATTCAGCATCAGTATCTTCGAAATTATCTCCTGCATTAAAATCGATCTGTTTTAATTCACCTGGTTTTTTTTGGAGGTAGATCTTACCAGAACTCCCAAAGGCACCTCCAATATAAATATCATCATTACCATCACCATCCAGGTCGCCTACTGCTATAGCAGGACCTTCTCGAGACTGCATTTTTGGAATAAGCCCTTCATAATCAAAATCTACATGCCTGTCCTCTTTATTAATTTCAAATTCCGTGGCTATTTCTTCGAACCAGGCTTCTTTATTATCAGATGCTTTTTTCCAGCTACTTTTAGCATTAGCCTGGTCTAGAACTAAGGTTGAGTTTAATTCAGGTGCCTTTACAATTAATTGTTTTTTGTTTGGGAAAACGATTCTTACTGAATCTATCTTCTGCTTTTTTCCTAAACCTATGGTTTGCACATAGTCTACTGAAGACTGAAATCCACGAGTAGGAATAAGCTCCTGCCGGATTACTTCGCCATCGCCATAAAGATCCAGTACACTCCCAATAGCCATCGTATTTTTTCCTTCACCTTTTATTTTAAGCTTAATAAAGCTATTCCCGGTTTTTTCACTATTATTTCTATATACAAAAGCTGGCATATTGAAGTTGTTCACAATCAGGTCAAGATCACCATCATTATCTAGATCTGCATAGGCTGAACCATTTGAAAACCCCGGATGATCCAGGCCCCATTCTTCTGCCATATTTTCAAAAACTAAATCCTTACCATTTTTCAAGGCATAATTAGGAATTGGTGTAGACGGCATTTTGTTAATCACTTTATCTATATCCTCTTTCTTGCCGGTAATACTCATCTTCTGAATAATATCATTGGCAAAAAAGTCCATGAAATCATTATTGGTGAGATCATGGAAAATACCATTGCTCACAAAAATATCGCGGTAGCCATCATTGTCCATGTCAAACATTAAAGCTCCCCAGCTCCAGTCGGTTTTCGCAACGCCACTAAAATGGGCAATTTCAGAAAAGGTTCCGTCCCCATTATTCAGCTGCAGCGTATTCTGCATATATTGATTATAAAAATCACGGCTTTTCTTAAGCTGGAATAGATCATACCTTTCATAATCTCCAGTTTCCTTAAGGCGTTTATCATCCTCGGGCAGCATATCTGTAACAAAGATCTCGGGCAAGCCGTCATTATTAAGATCGGCCATATCTGCTCCCATAGAAGACAGGCTTAAATGCTGCATATAATCCTTGATTTCTTCAGAAAAAGTACCGTCCCCTTTATTTATATATAGATAATCACGCTCATAGAAGTCATTAGAAACATAAATATCAGGTAGAAAATCACCGTTAATATCTCCTATGGTTACACCTAAGCCAAAACCAATTAAACTGCCATAAATACCAGCCTCCTCACTAACATCAGTAAATTTCCCATTATCATTCCTTAATAATTTGTCTCCTCCACCTTTTAAGACCTCAGGAATATTCCAGTCTTCGCTGCGTAATTCTCTTTTATTCACATACCCGAGACTACTTACGGGTATAAAACTGTTATTCAATAAATAAACATCCAGGTCACCATCACCATCATAATCAAAAAAAGCAGCGTGGGTTCCAAAACCACTGTCGTCTAAATTGTACTCTTCTGCTTTCTCTGTAAAAGTGAGGTCTCCATTATTTATAAAAAGTTCATTTTTTTTATCGTCGCCTTCCAGGTTACCCGCATTACATACATAAATATCCAGGAAGCCATCAGCATTGATATCTACCAGTGTTACCCCAGTCGACCAGGATCTGCTTCCTTCCACACCTGCCGAGACACTAATATCTTCGAATTTAAAATTTCCCTTATTTAGATAGAGATTATTCTTTTGCCGATTAGCAGTTAGATAAACATCCGGGAAACCATCATTATTTAGGTCTCCTATTCCTACACCTCCCCCATTATAAAAGTTCCTGTAATTAAAAATATTAAAGTCTTTTTCGTTTTCAACCCTATTTACAAAATCTATTCCTGTTGAATCTGAAGGCATTTCTGTAAATAGTTTTTGCTCTTGAGACTCATTATAAGTGTGTTCACTTTTTTTATCCTTTTCGCAGGAGAACGCAATTAATATATTGAGTAGTAATACAATTTTCTTGATCATTGATATTTGGATATTAAACAATGCTGCAAAATTCTGAACTTAAGATAAGCACTTCCATAAAATTAGGTTCTAAAATCAGATCGATTTTTCACTATTATTTTTTAAGTTACGGTTTAGTTTGCTCTATTTAGTTTTAAATAAACTTCTAATGAAATTGGTAGGCTTTGAGACTTTTTAAATCAAAAGCCTCCCCTGATTAAGGAAAGGCTTCTAATTTTGAAATATAAATACTATCTAATATCCAGGATTCTGATTTAAATTAGGATTGGTAGATAATGCTGCCGGCGGAATTGGAAATAATAAATACGTCTCAGAAGTTGCTGGTTTTTCGTAATGCGCATCAAGGAATGTCGAAAAACGAATTTGATCATTTCTTCTCCATCCTTCCCAATATAATTCTCTAGCTCTTTCGTCAAGAATTTCATCTAAGGTAACTGCACCAAGATCTGAAGCTCCTCTCACTGATCGTATAGAATTAACTAAGGATTCAGGAGTATCTCCATTAGTAGTAGATCCACCTCTAAGGATAGCTTCCGCTTTCATCAATAATGCATCAGCATATCTAAAATGCACATAATCATTTCCCGGTGATGCTGTATTTGTAAAATCTACAGGATATTTAATTACCCTTATCCCTGCTACCTCACTGGAGGCAGTAAGAGAAAAATCTCTGGTAAATGCTAAAGGATCACCATTTCTATCCTCTAATGGACTTCCATCTGCAGCAAATTGCTGACCGAGTAAAAATCCAGCATTCATACCAGTATTACCTTCGAAATAATCTGGAGTGAATTCTCGTCTCATATCGCCATCTTCATAGAGATCATAAATTTCTGCCAGGGTTACAAAACCGTTCCAGCCATCGGGCTGGTTATTATAATGCAAGGTCATATGCCATCTGGAATGCGTATTCGCAGGGTTATTTCCTCGGTCATTCTCACTTACAAATATATTTTCAGAACTATCATCTGTATTGGTCGGAGAGAAATTATCGAAATACATTGTTTCCAATTGATAATCACCTGAATTAATAATTGCATCCACATGGGTTATTACATTATTCATATCTCCAGAATCGAAGTTAAAAGGGCCCGGCGATGCAGCATTTGAACCTTCATCTGTAGCCAAATAGACTGCCCTGTTGAGATATGCTTTAGCTAATAAAAAATGAGCGGCATTCTGGCTAGCTAAAGTTTGATCCCCAGTATCCGGTAGATCATTAATTACTTCTTCCAGTTCTGCAATTATAAACTCAATCCCTTCTGGTCTAGATAAGGTAATAGAAGGAGGCTCAGTGAGATTTTCTCCCGGCTCTCTACCTAAAACTATCCCAAAATTATCCAGTAAGTGGAAAGCGAAAAAGGCTCTAAGAAATCTAGCTTGTGCGGCTTGCTCAGGGGTAGGATCGAATTCCAAAACCTGTGTTGACCGAAAAATACCAGATAACATACTAGTATATGCATTTTGAATAAAGCCATTAGAACTAGACCAGGTATGAGTATGAAAGTTTCTCCAAACTCCACCATCATCCCAGTCGGCCCCTCTGGTAGGGCCCGCCATTTCATCTGAACTATGTTCCTGAAGTGCAAAGATATTATCCTGGGTATCAAAAGCCCTCATTGCCTGATACGCTGAAATGAGCAAGGATTCTGTATCTGCAGTCGCAGCTGCCACATCACTACCAACTGAATCGTTTAACTCTTCATCCAGGCTTGTACACCCAAATGCAAGAATACTAACGAATAAAATTAATACTATTTTTTTCATAAGAATTTTTTATTAAAAGTTTGCATTTATTCCTATCGTAAAACTTCTGCTTCTTGGATAGGAAGTATAATCAATACCAAATGAAGGAACTTCATCAATAGCCTTGTTTACATTCACCTCAGGGTCAAACCCATCATATGGTGTAATTACAAAAAGGTTTTGACCAGCTACATAGACACGAAGTGAATTCATCCATTCTATTGAAAAATCCTCTTCACCTTTAAAAGTATAGCCGATAGAGGCACTATTAAGCCTTAAAAAGTCACCACTTTGAAGATCTTTTGTAGATAAGAATGGACCTCCATTTGCTGGATCGGCCCCAGAATTAACTTCTACATACGTCGCATTATCCCCATTCGCAACTGCTGCTTTATAAAATAATGCCGCGTTCGTATTATCATATATCTGATGACCATAAGCTCCATTTAAGTTTGCGCTAAAGTCAAAATTTCTGAATGTAGCATTTAATCCTATACCCAAAGTTATATCTGGGTTAGGATCTCCAACGAAATCTCTATCAGATGTTCTTCCCGGACCATCAAAGTTGGGATTTACCGTACCATCTCCATTTACATCTACGTAAGTCGGTGCTCCATTTGCATCATATCCGTTAAATAGCGGTAAATAAAAAGCGTACAGAGGTTGGTTATCATATAATAACTGTGACTGTTGTCCTGTTAAACTTCTACCATCAACCTGACCGGTTGGAATACCAATAGGAAATTGATTACTTACATTGCTAATAACATTATCCAGGAATGCCATATTATAGGAAACATCAAATGTCCAGTCATCATTTTGAATAACATTTGCGTTAAAAGAAATTTCAAAACCTTCGTTCTCAATCTCGATATCGTCAAAATTTGTCCAGTAATTCACATCCGGAGCAGGTTGAATGGCCGGTAATCTAAATAACAAATCATTCGTAGTTCTGTTAAAATAATCCAGTGTACCAGTAAGACGGTCATTAAAAAATCCAAAATCAATACCAATACCATACTGTTCTGTAGTTTCCCATTGTAAATCTGGATTCGCAACATTAACCTGTTGAATAGCTGAACCATCATCTGTAGGACCAAATTGAGTTTGAGCAGATCCGGCAGGAAATTCCTGATTACCCGTTATACCCCAACTACCTCTAAGTTTAAGATTGGAAAATATTGTAGGTATAAATTCTTCTTCTGAAATTCTCCACGCAGCTCCAACGGAAGGGAAATATCCATATCTGTTATTTTTACCGAATTTACTGGAACCATCAGCTCTCAAGGTTGCAGTAAAAAGATATTTACTCAACCAGTTAAAATTTGCCCTACCAAAGAAGGATTGTAATTCTGAAGATGGATTATAATATGCAAGGGATTCAGTAGGCTGGAAAGTAGCCGCATACCCTATATCCTTAATATACTTATCCTGATCTGCGATACTAAAATCTCGCGCTATTAAACTATTACCTTTGGATTCAAAACTTTGATAGGAATATCCTACCACCGCATCAAGTTTCAGGTCTGTAGCAATAACTGAGTTATAACTTAAAGTATGTTCAAAAAGTTTATTGAAGTTATAGTTGTCTTCATATGAAGCAACCCCACGTCCAAAAATATTATTAGCATTAAATGCCGTAGAAATTGCGGTTCGTCTAGTAGATTCACTTCTGTCCAAACCTACATTAAATTTATAATCAAGGCCTTCAATAATATTTACTGTGGCAGACATATTTGCCAGAATTCTTGAAGTCTCAGTTTTATCCTCGAAATAATCTAGAAAAGCCTGGGGGTTTCTCTGGTTATCACTTGGTTGATTAAATGATCCATCATCATTATAAAAAGGACGGGTTGGATTCCATCTTAAAGCTGATGACATTAGATCCCCCTCTGCCGATGCATCTTCAAAAATTGCTTCTCCATCATCTTTTATGTAAGAATAAATAATATTAGATTTAAAGGTTACTACGTCTTTAAATACACGCTGAGTAATATTTATATTACCGGTATATTTTTCCTGCCCAGTACCTTTAACAATTCCTTCCTGATCCAGCAACCCTAAGGAAATTCTGAAATTCCCTGTATCTCCTCCAGAACCATAAGAAAAATCATGCTGCTGGGTAAATGCGGTGCGTAAAATAGATCCTAGAGGATCCACTCTAGCGCCAAAATCTGAGTTAGAATTTCCAACGCTAGAGGCGATACCTGGATAGTCTTCCGCAGATATCAGGTCGTATTCATTGGATATATTACTGGTTTGAAATGATGAATTGAAACTTATCTGAGGTTTTCCACTTCTACCTCCACGAGTAGTGATCAAAACAACTCCATTTGCTCCACGTGAACCATAAATAGCAGTTGCCGAAGCATCTTTCAAAATATCAATACTTGCAATATCACTTGAATTAATAAATGCAAGAGGGTTGGTAGAACCTCTTCTTCCCAGCCCGGTATCATTTCCCGGACTTACATTACCACCACTTAGCGGCACACCATCTACAACTATTAAAGGATCATTTCCAGCTCGAATGGAGGATGTACCTCTAACTCTAATATTAGCCCCTGCACCTGGTTCACCACTTGCTTGTGTAATTTGAACACCGGCGACTCTACCTTGAAGTAATTGGTCTGGGGAGGTGTTAATACCTTTATTAAATTCATCAGATTTAACAGATGATACTGCACCTGTCGCATCTCGAACGGTCGTTTGACCATATCCAATAAGCACTACTTCTTCAAGTTCAGAAGCATCAGCTGCTAAATTAATATCAATAATTGATCTACCCTCTAATAACACTTCCTGGGTTTCATACCCAACAAAGCTATATACTAGAGTAGCATCTGCTGGAACATTGTTGAGGGTGTAATTACCATCAAAATCTGTAGTAGTACCCGTAGAAGTTCCTTTAATTGCAACGGTAGCTCCCGGTAGCGGACCAGTTTCATCAGTAACCGTTCCTGTGACCGTTTGTTGTGCATTTGCCATCCCATATAAAAGGAAGATTGATGCAAACAAAAAGCCCCTGAAGATAATTTGTTTCATATGTAAAAGTTTTAGTTGGAGTAATCCAGAATTATTTCTGAACGCACTTAAATTTATATAAATTATTACTACTTAATAAGTTAAATGTGAAAAAAATTAAAATTTACACGTTGTTTTACATGCTAATTTGCTAAATGTTTAGCATGTAAAATGAATAATTATTAATTATGCAATATATCCAGTATTCAAATTATCAACTACTCAATTCAACTATGCATTAGATAATGCTTGAAATAATCACACGCCTTTTTATTTTAACCTTCAACTATAAAGACATAGCCTTTCCCCCTCCAAACTCATCTATAGAACCACATGGAATATATTCACCAGGAATTGGGTCGTACCACATTACATTTTCTCCTATTTCTTCGCTATTCTTCCAGGCCCAGATTCCTACACCTCTAATACTGGTTAAATAGGCAAAAGCACCGGCATCATCATCAATTTCAACTTCAGGATCCTGATTTTGAGCATCCTGAGTTTCTGTATTTCTTTTAGCGTAAGCTTCTTTTTCAGCTGGAGTTGCCTTCAGGTATTTTTTTATAAGTTGCTCAAAGTCTTCTTCACTTCCTTCCCCCTGCTCTTTATCAAATTCTTTTTTAAATGATCTTGAAAACGCATTTGCAGAACGAAGAAACCTATCTCTTCTTTCCTCATCGGCAACCTTATCCATATAAGAATCTATAAATTGAGGAATATTTAAGTCAGTTGCTCCAGGTGTATCTGAAGTAGGAAGAATTATATTCAGAATTTTTTTTAAAGCGTATCCATGAGACGCTGTTAGAAATGCTGGTTCCCAATCATATTCAGGTTCATTCTTACAACTTTGTAATAAACTAAGAGCAGAGGGCCCTATTACAAATATCCCGGCTCCTAATCCTATATTCTTTAATGCCTGTCTCCTTTTCATAATCTATATTTTATGCATTAGACTTTTTGAAGTTCTTTGAAGCATGATCTGCCGCCCTTGCTGTCATCGCCATATAGGTTAATGATGGATTCTGACAACCAGCAGAAGTCATAAAGGCGCCATCTGTTACATATACATTAGAAACTCCATGCACCTGGTTATTTCCGTTTAAAACGGAAGTTTTTGGATCTCGTCCCATTCTGGCCATTCCCATTTCATGAATACCAAGACCGGGGGCTCCAATATCGTCGTATCCTTCTACGTCCTTAAAACCTGCTTTTTCCAACATTTCTACGGCCTGGGAAACCATGTCTTCACGCATTTTAAGTTCATTTTCTTTGAATTCGGCATCGAAAGTAACCGTTGGAAGATCCCATTCATCAAGTTTATTATAATCCAGGGTCATTTTATTTTCATGGTATGGTAAAGTTTCACCAAATCCCATAAGTCCCATATTCCATCCTCCCGGTTCTACAATAGCTTTTTTAAGTTCTTCTCCGTAGGCAGCTTCTGCAATGTTATCAGACCAGTTTGTTCTACTTGCACCACCCTGGTATCCATACCCTCTAATAAAACCTAGGTTCTCATCGTTACCATTTAGATTTCGAAATCTGGGTAAGTAAATACCATTCGGTTTTCGTCCTTTATAATATTTATCGTCAAAACCATCATAATTTCCAGATGCACCAGCTTTAAAATGATGATCCATTACGTTATGGCCAAGCTCACCAGAATCGTTCCCCATTCCGTCAGGGAATCTATCAGATTTTGATTGCATCAAAATACTTGCAGAAGCTACGGCAGAAGCACAAAGAAAAATAACTTTAGCCTTGAACTCCATCGTCTCTTTCGTATTGGCATCTATCACTTTAACTCCTGTAGCTTTTTTAGTTTCAGGATCATACATCACCTGGCTAACTACAGAGTTAGGTCTCAAGGTCATATTACCCGTTCTTTCTGCAGCTGGTAAAGTAGAGGAATTACTACTAAAATACCCTCCATAAGGACAACCCCTTATACATCTGTTTCTATACTGGCATTTAGACCTGCCTTCAAATTTTTTATCACCGGTGATGTGAGCCACCCTTCCTGAGGTCATAACTCTACCATCAAAGTTTTCAGCTATACTCTCTCTGAAATAATCCTCCACACAGTTAAGGTCCATTGGTGGTAAAAACTGACCATCTGGCAACTGACTTAACCCAAGTTTTTCTCCACAAACACCTATATAAGATTCAACATGATCATACCATGGAGCAATATCTTTATATCTAATAGGCCAGTCTATACCAAAACCATCTTTCTTATTGGCCTCGAAATCCATATCACTTAACCGATAACTATGGCGACCCCACATGATAGACCTACCACCTACGTGATAACCACGCATCCAGTCAAAACGTTTTACCTCATTATAAGGATGCTTAATATCATCTACAAACCAGTGCTTACTAGGTTCTGCAACAGTATACCCGGTTCTGGCCTGTTTCAACTGTCTTTTTTTTTCTTCTCTGGGAACCTGTCCTTTGAACTTATAATCCCATGGATCATCGTTCATCGTAGGATAATCCTTAACATGTTCAACCATTCGTCCTCTTTCCAAAACAAGCGTTTTGAAGCCTTTTTCACAAAGTTCCTTGGCAGCCCAGCCACCACTGATACCTGTGCCTACAACTATAGCGTCATAATTGTCATTTTCATAATATTTACTCACAATTATTTGTTTTTTTGATGAAGAATCCGTTCGAAGTATATCAAATATATAAATTAATAGGTATAATTTTGCATCTTTAAAAAAAAGCCTACATTTATTTTTCATTTTGAAAATATAAGTAATGCCTTCAATAACACCCAGATAGACAATGACTCTCAAGCCGCTCAAAAATCTTCTAATTATCATAATCAGTTCTTTAATCGTAAGTTTTGTTTCGTGTAAACAAAAAGCTGATAACAACCAATTAAATCCTGAAAAAGCGACTTCAGAAAATTCACAAGATTCTCTTTTTTTCAAACTATCTCTGGCAGAATGGTCTTTACATACACAAATTGAAGAAGGAGAATTGAATCCTATGGATTTTGCAGAAAAAGCAAGTGAACTGGGATTTGAAGGCATAGAGTATGTTACCAGTTTTTATGCAGATAGCATTAAAAAAGCTGAAGATCCTGAAGCCAGAATGCAGGCGATGCTTAAAAAACTCAAATCAAGTAGTGAGAAATTTGGCGTTACAAACGTATTACTGATGATTGATGGAGAAGGTGATCTTGCGGTATCAGATTCTATAGAGCGAAATAAGGCGGTAGAAAATCACAAAAAATGGGTAGATGCTGCTAATTATCTTGGATGTCATTCCATAAGAGTAAATCTTTTTGGCAGTAATGATCCTGAAGAATGGAAAGCTAATTCGGCAGATGCTCTTGCAAAACTCTCGAAATATGCTGCCGGCAGGAATGTGAATGTTCTGGTAGAAAATCACGGATATTTATCTTCCAATGCCGACCTATTGGTAGAGGTGATGAAAATGGTAAATATGGAAAATTGCGGGACTTTACCAGATTTCGGGAATTTCTGCCTGCAAAGAAAAGGTGGAGAAAGATGGGATGCGTCTTGCATTGAAGAATATCCTCGATATGAAGGAGTTAAAAAAATGATGCCTTACGCCAAAGCGGTTAGCGCAAAATCCTATACGTTTAATGATAATGGCGAGGAAGAGACTATAAATTATAAGAAAATGTTGAATATAATTAAGGATGGCGGATATAATGGTTTTATAGGAGTGGAATTCGAAGGAACAGATATATCTCCTGAAGAAGGAATTCTGAAAACTAAAAATCTGCTTCTTGAAGCGGGGAAAACATTATAAAACCCAATTTCTCAGTTATGAATAAACTAATAAGATTTCAACTTTCCCTGATGATGTTCCTCGAATTCTTTATATGGGGAGGCTGGTTCGTTACCCTGGGAACATTTCTTGGTTACAATCTTAATGCTACAGATGTACAAATTTCAACTGCATTCTCTACACAGTCCTGGGGAGCAATTATCGCTCCTTTTATTATTGGGCTAATTGCCGACCGCTTTTTTAATGCGGAAAGGATTCTTGGTATCTTACATATAATAGGCGCTATTCTGCTTTATTTAATGTACATAAGCACAGATTTTGCTGAATTCTACCCACTCGTGCTGGGTTATATGATCGCTTATATGCCAACATTAGCTTTAGTGAATTCGGTTAGTTTTAACCAAATGAAAGACCCGGCCAAGGAATTTTCTTATATCAGGGTTTTTGGAACGATAGGATGGATCGTGGCGGGATTAGTAATTAGCTATTTATTCTACTGGGATGCTCCGGAAGCAAGACAGGACGGGATGTTGAAATATACCTTTCTAATGGTAAGTATTGCCTCTGCTTTTCTTGGGTTATTCAGTTTTACATTGCCTGAAACACCTCCTACAGCCGACAGGTCTAAAAAGGTTAGTATCGTTGAGACACTAGGTCTAGATGCGCTGAGCCTACTGAAGGATCGAAATTTCTTAATTTTCTTCGTTGCATCTGTGCTCATATGTATTCCACTAGCTTTTTATTACCAGAATACAAATCCATTCTTATCTGAAATTGGAGTTGAAAATCCAACCGGCCTTATGACCTTAGGCCAGGTTTCTGAAGTATTATTCATGCTGCTTCTTCCCTTCTTCTTTAAAAAGTTTGGCTTTAAAATGACTATTATCGCCGGGATGCTGGCTTGGACGCTTCGATATATATTATTTGCCTATGGAGATTCTGGAGAGCTGATTTTTATGCTCCTTACAGGTATAGCATTACACGGAATCTGTTATGACTTTTTCTTTGTATCTGGACAGATCTATACTGATTTTAAAGCTGGTTCAAAATTTAAAAGTTCAGCCCAAGGACTTATCACTCTGGCAACCTATGGCGTGGGAATGCTCATTGGTTTTTACGTTGCTGGACTTATCACCAATGCATATTTAACCGGAGAAAAAATGCACGATTGGGAAACGATCTGGATCTATCCTGCAGGATTTGCATTTGGAGTAATGCTACTTTTTGCCTTATTTTTTAAAAATGAAAAGATCGATAAAAAGGATATTGAAATATAAATGTGAATTGAATTATGGCTAAGATCAGACTAGGAATATTAGGCGGAGGAGAAGATTCCTTAATTGGAATATTACACAGGGTTGCGGCAAACATGTTTGACCAGTTCGAGATTACAGGAGGAGTTTTTGACGTTAAACATGAGAAAAGTCTGCAATTTGGTGAAAAACTTCAATTAGATAAATCAAGGGTTTATAAAGATCTGGATCATTTAATTGAAACAGAGAAACAACTACCCGAGGATAAACGAATTCAAGCTGTTTCTATACTAACGCCCAATTTTCTACATTTTCCCATGGCAAAAAAGTTACTGGAAAATGGCTTCAACGTGATCTGCGAAAAACCTCTTACCACCACCTATGAAGAGGCCAAAATACTAAATGAACTTCAGCAAAGATCTAATGTAATTTTCGCGGTTACCTATACTTATACGGGATATCCCATGATAAGGCAAATGAAGACAATGATCGCGAATGGAGATATTGGAAAGATTCAAAAAGTAGATGTTCAATATTACCAGGGATGGATCAATCCATTGATTCATGACAAGGAAAAAAGATCTGCGACCTGGCGATTAGATCCTGAAAAATCTGGAATTAGCTGTTGCATTGGAGATATAGGAACCCACGCTTTCAATATGGCGGAATTTGTCACGGGTATGACAGTAGAAAACATCCTGGCAGATCTTAATTATCTATATGAAGACAACCCTATGGATATTGACGGTACCGTTCTTCTAAGATTTCAGGATAACATTAAAGGAGTACTTAGAGCCAGCCAGATCGCTACCGGGGAAGAAAACAATTTCACTGTTCAGATCTATGGAGATAAAGGCGGACTAAAATGGGAACAGGAAAATCCTAATCACCTTTATTTACTAAAAGAAGACCAGCCATTACAGGTTATTAAACCAGGTCATGGCTTTCTAAGCGAATTCTCTTTAGAAGGCACTAAACTACCGCCGGGCCACCCAGAAGGAATTTTTGATTCTATGGGTAACATATACTACGGTGTGGCAATGGCTATTAGAGATAAATCAAAATTCGAAGGAGCTTATCCCAAGCTCAATGATGGTTTACGCGGAATGAATTTTATTGAAAAAACTGTTTCCTCACACAAAAAGGGGAATGTTTGGATAGAAATGAAAGACTAATATAAAATATTAGAAAATGAAGACGATCAAAGGACCTGCTGTATTTTTAGCACAGTTCATGGACGATAAAGAACCTTTTAATTCACTGGATGGTTTATGTAAATGGGCATCAAAGTTAGGTTATAAAGGTATCCAGATCCCAACCTGGGAAACCAGGTTAATAGACATAGAAAAAGCAGCTAATAGTAAAACTTATTGTGACGAACTAAAAGGTAACATTGAATCTTATGGGCTGGAAATAACCGAGCTTAGTTCTCATTTACAGGGACAGCTTGTAGCAGTTCATCCTGCTTATGATATTATGTTCGATAATTTTGCGCCTGATGATTACAAGAACAATCCTGAAAAAAGGACAAAATGGGCTATAGATCAACTAAAATATTGTGCAAAAGCCAGCCGTAATTTAGGATTGGATGTGCATGGTACTTTTAGTGGTTCTTTTCTATGGCATACTATGCATCCATGGCCTCAAAGACCAGAAGGCCTCGTAGAAATGGGTTTTAAGGAATTAGCGAAACGCTGGATGCCTATTCTAAATGAATTTGACGAACAGGGAGTAGACGTTTGTTACGAAATTCATCCCGGTGAAGACCTGCATGACGGAGTCACTTTTGAGCGTTTTCTGGATGCTACAAATAATCATAAAAGGGTGAATATTCTATATGATCCAAGCCATTTTGTTTTACAGCAACTTGACTATATTGAATATATAGACCATTATCACGATTATATAAAAATGTTCCATGTAAAAGATGCTGAATTTAATCCTACCGGAAAAAAAGGAATGTTTGGTGGTTTTGGTGACTGGAAAGATAGGGCCGGTAGATACAGACATCCTGGAGATGGTCAGGTAGATTTTCAAACTGTTTTTTCAAAATTAACAGAATATGGCTGTGATGTTTGGGCAGTCCTGGAATGGGAATGTTGTATTAAATCACCAGATCAGGGAGCTAGAGAAGGAGCTCCGTTTATTAAAAAATATATTATTGAAGCAACAGAAAAAAGGTTCGATGACTTTGCAGGATCTGAAATTGATGAAAGTAAACTAAAACGAATTTTAGGAATTAATAAAAATTGATAATGAAAAGAATAATTTTAATAGGATGTTCCATACTGGCTTTGACTTCATGCAAAAACGATAAGAAAGAATCTCAGGAAGTTGAAGTAGCCAAAACTGAAAAGATGGAAGCTAAGACCAATGAAAATAAGGAATGGAAAGTACTTTTTAGTGGAGAAGATCTGGAAGGCTGGCAGACCTATAATAGGGATTCGATTTCTAGCCAGTGGAAAGTGGAGGATGGTGCGATCTCATTTGCTCCTGCAAAAGGTGATAAAAGGATCAAAGAGTATTTAATGACTAAAGATAAATATGAAAATTTTGAGCTTCAGATCGAATGGAAAATTTCTGAAGGTGGAAATAGCGGAATATTATATGGGGTACAGGAAATGGATAAATACGATGAGCCTTATTACACCGGCCCTGAAATACAGATCCTTGATAATCAAAAACATCCAGATGCAAAAAACGGTTTAAACCGTACTGCTGGTGCTTTATACGATATGGTACCTCCAAATAAAGATGTTACGAAATCTGCCGGGGAATGGAATAAGGAAGTTATTCATATAGATCATAAAGAAAATATAGGCTGGGTAAAATTAAATGGAGTGAAGGTGACTGAATTTCCTGTAAATGGAGAAAAATGGAAAAATATGGTCCAGGACTCTAAATTTAGTCAATGGGAAGACTTTGGAACCAGTAGCAAAGGCTATATAGCATTGCAGGATCATGATGATAAAGTCTGGTTTAGAAATATTAAAATAAAAGAACTTTAAGAATAGTTTATCAAATTAAAAGCTGCCACCAAGGCAGCTTTTTTTTATTCTTGATATTTACCAGGAAATTCTGTTTCCTTAATTATATAATTATGCAAAAGATCGACGTAAGCTTCAAGAATTCAGATTCTAAAACCTTGAAAGGAGTTATAGAATTACCATTCAATAAAAACCCGGAAAACTTTGTTCTTTTTGCACATTGCTTTACCTGTAATAAGAATTTTCATGCTCCATCAAATATTAGTAAGAGCCTTGCCTCTAAAGGCTATGGAGTTTTAAGGTTCGATTTTACCGGACTGGGAGATAGTGAAGGAGAATTTGAAGATACAAGTTTCTCTGGAAACGTAGATGACCTGGTTGCGGCAGCAAAGTTCCTGGAAAAAGAATATAATGCACCTGCCTTGATAGTGGGTCATTCTTTAGGTGGTGCCGCTGCCCTATTCGCTTCAGCAAAGATCGAATCTGTTAAAGCTATAGTCACCATCAATGCCCCTTCCAATCTAACCCACGTTCAAAAACATTTTGAGTCTAGTTTGAATGAAATTGAAAACGAAGGTTCAGCAAATATTAAAATTGGTGGTCGCAGTTTCAAGATTAAAAAGCATTTTGTAGATGACCTTGAGAAAAATAAAGATGCCAGGGCCATGAATAAAATAAGAAAACCATTGCTTATTATGCATTCACCACAGGATGAAATCGTATCTATAGACCATGCTGAAGAACTATACAAAGCTGCATGGCATCCAAAAAGTTTTATTTCTCTGGATGGTGCAGATCATATGTTAAGCAACAAGCCTGATTCTCAATATGCCGGTACCGTGATTGCGGCATGGGCCAGCAACTACATCAAAGAAACTGAAGTGCCAGAATTGGAAACAGACCACGAAGTTATGGCAAATCTTGGCCATGAGGGTTATACCACTCAAATGGTAGCTGGCAGGCATCATTTTATTGCAGATGAACCGGTAAAAGCTGGTGGTAGTGATCTTGGACCAAATCCATATGAATTAGTGTCGAGCGGACTGGCAGCATGTACTTCCATGACTATACAAATGTACGCTCGTAGAAAAAAATGGAATGTTGATAATGTTGAAACCCACGTAAATTATTCCAAAAAGCATGCTGATGATTGTGCAGATTGCGAAAATGATATGGCCAAAATAGACAGTTTTGACCGTGAGATCTCTTTAAAAGGTGACCTGGATGATAAACAGGTCAAAAGATTAATGGAAATAGCAGATAAGTGCCCGGTACATAAAACCTTATCTGCAAAAGCACAGATTAAAACGAAGTTGAGAAATTCTTAGATCTGTCCCCTAATATTTTCCCATTGTTAAGCTATACTTAAATCTTTGGTGATCCCTTTGAATAGGATTAATTTAGAGTCATTAAATGATTTTTAAACCAATCGAAACACTATGAAACGTATTAGCTTATCTCTTGTTCTTTGTGCAGGATTAATCTTCACAAGTTGCAAGAATGACAAAAAAGAAAAAGAAATGGAAGACCAGTCAGAAACTGAAATGACTTCTGATATGGAGACCGAAGAGGAAAAAGAAGTAAAAAAAGTAAAGGTTACTCTTAATTCGGTTAGTGATTCTGATTTATCAGGAAACGTAGTATTCACTGAAGAAGATGGTGAAGTATCTATGACCGCGATCATTTCTGGTTTAGCCGAAGGTACACATGCTATACATATCCATGAAAAAGGAGACTGTTCTGCTGCTGATGGTAAATCTGCTGGAGGTCACTGGAACCCAACCGATGCTCAACATGGTGAATGGGGAGACTCTGAAGGATATCATAAAGGAGATATCGGGAATTTCGAAGTTGATGCCAATGGTAATGGTACTGTTAATATGAGTACAGATGAGTGGTGTATAGGATGTGGCGATGCTAAAAAGGATATTTTAGGAAAAGCTGTAATCGTACACGATGGTATTGATGACTATACTTCTCAACCTTCTGGTGCAGCCGGAACCCGCGTAGGATGTGGAGAAATTAATATGTAAAGAATTTTCAAATACTATTTTAAAGCGGCCGAAAAGCCGCTTTTTTTATATACTTATAAAACTTATATTTATTTCCTCAAACAAAATTTATGCAGCAGGACGGACTTATCCTTGAACTCCAAAATGGTAATGAAAGGGCTTTTCAACGTATTTATGAATTATATTCTGAAAGCGTTTACGGTATCATATATAGTATATTAAATGATGAGGCTATAGCACAGGAAATACTTCAGGATGTATTTCTTAAGATCTGGAATAACTCTTCTTCTTATAATTCTGATAAAGGAAGGTTTTTTACCTGGATCCTGAATATAGCCCGAAATGCTTCTATAGACCACATAAGATCTAAAAGCCATAAGAACAGTAAGAAAAACCTTGCTGCAGATAATTTCGTAGATATTCTGGAGAGCAGATCAAACTTTTCAGCTAAAGCTGATGCGATCGGGATCAAAAAGTATATCGATATTCTTAAGCCGGTTTGTAAAAAGTTGATAGACCTTTTATTTTTTAAAGGTTATACCCAAAAAGAAACCGCTGAAGAACTTGAAATGCCCCTGGGAACTGTCAAAACGAGAAACAGAGCCTGTATAAATAAGTTAAGGGAAATGTTAGCAGAATAAGAAATGGATATAAAAGAATACATATCATCTGGAATACTGGAATTATACGTTTACGGTGCGCTTACTGAAGCAGAAAGCCGTGAAGTTAGCCAGGCATTAAGGGAACATCCTGAAATAAGAAAAGAGGTTGAGGAGATCGAAGTTGCCCTGCAGAAATTATCTGCTGCAGCCGCTCCGTCATATAATGCAGAGGCGATACTTGCCAGTATAAAGAAAAAATTAGGAAACAAATCTGAAGGTACTGTTATTGGTATCGAAAGGAAAAAGGAAACAGACTGGGTCGCTTACATGGGATGGGCCGCAACTGTGGTACTTCTTGTTGGACTATTCTTCGTATTTGAAGATAAGAATAACCTGAGAGAACAGCTTAGCTCAGAACAGGCTGAAAATGCTAAAATGGAGCAGCAGATCGCTGATGCAAGAGAAGATGCAGAAAAGTCTGAAGAACTACTTGCCGTATTAAGGGACAAGAACGTTTCAAAAGTATCTTTACAGGGACAGAATGTAGCACCAGAGGCATATGCCGCCGTTTACTGGAATAAGGAAGAAAACAAAGCGTATATAGACGCTAAAGATCTTCCGGAACCTCCTAGAGGTAAGGTTTACCAGGTATGGTCTTTAAAACTGGAGCCACTTACTCCTACCAGTATTGGATTACTTGATGAATTTGATATGGATGACAATAAGATCTTCGCCTTAGAAAATGCCAATGAATCACAGGCATTTGGTATTACACTTGAGCCAGAAGGTGGTAGTGATTCACCTACAATGGATCAATTATACGTACTGGGTGCGGTAGCTGCGGCTCCTTAATGATCTATTCAAAATAATTATAAACAATAAGCCCCGCGTGAAAACGCGGGGCTTATCTTTGTAAATACTTAGAAAAATTCCGGGAGGAATTTGTTAACCTCTAAGCATCTAACCAACCAAAAAAATCAAAAACTCAAAATCGATAATTTGACAAAAGGCAAATTATTCAATAACAAACCTTAGAGTTATATCAAGATATACGGAAGGAGATGCACGTTGGTTTTTAAATTTTCAATTTTAACATTTATAAATCAGTTATTTAACCAGGTCTTGAAATCCCTTACCCTTTCCCTGCTTACTATTAGCTGGAATTCATTAAAGTTTTCAAGCTTTACCTCTAATCTGGAATTAGTGTATGAGACGATATCTTTAATTGCATTGATGTTCAAAATACACTTTCTATTGATACGGTAGAATTTATCAGGATCAAGATCTTCTTCAAGTTGCTCTAACGGAATGTCTATTGGATAATTTCTACCTGAATTGCAATGAATATAGGTAGCTTTATTTTCAGAAAAAAAACAGGCTACATCTGCAATCTCAACAAGTTTAAGATGTTGCCCGATTTGAGCCGTGAATCTCGTTTTATAATTCTTGCTATTAGTAGATTGAGTTAGTAAAGATCTTAATTCACTTACATCAAAGTTACTGGACTGCTTTTGGGTATTATTAAATTTAGTGATCGCAGCCTCCAGTTCCTCTTCATCTATTGGCTTTAAAAGATAATCTATGCTATTTAGCTTAAAAGCCTTTAGTGCGTATTCATCGTACGCGGTCGTAAAAATAATCGCACTATCTGTTTTTATATGCTCAAATATCTCAAAAGAAAGGCCATCGCTTAATTGAATGTCCAGGAATATAAGATCTGGATGTTGGTTATTATTAAACCAGTCTACAGCTTCTGCAACCGAATGAAGCATGATCTGGGTTTCTATTCCCAGTTTTGCAAGCATTCTTTGTAAGCGCCTGGCAGCCGGCTTTTCGTCTTCAATAATTATAACTCTTATCACTCTTTAATTATATATGTAAATACTTTATTTCCAGATCTGCTTTTTATCCTGCTCCATCAGCTCTTTAATCTTTTTCTCTTCCCACCTTTTACTGAAGAGAAAATTTGGACCAAAAACACTTGCCCAATGGGCGAATAGACCAATACCCCAGAAAAATATGGTAGAGTAGTTTGAAATATCTGAAAGGCCATTAACGAATCCTTCGTCCTGGGTGGTAACAATAAAAATAGCGATGTTAATGAACAAATAAACTACCAGGTGTACGTAAAAACCTTTGATATCTTTAACCCGTTTTTGAGCAGCTTTATAACTGATATTTTCTTTATAATTCGTTTCCATTATTTCCATGATTTAGGTTGATTCTGATCTTTCTCCATAAGCTCTTTTATCTTACGTTCTTCCCAGTCTGATCCATATCCAAATACTGAAAACCCGTGAATTGTTAGTCCAATTCCCCATCCGAATAAAGGGAACCAAAACCACTGAAAATCCCAATAGGTGTAGTAATTGATGAAAATAAGGAAAGGAATGACTACGCTGTATGATATCAGGTTTCCGTAGAATTCCTTGATCTCCTTTACTCTCTGTTTTGCTTTAAAATAAGCGTTCTCCTGGTTGATTTCATTTGTATCCATAACTGAAATTTGTTTGGTTAATACAGGTAATTTTACACTGAAAATTTCTTCGTTTTGTTCGATTAAAACTTTTCTTTGGGTGACTTCGTTATATCTATTCACAATATTTTGAAGCCCTACTCCTTTCCTACCGCTTAAAACTTCTTTCTTCTGAAAATTGTTCTCTACGATAAGATATCCGTCAGCTTCATAGATCCTGATCCTTAATGGTTTATTCTCGCTTACAATATTATGTTTGATAGTATTTTCCAGTAATAACTGCAGGGAAAGCGGCACTACCTTAGCATCTTCGTTAGATAACTCTTCAGGTATTTCAAAATAAATACTATTCTCAAATCGCATTTTCAGCAATTTCATGTAGGTATTTGCAAAGTTTAATTCTTCCTTTACACTCACCAGCTCCTTGTCCTTTTGCTCCAACACATATCTATATATCTTAGAAAGTGCAGTGGTAAACTTCTGTGCCTGGTCTGGGTTTTCATCAATAAGTGAAGCCAGCACGTTCAGGCTATTAAAAAGAAAGTGGGGATCTAATTGATTCTTAAGGGCATCAAATTTGGCAGATGCTGTACCTGCTATGATCTTCTGTTGCTTTACTTTTTTCTCCTGAACTGCCTTATAGAAATATACCAGGTGAAAAAAGAGAGAAATGATCGCCGTAAACATTAATGGGAAAAAGTAAAACCCAATGCTTTCATTTTCCAGAAAGCTTTCTAAAGCTATCCCCTGATAGAGCGTTTTATCGACTAATCTGCAGAAAAAGAATCCTATTAAGGTAATAACTATAGAGCCAGCGGTTGCGATGATCACCCTTTTTACACCAGCTTGTGCCCAGCCAATCTTTTTTCCGAAGAACCAGAAATAGAGTGAATTTAAAGCGGTAAGCACAAAGGAATAGAAAAAATACATTCCCCAGTAATCTGCATTTTTAAAATTCTCGTAGTCCATTCCGTTAAAAGTGGTATCCAGCAAAATAACCAGGAGCGTTACCACAAAACTGATCTTTAATATTTTAAACAGAAATTTCATAGTCAATTTATATTCTGAAGCTAATTTGAGAAGATTGTACGCTAGATCGAAAACTAAACTTCTGAATTGTCAATTTTCCATTCCGAATTGTATTCTTATCTCGATTTTGGCTTTTCAACCTGAAAATTAAATAATCTTTAACATTTAAATGAATAACTTGAGGTCAAATCCAAAAAATTAAATAATGACCATTTTTGAAGCCTTAAGACAGGAGCACGAAATACAAAGAGATCTTATAGATAAATTGATCAAAACTGAAGGAAAGACCGAAGAGAGAAAGAAATTATTTGAAGATCTAAAACACGAATTAAAAATTCATGAAGATGCAGAAGAACGCCACTTTTACATTCCGTTAATGGAAAAGGATATGACCCAGGAAAAGGCAAGGCATAGTGTTGCAGAACATCATGAAATGGATGAACTGGTGGAGCAACTAGAAGATACAGAGATGGATGCTTCAAATTGGTTAAAATTAGCCAAAGATCTGGAACATCAACTAATTCATCACCTCGATGAAGAAGAACATGAGGTTTTTCAAATGGCTGGTAAAGTGCTAACCGATAAACAAAAAACAGATCTGGCTTCAGATTATAACAAAGAGATTCGCAAGAATAGATAATTAAAAAGCCCCGCTAATTTGCGGGGCTTCTTTTATACTTTTTCTTTGTCCATGGTCATTTTCTCTTCGTGACCTTTAAATGGTCTTATAATTAACCTGGCTGCTTTATCAAAGTTAACATAATTGTATATCCAGTTAAAGAATGTAACTGTTCTATTTCTAAAACCTACCAGAAACCATAGATGAACGAACATCCAAACGAACCAGGCAAAGAATCCTGAGAATTTCCATTTATGTAGGTCTACAACTGCCCTGTTTCTACCAACAGTAGCCATGGTTCCTTTATCAAAATATTCAAAAGGTTCCAGTTTTTCACCTCTTATTAGATGCTTTATATTCTTAGCCAGATGCTTCCCTTGCTGAATAGCCGGCTGAGCTACCATAGGATGACCTTTAGGGAAATCTTCAGTTTGCATTAGAGCGATATCCCCTATTGCGAAAATATTTTCATAACCATTAACCTGGTTAAAGGCATTTACTTCATAACGATTGGCTTTTTCTACCATGGCTGAAGCATTCAAACCTGCGACAGGAGCCCCGGTAACACCAGCAGACCAGATAAATGTTTCGGTTTTAATGGCCAGCTCAGTATTTGTGTCTACAAGATGCCCATCATAATTCTCCACCATAGTATTTAAATGGATCTTAACCCCAAGCTCTTCCAGCATCTCATGAGCTTTCTTAGAAGCGTGTTCACTCATTGGAGGTAAAACACGATCTAATCCCTCTAAGAGGTGAATATTCATTTCATTAGGATCCAGATCTGGATAATCCTTAGGTACAATATGATTACGTAATTCAGCAATTGCACCACTAAGTTCAACACCAGTAGGTCCTGCACCAGCAAGTACAAAATTTAATAATGCTTTACGTTTCTCAGGATCATCTGTAATGGTCGCCTGTTCTAAATTCTCCAGGATCAAACTTCTAATATTTAAAGCCTGAGGGACTGTTTTCATCCACATTCCATGCTCTTCTATACTGTCATTTCCAAAAAAATTGGTTTTAGAACCTGTAGCGATCACAAGATAATCATAGATTAGATCACCAATATTGGTGTGAACTGTATTTTTTTCGGCAGAAATTGAAGTAACTTCAGCTAACCTGAAAAAACATTTTTCACTTGATCTGGTTATTTTACGTAGCGGGTAGGCTATAGAATCTGGTTCAAGACCAGAAGTTGAAACCTGATATAATAGAGGTTGAAAAGTATGATAGTTATGCCTGTCTAAAAGCACCATTTGCATATCTTCTTTTAGCACCTTTCTAGCTAGAGCCATTCCGGCAAAACCCCCTCCTATAATTACTACTCTGGGTAAGTCGGTTTTTGGGATATTCATAAATTCGGCTGGTTTTACTCAAATTTACTATTTATACAAGGAATGAAGGATGGATTAACTTTAAATTAAAGTTTTTTGTAACATAGCAATTCATTTAACTACCTATTACTTGCTAACCAAACATTCGTGAACAAAGAATTAGAACATCAGTTTGTAACAAATCTGGAGAAACACCAGAATATTGCACATAAAATCTGCCGTATCTATACTAATGATCAGGATTCGCATAACGATCTTTTTCAGGAAATCACAATACAGTTATGGAAAGCATATCCTAAGTTTCGAGGCGATTCAAAGTTTAGTACCTGGATGTACAGGGTTGCCCTGAATACTGCAATTACATTATATCGTAAGAAAAAGAGGAGTATAAAGACTCAGGATTATGACAATTTCCATTTTAAAATTAAGGCCGAAGAATATGATGATGCCGCGGAAAGGCATTTAAAGTTGATGTATGACGCAGTAAAACAATTGAATGATATTGATAAGGCCTTGGTCTTTCTATATCTGGAAGATAAAAATTATGCTGAGATCTCTGATACCCTTGGGATCACAGAAGTTAATGCAAGAGTGAAAATGAACAGGGTAAAAACAAAATTAAAGAACATTATTAATCCTTGATAAATTATGGATGACTTAGATCTATTAAAAGAGGATTGGAAAAAGCAGGAAAAAAGCCTGCCCCATCTTTCTTACAATGAAATTTATAAGATGATCTGGAAGAAATCTTCCTCGATAGTAAAATGGATTTTTGTGATTAGTATCCTCGAATTTTTCCTGGGAGCTATATTGAATATTGTCCTTGCCGATAAAGAGTATTGGCAACAAATGGAAAAATATAATCTTACTGAATTTACCATAATAGTATATATTGTAAGTTACCTGATCACCTTTTACTTTATCTATAGATTTTACCGCAATTATAAAAGGATTTCTACTACCGATAATGCATCCCTGTTGATGAAGAACATTCTTAGAACAAGGAAAACGGTTAAGTACTATATCGGATTTATATTGATATCAAGCGGTATAGTTTTTCTTATAACGATGACCTTAATGCTTCGCAACCATGCTATAGATGCTGAATCTACCACCAGAGATATGTCTTTTGACACTACACAATGGTTAATTTTTATTGGAGGAACCCTTTTAGCCCTTGCTATATTATTAGGAGTGATCTGGCTTATCTATAGAGTTGTATATGGAATTTTACTTCGTAGACTATATAAAAACTATAAAGAGCTTAAGAAGCTGGAAATGGAATAGGTTGAAGTGAGAAGTATTTAAAATTATCGTAATTGAGCTGCAACTTTCAGAATCTAATCTTTTAAGGAAAGTATCTCATTTAGCAACTCAATGCCAGACTGAGCTTGTCGAAGGCTGATTTAGACTTTATAATTTATAAAATATCAAATTTACTTTTGAAAACCATATAAACTGAGTCTACAGCTTAAAACTTATCGCTTAAAATCACCCTTAATACCCCCAGCGGCGCTGTTCATTGAGATCTTCCATCGCCTGGATCTCTTCTGAAGGGATTACCTTGAGGAAAGAAGGATGTTGCTCTATAGCATATTCCAGCTTATTTACAATCTCCTCGATACTTTCATTTTCATAATCTATATCCAGAGGCTCTTTGATCTGAAAAGTTTGAAGTATCCCTCTTTTCTTTATTCGAAGCCCTTTTTTATCAAAAGATCTTCTAAATCCATCTATCACAATTGGGATAACAATTGGCTTATGGTTTTTGATGATATGAGCAGTTCCTTTACGAATAGGTTTGAATGGTTTCGTTGTTCCCTGCGGAAATGTGATCACCCAGCCATCATCTAAGGCCGTACCAATATTTTCAGTATCGTTAGGATTAACCTCTCTCTTAATTTCCTGTCCTTTGGCTCTCCAGGTACGTTCTACAGTGATCGCTCCGGCGTACGCCATAATTCTGGCTAACAAACCGGCTTTCATAGTTTCTTTAGCAGCCACGTAGTAAATGTTCATTTTTGGTTGCCAGATGTATCCAACATTTTTAATACTATCTACCCTTCCGCTTAAACTAGCATTAAAAACATGGAACATTGCTGTAACGTCAGCGAAATAAGTTTGATGATTAGAAACGAAAAGCACATTGGTACCAGGTAGATTTTTGATGATCTCTGAGCCTTCTATCTGCAATTCATTATAACCTCTATACCTTCTATGCGTTAAAACTCCGAAAATGCGGATCAACCACTTTTTCAAAATTAAATAATGTCCAAATGGATTCTTTTTGAATAATCCCATTGCTGATCTTATTTTTATACCGCGTTCTTTCTTCAGCTTTCTTAGAACCAGCGGCAAATATAATAATTAGATTAACATTCCTATAACACTTTACGAATCCAAAGTATTCCAAAATTCATTTTTTAACCACATAATTGAGAAGATGTTCAGAACCTTACTTGAAGATTTATATCTTTAAGAGCAGTTCTCTTATTTCACTTAACATCATCCCGGTGGCACCCCAAACAACATAGCCATTAAGCCTATAAGCGGGAACTTCAATTTCTTTAGCGTAAGAAGTACTTAAATTCTCTGTGATCATATTGTCATCATTTAAAAAATCACTGAGTTTTACTTCGAGTATTTCCTCCACTTCGGTTTCCTGTGCGACCATTTGAGGGGTAGTTTTTAATAATCCTATATAAGGCTGAACCCAGAAATTTGAAGGCGGAATATAAAGTCTGGAAAGTTTTTTAACCACTTCTATTTCGTTTTGAGGTATTCCCACCTCTTCTTCAGTCTCTCTTAGCGCAGTCTCCTCCAGATCTTTATCTATTTCCTCTACCCTTCCTCCAGGAAAGCCTACCTGGTTGGAATGTACACCTTTATAGGTTTTCCTTAATATTAACACCAGCCTGGTTACATTTTCATTATCAGGATAAAATACGGCCATTACACCGGCCTCCTGAGGATTCCTTGCAGACATATCTATTTCATCAAGTTCATTGATCCTGATCAAAGGAGCCAGTTTTCTATGCGCAGATTCTCCGGGAAGCTGCATTTTTTTTAACTTTGAAATCCGGTTTCTAAAAATTTCAAATTCCATGTTCAAACAGCTTTCTTTTGTAGCAATTCTTTTAGTTCTCTTTTTCGCAAGTTGTGAAGATAAGGAAACTTCCTCGAAAAAAGGGGTATCCCAATCTCCGGAAGCGTTAAAAGCTCAACAGAAAGAGGACTCTATTCAAAGAGCACGAGATAGTATTTTTGAATTGCGCAAACAAGAATTAGCGCGTAAGGATAAGCAAACCATGATAGAGAAGAATGATATGTTTCCAATCGTTCAGGAGGAACTTATCCCTACCCTTACCCAATACGGTAAAAACAACCAGGAAACAAGGGTTAGGATAAAAACCAAATTTGGGAATATAGAGGTGCAACTTTATCGTGATACTCCGTTGCATAGAGCAAATTTTATTATGCTTGTTAAAAACCAGTATTTCAATAATACCTTTTTTCATAGGGTAGCACCAGGTTTTGTGATCCAGGGAGGAAATGCCGATAATCAGATTACTGCCAGTAGTCGTGGAGATGTTGGAAATTATCTAATTCCTAGCGAATTTGAAGCCGGACATAAACATACTTATGGCTCATTTTCTGCCGCAAAATATTCTGAACAAAACGTAAGTAAAGCTTCCTCTCCTTTCGAATTCTTTATCGTAATGGATAAAAATGGTACACCACACTTAAATAACGATCATACGGTTTACGGAAAAGTTATTCGAGGAATGGATGTAGCCGAGAAGATCGCCCAGGTTAAAACTGGAGATTCAGAATGGCCCATAGATAATGTGGAAATGGATATTGAGATTTTGAATTAATTATTGCTGAGTGTAATAATTATAATCATTGATCACTCTTTGCACGAAATCCATAGGTCTTTCATCAACTTGAATATCCATTAGATCTGCGAGCTTTCCGCTTAAAGAAAGAATAATATGATGTTGGCCTTCTCTCCTGGCTTGTTGATATATATTCTTCACTTCCTGAATGTCCTGGTCATTTAAAACTGTAACCTGAGGATATTTTGGCTGATAGTTCTCAGGCAGGTCTACCCCTAACGTATTTTCGATGTTTACTTTCTTTTTTTCAGAAATAACTGTGGTACCACCAGCAATATCTCCTAATCTTTGTCCCTTACCGTTAAGCAATATAGTAACCACTGCAATACCTCCCATGGTAATGCTAATATCAATAAATCTAAGCAACCATCTAACGAGGTAATTTGAAAATTGTGGTCTTGAACCATCCTTTTTTACAACCTTGATCTGAAGCAGGGCTTTCCCTGGTGTTCTCCCGTTCCAGAAGGTTTCCCAAAGTAAGAAGTACAGGAATGGAGGTAAACCCAAAACAAAATAGTACATGATCTCACTGCTACCATCACCTTTAAGACCCGCCATCACAAGAGAGGCCATGATGATGTAGATCACCATTATGGAGATATCTACCAGAAAAGCAAGGATACGCTCACCTATTCCCGCCACATTCTGTTCAATACTTATATTTTGGGCAGTTTCAATTTGAAAGTTATCCATTAAATATGTTACTTTGGGTTTTATTCAATTAACGATGCGCGAGGCTGCTTTTGTCAGGCAAAATAAAGATAAATGGGTTAAGTATGAAAGTCTCCTGCAAAATAATAGAACCCTTTCCCCAGAAAGACTATCAGATCTTTATGTAGATCTTAGTGATGATCTTAGTTACTCTAAAACCTTTTATCCAAAAAGCAATACCATGAGATATTTAAATACTCTGGCATCTGCTGCTCATCAAAAGATATATAGTTCTAAAAAAGAATCAGGAAACAGGATTATTACATTTTTCACCAAAGAATTCCCTTCTGAATTTCATAAGTACCAGAAACAATTACTCTTAAGCTTTTTAATATTCGCTTTATTCAGTGTGATAGGCGCTTTTAGTTCAGCTTCAGACGCAGCTTTTGTTAGGTCTATTCTTGGAGATGCTTATATGAATATGACCCTGGAGAATATCGCAAATAATGATCCTATGGCGGTTTATAAGAAAATGTCTGAAACAGATATGTTTTTGGGAATCACCATCAATAATATCAAAGTTTCTTTACTGGCTTTTTCTATGGGTGTTCTGGCTGGAATTGGCACGGTTTATTTGTTGATGCAAAATGCTATCATGCTGGGTAGTTTTCAATATTTCTTTTACGAAAAAGGCTTATTATGGGAGTCTGCACGCACCATCTGGATCCATGGAACTATTGAGATCTCTGTAATAATAGTAGCAGGATGTGCAGGTTTGGTTGTGGGGAAAAGTATACTTTTCCCTGGCACTTATTCCAGGCTGAAATCCTTTACCATGGGAGTGAAAAGCGGGTTGAAAATTGTGGTTAGCACCATACCCTTTTTCATCATTGCTGGATTCCTGGAAGGTTTTGTTACCAGGCTAACTTCAATGCCAGATTTTGCAGCCATATTGATCATTTCAACCTCTTTATTACTCATCTTATTTTACTACGTTTACTATCCTTTATACCTATTTAAAAAATCTAAAAATGAGCCCCGAATTAATTCAGTTCAAGAAACAGCATGAGTTGGGAGAGATCCTAAGTTTAACATTCATATTCTTAAGGCAAAATTATAAAGCTGCCGGTAAGATCTTCATCAAGATCGTAGGACCTGCATTTTTGCTATTAATCGCTGCGGCTACTTACTATGCGTGGTCTTCTATTGGCACTTCATTCTTTTCAACCTCAGGAATAGAAGGCTCTGATTTTCTATTATCCTTCGGCTTAATGATGTTAGCATATATGCTTTACGTTTCAACCATGACAGGAACCGTTTATCACATTATCCTATCCTATATTAATAATCAAGGTGAAATTATCTCTTCAGAAGTTACCGCAGGTATGAAAGCAGATTTCGGAAAACTACTTTTGCTAACTCTTATCTCATGGATACTGATCTTTGCCGGAATGATATTATTCATCATTCCCGGTATTTACCTTTTTGTCCCTTTAAGTTTAACTACCGCAATTCTAGTTTTTAGACGTGAGGGAGTTATGGAAAGCATTTCCCAGGCCTTCAGGTTAATAAAGGAAAACTGGTGGATGACTTTCGCCACCTTACTTTGTATAGGGATCATTGTCTATCTAATAAGCCTCGTATTTCAACTACCTTTTATTATTTATATCTTCTTTCGTGCTTTTACAGTTGCCAGTGAAGGATCTGCGGCAGATCCTGCCGAAATGTTAGGCACGGGATATGTGATCCTCAATATATTCACTTCTACCATACAGTATCTTATTTACAGTATTACCCCTATTGGAGTTGCTTTCGTCTATTTTAATTTGAATGAAAAGCAGAACTTTACCGGTACTTACGAATCTATTCAGAACCTGGGAAATAATAATTAGTCTTGAAAAACGGTATTCTTATCATTATTCTATGTCTTTTCTTCGGAAGTATTTATCCGCAGAAAAATGACACAATGAATGTTGATAGGAAGATACAGTATGATAAGACTGAAGATCTTACGCCTCTGAAGTTTGACCAGCAGAAGATCGAAGCTTATAAAACCCAGAAGGAATTTGATTATATCAATGCTGAAGAAAAAGACAATTGGTGGACACGTTTTAAGAAATGGATCAATGCAAAGTATAATCAATTAAAGAACTGGTTGTTTGGAAGTTATGAGCCAAATAGTTTACTGGCATTTATAATAGCTATCATCCCATTTGTCCTCCTACTCATTTTTCTAGTTTTAGTGGCGTGGCTATTCTCCAGGTTAAATCCCGGAGGACGTATTCTCCAAACACCAAAAACGAGTGAAGTTTTTCTAACCGAAGAAGAAGAACTGGTTAAAAGTCAGGATTTACCGGCTTTGATAAAAGAGGCTGTATTAAATGGAGAGTTCAGGCTGGCAGTGCGCTATTATTATCTTAATGAGCTAAGAAAACTTGATGAACTGCATCTAATAAAATACGAATATCAAAAGACCAATAAAGATTATTCTGAAGAGATAAAAGATGAAGCTATAAGAAAGCACTTTTATGAAATCACCAAACTTTACGAATTTATCTGGTATGGAAGTTTTCAGGTTTCAGAAACCGATTACAGACTTGTAGAAAGAGGGTTTCTACGAATGGAAAAGGTATTAAATTCTGTTGGCTATGAATAGAACCTATAAGATCGCTTTGGGGCTTTTCTTACTCCTCATCGTATCCCTGGCCTGGCTGGAAAGTACTGAACCAGATCCTATAAACTGGACCCCTAGCTTCACTGCTAAAGACAGGATACCACTGGGTGCATTCGTATTTTACGATAGCTGGAAAAACGGGCAGGATAGCATTACTGATATTAAGCTGCCTCCTTATGAGTATATAAATAATTCACCTGCTTCCGGGACCTATTTTTTTCTGAATAACTATATCAACTTTGATGATAAGGAGCTGGACGATTTACTTGATTGGATTTCAAAAGGTAATAAACTGTTTATTTCAGCCTACGATTTTGGTCATAATCTCACCGATACTTTAAATCTGGAAACCGCTTCTTTTATTAGCTCAGAAGGATTTAAATCCAGACCACAGCTCAACTTGGTAAATTCTAATTTACAATTTGAAAAACCCCTGGAATTTGATCAGGATCTGCCGGCAGTATTCTTCCAGGAAATTGATACTACAAAAAATGTAGTTCTGGGAACAGCAACTTTTGGAAATAAAGATCCCGAAGAAAAGATCAATTTTATAAAGACGACTTTTGGTGAAGGTGAGATCTATTTGCACTCCACCCCACAGGCATTCAGTAATTATTTTTTACTTAAAGACCGCAATTACCAGTACTCTGAGGCAGTGTTATCATACTTAACCGGGCAACATATTCTTTGGGATGCTTATTACAAATCTGGCAAAGGCTTTTTTACTTCGCCCTTATATATATTATTAAACAATCGCCCTTTAAAATGGGCTTACTATTTTGTTCTTATTTCTTCAATTCTCTTTGTCCTGTTTGAAGGAAAAAGGAAGCAAAGATCTATTCCAGTGGTAGATCCCCCTGTGAACAAGTCTTATGAGTTTACTGAAACTATTTCAAACTTATATTTAGAACAAAAGAAATTTCACGAACTTGGGCTTAAGAAGATCGCTTTATTCAAAGAATATATACGAACACATTACAGGCTGGACCCATCGCATATCAATGCGCAATTTTATAAAGATCTTGCTTTGAAAAGCGAAAATAGCATTGAGGATACCAAAGAGCTTTTTGAACATATCTTTAATTTCCAGGAGCAAAAGAAAAATAACAAAGATGAGTTCTTTGAGCTATCAAAAAACATAAATACATTTAAAACTAAGCATGGATAATCAGGAAATGAACCATAAAGAAGACGAGATCAAATTCGAAAACCGAATTCCTCTGGAAGGCCTAAAGGAATCTGTAACCAACCTGAAAACTCAACTTTCTAAAGTGATCGTTGGCCAGGAAAACTTCGTGGAATTGCTTATCGTAGGACTTTTATCTAATGGGCACGTTTTAATTGAAGGCGTACCTGGAGTAGCTAAAACCATTACTGCTAAGTTATTTGCTAAATGTCTGCAGACTGATTTCAGCAGAATCCAGTTCACACCAGACCTAATGCCTAGTGATGTCCTGGGAACATCAGTTTTCAACATGAAGACTTCTGACTTTGAATTTAAAAAGGGTCCTATTTTTTCAAATATCATCCTTATAGATGAAATAAACCGTGCTCCCGCCAAAACTCAGGCGGCACTTTTTGAGGTTATGGAAGAACGCCAGATCACCATTGATGGAAAAAGGTACAAGATGGAAGCTCCTTTTATGGTATTGGCCACTCAAAACCCTATAGAACAGGAAGGAACATATGCGTTACCCGAGGCTCAACTGGACAGATTTCTATTTAAAATTGAAGTAGGTTATCCAGATTTTGAAGACGAAGTACAGATCCTAAAAACTCACCATGAGAGAAAAGGTAAACTACCTGAAACAGAGATCGAAGCGGTGCTAAGTCCTGAGAAGATTTCTGAATTAAGAGACCAGATCCATGAGATCATTATTGAAGAAAAGCTATTGAATTATATCGCTGAGCTGATCAATAAAACACGGAATCATCCTCATTTATATCTTGGGGCCAGCCCACGTGCGTCTATTGCAGTTATGAATGCCGCTAAGGCTTTTGCCGCTATCAACGGTCGAGATTTTGTGATCCCGGAAGACATAAAGAACTCATTAAAACCAGTAATTGGTCACCGCCTGATCTTATCTCCAGATAGGGAGATGGAAGGAATGACCACAGGTAATGTTATAGATATGATCGCTCAATCTGTAGAAATTCCTCGCTAGTGCTTAGATTCCTTAGATCTTTATATTTTGGCAGAAGGCTGTTTTACGCCCTTTTCGGTATTTCTATACTTTTTCTGATCTCATTCTGGATAGAATTTCTTTACAGTATAACCTGGATCCTTACAGCAATTTTAGGAGTATTACTTTTTTCAGATATAGTAGCCTTATTCAAGGGTTTTCCTATTTCTGCTGAAAGATATTTACCGGAAAAGTTTTCCAATTCAGATGAAAATGGGGTGAAAATTAAAATTCAGAATAAATATGGCTTTAAAGTATATTCTGAAGTGATCGATGAGATTCCTGTTCAGTTTCAAAAAAGGGACTTTTTAAGGTCTATTGAACTGCCAGCACATCATACTGTAAATTTTGAATATCAATTAAAACCACTAAAGCGCGGGGAATATATTTTTGGAAATCTGAATATTTATATTACAACTTTTCTAAAACTGGCAAAGAGGAAATTTGTTTTTAATAAAGACCAGATGGTCAAGGTTTATCCATCCTTTATTCAAATGAAAAAACTTGATTTCCTGGCAATGGATCAAAAGATAAGCCTGCATGGTATTAAACGTATTCGCCGGATTGGCCATACCATGGAATTCGAACAGATAAAAGAATATGTACGTGGAGATGATGTAAGAACGATCAACTGGAAAGCTACCGCAAAACAGGGTAACCTTATGGTGAACCAATTTCAGGATGAGCGATCGCAACCGGTATATTCTATTATAGACTGCGGAAGAATGATGAAAATGCCATTTGAAGGGCTAAGTTTACTTGATTATGCTATTAATAGCTCTCTCGCCTTCTCTAATGTAGCTTTAAAGAAAAAGGATAAGGTAGGTATGTTATCCTTTTCAAATAAAATAGATAACCTTCAAAAAGCCAGTTCGAAACTGCGTCAGTTAAACCGAATCATGCAAGCCTTATATAATGTAAATACCGGGTTTTATGATAGTGATTTCAGCTTATTATACTCCAGGGTTAAAAAACATTTGAGCCATCGGAGCCTTTTAATGATCTATACCAATTTTGAACATATGTCTGGCTTACAGAGACAACTTCCGTTTTTAAAAGCCCTGGCCAAACAACATCTTGTGGTGGTGATCTTCTTTGAAAATACCGAGATCACTAAATTAACAAATATCACTCCCGCTAATATTAGTGAAAGCGCTCACCAAACTGTGGCTGAACAATTTTCACATAATAAATTATTAATGGTCAAGGAACTGCAAAGGCATGGCGTGCAAACACTTCTTACCAAACCTGCCGACCTAAGTATCAATGCTATAAATAAATACCTGGAGATCAAATCCAGGGGAATGCTCTAATAATTACGATTCAGTTTTAAAATATTACAGTTCAGTAAAAAGAATTTCTAGACATAAGTCTTTGAACCTAAGTTTGTTTCATAATCAAAAAACAATAGAATTATGAAAACATTAGCCGTATTATTCGCATTAATAGTAGGATCTATAGTTCACGGGCAAACCGAAGGAACTGGAAACATCACTGCAACCGTAACGAATGTAAATGGAACTGAAGGAAAGGTTAGGTTTGGCCTTTATAGCGCAGACAGCTTTATGAAAACTGCTCCCGAATTTTCTGTAGACGCCAATGTAATAGATGGAAAGGCCATTGCTAAATTTGAAGGTGTACCTGCGGGAACTTATGCAGTCCTGGTGATGCACGACAAGAATGATAACGGTAAAATGGATTTTGATACAAACGGAATGCCGTTGGAAAGTTATGGATCTAGCGGAAATACGATGCCTTACGGCCCTCCAGTATGGGAAGAATCGAAATTTGAATATAGTGGTGAAAAGAAAGAAATAGAGATAAGGTTCTAAATGATAAAATTATTCAATAACAATTCATCAATTATTTAATCATCATTAAACCCTTCTTCATCAGGAAGGGTTTTCTAATAGATAAAACTAAGTTAAACGTCATTTAAAATAAGAAAAACTTATACCTTTGTAATAGAAAATTTCTAAAGATGACAATTACCCAACTCCATTATGTTCTTGCTGTTGCAGAACATAAAAACTTTACCAAAGCCGCTCAAAAGGTTTTTGTAACCCAGCCTACTTTAAGTATGCAGATCCAGAAACTGGAAGAAGAACTTGAAGTCACCATCTTTGACCGGACTAAAAAACCAATTCAGCTTACTGAAGTTGGTGAAAAAATAGTGCAACAGGCACGTAATATTGTAAATGAGAGCGATAGAATTCAGGATATCGTAGATCAGCAAAAAGGATTTATTGGAGGAGTTTTTAGATTAGGGGTTATTCCTACTATTATGCCTACCCTACTACCTATGTTCATTGGTAGTTTCATAAAAAAATATCCAAAAGTAAAGTTGAAAATAGAAGAACTTCATACTGAAGCTATACTGGAGAAATTAAAGGAAGGACACCTGGATGCGGCCATTGCCGCTACACCTCTGGAAATTGAAGGAATCAAGGAAAATGTTCTTTATTATGAGCCATTTGTTCCATATATCCCACAAGAGTTTAACAATGTAAGTTCTGATAAGATAAATGTAGAAGATCTGGACATTAATAAGATCCTTTTACTGGAGGATGGGCATTGTTTTAAAGACGGTATCATTAACCTTTGTAAAGCGTCCAGAGATTACGGCGATGACCAGTTGCAACTAGAAAGTGGTAGTTTCGAAACGCTTATTAAACTGGCAAATGAAGGTTTAGGCATGACTTTACTTCCATATTTGCATACCCTGGATCTTAAGGATTCAGAGAAAAAGAACTTGAAAATGTTTCAGGATCCGGTACCAGCACGTGAAGTGAGTCTTATCTATCATAGAAGTGAACTAAAAATGCAGATCATCGAGGCTATTAGAAGTACAATAGCTGGCGTAGTGAAGGGTGCAATTACCTTTCAGAATGTGAAGATCATTAGTCCGCTCAATAAAAAGAAAGAATACAACACAAATTAAAAAAGCGACTTTAAGCCGCTTTTCTCTTTAAGTATTTAAATAAATTAAACATTGATTTAATTCTGGATTCTGCCTGGTTAACGCAACTATCCACAATCTTAATTCCTCGATTTCATGAGGAAGTAAGCGTTGAATAGCTTTTTTAACCTCCTTACAGAACAAGCTCGCATCAAAACTTACTTTTGCAAGTATCGTCTTGGTGTATTCAAACATCGCTCTCGCCATAATTTGAAATTGATTTAAGTTAGAGTTAGGTTGATAAAAATGAGTAGAATTATACTATAGGCAGTTAAATATTTTAATTAGCTAAATATAGTAAACCTTTACCATTTTAACAATTGTTTTAGTGTTTTAATACTATTAAAAGCGATTATCACCACTAATAACATCTCCTATACCACCAAGGATACTACCTTCACCCTTATCCTTACCTCCACCCTGTGGCGCAGCCTGGTGAATTCTACTAGCAAGCCTGCTAAATGGTAAAGACTGTATATAAACAGTTCCTGGACCGGTTAAGGTTGCAAAAAATAATCCCTCTCCGCCAAACAATGTATTTCGAATTCCACCAATGAATTCAATATCGTAATCTACAGTCTGATCAAAACCTATAATACAGCCTGTATCCACCTTCAATTTTTCACCTGGTTTTAATTCCTTTTCAGCCATGGTCCCACCTGCGTGAACAAAAGCCATCCCATCCCCTTCTACTTTCTGCATGATAAAACCTTCCCCACCAAAGAATCCTCTACCCAGTTTTTTACTGAATTCAATTCCAATGGAAACACCTTTTGCTGCACATAAGAAAGCATCCTTCTGGCAAATGAATTTCCCATTAAAACGCGTTAGGTCTATGGGAATTACCTTGCCCGGGTATGGTGATGCAAAGCTTATTTTCTTCTTACCCTGAACTTCATTTGAAAATATGGTCATAAAAAGACTCTCCCCGGTAAGCAAGCGCTTACCTGCTCCAAGAACTTTCCCTAAGAAACCTTCGTTTTGTTTAGAACCGTCTCCAAATATGGTATCCATTTTAATACCATTATCCATCATCATAAAGTTACCAGCTTCAGCAATGACAGCTTCCTGAGGATCTAATTCCAGTTCTACATATTGCATTTCCTCTCCAAAGATCTGGTAGTCTATTTCGTGTGCATTCATACTTATTGTTTTTTTTGATTGATGATTAATTCTTCAATATATAAGTAGCAAACGAGAATGTTATGTTACTTCTTTGACTTTAGTTTAACAGTCCACTCAAATTCAAATACTGCCACATCTACTCCATCTTCATTAACTCCCACAGATTTCATCCAGAAAGTTTGTCCTTCTCCTGTTACTATAGTTTTCTGCAAAGCTTCGTTTACTTTATTTCCATCAAAACAGGTAAATCTAATTTTACCGGTTGCTTTTTTGGTGAATTCTGCTTTGTTCTGAGCTACCAGCATAGATATCTTTTTATTAGAAGCCTGTATTTTATTCATAACTAAAGCACCTGTACTTAATTCTGCCGCCATTGCCTGAACAGCGAAATACATGGAGTTAAAAGGATTTTGATTGATCCATTTATGCTTTACTCCCACGGCACATTCAGTTGCATCTATATGTTTTACCCGTACCCCACATAACCAGGCACTTGGTAATTTCAACATAAGAAAAGAGTTTAATTTGGAGGGAGATAGCTTCATTTAAAAAGGTTTTCGTTTGAATTTTCCATAAAAGTAACAAATAACTACCAGTATTCAATTCTTAATCTTTTGTTAATTTTTAGTACTATGTGTTGCATAATACCTTCTTTTAGATATATATTTGTATAAGATTCTAATAGGTTATAAACTTATCAATCAAAATCATCATGAAAAAATCATCTCACAATCAGTCAAATGGATCAGCTTTAACGGCTAATCCCAGTTTTACGAAAACACAGGTTTATTTAGCTGTAGCATTTATCTATATCTACATTATCACCACAATATTCTTTTAATATCAATCAAAATAAAATCAACCAATAATGACCTCAGCAACCATCAAGGACAATAAAACACTGACTACCGTAATTCATCTATCGGTATTCACAAAATACTTCATACCACTTGGGAATTTCATATTCCCGATGTTGTTATGGCTCGCACGCAGACAGGATCCCTTTGTAGATCATCACGGAAGAAATGCGCTGAATTTCCAGATAAGCATGTTCCTTTACACAGTTTTCATTGTCGCAGTAGGAGCTGCTACATTCATCTATTTTGGAATGAGGTTTACTATTGGAGAACCACTATTTTTTGAACGGGATTCATTTGTAATAGAAAAGTTCTCTGATGCCCTGCCCTTTTTCATCATTGCAGGGATACTTGGGATAATTTTACTGGGGCTTTTCATCCTTGAATTATTTGCAGTCATCAATGCAAGTATCAAGGCTAACGAGGGCAAGTTGTATAGTTATCCACTAACCATCAATTTTTTAGGTTCGGAAAATCCGGACGGCAACAATCATCAATCTAATCAATCAAGAAATGAACAGTTTAATGACACCCAAAAACAAACACTATGAAGATTGAAAATACCAAAGCCCAAATGCGTAAGGGTGTACTGGAATACTGTATTCTCTCGGTTCTCCGGGATGAAGATGCCTACGTGGCCGAGATTCTGGATACGTTAAAAGACGCAAAGCTACTGGTAGTAGAAGGAACTATTTATCCATTACTCACCAGGCTTAAAAATGCAGGACTTCTCAATTACAGATGGGAAGAATCCACCAGTGGGCCGCCAAGGAAATATTACGGTCTCACAGAAACCGGAAAAATATTTCTCAGGGAACTTACAGTTACCTGGGAAGAACTGCAAACTGCAGTTAATATCGTAACCACTCAAAAAAAGAAGAACCATGAATAAGACAGTAAATATAAATCTTGCCGGCACATTCTTTCATATAGATGAGGATGCTTATGCCAGACTACAACGATATCTGGAGGCCATAAGGCATTCATTTTCTAATACGCAGGGTCGTGATGAGATCATCTCAGATATCGAAGCTCGTATTGCTGAATTATTTAATGAGAAAGTCAAGAATGACCGTCAGGTTATCAGCATTAAAGAAGTAGAAGAGGTAATTACTATCATGGGGCAACCCGAAGATTATATGGTAGATGAGGAGATCTTTGAAGATGAACCTAAAAGAACAAAATCTACTAAGACCGTAGGGAAGCAACTATTTCGTGATACCGAAAATGGTCATGTAGGTGGAGTATCTTCGGGACTTGGACATTACCTGGGAATTGAAGCTATCTGGGTGAGATTATTATGGGTCTTGCTTACGATATTTTCTAGTGGAGCCTTTGTACTTATATACATCGCCTTCTGGATTTTTGTTCCAGAAGCTAAAACCACGGCAGATAAACTGGCCATGCGCGGAGAGGAGGTAACCGTCAGCAATATCGAGAAGAAGATACGTGAGGGTTTTCACGAGGTTTCAGATAGTATAAAAAATGTAGACTATGAGAAATATGGCAAGCAGGCAAGCGCCGGTGCCAATTCTGCAGCTACAACCCTTGGTGGGATCATCAAGTTCTGTCTGAAACTATTTGTAAAGTTCATTGGTATCTTATTATTATTGATCGCAGGATCTACACTTATAGCACTATTCGTAGGATTATTTGCAGTGGGAACCTTTGGAATTATCGAAGCACCATGGACAGATTATATAGACATGGTGAATAGTGGAGCTCCAATCTGGATAATTTCATTGTTAACATTCTTTGCAGTAGGAATTCCTTTCTTCTTCCTTTTCGTTCTTGGACTGAAGATATTAGTGAAAAACCTAAAATCTATTGGTAGAATAGCATTGCTTACACTTTTGGGATTATGGTTAATATCAGTAATTGGTTTAGTGGTAGTTGGAGTAAGCCAGGCTACTAACCGCGCCTTTGATGGCGAGGTTGCCCAAACTGAAAAGTTAACTATAACCCCTACAGATACTGTTTTCCTTAGAATGAGGCATAATAATGAATATACCGGGAAAACCTGGAGGAGTTCAAATTTCCGACTTGCCTATGAGGATAATAATAAGATCATTGTGGGTAATGATATTAGATTGATCGTTAAATCTACTAAAGATTCCCTCGGGAAAATGGAGATCTTGAAATTTGCTGAAGGTAAAAATTATACTGATGCAAAAGATAGAGCTTCGAATATTGAGTATTCCACAAGTCTTATAGGTAATGAACTGCTTTTAGATAGTTATTTTACTACAGACTCAAGTTATGGATATCGTGACCAGGAAGTTCAGATCACCTTATACCTGCCTGAAGGAACTACTTTGTATGCAGATGATAACACCTCCTCTTTCCATAAAAATTATGGCTCTTCTGGAGACATTCTGAATAGTGGTGAGGAAGGTCATTTTCTAAAGGTTATGAATAACGAAACTCTTTGTGAAGATTGTCCTGTAGAAACATGGGATAGTGAAGATGACACCTGGGAGGAAGATGGGGAAGACTGGGATACCTCAGATGACTTTAATGCAAGGATCAAGGTAGACGGAGATGAGGTAGATGTTAGAGTTAATGACGAAGGGATTGAGATGAGCGATCAGGACGGAGATCGGGTGAGAATTGACAGTAATAGAATTGAGATAAACAATGAATCATGAGTACTCTTGTAAACCTTGTAATAAGTTTTTTCATGGGGATTCTATTTGGTCACCAGATAGAAGAACCCAGGACCGCTCACTTAGAGTTTCAAAAAGATTCTACAGAGATCTATAAGAAACTTGAAGCCAGACAAAAATTACTGAATTGCTAATCAACTAAGAACAAAAGCCTCTAATTAGAGGCTTTTGTTATATTTGATACATCTAAACCTAATACATGCTCAAAAAACTACCCTTTTTACTACTCATTATCTTCTGCTCCTGTAAGGCCCAGGAAAAGATCAAAGGCAGCAGAGATGTAAAAACAGAACAATACGATCTCACCCCCTTTCACTCAATTCAGGCTAAAGGTGAATTCAAAATAGGTATTCTAAAAGGAAGCCGACCCATGATAGAGATCAAGGCAGATGATAATCTACATGATCTTATCCAGACCGACGTAATTGACGGGGTTCTATACATCAAACCTATAAAGGAATTTAGCCGGGAGAAAGCACAGGAATTGAAGATCACTTTTTCAGATACTTTAAAAGATGTGCTGCTGGCAGGAAAAGTTGAATTAGAATCACTACAGGATCTTTTTCTTGGAGATTTTAAATTAGTGACCAGAAAAGAAGCTAAGGCATTTATCACACTTACTGCCAAAGATTTTGACCTGACACAAAATGATGATGCAAAATCTGAATTGAATGTAACGGCAAACAATGTCACCTTTCAGTTAAACCAGTCTTCAGAATTAAAAGCACTGGTAAACTCACCTGTTTTTAGCCTGGATATCTATGAAAAGGCCTCAGCAAGAATCGATGGGGAAATTGAGAGTTTTAAGGTAAGAGCAGACCAATCTTCTAAATTTGATGGTGAAAATCTTACCAGTATTACGGCTGAATTGCTTGCCCAGGGAAATTCTGAGGTTAAAATCAATGTTACAGATACTCTTAATATAAGAGCTAATGGTACCAGCGAAATAGATATTTACAATGAACCACAGATCAATCTAATAGAATTTAAAGGAGAAGCAGTGATTGCAAAAAAGGAATTCAGTAAAGGTTTATTTAAGTAATTGAATTGCTAAAGTTTTCAAAATTTAAATTGTCAAATTGGTGATTTAGCTAGTTTTACCCGGAAATTAAATCAAATATTATGAAGTATTTATTTAAAACCGGATTCTTACTACTTAGCTTCTCTCTTATCCTTACTTCTTGTAGGAATGAGCAAGAGAATGAAGAAAAGTCTGAGGTTGAAAGGCTCATGGACGATCCGGATAATAAAGTTGAAGTTAAAGATGGTGGAGATAAGATCAAGATCGAAACTGCTGAAGGTGATGAGATCAAGATCAAAAAAGATGATGGAGAATACAAAAAAAAGATCGACCGCGCAGACGGTAGCGAATCTAAAGTAAAGGTTGATGATGGTGAGGTTAAGGTGAAAACCGATAATTAATCCTGAAATCACAAGTATAAAAAAATCCCGCAATTGCGGGATTTTTTTCTCTTAATATATTACAACTAGACTGTTTCCGGTCTTGTTTGAGGTTTTTCTATGTCTTCTTCGGTCTCAATTTCAGCTAAATATCTTTCAGCATCTAAAGCGGCCATACATCCTGTACCAGCAGCAGTTACTGCCTGGCGATATATTTTATCCTGAACATCTCCAGAGGCAAATACTCCAGGGATATTGGTTCTGGTAGATTTACTTTGAGTGATCACATAACCTGTATCATCCATATCCAGCCAGCCTTTGAAAATCTCTGTATTTGGTTTATGCCCAATGGCAACAAAGAATCCGGTGATATCTATTTCTTCTTTCTCCCCAGTTTCATTATTAACCATTCTAAGACCTTCAACAACCTGCTCTCCAAGGATCTCATCAACTTCGGTATTATATCTAAGGTCTATATTCTTAGTATTTTCAACCCTATGTTGCATTGCCTTGGAAGCCTTCATATAGTCCTTACGCACTAACATCGTGACTTTATTACAGATATTTGCAAGGTAAGTAGCTTCTTCTGCAGCAGTATCTCCACCACCAACGATCGCTACATCCTGACCTTTATAAAAGAATCCGTCGCATACTGCACATGCAGATACCCCACCGCCGCGTAATTTCTGTTCACTAGGTAAACCTAAATACTTTGCCGTAGCACCTGTAGAAATGATCACAGATTCAGCTTCGATCCATTTAGAGTTATCTACGCAAGCTCTATGAATTCCACCTACTTCTTTAGAGAAGTCTACTTCGGTGATCATACCAATTCTTACTTCGGTTCCAAAACGCTCTGCCTGCTCCTGTAAATCCATCATCATTTTTGGACCATCAATTCCCTGAGGATAACCCGGGAAATTATCTACTTCAGTAGTGGTAGTAAGCTGTCCTCCTGGTTCCATTCCCGTATACATCAAAGGTTTTAGATCTGCACGAGCAGCATAAATAGCTGCAGTATAACCTGCAGGCCCAGAACCTATAATCAAACACTTAACTCTTTCTATAGTATCACTCATTTTTACTTGTTTTTCACTCTATAAAAGTAGGTAGTTTAGTAGAAAACTTACACCTATTGTTATTAAGATCTTCTATTTGTTGATAAACCTAAAAAATAAAGGCAGAATTCTGCCATGGTTAAAGCAAATTTAAAAGATAAAATTACCTTTGCCAAGCATGGAATTGAGTTTATTTAACATACTGGATATATTGGGAACCATTGCATTCGCTATTTCTGGTGCGCTTTCAGCTATGAACAGAAGGCTGGATCTTTTCGGGATCTTTATTATCGCCTTTGTTACCGCAATTGGTGGTGGTACCGTTAGAGACGTGCTAATTGGAAATAACCCGGTTACCTGGATGGAAAATACCGTATATGTCTATTTAATAGGCGTTGTCACGATATTGGCTATTATCTTCAGAAATAAACTAAACTACCTTAAGAAATCGCTTTTCCTATTTGATACTATTGGTTTGGGTGTCTTCACCATCACAGGTGTTGAAACCGGAATTCAGAATGGTCTTGAACCAATTATATGTGTGGCTTTGGGGGCCATGACCGGTACCTTTGGTGGAGTTATTCGAGATATCTTATGTAATGAAATTCCAGTGATCTTTAGAAAAGAGATCTATGCTACTGCCTGTCTTATTGGTGCTTTAGCCTATGTTATTCTTTTTAACCTGGGTGTAGATGCAGATATCATATATCTGGTGACCACCCTTACAGTTATAAGCATCAGGCTGGTTGTGGTAAAGTATCATATCACCTTACCTTCCTTCTACCCCGTTCATCCTAAAAGCAGTAAAAGAAGATTTTAATAATCTAAATTATTGATTTTCAATAGTTTCAGTATCTTTATGAAAATTTACTGGATGGCCGATCAGGAAAAAATAATTATTGTCGAAAATGATATCCCAATGGCCGCAAGGTTGTCCTTACAACTAAACAGGCTGGGATATAAGATCACGGGTATATTCTCCAGGGCTAAAGATGCCTTACATTTTTTAGAACAGGAGGTTCCAGATCTCATTCTTTTAGACGACAGGTTAAAAGGCCAACTCAATGGGATCGAAACGAATAGTCTCAGGCACAAAAATCCTTCTTCTCCTATTATTTACTTCAATAAGCACACCGCGGCAACTATAGATAGAATCCTTCCGAAAGCATTAAAAACTAAAAAAGACAACCTGAAAAAGGAGATAAAAAGGTCTTTTAAAAAGCTTCAGCAAAATACTCCTAATGAGATCTATGATAAAAATGAACATTGCATTCTAAATGATCGAATCTTTGTAAGACATCATGATAAAATGGTGAGGATCTCTCTGGACGATATACATTATATTGAAGCAGATAGAAATTACTGTAAGGTTTATTCCAAAAATCGCAAGTATCTTTTGGTGACCACTCTCAAGGAAGTTGATGAAAAATTAAATGATAATCGGTTTTTAAGGATTCATCGTTCCTATATCGCGAATATTAGTCATATTGATGAAATTGGAGGAAATCACGTCGTGATTTGCTCGCATTCTCTACCCTTAAGTAAAAACATTAGACCAGAGTTATTTAAACATTTACAGGTTATTTAATTGTAATTAGATAATTCTGATTTCTCTGCAAATTCTTCCTTTTCTACCCGAATGAATTTCAGGATCATATAATGCTCATGATTCACGAAGAAATGAAGTTCTGAAACAAATTCAGAATAGCGTTTTAATGATTAAAGGTATTTTAAAGATGAAATTTTAAACAACTGAGTATTTAAATAACAGGCGTTTATATCCTAAAAGTACCGCTTCGGTAAATATAATTACCCTTTCGGAAAATTTTAAAGCCCCTCCATCCTATTCCAGCTTTTTAAGAAAACATTAGTTCCTAAATTCCTTAGCTATAAACCAAAAAATTCAAACAAATGAAATCTATTTACACTGTTTTATCAGCCGTAGTGCTCATATTACTCATGAGTTTTACGACCTGGGCACAAAATGACCGGTACCAATTGTATGTCGTGCATGAAGATCATGTAAAGGACGGAAAAATGGACCAGCACCATAAAGGTGATATGGATATTGTAAAAGCGGCAAAAGATAATAATATGAAAGGGATGAACTGGATCACTTTTGTAGCTGATGATGGCCGGGTTATGTACCTCTCACCTATCAAGAATATGGGAGAGTTAGATAATAATCCTTTTGAGGATTTAGAGAAAAAAATGGGTAAGGAAGAATTCGATAAATTATTCGATTCCTACGATGGAACTTACTCCAAACATGGCGATTACATTTTAAGACTCGACAATGAATTATCTTATATGCCAGATGGAATGACTACTACTCCTGAAGGTGAAAATTACAGAAGACTGGTATTTTATCATATCCCTCCAGAACATGCTGAAAAGGCTGAAGAAATTGCCAGAGAAGCAAAAAAATTATATACCGATAAAAACGCTAAATCTCATTACCGTGTTTATAAAAGCGGATTCGGGAATATGGGAAGTTTCTTCATGGTAGCAGCTTCGGCTAAAAGTGAGCAGGAGATGAATAGTAAAAGGGAAGAAACTAAAAATTTACTAGGTAAAGAAGGTGAAACCTTACGAAAAAAGATAGAAGATACTTTTACCGACATTGAAGTTGTCACCGGGCATATCAAGCCAGAATTATCCTATGTTCAAAATTAAATTCTTCGTTATGAAAAAACTTCTGTTTATGATATTCAGTTTGATAATTTTCACGAGTACCACCTATGGTCAAACCGTATATAAAAGTCTGCAAGATCTAAGAGATGCATATATAGAGGGCTTCAAGAATTCAGATACAGAAGCACTTTTAAAAGTATATTCAGATGATGCAAGCATTCATCACGTAGATGGCTCAATCCTTACTGGAGCAGATGAAATAATGAAACTATACGATGGTTTCTTTAAAGAATCAAAGGGTACTATTGAGTTTAAGAATATTTCTGAAGATCAGCTTTCAGAAGATATTTTCTTTTATCATGACAAAGTCTTTTTAAATATTGAAGGCGAAGAAAACACCCGGGATATAGAAGTTGTAAATATCGCCGAAAGGAGAGATGGGCATTGGAGAGTCATTAAAAGTTATAGGTGGCCAAAGCCATAGTTAATTATCTAATTTCAATTAATCATTAGTCCTGCATTTACTTATTTGAAACCTACAAACGCTGGTATTAATCATAATCACAAATCAATTCTAATTCTTTAATTATGAAATTAATTATTAAAATCACCAGTTTTATTTTTTGTGCATTCCTTTCGGTAAGCCTATGGGCCCAGGAAGGTAAAGCTCAGGCCTTTTGGATACATGAGGACCAGGTTAATCCGTCCATGAGAATGGAGTACGAAAAGGCATCAAAAGATCTTGTTGCAGCCTGTAAGGAAAACAATATTCAAACTATTAACTGGGCAGTAGCTTCCATGGATGATGGAACTTATTTATCCATCACACCAATAGAAAATCTGGCAGATATACAGAACAAGAACTTTGGAGATCTTCAGGAAAAAGTAGGTGAAGAAAAGTTCACTAAAATGTTCGAGAACTTTAATAAATGTTATGATAATCATGGAGATTATGTTGCCTTACTCCTACCGTCTTTATCTTATATGCCAGATGGACTTTCTACAGATACTCCTGGCAAGAATTACAGAGTTTGGCATAGAATGGATGTCTCAGCTGGAAATCTTCAAAAGATAGAAGGGAAAATGAAAGAGCTAAAAGACCTGTTCGCTTCCAAAAAATCAAAAATGCATTATAGAATTTACAGAAGTGGATTTGGTACTATGGGAGATTATTACACGGCAGTCATCTCAGCTAAAGATGCGCTGGAATATGATACTATGTCTAAAGAGAATGATAATCTTTTAGGTGAAGATGGTCAGAAATTATTTGGCGAAGTATTCAAGTATGTGGAAGCATATGATGTTAAACGTGGCGGAATGCGTCCCGAACTTGCCTATCAACCAACAGCTTTATCTAACAACACTGTAAAAGATTAAATATCATGAAAAAGTTAATAATAGTATTCCTTATTTCAGTGATCGCAGTATCCTGTAATGATGGGAAGAAAGAAGATGAGAAAATGAGATATTCTCAGGATTCTGAAGAAATAAATACTTTAAAGGCCGCTATTAGCGATTACGAAAATGGAAACTGGGATGCGATGAAAAAACATTATGCAGATACCGCCCAGATCTTTCATAATAGTAATTCGGGTAAAAATATAAATGAAATTATCCAGGGTCACGAACAGGATTTAACTGATCTTCAAACTTATGGTTTTGTAGATGAAGAAGATGAATATGAAATGGTCCTTACAGACGATGGAAATACCTGGGTAAACTTCTGGGGTGACTGGAAAGCAACCATTTCCGGTGTAGACAAGGAAGTTACCATTCCAATACATTTAACTGCTCAATTTGAGAATGGTAAGATCGTTAGAGAACACGGTTACTGGGATAATGCCATTATGATGGCCGTTATGCAGGAAATGGACTCCAGCATGACCAGCCAGGATTCCATCCAATCACCGGGAAATTAATCCATGAATATGAAAAGTGTAGGGATTACAGGAGGTGCCGGATTTATTGGAAGCTATATCACGAAAAAATTTCTTGATGAAGGGTATAAGGTTAGAGTTTCAGTAACCAATCTTTCTAAAAGTCATAAATACGAACACCTCTTTAATCTGGGCAATGAAGATAATTTATCTATAAAGGAATTAAATGTCCAGGACTTAGATTCCTTGAAAAGTTTTACTAAAGACTGTGACATCATTGTTCATTCTGGGACTCCGTTTAAATTAGGAGTAGAAAACCCTAAACGCGATATTTTTGACCCTACAATAAGGGGAACCGAGAATTTATTGAATATTGCTACAGGTAACAGGAATCTGGAGAAGCTAGTCTTTGTTGCATCTGTAGCGGCATATAATACTGCCTTTCCTTATCCTGTTAGCGGCAGAGATCCAGATCATTTATATACTGAAGAGGATAAGCCGCATCTGGATGAGGCTCATATCCCCTATGCCCAGGCTAAGTATTATGCAGATCAAACCGTGAGAAAATTTATAAACGAAAATCCAGAAATTAGCACTGAGATCGTTACGGTTTCTCCAGTAGCAGTAATGGGAAGTCCTCTTTCTAACAGGGAAGATTCAACTTCTGTTGGATTACAAATACTTTTCAAGGCGAAGAAAGCCAGTGATCCTTTTATGCAGACCTTATTTAATGAAGATATTGAATTCGCTCTGGTAGATGTAGAAGACGTTGCCGAAGGAGTTTTTAGAGCGGTTACTATTAAAGGTAACCATGGGAAGAACTATCTCTTTACCAGTGAAAGCTGGAAAATATCAGATATTTCAAGGATGCTAAACGGGGAACAACCTAAAGGAGATTGCCGAATTGTTTACAGTAATAACCTGGCACAGGAAGACCTGGGCATGAACTTCAAACCTATTAAAGAGCCGCTAAACCATTTTCATGTGAGCTAAAATATCAACTAATTCAACTAACTAATTATTTTACATTATGAAGACATTTAACCAAATAATAAAAAGATCACTCATCCTCTTTCTTCTGCTTCCTTTTATAAATCTAAATGCACAGGATGCGGCGAAAATAGATCCTGCTCATTACAATGTAGAAGTAGATAATGATAAAGTTAGGGTATTACGTATAAAATACGGACCCGGAGAGGAGTCAAAAATGCACACTCATCCTGAGGGAGTAGCCGTTTTCCTTACAGATCATATAGCTGAAATGAAAACGGGAGATGGTAAGAATATGGAAATGACCGGTAACGCCGGTGATGTATTATGGGTAGATCAATCTAAACATCAACCTAAGAATACGGGAAATAAACCTTTTGAAGTAATTCAGATCGAACTAAAGAATAGCACAACGGCCGCCGGCAAAAAGAGTCTTCATCTTTTTGAACTCCCTGAAGGAGTAAGTGAAAAGCAGCTAAATGATTTTCTTAAAGAGATGAATAAAGCGATAAGCGATGAAGGTTATCCAGAGGCAGGATATCATTTATATAAGATAACTGATAACAATGATGAGTACAAATACTTTATGGAAGGAGTTTGGCCAGATTCAGCTACTTATGATATAATCCATAATTCTGCCAAATGGAAAGCAGCAGCAGAAAAAGGTAAAGACATAGTAGATAAGATCCGGGCTCAGGAATTATACCTGAAGGCAGAAAGAGTAAAATAAGCTTTATACCGGAAAAAATAATAAACGGTTATTGAATTCACACGCAATAACCGTTTTTATATTTTTAATGCGGCAACTTATTACGGAAGATTCCATAGACAAACGTTCCTAACACTGCTGCCAGAAAAACCACGATCACAGAAACATATCCTGCACCAATTAAGGTGTAAATTGGTCCCGGGCAGGCACCGGCTAAAGCCCATCCAAGTCCGAATATAATTCCGCCAAACATATACCGGCTAAAACTTTTATCCTTTGGTACAAACTGGATCTCCTCGCCGTTGAGATCTTTCATTTTTTTCCGCTTTATCAGCTGAATTCCAAGAACACCAATGACCAAAGCCGAACCGATAATTCCGTACATATGAAAGGCCTGGAACTGGAACATCTCGTAGATCCTGAACCAGGAAGCTGCTTCAGACTTAAACATTACGATTCCGAAAAATATACCTATAACTAAATATCCTATAAATCTCATTTTCTAAAAAATTAGGGGAAATAATAAATGAACCATTACAAGGCCACCAATGAAAAATCCTACTACGGCAATAAGCGATGGTAATTGTAAATTACTCAAGCCTGAGATCGCATGACCAGAAGTACATCCTCCAGCCCATCTCGCTCCAAAACCTATTAAAAAACCACCAATTATAAGGATGCTTAAAGCCTTCCAATCGGTAAGTGCTTCCAGGCTATATAGTTCGTCTGGAAGATAGGCTTCTCCTGAACTTTCAAATCCCAGACCCTGTAAAGTTGATACTGTTTCTGGATTTATCGCTACTGCAGGATCTGCCGTCAATAAATTCATGGCGATAAAACCACCTATAGCTGCACCAATAACAACTGTAAGATTCCATTTCTGGGCGCGCCAGTTAAAATCAAAAAAGCTTGCCTTACTATCTGCTCCACACATGGTGCAAAGCGTTCTTAGATTCGAGGACATCCCAAATTGTTTTCCCATGAAAATGAGGAGAAACATTATTAAGGCTATTAAAGGCCCGGCAACATACCAGGGCCATGGTTGTAATATATATTCCATATTATTTTTTATTCAGGTGCAAAGGAACAATAAGGAGAGTGGGAATTCAGTAACAATAGTTACATTAATTCTCTTTACAGTAAGTTTGAATATTATCAAGCACCTTTTTTGAAAGCCTTTTTAAAGTTTGAGCTGACCATCCGGCGCTGGCATCCAATGCTATAACATTGCTAATTTCCAGGGTTTCCTTAGATAATTCTTTTTTCCCATCACCGTCAAAGATCGCGAAATTACCTTCATTTCGTATCCATTTACTAAAGGCTTTTTCATCAAAAGGAAGACCTAGTGAAGTATTGATAAGTATCTTGCCATTTCCAAATTGAGAAATCTCCTTCTCTCCTATTGGTTGTGCATTCTTTGGAAGGTGAAAAGAAACTGCCTCACAGGTTTTTAGTAGATCCTTTAAATTGAGATATTTTACTCCTTTATCTTCCCAATCAGGTTTACGGGTATTGCTATAATAATAAAGGTCTGCACCAAATGGAAGCAAACACCTGGCAAGTAGCTTCCCCGTAACACCTAACCCAATTATTCCAATTTTAAGGTCGGTTAGTTCCTGAGGCATTTCTTTCCATTGCATTCCTTTATAACCATTCAGCAATTGAATGAGTTCTGAAATAATGAATTCTGCCACTCCAGGGTCACCGTAATCTTTAATTCCTTTTACGGTAATGCCATTTTCTCGAGCATATTTTACAGCTACATTCGCCGATTCATCATCGTAAAGACTACAGGCCATTCCGATATATTTTATCCTGGGACAAGCCTCGATGATCTCCTCATCTAATTCAGTATGCCATGATACTATCACGGCTTCAGCGTCACCGATGCGTTCAATGACCTCATCTTTAGATTCAGGATAATCTGTATATACCTTTACCTCAGCTTCACTTAGATCCTGTAATTCTGATATCGCAGTATCATTCAGTTTGGTATTATCTACACAGACAATTTTATTGAATTGAATCATATTTAAAGATTTCATATGCTGAAAATCAATTCAGCAAGACGAATTTAATTTAATTGAAAAAGGCCGGAATAAATTCCGGCCTTTTAATTTTATAACGGAATATTTCCGTGTTTCCTGTTAGGTCGCAGAACATGTTTGTTCTCCAGCGCACTAAAAGCTTTTATTAATTTTCTTCGCGTATCCTTCGGCATGATAACCTCATCAATGAAACCACGTTGAGCAGCTTCAAACGGAGTGGCAAATTTTTCAGCATATTCTGCTTCTTTTTCTGCCAGTTTCTTTTCAGGATCTGCTGCTTCAGCGATCTCTTTTCTGAAGATTATTTCTGAAGCTCCCTTAGCTCCCATCACTGCAATTTCAGCAGTTGGCCATGCATAATTAAGATCGGCGCCAATATGCTTGGAGTTCATTACGTCATAAGCTCCTCCATAGGCTTTTCTGGTGATCACCGTAACTTTCGGAACCGTTGCCTCACTTAATGCGTAAAGCAGCTTAGCACCGTGTAAAATGATCCCATTCCACTCCTGATCTGTCCCAGGAAGAAATCCAGGCACATCTACAAGTACAAGAAGCGGAATATTAAAGCAGTCACAGAATCTGGTAAATCTTGCCGCTTTTTTAGAGGAATCCACATCAAGAACTCCGGCAAGACTCATTGGTTGATTGGCGATCACTCCAACACTTCTTCCCCCAATTCTTGAAAAACCAACTATAATATTATCGGCGTAGTTCTTATGTACTTCAAAAAAAGAGTCCTCATCGATAATTCCTTTTATCACCTCATGCATGTCATAAGGCTTGTTAGAACTATCAGGTACTATATTCTCGAGAACTTCGCGGTGTTCGTCACCTAATTCAAAATCCAGTTTTTCCGGCGGAGTTTGATTATTCTGAGGCATATAGCTTATTAACTGCTTAATATTCTCTAAACAGATAATATCGTTGGCTGCAGTGAAATGCGTAACCCCAGACTTTGTTGAATGCGTACTTGCTCCCCCAAGCTCTTCTGAAGTTACATTTTCATTAGTCACCGTTTTAACCACATTTGGTCCGGTAACGAACATATAAGAAGTATCCTCTACCATCAGCGTAAAATCTGTCATGGCCGGAGAATACACTGCACCACCGGCACAAGGTCCCATAATTGCTGAAATTTGAGGAATTACCCCCGAAGCTTTTACATTGCGATGAAAAATATCAGCGTAGCCACCAAGAGATTTTACACCCTCCTGGATACGGGCACCTCCTGAATCATTCAGTCCTATCATTGGTGCTCCAACCTTAACGGCCATGTCCATGACTTTACAGATCTTTTCGGCATGGGTTTCTGAAAGTGATCCACCAAAAACGGTGAAATCCTGGGCGAAAACATAAACCAGTCTGCCATTAATAGTTCCATAACCGGTTATTACACCGTCTCCATAGAACTTTTGTTTTTCCATCCCGAAATCGGTCGTTCGGTGCGTTACCAGAATTCCTATTTCTTCAAATGAATTTTCATCCAACAGGTATTCTACACGCTCACGAGCAGTAAGTTTCTTCTTTTCATGCTGTTTGGCAATTCGTTTTTCGCCTCCACCTTTATGGGCTTCAGCGATCTTATCTTTTAATTTATCGAGGTTCTGACTCATCTCTAAATTCTGAATTTTAGTTGTGTGGTAATCTTAGTTGCTCCTTATCTTTCATATACTGCTTCAATGCCATAAGGGCCGCCAGCTTTGCTTCTTCTTCGGTCTCTTCTTTCAATGCTTCCGGAGAATAATATTTCTTTACAAAGTGAGTGTCGAAATTTCCGCTTTTGAAAGCTTCATGCTGAAATACAAATTTTCCGAAAGGTAAAGTCGTACTTACGCCTTCTACGATATAATGATCTATAGCCTTGATCATCATCTGTATCGATTCTTCCCTGGTTTTTCCGTAAGTGATTAGTTTCGCTAACATAGGATCATAATAGATAGGCACTTCCATACCTTCTTCAAATCCGTTATCCAGTCTGATTCCTTCACCAACCGGAATTGCATATTTTTCCAGGGTTCCGGTACTCGGCATAAAATCTTCCAGTGGATCTTCAGCGTATACACGAAGTTCCATTGCGTGACCTTTGATCTTTAGATCTTCCTGAGAAAATTGAAGTTTCTCTCCTCTGGCTACCAAAATTTGTTGTTCCACAAGGTCAACTCCGGTGATATATTCGGTTACTGGATGCTCTACCTGAAGTCTGGTATTCATTTCCAGGAAATAGAAATTCCTGTTTTCATCAAATAAAAACTCAACCGTTCCTGCACCAACATAATCACATGCTTTAGCAACTTTAACTGCTGCTTCTCCCATTTCCTTTCTCAAGGCATCATCCAGAACAACAGATGGAGCCTCCTCCACTACTTTCTGGTGTCTACGTTGAATGCTACATTCTCTTTCGAATAAATGCACATAATTTCCATGAGTATCGGCCAGTACCTGGATCTCGATATGTCGCGGAGATGACACATATTTTTCAATGAACACAGATCCATCCCCAAAAGCAGATTCAGCTTCGCTAATTGCCCGCTTCATCTGGTCTTCCAGTTCCTTTTCCTGCTCCACGACACGCATTCCTTTTCCCCCACCACCGGCAGAAGCTTTAATCAATATTGGGAACCCTATCTCCTTAGCTATTTTCTTTGCTTTTTCAGTATCGGTGATCGCTTCATCAATTCCGGGAACCATCGGGATATCATAAGCCTTCACCGCATCTTTGGCCGCAAGCTTACTTCCCATTACTTTTATAGCTTTAGACCCTGGACCAATCCAGGTAATTCCATTCTTTTCAACAGATTCAGCGAAACCGGCGTTTTCACTAAGGAAACCATAACCGGGATGAATTCCGTCTACATTTAATTCTTTCGCTACCTCTATGATCTTATCGCCTTTAAGGTAAGATTCGCTGGACGGTGCCTCTCCTATACAAACAGCTTCATCTGCAAATTTCACGTGAGGGGCATTTCTATCGGCAGTAGAATAAACTGCTACCGTATCTATTCCCATACGTTTTACAGTTTTCATCACCCTTAATGCGATCTCTCCTCTATTGGCTACTAATATTTTTTTCATATTTCTTTTTTAACAAGACCTCTCGACCAGGCTCGAGGTGACTTCTCATTAATTTGTTAATTCTAAATTCGTAATTCCAGATTCTGAACCCGAATTATTCCATTTCTATTAATAGCTGATTCTTTTCTACCGTATCGCTTTTTGCAACAGTTACAGACTTTACCACTCCATCGCGAGGAGCCGTTAAAGTATTTTCCATCTTCATCGCTTCCAGAACCAGTAAATAATCACCTTCTTTCACCTCATCACCTTCCTTAACATTCACTTCCAGAATAAGACCCGGCATTGGTGCTTTAATATCATTGACCTGCTGAGAAGTTCCTAAGGAAAGTCCCATATCCTCGATTAATTGATCCAGGTCATTATTGATCTTAACTGAATAAATGTTAGAATTGATCTTAATCTCATAAGTTCTGTTTAGAAAATCAGATTTAAAGACCTCAGCCTTGTAAGACCTATTTTCCCTGAGTAAATGATAGTTTCTATCTGAAGTTTTCTGAGTATCCAGTGCCTTAATCTCCTCTTCTGAAAATTCATATTTCAGGGAGTTGTTCACTTTAACCTTGTAGTTCTTATCCATAAAAAGGTTTATGTATAGTTATTTTTTTGACGTCGGAGCGTAAATATAGAAAAATTAAGGTGTATCAACTGTTGAAGAAATCTCAAAATCCTCATAAATATCACTGTGATTTAGTGAAATGATTGGAGCAGTCACAATATACATATAGCTCTTGAAGTTGAGATCTTTTGCTTAACACGCGATGACTTCAAAATGTTATATTCCTTCTTTCTAATACGACATAAAAAAACCCGGAATAATATTCCGGGTCATTTGTAGGTAAACTTAAGTCGGGGAACTTTACTTAAATTCCTTAATAGCTTCACTTAGATCATAAACCTTGGTATTCTCAAACTTATTATCCAGAATACTACTTCCGGCCGCAGATCTATATCCACCGGCACAATGAACTACTACCGGTTTGTGAGAAGGAATCTCGGTAGCATTTTCCCTTAGTTCATTTAAAGGAACAGCGATGGCATCTTCAAAGATCTTTCCATCTGCTACTTCGCTATTATTCCTAATATCTACAATAGTATAATTCTCTTTATTATTTTTGAAATCTTCCAGGTCAAAGTCATCAGATTTTTTAGAAACTTCAGATCCTAATGTAACCACAGCCTTAACCTGTTTCTCATACCCAATCTTCGCAGTTCTTTCTAATAGTTCTTCCAGATCATCAACACTGTTCAAAACCAGGTAAAACTGTTCCTCAGGCTTAATTATTGCTCCTAACCAGGTTTCGTATTTATCACCTTCAGAACGGGCCATGATATTAATACTGTTTGGAAGGTGTCCGGCTTTAAAAGCGTCTCCATCTCTAGTATCCACCACGGTAATTTCTTTTTCAACCTTGCCAACATTCAGCATAAGCTTGTTAGCCCATTTTGTACGCTGTACATTTTCAGGTCCGGTTTTATTAATATCTACATTAAACCCGAAGTAATGAGGAATAAAAGGCTGATCTTTTAAGATCTCTTCTACGAACTCATCCTCTGTTTGCTCTTTAAAGGCCCAGTTTCCCTGGCGTTCGTTTCCAAGTGTGCTTGAAGAAGCGTCACTCATATTCTTACCACACAATGATCCAGCACCATGTGCAGGATATACTAATGCATCATCTGGCAGATCTGTGAACTTATTTTTTATGGTATCATACATTTGTTTGGCAAGATCTATTCTCTTCGCCTTCATGTTTCCAGCTTTTTCACGAAGATCTGGTCTTCCAACATTTCCAATAAAAAGGGTGTCTCCTGTAAACAAGGCCGTTTCTTCTCCGTCTTTGGCCACAATCGTAATACTATCTGGAGAATGCCCAGGAGTATTTATAGCTTTAAATTCTACCGCTCCCATCTTCAAAGAATCTCCATCATCAAAAGACTTATGCGGATAATCTGCTCCTACCATTTCACTAGCATAGATAGTTGCTCCGGCTTCTTCATGAATCTGCAAATGACTACTTACAAAATCTGCATGAGGATGCGTTTCAAATACCGCAACGATCTTAGCATTCTGTTCTTCAGCATATCTATAATAGTCCATAGGATTTCTCGAAGGATCTACTAAGGCCATTTTTCCGTCGCTAACAATAGCATATGAATAATGTGCAAGCGGACTATCTTTGAATTGTTTTATAGTCATATTATTATGATTTTTAAATGTTATTCGATTTTACTTTCTCTTTTCTTCGGAAAGGAAACAGGGTTTGATTTCCAAAATCTTCAGGGAAATCTTCATCTCCACTGAAACCTAATTCTATTTTCTTACCGTTTTCAGGCACATAGGCAGTTCCAAAAATATAATCCCAGAGACTTAGACTCAGTCCGAAATTCATTCCGTAAGGCCGGTCTTCCGGTAACTCTTTTGAGTGATGCCAGATGTGCATTTTAGGGTTATTAAAAATATATCCCAGGAGACCGTAGTTCCAACCAACATTTGCATGATTTAAATGTCCTACGAACACAGCAAACATATGAACTAAAAAAAACTCTTTTATCCCGAACCCGATCATTGCTAAGGGAATATACTGCACCGTTTTATAAATAATAGTTTCCATAAAATGAAACCTGAATTGAGCAGCAAACCCCATTTCTTTCACGCTATGATGTATCTTATGAAACTCCCATAGACTTGCTCTCTTATGTAATTGTCTATGTACATTCCATTGTATGAAATCTGCCAGCACAAACATGATCAATAACTGGCTCCATGCAGGAAGATTCCCTAACTCTATGGCAACTATATTCTCTATCCCGAAAAGCCGTAAAAAGTCATATAATAACTCTACAGCCACGTTACTCAAAGCATTATAGACAATTAATGAAAACAGGAAAAAATTGAAAACTATATAAAAGCTATCCAGCCAGAAACCTTTACGAAAAACTTTCTGATCTTTTCTCCATGGAATAACGATCTCCAGGATCCATACCAACAGCGACAATCCAATAAGCCAATAGAAATAACTCGTCCATGTTGGATGGGTTATTTCGTTTACGAGATAATTAAAATATCCCGTAAATGAATTCTGGATTATATCAATATACTTTTCCAAGCGTTTTTAAATTCTGGAACAAAAATATAAATATCGAGGCGCTAAGGCAGTAACTTTTGTTACAGAAATACTTAAAATGTATTAACACCCGAAAACCTTTTCTGTTAGAGTTGGTTAAATGCATTTCTAAAACAAGTTGTTCTCTTTAAATTTAGGTATTAAAATTTAAGTTATGGGTAGAGAAGTTATAAAAGAAAAATTAGGACTCGGCGGTGTTGCCATTGGAAATGGCTTTAAAGTATTAAGTGATATAGAAGCCGAGAAAACATTAAAAGCAGCATGGGATGCAGGAATAAGATATTATGATACCTCTCCCTGGTATGGCCTGGGATTAAGCGAGAGAAGGTTTGGTCATTTTCTTCATAATAAAAAGAAGGATGATTATATTCTGACTACCAAAGTTGGGAGAGTGTTATCTGCTACTAAAAATATTCCTGAAACTATGTGGAATGAGCCGGCTCCATTTGATTATAAATATGATTATTCAGCTAAAGCCGTTAGAAGGTCTATTGAAGATAGTCTACAAAGACTGGGAATTGAAAGTATAGATTATGTATTTATTCATGATCTTTCTCCAGACCACAATGATGAATATAAAGACGGTACCACATGGTTAGATCATTTTGAAGTTGCCAGGAAAGGCGCTATGCCTGAACTTACAAAAATGAGAGAAGAAGGTCTTATCAAAGGATGGGGACTTGGTGTGAATACTATAGAACCAATAGTAAAAACCCTGGAAGAAACAGATGCTGATCCTGACATATTTCTATCGGCAATTCAATATTCCCTGGTAGATCACAAGAAATCCCTGGATGAATTATTTCCTTCTATAGAAAAGCACAATGTAGGATTAATCGCTGCAGCTCCTTTTAATGCAGGACTACTTTCAGGCCAGGGCCGTTATAACTATTCCGGAGATATGCCTGAAGAGAAGGTGAAAAGGTTAAATGGAATTAAAGAGATCGCTAAAAAGCATAACGTAGATCTTAGTACGGCCTCGCTTCAGTTCTCTTATGCCCCTAAGATCGTTAATACTGTTCTTGCCGGTGCCAGTAAACCGGAGCAGGTACAGGAAAATGCGAAAGCCTTTGATATTAAGATCCCATCTCAATTCTGGGAAGATCTAAAAAAGGAAAAACTTATCGATGAACGCGCTGAAGTCCCGGAATAGTGGTTCGTGAATTACCTTTCAAATAATCTTAGATACTGGTTGCGGCCAAAACTGAGGAAATAAAATAGATATCCAAAGAGTATCATTAATGCCGTAGCCAGGATAAGGTTATTATTATGAAATTTAAAATATATACCGAAGTATAACAATGCGATAAAAATTGCAAGTGGCAGAAGATATTTTGAAAATAAGAAGCCTTTTACTTCAAACCTCTTAGTTTCTCCTTTTTCCAATTTAAAGGATACTGGCTTACTTCCATACCTCCCTAATTTGGCAATTAGTTGATAATTTCCTTCCGGAATTTCAAATTTCAAAGTTTGTTTATCTTTTAATTCGGCAAATTTAATTCCATTCATATATAGATCGAAAGATCTGTATCTATTAGCCCATTCAGAATTTCTCGTAATTAATAACTTCGGCATTTTTTATTTTATAACTAGCTGTGTAACAAATGTTACAAAAAATATTTATTCTAAATGATATCTTACAGGCGTTAAGCAGGTTATATGTTTTTTTGACCTCGAATAATGTTTTTTCATAATAATCAAAGTACCGGTCTCACCCTACAGAGGCCGGTACTATTTTTTATAGAAATCACTAATCTCCTCCAGCTTTTTTCTAGCTATATCTGGCACAAAAGCATCTTCTGCTGCATAGCCTACAGGTAATAGTAGAAAAGCCCTTTCATTTTTAGGTCTGTTCAGAATTTCAGAAAGAAAATTCATAGGACTTGGTGTATGTGTTAATGTAACCAGCCCGGCATTATGGATAGCTGAAATTAGCATTCCGCAGGCGATCCCCACAGATTCGTTCACATAATAATTATTCTGTTTTTCACCCGCATCATCGATTTCATAAACCTCCTTAAAAACTATAATTAACCAGGGAGCGATTTCCAGGAATTCTTTATTAGTATCGGTTCCCAATGGAGCAAGGTCCTTTAACCAGCGTTCGCTCATCCTGCTATTATAGTTTTCCTGCTCCTCTTTTTCTGCTGCCTCTCTAATCTTAGATTTTAATTCTGAATTGGAAACCGCACAAAATTTCCAGGGCTGTTTGTGAGCACCAGAAGGCGCCGTTCCTGCAGCTTTAATAATATTCTCGATAACTTCAACGGGAATCATACTATTAGAAAAGTGTCTTACAGATCTGCGGGAATCCAGAGAATTGTAGTATTCCATAGACTTCATTTTCATTTCATCATCTGTAAAATGATCACCTTCATAGGCTATATGCCTGTAGCCATTGATAATCTTTGTCTTTCCGGCCATATGATATTTAATTCAAATTTATTAAAACAGAAATATAAATACTTTGCACGGAAATACTAAGATTAAACCTTACTAAACCTCCCTATTATATTTATTAGTTTCTTTTTAAGGTCTGTAAAAGGTGGGTGTAGAAAGTCTGTAGTGGCAAATTTCCTTTGATGCATTACCGCTCTTTTTTTGGAAAAGGTCTTAAAACCGTCATAACCATGATAATGCCCCATCCCGCTAGCTCCTACTCCTCCAAAGGGAAGGTTGTGCTGTCCCAGGTGATATATGGTATCATTAACTGTAACTCCTCCCGATAAGGTATTTTTAAGTAACCAATCAATTCTTCTTTTCTTCTCATCAAAATAATACAGCGCCAGAGGTTTAGCATTATTATTCACATAATCTACAGCTTCTTCTACAGTTTCTAAATTAAGTACAGGTAAAATTGGTCCGAAGATCTCCTCTTGCATAAGATCCATATCAGAACTTACATTAAAAACCAGTTTTGGATTCATTCTATTAGCAGTATCTGCTACATCTCTATCACCCAACTCAATGACCCTTGCTCCTTTTTCTTCGGCATCTTTTAAAAGAGCCTGTAATCTTTCAAAATGTCCCGAATTAATAATTTGGGTATACTGTTCATTCCTCTGGATCCCGGGATAGAGTTTTTCAACTGCTAATTGAGCTTCCTTTCTAAATTCTTCATTGAGTGACTCCGGCATTACCACATAGTCTGGAGCCACACAGGTTTGACCAGCATTAAACAATTTACCGGCCATAATTCTTTTCACTGCCCTTTTTACGGAATAGGAATTATGAATTATAGCAGGAGATTTCCCTCCTAATTCCAGAGTTACTGGAGTTAGATTAGGTGCTGCGGAAGCCATGACCATTTTCCCAACTCGTGTAGACCCGGTGAAAAATAGATGATCGAATGGCAATGATGAAAAATCTTTCGCGAGTTCACTATCACCAGTCACACAATGAATATAATCTGCTGAAAAATTAGTATTGATGATCTCTTTGATCACCTCTGCTGAAGTAGGTGCGATCTCAGATGGTTTCAATATTGCATGATTTCCAGCAGCGATGGCATCGACCAGTGGACTGAGAGTAAGCAAAATTTGATAGTTCCATGCCCCCATGATCCCTACCGAGCCTAAAGGTTGAAATTGATAATATGCTGAACTTGGCAGCAAAAACCAGGAACTGGGCACATATCTCCTCTTCATCCAACTCCTAAGATTCTTAACTGCATGTCTAATCTCATCCTGAAGCGGAAAGATCTCAAGGAAGAGGGTTTCCTCCCTGGCTCTTAAACCAAAATCCTTGTAGACAGCTTCAATTAGTCGGTATTTATTTTCTTCAATTATATCTGAAAGCTTTTTAAGGCTCTTTATTCTTTTCTCGTATTCGGGAGGAGATTTCTGGAAGGCCAGTTTTTGATTATGGAGTAAATTTGAAAGTTCAGATTTTGTCATAGTTCCTTCCTTTAAAATGATCCATAATGTGATATATACCGAAGATTTTTCCAATAAAAAAATCCATGAATCGCTTTGGCAAAATTCCTTTTATAAATGGTAACGTATATATGATCCAGGGAGTTCGCAAGATGATCTTTTCTTTTTCTATAGCTCTAATAATTTTTTGAGCTACCCTCTCAGGCTTCAATATGGGAATAATTGGGGACCTTACCCCTTTAAACATTCCGGTATCTATATAATAGGGGGTTACGGTAAGTACTTTCACTCCGGTCTTTTCCTGCTCCATTTCTATTCTTAAAGAATCAGACCACCCGGTCATAGCCCATTTGCTAGCGCAATAGACAGACATTCTGGGATTAGAGAGCATACTGGCAGCAGACGAAATATTCACAATATGTCCAGACCTTCTTTTGATCATTGAAGGCAGAATTATCGAAGTAAGTTTCATAGGTGCTATGGAGTTCACCTGCATATTATTATCAATATCCTTAAAAGAATGATCGGCAAAATTCTTACCTGTTACGATCCCGGCATTATTAATAAGGAAATCTACTTCCAGATTTGCAGCATCAATCTTAGAAATGGCATTTTCAAGATCTACCTCACTGGTTATATCTGTAGTAATAGTCAACACAGCACATTTTGCAGAATGCAGTTTATCTTTCACTTTTTGCAGAGCGGTGTCGTTTATATCTAAAATAATAAGATTTGAGGCTCCTTTTTGAATAGATATTTCTGCCATCAGGAGTCCAATTCCAGATGCTCCCCCGGTGATAAGTACGGTTTTATCTTTAAAATTCGTCAATGTGATTTATTAGGCTGAACCTTAAAAATAGGATAATAAAGGTTTAAATGGAAAACTTCACTTTAAACTTATAGTAAAAGACCGGGATTTTAAATAATATCAATTGAATTCAGCGCAGTCTTCTGTAGGGATATTTACGCCGGCAGCCTGTTGATATACCAGTTCTGCTCCTAGATGACCAACATACGCCAGAGTAACAGATCCAGAGAACATTAATAGAACTAGTACCACAGATACAATTCTAGTTTTTATGAGGTCTATATACCTGGTTAAAAGCTCAAGAATTAGTGCGATAGAAAATAACCAGGCTGTGGTATAGGCGAAATTCTCATGCTCTTTGAGAACGGTAGGATCGCATAATTGACGGGATACAATTCCATCTGCAAGATTACCAGTATAAATAGAGATCCATACACCAATTACGCCCAGTATTAATAAAAACCTGCCTCCATGATCCCAGGTGATCTTTGAAGACCAGAGTGCGATGAATTTAAAAAGCGTTGCAAGTAACAGTAGAACGATCGGAAAATGAACGGACAGAGGATGAAACACCTCTGTCCGCCAAAAATCTGGTAATTGATCCATTATTATTCCATAATTTTAACAGAAACGGGATCTAATCTTTTTCCGTTTTTCTCCACTTCTACCTCAACTTTCTGTCCTTCTTCAAGCTCAGAAAATTCAACTTCACTTCCATTTCTGGTAAGGCTGGTAGTTTCAGTAAAATAAAGTTCCAGCGTTTTATCATCGCTGGTAGTAACATAGATCTCAGTTTTATCTGCTTCAACCTCTTTTACAGTTCCCTGGTAAGTTCCAGATTCTACAACATCTGTACTTTCACCACAGGCTATAAAAAAAAGTATACTGCTAAAAAAAAGTCCTTTTAAAATAGATGATCTCATATTGCTTATGATTTAAGTTTATTTTCAAAATCCAAATTACCTAAAATTGAACCTATAGCAAAGCTTAAGAAGAATTTTATAATTTCTTTGGTATATCAATCATCTTCCCCGGTGATATTTTTAGGAATACTTATCATATTAAAAGACTTCATAAGATGAAAAAGTCCCGGAAGAATAATACCTCCTCCAATAATTAAAGAGATCCCTAAAACCCTTATTACTGAATCTGGAGCAGTTTCGTCCATCATATTAATATCGCCGGTACTGGTAATTATCAAATTAGGAAAATGGGTATTTACAGCCGCAAAAATCACTAATAAGACCTGAAACCCGGCATAAAACCTGGTTAGTAAACTATGCTGCTCTTTAATAGCTTTCCATAAAGGGATCAATATTAAGGCAGAAAGACTTACCGCGCTTAATGAATAAGCATTAGATAAGAAGTCCTGAACAAAGACCATTTTATTCCACAACCCATACGCCAGGAGTAATCCTCCCATAATTACTAGCACGATAGTGAAAATCGCAGATTTTTTACTATATAATTTTCTTATTTCTCCAGTTGTTTCTCCTATAAGTAAGGTTGAAGCAAGGAAAGCGCATAAAGAAGCGTAGAACAAGCCGGTAAGAATTGTAAATACATTAAGCCAGGGAAACATAAAAATTTCGGCAAACGAAGTTTCAGAATAATCCTCTGTTATTACAATTTTACCGCTTACTAAGGTTCCGAAGCACATTCCAAGGAAAATGGGAGTTATTAGACTGGAAAACCTGAACATGCGGTTATACCAAACCTGGGAAGCTCCTACTACTGCATCATAATGCCTGAATATAAAGGCTACTCCACGTATGGTAATACCCAGCAATACCAGGGTAAGAGGAATATGCAGGTAAATTATAATAATATTGAAATAAACCGGAAAGGCGATCCAAAGGATCACGATAAGTATAATTAACCATATATGATTGGCCTCCCAGACCGGCCCCATTACTTTATATATGGTATCCCGGTTAAGCTGACGATCGTTCCGTGAAGAAAAAAGCTCCACGATACCAGCACCAAAATCGGCACCTCCCAGTAGAACATAAAGGAAAAGCGAAAAGAAAGTAAAAAACAGCACTACGTATAGCATCATTATCCTATTGATTTATTAAGAACTTTTATTTGCCTTTTCATAAGCCAGGTTACGGTCACCGCCAGGATGATGTATACAGCAACGTAAAGGAAAAAACTATATTTCATCCCCGGCATTGGCGTCACTGCCTCTGAGGTTCTCATAATATTATAAACGATCCAGGGTTGACGTCCCACTTCGGTCACCACCCAACCGGCTTCAACCGCTACAAAGCCAAGCGGACTTAAAATGGCAAAAAGCCACCAGTATTTTCGATTATTCAGCCAGCTCTTCTTCTTGAGACTAATAAAGAAGATCAAAGCTGCAATCATCATCAAAGTACCAATTCCCACCATGGTCTGGAAGGCATAGTGCACGATAGCTACGGGCGGCAAATCATTTTCAGGGAAGTCATTCAGGCCTTTTACTTCAGCATCAAAATCTCCAAATGCGAGAAAAGAAAGAGCCTTTGGGATTTCAATTTTATGAGTAACTTCTTTATTCTCTTCATCTACAATACCACCAATATACAGAGGGGCGCCTTTTTTAGTTTCGTAATGAGCCTCCATAGCCGCTAGTTTTACCGGTTGTCTCTCGGCAATATCTTTTGCTGAAAGATCACCACTTAAAGGTTGGAGTAAGGCGGCAACAGCACCAAAAAATATAGCTATTTTAAATGCTTCCTTATGCAGCTCGGGTCTCTTGTTCCTTAATATCTGAAAAGCATGAATACCGGCTACAGCAAAACCTGTGGCGGCAAAAGCGGCAAGAGTCATATGTAGTGCCTGGGTAAACCAGGCATCATTTAAAAAGGCCGCGACGGGATCTATATTAACAAAATTCCCGTCTATCACATCAAATCCAGTTGGGGAATTCATCCACGCATTTGCCGAGACCACCAGGATCCCAGATGCTACGCCAGAAATTCCTATAATAATTCCGGTGATCCAGTGAAAAGTTTCTGGTAGCTTGTTCCATCCATAGAGATAAAAGCCGAGGGCAATTGCTTCTACAAAGAACGCAGCTCCTTCTAAAGAGAAAGGCATACCAATTACGGGTCCTGCATGTTTCATGAATTCTGGCCAGAGCATCCCCAATTCAAATGAAAGTGCTGTACCAGAAACTGCCCCGGTAACAAAGAATATAGCCACACCCTTTTGCCAGGCTTTAGTAAGTTTTAGGTAGACAGGCTTGCGGGTATTCAACCATTTTTTATGGGATACTACCATAAAAAAAGGCATTACCATGCCTATACACGCAAAAATAATATGAAATCCAAGGGTAAATGCCATTTGAAGTCTGGCGTAATCGAGGTTTTCCATCAAGGAAGTTTTTCTAAAGTAAGGTTGGGAAAATCCCTAAAATCATTTAATCTTTCGATAAATAAAATTAAGAAATTTAAGCAGGTCAACATGGCTTAACTGCACCTATTTTCTAAAGTTTTAGGTAATATTAAGAAGTGTGAATAATGTTGGAGAAAACATTGAATAAGAAAGAAAAATATCCGGATATAGAACAGAATAACCATTCTAAAAGAAATCCTTTAACTGAAGATCTCCATCAGGGAGAAGGTTTTTAATCGGTTGCAACGCGGAGTTTGCGTGCACTTGTTTCCCCCCAAACCATAACTCCTGAAAAACATTGTCCATATATCCGGATAGAATATATAATTCAATCTAACCCACTTACAATCACGAAAAGCAGGTATACTATCTACTAAAATAAATCAGGCGGGGGGAATATGGGAATAATTCAATTTTCGGTTTAATAAAATTACACTATTTCAATGAGTTAACGCTGAAAATCAATTGATTTGCCTAACGATTAGATAGTGTTTTAACAAAAATTTAATATAATTCACTCCAAATAATATAGATTCCCATTAATAATACGAACCAACCGAAACCTTTTTTAAGCTTCTTGCCATTGACGAAGTTATTAAGATAAACCCCTAGCCAGATTCCAGCTATAGATATTCCGGTAAATATTAATAAAAATACCCAATCGATATCCATATTTTCAACATCTCCTATAAAACCTATGAGTGATTTAACTGCGATGATCAATAAGGAAGTAGCTACCGCCTTTTTCATAGGTAATTTGGCCATAAGGACCAGCGCAGGTATAATAAGGAAGCCTCCACCGGCACCAACAATACCTGTGAGTAAACCAACAACAACACCCTCAAGAATTATCAAAGGATAATTATAAGTTACTTTTTCCTCCTCTACGTTTCTGCCATTATCCTTTTCTCGTATCATAGAAATAGATGCAATTACCATAATTATGGCAAAAAAGAGCATGATCCCTATATTTTTGGTGACAGTAAAATCAAAAACCGTAAATATTTCAGCAGGAATTGCAGGCACAAGAAATTTCCTGGTGAGATAAACGGCGACAAAAGCCGGAATAGCAAAAACTATGGCTGTTCTAAAATCGATAAGTTTCTTTGGAATATTCCGCAGGGCTCCAACTAAAGAAGAGGTCCCTACCACAAACAGAGAATAAGCAGTTGCTGTAACTGGATTTATAGCCATTAAGTAAACCAGGACAGGTACCGTTAGAATAGAACCTCCACCTCCAATTAAACCCAGGACAACTCCTATTATAAGTGCTCCAAAGTATCCCAGTATTTCAAGTATTTCCATATCGATAATTTAATTCGGGGCAAAAGTACCGTCAATGTTCGGTCTGGGCAGTAACCTTAGTTACATAGCATATTACAGATCTATTACTTTTATCTGGTTACGTTGCAGGGATATCTTTTTTTCGATCTCAAGTTTCTTGAGCAAACGTGATACCACTACCCTGGAAGTATGCATATCATAGGCAATTTGCTGGTGAGTACTATGAACAACCTCATCCCGATTAACTTTCGCCTTATCTCTTAGGTACCTCATTAGACGTTCGTCCATATTCATAAAGGCAATCGCATCTATGGCATCCAGCATTTCTGATAAGCGAGAATGGTAAGACTCAAATACAAAATTGCGCCAGGATTTATATCTGGCAGTCCACTCCTCCATTTTAGAAACAGGGATCATTATTAAAGAAGTATCCCTTTCAGCAACCGCGCGTATCTCACTTTTAGTTCTTCCCATACAGCAATTAAGGGTCATCGCACACGTATCTCCCCGTTCTATAAAATATAGCAGAAGCTCGTCTCCATCTTTATCTTCCCTCAGGATCTTAACGGCTCCCCTTAAAAGAAGTGGCATACCGGTTACATAATCACCTATCTCTATGATCTTCTCCCCTGCTGCGGCTTTCTTTAAGGTCCCGGTTTCAGCAATTTCCTCTAAAAGTTCTTTTTCAAACAGAAACCCATAAGCTTCCTGTAGCTCTGACTGCATTTGTAATCGTTTTAAAAATTAAAATTATAAAGAATAATCAAGAATTAATCCCAGCGGATTGGTAGGCTAAAGTCTGAACTTCAATTTACAAAAGTATTTCTACAAACCTACAAATCTTTAAAAATCTGATAACCAGAACCTAGGAATGAAAACTGAAAATGGTTAAATTAGATAGACAATTTAAAATTTTGATTTAGAAACTTAACATCGTGAAAAATCAAACTCATATAAATAAAACTGTTCTCTGGAGCGCCAGGATCTGGGGCAGTCTTATCCTCGCCTTTATTTTATTTTTCGTGATAGCTTATATTTTTGGTGAAGAGGCAGCGAGGACCGATACTTTCAAAGATCCAATAGAATTAATCAGCTTTATTTGTTTTCCGGTTATAACCTGTATTGGCCTGGTTTTGGCCTACAAATGGCCGGGTCTTGGGGGGTTAATTTCAATTCTGGCACTATTTACGGGAATTGCCATACAGGGCTTTGCCATAGAAGTAAATTTTATACTTTTAATTTATACTCCTGCTATACTTTATCTCACCTACTGGTTTCTCTCCAGTAAAGACCGAAAGATCATTAAGCGTATGAAGCTTCATTAACCTGATCTTCGAAATCAGGTTAGTTGAATACATAGAAATCTTCAAAAATTATTAAAACTTTAATGAACTTTGGTTCTTTTCGCATCATTGTTAACAAGGTCTTATCAATAGTTCGGGACATTAATGAGTATCTTTAAAATTGAAAAAAATTAGCTAAAAAGAAAAATTATGTCTGAAGAAAAGAACCTTAAAACTATTAATCCCGCTACAGGAAAAACCATAGATACTTATGATCTAATGTCTAATGCTGAGATGGAGCAGGCGATAAAAGATTGCCACCAGGCGTTCTTAAAATGGAAGGCAAAACCTGCTGAAGAGCGTGCAGAAGTAATTAAGAATATTGGAAAGAAACTGGCTGAACATAAGCAGGAACTTTCAAAACTTATGACTTCAGAAATGGGGAAGCTCTTAAGCCAGGGTGAACAGGAAGTAGACCTATGCTCAGGTATCTGTGATTATACAGCTGAAAACGGACCTGAAAGTCTTCAAGATGAAGAGCGAGAACTGCCGGAAGGTGGTAAAGGGTATATCACCTATTCTCCATTGGGGGTCATCTATGGAATACAACCATGGAATTTCCCATCTTACCAGGTAGTTAGATACTCCATCGCGAACCTAATGGCCGGGAACGGAGTTTTATTAAAACATGCAGAAAACGTAACCGGTTCAGCATTAATGCTGGAAAAGATCTACCAGGAAGCCGGCTTACCAGAAAATCTCTTTAAAGTATTATTAATTTCTCATGACCAAAGTAATGATGTTATTGAAAATGACCTTATTCGTGGAGTTACCTTAACGGGAAGTCCAAAAGCAGGTAAGGTTATTGGAGAAAAAGCGGGTGCAGCACTTAAAAAATCTGTTCTGGAGCTGGGAAGTAATGACGCTTATATAGTACTGGAAGATGCCGATATAGATTTAGCGGTTAAAACTTGCGTACAGGGAAGAATTTATAATAATGGTGAAACCTGTGTGGCTGCAAAAAGATTTATTGTAGTTGATGAAGTTTACGAAGATTTTAAAAAGGCTTTCGTTGAGCAAATGTCTAATATCAAAGCGGGGGATCCTACCAGTGACGATAGCGATATTGGACCTATGGCGAGAAAAGATCTTCGTGAAGAATTACATGAGCAGGTAGAAGAAAGTGTGAAAAAAGGAGCCAAGATCCTTTGCGGCGGTAAAATACCTGAGGGTGATGGTTATTTTTATCCTGCCACTGTCCTGGATGAATTAAAACCTGGTATGCCAGCTTATGACGATGAATTATTTGGACCTGTTGCTTCCCTGATTAGAGCAAAAGATGCTGATGATGCCATGAGAATTGCAAACGACAGCCGATTTGGACTGGGTGGCGGTATTTTCTCTAAAGATGAAGAAAAAGCAAAAGATTTGGCCAAGTATCATTTTGATACTGGTATGGTCTTTATCAACTCATTTGGTCTAGCGAAACCTAATATGCCTTTTGGCGGAGTTAAAGATTCTGGATACGGTAGAGAACATGGAACATTTGGTCTGCATGAATTTGTAAATGTAAAAGCGGTTATGCTGGCTTAATATATTCAATTCAATTATTGATATTTCAATCCGGGATCTTAAGTGGTCCCGGATTTTTTTATGGAAGAATAGAATCAACTAAGGCTCAGGAATATTTTATTTACCATCAGCATTATACAACATAACACCTTGTTTTTCAGTATATTTAGCTAATAAAAAACACTATAACTGAAAAGAATAAAGAATGGATTTTAATCTTGCCGAAAAATTAGCCATCGTAAAGGCGATAGATAATGTCATCCTGGCTGATAAGAAGATCGCCAAGGGAGAACTAGTGTATTTAGGGCAGTTAATGAAGTTATTAAATTTCGATTCAGAGTTTGTAGAGGAAGCCAGGAAATTCAATATGAAACAGGCAAACATCATATTAGAAGGATTAAGCAAACCTAAAAAGCACTCATTGGCAATCATGCTTCATGAAATGGCCTATGCAGATGGCGATATGAATCCAGAGGAAATTAAGCTATTGTTCTCAATTTTTGAAAAAGCGGGAATAGAGATAGAAGAAGCCAGTAATTCTGTTCCGGTTTTTAATATTTCTGAAGTCTATTTTAAGTCAACAAAACATATTCAGCATTATAAAGAAAAAGATGTTTCAGATACGCTTAAAGAAAAAATAGCTATAAAAGTAGAACCTAATATTCACGGAAAGAATGGAGTTTCTGTAACCACTTTTAAACTCAACGGTTTTATTCCGTTCTGGGGAAATAAGGTTGAATTAACTCCCAGGCAAATGAAAATTGTTGAAGCACATCCTGAAAAAAGTATTTTACAAGGATACGATGATCATTCAGATCCTGGTATAAAACATTCTAATTACAGGCTTACGATTTATCATCCTAACAATGAAATAGAAAGTATTGTGCTGCAAAAACTTCACAAAAAAATTGAAATAGAATACCTGAAATAGGCCTTTTTTCAGGGTTCTTCTAATACTTTTATTCATCTGCTATAAAAAACTTATAATCAATGATTTAAACTATTATTCATTAGGTGAAATTTTTCATCTCTACTACATCCTATATATCTGATTTTCAGCTATATTTAAAGTCTTATTTACTAAAAATGAAGAAGATTGAATTATATGAATTTCAGCATCATAAAACCTCTCAAATAGAGATCCGCTTTAATTATGATCGGGAAATGATAAACCACTTGAAAAAGCTGGATATTATCTCATGGAGCAGCACTTTTGGATGCTTTTATATCAGGGCCAGCACAAAAGACCTTGACCGTTTTTTTAAGCATTTAAATGCATACGGGTATTATGTAGATTATTCTAACCTTAATATTCCGGGAATGGAAACTCTGGAAAAAGAAATTTTAGCATCTAAGACCGATAGGTCGGAATTATTGAATTATCGAGAATATTTAAATGGACAGCGTAAAAGCAGGAGCACCATTAAGACCTATACTAATTTTGTAAAAAAATTCCTTAGCTTTCATAAGTTTAAAACTTTCTATAAAATTAATGATGTAGAAAGGTTCGTAGAGCAGGAAATTGCTGAAAAGAACTATTCAATTAGTTCGCACCGGCAATGCATAACTGCGCTCAGACATTATTTCGACCTTACAAACCAGGAGGAAATTGACCCTTCTAAAATTAAAAGGCCCAGAAAAAGCAAATATTTACCTGGAGTTTTAAGTAAAGAAGAAGTTATAGATCTTTTAAGGGCTACACGAAATTTAAAACATCGCTGTATTCTAGCCTTGATCTATGCTTCGGGATTGAGGATTGGGGAATTACTCAGTCTAAAATTAACTGATATCGACGTAGACCGGAGGCAGATTTTAATTAGACAGGCAAAAGGCAGAAAAGACCGTTACGTAATGCTTGCGGAAAGTTTTCTCCCTTTATTTTTCAATTACCTGCAGACCTACGAACCTAAAGTTTACTTTGCTGAAGGCCTTAAAGATAATCCTTACACCGCCTCTGCGGTACGAAGTTTTTTAAAGGATTCCTGCAGAAGGGCCAGAATTAGAAAAAATGTTTCTCCTCACACTTTGAGGCATAGTTATGCAACCCATATGTTGGAAAACGGAATAGATCTACGCTATATTCAGGAACTACTAGGCCACTCGAGACCAGAGACGACAATGATTTATACTCATGTAACACAAAAGAACCTTACACAGATACGGAGTCCACTAGATGAAAGTCTTAAGGAAATGATGGAACGTTCTAAAAGTGACCCAAACCTGCGGTTATCCCGGAACATACTCGAATAAAAAGCTATATTTGGAAAGATATAACACGTTGTAGCCAATGCGGACATTTAGCATTCAGCTTAAAAACCAAATTTCTAAAAAAGAAAGTTCTCAAGTTTAAATTCATAATTTATCTTGCAGCAGCTAGATAAAATTAACCTCAATGAATAAGTCAGTTTTCACAATTTCAAAAATGGATTGTCCTTCAGAAGAAAATCTGATTAGGATGAAATTAGATGGAATCTCTAGTATTAAAAATCTCAATTTTGACATACCAAATAGAAAATTAACGGTATTCCACGAAGGTGAAATTCAATCCATAGAAGACTCATTAAACGGACTAAAATTAGGAACTAAAAAAATAAAAACGGAACAAACCGACCAAACTGAATTCGAAGAAAATTCTCAACAAAAGAAATTACTCTGGTCTGTACTAGTAATAAATTTTGCATTTTTTATCATAGAAATGACAACTGGCTTAATCTCAAAATCTATGGGATTAGTTGCAGATAGTTTAGATATGCTAGCAGATTCTTTTGTTTATGGAATTAGTCTTTTTGCTGTAGGAGGTTCAATCGTAAAAAAGAAAAAAATTGCCAATTTAGCTGGTTATTTCCAAATTTTATTAGCGCTAATTGGATTTGCAGAAGTTCTAAGAAGATTTTTTGGAAATGAAAAACTTCCTGATTTTTCAACAATGATAATTGTTTCAATTTTAGCATTGATTGCAAATGGAATTTGTTTATATCTGCTTCAGAAATCTAAAAGTAAAAAGGAAGCTCATATGAAAGCAAGTATGATCTTCACCTCAAATGATATAATAATAAATGTAGGAGTTATAATTGCTGCCTTACTAGTCAATTGGTTAAATTCAAGTAAACCCGATTTAATTATTGGAACAATCGTATTTATTCTCGTAATTCAAGGTGCAATAAGAATTTTAAAAATTGGTAGGTAGCCGCACTGGCAACAACAACGGCTCATCGCAAATAACGGGTAGTTTGCTGAAAATTGCTATTTTAGAGACCAATTATTAAAACAACTAATCCGACAAATCCACGTCCTTACTCCCGCAACTTGCGATAGCCGGGACCGTTACATGCCATTCGCCAGCCCTGGGCGAGCTCTCAGCATCAAGCAAACAGGAAGAAGCTTAGGAAAAAAACTCGTGGAACCGCTATCTTAGCGAGTTTGCGTGCGGCTAACGAAGAAAAGCGTGCTTTTTAAAGTGATAGCTGCAAACTCGCTGTAAAGGAAGAAGAAAAAAAGAAATTTAGCAATGAGGGATTCCACTCCTTTTTAGTGATCCTGCTGTTTGCTCCCCGTTCCAGAACGTCGCCTATCCTAAGGATAAACGCAATTCTAAACGGTTGAAGCGGGATGGCCCGAGGGTCAGGTCTGTCGAACGACGCTCGCAGCATTTTTGCAAA
>NZ_KE383973.1:0-25677 GCF_000423065.1 Christiangramia echinicola DSM 19838
AGCTTTACCTGTTCAGATGTTGGAACCAATACGGTTACTTTAACTGTAACTGATGTTAATGGGAACTCAGACAGTACTACTGCAACGGTGACTGTAGTTGATAATGTAGCACCTTCGGTAGTCACCCAGGATATCACAGTTTATCTTGATGCTTCCGGAAATGTGAGCATTACGGAAGATGCAGTGAATGATGGTTCGAGTGATGCCTGTGGCGGCTTGACCTTTGATACGGACATCACCAGCTTTACCTGTTCAGATGTTGGACCCAACACGGTTACTTTAACTGTAACTGATGTTAACGGAAACTTAGCTTCAGCAACAGCAACGGTGACTGTAGTTGATAATTTAGCACCTTCGGTAGTCACCCAGGATATTACTATTCAATTGGATGCCACTGGATCAGCTACGATTACAGCAGCTCAGATTGACAACGGTTCAACCGACAACTGTACTATTGATACCTATGTTTTGGATAACTACAGCTTTGGCTGTAGCAATATAGGCGCTAATACTGTAGAGCTTACTGTAACTGATGTTAACGGAAACTCAGCTTCAGCAAAAGCAACGGTGACTGTAGTTGATAATATTGCACCTGAGATCTCCTGTGTAGCAGACCAAATAAGAGCAAACAATCCAGGTACTTGTACCTATACTGTAGTAGCTGATGAATTTGATCCCACTTTTGATGATAATTGTACTGGTTCTTCAATAACCAATGATTATAATTATACAGAAACTTTAGCGGGAGCTGTTTTTGATGAAGGAGAAACAGAAGTAACCTGGACGGTAACAGATGCTTCAGGTAATGAGACATATTGTTCTTTCCTTGTTACCGTAACCAATGAGGCTCCCGTAATTACCAGTATATTCGGGCCGATCGACCCAGTAGAGGTGAATACTGGAGGGGTTACCTTAACTGCTGATTATGTAGATAATAATGTTGTTTCGGCAACCTGGAGATTAATAGCCAATGATGGAGTGGTAGAGGAATATACCTGTAATGATTGTATAGGTGAAAATGCCATAGAAGGAAATTTTGATCCGCAACCCGGTGTCTATACCGTGGAACTGGAAGTAGTTGATGCCTGTGGAGAGAAGGATACATTTATTTACGAATATGTGGTTATCTTCGATCCAACCGGTGGCTTCGTAACTGGGGGAGGCTGGATAGATTCTCCTGTAGGAGCTATGGAGGGCAACTACGAAAATATAGCAGGAAAGGCTAACTTTGGGTTTAACGCCAAGTATAAGAACGGAAAGAATAACATGAACGAAGTAGACGGGCATACGAACTTCCAGTTTAAAGCAGGGAATCTTCATTTCTCCAGTACAGGCCATGATGACATGTCTCTGGTTATCTCAGGGAAAAAAGCTACTTATACTGGCTATGGTACTGTGAATGGAACAGGTTATCATAAATTCAGGCTAATTGCTATAGATGGTGATGCAAATGGGAGTAATGATCCGGATGAATTCAGGATCAAGATATGGATAAGTAATTCTGAATCTCAAGTCCTTTATGATAACCAGAGAGGAGAGTCAGAAAGCTCAAATCTTGCTACTGTCCTTGGCGGTGGTTCTATCGTGATCCATAAACCAAAAGGTGGTGGAAAAAACAGTAAGTCAATGGAAACTTCAACAAAAATTACAAATCAAAACGAGGTAGTTGAAATTGAAGTAATTCTAAATTCACTTGAAGTTGCACCTAACCCTATGGTGTCTTATTGTGATATTAAGTTTAGTCTGAAAGAAAAACTGAAGGTAGATCTTAGTATTTTCGATTTGAATGGTAGACAATTAAAAGTCTTATACTCTTCGGTTGTGAATGCAAACGAAATGGTTCAGGTGAAATTTGATAGAGGTAATCTACCGAGTGGAATATATATCTGTAAATTGATGACTGGCGATGGAAGAAGTTATGAAAAGCAAATCATTATCGATTAATTAGAACTAAATTATATAAGTCCGGTTTTTAATCCAACCGGACTTGTTTTATTAAACTCTATTTAAAAGCTATAAATAAAGATCTGTAATTGTATTTTTTTTAAGCCTTAGCGTTAAATCTTATATAATAAATTTTGTTCAAGGGGTTAATCCCATAAATTAGCCCAAAGTAAAAAAAAATAAACCTATGGCAGCTTATTTCAACTCTAACCAATTGAGATCTTCATTGCAGGAATTAGCAAAAATGTATGTCTCTGAATGTAAAGAATGTGAAACACTTTCCCAGGATTGTATGGATCTTTTAAAGCATAATTTCCTGGCAGAATATGTAGTTTATAACAAGTCTGAGGATTGTATAGAGATAGGGGTAAGCACTTCAGATAAGTTCGACGGTTATCCCGAAATTAAAGTATATAAATTTCCTCTTGATGAGATAGGTAAAAAGGTAGATCATTCTTTTAAGAATAATAATGAGGATCTCGAATTCTACGGAAAATTAATCGGAAGAAGAAAAGGTATAGGGAGTAACTCTGTCGTTCTTATGGAGTAACTATATTTAAAAAAGAGAAAGATGTAAAGCCATTTTAGTAATAAAATGGCTTTTTATTTTTAATCAACTGATACATTTTTATGGGCACCAATATGATCTACGATCATCTTAGCATGAACCCTGGAATTTTCGATGAACCATTTATGAGTTTCAACCCCACCGCATATTACTCCTGCTAAATAGATCCCGGGAATATTAGTTTCCATAGTTGCCTCATTATACTCTGGAATCTTTCGGCCATCTTCAGAAAGTTTTATTCCTATATCCTGTAAAAATCCAAAATTAGGTCTATAACCAGTGAGTAGTAATACAAAATCATTCTCTATGGTAACTTCTCCTTCAGGGGTATTAACAATTACTTCAGTTTCCTTTATTTCATTGAGAGATGATTCAAAATAGACTTTTATGCTGCCTTCTTTTATGCGATTAATAATATCGGGTCTAACCCAGTATTTAACCCGTTCACCTATTTCAGGTTTTCTAACCACCATGGTAACATCCCCACCCTTGCGGTAAATTTCTAAAGCTGCATCTACAGCCGAATTACTGGCGCCGACAACTAAAGTTTTCTGTGTTGAATAGTAATGAGGATCATTATAATAATGTGAAACTTTAGGCAGGTCTTCACCAGGAATTCCTAAGTAATTAGGGATGTCATAAAAACCTGTAGCGACTACTACGTTATTTGTTGAATATTCGCCTTTGGTAGATTGTACTATATGATTATTATCTAATCTTGTGTCTATAGAAGTAACCTTTTCAAATAAATGTATATTGATTTTATTTGATGTCGCAATTCTGCGATAATATTCCAGGGCTTCTCGTTTCCCGGGTTTTGGATTATTGCTTATAAAAGGAATATTGTCCAGTTCAAGCTTTTCTGAAGTAGAGAAGAAAGTCATATTAGTAGGATAGTGGTAAAGCGAATTCACCAGGCATCCTTTTTCTAATATCACATAAGATAGATTTTTTTTCTCTGCTTCCAGGGCACAGGCAATACCAATAGGTCCGCCTCCAATAATCACCAGATCGAATTTTATATTAGGAGTTTGCAATTTGCTTTAAGTTTTTAATGGTTTCAGGTTGGTTTTCAGATTTAAAAACGAAACTACCTGCTACCAATACATCTGCACCGGCTTTAGATAATTCTGCGGCATTTTTATTGGTAACTCCACCGTCAATCTCTATAAGGGTTTCAGAATTATTCAGGGTTATCATTTCCTTTAATCGCTGAACCTTCTGATAGGTATTTTCAATAAAACTCTGTCCTCCAAAACCAGGGTTAACACTCATGATACACACAAGATCTATATCCTTAATAACATCTTTCAAAAGATCTACACTTGTATGAGGGTTTATAGCAACACCGGCCTTCATACCTTCAGCTTTAATAGCCTGTAAGGTTCTATGTAAATGAGTACAGGCTTCATAATGAACGGTAAGAATATTAGCACCTAATTTAGCAAACTCTTTAATGTATCTGTCAGGGTCTACGATCATCAAATGAACATCTATGGTTTTCTTAGCATGATCGCTAATTGCTTTTAAAACAGGCATTCCAAAAGAAATATTCGGAACAAATACTCCGTCCATTATATCTATATGGAACCAATCTGCTTCACTATTGTTGATCATTTCTATGTCACGCTGAAGATTACCAAAATCTGATGCAAGTACTGAAGGGGCAATTAGTTTGTTGCTCATTATAGTTGTGTTGTTTTAAGACAAAAATAGTAAGAAAAAAAGGTTTAACTATTCCTTTCTCAATAAATGGGAAGTATGATTTTATTGATACAAGTGATAGAGACCAGGAGGAATAGAAAAGAAAAAACCCCGGTCATCACTCCGGGGTCATTCATCAATCAAAAAACGAACAGTTATTTTCATAACGGGTCATCACTCCCGTCACTAAACTGTTGTTACTTTAAATATCTTAGCCAAGATACGTTTTTAAAATTTTACTTCTAGACGTATGCTTTAATCTTCTAATGGCTTTTTCTTTAATTTGACGTACTCTTTCTCTTGTTAGATCAAAAGTCTCGCCAATTTCTTCTAACGTCATAGGATGTTGATCACCCAGTCCAAAATAAAGTCTGATCACGTCAGCTTCACGAGGAGTAAGAGTTTCTAAAGCACGTTCTATCTCTGTTCTAAGAGATTCATGCAATAGCTCCTTATCAGGGTTTGGAGACTCTCCTGAACGTAATACATCATACAGGTTAGAGTCTTCACCTTCTACCAAAGGAGCATCCATGGATACATGCCGCCCGGAATTCTTCATAGATTCCTTAACGTCATTAATAGTCATGTCAAGCTCTTTCGCAATTTCCTCAGCACTTGGCGGACGCTCATGTGACTGCTCTAGAAAGGCGAAAGTCTTATTTATCTTATTAATAGAACCAATTTTGTTCAACGGTAAACGAACAATACGTGATTGCTCGGCTAATGCCTGAAGTATACTTTGACGAATCCACCATACGGCATACGAAATGAACTTAAAACCACGAGTTTCATCAAAACGTTTTGCGGCTTTAATTAGTCCTAAATTCCCTTCATTAATAAGGTCAGGAAGGGTTAACCCTTGATTTTGATATTGTTTTGCTACAGAAACCACAAAACGAAGGTTCGCTTTGGTTAATTTCTCTAAGGCACGGTCATCACCCGCTTTAATTCTTTGTGCCAATTCTACCTCTTCATCAGCGGTGATCAGGTCTACTTTTCCAATTTCTTGCAAATACTTGTCTAACGATGCGGTTTCACGATTGGTAACCTGCTTCGTAATCTTCAGTTGTCTCATCTATCTTCTACTTGGATTTTAATGGTGCATAGCTCTTGTACATGGTTATACGTAAGAAATACTCTTAATGTTACAATATTTGAATTTTATTTTATGCTGGCGTTGCACTTTGTGCCGGGCTTTTCGCTTCAAGTCCTCGCTCCTTTCAGTCGCTGTGGGCTTTTTACTACAATCCCTAACGCAGAAAATAATCGCCAGAATTTATTCAAGATTCTAATTATCGGGCAAGTAGTCGTAAGCATTACCAGATAATTTCATAGCGATGAGAAAAAAGTAAATAAAAAAAGCCCGACATATGCCGGGCTCATTTTTAGATCGAGAGAGAATTTAGTCTCTTTTTTCTCTAGGTTTTCTGTCATCACGTCCTCGGTTATCACGAGAACCACGATTATCACGGGAACCTCTATTATCCCTTTTATCATCTCTTGGAGGTCTTGCCTGGTAACCTTCAGGTTTTTCAAGCAATGCCTTACGAGAAACTTTATCTTTTCTTGTTTTAGGATCAAGGCCGAAGTATTTTACGTCAAGAACATCACCCATTTTAAGAACATCATTTACATCATTGGTACGTTCCCATGCCAATTCAGAAATATGTAGAAGTACTTCGTTGCCCGGTGCATCAATATATTCAACAACAGCACCAAAATCAAGGATCTTTACAACCTTAACTTCGTAAACACTACCTTTTTCTGGCTTGAAAGTAATAGAATCTATCTTAGCAAGTACTTTATCAATTCCTTCCTGCTGAGTTCCAAGAATTTCAACGATACCTTCTTCTGTTACCGGATCTTCATTGATCACGATCTCAGTTTTAGTTTCTTTTTGAAGTTCCTGGATCACTTTTCCACCAGGTCCGATCAGAGCACCAATGAATTCATTAGGAATTCTTCTAGTAATGATCTTAGGAGAATGTGCTTTTACATTCTGGTTAGGAGTTGGGATGGTTTCAGTAAGTTTTTCAAGAATATGAAGTCTACCTTCACGTGCTTGTTTTAATGCGGCAACCAGGATCTCGTAAGAAAGTCCCTTAACCTTTATATCCATCTGGCAGGCCGTAATACCATCTACAGTACCGGTTACTTTAAAGTCCATATCACCAAGGTGATCTTCGTCTCCAAGTATATCAGAAAGTACAGCGTAGTTATCACCATCAGAAATTAATCCCATAGCGATACCAGAAACTGGCTTCTTAAGTTGAACACCTGCATCCATTAAAGACATTGTTCCTGCACAAACTGTAGCCATAGATGAAGAACCGTTAGATTCCAGTACTTCAGATACTATACGCACTGTGTAAGGACAATCTGCCGGGATCATTCCCTTAAGTGCTCTTTGGGCAAGGTTTCCATGCCCGATCTCACGTCTGGAAGTACCTCTAATTGGGTAAGCTTCTCCAGTTGAGAAAGGAGGGAAGTTATAATGTAAATAGAACTTTTCTTCTCCTTGTTGTGTTGGAAGGTCTACCTGGTTAGCTTCTCTTGAAGTACCCAAAGTTACTGTTGCCAGTGCCTGAGTTTCTCCACGTGTGAATATTGCTGAACCATGTGTTGATGGAAGATAATCTACCTCACACCATATTGGCCTGATCTCGTCAGTTTTTCTTCCGTCTAATCTAATACCTTCTTTAAGTGTTAAGTCTCGAACGGCTTTTTTCTGAGCGTCTGCAAAATATCCTGAGATCATTTTGCCTTTCTCTTCCAATTCTTCTTCAGAGAACATTGCTTTAACTTCTTCTTTTAATTCAGAAAAAGCTTCGCTTCTTTCTTTTTTGCTTGTACCGCTTTTAGCGATATCGTAAGATTTCTGGTAAGTAGCATCAAGGATCTTCTTTTCAATATCCTCATCTGTATCAGCTACTTCATATTCACGTGTTTCCTTCTTACCAAATGCTTCGGCTAGCTTTACCTGAGCCGCACACTGTACTTTGATCGCTTCATGAGCAAACTTAATTGCTTCAGCCATTTCTTCTTCAGAACATTCATCAAACTGTCCTTCAACCATCATCACAGAATCTGCAGAAGCTCCAACCATGATATCCATGTCTGCTTCAGCAAGTTTCTCTCTGCTTGGGTTAAGAACAAATTCTCCATTGATTCTGGCTACACGAGCTTCAGAAATTGGAGTTTCAAAAGGAATATCAGATAATTGAATAGCTGCAGAAGCGGCTAAACCTGCTAGTGCGTCTGGCATAACTTCATCGTCATGAGACATTAGCTGGATCATTACCTGAGTTTCGAATTTGTAATCTTTAGGGAATAGTGGACGCAATACACGATCTACTAAACGCATTACTAAAATTTCTTCGCTACTAGGTCTTGCTTCTCTCTTGAAGTATCCTCCAGGGAAAAGACCTGCGGCAGCAAATTTTTCACGATAATCTAGTGTTAATGGAAAGAAATCCATTGTTGTAGGCTTGTATGAAGATACAACCGTACAAAGTAACATGGCATTACCCATTTGAACAACAACCGACCCGTGAGCCTGTTTTGCCAGTTTTCCGGTTTCGAGAGAAATGGTTCTACCATCTCCTAAGTCGATAACCTCCTTAAATGTTTGTGGAATCATAATAATTTCAAATTTGATCTGAATAACTTCAACCAGATCATTTAGTTAAACAAAGGTCTCCGCCATCCGGACGGCCGGGTTGTGTGTTGTGTGTAGTTGTGATTTGACCAATGAAAAACTACCCCTTGGGCGACAATTTTTAAATCCTGAAACTCGGTCAGGACATTCTAATATAAAAAAAAAGGGGGCACGAAGCCCCCTGAAAATTATTTTCTTAATCCTAGTTCCTTAACAATGGCACGATACCTCATGATATCTTTCTTCATTAAGTAATCAAGAAGACTTCTTCTCTTTCCTACTAGCATTACTAGAGAACGTTCTGAATTGAAATCCTTACGATTTTTCTTCAGGTGCTCAGAAAGGTGAGCGATTCTGTAAGTAAATAATGCGATCTGTCCTTCAGCTGATCCGGTATCAGTTTTGCTTTTACCGTGCTTTTCGAAGATCTCTTCTTTTTTCTCTTTTGCTAAATACATTCCAATATTATTTAAATGATTTTTATGTATGGACAGATTTTCTGTCAGGCGGCAAAGATACTACTAATTTAAAAAATACCTATCTAAACCTAAATTTTTATTTCAAGGTATTTATGCTCTTACTGGTTGATTCTGAATAAGATCCAAATAAAGGTTTACTTTATTCTTTAATTCAGATCTCTTTGTAATAAAATCTAAAAAGCCTTTTTCTTTTAAGAATTCTGAAGTCTGAAAATCTTTTGGAAGATCTTTACCGGTAGTGTCTTTTACCACACGTGGTCCAGCAAAACCTATCAAAGCCCCGGGTTCAGAAATATTTATATCTCCTAACATAGCGAAAGAAGCCGTTGTTCCTCCCGTTGTTGGGTCTGTTGCAAGCGATATATAAGGAATTCTGGCATCTGCAAGTTGCGCTAACTTCACTGAAGTTTTTGCCAGCTGCATTAGAGAAAGGGCGGCTTCCTGCATTCTTGCTCCTCCAGATTTAGAAATGATCATTAATGGAATTCTGTTCTTCAAGGCGTGATCTGCAGCCCGTGCAATTTTCTCTCCTACTACTGAACCCATACTACCTCCTACAAATTTAAAATCCATACAGGCAATAACAAGGTCTTTACCTTTAGATTTTCCAACTGCACATCTTACCGCATCTTTTAATCCGGTTTTATCCTGGGCAGCCTTGAGTCTGTCGGTATATTTCTTTGTATCCTCGAAGTTCAAAGGATCTTTAGAGGTCATCCCTTTATCCAGTTCTTTATACTTATTATCATCAAAAAGGATCTTGAAGTATTCGTTACTTCCAATTCTAACATGATATCCATCTTCCGGGCTTACATAAAAATTGCTCTCCAGTTGTTCTGCATCAACAATTTTACCAGTAGGGGATTTGTACCACAATCCCTTTGGAACATCCTTTTTCTCTTCTGTAGGTGTTTGTATACCTTTTTGCGTTCTTTTAAACCAAGCCATTTACTTCCAATTTTTATCTTTCGATGATCAACTTTATGGCAATAAAAAACAGCCTTTCGAATGAATGAAAGACTGTTATTCTATTTTATAATGTATTTACGTTATTTAAATCTTCAAATGCCTTTTTCAGTCGGGCTTTGAAAGTGAATTCTCCTTCGCGAACCCATTTTCTAGGATCGTAATGTTTTTTGTTAGGAACATCATCTCCTTCAGGATTTCCAATTTGCGCAGCTAAGTAGTCTTTTTTGCTTGACATATAATCACGAACACCTTCCAGGTAAGCATATTGAAGATCTGTATCAATATTCATCTTTATCACACCATACCCAATCGCTTCACGAATTTCTTCAACCGTAGATCCACTTCCTCCGTGGAATACAAAATCGATATGGTTTTCTTCTACGTTGTAATTCTTTGTAATATATTCCTGAGAATTCTTAAGAATCTTCGGAGTTAATTTTACATTTCCTGGCTTATACACCCCGTGTACGTTTCCAAAAGCCGCAGCAATCGTAAACTGGTCACTCACTTTGCTTAATTCTTCATAAGCATAAGCAACTTCTTCTGGCTGAGTATATAATTTTGAAGAGTCTACATCTGTATTATCTACTCCATCTTCTTCACCACCGGTTATCCCTAGTTCAATTTCGAGGGTCATGCCCATTTTAGACATACGCTCAAGATATTTTTTACAGATCTCCATATTCTCTTCCAGGGGTTCTTCTGAAAGATCTATCATATGAGAGCTGTACAAAGGCTTCCCAAATTGCTCAAAATGCTTTTCACTTGCATCTAAAAGTCCGTCGATCCACGGTAACAATTTTTTTGCACAATGATCTGTATGCATAATTACTGGAACTCCATATAATTTTGCCATTTCATGTACATGTTTAGCGCCAGCTACTCCACCTGCAATTGCTGCACGTTCGTCTTCATTTGAAAGTCCTTTCCCGGCATTAAACTGGGCTCCACCATTTGAAAATTGAATTATAACAGGAGAATTTAATTCTGCTGCTGTTTCAAGAACCGCATTAACGCTACTTGATCCAATTACATTAACTGCAGGAAGGGCAAATCCCTTTTTCTTTGCATAATTGAATATTTCCTGAACTTCTTTTCCTGTGGCAACGCCTGGTTTAATATTATGACTCATAACTATTTATTTATTGGGCTAACAAAAATAAGAAAATAAACTGGCTTAAAAAGGATAATTGATACCGACATTATATACCGCATTGGAGAAATTATAATCTCTAAACCAGCGATTGCCTTCAGACTGGGCAGGATCATGAGTTTTGAATCCAATATCAAATCTCAAGACGAAGAAGTTGAAGTCATATCTAAGGCCAAAACCACTTCCTACGGCAAGCTCTTTTAGATCCTGAAAGCCTTCAAACTTATATTCAGGGATATCTACATTATCCAGAACATTCCAGATATTTCCAACATCAACAAACAAGGCTCCCTTAAATTGATCTATTAGACCGAAGCGATATTCACCATTAAAAGCAAGTTTCATATTCGCTTCATTAAACTCCAGAATGCTACCGCTACTTCCCGGTCCCAGGTCGTAGGCTTGCCATGCCCTGTTGTCATTTGGCCCTCCTCCAAAGAAAGTCTTGGTGATTGGGATACTGTTTGAATTCCCGTAGGGAATAGCGATGCCTCCAAAAGCCCTGGCGGCAAATATCCGGTCATTACCCAGATCCCAATGTTTGATAAAATCAATCTCGGTCTTTGCATATTGGGAATAAGCGACTCCAATTACTTTGTCGAAGCCCTGCTCATTTTGTTCGTAATTTAATACACCAGACAATAGAGATAATACATTACCCGCTGTTTCGATTTTAAAACGGAATCTCGAAAACTCCTGGTCATAGAGACCTTCCCGGGTATTCCATAAATATGTATAATTTGTAGCGAAAATCAGGTTATTCTCTGTAAGCCTTAGTTTCCTTTCGTAAATATCCAGAACATTGAAAAAATCATCTTGATTTAAGCCTGTATTTGGGAAATCATCTGAAACTACATAATTAATAAAATCGTCTGCTTCATCAGGAATTCCTAAAGTTGGTGGATCATTCAATTCAAAATTGGAATTCTGGGCAATGTCGTTAAGTTCTTCGAAGGAATTCTGATATACATTAAAATAGTTCTCAGGATTCAAATTCCGAACGTATTGGATATTTAAAAGATCAAGACTGTTATTAAGTCTTTTTGAAGGTTTCCATGTGTAATTCAAAATACCGGAAAATGTCTGTTTATCAAGTCCAATATTTCTTTGAGTACTAAACCCGAGACTCATATTGGTGAATGGAGACATATATTTCGGAATTATCTTTTCAGTATCAACAGGCAGAAAAATACGGGGTAAACTCAATTTCATGTCGGCACCAACTTCCGTAATATCAAAAAATCTATTTTCATCTCGGCTTGCTGCTGCATCTGTAGAAGAAGCGATACTTCCTCTACCTGAGAATTCTAAATTTTCCAAACCTCCAAAAATATTCCTTATTAGAAAAGAGCCTCCAAAACCAATCCCGAATTCCTGAATATTACTTTGCGAAACATCAAAATCGAACCCCAGTGAATATTTAGGAAGAGGAGTAAGGAATATATTTGTTACCAGATCTGTCGCGGTGGAGTCATCAGGATCTAAAGTATATTGAATATCAGGATACCTGAAAACCCTCAGAGCATTTAACCTGTTGTAAGTCCTGGTTCTATCTGTGTCTTTGTAAATATTTCCTGGTTTGATGAATATCGCGTCACTAATCGCTTCCGGTTTGTAACGCATTTCGTCAAAGCTGTATAGTGTGTAGCCTTCATGGCGGGCACTATCAGTTAAAACACTATTTCTTTGTGAATAAGTGTAGTCTGTGAAAATATTAACCTTACTTATATTATGAATTTTGAAAGGTACTCTGGAAATGCTGTCTCCAACATTATTCCTCTGATTCTTTATAATAAGAGTAGTATTTAGCTTATGGTCTGTTTCTACCGTATCGGCATCAAAACTTATATATTCCTGATCGAAATTGTAAACTCCGTTATTTCTGAAAAGTTGGGAAAGCCTGTCGCGTTCATCATTAAAATCGAGAGTATTGTATTGAGTTCCGGACTTTATAGCACTTTCAGCCTTATTTAACTCGTATAAAGAATCTAAAGCCCGGGAAGAAATTTCAGTTTTAATTGAGTCAATGATATATGGCTCATGTGGTGTTACATAATATTCAACCTTCGCTCTTTTTTCTTTATCTTCAAGAGGTATAATTTTATAATCTGTTTCTACATTAAACCAGCCATTGTTCCAGTACCACGACTTTAATCGATTTTCAGATTTTTTTGAATCTTCTTCATTCACCAAAACAGGAGCTTCGCCAGTGCGTTTAAGCCATTGGTTGAATTCTATTTTTGATCTTAAAAATCTATCGAATTGTTTTTTTGAAAGAAGATTTTTAAGTTTTCGGTTCTTAGTTTCATTTTCCAGATACTTTGCTGTGAGAATACTGTCAATATTAGGTCTGGCTAGATTGTAAAAGTGTAGTCTAAGTGGAAAACCCAGGATCCTGGTATTGGGCTCCTGATGTAAACGGCTATATATCCTGGAGTCTTTTACCTCTTCACCATTGCTGAAAATTTGATTTTTCACCAAAAGGTTTTGATCTGGTTCGAGTCTTTTTACGGCATTACAGCTAATTATTAAGACAAGATTTAAAAAAAATAATAATATTTTTGCGAAAAGCCGTTTCAAACAGTAGCGTTTAGAGGCTCAAAAATACATTTTTTGAATGGTTAGCAAAAGCCAGATTAAGTTAATAAAAAGTCTTTCCCAAAAAAAGTTCAGAAATACTCATGGACTATTCGTGGTTGAAGGTATTAAAGGCATAAAAGAATTCTTGAATTCTGATTATGAATTAGTTTCAGTTTATTCAACCGGAGAGAGTTTTGAGTTGACGGGAAAGAAACTTATTATGATTGATGAGAAAGAGCTAAATAAAATTAGCTCTTTAAAAACTCCTCAAAAAGCTCTGGCCGTTTTTAAAATTCCGCCATTAAAGAAAAGTAACATTAATGGATTAACAGTAGCCCTTGACGGAGTGAGGGATCCCGGAAATTTAGGGACTATAATCAGGTTATGCGACTGGTTTGGTGTTGAAACCCTGATTTGTTCCAATGATACCGTTGATTGTTATAATCCAAAGGTGGTGCAGGCTAGCATGGGATCTCTACCGCGTCTTAATATTCAATATTTAGATTTGAATGATTTTATAGTTGAGAATAAGAACATTCCTGTTCTAGGAACTATGCTCGAAGGTGAAAATCTTTACATGGCTAAACTTCCGGAGTCAGCCATTCTAGTGCTTGGGAATGAAGCTAATGGAATATCTGCGGAGATACAAAAACTACTCACCAAAAAACTTAATATACCACAGTTTGGTAAGGTTCAAAAAACTGAAAGTTTAAACGTGGCAACGGCAACGGCTGTCATATTGAGTGAATTCCGAAGAAATTCTGCTATTGAAAAGTAAAGTTGATAAATATCGCACGAGATGACATCTTTTCGACATTTCCTGTGTAAAGACTGTTTGGATCTGAATCTCGAATTAATTCATCATTGATAGCAAATACTCCGCGAATAGATGGCGACAACTTGAAATAATAAAGATAAAGATCTATGCCAAACCCTATTTCGTAATAATAGGTGTTGGTAGTCATTCTAAATTGTCCGGCGCTATTATCATCTGGGTTATTCTCATTACTGCTAAGGTTGATAGAAGTTGAAACTCCCCCTACTACAAAAGGCCTGAAATTATTTAATCTGTTTGCGTTAAATTTAACCAGTAGTGGTAAATGGACATACGTTGAACTAATTTCACGGTATGTGTCGGCATCAGCACGTATAGCCTGAAAACCTCTAGTATTGAAATTTACACCTGGTTCAAACCTGAGATCAAAATTATTATTCAGTTTTAAATTTCCTATTAAACCAACATTAAATCCAGTTCTTGTCTCGACAATAAGATCCTGACCTGTAACAGGGCTTGGATTATAATTTTTATAGTCAAAATTAAAATCATAACTATTGAATCCTAGAAAATATCCCCAGGACCATCGTTGCTGATCAAAATTTTGCTGATTTAATACCCGTTCTCCTGAAAATAACTGAGCTTGAGCAGTATTCAGGCATAACATCATTAGGGCAAAAGCAAGAAGTTTCTTCATGTTACTACTTTGAGGCAGTATAAATAGTTGATACGCCAAATGTTTGTGGTAAATCTACTACATCTATAAACCCTGTTTTCTTTAAAATATTGTTGAAAGCAATTCCATATGGGAAATTTGCCGCACTTTCACTTAAATAAGAGTAGGCAACCTTGTCTTTCGAAAACATTTTACCAATTACAGGTAGTATAAGATTTGAATATAAACGGTAGCCTTGCTTGTAGGGAAATTTAGTGGGTACCGAGGTTTCCAATACTACGAAAATCCCTCCGGGTTTCAAAACTCTAAATATTTCTTGTAATCCTTTTTCTAGATCTTCAAAATTTCTTACTCCAAAAGCAACCGTAATGGCGTCAAAAGAATTTGCTTCAAAAGGAAGGTTTTCCGAGTCCCCTTGAACCATATCAATTCGAGACTCTAGATTCTTTTCAATTATTTTTTTCCGTCCAACACTTAGCATGCCTTCAGAAAGATCGAGGCCTACAATTCGTTTAGCACCACTATTTACCATTTGAATTGCAAGATCACCTGTACCCGTAGCAATATCCAAAATGCTATCTGGCTTTGTAGCTTCAACTAAAGCTACTACCTTTTTTCTCCATTTTACATCGGTACCTAAAGAAATAACTCTATTCAAGCCATCATAGTTGCCCGAAATATTATCAAACATTTGCTCGACCTGCTTCTTCTTTGTGAGTTTAGAATCCTTATAAGGGGTTACCTTTTTACTCATAGTGAAAATTTGGCTCAAAGATAACCGATATGCTTAAAAATCATTATGATTCACTAAAAATTTATCTTTAGAATTGCGATTTTTCGTTTCTCTAAAATAACTTAACTTTGCTCTCACAATTTGAAGCTTTTATATGAAAATAATTATCGCCGGTGCAGGTGAAGTAGGATTTCATTTAGCTAAATTACTTTCCTTTGAATCTCAGGATATCACGCTAATTGACCCAAATAGAGACAACCTGGCTTACGCCGATACTCATTTGGATATTAGGACGATAAAAGGGGATGGGAGTTCCATAAAAATTTTAAAAGAAGCGCAGGTTAAACATACAGATATGGTGATCAGCGTTACTTCAAGTGAGGCTACTAATATTACTATTTGTGTACTGGCTAAGCAACTTGGGGCGAAGAGGACCATCGCCAGAATTTCAAATACAGAATTTCTTGAAAACCAGGGAGAGCTCGGTTTTACCAGATTTGGAATTGATGAGCTTATTTCTCCTGAAGCTCTGGCTTCCAGGGAGATCGAATTGCTTCTGAATCAGTCTGCCTTTAATGATAGTTACGAATTTGAGGAGGGAGCTCTAACTATGATAGGAGTGAGTCTTTCACGTACTGCTACTTTTGTAGGGAAAACGGTTAAAGAAGCAGCAAAAATTTTTCCTGAACTTAATTTTGTGCCTATCGCTATTCAGCGTTTTGGTACACAATACACCCTCATTCCAAGGGGTGATACTCAGTTTAAAGACGGGGACCAGGTTTATTTTATTACTTTAAAAAATGGAGTTGAAGAGCTTTATAAGCTTACCGGAAAGATTAGACAGGATATTAAGAATGTAATGATTCTTGGAGGTAGTAAGATAGGAAGGAAAACTGCTCAGGATCTTTGTCGCAATAATTTCAATGTCAAATTGGTTGAAAAAGATCGCGAGAAGGCTTATGAACTGGCAGATGAGTTACCAAATACTCTTATCATAAATGGTGATGGTAGAAATGTAGAGTTATTAGAGGAGGAAAACATCCATGATATGGATGCATTTATTGCCGTAACCGGAAATTCTGAAACCAATATTATGTCATGCCTGGTGGCTAAGTCTAAAAGTGTTAAGAAAACAATTTCGCTTGTAGAGAATATGGATTATTTTCAACTAAGCCATTCTATAGGAATAGATACTCTTATAAATAAAAAATTACTTGCGGCAAATAATATATTCAGATACGTTAGGAAAGGGGAGGTAGTTGCAATGACGAAGCTGAACAATATGAATGCTGAGCTATTAGAATTTATAGTTAAGCCGAAATCCCAGGTAAGTAATAAGAAAATAAAGGATCTGGACTTTCCAAGATCTGCCATAATCGGCGGTATTATTAGAAACGGGAAGGGTCTTATTGCTCTTGGGGATTTTCTAATAAAACCTGGCGATAGAATAGTAGTATGTTGTTTACCTAGATCTATTAATAAAGTGGAAAAACTTTTCTTGTAATGCCCAGACTGAATTATCAAATAATTCTTCATGTAATGGGCTTATTGTTGCTATGCAACGGTGGCTTTATGTTGCTTGCAACGCTGGTAAGCTGGATTTATCAGGATGGTGTGACCCTAGAAATTTCAACCGCAGCGCTAATCACACTTTTTATTGGTACCCTTTTTATGTTTTCTACACGAGGACATAGTAAAGAGGTTAAAATAAGAGAAGGTTATATTATCGTGACCTTTGGATGGATATTTATGGCGCTTAGTGGTACTTTACCTTATGTAATTAGTGAAGCTATTCCTGGGTTTACTAACGCTTTTTTTGAAACGATGTCTGGTTACACTACCACTGGAGCTTCTATTTTAAATGATATTGAATCTATCCCAAAAGGGGTTTTATTCTGGCGTAGTCTCACTCACTGGATAGGAGGGATGGGAATTATCGTATTAGCTATTGCGATACTTCCTCTACTGGGAATTGGAGGAATGCAGTTGTTTTCAGCTGAATCACCCGGCCCCAGCGCCGATAAATTAAAACCTCGAATTCGGGACACTGCAAAACGACTTTGGTTAATATACGTTTCTTATACCCTTGCTGAAACTATTTTACTCTGGGTGGCAGGAATGACTTTCTTTGATGCCATAAATCATGCTTTTAGTACACTTTCTACAGGTGGTTTTTCAACTAAAAATGCGAGTCTTGCCTATTGGAATGATAACCCCGTTATTCAGTATATCGTAATTCTATTTATGCTTCTTGCTGGTAGCAACTTTGTATTAAGCTATTTCGCATTCAAAGGAAAAGTTAGCAAAGTTTTACATGACGATGAGTTCAAATGGTATATGATCTTTATTGTTGGATTTACAGCAATAGCATCATTGATAGTTTATTTTCAGGCAGATGTAGGTCTGTCTTCCATAGATCACCCTATGGTTTGGGGAGAAGCTGAAAGTGCTTTTAGGCACTCCCTTTTTCAGGTGTTAACGATTATTACAACCACGGGCTTTGTGTCTGCAGATTTTACCATGTGGACACCCTTTCTAACCATATTATTCTTCGGATTATTCTTTCTTGGAGGATCGGCTGGATCAACCGCAGGTGGGGTTAAGGTAATGCGACATATCATTATGATCAAAAATGGAATTACTGAATTCAAAAGAACACTTCATCCTAATGCTATTCTACCAGTCCGTTTCAATGGGAAATCAATTAGTAAGGAAATCGTTTTTAATATTCTAGGTTTCTTTATACTGTATATGTTGTCCTTTATTATTGGAGCTGTTGTACTCGCTTCTTTAGGTCTGGATTTTGAAACCGCTATTGGTGGAGCTGCTTCGTCATTAGGTAATATTGGACCAGCTTTCGGTGGATTAAGCCCGGTAAATAATTTTGATATGCTGCCAGATTTCGGAAAGTGGTGGACTACTTTTCTTATGTTGATTGGAAGGCTGGAGTTGTTTACAGTTTTAATTATTCTAACTCCTTTCTTCTGGAGAAACAGATAAAGAAAAACCGGCATTAAGCCGGTTTTAAAATAGGTTACTTATTGAAACTTTTCTAAGATAGCGCTTTCTTAATTCTTGATAAAGCCTCAGTGATTTGATCTTCGCTTGCAGCATAGGAGATACGTATACATTCAGGATTTCCAAATGCATCACCTGTTACGGTTGCTACATTCGCTTCTTCCAGTAAAAACAAACTGAAATCTGTAGCATTCAATATTTCGTGACCTTTAATGGTTTTTCCGAAGAATGAAGAAACGTTAGGAAACACGTAGAATGCTCCTTCAGGTTCGGTAGTTACAAAACCTTGAATATCATTTAAAAGATCAATGATAAGTTTTCTTCTGTTCTTAAATGTATCGATCATATGGCTGATCTTGCTTACCGGAGCATCTAACGCAGTAATTACTGCACGCTGAGCTATACAATTCGCGCCACTAGTAATTTGCCCCTGCATTTTGTTACATGCCCTGGCGATATAAGCAGGAGCACCAATATAACCTATTCTCCAACCGGTCATAGCGAAAGCTTTGGAAACTCCGTTTACAGTAACCGTTCTATCGTACATGTCTTCAAAGCCAGCCATGGAGGCATGATCGCCGACAAAATTAATGTGTTCGTAAATTTCATCACTAACCACGATGATGTCCGGATATTTTTTAAGGACATCAGCTAATGCTCTAAGCTCTTCCTTGCTATAAACCATTCCACTTGGATTACAAGGAGAGCTATACCAGATCATTTTGGTTTTTGGTGTTATAGAAGCTTCAAGTTGTTCCGGGGTAATTTTAAAATCTGTTTCAACCGAAGTTGGTACTTCTACAGGAACACCTTCCGCTAGCTTTACGATTTCAGCATAGCTTACCCAATAAGGGCAGGGTAGGAGAACTTCATCACCGGGATTAAGAACTACCATCGCTACATTGGCCAAAGACTGCTTTGCACCCGTTGAAACTACAATCTGTGAGCGGTCATATGCCAGATTATTATCGCGCTTAAACTTATTGATAATGGCATCTTTCAATTCCACATATCCATCAACGGGAGTATAAGAGTTATAATTATCATTAATAGCCTGTATGGCTGCTTCCTTGATAAAATCTGGAGTATTAAAATCTGGTTCTCCTAAACTAAGACCTATAATATCTTTTCCTTCTGCCTTGAGTTCACGCGCTTTCGCTGCCATAGCGAGAGTTTGAGAAGTTGCCATTGAGTTAATGCGATTCGATAATTTTTCCTGCATGATTTTTAATTTTTTATTTTCCTGATGCAACTATGTTTTTGCGCATGTCTCCAGAAAATTGGAGAAGCAGATTCAAAGTTAAAATTTTATAATTTCTGCTGTTCCGATTTTCAAGAAAATTAGCAATAAAAAATAACTACTTTTGCACAAAAGATTAGGCTTTGGAATTAATTAGAAAATACTTTCCCGAATTAACGGAAGACCAGCTATCAAAATTTGAAAAACTAGAAGAACTTTATAAGGATTGGAATCTAAAAATAAATGTAGTTTCCAGGAAAGATATAGATGAAATCTACCTGAGACATGTAATACATTCTTTAGGGATCGCAAAGGTGCAGAAATTCAATTCTGGGTCTAAAATTCTTGATGTAGGAACCGGTGGTGGTTTTCCAGGAATACCTTTAGCAATAATGTTTCCTGAAAGTACTTTTCATCTAGTGGATTCTATCGGAAAAAAAATTAAAGTGGTAGATGAGGTTTCCGAAGGTTTAGGTTTGGAAAATGTTACTTCGTTCAATCAAAGAGTTGAAGAACTTAATGATAATTATGATTTTATAGTGAGTAGGGCGGTTGCAATTATGCCAACATTTGTAAGATGGGTAAAAGGTAAAATTGCCAAGGATAGCAATCATGATAGAAGAAATGGAATTCTCTATTTAAAAGGTGGCGACCTATCTGAAGAACTCAAAGATTACCGTACAGCAGAAATCTTTGAGCTTTCAGAATTTTATGAAGAGGACTTTTTCGATACTAAAAAAGTAGTTTATCTGCCTATGAAGTATAAAGGCTGATCTATTTTGTAATGATCACCTTCTTAGAGATCACTTTTTCTCCAGAATATACTTTTACGATATATACAGCTGAACTAAGCTTTTGATTAATTCTTAGAAGTATCGATTCCTCAGAAGGTACGTCTTTAAAGGTTTTGATCTTCTGACCAGAAATACTGTACAATTCAACAAAATCTACATTCATAAGATCTGGATTGAAAAGTGAAATCTCATCTGATTCCTTTAAATATTGAAGTCCGAGCAGGCTGTCATCTAGTACAATTTCCGGTTTCTCCTCTGTTGGTTTTTCAACTAGTTCTTTTCTGAAAACTATCTGGTAACGCTCATTGAAAAAGCCGGTTTCTTCAGCAGTTGCTTTATAGGCCTCCTTAGTAATATTAAAATATTCATCGGTTCTAAGATCTTTAAGGTAGATATCAAAACCAGCGTCGATGTTTTCTACTTCATCAATTTTAATGGTGTAATCTCCTATTTCAGAAATTTTAATTCCTAGCGGTAGTACCTGGTTTAAATTAAAATCTGGAACGGCCTGAATCACAAATTCTGTATCATCAATCAGCCAGTACATATCTTCCACATTATTTTCTATAAGTGGAGCGTCATATCCCAGATCAAATCCATTTGTTGTACTCGCATCTGCGGCTACTAATAACTGTCTATGATAACCTTTAGGAGACTCAAATTTCAATCTTATCTTGTATCTGGTATCTTTTTTAAAACCATTGCTTTCCTGTCCTTTTTTAGGATTTAGGTCCTCCTGCGCATGGAATTGAGAACTGCTACTGGATTCTGGGACAAAGGCTCTGTATTTATTTTTATATGTTATTGTAGTTGGATTTGTAACACCTTTAGTATTAACAAAAAATGCCTGAGCTACCGGAATATATTTTCCTGGAGGGCTCTTTGTGCTTGTATCATTATTGGCATTGATTCTTGAGTCGATCGAAGTGGCAGAGGAAACTCCTCCGGAAAGATTGTATACGGCATATCCCCCAACGTATTCTTCAAGGTAATGAGAGTTTTCTGGTCCAAAATGGTCCCAGAAATAAATGCTCCCATTAAAACTACCCAGGTTATCCTGAATGAACTGTTCAGAATCTATAGCTGAAGGATATGGGTTCCCAGTTAATAGATTTTGATCTTTACCCACAGCGACACTTATATCACCATTATTAGGTTTTCCTCTAAAAGAGTAATTTTGTTTGTTTGTAACTGGAACATATCCCCGGGTTCCTTTCATGCTATACCCAATACCCGGATTTAATAATTCATTATCTTCTAATTGCTGCCAGTCAAAATAATTGTTGGCCTCTCCATGAAATACATATAGCCAGTATTTACTAATTCTGGTATTTCCGGAATAGTTTCCATCAGCCCAGTGATATTGATAATTAAAACTGATTGCCTGAGGGTTTGCTGGGTTAGACCCATCTTTTAATATCTCTTCAATAATAAATCCTGAGTTATTAGCATTTCCAATCAGAGATACTGGAGATGTCCAGTAATTATAATTGAAACTATTTTTGGTTCCTTGTTGATCGCGATCAAGGTATCCTGAACTAACTTCAGCAACTATGCTTCCTTCCGGTTGTACCAACTGTGATTCACCATTAAGATCTATTACGCCGTCAAGTTGTAAGTAATGACTAATAAATAGTTCTTTTCCGGTTTCCAGGGATACTGAACCTTCCATGTTTATTTTTCCGGCTTCCCCATTTTTTGAAATCAAGCCAAGAAGGCTAATATCTTTATTCTGGTTATTTAAAGAAGACTGCAGAGTATGAGAAGTTATTGCGATATTCCAATCTATCTTTTCATCATTAATTCCGGTAGAATTTGGAGTATCCCATACTTCTGGTTCTGCCCAGCTACTCCGATTCCACCAGGATCCATTTTTAGCAGAAACATATGGTAGGGGAGCAGTGTTCTTTTGAGAAGTAGTTATATTAATTAGACGACCATCGACTTTATAAATCGCTTTGTCTACCGTTATACCATTTGAAACTTCTGAAACAAGTAGTTGATAATACCCCATTAAATCTGACCATTTTTGATTGTACCAGCGTTTCCCCTGGGAGTCTAGATTATAATTGCTTGCATCCTGCGTGTAACTATCTGTATTTCTGTGAGGGATAACAGCGCCATCTACTGGATCATCTGATCCTGGATTGGAGATTAGTTTAAGCCTCTGGTTCATCATAAACTGAATATTAGACTGGGAAAGTGCTTTTTTCCAGATCCTTAATTCTTCAATCCACCCATGAAATAGATTTCTAGGCGAATTTGGAGCAGTTGAATCGTAAATAGCCCCCAGTAAAAATGGTGCGGTTGTACTCTTAGGATTAGAGGCATTTTCTGTACCTAATAAAAGTCCATCCACATATAGTTTTGCTGTAGCCCCATCAAAAGTGACGGCTATATGATACCAGCGATTTGTTTCCACATTTTCAGAAGTAAACGAAGAAACTCCAATTCCGTTCACTTTAGGTACACCATTTACCAATATTAATTCAAATCCTGAAGAGGCATCATTTACATCCATTTTTGAAAGGATTGTTCTTGTGCCATTGATAGATTTTGGTTTAATCCAGGCCTCCACGGTAAATGCGCCGGAAGAAAATCCATAGTTATCTCCTAAATTTACATGATCATCAACACCATCAAAATCAAGGGTGCTGCAACTGGTGAAACTAATTTTAACATCATCAGATTCTCCGCAGTCAACACTCCATCTTAAGGTATATGTACCCTGATTTCCTGAAAATATTGTTTTAGGGTCTGTGGCATCTACAAAACTTCCTCCGGCCGGTCCATTTACAATAGACCATGTGCCAGAAACCGGATTCTCATTTTCGTCCAAATTTTCTTCGGCATCTAGCTGCGTTGAACTAAATCCACAACCAAGAACCTGATCAGGTCCGGCATTGGCGATTAGCTCTGCAGGTTGCTCGATAGTGACAGTTGTAAAGATTTCACAACCATTTGCATCAAGAATACTAACTTCATATTCTCCAGTAGCAAGGTTGGTAGCAGTAGGGCCAGTTTGGCCATCGGGCCATACATAAATATAATCTGGAGTGCCTCCCTGAGCTAATAAAGTAGCCGATCCATCTGTTCCGCCAAAGCAACTAACATTTGTTTGAGAATCAATATTTACTTGCAGTGGATTGGAAGGTTGAGTGATCTCTACTTCCTTCGTTATATAAATTTCCCCAGAATCTGAATCTGTTACTTTTACTCTATATTTTCCGGCAGATAATTCATTGAAAACACCATTTGTAGGAGATGCTGGAACAACTGCACCGTCAGAATCTAATAATTCTAATAAGTAATTCCCCGAACCACCCGAAGCCCTGAATGTTACTGTCCCGTTAGAGGCACCATTACAGAGGAGTTCATTGGCAAAGGCCACAGCGAAAAGAGGGGAACTAACTGTAGCTTCATTGTTTGTAGAATAGCACTTAGGTTTATTACCTTCACCACATTCATCTTTCTTTTTATTACTAAAAGTGAAATAGATACCTTCGATTTTTACAATATCCCCGCACTCATAATCAATCTCAAAAGTTTGTGCAACATCAGGAATTGCTTCTTTCTCGTAAAAGCAACCTATCTCTTTAAAGTTTTCAACCTCACCAGTTTCAATATCCTCAATAGACCATATTAATTCCATATTTAAAGAATATCTGTCTGGATTTGTAGGAATATTTACATAAATATACTTTGTTCCTGTGGTGTTGCAGTTGGAAGAAGTAATAGGGGTACCTGTTGTATCACCAACAAAATAATCATCTGCCTGAAGATCGTTTGATCCACAATCATTAGAGAAACATCCTCCAACATATTGAATTATTGTAGTCGTGAAAGTCAAACCATTATCATCGGTTATAGTTACCGATATTTTTTTGTCACCTATGGTTTCATAAGTGACTTTATGGGACCCAATTCCCGTGGCAGTGGAAATAGAGCCATCTCCCTCGAATTCCCATTCAAAGGTATAGGGAGCAGTCCCTCCTCTCAATGTAGTTTCATCTACTTCAAAATAAGAAGTTCTAATGATATCTTCAGAATCTTCACACACTGAAGTAGGTAAGATATTCGCTTCTATGCTATCTACTATTTCGACTGTTACAGGCTCACCATCAATATTACTATTATTACAACCATTCTTATCTGTTACAATCAATGAATATGTTCCAGCAGGTACATCCCTAATAGTTTGACCGGTGTAAGTTTCTCCATTTGGTCCAGACCATTCAAATGAATAATTAGGTGTTCCTCCGGTTAGCTGCGCTGTGGCGCTTCCCGTGGCGGAACCAAATGAAGTGGTTTCGGTAGTTAGAAAGCCGGTTACTTTTAATTCAGCAGGTTGCGAAACCGTGAAAGTTCTATCTTTGGAACAACCGTTTCCATCTGTTACGGTAACAGAATGGTTACCAGGTGATAAATCGCCAACTGTAGAATCACCTTCCACTCCATCCCATAAATAGGTGTAATTTCCAACACCACCCTGTACTGAGACAGTGGCAGTGCCATTATTTTGCTGATAACAGCCCGCGGTAGTTTGAACACCAGTAATATCTACAAAAGTATCTGGTTCATCCACAATAACTTCTATAGGGGCAGACATACAGCCATTCACATCGCTAACAGTAACCGTGTAGGTTCCTGCCGGTAAATCAGTCTTTTTAGCACCGGTACCAAGGGAGCCCCAGTCATATGTTAAAGGAGCAACTCCGCCGGTAGCACTCGCTTCAACTTCTCCAGTTGCCAAACCATTACATAGAACATTGAGTTTACTTGTTTCAACTTTTATTGGTTGAATGCTTATTGTCTGAGAAGTAGTAGAAATATTACCATGCTCATCTTCAAAATTCCAGTTTATGGTATATGTTCCTTCTTCGGAGTACGTATGCGGATCTGTGGTCGTCGCAGTTACCTCACCAGAACAATTATCAATTGCAGTAGGAGCTTCAACTGTATATTCGCAGCCCCAGATTATATCTTCTAATTCTGGTAGTGCTGGTGGCTCGTTGTCTTCAACGATAACCGCCTGAATTACTTCTTCTGCAGAATTTCCATTTACATCCTGCACCTTCCAGGAAATTAGGGTTGTGCCTACGGGAAATGGTTCATCTAGACCACGACCGTCGTCTCGTGTTCCCACTGGAGAGCCTACATTACAATTATCTGTGGCAGTTGCAGGCGTAATGCTTAAACCAACTTCACAAAGGCCAGTTTCATGAGTAGCTTCCACATCATTGCCCGTAGTGATTATCGGATTAGTATTGTCTGAAACAGTTACTTTTTGGGTAGCTGTAGTTGTATTCCCGGAATCATCTGTAACCGTCCAGGTTACCATGGTTTCTCCTAAAGGGAAATCTGTAGGCGCATCATTTGTTACAGT
>NZ_KE383973.1:26358-32730 GCF_000423065.1 Christiangramia echinicola DSM 19838
ATTGGAAGCATTACAGTCATTGGTATCTGTATCTGTCTGTACATTAGCAGGGGCTGTAATCGTTGGATTTGTATTGTCTGGATCAGTAATACTTATGGTTTTTGATTCAGACTGTGGTGTGGGGGTTGAACTATCTGTAACGGTTATGTTATATGAACCAGCTTCTAAGACTGAAATATCTTCTACTGAAGATTGAAAAGTGCCTGGTCCATTCCATTCATAAGTGTAAGGAGCGGTTCCGCCCTGTACCAATATATTAATTTCACCATCTGAGACATTCGGACAGGAAGCGTTTGTTGTTGAATTTACGGTAATAGAAATCTGCGCAAATAAATTCCCACCCGTCCATGCGGAAAGGGTTAAAAATATTAGCGATAAAATAAACACATAATGGATTCGGGGTCCAAAAGTAGTTTTATACATAGGCTACCGATCTAGATTTTCATCGGTAAAAGTACGTATTAAATCGATAAAGTGCATTCAGATAGTGTTAAAATAATAATCTGATACACTGGTTGTTACATATTTTGAAAAAAAATATAAGCCTAACTCAAGGAATGCCTATAAAAATAAGGGTTTTCCATTACTTGCTAATAATTAGCTTTTTAGAGTAAAATTTTTCACCTGAATATACTTTGAGAACATACACGGCAGAACTTAATTTCAGATCTATGCTTAGAGTAATTAATTTTTCCGACGGAAATTCAGAAAATGTCTTTATTTTTTGTCCAGTAATGCTATATAGCTCTATCAAATCGATATCTAACCGTTCAGGATTATAAAGCGATATCTCATCAGATTCTTTGGAATATTGCAATGTTATTGAAGTATTCTCTAATTCAGGATCAATTTCATCTTTTACGGGATTATTTAGTTGCGGGTTTCTAAATACCAGTTGAAATCTATCATTGAAAACACCTGTTTCTTCGATTGTATCTTTATATGGCTCTTCAGATATTTTATGATAGGAACCATTAAGAAGGTCTTTGAGATAAATATTGAAGTCTGAACCAATGTTTTCGAGTCCGTCAATCTTTATAGTATAAGCTCCTGGTTCATCAATTCTAATTCCTAAAGATAAAACCTGGTCTAAATTAAAATTTGGAACGCCTTGAATTACAAAAGGTTCATTATTAATCAACCAGTACATGTCTTCAACGTTGTTTTCAATATAAGGAGCATCAAATCCCAGATCGAATCCATTGGTAGACCTTGTGTCTGCAGCTGCCAATATTTGCCTATGATATCCTTTAGGGGATTCAAATTTCAATCTAATCTTATATCTGGTATCTTTTTTATTACCTGTACCTTCCTGACCTCTTTTAGGTTTTAGATCTTCTTGAGAATGAAATTGAGATTCATCTTCAGACTCAGTGGCGAAAACCCTGTGTTTATTTTTAAAAGTTATAGCAGCTGGATTGGATATTCCTTTAGTATTGATGAAGAATGCCTGCCCCACTGGAATAAATTGTCCGGGCCTTTTATCTCCTTTAAGATCTGTATCGGTATTTATCCTGGAATCTATAGACGAAGCGGTGGAAATTCCTCCTGAAAGGTTATATACCGCGTAACCACCTATGTATTCTTCAAGGTAATGTGAATTTACTGGTCCAAAGTGGTCCCAGAAATAAAGGCTGCCGTTAAAGTCGCTAATATTATCCTGTATGAAATCAAGAGCGTCTATCGCAGAAGGGTATGGGTTTCCGGTTAATAAATTTTGATTAGGAGCAACATCTACAGATATATCTCCGTTATTTGGTTTACCACGAAAAGTGTAATTCTGTCTATCAGAAATTGGAACATACCCCTTAGTTCCTTTCATGGTATAACCTATGCCTGGAAGTAAAAGGTCAGTTTCTGCAACCTGTGCCCATTGGAAATAATCATCGGCAGTTCCCTGGAAGGTATTAAACCAATAGGTGCTAATTCGTCTTTCCTGAGAACTATCGTAATAATCTGCCCAGTGATATTGATAATTAAAACTAAGGGCTTTTGGAGTTTCAAGATCTGAAGCATCTAATAAAATTTCTTTGATTTTAAATCCGGAATTATTGTCCCCGCCAGTCAAAGAAACCGGTGAGGTCCAGTAATTGTAATTAAAACTATTTGCCGTTCCCTGCTGGTCTATATCTATTGAACCACTGCTACTTGAATCAAGAATGCTTCCTTGTGGTTGAACTAATTGTGATTCTCCATTGAGATCTATAGAGCCATCTAGTTTAAGATAATGAGAAATGGTTAATCCATTTCCGGTTCCGGTACCAGATTGATCACCAGTCATTTTTATGGTTCCATTCATTTCCAGTTCTCCAGATTCTGAATACAGGCCTAAAAGCTTGATGTCTTTTCCTGAACTTATTTTATTTTTAATCCTTGCTATGTTCCAATCAATAGCTGTAGCATTATCAATCCCATGGCTATTTGGGTTATCCCAGACTGAAGGTCTTAACCAGGTTGTTTTTAAAGACCATTCTCCATCTTGAATTGAGATATAGGGGAGGGGAGCCGTATTATTCTGATTGGTTTCTATATTATATAACCTTCCGGGTATATTATTAATGGCTAAATCTGGAGTGCTACCGTTTGATGGTTTTAAGTTTTCATCAATATCAAGAATGTTTAGAGGATCTGGATCGATAGAAATCATTGGATAATATCCAGCCAGGTTTCCCCAGGTTAAATTGTAAAAAGGTTCACCATCTTTATCCAAATTGAGGTCATTTGCTGTATAGTAGCTTCCTGCAATGGATTTATTTGGTATTTCTTTTCCTTCAATAATAGTAGTAGAGTTAATATTATCAGGAATTTTAAGTCTTTGATTCATCATAAACCTGATGTTCTTTGGGGTTAGGGCTGTCTTCCAAATTCGTAATTCTTCCATCCACCCTGAATAGTAATCTTTAGGGTTATTTGGAGTGCTAGAATCATAAATTGCACCAAGTAAAAATGGCGCAGCTGTAACAGCTGGGTTATTAGATCCATTTGCATTTCCAATATCTATACCGTCAACAAAAAGTCTGGCAGAATTTTGTTTGAAAACTACTGCAATGTGATGCCAGCGTGCAGTAGTTAATTTTCTGGAAGTGGTTGCAGATTTTGATCCCCATCTGAAAGTAGGAGAACCTCCATTTAAAATAAGGTCATATCCAACTGAATTTGCTGCCTTATCCTTTTTAGATAGAATTGTTTTCAAACCAGTTATATTTTCTGGTTTCACCCATAACTCAATTGTGAAATTACCAGAGGTAAATCCATAATTATCTGTCATGCCAATGTAATCATCAACTCCATCAAAATCCAGATTATTACAATCTCCGGAGAAATTAATAGTAACCGAATCACTTTTAGGGCATTGACCATCAGCATTAGAAATTGTCCAAATTAAGGTATAACTACCTGCACCCTCCGAAGAAAATACAGATTCATTGTCTGAATTATTTGTAATGCTACCTCCACTATCCGAATTAGTTTCGTCTATAGACCAATTACCAATTCCGTTTTCCGGGTTATTTGCAGATAATGTTGTTGAAAAAATCCCGCAACCCAATTCCTGATTATCTCCGGCCTCTGGAGTAGTTAACTCCTCTGGTTCTGATATATTGATATAAGAGATCTCCTGGCAGTCATTAGCATCAGTTACTGTCACGGTATAATCGCCCGGTGATAGAGCTACAGTTTGTTCTGTGCTTTCTGCTTCATCATTCCAAAGATAATTATAACCTGAACTGCCAGGTGTTCCACCAGATGCTTCAGCTTTAGCGCTTACTACGCCATAGCAATCTGGATCATTAACTAGATTTATCTCTAGTTCAATTTCTGAAGGTTCTTTTATTTCAACTCTTGGAAGTTGGATCTTTTTACCAAGATTATCCTTAACCCACAAATTGCTATAGACTCCGGCGGGAAGGTTATAGAAGTCTTTAGTATTGAAATAATTATCTTCGATATCTCCATCTATACTATAAAAATAGGGTCTTATACCTCCCGATGCAGAAAATGAAATAGACCCAGTATCAGTCATAAAACAAGTTGCATCGGTTGGTTGCGCATTTGCGATAATTGGCGTACTTACCCCAACCTCATCAGAGAGACCAATACAGGCATTTCTATTAGTATCCCCACATTCCTTTTTGTCGTTTGTTACATACCGCATGGATAAGGCCTCAATCTCGAAGCTGCTCCCACAAGACCACTCAATTTCAGTATCAAGATTTGTAGATTCTGTAATTTTAAATAACCGATATAATCCTGTTGGAATTAGTTCCCATTCAATTTTATTGCTTCTAGAATCTAGATCTTTTCCGAAGCAGTCAATTGCCTTTTTTTCAGTAGTATTTCCATTTTCATCGGTAATGGTATAGACCAGTTCGGTATTTAATGCATATATATTTGAGCTTTTAGTTATTTCAAACCATAAAAATTTTTCAATATTTTGAGAGCAATTATCAGAATCTATAACATTGCCCGATCCATCTCCTATGTAAAAACTATTCCGGTCAATTTGAAAATTCTGAGATTGACCGCAGTCTTCAAAACACTTTCCAGCATAATGAATAAATTGATAATCACTCGAAATACCAGATGCATCTGTTACGGTTAGAATTATATCTTTATCCCCTGGTTGATCATATTCTACCTTTATTTCACCTTCACCACTTGTACTTTCTGGCCTGGCAGAAGTTCCAAATTTCCAGGAATAGGTGAATTCTGTTACGGGCCCTACACCTCCTGCAATGGTTTCCAGATTAACAGAAAATCTAGACGTTCTAAGTTCATTTTCTACATCATCGCAAAGAGAGGATGCGATAATTTCAACAAACACTTTGTCTATTACCTCTTTTGAGGTTGTTGCTTTACAGCCATTTTTATCTGTTACTGTTACCTGGTAATTTCCTGCTGGTATATTGTTTATACTTTTGGTGTTAGCGAGAACCTCACTCCCAGGATTATTATTATCATCCAGCTTCCTCCACTCATAGGTATATCCAGGAGTTCCTCCAGCAGGATTAGCGGTTGCAGAACCAGTAGCACTGCCATAAGCAGTGGTTCGGGTGCTGGTTGCCGTTGCTGTTAATAATTCGGGTTGGGTTATTTTCAGGGCATCATCAAGTAAAATTGCACACGAAGGAGAAAGCCTGTCTCTTATATAAACCGAATAGTCTCCTATACTTAATCCGGCAAAGTTATTTTCAGACTGCCAGGTATTATTATCAATAGAATATTCATATTCACCACTACCACCTGCAGCATTTGATATATTAATTGATCCTGAACTATCTCCGTTACAGGATAAATTAGCTTTCGAGATATTAGCGCTTACCTCATCAGGTTGGTCTACAGTAATAAAATCCTGAAGCGCACATCCGTTTGAATCGACTACAAAGACGGTATATTCATCTGCGCGTACACCAGTAAACTCTGTTGATGACTGAAAATTTTCATTATCTAATGAATATTGGTAAGGTGGAGTTCCTCCCGATACATCTCCAACGCTTATGCTTCCATCTTCAATGTTATTTGTGCCGTTATCGTAACAGGAAGTTGGTTGACTTGTAGTTCCATTGATGGAAAGGGCATCTGGTTGAGATATTATGACCTCCTTTGTAACCTTACAATTATTGGCGTCTGAAACGGTCACATAATATGTACCTTCACTTAATCCAGTCTTAATTGCCCCGGTACCAAGAGTATTCCAGGTATATGTATAAGGTTTAATTCCGCCTAATGCCGTGGCTGTAGCAGACCCAGTATTGGAATTATTACAGTCTACATTTACCTGACTCACGGTTTGTTCAAGAAGATCTATGCTTATGTTTTGAGTTACATTTGATGTATTCCCTGCGTCATCAGTGAATTTCCAGTCGATTGTATAATTCCCATTGGAATCGAATGTAATTGGATCTGTAGTAGTTCCCGTAACATTCCCATCGCAATTGTCAACCGCAACTGGTATCTCTGCGGTATACTCGCAGCCCCATTCGATATTATTGATTGTTGGAGGCACGGGAGCCTCATTATCCAGTACTATAATATTTTGAGTAATAGGTTCAGCCTGGTTACCATTAATGTCTTCAGCATTCCAGGTAATTACCGTAGTTCCTAAAGGGTAATATGCGGTTATTGCCAAACCATCATCCCTTGTTCCAGTAACAGAATCTATAGAACAATTATCTGAGACGACTGGATTATTGACTGTCACAACTGCCCGACACTCTCCATTAAGATTAGAAACAGTTATTTCGGAAACCGCAGCAATTACCGGATCTTCATTGTCTTGAACGATAACTGAAGCATCTGCTGTACTACTGTTACCATTTGCGTCCGTAACGGTAAGGGTTACGGTATTTGAGCCTAAATTGGAACAGTCAAAAT
>NZ_KE383973.1:33140-227627 GCF_000423065.1 Christiangramia echinicola DSM 19838
ATTTGAGCCTACATCATTACAGACAAAATCGGTTTTACTAAGACTTAAAGTGCTAATGGAGCAATTATCGGTCGAACCATCATTAATTTCTTCAGCTGTTATGGTAGCCTGCCCGTTGCTATCGAGTTCAACTGATATATTTTGAGCATTGGCAGTTGGACTTTCTGAATCCTCAACTGTAACTGTTGCGGTTGCAGTATCAGTATTGCCGTTGACGTCTGTTACGGTTAGGATTACGACATTTGAACCTATATTGGAGCAATCAAACTCAGTAATGTTTGTATCAAAAGAATTAATCCCGCAGGCATCTGTAGATCCATCATTGATAGCATCTTCGGAGATAGTTACTTTGCCAGCTGCGTCTAAATACACAGTAATATTTTGTGTCTGTACATCTGGATCCAAATTATCAACAAAATTTAGAGAGATAGCTTTATTAGCGGTTAGGGAATTATCATCTGTAACTGTTACTGTATAACTTCCGGCTACCAAATTGTTGAGATCTTGAGTGGTAATTGTATTTGCATTAGGGCCCTCCCAGGAATAGGAATATGGAGCTGATCCTCCCGAAATGCTAAGGTCTATGGAGCCATCAGAAGAATTGGAACATGTAGGATTTTCAGAATTGACATTAATCGATATTTGTTGCGCAAATAAATTCCCATCTGTCCATAAGGAGAGCGTAAGAAAAATAAGTAATAAAGTCAATACATGTTGGATTCGGGGTCCAGAGGTAGGTTTAGGCATGGGGGTACTAGACTAATTTTACGAACGTAAAAGTAGAATATAATTCTTATACTCACCTAATTTTAAAATGAAAAATTCTGTGTAAGTAGTTTAAAATCAATCAAATAACATGCATTTAATCGGTGAAATAACACCTTTCATCGAAAAGATTTATTTCTTGTATTTATTTAATGATGATCTTTTTATCTGTAACACCCTGTTCGCCAATCACTTTTACAATATAAATTCCAGAACGTACTGGTTGCATTCCTAAACGGATCTCTTCTATGGTTGGTAATTCGTCAAATACCTGGATCAATTTACCTCCCATGTCAAAGACCATGACCTTATCCACGTTGACAAGATCGAAGTTTGAAATTTTGATCTGTTTACTAAAGGTGCTATAACTAATTCCAACCAGGTTGTCGATATAAGGAAGGTCATCAGGGTTAGGATCCACTATATCTTCAGGATCTGGAATTATTGGATCTGGATTCTGGTCTTGCTGTTTGAAAAATACTAATTCAAATCTATCTGTAATTTCACCTGCATTATCTGTTTTTGTAACATAATCTTCCTTTAAGATGTCATGTACGGTATCCAACAATCTATCTTTTAAATATAATTCTTTACTAGAAGGCCAATTCTCAGTCTCATCTATTTTTATTTTGAATTCACCTCCGGCATTCGTTTTAATAGCCAATGGTAAAACCTGTTCTTTTTCAAAATCTGGTACACCCTGGATCACAAAACCATGATCTCCAAACCACCAGTACATATCTTCCACATTATTTTCTATAAGTGGTGCATCATATCCAATATCAAAGCCATTAGATGTATTGGGATCACTTGCTACCAGAATCTGACGGTGATAACCTTTTGGCGATTCAAATTTGACCCTTATTTTCATTCGAGTATCATTACTCGAATTTGAATTAGTAGTGCTCTTTTCTTTTTTCCCGATATCTTCTTGCTGTAAGAATATCGATTCACTGCCTAAAGGTTCAAAAATTCTCTGAGTATTATTAAAAATAATATCTCCACCAAAAGTGAATCCAGCTACGGGAGCACTATTCAAGAAAAAGCCTTGTGCAACAGGAATATATCTTTGCGGTAATACACTATTTGAACCACCAGTAATTCTCCAATCATTTGATATAGCGGGTGCACTACCTATTTTCGTAAGAGTGGCGTACCCACCAATATATTCTTCTAATATATGCGTGTAACCATCAAAATGATCCCAGAAATAAATAGTACCATTAAAAACATTTTCGCTACTCTCATTGCTACCAGAACCATTTGGTCCACTTGTAATATTATCTTCTAAGAATTTGTATGCATCAATAGCAGATGGGAAGGGGTTACCAACAAGGTAATTCTGATTGCTCTGTAAATACAATTCACCGGTAGGTATATTACCATTATTAGGCTTACCTCTGAAAACATATCTTTGAGTGGCATCAAGGCTGGCAGAGCCTGTGGTTCCTTTCATGGTAAATCCTGCACCAACAATCTCTGGATAATCTGATCCTAAATACAACCAGTCTCCATAAATATCTGCATCTCCACCTCTAAAATCCCAGATCCAGAAATTACTTATAGTTATTGGATTCGTTTTAGCTCCATCTGCAACAAAATAACCATCCTGAAAATTAATTCCTTTTGGGTTATTTTTATTTGAACCATCCATTAAAATATCCCGGACTTCAAAGCCCGTATTATTGTCATTTCTCTGTGTACTGAAGGGACTGGTCCAGTAATTATAATTAAAACTACTCATTCTTCCTTCCTGGTCTATCTCTGCCCAACCCCTACTCGCATTGTCTAAAATACTTCCATGATCTTGTAGTAACTGCGAGTCATCAACAAGATCCATATTTCCATCAAGTAGTAAATAGTGGGTTAATCTGATAGGGTGATTACCGTTTATACTCAATAATACATCAGGAGTTTCAGATAATAAACCAAGCATAATTATCTCTTTGGAATCTGAGGTAATATTATGATTTACTCTGGCAATATTCCAATCAATTGCTGTTCCGTTGTAAACACTATTCGGGAAATCCCAAACTGCTGGTCGTGCCCACGTATTTGCATTTGCCCATGTACCGTCTACACCTGAACAATATGGAGTAGGAGAGGTGTTTTCCTGGTCTGTAGTGATATTTACTAATCTTCCTGGAATCTTGCTGATCGAATGGTCTGGGGTATAACCTGCTATAGGTTTTAGATTATCGTCAAATGTTGCACATTCCACTAAATTAGCTGGATCAGGATTATCGGAATATAATCTATAATATCCGGCCAGATCACCCCAGGTTTGATTATAGAACTTATCTCCATCCTGATCTAAATTATGAGCTCCGTCAGTATAATAACTACTATATCCATCTCCATTATCAAGGTTTGGAACTACCTCTCCTTCTATTAGTGTTCCTGCAGTTGCTGCATCATTCAGCTTTATACGCTGATTCATCATAAACCTCAATTCCTTAAGCTCTGGAGCAGAATTTCCGTTCCAAATTCTTAATTCATCGATCCAACCTGAAAAATGATTTGAAGTTGTTTTGGTATTAGCATTGTATCTTGCTCCAATGCTGGTATTATTAATTCCAGAACCGTTTACTGATATATTTCCAGAAGGAATACCATCTACCCAAAGACTACCGCTGTTAGAAACCGCTATGTGATACCATCTACCGTTTTTAGAAACCTTCGAACCAAGATTATCCATGCTTATTTCAAATCCTGAACTACTAAAAATAACTCCCGTAGAGGCATTTGTATCTCCTGAACCGTCATCTAGTGGTCTATCAAAAGGTCTAATCCAGGCTTCAATAAAAAAGTTTCCGTTGTAATTATTTCCTAGATCAATATAATCATCATCACCATCAAAATCGAGGGTAGTACAATCTATTAGTGTGACATTATTCGGGTTTTCTACAGGTGGACAACCAGAGTTGTCTAATAGAATTCCATCCTCATCTAAAGCCGTAGGAGTCAACACCCACTTGAAATTATAATCGCCTAAGTTTTCAGCACTGAAAATTGAATTAGGATCTTCAATAGGATCTAATCCAGTTGAAGAGTCCTGATTGGTAAGAGTAAATCCAGTAGTTATTTCTTGACCATTTAAATCTTCAACTCTCCAGCTACCTTCATAACCATCCAAAGTTGGATATTCAGTGATTGTTTTAGCTTGATATTCTGCCGTTACTGTGGCGTTTAATTGAATATCCAAACTTCCACAGGCACCTACTTGCGCTTCAACAGTTGTAGTATATCTATCAAATGCCCAAACTCGAATAGTTTCAAAATTATCTACACTTTGACATTCATCACCGTTGCTATCTAATATAATTCTTGTCTGTACTTCAAAGTCATTCCATCCAATTTTACGAGGAATAAAGTTTACTGTATATTGATTTACAACTCCTATAGGTTCTAAATAACTATCTGGATCGGTAAGATCATCATCATAGTACCATTGTAATAAAATATCCTGGGGACCTTCCGGCACTTCAATATTGTCCACTGCCCATACATCTCCATCTACGGTTCCTATATAAGTAAAACGAAGTCTTAGATTGCTCTGGCCAAGGTAGCTACCAAGGTTGATGTTCATTTGGTTAATATCCTCTAATCCTTCCCCGAAATGTTCAAAATTACCGCTTCTTCCAGTTCCTGTAGTTCCATCTCCAACTAAATAATATAGAATATCCTCATCAGTAAATTCTATATTAGGATCATTAATAGCCGTAGGATATGTTGCTCCTCCATCTGTGGAAATTTCAACTATTATCGTAGCTCCATCTGTTAAATTATAGGCCTGGTCCCAGGTTAAAATTGCTTCATCAAGCCCACCTAATGAAAATACTGGAGTTTCCATATAAGAACTATTATTGCCGGTAACGAGAGCAAAACCTTTATTTCCTGCATTCCCACTCCACGTCCTATAGTTAATTAAAGTTCCACTGCCATTATAAGGTATGTTGGAATTATACACTTTTTCATTGGCATTCGGATTATTTCCATGTGGGTTCATTCTTAACCAGTGATCTGCCCGACCATTATTTGCGGCAGAATCAAAATCATTGGAGCCTCCGTTAGGATTTGTGAAATTCCATCCGTGATTTTTTATACCTGCATTATCAAAAGCTCCGCCGTCGAAATTTCCTCCTTCTGAACTATAACCGGTTTCTGAGGTTAATGTAATCTCATCACCAATACAAATAACTTCTTTATCAACCTCTACCGGAGTTGGCTTAATATCAGCTTCGATTACACTAACCATAGCTGGCTCTGAATAAATTCCGGTATTACAGGAATTATTAGCTATTAATGCCCTGAAAGCGGTAGTTTCGTCCGTGATCACACTTTCAATCTCTTGAGCGGTAAGATAATCTGTAGTGCCATTAATGGATTGCCAGGAATTATCTGAAACACCACGATATTCCCAACCTATTACACTTCCGGTATATCCAGTAAGATTTAGTCTGCTGGCATAGCCAGGAGCAGGGTTCTCACAGGTAAGAAATAATCGATCATTATTTGTTGCCCAAAGTGCTTCTCCTCCTTCTGGTACAGCATCAATGATAATAGTAAATTCATAGCTTTCAGCTTCACAGGTTCCATTAATAGGTATCGTATATGTTATTATATGACTTCCGGTTAGATCATTGGTAGTATGATCCCAAATTATCTCTCCAGTAGTCTCATTTAGGTGATCACTGCTTAAGGTATTGCTGCTAAAAGTCCCTCCAGGAGTAAAACCAGGAGTAACCGTAGCTATATTCTCTGTCTCACAATATGAATCCTGGGTGTAGCTAAATGCCGGATTCTTTTTTTCAAAAATCGTGATTTCAGAATCGAAATAAACTTCCTCGCAACTATCTATATCATAATCAACAGTATTTCGCACGGTATAAGTTCCTGGATCGCTGGCGTCGAGATCGATAATTCCGGTGTTAGAATCAATTAAAAGATTGCCTCCATTATTACTGGTAAAGCTAAATTCTCCAATTACCGCATTAGTGATTAATGTTGGCGAAGGATCGCTTTCATCAGCACAATATTCTCCTGAACTTCCATAAGCAAAATCTGGAATTGGTTTGTCATATATATCTATTTCAAATGTTGCAGTTACAGGATTACAACCATCTTCATTTGCGCCTGAATAGTCTACGGTTCTGGTAATTATATAATTTCCGGCATTACTAGCATCTATATCTATTTCTCCAGTTTCTGAATTTAGGAAAACGAGTCCTGTGGTACTGCTAAAATTATCAACGTCAGTATGTGGTAGGGCTGTATCATCTACTTTTAAAGTTGGATTGGTTGTTCGGGTGTCTTTACAAATAGCTGATTCGATATAATTGAAAACTGCTACAGGCAGATCTCCGATAGTAACATCAAATGTGGTTGAAACCGCTTCGCATATTTCATCTGAAGGGATTTCGAATGTTATTGTATAATCACCAGGATCACTCCCAGATGGGTTTATGTTTCCGTTGGTGACATTAATGTCCAGAATATTGCCGTTATCCCCTGAATAATTAAATGTGCCATCACTAATAGTAGCATTTGAAATATTTAGATTAGGAGGCTGCGGGGTATTAATAGAGACACAGAATTCTGTTTGAGAATACTCGAAGGTGTTGATCACCGGTAGGTTGCTTATATTCACAATTACAGTGTCTGATACCTCAGAACAACCCGTTTTTCCCTGAATATTCAAAGTAAGGGTTACTTCACCTGTTTCGCCTGATCCGGGAATATAATTTGTGTTTAAAGCATTGGCGTCTTCAAAAGTTCCTGTTCCGGAAGTGCTCCATTCCAAAGCTGCGTAATTTGAAGCGGAAGCATCGCCACCTATAGCTACAGTTCCATCAGTGGAGCAGGCGTTAATAGGATTGCCTGCTTCAACTACCGGAGCTTCGTTAACGGTTACGGTGACACTTTCAGAATATCCTAGATCACAGGCATACCCATCAGGTCCATCTATAACCACATCGTATTCCCCCGTATCTGAAAGTTGAGCATTCTCAATAAGCAAGGTTGCAGAGGTTGCTCCACCTATGTCGATTCCATCTTTTCTCCATTGATAACTAGGATTACCCCCTGAAGCTGTTGCCACTACCGATAAACTGATTTCTCCACCTTCGCAACCTTCCTGGGGTTGAGGTTGAGTAGTTACCACGATATTTTCGTCTACCGATACAGTTACAGTTTCAGAGGTAACATCATTACAAGCATTTTCACCGCTCACAACAACAAAGTATTCACCCTCATCCTCTGCAATAGATGCTGAGTTGATCTGATATATTGCAGAAGTCGCCCCTGAAATCGGGTTGCCGTCTTTATGCCATTGATAACTTAAATTAGGTCCTGCAGCTGCTACTTCAAGTTGGGTGTTGTTAGCTGAACAAACCGCAACGCTAAATGGCTCAGAAGTTATTTCAACCTGGTCGAATATTGTAATATCTAGAGACACATCTTGGGTAAGACAACCTTCAGATGTAGGAATAGTATAGATGATGGTGTAATCGCCTGCATCAGTTCCATCTGGTGAAAATTCACCGGTAGAAGAGTTTATAGATAGTCCCCCGGTTGCGGAATACGAACCACCTGTATAAGTACCGCTTCCGCTTAGAGAAGGAATATAAGATGAAGTATCCCCGTTACAGAATTTGATCTGATCACCGGTAAAGGCAAAAGAAGCGGTAGGAGCTGACGTAATAGTAACCTCAATATCATTGATCACTATCTCGTTGCATCCCCCGACTGCATCAATAGTATAGGATATAGTATATTCTCCAGGTGTACTGGCAGAGGGATCTATTTCTCCGGAATCCGGATCGATATCTAATCCAGTTGAAGAAGAGAAAGTTCCGCCTTCGTAAGCCCCCACACCATTGGTTATAGACGGGACGTAGATGGTAGTATCCGAATTACAAAACGGCTCATCATAAGAAATATCGGCATCTGGAATTTCATTAATTGATAATGTTGCAATAGTAGAAGTTTCAGAAGAACAAGTATATCCATTTGTGCCGCTCACCACCACATCATAATCCCCGGCATCGGAAAGACTTAATCCTGTTAAAGACAGAGTAGGGGAGTTGGCAGCCCCACTAATCGGCGTACCATCCTTTCTCCAGGTATAGTCAAAAGTTTCGCCATTTGGTGTTACCGTTACAGAAAAAGAAGCATCGCTGCCTATACAGGATTCCGAAGCATCTGGTCCTGTAATAGCAATAGGGTCATCAACCGTCAATGAAACTTCAGAAGAACTAACAGTTGAGCATATACTATTCCCACTCACTTCCACATAATATTCCCCCGCATCGGCAACATCAACCGCTGAGAGATTTAAAACATTCGAAGTAGCACCGGAAACTACAGTCCCAGATCCCACGCTTCCTTTAAACCATTGATAGGATAGTTCATCCCCGGTAGCCGATACACTAAAGCTGGTATTATCACCTTCGCACACCCGTGAAGCAGATGGCTGGGAAGTAAGGAGTACTGCATCATAAATAGTTACCGTAGTAGTCACAGAAGTAGAATTAAATCCACAATTTAGCGGATCCGGAATATTGTAGGTCACAGTATATTCTCCGGCATCCAAACCCGAAGGAGAGAAACTACCGTTTGAAGCTACACCTAGTCCGTTGTCTGAATAGCTGCCACCAGTATAAGTCGCTGTTCCACTGAGATTAACAGTATATGTAGAGCTGTCAGAATTACAGAATGATGTTGCAGGATAAGTAATTGAAGCAGTTGGATTAGGATTCACTGTTACAACAGCCGAACCGCTAACATTTTGAGAACATGTCGGGTTATCGGCATAAGCCGCACTTACCAAAGAATAAGTGGCTGTAGAAGTTAAATTTCCGGTATTAACAGTAGTCGTTCCACTATTATTAAGAGTAGCAGTCTGATTCGCGCCGTTATTAACTTTATAAGTAACAATGGCATTAGCCGTTCCGTTAAATGTAATATTGGTAGCAGTGCCGGAACATATTTCTGTAGTCCCGGAAATACTGGCGGTGGGAGTATCCCGGAAAAATATTGTCATCGAATCCTGTCCCGTACCACAGGAAGAATTTCCTCTTGGTTTCGGAGCTGTCATGCTGAGGGTTACCTGCCCATTATCTTTATCAGCCTGGTTTGGTGTGAACGTTATATTGAAAGGGCTATTAATATTTCCATTTCCAAGAGAGCTAAATCCCCGGCTAGAATTGTCTGTGCTATTTATTAAAGTGATATCACTTGCTTTGAATTTGGAACTTCCAAATACAATTTGTGCGCTAATAGTTTGAGAGCCAGTTGCAGTTTTACAAAGTGTTATATCAGGGCCGAGATCGGTTAAAATATAATCATCAATATTTATTGCATATGGACTAGACCATCCACTCCAGTAACAACCATTTCCAGCTCGCACCCTTAAATTTTCTGAGTTGTTGTAATTCTGGGATGCACTGAAATTAATGGTAACTGTTCTTGTACCTTGTCCGTCTGTGATTGACCATCCCGTTGGCATTTGCCATTCATAAGTTGTAGCACCGGTAACTGCAGGAACTGTGAATTGTATTCCATTTACAGGGGGGCAAACGTTTGGATTGTTATTGAAACTATTATCAGTTGAAGTGATTGTTCCTGGGGTGGCTGGTGCTGAATTGGTAGATGTAACGCTTAAAGTTTTAGGAGTGCTGCTGCCACATTCATTATTAGCCACTACGCTAATTGTACCGGTACCCGTTATAGCGGCTGCATTAACGCTGATAGAATTGGTGGATCCCCCGCTCACTGTTGTCCATCCATTCGGCAAGGTCCATGTATAACTTGTCGCATACTGTGCAGCCGGTACCTCATACATGAGATTGGTGGAATTCGCACAAACTGCATTCTGCCCCGTAATATTACCACTAATAGTGGGAACTGGATTCTTAACTGTAACGGCAAACGAAGTATTCTTACTTCCACATCCGTCTTCACTGGAGGCAGACACTGAAATATTACCATCCTGACCAAAATTTCCGGCCGTAACATTGATTTGTGAGGTATTCTGGCCCGAGATGATGGACCATCCCGTGGGAACAGACCAATTATATGTATCCACTTTTGTATCGGCAGGAACGCTAAAGATAATTCCATTTGCTCCTTCACAAAAAGCAGTTTGATTGGGATTGGAAGCTATGGAAATATTATCTGGAGTTCCATTATCAACTGTTACATTAAGAGTTTGTGCCGAAGAACTGTCACCACATTCATTCGTTGCGATAACACTCACTACTTTTGTTACATCAGATCCTGTGTTATTTGTTCCAAGATTTATCGTTACAGTTCTGCTATTTTGACCACTAATAAGATTTCCATCCAGATACCAGGAATAAGTATCGGCATATTGTACTGCGGTCACCGAATATTCGGCATCACTAACCGGGCACACCACCGTATTCCCAGTAATAGTTCCGGGAGTAGGAGGTATGGGGTCATTTACAGTTAGAGAAATGCTTCTTGGATCACTGCTTGAACATTCATTATTGGCTACTACGGAAATTGATCCGCTTTCGCCTGCTGAAAATCCGCTGATTGTTACAGAATTTGTAGTGCTGGATCCTGTAAAAACTCCTGGAACAGTCCAGGTGTAGCTGGTAGCTCCTGTGACAGCGGGGATAGAAAGGCTAACGTCATCACCAGGACAGATAAGCCCGGGATCTGAAATTGGATCAGGGATTGCAGGTTTGCCGGGGCCTACATCTACATTTAACGTACTAGCAGTACTTGTTCCACAACTGTTCTTTGCCTGGACAGAAATAGTTCCGCTGGCAACAGAGCCTGTAGTAATATTTATAGAATTTGAATAGCTTGTTCCTGACCATCCGTTTGGTAAAGACCAGATATATTCAGTTGCCGAAGGATCTGAAGTCACCTGAAAGGTATAATTACTATTTGGACAAAAAGTGCCTGGATCATCAACTACGATAATAGCGGAAGGAGTAGCCGGCGCAGCATTTTTATGGGTTATCGTAATGGTGTTGCTCTCAAATGGATCTACACAGGGAACGGAAGAGGTCATAAAAAGTTTAACCTGCCCGCCATCAGGGATCGAAGTAGAGGAGAAAGTAGCTGAATTACTTAAGATGCTATTATTGTTAAGCAATCTCCATTCGTAAGTGGCACCTGATCCTCCATGATTGGTGGGAGATGAGGTAAAGTTTAGTTGCTCATTGGGACAAACATTGGTCTTATTAGCTGAAATAGAAACCGTTCCGGTTTTGTTTTCATAAACGATAATTGTTGAAGATGCTGGACTTTCAGTTACTCCAGATTCTGATGTACCTCCACAGTATCCTACTACTAACTTGAATTTATTATTACCAATGGGCGCATCATAATTAGATAAGCTAGAACTCGTTGCCCCAGAAATATCGGTCCAAGTCCCACCATTCAGCTGAACTTGCCATTGATAAGTATAAGCCACAGATGGGTTAGAAGGAGTCACAGTTGAGCTGAAACTAATGCTTTCTTCTTCGCAAATAGAACTTTCCGAATTATTGGTGATATTAATGACAGAAGGGGTGCACTGTGTATATCCAATAAGTGGAATAAAAAAAAGAACACAAAATGCAAATACCTTCAATAGTAATTTTTTCCCCATAGTTGTTAAGGTTTAAAAACAGTAATACAGCGTGTAGGGTAAATAAATCGGGGTAATGCAAATGTGGGGCCGGGGTAATAAAACTATACCACAAGTAACTGAATGCAAGTGAAATAGTTAATAAATTTAAAGGAAAAAACTTTAAAAATGCTAATTTTTCGCTAAAAAACGTTTATAGTCGATAAAACTTACACAAATTTTAGCCTGGTTTTTTAAATAATTGGGTGTCAGTATTTCATAAAAAAAGCCATCTCGAAAGATGGCTTTAAATAATCGTATGACTATTTAGATTATTCTCCTAAAAATGGATATCTGTAATCTGTTGCCGGCACAAATGTTTCTTTGATCAATCTTACTGAGATCCATCTCATTAGATTCATTTTAGATCCAGCTTTATCATTAGTACCGCTTGATCTGGCTCCTCCAAATGGTTGTTGGCCTACGACTGCACCAGTTGGTTTGTCGTTTATATAGAAGTTACCAGCTGCATTCTGAAGTAAATCTGTAGCTTGAGCTGCAGCATAACGGTCTCCGGATATAATTGCCCCGGTAAGCGCATAAATACTTGTATTATCTACCGTTTCGCAGATATCTGCCCATTTTTCTTCATTGAAGTTATCATCGTCATATACATAGATAGTAACTACAGGTCCAAAGAGTTCAGTTTCCATAGTAGTGTAATGAGGATCTGTAGTAAGAATAACGGTAGGTTCAATAAAATAACCCTTAGTCTTATCATAATTTCCACCTACTACGATTTCAGCATTTTTATCTTTCTTGGCTTTGTCTATATAACTAGCCAGTTTATCAAAAGCGCCTTCATGAATAACCGCATTGATGAAGTTGGTCATATCTTCTGGAGATCCCATTTTGAATGACTCAACATCTTCAACTACAAAATCCTTGATCTCTGGCCAGAGACTCTTAGGTAGGTAAACACGTGAGGCAGCACTACATTTTTGCCCTTGATATTCAAAAGCACCTCTAGAAATTGCGGTAGCGACATGTTTTGCCTTAGCCGTTGGGTGAGCCAGGATAAAATCCTTTCCTCCGGTTTCACCAACGATTCTTGGGTAAGTTTTGTAATTGTGAATGTTTTTACCAATTTTCTCCCAGATACCTTTGAAAACATCAGTGCTACCTGTAAAATGAATTCCTGCAAAATCTGGACTTGCCAGAGCGGTATCAGTAACCATTTCTGGATCACCATTTACCATATTGATCACTCCGGCTGGAAGACCAGCTTCTTTAAACACCTCCATGATCACCTGTGCAGATAGCATTTGACTATCACTTGGTTTCCAAACAGCAACATTTCCCATTAGAGCTGCACTTGAAGGTAGATTCCCTGCAATAGCAGTAAAGTTAAATGGAGTAATTGCATAAACAAAACCTTCAAGAGGTCTGTACTCTACACGGTTCCAAACCCCATCTGAGGATATTGGTTGTTCATTGTATAGATCTGACATGTATTCGACATTAAATCGAAGGAAATCGCAGATCTCTGCAGCAGCATCAATTTCAGCCTGGTAAATATTTTTTGACTGCCCAATCATAGTTGCGGCATTCATTTTTTGTCTATAAGGTCCGGCGATAAGATCGGCTGCTTTAAGAAAAATAGCGGCGCGTTGTTCCCATTCTAATTTAGACCATTTTTTTCTAGCCTCTAAAGCTTCTGAGATTGCTTTTTCAACATGCTCTTTCTTAGCAATATGATAGGTCCCCACAACATGTTTGTGGTCGTGTGGAGGATTTATTGTTTTAGTATCTCCGGTTTTTACTTCTTCAGACCCGATATAAAGTGGAACCTCGGTATTGGCATTCCATAGATCCTTGTAAGTAAGTAAAACTTCCTCTCTTTCTGGGGTTCCTGGTGCGTAACTTTTAACTTCCTCGTTAACTGCTACAGGAACGTGAAAAAATCCTTTTCCCATAAATATTATTTTTGTTTTTTCGATTGTAATTTAATAGCGATAAAGGTAAAAAAATAAAGCGGTATTGAAGAAGAAGAAACTACCCTTCACGAAAGCTTAACTTTTTTTGTAATTTTCCTTAAAATTTTGAAATTCACCCATGTGTACCATTACTTTAGTGCCACATCCAGATTCATTGACCGGTTTTATACTTACCTCGAACCGGGATGAAGCAGTAAGTAGAAAAACCCTGCCTCCACAAAAAGAAGTTTATAAAGACGCCAGATTATTTTTTCCGAAAGATGAAGAAGCCGGTGGAACCTGGATTGGAATCAGTGAACATCTTAGATGTATCTGCTTGATGAATGGTGCTGAAAAACCTCATGTTCGAAGGTCGGAATATAGAAAGAGCAGAGGAGTAGTTGTTAAGGATTTTTTGAGCAAAAAGGAATTGAAAAAGATGTTTAAGGAATATGATTTTCAGGATATAGAGCCTTTTACCATGATCATTGTAGACTGGCACAATGGCTTGATATTCTACGAACTTCTTTGGGACGGTGAAAACCGAAAGGTTTCAAAATTGCCTTTAAAGGAACATATCTGGTCTTCCTCTCCTTTATATAGTGAAGAGATGAAAGGATTTAGAAAAAAGTGGTTTAAAGATTTGAAACAGTCAAAAGGTTTTTCTTCTGAGACTCTTCTTGATTTTCATCATAATGCCGGTGAAGGAAGTAAGGAATTTGATCTAATCATAGATCGGGGGTTTTTGAAAACCCAAAGTATAAGCCAGGTTCAAAATTCAACCAATGAGCTGAGGTTTAGCTATGAGAATTTGAGAACTAAAGAATATACTGAGGAATATTTTCAATTTAAAGCGTAAGTCGCACTAAGTTTAAAAGATGGAATATTAACATTGAATTTCTTCTGGGTTGTGAAATTGACCATATTATAATGACCTTTCATTGCTCCAAATGGACCGGTTAAAAGGCATCCACTTTGATAGGTGTAAATTTCACCAGGCTTTAAAACCGGTTGTTTCCCGATCACACCTTCACCTGAAACGGTTTCGGTTTGGTTAAGTACATCTTTTATTTCCCAGAAGCGTGATTTTAGCTGAACAGAGTCATTGCTTTGATTTTCAATAGTAATCCTGTATCCAAAGGCATAGTGCATCTTATAGTTCTTGTAGAACATTCCCTCGAAATGAGTTTCAACTGAAATTTTTATGCCTTTTGTAACCTGCTGGGTCATTTTAGAAAATTGAAAATGAAACAATTACCGCGATAATTGATGCTATTGTAGCTAATGTAAAAAATATTATGTTGAGTAATATGAACTTTAAAATCGTTTTAACACGTCCCTGACCATAAAAATTCCTCATCGACTTATACAGGTAGAAAATGAATATTCCGTTGGCCAGGAAAAAACCAACATCAGATTTAAGTATATGATCAATAGAAAAACCTATGATGTATAGGACGAAAAGAGTGGTTTGCACGTGGAAGGCAAAAATCAGGTGCTCCATATAATTAAACGGTCTCCTTATATATAGAAGCCAGATAAATAAAGCAAATACCGGTAAATAGAAAAATATAATGAACGGTAATTTATTTATGAGATAATCAGCAAAAAGCTTGGGATTGGTATAGAAAAGATCAAATCTCATGGCTCTTTGATACAGGAATTTATTCCAGCCTGTTTCATCATATTCCAGCTCTTTCAACGCTTCTTCTTCTGAAGTAATCCGGGTCTCTTTAAAGTATTTATGAAATATTTGAAGTTTTGTTCCAATTCTGTTGAGGTTATTCATTGTGTCCAGCTTTTCCTGAGGCACATAAATATCCTGGTAAGATTTATCGTTGCTTTTCCTGGATTTAGCAACGTTATTAATTATTGAATCAACCTCAATATTATTATTTTTTAATGCTGAAATTTCTTTTAATTGAGCCTGCATTAAGCTGTCCTGTTGAATTTTGGTAATCCCATCATCTATGGCTTTATTCTGATTTTCAAAGTTGATTCCTTCAAAATTATCAGATAATCCAGCAACCAGGAAGAAGATGATCGAGGCGCTTAAATAGAATTGGAATGGATTGGCATAACGTATCCTTTTTCCGTTAACGTAATCCTTAGAAATTTTACCAGGACTAAATAACATGACCCTTACGGTTCTTTGAAACCTGGAGTCGTAATTGAAAAGACCGGAAAATAATTGAATAAAGAAATCGCTAAAATTTAGTTTTTTAGTGCTGTTCTTTTGACCGCAATTAGGACAGAAATGGTCGCTTTTTTCGAGTGGAAGCTCGCAATTTAAACAGGTTTCACCCCGATAATTGTATGATATATCTCTTTTATTGTTTTTTTCCAGCATCAGGAAAAAATATTAGTTTCGAATAATCTCAGAGTTTGTATATCCAACACCAATCATACGATCATATCGAGCTCCGGGCGTACGATAATATACAAGGATGCTGTAGAGATTTTCAGTTTCATCAAAATTTCCACTTATAAATCCGTCATCCAGACTGCCGTCGCTGTTTAAAAGTACATATTTATAATTATAATAACCCTGTTTAAATAACCTGGCGCCTTCATAGTAACCGGTTTCTTCATTATAGGTCATCAATGTACTCTTATCTAGTTCAAAATTATTGAATCCTCCGTAAAGATGAATTTCAGCATTTTCAACTATATCATAATTTTTCAGGCGGAAATGTATCCAGACATAATCTGCTTCAATATCTGAATTTTGAGCCTGTATATTTCTAACTACAAAACTTCCGTTAATATCTGGATTGTAGGTATAGGGTTCATTTTTTCTAGTGAAATCCAGGAATAAATAATGATGGTAAAGGTCACTAAGTTCTACAGAGGAAATGTCTGAAGTTGTTACTCTAATTTCCTTATTGTCAAACTGAAGAAATTCATTGCCTCCCCAAAATGAGGATTCTGTATCATACCTGTAAATTAGCTCATTGGCAATAGTGTACTGTGGTTTAAGATCGTGTACAGCCAGTTTAAAATTATTATTCTGTACGAGGCTAACTTTTACATTTTGTTCAGGATTCTTCAATAGGAGATCAGGAGAATCAATACTGAAGTTTACCACCTGCTTTTCATCAATAAAATTAAGGTCTCTTGATCTTTTAACCTCGGCAGTAACCTGTGCAAGCGGTTCATACACCATGAATTTCCTGGAGAATACAAGCTCACGGTTGCTATTATAAACGCTTAAAAGATAATTTCCTGAAACCTTTATTCCCATTACATTCCTATTAGGGATGGTTAATTCGTAATGTGTATAAGGTTGTAAGGAGTTCAGAGAATTTGTGAAATCCATGATCCTTACATTATCAAATCCTTCGAGATATTCATTCTTACTAAGCTGGCTGGGACTCCAGTCGAAGTTAAAATGTTCGATGGTATAGTAGTAGTCGGCTTCATCTCCTATAATATCATCAAAACTAAGGCTTAATCTACTGCCTAATCTAACAATGGGATTCCCTTGATTTTCTGGTGAACTTCCCTGGAAAACAATCGTTCTTATAAAAGGTGGTGCAGGGGTTTCAATAGCAGATTGGCACCATCCTGAGAGGGTGAATCCTGTGATAAATAAAAATAAAAGAAAAGCTCTCATAAAATTTATATAAAACAAAGTTAACAGAAATAAGCATTTTCCATCAATTTAATTTAACAGTTGACCAAAGTAAAATTCTAATAATTCTTGGGATAAATGGAGTGAAAATTCATAAATTTGCACGACTTTAAACTAAAAATTTTAACATACACTCCATCCTATGTCAAAAGACATTCGAATTAAAAGAGGATTATCTCTGCGATTAGAAGGGGAGGCGGAAAAAGAGCTTGTTAAAGCTCCAAGATCAAAAACCTATGCGATCAAACCGCCAGATTTTCACACTGTAGTACCTAAAATGGTTGTTAAAGAAGGAGCAAAACTTCTTGCCGGTGATGAAATATTCTATTCAAAATATACAGATCAAATTCGCTTTACTACACCTGTAAGCGGTGTGCTTAAAGAAATTAAAAGAGGAGATAAAAGAAAGATCCTTGAAATCATCATTGAGGCAGATGCTGAAGATGCTTACCGTGATTTTGGTAAGTTAGACGCTTCAAAAGCCGAAGCTGTAGATGTAAAAGAGAGAATTCTTGAAAGCGGTTGTGGTGCTTTTATCATTCAGCGACCTTACGATATCGTTGCTGATCCAAAGGACACTCCAAAAGCTATTTTTATTTCAGCGGTTTCTACAGCACCTCTTGCAGCAGATAAAGGTTTTATCATTAAAGATAAGGTCGATGCATTTCAGGAAGGGATTAATGCCCTTAGAAAATTAACTCCTGGAAAGGTTCATTTATCTGTAGATGATAGTTCAGCTGAATATCTTAAGAATATTCAGGGCGTTGAATTACATCACGTGAGTGGAGCTCATCCTGCAGGAAATGTAGGTGTTCAAATTCATAAACTGGATCCTATTAATAGAGGTGAAAGAGTATGGACGGTTGGAGTAGAAGATGTTGCTATTATTGGTAATCTATTCTTAACCGGGGAATACAGAGCAGAAAGAACTATAGCTGTAACAGGTAGTGAGGCAAGTGATAGAAAATACTATCAAGGAATCATTGGTGCTAATGTTGCAGACCTTATAGGTCAGGCTTCAGATAATGTTCGTATTATTTCTGGTGACGTATTAACAGGTACTCAATTATCCAATAACCAATATGTTGGTTTCCTTGATAATGAGGTTACTTTGATCCCTGAAGGTAATAATTACAGAATTTTTGGATGGTTACCTTTTACTTATAACAATATTCACTCTAATTCAAAAACTTCCCTATCCTGGTTATTCCCTAAAAGGAAATTCGCACCTACTACCAATTTAAATGGTGAAGAGCGTGCATTAGTGGTAACTGGAGAAATGGAAGAAGTGCTTCCTATGGATATTTATCCTATGCAGCTTATTAAAGCTTGTATGGCTGGAGATATCGAAAAAATGGAAAATCTTGGGATCTATGAAGTAGCTCCTGAAGATTTCGCACTAGTTGAATACGTAAATACTTCTAAAATTGAAATTCAGGAAGTAATTAGGTTAGGTCTGGATTTAATGATCACTGAAGTAGGTTAAAAAGCTGTAGAACTATGGAATGGATTAGACAAAGATTAGATAAAATCAGGGAGCCTTTTAATAAAGGTCAGAAATTAGAAAAGTATGCCCCAGCGATCAACGCGTTGGATACTTTCCTTTTTACTCCCAATCATACAACCAAAAAAGGTGCACACATTCGTGATGCAGTAGACCTTAAGAGAACAATGATCACCGTTGTTCTTGCTCTAGTTCCGGCGCTTATCTTCGGAATGTGGAATGGAGGATACCAGTATTATTCTCAGTTAGGAGAGTCATTTACTACGTTAGATGCTTTTCTTCATGGTGCAATGAAAATTTTACCAATGGTCGCTGTATCCTATGGGGTAGGTCTTGGTATTGAATTCGCTTTCGCCATTTTTAGAGGTCACGAAGTGAACGAAGGTTACCTTGTAACAGGATTGCTTATACCTATGATCATGCCTATCGATATCCCATTATGGATGGTAGCATTATCTGTAGTATTTGCAGTGCTTATTGGTAAAGAAGCTTTCGGTGGAACCGGAATGAACATTTTAAATCCTGCGCTTACTGCCCGTGCTTTTGCATTCTTCGCATATCCAACATTCATGTCGGGTAACACCGTTTGGGTAAGTAATGCGTATGAAGTGGATGCAGTTTCAGGAGAAACTATATTAGGTACTCTAGCTTCAGGATCTGATGTATCATATTCTGCAATGAATATGTTTTCAGGTGTGATCCCAGGTTCGATCGCCGAGACTTCAGTAATATGTATTCTGGCAGGAGCTTTACTTCTGGTACTAACCAAGGTTGGTAGCTGGAGAATTATTCTAAGTGCCTTTATTGGTGCGGCAGTTATGGGACTTATTTTTAACGCCCTTCCTTCATTAGGAATAGAAGGAAATGCCCTTACAAATTTCCCATGGTATTTACACCTTATAGTAGGTGGACTTGCATTCGGTATAGTCTTTATGGCTACAGATCCGGTTTCTGCAGCACAAACTATGAAGGGTAAATGGATCTACGGATTTTTGATAGGATTCCTTTCAGTAATGATTCGTGTATTTAACCCGGCCTATCCTGAAGGTGTAATGCTTGGAATTCTTTTAATGAATGTTTTTGCGCCAACAATAGATCACTACGTGATTCAGGCCAATATCAATAGAAGGAAGAAGAGACTTAAGAGTGCTAATCCTCAAGTAGAAACAGCATAGTTATGGAAGAGAAATCAGTAAATAAAACAAATAGTAATGGCTATACTTTTATGTTCGCCATTATCATGGTGGTTGTAGTTGCTGCAGTACTTGCTTTTACTGCGACATCACTTCAGCCAACTCAGAAGGAAAACGTACGTCAGGAAAAAATGCAGAATATTCTTGCTACTGTTGGAATTGAAACCGACAGACCTGGTGCTGAAAAGCTTTACAACCAATATATAATTGAAGAGCTTGCTTTAGATGAGAATGGTCAGGTAGACGAATCTGTAGATGCCTTTAAAGTAGATTTAGCAAAAGAGCTTAAGAAGGATGTAAATGAGCAGGTATTTCCATTATATATCGCTGAAGTTGAAGGAAAGAAATTCTATATCGTACCATTAAGAGGTAACGGTCTATGGAATGCGATTTTCGGTTATATCTCGATTAAAGACGATATAAATACTATTAAAGGAGCAACTTTCGATCACCTTGGAGAAACTCCGGGACTTGGTGCTGAAATCACAAAGCAGTGGTTCAAAGAGGCTTTTGAAGAAGAGAAGATATTTGACGGTAGCGGAAACCTTGTTGGTGTTTCTGTTGTAAAAGGAAATATAGATGCTTCAGATAAGGATGATAATAAAGTAGACGCGATTTCCGGAGCGACAATTACCGGAGATGGTGTTTCAGATATGATCTCTGAAAGACTTAAGCGTTATTTGCCTTATTTCGAAAAGCAAAAGGATATTAAAGTAGCAATAAAATAATTATGGCTAAAGACACACAATTTAACTCTGCTAAAGAGGAAGAGAAGAAGCAGGAGATGATCCTTTTTCTTTCAGATTCTGAAGAAAAAGAGCATTTTCTATCCAAAGGGAATAGAAAATTATTATCAGATCCTTTAGACGATAATAACCCGATTACGGTACAGGTATTAGGTATCTGTTCGGCACTGGCAATTACGGTTCAATTAGAACCTGCAGTAGTAATGGCAATTGCGGTTATGGCGGTTATGGCTTTTAGTAACATGATCATTTCTATGCTGCGTAACCTTATTCCAAGTAGGATCAGGATTATTGTTCAGCTTGTAGTGGTTGCATCCCTGGTAATTCTTGTAGATCAGATTTTGAAGGCTTATGCTTATGATGTAAGTAAACAGCTTTCGGTTTTCATTGGTCTTATTATTACTAACTGTATTGTAATGGGACGTCTGGAAGCCTTTGCTCTTGGTAACGGTGTTTATAAATCTTTCCTTGATGGTATTGGTAATGCTGCGGGATACGGTTTGATCCTTATAATCGTAGCATTTTTCAGAGAGCTTTTAGGTTCAGGAAAATTATTCGGATTTGAAGTTCTTGGACATAAAGGAGCTACAATTGCTGAATCTACCGGTCTTTATTCACTGGGATATGAAAATAACGGTTTAATGTTGCTATCTCCAATGGCTCTTATTGTAGTAGGTGTCATTATCTGGATACAACGTGCAAGAAACCGTAAACTAATCGAAGCAAACTAATAGCTGAACAGCAAAAAAGTATAAAAAATGGAATTAGTTAATCTATTTGTAAGAAGTATTTTCATTGAAAATATGATATTCGCCTATTTCCTGGGAATGTGTTCCTACCTGGCGGTATCAAAAACTGTAAAGACAGCTGTTGGTTTAGGTGCTGCGGTAATATTCGTATTGCTTGTAACTGTACCAATTAACTTTTTACTGGACAATTATCTTTTAAAGCCTGGGGCTCTTAGCTGGTTAGGTGCTGAATATGCAGATGTGGATCTTAGTTTTCTAAGTTTCATCATGTTCATCGCGGTAATCGCTTCTATGGTTCAGCTGGTAGAGATGATCGTTGAAAAATTCGCTCCTGCACTTTATGGTGCTTTAGGTATTTTCCTTCCTCTTATTGCGGTAAACTGTGCGATCCTTGGTGGTTCGCTATTTATGCAGCAAAAAGATTTTGGAGGAATTTCTGAAGCGGTTACCTATGGTTTAGGTAGTGGAATTGGATGGTTCTTGGCAATTCTAGCAATTGCAGCCATCAGAGAAAAAATTGCATACTCAAATGTTCCTGCACCATTAAAAGGTCTTGGTATTACTTTTATCATTACCGGCTTAATGGCACTTGGATTTATGAGTTTCATGGGAATTAAATTATAATCGAAAAGAAAGATTATGACAGTTATAATAGCGAGTGTAGTAGTATTCTTAGTTCTTATTTTGTTGTTGGTCTCTATCCTTTTAGGAGCCAAGGCAAAGTTGACCCCGTCAGGGCCAGTAACTATTAATGTTAATAATGAAAAAGATATCGAAGTAGGTTCTGGTGGAACTTTACTTTCAACTCTTGGTGATAATAAACTATTCCTTCCTTCTGCCTGTGGTGGAGGTGGAACTTGTATCCAGTGTAAGTGTATCGTTGAAGATGGTGGTGGTGCAATTCTTCCTACTGAAGAACCTCACTTTACCAGAAAAGAGATCGCAGACGGTTGGAGACTTGGTTGCCAGGTGAAGGTTAAGCAGGACATGAAAATTACGATTCCTGAAGAGGTTTTCGGAATTAAAAAATGGGATGCTACCGTAGTAAGAAACTATAACGTTGCTTCCTTCATTAAGGAATTTGTTGTAGAGATTCCAGAACCAATGGATTATAAAGCCGGAGGTTATATTCAAATTGAAATTCCTAAGACGGAAGTGAAATTTGAAGATATGGATATTACAGCGCACCCTGAAGAGCACGAAACTCCAGATAAATTTAAAGCTGAGTGGGATAAATTCAATTTATGGCCACTAGTGATGAAAAACCCTGAGACCGTAGAAAGAGCTTACTCTATGGCTTCTTATCCTGCAGAAGGGCGTGAGATCATGCTGAATGTTCGTATCGCTACTCCGCCATGGGATAGAGCTAAGGATAGTTGGATGGATGTGAACCCTGGGGTTGCTTCATCTTATATCTTCGGGTTGAAAAAAGGAGATAAAGTAGTTATTTCCGGACCTTACGGTGAATTCTTCATCAATGAAAGTGATGCTGAAATGCTTTATGTTGGTGGGGGAGCCGGAATGGCACCTATGAGATCTCACCTGTACCACCTTTTCAGAACCTTGAAGACTGGAAGAAAAGTAACTTACTGGTATGGTGGTAGATCTAAACGTGAATTATTCTATACAGAACACTTTAGAGCATTAGAAAGAGACTTCCCTAATTTCAAATTTTACCTGGCCCTTTCTGAGCCGGCTGAAGAAGATAACTGGAAAGTAAAATCTAATCTTGACGATGAAGGTGACGGATTCGTAGGCTTCATTCACCAGGTAGTGATAGATAACTATTTATCACACCATGAAGAACCAGAAGAAATTGAATTATATTTCTGTGGACCTCCATTGATGAACAAAGCCGTTCAGAAGATGGGAGAGGACTTCGGAATTCCGCCGGAGAACATCAGATTTGATGACTTTGGAGGATAATAAATACAATCCCGCTTCGGCGGGATTTTTTGTTCTTACAAAGATCCTTTAATAAATATTGATCGTCATTCTGAATTTATTTCAGAATCTCTTTTTAAAATTTAATTGAGAGGCTGAAATAAGTTCTGCTTGACGAAAAGCTAATTTCAACTAGCTAATTTTTATCTTTATCTCATGCCGAAATTAACCGAACAGGAACTACATAATCTTGCCATGAATATTGTGGGGAAAGATCTTGAAGATAATGGATATGAATTTCTTGGAGTGAACAGTAAACTGAAGCGGAATCCTCAGTTTGTAGCTCTTAAGGAGACTAAACTTCATTTTGTCATCGTAAGGGCCATTGAATATCCCGATGATCCTTCAGCCTTTGATCCTGCTTTTATGAAAGATATAAAGGAACATGCTGAAAAATTTAATGCGCGCACTTTTTACGCAGCTGTAGGACTGGCTAATTCTTCAGATTATGATAAACCAATTACCAGCGATGAAGATTATATCGTGAACTATTCAGGCTGGAAGGAATTTTAAATATGAAAAAAATAATATCAATATTAGCAATAAACTTGCTTCTGTTTTCCTGCGAAAAGGGAAATGAAATAGAGAGTCATACATACCAGGGCGAAGCTCTGGGTACCACTTATATGGTTCGTTATTTTTCCGATGATAAACTGGAATTTGAAAGATCACTGGATAGTATCATGGATGAGATCAATTCTTCCATGAGTACTTATATCACTAAATCTGATATATCCCGAATAAACAGGGGAGATACGACCGTTATAGTAGATGAGCACTTTGTAAAGGTGTTCAGTGCATCAGAGAGGATATATAAAGAGACTGATGGATTCTTTGATCCAACAGTTGGTGTTCTTGTTAATGCTTACGGTTTTGGTCCGGGAAAATGGCTTAAAAAGATAGATAGCGTGAAACTTGATTCTTTGATAAATCTTGTCGGTTTTGATAAGATCAATATTAAAGAAGATAGAAGTATTCATAAAGAAGATCCTTCAGTTTATCTGGATTTTAATGCCATAGCCAAGGGTTATGCCATAGATGTTATAGCCGAATACCTGGAATCTGAAAGGGTTGATCATTACCTTATCGAACTCGGAGGAGAACTCAGGGCAAAAGGTGAGAATATGGATAGTGGAAATAGTTGGATCGTTGGAATAGACCACCCTGATAAGATGAGAAAGGCTAACAGCTATCAGGCTAAAGTCAAATTGTCAAATGCTGCAATGGCAACTTCTGGGAATTATAGAAAGTACCGGGAAGATTCTATTACTGGTCAGAAGTATGTTCACACTATCAACCCGATTACGGGTAAAGCAGAACGAAGTAATCTTTTAAGTGCTTCCGTGCTTGCTGAGAATTGTATGCTTGCCGATGGGTATGCCACCGCTTTTATGGCCTTAGGTCTTGAGCGAACAAAGAAAGTTTTAGAAAAGCTGGAGAATGTTGAAGTGTATATTATGTATTCAACAGAAGATGGAAAAACGGAAGTTTTCAGTACTCCTGGATTTGAAAAGAACCTGGCGGAGTAATTAATTTTTGTGGCAAACAGGAATTATCTCTCCCTTTGCCAGACAATATTTATCTATTTCAGCTTCGGAAAGAATTGAAGTATAATCAACTTCTTCAACCTGAAAGCCTATTGCTCTTAACTTGTCAAAATAATCTCTTCCATATACTCTTACATGGTCATACTGGCCAAATATCTTAGCTCTTTCCTTAGGATCTGTTATTGAATCATCCTGAAACGTTTCAGCCCTGTCTAATTCCTGCGGAATCTGTAATATGGCAGTACCGCCGGGCTTTAAAATTCTGTAAAGCTCCTGCATCGCTTTGGTGTCATCAGGAATATGTTCCAGAACGTGGTTGCATAAAATAAAGTCGAAACTATCATTTTCAAAAGGAAGATCACAAATATCTGCCTTTACATCTGCCAGTGGCGAATTAAGGTCTGTAGTAGTATACTCCAGATTATTTAATTTTCTGAATCGCTTATAAAAAGCCTGTTCAGGTGCAAAATGAAGCACTTTGAGATCCTTATTAAAGAACTCGGTTTCATCTTTCAGATAAAGCCATAAGAGTCTATGCCTCTCGAGGGAGAGGGTAGAAGGGGAAAGAACATTTTCCCGCTGATTCTCGTAACCGTAAGGTAAAAACTTCCTGAAACCGCTCCCATCGATGGGATCGGTATATCGAGAGCCTTTAAGATAAATCTTTAAAAACGGCCTTACCAGGTAACTCATTCTAATAAGAACAGGCCTGGGAATTGAATTTAAGGCCAGTTTAAAAAGATTACTCATTCTCTATACTTCGATATCTCCCCAGTTTTCACCCGATTTTATACGATACAATTGCATCTCTGATACTCCAAATTGCTTTGCAAGCACTCTGATACGGGTTTTTCTTTCGGGATCTAAAAGTTTTTTCTTTAGGATCACAGCCTGTGCATAGGTTAACTTGGAATAGGAAGTCACTTTTCTAAGTCTCCTCTTCTCTTTGTTCTCCTTAACTTTAGGACTGTTATATTGATGCTGGACCCATTCGTCTTTGGTGGCCCAAGCCAAATTAGAAACGCGATTGTCGTTCTTCACAAAGTTCTTGTGAATCACGTACATATCACCTTCTTTCTTCTCTAAAAACATTTCAGCAATAATGCGATGAATGTAATACGTCTTGTGTTTTCCATTCTTCAATTTTACCGCGAAGTTTAAATATCCACCTACTTTTCCGCCTTTCATTAGGTCTCCATCGGGATTTTTCAGATAACTGATCATTCTTCCGAAATTTGAGACTTCATAGATAAAGCGGTCTTCCCAGGAATCTTTGTGTAGGGTTTTCCAGATTTCCTGTCTGTAACTTTTAATCATAAACTTTTGCTCTAAATTCGTCTTCTTCTTTAGTATTAATATTTAAGGATTCATAAATGTATTTAAATGTAGATAGTAATTCCGGTTTACCGTCAACAAGCGCAACATCGTGTTCAAAATGGGCACTGGGCTTATTATCGGCGGTTAGTATTGTCCAGCCATCTGGCAATTGTTTAATTCTTTTGGTACCCATGTTAATCATAGGTTCTATTGCTACTACCATGCCTTCTACAAACTTTTTTCCTCGTCCTCTTTTGCCATAATTAGGCATTTCAGGATCTTCATGCATGGTCTTTCCTAAGCCATGACCTACAAGTTCTCTAACCACTCCGTAGCCATGATCTTCGGTAAATTTCTGGATCGCATAACCAACATCTCCGACACGATTCCCGGCCTTGAATTCTCTAATTCCCACGTAAAGTGATTCTTTAGTGACTTCAAGTAATTTTTTTACTTCAGGTGCAACTTCACCAACCTCGAAGGTATAGGCGTGATCACCGTAGAAGCCATTTTTTATAGCTCCGCAATCTATAGAAATAATATCTCCTTCGTTTAAAGGAGTATCATTTGGTATGCCATGAACAACCTGCGCATTGGGGCTTACACATAAAGAATTGGGGAAATCATATAATCCCAGGAATCCTGGAACGGCTCCATTATCTCTTATAAACTCCTCTGCTAACTTATCCAGGTGCGAAGTGGTCACTCCGGGTTTTATCTCTGGAGCAAGCATGCCTAAAGTTTTTGAAACTATCAGTGCGCTTTCACGCATTAATTCTATTTCTTCTCTGGATTTAGGTATTATCATAGTCTTTATTACAATCTTCCGAATAAACCGGATCTTTTCTTTTTCTTTTCTTTCTTTGGAAGCCTTTCATTGCTAAGCATCTGGAAGATCTCCCCCCAACCTTTTAAACCACCAAGATTACGGTCATCAATAAAAATATCAGCAAGTATCTTTCTGCTTATAGTTTGATCAAATTCTTCTTCAGGATAACTTTTATTAATCGCATAAAAGGTTAATCCGTGCTTTTTGCAGAATTCAACCGCCTCGTCGAGTTTTTCCCCACTTCGATAGGTCCATAATATAAGGCGGTGGCCTTCTTCCTGTAATTTTTTCAAGGACTCGAAAGCAAAAAGTATAGGTTTTCCTATTTCAGGAAATCTGTTCTCTACTATAGTCCCGTCAAAATCAACTGCTAGCGTAAGAGAATTAGGCATAATGCGAAATTAGTTAATATTTTCTAATTTGAGTATTAAGCTGGGCTTTAAGTTAGTCTGCGTAGGAATTTTTGTACGTTTCTCCACTCACGATCTTGGCAATGTCTTCCTCCAGGGTTTCTTCCTGCGTATATTCTACAAACCTGTTCGCTTCCTTTCCATCCTTGTAGAAAATAATAGTTGGAACTCGATGCACATTCAATTCTTCTTCAATTTTAGAAGGAGTTGTTTTATTGTAGTCCACAGCGATCATTTCTATATTCTTATAATTAAAATCTGAATTATCAAGAATTTTTAAAAGCTTAGGTATTTCTCTTTTGCTATCTCCACACCAGGTACCCATAAGAACCTTGATCTCGTAATCCTCTATATTTTCCTTTATGGTTTCCATAGCCTCTGTTTGTGGAGAAAAATCTGAATAACGAGGTTTAAACCATGATGAAAAAGGCTTTTGCTGCAAATCTTCTTTATGGAATTCGCCTAAAAGCATATCATCCTGGAAATTGGTTGATTTATCTTCAATATTCAATTCATTATCACTGTTAGATTTACTTACCGTATTACCACAGCTAATAGTTAATACTGCAAGCAGGATCAAAAATTTATTCATAGCATTTAAATTAAAGGATCTTCGGTCATTAGATCTGGTTGAGATATTCCCATAAGTTTTAAAATAGTCGGAGCAATATTACCCAGCTTACCATCTTTTATACTTTTTACATCTTTATCCATTAAAATAAGTGGCACCGGGTTGGTAGTGTGTGCTGTATTTGGACTGCCATCAGGGTTTTTCATTACTTCACTATTGCCATGATCGGCAATTATAATTACTGAATAATCATGTTCATAAGCCAATTCTGCAACCTCTTTAGCGCAAGTGTCTACAGTTTCACAAGCCGTAACCGCCGCATCAAAATCTCCCGTATGACCAACCATATCTGGATTCGCAAAATTCAAACAAATAAAATCTGCAGATTCTTTATCGATCTCGTGTACGATCTTATCCTTAATTTCATAAGCACTCATTTCAGGTTGAAGATCATACGTGGCAACTTTTGGTGAATTGCACATGATCCTTTTTTCACCTTTAAATGGTTCTTCTCTACCTCCAGAAAAGAAAAATGTTACGTGAGGGTACTTTTCTGTTTCAGCAATTCTAATCTGCTTTTTGCCTTCATATTCCAGTACTTCTCCCAGAGTTGCCTTGATATTAGATTTTTGAAAAATGATATTAATATTCTCAAACCTATCATCATACTTAGTCATTGTGACATAGTATAAGGTAAGTTTTTTCATATCAAATTCCGGGAAATTTTCCTGGGATAAAGCTTGAGTAAGTTGTCTTCCCCTATCTGTTCTGAAATTGAAATAGATAACTACATCCTTTTCATTCAGGGTTGCAACAGGAGTGCCATCGTTTTTTGTTAGTACGATAGGTTTTATAAATTCATCACTTACACCATCATCATAACTCTTCTGTATAGCAGAAATAGCATCGGTCGTTTCTTCTCCCTGGCCTTTGACGATTAGATCATAAGCTTGTTTTACACGTTCCCATCTTTTATCTCTATCCATCGCATAATATCTACCAATTACAGAGGCTAATTCAGAATTTGTTGCTTTAAGATGGGGAAGAAGATCTTCAATAAAGCCTTTTCCAGAATGCGGGTCTACATCACGACCATCAGTAAAAGCGTGTACATATTTTTTTTCTACGCCTAATTTTTCAGCAGCAGATAATAATCCCTTAAGATGGTTAATGTGTGAATGAACTCCACCATCACTTACCAATCCCATAAAATGAACTGGTTTGTTATTTTTTACGGCATAATTTAAGGCTGCTTCCAGAACAGGTTCATCTTTAAGAGTATCCTTTTCAACAGCCATATTGATCTTTACAAGATCCTGATAAACAATTCGGCCAGCACCAAGGTTCATGTGTCCAACTTCAGAATTTCCCATTTGACCTTCTGGTAGTCCTACATTCATTCCATCTGTTCGTAGAATCGCGTGGGGAAATTTATCTGGCAAGGAATCCATAAATGGTGTATTTGCCTTGGCAATAGCAGAAACCTCATTGTTTTGAGTAATTCCCCAACCATCCAAAATCATTAATAGGACTTTCTTATTCATCTGTGCAAAAAGTTTGGGGTTAAAGATAAAGACAAATGAATGTAATGCCAGAGCAACGGAGTATAATGTTTTATTAAAACTATTTATAGTTGACTTAAGTTTTCCTGTATAATCACGGACTTATTTGAGTATGAAATATGAGATTATCAAGGTAATGTGAACCGGTTAATTAGAATTTTCAAAGCCTTAAGTTCAGCTATATGAGGCTTTAACATATTTTTCTAATCGCATATTCAATTGGATGTATAAAAATTTAACATTTAAATATTAAGGAAATAAAATAACTGAGGATTCTCGACGTTTAATAAAAACTCTTGTGGTGCCTATTAAATTACTCATTACAAGTAAAATAAATCCTCAAAATGTTAAAGTTCGGCATATTTTAAAATTCTTTTCGAATTTTCGTATGTTGGCAAGGCTTTTGGTTTTTATTAACAGAAATTGAAAAAAAAGATATTATATGAAGTATAGAATCCTTACAGTTGTTGGAGTGTTAATTTTCTCATTTGCTTTTAGTAGCACCGCAGAGATCAACAATTCTAAAAATTCCAACTTTACTGAGGAAATCCCTGTTACTATTGAAGTGAAAAAATCATTTGAAGAAAAAGTGGTTGAGATATATGAAACTTTTTCTTTAAAAAATTCTACCATGCCCCAATTGTCTGTTTTCGAAAAGGCAATTAGTGGTTATATGAAATTAGACGAAGCTGGAAAAGTTTCTAATCCATTGCTTACCGTAATTGATTTCAACCTTTCTTCTAAGAAAAAGAGAATGTGGATCCTGAATATGGATACGCAGGATGTTGTTTTTAATACTTATGTGGCTCACGGTAAAAACACTGGAGGTGAATTCGCGAATAACTTTTCTAATACACCAAATTCTCATCAGAGTTCTCTAGGTTTTTATGTGACTGGTGAAACTTATTATGGAAAGAATGGACTTTCTTTGTTTATAGATGGAATGGAGAAAGATTTCAATTCAAAGGCACGTGAACGTTACGTGGTGATCCATGGAGCAGATTATGCTGAACCTTCCTTTATTAAAAGAGTAGGAAGACTGGGTAGAAGTTATGGTTGCCCGGCAGTTCCTAATAAAATAGCTAAGGATCTTATCAATAAAATAAAAGGAAAGTCTGTAGTTTACATTCATAAGAATAATGAAAACTATCTTTCTACTTCTGAATTTTTAAATGTATAAATTAAGCTTCGGGCTTAAGTAATTCCCATAGGTTTGAATCAAGATCATAGATATCATCAATAAATTTGATGGTATCTTTTTTTTGAAATGCAGTCCAGTAGAAATGATGCACATGTACCTTCTGGGTTAGGGCAATTTGGGTTGTTTTCCGAGACTTCAGGATATCATCAATCTTTTTACTGTCATATTTATCCTGGTCGTTAATAAGATATTCAGCGAGACCCAAGGCGTCCTGCACTCGCACGCAGCCTGAACTTTCAGCCCTTGCATTGTTTTCAAAAAGCTTCTTAGAGGGTGTGTCATGTAAATAGATCAAATACTCGTTTGGATAAATGATTTTCACGACACCTAAAGGATTGGATGGCCCCGCAGGTTGACGATAGGTATAGGATAAGGCTTTTGAAGAAGACCAGTCAATTGTTGCAGGGTCTAGCATATTGCCAGAACCATCATAAACATTTAGATTTTTTCTTTTAAGATAACCGGCGTCTCTTCTCGCTCCGGGAATAACATCATTCTTCTTAATAGTAGGGGGAATGGTCCAGGTTGGATTGTAGATTATATAATCAATTTCATCTGAAAATATAGGTGTCTTTCTAACATCGGTTCCTACCATTGTTTTATGAGTTCTTATAGTATCATTATTTTTTACAACACTTAGTTCATAATTTGGAATGTTCACAATGATGTAATGATCCCCAAGATCTCTGGGATACCATCTCCATCTTTCCATATTTATTAAGAGCTGGTTTAGGCGGTCTTCTTTGGTGAAATTGAGGTTTTTGATGGTCGCGTTTCCCAGGAGCGCATCGATTTGCAGATCGTGATCCTTTTGAAATTTTTTCAATGCATTCTGAATGCTGTCATTGAACTTTGTATTTGTAGAGTCGATACTTCCTTTGTAATAACCAAGCTCGGAGAGTCTTTTGGTTACCGAAAAGATCCTTTCATCAGATTCACCGGGCTTGATTAGTTTGCCATCCTTGATCTTCGTAGCCGGAGCGTTACGCCAATCAGTTTTTTTGAATTCTTTTAAGGCATTCTTTAAGCCCTGGTAAACTATGTGTTTAGGTTTAAGCGATTCCAGAGCCTTATCTATATTTGAATCAGAAATCGCCTTTTTTAATAGTGCTGTTGGATCTACTTGGTTCAATGGTGTACCCCAGATCTCATAAATCTCTTTTGGATTTAGCTTCCCGGTAGCGAGATCTTGAGAAAGTTGTATAAAGGAATCTGTAAGCAGAATTTCCAGTAAATTATTCTCCTCTTCGGTATTCGTATCTAAAGAGCTTAATAATTTCTGAAGTTCTTCTCCATGATAATCTTCATAGAATAAGCCTTCTTCCTCAATACTTTCGATATTTCTGAACAGGTCTTCCCTTAAATCTCTATTATTCCATACAGGTTCGTAGTCATTTTCCTTATAAAACCCCTTAACTAGTTGAATATTGTAGATCTTTTTCTCTTCCTCAGGTTGGTCATCAAAAAAATCTTCAATTTCTCCAGAATCTGTTAGATCTCTTACTTCTTCAACTTCATTGCGTTGTTCAATGCCTGGTTCCTCCTGGTCATTTTTACACCCAGAAATAAGGAACAGGCATAGCAATACAATTAAGCAGGAGGGGCTTCTCATAATTGGTTTATGTTGAGTAGAAAGAACTTTATCTAAGCTCTAACGTCTGAATAAGATTTGTTCTCGTCGAACTTTACTTCGGCGAACGGGCAGAGCGGATCTATCTTTAATTGATGTTCCCGTGCATATTCCACGCTCTTTTCTATAAGGCGTGAGCCTATGCCCTGGTTTTCCATCTCCCGTTTCACTTCGGTATGATCTATTGTTAGAACATTATCTCCGCTTTTGTGATAGGTGAGTTCACCAATAAGTCCTTTTTCGTTCTCGATATAGAACATTCCGCGGCTATGATTTTCCTTATGCTTTATTTCCATGATTATCTTTTATAGATACCATCAACAATTCCGTATTCCATCGATTCCTTAGCATCCATCCAGTAATCGCGGTTAAAATCTTTCAATACTTTCTCCACGGTCTGGCCACAATTCTCTGCCAGGATCTCCGCACTTAGATGTTTTGTCTTTAAGATCTCTGCCGCTGCGATCTCTATATTAGATGCCTGACCTCTTGCACCTCCGCTTGGTTGGTGTATCATTACCTTTGCATGCGGTTGGATAAACCTTTTTCCTTTTTTACCGGCAGAAAGTAGTATAGATCCCATGGAAGCAGCTAATCCCGTGCAAATTGTAGAAACCGGTGATTCCAGGCTCATGATCGTGTCATAAATAGCAAATCCATCTGTAACATAACCGCCAGGGCTATTAATAAATAGCTGAATTTCACCTTCCCCTTCAAGATCAAGATATTCTAACCTGTCTATTACATATTTGGCGGTTTTATCACTAACCTCACCCCACATGTAAATCTTTCTTTTTTCTAATAATTTATTATCTATTAAATCCTGAATCTTTCCGGTTTTATTTTTCATGAAGTCCATTTATGAGTGTTTACTTTTTTATAAGTCTAGGCTAAAAATATGACTATTTTAGCAGAAAACAGAATCATGCAAGTGGCATTTAACAAGATTTTAAAGGAAGATTCCGCGGCTGTTTTGCCCTTTTTGAAAAAACTTTATAAGCAACCACCATCAGAAGAGATATTGAAGGAAAGATTGCTGGAAATGTTTGATCAGAATTACGAATGTTTCGGTATATATTTAGAGAATCGATTAATTGGCGTATTTGGGCTCTGGTTTATGACCAGGCATTATGCCGGAAGATCCTGTGAGGTAGATCATATTTTTATTGAGGAGGAATTACAGGGGAAGGGTATAGGTAAGTCATTATTCGAGTTTATTCATCAATATGCGGCCTCAAAAGACTGTGAGACAATAGAGTTGAATAGCTATGTAGAAAATTTTGGATCTCATAAATTTTATATGAATCTGGGATATATTATAAGAGGATATCATTTTTTAAAAAAGCTGTAATTTTTTTTGGAATTTGGAATTGTTTCAGCCTATATTTGCAGCGTTAGGCGAGAGTAGCTCAGTTGGTAGAGCGTCAGCCTTCCAAGCTGAATGTCGCCGGTTCGAACCCGGTCTCTCGCTCTAAAAGCTTCATTGAAAGATGGGGCTTTTTTTTATGTCTGAAATTTCTAAGAATAATATCGCAGGGTGAGAAGCCTGTCCTGAGCCAAGTCGAAGGAAACCCGGTCTCTCGCTCTAAAAGCTTCATCGAAAGATGAGGCTTTTTTTATTCTGAAAAAATCTGTCTCATCACGTCAAGCTGAACTTGTTTCAGCTTCTCATTTTTAATAATTACTCAGGGAAATGTCTTGAGAAACACAGAAGGAAATTCTCAATGATATTATATATTAAAAAAGCCGGAAGATTTACTTCCGGCTTTTTATAAGTAGGGTTTAACAGTATATTTTAACCGTTCATGGAGATTAAAAACTCTTCATTGTTTCTGGTGTTCCTTATCTTATCGTTGATGAATTCCATAGCTTCTACAGGATTCATATCTGCAAGATATTTTCTAAGCACCCACATACGTTGTATGGTATTATCATCCAGGAGAAGGTCATCTCTACGCGTACTTGAAGAAACAAGGTCTATCGCAGGGAAAATTCTTCTGTTTGAGATTCTTCTGTCTAACTGAAGTTCCATATTACCGGTTCCTTTAAATTCTTCGAAGATCACTTCATCCATCTTAGAACCAGTTTCAGTAAGGGCAGTTGCTATAATAGATAACGAACCTCCGTTCTCTATATTACGAGCTGCTCCAAAGAATCTTTTCGGTTTGTGTAAAGCGTTTGCATCAACACCACCACTTAATACCTTACCACTTGCTGGTTGTACGGTGTTATAAGCTCTGGCGAGTCTGGTAATAGAATCAAGAAGTATTACTACATCATGACCACATTCTACCAAACGCTTAGCCTTTTCAAGTACGATATTTGCAACTCTAACATGTTCGTGTGCTTCCTTGTCAAAAGTTGAGGCAACAACCTCACCTTTTACATTACGTTGCATATCGGTAACCTCTTCAGGTCTTTCATCAATTAATAGTACGATCTGGTATACTTCAGGATGATTCGCTGCAATTGCATTAGCGATATCCTTCAATAACATCGTTTTACCAGTTTTAGGCTGGGAAACGATCATACCACGCTGACCTTTACCAATTGGAGCAAAAAGATCCATAACCCTTGTAGAAATTGAACTCTGCTTTTCAGCAAGATTGAATTTATCTTTAGGGAAAAGAGGGGTAAGGTGTTCAAAAGAAACACGGTCTCTTACCACCTGCGGATCAAGTCCGTTAATTTTATTGATCTTAATAAGAGGGAAATATTTCTCACCTTCTTTTGGTGGTCTAATTTGCCCCTGTACCGTATCACCTGTCTTAAGACCGAATAGTCTAATCTGTGACTGAGATACATAAATATCATCTGGTGAAGTAAGGTAGTTGTAATCTGAAGATCTTAGGAAACCGTAATTATCCTGCATGATATCCAGAACTCCTTCGCTCTCTATGATAGCGTCGAATTCGTAATCTGGCTCGCGGTAACGATTTCTGTTGTCGCGGTTACCATTATTTTTTTTGTTGTGGTCATTACGGTTATCGTTGCGATTATCATTTCTGTTATCCTTACGATTATCGTTTCTATCGTCATTGCGATTACCACGAGTGTCTTTTTTATTAGACTGATTTCTGTCTCTATTGTTGTTTTTAACCTGAGGATTATTGCTCTTGCTGTCATCCTTTTGTTTATTAGATGAGGAGTCTTTTCCTGAAGGCTTAGAGTGAGGAGGTCTAGAAGGTGCTGAAGACCTTGGAGGTCTTTTTTCGCTACCTACTTTCGCAGGTTTTTTCTGCTCTTGTTTAGCCGGCTCCTGGTTATCGTCGGTTAGAACTTCTTTCACTTTTTTAGGATTTGATGCCTGGTAGTCCAGAATCTGATACACCAAATCTAGTTTTTTTAAAGTCTTGTACTTAGGAACGTTCAGGGTCTCAGCGATTTCCTTAAGTTCAGGAAGCTTTTTAGCTTTTAATTCTGAAATTTCAAACATGTATGCGTTAAAATAATTTTCGTTTGGATTGATTTTAAAAACTTCTCGAAGAAGAACAAAAAGTTTGGAGACTTAAGTAACCAACATTGAATGGGTTACGAAATGTTCTTGCAATAATACAACTTTATTTTAAACTTTTAGACTGTAATTCTAAAAAGAATCTTTTATTTTTGTGCCGCAACTGCAAGAAATATGCTTCAAAGAATACAAACTATTTACTTATTATTAGCTGCTGTAGTGAGTGCAGGACTTATTTTCGTATTTTCACTTTGGGAGAATTCTGCAGGCGAGTCTGTTTATGCTCAGGATGTACTTATAGCGTTTGGAATGTTTCTGGCTTCAGCTGCAATTTCCCTGGTGAGCATATTTATGTTTAAGAATAGAAAACTCCAGTTTGTACTGGGTCGTTTGAATATAATATTGAACCTTTTTTTACTAGGAGTGTTTGTTTATTGGTCTCTAACTTTACCTGGAGAGATGGATATTTCAGAGAAGGGTATTGGGATGTTTCTTCCTATTATTTCTATCGTTTTTATTGTTTTGGCTAATAAGGCCATCAAAAAGGACGAAGATCTCGTAAAATCTGTAGATCGATTACGATAAGCCTATAATCTTAGTAGTATTAGTGCGTGAAAAACCCGAAGTGAAAGCTTCGGGTTTTTTAATGCGAAATATTCGGGTTTTTGATGCCTGTTGTTATTCTAATTCTATAACCTCCAGGTCGCTAATGGCTTTACCGTCTATCTTAAACCTTAGCATGGTTCTTTTCTTATGAAAGCCCTGCTTGCCTGCAGCGCCTGGATTCATATGAAGTAAATTCAAATTTTTATCATTCATTACTTTAAGAATATGAGAATGGCCAGAGATAAAGATCTTCGGTGGATTTTGTCTGATATTCTCTCTAATAGCCGGAGAATATCTTCCTGGATATCCACCAATGTGAGTGATCCATACATCTACTTCTTCACACATAAACCTATTATTCAATGGAAATTCTTTTCTTATAGTAGCATTATCAATATTTCCATATACAGCTTTTAAAGGTTTTAAAGCTTCGAGTTTGTCGGTTACTGCAAGATCACCAATATCTCCTGCATGCCATATTTCATCTGCCTCACCAGCATAATGAATTATCCTATCGTCTATATGGCTATGGGTATCACTAAGTAGAAGTATCTTTTTCAAATCGGGGTAAATATTTAAAATTCGTTTAACAAAGGATGCCAGGTTAAAGGCTTTTTCCTCGGTATAATTGCCTTATCTTTGCATTTCGCTAATATAAAAAGAAAGCGGAGCTTGAGGTATTTTATAGAACTCTCATATTTTGGAAAGGCTTATCACGGTTGGCAAAATCAACCTGATTCTATTACAGTACAGGAAGTTCTGGAAAAGAATTTAAGTAAGGTCCTTGGCTCTAAGATCGATATTGTTGGTGCTGGTAGAACAGATGCCGGAGTACACTCCAAACAGATGTTCGCTCATTTTGATGCTGAAGAGGAAATTGATACTACATTATTAAAGTATAAGCTGAATTCTATGCTTCCCAAAGATGTAGCAATCTCAGAGATATTTCAGGTGCAGGGAGATACTCATGCAAGATTTGATGCTGTTTCTAGAAGCTATGAATATTATATCGTTCAGGAAAAGAATCCTTTTTTAAAAGATTTTGCCTGGTTTCTAAAGCACGATCTGGATATTGAAAAAATGAATGAGGCCGCCCAGGTATTATATGATTATTCAAACTTTAGAAGTTTTTCCAAAAGCAGAACAGATGTAAAGACCTATAACTGTAGAATAGATCATGCTAAATGGGAAGTAGAGGATAACAAGTTGGTTTTTCATATTACTGCCGACAGATTTCTTAGGAATATGGTTCGTGCTGTGGTTGGAACACTCATAGAAATAGGTCAGAATAAATATCCTGTTTCTCATATTCATGAGGTTATTAAAAGTGAAGATAGGGGCAAAGCTGGAACTTCGGTGCCTGCTCATGGTTTATATTTAACCAGGATAGAATATCCTGAAAATATTAGAATAAAATAAATGGCAACAAAGACGGGAAATGCATTTGATATGGATCTATTTAAGCGATTGCTTAAATATACAAATCCCTATAAGCGTATCTTTTATTTTGTTGGTGTTGCTGCGGTACTGGTTTCTTTATTTGCCGTTCTTAGACCTATACTTTTACAGGAAACTATAGATAATGCACTTTTAACTTCAGATTTTGAAAGTCTTATTTATTATGTAAGTCTTATGCTGGGCGTTTTAGTCCTCGAGGTGGTCTTTCAGTTTTGTTTCATTTATTATGCAAATTGGCTGGGGTTAGGAGTTGTACGTGATATTCGGGTGAAGCTTTTTGAGCATATGCTTGGCTTCAAAATGAAGTATTACGACAAGTCGGCTGTAGGAAGGCTGGTTACCAGGGCCGTGAGTGATATAGAAACCATATCGAGTATTTTTAGCCAGGGACTTTTCATGATCATAAGTGATCTCTTGAAAATGCTGGTTGTTCTTGGAGTAATGTTCTATAAAAGCTGGCAATTGACATTGCTGGTTCTTACTGTACTACCATTTATACTTTATGCGACCCGGGTTTTTCAGAAGAAAATGAAACTTGCATTTGAAGAGGTAAGAACCCAGGTGGCAGACCTGAATACTTTTGTGCAGGAACGAATTACCGGTATGAAGATCGTTCAGCTATTTACCCGGGAAAAGACCGAATATGCTAATTTTAAGGAGATAAATGATAAGCATCGAAAAGCATGGGTGAAAACAGTTTGGTATAACTCCATATTTTTCCCAATCGCTGAAATGTCTACTTCAATAACCATAGGTTTAATTGTGTGGTTTGGCGGACTTCGGGTGGTTGCTGGTGATGAAATGTCTTTAGGTATTATTGTGGCTTTTATTGAATTGTCTCAAATGCTTTTCAGACCGCTTAGACAAATTGCCGATAAATTCAATACCCTGCAAATGGGAATGGTCGCGGCAAACCGTGTTTTCGGAGTAATAGATACTGAAGCAAGTATTGAAGATAAAGGAACTCTCGAGATCGATAATCTTCGTGGAGAAATTGAATTTAAAGATGTTCGTTTCAGCTATGTAGATGATGAAGAGGTATTGAAGGGGATTTCTTTTAACGTGAAAGAAGGTGAAACCGTAGCTATCGTTGGGGCAACCGGGGCAGGGAAATCTACCATAATAAATCTTTTGAGCAGATTCTACGAAATAGACAGCGGATCTATCCTGGTTGATGGGACAAATGTAAAGGATATCAAGCTAAGATCTCTTAGAGCTCAAATAGCGGTAGTGCTGCAGAATGTGTTCCTCTTTGCTGATACTATCATGAATAATATTAACCTGGACAATCCAGATATTACCGATGAGGATGTTATAACGGCCGCAAAAAGAATCGGGATACATGAGTTTATTAGTTCCTTACCCAATGGCTATTATTATAATGTAAAAGAAAGAGGTGCAATGCTTTCCTCAGGTCAGCGTCAATTGATCTCTTTTCTAAGGGCATATGTAAGCAACCCAAGTATATTAGTACTGGATGAAGCTACCTCTTCGGTTGATTCATATAGTGAACAGCTTATCCAGGATGCGACAGACAGGATAACAGAAGGTAGAACTTCCATTGTTATAGCTCACAGGCTTGCTACCATAAAAAAGGCAGATAAGATCATCGTCATGGATGAGGGTAAGATCGTTGAGATTGGTAATCATCAGGAATTGCTAAAAGTAACCGATGGTTATTACAGAAAGCTTTACGAAGTGCAGTTTAAAGCCGAAGAAGCACTTTAATTAAATTCCCTGCGCCTGGTAATCTTTCAGATAAAAATATAGCAGGCTTATACTTATTACCGCAATCACGATTCCCATTAAGATCAGGAAAAGAACTGTCTTCAAAATAACTTTCCAGAGTTTAAGGCTATATAGTCTTTTAAAAAGCGCAGAATAGTAAATAATGTAAATAGGTATACTTATTAAACTAGAGAGTTTATATGCTCTTTCATCTACAAAAGAAACCAGTACTATAAGGGAAGTGATGATATGTACGTGAGAATATGCATATAGATGGATAATAAAATGTTCAGCCAGATTATATTTTTTGATCCGTAAAAAAATGAACCTGGATATTAAGGTGATTAGCGGAATGAAGATAAAGGTTATTAAATTAATATGCTCCAGCACCTTAGTTGTAACCTCTTTCGAAATGTCATGATCCTCAACATTAGCGTTAATGCCGCTGCTCTCTAGATATTCAGGAAAATAATTAAGATTGATGTAAGTGTATAAACCCGTAAGGGTTAAGGCGATAGTAAAATAACCGTAGGGATTGATATATTTTTTTCTAAGACCATGAATGTAACCATCAATAACCTGGATAGGTTTCCGGAATAGATCTAAAAAAGTAAGTAATGGCTTGTTGGAATCCATGCTCCAGAATGATTGCATGAATTCTCCAGATAACTTGGAAACAGTTAGCCTGCCTTCAATGATCCTTGCTCCACATTCTGAACAATACTTATCGTTAGCTTTTATGGATTGTCCACAATTTTTGCAAAACATGCTTATAGGGTTAGCTAAGGTCTTCTTTCAATTTTTCTTTTAGTTCATCTAAGGTCTCAAACATTACGAACTGCCCGTCTTTTACATAAGAAGTTTGCCCCGTTTCTTCACTAACTATTAAGGCAAGGGCATCGGTCTTTTCAGTAATCCCTACAGCAGCCCTGTGTCTTAATCCAAATCTTAAAGGAATAGAGCGATCGTTTGAAACTGGTAATATCACCCTGGTCGCAGTGATCTTATTTTCTTCGATCACCATGGCGCCATCGTGGAGCGGACTGTTCTTAAAAAAGATCGATTCAATAATTGGCTGGTTAAGTTCGATCTTCATTTTATCTCCTGTATTCTTTACAAAATCAAGTTTGTTATTCTTCTGGATCACCATTAATGCACCGGTATAGGTTTTGCCCATGGTTTCACAGGCATCTATAATCGCATCTATATCTATTTTAGATTCAAAGTCGTCCCTGCTGAACTTAAAACTTCTAAAAAATCGACCCTTTTGAGTGAAATTGGTAGAACCTATCATTAAAAGGAATTTCCTTATCTCCTGCTGAAATACAACAATAAGAGCAAATACTCCAACGCCGATAAATTCACCCAGCACACTGCTAAGCAGTTCCATTTGTAGTAACTGGGTTAATAGCCAGGCCAGGTATATTACAACGATGCCTATAAAAATGTTTACGGCTGCCGTGCCACGAACCAGTTTATATACATAGTAGAGTAGCAGGGCTACAAAAACAATATCCAGGATATCGAGAATTCGAAGATCTATGATGTCCAAATTGCGGGGGTTTTATGTAAAAATAGAAAAACTAAAATTAGTCTGTCAATTCGTTGGTTAATTTGATGCATTCTATTGCTTCCTTCACATCATGCACCCTAAGAATATTAGCGCCTTTCAATAAGGCGGTTGTATTAAGAACTGTGGTTCCGTTAAGGGCTTCGTTTGCCGAAATTTCCAATTTTTTCCAGATCATACTCTTTCTTGAAACGCCTGCTAATAGTGGTAGGTCCAGATTCCTGAATAATTTTAGTTTAGATAAAAGTTCAAAATTCTGACTTATATCTTTTGCAAATCCAAAGCCGGGATCTATAATTATATCGTTTATTCCCAGGTCTCTTGCTGCTTTTATTCTTTCTGAAAAGTAAAATAAAACGTCGGCCATAAGATCATCGTACTCATTAAGATCTTTCATGGTTTGCGGAGTTCCTTTCATATGCATCATGATATATGGAACCTGATATTTAGCAATTATAGGTAGCATTTTCTCATCCAGTTTTCCTGCTGAAATATCATTGATGATGGAAGCTCCAGATGTTATGCTTTTCTCAGCAACTTCCGCTCTAAAAGTGTCAATAGACAGTATAGCATCAGGGTATTCTTTAAGGATCAGATCTATAGCAGGTATCATTCTTTTCAATTCCTCTTCAACAGGAATGTCATCTGCACCCGGTCTCGAGCTATAAGCACCAAGGTCTAAGAAGGTAGCACCTTCGGCCAGCATTTTTTCGGCACTTTTCAGAATTTCCATATCTGAAGTAGAACGGCTTGCGCTGTAAAAGGAATCTGGCGTAATATTAAGGATCCCCATCACTTTTGGTTGAGTGAGATCTATAAGATTTCCTTTGCAGTTAATGAGCATATTTTGCTTTAGGTTTTTTGATGGTCTGGAAATTAACTTTGACTATCTGAAATATTTGCCCGAAATTTACGCAAATTACATCTACTTCATGCAGGATACCTCAAAACAATATGACGCGGTAATTGAAGGCTGCCGCAGTTTGTTTCTTAATAAAATGAAAGATTACGGCTGTGCCTGGAGAATTCTTCGACTGCCGTCTTTAACAGATCAGATCTTTATCAAAGCTCAGAGGATACGACAACTGCAGGAGAGCGATGTGCGCAAGGTAGAAGAGGATGAGCAGTCAGAATTCATAGGCATCATAAATTATTCTGTGATGGCTCTTATTCAGTTGGAAAAAGGAATTGCAGATCAGCCAGATCTAACACCTGAAGATGCCATCAAGTTGTATGATGAAAAGATTTTTGAGACCAAAGAGTTAATGATGAATAAGAATCACGATTATGGCGAAGCCTGGCGTGATATGCGTATAAGCTCTTTGACAGATCTCATTATTCAGAAGCTTCTAAGAGTAAAGCAAATTGAAGATAATAAAGGTAAAACACTGGTAAGTGAAGGTATAGACGCCAATTACCAGGATATGATAAATTATTCGGTTTTCGCTATGATCCATTTTAGCGAAGCTGAAGCCAAGTCTGCAGCTAAATAACGATAATATGAAAGCAATTGTAAGTATAGCCAGAATTCTGGTGGGAGTTCTTTTTATTTTTTCAGGATTCATTAAACTGAATGACCCGGTTGGTTTCTCTTACAAATTGCAGGAATATTTTAGCGAACCTGTACTGGATATCCCATTCCTTATTCCCTTTGCACTTATCATCGCGATACTTTTAGTGATATTTGAAATGGTTTTGGGGATTATGCTGCTTATAGGATATGCTCCCAGGTTCACTAAATGGAGCTTACTGGTGATGATTATATTTTTCACTTTCCTTACATTTTATTCAGCATATTTTAATAAAGTGACAGATTGTGGCTGTTTTGGTGATGCAATTCCGCTAACACCATGGGAGTCTTTCTATAAGGATATTATTCTTCTTGTTTTAATCCTTATTATTTTCTTCAATGAAAAATATATTAACCCAATATTCCCGGTAAAATATCATAAGTGGGTGATTTTCGCTTCATTTATGGCCAGTTTTGCGTTCTGTTATTACGTGCTTATGCATCTGCCAATGCTGGATTTCAGGCCCTATAAGATCGGCAATAATATTCCTGAAAAAATGAAATTGCCAGAAGGTTCAGAAAAAGCGGAGGTGGTTTATAGCTGGAAATTCAATGTTAATGGAGAAGAAAAGATCATTGAAAATAATGGCGCTTATCCCCAGATTGAGGGAGAATTTATTGGAGTAGAAACTTCACAAACTGGAGAAAATGCCATTCCGCCAATCCACGATTTTGTGATAGAAGGCGAAGAAGGTGATATTACAGATGAGGTATTGAATACAGATAAAGTACTATTAATCGTTACTTATAATCTAAGATCTACAGAAAAAGATGGTTATGCAGCAGTTAAATCCTTGAGCGAGGAAGCCTTGCAAAAAGGTTATAAGGTAATTGGTCTTACCGCATCTGGACCAGAATTTCAGCAGGAATTAAAGAAAGAATTTGGTCTAAACTTCGATTTTTATCAGACAGACGAAACTGCTTTAAAAACTATAGTTAGATCTAACCCTGGATTCCTGGTGCTTAATCAGGGTACAATAACCCAGAAAAAACACTGGTTCGATGCTTCAGATATCGAATTATAAATAAAACCCGGAAGTCTTTAGAAACTTTCTAAAAATATAAGGTTTGGCTTTGGTTTAAGAGTCGATCACACCTCCTTTACTTATATTTGTTGTTAATGCTGAAAAGGTTAATTCAGTATCAATACTAATGAACCAAAACATAAAATCATGAGAGATAAAATAGTTGCCGGAAACTGGAAAATGAATAATGATCTTGCCGAAACTGAAGAGTTATTAGGTAAATTAAAACTTCAGATGGTAAAGGAGCCAGAAGCTACCGTTATGGTAGCGCCTTCTTTCACTAACCTTTATCCAACTTTTCAGGCTCTAAAAGATACTCCTGTTATTGTGGCTGCGCAAAATATGCACGAGAGTGAGAGTGGTGCTTTTACGGGTGAAATATCTGCAGCAATGCTTAAAAGTATAGGAGTGACTACAGTCATTCTTGGGCATAGTGAACGTCGCGCTTACTTTAATGAAACCGGAGAGATCCTGGCAAAAAAGGTGAAGACAGCGATAGAGAATGAGATGACGGTGATATTTTGTTTTGGTGAAGAATTAGAGGATAGAAAGAATAATAGACATTTTGATCTCGTAGAAAAGCAATTGAAAGAGGGGCTATTTGATCTTCCGCAAAGTTCATGGAAAAACATTATCCTGGCATATGAGCCGGTATGGGCCATAGGGACAGGAGAAACTGCTAGCCCGGAGCAGGCTCAGGAAATGCATAAGCATATTAGAAATCTATTGAATAAAAATGTAGGTAAAGAAGTGGCAGATAGCACTTCTATTCTATACGGCGGAAGCGTAAAGCCTAATAATGCAAAGGAAATATTTGCGAAAAAAGATGTTGATGGTGGTCTAATTGGAGGAGCCAGTCTCAATGCTGTTGATTTTGTAGAGATCGTTAATTCATTTTAGAAATGGGCGGAAATTATTATGAATTCCATTTTACCATAGATCCGGTACAGCCGGCTTCAGAAATTCTTATTGCTGAACTTGGTTATCTTGGATTTGAAAGTTTTGTAGAAAATGATGACGGTATTACAGCTTATATTCCTGAAGAGGAATATGAAGAGGATATACTGGCCGGGGTTCATATTCTACAATCTAATGATTTTAAGATCTCTTATGATCAAAAGGAGATCGAAAGGATAAACTGGAATGAAGAATGGGAGAAGAATTTTACTCCAATTCTTGTAGATGATATTTGCAGCGTAAGAGCTCCTTTTCATGAAAAGCCAGATACCCGGTTTGATATTGTTATTGAACCAAAAATGTCTTTCGGTACCGGGCATCATGCAACAACTCATATGATGATACAGCATATTCTAAAAAATGATTGGGAAGGAAAATCTGTTTTAGATATGGGCTCCGGCACCGGTGTTTTGGCTATACTTACCGCTATGAAGGGAGCTAAAACCATTGATGCTATAGATATAGATAATTGGTGTTATGTGAATACACTGGAGAATATTTCCAGAAATGATTGTGAGCATATCAATGTAGAAGAAGGTGGTGCTGAATTGTTAGAAGGGAGAGAATATGATACAGTCATTGCGAATATTAACCTGAATATTCTTTTGCGTGATCTACCTATTTATGAAAAGTGTCTAAAAAAGGATGGAGATATATACCTCAGCGGATTTTATGAGAACGATTTACCAGAAATGCAAAAAGCTTGCAAAGATCTTGGTTTACGATATATAGAGCATTTTGAAAGAAACGAATGGGTGGCTGCAAAGTTTTCACGCTAAGGTTTTTATCATAATTTGTATCTTTGACCAATGTTGAAAATGAATTTTTAGAAGATGAGCACGAAAGAAGAATTGTTAGAAAAGGTCGAAAGGAAGACCAAAAAGAAAAAGCAGAATGAGATCGTATTGTATAATGATGATTATAATACATTCGATCACGTAATAGAAACCCTTATTTCCGCTTGTGAGCATACTCCAGAGCAGGCAGAGCAATGTTCTATACTCGTACACTATAAGGGTAAATGCACGGTTAAGACCGGTCCTTACGAAGAATTGAAGCCACGTTGTTCTAAAATTCTGGATGCAGGATTAAGTGCAGAAATTGTATGATAAATTGCAAATTTATTAAGAAAATTCTTACAATTTAACCTTTTATTTTAGTATTCCATTAATAATTTATTTAGATTGTTTTTCTAAGTACCCTAAAAATATTAACCTACTTATGAAAACAATTAAATTATTCACCCTAATGTTGGCTGTTGTCATCATGCCTTCCTGCGAAAAAGAGCAGGTATCTGATCAACCTGAAGTTGAATCAGTACAGGAAACCCAGGATGTTTCCAGTCAAATTAGAAAAAAAGTTGCCAGCCTTAATTTTAACTCTAAACATGTAGAAAAAAATAACATGTTATTGCCCGATGGGAGTTTTACCGAAAACTATCTTATAGAAGGTGATATTGTAATGACTGAAGATCAAATGCGCACCATGTCTTCAACTTCTATTACAAATAAGCAATACCGTACATACAATTTAGTTAGTACCCCCAGAACAGTAAATGTGATAGGTTATACCGGTGGTTCTCAGTCTTTAACTAATAAGCAAAGAACTGCCCTCCAGTGGACTATAGATAACTATAATGCCTTAAATCTGGGAATTACATTTACACTTACTTTTGGTACAAATTATTCTCCATATGATATCGTTGTATATCAAAATCCTAACGGAGAGGCCGGTGGTGTAGCTGGATTCCCTAGTAATGGAAATCCGTATAAATACGTACAGATTTTCTCTGGTATGGAAGCTTATAGTACCAACACCAACGAGCACGTAATAACACACGAGATCGGGCATTCAGTTGGCCTTCGTCATACAGACTGGTTCAGTAGACAGAGCTGCGGGCAATCTGGAGAAAATGCAGATCCAGATGGAGCAGTACACATTCCTGGCACCCCAACAGGTTATGATTCAACTTCATTAATGTTAGCTTGTTTTGGAGCAAATGAGGACGGAGAATTTGGATCAAATGATGTTACAGCCTTAAACTACCTATACTAAAAATCATTATTAACAGGGTACTTTTAAAAAGGTGGCAGTTGCCGCCTTTTTTTATTTATTTTTTTACCAAAATGGTTTTTACTTTTACAATAAAGATATATATTTGCACCCGCTTTGCAGAACAGCAGAGTGGTATTTAAAAGGCCTCGTGGCGCAACTGAATAGCGCATCTGATTACGGCTCAGAAGGTTCCAGGTTTGAATCCTGGCGAGGTCACAAAATTTAGAAAGTTCGCACGAAAGTGCGGACTTTTTTTATTTTCTGTAAAATTAGAATTTATTTATAGTTGAGGTAAAAATAGTCTAGCAGTTAAGGCAGAAACCTGTTAATTTAAAGATACTGCTATGACCTGGCGACTATATAGGATTTTAAATTATCCGGTATGCTTTTCGATGCGCTCGTATAACTCCTCTATATCAAAGGGTTTCTTAATGAAGTCACAGGCTCCAGAGTTATCGGCGATATTGGGGTCTGCATGTGCAGACATTAGTAGAACAGGAATTACTTTTTTGTCTTTAGATTCTTTTAGATTTTTACAGAGTTCGACACCGTTTCCATCCGGGAGCATGATATCCATTAGAATAAGATCTGGATCTCCATTTTCGATGCCTTTTTCAAAAGTTGTGGCATTAGAAAAGGCTTCGACATCGTAATTCTTATCAGTTAGTAAGAAGGAAATTAGATCTCGTAATCCATGATCGTCCTCTACTAAAAAAATCTTTTTCATTTATATTATAATTAGGTCAAATATATGCCCTCAAAAAGTTGAATATTGAAAATCTTTGTTAAATGCTTCGATCTCAAATTATAAAATTACAGGTCTAAAGGCAGAGAAAAATAGAACTCTGAACCTTTACCTTCTTCACTTTTAACGGCCAGTTCACCACTGTGACTATCTATGATCTGTTTGGTAAGATATAGGCCAAGCCCTAATCCATTGATGCCTTTTGTGGATTCTGCTCTGTAAAACCGGCTAAATACCATTTGCTGTTGTTCAGGAGTTAACCCAAGTCCCTCATCTTCGACGGTAACCGTCGCCTTTTTGTTATCATTCTTCAGTTTCAGGTAAATTTTATCGGCATTAGGAGAATACTTTTCAGCATTATTCAGCAAATTATTCAGGACCTGTTCAATTCTTTGTTTGTCGGCCTTTACATAGACTGGATCATCTCCAAATTCTGAAATTAGTTGATGGCTGCCTTCTGTATAATTAAATGTTTCACACATTTCCTGAAGCAATTCTTTAATATCAAACCTTTCATAATTGAATTGTAATTTCCCGGCTTCTATCCTGGACATATTCAATAGATCATCAATAAGGTTGTTTAAACGATTAGCCTGATCTAAAGTTTTGGTAAGAAATAATTTAGTTCGTGGTTCTTCAATTTTATTCTCCAGAAATTGCAGGTAACCTTTGATCGTAGTTAGCGGGGTCTTTAATTCATGGCTAGCCAGCGCTATAAATTCATCTTTCTTTTCACTGAGGGATTTAACTTTTTCAAACAGCTGAGAATTGTCAAGAGCAATTGCTGCCTGTGCGGCAATGTTTCTAACCATTATCTCATGTTCTTTTTTGAATACTGCTTTTTCCGGGTGTCCAAATATAAGACCTCCAATTATGCTGCCTGAAGTAGAAATTACCGGGATGGCCATATAACTGGTTACATTTAAATATCTTTTGAGCATTCTGTAATGTGGGGGATTATGGTCATATTGCTTATCTGCTGTAAGATCATCTACTCTTATAATTCCCTGGCCTGAAAAGGCAGGCTGAAAAACACCAATTTGTCTTGGCATCCCTAATTTTTCAAAATCCTCCTTGGGAGCCCCAGAAAGAGTATATAACATCATAGATTCTCCTGAATCTGCCTCGGAATTATAAAAGAATGCTCCGAATTCTGCACCCGATAATGCTGTAGTAGCATCGGTCACTTTTTGTAGTACTGTTTTTAAATCTAATTTGGTTGAAATATCCTTGCCTACCGAATTCAGTATACGGAGTTTCTCAACATAGCCTTCTATCTTCTTCTTGGATTTTATTTGTTCTTCTATATTCCGGGCAATTTTAGAGGCGCCAATTATTTTACCATGTCTGTCCTTTAGTGGCGAAACGCTCACAGAAATTGGAATTTTCTTACCAGCTTTTGTTTGTCTTATAGTTTCAAAATGGTCTATTCTAAGTCCCGCATGGATCTTACTTAAAATTTGTTTTTCTTCATCCATCCTGTCTTCAGGAATTAGAATAGTAATGGATTTACCTAAGACTTCCTTCTCTGAATACCCAAAAATTCTTCTTGCTCCTTTATTCCAACTGGTAATTACTCCATTAAGGTCTTTACTTATAATTGCATCGTCTGATGATTCTACTATAGCCGAAAGCCTGGCGTGCTTTTCTTCACCTTTTACACGATCTGATATATCTCTGGCTACTTTAGAAGCACCTATTATTTTACCAAAATCATTTTTTATCGGCGAGACGGTTAAAGAAAGGGGGATTTTCTTTCCCGATTTGCTAAATCTTACGGTCTCAAAATGATTTAGAGATTTTCCGCTTTTAATAGTATTGGAAATAAGATCTTCCTCATGTAACCTGGATTCGGGGATAAGAATACTAATATGTTTCCCAATCACTTCTTTCTCAGTATATTCAAAGATCTTTTGAGCACCTCTATTCCAGCTGGTGATAATTCCGTTAAGATCCTTGCTGATAATAGCATCATTAGAGAATTCAACAATAGCAGAAAGTGTATTTTTTTTTAAAAATCTTTTTTCTGAATGATATTGAGGGGAAAAATTAAATTGATACGCTAGAACTGAGCCATCCGTACCTTTATGGATGGTAGCGGCCATTGTATATGAATAATCCTCGGTTTTTTTCAGGTAGACCTTTACTTTTCCTGTTGCTTTTTTCAGAGATATGATCTCTGCGATAGGTGATCTTTCAGCAGGTATTTCGTTGCCAGATGCATCTAGAAATTCTAAAGTATTTTCTTCTAATAAAGATCTACCAGTATTATTTTTATGATAGGAAATTTGATCAAAAGATTTATTGGCAAATGTAATTCTGCCTTCCCTGTCGCAAATTAAAACCGGAACAGGTAGATCGTTTAAAGTTTGTTCTAAATTCAGAGGAATATTTTGAAAATTTAAATTTTGTTTAGACGTAGGAATTGTTATTATAATTAAATGATGCTACAATAGATTTTTTATTAAAAATATAAAAAGTCAACAATATCAGGTGTTTAAGCTTTTATATTCTTAATTTTTTTGATGCGTAATAACTTGCACAAGGTAGTCCTAGGCTTAAACAAAACCCAATATTTTAGTATAAGTTTAAGAGTATGTTATTACAGGTTTAAAGAAGATCGTAGAAGATCAACTTTAGTATAATTCTACCACAACTTCAATTTCTACTGCTATATTTGAAGGTAAGGAGCAATGACCTACTGCCGCCCTGGCGTGTTTGCCCTTTTCTCCGAATACTTCAACCATCAGGTCTGAAAATCCATTGATCACTTTGGGCTGATCATAGAAATCTTGTGTGGAGTTTACCATCCCGCGTACCTTTACAAATTGCTTGATATTACTTAGTTCACCACAGGCAGCCTTTAAAGTAGCAAGAATTTTAATCCCTGTTTCTCGTGATGCTTCGTAACCCTGCTCAACTGTGAGATCTTTACCTAATTTACCCTTTACATCGCTACCGGTGCCAGCTAGGTAGATCAGGTTTTCAGCTTTACGCCATTTCACGTAATTAGCCACCGGTTGAGATACTTCAGGCAGATCTATTCCCAGCCCGGCTAGTTTCTCTTCAGGAGTCTGGCTAATAGCGGGAAGGTTTAAAAGGAGAAGAATGATAAATAGACTAAGATTTTTCATGCTAAGGAGTAATTATTACATTAAAATTTACAATATCATCAATGTTCTGGCGATTATCCACTCATTCCTTTCTTGTTCTTTAGAAGTGCATAAATCTCACTGGCCTGTTCAAAATGTCTTTTTTCGTGGGTAACGAGAATATCCAGGGCGGTTTCAAGTTTATAAACAATATTCTTATTGGCCGGCGAAGAGATCACCGCATTTTCTTTTATTCTGTCTTCAACTAAATGGATCTCCTGCTTAAATTTCGATTGATGTTCCTCAAAACGGCCAAGGATACTTTTCTTATAACTCCTTTTTGAAGGTTTCCAGATATGGAATGTGTTAGTTTTCTTTTTTCTATCTGCCTGTACAGATTTCAAGATCATATTTCCGAAGAAGCTAACCACGAAACCAAACCTGGCAATAAACGGTAGTTTATAGTTGCCCTTATTTAATTTGGCAAAAATGGGGAAGTAGGTTTTATTGAGTGTAATAAGGTGGTCAATATTTTCAGCAATGCTCCAGACCTCTGGTGAGGGTTTCCAGTTTAAGTCCTCTTCAGAAAGTACACTGAATGAATTTATAAAATCACCAGTGATCCTGTCTATTTGTAATGCCCATTGGTTCATGAGGAAAGTTCTAGAAGTTTACTCTTAAAGATAAAAAATGTCCTTTGAATATGTAGATTTTATTTTTTTGATAGATGAAATAAAAAAAGCAGCCTTATTTCTAAGGCTGCTTTTAAATTTTTGGTTGTTAGATTGTTTTAGAAAATATAACGTAATCCAACCTGGGCCTGCCATCTTGATTGCAAGCTGAAATCATTAGCAAATGTTCTGCTTTGATTGCCAAATGTATATACAGGAGAATTGTTCTCGTCTACAGTTACGCCAATAGGTTGATCGTTAACCGGGATTTGAATTACTCCCCAATCAGAATTCAATAAGTTTCCGAAGTTCAGGATATCAAGACTCAACTGAATGGTATTCGTCTTTTCACCAACTTTAAAATTATAATCCTGAAGTATTTTCACATCCCATCTCCCTCTCCATGGGCTAAGGATACCATACTTTTCAGCATAATCACCACGATTGTCACTTAGGTATTCATCCTGCTGAATAAACTGCTCGAAAGCCTGTCTCTGCGATTCCTGCTCTGCAGGCGTACCTGTAAAGGTATATTGCTCAAGTTCAGACTGAGAAGGAATATAAATAAGGTCATTCAAAACAGATCCGTCATTGTTAATGTCTCCAGAATAAGTATAAGAGAATCTACCACCTTGAGCATACTCGTAGAATGCACCTATAGACGTTCTCCAGCGGTTATCTTTTCCGTAGTTAAATTCTTTGTTTAATTGACCAACGATTCTGTGTTTATCTCCATATCTAGAAGGTGTACTTACGGCAGCATTTACATTTCCTAAAGCAGGATTTCTGTCATAAGCATCACTTGAGATCTCAGCATCAAGAGAACTCGCGTCTTCAGATTTCAGGTAGTTGTATGCAATACTCGCGTAAAAATTCTTTTTAAAGCTTTTAGCAAGTTTTACAGACCAGTTGAAAGAGTATCCAACATCTGTATTGGTAAATACATAAGCGTTGTTTGGACCTCCAAATTCGTTTACCGCTTTATCACTATCTAAATAAACAGGACGGTTGTCTACTCCATTTAAAGAGCCAGATGGAGTGGAAAGTCCGTAGTTTCTAACCATTTGTGCATTGAGATCTTTAGTATAAATAAGATCTGTTGTTGCTACAAGACCATTTTCGAATCTGTAATCTGCACCTAAACTGTTTCTCCAAACCTGTGGGAACTTAAAGTCTGGCGCTGTAGTCTGGTAGAAATAGAAAGCCGGGTTAGCTACCTGGTTCCCAATCCATACAAATGGAAGTCTACCTGTAAATATTCCGGTACCACCACGAATTTGTAATTTGTTATCCCCGAAAGTATCCCAGTTAAATCCAAGTCTTGGAGACCAAAGTAGATCGTTGTTAGGAAGTTCTAAACTGTTAAGTTTTACAGGATCGCCATCCTCATTAAAGTAAGTGATCTCTGGCTGATAATCACCGTTAGGGAAGGTTCCTCCCGCAAGGCGATCAATATTTTCCTGGATTTTATCTTTAGTATCAAAATATAATGGCTTGTCTACTCTTAGACCATAAGTAAAAGTGAAGTCATCTGTGATCTTCCATTTATCCTGTGCATAAAATGCTAATTGACCAACCGTTGTTTCGGCTAAAGCCCAGCTGTCATTCGAGTTATTATTTTCAAATACATTCTGAGCATTATTTAAGGCAGCTGCAATAGTACCATTATTAATAGCTTCCTCAAAAGAACCTCCCGGGCTATTCGGATCTATTCTTACACTGGTAAAAGCATCAAAGAAAGTACTCACAGGTCCTGTTCCCTGATCAGTATTTCCTGCATAATCATAAGTGCCAAGGTTGAAAGAGTTATCAAAATCAAATCTTTCAAAACTACCTCCAAAAGTAAAGGTATGATTTCCTGAAACCATGTTAAGGTTGTTAGTTATCTGCAACACGTGTTGTTCAAGCCTGTTGTTGATAGAAAATGGCTCATGTCCCGCCACGATATAACGAACACCATTTTGTTGAATGTTGATAGGAGGTGCAGGAGCAGAAAAAGGATCACGGCTATCATCAAAAAATGTATAACCGGCCTGGAATTTATTCGAAATGTTATTTCCGAAATTAGAATTTAATTCAACCAACCAGGAATCGATCTTGTTATTGATCTCATATCCTGAATTTCTAAATTGAAGTGTAGTAAGGTCTGGACCTCTTCTTCCAATTGCTTCAGGGTTTGCCGGAAGATCTCGTGAAGCGTCAAGAAAGTTATATATAAACGCCAAACGATGCTTCTGGTTTATATTCCAGTCTAGTTTTAAAATACCTTTAGTAGAAGAAGTTTCGTGTGTGTAGCCTTCGTAAGCTCCGGTTTCATATCCTAATGAAGATAATTGAGAAGAAACATAATCAAGATCTTCAGCAGAAACTCTAGAAACGTTAGAACCGGTTAAACCAGGTCTGCTAGCAACGAAGTTAGAACCTAGATCTTCACGATCATCTTTCTCGAAGTTAGCGAAAACGAAAAGTTTATCTTTTATAATTGGAGCTCCAATGCTAAAACCATACTGAGCCTGTTTAAGGTCTGGTACGATAATATCATCTCCACCAACTTTATCTCCGGTCATATTTTCATCACGGTAGAAACCGTAAACAGTACCTTCAATTTCGTTAGTACCACTTTTAGTGACCGCGTTAACAGAAGCTCCGGTAAAACCAGCTTGAGTAACATCATAAGGCGCGGTAGAAACCTGGATCTGGTCTATTGCGTCAAGAGAAATTGGTTGTGCGTTCGTCTGTCCACCAGGAGTGGCAGCATCTAAGCCAAAAGGGTTATTGAAAATAGATCCATCAAGACTGAAGTTGTTGAACTGGTCATTTCTCCCTCCAAAAGATCCATTGCTGGAAGCTGTTGGCTCTAATCTGTAGAAATCTGAAGCTGATCTGGAAATAGTTGGGAGGGATTTTAATTCTCTTCTTCCAATATTTGTTTCAGCACCAGTACGATCTGAATTGATGATCTGGTTCTTTGATGCGTTAATAACTACAGCATCAAGTTGAGTAGCATCTGAAACCATTTCAATTTCCACGTTGAAGGTTTGTCCAAGATTCAGCTCTACACCTTCAAGTACTGAAGTTTTAAATCCAACATAACTTACAGATATCTTGTAAGGCCCACCAACTCTAAGATTTAAAAGGTTAAAGCCACCATCAAAATTTGTAACTGCACCGTAAGTAGTTCCTGTTGGGGTGTGAACTGCGGTAACATTTGCCCCGGGTAGAGGGGTGTTCTCTTCGTAAAAAACGTCTCCGCTAATCTCAGCAGTAGTTACCTGTGCGGTAGCTGAAAGATTTGTTAGTAATGCTATTGTAAATAGCAGTAGTAGTCGTTTCATGTTTGTTTTTTGTTGTGTTAAGGAAAATATAAATTTGTGCAAAAGTAATGTTTCTTAATTATTTATAATATTAATTTTCTGAGTTATTTTGGAGATGAAAATATATCATAATCAACTGTAAACTAGTGAATTGAAATTAAAGTGTTCACAGCTTAATATTGGGAATGAGTTAATAACCAAGAAACCCTGCCTTTAAGAGACGGGGTTTTTTTACAGAAGGGATATATAATTATTAGTTTAAATAGTACTATTAAAAAGTCGGTCTTTACGTTTAGCGATTCTGGTGTTAAGCAAAGATTGTGGAATATTGCTTTCATCCATTCCTAACTGTTTCATGTGATCTATAATATTAGACTTAACACAGTCTTCTAACTTTCCAATTTTTATACGATAACATGATTTTCGAACATATATCTTATCAACATTAAAAATTTTAGAAGTTATATCAAGATCAATTAAATTCCCATTCATCCGGCTAGAGAGATAATAATTGAATTTTATATTATGTATATTTTTAAGAGAATTTGAATCCTTTGTTGGAATATAAATATCTGCTCCCAGTTTTTTAAAGTTCATCTTGATATGGTTTTTTGGTTAACTACATCAATTTAATCGAAAATGATCTTATCTATTAACTATATCGGGTTTATAATGGATTCAAATGACTGAATGTCAAACACCTGTATTTTGTTATTCGTTACTAGACCGAGATAAAAGTTTAGTGTTCTTAAGTTTCACCTCTAGTTTAATATCTTTAAAAGAAAAAAATGAGCTTTTCAGAATTATTTGAATTCCTTCACGCACTCAATCGCCATAATAATAAGGAATGGATGGATGAGCATAGAAAACTTTACCATGAGGTTCGGGATTTTTATATTGAATGGTTAAACGAGTTGGATATTAAACTTGCGAAAATAGACCCCGAATATGTGCCAACTACGGGTAAGCAGGCAATTAACAGGATCAATAATAATTTATTGTTCCATCCCAATAAACCTGTTTATAAAGATCATTTTGGTGCCGGATTAGATAAGGAGAAAGGCAAAGGAGATTTTTATATACATATAGGTATTAATGAATGTTTTGTAGCCGGCGGTTTTTACAGGCCACGAAAAGAACTATTGGATAGTATTAGAGCTGCTATAGATTATAATGGAGAAGAATTCCTGAAAATATTGAATAAAAAATCATTTCGAGATACCTTTGGTGCACTGATCGAGGAAGAGAAATTAAAGACATCTCCAAAAGGATATGATAATGATCATAGATATATAGAACTCTTGAGAAATAAAACCTTTGCTGTGACACATGACTTAACCAAACAGCAGATCTTAAGAGATGATTTTCAGGAACACTTAGTAAAAGTTTATAAAGAGATGTTGCCTTTTAGAAACTATCTAAACCATGCAGTCACTGTTTAAAGCACATATATATGAATTTAGAACCCTACGTTAGAAATATTATAGATTTCCCCAAAAAAGGGATTAGTTATAAGGATATTACGCCGCTTCTTTTAGATCCGGAAGCGATGAGAATGGCCGTAAGATTATTTATGCAGAATTTGCCTCATACCAACATAGATAAAGTTGTAGGTATAGAATCCCGAGGATTTTTTTTTGCAACGCTTCTGGCTGAAAAATTGAATGCCGGTTTTATACCTGTTCGAAAACCTGGGAAATTGCCACATAGAACACATACAAAAACCTATGATCTGGAATATGGTAGTGATACTTTAGAAATTCATGAAGATGCGATAAAAAAAGGTGAAAGAATCCTATTACATGATGATGTACTGGCCACAGGTGGAACGGCTGCAGCTGCCTGTAAGTTAATTGAAAAGTGTGGGGGAGAGATCGTTCAATGCAATTTCCTGGTGGAGCTGGAATTCCTAAATGGGATTGAAAAGATCTCAGATTACAATGTTTCCTCTTTGATCAAATACTCTTAGTCCAGGGAATTTTTCGTGACCCAGAGTTTCCACCCAATAATAGCCATTTGAACTTTACTGGCCTTTTGCAGGTCTAATCCCTTTTTGGAATAACTAGGCAATATTTTTTGGTTTAGTTTAGCTAAAGCTTTAAAGATTTGCTTTTTCATATTGGCTGGTTTGAAACCAAATATATCAAAATATTAGAGTTCAGTTTGTTAGAAAAATACAAAAGCCGCATCACTGCGGCTTTTATTTATTTTATAAGGTAATTAGAAAGTCCTTATAAAGATTCCTTTCTTTTCTGAAAATCCAATGCTGATCTTCGGAATTCCGTTGGTATCATCCCAGTTTGCGGAAGCTTTTTGATCACCATTTTCAACTGAAACTTCGATTTTTATTATTTCATTATTTGAATTTCTTTGAATACCTGAAAATTGCACTTTAGTACCCGTAGATTCCATGATATTTTCTTTAAGCGATTCTAAATCAGAATCGGAAAAATCTTTATTAACCCCGAATACTACAGCTTCAGGTTTTTTATTTGTGACTTTATATCCGGACGCTTTTGTGTGAAGTTCGATGACCCCATTTTTTCCTTTCTTACCATATTTCTCAATTGCCTTATCACCTTTAAGTACGTTGATGGCAGCTATCTCTTCGGGTTTGATGGAATTAACAATAAAATCTTCTCCCATAACCTCATCATCAACCACATATAGCGGTGTGTTATCCTGTGTCTTGACAACTACTTTATTAGAATCCTTTTGAATCCATACGGCTTGAGAATTATTTTTTGACCTGGTCTTCCATTCTATTACCCTGGCACTATTTGCTGAAGATGGACCTATAGAGCGAACTTTCACTTTTGGGGAATTTGTAAAAACTCTAGAGTTAGAACCACCCATTATTTGATAATCACTTTTAGGTGAAAAAGCATTTGATGTGTTGATGTATTTAAATTTACCCGATACATTGTTCGATCGCAATTGATGAGGCTGAATATAGGCTTCATTAGAATTTTTAGAAGACCTTATTTCGATTATAGAAGGTTTTCCATTATCTCCTACAGAAAGAAATTTTCCACTAAAATCATTAGATAGCTCCTGGGCCTCTTTCAATTTTTTGTCAAAATTCTTTATGATGGTTCCATTCGGGATAATAACGGCACCATTCTCTCCTTTATTTCCATATCTTTTTATGGCTTCAGAAGCCGGAATAAAATTCAATCTTGAATTTAAAGCAATATATTTATTTTCCAGTCTGGAAGATTTGTACTCCTTATTATTTATTACATAAAGAGGATCTGCACCGATCATCATTTCCGGATTTCTTTTTTTACTATTGTCAATTTCAATAATGTGGACCTTTTTTGGTTCCTCACCGGCAATTATTTCTATAACTTCGTCGGTTTCCTGATGTTCTTCGATCTCAATTTCCTTTTCTTCTTCAAATTCTTCCTGAATTTCAATTATTTCTGTTTCTTCAGCTAGCTCGGTAGTTTCTTCGGTTGCTTCCTGTGGAACAATTTGAGCTTCAGTCTTTACATTAAATAGAAGCATGAAAGCAAGGAGTAGGGGCATTACAAGGCTTAACTTCCATGCAGGGCTTTGGGTTGATGATTTTTTGTTTAACATAAGAATTCGTTTTTTGATAAATGATTGATAAAAATGATTAGTAAGTGCCGGTCTTAGATCGGCGATAGAAACTTTTACCAGCGCATGCTGATATTCTTTGATTTCGGCCTTGTTATTTACCGTTTCCCTATCGGCAATAAATTCCAGGTTTTGCTCCACAGATCTTTTATAAAGCCACGCAAAAGGGTTGAACCAGAAAAAACAACTAATAAGATTTACTAGTATGATATCTACAGAATGAAACTGCCTGGCATGTACTTTTTCATGTTCCAGAATGAGATCCAGATCCTTTTGAGAATGCTTAGCTGGATTATAAACTATATAATGGAAAAACGAGAATGGAAGCTGGTTGGTAGAAAACTCCAGGAATTTTAATCCGGCATGTTTATTAGTATTATTATAAAGTAATATTTTTAAGACAGAACCAAGTTGAAGACATAATCTAAAGATGAAAAAACCTGTGATGACGATATAAGTCATGCCTGCAATAGACCACCAGTCTGTAGGTGTGTGCATTGGAACTGCCGTACTTTCAGTAGGTGTGGTGAAAAAATCGAAAGGGACCCGGTTGGCTTCTATATATACCTTTTTCGTAAAATATATTAAGGGTAGAAAGATAGAGGCAAATAAACCGGAGATCAAAAATTTTCTGTTTAATTGAAAAGTAGTTTCTCTTTTAAGCAAGAATAAATAACTCAGGTAAAATATGCCCAGAAGGGCAGAGGCTTTAAGTATGTAGACCAAAAAACTTTCCATTATTTCTCCTCGTTTTCGATAATATCCAGGATCTCTCTAAGTTCCTTCGCGCTTATCTTTTCCTCTTTAGCAAAATAGGACACCACATTCTTAAAGGAATTATCAAAGAATCTTTTAGTGGCCATATTCATGAACTGCTTCCTGTATTTCTCTTTTGAAACAATTGGGAAATACTGATGGGTTTTTCCAAATGCTTTGTGAGATACATATCCTTTTTCTTCCAGTTTTCTAATAATTGTAGAAACAGTATTATAATGAAGCTTTTGATCTTTTATCGCTGGCATTACCTCCTTCACAAAAGCTTTTTCGAGTTCCCAAAGAACTCTCATGATCTCCTCTTCTTTATTGGTAAGTTTCTCCATAGAAAATTAACTTTCATATTAGTTGATTTCAAATATAACGAAAAAAATAGTTAGTTAACTATAAAAGTAGTTGTTTTTATTCTGTCTTCTATTTGAGGCATTTCTTATATCTTCGCCAAAAATTGTTTTATGAGCATTGTTTACTTACTTGTTGGCTTTGTTTTACTTGTAATAGGAGGAGAGTTTTTGGTAAGATCTTCCGTGGCTCTTTCTCTTAAGCTCAATATTTCCAGAATGGTTATTGGGCTTACGGTGGTCTCTTTTGCTACTTCGGCTCCAGAGTTATTAGTGAGCCTTCAGGCAGCCATTGATGGTTTTTCAGATATATCTCTGGGAAATGTTATTGGTTCTAATATTGCTAATATCGGCTTAGTGTTAGGTTTAACTGCTATGATCTCTCCTTTGATGGTAGATCGTGATTTTTACAGGATCAACTGGCCGGTAATGATGGTTTTTTCAATTGTGCTATACTTCTTCCTTTTGAGTGATAATACCTTAACCAGGATAGAAGGAGGAGCATTGCTATTAGGTTTAGTAGGATATCTCTTTCTGCTCATCAAACGTTCAAGAAGAAAAGATAAGGTTGTAGTTGAAGAAGTAGATGAATCTCTAAGAGATGTTCGAGGTTTTAAAATGAGTCTCTGGCTATTAATCGGAATATTTGCACTATGGGGTGGTTCAGAACTTTTAGTAATGGGAGCTGTAGATCTTGCTACGCAGTTAGGAATTAGCGAAAGAGTGGTTTCGGTTACTGTAATTGCTATAGGGACCAGTGTTCCTGAACTTGCAGCATCACTTATTGCGGCAATAAAACAGGAGAAAGCAATTTCGCTGGGTAACCTTATAGGGTCCAATATTTTTAATATTGCTTCCGTATTAGGGCTTACGGCTTTGATAAAGCCAATCGTAGTTGGGTCTTCCCAGATTTTGAGCAACGATATGTTCTGGATGCTAGGTATCGCATTTATCCTGCTGCCAATGCTTCTTATACCAAAATATTCTGAAATGGGTCGTAAAGAGGGATTTGTATTACTTATTGGATATTCCGTATTTATTTTACTGGCGTTTATATAAAAGACCACCCTATACCGATCGCTTTTTTTTCTTTTCCAGGTATAGTATAATTATGTGTTCACAGGAACTGGAGTATACTCAATAGATTTAATAATCCTTGCGGTATACTTATAAGGATCTGCCTAGAACCTGTTTTATCCTATTATCCAGCCATCTATTAAGCCCTTTTCGATATAGATGGAAGCTCGACGGTCTGTTATTACATAATTAAGGTCGCTTGTAAAAGAGTTCGCAAGTTTATCACTTACGTAAGATTCGAACCTGGTTTTGCTTCGCGTCTTTTGTGCAGGTTAACATCTACCCAGCCAGAGGTGCTAATGTTGGGCCTTAGAGTTCAATAATGAAGGTTTAAATTACCCGCAAATTGCCTAAAAATATTAATTTAATCTTAAACCCCTTCATTTAAGGGGTGTCAAAAATTAAAATTGAGTTAATTTTTATGTTGCCCCTGTAAAAATATGGGGTAAATTCAAAAAATTGTAATTTTTTAGAGATTGAATCTTCAATTTTTAATACATATATCCTATATTCGCAACTTGAAACAAAAAAATTGTGCGATTCTGGCGATTTCTAATCAGTTATACGCCAAATCTTTATCAAAAAGAATACAACTAAAAAATTCTATATGTCAACTTTAAGATTTCAAGCTTTAAAAGAAACTTTAAACCGTAAGCCTCTTAAAATTACTGAGCCTGCAAGAAGATCAGAGATTTTCTCCAGTAATGTATTTAATGAAACTGTAATGAGACAGTTTCTTACGAAAGAAGCTTTTGAAAATGTAACGGAAGCTATGCGTACGGGAAAGAAAATTGACCGTAACGTAGCCGATCATATCTCTACGGGAATGAAAGAATGGGCCATTTCTAAAGGAGTGACTCATTATACTCACTGGTTTCAACCATTAACTGGAACTACTGCAGAGAAACATGATTCTTTCTTTGAGCCTTTATCAGAAGGTCTTGCGATTGAAAAATTTGGAGGTAGCCAGCTGGTACAGCAGGAGCCTGATGCTTCCAGTTTCCCAAGTGGTGGAATTAGAAACACCTTTGAAGCCCGTGGTTATACCGCATGGGATCCAACTTCACCAGCATTTATATGGGGAACTACGCTTTGTATCCCAACTATTTTCGTTTCCTATACAGGAGAAGCACTGGATAATAAGACTCCATTATTGAGAGCGCTACAGGCAGTAGATAATGCAGCGACAAATGTGGCAAAATATTTTGACAAAAATGTAAAGAAAGTAAATGCTACTCTTGGATGGGAGCAGGAATACTTTCTAATAGATTCAGCTCTCGTAGCTTCAAGACCTGATATCACTTTAACAGGTAGAACCCTTCTAGGACACTCCCCAGCTAAAGGACAGCAATTAGACGATCACTATTTTGGTTCAATCCCATCAAGAGCTATTTCTTTTATGATGGATCTTGAGATTGAATGTATGAAACTGGGTATTCCGGTGAAGACGCGTCACAACGAGGTGGCTCCTAATCAGTTTGAGTTGGCCCCGATCTTTGAAGAGGCAAACCTTGCGGTAGATCATAACTCCCTTATTATGGATGTGATGAAGAAAGTTGGGGAAAGACACAATTTAGCTGTATTAATGCATGAGAAACCATTTGCCGGAATTAATGGTAGTGGTAAACATAATAACTGGTCTCTGGCAACAGATACCGGTACAAATTTGCTTTCACCGGGTTCAACTCCAATGAAGAACCTTCAGTTTTTAACCTTTTTTATAAATACCATCAAGGCAGTTTATGATAATGAGGAATTATTGAGAGCATGTATCGCCAGTGCTTCTAATGACCATCGTTTAGGGGCAAATGAAGCTCCGCCAGCAATTATTTCGGTATTTATCGGTTCGCAGTTAACTAAGGTACTGGATGAACTTGAAAAAGTTACTGACGGAAAGCTTTCTCCACAGGAAAAAACAGATCTAAAGTTAAACGTAGTTGGTAAGATACCGGAAATTCTTCGTGATAATACCGATAGAAACCGAACTTCTTCTTTTGCATTTACCGGGAATAAATTTGAATTCCGTGCGGTAGGTTCGCTTGCTAACTGTGCAAATGCAATGACGGTATTAAATAGTATCGTTGCCAAACAACTTAAGGACTTTAAGGTTGAGGTAGATAAGCTTATCAAGGATAAGAAGATGAAGAAAGATGATGCTATTTTCAATGTTCTTAGAGAATACATCAAAAAATCTAAAAAAATTCGATTTGAAGGTGATGGTTATGGAGAAGCCTGGGAAAAAGAAGCTAAGAAACGCGGTCTAAGTAATAACAGAACCACTCCGCAGGCACTAAAAGCTCAAGTTAGTAAGAAGACGATTTCTTTGTATAAAGAGCTGGAGGTAATGAATAAAACAGAGGTCGAAGCTCGTCATGAGATCGAACTTGAGGAATATGCCATGAGAATCCAGATAGAAGGACGTATTCTTGGGGATATAGCCAGAAATCATGTGATTCCAACAGCAATCCGCTACCAGAATATTCTTATTAAGAACGTTACGGGTTTAAAGGCGATCTATGGAGAAGAGTATACCAGACATGCTAAAGAACAATTAGAGATCATAGAAAGTATTTCTGCACATATTGCCAGCATTAACTCTAATGTGAATGCGATGATTGAGGCCAGAAAAATCGCTAATAAAATTGAGGATGTAGAGAAAAAAGCTTTTGCTTATTGTGATGACATCAAACCTTATTTTGAAGAAATAAGATACCATTGTGATAAACTGGAGTTATTAGTGGACGATGAACTTTGGCCATTGACAAAATACAGAGAAATGTTGTTTACTAAATAAGTTGATGTTAAACTGAAATTTAAAAAGCCACGCCCCTAAAGCGTGGCTTTTTATTTTAAATTATCCCGATTATTTACTAGAACTGTTTAAACTAATTATCTTTGAAACCTCTAAGAAAAAGTCATGAGTAAAGAAGTAAGTAAACGATATTCAGGAAGAGGTGTTTCAGCTGGAAAAGAAGATGTGCATAATGCAATCAAAAATGTTGATAAAGGATTGTTCCCAAAGGCTTTCTGTAAGATCGTTCCAGATCATTTAACCGGTAGTGAAGATCATTGTTTGATCATGCATGCCGATGGTGCGGGTACAAAATCTTCTCTTGCATATATGTACTGGAAGGAAACCGGAGATATTTCGGTTTGGAAGGGAATAGCCCAGGATGCTTTGATCATGAATATAGATGATCTGCTTTGCGTAGGAGCTACTGATAATATTTTACTTTCTTCTACAATTGGCCGGAATAAGAATTTGATTCCGGGGGAGGTAATTTCAGCAATAATTAATGGTACAGAAGAATTGATCTCAGAGTTGAAAGATTTTGGAGTTGAAATTCACTCAACCGGAGGTGAAACTGCAGATGTTGGTGACCTGGTAAGGACTATAATTGTAGATTCTACGGTAACCGCCAGAATGCCGAAAGCTAAGGTGATAGATAATGCTAATATCAAGCCCGGGAATGTGATCGTGGGACTTTCTTCTTTTGGTCAGGCTTCTTATGAAAAGGAATATAACGGCGGAATGGGGAGCAATGGTCTTACTTCTGCGCGTCATGATGTTTTCTCAAAAGTATTAGCAGAAAAATTTCCTGAAAGTTTCGATAGTTCGATTCCAGAAGAATTGGTTTATTCCGGGACAAAAAAACTTACAGATGCTGTGGAAAATAGTCCTATTGATGCCGGGAAATTAGTGTTGTCACCAACTAGAACATACGCTCCTATAATTAAGAAGATCCTTAAGGATATTGGAAATGAAAAGATAGATGGAATGGTGCATTGCAGTGGTGGTGCGCAAACCAAGATCCTTCATTTCATAGATGAAAATCATATTATAAAGGATGATCTTTTTGATACTCCTCCGCTTTTTAAGTTGATCCAGCAGGAAAGCAAAACCGACTGGAAAGAAATGTATCAGGTTTTTAATATGGGGCACCGTATGGAGCTATACGTTGATGAGAATGTCGCTGAAGAGATAATTGAGATCTCCAGATCTTTTAATGTAGATGCGAAAATTATAGGTAGAGTAGAAGCTTCAGATTCTAAAAAGCTAACTATCAAAAGCGCTCAAGGGATATTTGAATATAATTAGGGAATTTTTTTACCCTCTTAAGATTTCTTTCCAACTTTTTCCTGATCTCATTTAATCCAGTCGTGGTTGCGGAGAATTAAAGAATGAAGATCAGTCTTTAGATTAGGTTGGTAATGACTTTTATTGTCTGGAGATAATGTTTTTTAAATTGAAACCTAGAATTATATGGCGTTAACCCATCTTCAGATCTTTGAAAACTATATTAAACCCTACAGTAAAGGGTCTAGTATGCATTATTCCATACTTCAGCCTGAAATGCGATATTTTCAACATGAATATGGCTTAGTCTCTTATATCAAAAAGCATGGCTGTCATTTTGTATTGGCAGATCCTATTTATAGATCTCAGGACAGAGAATTTCAGGTGAAATTGATTGCAGATTTCCTGAATCAATATAAAAGAGTTTCTTTTGTTCAGGTTTCCAGAAAATTTGCAGAATTATTACATGAGGAATTTAATTTTTACTCAACGCAAATTGGAAATGAAAGGTTGATAGACCTTCAACAATGGAAAATTAGCGGGAAAAGAAAACAGGTTATTAGAACAGCCTGCAACCAGGCGGCCAAACAGGGTATTGAAATTATTGAAAATCCACTCGAGGACAATTTTGACTCCATTTCCTCGAAATGGTTAAGTACAAGGCAGGTTAAAGAACGTGAAATAAAATTTCTCGTTAGAACATATCCATATTTTGAAAAGGAAACAAGAACATTTTGTGCTTACAATGCTGAAGGTAATCTCCTGGCTTATATAATATTCAGTCCTATTTTTGAAAATGGAAAATGCGCCGGGTATGTTCCCGATATTTCAAGGTCAAGCCCCGAATTTAAACAAGGTATTTATTATGCAATTATGGTGGAAGCCATAAAACAATTTAAAAACGAAGGTTTATCATATTTAAACCTGGGTTTGTCTCCTCTTATTATAACTGAAGATGCAGAATCTTACGAGTCACAAAAATTACGCTCAGTTTTTAAATTTATAAGGAAGTATGCTGGTACCCTGTATAATTATAACGGAATTAATTATACAAAATCAAGGTTTATCCATGACTCTGCGCAATCGAATGACGGGTTTACTATACCAACCTTTTTGTGTCACAAATCTTCTTTGCCATTATTTAAAATCACTGCCATCTTCAGAGCTGCGAATGTTATATAGCTACGTGAAATCTGTTCCTGAAGAGGATAATGCGAATGAGGAAACCAGTCATTTAATATTTTCGTAGTTATCACACAACCAATCAAAAATTAGAATGTTATCCAAAAAACTACTACCCGCAATTACGCTGGGGTTACTTCTTGTTAATTGTTTTGTGATCTTTGAATTCGATCAGGATGCTAGCCGCTGGGCACGTCTTCTTTCTACAGGCCTTTTATTCATTGTGCTAATATGGCAGGGAGGCTTAAGTGCAAAAATAATGAGTGCCTTTTGCCTGTTCATTTGTTCTGATGTTTTATTGTTTTACTACGAAAATCCTATCGCCAGTTCCGTGACTTTTTTAATGCGAATTTCAGCCTATTTACTATTGGCTTTTGTTGTAGTGCCTGAGCTTAAGAATCTTAAAAGCAGTTTATTTCAAAAGATCATTTTCTTCATTGTTTTTATTCTTAATCTGGGTATGTTATTTATGCTTGTAGATATGGTGCCGGCGAAATTTGTATATCCGTTCTTGAATATTCTTTTCTATGCTTACGGAATTTCTATGATAACGCTTGTTATTGCCGCAATTTCTTATAGTAATCGGTATTCTAATACAACCTCTTTCTACTACACTGCAGCCACCCTGTGCCTGGTTTTTTCCGATATTACATCCTTCATTGCTTACTATCTGGAATTTTACGAATTTTATTTTCCCGACAGGATTTTTTATATTCTCGGTGTAGCCGGACTGGTTAAATTTGCTACATTCGCGAGAAGCCATGAGGCTGTTACAGAATTAGAAAGCCTTTAAAGCTTTCTCTGAAATTTCAGGCAAATTATCGTAAATTTGCTATCCTAAATTCAGTAGTAATATATGATTGAGAGACTTAATATCGTAAAACAGCGGTTCGATGAGGTGAACGATTTGATTATTCAGCCGGATGTAATATCAGACCAGAAGCGATATATTGAATTAAATAAAGAATACAAAGACCTTCGGGCCTTGATGGACGAGCGTGAGAAATATGTTAGCCTGACCGAAAATATTCAGGAAGCTGAAGAGATAATTTCAGACGGCAGCGATCCTGAAATGACCGAAATGGCAAAGCTTCAATTAGAAGAGGCTAAAGGGCAACTTCCCGAGCTTGAGGATAAGATTAGAATGATGCTTATACCTAAAGATCCGGAAGACGGTAAGAATGTGGTGATGGAAATTAGAGCCGGAACCGGAGGTGATGAGGCAAGTATCTTTGCAGGTGACCTTTATCGTATGTATACCAAGTATGTTGAGAGTAGAGGCTGGAGTCATAACATTGTTGACTTTAGTGAAGGAACAAGTGGAGGTTTCAAAGAAATGATCTTTGAAGTTTCAGGCGAGGATGTATACGGAACCATGAAATTTGAAGCTGGAGTTCACCGTGTTCAGCGTGTACCTCAAACAGAAACTCAGGGACGTGTACATACTTCCGCAGCTACCGTTATGGTCTTGCCAGAAGCTGAGGAATTTGATGTGCAGATAGATCCTAAGGACGTAAGAATAGATTATTTCTGTTCTTCAGGACCTGGTGGTCAGTCGGTGAATACAACCTATTCAGCAGTAAGACTTACCCACGAACCAACAGGTTTAGTAGCTCAGTGTCAGGATCAGAAATCACAGCATAAGAACAAGGAAAAAGCTTTCCGTGTACTTCGTTCAAGACTTTACGAAATGGAGCTTGCGAAGAAAATGGAAGCCGATGCTGCCAAAAGGAACTCTATGGTTTCTAGTGGTGACCGTAGTGCAAAGATCCGAACTTATAACTATGCGCAGAGTAGAGTTACAGATCACAGGATAAACCTGACTCTTTACGATCTTTCTAACATCATTAACGGTGATATTCAAAAGATTATAGACGAGTTACAACTGGCAGAAAACACAGAAAAGCTTAAGGAGAACTCTGATATCCTATAAATCAAAAGCTATAATATTTTATGACTTCACAGGAGCTTACTCAGCAAATATTTAAGAAGAAATCATTCTTATGTGTTGGTTTAGATACCGATCTTGAGAGGATTCCAACCTATTTACTTTCTGAGAAAGATCCTGTGTTCAGTTTTAATAAAGCCATTATAGATGCAACCCACGAATTTTGTGTTGCCTACAAACCTAATATTGCTTTTTATGAAGCAATGGGTGTTGATGGTTGGAAGGCTTTAGGAAAGACCATCAATTATCTTCATTCTGAATATCCCGATCTTTATACCATAGCCGATGCTAAGCGAGGAGATATTGGAAACACTTCCAGAATGTATGCTAAAGCATTTTTTGACGATCTTGGTTTTGATTCGGTTACCGTAGCGCCTTATATGGGAAAAGATTCAGTAGAGCCTTTTCTTGAATTTGAAAATAAACATACTATTTTACTGGCCCTTACTTCAAATGAAGGTGCTTTCGATTTTCAAACTTTAAAAACGGGTGACGAGGATCTTTATAAAAAAGTGATTAGAACATCAAAAGAATGGAATAATTCTGAGAACCTTATGTACGTTGTAGGCGCAACAAAAGCTGAATACCTTGCTGATATAAGAAAGATAATTCCAGAAAACTTTTTACTGGTACCTGGAGTTGGAGCCCAGGGAGGTAGCCTTGAAGAAGTTTGTAAATACGGGATTACTAAAAATGTAGGCCTTCTGGTAAATTCTTCCCGAAAGATTATTTATGCCTCAGATTCTTCAAATTTTGATGAGATAGCCGGTGCTAAAGCTGAAGCTATGCAAAATCAGATGGCGCTGGAATTAGAAAAATTATAAAGCTAGTCTATGAAAATTCAGGATCAATTACATAGAAAAATTGAACTGAAAGCCACTCCCGAAAGAATAGTTTCTCTTGTCCCCAGCCAGACAGAACTTCTTGTTGATCTTGGTCTGGAAAATTCTATAGTGGGAATCACGCATTTTTGTGTGCATCCGGCACACCTATTAAAAGTGAAAACCAGGGTTGGTGGCACAAAAAAGGTTAATCTTCGTAAAGTAAAAGAGCTTAAACCAGATATTATTCTTTGTAATAAGGAAGAAAATACAAAAGAAATGGTGGAAGAGCTGGAAAAAATAGCTCCGGTACACGTTTCAGATGTTGCTACTCTGGAGGATGCTTACAGTCTAATGCGTGATTATGGCCAGATATTCAATTGTATAGAGTTGGCTACCACGATGGTTGATTCAGTCCGGAAGAAAGAAGAAAGTTTAAGAAAACTGGTTCAAAACTCTAATGAAAGACGGGTAGCTTATTTCATTTGGAATAAACCTTTGATGGTAGCGGGACAGGGCACATTTATTAATGAAATGCTCAAATTAAATAAATTTCGGAATGTATTTGAGGTTGATAGATATCCTGAGACAAATTTAAGTGAAGTAGAAGATCTAAAGTTAGACCTTTGTATGTTGTCATCTGAACCATTTCCTTTTAAAGAAGAACACATCTCTCTATTTGATGAATTTGTCCAGGAAGTTGAAATTGTAAATGGAGAATATTTCAGTTGGTATGGTAGCCGACTCTTAGAAGCGATGGATTATTTTAAGCAGTTTCACCTTTAGGTTCGATTAAATTGCAATTCATTCTTCTTAACTCGGCCATAATTTTTTTCGCTCTTGAATTTAATCTATCACTTTTTTCTTTGTCAAAAAGGGCAATTTTATAAGCGCGTTGCATTAACCTTGAGTATTTTTCACAAAGGCGCTCTTCACGTGTTTTATTTTCGAAAATTCTAAACATATTAAATTTTAATCTATCATTCTTCATCACTCATTTCTACAGTGCACAAAGCTAAGGCGCTTGGCCTATAGAGAATAATAACATCTAGTTAAGGTTGTTTTAAAAAAGTGATGCTATAGACTGGAAAGTGTTAAAATATTATGGTATGTAAGAAAATAGCATGTTAATCCTGCACGGCGAAGACTTTTCTTAGAAGATTTGTGGTTCTTGCTGATAGAGTGTTTCTTATATCTTTCTCCTCTTTGGCTATCATAACAAAAACTCCTTCTAATGCCTCATTAGTTACATAATCTGGAAGGTCTGGATTTACATTATTCGTTATTGGAAGAGAATTGTATTTCTGAATTATATTTTTCCAAACTTGAGTCGCACCAACTTTATCCAGGGAATTACTAATTATAGGATTGAATCTGGTATAAAGTTCCTGTTCCGTTTTAGCTGAAAGATATACTGTGGCAGCATTGTCTGCTCCCAATAAAATGTTTCGGGCATCTGCAAAGGTGATTCCTTTTACCGCACTGGCGAATACTGGAATTGCTTCTCCTACGGCATCTTCTGCAGCCCGGTTTAGGACCTTTAAGCCTTCATCTGCTAATGCATCCAACCCAACGTCTCTTAGGGTTTTATCTACTTTCTTAAGTTCAGGGGGTAAGCCAATTCTTACCAGTTCATTCGTAAAAAAGCCATCTTCCTTGGCCAGGTTACTAACCTCTTTGTCTATCCCGAATTCAAGAGCCTGCTTTAAGCCCGAACTAATTTCGGCGTCGGTTACTCCGTATTCCTGGGGTAGTTGCGAGGCAATACTCTGTAATTCGGCACATGAGGTTAATATCAAAATGGATGCGAAGGCGAGGATCTTTTTCATAAGTAGTAATTTTTTCAAATATAAGCAGAGTAGTATTAAATAGATTTTTACAAAAGTTATTTAAAACCTAAATAGATTTATGATTGAATTTCAGTCTTAAAAAATTGTCTATATAAAAACAATGGTTTTATTATTATAAACCAGTGTTTTTCGCTCCAGATGCAGTTTTATACCCCTGGCTAGAACGATCTTTTCCAGATCTCTACCTTTTAAAATAAGGTCTTTAACTGAGTGACTATGTGAAATTCTGCTGATATCCTGTTCAATGATTGGGCCGGCATCAAGTTCACCAGTCACATAATGGCAGGTGGCTCCAATTATTTTAACTCCACTTTTATATGCAAAATGATAGGGTCTTGCTCCCGCAAAAGCCGGGAGAAAGGAGTGATGAATATTAATGATTTGATTAGGGTATGCAGAAATTAAATTTTCTGAAACGATCTGCATGTAGCGCGCCAGAACTATAAAGTCTATATGCTCTTTTTGCAGCAATTCCAATTGTCTGGATTCTGCTTCAGCTTTTTTATTCTTTTTTACAGGAATATGATAAAAAGGAATATCAAAACTTTCAGCGATAGGACGAAGCTCATCATGATTGCTTATGATCATTGGAAGTTCTATGTTCAATTCTCCAGATTTATACCTACCCAGGATATCATATAAACAATGGTCATATTTAGAAACGAAAAGCGCCATTCGTAGTTTAGACCCACTTGTAAAAATTTCCCAGTGCATATTATAAGGGGTTCCCAGTTCTCGATTGAATTCATCCCGGAAATCTTCAATTGCTAAATCATGTTCAAATTCACTTTCCAGCCGCATAAAAAAGATCTTATTCTCTACATCCACATATTGATCTATATAGATAATATTACCTTCCTTTTCATAAAAGAAAGATGTGACGGCAGAGATAATTCCAGAAGTGTCGGGACAGTGAATAAGCAGCGTAACTTTAGACATTTAGAGTATTTGATCTTTTAAATTTAAACTTTTTCAGCTATTTAATTTTCCGGGAATTTATTATTATTCAATTCTTAAAGAAGCCTGCTAACTTTTACAATTTTCGTAAATTGCTGCTCCAAATAATACTTTGAATTAGAAATGGAACAACAAAATCCCTATAAACCTAAAAATAAAATAAGAATTGTAACTGCCGCTTCGCTTTTTGACGGGCATGATGCAGCGATCAATATAATGCGTCGAATCATTCAGGCAACCGGAGTTGAGGTAATTCATCTTGGCCATGATCGTAGTGTTGAAGAAGTCGTGAATTGCGCGATTCAGGAAGATGCACAGGCTATAGCCATGACCTCTTATCAAGGTGGGCATACAGAATACTTCAAATATATGTATGATCTGCTAAATGAAAAAGGTGCAGCACATATCAAGATCTTTGGAGGTGGAGGAGGAGTGATCCTTCCTGAAGAGATCAAGGAATTGATGGATTACGGGATAGACAGGATCTACTCGCCAGATGATGGTAGGGAAATGGGTCTGCAGGGGATGATCAATGATATGATCAAACGAGTAGACAATGAGGTTCCAGATCTTAAAAATTCAGATAAGGTTTCTGAGAACCTGAAGAAAAAAGATGTAAATACTATTTCCAGGCTAATATCACTTGCCGAAAACAGACATGAAGAGTTTGATAAATTCTTTGATAAAGGATCTTTTGAAACTGCGACTACCCCAGTTCTTGGGATTACTGGTACTGGAGGTTCAGGAAAATCAAGTTTAGTTGATGAGCTAGTCCGCAGATTTCTAATGGATTTTCCAGATAAGCATATTGGGATTATTTCTGTAGATCCATCTAAAAAGAAAACAGGTGGAGCACTTCTTGGAGATAGAATTAGAATGAATTCTATTAACCATGAACGCGTTTATATGCGTTCACTGGCAACGAGACAGGCGAACCTTGCACTTTCTAAATATGTGGCTGAGGCAGTAGATGTCCTTAAAGCTTCAGGTTATGATCTTATTATTCTGGAAACTTCTGGAATTGGTCAAAGTGATACTGAGATATTAGATCATTCTGATGTTTCACTTTACGTGATGACGCCGGAATTTGGTGCCGCTACTCAGTTGGAAAAGATCGATATGCTTGATTTTGCAGATCTTGTAGCGATCAACAAATTTGATAAACGAGGAGCACAGGATGCACTAAGGGACGTTAAAAAACAATACCAGCGTAATCACCAGTTATGGCATTCAGATGCTGAAACACTTCCTGTTTTTGGAACCATCGCATCTCAATTCAACGATCCGGGAATGAATACTTTATATAAAAGTATCATGGATGAGGTTGAAGAAAAGACCAGGTCCGGACTTTCCTCAACTTTCGAAATTTCGAAAGAAATGAGCGAGAAGATCTTTGTGATCCCTCCAAAACGTACCCGTTACCTTTCTGAAATTGCTGAAAATAATAGGGGTTATGATGAAAAAGCGAATTCCCAGGTTGATGTGGCGCAAAGACTTTATGGTATTTTCAAAACCATTGAAACTGTTGCCGGCATCAAAACTGAATTCGGACAGGATCAACATAAATATTTAAGCAAGAATGGAATAGATCAAGATGAGATCTATGAAGTAGCTGAGGATTCTCAGTCTGACTTTCTAAAGTTGCTTTTTGCTGAATTCGACAAGATCAAAATGGATCTTGATCCTTATAACTGGGAAATGATCCTGGCCTGGAACGATAAAGTAACAAAGTACAGGGATCCTGTTTATAGCTTTAAAGTTCGCGATAAAGAAATTAAAATAGACACTCATAGTGAGTCTTTATCCCATACTCAAATTCCTAAGGTGGCCTTACCTAAATATAAGGCTTGGGGAGATATTCTATTATGGTGTCTTCAGGAGAATGTTCCTGGTGAATTTCCATATACCGCAGGATTATATCCTTTTAAAAGAACTGGAGAAGATCCAACAAGGATGTTTGCTGGTGAAGGTGGACCAGAAAGAACAAATAGAAGGTTCCATTACGTAAGTGCTGGACTTCCAGCAAAACGTCTTTCTACAGCGTTCGATTCGGTTACACTTTATGGTAACGATCCAGATCACCGTCCAGATATCTATGGTAAAATTGGTAATTCAGGAGTATCTATTTGCTGTCTGGATGATGCCAAGAAATTATATTCTGGTTTTGATCTGGCAGATGCGATGACTTCGGTTTCCATGACCATAAACGGTCCTGCGCCTATGTTGCTTGGGTTTTTTATGAATGCGGCGATAGACCAGAACTGTGAAAAATATATCAAGGAAAACGGACTCGAAGATAAAGTAGAAGCTAAGCTGAAAGAACTTTATGATGATAATGATATAGATCGTCCCTCTTATAAAGGTGATCTTCCGGAAGGGAACAATGGTCTGGGATTAATGTTATTAGGATTAACCGGAGATCAAATATTGCCAAAGGATGTTTATGAAAAGATAAAGGCTGAAACTATCAGCGTGGTTCGTGGAACGGTTCAGGCAGATATTCTTAAAGAAGATCAGGCCCAAAATACCTGTATTTTCTCTACTGAATTTGCTCTAAGATTAATGGGTGATGTTCAGGAATATTTCATCGAAGAGAAGGTAAGAAACTTCTATTCCGTTTCCATTTCAGGATACCATATCGCTGAAGCGGGAGCAAATCCAATTACGCAGCTGGCTTTTACCCTGGCAAACGGATTCACTTACGTGGAATACTACTTAAGCCGTGGAATGGATATCAATAAATTCGGGCCGAATTTATCTTTCTTCTTTTCTAACGGGGTAGATCCGGAATATGCTGTAATTGGCCGTGTAGCCAGAAGGATCTGGTCTAAAGCACTTAAACATAAATATGGTGCGAATTCTCGTGCTCAAATGTTGAAGTATCATATCCAGACTTCAGGTAGATCATTACATGCTCAGGAGATAGATTTTAATGATATTAGAACTACGCTTCAGGCACTTTATGCGATCTACGACAATTGTAATTCACTGCATACAAATGCTTATGATGAGGCCATTACAACTCCTACAGAGGCTTCAGTAAGAAGAGCAATGGCAATTCAGCTGATCATAAATAAGGAATTAGGTCTAACCAAAAATGAAAATCCTATCCAGGGATCATTTATTATTGAAGAACTTACAGATCTTGTGGAAGAAGCAGTACTTACTGAATTTGATAGAATTACCGAAAGAGGTGGAGTTTTAGGAGCTATGGAAACCATGTATCAACGTGGTAAGATTCAGGAAGAAAGCCTTTACTACGAAACATTAAAGCATAATGGAGATTATCCTATCATTGGGGTGAATACTTTCCTAAGTTCTACAGGTTCTCCAACGGTTACTCCTGGAGAAGTGATTAGAGCTACAGAAGATGAAAAGGAAGCTCAGATTAAAACTTTAGAAACCTTGCATAAAGCAAAAGAATCTAAAGCCGATGAAACTCTTGAGAGAATTCAGAAAGCTGCGGTGAATAATGATAATCTTTTTGAAGAACTCATGGAGGCTACCAAGGTTTGTTCTTTAGGACAGATCACACATGCCCTGTTCGAAGTAGGAGGACAGTATAGAAGAAATATGTAAACAGAGAGCCAGCTTTCACTTTTGTGAAAGCTGTGCGAATCACATATCCCGATACGAAGCGAGATCTGGATTCAATAAGATTTACAGGCATAAAAAAACCCGGATTCAAAATCCGGGTTTTTTATTTATATAATTTATCTACAATGAAAGTCTCCAGACTCTTTGCAGCTTCCTAAATCTTTGGATCTCTTTTCTTAGAACGACTAAAAAATCACGACCGTTGCTACTCACATATTCAAGCCTTTCGCAACTTTTATAAAGCCTTTCAGTAAGCCTGCTTACACTGGCAACATACTGCATCCTGGAATCCTGAAAAAACTCTGTTTCGGCCTTATTGATATTTAAAATAAGAGAATGCGAGTTTCTAATAATATCTCCTGTAAAATATATGCTTTGATCTTCTGTTCCGCTTTCATTTAAAACAGCCATATCGGGTACGAGATAGTCTGAAATGCGCCGGGAAATCTGCATGATCTCCTGGGCTTTAAAATACAAAGCTGAATTTCCTCCTTCTTTATTTCCTGAAAAATATTTCACCTGCAAATTTTACTCTAATTTACTAAGCTAAATATTCATCTTGCTTTGTATTTTAAATTCAATTTAATAATTATATTTAAAAATTAAATTAATTAGGATTTTAAACTTTAAATATATTGGATAAATTAAATTGGGCAATTCTGCAGGAACTACAAAAAAATGCCAGGATTTCGTTCTCGGAAGTGGGAAGGAAAGTTGGTTTAACATCTCCAGCGGTTGCTGAGAGAGTAAGGAAAATGGAAGATAATGGCGTCATAGAATCTTACAAGGTGAATCTAGCTCATCAAAAAACAGGATATCAATTACGTGCCATAATTACCCTGAGGGCATTTACTGGGAGATTAAAAGCTTTTCTGGAAACCGTGAAAACATATAAGGAAGTTGTGAATTGCTATAGAATAACAGGAAATGAAAATATCATTATGGAGGTGATATTAAAGGATCAGGTACATCTGGAAAAACTTATTGATAAATTAATTACTTACGGTGAAACCCGTACTCACATAGTTTTATCTGATGTGATAAAAGACGCACCAATAGTTTCTAATGTTGAATAAAACAGTAGTTTTAACCCCTGATATTCTTAAAATAATGTGATTACACTCAATTAGGCAATTGTTAAAATGGCCAATTTAGGGTGTAATATTAACACCTGATTATCAACCTATTTTTCTTTTAGTTAAATTGGAATTAATTGTAATTTCATTATGATTAATACGTCTTATCTGTACCTAAATTTGTTTTAAAATTGGAAGTAAAAATCAAGATATGAAAAAGAAGGCGTTATTATTTTTAGTGTTAGCACTAATAACTGGATTAGTTGGATTTACCGGTTTGTCGTTTTCGGGAATAGAGGTGATAAGAGTGATGTTCCTGATTTTTGCAGATCTGCTTATAATTTCCTTAATGGCAAAATTATTTTTTCCAGATAAGCCAAAAATGAAATACCAGCCAGTTAAGAAATAGAATATTTATTAGTTTTATTATAGCATAGACCCGCAAATTATATTTGTGGGTTTTTTTATGGAATAATTAATGATGCAATTCATATATTTAAATCTATTTCTCTATTTATGAAAAAAATTTTATTAGGGTTTATGGCTGTTTTTGCCATGGTCAATTTAAATGCACAGGAATACAGAATCACCAAAGGAGGAGTTACAGATTCTCTGCCTATACCCGGTGAACCAGATGAAACCTACGCACTGTATACCCCACGGGATTACACTCCAGATAAAGAATGGCCAATAATTTTCACTTTTGATCCGTTAGGGCGTGGGAATAAAACTGCCAGCTTATTCAGGCTAGGGGCAGAAAATCAGAAATATTTAATAGCTTCTTCTAATATTGATCTAAAGGCTAAACCTATTGATAGTATCATAAAAATCGCTACCGCTATGATGAATGGAGTTTTACAGACATTGCCGGTAGATGCGGGTCAGGTTTATACCGCAGGTATGGGAGAAGGTGCTCAGGTAAGTTCAGTATTGGCACATATTTACAGGAATACGGCCGGGATAATGGCTATCGGAAATTCCTTTATTAATCAAGCATATATAGATAAGAACAATCCATATATGTTCATTGGTCTGGCCGGAAAAAAGGATTATATGATCTATGAAATTGAAGATTATGTGAGGTTTTACGACGATATGGATTTTCCTACGGATGTTTATTATTTTGATGGTAAAGAGAATGAGTGGCCTAGTGCCCAGATTGTTTCTAATGCTATGACCGGTTTTACTTTAGAAGCCATCAATTCTGGTAAACGTAAGAGTGAGCCTGTTTTTATTCAGAATCTTTTTGAAAATGAAATGACGTACGCAGAAACTCTTAGAAGAACCCGTAAATATTATGAGGCCTATGAAAAACTGGATAGGATGGGAGAGAAGTATAAAGATTTCGGATTTGAAGATGTAATTGATGATAAGAAGAAGGAGGTCAAAGGAAGTTCTGGATACCGTTCTCAAAGAAATGATTTTAAAAAAGCAACCAGTTTCGAAAAAGAGCTACTGTCTGAATATGCTTATTTACTTATGGAAGATATCAGGACAGCAAACTTCCAGAATATAGGCTGGTGGGCATATCAGGTTGATGAGTTTGATAAACTTAAGGAAAGTTCAAATGATGCTAAGTCGAATATGGCCTATCGCCTTCTGGGTTATCTAGATTTTAAAACAAAGAGGAGGTTTGATTATATCGTAAATTCAAATGAGCCAATAGATATAAAAATCTTTGTAAGCGTTCTTCGCACCGCGATAAATAAAAATGATCCGAAGGCTTATTTAAAGATCATCTCGCTGGCCTCAGCCGATGGTGATCAGGAAACTGCACTTTTATATCTGGAAGATCTTTTAAAAACGGGTTTCACAGATATGGATGCGCTTTATAACATTGAAGGAGCATTGGACCTTGTGTTTACACGTGAGTATAACGAACTTATTAAGAAATATCTTGGAGAGTCTAAGTTCTTTAATTAGAATGAACACCAGAAGATTCTTTCTTCAGCAAACTATTTAGAATTAATAATAGCGTACAGGCAAACAAAGCCAAACCAAACATGGTGTACCAGGTAATCTCAAACCCGAAACTATCTATTAGTTGCATACCAGAATTGTGACCGAAAATATGGCTCACAGAAAAAGCGATACTGTAAAGAGCCATATAAGAACCTCTTTTTTTACCATCTGAACGGTTTAAGGCAAAGCTATTTGAAAATGGAAAAGCTATCATTTCTCCCAGGGTTACTAGTAACATTCCTACCATTAATATACCCACCCAATCTGTTAAATTTATTACGAGGAAACTAAGTCCCGAGAGTAAAGTACCCAGGATCACATAACCTGTTGCGGTATGTTTTCTGTTTTCCATGAATTTAATGAGAGGCATTTCAAAAAGGAAAATAGCTAAACCATTAAGACCAAGTAAAAGGCCGATTTCAAGCTCAGTTAACTGATGACTTTCAGCATAATAAAGGGGCATCGTTGAAAAATACTGGATAAATATGAATCCAAATATCATCATCGCAAAAATAAAAACAAGGTAGAGCCTGTCGCTAATTGCTGTTTTTGCATCTACAATGATCTCTTCAGGTTCAGGAATAGATCGCTTGGGATGTAAAAGCTTTAATAAAAGTATTCCTGCAGCTAAACAAGTTAGGCCATCTACCCAAAAAAGGCCACTGTATCCACCGGTAGCGATAATTATTCCTCCGAGTGCCGGTCCCGCTGAAAATCCAAGATTAATGGCAAGCCTAATTAAAGTTACAGACCTGGTTCTGTTCTGCGGTTTACTGTAAGCGCTAATAGCTACAAATACTGCTGGTCTAAAGATATCTGCCACCGTCATGACCAGGTAAATTCCCAGGCAAATGGTCCAGAAAGAGTCAGGGAATTGTAAAAGAACAAAAAGAAACGATGAACCAATTAAGCTTATCGCCATGGTTCGATAATGCCCAATTTTATCGGTCATTTTTCCTCCAAGCCATGAACCAGTCACCGAACCCAAGCCAAAAAAAGTAAGGATCCAGCCTACTTCCTCCAGAGAGAAACCCCTGCTCTTAGTTAGGTATAACGACAGGAATGGGATTACCATAGTCCCCGCTCTGTTAATAAGGGTAATTACCGATAAAAGCCAGATTTCCTTTCGTAAGCCACCAAAGGATTCAAAGTAAGACCTAAATAAATTCTTCATGGTTAATGATGAGAGCTCAAAATTAAATTAATTTTAGATGGTATTATTATTAATTTTATTGGCTGCAAAATAAATGACATGAAATTCTACTTTTATATCCTTAATTTAATTTTGATCATCATTTTTCAGGGTACACTGATCGCTCAGGAACCTGAACTTATCAAAAGTTCAAGAGAGTTTCAGAAAGAGTTGGACCATGAATATGCAGATCCTAAAGAATCTCCCTTAGAAGCAAAAGACCTGAAAGAATTCAAAGGTCTCGACTTTTTTGAGGTTGATGCAAGCTATATCGTGAAAGCTGAATTTGTTAGAACTCCATCAGAGCCCCCGTTTGCGATGAAAACCAGTACAGAAAGATTACCGATATATGTGAAATATGGAGAACTGTATTTTAGTTTAAATGGAAAAGATCTTAAACTGAATGTTTACCAGAACCAGGATTTAGTACAGGATCCGGAATATTTTGATTATCTCTTTCTGCCTTTTACAGATCTAACCAATGGTGATTCTACTTATGCTGGAGGAAGATATATAGATCTAAGGATACCAGAGTCTAATGAAGTGCTAATAGATTTTAATAAGGCTTATAATCCTTACTGTGCTTATAGTGGCAAATATTCCTGTCCCGTACCACCCGAAGAGAATGATCTGGAAGTTGAAATATTTGCCGGGGTAAAATCATTTGATAAATATTAGTTAGAAGGCATAGATGGCAGCTAATATAAAAGAAGCAAGATTATCTGTTGTAGCAAGATCTCTATCTAAGAATACTTCTTCAGAAATACTATCCAGTCTAAATTCTGGTTTGATTATAAGTCCACCCAAAGTGTAGCTTCCAGTTAGGGTAAAGTCTAAAGAGCGTACATCGGCTCCATAAACCGGTCCGCCGTCTTCAAGTTCTTTAAAGTATTCTGCCCGAAGTCCTAATCCAAAATTTTCTGATAATGCTAACTGTGGATATAAGGCTGCTCCATAGAATCCAACTCCATCAGTGGATTGATAAGTGCTATTCAAACCAAGATAAAAAGTATCAGTAAGATCCCATCCAGTGGTTAGATCTAGCTGAAATAAGGCATCATCAGTTAAGGATTGCTCACCATAGATAAGATTGAGAAAGGCACTGCCTACGGCATTAGAATAACCTAGCTGGCCACCAAATGTATATTTTCCTATAGGATTATATTCAGTATAATCTGTTGGATTCATTACGGCCAGCATTCCTGTCCAGTTATCATTTAAACTGAAATCTACTTTGAATCCTGTATGAGAAAAAGGTCCATATGAAAACATATAGGAGGTAGAGTAATTGAAATTTCCTGCTGGAGAGATCACTTCATAACCTAAAAAAGTATTCCAGTTACCTAGGGTAAACTTTAAGCCGTCATTCACTTTATAATAAGCATAAAGCTGATTCACAATATTTGCTGAGGGAGAAGACAGGAAAACTGCATCTTCACCACGCGGTCCAATTACAAGGTCGGCTACAAAACCAACTTTATCCCCTTCATAACCAAGGATCACATTGGCCATTCCTATGGCAAAACCCGGGTCATTGGCAAAAGATGTTGCGGGTGCAGCCGGGGTAAGATCTACTGGATCTCCTCCAATGATTTCTTCAGATTTATTTAATCCATTAAAATTTGTTCTAAAATAGGCGTCTACGCTACCGCTAATTGAAAATTTTGAAGTTTCTTCCTCTTCCTGAGAAAAAAGTATAGAAGTGGTAAAGGCAAACGGTAGTAAAAAGAGAATTTTTACTAATTTTGATGTGGTAATTGCTTTCATAATAAAAACGATTAATAGTTTGATTTAACTAATAGTTTAGCGACTGTGTGGATCTTGCGATGATCGATTATTATAAGGTGTTACTTTATACGGAGCGTTCTGCAAAACGCTCCGTTTTTTAATTTAACAGGCCTTATGTTTAGTGCTGCTTAATTCCAAAATCTGGATAGGCATCCATTCCATGTTCGTGGATATCCAGGCCTTCAGTTTCTTCTTTTGCTGAAACCCTTATTCCCAGTGTGACCTTAAGTATATAGAAAATAAGAAAAGATCCAGCTATACAAATTGCTGCATAGCAGGCAACTCCAATGAACTGAGTGAGAAACTGGTCAAATCCAGCTAGGTTTCCAAAGATCCCTACAGCCAGTGTGCCCCAGATCCCACAAATTAAATGCACCGCTACCGCTCCTACAGGATCATCAAGTCTAATTTTATCAATAAGAGCTACACCAAATACAATAATAACACCTGCGATCGCTCCAATTAAAATTGCATCTGTCGGAGACATTTGATCAGCTCCAGCTGTGATACCTACCAGCCCGCCCAATATTCCGTTAAGGAACATGGTGATATCATAATTTTTATATCGCAATGAGGAGAATATAAAGGAGGATACTCCTCCGGCCGCAGCAGCAAGACAGGTTGTTACTAAAGTAAGTGAAGTAAGCTCCGGATCTGCAGATAATACAGAACCACCATTAAATCCAAACCATCCTAACCATAAGATTATTACCCCGGCAGTGGCGAATGGCATACTGTGACCTGGAAATGCTCCTATTTTACCGTCTTTAAATTTGCCAATTCTTGAGCCTAGTAGCCAGATAGCAACAAGCGCTGCCCATCCACCAACAGAATGTACTAATGTTGATCCCGCAAAGTCATAGAATCCCATTTCATCCAGGAATCCACCACCCCATTTCCAGGATCCTGCAATGGGATAAACCAGACCAATATAAAGTACTACGAAGATCATAAAGCTATTCAGTTTAATACGTTCCGCTACTGCACCCGAAACTATAGTAGCGGCAGTTGCAGCGAACATTCCCTGAAATAGAAAATCTGTCCAGTAAGTGTAGCCTTCATTGTAAGTTAGGTCCAGTGATCCATCAACTAGTGGGCTGTTTAGGCCAAATCCGGCAAAACCGAAAAAACCATTAAACTCTCCCGGATACATAAGGTTGAATCCTAATAAGCAATAAAGGAGTAATCCTGCGGTGATTATAAATAAGTTTTTAAATAATATGTTGATTGTATTTTTTTGTCTTGTTAAACCGATCTCCAGAAATGCGAACCCAAGGTGCATAAAGAATACCAGTGCTGTACAGATCATCATCCATACATTATTTACTGTAAGTAATCCATCCATAATTTCATTCTTTTGTTGATTCTTATAATTTTATTTCAGAGATTCTGCTCCTTTTTCTTTGGTTCTAATCCTATAAGCTTCCTCTATAGAGGAAACAAAGATCTTCCCGTCACCTACTTTTCCTGTATAGGCAGTTTCTAAAAGAGTTTCGATCGTTTTTTCAAGGAATGATTCAGTTACTACGATAGACAGGTACCTCCTCTGAATATCTGCGGTGCTATAACTTACCCCTCGGTAAACATGACCTACTTTTTCATTGCCTATCCCGGTAACATCCCAGTAACTAAAAAAGGTTACACCAATTGCATGAAGAGCTTCCTTGGTTGCATCGAATTCTGATTTTCGAATGATTGCTTCAATTTTTTTCATAATTAATTATTAAGAATTGGTTAAATTTATAAAATCAAATGATGTTACCCTCCAAAATATAGGGGTGTCTTATAACTTTTATCAAATAAAAATTAAACACCCCTAAAAATTTAGGGGTGTTTAATTTAAAATGATAAAATTAAGAATGTGTGATTCTAATATCTTGATTAGAACAGTTTCGAAATAAGGATTCCAACCAGAATTGCTAAAATTCCTAAAATAAGGCTTCCGAAGAAGTAAACAGAAAAACTTAGATAATCTCCGCTTTTAATTAAAGAATAATTCTCGAAAGAGAAAGTAGAGAAAGTAGTAAAACCACCACAGAAACCTACACCTAACAATATATTAGCAGGTGAGGTTAGTGAATTGGTTTTTAGAGCCCATCCTAGAATCATACCCAGTAATAGGCTTCCAATTATATTAACTAGAAAAGTTCCATAAGGAAGCAGATGATCTGAGTTAAGATATTTACTAATAATAAACCTAAGGCTACTACCCAGGCCACCACCAATAAATACCAATATCAGATTTTTAATCATTTAATTTTCTGTATCTGTCACCGTCTTAAGTGGGATGTAAATATTGGTGATCCATTTTGCAGGATTAGCATTATCCTTAGGGCCGGTAATATAAACTTCAAATGGTTGGGCCTCACTATCTGCTGCTAATCCATTTTCCTCGATATAAGAATATGAAGAATCCCACGCTTCTTTTAAATTGTCGTGATCACCTTTCAAGGTAGTCTTCAAAGTTCGCTGATTTGGCATATAACCATTAAGAACTGTACTCTCAGCTGGAGTTATAACTTCGCTGGGTGTGAATATTGCAGCAGAATAAATTGCTGTACCGGCATCTTCATTCCATTGATTATATAAGATGAAAGGATTCCCAACCTTTTCAATGTTATTTTCGGTCGTATAATTCTGGACTTCGCTGATCATCTTGCTCATTCTCTCTGAAACCTGGCTAATTTTACTGGCGGTAGTAACATACATGTAGTATCCACCTCCGTGTTGTGTTACCCCATCAATATTTACGGAATACGTTTCCATCTTTTCTTTGATTACCCTCTGAAGATTATCAAGACCTTTAACGAACATAGGTTGCATCATATCATTAAGGCTTTCCTCCTGAAATACGAAAGCTGCTTTTTCCATGAAACTTTGCTCACCTTTCATTCCCCAGGTTACCATCGTACTGTCTCCCTGCTTAATAAACTCCCAGTAAATTTCGCTGGTGGATTCTCCAAAAGGTGTTTTGAAAGTAATCTTCTGGTCTATGCTAGTATGTGGGTTAGATTTAAGCGTTTCAATCTCACCTTCACCCATTTCTTCACTGCTCCACGAATAAGAAGCTCCTTCACCGCTTGTTTTTTCACCATAATTAATGATCATGTCATCGGCTTCCTGAGACCATGGTTCCCAATTCTTCCATGTAGTAAAATCATTTACCTCATTAAACACTACTTCTTGTGGTGCAAGGATCATTTCTTTTTGTTCCACCTGGAACTTACCATCTTTAGTCGCTATATAAATAGATGCGCCAATAATAAAAATGAGTAGAAGAAATAAAAGGTATTTAAAGATTTTCATGTTTGGTTTCGATTAGGTAGTGCTAATATAATTAAATTAGGAAACTGGACGTAAGTTAATTCCTATGAAACTAATGATTGAGCCTGGTTTTTAAAAAGAAAAGTATTAGGATAAAAACTATAAATCCTATCAAAACATAGATACTCCCTTTATAATATTTTTTGTGCAGGCGAATATCTTTTCTGTAGCTAAAGATCATAACGATAATAAATGCGATTAGAAAAAGACCTGCAAAGATCAGCTGTCCGGTAGAAAACATTTTAGTTATTTTTATGCAAAGTTAACTTTTTAAAGCTTTAAATAATATGAAGAAAAGAATTGCCGCTGTAAAAGAATTCCATTCAGCTTTCGGGCTGGGTATCAAAGAGCAACCGGTTGCCAACCTTGGAAAGGCGAAGAATTTACTCCGATTCAATTTAATGAAAGAGGAAAATGAAGAATATCTGGAAGCTGCAGATAGTAATGATCTTACTGAAGTGGCCGATGCCCTTGGTGATATGCTTTATATTCTTTGTGGAACCATCATTGAGCATGGAATGCAACATAAGATCGAAGAGGTTTTTGATGAAATTCAGTCCAGTAATATGAGCAAACTTGGAGCAGATGGTAAGCCAATCTTCAGAGAAGATGGAAAGGTTTTAAAAGGGCCAAATTATTTTAAGCCGGATATAGAGAAGGTACTAGGTGAATAGATCTTAATTAATTAAAAAAAGACACATGAAATTTATTATCGCTTTGATTCTATTAAGTTTGAATATTTCCTGCAGGGATCAAAATAAAGATCCTGTAGCATCAGAAGAAAAAATGGAGCAGAAACCTCTAATTGAAATAGAAAGACCAGAAAAATCTGATGCTATTGAGGTTACAGCCCCTCTATTTGATGAGGAAGTTACATCTCCGCTCGAAATAAAAGGCAGAGCCAGGGGAAATTGGTTTTTTGAAGCAGATTCACCAGTTGAGATCCAGGATAGGGATTCTAATAAGATAGCAGAAAGCTATATAAAAGCTGAAGGTGAATGGATGACAACAGAATTCGTAGAATTCAGTGGTACAATAGAATTCGATATGGCAGATGGTGAGAGAGGATTTCTAGTATTAAAAAAAGCGAACCCATCTGATCTAAAGGAAAATGATAGCGAATTCCGTATTCCTATTATATTTTCTACAAAATAAGAAATCCCGGTCTGGCCGGGATTTAAAAACTTGATAATATCTTTTATTTTACTTCGTATCTCCACCCAAATTTATCTTCGGCTTCATTATACTGTATCTTCATCAATTTATCTTTAAAGAATTTAGCATAAGAATCTTCGAGTTTAGGTAAGTCAAATTTTTTGTCCTTATGTCCAAATCCAACGATAGGATTTATAACGGTTGCAGTTCCAGAACCAAACATTTCTTTTAATTCTCCGTTTTCTGCAGCTTCGATAATTTCCTTTACGCTTACTCTTCTAACTTCAGTTTCAATATTAAATTCTTCGGCCAGGGTTAAAACACTCTTTCTGGTAACTCCGTCTAGGATCCTGTCATTTGTAGGTGCGGTAACCAGTTTATCACCAATTCTAAAGAAAATATTCATGGTTCCTGCTTCCTCAAGGTAATCGTGTGTATTCGCATCTGTCCAGATGATCTGCTGGAAACCTTCTTCCTTAGCAAGATTTGTTGGGTAGAATTGAGCACCATAATTACCGGCAGCTTTTGCGAATCCTACACCGCCATCTGCAGCACGACTGAATTTTTCTGAAAACTTTACTCTAACCTCTCCGCTGTAGTATGCCTGCGCCGGAGAGCAAATGATCATGAACTTATATTCCTTTGCTGCTGAAGCGGAAACTCCCGCTTCTGTAGCTATTACAAAAGGTCTTATATATAAACTGTTACCAAAACCTTTCTTGATCCAGTCTTTATCCAGTTTAAGTAATTCTTCAAGAGCATTAAAAAAATACTCTTTTGGAAATTCAGGTATTGCCAGACGTACGCTAGACTTGTTTATTCTTTCAAAATTTTGATCAGGTCTAAATAACCAAACCTTATCTTCGGCATCCTTAAATGCTTTCATCCCTTCAAATACAGCCTGGCCATAATGAAAGACTCTGGCAGAAGGTTCTAGAGAAAGAGGACCATATGGTTTAATAACAGGTGTCTGCCATTCTCCATCTTTAAAATCACACTCCATCATATGATCTGTAAAAACCTGCCCGAATACAAGATTGTCAAAATTAGTATTGCTTATTTTAGAATTGGGAGATCTTTGTATGTCTATCATTGAAGTGAGATTTTTCATAAAATTAAGATTAGCTACAAATTTACCTAATTAATAGCAGAATCAAAATCTAAAGTTTTGGTAAATTTGAAGCTTAAAGGCTTATACAATCTATAACTATGAAAAACTTCCTAATTATTTTTGCTTTTGTTTTCAGCATTGTTTCATGTAAACAGAATAAAACAGATAAAAACCCAGACCTGGCTCAGTTGGAAGAAACTCAAGAACAATATAAGAGTTTTGGTAAAGAGATGACGACCGAAAATAGTTTGACCGCTGAGGAGATGAAAGAAAAATTTGCTTCGCTGAAGGTTGGAGATACTATTGCAGCAAAATTTACTACCAGTGTAAACAGCGTTTGCAAGATGAAAGGTTGCTGGATGACTCTTGATCTGCCAGAAACAGACGAGGACCCAATGGTAAAGTTTAAAGATTATGGATTCTTTGTTCCTAAAGATATTGAAGGGAATAAAGTGATCGTTGAAGGTCTTGCCTTTATTGAGGAAACAACTGTAGAAGACCAGAAGCATTATGCCAAAGATGCAGGCAAAACTGAAGAAGAGATCGAAGCTATATCTCAGCCTAGTAAAAGTTATGGATTTTTAGCTGATGGTGTTCTTCTAAAACAATAAATTGGAAAGAAAGATCATAAAGACCAACGATGGTTCGGTGACCATCCACCTGCCAGAATGGAATGAGCAATATCATTCCAAGCATGGGGCAGTTCAGGAGGCACGTCATGTTTTTCTGAAAATGGGACTTCATTTTTATTTAGAAAATTTTCAGACTGAAGAAATTTCTATTTTAGAAATAGGTTTTGGAACGGGTCTAAATGCTTTTCTCACCTTTCTTGAATCTGAAAGATTATCAAAAAAAATCAGGTATACCGGAGTAGAAGCTTACCCAGTATCTTCAGAAGAGGTTTTGCAATTAAATTATCCGGAAGCTTCGCAGGCCACAAACAAGGAAGCGATTTTTCAAAAGATCCATACGGTACCATGGGAAACTATTTCTCAGATTTCAGAATTTTTCAGTCTTGAAAAACAGCAAAAGAAGTTTGATGAAATAGAAGATATAACCACCTTTGATATAATCTATTTTGATGCTTTTGGTGCCAGGGTTCAACCAGAACTCTGGACAGAAGATATATTCTCTATTATGTACAGGGCGCTTAAAATTAATGGAGTATTAGTTACTTACGCAGCAAAAGGTAGTGTGAGGAGAGCAATGATTGCAACAGGTTTTCAGGTTGAAAAACTTCCCGGCCCACCGGGCAAGCGAGAAATGTTAAGGGCTGTTAAAAAACAGGCTCAAACCAGTTAAACCTCTAATAAAATACAGCGCACCCGTAATGTCTTATGTATCTTAACAGGAAAAAATATGCGGGTATTAATCACAGGTGCAACGGGACTTATCGGCTCCAAACTGAGTCAGTTATGTCGTGATAAGGGAATCAAGGTTAATTATCTTACAACCAGTAAATCCAAGATCAAAAAGGAAGATGATTACCAGGGATTTTACTGGGACCCTAAAACTCAGGAAATTGAAAAAGGCTGTATTGAAGGAGTGAAAATCATCATTCACCTTGCCGGGGCCAGTATCGCAGAACCCTGGTCTGAATCCTACAAACGTAAAATAATTAAAAGTCGAACCGAGACTGCAGCTCTCCTTTACAAAACTTTAGAGGCTAACATGAATCAGGTTGAAAATTTCATTTCGGCCAGCGCCATTGGAGTTTACCCTAGTTCTCTGGAGAAGTTATACTTCGAAGATAATAATGAGAAAGCAGATAATTTTGTTGGTGAGGTTGTTAGAAAATGGGAGGCATCTGCAGATAAATTTGAAGGCCTTGGTCTTGATGTTGCTAAAATTAGGGTCGGTTTGGTTCTGGCAGAAAATGGCGGAATGCTTGAAAAGATCAAAAAACCTATTTCTCTGAACATGGGAGCTGCCTTAGGGAGCGGAAAACAATGGCAATCCTGGATACATATTAATGATCTCGCCGGAATTTTCCTTTATGCCATTGAAAATGAACTAACCGGGGTTTTTAATGCCGTAGCTCCAAATCCTGTTACTAATAAAGAATTAACTAACGAACTGGCAAAAAAAATGGGTAAAACCGTTTGGCTTCCAAATGTTCCGAAATTTGCACTTAAAGCTCTGTTGGGAGAAATGTCACAAATAGTACTTTCAAGTCAGCTTGTGAGTAGTAAAAAAATAGAAGAGGTCGGCTATAATTTTGAATATACTAATTTAGCCCGTGCCCTCGGAGATCTAACTTAAAGACATAAAAAAAGACTGCCAATTGGCAGTCTTTTTTCTTTGATTCAAATTATAAACTAAGCTTTTTTAGCTTTCAGGTTTATCTTTAAAGCAATATCATCATTGATGAATTTGTCACCAAGACCATCAAATACAGATTTAGAACCGTAGTTCACATTCCATTTTGTACGATCAATTGTAAATTCTTCACTAGTTATCTGCAGGCTCTCACCGTCTTTAGAAATACTTACTGGAAAAGCGATATTCTTAGTTTCTTCTTTTATAGTAAGATTTCCCTGTAGCATTGCCTGACCTTCTTCTTCAGTAATACCAGTTACTTCGAAAGTAGCTTTTGGAAATTCAGTAACATTAAAAAAGTCACCTTCTTTACCTTCTACTGTTCCTTTTAAGTGAGCTTCAAGGTTTTGTTTTTGATCCCCTTCAAGATCTGTAACTTCAATAGATTGCATATCGATCACGAAAGTTCCGCTTTCAATAATGCTATCGTTCGCTTTAAAAGATCCGTTGGCAACTTTGATCACACCAGTGTGAGTTCCTGTTGGTTTTTCACCTTGCCATTCAATTATAGATTCAGCTGTATCTACCGTGAATTCCATAGTTTCAGCCTGAGCCATAGCTGCCTCTTTTTCTTCAGATACTTCAGCTTCGTTATTGTTGTTCTTACATCCGGTTACTGCAAGTCCCAGACCTGCAATTACAAATGCATTTAGAAAAATTCTTTTCATTAGATTAATGATTTTAAAAGTTTCGGCAAAAGTAACAGGATTTCTGTTCGTCAATTCATAAACTTTTACTAAAAATAATCTTGTGACATTTTGACATTTTAAATGAATTGGCAGTGAATTTGACCAGAAGTGCGTGTAAGTAAATTTAAAAGAAATGAGTCGAAAAGAAGATAAAGCTAAAGACGATAATAAAGATATTAAAGACCAGGTAGAAGAGGTTATGGATAATGCCATCGATGAAGTAGATGAAAAAGGTGAAAATGCAGATGAGCAAGTAGATACGAAAGCACAGGAGCTTACTGAAGAGGAACTTATAAAGGAAGATCTTCAGAAAGAAAAAGATAAGTTTCTGAGACTTTTTGCTGAGTTTGAAAATTATAAGAGACGTACTTCTAAAGAACGACTGGAGTTGTTTAAAACTGCCAATCAGGAAGTAATGACAGCCATGCTGCCTATTCTGGATGATTTTGACAGAGCAATGAATGAGTTGAATAAATCTGGTGATGAAAATCTACTTAAAGGGATTGCATTAATCCATAATAAATTCAAGGAAACTCTTAAGGCTAAAGGTTTAGAGAGAATGGAAGTGGAGCAGGGAAGTGATTTTGATTCAGAGATACATGAAGCAATTACTCAGGTGCCCGCACCTTCAGATGATCTTAAAGGCAAGATAGTTGATGTGGTGGAACCTGGATATAAGCTAGGTGAAAGAATCATTAGATATCCTAAAGTAGTTACCGGAAAATAAGAATCGCTTTTACAAAATTTGTAAAAACCCAACATGAAAGAAGATTATTACGAAATATTAGGCGTAAGTAAGGACGCTTCAGCAGCAGAGATAAAGAAGGCTTATAGAAAAATGGCCTTAAAGCATCACCCAGATAAAAATCCAGGTGATTCTAAGTCTGAGGATTTGTTTAAGAAATCTGCTGAAGCTTATGAAGTTTTAGGAAATCAGGAAAAAAGAGCCAAATATGATCGTTTTGGTCACCAGGCCTTTGATGGCGGTGGCTTCGGCGGCGGAGGTGGTATGAATATGGATGACATATTCAGCCAGTTCGGTGATATCTTTGGTGGTGGCGGCTTTGGCGGCGGCGGATTCTCCGGTTTTGGAGGCTTTGGTGGCGGTCAGCGACGTGCCAAGGGTAGTAATTTAAGAATACGAGTAAGTCTTAATCTTGAAGAGATCGCCAATGGTTGCGAGAAAAAGATAAAGGTTAAACGTAAGCTACAGGCTTCAGGGACTACTTACAAGACTTGTAGTACATGTAATGGTACGGGACAGGTAACCAGAGTTACTAATACCATTCTTGGTAGGATGCAAACAGCATCTCCATGTACAACCTGTGGTGGTAGTGGCCAGATGATAGATCAAAAACCTGAAGGATCAGATGCTCAAGGTCTGGTAATGAAAGAGGAGACTGTTTCGATTAAAATACCTGCAGGTGTTGAAGATGGTATGCAGTTAAAGGTTTCTGGAAAAGGTAATGATGCTCCAGGCAATGGAATTCCCGGAGATCTTCTTGTAGCTATAGAGGAAAAAGAACATCCAAGCCTGCAAAGAGAAGGTGATAATTTACATTATGACCTATATATAAGTTATTCTGAAGCCGCACTGGGAGCTTCCAGAGAAATAGACACTGTAACTGGCAAGGTTCGTATCAAGATCGAAGAAGGTGTGCAGTCTGGTAAAATTTTAAGACTTAGAGGTAAGGGGATAAGCAGTATCAATGGATACGGTAAAGGAGACCTTTTAGTCCATGTGAATGTATGGACTCCTAAAACGCTGTCTCGAGAGCAAAAAGAGTTTTTTGAAAGGATGGCCGAGGATGAAAATTTCCAGCCAAATCCCGAAAAAAGCGATAAGTCATTCTTTGAAAAAGTTAAAGATATGTTTTCTTAGAAACCCAATTTTAAGAAAAAATTTATATATTTGAGAATCACTAAGTCTTTTAGTGATAATTTTTCTTTTTCATAGCAATTTTTTTCCCATCCTTAATTTAATTAAGGGTGGGTTTTGTTTTTTAGGATATTTTGTAAATAATAAAATCTTCTTAATCGACTTTAACTCTCTTCGTATTTCTATATCTTTAACACTTCTCAAATGACTATATGGAAAATCTTTTGGTTGCGGAGAATATCTACAAGCGCTTCGGAAATTTTACTGCACTCAACAATGTCTCAATAAATATTCCCAAAGAAAGTATTTTTGGACTTCTAGGCCCCAATGGAGCCGGGAAGACCACACTTCTTCGTATAATTAATCAAATTACCATGCCAGATGAGGGTACGGTTTATCTTGATGGTAAACCGCTGCACCCAAATGATATTGCTCATATTGGATATCTGCCTGAAGAAAGAGGCTTATATAAGTCCATGAAAGTTGGTGAGCAGGCTTTATACCTGGCCAGGCTTAAGGGATTAACTAAGGCGGAAGCTAAAGAACGATTAAGTTACTGGTTCAAAAGATTGGATATAGAGGAATGGTGGGATAAAAAGATCCAGGAACTTTCTAAAGGTATGGCTCAAAAGGTACAATTTGTCATTACCGTTTTACACCGGCCTAAACTTTTAATATTTGATGAACCTTTTAGCGGATTTGATCCGGTAAATGCCAATCTAATCAAAGATGAAATCCTTCAGTTAAGAGATGAAGGTGCAACCATATTATTTTCGACGCACAGAATGGAAAGTGTAGAGGAATTATGTGATTATATTGCTCTTATTCATAAGTCGAATAAATTGCTGGATGGAAAAGTTTCTGAGATCAAAAAGGAATATAAGTCCAATACCTATGAAGTAGGAATAAATGCTGCAGATGAATTGGCCCTATTGAATGAATTGGAAGATAAGTTTCAAACCGGACCCGCCAGGTTCAAAAGCATTCAGGAAGACCTTAAGCTAACGATAAAATTGAGGGAAAATGAAGACTCGAACGACCTGATACAATTTCTGCTGTCCAGGGCTAGGATCAACCATTTTGTAGAGGTGATCCCTTCAGTAAACGATATTTTTATAAAAACAGTCACTCAAAATGCGTAACCTCCGGCTAATAATAAACAGAGAATACCTGGCAAGGGTTAGAAACAAGACTTTTATAGTCATGACCTTTTTGAGCCCGCTTATTTTCGTTGGGATGATCCTTTTGATTGCTTATTTGAGCATGCTCAACAGTACGGAGCAAAAGATCATAGGTATACATGACGAAAGCGGAATGTTCGCCGCAGAATTTAAAGATGGGGAGCAGGTTCAATATCTGGATTATTCAGATAAATCATTAGTATCTGCCAGGCAGGAAGTATTAGAGAATGAGTATTTCGGTCTTATTCATATATCAGAAATAAATTCTCAATTTGGAAAACCAGATGTGGAGTTCTTTGGAAAGGATACGCCAGGCTTTGGAACTATAGAAAACATTGAAAAAACCATTTCAGATAAATTAACCCGGGAGCAGCTTATAGCTAAAGGTATTGATGTCTCAGAAATTGATAAAGCGAGAGCAGATGTGAGTGTCGCCATTCAGAATTTCGCCGGGGAACAGAGTTCAAAAATGTCTAATTATATCAAGATGTTTTTTGGGGGTGCAGCCGGTTATCTTCTTATGATGTTTATTATTATTTATGGTAATATGGTGATGCGAAGTGTAATCGAAGAAAAAACAAACAGGATCATTGAGATTATCGTTTCTTCAGTTAAACCTTTTCAATTATTATTAGGTAAGGTGCTTGGAACTTCACTGGCTGGTATTACCCAGTTTACTGTATGGGTGATCCTGGGAACAGTACTTCTAATTGGGGTCTCTTCATTTTTAGGTATAGATCCTACGAATGTTCAAACACCGGCTTCGTCTGCTATTAACGGTGCCGCACAACCCGAAATTAATCAACTGGTAATTGATATTCTTAAATTACCTTATGGAAGTTTACTTGGGTTCTTTTTAATTTACTTTATAGGCGGATATTTTCTTTATAGCGCCATTTACGCGGCAATTGGTGCTGCCGTAGATAGTGAAACAGATACCCAGCAATTTATGTTTCCTATTATCTTACCCTTGATTTTAGGAATTTATGTAGGATTCTTTTCGGTAGTCGAAAATCCACATGGTACTGTATCGACTATATTCTCAATTATTCCCCTTACTTCGCCAATTGTAATGTTAATGCGTATTCCGTTTGGAGTGCCATGGTGGGAGATCGCTATTTCAATAAGCGTATTAATAGCTACTAATTTTGGAGTATTATGGTTATCGGCAAAGATCTATAGAGTCGGAATTTTGATGTATGGTAAGAAACCAACTTATAAAGAACTGTATAAATGGCTTAAATATTAGGAATGCAGGACGATCAATCAACTAAAGAGAAAGTTACAGAGGTAATTGAGCAGGACATTTGGGGGCTAATTCAAGATATTTGGAATGCTGGATTTAGTTACAACATAGGTAGTGAAGAAATAAAAATAACAGTTGGTCTCATTGTTATCATTGTACTGGCCTTTTTAGTAACAAGTGTAGTACTTAGGATCGTTAGATCTTTTATCACTTCAAAACTGATGGAAGAAGACAAAATGAAATTCATTAGTGTCTTTAAATTCATCAAATACTTCGTCTATGTGGTAGTGATCCTTATCACCTTAAGTTCTACCGGCGTAGATGTTACTATTTTATTAACCGCTTCTGCGGCACTATTCGTAGGTCTTGGATTAGCATTACAGGAACTCTTCCAGGATGTAATTGGTGGCATATTTATTATTCTTGATAAATCACTACTAGTGGGTGACGTTATAGAAATGGATGGTCGGGTAGCTAGAGTATTTGAAATAAAATTAAGAACAACTCGTGCGTTGACCAGGGATGATAAAGTAATGATTATTCCTAATCATAAATTCATAAGCGATACCGTTTTTAATTATACTCAGAATCATAAAACTACGCGAGAAGTGGTTAAGGTTGGAGTTTCTTATGGGAGCGATGTAGAAAGAGTAAGGGAGGTGCTGTTAGAATGCGCAAGGGAACAGAAAGGAATTCTTAAAAAACCTGAACCATTTGTATTATTTGAAGATTTTGGTGATTCGGCATTGCTTTTTGGTCTTCATTTTTATGTGTCAGACAGTTTTGTGGATCCTAAGGTGAAAAGTGAACTAAGGTTTAAGATCAATAATAAATTCAGGTTGAACAATATTACTATTCCTTTCCCACAAAGAGATGTACATATGTTCTATCCTAATAATGCTCAGAATTCAGACGATTTTGAAAATGAAGATAATGCGTAATCTTATAATCCTTGGCCTGTTAACATTTATTGGGTGGAGTACCGCTGCCCAGTCTACAGACCTGGCCAGGTTAGAGTACACATATTTTCCTCAGAAAAATTCAGATAATTCATTTAGAAGATTAAGGGCTTTCGCAGCGCTTCCCGTAAGGTTGAAAAAAGAAGGGTCTTACCTGGTTCCAAGTTTAGAATACAGGAATGTTCATTTTAAATATGAAGATCCCGAAGCTTTTGATACTAGTGATCTCGATAGATTCCAATCGTTCACAGCTACGCTGGGTTATACTTTTAAGTTCGGAAACGACTGGAGGTTTGCTACCAATGGTGGCGTGAAGATCGCATCGAATTTTTCTGAAGGCTATATAGATAATGATGATCTTATATATACAGGATCTGTAATTTTTATAAAATCGAAGGAGGATGAGGTTAATGATGATGCCTGGCGACTAATCCTTGGATTGCAATATTCCACTACCACTGGATTTCCTTTTCCTTTACCTATTATAAATTATTACAAAAGATGGGATGAAAAATGGTCTTATGCTGTAGGAACACCGAAATCTAATTTAAAATATTACCTTAACGATAAACATGAATTTCAGCTCTTTGTAACTCTGGATGGTTTTTTTGCCAATGTTCAGAATAATTTTGATGCCACTCCGTCTAATACCAGGAATGATAATATCGTAGATAATATCTCAATGACAATAGTATTAAGTGGTATAGGCTACGAGTATAGTATTACAGATCACTTAAAATTCTATGTGTACGGTGGGCACACGATTAGAAATGATATCAGGCTAAGAGACAGAAATCAGGATGATGTTTATAAAATAAATGAAACCAATACGTTTTACGGTAGAAGCGGATTAAAATTTACAATATTCTAATGGCAAAAATATTATTGATAGAAGACGAGGCCTCCATAAGGAGAGTGCTAAATAAAATACTTTCAGAAGAAAGTAAGGATTATGAAGTAACCGAAGCCGAAGATGGTCTCGCCGGAATGGAACTGGTGAAAAACGAAGATTTTGACCTCATCCTTTGTGATATCAAAATGCCGAAAATGGACGGTGTTGAGGTATTGGAGGCGGTTAAGAAGATAAAACCGGAAATCCCCGTGGTAATGATCTCAGGTCATGGTGATCTTGATACAGCCGTGAACACTATGAAAATTGGCGCCTTTGATTATATCTCAAAACCACCAGATCTAAACAGGCTACTTAATACAGTTAGAAACGCTTTAGATCGTAAAGAGTTAGTGGTAGAAAATACCAGGCTGAAGAAGAAAGTAGGTAAGAATTACGAGATGATCGGTGAATCTGAAGCTATCCATACTATCAAGGATATGATAGAAAAAGTAGCTCATACAGATGCCCGTGTGTTAATTACTGGCCCAAACGGTACGGGAAAGGAGTTAGTAGCCCACTGGTTACATCAAAAGAGTGACAGGTCTAAAGGGCCAATGATTGAAGTAAACTGTGCTGCAATCCCTTCAGAATTGATTGAGAGTGAATTATTTGGTCATGTAAAGGGCGCCTTTACTTCAGCCAACAAAGATAGAGCCGGGAAATTTGAAGCTGCCAATAAGGGTACGATCTTCCTTGACGAAATTGGAGATATGAGTCTTTCTGCACAGGCAAAAGTGCTGCGCGCTCTTCAGGAAAACAAGATATCCAGGGTTGGTAGTGATAAGGATATAAAAGTGGATGTTAGAGTAGTAGCTGCTACCAATAAGAATCTCAAAAAGGAGATTGAAGAAAATAACTTCAGAGAAGACCTTTACCACAGGTTGGCAGTTATTCTTATAGAGGTTCCTGCATTGAAAGATAGGAAAGATGATATTCCGTTACTCGTAGATTATTTCAGTGAAAAGATTGCCAGTGAACAGGGTACAAATAAAAAGGAGTTCACCCAGGACGCAATAAACGTACTTAAAGAAAGCGAATGGAGAGGTAATGTTCGTGAACTACGAAATGTAGTGGAACGCCTTTTCATACTTGGAGGTAAAGAAATCACTGAAGATGATGTAAAACTCTTCGGAAGCAGATTTTAAGGCCTGTAATTTCTAGGGTTTTTAGGATCATACTTTAAAAAATACATAGTGTCACCACTAGGATGATCCCATTCGTGGAAAAGTTCAAAACCAACCCGTTGGTAAACGACAGCATTCGTTCTACCGCGGGTTTCTGCATATAGTTCCAGCCCGGTGTCATGTGCAGTTCTAAAGAAAACATCTTTCATTTCTTTTCCTACCTGCGTATCTGCACCGCGATATTCCTTAAGAATTCCCCAGAACCAGCAGTATAAGTATTCACCTTCCTGTGGGCGTTGATTCTTAATATATTTCTGAGTTTTCAAGATGTCAAGAGCATTCTTGATCCCGGTAACATTTGCTACGAGTTTAAGCTGAGCCCAGAGATCCTTCCAGATATTATCGTCTTTCTTACTGGTTTTGAATAAAATGGCAATTCCCTGGCCATTTTCAGAGACGATAAGCGCATCTTTTTCAATAGCCTTGTCCACCATATGATTAGCAAGATATCTAAACCTGGCGTCGCGATTCCCTCCTTTTTTTACAATATCCATAGAAGACGGAATCTCCTTTAGAAGCGTTGTTACCTTATCGACGATATCTTTTTTCTCTAGTTTGTCCAAGCTGATTGTATTTATCGCGAAGATAAAAAAAATTAACTTTTATAAAGATTGTATATTTAGTGTTAGAAAATCAAATCATGAAGCAAATAGATCTCTCACAATTTAAAGTCACTTCCAGAATTGAACTCTCCAAAGCTAAAACCAGAATAGACCTTGAGGCATCTGAAGATGAGATCAAGGATAAGATGAAGGAGGTAAGAAAGGACCTTGGTGACTGGCAGGATACATTGTATGCCTTCGGGAAATATGCAGTTTTGATCTGTCTTCAGGGTATGGATACGGCAGGGAAAGACAGTCTTATTCGGGAAGTTTTTAAAGACTTTAATAGTAGGGGAGTAGTTGTGCACAGTTTCAAGGTTCCCTCTGAAAAGGAATTGAAACATGACTTTTTATGGAGACACTATATAGCCTTGCCAGAGCGGGGTAAATTTGGAGTATTTAATCGAACTCATTATGAAAATGTTCTGGTTACCCGGGTTCATCCTGAATATTTGTTAAATGAAAATCTACCGGGAATAGATAAGGTAGAGGATGTAGATGAAAATTTCTGGAAACAGCGATTTGAGAATATACGAGAATTTGAAGATCATATTGCCGATAACGGAATGATCATTTTTAAATTCTTTCTTCATCTTTCAAAAGAAGAACAGCGACAACGATTATTACGACGGCTTGATAAACCAAGTAAGAACTGGAAGTTCTCGCCAGGTGATCTAAAGGAGAGAAAACTTTGGGGTGAATATCAAAAATGCTACCAGGAAGCCATCAATAAAACTTCTACCAACAAAGCTCCATGGTATATAATCCCGGCAGACGATAAAGATACAGCCAGGCATTTGGTGGCTACTATATTATTTGAAGAGTTGACTAAATATAAGGAAGTGAAAGAGCCTGAATTAGATCCTGCCATCAAAAAGAATATTGCCGAATATAGAGAGCAACTAAAGCAGGAGAAGAATTAAAAATCTAATTCGCATAACTAAAAAAAAACCTGTTATTTAGCAGCAAAAAGAAATTTTAATGAGATCATTTTTTATAGCCATTATTCTGCTTTTTTCTGGAATATCTATTTCTGCACAAACCAATTCAATTGACGATTCTCTAAATATTAGAAAGATCTATGACATGTCTTTACTAAATGGTAAAAGCTATGCCTGGTTAGATCATTTATCAAATGAAATTGGTGGTCGACTTTCAGGATCCCATGGAGCTGAACAGGCCGTGGAATATACAAAGGCAGAATTGGAAAATCTAGGACTGGATAAGGTTTGGTTGCAACCGGTCATGGTTCCTAAATGGACTCGTGGAGAAAGAGAATTTGCTTATGTACAAACTGCTCCAGGAGAAACAAGAAATTTAAACATCACGGCTTTAGGTGGATCTATCGCGACATCTGCCGGAGGTACAAAAGCCAAAGTGATCGAGGTTCAGGGGATTGAACAGCTAAAGGAATATGGACGTGAGAATATTGAAGGAAAGATCGTTTTTTATAACAGGCCAATGCGTGCGGATCATATCCAGACTTTTGAAGCTTATGGTGGCTGCGTTGATCAGAGATATTCTGGTGCCGAAGAAGCAGCAAAATACGGTGCAGTAGGCGTGATCGTGAGGTCAATGAATTTAAGAATGGACGATTTACCTCACACTGGTGCGATGAGCTATGGAGATTTACCAAATGATCAAAGAATTCCAGCAGCAGCAGTATCAACTAACGATGCTCAATATCTAAGTGGAATGTTGAAGATTCAAAATGACCTGGATCTATATTTTAAAATGAGTTGTGAAATACACGAGGATGTTCAGTCTTATAATGTGATTGGAGAGATCACTGGTTCAAAATACCCTAATGAGATCATGATCGTAGGAGGTCATCTCGATTCCTGGGATCTAGGAGATGGGTCTCATGATGACGGAGCAGGTGTGGTTCAGTCTATGGAAGTATTAAGATTATTAAAGGAAACGGGGTATGAACCTAAAAGAAGTATTAGAGTAGTACTTTTTATGAATGAGGAAAATGGACTAAGAGGAGGTAACAAATATGCTGAAGTTGCTAAGTTAAAATCTGAAGACCATGTATTTGCTTTAGAAAGTGATGCCGGTGGATTTACACCAAGAGGTTTTGGCATAACAGCAAATGATACTCAATTTAAAAAGATCCTGTCCTGGAAAAGGCTTTTTAAGCCTTACCTGATCCATTATTTTGAAAGAGGCGGTGGTGGAGCAGATATTAATCCTTTAAAAGGTGGAAACATGGTTCTTGCCGGTTTAAGACCAGATTCTCAGCGATACTTTGATTATCATCATGCGGCTAATGATACGTTTGACAAGGTGAATAAAAGGGAACTTGAATTAGGTGCTGCCACGATGACTTCCCTGATATATCTGGTAGATAAGTACGGTCTGGATAATATCAATAATGAAACGGTAGAGATGCCCGACTAGACTATTTCATCTCTTAAAGAATTTATAGTTTATCGCTTTCAAAGAAATCTAAAGAGGCTACCTTTGCAGACTTAAAATTTAGTTTTGCAATTTTCGGCATATACCAAAGAATTCGGAAAAAATCTTAATATCGCATATCCTGTAATGCTTGGCCAGTTGGGTCATGTCATGGTAGGATTGGTAGATAATTTAATGATTGGGCAGTTAGGAGCTGCTCCTCTTGCCGCAGTTTCTCTGGGTAATGCTTTGGTGTTTATCGCCATGTCTATGGGAATAGGTTTCTCATTCGCTATCACTCCATTAATTGCTGAAGCCGATGGTGCCGATGATCTTGAGGGCGGGAGAAGTTACTTTCATCATGGGCTTATTCTAAGCACTATTAATGGATTGTTGCTGTTCATTTTGTTATTAATTGCGAAACCGCTTCTGTATTATTTGGATCAGCCGGCTGAGGTGGTTGAACTAGCTGTTCCCTATCTTAATATTGTTGCTCTTTCTATGTTACCCTTAATGGCATTTCAGGCATTTAAGCAATTCGCAGATGGGCTGTCTCAAACTCGCTACGCCATGTATGCAACCTTACTGGCAAATATTGTAAATGTAGTATTCAATTATTTACTCATCTACGGGATATGGGTTTTTCCAAGACTGGAACTTGAAGGAGCCGCCTGGGGAACTTTGATCTCCAGATTCTTTATGCTATGGTTCATTTGGGAGATCTTAAGAAGGAAATCCAAATTTGTGGAATATTTCAAATGGTCTAAAAAGGAAATGCTGAAATGGTCAATTTTTAAGCGAATCCTATCACTTGGTTTTCCAACTGCTTTACAAATGCTTTTTGAAGTGGCCATTTTTACGGCAACCGTATTTTTAGCCGGAAATCTAGGGACGAATCCGCAGGCAGCGAATCAAATAGCCTTAAACCTCGCCTCCATGACCTTTATGATCGCGGTTGGTCTTGGTGTTACTGCAACCATTAGAGTAGGAAATCAGGTGGGATTAAGAGCCTATAGAGAGTTAAGAAGAATAAGTTTTTCGATCTTTTTACTGGTCTTTCTTATAATGGCTGTTTTTGCTCTATTGTTTATTTTGCTAAAAGATATTTTGCCAGCGTTTTATATAGACAATTTTGAGGTAGTAAGCCTGGCCGCGCAGCTATTGATCATTGCAGCGATATTTCAACTAAGTGACGGAATGCAGGTAGTGATACTTGGCGCATTAAGAGGTTTACAGGATGTTAAGATCCCTACGGTGATCTGTTTCATTGCTTACTGGATCATTGGTTTCCCGGTAAGTTACTATTTTGGACAGGCAGAAAGATTGGGAAGTATGGGTATATGGCTTGGTTTACTGGCAGGCTTGACATCCTCTGCAATATTACTATATTTCCGTTTTAATTATTTGACCAGAAAACTAATTCGAACCAAAGAAACATTAATAGCATAATAACATATATATGGAACTTCCAAAGTTTATACTAGGCGATAATACAGATTTTCCGGAATCTATTTTCGTGATTCATACAGAATTCCCTCGTTTTATTATTGACCTGAAAGATGATGAGGTAGAGTGGCTCGAAGATTTCGATAAAGAAGACGAGAAAGAATTATCCAGCGAGACTGAAGGTTTGATCATTCAGGCGAGTGAGTTTTACGATCGTGAGGTAAACCGATACGAAGACGACTAAATGGAAAAATTAGCCGAATTAGACAGGGAACTTTTTTTATTTCTGAATAATCTTGGTTCAGAGCCATGGGACTGGTTATGGGTCGCAATAAGCGATAAATGGATGGCCATCCCACTTTATGCATTATTGCTCTATCTGATATTCAGAAAATTTGGATGGAAACCAACTTTGATCACCATGGTAGTGGTGACTTTATTGATCACAGCAACAGATCAGCTTGCAAATTTATTCAAGCACGGTTTTGAAAGACCAAGGCCATGCCGGCAGGAAGGAGTTATGGAATATGCCAGGTTCGTAGCTGAAAGATGTGGTAGATTTGGTTATTTCTCAGCTCATGCTGCCAACTCAACAGGAGTTGCAGTATTCCTGAGCTTGTTATTTAAAAAGCATTATCCCAAACTTTTCGTATTTCTACTAATTTGGGCGGTAGTAGTCTCTTATAGCAGAATATACCTTGGAGTGCATTACCCAGGAGATGTGATCACTGGAATATTTATAGGTGCAATTTTTGGATACCTGTTTCATTTACTTAGAAAGTATCTCACAGAGAAAATCCTGAAGAAAGACCTAGGCCAGGCTCAGTAAATGCTTCGCAGCAGCGAAGGCGGTAGTCTTATTATTTTCGATCAAATCAAGCTGCTCATTTAAAGCAGTTTTGATCTTAGGATCCTCATAAAACCTGCTTTTCAAGTAGTCATTGATAGTTTGATACATCCAGAATTTGTTCTGCTCCAGCCTATTATGTTGAAAATATCCATTTTCGTCTACCTTCTTTTTAAACGTGGAGATCATCTGCCAGATATCAGAAACACCTTCATTATAAAGTGCGCTGCAGAGTTTTACCTCGGGCTTCCACTCACTTTCTTTTGGAGGATATAAATGTAGGGCTCTATTGAATTCAAGTTTTGCCTCCCGGGCAGGTTTTTGATTATCACCATCGGCTTTATTGATCACAATGGCATCTGCCATTTCAACAATTCCACGTTTAATACCCTGTAGTTCATCTCCGGCTCCGGCTAGTTTTAATAATAGAAAAAAATCGGTCATACTATGCACCGTGGTCTCACTTTGGCCCACACCAACAGTTTCGATAAGGATCACATCAAATCCGGCAGCTTCGCAAAGCAGAATGCTCTCCCTGGTCTTTCTTGCAACACCACCCAAAGAGTCTCCGCTAGGTGAAGGCCTGATAAATGCATTTTGCCTGGTAACCAGGTTTTCCATTCTGGTCTTGTCTCCCAGTATACTTCCGTGAGAAACAGAACTACTAGGGTCTACGGCAAGTACAGCCACCTTTTTACCCTTGTCTATAAGGTAGGATCCAAAACTTTCTATAAAAGTACTTTTTCCAACGCCCGGCACTCCTGTTATCCCTATTCTAATAGACTTATGCGCGTGCGGTAAAGCACCTTCAATTAGAAATTCAGCCTGTTTTTGATGAGATTTTTGATTGCTTTCTACTAATGTGATTCCTCTTCCTAAAGCTGTTTTATTACCCTTTAGCAGGTCTTTCAGTAGATCCTGCTCAGAGGATCTATTCTTTCTGAAATTCCTGATCTTTTTAGCAGATTCCGGATTTACATTACCTGAAGTAGGTTTACTTTCAGACTCGCTCAAGGCCGATTTTTGCTGTTCTTTACTCAAAATAGGGTGGAATATTTATGACAAATTTATGAATTGCTGTTTCAGGCATCATTAAATGCTTGGTATATTGAAACAAACTAAATTACTTAAATTATTTTACGCAATGAAGAATTTATATAAAACTAAAGTAACTACACATGGTGGTCGTAACGGTCGCACACGTAGTGAAGATGGTATAATAGATATGGAACTTAAAATGCCTAAGAGTATGGGCGGTGAAGGTGGAGATTACTCCAATCCTGAGCAACTCTTCGGGGCTGGTTACTCTTCATGTTATGGAAGTGCTTTAGAAGTTGTTGCTAAAAAGCATAAAGTAGACCTTGGAGATTATAGCGTTACTGCGGTAGTTAAGCTTGGGCAAACCGAATCTGGTAACCTTCAACTTTCAGTAACCCTGGATTCATATATTCCAGGAGTAGATGTAGAGACTGGTGAGAAACTGGTAAACGAAGCTCACGAGATCTGTCCTTATTCAAGGGCAACAAGAGACAATATAGACGTTACTTTAAACTTACTTCTAGACGAGTAATTTTATTCAAATTATTGATCTGGAGAGGTGCTAATTTGCGCCTCTTCTTTTTTTATAGGTACTCTAACACTGGTGTTATCCCAGGCGAGTATCATACTTACAAATTCACCTTTTTCCTCAAATAGAATGGTGAATTGTTCCAGGCTTGTATCAATTTCCTCTACTGGTCTTTCCAGTACCAGAGAATCAAACCGGGGATCACGGTAAGCTTCTTCATCCAGGTTTATTCCCCACGGATACATTTTAGAATTGAAAATAACTTTCCAGCTATCTGCCATTGGTATCGTCCACAATGTGTATTTTCCCGCTTTTAATTCACTGCCATCAACGAGTATATCCTTATTGGTTTCAAAAGTTGTTGCTTCGTTGGCTCCCGTTCTCCACACTTCATTATAAGGGACAAGATTCCCGAATATTTCGCGCTCCTTTTTATAGGGACGATTATAAAAAACTTCAAGTTCCAATCCCTTTTTCTGGTAGGTTAAAGTATCTTCAGGACTGTGAGCTTTTGTAGTATATCTTAAGACAAAACCTACCAGCAGACCAATAAAGATTATGGCTCCACCAATTTTCAGTATAAGCTTTGTATTTCGGCTCATGTTTTTTGAATTAGCTTTTCAAATACCCGGCCAGAACGAAATGATCAGCCGATTATTGTCATTAAATGTATGAATATGTATTGAATCTGAAATTTTTTTCGGAATTTCTGCAACGCGAGACTTTTCGTTTCGTCTTTAAAGTGAACTAACCCATCAAAAACTAAAAAATTGATACAGCATAAGCTAATAGAAGCTTGTAAGCAGAACAGCCGGAGGGCTCAACTAAAGCTGTACAACAAATATTGTGACGGGATGTATTATGTCGCCTTAAGATTCATGAAAGATTCTATGGAGGCAGAGGATGCAATGCAGGAAGCATTTATTAAGGCATTCGCAAAATTACATCAATTTAATGGCGAGGTTACCTTCGGGGCCTGGTTAAAAAGGATCGTCATCAATAAGTGTTTAGATAAGTTGAAAGCTAAGAAACTGGAACTGGTTGCAATTAACGAACAAACGCTGGGAACGGAGGAAGATGAGAATAACTGGCAGGTTGAAGACGGAATTGGTGTGGAAGAGGTTAAAGAAAAAATGGAAAATCTACCCGAGAAGTATAAGTATCCTTTGATGCTTTATCTGGTAGAAGGTTATGATCATGAGGAAATTAGTGAAATATTGAATATAACACAGGTAGCCTCGCGCACATTAGTACATAGAGGAAAGAAAAAACTACAGGAAGAACTTAAAACATTAAGCAATGGGACAGGATATTAGAGAAATGTTTCGAAATGAGGAGCATGTGGGAAAAGAAAAGCTTAGCAGGGGGCATCAAAAAAGGTTTGAAGCTAAATTGAATGAAGCTTTACCGGTTAAGCGCAAGAAAAGGAATTTAAGCAGTTTCCTTCAAATAGCTGCTGTAATTGTTGTAGCCCTGGGAATTGGTGCATTTTTCCTGTTCAATAATGGAGATAACCCGATTCAGAATACAAATCAGATAGTTGAAACTCCAACTGAAGAACCTGTGAACGAAGCGAATGTTCCAATTAATGAATACAGGTTGAGCGATGTTTCTCCTGAATTTAAAAAGATAGAAGACTATTATATGGCAAGTGTAAATATTCAACTTGCTAAACTGGATATGACCCCAGAGAACAAAGAACTTATAGATGCATTTATGAAGAAGCTGGAAACCCTGAATCAAGAATATATCGCATTGAATGCGGAAATTCAGGATACCGGTATTAATGAAGAAACTGTTGAGGCTATGATCGCGAACTTACAGCTGAGACTGGATCTTCTTAAAAAATTGAAAACGAAATTAAACGAAATTGAACAATCAAAAGACAATAGACATGAGAACTATCAAGCTTAAATATGTGATGTTATCACTGCTTTTTATCACTGCGGGTAGTTTTGCTCAGACTAAGAAGTTGAGTAAAACCTATAAAACCTCTGCTAATGTGAATGTAGAACTCGATTCCCGTCATACCAATATCATCATCGAAAACTGGGATAGGAACGAGGTACAAATAGAAGCTTATCTCGAAGGGGATACAGGTGATAAAGAGAATACTAAGAAATTACTCGACTACTGGAAGCTCAAAACTTCATCATCTAACGATCGTGTAAGAATTGAATCTGGTGGTGGCACCTATAATATGGACATGGATTTGAATATAGACATGGCCGCACTTGAAGGATCTTTATCAGAATTGCCAGATATGTTAGGGCCTTTAATGGAAAATCTGGTTGGGCCTATTCTGAATAATATTGCTGAAAACCCGCTTCCTCCTGGTTTTGCAGAAGATATGAAGGGTATGAAATTCGATTACGAAGCTTATAAAAAGGATGGCGATAAATACCTGGAAAAATGGGAAGCAGATTTTGAAAAGAAATTCGGAAAGGAATATGAAGTGAAAATGGAGAAATGGGCTGAAAAAATGGAGAAGAACTCTGAAAAATGGGAGAAAGAATATGAAGTAAAGATGGAAGCTTGGGGTAAAGATTTTGAAAAAGATATGGAGGCCTGGGGTGAAGAGTTCGGTAAGAAAATGGAAGCCTGGGGTGAGCAATTTGGAAAACAATTTGAAGCTCAGATGGAAAGTGGAGAAAACCGCGTCTTTATAATGGAAGATGGAAAAGGAGTTAAATCTAAAAAGACAATTAAACTTAAGATCCCAAAAGATGCTAAACTGGAACTTAATGTTCGCCATGGAGAGCTTAAACTTGGGAGTAATATAAAGAACCTGAAGGCCGACCTTTCTCACAGTCGGCTTTCAGCTAACCGAATCTCTGGAAAAAACACGAATATAAAAGCGGCTTATACTCCGGTGAAGGTAGCATACTGGGACTACGGTGTGCTTTCTACTGATTTCGTTAAGAATTGTAATCTGGATAAAGTAGTTAGCATCAAACTGGAATCTAATTCCAGTGACGTTGTGATCAATGAACTTCAGAAAACTGGAGTTCTTGCAGGGTCCTTCGGAAAACTTGATATCAAAAATCTTGGTTCTGGGTTTGAAACTCTAAATATAAGTCTGGAGAACAGTGATCTGGAGCTGAATGTACCAGATACGGCCTTTAATTTCAATTTTAATGGAATGCAAAGTTCAATTAAACATCCTTCAGGTTTGAAATTAAAATCTACCAAGTCTTATGATAATGAGATCCTTAATGGGTACAATAAATCCAGGGAAGGGAATTCTAATATCACTATAAAAGCAAATTTTAGTGATGTATTGATAAATTAAAACTTAGCCATTACATTTGGCTCCTTAAGCTGAATGACATGCAAAGTTTTTCTGATTTTATTAATGAATTGACGATAGGCTTCACGCCGGTAATAGGAGGGGAGTATAAGAATGAGGATTACGCTTATATAGATCTTTCAGAAAATAATAGAGATCTACTAAGATTAGAGGTTGCTTCTTCGGAAGCATTTTCCATATTCATAGGGGAGTTCCTGAAGAATAGAAAGGCGAAAGCTGCCTATGGAGGATATAATGAACTACGCACCCTTTACAACCGGAGCGAATTATTCAATAATACTGAAGCTAATCGTAATATACATATAGGCCTTGATGTCTGGGTTCCTGCCTTTTCTGATATTATAAGTCCGTTGTCGGGTACAATCCATAGCTTCAGGGATAACGATAATTTTGGCGATTACGGGCCAACCATCATCCTGGAACATTTAGAAAAAGGGAGAACTTTTTTTACGCTTTATGGACATCTCTCGCGCAATTCACTAGTAGATCTAAACGAAGGTGACGAAGTGAAAGCGGGTGAAAAGATAGCCGAGCTTGGAGATTTTGATGAAAATGGTGATTATGCACCACACTTACATTTTCAGATCATGGAAAATATGAAAGGTATTACGGGTGATTTTCCCGGAGTGGTAAAAAAAGAAGATCTGGACAATTATTTAAAGAACTGTCCAGATCCTAATTTGTTACTGAAGATTTAAAGATTATTAAGTCAGGTTTCAACGTCACCCTGAATTTATTTCAGGGTCTTTATGTAGAGATGCTGAAACAAGTTCAGCATGACGTGTTTAAGATGAGATTCTTGATTACGAAACTTTTGTCATTTCGAAGAAGCAAAGCGACTGAGAAATCTCTTAGGAGTTTTACTGTATATTATTTAAAATTCTTTCACATCAGATTTCTCCCGATGGTCGAAATGACCTAAGTGGTGTAAAAAGTACTGTCATTTCGAAGAAGCAAAGCGACTGAGAAATCTACCTTATAAAATGTCTCTTTCTAAAAACTGCCACTCAGGATTAAAGTCCCCGATCAAATTTAATTTCTTTTCTCTTCTCCACTTCTTAATCGTTTTTTCTCTGATTATAGCTTCAGATGCATTGTTGAACTTTTCGAAATATATGAGATGATAACAATTGTACTTACCTGCAAAAGAAAGTTTTGAATGGACGCTATCCCTGTAATGTTGATCTAGCCGAATGTTTAGGTTATTTGTAATTCCTATATATAGAACTGACCTTTTTTCATTAGTGACGATATAAACAAAATAATCTTGCATATCAGATTTCTCCCGTTGGTCGAAATGACCTCATTAATTAAAGTACTGTCATTTCGAAGAAGCAAAGCGACTGAGAAGTCTCCTGGGTTTTACTTTTAAATCTTTCAAAATTTTTAGGTAACGTTGAATTTATTTCAGGGTCTATATGTAGAGATGCTGAAACAAGTTCAGCATGACGTGTTGAAGATGAGATTCTTGATTACGAAACTTTTGTCATTTCGAAGAAGCAAAGCGACTGAGAAATCTCTTAGGAGTTTATATTAAATTCTGAAAAAGCTTAATTTTAGTTTTAGTCGTCACCCTGAATTTATTTCAGGGTCTCACATTTGAACTACTGAATCCAGTTTAGCATGACGAACTTCATATGTTTTATTTTTTCTTCACAAAATATGCAACTATAGCCGAGGTAACAACACCAACCACAAGAGCAAAGAAAAAAGACTGGATTACATAAGAAGTTAGATTAAAATATTCTTCTGCTGCTTCCTGGGTCATAGCACCACTTTCAACTGAATAAGCTATCACATTGTCAAAATAATCTGGCGTGATAAATTCATGAGTTACATATTGAGCCAGGGGTGATAAAATAGCTACTACAATGCTTATCACAATCCCCGAAATGAATCCCTGAGTCCAGGTCATTGTTCCGTTAAAATAATTCTTACGTTTATCCAGTAACGCCAGGACATACAGTGCAATAGCAATTATTGCAAAGAAATTGGTATAAATTGCGTGTTGGGCTATGTTCTCATCATGCCATCCCAGGCCTTTTTCCAGGAACATCCAAACAAGAGATACAAGGCTGAAGATGATCCCCCATTTAATTTCAATAGAATACTTTTTCATTGGTTTGATTGATTGGTTTGAATGTTAAAATTAGCAAAATAAGTTTATAGCGTATTAAAAAATAAAAAAGACCGTCTGAAAAAGTTTTTCAAACGGTCCTGTGATGAAATTCCTAAAAAGTAGATTATGCGTCTTCGTTCAATTTTTTTGTGGCGAAGAACCCGGCGAATAATCCCAGACCTGCTAAAAGAAAAATCGTTCCCGGGTATGCTACCTCATCATCTACACCCATATTCATTACGAGTAAATTGGCAATAAAAATCCCAATACCTATTCCAGCAAGTAATAAAGCCAGATTTAAAACAATAACTTTCCAGATGGGAGTTACATGTTTCTTTTTGCTATAAAAAATACTTGCGTCTGCTCCTTTATCTATAAGAGCAAGACGTTCCCGATTCCTAGCGGAAATGTATAGATAAAATATTCCGAAAATTGTTCCGAAAATGATTGGTAATACAATGACTTCTGATCCCATGATTTCTTAGTTTTTAATGTGAAAATAATGTTCGTTTGCTATTAGGACGCCACGAGTACCAGACCGGTTACAAAAAAGCGTAAATTTATTTTGAAACTTTTTGTAACCGACCATCGATTAGTGTCGTCACAGTACATAATGATCAAAAACTCTGACCAATATTTAATAGATAAAACTCTGGAAGGAGATACCAGCGCCTTTGGAGAGCTGGTAGATAGGTATCAGAATTTTGTGTACACCATTGCGATCAGGATTTTAAAGGTTAGTGAGGAAGCTGAAGAGGTTGCACAGGATAGTTTTATAAAGGCTTATGATTCTTTGAAAACATTTAGAGGAGATGCGAAGTTTAGCACCTGGTTATACAGGATCGTTTACCATAAGAGTTTAGACAGGGTTAAGATGAATAAACGTCATAGAGCGTATGAGATTAATGAAGAGATCACAGATGATAGTTTAAATCATATTGAGAATGGACTGGAATTCATGCTAAGTGAAGAAAGGACCGGGATTATTAAAAGATGCATTTCAGAATTACCTGCAGAGGATGCAGTGATCATTACCTTATTTTATTTTGAAGAACAATCTGTGAAAGAGATCTCAAAAGTGACAGATCTTACAGAAGACAATATTAAAATTAAATTGTATCGTAGCAGGAAGAAGCTATTTTCGTTATTAGAAAGCTACATCAAACCAGAAATATCAGACAGAAATGGAAAAGCAATTTAACAAGGAAGACCGGCTGATGAAAAGCTTGCTGAATGAAGCAGGAACTGAAAAGCCGTCAGGAGACTTTAAAAGTCGAATAATGATGAAGGTGGAGGCTAGAAATGCGGAGATCAAACCTTATAAGCCTCTTATTTCAAAATCTGTCTGGTGGACCATAGCGGCAGTATTTGCTATTACCAATATAGGAGTATTTTATATGAATTCAGACATTTCTTTTGCTGGTTTTACCAGTTACCTGGATTTCGAATTTCCGCATCTTTTTGATATGCCTAAGATCAATCTTTCCAGAACTATGCAATATGCAATTGCCTTTGTAGCGCTGTTCTTTTTACAGGTTCCTTTTTTGAAAAGGTTTATGGACAGGGAGTATAGGTTGTAAGGAATTAACCGAAGATTAGTACGATAATCAAATTGTGATTAAATTTTTTTTAATGTCACCCTGAACTTAATTCAGGGTCTCGAAATAGATGCTGAACCAAGTTCAGGTTGGTAAAAAGAGGAAGTTGTAGCACTGAGCCTGTCGAAGTGCATTATTGACGGATAATTATGAAATTCTATTTCGTTTATATTCTTAAGTGCAGTGATGCTTCTTACTATGTAGAGATGACTTCTAATTTGGGAGAGAGAATGAATCAGCATAATGCCGGGGAATTTCCGGAAGCGTATACATATAAAAGAAGACCAGTGAAGATGTGGATAGAACAATTTACAGATCCTAAATTAGCATTAGATCAGGAAAAACAAATCAAAGGTTGGAGCAGAAGAAAGAAAGAAGCTTTAATAAAAGAGGATTGGGAAAAATTTAAAGAGTATTCTAGAGATTATACTCAATTCGGCAAACCAGATTGAAAATTCAAACCGGACTTCGACAGGCTCAGTCCTGCATTTAGTTTGAGAAAAACACTCTATATCAATACTTAACTAAGGACCGATTTAATTATTTAAATTAATTTTAGGAGAATAACCTCACCCTGAACTTGATTGAGGGTCTTATGATAGATGCTGAATCAAGTTCAGCATGACGGTTTATGATCAACCTCACCCTCAATTTATTTAAAGATCTCTATATGTGATGCTTATTTAAGTTCAGGATGGTAAAAAAGAGGAATTTGTAGCACTGAGCCTGTCGAAGTGCTTAGTTGACGGATTATTATGAAATTGTATACGGTTTATATTCTTAAGTGCAGTGATGCTTCTTACTATGTAGGGATGACTTCAGATTTGGGAGAGAGAATGAATCAGCATAATTCGGGTGAATTTCCGGAAGCGTATACATATAAAAGAAGACCAGTGAAGTTGATGTGGATAGAACAATTTACAGATCCTAAATTAGCATTAGATCTGGAAAAACGAATCAAAGGTTGGAGCAGAAAAAAGAAGGAGGCTCTTATAAAAAAGGATTGGGAAAAACTGAAAGAGTATTCTAGAAATTATACTCAGTTCGGCAAACCAGATTGAACATTCAAATCGGACTTCGACAGGCTCAGTCCTGCATTTAGTTTGAGAAAAACACTCTATATCAATACTATCAATACTTAGTTTAGTACCGATTTATTTATCGGCTTTAATTTTAGGAGAATAACGTCACCCTGAACTTGATTCAGGGTCTTACGAAAGATGCTGAATCAAGTTCAGCATGACGGTTTTAATATGATTTCATTTAGACGGAATAAAGAAAGTCCTGAAGCTATGAACTTCAGGACTTTTTAATTTTATAATATATCTAATGTCTATTCATCTACAAGTACCCAATCTCCTTTGTCCAGAAGTGGAATAGCCTGTTTGAATTTCATGGTCTTGTTTTCACCACTCATCACATTCTTGACGGTCACTTTATCGTTTCTACCAATCTTTGGTCGGTCTCTTACGATTGTTTCCGTGATCTCAGGTTGCTGGCGCTGAGTGTTCCCCGCAGCCCTGCTTTGAGCAGCTCTTTCGTCAAGATTAGGTATATCTTCCTTAGTGGTTTCTACTTTTTCTTTTTGTTTCGTCTGGCGGGCTTCATGAATACTTGGTGCTCCGCTTGACGGAATTTCTCCTTTGAAAAGGAAAGACATCACATCACGATTCACATTTTCAAGCATAGCTTTAAATAATTCAAAAGCCTCAAACTTATAGATCAATAAAGGATCTTTTTGCTCATGCACGGCCAGCTGAACACTCTGTTTCAACTCATCCATTTTTCTTAGGTGAGTTTTCCAGGCGTCATCAATAATAGCCAAAGTAATATTCTTTTCGAAATCCTTGATAAGTTGCTTACCTTCTGTCTCGTAGGCCTTTTGAAGATTTGTAACAACCTGAAGCGTTTTAGTGCCATCGGTAAATGGAACTGAGATTCTCTCGAAATTGTTTCTCTCATCTTCATGAACCTGCTTGATAACCGGGAAGGCACGCTCAGCATTATGAGACATTTTCTCATCATAATGCTTATAGGCAGCTTTATAAACCTCACCAGCTAGCTTCTGAGCATTCATTTTTTTGAATTCTTCTTCTGAAACAGGAGAACTCATAGAGAAATTCCTGATCAGCTCAAATTCAAAATTTTTGTAGTCATCTGCAGCTTTGTTCGTTTCTGCAATAGATTCTGAAATATCAAAGATCATATTAGCAAGATCCACACGCAGTCTTTCTCCGAATAATGCATGGTAACGACGTTTGTAGATCACCTCACGCTGCGCGTTCATCACATCATCATACTCCAGCAACCTCTTACGAACACCAAAGTTATTTTCCTCAACTTTCTTCTGCGCTCTCTCGATAGATTTTGAGATCATCGAGTGCTGAATAACTTCACCTTCCTCAAGACCCATACGGTCCATAAGTTTAGCGATTCTTTCAGAACCAAAGAGACGCATCAGGTTGTCTTCCAGCGACACATAGAACTGAGAGCTACCTGGGTCTCCCTGACGACCTGCACGACCACGTAACTGGCGGTCTACACGTCTGGAGTCGTGACGCTCTGTACCAACGATCGCAAGACCACCGGCTTCCTTCACTTCTTTGCTTAGCTTAATATCGGTACCACGACCTGCCATGTTCGTAGCGATCGTTACAATACCAGATACACCAGCTTCGGCAACAATATCAGCCTCTTTTTTATGCATTTTCGCATTCAGAACATTGTGAGGTACATTCCTAAGTTTCAGCATACGACTCAGTAATTCTGAGATCTCTACTGAAGTTGTACCAATAAGTACCGGTCTTCCCTTGCTGGAAAGGTCGGATACATGATCTATAACTGCGTTATATTTTTCTCTTTTGGTCTTATAAACCAAATCTTCCTTGTCATTTCTTGCAATAGGTCTGTTCGTTGGAATTTCTACAACATCCAGCTCGTAGATCTCCCAGAATTCACCTGCTTCGGTAACCGCAGTACCCGTCATACCGGATAGTTTGCGATACATTCTGAAGTAATTCTGAAGGGTTACTGTAGCAAAAGTTTGGGTAGCATCCTCGATCTTTACATTTTCCTTTGCCTCAATCGCCTGGTGAAGTCCGTCACTGTAACGACGACCTTCCATGATACGACCGGTTTGCTCATCGACAATTTTTACTTTATTGTCCATCACCACATACTCGGTATCCTTTTCGAATAGAGTATAAGATTTAAGCAATTGTCGTAAAGTGTGAATACGCTCACTCTTAACGCTATATTCCCTGAAAAGTTCTTCTTTCTTTTCCGCCTCCTGTTCAGGTTCAAGGCCTTCGTTCTCGATCTTGGAAATTTCCATTCCAATTTCAGGCATTACGAAGAAATCCGGATCATCTTTACCAGAAAGGAATTCAATCCCTTTATCGGTAAGATCTATCTGGTTGCTTTTCTCTTCAATAGTAAAATACAATTCGGCATCAACCTTTGGCATTTCACGGTTGTTGTCCTGCATGTAATGATTTTCGGTTTTCTGAAGCAATTGCTTTACACCTTCCTCACTCAGAAATTTAATAAGGGCCTTGTTTTTAGGCAAACCTCGATAAACTCTCAATAACTGAAAACCACCTTCTTTAGTGTCACCTTCTTTAATAAGCTTTTTGGCATCTGCAAGAACCTTAACAAGGTATTTACGCTGCACTTCTACGATATTTGCTATCGCAGGTTTAAGCTCCATAAATTCGTGAGTATCACCTTTCGGCACAGGTCCGGAAATGATCAAGGGCGTACGAGCATCATCAATAAGTACAGAATCGACCTCATCGACGATGGCATAATTATGCGGTCTCTGTACCAGATCATCTGGTGCGTGAGACATATTATCCCTAAGGTAATCGAAACCAAACTCGTTGTTGGTACCGTAAGTAATATCGGCATTATAAGCCTTTCTACGTGCCGCAGAATTAGGACGGTGATAATCTATACAGTCTACACTTAAACCATGAAACTGGAAAATTGGTGCCATCCATGCGCTATCACGTTTTGCAAGGTAGTCGTTAACTGTTACCAGGTGAACCCCATTTCCTGTTAGTGCATTAAGATACATAGGCAAGGTAGCTACAAGGGTTTTACCTTCCCCAGTTTGCATTTCGGCAATTTTACCCTGATGCATGGCAACACCACCAATTAACTGAACATCATAATGTATCATATCCCAGGTCACCGGCTTTCCTGCGGCATCCCAGGAATTACTCCATATGGCGTAATCATCTTCTAAAGTAACATAATCTTTCTCTGCCGAGATCTCACGGTCAAAAGTTGAAGCTTTTACTTTAAGTTCAGTGTTATTTACGAATCTTTTTGCGGTCTCTTTTACTGTAGCGAAGGCCTCTGGAAGGATCTCATTTAGAACAGCTTCAGAGATCTCGTAAGATTTATCTTTTAGAGCATCAACTTCAGCATAGATATCTTCCTTTCGGGTGATATCATCAGTTTCATCTGCCTCTATATTTAAAGAAGCTATCTTTTCTTTTACTTCTTTGGTTGCTTCAGCGATCTTTGCTTTGAATTCAGAAGTCTTAGCTCTAAGTTCATCAATGCTAAGCGCTTCAAATTCAGACTCAAGAGCCTTGATTTTATTTACTATGGGTTGTATTTCTTTAACATCTTTCTTCGACTTGTCGCCGACGAAAGCTTTTAATACAGAATCTAAAAAACTCATATTGGTTTTTTTATTTAAAGGGGTTCAAATTTAAGCAAAAAAAAAGCCTCATGAATGAGACTTTTCCCTATTTTTTGCGTGTTGTCAATTTAATATTCGTCCTCATTCCAGAGGTAGTCATCATCTGTTGGATAATCTGGCCAGATCTCTTCAATAGAATCATAAGAGTCGCCCTCATCCTCTATAGCCTGAAGATTTTCCACAACCTCTAGCGGAGCTCCGGTTCTGATTGCGTAGTCTATTAACTCATCTTTTGTTGCCGGCCATGGGGCATCACTTAAATAGGATGCTAATTCTAAAGTCCAATACATTGATTAATCGGGTTTTAAATTTTGGCAAAAATAATTTTTTTACCGTAATAGCCAAGAAAAAAATCTATTATTTGTGCAATAATAATAAGAACATAACAATTAACCGAATTTTTTGCTGATTTCGCAAGTATAATTTCAGAATTGAGAAGGATTCAGGATTTTTTTGGGATCCATTGAATTTCTTCAGCTTGTAATTGTTTAGACAACATCCGTGCCAGCACAAAGAGGTAGTCTGAAAGTCGGTTTAAATAGATTAGAACTCTATCGTCAAAAGCTTCAATGTCATATAAAGCGCTGGAAAGTCTTTCGGCCCTGCGGCATACACAGCGTGCTATGTGACAGAATGACACGCTTTGATGGCCTCCTGGTAGAATGAAGTGCGTCATTTCCGGTAGTTCTTCATTCATTTTATCCATGGCTTTTTCAAGCTTTTCCACATCTTCATTAGAAATCTTCGGAATATCAAGGCGGTCCTTACCATTCTTTAATTTCTCTTTTTCCGGATCTGTGGCTAAAACTGCCCCGATCGTAAAAAGCCGATCCTGGATTTCAACCAACAACTCCCTGGTGCTTTTATCGGTATCCTGATCTCGTAACAGGCCTATATATGAATTAAGTTCATCTACCGTTCCGTAGCTTTCAATTCTAATATGATGTTTCGGGACGCGGGTACCACCAAACAATGAAGTAGTGCCTTTATCGCCTGTCTTTGTATATATTTTCATCTGTTGTATTTAATTCTTTTTATTGGTAAGCTGAAATTTGCAACAATTATCCCGATCGATTTCGAGAACTGCTAATAGCTAATTCCATTTATTTTTTTAGTAGCCTAAAGTTACAAAGAATAGATAGGCCAGAAAAGATTTCTGCCTATTAGGAGGGTAGAAAAAAGAATTATTTTATGAGAGAATCAGATTCGTTCTCCTTTTTTCTCTGATGATACCTTTTTCTAAAGTTCCTGTTTTTACGTTGCTTTTTAATTTTTCTGGCTCTTCCAGAATTCCAGATAAAATATGCAAGAAATACAGCGATTATGGTAAGATAAATCCAGGTTTCCTGGTCCAGATCGATCATTATGATTTGTTTATATGATCTAATATAAGAAAAATGAAGAAAATAACCGAAGGGTTAAGTTTCTGATTAAGAATGTTCAACCATCTTCTTTTTCTCATCACTCTCAACCATTCCATCTTTAAGGCGGATAATTCTATGTGCATGCTCGGCAATATCTTCTTCGTGGGTTACTAGGATCACCGTATTACCTGCTTTATGGATATCATCAAAAAGGTTCATGATCTCTACCGAAGTTTTCGAGTCAAGGTTACCTGTTGGCTCATCTGCAAGGATGATAGAAGGTTTATTTACCAATGCACGCCCAACAGCAACACGCTGTCTTTGCCCCCCAGAAAGCTGGTTAGGCTTGTGATCCATTCGATCTGCAAGACCTACACTTCTAAGAACTTCTTCTGCACGTTCCACACGCTCAGATTTAGAAGCGCCAGCATAGATCATGGGTAAGGCTACATTATCAAGAGCGGTAGTTCTTGGTAATAAGTTGAATGTTTGAAAAACAAAACCGATCTCTTTATTTCTAATTTCGGCAAGCTCATCGTCACTCATTTTACTGGCATCCTTTCCGTTTAAAATATAAGATCCGGAAGTTGGAGTGTCCAGACAGCCTAAAAGATTCATTAAAGTAGATTTTCCGGAGCCAGAAGGCCCCATAAATGCGACATATTCACCACGCTCTATATCCAGGTCTATACCTTTTAAAACTTTAACTACTTCCTGTCCCAGCGGAAAATCTCTGGTGATATTACGAATCTCTATTACTTTACTCATGAAGACTGAATTTTCAATGGTATGACGTGAATTTAGGTTTTTTGTTACACAAATTTGGTAATTGAGTGTTTCAGTTCATTTTTTCCATTGATGAAAAAACGAACCAAAAAAATCTAGGCTTACGAAAATTGAGCTGAATTTATTGTTTAGCACCTAAATTTTAGGAACTCGCTCTGCTCAGACAGCCTAAAATTTTAAGGTGCTTTCACTTCAAATTCTATGCTGAATTTTCGATAGGCCGCCAATTATCGGTATCGAAAGGAGTTCAGAATTCAATACTGAAAATATTTAAACTCTGATTGTAAAATGCTGTTTTACCTGTTCTTTTCTGAAAAACACCAATCCCCATTGAAAGGTATCTATAGTAACCTGAACTTTAGGATTAGATTTAATCTCTTCCCAGGCTTCTTCCATTTCGGGTGACCAATGGATATCATCAAAAATAAAGACAGAATTATTGTGAGCGGTTGGAAGCAGTTTAGAGAAATAATCTAGAGTAGCTTGTTTTTGATGGTTGCCATCGAAATAAATAAGGTCGAATTTTTCTGAGGTTTGAGGTTTATTGTTTGTGGTTTGTTGTTCTATATTGGAGCTTAGCTGAGAAATAGCGGTTTCAAACTGGACCTTTATCAGCTGAATATTATTGAGGTCATATTTTTTGATCTGCTGCCTTGCAATTCGGGCTGATTCTTCACATCCTTCGACGGTAATAAGCTGGGTGGCTCTGTTTGAAGCGATTGCCGAGGAGGCAATTCCCAATGAAGTTCCCAATTCTAAAGCGTTTTTGATATTGAGATAATTGGTGAGTCTATAAAGTAATTTCGCCCGGTGCAATGTGATACCCGCATTTTTAGCAATAGAAAATACAGGTCTTTGATTTGATTTAAATACCCTGCTTCCTGCGCCAAAATCTTTCACCTCAATTTGATCCTTATTGCTTAATAGGTCATTCCGGTAGTTTTTAATGAGTTTATATTCTTTATAATCTGATCTATCATAAAAACATTTCGTTACCATATCATAAACAAAAGGGGAGTGGATTCCGTGTTGGTTCTGGGACCTGAAAAGGAAGATTAGGTAGGATTTGAGTTGGAAGTACATTATTGTTATCTGGCAAATTAGTGGAAAGTGGAAAGAGGATAGAAGGATTTTAATTGGATCTTTTACTTTTCAAGTAATATTGCAGACTTCTAATCATTTTTAGAAGTTCCAGTAATATGTTGCGTGCTTTAAAGTTTTCTTCCTGGGTGATATAATTTCTGCGATTGGCTATGGTTGCGCAGGTAACACATTCCCTGACGGAGCCTTCAGCAATTTGAAGGTAGCGATGAAACTGGGCATCAGAATCACCTGATCCTTCCGCTGTGTTCAGGGCTATTGACACGGCCGACCTGGTAAACTGAGAACTTAATCCATACTTTTCCTTATCTGGAAAATTAGAAGTAATTAGGTATACAAGGTCAACAAAATCTAATGCTTTCTGGTAAACCTTTAAATCTTCAAAATTAAATTTTACCTCTTCCATTTGAATAAAATTTAAACTATTTATTTTTTCTCATTTTCTTCTACATTCCTTTTTCCTCTTTCCCCTTTCCACTATTCCCCAACGCACAACGCACAACTTTCAACTACGATTCCAACTTTTCCAGCAGCTCAAACCACCGCTCTGTTTTGCTTTCAATATCATTTTCGATCTCCTTTAATTTCATTGAGTTTTTAGCAATTTCATCACTATCCATTTCTTCCAGAAATCTTTTCTGAATGTCTTCTTTTTTCTTTTCTAGTTTGGCGATCTCTCTTTCCAGTTTGCTGTATTCCTTTTTCTCGTTATAACTTAAAGAGGGGCCAGAACTGTTAGATTTGAATTCCTTTTTCTCTTTTTTAGATTGAGAATTATCCGAAACTGATTTTTCGGCCTTTGGCTTTGAGGCCTCGTATTCTCTATAGTCGGTATAATTGCCCGGGAAATCTGTGATCTCTCCTTTTCCTTTAAAAACAAAAAGGTGATCGGTGATCTTATCCATAAAATATCTGTCGTGAGAAACCACGATGATACAACCTGGAAAATCCATCAGGAAGTTCTCGAGTACATTCAGGGTAAGTACATCAAGATCGTTCGTAGGCTCATCAAGAATTAAGAAGTTTGGATTCTGAATAAGGACGGTACACAAATACAGTCTTTTCTTTTCCCCACCACTGAGTTTTTCAACAAAATCGTATTGTTTTTTTCTGGTAAATAGAAAACGTTCAAGAAGTTGTTCGGCAGAGATATGTTTTCCTTTTTTAAGTGGAATGTAATCTCCAAATTCCTTGATAACCTCAATAACCTTTTGTCCGGGTTTTATTTTGATACCCTTCTGAGTGTAGTATCCAAATTTCACCGTTTCCCCAATCACTATCTTCCCGGTATCCGGTGTCATATTACCGGTAAGCATGTTCAGGAATGTTGATTTTCCAGTTCCATTCTTACCTATAATTCCCAGGCGTTCGCCCTTTTGAAAAGTATAGTTGAAACCTTTGATAAGTTCCTTTCCACCTAATTCTTTAGAGATATTATGAATCTCTACGATCTTACTTCCCAGGCGTTCCATATTTAGTTCCAGCTGAACTTTATGGTCTAATCTTCTTTGGCTGGCTCTGTGCTTTATTTCATGAAAATCCTCAATACGGGATTTAGATTTTGTAGTACGGGCTTTGGGTTGGCGACGCATCCAATCCAGTTCTTTTTTATATAATTGCTGAGCTTTATCTGTATTGGTAGCTTCAAGCTGATGCCTCTCTTCTTTCTTATCCAGATAATAGGAGTAGTTACCTTTATAAGTGTACAGCTTCCCGTCTTCTAATTCTATGATCTCATTACAAACTCTTTCCAGGAAATATCTGTCGTGAGTCACCATGAATATTGTGAAATCCTGTTTTTTGAAGTATTCTTCCAGCCACTCGATCATATCCAGATCAAGGTGGTTGGTAGGCTCATCCAGGATGATGAAATCCGGTTTTTTCAATAGCATTCTGGCAAGTGCCAAGCGTTTTTTCTGCCCTCCGGAAAGGTTTTTAACAACAGCCTGCAGGTCTTCCAGGTTTAGTTTAAATAGAATTTGTTTGAATTCAGTTTCGAAATCCCAGGCATTATTTGCCTCCATAGCATCCATGGCTTTTTGAAGCGCATCAGCATCCTCAGGATTTTGCAGAGCTTTCTCATATTGCGCCACCACCTTAAGCGTTGGGTTCTCGCTGGAAAAAATACTTTGCTCGATGGTGAGTTCTGGATCCAGATCTGGTTCCTGAGAAAGAAAAGCTGCGCGAATATCATTCCGGTAGATCACCTGACCTTCATCGGGAGAATCGGTTCCGGCCAGAATATTCAACAGGCTGGTCTTCCCGGTTCCGTTTTTAGCGACAAAACCAACTTTCTGATCTTTGTTGATTCCGAAGCTTATATTTTCAAAAAGCCCGCGTTCGCCGTAGGATTTGGCTATATTTTCTACTGAGAGGTAATTCATGTTTTGTAGTGTCGGTTATGTGTTATCCGTTCCAGGGTCAAAAGTACGAACTAAGAATTATCAATTGATAATTGAAAATGGATAATTGTGCAGGAGTTATTGGCTTTTAGGTTAATGTGATTTCGACCACTTCGACTCCGCTTAGTGAAGGCGCCGTAAGAAATCTCAATGGAGTGAGCAAAATTATTGAGATTTCTCAGTCGCTGTGCTCCTTCGAAATGACAGTTACAATGAAGAATTAGCAATTGTGGGTGGTGTGTTTTCCGTTGTTGGTTATAGATAAGTTGAGAGGCTGAAACGAGTTCAGCATGACGTTTAAGTGGTGCGTCACCCTGATTTTATTTCAGGGTCTCTTTTTGGTTCTGATTAGAGATGAGATTTCTCACTTCGCTACGCTTCGTTCGAAATGACAACAGCAATTGGCATTTATCAATCAACAATGATCAGTTTAGGTTGTTTGGTGTTTGTTGTTTGTGGTTTGGATGACAGGATGAGATTTCTCAGTCGCTGTGCTCCTTCAAAATGACAGTTACAATGAAGAATTAGCAATTGTGGGTGGTGTGTTTTCCGTTGTTGGTTGTAGATAAGTTGAGATGCTGAAACGAGTTCAGCATGACGTTAAAGTGGTGCGTCACCCTGAATTCATTTCAGGGTTTCTTTTTGGTTCTGATTAGAGATGAGATTTTTCACTTCGCTATGCTCCGTTCGAAATGACAGCAGCAATTTTTATATAACAATAAACAATGATCCGTTCAGGTGGTTTGGTGTTTGTTGTTTGTGGTTTGGATGACAGGATGAGATTTCTCAGTCGCTGTGCTCCTTCGAAATGACAATTACAATGAAGAATTAGCAATTTGGGGTTATACCTTCTCAATTGTCTGTTATGGGTTTTGATTCTTTATGCTGAATCTGTGGATGAATGTTAGTTGTCACTCTGAGTGCAACGAAGAGTCTCTTAATAAACGGCGTTTATTTCTTTTTGATTTTTCAATTGATCACTATTCGGTTGTTTGTATGAGATTTCTCAGTCGCTCTGCTCCTTCGAAATGATAGTTACAATGAAGAGTTAGCAATTGTGGGTGGTGTGTTCTCCGTTGTGGGTTATAGATAAGTTGAGATGCTGAAAAGGTTCAGCATGACGATTAAATATGAACGTCACCCTGAATTTATTTCAGGGTCTCTTTTTGGTTCTGATTAGAAAAGAGATTTCTCACTGCGCTTCGCTTCCTTCGAAATGACAATTCCACTGAGTAATAATCATTAATCAATTATCAGTTTAGGTTTTCTGTTTTGTGTTTCGGGTGCATTGGTTATTTTTTTAAATGGGATGCAGGACTATGGATAAATATTTATTAATCCTTAGATGTATTAAGAGTTAGGGAAATAGAGTACCGGTTTGTTTCAGGAGGAAATTATTTAAATATTTCCTCTATTTCTGAAGTGGATAGTCCGGTATAATTACAGAATTCCTGCAAAGATATGAACTGCCCGGGCTGCTTACGCAGATCGGTTTTTATTTTTCTCAATAAGCGTCGCGAGTAGGTTTCACTTCGGCCGGTTAGAAGACAAACATCTGCAGGGTAAATACAAATCCTTTTCATCTTTAATAATTTAGGTTAATTACAAGAGAGGGGGTAGGGCGATATCTTGTTTAGCTAATTTATATAAAATCAATGGATTGCAGTCAGGGGATTTTTCCGGTTTATGGTTTTTTAATAGTGTCTATTGTGTGTTTTGGGTTTTCAGTTTGTGGTTTGGGGTTTGCCTGTTAGGATGGGATTTCTCACTTCGCTGCGCTCGTTCGAAATGACAGTTTCAATGATCTATCAGCCGTTTTGGGTTATTTGTTCCCAATAGTTTGTTGTGGTTTAAGTTTTATGAGAGAATTATCAATCGCTATGCTTGTTCAAGATGACGAGTTTATCATTTGCCATACTGAGCCTGTCGAAGTATGAGCAAGAGCGATTAGCGTTTATCAATTAACAATTATCGGTTTAGGTTGATTGTTGTTTGTGGTTTGTAGTTTGGATGGCAGGATGAGATTCCTCTCTTCGCTGTGCTTCTTCGAAATGAGGACAGCAATTAGTATAAGTGAATTAGTACTTAACAATGATCATTTATTTAGGGTTTTTCTGGTGAAAAGGGAGGGCTGATCCTTCGACAAGATCAGGATCTTTAGACTTAGTATTTAAAATGATCCAGTGAGCATTATTGACTGGGATGGAGTTTTTATCTTAAGCTAGCGAAGGACTGAAATAGAGAGAAAGCATAGGGAAGATATAGGGAAGGTATAGATATACCTGCTATGAGGTAGCGTATTTACTGATGTTTTCCGAAATGTTAGTCGGTCAAAATAGACAGAAACGACCATTCTGGTACAAAACGTTCAGTAATTAACAAAATGGACTAAAACAGCCAGAATGGAGCAATTCAGCCAAAATGATAGTCAGGGTTTCCGGGAATGAAAAGAGCCATTTAGATTTGAAAATTATTAATCAATTAAAACCATAAAAAATGGCAAGAAACAACGGTATTTTAAAAATTGAGGGAACCCTCCAGGATCTGACCTTTTATAAAGGGCAGGACGGTTACCTTGTGAAAACAAAGAGTGGCGTTTCGCGCAAGAGGATTCTACGGGACCCGGCATTTGCAAGAACAAGAGAGAATTTAGCGGAGTTTACGGACAGTGCGAAAGCCGGCAAAATGCTGCGGCTGGCAATGAATGAACTTATGCAGCAAGCCAAGGACAACCGGGTTACCAGCAGGCTCATGCAAAAGATGTCCGGTATTCAGAAGCTGGACAGCGTAAATTTACGTGGAAAGCGCACGGTACAGCAGGGTCTGACCACAGAAGAAGGGAAAGCATTGCTGGAGAACTTTAACTTTAATGAGCGTGCACCGATGGAGTCGATACTGCTGGCGCAGTATAACGTGGATGAACAAAACGGGGATATCAGTATTGCAGGATTTATCCCGGGATTGAATCTGTACAAACCTGAGGGCGCAACCCATGTAAGCCTGAGGTCAGCTTTTATCTCGGTTAATTTCAGCACCGGAAAATTTTCGGGAGGGGTGAGTCCGGCAGAGAACCTGATCATTGATATGAGCAAGACAGATGTCTTACTTGTACCCGACAGTGTTCCCAGTGGAGCGGGAAATGTTTTTATCCTGTTACTTGTAGAGTTCTATCAGATGGTGAACAACACGCAGTATCCTTTACGAAACGGAGCGCATAATTCGCTAAGTATACTTAGTGTAGGTTAAAAGATGAAGCGGGATTTTTTATTAACCCTGTCCGAAAGGATGGAGGTTTTTTGTTTATGGTTTTGTTTTATGTTGTCTGTTGTGGGTTCTGGGTTCTGGGTTCTGGGTTTCCTGTGAAGTATTTATGAATTGGAATTTAGAAGGAGATTTCTCAGGCACTCTGCTTCTTCGAAATGACAAACAAATCTGTTGTTCATTTTTATATGACCGTTAGTTGTTACTCTTAGTGCAACGAAGAGTCTTTTAATATACGGGGTTAGCTTCTTTTGTACTCTTTTGATCACTATTCGAATGTTAGGATGAGATTGTTCACTTCGCTGCGTTTAAAATGAATATTTATTTTTTGCCATACTGAGCCTGTCGAAGTATGAGCAAGTTCGATTAGCGTAAGGAAGATTTTCAGAGAAAGAAGATTTCTTTTTACTTTTTCTTTTTCCTTGATGAAAAAGAAACAAAAGATCAAGGCTTACGAAAGTTTTCCTGATTTTATAGCTTAGGATCTAAATTTTAGGAACTCGCCTTCCAATGTTCAGGATATTAAAAGCTTTCTAGTTGGCTCAAACAGCCTAAAATTTGACGATCCTCTCACTTCAAAATCTATGGAAATCTTTCGATAAGTTTGGATTCTTAATTATTATCTATAGAGTGTTGAGATGCTGAATCGAGTTTAGCATAAAAGTTATGTAGGGACGTCACCTTGAATTTATTTCAGGGTCTCTTTTTGGTTCTGATTAGAAAAGAGATTTCTCAGTCGTTGTGCTCTTTCGAAATGACAGCAGCAATTTTTATATATCAATAAACAATGATCCGTTTAGGTGGTTTGGTGTTTGTTGTTTGTGGTTTGGATGGTAGGATGAGATTTCTCAGGCGCTCTGCTCCTTCGAAAAGACAATTACAATGAAGAATAAACAATTGTGAGGTGGTGTGTATTCCGTTGTGGATTATAGATAAGTTGAGATGCTGAAACGTGTTCAGCATGACGAATAAATATGAACGTAACCCTGAATTTATTTTAGGATCTCTTTTTGGTTCTGATTAGAAAAAAGATTTCTCACTTCGTTCGAAATGACGAATTTAATATTTGCCATGCTGAGCCTGTCGAAGTATGAGCAATAAACAATGATCAATTAGCAATTTGGGGTTAACCTTCTCCTTTGTCTGTTATGGGTTCTGATTCTTTATCTTGAATCTGTGGATGAATGTTAGTTGTCACTCTGAGTGAAACGAAGAGTCTCATAATAAACGGGATTAGCTTTTTTTTAATTTTTTCAATTAATCACTATTCGGATGGCAGGATGAGATTTCTCAGTCGCTATGCTCCTTCGAAATAACAATTACAATGAAGAATTAGCAATTGTAGGTGGTGTCTTCTCCGTTGTGGGATATAAATCTTCTGAGATGCTGAAACGAGTTCAGCATGACGTTAAAGTGGTGCGTCACCCTGAATTTATTTCAGGGTCACTTTTTGGTTCTGATTAGAGATGAGATTTCTCACTTCGCTGCGCTCCGTTCGGAATGACAACAGCAATTGGTATTTATTAATTAACAATGATCAGTTTAGGTTGTTTGTGGTTCGTAGTTTATAGGTGGTAGAATACTCACATCGCTACGCTTCGTTCGAAATACAAATTTACCATTTGCCATATTGAGCCTGTCCAAGTATGGGCAACAGCAATTAAACTTAGACACTTATCAATGAGCATGGATCTAATTATCAAAAGGGGAAGGTGCTGTAATAAGTTCAGTATGAGGATTAAAAATAAAAGCCACCTGAATTTAATTCAGGGTCTTTTTAAAGAGCACTGATATATCTTTGGAGGTCTTTTCGACCCCAGGGAGAAATCTTTGAATTAAGAAATTAGAAAAGAATTTAAAATTTATATTTCTCTTCCGGGAAAGTTCAAAATTTATACATTGTAAAAGATTTTGTTAAGTTCAAAAATTTATATGAAAAAAGCCTTAATTACAGGAATTACCGGACAGGATGGTGCTTACCTTGCAGAACTTTTATTATCAAAAGGATACGAAGTTCATGGAATTAAAAGGCGCTCCTCGATGTTTAACACCGCAAGAGTTGATCATCTTTATCAGGATCCGCATGAAAAGAATGTTCGCTTCAAAATGCATTTCGGTGATCTTTCAGATTCTATGAATCTTACGCGAATTATTCAGGAAATACAACCAGATGAGATTTACAACCTTGGAGCTATGTCCCATGTTAAAGTAAGTTTTGAAACCCCTGAATATACAGGTAATGTAGATGGGCTGGGTACTCTTCGAATTCTTGAGTCTGTAAGATTGTTGAACTTAGACAAAAAGACACGGATTTACCAGGCATCAACCTCGGAATTATATGGAAAAGTACAGGAAGTACCTCAAAATGAAAAAACACCGTTCTATCCTCGTAGCCCTTATGGGGTTGCCAAATTATATGCCTACTGGATCACAGTTAATTATCGCGAGGCCTATAATTTATATGCCTGCAACGGCATACTTTTTAATCACGAATCCCCAATTAGGGGAGAAACTTTCGTAACCAGAAAAATTACCAGGGCAGCAGCCAGAATAGCACTTGGAATGCAAAATTGTCTTTTTCTGGGAAATTTAGATGCGCGACGCGATTGGGGTCATGCCAAGGATTACGTAGAGGCTATGTGGTTAATGCTTCAACAGGATAAAGCCGATGATTACGTGATCGCGACCGGGGTTACGACATCAGTTAGAGAGATGGTGAAAATGACCTTTTGTGAATTAGGAATTGAATTAGAATTCTCGGGTATAGGCACAAATGAAAAGGGGATAGTTATTTCTTGCACTAACTCAGATTATGCATTGAAAAAAGGACAGGTTATTATTAGGATAGATCCTGAATATTATCGACCTACTGAAGTAGATCTGTTAGTAGGAGACGCGACTAAGTGCAAAGAAATGCTCAATTGGCAACCAAAATATTCATTAGCGGAACTTATAAAGGAAATGGTGAAAGCCGATCTCAATTTTTTTGAAAAGGAGCAATATTTAAGAGAGGGTGGGCATAGTACCTTAAATTATTTTGAATAGTTATGGAGAAAAATGCTAAGATCTATATCTCTGGACATAAAGGCATGGTTGGTTCAGCAATAATTAGAACTTTAAGAAGTAAGGGGTACAAAAATCTTATATACCGAACTTCAAAAGAATTGGATTTAACTAATCAATTAGCGACAAAAGATTTTTTTCAAAAGGAAAGTCCGGACTATGTTTTTCTTGCGGCTGCTAAGGTTGGCGGTATAGAGGCTAATAATAAATATAGAGCGCAATTCCTGTATGAGAATTTGATGATTCAGAATAACGTGATTCATCAAAGTTATAAGTACAAGGTTAAAAAACTACTTTTTCTTGCCTCATCCTGTATTTATCCTAAATTTTCTGAACAGCCCATAAAAGAAGAATATTTACTTTCCGGAAAATTAGAGCCTACCAATGAGGCCTATGCTATCGCTAAGATTGCTGGAATTAAAATGTGCGAAACCTATAATTATCAATATGGTTGCAATTTTATTTCAGCGATGCCTACCAATCTTTATGGACCTAATGATAATTATGACCTGAAAAATTCTCATGTTTTACCTGCTCTTTTGAAAAAATTTCATAAAGCGAAAATGAATAAAAGTGATTCTGTAAAAGTTTGGGGTTCCGGTGCGCCAAAAAGAGAGTTTTTGCATGTAGATGATCTGGCCGACGCTTGCTATTTTATAATGCAGGAATATAATGGCAGGGTAAGCTTAAATATAGGAACTGGAGAAGATATAACCATTAAGGAACTTGCACAGCTTATTAGAAATATAACAGGTTTTAAGGGAGGTATTAAATGGGACCTCGATAAGCCAGATGGAACACCAAGAAAATTATTGGATGTTTCTTTAATTCATAAATTAGGTTGGCATCATAAACTGAATCTAAAGGAAGGTATAAGCCAGGTTTATACTGAAAAATTTCATTCTGATAATTGATTTGGATTAGAATAAAATAGAATACTTATGCTATGAGTATGCAGATTTATTGGACATTATTTTATTATTTGCCTGTAAAAACTATATTTGTTAAAACAATGTGAAGCCTTCTATGCGATTTAAATCTTTTTTGTTTTTATTCGCTGCAATACTAGCTCTAACCTCATGCGTATCTACAAAGCAGATGTCCTATCTTCAGGAATATGATGAAGAGATGGACAGCATAATCCAGGTTCAGCGATTGCGCAAACCATACCGTATACAAACGGGAGATCTTTTAAGTATAAGAGTGAAGGCCCTCGATCAGGAACTTGTTGGTATGTTCAATCCTGTCGGTGAAGCAAATCCTAACGCGACAACCGAAGAAGATGTATTTTTTAACGGTTTTACCGTAGATGATCACGGAAATATTAGGGTCCCTACGATGGGTGAGATCAACGTGCTGGGTTACACTGAAAAGGAGGTGCGGGAGAAAATAGAAAATAAATTACTCGAAGAATATTTTAAAAAAGAGGCAAATATTTTTGTTACTGTGAAATTAGCAGGTATCAGGTATACAACCTTAGGTGAGATAGGGCAAGGAAGTCAGGTCATTTATAAAGAGCAGGTGACCGTCATGGAAGCTATTGCTAATGCCGGAGGGATCACTGATTATGGCGATAGGGAAAATGTACAGATCATTAGACAATATCCCCAGGGAGAAGAGGTTCATCAAATAGATGTAACAAATATTGATGCCTTAAGTAGTCCATATTATTATATTCAGCCAAATGACATGATCGTGGTAAATCCATTACCACAGAAAGCCTTAGGAGCAGGGACTACTGGTCTAGAGATATTTAGAACAGTGGCAAGTTTATTAGCAGTAGTAACCTCTGTAATAGCGATAACCAGATTGTAATGGCGCATGAAGATGATCACATATCCGATGTAGGTTCTACCTTTGACTTTAAGGGCTTTATTCTTAAAGTGATCAGTTACTGGAAGCTCATATTGCTTTCAGTAGGGATCAGCCTGGCTGTAGCTTATTATAATAATGTTCGAAAATTACCGGTTTATAGGTTAGGTAACCAGATTTCAATAAAAGACGATCAGAATCCCTTCTTCACTTCCAATACCAGTCTTACTTTCAATTGGGGAGGAACTTCCGATAAAGTTAATACCGCCATGACAATTTTGAGGTCTCGATCTCATAACGAGGAGGTAGTTGAAAAACTGCAATTCTATATCAATTATCAGGCCCAGGGTGAATACCAGCGAGTGGATGTTTATGGGCAGACGCCATTTCATATTATAGCTGACACCAATGCTTACCAGTCCCACAATGTGACCATGAAGATCAAGGTGTTAGACGATGAAAGGTTCAACATTGAGGCCAATATACCTGAGAACCTGGCAAGAACTAATTATAAAACCCATGAAACGGATACTCGAAGGACCGAAGCTGGTGAATTTAGTCGTAATTATCTTTTCGGTGAGCATGTAGTTCTGCCCTTTTTCTCAGGTTATGTAGTAAGAACGGAAATTGGTTCACCAAGTGAGAAACCTTTTTATATCAGTTTTTTACCCTTCAATTCTGCCGTTGGCCGATATAGGAGTGTGGGTATAAGCCCAGAATCTCAAGGGTCATCTGTATTGAATCTTAGTCAGACTGGTCTTAACAAAGCACGTATAGTGGATTATCTTAACGGTTCGGTAGCGGTTTTAAGTGAAAATATGTTGGATCGAAAGAACCTTTTTGCTACCAAAACCATTCGCTTTATAGATAGTACTCTGGCAGTTCAGGCCGAACAATTGAAAGCTGTTGAAGCCGAATTGAATGATTTCAGAAATCAGAACTCTATCTTGGATATCTCCAGTGAAAGTAACCAATTATCGGGACAACTTTCAACTTTGGATTTGAATAAAGAGAATCTTCGTAGGCAGTTAGCTTATTATGAAAATCTTGAAAGTTACCTGGTCACTCGTGAGGATTATTCCCAAGTACCAGCACCTTCTGTTGCGGGTATATCAGAAGGAAGTATTTCAAATGGAGTATCAAAAATCATTCAACTGGCTGAGGAAAGAAGGAATTACCAGTACACCTTAAAGGAAAATTCACCTGTCTTTGCGGATATCGACCGGCAAATAAATTCAGTCAAGTCCATTCTGCTTGAAAACATAAGTTCATCAAAGGGATTGTTGAGATCTGAACTTAATGACCTTAATCGGAAGATCTCCCGTCTCGAAGAGCAGGTGGATAAGTTACCTCAAGAAGAGCAGGATTTATTAAAAATACAACGTAAGTATGCGATCAATGAACGCACCTATAATATGTTCCTGGAAAAGCGCAGTGAAGCCGGTCTAGTAAAAGCTGCTAATGTGAGTGATGTAATGGTGATCGATAAGGCAAAAGATATTGGAGGAGGAAGAATAGGACCTGACACCCAACTGAATTATGTAATGGCGGTAATGGTTGGTGGCCTAATCCCATTGACCTTTGTTTTTCTATTGGTATTTTTAAATACGAATATTCATAATGCCCAGGAGGTTATTCGATTATCTCCAATTCCTATACTTGGATTGATAGGCCGTAATAAAATAGATTCCAATCTTACTGTATTTGAGAATCCAAAATCATCGATAGCTGAAGGTTTCAGAGGATTACGTTCCAGCCTCCAATTTATGTATAAACGGCAAGGGGTTACTGGAGCTAAAACAGTCTTGATTACCTCCTCCGTTTCGGGAGAAGGGAAAACCTTTTGTGCGATGAACCTGGCCACAGTATTCGCTTTAAGTGAGAAAAAAACGGTGCTGGTTGGGGTTGACCTTAGAAAGCCCAAAATTTTTGATGATTTTCACCTGAACAATGACCTGGGAATTGTTAATTATTTGATAGACCAGGCAAGCACCGAAGAGATCATACAGCAGAGTAAGATTCCATATCTTGACGTTATAACTTCTGGTCCGGTTCCTCCTAATCCGTCGGAACTTTTAATGACCGAAAAAATGAGTGAATTGATAACCCAGTTAAAAAACGAATATGATTATATCATCCTGGATACCCCACCGGTTGGTATGGTGGCAGATGCACTAAATCTTGTAAAATATGCTGATGCCACTCTTTATTTAATTAGGCAGGATTATACTAAGCGGGGAATGCTGGAAACCATTAATGAAAAATATTATAAACAGGAAGTGAGGAATATAAGTTTTGTCTTGAACCACTTTGTTCATCGAGCCAAATATGGCTATGGTTACGGCTACGGCTACGGCTACGGCTATGGCTATGGATATAATAAATACGCTAAAGGTTATTATGGTGCAGCGCCCACCAGGATTCATCAACTCAAGATGTCTTGGAAGAAATTTATGCGTAATTTTGAGTAATTATGATGGAGAATCAAAGTAATGAATGGCTTTACGAAATAACCCCTAAACGAAAATTAATAAGTCTCAATTTTCCAGAGATTTGGAGGTATAGAGATCTGCTAATTCTATTTGTTAAGCGTAATATCATAACTGTTTATAAACAAACAATCCTTGGGCCTCTATGGTATTTAATCCAACCTATGTTTACGGCCATCACCTTTACATTAGTCTTTAATAATATAGCGAATATTCCTACGGGAAAGGTTCCTCCTTTCTTATTCAACTTGGTGGGCATTACCGCCTGGAATTACTTTAGCCAGTGCTTTATGGGTACTTCTGATACCTTTCGAACTAATGCAGGTATTTTCGGAAAGGTATATTTCCCCAGGGTTATAATGCCACTATCCAATGTAATTACGAATCTTTTTAAATTTGGAATACAAATAGGTGTGTTATCAGTGGTATATATTTATGTGATTTGGAGTGATGTTGATATTCAGCCTAATTCTAATTTATTATTATTTCCATTATACGTTTTAATGATGGCTTTATTAGGGTTAGGTTTAGGAATGATTATTTCTTCTCTTACAACCAAGTATAGAGATCTAAATGTTCTTGTGGGATTCGCAACTTCACTTTTAGTCTATTTTTCTGCAGTTCCATATCCCCTAAGTGAAGTTTCCAAAAAAATGCCGGAATGGGACTGGGTTGTTAAATACAATCCTTTAACTCAAATAATAGAGGGTTTTAGATTTATGATGTTAGATACAGGTATTTTCAGTTGGACCGGCTTTTTTTATACTTTTAGTGTATCTATAATTCTGTTTCTATTTGGATTGGTTATTTTTAATAGAACTGAAAAGAACTTTATTGATACGGTATAGAACTTAGAATCTAAATCAAAATGTCAGTCATGAAATTATTTCGCTTTATATCAAATCCATGAAAAACTCTAATAGTATATCTCTATTCTGGTGGAGCGAGGTTAATTTAATGGGGAAAACTAAAGAGAATTATGGGGATCTCTTATCCAAATATTTAGTAGAAAAAATTTCTGGTAAAAAAGTCAAATGGGTACATCCTAAAAAACAAGCCTGGTTTAAATGGAATAAAACGAATTATTTAAGTACAGGTAGTATTCTAGCACATGCTTCTAAGCACAGCGTGGTGTGGGGGAGTGGTGTTGTTGATAAAATGCATTCAATAGATGAAGCAGATTTTAGAGCGGTAAGAGGACCTGAAACTAGAAAATTTCTTCTTGATTTAGGTTATGAATGCCCCGAAATTTACGGTGATCCGGCAATTTTACTGCCTGAATACTTTTCTCCGAAGCTTCATAAGAAATATCAATTGGGAATTATTCCTCATTATGTGGATTATAGAGAAGTAGAAGAGAACTATCGTGGATTCGAGAATATTAAGATTATTGATTTGATGACTATGGATGTTGAAGAAACCACGAGGGAAATATTACAATGTGAAAGGATAGTTTCTTCTTCATTGCATGGAGTTATAGTCCCTCATTCCTATGGAATTCCAGCTGTTTGGTTACAATTCTCCGATAAGGTATTTGGAGATAACATCAAATATTATGACTATTATAAGTCTATAAATATAGAAGATTACAAGGTACCCGATACTGATATTAATTTATTAAAAAAGGCTAGTGTGGACGAACTTTTTCGAAATAATAGCTCATTGCCAGATCCCATTGTCTTAAATAAATTAAAGGAAGGATTACAAAAATCCTGTCCGTTTAATTGAGCAAGATCTCAGATGTAAGCAACGACTTTTAATTAATGGATAGGGAAGCAGAAATAAATAGAGAAAAAAATAAACGTCACTACGAAAGGCTTTACGGCAGCCAATCGATTGATAATATTTTATTTTGGATTAAAGATGTAGACAGATTTCTATCAAAATCTCAGGCTAAGGATACAAGCTGGAACGCATTGTACCGCCAAAATTTTAAAGAAAGCCTTCCTGGTAAAAAGGTTATGGAAATGGGATGTGGAGATTGTGTAAATGCGGCAATCATGGCTGCTTTAGGAGCGGAAGTTTACGCCAATGACATTGCTGGTGCAAGTGGAATAATTATTGAAAAACTCAATGCGGCCTATGATTTTGAATTCCCAATAAAATTCATTGAAGGTGATTTCTTAAAAAATAGATTAAAATCAAACCAGTTCGATTTTGTTATAGGAAAGGCTTTTTTACACCATTTGACAATAAATGAGGAGAGTGAATTTTTGAAGGAGACTGCACGCTTATTAAAAAAAAATGGGGAAGCCAGATTTTTTGAGCCCGCAGTAAATAGTTGGATCCTTGATGAAATTAGATGGATTATTCCGGTGAAAGGTCGACCCTCTAAACTGAATAGAAAAAAATTTAAAGTTTGGAAACAAAATGATCCTCATCCTGATCGTTCTTTTAGCTCTCGTCATTTTATAAATGCCGGAAAAGGCGTTTTTAATGAGGTTCAAATTATACCAGTGGGGGCTCTTGAACGAATTAGCAGAATAATTCCCTACGGAGGCCTGAATTCTAAATATCGAATCTGGGCATTGAATACTGAGAAAAAGATTCCTAAAAGTATTAATAAATATATTACCAGGAGTCAGTTAATAATTTACAGGAAACCTATTAGATAATGAGTCAGGTTTTATCCTTTAATAAAGTAAAATTAAAATCCTTTCTAAAAAGAATTAAATATTATATTCTTCAGAGAGTATATGCCACTCCCAGTAAGGAACAGCTGAGATCATTTATTGATGAACTGAAGCCAGTAAAGACGAATTTTAATCTCATAAGATTAGGAGGAGAACTGGATGGTGGTTATCTTATTCCTGATGATCTTATAGGAGTTAATGTCTGTTTTTCTGCTGGGGTAGGACCTAGCAGTGATTTTGAAAAGGACTGTGCAGACCGTGGTATGAAAATTTATATGGCCGATGCTTCGGTTTCAGGTCCGGCAATAAAGGATGAACGTTTTAATTTTATTAAAAAATTTATAGGACCAAAAAACCGAAAGGACTTTATAACTTTGGAAAAATGGGTGTCTTCAACAAAAATGGATAGTGAGAATGAGCTGCTTTTACAAATGGATATTGAAGGTCATGAGTATGCCGCAATTGCAGGCCTGTTACCTGAATTATTAAAAAAATTCCGTGTCATAATCCTGGAAGTTCACCGTCTCGGAGCAATAGGATTTCCCTATTTTTATCAGCAGAATAAAACAATGTTCGATAAGTTAAATTTGCATCACCAATGTGTGCATATACATCCTAATAATTGTTGTGGGGTTAGAACCATAAAGGGATTGGATGTTCCAGTAGCTGCTGAATTTACCTTTTTACGGAAAGACAGAATAAGCAAAATAGATCGCATAGAAGGTTTACCACATCCATTGGATAGGAAAAATATTGCTCGCAAAGAAAATCTTGATCTCTCTGAAATCTGGTACCGGTGATAAAATTTTATAGAGACTTTAATACTTTTTAATAAGAATAGAATTTATGGGCACAATCCTTAAAGCCGAAAACATATCTAAGCAATATCGTCTGGGCACCGTAGGTTCTGGCACGCTGGGTGATGATTTAAAACGCTGGTGGTATGCTGTAAGAGGAAAAGAAGACCCGTTTTTAAAAATTGGATCTGAAAATGATCGCAGAATCAAAGCTGATAGCGATTATGTCTGGGCGCTGAGAGATATTAATTTTGAGGTTGAGCAGGGAGAAGTGCTTGGGATCATTGGCAAGAATGGCGCTGGAAAATCTACCTTATTGAAATTACTATCAAGAGTAACCTCGCCCACTACAGGCAGTATCAAAACAAAGGGGCGTATTGCCTCATTGCTGGAAGTAGGTACCGGATTTCACGGAGAACTTACAGGAAGGGAGAACATTTTTATGAACGGCGCGGTATTGGGAATGACCAAAACCGAAATTAAATCGAAGCTGGATGAGATCATTGCCTTTTCTGGTTGTGAAAAATATATAGATACGCCAGTAAAACGCTACAGCAGCGGAATGACCGTAAGACTAGGTTTTGCCGTTGCTGCCCACCTGGAGCCTGAGATCCTTGTGGTAGATGAGGTTTTGGCTGTAGGTGATGCCGAGTTTCAGAAAAAAGCCATTGGTAAAATGCAGGACTTATCTAGAGGTGAAGGAAGTACCGTCCTATTTGTTAGTCATAATATGGCTAGTGTTAAAAGTCTTTGTACGGATACAATAATTTTAGAAAACGGAGTAGTGACTTATCGAGGAAAACCTGAAACGGCGATAGACCATTATTTAGATAACCAAATAAATTATTCGGAAAGCTTATACAAGAATAATAGCCCCAAATTCACTGATATTTTAGAGTTAAAAACAGTTGGTTCAAAAAATCAAATTAAGAATGTCTTTAAAGTAGATGATCAAATTAAGGTAAATCTTATTTTTAGAGTTGATTCCAAATACCTTTCACAAAATCCAATTATAGGCATTCGTATTACTAATAAAAATTCCATAACTGTATTTACTACTCAAATTGAATTAAAATCATTGCCTACAAAAATAGGAGAAAATACAGTAGAACTTAAATTTCCAAAAAAGCTTTTAGTACCTAATCATTATACCATTAGCCTTGGTTTTCATATCCCCAATAAAGAGATTATTAGTAAAAAAGATTCAATTTCTAGCTTTACTGTGGAAGAAACCGGATCAGAATTTCATATTTATAGGAATAATAATTACGGTTGTGTATTTGTTGACTGTAAATGGTCACTTATTGAATAATGAGAGTTCTTATAATTAACGATACTAGAATAGAAAATAACCCAGGATGTCATGCAACTGTTAATTCATTAATTGATTTTGTATCAGACACATTAACTGAATCAAATATTGAGACCTTACCTTTAGGCGAAGGTTATGAATTTTTTCTGAGAAAAGATCTTTTTAGAAAAAAAAAGTTTTCATTCTTGAGACCTAGATATAGAATAAAAAATGAATTTCAGTATACTCTATGGGAAAGAGTTGTGTTAGGTACTTTTCGAAATAAATATTCGCCTTTTCTCCAAAAGTTTGACTTAATAATTATTAACATGGAAGGAACAATCCACCATAATAGTATTGGTGGTTTGACTCTTTTGGCATTTTGTAATTTAGCAAGCCTTTGTGAAAAAAAGATTGCTATGGTAAATGGTAGTTACCAAGAAATGGATGAAAAATTTCTGAATATTTTATCTAAAAGAGTTCATTTTCTTTCTTTAAGGGAATCAATATCTTATGATATTCTCTCTGCAAAGTTAGATAATATTAATATTATTCCTGATTTTGCTTTAAATGCTAATATTTTCGAGGTGTATAGAGGAACTCATTCCTTCTCAAAACATGTCAATTATTGTCTTTATACCCCAGGTGTATTAGGAGCTTATCCTCAACAAAAAAATGGTAGATCTTTAGAAAAGATTTCTCAGGATATTAATGAGATTAAAAAGTTGGGCTATGTACCTGTATTCTTGAAAATTGAACAGAAAGAAAATATTATTGAGAAATTTTTATTGAACAAGGGTATAAAATGTTATTCTGTTGATGACCAGCTAAATTCTACTAATATTGGAAGTTTCCTAGAAGAATTCGATATTGTGATTACTGGCCGCTACCACATTGGTATTTTTGGCTTAATGAGTAAAGTTCCAACTTTTTTTCTGCCATCCAATACCCATAAAATAGAGGGATTTTTAAAAATGATTGGAAGGGAAGAATTATTTATTGAAAATATTCGCAAAATATCAACTATTAAAAGCGAAGGGGAAGAGGTTGATTTTACTCGTTTCAATGATCATTTCAAATTTTTTAAAAAGTTTCTTATTTCAGTTGATGAAGAAATTTAAAGTCGAAAAATATCTGATTGCGAAAATTAAGAAATATGTATTTCGTAATAGTAGCATATTATCTATTAATTCTGAATTCGGGATAAAAGAATTTTTAGATTTTATCATTAGGAATATCTCAAAATTTTTTAGCCCCTCTAAGATTATTTTAAACTTATTAATTACTTCTAAGACCGAAGTAAGAGTATTTCTACCATTATCAAAATTTTTATTGAATAACCCTAATTTTGAATTAAATATAATTTATTTAGCAGACGCTCGATTTGAAAAGACCGATGAAAATGCGTTTAGAAATTCCAGTAATATAAATATTATTTTTCACTGTCTTCCCATTCTATTTTCGTTTGATAGACGAAACCATATTAACTTAGTTTGTCTTGATTTCGAATTTTATCAAAGAGAGCATTCAAAAGGAATTTCTTTGATTCGTCATATAAGGGAGAAAAAGGGAAAAACAATATGTATTCAACATGGTGGTATTCAGAACGATAATGCTATTGGCCAAAGTACTTCCTTGTCGGAATATTTAATTGTTTACGGCAGCTACATGAAAAACAAATTAGTTAGTATTGGAAGAGAACAATCCAAAATTTTTATTTCAGGGAACCCACTTCATGATGAATTTTTTTCGAAAAAAAGTGATTCCAATTTATTTGAACCCAACAACAAAAAAAATATCCTTTTAGCAACCTGCTTACATACGGAATACGGATATAGGCAGGATGAAAAAAAATCATATTCTGATTATATTCAAAAAATCTACAGTAGTATAGATTTCGAAAAATATAATTTAATTATCAAAATGCATCCTTATGATGATGCAATTCAAAATATTTATAAGATAGAGAGAAATAAACTTGGAATTAAAAGCGATTCTGTAAAGATTTTCGAAGCCAACGATTATAAATTTAATACATATAAATTAATTAAGGATTGTCATCTATTATTAAGTAGATCATCGACGGTTATAGAAGAAGCACTTATAATTAGTAAAAAAGTAATTGCTTTTGATTTATATAATGATGGACCAAGTAAGGAATATTCAATCCTTGAACGGTACGCTCATTATAAACGAGTTGTTGGAGTAAATGCTGATTTAAAATCAGAGATTGAAAAAATGATTAATATTTCAGATGAGTTTACGTTGAATACTGAAATAATTGAAAAAGTTGGGTTTAAATTAGATGGAAAGTCAACAGAGAGAGTTGTCGGGATTATAGAGCAAATTAGTTGTTTTAATTGATTATTATGAATGATCCAAAAATTTCGATAATAACACCTTCATACAATCAGGGTGAATATTTGGAGGATACTATAAACTCTGTTTTGGGGCAATCTTATCCTAATTTAGAATATATGATTTTCGATGGTGGAAGTGAGGATGAATCTGTGAACGTTATTAAAAAGTATCAGGATAAAATCACATATTGGGAGTCTAAAAAGGATAAGGGTCAATCTCATGCAATTAATAAAGGTTTTTCCCAATGTACAGGAGAAATATTAATGTGGTTGAATAGTGACGATATTTTATTACCTAACATCCTGCACTTCATTGCCCAGCAATACTTAAAAAAAGGGGATGGAATATTTTTTGGAAATTGCATTCAGTTTAAAGAATTAATGCCTCATGGAATTGTAGCTCATGGTAGCAATGTTATTGCTAAGGAAAAGAATATCCCATTAGAGCTAGCAGATACCATTATTCAACCTTCGTCTTTTTGGAGTAAAAAGGTGTGGAATGAAAATAAGGATTTAAATGAAAATTTTCACTATGGCTTTGATTGGGAATGGTTCCTTAGAGCTAAAAAGAATGGAATTCCATTTTATTCGTTCAATAAACCTATTTCCCTTTATCGTATTCATGATAATCACAAAACTGGAGTCGGAGGTAAGGAAAGACAGCAAGAACTATTGGAAATTTATTTATTATATAGTCCTTTCTACGCCAAATTGTATAAATTAATGATGAAGGAAGATTTTACATTTTCATTTTTTGAAAAAATACTTTTTCGTTTATACCAATTGTATTCCAAAAGCGAACTTTCTAAAACTCACTTTTTAAAAATTATTCGCAAAAAAGAATATGAACCCTATTCTGTAAGAGAAATAAACATCATTAGAAGTATGTTATAGTTTTATCATATTAATTTTTTGGGATGTCTAAAAATCCATTAATTTCTATAATTACCGTAAACCTTAATGATGTTAGGGGTTTAGATCGAACTCTAAGAAGTGTACTTAGTCAAACCTGGCAAGAATTTGAATATATCGTTATAGATGGTGGCTCATCTGACGGTAGTAGGGAACTTATTGAAACATATGATAACAGAATAAGTGAGTGGTTAAGTGAACCGGACAGTGGTATTTATAATGCTATGAACAAGGGAATTAAAATGGCGAATGGAAGTTATTTTTTATTTCTTAATTCGGGAGATGAATTATTTAACTCTACAGTCCTAGAAGAAAATTTAGAACATTTTCAATCTTTTGATATTATATATTTCGACATATTACTGGTTTTTAATAATGAAACAAAAGTTCATAAATATCCCCCAATTCTGAATTTTTCTACTTTTCGAAATGGAGCCATCGGTCATCCTACGAGTTTTATTAAACGGGACTTATTTAGTAGCGTAGGCTATTATGATGAAAATTTGAAAATAGTCGCTGATTGGAAATTCTATTTTTATGCAGTGGTGAAGTATAATTGCAGCTATAAAAAGGTTAATACGGTACTATCTAAATTTTATATGGATGGTATAAGCTCTACAAATTTAAAGCTACTCGAAAAGGAAAGAAAAATGGTTTTAAGGGAAGAGTTTTTTGCCCATTTTAATAATGCAAAAAAGAAAACTCTGTTGGATCATTTAGTAATTAACAGCAAGAAAATTCTGAAAATTTTTTCCAGGACTATATAGAGATCTACATAATTTTTTATGAAAAAATTGGTTTATATTATTTTAGAAAGATTAGGACTAAATAGAGTCATTCATAAAGGTATTTTAAAATTGAAGTATTTTAAATTATGGTTGATTTTAACTTTTTCATCAAAATTTAAACGTTACCAAAAGAATGATCCTAAGACCTATCCTATAATAATTATTAGTTTTAATCAATTAGAATATATAAAGAAATTAATACAATTCTTACAGGCTTCGGGATATAAAAATATTATTATTATTGATAATAATTCCAAATATCCACCTTTAATTAAATACTTGAGAGAACTTGAAAAGGATTTAATTGTTCATCGTTTAAAATATAATTATGGGCATAAGGTCTTTTGGAAAATCACTAGGTTTTATAAATTATACGGGAGAGGTTATTATGCAGTAACAGATGCAGATATTTTGCCGAATTCGGATTGTCCAAAGGATTTTATGCATCAATTTAAATTGGTTCTTGATTCTAATCCCGAGTACACCAAAGTTGGTTTTAGTTTAAATTTAAATGACATCCCTTTTTATAACCCGCACAGAGACAAAATTTTAAAATGGGAATCTAAATTCTGGAAGACAAAAGATGAAAATGGAAACTTTATAGCGGATATTGATACCACTTTTGCACTTTATAGGCCAAATTTTTTTTTTGAAATAAAAAATAGATTTTACAAAGCTATAAGGCTTAAACCGCCGTATAGTGCGAGGCATGGTGGTTGGGATATAGATCCTTCGAATCTAACAGAGGAACAGACTTTCTATATGGAAAGTGTAAATAGTTCAAGTTCCTGGAGGATAGATGCAGAAGGTGAATTAATAGATTCTAAATATTTAACTTAACTCAGCAATACGTTTAGGCAATTAAATTTAGTACATAAAATCCCATACAAATTATATGATGCATGCTCCACAGGTAAGTGTAATTGTACCTAATTATAATCACCAAAAATTTTTACCAAAACGATTAGATAGTATATTTAATCAAACCTATCAGAATTTTGAAGTAATTCTGATGGATGATGCTTCCAGTGATGAAAGTGTAAAAATCCTAAAAAACTACAATAACCATCCAAAGGTTTCACATCTCGTTATTAATGCACTTAATTCCGGCTCACCATTTCATCAATGGAAGAAAGGTATTGATTTGGCCATCGGAGAGTTTATCTGGATAGCGGAAAGCGATGATTATTGTGATTATAACTTCTTGGAAGAACTAATAAGTTTAACTAGGAGTTATAATCTTAAACACGAAAATGGCGTAATTTACTCACAATCCTATGACGTAAATGAATATGGAGAAATAATTAAAAGTAGATTGGATTATACCGCTGATTTTGACCCTAATATTTGGAGTAAAACTTTTAAATTATCCGGAAAAGATTTTATAGATAAGTATTTAAAAGTAAAAAATGTTATACCTAATGCCAGTGCTGTATTATTCAAAAAATCGTTAGTAGATAAAAGTACTTTTGCTCTTAATTTATTGAATATGAGAATGTGTGGAGATTGGCTATTTTGGATTAGACTATGCAATAAAACTAATGTTGGTTTTTTATCTAAACCACTAAATTATTTTAGAGGTCATGATTACAGTTCCAGAATTCACGACACCAAGGATAAAAAAATCAATCGCCTTATAGAGGAGTCTGTTATAAGGAGATATTTGCAAACCAATAAGGTGGCTCAAAAAGAAGAAAATGAAAGATTACTTCGCAAGTGGTTTCAACTCCAAACAAAATACGATTTAATAATGGGAAGAATTTTTAAAATTGGTTCAGGTAAGTATGATTATTTTCGCTTACTAAAGGAATTTCTTATTTATAAACTAAATATATAATGCCGTGCCAAATATTGCCATAATTTCTCCCTCTCAAAACACTTATTCAGAAACCTTCATACAGGCACATAAAAGTCATTTAAAAGGAAAGATTTTTTCGTATTCTGGTAGGCCTAGCAGTCTTTTTTTAGAAGGTTTCGGAAGCCTGGATAAAGCAAATAGAAAACACATTTTTAAATTCAAAAGATTTTTTTTGAACAAAACTTATACATGGTATTATCAACAATTCTTAAAGCAGTCTTTTGTAAAAAACAAGGTTGAAATTGTATTGGCAGAATATGGTACTACTGCAAAAACATATCTACCTGTAATTAAGGATTTGAAGTTGCCATTAATTGTCCATTTCCATGGTTATGATGCCTCTAGGAAAGATATTCTAAAAAAGAATGACAATTACAGAATGGTATTTGAATACGCACGCTATATTATTGTTGTATCTAAAAAAATGTATGATGATCTATTGCGGCTAGGCTGTCCAGAAAGTAAATTAATTTATAACGTATATGGGCCAAATGATAGGTTTTTATCTGTTGATCCCCATTTCAATAATCCTCAATTCTTTGCCATGGGGAGGTTTGTAGATAAAAAGGCACCCTATCTTACTATTCTAGCTTTTGAACAAATATATAAGGAATTCCCTGAAGCAAGGTTATTGATGGCGGGAGACGGCTATCTTCTAAACACTTGTAAACAATTGGTAAAGTATTATAATCTTCAGGAAAGAGTAGAGTTTTTAGGTGTAATTAGTCGTGAAAGCTTTATTGAATATTTGGAAAAATCCATTGCTTTTGTTCAACATTCCATTACGGCAGACAATGGTGATTCTGAAGGAACACCCGTTGCTATTCTAGAGGCGAGTGCTGCCGGTATACCAATTATATCAACATATCATGCAGGAATTCCAGATGTAATAACAAATGGTGTAAACGGTTTTCTAGTTGAAGAGTTAAATGTAAATGAAATGGCTAATTCTATGAGAAAACTGCTGGAAAGTAGGACTTTAGCAAAAATGATGGGCAAGGAGGGAAGAATAAATATTAAGAAGAATTTTACGTTGAATAGACATATAGAAATATTGCAAAATTTAATTCAAGAATGTGTCAATTGATTCAATTTTTGAGAAACAAAGTCAATTTTAATAACTTGCGCTTATTCTAACAATTATAATGGCTCAGCAAATTTCATAATGATATATTAGCCTGAAGAGGTGAATTTTGGAAAATGAAATTGAAGCGATGCTCTTACCTATCAAATAAGGTGAAAAAATTATTACCATTAGTTTCTATAATTATTCCAACTTTTAATAGAGCCAATCTTTTGGGCCAAACCCTGGATAGTGTACTGGCCCAAAAATACCAAAATTGGGAGTGTATCGTCGTAGATGATGGGTCTATTGATTGTACCTGCGAATTACTAGAGTTTTATTGTGAAAAAGACAATCGAATAAAATACATCCCTCGACCGAAAAATCGAATAAAAGGAGCAAATTCCTGCAGGAATTTTGGGTTTAAAATAAGCAAAGGTGGTTATATACAATGGTTTGATAGTGATGATGTGATGTTGGAAAACTTTCTGTTAAAGAAGGTTGAGGAAATCCAGGGTTTGGACCTTGTAATTAGTTCAGGCATTATTTGTAATCACCAGCTTGAGAAACAGGGAACATTAGATATTAGTCCGGAAAAACCACTATTTAGGGGTATGGTGACATGGGAACAGCAAATAGTCACTAATTCAGTTCTATTTAGCAGAACTTTTCTAGAAGGTAAGAAGCTTTTTGATCCTAAAATATCAAGAGGGCAGGAAGCTAATCTCTTCTCACGCTTGTTCTTTAATCTTCCCGAAAGTAGGTATAAAATTTTATCTGTACCTCTTTTTTTATATAGACAACACAATACTTCAAAAACCTCTCAGAATAGATCATATAGAGCTGATTTCGTTCTATCCCAGGTACATAATATGCTTGAGAACTATAAGCGAGGAAAAAGTTCCGGAAATGAAAAGGTGATAGAACATTGTTATAAATATTTACTAAAATTCTATTTTAAGACAAGAAGGAATGGTGATTGGAAGAATTCATTTAGGATTTGGTTAAAGATTTTGAAAAATTTAAAATTCGAGAAGTTTTCAGCTTATCTGGAAATTTTTGTTTTTGGCTTAATATTTAATCTTATTGGAGTACCAGGTTATCGATTGGAAAAAAGGTGGAAATCCTTTCGATGCTAAAAAATAAAAAAATGTCGAGAGTAAAAGTATTAGCGGTTATCGTGAATTATGGATCTGAACAGCTGTCATTCCTCAACCAAATGGTAAATGCTTTAAAAAACTTTGAGAAATATGATATTGATATCATAGTTCATTCAAACCAAGCATTGGAAATTAATGGAGTGAAAGAGGTTAAAGTCTTTGATCTTGATGACTATAGGTATTTACCCGCTACTTGTAGAGAAACTATTTGGGAACACAGGGATCATTATGATTTATACTTTTATTCTGAAAACGATCTTTTAATTAAGGAATACCATTTTGATAATTTTCTATATTATTCCAAAATACTTCCCTCTAATAGAATTCCCGGCGTGATTCGGTTTGAATTAGATAAAAAGAATAAAATAATATATCCCGATTACCACGGAAGTTTTGACTGGAAATACAATTCAGTTGAAAAATATAAAGGAAAGATCTTTGCGCAGTTTACCAATCTTCATCAGGCTTCCTTTTTGCTGACTAATGAACAACTTAAAAGAGCTGGAAGAAAATTTAATTTTGTGACAATAGTAGAGGATAAAATTCCATTTTTATACCGAATTAAAAGAAAATTAAGATATTGGTTCGGTTTAAAAACAAAGAAATTTTATAGATATGATGTTCTTTGTAAAACCTGTACAGATATATACCTGTACGGTGGATTTAAGAAAGTAATTTGTATATCAGATTTTGACAAGAATATAATCCATCATATTTCAGATGTATACGCGAAAGGTGAAAAGGGTAGATATTTGGTTATGGCAGATGACCAAAAAATGGATATGGCATTGGAAAAATTACTTAAAAGATGATGAACCAGCTTTATTTAGCTTAAGCTAAAAAAGTTAAATTTCTTCATTTTAATGGATGATCAATTCATGAAAAGAAAATTAAAGGAAAATTTGCAGCTCTATAGACTTGGAAGGCGTGTCCAGAATGATTCTTATCATATACTTGGGGATAAACTTAATTACGTTGAGTTGAGCAAAACACCATTACGATCCCAAATCATAAATTTTCTTCTTGAACTAATGGGTAAGGATGCAAAGTATTTGGAGATTGGTGTTCGTTTTCCGGAACAAAATTTTGACAAAATCTCTTCATCAAATAAATATGGGGTAGACCCTGGTCTCGAAAATAAAAGTAATCCAGTGGATTTTAAATTGACCAGTGATGAATTCTTTAAGAGGCTTCGAGAAGGAAAAATTTTAGATAGATCTATAAAATTTGATGTTATTTTCATTGATGGTTTGCACTTAGCAGACCAGGTTGATCGAGATATTAGAAATGCTTTGGATTTTTTAAATGATAATGGATTCATTTTGGTGCATGATTGCAATCCTCCATCAGTTTTTCATACCAATGAAATTCAAGAATACAAACTATCTCCTGCCAAGGGATTCTGGAATGGAACAACCTGGAAAGCATTTTTTAAATATCGCCAGCAAAATGATTTATATTCTTGTTGTATTGATACAGACTGGGGTATCGGTATAATCTCTAAAAAAAATAAAATTGGAGAACCGACAGGGGTGAAAAATCCGTTTTTCGAATATAAAATACTTGAAAAAAACCGAAAGGAAAGTTTGAATTTGATCTCATTCGAGGAATTCAAAAAGCGATTGCTTAATGCCAAAGCCAAATCATTTTAGATTTTTTCCAATGGTAGAACTTTCCATTATATATGTTAATTACAATACAAAGGAATTAACCTTAAATTCTATCTCCACGGTTTATCAGTATACTAAAAAGTGTAATTTTGAGATTATAGTTGTGGATAATGCTTCTCATGATAATACGATCTCGGAAATAGAGAAAAACTTTCCAGAAGTCAAAACAATCCAAAATTCGAAAAATATAGGTTTCGGCAGGGCTAATAACATAGGACTAAAAATAGCTAAGGGTGATTTCATACTTTTCCTTAATACGGATACCTATTTGGAAGAGCCTGCAATAGATAATTTACTATCTGAATTAAAGAAAGATGATTATAAGCATGTAGCAGTTGCGGGGGCAAAACTAATTAAACCTGATGGTTCTGATAATATCTCCTCAGGACTACTACCAAGTTACCCCCATTTTGTTAAAGGATCATTTTTGAGATATTTTTATAAGAGATCATTTTATGACAACTTGCCTCAGCGTTTTATACCAAAAGAATCAGAGCCTTATAAAGTGGATTATGTTTCTGGAGCTGACTTTATGGTCAGAAGAAAAGTACTAAATGAAGTGGGAGGGTTTAATCCGAGATTTTTTATGTATAGTGAAGAGGTAGAGTTATCATATAGAATCTATAAAACTTTTCCAGAAATGATTTCTATGATATTTCCATCATATAAAATTGTGCATATAAGTCAGGGTTCAAGTCAGAAGGAGGGGCTGAATAAGAAAACCAGGTTAAGACAAATCAAAAGTAGATCCATCTATTATAGCCTAACAAAAGGCAGGATAATTGGGTTAATCTATTATTTGACCAGTATGAAACGCTTTTTCTTCAATTAATACTTCGATAATCCTTTTCCCCGTTTTTCCGTCCCATAATTCCGGTATTGCTCCTTTTTTCCATTTGTTTGCAAAAAGTTTAAAAAGAGCTTTTTCTATATTCTCTTTATTGGTACCAATAATTTCATTAGTTCCGATTTGAACTGTTTCCGGGCGCTCTGTATTCTCTCTTAATGTCATACATGGAATCTGTAGAACGGTAGCTTCTTCTGTTACGCCTCCTGAATCTGTAAGAACTGCCATGGAATTTTGAAGAAGAAAATTAAATTCTAAATAGCTTAAAGGCTTAATGAAAAATAAGTTTTTAGAAGGTAGAGAAATTTTTTCTAATATGGATGCTGTTCTTGGATGAACAGGGAAAATCACCGGTACTTCACCAGAATTTTCCATTATGGAACTTAAAATTCTTTTTAGATTCTGGATTTTATCGACATTGCTAGGTCGATGAAGGGTTAATAGTAAATAATTTTTTTTCTGGAGGTCTAGCTTATTCCATATCTCGGGAGCCTGGAATTTTGGCTTAAATCTTAAGAGCGTATCTATCATCGTGTTACCTACAAAAAAAACCTGATCTTTAGATTTTCCATTTCTATATAATTCTTGGCTTGCCTCTATAGTAGTAGTGAAAAAATAGTCTGCAATACTATCAATGATAATGCGATTAATTTCCTCAGGCATACTCCAATCTTTAGAACGAAGACCTGCCTCTACATGAACTACCTTGATTCCCATTTTTTTTGCTGTGATAGCACATGCCATACTTGTTGTAACATCTCCCACCACAAGGCAAATATTTGGTTTCTTTTCTTTCAGAATTTCTTCATAGCCTAACATAATACCACCAGTCTGTTCTGCCTGACTGCCACTACCTATATTTAAATTACGGTCAGGAGCAGGTAAATTGAGATCTCTAAAAATACCGAGACTCAATTTTTCGTCATAATGTTGACCGGTATGAATTAATCGATATTTGATGCCGGTTTTTGACGATTCAATTGCATAAATTATTGCAGCTATCTTAATAAAATTAGGCCTTGTCCCAGCTATTATATCAATTTGCATATGGTTAAAAATTTAGGCGAAGGTATAAAATTGCAAAATGTATTTGGATTGAATATAATAAATACTGGGTCGGGCTCAATTTTTGATTCTCTTCCTTAATTGGAAATTGACTTTATTAGTAATAGATTTACCAACCTAGTTTAAGCAAGGTGACTGGAATGAACAAAAAAATATTGGTAGTAGTTGAATCTATAGACATTGAGGATAGCAGCGGAACCAAAGGTAGAGTGGCGCTTATCAAAAACTTGTTTGATGCGGGTTATAATTTAAGAGTTTACCATTATACATTAAAGGATATTCAAATTGAAGGGGTGCCTTGCTTTAGGATTAAGGAGAATAGAAATAGCCTATTATTTTATTTAAGCAGGATTGAAAGGAATTTAAGGAGAAAAACTGGAATTAAACTAAATCCTATAATTGAAAAATATTTTGGATTTTCTTTCACCTTATTAAATGATCGAAATAGTATAATAAATTCTTTGAGGCAGATCAACGACTTTAATCCCGATCTTGTCTTAACACTCAGCAAGGGAGGTAGTTTCAGGCCACATCATGCTATTCTTAAGATGGATTATCTTCACTCCAAATGGATGGCTTATATACATGATCCCTATCCTATGCATTTGTATCCAGCACCATACAGATGGTACGAGCCTGGATACAATATCAAAGAGAAATTTGTAAAAGAAATGTTTGAAAAAGCAAAATACCTTGCTTTTCCTAGTAAACTTTTAAAGGAGTGGATGGGTGGTTTCTTTCAAACAGTGATGGAAAAAAGTGTAATCATCCCGCATCAAATCTCAGGTGGTCAAAGAAAAAATATAGAAATACCAAATTATTTTGATAAAACGAAGTTTACCATTCTTCATGCAGGTCATCTTTTGAAGGGGAGAGATCCACAAGGGATAATTAATGCGTTTAATGAATTTTTAGGCGATATTCCAGAAGCAAAAAATGATGCCAGATTAATTTTTCTTGGAGGACGAAATTATTATACAAATGAATTAAATAATTTTTCAAGAGAAAATCCTCAGATTTATGTTAGCGAGGATTATGTGCCCTATACTAAAGTTTCAGTGATGCAAGATCACGCTTCTGTAAATATAATTTTAGAAACTAAAGCGGAAATTAGTCCGTTTCTACCTGGTAAATTTCCTCATTGTATTATGGCTAATAAACCAATACTTCTTCTGGGACCTTATAGAAGTGAATCTAGAAGATTATTAGGGGATGATTATGAATATTGGTCTGAGATAGATGATGTCGAATCAATAAAAAATAAAATTATAGATTTATATAAAAACTGGAAGGCCACTAAAAGTTTCGAAATTAGTAGGCCAGATTTACTTTACTATATGAAGGGAAAATCTCTTCATCAAACCTTATTCTCAATTTTCGAAAGATAATTCTTGGAATAATGATGTTTTAGAAATCATCAATTTTTATCATTTCACTATATAGTTGCATTTTTCAACTATTTTATCAAGCATTTGCTTCCTTGAGTTTCTCCAAAAATGATCAGGCTTTTCAATAAATGAATTATATACCTCTATACATTTATTAAGTCTACAAATAAATTCTACATCCGGCATATTATTTATGAGATCTTTTAATTTTTCAGGGTCTTCCAATTCTGAGTAATCTATGAAACTTTTCGTGGGGAATAATTCATAAATAGAACTACCTGTACCTCCAAAATAGATAGGGAGGCATTTGTTTTCAATGCTTTCCCATATTTTTTCAGTTATATATTTTGGGTAAACGGTATTCTCAAAGCACAGATTAAAATGGTATTTTTTTAAAATGTCCTTTTTTCTTTTATGCCTTTCATTAAATCTAGAATCTTCCATGGAGATGCCGGTAGGCCAGCCCTGACCATAAATATCAATCATGTTATTTTTGAATAAAAATAATGCTATTTCTGACCTTTTTTTTATAAGATCAATATTCAATCCATCTATAGTTAATTTGCTGTATTTTCCACCATGGTAAAATGACATTAATGCTGCGACTTTTCTATTTGATAATTTGTAGCTACTGTCTATTATATTTAGTTTCTGGTTGGTAATAAACTTTTTATCCTGATTAGTAACATTATTTAGAAATACATCTTCCGTATAAATATTCATTAAATGCACTTCAGGAAATATGGAGAAAGGATAATATGGAGTAGATTTAATTTTTGAAAATCTAGGCTCTTGGGACCATACCAAATAATTCCTCAAAAAGGGATTTTTTAAAATAAATCGCTTGAGACTTTTATGGTTTCCAGCAAGGAAAATATCTGCTTTTTTTTTATTCGTCGTTATTTTCAAATCTTTCTGCTCTAAATAAGAAAAATCTTCCTTTGAAAAGTTTTTATCGAAAGGTGTATAGGTTAGTGGATCGATTTTATATATATGGATCATTTGATTATTTCTCGGCCAAAAAGTTAGTATTTTAAGTTTTTTAGATTGATGAAATCAGGTTTATGAATCGAGTATTTTTTAAAATACAGAATTAATTGTTTCAAATTTACTAATAATTGATACTTTTAATTTTGAAATTGAATTTGGATTGAAATTTTCAAAAGGATTTTTAATGCACTGCTTTAAGCTTTACTGACATAATCTTTTCTCAAATAATTTATTCAAATTTCAAATTATTTTAATTCAATTTCCCAAACCTTATCCTAAAATATTACATGCTAATTATTGAAGAACCTAGATTAGAAAAAAACAATGATAAGGCAATTATTTCAGTTCAGTTTGAATTAGAAAATCAGAGAAATGAATTATGGTATTCATTCCCAGAGAAATTTGAAAAATTCTTAGTTACTGAACAAGCTGATGCGTTTCTAATTGGATTATTGTTTTTAGGCCTTAAGACAGGAAATGATATAAAATTAAATGCTCCGATATCCTCAAAACTTTATTATAGTCTAAGACATTATTTAATAGATGCCCTTTGCCTGGTAAATAAAAACTACAAAAAAATCAGGATAATTCCTTCTTCTTTAAGTCTTACGGATTTAAATGTTGGAAACACTGCAGGTACTGGTCTTTCCTGTGGAATAGATTCTTTATCTACTTTTTACGATCATAATGATGAAGTAGCTCCGTTTAAAATTGATTATTTCACTTTTTTTAATGTTGGTTCCCATGGAGATCACGGTGGAAATAATGCAAGACTAGTATTTAAGGACAGGTATAAAAATGTGGAAGCCTTTGCAAAAAAGGTAAATAGGGAAGTTCTTACTGTAGATTCTAATTTAAGTGAGATTCTAGAAATGAAATTCCAGGAGACTTATAATTTAAGGACTATTTCCTGTGCTTTGCTTTTTCAGAAACTATTCAAAAATTATTATTATTCGTCTGGAACTAGGTTCGACCACTATGGTTTTAATAATAATGAAATTGCAGACCTAGACATGTTGATTATACCGAATTTATCTACGGAATCAACGTCTTTTTTTGTAAGTGCCCTCAAATATTCAAGAGTAGAAAGAACTGAATTGATTTCTAATTTTCCTGATACCTACAACCACTTGGATGTCTGTACTCATCCGTATTCTATGAATAGGGAAGAGATTAACTGTTCGAAATGTTATAAATGTCAGAGAACAATGTTAACTCTAGATTTGCTTGGTAAACTCGATTTATACTCTAAGGTTTTTAATGTTCAAAAGTTTAGAAAAAATAGGAATAATTATATCGGGTGGTTATTGTCAAAAAAGAAAAAATTAACCCTTGATCGAGAGCTTATAAATTTTATTGAGGAAACTGGTGAAATTAATTGGCAGGTTGAATTCTTTAAAGTAAAGAATATCATTTATCGCAAGAAAACAAAACTATTTCAATCCCTCTTCAAATGAAGCTTTCAATAATATATGCTTACCGTAATAGGGATTTGGAGAGGATAAGAAAATCTTTGCAATCCCTGGATGATCAGACTGATTCGAATTTTCAGGTGTATTTCATTGACTATGGTTCTGATGAGGCCAGATCTCAAAAAATAAAAAAAGTTTGCTCCAAATTTGATTTTATATCCTACAATTATGTACCTACTAAATTCCAACCCTGGAATAAGAGCAAGGCCTTAAATTATGTCATCAAAACACTAGGAACGGAGTACTGTTTTGTGGCTGATGTAGATGTCATTTTTCATCCTGATTTTATTAAAAAGGCAAAAAAACTTCAGAAAGAAGACAGAATAACTTACTTCCAGGTAGGTTATTTAGATTCCCAGCAAAGTAAGAAGGATTTGGAGTTTTCTGATTATCAGATTTCAAGACTGAGTACCCCAGAGGCAACTGGGTTAAGTTTGTTCCCAGTAGAAAAATTGAAGGAAATAAATGGCTTTGATGAGTTTTACCATTTTTGGGGTAGCGAAGATACCGATATACACGTGAGACTGGAAAATGCTGGAAATGAGGCAAGGTTTTATGATGAGGAATTATTATTGCTACATCAATGGCACCCTTCCTACCAAAGTCAAGAACGAACGAATACTTTAACAGATCTAAAGATTTCAGGTGTTTTGCCTCTCAATCATCAGCATTTAAAAACGGCTAAAGAGCTTGGATCTACTAAAGTGAATTTAGAAGGTTGGGGCCAGTGCATAACGGAAGAAGAATCCAGGGAGTTAAAGGCCACAGAAGTTAGTTTTTCAGTTACCAATGAAAAAAGACAGGTTGATGATATTTTGTTCGGCCAATTGCCGGGAATTAAAAACGGAATTATCAAAATTAGTTTTAAATATGATCCTTTTCAGCAATCGGCCAAGTATCATTTAAAGAAAAAACTCGGCAAAAAGGTACCTCACTATTATACATTTAAGGAAATGAATGATCGGGTAATTTTGCACCTTATTTCATTTTATCGAAATTTACCGTATTCCATTATTAGTAATAAGAATAAAGGCGAAATAGAAATCGCCATTAAATTTTCCTGACTCGATGCCGTTGAAGTCAAAATTTAAATCCCATCTTTTTCACGCCCTTGAATTATTATCCAGAAATCAGGGTGATAATTTATATCATTTTCTCCAAAACCTCTTTTTTGAGAAGGATCTGGATCATAAAATAAGTTCTTCCTTTAATACCTATAAAATTGTGGAACAGGTCACCGAAAAGAATGGAATTAAGATACAAGATAAGGTGATAGTGGAAATAGGATCGGGATGGCTACCCTTAATGCCATATTTTTTTAAGTATATGGGAAAGGCAAGCCAGGTTATAAGCTATGATCTGAATAAACATTATCAGAAGAAAAATATCAAAAAGCTTAATCAGACTTTTTCGCAGAATTTTGATAAGTTGATAAAGGTTTCGGAAAAATCAGAGTTTCCTCTCCCTGAAGGCGTAGCGTATTTTCCCAAAACAGATATTACAAATCACGATATCTTTGGTGCTGATATTATTTTTTCAAGATTTGTACTGGAGCATGTTGAACCTGAAATGATCCGCGAAATGCATTTAAAATTTAAAAAAGATCTAAACCCCGGGTCTTATATCATACATCTGATTTCCCCCAGCGACCATAGAGCTTATTCCGATAAAAAACTTTCATTACAGGATTTTCTTCGTTTTTCTAAGGAAGAATGGAACCAGGTACAAACCAGGTTTGATTATCATAACCGGCTTCGATTACCGCAGTACCTGGATATATTTAAGGATTTAAATTATGACATAGTAGATTTAACCTACGATAAACCATCAGTTGATTCTGAAAACTATAGAAAATTTAAAAAACTTACATTGCATGAGGATTTTGATGGATATACTGACGAAGAGCTGATGGCCGGTTCGATCAACCTTGTTTTAAAAGTATAAAATGGAAATTATAGCCGAAATTGGACAGGCCCATGAAGGTAGCCTGGGGATGGCATTAAAATATATCAATGCGCTAGCTGAGGCCGGGGTAGATACTGTTAAATTCCAGGTACATATCGCCGAGGCAGAGAGTAGTATTCATGAGCCTTTTCGAATCAAATTCTCGGAGCAGGATAAAACTCGTTTCGATTACTGGAAACGCATGGAATTCTCAAAAGAGCAATGGAATTTGCTTAAGTCAAGCTGCGAGGAAAAGGGAGTTGAATTCCTGGCTTCCCCGTTCAGCAATGCTGCGGTAGATCTGTTAGAAGAATTAGGAGTAAAAAAATATAAGATCGGCTCTGGAGAGGTTACCAATTTTCTGTTACTGGAAAAAATTGCCAATACCGGCAAATCGGTTATTTTATCATCGGGGATGAGTTCTTTTAAGGAACTGGATGAGGCTTTTGATTTTCTAAAAAACAGGAGTGTGGATATGTCTATTTTACAATGCACAACTTCTTATCCTACTGAACCGGAAAATTACGGGTTGAATGTGATGCAGGAAATAAGGGATCGGTATGGCCTCAGAACTGGCTATTCTGATCATTCGGCCAGACCTGAAACCTGTATTGCAGCAGCATCATTGGGTGCAGAGATCCTTGAGTTTCATGCTGTTTTTAGTCGAAAAAGTTTTGGTCCTGATGCCTCTTCTTCCTTGGAAATAGATGAGATCAAGAAATTAGTGACAGCCGTGCGAAATATCGAAAAGGCTTTGAAAAATCCTGTGGATAAAATGGATAATTCAAAGTTTTCGGAACTGAAACAAATTTTTGAGAAATCCCTGGCAGTCAATAAGGACCTGCCTGCAGGTCATGTTTTGAGATTTGAAGATCTGGAAGCTAAAAAGCCCAGTAATATGGGGATTTCAGCTAAAAATTTCACGAAGGTGATCGGTAAAAAATTAGTTATCTCTATTCAAAAATACTCTTTTTTAAAAGCTGATCATTTTTAAAGTTTTTACTTTGTTACGTAATTGAATTGTATGCATAAAAGAAAGATCTGTGTTGTAATTACCGCAAGACCCTCTTATAGCAGGGTGAAATCTGCATTAAAGGCTATACAGGAGCATAAAAACCTGGAATTGCAACTGGTCATAGCAGGTTCGGCACTGTTGGATCGTTATGGCAATGCTGCAGATTTTATAAAAAAAGATGGTTTCACAGCCAACGCAAAGGTATTTATGGTACTTGAAGGGGAGAACCCCACAACTATGGCAAAGACTACCGGCCTTGGCCTCATGGAGCTCACGAATGTGTTCTATAATCTGCAACCGGATGCGGTGATCACTATTGCTGACCGATTTGAAACCATCGCTACTTCCATTGCCGCTGCCTATCAGAATATCCCTCTTGCACATCTCCAGGGAGGTGAAGTAACAGGGAGTATAGATGAAAAGGTACGACACGCCAACACTAAACTTGCCGACCTGCACCTGGTTTCCAATGAGGATGCTCGCGAACGCGTGATTAAACTTGGCGAGGACCCCGAGATGGTAATCAATACGGGTTGCCCTTCCATCGATCTCGCAAGAGAGATCAAAAGTGAAAAAGATCTTGGTTTTGATCCGCTCAAAAAATACGGAGGAGTAGGAAGGCGGATTGATTGGAAGAATGGATATTTAGTTGTGATGCAACACCCCGTGACTTCAGAATATGACCAGGCCAGGCAGCATATTATGGAAACACTTCATGCGGTTACCGATTCAGGTATACCCGCTTTCTGGTTCTGGCCCAATGTGGATGCGGGATCAGATGGTACCTCCAATGGGATCAGGACCTTTAGAGAGCAAAAAGATCCGGCCAATATACATTTCTTTAAAAACATGGATAGCCTTGATTTTCTTAGGCTGCTAAAATATTCAAAGATGATCATCGGTAACTCCAGTGCCGGGATAAGAGAATGTAGTTATCTTGGTGTACCGGCGATCGATATCGGTAGCCGCCAGCATAGAAGGCTAAAGGCTGAAAATGTTATACATGTAGGCTATGACAGAAAGGAGATTCAGGAAAAAATAAAGGAATTGAATGGAAAAGGACATTTTCCTTCCTCTTCAATATATGGTGTTGGCGATTCGGGAAAAAAGATCGCGGAATTACTTTCAAATATTGAATTGAGATCAACTAAAACCATTGCTTATTGATGAAAGTACTCGGACTAATCACGGCAAGAGGTGGAAGTAAGGGAATTCCCGGAAAGAATATCAAATTGTTAGGTAATAAACCACTTATAGTCTATAGCATAGAGGATGCAACAAAGTCTAAATTGCTTTCTAGATTAGTGGTAAGTTCAGATGATAAGTCGATCCTGGCTGTGGCCAGGGAGAATGCTGCGGAAGTACCATTTAAAAGACCTGCCGAATTAGCTGCTGATGACACACCCAGTCTTGAGGTCATTAAACACGCAGTTCAATTCTTTAAAGAAAAGAATGAATATTTTGACGCCGTTTGTGTGCTGCAACCTACCACACCCTTCAGAAGAAAAGGCCTGATCGATGAAGCGATCGCAAAAATGCAACAGGGGAATTATGACTCTGTTATAAGCGTACGAGAGATCCCTACTGAATACAATCCACATTGGGCTTTTGAAGAACAAGGGGGGCAGCTAAAAATAGCGACAGGAGAAAGATATCCAATTCCAAGGCGACAGGAATTACCAAGGGCTTACCACCGCGATGGAGCAGTCTACGTAACCCGAACCGAAAGCATATTTGAAAATTCTCTTTTTGGAGATAAGATCGGCTTTGTAGATACCTCGATGGATCCTTATGTGAATATCGACACCCCTGCCGACTGGAATAAGGCTGAAGAATTAAATAGATCCTGATCATGTGCGGAATTGCTGGAATAATAGGTGCAGGCTATGTCGAGGAGCATATTTGGAAAATGCTGAAGATCGTTCGGCATCGAGGGCCCGATCATTCGGCGATATTTTCAGGAACCAATTGCCTTCTCGGTCATAACCGACTTTCCATAATAGATCTTTCAGCGGAGGCTAATCAGCCATTCAGCGATTCTACAGGTAGGTTTCAGCTGATATTTAACGGGGAGATATATAATTATAAAGAATTAAGGGCAGAAATAGGTAATCGATATTATTTCAAAACGAAGTCTGATACTGAAGTATTACTTGCTGCATATTTAGTTTATGGAAGGGATTGCCTTGAAAAGTTAAATGGAATGTTCGCATTCGCGATCTGGGACAGTGAAAAGAACAAATTGTTCGCGGCCAGGGACCGCTTTGGGGTAAAGCCATTCTATTATTACAAGGATAAAAATTCTTTAATTTTTGCCAGTGAAATAAAGGCTATTCACGCTATAGTAGCCAGGAATGTCAGTGAAAGGGCCTGGGCAAATTATTTCAGATACGGAAGTTACGGCATGCCGGAGGATACTTTTTATGCCGATATATCTCAATTGGCGGGAGGGTATTTCCTGGAATATCAGGAAGGAAATTTGCAAAAATATCCCTGGTATAATTTTGAAAAGAGGATAAAAGTCCGTTCTTCTGATTCTGGTTCAGAAGCAGATATTAAAAAAAATTACCTTGACCTTCTGGAAGACTCCATAAAATTAAGGTTCAGGGCCGATGTTCAGGTTGGCTTTAATCTGAGCGGTGGAGTGGATAGTTCGCTATTACTTGCCCTGGTGAACCACCTTCATCCAGCTCACAACATCCGGGCTTACACCTTCTATTCCGGGGATGATAGGTATGATGAATTGTCCTGGGTTGAACAAATGATAGAAAAGACGGGAAACCCACTGGAAAAAATCAAACTTAGACTTGAAGAAGTGCCTGAGCTGGCTAAAAAGATCAGTGATTTCCAGGATGAGCCTTTTGGTGGAATTCCCACACTAGCCTATTCAAAGATATTCAGACAAGCCAGTGAGGATGGGATTAAGGTACTCCTGGATGGTCAGGGGATGGATGAACAATGGGCTGGATATGACTATTATTCGAGTAATACTAACAACTTAATTCAGGGTGTTGGAAAGGAGTCAGCTTTTAAACCTGAGGTTCTTGAAAATGATTTCCGAGAATTAGCGAAGCAACCTCAATACCCGGAACCTTTTTCCTCAAGAGTTCAAAATCTACAATATCGGGATCTCTTTTATACTAAACTTCCAAGGGCGCTGCGTTTTAACGACAGGGTTTCGATGGCTGTTTCTACCGAATTAAGAGAACCATTTCTGGATTACAGATTAGTAGAATTTGCATTCAGACTTCCTGATAACATGAAGATCAGGGGAGGAGTTCATAAATGCCTTTTGCGGGAGATCGTAAAGGAATTTGTGCCTTTTGAGGTAGCCGAGGCACCTAAACGTCCTCTTCAAACACCACAGCGGGAATGGTTAGGAAGCGAATTAGCTATGTTTGTAGATGGGAGCTTAAAGGAGCTAAAAGAATCCTCTTATGCTAACTGGTTCGATTTTGACCGTATGGAAGGAGAATGGAAATCCTATATGAAAGGTAAAAGAAATCATAGCTTTTATCTCTGGCAATGGATCAATACGGCTATTCTTTTAAAAAACTACCAATAACCCAATGGGTTTTCTATATTTGAATTCCCAATGAACCCGTATTTTTGAAAAAGAAGAAAATTCTTATCGTTATTCCAGATGGCGTTAGCCTCAGGAATTTTTTATTCACCGATTTTCCTGAAATAGCGAGGGAATCTGGTCTGCAGATCGTTTACTGGAACGCCACTACCTATGATATTGCCGGGGAAGGAGAAAAGGAGATAAAACTAGAACCAGCACCACGGGCCACAACCGACCTTTATAAAAGAGCTAAGATCCTGGCAGAACTCGATCACTTTAAAGACAGATTTCAGGATCCAATCTATGAAAAGTATGAGTTCAGGAACTCGTCTAAAGGAATAAAGAATAAGATCAAGAACCTTATCGTTTCAAGGCTTCGCAGAAACCATTCAGGAGAAAAAGGATTAGAGGTGCTAAGGATACGGATGAATGAGTCTGAGAGGAAATCTCAATATTACAAGCATTGCAGGGTCGTACTAAAAAATGAAGCGCCAGACCTGGTATTTTGCGCCAACCAGCGTCCAGTGAATGCGATCGCACCTATAACAGCGGCAAAAGATATAGGAATACCTACTGCCTGTTTTATCTTTTCCTGGGATAATTTACCGAAGGCTACCAAAGTAATAGATACGGATTTTTACTTTGTCTGGAGCAATTATATGAAAAAGGAATTGCTTGAATATTACCCGTTTGTTCAGGAACAACAGGTTAAAATAACCGGAACTCCTCAATTTGAAATACATTATAAAGAGGAAGTGATTATGTCACGGAAGGAATTTTATAAGAAATACGATTTGAATCCACAGAAAGACTATTTATGTTTTTCAGGAGATGACATCACTACCTCACCACATGATGAAATTTTCTTAAAAGATGTAGCAGAATCCGTTCGGAACCTGAACCGGAAGGGGGAGGAAATGGGAGTGATCTTCAGAAGATGCCCGGTAGATTTTTCTGGCAGATATGGCACGGTGATCGAGGAATATAACGACGTGATACGTTCTATCGATCCCCAATGGAGTAGAGGTGTAGACAGCTGGGACCAGGTTATGCCTACCAGGCAGGATATGATGCTTCAAACCAATATTATCCAACATAGTTTTATGGTGATCAATGTTGGATCATCAATGGTTTTTGATTTTATAGCCAAGAATAAACCCTGTGGATTTTTAAATTATAAACCACGAATAGAAAATTTAGAAAAGGATATTCGGGAGGTTTATGATTATGTACATTTTCGTTCTATGCCAGATAAAAAAGCTGTATACTGGATAAATGAAGTACAAGAAATTGAGGATGTGATTAAGTCGGCTAAAAATAATACGTCTGTTAGTATTGAAATTACCAAGCAGTGGTACGAAATTATTAATTCATCAGAAGGTAAAGCAAATAGCCAAATAACTCAACAATTACAACAAATCATAAAGTAATAATAGATGCATATCGCCTATTTAACTCCGGAATATCCCCATGAACTTTGTACAGCTTCGGGTGGATTGGGTACCAGCATCCGGAATATGGCAGAGGCATTGGTAAAAAAGGGTAAAAAAGTCAGCGTTCTGGTATATAGCCAAAATTCAGAACAACATTTTTCAGATAAAGGGATACATTTCTACCTGATCGAGCAGCGAAAATATCCATTTGGAGGCTGGTATTTTTACAGGAAATACTTGGAGAAAAGAATCAATCGTATAATTTTTAAAGAAGGAATAAATATATTTGAAACACCTGACTGGACAGGTATCACCGCATTTATGAAATTCGAAATACCTCATATAATTCGATTACACGGAACAGATGGATATTTTTGTGAACTGGAAAACAGGCGGCAGAAATATAAAAACCGACTTTTCGAAAGGAGCGCCCTTATAAATGCAGATTCTATTGTTTCGGTTAGCGATTTTACAGGAAAAAAAACTATGGAGGTTTTTGACCTTGAAAGGAAATACAAGGTGATCCATAATAGTATACGAATTGAAGATTTTCAAGCTTCAAAAATTAAGCCGGTGCCAGGTCGAATATTATATTTCGGCAGCTTAATACGGAAAAAAGGAGTCCTGGAACTGGCAGAGATCTATAATCGGGTGGTAAGGGAAAATCCGGAAGTAAAGTTAATCCTGGCAGGAAGAGATATAGTTGATATTTTTGAAAATACTTCAACCCTGGAATTATTTAAAAATAAACTTACTCAAAAGGCAATAAAGCAATTTGAGTATATTGGATCTTTAGATTATTCGAAGGTTAGAGAAGAATTAGAAAATGCAAGCCTTGTTGTTTTACCTAGTTTTGCCGAGGCAATGCCTATGACATGGTTAGAGTCAATGGCCATGGGAAAAGCCCTGGTCACTTCCAATATTGGATGGGCACCTGAGGTGATGATAGATGGGAAAACCGGATATATGGTAGATCCCAGGAATCACAAATTATACGCTTCTAGAATTGTGGATTTACTCAAGGATAGTAAGTTGTCAAAAGGAATGGGCAAAGCAGCCAGAGAACTGGTTGTAAGGAATTTTTCTAGCAAGGTGGTTGCAGAGCAAAACATTAAATTCTATCAGGAACTTATTGAAAAGAAAAACTTAGATTTGAATTAATTCTGTCCCAGATGATCTATTTGATACACCAGGAAGGTAAAATTTTTGACCAAGTCTTTCGGGAAGATGAAGAGTTATCGATTAAAAGCAATTCACTTGTGGAAGCTTTCTGGGAAATTGCAAAGAATTATCCTGAAGAAATACTGGTGTGGATCGAAAAAAGACACTTCGATAAGCTAAATAGAACTTACTTCAAACAGCTTTTCGCCCATCATAATATCATGACGTCTTTTGCTATCAGGACACGTTATTTTTCAGAGGATATTGGATATGTAGATCAACTGCCATTTATCAATCCTAAACCGGATGTAAAATATCCTACCTGGTTAATGAGTACAGACGTAGGAGGGATCTTTGGAAAAACAGCGATAAAGTTCCGTCAGCTTTTAAGAGATCAAAAGAGCTTTGGATACCTGATCAATTCCATAGCTAAAACTGGACAACAAAATTCCCTTTTCTGTTATTCCGATCCAGGACTGGTGAATCAAGAAAATAGAGAGAAACTCGAGTTTCAGGCGAGTAATGCTGAATTTTTCACTTTCGTAGGCCAGCATTATAAGAAAGAATGGTTATGGGTGTTGTCACACTGTTTGAAAAAGTATAAAAAGGAAATTTTCTTTTGGAATCTAATATTAGCATTGGGTGTAAAAAACCTTTTTCAGAAAAATATTGACTTGGAGGAGATCAAGTTGAAAGATGCATTAGAAATCAAACAGGAAGATTTGGATGTAGTGATCCCAACATTAGGAAGACCGGAATATGTACAACAGGTTCTAAAAGACCTAAAGGAACAAACATTACTTCCTACAAACGTAATAATCGTCGAACAAAACCCGGATCTCTCTGCAGACAATGAACTGGATTTTATAAATAATGACTGGCCATTTAAGATCATCCATAAATTCATAAATCAAACCGGTGCCTGCAATGCCAGGAATATAGCCTTAAATGAAGTCAAATCTAAATGGGTTTTCCTGGCAGATGATGATATCAGGCTTCCTGCCAATCTCTTAGAGCGGTCGGTGGGAGAATTACATAGGCTTCAGGTTGATACTTTAAACCTGGCCTGTTTACAACCGGGAGAAGAGGCGGTTTTCCGAAAAATAAAACAATGGGGAGCCTTTGGATCAGGAACCTCCATAGTCCGATCCAGCATTGCCAAAAATTGTAAGTTCGATGAGGTTTTGGAATTTGGTTTTGGAGAAGACCTAGATTTCGGACTACAATTGAGGGAATTAGGCAGTGATATCATTTTTCACCCGGGGTTGAGCTTTACTCATCTGAAGGCCAAGAGGGGAGGATTTAGATCCACGGTTGTCGATAATTGGAGAAAAAATAGATTGGAACCTAAGCCATCTCCAACCTTGATGTACCTAATAAAGAAGCATTATACAAAGGAAATGATTAGGGGCTATAAAGCTTCTTTGTTCCTAAAATTTTACAGAAAGCAGTCTGTTAGAAATCCTTTTAAGTATTACAGGCTTATACAGAAGCGCTGGAAGAAAAGCGAGGAATTATGCGATCAATTAGTGTTGAAAAAGCTAAGTCGATGAAATCTAATAATAAAACTACATTTAGCCTGATCATTTGTACCTACGAACGTGCAGATTCACTAATAAGATTGCTGGACTCAGTCAAAGATCAGAGTCTTTACCCGGATGAGATAATTATTGTGGATGGGTCTAATGGAATGGAGACCGAACAAATATTAGAAAAAAAACCTTATCAGGATCTTCAGTATTTCAGGGTGGAAGAGGAGGACCGGGGACTTACCAGGCAGCGGAATTTCGGAATTCTTAAAAGTGGAGCTGTGGATGTTGTCTGTTTCCTTGATGATGATATAGTTCTCGAAAAAGATTATTTCAGAGAGCTAATTAAAACTTATACCGTAAAGCCGGATGCTTTTGCTGTGGGGGGATGGATAAAGGATGAAATAAAATGGCTAAAGATTAGAGAGGATTATATTCCAAAAGCTGATGATTTTGTGACAGATGGGTATACGCGTAAACTTGGACAGCGTAATTGTCTAAGAAAGCGTTTAGGCTTATTGTCTAACAGGTCACCCGGCTATATGCCTGAATTTTCGCACGGATTGGCAATCAGTTTCCTCCCTCCATCAGGTAAAAGCTATAAAGTTGAATTCTTTATGGGAGGGGTTTCTTCTTATAAAAAGGAACTTTTTGAAAAAATAAAATTCTCTCCGTATTTTGAGGGCTATGGCCTATATGAAGACATGGATTTTTGCCTAAGAGCTTCCAGGCTCGGTCAGTTATACGTTAATACAGCCGCCCAGGTCCAACATTTACATGAGGCTTCAGGCAGACCTGATTATATCAGGTACGGTAAAATGATGATACGGAACGGATTTTATGTTTGGAGGTTAAAATATCCAAAGCCAGGCTTAACAGCAAATTTAAAGTGGAGCCTTATAAATATTTTATTATTATTTATCAGATTTGGTAATGCTTTCGGTAAAAATAATCGCAAAGAATCAATAAATGAATCTGTTGGCCGAAGTGCAGGATTGGTAAGCCTTATTTTCTCAAAGCCACAAATAAATAGATGAACAGAAGATTTAAAATTGGTATATTGTCAATATTTTCTCTATTAGGATTTTTAATTGTCTTTAATCAAAGATATCCTTTTCTCACTCCTAAAAGCGAAGGCTGGTCAATTGGGTTTATGAAAACCAAGGATCCTCTTAAAAAACTTGTTCCATCAAGATTAAATATTCTAAAAAAAGATTCTTTAGAGACGATAACAAATAATAACACCAGTTTTATTGCCGATCCTTTTCTTTTTTTCGAGAAAAATAATTTCTATATCTTTTTTGAAAATCAGGAAAAACAGGGACCTGCAAAAATAGGTTTATTTCATTCGAAGGATGGGCAAAATTATAATTTTGTAGGAAATGTAATTGATGAGTCATTTCATATTTCCTTTCCGCAGGTGTTTGAGTATAGGAATAAAAAGTATATTTTACCGGAATCGGCTTCTATTGATAATGTCGTGTTATATAGAGCAGTGGAATTTCCGAAAAAATGGAAAATAAGTGACACCCTAATAGCTAACATAAAATTAAAAGATCCGGCAATTTTGATTTCGGATAGCCTGAATCTGATCGTTGGTATAGATAACAATTACAATCAACGGATTTTCAGAAGTGACAGCCTTTTTGGTGATTGGGAAGAAGACTTTTCATTTAAAATTAAAAAAGGTAATGAGATCAGACCTGCGGGTAACTTTTTTTCTGTTGATGGTCAATGGTATTTACCCTTTCAGAATAATACTGAAGGTTATGGCACAGGCGTTTCTCTGTATGCGTTGGATTCTGACAGGTTCGAAAAATTTATTGAAAACCAATTGTATAAGTCTGATTCTTTAAAATGGTTTGATAGAGGAATGCATCATTTAAACGTAAATCCTTTGAATGGAGAATATTACCTAGTGTATGATGGTGATGAAGCTCATGATGAAGAGATGGATTTCACCTTTATCTCTTCTATAAAATATAATTTGAGTGATCTTTATACCTACTTATTTAGATAAATTATATTGTATTATTCCTATGGCAGCAGGTAATGAAATGATAAAAAGACAGAAGGCTTTTTATGAGAACCAGAAAAAAAATCTGGTGACGAGGTTCTGGTATTTCATTAGGAACAAGACTTTAAATTCCTTCCGAAAAGAATTAGGCCTTGAGAAAGAGATTCACCAGCTCCATTTGGACTGGCTGGGAGATCTTAAAAATAAGAAGGTTTTGGATCTGGGATGTTACGAAGGGAATTCCCTATCTTTTCATTTAGCTAAAAATTCAAAAGAATATGTGGGTATAGATCTTAGCGAAAAGGCCATCAAAAGTTTAGGTAAACGATTAAATAAATTTCCTCATGCCCGGGTTTATGCAATAGATTTTTTATCAGATAATTTCAAGGAGAAAGATTTCGACCTTATTTATGCATATGGAGTACTTCATCATTTTAAGGATACCGATAAACTGATTAATAAGCTTAAGGAAAAGCTGAAACCTAATGCGAAGATTATTAGTTATGACCCTTTAAGTACGAGTCTTCCTGTAAAAACCATACGTAATTTATATAGACCTTTTCAAAGTGATAAAGACTGGGAGTGGCCATTTTCTAAAAAAGTATATTACAAATATGCCGAGAACTTTGAAATCTTGGATAGAAGAGCCGTCTTAGGAAAGACGAAATGGCTTTTCTTAATTAACGGGTTACCAATTTCAGCTGAAAAAAAATCAACTTTAAGTAAGAAGTGGCATCATAGGGATATCAGTTTTTCAAAAGAAAATGATGCCCACATGTTCCAATGCATGCAGCTTACTATGTTGATGCAACTCAAAAACAGATTATGAGACTGGCTGTATTTACTCATGCTGAACATTTTTTTCATGGAGGTAATCTTTCGGCCTATGCACCGTATGTTCGGGAAATGGATCTTTGGTTTGAATATGTTGAAGATATTTACGTAATCGCTCCTGTTAAAGCTTCAGCTGATCGAATTGATAAGGTATATGAAAGGACTGATATTCATTTTCTAGCTCTTAAGACCTTAAATTTCACAAGCAAAAGGAAAAGCCTAATTTCAATAACAAAAATACCTGGAGCATTATTTAAAATAATTAAACTGATGGCTAAGGCCGATCATTTACATATACGGTGTCCGGGAAATATTGGTTTGTTAGCCTGTATCGTACAGATTTTTTTTCCAGGTAAACCAAAAACAGTTAAGTATGCAGGTAATTGGGATGGTGATGCTCAACAGCCCTGGACTTATAAGTTACAGAAACAAATCCTGGCCCATGAATTCCTCACACGTAACGTGAAAGTTTTAGTTTATGGTAACTGGTCTGATCAGGGCCGGAACGTAATTCCCTTCTTTACTTCCAGTTTCTCCAAATCGGAGATTAAAGAGTATAAGAAAGTTTTCGAGGCACCTTATAGATTTTTATTTGTAGGTGCCCTTTCTCAAGGAAAAAGGCCTTTCATGGCTGTAGAAATAATTCAGTCCATCAAGAAGAAAGGGTATCATGTAAAATTGGATGTATATGGAGATGGTGAACTATTTAATGGGCTCGCAGATTATATCAATAAAAACGATCTCGAAAAAGAGATCACCTTACATGGCAATCAAAATTCTGAAATAGTCAAAGAGGCGTATTTACAATCACATTTTTCATTATTACCTTCAAAAAGTGAGGGCTGGCCTAAAGCCCTGGCCGAGGCTATGTTCTTTGGATGCGTACCGATTGGAACCGCTATTAGCTGTGTACCATGGATGTTGGGGAATGGTGAAAGAGGAATTCTAATTGAACCTGAAGTGAATGAGGCAACTGAAAGAATATCCGGTTTCCTGTCAATGCCTTATGAATTAGAAAATAAATCTGCAAAGGCACAGGAATGGGCTCAGGATTATACCCTAGAAAAATTCAATTCAGAAATAAAGAAATTTCTATGAGGATACTTCAACTTATAGATACGCTGCACCCGGGTGGCGCTGAAAGGATGGCAATTAATTATGCCAATGCATTGCAGGAAGCAGGGCACTCCTCATTCCTTGTCTCCACTAGGGAAGAAGGAGCTTTTATGGAATTGCTTAATAGTGATATTGGTTATTTATTTTTAAATAAGAGGAGTACAATCGATGTTAGAGCTTTAAAAAAGCTTTCAAATTATATTCAAGAAAAGCATATTGATCTGGTCCAGGCTCATGGTACTTCATGGTTTCTTGGCGTTTTATCCAAAATGTTGAATAAAAGAATAAAGTTGGTATGGCATGATCACTATGGAGAAAGCGAATATCTTGAAAACCGTCAATTAAAACCATTGCAATATTTTTCTAGGAACTTTGATGGAATTATTAGCGTAAATGAAAAACTGAAACAATGGGCTATTGTAAAGCTTAAATGTGAAAAAGTCATATTCCTTAATAACTTTATAGAATTTCCAAGAAAAAAGCTAAAAGAATCTGAAGCAAATAAACCTTATCAGTTGGTTTGTCTGGCTAATTTCAGAGAACAAAAAGATCATTTTACACTTTTGAAAGCATGCGATAAGGTGAGGGAGAAATATGAAATAAAGCTAAATCTGATAGGTAAGGGTTTTGAAGATACATATTCCAAGCAATTGGAAAGTGAAATAAATGCTCGTAACTATATTGAATATCATGGCGAGCTTAGTGATCCTTCAAAAATTTTAGCTAATATGCATGTTGGTATCCTGAGTTCAAAATCTGAAGGTTTGCCTTTAGCGATTCTCGAGTATGGTGCGAATGAATTGGCAGTTATTTGTACTGAAGTTGGAGAAAATAAAGAAGTAGTTCGAAATCATGGAGTTCTGATACCATCTTCAAAATTTGAAGTCCTGGCTGAGGCTATTCTTGGATATATAACCCACCCTGCTAAAAGGAAAAAAGACGGCAATGATCTTAAGGAAAGGATTAAAAAAAGATATTCAAAAGAATCAGTAATAAACAAGTACAGTCAATTCATAGAAAACCTGTGAAAAATTTTGATAGAATAAATAATCAATTCTACCTGAAAATGTTAATGCTTCATTTAGGGTATGGTTTTATAATATATCTGTTTCCAGGTTTGGCCAAGGTCATTCTATTAGGTATTATGGCTTCTTTTACTTTCGTTATTATTGATCGTAAGAATAAAGGGAACGAAGCCCTTATGGCTGCTGCTTATATCGCTGGAGGAGAGGTATTTTTTCGTCAAACTAGTGCTGTTTTTTTCTATGAAACCGGTAAATACGCAGTAATTATATTTCTAGTTATTGGTATGTTTTTTAAAGGAGCAAGTTCTAAGACTGTTCCTTTCTGGATCTATTTATTGATCCTTTTTCCTGGAGTGATTATGGTGACATTTACTATGAGCTATGATTTTGAATTTAGAAAACAGGTAGCTTTCAATTTGGCTGGTCCAGTATGCTTAGGTGTTTCAGCCTTGTATTGCTATTATAAAAAAATTAAAAAAGAGGATTTCCAAAGGGTATTTCTGATGCTATTAATGCCTATTGTTGCACAAGCATTTTATCTTCTTTTCTATACACCGAGTTTAGATGAAGTTAAAATAAGTTTTTCGGGGAACTATGCTTCTACAGGTGGGTTTGGACCAAATCAAATTTCTACGGCAATGGGGCTTGCTGTTTTCCTGTTAGCTACGAGACTATTTACTATAAAATCTTTGAGAATTAATATTATTGACTCAATCTTGTTGATAATGGTTGGTTATAGGGGGGTAGTTTCTTTTTCAAGAGGGGGTATTGTCACTGGAATTCTTTGTCTCATAGCTTTTTTAATCTTCTTTTATTCCAAACAGGATTTAAAAACTATCAAAAAAACTAATTTAAAAATAATAGGAGTTGTAATAATTTTTACAGTAGTGTGGATGTTTACTTCTATGGAAACAGGAGGATTAATTGGAAATAGGTATACTAATCGGAATGCTTTAGGTCAGGTGGAAGATGATATTACTACTGGTAGGATGGAGTTAATTGAAACCGAATTATCTGCATTTTATCATCATCCAATTACTGGAATTGGAGTAGGAAAGGGAAAGGAATATAGAGAAGAAAATTTAGGAATTGGTATAGCAAGTCATAATGAATTAAGCAGGTTATTGGCGGAGCACGGAATTTTAGGAATTATAGCATTATGTATAATTATAATTGTACCTATAACTTTTTGGTTTAAGTTTAAAAACAATTTTTACTTTTTGGCATTTGTTACATTTTGGTTTATGACGATTAATCACTCTGCAATGCGAATAGCCTTACCAGGGTTTGTATATGGACTTGCTTTATTATATATAGTAGATGAAAAAAAGAATCCTGTACATAGGAAACGACTTGCAGGTCAATAGTTTTACTGTCACTTATATCTCTTTTTTCAGTAAAATGCTTAGAAAAGAAGGTTATAAGGTGAAAACTGCTTCTACCCGAAATAATAAGGCCTTAAGACTGGCCGAGATGCTGGGTTTGATTGCAAAGCATAAGGCCACAACAGATATTGTACTTATTGACACCTATGGGGCAATGAATTTCTATTATGCTTATTTAGTAGGGAAAACCTGTGAGTTGTTTGGGCTAGAATATATACCTATCCTACATGGCGGGAATCTTCCGGAAAGGTTAGAGAATTCTAAGAAGTTTAGTCATAGCCTATTTGGTAATTCCAGGGTAAATATAGCACCCTCTAAATTCTTATACGACATCTTTCTGCAGCACGGATTTAAAAATACCCAGATCATTCCCAATGCCATAAAATCTGATAATTATCCTTTTAGCAAACGTGCTTCGTTCAGGCCAAAGCTATTATGGGTAAGACGTTTTCAGAAGAGGTATAATCCGTTTATGGCTTTAGAGGTATTACGAATTTTAAAACAAAGCTATCCTCACGCAAGCTTATGTATGGTTGGCCCAGAGAAAGACGGGACAATGGCCAGTTGTAAAAAACTAGCTAAAGAATTTGATCTGGATGTCCGCTTTACCGGAAAACTCAGGAAAAAGCACTGGGCAGAACTTTCCAGAAATTATGATTTCTTTATCAATACCACGTCGGTAGACAATACTCCTATAAGCGTGATAGAGGCAATGAGCCTGGGACTGGCAGTGGTGAGTACAGATGTGGGAGGAATGCCGGTGTTGATCAATAACGGACATGACGGAATACTGGTGCCGGAAGAAGATGAAGAAGCCATGGCCAGAGAGATCATAAGAATTATTAAAAATCCCGAAACAGGAGAGAAATTATGTATAAATGCCAGAGATAAAGTTGAATCTTTCGACTGGAACAATATTAAAGACCAGTGGAACGAAGTGCTTAGTTAATGAAAAGAATTCTCTACTTAGGCAATAAATTAGAGAAACATGGTTTTTCACCCACCAGCATTGATACACTCCCATCTTTGCTGAAAGCTGAAGGTTACAGGGTAGATTCAGTTTCCTCTATCAGGAATAAACCATTGAGATTACTTCATATGCTGGGTAGCGTAATCCTGAAAAGGAATGTAGATCTGGTGTTGATAGACACCTATAGTACTACTAATTTCTGGTATGCCGTTTTAAGCGCTCAAGCCTGTTTGCTTCTTAGTACTCCTTATATCTTTATTCTGCATGGAGGGAATCTGGAAGATAGGTTCAGCAGGTCTTCTTCGAGAATTCTAAATTTATTCCGGAAAGCGAAAGCCAATGTGGTGCCCTCTGATTTTCTGAAAGACAAACTGAAAAGATTCCAGTTAAGGAATATGGTCTATATACCTAATTCTATAGAATTATCTGAATATGACTTTATAAAAAGAAACAAGGTAGCTCCGAAATTACTATGGGTCCGAGCTTTTGATAAAGTTTATAATCCGGAAATGGCTATCACTGTATTAGAAATTTTAAGGAAGGACTATCCCGAGGCTAAACTCTGCATGGTTGGTGCCGATAAAGACGGAAGCCATGAGGAATTAAAGAAAATGGCGAAAGATGAAGATCTGGCGGTGAAATTTCCGGGTAAACTAAAAAAATCGGAGTGGATAGATCTATCAAACGAATATGATATTTTTATTAATACTACCAGTATAGATAATACCCCTGTTAGTGTGATTGAAGCTATGGCGCTGGGAATGCCTGTAGTTTCCACCAATGTTGGAGGGATTCCGTATTTAATAAATAACACGGAGAACGGTCTTTTAGTTGACTCCAACGATGCTGAAGCTATGGCAATGGCTGTTAAACAATTAATAGAGCATCCGGAGCTGACAGAAAAACTCAGTGTGCAGGGAAGGCAAAAAGTTGAAAACTTTAACTGGGGTAAGGTAAAACCTCTTTGGTTAGAATTGCTAGGTTAAAAATTATATATTTATCCCGATCAGGAAACCTAACCATTCATGTCTCAGAAGCCCCTAATTCATTTCGAGATTTCTGAACGTAAAGTTCTTTTGCGTCTTTTTGATATGCTTGGTGTTCTGCTAACTCTAGCAATAGTTGGAATAATTTTCAAATTTGATTATTTCAAAATCGATACAAGCAATTGGAGTTGGACCCTGGTTTTTTTGATTTACCTGAATTTGTTCGGGAATATATTCGAATTGTACGATCTACAGAAAGCTGACCGATTTGATAGTGTGATCAAAAATGTATTGTTAACTACAAGTTTGACTGTGCTTTTTTACATACTTACTCCATTTTTCACGCCTAGCTTACCAGAAAATCGCCTTCAAATCTTATTCTTTTTTATATCAGTAGCTGGAGCTTTATTGATCTGGAGATTTTTATACATCAACCTCATATCTTCCCCCCGGTTTTATAAACGTGTTCTGGTTGTAGGAGATACTTTTGATATTAAGCTTATAGCAGAATCTCTTCAGAAGTCAGATCCAAACTATTTTGTAGTTGGATATATTCATACAGACCAAAGGTTCAAAACTGAACTGGTTAGAGATGATCTTATTCGATTTGAAGTACAGGAACTTCAAACCGCTATAAAGGAGCATCATATTAATGAGGTTTTGGTTGCCAGTGCTTATCAAAAGGGTTTAATGTTCTCGCTATACAACCAATTAAATGAATTACTTAAAAGAGGGTTCCCAGTTAGAGAATATACCCAGGTTTATGAGGAGGTTACCAGACGTATTCCTGTTCAAAATGTAGATAAGGATTTTTATAGATACTTTCCGTTTAGTAGAAGTAACCAAAACAAGTTTTATATCCTGATTTTCAGGGTTCTGGATATTATTGTGTCGATCATCGGAATTATTTTTGGTCTTTTAATATCTCCATTTATTTTTATAGGAAACTTAGTGGCAAATCGCGGAAAATTCTTTTATACTCAGGAGAGGGTAGGGAAGAACGGAGTAGTTTTTAATATTCTGAAGTTGCGTACCATGAATAAGGATGCTGAGTCTACAGGCCCTCAATATGCACAAAAGAATGATTTTAGAATCACGAGGTTTGGTAAATTTCTTAGACGCGCAAGGATAGATGAAATACCTCAATTTTATAATGTCTTAAAAGGGGATATGAGTCTTATAGGACCCAGACCTGAGAGGCCAATTTTTGTGAAGGAGCTATCAGAACTTATTCCTTTTTATGATACAAGGCATATCATCAAACCTGGTTTAACAGGTTGGGCCCAGGTTATGGCAAAATATGGAGATTGTCATGATGATAGTCTGGAAAAGTTACAGTATGATCTGTACTATATTAAACATCGGGGGATTTTCCTGGATCTGAGCATTCTCTTGAAAACCCTGAGTACGGTTATTTTCTTTAGAGGACAGTAGTTTAGTGAAAAGTGAATAGTGAAAAGTGAATAGTGAAAAGTGAATAGTGAAGGGTTTTCAGATTTCAGTTAAGAGTAATCAATTGTTTTTAAAGACTGTTTTGATCATTTTATTCCTGTGGAGGGACGAAAAGAAGATTTCTTAGTCGCGTTGCTTTTTCATAATGACCGGTAAGTGAGTTTTAAAGAGGAGATGCTGAATCAAGTTCAGCATGACGTGGAGAAATGAAAAATAGATTTCTCTGTCGCTGTGCTTCTTCGAATTGACCGGTAATAGTGGTTTTGAAGAGATGTTGAATCAAGTTCAGCATGACGAGGTGGAATGAAAATAGATTTCTCAGTCGCGTTGCTTCTTCGAAATGACCGGTAATAGTGGTTTTGAAGAGATGTTGAATCAAGTTCAGCATGACGCGGCAGAATGAAGATAGATTTCTCAGTTGCTTTGGTTCTTCGAAATGACCGGTAAAAGTGGTTTTTAAGAGATGCTGAATCAAGTTCAGCATGACGTGGCGGAATGAAAAATAGATTTCTCAGTCGCTTTGCTTTTTCGAAATGACCGGTAATAGTGGTTTTGAAGAGATGCTGAATCAAGTTCAGCATGACAAGGCAGAATGAAAATAGATTTCTCACTTCTCACTTCTTAAGCGGGTCTTTTTCTTTTAAACTTAACTACTGAAAATAGAAAAATGAACAAAGCAAGGAATTGAGCGATCCTAGGGATATAATCACCGTACTTTACGTAAAAGGTTTTTTCAGTACTTATACCTATCTGACCATTAATGCTTCCCTGTTTTTCGTAGGCAAGTTTCTTTACAATATTTCCTCTGGAGTTAATGATAGCGGAAATTCCCGTATTCGCACTTCTGGCGACGTAACGACGAGTTTCAACTGCTCTTAATCTGGCATAACTCAAATGCTGCTGGTGACCCTGAGTATTGCCCCACCAAGCATCATTGGTGATAATACTTAAAAAACCTGCTCCGTTTTCAACATATCCGGTAACATATTCTCCATAAACAGATTCATAACATATTATAGGTGCCGTACCCAGTTCATCTTTGACCCACAAAACCTCACGGTCTTCCTGAGTTGTTTTCATGGCTACGGTTCCACCCAGATCTATCATCACATCACCCAGAATTGGTTTGAGAATATTCTGATATGGGAAATTTTCCACTCCTACCACCAATTTAGATTTGTGGTAAAGTTGAGTACTATCAATAGAGTTTCTGGTTATAAAAGCCGAATTGTAGTCGTCATACCAGTCATTTGGGCGAATCTGGTTGGTCTGTTTTCGAACTTTTTCAGGATCATTAAAGCGCTCGAACATACTTAAACCGCCAAGAAAACTAAGATCTGGATTAATTCTACTAATTTGCTGCCCAAAAAAAACAGCTTCAGAATTCTCTAGATTTGAAAGGCGGGTCCCGTCAGCGAAAACTGTCTCAGGAGCTATAACCAGGTCGGTTGAATCTGTGACCGATCTTTCACTTAATTTTAATAGCAACTCTCCAATCCTTGAATCGGTAGTATTATATTTTTCAGTATAGGGATTTATATTAGGTTGTAGAATCACTACATCCAGTTTTTCCTGAGGTTCCTCATAATTGTAATATAAGATGAGTGATAGCCCAACAGGCAATAGAATAAGTAGAGAAACTTTTAATATAGAAGGATAAATAATACCTCTATCCCTAAATTCCCTGAATTGCAAAATTGATTTAAAAACAGCAATGTTAACGAGCCAGACCCAAAGTGTTCCGCCAAAGGTACCCGTATATTCATACCATTGCACCCAACTAATAAAATCTGAAAAAACGTTTCCTAAATTCAGCCATGGCCAGGAGAAATCCCAGTTCAGGTGGATCCTTTCAAAAACCATCCAGATACTTATCAGAAATGCTGAGGCTGCGCTAAAACCTGTTCTTTTAGCAACTATATGGTAAAGTAAAAAGACTATGGACATTAAAAGAGAATTTGCAAGAATAGCAAATACTCCCCCAAATGGAGTAGAGAAATATATCCAGTAGGTGGTTATTAAATTCCAAATGAAAAAACTGAAGTAGGAAAGTCCGAAAACCTTTAATTTATTCCACTTTTCAGAATAATTTCTAATTCTAAATTCTGCTAATAATAACGGAATAAATGCGAAAAATATGAATAATGGAAATCCATAAGTTGGCCATGAAATAGCCAGTAATATTCCGCTTAGTATCGCCAGGATTAGATTCTTCATAAATTTTAGATCTGCCCAAAAATATGAAACTCTGTTCAGTTACCAATTAACAGTTATCAATTATCAGATAGCCGATGGGATTTTTAAGAGTTAAATATATGTTTATGTAGTTGTGGGTTGGTTGTTCTGAGTTCTGGTTGTTGCTAGCTTGTAGTTGATTGTTTTTAATTTGGGGAAGTATTATAAGAGATGCTGAAACGAGTTTAGCATGACGTTAATAAAGTTGATGAGATTTCTCACTTCGCTAATGCTGCAGTCGTAATGACATATGATCGTAAGGTTATCGATTCGACCAAAGAGAGAAATCTTTTTAAGTAGAATTAGTATTAAAAGTTTATTTATCCCAAACAACATATAACAAAATTTTAGAACTTTCTGGATTCAAAATAGTAGATTAGTAAAATCTAACTAAACTAAAACAATGGGTATTAAAAGGCACATCCCCAATATCATAACTCTTTTTAATCTATTATCCGGAAGCATTGCGGTGATCTTTGCGGTAAAAGGCAACCTTATTTTAGCTGCTATTTTTGTGGCTGCAGGGATTTTCTTTGATTTTTTCGACGGATTAGCGGCCAGAGCCCTTAATGTGAAAAGCGAAGTTGGTCTTCAGCTGGATTCTTTGGCAGATGTGGTTACCAGTGGTGTAGTTCCCGGACTTGTTATGTATCAATTATTAATGAAAGCATTGCCTGCAAGTGGTGGTCTAGGATCTGACTGGAATTCGTCTGTTTTTGATATTCAAATAAAGCCTTTTGCTTTAATAGGTTTGTTGATCATACTGGCTTCAGCTTATAGATTAGCGAAATTCAATGTAGATGAGCGTCAAACCGATTCATTTATAGGTTTACCAACTCCGGCTAATGCTTTGCTAATTTTGAGTCTGCCTTTGATCCTGACGTATCAGCCTGGATCATTTATTACCGGTTTATTGTTGAATGAGTGGTTTCTGGTAGGTCTTACTCTGGTAAGTTGTTATTTGCTTAATGCAGAATTACCACTTTTTGCATTAAAATTTTCAGACTGGGGATTCAAGGAAAACAAGCTGCGATATTTCTTTATCATTAGTTGTATTATCCTGATTATTTTTCTGCAGTTTATCGCAATACCAGTTATTCTACTGTTGTATGTAGTACTTTCGATTATTTCTAACCGAAAGGTGGAAGCAGCTTAATTGAATAGCTTCTTTTTTCTTAATTCGAAGTTCTGCCCAAGGTAAACCTTACGTACCATCTCATCTTCGGCGAGTTCTTCAGGAATACCGTGCTTTAGAATGCTTCCTTCGAACATAAGATAAGTCCTGTCTGTAATTGCCAGAGTTTCCTGAACGTTGTGGTCGGTAATTAGAATACCAATATTTTTATCCTTTAATTGGGCAACGATACGCTGGATATCTTCGACTGCTACGGGGTCAACTCCCGCAAATGGTTCATCAAGAAGAATGAAACTAGGATCTGTGGCCAGTGCTCTGGCAATTTCGGTTCGCCTTCTTTCACCACCACTAAGTAGATCCCCACGATTCTTGCGTATATGACTTAATCCGAACTCATCGATGAGTGATTCCATCTTCATTACTCTTTCTTTTTTTGAAAGCTTAGTAAGTTCCAGAACACTCATGATATTGTCCTCAATACTTAGCTTTCTGAAAACAGAAGCTTCCTGGGCCAAATATCCAATTCCGTGCTGAGCCCTTTTATACATGGGGTATTTTGTAATATTCTGTTTATCAAGAATAATATTTCCACTATTAGGCTTGATAAGACCAACGATCATATAAAAGGAAGTAGTTTTTCCAGCACCGTTAGGTCCTAATAAACCAACGATCTCTCCCTGATTTACTTCTACCGAAATACCTTTAACGACATCTCTTCCTTTATAGGTCTTTACAAGTTTGTCCGCACGTAATTTCATATTCTTATATTATATTTCTGAACACTCAGAAATCATACCGTAATTATTCAGCGTTTTCGAGGGTTTCCCAATACTCAAATGCTCTTCTTAAATGAGGAATTACAATGGTACCTCCAATTAAGGTTCCAATGCTTAATGTTTCCATTACTTCCTCACGGGTAATGCCTTCTTTGTGGCTTGCTTCCAGATGATACTTAACACAGTCATCGCATCTTAAAACCGTAGAAGCAACCAACCCCAATAATTCTTTTGTTTTCTTATCTAACGCTCCTTCACTGAAGGCGTTGGTGTCTAAATTAAAAATTCGTTTAAGAACTTTATTATTTTCAGATAAGATTTTATCATTCATCTTGGCTCGGTACGAATTGAATTCGTCAACCTGATCTATCATAGCTTATTTTTTTAATTTTTCTTCTTCTTTTTTATACATGATCTTCGAAATAACAATACTTACTTCATATAAGATCAATACGGGTATAGCAACAATAATCTGACTTACAATATCTGGAGGTGTAATAACGGCGGAAAGTATTAGCACTATTACTAATGCATATTTTCTATAAGTCTTTAAAAATTGAGGAGTCACCACGCCAACTTTAGTAAGGAAGTATATAACAATTGGTAACTCAAATATTAATCCACTTGCCAGTACAGAGGCTCTAACCAGGCTTATATAACTGCTCAGGTCAAAATCATTAAATACGGTATCACTTACCTGATATTTACCAAGAAAATTGATAGAAAGTGGAGTTACCACATAATATCCAAATAACACTCCAACAAAAAATAATAGCGAAGTCACGAATATGAAACCCTTAGCATATTTTCTTTCAGTATGGTGCATTGCAGGAGCTACAAATTTCCAGAACTCATAGATTACATAAGGGAAAGCAATTATAAAACCAGCGGTTATTGAAGTCCATACGTGAGCAGAAAACTGTCCGCCCATAGTTCTACTTTGAATTCTAAAAGGCATTTCAGGATCACAAAATCCACCATCAATTCCGAATAAGCCTGACAGTCTGCATAATACTCTATAGGAAAAGAAATCACCATTTGCCGGCCCGAATAAAAGAACATCAAAAATGAAGCTTTTTAAAACGAATGCAATCGAACCTGCAATAACTACAGCTAGAACCGCACGTATTAAATGCCATCTTAATTCTTCAAGATGGTCTAAAAAAGACATTTCATTTCCTGGTTCTTCCTGGGGCGCGATCTTTTCCATTATAAAATTCCTTCTCTTATTAAATTATGCAGATGCACTACCCCTGCGTAGATCCCATTTTCAACGGCAAGTAGTTGAGAGATTTGATTCTTTTCAATGATCTCCAGGGCTTCCACGGCAAGAGTATCCTGATCTACTGTCTTGGGATTCCTGCTCATAATATCTTTAGCCTTTAGGCCCGTTATATCAGTATGATCTTTTAACATTCTACGAATATCACCATCGGTAATGATACCAATGATCTTATCATTATCTATAACTGCTGTTACACCAAGCATCTTTTCAGAAATTTCAACAAGTGCACTAGCTACATCAGTTTCCGGAGTAACTTCCGGTTTCATATTCTGAGCTGTAATATCACTAACCCTCAGATATAGTTTTTTTCCAAGTGAACCACCAGGATGATATTTAGCAAAATCCTTACTGCTGAAGCCTTTTAAATTAAGAAGGCAAACAGCGAGAGCATCTCCAATTACCATTTGAGCAGTAGTGCTTGTAGTGGGAGCCAGGTTATTAGGACAGGCTTCTTTTTCTACATAACAATTCAAAACATAATCTGCTTCTTTACCCAGAAAAGATTCCTTATTTGCGGTAAGGCCTATTAAAGTATTATTGAAATTCTTAATCAATGGAACCAGAACTTTAATTTCGGGGCTGTTTCCGCTTTTGGAAATACAGATCACTACATCATTATCCTGCACAATACCAAGATCACCATGAATGGCGTCTGCAGCATGCATAAAAATTGAAGGAGTTCCTGTAGAATTTAGAGTAGCAACAATTTTATTAGCTATAATTGCGCTTTTGCCTATTCCTGTAACCACAACGCGACCTTGAGAACGGTAAATAATTTCTACCGCTTTCGCGAATTCTTCGTCGATGAAATTTTTGAGGTTCGCAATTGCTTCAGCTTCATTGGAAATGGTTTCTTTTGCAGTAGAAATGATTTGCTCGCTAAGTTTCAAATTAGATTAAATTAAGAATTGCAGGTACTAAAGAAATATGTATATTTAGTAATGCAAATGTATGTAAAATTGTAACACAATTGAATGGCTTTGACCGAAATTGATTTACACAAAGAACTGAAGAGGTACTTTGGATTTAGTCAGTTTAAGGGGCTTCAGGAAGAAGTAATTACCAGCATAGTTAAAGGAAATGACACTTTTGTGGTAATGCCAACTGGCGGAGGTAAATCTCTATGTTATCAGCTCCCTGCACTTATATCAGACGGTACTGCGATTGTAGTATCGCCCCTTATCGCATTAATGAAAAATCAGGTAGATGCTATACGTAGCATCTCCTCTGAGCATGGCGTGGCCCATGTTCTCAACTCCTCTTTAAATAAAACCGAAGTAGCACAGGTAAAGGCTGATATTCGTAATGGTGTCTGCAAGTTGCTTTACGTAGCTCCCGAATCTTTAACTAAAGAAGATTACGTTGACTTTCTAAAGAATCAAACTATAGCATTTCTTGCCGTAGATGAAGCTCACTGTATTAGTGAATGGGGACATGATTTTAGACCGGAATATCGAAATCTTCGTCATATTCTTAAAAGGATAGGCGATAATATACCGGTAATAGGTCTAACCGCAACGGCAACCCCTAAAGTTCAGGAAGATATTCTGAAGAACTTAGGTATTACTAATGCCAGAACTTTTAAGGCTAGTTTCAACAGGCCTAATCTGTATTACGAAGTAAGGCCGAAAACCAAGAATATTGAAGCCGATATTACCCGTTTTGTAAAACAGAATGACGGTAAGTCTGGTATCATTTATTGTCTTAGCAGGAAAAAAGTAGAAGAGTTGGCTCAGACACTTCAGGTAAATGGTATAAAAGCTGTCCCTTATCATGCAGGATTAGATGCAAAAACCAGGTCTAAACATCAGGATATGTTCCTTATGGAAGACATAGATGTGGTTGTGGCAACTATTGCCTTTGGAATGGGAATAGATAAACCCGATGTGCGTTTTGTGATACATCATGATATTCCTAAAAGTATCGAAAGCTATTACCAGGAAACTGGTCGTGCCGGTAGAGACGGGGGAGAAGGTCATTGCCTGGCGTTCTATTCTTATAAGGATATAGAAAAACTTGAGAAATTCATGAGCGGAAAGCCTGTGGCAGAACAGGAAATTGGTCATGCACTTTTACAGGAAGTAGTCGCTTATGCAGAAACTTCAGTTTCCAGGAGGAAATTCATTCTTCATTATTTCGGGGAAGAATTTGATTCTGAAACTGGTGAAGGAGCGAGTATGGATGATAATGTCCGGAATCCGAAAAAGCAACATGAAGCTAAAGATGATCTGGAACTTGCCTTGAAAACAGTAAAGGAGACCAATCAGCTATACAAATCCAAGGAAGTTGTAAAAACCATGATCGGTAAATCCAATGCGCTTATCCTTTCTCATAAAACTGATGAACACCCACTCTTTGGAAAAGGCCAGCATCGAGATTCCAGTTACTGGATGGCTTTGATAAGACAGGCCCTGGTTGCAGGATATTTAAAAAAGGACATAGAAACCTATGGCGTTGTAAAGATCACGGAGAAAGGGAAGGAATATTTAAAAGATCCTGTTTCTTTTATGATGACTGAAGATCATATCTATAATGCCGCTACTGAAGATGCAGTTGTAAAAGCCGATAAAGGAGGTGCCTCTGTAGATGCGCAACTTGTTAAAATGCTGAAAGACCTTCGGAAGAAAGTTTCCAAGAAAAAAGATCTGCCACCATTTGTTATCTTCCAGGATCCTTCGTTAGAAGATATGGCTTTAAAGTATCCGGTAAATCTGGATGAATTAAGTAATATTCACGGAGTAGGAGAAGGAAAGGCGAAAAAATATGGTAAAGAATTCGTAGATCTTATCGCCAGATATGTTGAAGATAATGATATAATAAGGCCTGATGATTTTGTTGTAAAGTCTACCGGTGCCAATAGTTCTCTAAAGCTATATATAATTCAGAATGTAGATAGAAAACTGCCTTTAACCGATATAGCTTCTGCGAAAGGAATGTCTATGCCAGAATTTATTAAGGAAATGGAGGCTATTGTTTATAGCGGTACTAAACTGAATATAGATTATTGGGTTGACGATATTCTGGATGAAGATCAACAGGAAGAGATCCATGAATATTTCCTGGAAGCTGAATCTGATAAGATAGATGAAGCAATGGAGGAATTCGACGGAGATTATGATGATGAAGAACTCAGGCTATACCGGATTAAATTTATAAGTCAGGTCGCAAATTAGAACATAAAAAAACCCGGAATTTCCGGGTTTTTCTTTTTATATAAATTTTCTAAAGCGCGTAAGAAACACTGAGTATCCATTGTGATGGTCTAGAGTCTATAGTGAAACCTGAATCTTCAGCTATGTTTCCACCTTCTGCAAAATTATCCTGAAATGATCCTTCATGCCTTACATCAAAACCTAATCTTCCCAGATCAAGGCCCGCACCAAGCTGGTAACCTACAGTGATATCTTTTTCCACATCTTCGATCTTAAGATCTGAACCTTTTATTTTGTTGTCTAAAATATATTGAAAAGACGGGCCAGCCTTTATGTTTAAAGGGCCTAAAATATTAATCCCGACTAAAACCGGAGCGTCGATCTTGCTAAGTTTATAATCGAACGCAGAATATTCTGTATTCAATTCAGTGTACATTAATTCTGGTTGAATGAAGATCCCCAGAAGTTCAAATTGAGCAAATAATCCGGCATGGAAGCCAGTTTTATCTTCACCTTTTTCAAAGGAAGAAGTGAAATCGCCAGAAACATCACTAAAAGTTTCATAATCGCCAGTTGCGCCATAATTCAGTCCACCCTTGATTCCAAAACTTGCATTTTGAGCACTCATTCCAAAACCGGTAATTAGAATAGCTGCTAACATTAACTTTTTCATATTCTTCATGTTTATCGTTTGGCTAATATAACGCGCTTTAACGAATGTTTATTTCCATTAAATGAAAAAAGCCTTTCAGTTTATTAGCTGAAAGGCCTTTAAAATACTGACTATTAGTGTATTATTTACGCTTTAAAACTTTTTCAGAAGCCTTTACGATCGCAGCTGCGTTTAACCCGTATTTGTCCATTAATTGTGCTGGAGTCCCACTTTCTCCAAAAGTATCTTTAGTAGCGACAAATTCCTGAGGAGTAGGATGATTCTCTGCTAAAGTCCTGGCAACGCTCTCTCCTAATCCACCAAGGAAGTTATGTTCTTCTGCTGTCACCACACAACCAGTTTTCTTCGCAGATTCTATAATTGCATTTTCGTCTAGAGGCTTGATCGTGTGAATATCTATCACTTCAGCACTGATTCCTTTTTCATTCAGTTCTACAGCAGCCTGGATTGCTTCCCAAACTAAATGTCCGGTTGCAATGATCGTAACATCTGTACCTTCATATAATTTAAGTGCTTTCCCGATCTCAAATTTCTGATCTTCGGGAGTGAAATTAGCCACTTTTGGTCTTCCGAATCTAAGGTAAACCGGTCCGTCATGTTCAGCGATGGCAAGAGTTGCAGCTTTCGTCTGATTGTAGTCACAGGTGTTGATCACGGTCATTCCTGGTAGCATCTTCATCAATCCTAGGTCTTCCAGAATCTGGTGAGTTGCACCATCTTCTCCTAAAGTAACTCCGGCGTGAGAAGCACAGATCTTCACGTTTTTACCTGAATAGGCTACACTCTGGCGAATCTGGTCATAAACTCTTCCGGTAGAAAAGTTGGCAAAAGTACCTGTAAAAGGAATTTTCCCGCCAATGGTCATACCAGCAGCCATTCCTATCATATTTGCTTCAGCAATACCAACCTGGAAAAAACGCTCCGGGTGGTTTGCTTTAAAATCGTCCATTTTAAGTGATCCCGTAAGATCGGCACATAGAGCAACCACATTTTCATTGGTTTTACCTAATTCGGTTAACCCTGCTCCAAAACCTGAACGGGTATCTTTACTTCCTGTATTCTTATATTCTTTCATGGTCTTTAAATTTTTGATATTAATGAATATTACTCTGGCTTAATAGTCACCAAGAGTTTCAGGGTTTTGAGCAAGTCCTGTCTCCAGCTGCTCATCATTTGGCGCTTTACCATGCCAAGCATGAGTATGCATCATAAAGTCTACTCCGTTACCCATTACTGTATTCATTAATATGCAAACCGGTTTACCTTTTCCGGTTCTTGATTTTGCCTCTTTAAGACCGTCAATAACCTGTTGAAGGTCGTTACCATCTTCAATTTCCATAACATCCCATCCAAAAGCTTCAAATTTAGCTTTAAGATTTCCAAGAGGAAGTACTGTTTCGGTACTACCATCTATCTGCTGACCGTTAAGATCTACCGTAGAAATAATATTATCGATTTTATTCCCTGCAGCATACATGATCGCTTCCCAGTTCTGACCTTCCTGTAATTCACCATCTCCATGTAGAGAATAAACTATATGGTCATCATTATTCAACTTTTTTGTTTGAGCTGCTCCAAGCGCCACACTCATTCCCTGACCCAAAGATCCGGAAGCAATTCTAATTCCCGGCAGACCTTCATGAGTAGTTGGATGTCCCTGAAGGCGGGAATCAATTAATCTGAAAGTATTCAATTCTTCTACTGGAAAATATCCGCTACGCGCAAGTACACTATAAAATACAGGTGAAATATGGCCATTGGAAAGGAAGAAAAGATCTTCTTCTTTACCGTCCATATTAAAGCTGGTGTTGTGATCCATAACCTCCTGATATAGCGCAGTAAAAAACTCGGTACAGCCCAAGGATCCTCCCGGGTGACCGGAATTAACCTTATGTACCTGCCTTAAAATATCCCTGCGAACCTGGGTAGCAAAATCTTGTAATTCGTTGATGTCTGGCATTTTAAATTGTGTTGTTTTAATGCGGCAAAAATAACTTTTTAAAAAGCTTTGACAAAGCAACTATAGCCCAGTTATTAACTTTTTATTGAAAATACTAACAAGCTGTGTTGGATTTGGCCTTCCATATGATATTTAGTTGAGTATCTTTGCACCCATTAAACTGAACTATGAAATGAGCCAAGTCAATAACTATATCCCAACACAACAAATTATTGGCGAATTGCATCTGACCATTTCTGAACAATTATATATCACCAGATGAAATTTGAACTTTTAACTACCGATCCCGGTAGTAAAGCACGTGCAGGAAAAATAACTACAGATCACGGAGTAATAGAAACGCCTATTTTTATGCCGGTTGGTACCGTGGCTTCTGTAAAAGGTGTTCATCAAAAAGAACTTAAAGAAGATATTAATCCAGATATAATATTAGGTAACACCTATCATCTTTATTTAAGACCAAAAACCGAAATTTTGAAAAAAGCCGGAGGTCTTCATAAATTCATGAACTGGGACCGGAATATTCTAACCGATAGTGGAGGATATCAGGTATATTCACTTTCTGCCAGAAGAAAGATCAAAGAAGAAGGGGTTAAGTTCAAATCTCATATCGACGGCTCTTATCATACTTTCACTCCAGAAAATGTGATGGAAATTCAAAGAGCCATAGGGGCAGATATCATTATGGCTTTTGATGAATGTACACCTTATCCTTGCGATTATAATTACGCAAAAAGATCGATGCATATGACGCATCGCTGGCTGGACAGGTGTATTAATCATCTGGAAAAGACTCCAGAGATCTATGATTATAAACAGACCTTTTTCCCGATTGTACAGGGTAGTACTTATAAAGATCTGAGAAAACAATCAGCGGAATATATAGCTAATTCAGGGGCTGAAGGTAATGCGATTGGAGGACTTTCTGTTGGTGAGCCAGCAGAAGAAATGTATGCAATGACAGAGGTTGTAACTGAGATTCTTCCTGAAGACAAGCCAAGATATTTGATGGGAGTAGGAACACCTATTAATATTCTGGAAAATATTGCGTTAGGTATAGATATGTTTGATTGTGTAATGCCTACTAGAAATGGTAGAAATGGAATGCTTTTTACGGCTCACGGAACGATTAATATCAAGAATAAGAAATGGGAAGCAGATTTTTCTCCAATAGATCCTGAAGGTGAAAGTTTTGTAGATTCTATGTATTCTAAAGCCTATGTTCGCCATTTGTTCTCAGTTAATGAAATGCTTGGCAGGCAAATTGCTAGTATTCATAACCTGAGCTTTTATCTTTGGTTGGTAAGAGAAGCAAGAAAACATATCTTAGCGGGAGATTTCCCACAATGGAAAGATAAAATGGTGAAGCAAATGGATAAACGTCTTTAATTCCGGAATTTGAAAATCCTCGATTGGTACATACTTAAAAGGTATTTAGGAACATTTACAATGATGTTGGTTTTGTTCATACCTATTGGTATTACTGTAAACCTTGCTGAAAAAATTGATAAGATCCTTGATAATGAAGTTCCTTTCATAGAAGTAGCCAACTATTATCTGGATTTTACGATCTACTTCGCCAATCTGCTATTTCCTATTTTCCTGTTCCTTTCGGTGATCTGGTTCACTTCTAAGCTGGCCATGAATACAGAGATAGTAGCCATTTTAAGTAGTGGAGTTTCGTTTTATAGATTTTTGAGACCTTATTTAATAGGTGCGACCATTGTTTGTGTGGGTGCTTTAGTACTTGCCATGTATTTGGCTCCTCAGGCAAGTAAGGGATTTAATGAGTTTAAATACCAATATCTAAAAAGAGGGGATAAAGTTCAGGAGACTAGTGATGTTTACCGGCAGATAAATGATAATGAGTTTATTTATGCCAGTCATTTTCAACCAAAAACAAAATCGGCCCGGAATTTTACTTTAGAACATTTCGAGGGAAATGAACTGAAGTTTAAAATAAGCGCTTCTAATTTAAGATATAATGAAGAAGATAGCCTGTATAATTTAACCAGGGTAGATAAAAGAATTATCGGTAAAGAAGAGGATAGCATAATGTATATGAGAACTCTTGATACCATACTTCCTTTTGAATTCGATGAATTAACCCCGGAATCGTATATCGCTGAAACACTGAACTATACAGAGCTTAATGACTTTATTGAAAAAGAGAGTCGAAGAGGTTCTGGAAATATCAATAGATATCTTGTGGTGGCATATAAAAGATGGAGTATCCCGATTTCCGCCTTCATATTAACCATAATTGCGGTGGCCGTAGCGTCTTTTAAAAGAAGAGGAGGGATGGGAGTAAATCTCGCCGTAGGAATTTCCCTGGCCTTCATCTTTATATTTTTCGATAAAGTTTTCGGGACTATGGCAGAGCAGTCTACATTTTCTCCTTTAATCGCTGTTTGGTTTCCGAATATAGTCTTTGGAGTACTGGCAATTATTTTGTTATTCCGCGCCAAACGCTAGCTTAGAAATTCTATTCAAAATTTAGCTTTATCGGGGATTTCTATCCTTTCAAAGTTGTTATATTTGTATGCTATAAAAAAATAATTACCATAACCAATATGGAATATTTAGAATTTGAACAACCTATAAAAGAACTTGAAGATCAATATGCGAAAGCATGTAATATTGGTGCAGAGAGTGAGGTTGATGTTACCGCTACCTGTAAGCAAATCGAAAAGAAACTTATAGAGAAGAAGAAAGAGATCTATAAGAATCTAACGCCATGGCAGCGTGTTCAGATATCAAGACATCCAAACAGACCTTATACCTTAGATTATATCAATGCAATTTGTGGAGATACCTTTCTGGAGCTTCATGGAGATCGTAATGTTAAGGATGATAAAGCTATGATAGGTGGTCTTGGAAAGATAGATGACCAAAGCTTTATGTTCGTGGGTCAGCAAAAGGGATATAATACCAAGACAAGGCAATATCGAAACTTCGGGATGGCAAATCCAGAAGGATATAGAAAAGCCCTAAGATTAATGAAATCTGCTGAAAAGTTTGGTGTACCGGTTGTTTGTTTTGTGGATACTCCGGGAGCTTATCCAGGACTGGAAGCCGAAGAAAGAGGACAGGGAGAAGCGATCGCCAGAAACATTCTTGAAATGACCAGGCTTAAAGTGCCAATTATCGTGGTGATCATTGGTGAAGGAGCCAGCGGTGGAGCATTAGGAATTGGTGTAGGAGATAAAGTATTAATGTTAGAAAATACATGGTATTCGGTGATTTCACCAGAGTCCTGTTCTTCTATTCTTTGGAGAAGCTGGGAGTACAAAGAAATTGCTGCCGAAGCATTAAAACTTACTGCTATTGATATGAAAAAGCAGAAACTGATAGATGAGATAGTTAAAGAGCCTTTAGGAGGAGCACATGGTAATAGGGAAGAGATTTTTAATACGGTAAAAACTTCGATTTCCAATGCCTATTCTGAATTCAAAAACTTATCACCAGAAGAATTGGTAGAAAAGAGAATGGATAAGTATTTGGACATGGGAGTGTTTAAAGGATAAGTTCTTTATTTATACCACATCGTTATAAAATCCGGGGAAATACTTCCGGATTTTTTTGTCTTATTAACAGAAAAATTTACTTATCAACAGGTAAATTGTTCATTACCTGTTAAGTAACTAGAGGCAATTTCTTTAAGATTGTCTTAACAAATTAATTACTTTAGTTCTATGGAAAAAACCACCTCCCCCCAAAATATTACGTATAAAAAAACTAATGTAGTAAGTTTAGAAAAAGGAAAAGTTCCGCCGCAAGCAGTTGATTTAGAAGAAGTTGTTTTAGGAGCTATGATGATAGATAAGAAAGGGGTAGATGAAATAATTGATATTTTACACCCGGAAGCTTTCTATAAAAACTCCCATAAATTAATATATGGTGCAGTTAAAAAATTATTCGATAGTTCAGAGGCAATTGACTTATTAACCGTTTCTAACCAATTAAAAAAAGACGGTGTTTTTGATAAAGCAGGAGGAGACTATTATCTAATACAACTTACACAGAAGGTTTCGAGTTCAGCGCATATTGAATTTCATGCCCGTATCATTCTTCAAAAATATATTCAACGAAGTCTGATTAAAATTTCTAATGAGATCATTGAAGAAGCGTTTGATGAAGGAGCCGATGTTTTTGATCTACTGGATAGCGCAGAAGCAAAACTTTATGAGGTAACTCAGGGGAATATAAAACGTTCGACTGAAACTGCTCAGAGTTTGGTTATCCAGGCAAAGAAGAAGATCCAGGAAATTTCCAATAAAGAAGGTTTAAGTGGAGTGCCTTCAGGTTTTGATAAACTGGATGAACTTACTTCGGGCTGGCAGCCATCAGACTTAATTATCGTTGCCGCCCGTCCAGGTATGGGTAAAACGGCGCTTACACTTTCTATGGCTCGAAATATTGCTGTAGATCAGGGAATCCCTGTGGCATTCTTTTCTCTGGAGATGTCTTCAGTACAGTTGATCACTCGTTTGATATCTTCTGAAACAGGACTCTCTTCGGAAAAACTTAGAACAGGAAAATTAGAACAACATGAATGGGAGCAGCTAAACGTAAAGGTGAAAGACCTTGAAAAAGCCCCATTATTTATTGATGACACACCATCTCTTTCAATATTCGATTTGCGAGCAAAAGCCCGTCGTTTGGCGTCACAGCATGGGATTAGAATGATCGTGATAGATTACCTTCAGTTAATGACCGCTGGTGGTAGCCAGAAAGGTGGAGGAAACAGGGAGCAGGAAATTTCTACAATTTCACGTAACCTTAAAGCATTAGCTAAAGAATTGAACGTACCGGTGATCGCCCTTTCACAGTTATCACGTGCGGTGGAAACCCGTGGAGGTAGTAAAAGACCACTACTGTCTGACCTTAGGGAATCTGGTGCGATCGAGCAGGATGCCGATATTGTATCGTTCATTTACCGACCAGAATATTATAAGATCGAGGAATGGGATGATGAAGAAAGAACACCTACTCAGGGTCAGGGTGAATTTATTGTGGCTAAACACCGTAATGGTGGATTGGAAAATATTAGGCTTAAATTTATTGGAGAACTCGGTAAATTTGATAATTTAGAAGACTTTAATTTCCCATCTGAAATTCCTTCCAGCATGAACAGTGGTGACGGCGATAGTGATTTCGGGAATTTTAATTTACCAAACCCAAGTGCCGATGAGGCTTTTGGAAGTTCAATGAACAGCAATTTCGATGATGATGATAATGATGTTCCGTTCTAAAAAGAAAAAGCTGGAAACAGCTGAAGGAATATCTATTACTAAAAAAAGAAAAAGCAGCAACATATTTTTAAATATGTTGCTGCTTTTTCTTTTTATGATGTTCAGTTTTCAGATGTTGGCTTCCAGAATTCTTATTCCAATGGATGCAGATACACAGAGTAATCACTTAAAGGCTTATGGTATTGTATATTATTCCCTGGAAAATCAGTTAAGTGTAAACTGGCTTTTAAACTATAGAGGAGGTTCTTTTTTAATAGCCGATTCAGAAAAGCTAAGAAAAGAATGCCAGATCAGAGGGGTTGATTTCGAGTTGATCAGCGATAATATGGCGAATTCAATTCTTGAAGAGATCAGTAGTCCGTCCAGAAACATGGAGTCAGTAGCACTGGAAAAGGCACCAAAGATTGCAGTTTATAGCCCCACCGGAAATAAACCCTGGGATGACGCAGTGACCATGGCCTTGACCTATGCCGAAATACCTTATCAAACCATTTATGATAAAGAGGTTTTGAGCGATGCCCTATTATTATATGATTGGTTGCATTTGCATCACGAGGATTTTACAGGACAGTATGGGAAATTCTATAGAGCTTTTAGAACTGCACCCTGGTATATTCAGGAAAAGAAAGAAGCTGAAGAACTAGCTGCGGAATTAGGTTACTCAAAGGTTTCTGAAGAGAAACTGGCTGTAGCTTTAAAGATTCGGGATTATGTGATTGGAGGCGGATTCATGTTTGCCATGTGCAGCGCGACAGATAGCTATGATATTGCCCTGGCGGCTGAAGGAGTTGATATTGCTGAAGCTATGTTCGATGGTGATCCTAGTGAGCCCGGCTATCAGGCGAAAATAAACTTCAATAATACTTTTGCTTTTACCGATTTTGAACTTGAAAGAAGTCCTATGGTCTATGAGTTTTCGAGTATAGATATGACTGCGAAAAGACAAATTCAAAAGGAGAATGATTACTTTTCTTTAATGGATTACTCTGCAAAATGGGATGTTGTTCCAACCATGCTTACTCAAAATCACACCAGATTGGTAAAAGGATTCATGGGGCAGACTACAAGTTATGACCCAGATAATATAAAACCAGGCGTTTTGATCATGGGGGAAAGTAAGTTAAATAATGAGGCCAGGTATATTCATGGTATCAAAGGCAAAGGATTTTTTACTTTTTATGGAGGTCATGATCCTGAAGATTATCAACATAGAGTAGGGGATCCAAAAACTGAATTGGAACTTCATCCAAATTCACCTGGTTATAGGTTGATTTTAAATAATGTACTTTTCCCTGCAGCTAAGAAAAAAGAACAAAAAACATAATGGAAATTTATCAGACCGAAATTAGATTGAGACCGCGAAGTCGCGGTTTTCATTTGATCACTGATGAGATCATGGATCAGTTTTCAGAAATTGAAGATATTGAAATTGGATTTCTACAGATATTCATAAAACATACGTCAGCAGGACTGGCGATCAATGAAAATGCAGATCCTACGGTAAGAGAAGATTTTGAGAGCCATTTCAATGTAATGGTTCCTGAAGATCAGCCATATTATAAGCATACGATGGAAGGTTCAGACGATATGCCTGCGCATATTAAAGCTAGCCTTACCGGTACTTCACTTCAAATTCCAATTACTAAGGGCAGGCTTAATCTTGGAACCTGGCAGGGTATCTATCTATGTGAACATCGGGATAGAGGAGGATCAAGAAAACTTGTCCTAACCGCATACGGAGAAATATAAAAATAAAAAATCCCGCCAAAAGCGGGATTTTTCTATAAGAGAGTGTAATCGTTTATTTTACTTTTTCTACAATTGCTTTAAAAGCCTCTGGGTTGTTCATCGCCAAATCGGCAAGAACCTTACGATTCAATCCAATTTCACTGGTTTTGATTTTCCCCATAAATTGAGAATAAGATAATCCTTCCTGTCTGGCTGCAGCGTTAATACGCATTATCCATAAAGAACGGAATGTACGTTTCTTAGCTTTACGGTCTCTGTATGCATAAAGCATAGCTTTATCAACCGCATTTTTAGCAACAGTCCAAACGTTTTTACGACGTCCGAAATATCCTTTTGCTTGCTTTAAAACTTTTTTTCTACGTGCCCTTTTGGCAACTGAGTTTACTGATCTTGGCATATTTTACATTTTTTTGTAGTAGGCGGTCAAAAACTGACACTTTTAACTTAAACTTTAACTGTCACACTACGCGTAGTCAAAGTGTTGCCCAACTCCATGGTTAAATAATTTAATTAAACCTCAAGAGCTTCAATTTACTTTAAACGTAACTGAAGTTTGACATTACTCTTATCTGCATCATGTACTAACGTACTGTGAGTTAAGGCTAGCTTACGTTTCTTAGACTTCTTTGTTAAGATATGACTCTTAAACGCGTGCTTTCTTTTAATCTTACCTGTACCTGTTAGCTTAAAACGCTTCTTGGCACTGGATTTAGTTTTCATCTTAGGCATTGCTGTCCTTTTTTATAATTAACTCTCTTATTCTCTTTATTTCGATTTCTTAGTAGGAGATAAAAACATAGTCATACGTTTTCCTTCCAACTTCGGCATTTGTTCTACTTTACCGCATTCTTCCAGATCTTGTGCAAGTCTTAAAAGTAGGATCTCTCCTTTATCTTTAAAAACAATAGAACGACCTTTAAAGAATACAAAAGCCTTAAGCTTTGCACCGTCTTTCAAGAACTTTTCAGCATTACGTTTTTTGAATTCGTAATCATGGTCATCTGTATTCGGACCAAAACGAATTTCCTTTACAACCACTTTACTGGCTTTAGCTTTCATGGCTTTTTCACGCTTCTTTTGTTCATAAAGAAACTTCTTGTAGTCCATGACCTTAACTACCGGTGGTTTGGCGTTTGGAGAAATTTCTACCAGATCAAGTTCCTGTTCCTGCGCTATGGCAAGAGCTTTCCTGATTGGGTAGACATCCATTTCTACGTTATCACCAACAAGGCGTACTTCGTCCGCTTTAATTTTCTCATTGATTCGGTGTTGTTCTTCTTTTTGTCTTCCGAATCTGTTCGGTTTTTTTCTACGTATAGCTATGGCTTGTAATTTTAGTTAAACTTCAGTTTTAAAAGGCTTTAAGGTACTATTGATTTCTGAATTTATCAAATCTGCGAAATCTTCTATTTTCATTGTTCCTAAATCACCTTCGCTATGTTTACGTACAGAAATCGTACCATCATTGGCTTCCTGCTCCCCAACAATAAGCATATAAGGGAATTTATTAACTTCTGCTTCCCTGATCTTCTTACCTATTGTCTCGTTTCTGTTGTCAACAAGGGCGCGAATTTCGTTATTTTCAAGCAAAGTTAAAACTTTTTGTGAGTATTTTTCATATTTCTCACTGAGCGAGAGAATAATAGCCTGCTCTGGCATTAGCCAAAGCGGGAAATTTCCGCCTGTATGTTCCAGCAGGATAGCGATAAAGCGTTCCATACTTCCAAAAGGAGCTCTGTGAATCATGACTGGACGGTGTGACTCATTGTCACTTCCTTTATATGTCAGGTCAAAACGCTCGGGTAAATTGTAATCAACCTGGATTGTTCCCAACTGCCAGCTTCTTCCAAGGGCATCCTTAACCATAAAGTCAAGTTTTGGTCCGTAGAAAGCAGCTTCACCAGTTTCAACTACATAATTAAGTCCTTTCTCGTTCGCAGCATTTATAATCGCATTTTCAGCTTTTTCCCAAACATCATCAGAACCTATATATTTTTCTTTATTCTCAGGATCCCTTAAAGAAACCTGAGCAGTAAAATCTTCAAATCCTAAAGATGAGAATACATATAATGTAAGGTCTATTACTTTTTTGAATTCTTCATCCAGTTGTTCTGGCATACAGAAAATGTGAGCATCATCTTGAGTAAAACCACGAACTCTGGTTAGTCCATGCAATTCTCCACTTTGTTCATATCTATATACGGTACCAAATTCTGCAAACCTTTTTGGAAGATCTCTATAACTCCATGAAGATGCATTATACATCTCACAATGGTGCGGGCAGTTCATTGGTTTCAACATAAACTCTTCCCCTTCATTTGGAGTAGTAATAGGCTGAAAGCTGTCTTCGCCATATTTTGCATAGTGACCAGAAGTTACATATAGTTCCTTGCTACCAATATGCGGGCTTACTACCATTTCGTAACCGGCTTTCTTCTGAGCTTTCTTTAGAAAGTTTTCAAGGCGTTCTCTTAAAGCTGCACCCTTAGGTAGCCAAAGAGGAAGACCCTGTCCAACTTTCTGAGAGAAAGTAAATAGTTCAAGTTCCTTTCCTAATTTTCTGTGATCTCTCTTTTTTGCTTCTTCTAAAAGCTCCAGGTGTTCCTTTAATTCTTTTTGCTTCGGAAAAGAGATACCGTATACTCTGGTGAGCTGCGGGTTATTTTCATTTCCTCTCCAGTACGCTCCGGCAACACTCATTAATTTTACAGCTTTGATAATACCTGTATTCGGAATGTGGCCTCCACGACATAGATCTGTAAAAGTATCGTGATCGCAGAAAGTAATATCTCCATCAGTAAGATTTTCAATCAATTCAACTTTGAATTGATTGTTCTCTTTTTTATAAAAATCAAGAGCTTCCTGCTTAGAAACTTCTCTCATTTGAAAATCATGTTTGCCTCTGGCGATCTCAAGCATTCTGTCTTCGATCTTTTTAAAGTCGTTTTCAGATATTTTATGATCTCCAAAGTCTACGTCATAATAGAACCCTCTTTCAATTGCTGGTCCTATAGTAAGTTTCGCGCCAGGATATAGATCCTGAATAGCCTGCGCCATTACATGAGAAGTAGAATGCCAGAAAGCTTTCTTTCCTTCTTCATTGGTCCAGGTGAATAGAATAAGATTACCATCTGTATTTAAAGGGGTAGATGTTTCCACCGTTTCCTCATTAAATTTAGCAGAAATCACATTTCTAGCTAAACCTTCACTTATACTTTTGGCCACCTCCATTGGGGTAGTGCCGTCTTCAAACTCTTTAATACTTCCGTCTGGCAGAGTAATCTTGATCATTTTATTCATTTTTTGCGAAGGCACAAAGATAAGGTGTTGGTTTTGGTTGCACAATACATATATGTATATAGGTAACTTTAATATGGAATATAGGATACCTTAGTATATATAAGGTCTGAAATTTTATGTTCCGGAATGCATTTTAAATTATTTTTAGGATTATTTTGAAGCTGAAATATATGATGTGCAGCAGGTTAGCTTTAGGTTCTTAATTTTCTCTAAAAAAACTTAAATTTTTGTTTGGTTTGAAGGAAGAAGTTGGTGTATATTTGCAGCCGCTTAGGAAACGAGGCGTATGTTCACTGAGGCTACTGATAGAGGGGGATACCGTACAAAACGGCCGTTAAAAATTAAATTAAAATAATTCAATTTTAATTTGGTTGGAGAGGAAAAGTCGTTGTATGTTTGCACCCGCTTTGAGAGCAAGGCGATACGTTCACTGAAAGTACTGGAAATGGGGGATACAGGTAGAAACATCCTTCGAGAATTAAATAAAAAAAGATTGTTTTTTATTTGGTTGGAGAGGATAAGTCGTTTTATATTTGCACCCGCTTTGGAAACGAAGCGATGTTCATTTAAAGAAGAGGAGTTATCAAATTGACTTTAAGGCTTTTAAAAGAAACTAAAATTTTTATCAAAAAAGTTTTGGTTGGTTAGAAAAAAGCGTTGTATATTTGCACCCGCTTTGAGACAGAGCAATAGTTCACAAATACAGACTGAAGATAAGAAAAACCGCCGGACGGGGCGAGGTAGAGAGGTTCGAATCCTTGGGT
>NZ_AUHG01000016.1 GCF_000423065.1 Christiangramia echinicola DSM 19838
TAATACTCCGTAAAGCTTGATGCGCGATGGTCTCGAAGCTGCAAAACTTCGAGACCGCCAAATGCTTATTTTATAGTGCATTATCAGTTCTTCTTATTTTTTGTTTCTTAAGTATGTCAAAGATATTAGTGTCGAGAGACACAGTTTTAAGCCTAAGCTTATAACTTACCTTTTAAGGTGGCTATAGCAACGGGGCTCACCTCTTCCCATCCCGAACAGAGTAGTTAAGCCCGTTAGCGCAGATGGTACTGCTGTATTGTGGGAGAGTATGTCGCCGCCTTCTTCTTGAAAACCCTTTATCATATCGATGAAGGGTTTTTTTATACCCTATATTGAAATTTACACGCAGCTTTTCCTTTTATAATACATCTCATATACAGAGCTAACTAAACAATCGATTTTTTAAAATTATTCTCCCTATTAAATTTTGCAGTTTTATCCGGTTCTAAAAATTCTGATGAGTTGGAGATAGAGAAGATATCCGCTGATACTTTTCCGCAAAAGTAGAGTTCATATAAAATGACTGGAAGCTTACAAAATTCAGAAACTAACAGAGATGATAGGCCCTGCCAGGCATACTATAAAATCATTTCCTAAAATAAGTATATCACACGCAGATGAAATAACTACCGGTTGATGTTATGAAATTGAATTGAATAGTAATGATATGGATTATCATCTGGCCTATTCGGAAGAGAATGATCTTGCCGGTATTTGCGGAAGTATTAATGAAGAATATCTTTATTTGGACAATAATGGTACTAGCTTATTAAGTAACTAATGTGCTTGCGATGAGTAAGGACTATTCTATAATTAGATATCGGTAATTTAAATTAATCAAAGAGAGCCTTTATAATGGTCATTATTCCTTTGAACATGAGAAAGATTGAAGCGAAAGTCGCTATGATACCTAATATTAGTACAGCAATATAAAGTGGATGATCCTGGTTATTGAATGCATTGTAAAGAATAGAGGGGCCAATAAGAGCTAAGGGTAGAGCCCCGGCCAGATATTTTATTCCTTTTGATAGTACTTCTTTATTAGTATGTTTCATTTACTGTACTGTATAAGATGTAGAATCAGCTTCAGATAATCTAAAATATCCTAGTGGATAGTTATCTGGATTTGTTCGATTAACAATATTGCCTTTTACCGTTGCGGGCATAGTTTCAAATGGCCCCCCATCATTAGATCCAACCTGTGAACGCAATATAAAAAGATAGTCATAATAACTTTTAGATATACCCTGGATCTCAATCTGGATCACATCATTCTCTTCAATATCCTCATCAGAATAATATCCAAAAATCTGATTTCCATTAGTAAATTCATCTTCATAGAATTCCAGACTTACATCGTCATTAAAGAATTTAAACAGATAATAGTCTTCAGTTTCAGCAGGATCTGTATAATACGCTTTTACTTCAATTTCATCTCCAGCAAAACCTCCGGATTCTGTTTGTTCAACATAATCTATAGGGACTACAGGTAATAAAGTCTCCGTTGCAGTATAAACCTGATCGTTATAAATAATTTCTAATTCGTATATCTCATTAAGCTGTGGATCAAAACCAGTATTTATATAATTACCCTGCTGGGAATAACTGAAATCAAATATTTCACCATTAACAGAGGAGATTTTTACCTGAGCATTTTCTACAGGAATTACTTCTTCGTCATAAAAAGGAGAAGTTTCAGTTAATATAATACGTTGTTCCATTCCACTTGTACCTTTAAGCCAGATGATCGAAGCTTCTATCACCAGCCTTGGTTCACTTTCTTCTAAATCTACCTGCACCACCTCTTCACATGACGAAAGGATCAGTAAAGCTAAAAATGGTATATAAAATTTAATTTTTTTCATCTAAAATTTAAAATTATAGGTTATTGAAGGAATGATACCAAATAAAGATAACCTTACCGCTTCATTTTGACCAGTATCTGCATTTTCTCTGAAGCTAATAGAATAGGCGTTCTGTCTATTGTAAACATTATAGATCCCAAAATTCCAATAAGATTCAAATTTCCTGTCTTTACCAATATTTGGATTATAAGTAGCAGATAGATCCAGGCGATGATATTCCGGTAACCTGTCTCCGTTTCTTTCTCCGTAAACAGGAATAGTAATACCTTCATAGTCATATTGTGCAGTTGGATAAGTAGTGGCTAATCCTGTTTGAAATATAAAATTGGCATTCAGCTGCCATTTTTTATTCAGGTCATAACTCCCGGTCATACTTAGATCATGAGTCTTATCATAATTAGTTCTATACCAATCACCATTATTAATTCCAGGTTCTATAGAAGTTCTTCCAGGTGTACGTTGCTCAGATCTGGAAAGGGTATATCCTAACCAACCGGTAAATCGACCTTTATTTTTTCTCAGCAATAATTCTAAACCATAAGCACGAGCTTCGCCATTAAGAACAACCCTTTCTATGGCATTATTAGCAATAAGGTTTGCGCCATCTATATAGTCTATTCTATTATCTATATTTTTATAAAAACTTTCGACTTCCAGCGAGTAATTATTATTTCTGAAATTCCTGAAATACCCGATTGCATACTGATCTAATTTTTGCGGTTTTATAAAATCACCACTGGGTGCCCAAACATCTAATGGAGTGGGGGAACTGGTATTCGAAATTAGATGAAGATACTGAGTCATTCTATTATAACTCGCTTTAAAAGACTGGTCGTCATTCAAGGCATATGATACTGCAATACGTGGCTCTAAATTAGTGAAGGTTTCAATAATATCACCCCTTGATGATTGCAGAGTTTCTAATATATCAGCTTCTCGATATATATCTCTTTCTGGATCATATTCAACCGGGTTGTTATTTTCATAAATATTTATTTCATCCTGACCTAATCTGAAAAAATTACTGAGTCTCAATCCATATTCAGCTGAAAATTTATCGCTTAATTTTTGTTCTGCAGATATATAGATACCATTTTCAAAAGCATATTTATTATTCAACTTGAAATAATTAATTCCAGAATCTTCATCAATTGGTTCTATTTCTCCCGGGTTGAACTCATAATAGGTATTCTGAATTCCGTATTTCAACTGTAGATTGTCATTGATATAATGGTTGAAATCGTACTTGATGTTCAGGTTTTTTATTCCGCTATCCCAATTAAAGCCGACAAAATTGAGATTCAATCCATAATAATAATCGCTGTAGATCACGGAAAGATTGGTAAATATGTTATCTGAAAATATATGGTTCCATCTTAGATTCAATACTGCATTACCATAAGTATTTTCAAAATTCTGACTAATATTGAACACATCCCGCCCGAAATATCCGGAAAGTAAAAGCTTATTACGATCGTCCAGGTTGTAACTTAGCTTGGTATTCAGATCATAGAAGTAAGCTGAGTTCTCATTATCTGTTAACTTCAGGAATAAATGAGCGTAAGAACTTCTTCCTGCCACTAAAAAGGACCCCTTATCCTTTACGATTGGGCCTTCGGCAAGTAAACGACTGGAAATAGCACCTATTCCGCCATGCATCTTAAATTCTTTACTATTTCCATCCCGCTGATAAATATCCAGAACAGAAGAAACCCTACCTCCATATTTGGCAGGAATTCCACCTTTATATAATTTAAGATCTTTGATCGCATCTGGATTGAAAACCGAGAATAACCCGAATAGATGCGAAGAATTATAAATTGTCGCTTCATCCAGTAAGATCAGGTTTTGATCTACTGCACCACCGCGAACATTAAATCCAGATGAACCTTCTCCCGCATTAGAAACCCCAGGGAGCAATAATAGAGATTTAACCACATCTACTTCCCCAAAAACTACGGGTAGTTTCTGAATGGTACTAATGGATAATTTATTTACGCTCATTTCAGGTTTTCTAATATTTAAACCTTCTATATCGCTCGTGATTACAACCTCTTCAAGATTTTCTGAAGCTTCAGATAATTGAAAATCCAGCTTTTTATCTGTATCTAATTGAACAGTTTCTATAATACTACGGTATCCCAGATACGTGATCTCAATTTCATAGACCCCTTGGGGTAATTTAATTGAGTAATAGCCATAATCATTGGTTACCACTCCGGTTTTGGCTTCGGGAATTATGAGGTTTACCCCAATAAGGGTTTCATTGCTCGAAGCATCAGTGACCACACCATTTAAAGTAAATAGTTCCTGAGCATTGATTGGGTAATAAAGAAACAGGGATATAAGCAGAAAGGCTAAGTAGCGGTATTTCAATTTTTTCTTTAAAAATAGAATTTAGTCAGTTAATAAAAAAGTTTATGCCTCACTTAAGCTTAAGCTACGCTTCTCTTTTTTAGAAAACCTGAATAATAGTATGAAACTTATAAATAGACAGCTTAATAAAATTACTGCTAATGGTACAGAGCTGGAGGAGTGAAACAGACTTACCATGAAGGAAGTTAGCGCACCTAATATCATTTTGAGACTACCTATTAATGCAGATGCTCTACCGGCTTTCTTTTCGAATGGTTCCAGAGACAATGCTGTTGTATTCGGATTCTGAAAACCAAGTAGGAATAGCATAAGGAACAATAGAATCACAGTTGGTAAAAATCCTAATTCCAATAATGAATTGATGAGAAAAAGGGATGCTAAAATTACCAGGATCACACTATTGAATAAGGTAATTTGTAATGTGGTGAACTTTCTTAAGAATAATCGGTTTATCTGGCTGCCTAAAATTAACCCCCCTGCATTAATACCAAATAGGATCCCGAATTCCTTTTGAGAAAGATCAAAATTTCCCATGAATAATTTAGGTGCATCAGAGATATATGCAAACATGGCTCCAATGGTAAAGCTACCTGCCATGGCAAAACTCCAGAATTTCTGATGAGTTAATATTCCGTAGTATTTGATCGCAACCTGTTTTGGTTTTAGGTCTACCAACTTATCAGGGACTATGCTTTCCGGTAAAAATTTAGTTACACTTATTATCATTAACAGACAGAAAATAGCGAGAAATAGAAAGATCATTTCCCAGCCGAAAGAATCTATGATAAAACTTCCAACCGTAGGAGCAATGATTGGTGCTCCACCCATAATGAGCATTAATACTGAAATTGCTCCTGCCACTTCGTGTACCGGAAATATATCGCGTACTATGGCTTTTGCAGCAACCATTCCTGCTGCAGCACCTACTGCCAGGAAAAACCTGGAAACAATTAACCATTCCAGGTTTGGCGAATACATACAGCTAAGAGCAGAAAGTAAGTAGATGACTAAACCTATTAATAGGGGTTTTTTACGGCCAAATTTGTCCATTATTGGCCCATACGCCAGTTGTCCTATTGAGATACCAATAAAATAGCTGGTAAGGGTAAGCCCGATCTGACTAATAGAGGTATTAAAATCTTCTGCAATACTTTCAAATCCAGGAAGGTATGCGTCTATAGAAAAAGGTCCAAGAGCAATTAGAGTTCCAAGAACCAGAAGAATAATGTATTCCTGTTTTTTATTCCTTTCTCCAGATTTTAGGTGCATTCTGCAAATTTCAGGAAACCGGCTAATTTGGTCTAATTTCAGAAGCTGTTTAACGAAAGATTAAACTATTTCGATTTAGTTTTATTTGTAGAATAGATAGACGGCCTATCAAATTATAAAGTCCGACCTTTGTGCGGGAATAATCTGGCTTGGAAAATTCAACTGGATATTTCGGATAAAAATGATCATCAAATTCTAATTATAATTATGTCGTTCAAGAAATTAAATCCACCTCTAAAAGAAGCAATTGAGCGTTTAGGTTTTGAAAGTCCCACGGCTTTTCAAAAAACTGCATTGCCAAAAATTAAAAGTGGGGCAGATCTTTATTGTCTCGCTCCTGAAGGAAGTGGTAAAACTACGGCGATGATCATTAGTGTGATCCAGAAATTGAATTCTGAAGCTTTTGAAGATTCTCCAAGGGCACTTATTTATGTAAAAGATAAAGAAGCAGCGTTGGAACTGGAACAAAAATTCAAAAAGTTTACCAGAGAAATGGATCTCCGTATATATTGCGCTTATGAAGAGCAGAATATAGATGATCAAAAAGATGCGATCTACTATGGGGTAGATATTGTTATCGCTACACCAAAAAGATTAGGGAAATTATTTTCTATGACTGGAATTCATTTAGGACAGTTACAGCTTTTCATACTTGAAGATGCCGAATTTCTATCTAAACCCGGAAATATAGATGAAATTGTAAGGATTCCGCTAAGTATCAGTAAATGCCAATATCTTGTATTTGGTGAAAAGATGGTCCCTAAAATGGAAAGATTACAGGATACTTTTATGGAAAGAGCCAAAGTAATTAAAGTTTCTAAATAAAAAAAAGCCTCCACTACCAGCGGAGGCTTTTTTCATTGAATATTTATTCGATTAGGCATCTGTGGCCAGGATCTCGTTTAATTTATTACTTGGACGCATTGCTTTTTTAGTAAGCTCTTCGTCTGGTTCATAATAACCACCAATATCAACAGGTGATCCCTGAGCATCCAAAAGATCCTGCAGGATTTTCTCCTGGTTATCTTCCATCATTTTAGCTATTCTTCCAAAATAGATGTTTAGATCTGTATTGCTGGTTTGAGTTGAAAGTGCTTCAGCCCAGTATAATGCAAGATAGAAATGGCTTCCTCTGTTATCAAGTTCATTTACTTTTCTTGAAGGAGATCTACCTTCATTAAGGAACCTTTCGGTAGCTTCATCAAGAGCATCTGCAAGTGTCAGCGCCTTAGAATTATCATATTTATTCCCAAGATGTTCTAGAGAAACAGCCAATGCCAGGAATTCTCCCAGAGAGTCCCATCTTAAATGTCCTTCTTTTACAAATTGCTGAACGTGTTTTGGAGCAGATCCACCGGCACCGGTCTCAAATAATCCACCACCATTCATCAATGGAACGATAGAAAGCATTTTTGCGCTTGTACCAAGTTCCAGAATAGGGAAGAGGTCGGTTAGGTAATCTCTAAGAACATTTCCTGTTACCGAAATAGTGTCTTTGCCATCTTTTACTCTTTCCAAAGTATATTTTGTTGCCTCGGTAGGAGCCATGATCTTGATCTCTAAACCTTCGGTATCGTGATCTGGAAGATATTTATTAACCTTCTGGATCAATTCAGCATCATGTGCTCTATTCTTATCTAACCAGAAAACTGCAGGCATTCCTGTAGCTTTGGCCCGGGAAATAGCAAGTTTGATCCAGTCCTGGATTGGAGCATCTTTTACCTGACACATTCTCCAGATATCTCCTTCTTCAACTTTATGGTCCAGGATAGTATCTCCTTTAGAATTGATCACTCTTACCGTTCCGTTTCCTGGAATTTCAAAGGTCTTATCGTGAGAACCATATTCTTCAGCTTTTTGAGCCATTAATCCAACATTAGGAACTGTACCCATAGTTGTAGGATCAAAAGCGCCGTGTTCTTTACAGAAATCTATTGTTGCCTGGTAAAGTCCTGCGTAAGAACTATCAGGGATCACTGCTTTGGTGTCCTGAGTTTTACCTTCAGCATTCCACATTTGACCTGAAGTTCTAATCATCGCCGGCATGGAAGCATCGATAATGACATCACTAGGTACATGTAAATTGGTAATTCCTTCATCTGAATTTACCATCGCGATATCCGGACCGTCTTTAAGGTCTTTTTCTATGGCTGATTTAATTTCATCTCTTTTATCTGAAGGCAAGGTTTCAATAGCATTCAGGACATCACCAAGTCCACTATTTTGATCAGCTCCAGCTTTCTCAAGCTCTTCACCATATTTTTCGAAAACATCTTCAAAGAAAACTTCAACGGCATGTCCAAAAATGATAGGGTCTGAAACCTTCATCATGGTAGCTTTCATATGCAGAGAGAAAAGAACATCTTTCTCTTTAGCATCTTTAACTTCTTTGCGAAGAAAATCAAGAAGTGCCTTTTTACTCATCACTGTAGCATCAACTACTTCACCATTAAGAACCTTTAGATTGTCCTTTAGGGTTTTCTTTTCACCATCTTCTGAAGTGAATTCAATTTTTAACGTGTCTTCCTCAGCAAGCGTTACAGATTTTTCATTAGACCTGAAGTCTCCTTCGCTCATAGTGGCAACATGAGTTTTGGAATCTGAACTCCATTCACCCATAGAATGAGGGTTTTTCTTAGCAAAATTCTTAACGGCCTTTGGAGCACGTCTGTCTGAATTTCCTTCTCTAAGTACTGGGTTTACAGCACTACCTTTAATTTTATCATAACGAGCCTGGATCTCCTTCTCCTTGTCATTAGCAGGCTCATCTGGATAATCTGGAATAGCGAAACCTTTAGACTGTAACTCAGAGATCGCATTTTTAAGCTGCGGAATTGAGGCACTAATATTTGGTAGTTTTATAATATTTGCTTCAGGCTGCTTCGCTAGTTCCCCTAATTCAGCAAGATCGTCAGAAACCTTTTGATCTTCTTTCAGATAATCTGGAAATTGAGAAAGGATTCTTCCTGCCAAAGAAATATCACGAGTTTCCAGGCTTACACCTGCAGCTTTTGTGAAAGCTTCAATAATTGGCAGGAACGAATAAGTTGCCAGCATTGGAGCCTCATCTGTTTTAGTATAAATTATTTTTTCTTTCTGTGACATTTTTTAAGTTTTTGGTTGTAATATATTCAAAGAAAACCCCGGAAATTACCAGGGTGTTATCTCTCGCGCAATATACAGTATTTGCGGCTTTTATCCTAAGTTTAAAGGGGTGTTCACCTGTTAAGAAATCATAAATAATTGAATAAAAAAGCCATTTCATCTTAATTGCTAAAATGAAATGGCTTCAATTGAAACAGCAAACTATCACTTTGATGATAAGAAGCTAAAAAGCTTTCTTGCATGACTGTTCCAAAAATGATTCAATTTTAAAGGAATTAAAATCGAATCTACTTTTACCTTTCAAACTAATTTTGATAATACAAAATATTAAGGTGTTATATAGAAGGTAAAAGATTTATGTAAAGAACTTGCTTTACGGGAAAATCATCATCACTAAAAATTCTTTTGTCATTTTAATGCAGGCAAATTTTCTATATTAAATATAGTTATAATCCTGCTTTGATTGAAAGCATTTAACATTTTAATGTAATATAAAAAATCTAAAATGAGACCATAAAAAAAGCCCCGATAAATCGAGGCTTTAGTTGTTCTATCAAAAGAATTATGATTTTCTAATCGCTTCTTTAATACGAGCTTTCTTACCAGTAAGACCTCTAAAGTAAAAGATTCTAGCTCTTCTAACGCTACCTTTCTTATTGATCTCAATTTTCTGGATAGCTGGAAGGTTTACCGGGAAAATTCTTTCCACACCTACAGTACCACTCATTTTTCTAATAGTGAAAGTTTGAGAAGATCCAGTACCTCTTTTTTGGATAACAACACCTCTAAAGAACTGAGTTCTTGTCTTCTGTCCCTCTTTAATTTCGTAATAAACAGTGATAGTGTCTCCTGCTGAAAATTCTGGTAGATCTTTTCTATCTACGAATTCGTCCTGAACGTATTTTACTAACGATTCCATTTGTATTAGTTTAAAGTAAAATCCAAAACAACATTCACGGTTATCGCCAGAGGTTATTTTAGAATGAGTGCAAAATTAAGCAATTTAAATTATTCTACAAGCCTATTAGAGAAATATTTACTCGTCCTCTAAAAGGTCTGGTCTTAATCTTTTTGTGCGCTCGTAGGCTTCATTTTCTCTCCATTCTTCGATCTTCGGAAAGTTTCCTGATGTCAATATCTCTGGTACTTCCCAGCCTTTGTATTCTGCCGGACGGGTGTATACCGGCGGTGCAAGTAAATTATCCTGGAATGAATCGGTAAGGGCAGAGGTTTCATTGCCTAGAACGCCGGGGATCAATCTAATGATAGAATCACATAAAACTGCGGCTCCCAATTCGCCTCCGGAAAGCACATAATCACCAATAGAAATTTCTTTAGTTATAAACTTGTCTCTTACTCTTTGATCTACACCCTTATAATGACCACAGAGAATAATGATATTTTCATGCATAGATAACCTATTGGCCATCTTTTGTTGAAGTCTATCTCCATCTGGAGTCATATAAATAACTTCCTGGTACTCCCGTTCAGACTTAAGCTTAGTGATACATTTATCTATAGGCTCTATCATCATAACCATTCCAGCACCACCACCAAATTGATAATCATCAACCTGCTTGTAATTATCTGTAGTATAATCCCTGAGATTATGCAGGTGTATTTCTACCAGTCCTTTCTTTATAGCTCTTTGAAGAATTGATGCTTCAAAGGGGCTTCTAAGAATATCTGGAACTACAGTAATTATATCTATGCGCATTGGTAAGATTCGTTGTGGGTTATTTATGGAGCCGAAATGAATTAAGGAGTTCCGCTTGCCTTGTTACGTTCATCCTGTAACATTCTTCCAAGACGTTGCTCTTTTTCAAGGGCTTTGGTTCGGTAGGCATCGAATTCTTTTTCGGTTTCATCAAGTTTTTGCTGAGCATCTTTCGTTGCAGCGTGAGAACTTTTGTATCTGAAAAATATAATAAGTAAGATGGCCACAAGTGCGGCTACAATACCCCACATCATCGCTTTGTATCCGCCTTTACTAAAAGGCATGCCTAAGAACATTAATGCATCCTTTTCTTCAGATACTCTGTTAAAATCTTCCTGGGTAGAATCGAGTTCAGATTTTAATTTCTGAATTTCATCATTTTGTTGATCTACAGTATTTTTATGTACTATGATCTCTTCTTTTAATTCTGTGATATAACTTCTGGTAGTGTTTCTTAACTCAATAAGTTTATCATAATCTACAACCTTATAACCCTGATAGTTATTAGATTCCTGAATTAATGCAGAAAACTCATCCTGAATTGGAGTTTCTGTTTTAAGGCTGTCTGTTTGGGCATTCATCTGAAATACACTAGCAATAACAAAAGCAGCTACAATGTAAAATTTGTTACTCATTTTCCTGGGGATTGATTTTGTTTGGTTCATAAAAAACAACGAGCGAACGGATGGGTTAGTATATTTCAGATTTTCGGGAAGAAATTCGCTATTTGTAAAATTTAAATTGTTTTGAATCAGATTTTTATGTTTTCAAAGTGCTGCAAAAATAAAAAAACCCTGCCAATGGCAGGGTCTTTTTTCTAAAAAATAATCTATTCTAGTAATAAGTATATCGTCTAACTTTAGCGATATATTTTGCAAGTCTTATTACCTGATGGCTATAGCCGTATTCATTATCATACCATATATATAGAATCACATTTTTTCCGTCTGCAGAAACTATGGTAGCGTTACTATCATATATCGCCGGAGCAGATGAACCAATGATATCTGAAGAGACCAGTTCATTGTCTACCGAATATTGGATCTGTTCCACAAGATCGCCCTCTAGAGCATATTTCTTAAGGATAGCATTTACGTCTTCAAGACTAGTTCCTTTTTCAACTTCAAGATTAAGAATAGCTAAAGATCCATTAGGAACGGGAACTCTAATAGCATTCGAAGTCAATTTACCTTCAAAAACAGGTAAAGCTTTAGAGACCGCTTTACCAGCACCCGTTTCAGTAATTACCATATTGAGTCCAGCGGCACGACCTCTTCTGTATTTACTATGCATGTTGTCTACCAGGTTCTGATCATTGGTATAAGCATGAATGGTTTCAAGGTGACCGTGTACCACACCCAGGGAATCCTGAACAGCTTTTAATACCGGGGTAATGGCATTGGTTGTACATGAAGCCGCAGAGAAAATATCGATCTCATCAGGACAATATTCTTTCTGGTTAACGCCATGGACAATATTTGGAATTCCTTTTCCTGGCGCCGTTAATAGTACTTTAGCGGCTCCTTTGGAAACTAAATGCCTGCTTAAAGCTTCTTTATCTCTAAATGCACCTGTATTATCTATAATAAGGGCATTATTAATTCCATATTTTGTATAGTCTATATCTTCAGGCTGATTTGCAGAGATCATGTGTACGGTAGTACCGTTTATAATAAGTGCTGACTTCTCCAGATCTACATTAACAGTTGCACTAAAAGGCCCGTGAACAGAATCACTTTTTAATAATGAAGCTCTTTTCTCCAGTACGCTCTGGTCAACTTTACCTCTGGTAACAACAGCTCTGAGTCTAAGCTGGTTTCCCTTTCCGGTTCTGGTCATTAGTTCACGTGCAACCAGTCTTCCAATTCTACCAAACCCATAAAGCACCACATCTTTAGGTGTTACAGATTCAGTTTGTTTTGCATCATTCAAGTTATTAGATACAAAAGCCATGGCATTGCTGTGCGGTTGTCCATCTAAATGATACTCGTAGGTAAGTTTACCAATATCTAATTTTGCAGGTGGTAAATTTAGATCTTGTATAGCCTTAGCTATTTCTACGGAATCAAATATGGAAATAGGTTTTCCAACAAATTCAGCAGCGTACTCATGCAGATCCAGAATATCACTAACATTTCTGTTTATTAGCTGATTTCTGAAAAGTACAAGTTCAATTGATTTATCATACCAAAGGTCACTTACAATGTTTATGAATTCTACGGTAGCTTTACGGCGATCTGCCTGGAAAGAAAGTTCCTTTTCGTAAACTTTATTAAAGTCCATGTTGAGTTATGTTGTTATAAATTTTCGCCAAAAGTATATATTTCAAACGTTTTCGTAAAGCCTTTTCTAAATAAAAAACCTTCCTGACGGGAAGGGTTGATTCTAGTTAGAATTTTTATTTTTATTTCCAGATCATACGTTGTTTTTCACCTTTTTGAGTGTAAAAAACGATCACTATAGGATTAGATCTGGTTCGATTTTGCATGATCTCTTCAACATCTCTTACTGAGCTAACATTTTGACCATTAATTTCTGAAATTATTCCTCCAACAAGATCGGCAGAAGGTAAACCATCAGTTAGCGTACGGTTTATTCTCACCCCGTTTGGCGCCTTATAAGCTTTTAATTCTTCAGGAGAAGCATTGGCAACTTCTAACCCCAATGCGGTCATTCTATAAGTATCAAGTTTCGAGAGTTCTACATTTACCTCTCTTTCTTTGCCATCACGCATTAATTTCACAAGAACTTCGTCTCCGGGTCTTTTCGAATTAATGTAGCCGGTTAAATCTGAAAATTTATTGATCTCGATATTGTCTATTTTTCTAATAATATCCTTTTGACGAATCCCGGATTTTTCAGCTCCACTTCCTGGAGTAACTTCGGCGACCATAACGCCCTGAGAGGTGTTTAAGTCATATTCCCTTATGATCTCATTGTTTAGACTTCTTCCTCTAATGCCTAAAATTCCCTGTTGAACATCACCAAACTCCATGATGTCTTCAACGATCTTTCTGGCATTGTTAGAAGGTACAGCGAAAGCATAACCAATATAACTACCGCTTGGTGAGCTAATGGCCGTATTAATACCTATCAACTCTCCATTTATATTTACCAGTGCGCCACCACTATTTCCAGGGTTGATCGCAGCATCGGTTTGGATGAAAGATTGAGGCGAATTATCTCTCATGTTCAGGTCTCTTGCTTTAGCACTTATAATCCCTGCAGTTACAGTAGATTTCAAATTAAAAGGATTACCTACGGCTAAGACCCATTCGCCAATTTCCATATTATCTGAATCACCGAAAGGTATATATTGCAGATCTTCTTCTGCGTCTACCTTTATAAGGGCGATATCAGATATAGGATCACTACCAATTACTTCTGCTTTATAAGTTTTATTATTATTAAGTGTAACCTCTATCTCACTTGCTCCATCAATGACATGATTGTTAGTAACAATGTAGCCATCTGGGGTTATAATAACACCAGAACCGGCACCTTGAAGAGCTCTTCCGCCATTATTGTTGTACGGATAATATTCCCAAATGCTTCTTGGGCCATTTTTAAAGACAGCTACATTTTTTACATGGACAACGGCGTGAATCGTTTTCTCTGCGGCGGCCGTAAAATCGACATTAGTACCATATGCTCTGTTATTATTAGTAACAGGTAAAAATGTATTTTGCTGTGAACTGTCTTGAGGGAGAAACTGCTCGGGATTTTCATCAAAAAACAGTTTATAACTACCAAGTGTAAGAACGCCCCCAAGGATGGAAACAAATAGTAATGTTGCTATTTTTTTCATTTTCGGATGATATTTAATTAATTAAACCTTTTCGACTTCTTAGATATTATAAGTGGCACATACTTTAACAGCTATTTAACAGCCTCGATTTCCTGTTCAATATTGTATATTTGTCGCACTTTTAAAATGACATATGAAGCTGACATTCTATAAATATCAGGGTACCGGAAACGATTTTGTAATGGTCGATAACCGGGAAAATAAAATATCCAAAAATGATACCAAATTGATCAATCACTTGTGTGATCGTAAATTTGGCATAGGTGCTGACGGACTGATACTTCTGGAAAATTCTGAAGATCATAAAGACGATTTTAAAATGGTCTATTTTAATGCCGATGGTAACGAAAGTAGTATGTGTGGTAACGGAGGCAGATGTCTGGTTGCATTCGCCAAATATTTAGGGATAATCAGCGATACTGCCAGGTTTACTGCTATAGACGGAGTTCATGAAGCAACTATTAATGATGGTGTAGTTAGTCTGAAGATGAAGGATGTTAGTGAAATTTCAGATAACGAAGATTTTTTATTTCTAAATACTGGCTCTCCGCATCATGTTGTATTTTCTGAAGAGATTAAACTGAAAGATATTAAGAAAGAAGGTGCAGAAATCAGGTATTCTGAAAGATATGGTGAAGCTGGTACTAATGTGAATTTTGTTGAAGGTGTTTCTGCTGATACATTTTCAGTTAGAACTTATGAAAGGGGAGTGGAAGACGAAACGCTTTCCTGCGGAACCGGAGTTACCGCTGTTGCACTGGCAGCATATGAATCTGGTAAAACCACTTCAGAGAAAGTGAATTTAAAAACACCGGGTGGAGAACTTTCAGTAACTTTCAAAAAAACTGATAAAGGCTTTACCGATATTTGGTTATCCGGGCCGGCAGTTCAGGTTTTTAAAGGTGAAATTGCATGTTAACATTACAGGGAAAAAAAGTTTATCTAAGGGCGCTTGAACCGGAAGATCTGGATTTTGTTCATGAGATAGAAAACAATGAAGACTTCTGGGAGATCAGTTCTACCCAGGCACCATATTCAAAATTCCTCATAAGACAGTATATAGAAAATGCCCACCGTGATATATATGATATTAAGCAATTAAGACTGGTGATATGTACCAGGCGGGGCCGGCAGGTTGGCTTAATAGATGTCTACGATCTTGAGCCAAAAGATAAGCGGGCAGCAATAGGAATTCTTATCGCAAATAAAAAAGATCGCAAAAAAGGGTTTGGCTCAGAAAGTTTAGGATTGCTTTGCGATTATTGTTTTACACATTTAGGCCTACATCAGGTATATGCCAGTGTTACCTCTAGTAATGAGGAAAGTAAGCGTATTTTTGAGAATAACAGATTTAGAAAAATAGGGTTAAAAAAGGATTGGACTTTCTTCAATGGCGAGTTTAAAGATGAATGGCTATATCAATTAATAAATAATGTACATTAAAAAAATAATTATAGCTATTACCATTATTGGGGTGATAGCTTTTGGGATCTTTGGTTATTATCTTTATAACAGTGTTTTTTCCTCCAATACAAATTTTGAAGCCAAAGAGCAGGTTGTCTATATTCCCTCAGCAGCGACCTATGAGACAGTATTAGATTCTATACGTCCTTTTATAAAGGACCTACAGTCATTTGATCTCGTAGCACAGAAGAAGGGTTATGCCGGAAATGTTAGACCTGGTAGATATTTCCTTGAAAAAGGAATGAATAACAATGAACTGGTGAATAGGCTTAGAAGTGGCAACAGGCCGGTTAAAGTGATCTTTAATAATCAGGAAAGGTTAGAGAACCTGGCTGGAAGAATTTCAAAACAGATAGAGGCAGACAGTTTAGCTTTGCTGAAATCATTTAAAAACCAGGCGTTTCTTTCAGAAAATGATTTTGAATCAAGTACGGCTCTGGGAATGTACATTCCAAATCAATACGAGTTCTATTGGAATACCTCTGCAGATGAATTCCGTAGTAGAATGAAGCAGGAATATGACAGGTTCTGGAACGAAAAGAGATTAAAAAAAGCTGAAGACATTGGTTTAACTCCAAAGGAGGTAATTACTATGGCTTCTATTGTTCAAAAGGAAACGGCAAAAGTAGATGAACGACCAAAAGTGGCCGGAGTTTATATGAACCGCCATAAAAACGGCTGGAAACTTGATGCAGATCCAACTGTGATCTATGCTATTAAGGAAAAAACCGGTAATTTTGATACGATCATCAAGCGTGTGCTTTATAAAGATCTTGAGTTGGAATCTCCGTATAACACATATAAATACAAACAAATACCTCCAGGTCCCATCTGGATGCCAGATATTTCATCAATAGAGGCGGTACTTAATTATGAGGATCATGATTTCTTTTATTTTGTGGCCGATGTGCAAAATTTCGGCTATCACAAATTTGCCAAAAACCTCGCCCAGCACAACCGAAATAAGCAGGAATATGTTCGCTGGATCAATAAGCAGGGAATAAAAAGATAAACCAATTTTTGTTCAGGAAACTTTAAGTTTTTGATTTACAGTTAGTTATTGTTTAGTTAAAAGGAGAATAACTTTAAAAAACCTTTAACATACTGTAATTCAGATTATTAAAATTTGTTATACATTTGCCCGGCGAATATGAAAGGGGTATGACTTATGATATAGGTCTTCCATTAACCTTTCAAAAACCAAAATGATGAGAAAGAAAATTGCAAAATTTTCAATCTTGCCTCTTGCAGCAGGCTCAATATTTTTTAGTTTTTCAACTAAAAAAGCTGCAAATCTGGATCTGGAAGATTATTCCACTTATGATCTGGATCTGGAATATACGGTTGCAGACCTCAGGGATGAACTAGTTCCAGAATTCGAAATCTCTAACACTTCACCTTTTCTCGGTAAGTCTTACGTAGGCTTTAAAGAAGCTTTGGCATTTAAAGAATCCAGAGGGGATTATAAGTCTATCAATGAGTATGGTTATCTTGGAAAGTACCAGTTTGGGAAAGGCACTTTAAAGCTCGTTGGGATATACGATAGTATTTCATTTCTTAATTCACCAGCACTTCAGGAAGCGGCCTTTTATGCCAATGCTTCCAGAAATAAGTGGATACTACAGAGGGATATCAAACGTTTTGTGGGTAAGACCATCAATGGAGTTGAAATTACTGAATCTGGTATTTTAGCTGCGGCGCATTTGGCCGGACCTGGTAGTGTTAAAAAATATCTTCGTAGTTGGGGAGCTCAGGCTTTTAGCGATGCATTTGGCACAACTATCAAAACCTATATGAAGCGTTTTGGTGGTTATGATACTTCTTTTGTAAAGACAGAAAAGAATGCCAGAGTAGACTTCGACGATCTTTCAGCTTAAATATCTTTTTGAATAATAAATATAGCCGGTCTTTTATGAAGATCGGTTTTTATATTTTTCCATTCAGAAGCGGTCGCTGTTTTGATGAATTCGGTTTCTAAAGTTAGATCGCAAGCAACACAAATTCTAGTTGCAGGATGAAGGCTCTGGATTAGATCTTCTAAAAACTTCATGTTTCTATAGGGAGTTTCTATAAAGATCTGTGCCTGGTTTTTTTCCAGCGAAATTCTTTCAAGCTGTTTTATCTCGTGTTTTCTCTCTTTCTTATCAATTGGCAGATAGCCATGAAAGGTAAAGCTTTGGCCATTCATGCCGCTAGACATCATGGCCAGTAGAATAGAGGAGGGACCAATTAGTGGAACCACCTGTATATTGAATCTATGCGCGAGTTTAACAATTTCTGCTCCGGGATCTGCAACTCCGGGACAACCAGCTTCACTTAGTAAACCTACATTTTTTCCTTCTTTTGCCGCATCTAGAAAACCTGGTAATTCTGAAGCTTCGGTGAACTTATTCAACCCACTCAATCTCAAACCCTGCTGTGATTTTTCAGGAAGAATTTGTTTAATGAATCGTCGGGCAGATTTTTCATTTTCAACGATAAAATCATCAATACCCTCGATGATCTTTTGATTTAGAGGAGGAAATACTTTATCGGGGCTTGAATCACCTAAGCCTACCGGAATCAAATATAACTTGCCGTAGTTTTTATGATTGGAACTCATAATGTTCCGTTATTCAGTTTTTCAGCGATCTCTTCACAGGCTTCATTCAGCATTTGGTATACATTTTCAAAACCCTGTTCCCCTCCGTGATATGGATCTGGGACATCTACATTTTCTGACGGAAAGATCTCTTCAAGGATCAAGTGTACTTTCTGGCGATCTTCATCTGTTTCGGCCATAGAAATAACATCTTTGAAATTGGAATTATCCATTACAAAAATGTGATCAAAGTCATTAAAATCTTTTGCTGAAAACTGTCTCCCGCGTTGATCTGTAATATCCAAATCATATCTTTTCGCAGTAGCGATAGATCGGCGATCTGGTTCTGAGCCAACATGCCAGCTACCAGTTCCGGCAGAATCAACAAAGACTTTAGATTGATCTACCTTAGATTTTAGAATACCTTCGGCTAGTGGTGATCTGCAAATATTGCCGAGGCACACCATCAATACCCTGGTTTTCATAAATTGAATTTTATAATGTGAGCTTCTTGTTTAGGTCTTCAACAAACTTTTTGAATTGCTTATCTGTTGAAGCAAGGTTGTCTACTGTTTTACATGCATGCAATACGGTAGCATGATCACGACTTCCAATTTGAGATCCAATGCTGGCTAGAGATGCCTTGGTGAACTTCTTTGCGAAGAACATAGCGATCTGTCTGGCCTGTACAATATGTCTCTTTCTGGTTTTAGACTGCAATGTGTCTACGTCCATCTGGAAATAATCACTTACAACTTTCTGAATATAGTCTATAGATACTTCACGTTTTGTATTCTTAACGTAGTTATCTACGATCTTTTTCGCAAGTTCCAGGGTGATGTCTTTCTTGTTGAAAGAAGAGTGAGCGATAAGAGAAATTATTGCTCCTTCCAGTTCCCTGATGTTTGTTTTTATGTTATTAGCCAGGAATTCAACGATATCTTCCGGCATTTCAACACCATCACGATAAAGTTTATTCTTGATAATCGAAACACGTGTTTCAAAATCTGGATGCTGAAGTTCAGCAGAAAGTCCCCATTTAAATCTAGAAAGCAGACGTTGTTCAATATCCTGCATATCAACCGGAGCCTTATCACTGGTTAAGATAACCTGTTTGCCGTTTTGATGTAAATGGTTAAAAATGTGGAAAAATACGTCCTGTGTACCAGCTTTTCCTGAAAGTAACTGAATATCATCTACTACAAGCACATCAATGATCTGATAGAAGTGAATGAAATCGTTACGGTTATTCTTCTTTACAGATTCTATATACTGCTGGGTGAATTTTTCAGCAGAAATATAAAGAACTGTTTTTTCTGGATATTTATCTTTTATCTCAACACCTATAGCGTGTGCTAAGTGTGTCTTCCCAAGTCCAACTCCACCAAATATTAAAAGTGGATTGAAAGAGGTTCCTCCGGGCTTGTTTGCTACAGCCAGCCCTGCTGATCTTGCGAGTCTGTTGGATTCCCCTTCCAGGAAATTCTCGAAATTATAATTAGGGTTAAGCTGAGATTCGATCTTTACATTCCTGATTCCGGGAATAATAAAAGGATTCTTAAGCTCTGGACTTTTATTTTTAATAGGCACGTCTACTTCCTGTGAAGCCATCTGTGATCTTTGAGTACTTGGGATCTTTTCGGTAAAAGGTAGCTTGTTACCGTAAGTATTCTCCATTTTGATCACATATACCAATTTAGCTTTGTCGCCAAGTTCACGAGTAAGTGAAACTTTTAGAAGCTTTACATAATGTTCTTCTAACCACTCGTAGAAAAACTTAGAAGGCACCTGTATGCTTAAGGCACAATCTGTAAGTTTCACTGCTTGGATAGGTTCAAACCATGTTTTGTATGCTTGAGGGGTAATGTTATCCTGAATAAATGACAGACAGTTATTCCAAACCGATTGCGCAGTTTTTGACATTATTAGTTAAACGTTAATTTTGGTTAGTAGTAAGTTCTAAAATTGGAAATTGGATCAACTTGTTCTCCAACTCGAGCGGAACAAATATGTGAACAAAAAATGTAAAAAAAAAACCATTTAGGGGTTGAATTTTAAGAAAAATTTATGCATACTTACTTCCGAGCCTGAATATAAAAAACCTTTCTCTAAAAGGCTACTTTTTTTACATGAAATCACACAAAACTTTTGTTAAAGTCCGATATGCCGAAACCGATCAAATGGGTGTGGTACATCATGGAAATTATCCGCAATACCTTGAGATTGCCCGACTTGAATGGTTAGACACCTTAGGTATATCTTACAAAAATATGGAACAGGAAGGGATAATGTTGCCGGTATACGAATTAAATTTAAAATATATCAAACCGGTTACATTTGATGATAAATTGACGATTGAAACGCGACTTCACGAAATGCCAAATGTTAAAATTATATTTGACTATTCGATATTTAATCAACAGGGTGATTTGGTAACTTCTGCTACTTCTGTTCTTGTTTTTATGGATTCAAAAACTCGCAGACCTATACGTTGCCCTGAATATATCCTGGAGAAATTGAGAGATTAATCTTCCAGTTTAGAGATCTCTACTTTATAGGTATTATCGAATTTTGAGAAGATAGTTTCGGCATCTTTTTTTCTAACTGCTAGAAAAATCTTACAATCTATTTCCAGCTTTTGATCGATAACATTTAGATTATTTTTTTTGATCACCTGCATGACTTTATTCATTTCGGGATAATCAAACTTAACCACGAATACTTCATCTATAGTTCTTTTTAGAATATCTGAAGATTCCAGAGCCATTTGGGCCGCAGTTTTGTAGGCATTAATGAGTCCGCCTACTCCCAGCTTAACTCCTCCAAAATATCTAACCACTACAATAAGGATATTGGTAACATCAAAAGACTGGATTTGCCCATATATAGGCATTCCTGCGGAATTAGAAGGTTCTCCGTCATCGTTAGCCCTGTAATGAAATTCTTCTTTACCAATCTGCCATGCATAGCACCAGTGCCGGGCTTTATGATGCCTGGACCTTAATTCTTCCAGGTGCTCATTAGCTTCCTCTTCAGACTTTATAGGGAAAGCATAGCCAAAGAATTTTGAATTCCGGTCTTTAAAAAGAACTTCAGGTGAAGCCGTGGTAATGCTTTGATAGGTATCTTTCATATTGCAGAATTTGCTACAAGAATTATACTAAGAATTGCCAGTCCCAGACCTATCCAGTTCTTGCGAATAAGTTTTTCTTTGAATAGAACAATACCAACCAGTGTTGAGAAAGTTACTATAGCAACATGGTTCATGGTAAATATGGTAGAACTGTCAAATCCCTCACTTCTAAGAGCCATAACCAGGAAATAGATAGAATAGTAGTTTGGGATCCCTAGCGCTATACCTCCAAGAATGTTTTTGCCGGTGATCTTTAACTTCCCCATAAATGCCTGTACGATTAGAATAATTATTCCAATTGTTCCCGCGGTTGCAAAAATTGAAGATGAGAACAGGCCTACATCTGTCTTTGATACATAGCTTGTTTCCAGGTACTTTAAGCTGGTGTCTATAATTCCGCTCCCCAGGAATACTAATAAAGGAAATATCAGGTTTTTACTCTTTATGCTAATCCCTTCTTTAGATTTGATAGAGGTTAGGTAAACTGCGGCCAGAGCTAGCAGAATGCCTAATATCTTTAATATCCCGGTGCTTTCATTATATAGAAAAATACCGCATAAAACTGGAATTGCTACAGACATTTTTGTAGCCACGGCAACTACAGATAAACCGCTTTTCTGGGTGGTAATTGCGGCAAGGTTGAATACCGCGATAAACAGGAATCCTAACATCAACGCTCCGGGAAACCAACTTTCTTTTGGAACATGGGTGAAATCTGAGCCGTCTATGTATCCGAAAAAACCAACGGTACAGGCTATAAAATAGTTTACAATAATGGCTTGTAGGGTGTTGACATCGTATTTTTTATACAATCGAAATACCACAAAAATGATGGTAGAAGATAAAACGCTTAGCAGCAGGTAAATCAAAATAAATCTTTTTTGGTGGTAAAGAGGTCAATTACATCCTCGTGAGTTGGCTCAATATTCCAGGTATGAAGTCCAAGTCTGGATGCAGTTTCTGTATTTTCCCTAGTGTCATCGATAAAAAGACAGTTACCTGGTTCAAGGTCATGCGCATCCAACACAAATTCAAAGATATCTGGATTTGGTTTACGCATTCCTATTTCGTGAGATAGATAGAAGGCATCAAAGCATTTTTTGAAATCTTCATAAAAAGGAACTTTGGTTTTTATATGCTCAATATGGTTTTCATTCGTATTACTCAATAATATGAGTTTATAGTCTTTTTCTTCTGAAAGTTTCTGAATGAATTTTAAACGGTATTCTGGGAATTCCAGGATCATAGAATTCCAGGAATTAAGAAAATCTTCTTTTTCTATCTGTGGAAATTGGGTTCGGTAATGTTCTGAAATTTCATCTGAAGTGACAAATCCCTGTTCATATTCCCTGTTCTTCGCAGAAATTGATTCTGGAAGATCCTTTACATTCATTTCACTTAATTTTCTTTTAGTGCCTTCCTTATCTAGATTGATAAAGACATCACCAAAATCAAATATTATCGCCTTGATCATTTTTGTAAATTTTTAAATTATCTCCAGAAATTTCAGTTTCTGAAATTAATTTCCCACTAAAATAAGGTGCCTTAGTACCAGCTTGAAATTCTGCCTTTCCCGTAAAAATTCTTGCCTCATCCCAAAGTCTGGCATCTATAAACTGCTGAAGTGTCTTGCTTCCTCCTTCAATGATCACCGATTGGACCTCATATTTATATAGCACCGCGCAGATTTCCTTTGATATATTATCTGAAAATTGAATTTTTTCAAAAATGAGATTCTCGTATCTTGAGCTTTTAGGTTTCTTCTCGCAGATGATTATAGTCTTAATTTTACCATTTAATACAGAAAAGTCTTCTGGTGTTTTAAGGTCTTTATCAATGATGATCCTAACCGGATCATTGCCTGTCCATTTTCTTACATTTAAAGATGGGTTATCTTTAAGCACTGTGTTTGTTCCAACCAGAATAGAAACTTCTTCACTCCGCCATTTATGAACTAATTGGCCTGAATATTTATTGGTGATCCAAACAGGTCTATTACCATCTTTTAATTCAGGAGCTATAAATCCATTCTGAGTTTGAGCCCATTTCAAAATAATATAAGGTCTGTGTTTTTTATGATAGGTGAAGAAGCGCTGGTTCAATGCTAAGCATTCTTCTTCTAGAACTCCAACCTTTACTTCGCATCCCGCCTCAAGCAATTTTTTTATTCCTCTCCCGGCTACTTTTGCGAATGGATCCATGGTTCCTATTACCACTTTTTTGATTCCTTTTGCAAGGATAAGATCGCTACAGGGAGGTGTCTTTCCAAAATGACTACAGGGTTCCAGGCTTACATAGATCGTAGAGCTTTTAAGAAGCTCTTTATCCTCTATAGAATTGATAGCATTTACTTCTGCATGAGCTTCACCGGCTTTTTGATGCCAGCCTTCACCAATGATCTTGCTCTTATGCACTATAACGCTACCAACCATGGGGTTAGGATAGGTGTTTCCGAGTCCGTTTTGGGCCAGTTCTATACAGCGTTTTATGTATTTTTCGTGTATATTCACAGCACAAAAATAGAATTAATTAGGCAGAATGAACACATGGAAAATTCGGGAAATAAAACCCGAAGACAATCAGCAGGTTAAGGACTTAATTAGAAATGTACTTGTAGAAATGGGAGTTCCAAAAGTAGGAACCGCCTATGAGGATAAAGCCCTGGACGATATGACCAGCGAATATCAAGGAAAGAGACAGGCTTATTTCGTCGTGGAGGAGAATTCTAAAATTATAGGAGGAGCTGGAATAGCACCTTTAACCGGGCTCGAAGAAAAAGTTTGTGAACTTCAAAAGATGTATTTTCTCCCTGAAGCAAGAGGGAGAGGAATAGGGACAGATATGATCAATAAATGTCTTCAATTTGGGAGTGATCAAAAATTCAAAAAATGCTATATCGAAACCCTGCCTTATATGGAAAATGCCCGAAAGTTGTATAATAAGAGTGGTTTTGAGGTTATAGAAAAGCCATTGGGTAATACTGGTCATTATAATTGTACGGTGTTCATGATCAAAGACCTCGAACTCAATTAAATTCAGTAAAAGTTATGCTGGTTTCACAATTAAAAGTTCAGTTCCAGGAAAAATTAAAGGATGAATTCCCTCCAACCGAAATTGAATCCTTTTTTTATATTCTCGTAGATCATTATTTAGGTAGACGTAGGATAGATGTTGCTTTAGAACCAGATATGGAGGTCTCTGAAGGTCAAATGTCAAAATTTGAAAGAGCATTACTTCGATTACAGGATCATGAGCCGATCCAGTATATAACCGGAAAAACCGAATTCTACGGTTTAGAATTTTATGTAGATAAAAATGTTCTTATTCCCAGGCCAGAAACAGAGGAGTTGGTAGAATGGATAATTTCAGATCATAAAAATTCAAATAAGGAATTAAGGATTTTAGATATAGGAACCGGTAGCGGTTGTATTCCTGTTAGCCTGGCTAAAAATCTGCCTGATTCTGTAGTTAGTTCTTTTGATATTTCTACGGAAGCTATTGCCATGGCAAAAAAGAATGCGGATTTAAATAATACCAGGGTCAATTTTCAGAATATAGATATTCTTTCCCTGGATAGTTTAGAAGAAAGGTTTGATATCATAGTTTCCAATCCGCCTTATGTACGAGAATTAGAAAAGAAAGACATGCACAGGAATGTCCTGGATTTTGAACCAAAACTGGCTCTTTATGTTGAAGATGTACGTCCTTTGGTGTTTTATGAAAAAATAGCAAGTCTTGCGATGACTTCATTAGAGCAGAGCGGAGCTTTGTATTTCGAAATCAACCAGTATTTAAGTGAGGAAACTAAGACTATGGTTGAAAATTTAGGTTTTGAAGCTGAGTTGAAAAAAGATATTTTTGGAAATTATCGCATGTTGAAAGCGACCAGGAAATAAAGTATGAGCAAAAAATTAAATAATATCCATAGTCTGGCTGTATTCTGTGCCAGCAGCGATGGAAACGATAAAGAGATCTACGATACAGCTTTTGAGGTTGGAAAGATAATGGCTAAAAATGACATCAGGCTAATCTACGGCGGAAGCAAGCTGGGGTTGATGGGGCAGGTGGCTAATGGAATTATGGACCATGATGGTATAGCGACCGGCGTGATCCCGGATTTTCTGAAAACGAAGGAAGTTGTGCATACTAACCTGGATAAGCTAATAACTACAGAGGATATGCACGAGCGCAAACTTACAATTCACGAGCTAAGTGACGCTTTTCTTACGCTGCCGGGAGGTTTTGGTACCTTTGAGGAGTTATTTGAGATCGTTACCTGGGCGCAATTGGGGCTACATAGAAAACCAATAGGGTTGCTCAATATTGGAGGCTTTTATGATGACCTGATCCAGATGCTGAATAAAATGTGTGATAAAGGTCTTCTCAAAAGAGAAAATCTTGATATTTTACTGGTCTCAGATAATTTTGAAGATCTTTTACAGGAGATGAGGGAGTTTGAACCACAGCCAGTTCCAAAATGGATGAATAAGAATCAGACGTAATTATGAAAATTATAAAACTCACTATATACACCTCAAATATCAAGGATCAGCTTGAATTCTACAGGGATGAATTGGGTTTTGATATTGATAAATATTCTAAAGATAGTTTTGAAATTATAGCCGGATATTCCAGGCTGAGGTTTGAATTCAGAGAAAATGCAACTCCTTATCATATCGCCTTTCATATCCCAGACAGGCAGGAAGAAGTAGCTCTGGAATGGCTGGATAATATTGTTCCGGTTATAGGTTTCAATGATGATAAGATCGTTGACTTTCCCAACTGGCAGGCTAAATCCATCTATTTTTACGACAGGGATAAGAATATAATGGAATTTATATCCAGAAGGGATTTTAGTAAACCAGAATCAGCAATTTTCAATTCTGGAAATGTAATAGGGGTGGCAGAAATTGGTCTGGTAACTCAACATATAAAGGAGAAGTTCAAGAAACTGAATCTAGATTGTGGTTTGGCCCAGTTTGACGGAGATTTCGAAAGATTTTGTGCGATTGGGGAAGCTTCAGGTTTGCTTATTACCATTAATAATGAAAAGAAAGATTGGTTTCCTACCAATGACAAAGCATATAGCTCAGATTTTAAATTGAAATTCGAGCATCATTCAAAAACATTTCAACTGAATTTTAGCCAGAATGAGCTTAAAATTTCAGAAAACTAATACCAACTATTTTTTACATGGACGTTGAAAAGAGAATTCGTGATCTTCGCGAAGAATTGCAACAGCATAATTATAATTATTACGTACTCGATAAGCCGGTAATAAGTGATTATGATTTTGATATGAAACTAAAGGAGCTTCAGGAGCTTGAAGAAAAACATCCGGAATTTGAAGATCTCAATTCTCCTACTCAGCGAGTAGGTGGCGCCGTTACCAAGAATTTTAATACGGTAGTTCATGATCAACGCATGTATTCGCTTTCTAATTCTTATTCTAAAGAGGAGCTGGAAGAATGGGAGACCAGGATCAGGAAGGTTGTAGATGGAAAGCTTCAATATGTATGTGAATTAAAATATGATGGAGCTTCTATAAGTTTAACTTATAAAAATGGCACGTTAGACAGGGCGGTCACTCGTGGTGATGGTTTCCAGGGAGATGATGTGACTAATAATGTGCGTACTATTCGCTCTGTACCTTTAAAACTGAATGGTGATTTTCCGGAGAAATTTGATATTAGAGGAGAGATCGTTCTGCCTTATGAAGGCTTTGCGAAAATGAATGCTGAAAGGGTTGATATTGGAGAAGAACCTTATGCGAATCCAAGAAATACAGCTTCCGGAAGTTTAAAATTGCAGGATAGCGCTGAGGTTTCCAGAAGGCCTTTAGAATGTTTGCTCTATAGTATAGTAGGAGAAAATACAGGTGTAAAATCTCAATTTGAAAGTCTGGAAAAAGCCCGGGAATGGGGTTTTAAAGTTCCGCAGGAGTCTGAACTTAAAAACTCCATAGAAGAAGTACTAGAGTATATTAATTACTGGGACCAGCATCGTCATGACCTTCCTTATGAAACTGACGGGGTGGTGGTGAAGGTTAATGATTTCTATCAGCAGGAAGAATTAGGCCATACCGCAAAATCTCCGAGATGGGCAATGGCTTATAAATTCAAGGCAGAGCAGGAGAGTACTAAGCTAAATAGGATCACTTATCAGGTAGGAAGAACCGGTGCGATCACTCCGGTAGCTAATTTGGATCCTGTTCAACTGGCGGGAACCATCGTGAAAAGAGCTTCTTTACACAATGCAGATCAAATTGAGAAACTGGATGTTCGTGAAGGAGATACTGTTTTTGTTGAAAAAGGAGGAGAGATTATTCCTAAAATTGTAGGTGTAGATTTCACCGAGAGAGACCCGGATAGTGATCCAACCCAATATGCTACTCATTGTCCCGAATGCGAAACCGAACTGGTTAGAAATGAAGGAGAGGCGCAGCATTATTGTCCAAATACCAATGGATGTCCTCCGCAGATCATAGGCCGTATTCAACATTATATTTCCAGGAAAGCGATGGATATTGAAGGTCTGGGTGGGGAAACAGTTGCCTTGCTAGTAAATGCCGGACTCATTGAAAATTATGCCGATCTCTATACTTTAAAAAAGGAAGACGTACTTCCTTTAGAGCGAATGGCAGAGAAGTCTGCGGATAATCTTATTGTTGGTATCCAGAAATCTAAGGAAATTCCCTTTGAAAGAGTACTTTTTGCATTAGGAATTAGATATGTAGGCGAAACAGTGGCTAAAAAACTCGCTAAACATTTCAAGAATATTGACGCTCTTGCTGCAGCTTCCGAAGAAGAATTGGTAAATGTAGATGAGATTGGGGAAAGAATAGCCTGGAGTGTGGTAGACTTCTTTAAAGCGGAGTCTAACAGGGAAATCGTAAATCGATTAAAGGATCATGGATTGCAACTGGAAATTTCAGCGGAGAAGCTAGCTAACCAAACCGATATTTTAGGCGGTAATAGTTTTGTAATTTCAGGGGTATTTGAAAAGGTATCCAGAAATGACCTTAAGAAAATGATCGAAGATAATGGCGGAAAAGTTTCCAGTTCAATTTCTTCAAAAACAAATTATCTGGTTGCTGGAGCTAATATGGGTCCGAGTAAATTGGCTAAAGCAGAGAAAGTTGGAACCAATATAATTAGCGAAGATGATTTTCTAAAAATGTTGGAATAAGATTTTATCTATTATTTATAGAATGAAAATTTACGCTTCTTTTTTTATTTGCCTGGTTACTTTTTATACTTCGACCATAAATTCCCAGGAAATTCCGGAAGGCTTTGTCTATTTAGATGAAGCTATTCCAGATATCGTTTATGAGATACGTTATGCTGGAGAACATAATTTTGTAGGAAAACCAATCACCGGGTATAATGCCGATCAGGCAATTCTAAGTAAACCTGCGGCTATTGCACTGGCAAAAGTTCAGAAAGAATTGATAAAGAAGGATTTTATGCTGAAGATCTTTGATGCCTACCGGCCGCAACGAGCAGTGAATCATTTTATGGATTGGGCTAGACGTAAGGAGGATACTTTAATGAAATCTGAATTCTATCCCGAGGTAAAGAAACAAAACCTGTTTGAATTAGGTTATATCGCGACCAGATCTGGACATTCCAGAGGTAGTACGGTAGATTTAACTATGATCAAGGTTGAAGGTTGTGAGAATGTAGATATGGGTGGACCTTACGATTTTTTTGGTGAGATCTCACATCATAACACGCAACAGATCACCGCCGAGCAAAAACAGAACAGGGAAATTCTCAGGTTAGTGATGAGAAAATACGGTTTTAGATCATATTCAGAAGAATGGTGGCATTACACTTACGATGCCGAACCATATCCTGATACATATTTCGATTTTCCGGTAGAGTAATTAGTTTACCGCTATTTTTACACCGTCGCCTTTTAGATTATTGTCTGCATCCAGGTAAAAATCTATTCTTCCCAGGTAAAGACCATAACATCCAACCTGATTTACTAATACATCCTTACCGGCTTTGTTCTTTTCTACAGTTGGTTTTTTTAAGAAAGTGTGAGTGTGACCACCAATGATTAGATCGATGTTTTCTGTGGCTTGTGCTAGTTTTCTATCTGAGATCTTATTGCCGTTATATTCGTATCCAAGGTGAGAAAGGCAAATTACGATATCGCACTTCTCTTCATTTTTCAGTTTGCTACTAACTTCTGTGGCCATTTCAACAGGATCCAGATATTTGGTTTCCTTATATAGATTATCATTCACAAGGCCTTGTAGCTCTATACCTATACCAAAAATACCAATTTTAACTCCGTCTTTATTGTATACCCGGTAGTCTTTGGTCTGCCCATCCATGACCGTATTACTGAAATCGTAATTGGAGATCAGGAAATCAAAATCTGCATGAGGTAATTGAGCGTATAGCCCGTCTATCCCATTATCAAAATCATGGTTTCCGATGGTAGCAGCGTCATATTTTAATTTACTCATCAGCTTAAATTCCAGTTCCCCTCCGTAAAAATTAAAATAGGGGGTACCCTGGAAAATATCACCTGCGTCTAATAATAATGTATTTGGGTTTTCGCGCCTTATTTGTTCAATTAAAGTTGCTCTTCTACCAACACCTCCCAGATTGGCATTTCTACCTTCATCGGGTCCAAAAGGTTCAATATGGCTATGCACATCGTTAGTATGCAATATGGTAATATGTTTTTCGGCTTTCGAATTAAATGAAAGAGATGAAATTCCTCCCAGGCTTAAGAATGCTGTGGCTGCTGCCGTATTCTGTATAAAATCTTTTCTTTTCATGCTCCTTATTCTCTAATATAACGCTTGTCGATATCAGCTTTTATAGTATCTACACTGGTAAAATAATCTATTAATGCGTTGCGTATCTTATAGTTCGTACTGTAAAGGTTTATTGGATTTTTAAAAAACGCCATGTTATCTCCTCCATTATATAAATAATCTGAAGTAGCTACCAGATAAGTCTTGTTTTTGTCTATTTGCTCACCTTTTATTTTAGCCTCAAAAATACTGTAGTCTTTATTTGCTCTAATCTGAATTTCCTTGCTAACAGGATGTGCTGTTTTAGCTTTTTCAAGATACCTGAGCATTTCCTTTATTTTTACTCCGGAAAGCTCTGCGACCACGATCTCATTTTCAAAAGGCATTAAATTGTAGGCAGACCTGGTAGAGACTCCTCCTTGTGGTAACTCAGATCTAATTCCACCGTGGTTTAGCAACGCAAAATCTATGTCTCTTCCTGTTCTTTTTTTAATTACCGGATTGGCCTGGAGCATCAAAGCGTCTGCCATCATATTACCGATCGCAGTATTCAGATCTCCGTCATTTTTTGAAAGTAATTTCGGGTTGTAGGCCAGGGTGGAATCCAGTGTGTTGTTCAAATGTTCCTTAAACGGAGCAATAAATTTATTAATATCCTCATCGCCTTTTATGGATTCATCAATCTGAATTCTTTCAGAGCTGATTTCAGAAATGGAAAGCTGATCTTTATTACTCTCTTTACATGATAGTAATAAAGCTGAAAAGGCGATCAATAGTATTCTTATTGTCTTCATGGGGCTGTAGTATTTTGCAAATATATAAAACTTAGGAGGCTGAAATAGTTCAAAATTAAAACCTGGTCGATTTGAGCCTATAAGGCTTAAATTTTTTGAGGTAGCAAAAAGGTATGATATATTATTTCAGTTATCCTTCGAGATATTGTGTAATCACCTCAAATTTAACAAAATGTACAAAGCTGTTAAATTCTAATATTTACAGACGTTCCCGTCCTGTTAACTGCTTTTATGTTTGTATAAATTATATACATTTGCGCCACTTAATTGAAGTGATGATCTCATCTAAACTGAAACATTTTTTCTATGCTAAGAAGATCCGAAAGGTTTTAAAAAATAAACCTTTACTGGATATTGAAAGTTTAGATAAAATAGGTTTTATCACAGATGCCGAAAGTTTTAAAAACAATGATGAATTTTTAAATCTTCACAAGCAGCTGGAGCATAAAAAAGCAGATTTAAAAATTGTAGTTTGTGGTTCTGGTATTGACCTTGATAGACTTCAAATAGAAGTATTAGATCCAAAGGAAGTAACTTTTTCTGGTGAATTTAAATCAGCAGGGATACAGAGTTTTATCCAGGAACACTACGATTTTATAATCTGTTATTTTTCAGAAAAGAATCAGCTAGGCTCTTTGCTTGCAGCAGAGGCTTATGGCAGAGTGAAAATAGGCAATAAACCAGATGATTATGGGATCTATGACGTAGAGATCAACTCTGGAAATAAAGAGGAATTTCTGGAGGAGGTAATAAAATATTATAGAATTTTTAAAAAGAAGAATTGATGGAAGCCTTTGTAGGAACAGGAGTAGCACTTATTACTCCATTTAAAGAGGATTTATCTGTAGATACGGATGCGTTGGCTAATTTGGTTAAAGATCAGATAGAAAACGGAATTGAATATTTAGTGGTTCTGGGAACTACTGCAGAAAGTGCAACCCTAACCCAGGATGAAAAAGAATTGATCAAGGAGATTATAAAGAAAGCTAATGCCGGTAGATTACCACTTGTACTTGGAATAGGAGGAAATAATACCGTTGCCGTTGCAGAGGAACTTAAAACCTCAAACCTTGATGGTTTTGATGCGATCCTTTCGGTTTCGCCATATTACAATAAGCCAACACAGGAAGGTATATATCGTCATTTCAAAGCAGTTTCAGAAGCTTCCCCACTTCCAGTGATTTTATATAATGTGCCTGGAAGGACCTCTTCTAATGTATTGCCGGAAACTGTGAATAGAATTGCCAGAGACTTCGATAATATTATTGGGGTAAAAGAGGCAGCGGGTGACATTGTTCAGGCTATGAAACTTATAAGTTTGGTGCCAGGAGATTTTAAAGTGATTTCCGGGGATGATATGATCACATTACCAATGATACTTGCTGGAGGGAAAGGTGTAATCTCTGTGATAGGACAGGGGCTGCCGAAAGATTTTTCAGATATGGTAAGAGCAGGTCTGGATGGTAAAGTTGCAGAGGCATACCGGTTACATTATAAAATAGCTCCTTCTATAGATCTAATTTTTGCTGAAGGGAACCCTGCTGGCATTAAAGCTTTACTGGCTAAAAAAGGAATGGTGGCTAATTATTTGAGACTTCCGCTCGTGGAAGCTTCAGAAAGCCTAACCAGCAGAATTAATAGTTTTGTAGAAAGCTTTTAGGAAATATATCCATAAAATTTTTCACAAAAGAACTCTCCTGTAACAATAAACCCTTGATATAAGGGTTATTTGAGTAGTTTAGGAAAGTTTTTTTTATAGTAACAAAAAATGTATTTTTGCCAGATGTTTTTACGTATCATGAAAAAAGGAATTCTCGTTTTAGGTTTGCTAATGCTTACTGTGTCTTGTAGTGAGTACCAAAGGTTACTTAAAAGTACAGAAACTGCTGAAAAATATACGGCAGCAGAAGAATTGTATAATGAAGGCAAAGAAGAAGACTCTAATAAAAAGCTGAAAAAGGCTTTAAGATTACTGGAGCAGATCGAGCCTGAGTTCCGCGGAAAGCCACAGGGGGAAAGACTTGTTTTCTTGCTGGCAGATACGTATTACCAGTTAGGAGATTATTTTAATGCACCTTTTCAGTTCGAAAGATTTTTACAACTTTATCCTAATAGTCAAAAAGCAGAAGAAGCTGCATATAAAGGAGCGGTATGTTACTTTTATCGTTCCCCGAGATATGACCTCGATCAAACAGATACAGATAAAGGAATTGAAGAGTTACAGGCATACCTTAATAGGTATCCAGAAGGCGAATTCACTGCGGCAGCTAATGAAAAGGCAACCGAGTTAAGAGTTAAACTGGAGAAAAAAGCATACGAAATTGCCAAGCAATATCATCATACAGAATACTATAAAGCTGCGATAGCTTCTTTCAATAACTTTATTTCAAATTATCCTGGATCACCTTTTAGAGAGGCTGCTTATTTTTACAGGTATGATTCCGCTTATAAACTGGCGGTGAATAGTTATCAGATTTTAATGGAAGAGCGTCTGGAAGAAGCTGTAGAGTTTTCTAAGGCATATAAAAAATATTACCCTGAAGGAGAATTTACTTCTGAGTTAGAAGACTCCCTATCAGAAATTGACAAAAGGTTACAGAATTTTTAATAATAGGAACGATGGATTTTAAGAAAATTGATGCACCGGTGAACACTACCACTATTAACAGGAATAAGGTAGATGCACCAACCGGAAATATTTATGAAGCGATCTCGATAGTTGCTAAAAGAGCCGGGCAGATCAACGGTGAAATCAAGAAGGAATTATTGGAGAAACTTGATGAATTTGCTACTTATAATGATTCTCTTGATGAGATCTTTGAAAACAAAGAGCAGATCGAGGTTTCTAAATTCTACGAGAGATTACCTAAACCACAGTCACTGGCAATCCAGGAATGGTTAGAAGATAAGATCTACTACCGTAACACAAAAGATACCGAAGAATAGATCTGGACTCAAATATGTCTGTACTTAAGGGGAAAAAAGTTCTATTAGGTGTTACCGGAGGTATCGCTGCTTTTAAAACTGCCGCTCTAGTACGCTTATTTGTAAAGGCTGGTGCAGACGTGAAAGTCGTAATGACACCTGCCGCTAAAGAATTTATTACTCCGCTAACTCTTTCTACACTTTCTAAAAACGAAGTTTTTTCTTCGTTTACAGATGAAGAGGATGAGAATGCGAAATGGAATAATCATGTAGAACTCGGCCTTTGGGCCGATTTCTTGCTTATAGCCCCTGCTACGGCCAGTACACTTTCCAAAATGGCTTCGGGCAATAGCGATAACTTTTTACTGGCGACTTACCTATCAGCTAAATGTCCTGTTTTTTTTGCTCCGGCGATGGATCTTGATATGTATAAGCATCCTTCCACAAAGAATAGTTTAAAAGTGCTTCAGGATTACGGGAACTTAATGATTCCTGCGGGTTCTGGAGAACTGGCAAGTGGATTACACGGAGAAGGCAGAATGGCTGAACCAGAAGAAATACTTGAGTTTATTGAGGCGCACTATTCTGAGGATCTACCTTTAAAAGGAAGGAAAATCGTTATAACTGCCGGTCCTACATACGAAGCTATAGATCCTGTTCGTTTTATAGGAAATCATTCCAGTGGGAAAATGGGATTTGAGATCGCAACTGCCGCAATGCAATTAGGAGCTGAGGTCGTCTTAATCTCCGGTCCAACCCACTTGAGTATCGATGAGAATAAATTAAGATTGATCAGGGTTATAAGTACCCGGGATATGTACGAAGCTGCCCACGCTAATTTTGAAGATGCTGATATTTTTATTGCTGCCGCTGCCGTAGCCGATTATAAACCTAAAACGGTAGCTAACCAGAAGATCAAGAAAAATGACGATTCTTTAACTTTAGAACTTACAAAGACAGAAGATATTCTAGCAAGTCTTGGGAAGATCAAAAAGAACCAAAAGCTCATTGGCTTTGCTTTGGAGACGAACAATGAGGTAGAAAACGCAAGAAAAAAGCTTAAAAAGAAGAATCTTGATTTTATTGTTTTAAATTCACTAAACGATAAAGGAGCAGGCTTCCAGGGTGATACCAATAAGATAAGTGTTATTTATCCAAATCTTAAAAAGGATTTCGAGCTAAAATCTAAAAAGGAAGTAGCCGGGGATATTTTAAACGAAATTGTAAATTTATTAAATGCGTAAGATCTTTAGTTTCATAATGTTCTTTCTGTTAGTGCAGCTTAGTTCTGCGCAACAGCTTAATTGTGAAATTATTGTCAACGCAGAGCAAGCTGGTCAGGCTAATCTTTCGGTGTTTAAAACTCTGGAACGAGCTTTAAATGAATTTGTAAATCAAACCACCTGGACCGAAAGGAAATTCCAGCCTCACGAACGTATAAATTGTAGCATGTTCATTACGATCACCAGTTTTGAAGGTGAAAGTTTTAATGGAACCATTCAGGTGCAATCTTCCAGGCCTGTTTACGGAACTTCTATGATCACGCCAGTTTTTAATTTTAATGATGAACAATTCTCATTTAATTACCGCGAATACCAGCCATTAAATTATAGTCAGAATACTTATACCTCAAACCTGGTTTCGGTAGTTTCATTCTATGTGTATACCGTCCTGGGTTTAGACGCTGATACTTTCGCTCCAGAAGGGGGAACAACGTTTTATGAAGAAGCCAATAGAATTGTAACCAATGCTCAGCAGGGTAACTCGCAAGGTTGGAGAGGTTCAGACGGTCAGCGTTCAAGATTCAGGTTAAATACAGACTTGCTGGCAAATACCTATGCTGAATACAGAACTGCTTTATATGAATATCACCGTCTGGGACTTGACGTTATGCATGAAGATGTCCTGGCTGGAAAAAATATGATCGCCGAATCTCTTGAAAAATTAAAGGTGATGAATAACAGGCGTAATAATTCGCTGTTACTGAGAACATTCTTTGATTCCAAGGCAGATGAAATATCTTCAGTCTACTCTGGAGGACCTCCATATGAAGACACTGCAGAACTTATAGAAACTCTAAATAGCATAGCGCCACGGTATGCCAGAAACTGGAGAAATATTCAGTAGTCTTTTAGGTTGATTTCAATCTTTTTCTCACGTATATTTAGCACAAATTTTAACCGATTTGCTTACATCTCTATCTATAAAAAATTACGCATTAATTGAAGATATTAATATAGGTCTTCAACCAGGTTTTACCATTATAACGGGAGAAACCGGAGCTGGTAAATCTATCATGCTAGGTGCGTTGGGACTTCTTCTGGGTGATCGTGCAGACTTTAGCTCTATTCGTGATGCCGATAAGAAATGTATCATAGAGGGGAGTTTTAGTATCTCCAATTATAAACTGGAAAACTTCTTTAAAAAGGAAGATCTGGATTACGAGAAACAAAGTATCATAAGACGTGAGATCCTTCCATCAGGAAAATCCAGGGCTTTCATAAATGACACTCCGGTAAAGGTTACTGCGCTTCAAAAACTAGGAACTTACTTAATAGATATTCATAGTCAGCATGAAACCCTGAGCCTTGGGAATGCTGAATATCAATTTAATGTAATAGATACCATTGCAAAGAATGAACCTATTATCCTTCAGTATAAAAAGGAGCTGAAAGAATATAAGGTTCTTTTGAATAGATTTGAAGAACTCAAGGAAGAGCAGTCTCAGGCAGCAAAAGAATATGATTACAATGTTTTTCTACTAAATGAGCTTGAAGAAGCGAATTTAAAGGAGGGGATGCTGGAAGAGTTTGAAGAGCGTTACGAGGAGTTGAACAATGTTGAGGAGTTAACAGAGAATTTAAGTGCAGCCGTTAACCTGCTGCAGCAGGAAGAGATAGGTAGCCTTGATAATCTTAAAGCAGTTAGGTCTAGTTTATCTAAAATTGCGCAGTTTTCTGCAAACTATGAGAATTTTCATGAGCGCGTGCAAAGTGTGATCATTGAGCTTGATGATCTGGAGGCAGAAATGACCGATGCTCTGGATAGAGTAGAGGCTAACCCGGAAGAGCTTGAAGTGGTTAATCAAAAACTTCAGATTATTTATAACCTTCAGAAAAAGCATAATGCCGAGAATATTGAAGAACTTCTGGCTATCATCAAAGACCTTCAGGAAAAAGTTTCGGTAACAGAGAATGCAGAATCAGCTTTGAATGATGTTCAGGAGGCTATAAAAGATCAGGAGGAGAAATTACAAGTTACAGCTGGTAAACTTCACCAGAATCGGGAGAAGATCATTCCTGCATTTATAGAACAAACAGAACAGATCCTCAGAGATCTGGGTATGCCTAATGCCAGATTGAATATTGAACTGGAAATGGGAAAAGAATTCCTGTCCAACGGATTGGATAGACTGGAATGGTATCTGGCCGCTAATAAAGGAGGAAGTTTTAAGGAGATCAAAAAAGCAGCTTCGGGAGGAGAATTATCCCGTATCATGCTGGCGGTAAAAAGTATTCTTGCCGCACAAAGTAATTTACCAACTATAATTTTTGATGAAATTGATACCGGAGTTTCGGGAGAGATCGCCAAAAAAATGGGTGAAATCCTTAAAAAAATGGGGAATAACATGCAGGTGATCGCTATTACTCATCTACCTCAGATCGCCGGCAAAGGAGCAACTCACTTCAAGATCTTTAAAGAAGATAACGAGATCGCTACTCAAACCAAGATCGTTCGCCTGGAAGAAAATGACCGGATTGAGGAGCTGGCATTAATGCTTGGTGGTAATACTAAAAGTGATTCGGCCCGGGCACATGCTAAGGCTTTGCTTAATTAGACTTTAGAAGTTAGATTTTGGTATTGAAAATTGAGTCGATATTCTTTCCGCAAAGGAGCAAAAAGCTAAAATGGCGTCTTTATAGTTGGAGTTATTTTGAAATTGCTTTGCTATTTTCCATTTTGAAAAAGCAAATGTTAGTTAAAAATTTTTAGCAGAGTATATCGAGATAGATCAAAAGTCTAGATTCTAATATCTCAATACTTAATACTCCTTACTGAATTCAAACAACTTTGTTATATTTACAGGCTTAACAACCACAAAATAATAATCACATGTCATATAACCTGCTAAAAGGTAAAAGAGGAATAATTTTCGGTGCATTAGATGAGAATTCTATAGCCTGGAAAACTGCTGAAAAAGTTCATGAAGAAGGAGGGACTTTTGTTCTTACAAACGCTCCAATCGCCATGAGAATGGGAAGTATTAAGGATCTTGCTGAAAAGACTGGATCAGAGATCATTCCTGCAGATGCAACAAAAGTTGAAGACCTTGAAAACCTTGTTGAGAAAGCAACTGAAATATTAGGAGGTAAGATCGATTTCGTTCTTCACTCTATCGGGATGTCTGTAAATGTTAGAAAAGGAAATCATTATACAGATATGAACTACGATTACACCACTAAAGGCTGGGACGTATCTGCAGTTTCTTTCCACAAGACCATGCAGGTTCTTTACAAGAAAGATGCTATGAACGAGTGGGGAAGCATCGTGGCCCTTAGTTATATGGCCGCGCAAAGAGTATTCCCAGACTATAATGACATGGCAGATAATAAGGCATATTTAGAGTCTATTGCACGTAGTTTTGGTTATTTCTTCGGAAAAGACAAAAAGGTAAGAGTAAATACCATTTCACAATCACCAACTCCAACTACTGCAGGACAGGGAGTAAAAGGATTTGATGGCTTTATCGCTTTTGCTGAAAAAATGTCTCCACTGGGAAATGCAACTGCTGAAGAGTGTGCGAACTACACCTTGACATTATTCTCAGACCTTACTAAAAAGGTGACTTTACAAAATCTTTTCCATGATGGTGGATTCTCTAATACGGGAGTTAGCCAGGAAGTGATGGAGGCTTTTACTCCAGACGAGGACTAGAAAAAAATCATATTATACTGCCGAAAAACTGTATCTTAATAGATCAGATTTCGGCAGTTTCTTTTTTTAAACCTTATACATGCAACCAGAGTATTCCTTTATAGTTCCGGTATATAATCGTCCCGATGAAATTCGGGAGTTGCTGGAAAGTATGAGGAAATTGATATCAAAGGTTTCTTTTGAGGTTGTGATCGTAGAGGATGGTTCCACTATTAGGGCAGATGAGGTGGTGACTAAATTTTCAGAAGATCTTGATATTAGCTATTACTTCAAGTCGAATTCAGGACCCGGTGATTCCAGGAATTACGGAATGAAAAAGGCCCGGGCAGATTATTTTCTTATCCTGGATTCAGATGTTATTCTTCCTGAATATTATTTAAAAGAAGTGCATAGTTTTCTTTCTGCTGAAAAATGTGATTGTTTTGGTGGCCCGGATGCCGCGCATCCTTCTTTTAGTAATGTGCAAAAAGCAATAGATTATACGATGACCTCTTTCTTCACTACCGGTGGGATTAGAGGTGGAAAGAAATCTGTAGATGAATTCCAGCCACGTAGCTTTAATATGGGAATTAGCAGAAAAGCTTTTGAAGCCAGTCAGGGTTTCGGGCAGATCCATCCCGGCGAAGATCCAGATCTTAGCCTGAGATTAAAGAAAGCCGGATTCAGAATATGTTTGATCAATGAAGCCAAAGTATTTCATAAGCGAAGAATAGATTGGAGTAAATTCTATCTTCAGGTGAAAAAATTCGGAATGGTGCGACCAATTCTTAACAAATGGCATCCCGGTTCTTCAAAGATCACTTATTGGTTTCCGTCATTATTCATAATTGGCCTGATATTTTCTATATTCATGGCAATTATCGGGGAGTACTTCTTTATTGGCGCCTACCTGATCTATTTTCTGGTTATAGGCATCGATGCTAGTATTAAGAATAGAAGTATTTTTATAGGAATTCTGGCCATACGAGCGGTGATGGTTCAGTTTACGGGATACGGTTTCGGATTTTTAAATTCGACCTTTAAAACCAGTATTTTGAATAAGCAGCCAGAAAAAGAGTTTCCTCAATTATTCTTTAAAAGAAATGTCGGTGCGTAGAAAACCTAGATTTAAAAGAGCAAGTATAAAAACATTCAGTTTTTTTCTGATTTTCTCTGCCGTGGTATGGGTATTAGTTCAATTTTCAAAAACCTATACCCAGCTTATAGAAATCCCGGTTAATTATATAAATGCGCCTTTAGATAAGAGTATTTCAGACGACCGGCCAGATCATGTGGATCTTCAGCTACAGGATAATGGCTTTAATATTTATTACTATAAAATATTCAATCCGCAACTTCAGGTAGATCTTTCCAAAGCAAAACAAAATAATGGTGAACTTGTTTATACACTGCAGAATCACCTTTCAGACATAGAACAGCAATTAAAGATAGATTTCGAGAATTCATTGATCGTTCAGGAAGAGATCGTGGTGCCTTTTCAATTTAAAAAGGAAAAGATGCTTAAGGTTGAGCCAAGAATTGAAGTGAACTATGCAGTAGGTTTTTCTGCGGAAGAATCTGTTAGATTAAAGCCAGATTCGGTAAAAGTGAGCGGACCGGAAAAGATCATTGACAGTATAAATACCGTTTATACCAGGTCTCTAAAGTTAAATAAAGTAAACATGGATCTTAACGGGGAAGTAGATATAGACACCTCGGGTCTTGGTCAATTAAGTTTTTATGACAACAGTGTAGGCTATTATCAGAAGGTAGAGAAATTTACTGAAGGAAGTGCAGAGATTGCCGTAGAGGTGACCAATGTACCTGAAGGTCTCAATCTGGCTTATTTTCCTAAAACAGTGATCGTTTACTACCAGGTAAATCTTAAGCAATTTGAAAGTGTAAGTGCTGCAGATTTTAGAGTGATTTGTAATTATAGGGAGGTGAAAAAAGGTGATGATTATATGATCGCCAAGATCGTAGAGAAGCCTGATTTTATTAATAATATACGTTTAAATGAACGGCGTATTCAATTTGTGATTAAGCGATGATGGTAGTAGGCCTTACCGGAGGAATTGGCAGCGGAAAAACCACTGTTGCTGGTTTTTTTAAAAAGCTGGATATTCCTGTTTATATAGCAGATGAGGCTGGAAAAAGATTGATGGAAAACTCTCTAAAGATCAGGGAGGAGATAATTTCAATTTTTGGAGAATCCTCCTATTCCGGAAATACTCCCCAAAGAAAATTTATCGCATCAAAAGTCTTTAGCGATGAAAGGCTTCTCGATAAATTAAATAGAATAATCCATCCTGCAGTAGAAGAAGATTTTAAGCTGTGGTTACAACGGCAACATACAACATATGTGATCTACGAAGCCGCTATCCTTTTTGAAAAAGGGGGGTATAAAAAATGTGACCTAAATATACTGGTTACTGCACCATTAGAAATTAGGATCAAAAGACTCCAAAAGCGAGATAAAAGTTCCCAGGATGAGATCCAGCAACGTATGGACAATCAATGGAGCGATGAAAAGAAATCTCAACTCGCAGATTTCATAATAAATAACGAGGATCTGGCTGATACAAAACTACAAGTTGAACATATTCACTTCGAAATCTTAAAAGCAGGCAAAAATTCTTAGAAGTTCTGTTAACATTTGGTTAAACACTTTAACGTCTAAATGTTAAAATATTACTTTTGACCGCATGAATAAGAAGCTTTTCGTCCTTCTCGTTGCCCTAATGAGCCTGTCACTTATCGGTATTATTTTCGTTCAGGGATATTGGATTAAAAGCACTATAGATGATCGTGAACAACAGTTTTCTTATAACGCTAAACAAGTTTTAATGAACGTTTCTGAAGAGATTCAGAAAAGGGAATTTGAAAGATATTACTTCCAGTTTAAAAATCCTGATAGCGTAAATAGCAGGCTGAGTGATAGAACTTTGACTGAATATTTTTATTCTAACAGAGATGAAAATAGAAACGAGACCTATTTTAATACGGAAACTATTTTAGAGGAAGATTATAAGGTTTCATCCGGATTTTTGCAGTTTGCTCAGGATAGTATACAGTTTACCCGAATGATCAATAAACGGGTGACTGATATTGTAAGGAATAACAAGCTTGACGGTGATAATTTAAGTGCGAGGCAACGAATAGAACACATAGAACGAATGTCCAGAATGGAGGAGGTAGAAAAGGACATTCTGCGATCGGCTATTTCAGAGCTCGTAGTTAGGTTGCCAGTACATAAAAGAGTATCAGAAGAAACTATTTCAGATTTACTGGAAGAAGAACTGCAGAGTAGAAACCTTAAGACAGAGTTTGAGTTTGGAATTTATAATAACTCGTTTGCGACTAATCTCCATTCAGAAAACTTTAGTCTGGATCATCCTGCAACATATGCCGTACCTTTATTTATGGATAATGCAGGGAAAAGTGGGTACCAGTTACTGGTTAATTTTACGAATAAGAAAGAAGCGGTATTATCATCGGTGATCCTGATGGCATGTCTTTCGATCATATTTACGCTTATCATTGTAATTGCATATTCCAGTGCGCTTTCACAATTGATCAAGCAGAGACAGATATCACAGATCAAAACCGATTTTATTAATAATATGACCCATGAGTTCAAAACCCCTATTGCTACGATAAATCTGGCATTAGATGCGATTAAGAACCCAAAGGTTATTGATGATCAGACAAAAGTTTCTCGTTATTTGCAAATGATAAGAGACGAAAATAAAAGAATGCATGCACAGGTAGAAAATGTGCTGCGTATCTCTAAACTGGAAAAGAACGAACTTGATCTAAAGAAGGAAAGACATCAGTTGCACGATATCATACATGATGCAGTATCTCACGTGGAGTTGATTATTGAAGATAGAGGAGGTTACGTGCAAACTCATTTTGGAGCGCTTAGATCTTCAATTCTGGCAAACCAGGATCATTTTACAAATGTTGTAGTGAATATTCTCGATAATGCGATCAAGTATTCTGAGGATGCTCCAAAAATTGACATTTACACTACAAATGTAAAGAACTATATTTATTGTGAAATAAGAGACCAGGGAGTTGGAATGAACAAGCTGGTACAGAAGAAAATATTTGAAAAATTTTATCGCGAACATACCGGTGATATTCACAATGTAAAAGGTCATGGATTAGGTCTGGCGTATGCAAGGCAAATTATTGATGACCATCATGGGGAAATAACCGTATCTAGCGAAAAAGGAAAAGGAAGTACCTTTATAATTAAACTACCACTAATATCTTAATATATGGAAACTGAAAACAAGAAAATTTTGTTAGTAGAGGATGATCCAAACTTTGGAACTGTCCTTAAAGATTATCTCGCAATGAACGATTACGAGGTAACTCACGCCAAGAATGGAATGGAAGGATTCGAAAAGTTCAAGAAAGACGATTTCGATCTTTGTATCCTAGACGTAATGATGCCTTATAAAGATGGATTTACCTTAGCCAAGGAAATTCGTGATAAAAACGAAGAAATCCCGATTATCTTCCTGACAGCTAAAGCTATGAAAGAGGATGTATTAAAAGGATATAAAGTAGGGGCAGATGACTACCTGAACAAACCTTTTGATAGTGAAGTTCTCTTGATGAAGATCAAGGCGATCATGCAGCGTAAGGCTACAGATAGCGTTGCAGATTCAAAACAATTTGAATTTGAGATCGGTGATTTCCACCTGAATTCTAAATTAAGGTTTCTGACTTTTAGAGATGAGGAACCACAAAAACTTTCTCCTAAGGAGAATGAGTTATTAAGATTACTGGCTTTGCATGAAAACGATCTTATGCCAAGGGAACTGGCATTAACCAAGATCTGGAGAGATGATAACTATTTCACCTCCAGAAGTATGGACGTTTATATCGCCAAACTTAGAAAATACCTGAAAAAAGATGAAAACGTGGAGATTTTGAATATCCATGGAGAAGGTTTCAGACTTGTTGTAAAGAATAAGGAAGAGACCGGAGCATAATCTAATTTTTCAGTTTCCGGGATGTACTGCATCATGGAAGAGACCATGATGCAGTATCATATCTCGATTTTGGATCTATAGCTCCCGATAAATCCAGGTTATTTTTTTAAGAGTTCTTAAATGAATTTTGATTCCGTAATCTTAGCATAAATTTAAGAACGGTTTTCTTACAATACTTATCTTTATGGCGTACACCAAATACGCCCAAACTTGATAAGCACAGCCGATACATGTTATTTTAAGAGATCTTCTCTTATGAAGGCTGTTACCTTTATATTTTTTCTCTTCTATTTTTCAGGAAATGTTTTTGGGCAGGATCCTGCTAATACGGTACCTGAATTTTATTACGATTCTTTTAAAGATTTAGGTTCTGTAACCAAAGACGAAAATAGTAATCTAACTATTGCAATTGAGACAGATTCTAATGGGAATATCTACCAACTTACTTTCGGAAATGGAGTTTTTAAATATGATTCTGAGGGAAATAATAAAGAAGAATTTATTAGCGCTAATAAGTTAGATGCTCCTTTGGATTTTGCTATCGATAGCAATGATAATTTTTTCATAATTGATTATGAAGATCAAGAGCCTTGGCAGAACAATGGGAAAATTCGGGTTTTCGATCGCGCTGGCCAGTCTTTGAATGATAGAACCATTCTAACCTCTTATTTTAGACCATTAGGCATAGCTTTGGATAATTCTGATAATATTTATGTAGCTCTTTATAATTCTCCAGGTGGTACAGAAAGTACTGAAAGTAGTGAAATTAGGGTTTATGATAATATTGGGAATATGATAGAACCTCCCTTTAAAGGAACTATTAATCATGAACTTGAAATACCATATAGATTAGCGGTCGATTTTAATGGAAATTTATATGTTAGTCACTCCGGGAATGATGGGGAGGTACTAGTTTTCGACTCGAATTTCAGTTATTTAGAAACTTTAAATGATCGAGAAATAGAGATCAACGGTGAAACATCAACGTTAGGAACTCCAGGTAGTATTAAAATTGATAATTATGGATATATACATATTATTGACTATGCAGACTATATTGATTTTGAGCAAATTTTAAATTATGAAGATCTAAGTGATTCAGAATTTATTGGTCTAGCCATTGGTATATTTACTGGTGTAAGTGCTCAGGAATTTAATATTAAAATTTTTGATCCTAACCGGAACTTAGTTGCAGCATTTTATGATTATTCAAAAGACAAATTAAAACTGCCTGTTGATATTGCTTTTGGCTATTGTCAAAATAAAATGTATGTAGACAATGCAAATCCTATTTTGTCTTTCCCAGTTGATAACTCTAGAATAGATTTTAATCTTTTGTTATATGAACGAAAACCGCAATTTGATATCACCGATCCCGTTATTACCTGTCCTGTAGATATTACAGTGCAGGCTAACGCTGGTAAGGATTACGCTGTGGTTACCTATAATAATGCTACTGCTACAGATTTATGTGGAGTAACGGTAAGCCGGACATCAGGTTTGGCTTCTGGTAGTCAGTTTCCTGTAGGCGAAAATATGGTTGAATTTACTGCGACGGACTCCGCTGGCAACTCCACAAGCTGCACTTTCAAAATAACCGTAGAGCCTGCCGATGAAGAGGATACTCCGCCAGTCTTTAAAAACTGCCCAGGAAATATTATTAGAAATAACGATCCAAGACAATGCGGAGCAGTGGTAACTTTTGATACTCCAACGGTTATTGATGACAATGAATCTGTGACACCTACACGGATTGATGGTAATACAGATCTAAATTCTGGAGATGAATTTCCAGTTGGTGTGACGACTATAATTTTTGAAGCAAATGATGGAGTTAATAATGCTGTTTATTGCAGTTTTACCATTACGGTAATAGATGCAGAAGATCCAGAAATAATCTGTCCAGATAATAAAGTAGAAAGTTTCGATTCCGCTACAGGTTATGAGGTGCCAGATTTTACTGATGAGGTTGAAGTTTCAGACAATTGTACATCAAGCGATGATCTTATAATTACTCAAAGTCCGCAGGAAGGAGATTTCATAACAGAGAGTCAAGTCGTGACCATAACTGTAGAAGATTCCGCAGGTTTAAGAGACAGTTGTACTTTCCAATTGACATTAGAAGAACAACAACAATATGAACTTGAATGTATAGGTGATCTCACCGTAAGACTGGGAGAGGATGCACAAAATTCTAATGTCACAGAAATTGAGACTTCAGAATTTATTACCAGTGACATTTCAAACCTTGATCTGGCGTTGAGAGTTCTACAATTTACCTGTGAAGATATCGGGACTAATCCTTTAACTATACGTGCTTCAGATAAGGAAACTGGTGAACCATATTCATGTACCGTAAACGTAACAGTTGTAGATGTTGGTGAACCCTTGATCATATGTCCTGCAGGTGTGCAAACCAGGGAAATACCAGCAAGCGGAGTTTATGAACTACCGGATTTTTCAGAAGTATATAGTATTTCTGATAATTGTTCTGACTATGAAGATCTCGTTTTTACCCAGGATCCTTTACCAGGAACCGAATATACTGAAGAGGGAGATTATGAAATTGTTCTAACCGCAACAGATGTTTATAATAATACGGAAACCTGTGAAGTGACTTATAGGCTCATTAAATCTGCACAACCAAGTTTTGAGTGCCCGGTTGTTAATGAAATCGATCCCATAATTAAAAATAGCGAATGTGATTATGAAGTTCTAGATTATAGTTCATTAATCACGAATTTTCAAAATTTTAGTAATACACCATTTATTTCATCGGAATATGTGAAAAATGAGGATTTTCTAAGTGTTTCTCTAGAAGTGTATGACGGAGAAAATGGTGATTTTGTAGGGGATTGTGTATTTGAAGTTCCAGCGATCGATGATACCGCGCCAAATTTTGAAAATTGCAGCAACCGCAATCTATCAATTACGATCGCCGAAGGTTCATTCTGGAATTTACAGGATTTTAGGGATGACTTTACGGCAACTGACAATTGCGATGCAGATCTTGAATATACGCAGGATCCAGAACCGGGAACGCCTATTAATGAAACCACAGATGTTGCGGTTAGAGTGACTGATGGATCAGATAACACCAGGAGCTGTCTTTTTACAATTGATGTAACTATAGTTCAGGGGAATGATCTAATTCTTAATTGCCCGGGAGATTTTGCCATTTTCGCAGATGAGAATTGTGAATACCGAGTACCAGATCTTTCAGAAGCTATAAACGTTTCTAATGATGAGGCTATTATAGAACAATCATTAGAAATCAATTCCATATTCGACAATAATGTCGACCCGTATGTAAGAGTGACTGCAACCTTTGAAGGTGAATCTGTTTTCTGTGATATTTATCTTACGCCAAAAGATGAAGTAGATCCGGTAATAGAATGTCCAGCAGATGAAACTATAAATTTAGGAGATGGTGAAAGTTACATTCTTCCTGATTATACTGCAATTACAGAGGCTACAGATAATTGCGGAGAAGTTACTATAACCCAGCAGCCGGTTGCAGGAACGGAGATTACCGAAGATGTAGATGTCGTTGTGACCGCCAGGGATTCTGCAGGAAATACAACATCCTGTGATTTTCAGGTGAATATTGTACGTGAGGGAGAAATTAGTATTAGTTGTCCGGAGGATATTACCGCAGCCTGGGATGAAAACTGTGAGTTTGTATTGCCAGATTATACTGCCCAGGCTGGAATAAATTCCAATGGAGAATTTGAGATAATGCAGACCCCGGCTCCGGGTACGATTATTACTGCTGCAGAAACCGAGGTGACTATTAGTGTAAGTGACAATAATTCTAACGATTCCTGTAGTTTTATTCTGTCTCTGGAAGATAATACACCTCCCGCTCTTAATTTGAAAAATACCAGTGCGGCAATAGATTCAGATGGGATCGCTTTAATTTCCTTTGCAGATATAGACAATGGATCTTTTGATAATTGTGATTCAGAAGTAAATTACGTTTTAAGTAAGTTAACATATACCTGTAAAAACCTTGGAGAGAATTTAGTCCAGATAACCGCAGAAGATAGCAACGGGAACATTTCTACCGGTACCGCCGTAGTTACGATAACTGATGAACAGGGGTTCTGTGATGATCCTGTAATTGGGTCTGAATATATTTTTATTTATCCGAATCCGAATATAGGAAGCTTTAAAATTGCTACCCCAGCAGATGTAGTGATTGAAAGAGTTGAAGTTTTTGATCACCGCGGAAGATTTATCGCGGCTAAAGATTTTGAAAGTACGGTAACCGAATATTCGATGAATCTAGGTCCTTTACAGGAAGCAGTTTATGTGCTAAAGATCGTGACAAATGAAAAAACATTTACCAAAAGATTTATTTTTAAATATTGATCTTACTTTCAATATAATTAAAGATCACTTCAGGATTTTCATTATAGTCGAACCATTTAATAGCGTCATCTTTTCTAAACCAGGTTAATTGCCTTTTGGCAAACCTTCTGGTATTTTTCTTAATTTCAGAAATTGCCATTTCCAGGTCCCATTCACCATCAAAATACCGGAATAATTCTTTATACCCAACCGTATTCAGTGCGTTAAGATCTCGTTTTGGGTATAGAGTCCTTGCTTCTTGAACCAGGCCATTTTCTATCATAATATCTACCCGGCGATTGATGCGGTCATAGATTAATTCCCGATCTGCAGAAAGACCTATATTAATAATTTTGAAATTTCGCTCAGGTTTATCCTGGTTCAAAAATTCTGAAAAAGGTTTACCTGTTTCAATGCAGATCTCTAGAGCTCTTATTAAGCGATGCGGATTTTGAACATCAGCAGTTTTGTAATATTCAGGATCAAGGACAAAGAGTTTTTGTTGTAGCCAGTCGATACCATCTTCTTCAAGATGACCGTTGAGGTTTTTACGGATTTCAGGATCAACTTCAGGGAAATTGTCCAGGCCTTCGGTAATTGCTTTAATATATAGTCCGCTACCGCCCACCATTACGGCTATATCATGCGCCTGGAAAAGTTCTTCCAGTTTATTAATGGCCTCCTTTTCAAAATCACCAACAGAGTAATTATCGTCTATAGAAATATGCTGAATAAAATGATGAGGTGCAGCCTCCAATTCATGAGGATCTGGTACAGCAGTTCCTATCTGCATCTCTTTAAAGAATTGCCTGGAGTCTGCTGAAATAATTTCAGTATTAAAATGCCGGGCAATTTTTATGGAAAGGGAGGTCTTACCAATTGCGGTAGGACCAATAACATTAATAAGATAATTATTCATTTAAAAGATATCCGCATTTATGACAAAATTCGGCATTATCTAAATGCCTGCTTTCATTACAATTGGGGCATACTTGTGTGTTCTTAATTGGCTTCTCTGTTGCTTTGCTATATTCAGCGCTAACGATACCGGTAGGTACCGCAATAATACCGTAACCGGTGATCATTATAAAAGAAGCTATAAGCCTGCCCAAAGGTGTTATTGGGGCTATATCACCAAAACCAACTGTAGTTAAGGTCACGATGCACCAGTAAATACTTAGTGGGATATTATCAAATCCACCACCTTCTCCTTCTACGAGGTGCATTAAGGTACCGGCGATGATACAAATAATAAATACCGCAAACAGAAAGACGAAGATCTTTGCCCTGCTATTGTTTAAAGCATTCACGAGTTTGCGGGATTCTCCAATATATCTGGTAATTTTCAGGATCCTGAAAATACGCAACAGTCTAAGAGCCCTGATCGCGAAAAGTAGATTCGCACCACCAAAAATAAAGCCTATGTAGCTAGGTAGAGTTGAAAGTAGATCAACCATCCCGTAGAAACTAAAAATATATCGTTTAGGTTTATTAATAGCGACTATTCTTAGAATGTATTCTACAGTGAAAATTGCCGTGATCACCCATTCTGCCACGTAAAATTCATAAGAATACTTTTCCAGGAGAGAGCTTACACTTTCCATCATTACCAGGATTACACTAATAATAATAACAAAGAGTAAGGCTATGTCAAATACCTTACCTGCAGGAGTATCAGCCTCATAAATAACTTCATGAAGTTTGAATTTCCAGTGGGGCATTGATTTTTTTTCTTTCAAATCTGAAACTTGGAATTAGTCAAATTTAACTATTTTCTTCAATTATGATCAATGATTGGGTCTGGACTTCCAAAATGGAGTCAAAAAACAGCTTAATAGCTTCATAATACTCTGGTGGGTATGAGGCATATGAAAATCTTAACATGCAATTTACGTGGATCACAGACTCATTTTTTTTATTAACAGAAAATATTAAGCGACCAGCTTTCCCTGGCATTGCTATAGCTTTAGTTTCTGGAAGCTCTGTGACCTTATATCCTTCTGGAATTTCGATAATAGAACTGTAAGAATATACATCCCGGTAGCCAAAATCTATCGGGTAATTTCTTTCCTGAAGTTGAAAGGGATTCCGGTCAATAAATTTAAAATTGAAGGGATTAAAATAGATCTTATCTCCAATTTTCTGACTTTTATTCTGAAGATCATATCTTATTTTTAGATCTTCAGTAAGATCATTCACTCCTGAGACTTCGGTCTTTACGGCATTTGTAGATTCAGTTTTCAGCGCAAGTTTACTGAAGATTTCATTTGTGTTGGTATTTTCAAGCTCATTCCGCATATTATATGCGTGGTAACCATCTATAATCTGTTGGCTAAATCCAGTGGAAGTACCATCCTTATTTATCTTAATGGAGTCGTTGAAAATAACACGGGAATAATCTTTAGGAGTAATATCGATCCATGAGCTACCGTTTTCGAAATCCATTAGCCTGGCGTATCCGTTTAAGGCTCGAAATGGTAATCTCCCAAAATCAATATTTTTCTCTGTAGCATCTAATAGATACTTTTCTTCACCGATAGAAAGCTGAATAAAGAAATAATTAAAATCACTTAAAACCGGATGAACCTTCGTGGGAAATCCTTTATTTCTGGTCGCTGCCAATACCGGTAAAACTTCAAAACCTTCATTTTTATAGATGTTATGAAGCAGTGCATTTATTTCCAGGACATTTCCTGTTCTGGATACCAGGATATCCTTTAAATTAATATCTCTATGGATATGATACTTATGGTTCCAGGTAAACTCTTTCTGAACAAAATCATAGATCAAACCTGCTTTTTCAATATTGTTAGGTAAAGAACTAATATCTTCCGGTAGTAACCCTTTAGCTATATTTCCTCTCCTTAACTGTCTTCCAATACCTTTATCTGCTTTTAATTCCTGGTCTACATCCTCCCAGTTTTTGGTATATTTTCTAACATAACCATCCAAACGAGTAACCTGCATTAACTCATATTGGATGGAACTCAAATAATTTTTCTCTGAGGTTATATGGTCTTCGGTTTTAAAAGCCGGTACGTCTTTAATTGCATAAACAGACTTTAGACAATCCCCAGATTCGGTACTAGCTCCAAAATCTATACAGTTTTTTACGATATCTATTTCGTCTACCGTTAATTCCAGGTATCCGGTTTTTTTAATATTGTACTCATAATTCCCTGGAATTTGAGCGGTAAATTCAGAATAGGCCTTTGGTATATCATCCTGAAATTTCCAGGTAGTGAAATTGAAGAAAAATGGACTTTCTAATTCATAGGAATAAACCAAAACGGAGCCTTCTTTGATGTTTGGGAAGGTGAAACGAACCAGGTCATGATGCTCCAGTTCCTTTGTGAATATATCGGTTTTAGAAAGAGGTGTTTTCTTTATAACACCATTTTCTAAATTATAGGTCGCGGCATTAAGTTTGAGAATTTTCTCTTTACTATCTTCATTTTTGCCCAATGGAATCTCTATAGTGGCTTCATCAAAACCATTCTTATTCAAAATCTTTATTTGGGCTGAATAGTTAAAAACAATATTATAATCTCTATTTCTATCGAATTCACTAAATCCCTTCTCCTGGATGTAGAATGCATTCGCCGTAGTATCCTGATGATAAACCTGGGTTTCAAGATCAGCTTTTGATGGAGTGAGATTTTCTGTTTTAAATTCTTGAGCTAAAAAAACGTAGGGAAGAAATAGTAGTAGGTAGCGTAAATAAAATTTACTCATGTATAGATAATTGTACAATTTTGAAATTATGCTTCTTACGCAAAAAGCTCTGAATAATATGTTCTGCGTCTCTGTTATTGTTCATGGGAGTAATAATAGACCTGATGATATCCAGGTTATTGATCTGATGATTTAGATTAAAATAACCCACTCCTTTAAATTCGCCATCTTCAATAAGCAATGCGCTCTTCTCATCAACTTCGCGACCGCGGCCAATCAATAGCATATTCTGGTTGTCGTATGAATATCTCTCAATGAGTTTCTCTGCACGATCATTATATTCTTCTGCGGTTTCTTCTTCCAGACAGGCGCCATGGCAACTTTTGATGGTGTAAGCGAAACAATTACCTGTTCCTCCATGCAAGCCCGAAAGCCTTTCACATAACTCGTATTCCTCCACCCATTTGGTCAGGGAATTTTTAGCTGATCTTAGAGAGCTGAAAGTGGTGATGTTTTTCTTTGTCCTGTTTGCCCGACCAATATTGAAATTTACATATCCATTTTCATCCACTGAATGATAAAGCGCATGGCTGAAAATATCTCTTTTCAGAGCACGGTTGTATCTAGGTTTGATCTCTTTGATCTCCTGATTTTCTTTAAGGAGAGCGATCAATTCATTTCCGGTAAGTTCATAAGAGACCGAATTGACCTTTTTTTGCATTTCTTTCGACTTGGGATTGTCGTTAGTAAAATGCTGATTCACTCTTTTCCTAATATTCCTCGATTTGCCTACATAGATGATATCACCGTTCTCATTATGGAAATAGTAAACCCCGGTTTCTGAAGGTAATTCTTCTAGAATATAGACCAGTTTAGTATCTAAATTTCGTTTAGGTACTTTTCGCACGTGCTCTTTCATGATGTCTTTTTCAACATCTTTCATAAGGAGCATTTTGAATAATTTGATGGTAGCCTGGGCATCTCCGGCAGCTCGGTGACGGTCACTTAGAGGAATCCCTAAAGATCTTACCAGTTTGCCTAAACTATAGGACGGAAGTCCTGGGATTAATTTCTTTGATAATTCTACCGTACACAGGCTTTTTCTTTCATATTCGTAACCTAATCTTTTAAATTCTGTACGTAGTATCCTGTAGTCGAATTTAGCATTATGAGCCACCAGTATACAATCCTCAGTTATCTCTACAATACGTTTCGCGATCTCATAGAATTTTGGAGCATTGGTCAACATCTTGTTGTTAATGCCCGTTAGGTTCACTACAAATGGCTGAATGGGTTGTTCTGGGTTTATCAGGCTAATAAATTGATCGGTCACCTGCTGGCCATCAAATTTATAAATCGCTATTTCGGTGATCCCTTCTTCATTATATTTTCCACCGGTCGTCTCTATGTCTAATATCGCGTACAAATATCCTCTCCTTCGTTAATTATAATTTCGCGCCCCAAATATACTACTTCCAATTCTAACCATAGTGCTCCCACAATCTACAGCGATCTGATAATCACCACTCATCCCCATGGATAGTTCCTCCAGGTCTGTATGTTCGTCTCTAAATTTATCAAAAACTGACTTTAAATATTTGAATTCAGATCTTATCTGGTCTTCATCATCCGTAAAAGTAGCCATTCCCATAAGGCCGATCACCTTTACATTTTCCATTTTTGAATAGGCTTCAGAATTCAATATTTCCCTGGCTTCTTCAGAAGTTATCCCGAATTTAGAATCTTCATCGGCGATCTTTATCTGGAGCAGGCAGTTAATGGTGCGTTCGTTCTGTTTTGCTCTTTTATTGATCTCTTTCAGAAGCTTAAGGCTGTCTACTGCATGTATCAATGAAACGAAAGGGGCCATATATTTCACCTTATTTCGCTGAACATGGCCAACCATGTGCCATTCTATATCCTTGGGAAGTTCTTCCCACTTATCGGTCATTTCCTGGATCTTATTTTCCCCCAGAATTCTCTGGCCGGCATTATAGGCCTCCATGAGATCTTCATTGGGTTTGGTCTTGGAAATGGCAACGAGCTTCACATTTTCAGGAAGTTCGTCTTTATATTTTTTAATATTTTCAGAAATATCCATCCTTTATTCTGGCTTTTTAAATTAAGGATTCAAATTACCCAGTTGGGCAGGTGTGGTTAGGATACGGTAATCAGAATTCGTAAATCGTTAGTCCGCTTCGCAACTTAGGTTCAATATAAGTACTTTTTGGTGGCATGGTCAAATTTTCATCGGCAATTTGTTTGATTTCTTCAATTCCCGCGGGCATCATTCCAAAACCTATCCTGAATTCACCGGTATCAACACGGGTTTTCAATTCAATAAGATCATTCCGGCCATGTATATAGGCAATGCGTTTATCATACCTAAGATCATTGATGCCTAAAACAGGTTTCAGTATCTTCTCGTAAAGAATATAAGAATCCAGTTCACTAAGTGCATCGGTAAATTCATAATTGGTCTTCCGCAGGTAGAGCGAGTAAAACTCACCATCCAGATACATGTTAAAATGATGCTTTTTGGAGGGCTTATAAACTTCTAAACCTCTATTTTCAATTCGGAACCATTCATCTAACAGAATAAGGAACTCTTCTTTGGAGTGACCGTTCAGATCTTTAATTAACCTGCTGAATTCAAATATCCTCAGGTTACTTTCAGAAATAAGATAACTCATAAAATAGTTATAGGATTCCCTCCCCGTATGATCTGGATTATTCTCCCTGCTTTCTTTGGCCAGTAGCCATGAGGAAGCGCTGCGATGATGCCCATCTGCGATATAAAGCTTCTCCATAGCTGCAAATTCTGCCTTTATCTTTTCAATATTCGCAGGATCATCTATAAGCCACAATGAATGAGTTTCCTTGTTATTGGTAGCAAATTCATATTCTGGCCTGGTCTTCATACGCTCCTGCAGCAGGTCATTGATCACCGTATTATCTGGATAGGTAAGCAAAACAGGTTCCGTATTAAATCCAACGACCTTAAGGTATTCTTTAAAGAGTTCCTCGCGATGCGCAATAGTGTCCTCATGACGGCGAATCACATCTTTCTCGTAATCCTCTACACTTGTCGCCGCAATAATGCCACAACAGGAAGCTTCTCTGGTCTTGATATTATAAATATAATAGCAAGGTTGTTTATCCTGGATAAGGGTGTTTTCCTCCTTAAATTCCAGATAACGGTTCTTCACCATCCCAAAGCGTTTTTCCCCGCCAATCTCATGCTGAAATTTGTAACCGGGATTTATGATATGAAGAAAAGAGTAGGGGTTGAACTCTAACTGTGCCCTGAGCTCTTCTTCGCCATAATCTTCATAGGAACGTGAAGCAACCAGGCCGGCATAAGCAGGCGCTGGTCTTACGGCTTTAAATGGGAGGATCTTGGTCAAATTAATGCTTTTGCTTAAAAGAGATTTCTCAGTTGTGGTTATACACTCCTTCGAAATGACTTAACTATGGTTATTACCGTAGTCATTTCGAGCAAAGGGAGAAATCTCAATACTCAATACTAATATCTAAATACTAATTTCTAACTATTAAACTGAGAAGAAACCTTTTCTGCTTTTCTACTTTCAGAATAGTCATAGAATCCTTCACCAGATTTTACACCAATCTTTCCTGCTCTAACCATATTGGTTAGCAATGGGCATGGTGCGTATTTAGGATTTTTGAATCCGTCGTACATTACTTCAAGGATAGAGTGACAAACATCTAACCCTATAAAATCGGCTAGTTGAAGTGGTCCCATAGGATGAGCCATTCCCAGTTTCATTACCGTGTCTATTTCGTAAACCCCGGCCACACCGTTGTAAAGTGTTTCAATAGCTTCATTGATCATGGGCATTAGAATTCTGTTAGCCACAAATCCAGGGTAGTCATTAACCTCTACCGGTACCTTATTCAGTTTTTCTGAAAGGTCCATGATGGTTTTGGTTACTTCATCTGAAGTATTATAACCCCTGATGATCTCTACAAGCTTCATTACGGGCACCGGATTCATAAAATGCATTCCGATCACTCTTTCAGGATTAGAAACCTCAGAAGCGATCTGAGTAATAGAAATTGAAGAAGTATTCGTTGCCAAAATAGTGTCTTCAGAAGTACTTTGATCAAGATGTCTGAAGATCTTTAATTTAAGGTCGGTATTTTCAGTGGCTGCTTCAACCACAAGACTTGCATTTTCAACACCTTCAGAAATTTCAGTAAACGTAGTGATATTCTCTAGCGTTTCATTCTTCTGGTCTTCGCAGATCTTTTCTTTAGCCACCATACGGTCAAGGTTTTTGGAAATAGTATCCATCCCTTTTTTAAGGCTTTCTTCTGAAATATCTATCAACTGAACTTTGTAACCGCTCTGGGCAAAGGTATGTGCGATACCGTTCCCCATGGTTCCTGCTCCTATAACTGCAATGTTTTTCATTTTATAAAATTTAAAGAATTCTGAAGTTTTCGTCAAGCTGAACTTGTTTCAGCTTCTCATTAAATAGATCCTGAAACGAGTTCAGGATGACAGGTTTAGGTCTCAGAATTATAAGTGTTATACATTAAAATTTGCGATCACCTGGTTAGCTACCTGGAGTGCTTTAGCACCCTGTTGTAAAGTAACTACAGGTTCTTTATCATTATTTATAGCATCGGCAAAACTTTCCAGTTCCTCCAAAATGGCATTATTGGCGGAAACATTAGGATTGTCGAAATATATCTGTTTTTTGATCCCTTCAGCATTCTGAAGGATCATGGCGAAATCATCAGGATCTTCCGGAGCGTCTTTCATTTTCACCACTTCACATTTTTTCTCCAGGAAATCTACTGAAATATAGGCGTCACGCTGAAAGAACCTCGATTTTCTCATGTTCTTCATAGAGATCCTGCTGGCAGTAAGATTGGCTACACAGCCATTTTCGAACTCAATCCTGGCATTGGCAATATCTGGTGTGTCACTAATTACTGAAACTCCGCTGGCATTAATCTTTTTAACATCAGATTTTACTACACTAAGCACGGCATCAATATCATGGATCATTAGATCCAGCACCACGGGAACATCTGTTCCACGCGGATTGAATTCTGCCAGTCTGTGTGCCTCGATGAACATGGGATTTTCTATGCGATCTGCCACCGCCTGGAAGGCAGGGTTAAATCTTTCTACGTGACCTACCTGGCCTTTAACGCCATGTTTTACGGCAAGTTCTATAAGTTCTTTCGCTTCCTCGTAGGTATTGGTAATAGGTTTTTCAATAAAAAGATGTTTCCCGGCCGAGATCACTTTCTTAGCTACCTCAAAATGCGAAAGGGTAGGAGTTACCACGTCTATCATGTCAACAGAAGCGATCAATTCATCAAGATCATCGAACATTTTATAGCCGAACTCTGATGCTATCTTTTCAGCATTTTTCTTATTCGCATCATAAAATCCTACCAGTTCATATTCTTCAGATTGCTTTAAAAGTTTCAGATGAATTTTGCCGAGGTGACCTGCACCCAGAACTCCTGCTTTTAGCATATTTTTTGCATTTTTCACAAAAATAGCATTTTGATATTAAATACTTTATAAAATTGGGCCAAATCCCAGCGGCTAATTGCTTGGGATAAATCAGCACGAATGCCTAATTTTACAGTCTGAATAAAGCATACTAACTTGAAAGATACTTACAGACACCAGGGGAAAAGGCAGCAATTGGTGAGAACCGTGAAGAAAAAAGGGATCACCGATGAGAAGGTACTAGCCGCTATTGGGAAGATTCCGCGCCACCTGTTCATGGATAGTAGTTTTGAGGATCATGCATACCAGGATAAGGCTTTTCCTATTGCGGCAGATCAGACCATATCCCAGCCATATACGGTGGCTTTTCAGTCTGAATTGCTAGAAATTAAAAAAGGGGAGAAGGTGCTGGAGGTTGGTACGGGAAGCGGATACCAAACCGCTGTGCTTTGCGAATTAGGCGCAAAAGTTTACAGCATAGAACGGCAGCGTGAGCTTTATAAAAAAACGAAAACTTTCCTGGCGAAAATTGGCTACAGACCTAAATATCTAAGCTTCGGTGATGGATATAAGGGAATCCCTGAATATGCGCCTTATGAAAAGATCATCGTTACGGCTGGAGCACCGGTGGTGCCTAACGACCTGTTAAGTCAGTTAAAAGTAGGAGGAAGGCTGGTGATCCCGGTAGGAACCGAGGTACAGACCATGACCTTATTTGTTAGAAAATCTGCTAAGGAATTTGATAAGAAGGAATTTGGAGCCTTCAGGTTTGTGCCGCTGCTTGAGGACAAGAATTAGTTTTTTAATTGATAATTGATTTTTTGCTTTAAGCTATCATTCTGAACGAGACGAAGTATATTGAAGAATCTCGTGTTCTGATTAGGATGAGACTCTTCGCTTTGCTCAGAGTGACATTTAAAAGAACGAATATTAATTGAATTTGTCCATTCTGAATGTGGTGCAACGGAATGAAGAATCTCTTGAGTTCATGATAGGATAAGACTCTTCGCTTTGCTCAGAGTGACAAGAAACTATTTTTTGTTGTCCATTCTGAATGTAACGCAGTGGAATGAAGAATCTTCTTAGGCTTTGAATAAAAATGGTTAAATTCAGGGATGCTCAGCAATGATTCACAATCCTATTTTACTTACATACTTACCAATAGGAATAAAACAGTCTTATACATTGGAGTAACCAATAATCTTCAGAGACGCTTAATTGAACATCATCAAGGGGCCAGATTACGAGCTAAAACCTTTACTGCGAAATATCATTGTATTTTTCTTATTCATTATGAGAAATTCTCCTGGGTTCAGGATGCGATTGCCAGAGAAAAACAATTGAAAGGTTGGTTAAGGTCAAAGAAGGTAGGTCTGATAAATGAAAATAATCCAGAATGGAAATTTTTAAATGATGAATTTAGTCTATAGGATGAGACTCTTCGCTTTGCTCAGAGTGACATTTAAAAGAACGAATATTAATTGAATTTGTACATTCTGAATGTAGTGCAGTGGAATGAAGAATCTCTTGAGTTCATAATAGGTTAAGACTCTTCGTTTCTCTCAGAGTGACAGGAAACTATTTTTTGTTGTCCATTCTGAATGTAGTGCAACGGAATGAAGAATCTCATGTTCTGATTAGGATGAGACTCTTCGCTTTGCTCAGAGTGACAGTTAAATTCAGTCTAACATCTCACTTCTCAATACTCAATTCTACAAAAAAAAGCCCCGTAAAAAAACGAGGCTCTATAAATTATTTACCGGATAAATTACTTCCCGGCAGTAACACTATCTTCAGCTTTGTCTACGACAATTCTCGCATCACGGTTTGCGATCTCCCAGGCAGTTAGAAATACCAGTTGAGTTCTTTTAGCTAACAGATCGTATTCAATCTTATCTGGAGTATCTGTGTGCTTATGATAGTCAGCATGAGTTCCGTTGAAATAGAAAATAATCGGAATATTGTTCTTAGCAAAATTATAGTGATCACTTCTATAGTAGAAACGATTAGGATCATTCTCATCATTATATTTATAATCAAGATCCATTTTTACATGTTTCTCATTCACACCTTCACTTAATAAATGAAGATCTGTACTTAGCTTATCACTGCCAATAAGGTATATATAATTATCGTTACCCTCATGTGCAGGATCTATACGGCCAATCATATCTATATTTAGATTAGCAACCGTATTTGCTAAAGGAAAAATTGGCTCATCTGTATAGAATTTAGAACCTACCAGCCCTTTTTCCTCACCGGTTACATTAAGAAACAAAATAGATCTTTTTGGAGTAAATCCATCTTTGCTTGCTTTTACAAAAGCTTCGGCAATCTCAAGCACTCCAACCGTTCCGGAACCGTCATCATCTGCACCATTATAGATCCTTCCCTGATCGTCTATACCTACATGATCATAATGAGAGGAAATTACCAGGATCTCTTCTGGTTTTTCTGAACCTTTAAGAAATGCAACTACATTTTCTGTAGGTTTTACATTTCCTCTTTTAAAATAACTTACAGGAACTTCCTGGAAGTAATCATCACCGCCTAGTGGAGATGGAAGATTCAGGCTTTTATATTCATTTTTTAAATACTCTGCGGCTTTCTTTTGTCCTGGTTCTCCAGTCTCACGACCTTCGAATTCATCGCTGGCGAAAGTATAAAGATGTTCTTTTAGGTCTTCTGCAGTAATAGTATTTGCATATTCCATGGGATCTGCATCTTCAACTTTACCATTTTGCGCGCTGCAGGATAGAAGGATGGCTGGAAAAGCCAAAAGCAATATTTTTCTCATTTTATTAATTGATTTTTAGATAATTGCCGCCAATATAACGGTTTTGATATTAATTAGTAATAAGGGATTCATAAATATAGACTCAAATGATGTGGGAAGGTTTAAAAATGATATTAAAGAAAAATGTAGTAATAAAGAATAATTAGTTATTCAGGGCTTTTTTAATTGCAGCTTTAGCCAGGGGCTCCATAACTTCATAAGCTTGCGTGTTAGGGTGAACTCCATCTTCAGAATATATCTTCTTCATTCCCTTTTTATCATCACTTAGGTGATTGAAATAATCCAGATAGATATGACCATTTTCTTTGGCGTAATTTTTAATCCAGGAGTTTAATTCTTCAATTTTGGCAACTGGTTCCAGTCCCGGGCGCCAGGGGTAATCGTAGACAGGTAGTACAGAACTCAGAACAACTTTAATGTTCTCCTGTTTTGCGAGCATGGCCATAGCTTTGATATTATCACTGATCATTTTTACGGAAGAAAACCCGGTATTCGCGGCAATATCATTAGTGCCGGCCAGGATCACTACCACTTCAGGGGTAAGGTCGAGCACATCTGCAGTGAACCTTATTAGCATCTGCGGACTGGTTTGCCCGCTAATTCCTCGACCCAGGTAATTATTTTTTTGGAAAAATTCAGGATGCGTTTTTACCCAGCCTTCGGTAATGGAATTACCCATAAAAACCACGCTGGGCCAGTTTTCACCATTAATGATCTCCTGGTTTGCTTCGCGATAACGTTTCAATTCCGGCCAATCCTGTTCCATTAATTCTTGATAATTTTTGTCCTGGGCATTTAAAGAAAAGGCAATAAATAAAAAACTCAGACTGAAACCTAAAAATTTCATGGGTTAAATTTTGGTTTCAATTTACAAAAAGTAAATAGGTCTAAAATAAATCCCATCAAATATGCTGATACAGAAGCAGCTATAAAAAAGCTGAAAAAAGTTTAGGAATTAGTTGTGGTAAATTAAAAAAGCGTGTTATATTTGCACCCGCATTCAGCAAATAGCTGATGAGGCACTCAGGAGAAATGGCAGAGTGGTCGAATGCGGCAGTCTTGAAAACTGTTGAGGGTCACACCTCCGGGGGTTCGAATCCCTCTTTCTCCGCAAAGAAAAACCCGCAATGAAAATTGCGGGTTTTTTGTTTTTCAGCTTTGTGCAAAGCTCGCTTTGCTACATAAGCGAAAAACAAAAAAGAGCACTGCCAGAGTAGTGCTTTGGTTTTTCTTTGCTGGATCCTCTTCCGGGATCAACGCAGTTAATCCAACTAGTTTCTGAAATAAAACAAAAATGAACCAGGTCACGTAGCACTCTGAACCATTTATTTTAGACTTTCATTAAACATCTTCATTATTACAGGTATCCATTTCTATTAAATAAGAAAACCATAAAATGGTATTACCGCAATAACAAAAACATTTCTCAATTTGTGAATACTCAGGATGAATTAATTGATTTCACTTCGCCTAATAGGTTTTCCTGATCGTTTTTCTATCAAAGGCGTTGACTGGCTAGGTTGTCTCAAAGTACTCGTATCTTTAATGCATTAAAGCCAATCCTTACAATCGAGGGCATTTTATAATTATTATTAAAAAAATAAATCTTTCAAGAATAAATACTCTGGAGTGCCTGTCTAAATCAAACGCCATAATACTGTTTTACAATTAGACGAGGCTTTTTGTTGTTAAATAATCTTTAAATTCTATTTTAGAAGCTAGTTAAATACTAATCAATGAAGTCTCAAATTAAGTTTTTACTTCTTAATATTCTTTGCTTGTTATTCCTTTCATGCTCCAAAGAAAATATTAAGGAGAAGTATAAAATAGGTTTCTCACAAGCGATGACTACGGACAACTGGCGACGTGAGATGAATAAATCTATGCATCTTGAAGCTTCTCTTCATCCTGAAATAGTTCTTGAAATTAAAGATGCTGAGAATAACATTGCCAGGCAGATCACTCAAATAGAAGATTTTATTGCAGACGGTGTGGATGTACTTATTGTTTCACCTATTCAGTCAATTCCTATCACCGCCGTAATAGAAAAGGCGATGGATGCGGGAATCCCCACTATCGTTATAGATCGAAAGATAGACGGGCGCAATTTTACAGCTTATATAGGTGCAAATAATGTGGAAGTGGGGCGTAATGCTGCAAAGTACATAATTTCACAATCAAATGAACCAGCTAAAATTATAGAGATTACCGGGCAGGAAGGATCCTCGCCTGCCTATGAAAGAAGTGAAGGCTTTAGAAAAATGATTAATAAAATTCCTAATCTAACTATATCGCATATAATTAAAGGTGATTGGGAAAAGGCTTCGATAGAAGAGGAGTTGACAAAACTTTTAGATTCCATTAAACCACCTGAATATATTTTTGCACATAATGACCGAATGGCTTTGGGCGCCTGGGAGGTAGTAAAAAAGAAATCTCTTGAAGATCAAATTCATATTATTGGAGTGGATGGACTTTTTGGACCAAATGGCGGGATTCAGTTAGTGAAAGATCGTATTCTGGCTGCCACGGTACTTTATCCTACCGGGGGGATGGAGGCAATAAAACTGGCCGAAGATCTTTTGAGTGATGAAAACATTGAAAAGAATAATATCCTCAAGACTGTTATCATAGATTCTGTAAATGTTGAGATCATGCAAAATCAGTTTGATAAAATGAAACAACAACAGAATGATATTGAGAACCAGCAGGAGGTTATAGATAATCAGATCACCACTTTTAAATCACAATCGAAACTTATTCTGTTATTGATTGTTTTATTAGGCCTACTTCTAATACTAAGCGTATGGAGTATTTATCTTGTCGTTAAACTTCGAAAGCGAAAAAGAAATCTGGAATCGAGTAATTCTGAAATCCTGGCACAGAGAAATAAAATTGAGGAGTTTGCAAAGAAATTGAAAATTTCGAATGAAAGTAAGATCAATTTTTTCACGGCCTTATCGCATGAGTTTAAAACCCCATTAACACTTATTACCAGCTCAATTGAGTCAATTTCTGAACGTCCTACGAAAGAATCCCAGGGGATTTCGTATGAAACCAATCTTATTATAAATAATTCCAGAAGATTGCTACGGCTCATTAATGAGCTGTTAGATTTCAGAAAACTCGAAAATGGCAGTTTTGATTTAAGGATTACAAAAACGGAAATTATTCCATTTCTTAAAAATATAGCTGAGGATTTCACAAGTGAAGCCCTTAAAAAATCTATTGATCTGAAATTTTCTTATAAATGCGAGGATCTTGAACTTTATATTGATAGAGAAATGATGGATAAGGTATTCTTTAACATTCTTTCCAACGCTTTTAAGTTTACTCCGAAAAATGGAACGATTCATATTGCTGTAGAGGAGGAGGACGAAAAAATTAATATTTTATTCAGGGATTCCGGAATTGGGATTCCGAAAGATGAATTCCAAAGCATTTTTGATCCATACATGCAGGCTAGTAATAATACTAAGCCTAGTTCTGGTCTTGGCTTGTATATTACCCGGCAATTTGTGGAATTACATAAAGGAAGCATTGCGGTTTCATCCCATCAGGGAGCTGAATTTAGAATTTCGCTGTTAAAAGGACGTGCTCACTTAAAAGAGTATGTTATTTCTGAAATTCAGCCGGATATGGATAGCTCTTCTAATAGGAGCAGAGTGGATAACCTAATTCCTGAAGAGTTAGAAGATAATATAAGTTTAGGGGAAAATGCAGATTCTGTGTTGATCATTGAAGACAATCTCGAATTATCTCATTTGCTTCGGAAAAAATTAAGCTCGGAATACAATGTTCATGTTTCTGATGGAACAGACGGGGTTGAAAAGGCTCTTGAAGTTATTCCCGATGTGATTATATGCGATCTCAACCTGCCAGATAAAGATGGGTTTCAAATATGCCAGGAGTTAAAAAGCGATCTGCGCACATCTCATATTCCTACTTTGATATTAACTGCTTTAAGTGATAAGGAATCGCGACTTAAAGCATTAAAGGCGGGAGCAGATGTTTATATTACCAAGCCATTCAATAATGAGATCCTTATGGAATCTATTAAATCGGCTTTATTCAATCGGGAGAAATTACGATATTATTATACCAACCGTATAGATAAGGTGAATGATGAAAACTTTGCCGGGCCAGAACAATTTTTCCTTAAAGACCTTAATGCATTAATCGATGCTAATCTCAGGAATTCTAGCTTTACCGTTGAAGACCTTGCATCCAGCCTTCAGATTTCAAGAGTGCAATTGTATAGAAAAGTAAAAGCTCTTTTAGGTGTTAGTGTTAATGAGTATATTAATTCTCTACGCCTTAAAAAAGCTAAAAGTCTCCTCCAGGAATCTAAGTTTAATATATCTGAGATTGCTTATGAAGTAGGTTATTCTTCTCCGGGATATTTTTCAACATCTTTTAAGAAGGAATATGGTATCTCTCCGAAAGAGTTAAAATCATCTTAATCATAAAATCTTCTAACTTAGAAACACCTTCTAAATTTGATACATAGTTAGAATTAATGTATCAAATTTAAAACTATATCGTTTTCGAAATATTTTTGAATTTCCTTTAAGGTATTGATATTGAAGTATTTATTCGAAAATTCACTTATCCTTAACAATATTAAAACTATTTGCGGAATTCTTAAAATATAGGGAGGAATTTTAAACATAATTTAGTTTTTAGATATAAAAATTAAGTGATGAATAAAATTCTAACCTGGTCAATTAGCGCTGCACTTGCCGGTTTTCTATTTGGTTTTGATACGGTTGTAATTTCAGGTGCAGACAAGCAACTTCAGGCGTTGTGGAATACTTCAGATGCATTTCATGGATCTGTGGTTATGGCGATGGCGTTATGGGGAACTGTAGTGGGGGCTGTTTTTGGAGGTATTCCAACGAATAAATGGGGAAGAAAGAATACACTTCTAATTATTGGCGTACTATATTTTGTTTCTGCTCTAGGGTCAGCCCTGGTAGATGATCCTATAACCTTTGCAGTCTTTCGGTTTCTTGGTGGCCTTGGAGTAGGAGCTTCTACAATTGCCGCGCCGGCTTATGTATCTGAAATTGCACCTGCAAATCAAAGAGGGAAACTGGTTTCTCTTTATCAGTTTAATATAGTATTAGGTATTCTAATCGCGTTCCTGTCCAATTATTTATTGCGGAATACAGGGGCTCAACCATGGAGATGGATGGTAGGTATAGAAGCATTGCCGGCCCTAATATATATTCTATTCGTATTATTTATTCCTAGAAGCCCAAGATGGCTGGTTTCAAAAGGAAGAATTGAGGAGGCTGAAAAAGTGTTGAGTACTATCAATCCTAACATCGATTCCAGAAGTAAGATTAGGGAGATACAGGAGTTGGATGCTAAAGAAACAACAGGCGAAAATATCTTTATGAAAAAGTATCGTTTTCCGTTGATACTCGCATTTCTGGTGGCCTTTTTTAATCAGCTCTCGGGCATAAATGCCTTTTTATACTATGCACCACGAATATTTGAATCTGCCGGTTTAGGTGAAAGTACTGCATTATTAAGCAGTATTGGAATTGGAGTGGTGAATCTTCTGTTTACGCTTTTAGGAGTTTTTTTAATAGATAGACTTGGTAGAAAACAACTTTTACTTTATGGTTCCATAGGTTATATAATCTCTCTTTCACTTGTGGCTGCCGCTTTTTTCCTGAATTGGGGCGGACTATGGGTTCCCGTTTTTCTATTTCTTTTTATAGCATCGCACGCTATAGGTCAGGGAGCGGTTATATGGGTGTTTATTTCTGAAATATTCCCGAACCGTTTACGTGCATCTGGTCAGGCATTTGGTTCTTCAACACACTGGGTGCTTGCAGCAATAATCCCATCAAGTATTCCATTTCTCTTTACTACTATAGGTCCTGGATATGTATTCGCCTTCTTCGCTTTTATGATGGTGCTGCAGCTGATCTTCGTGATTTTTATGATGCCAGAAACCAAGGGGAAATCCCTGGAAGATTTAAGTGAAGAACTTTCTGTAAATAAAAATGTATCAATTAATAACCAATCAATATGAAAAAAATAATTTACCTAATTGTCTATATGGCGATTCCTGTTAGTTTTTTTACCTCTTGTAAAGATGCTACAGAGAATACAGAACCTCAAACAGAAACAGCTTCTGTCGAAGTTCAGAAAGATGAGGATTTCAGACCTAATTTTCACTTCACTCCAGAAAAGAACTGGATGAATGATCCTAACGGAATGTTCTATTTTAACGGGTATTTTCATTTGTTTTTTCAGCATTATCCAGATGATAATGTTTGGGGGCCAATGCACTGGGGTCATGCGATTAGCAACGATATGATTTCATGGAAGGAGCAGCCTATTGCCATTTACCCTGATGAGAAGGGTTACATTTTCTCCGGTAGTGCGGTAGTGGATAAAAACAATACTTCTGGATTTGGCAAAAATGGGAAAACCCCCATTGTGGCCATTTTCACCTACCATGATCCGAAAGGGGAGAAAAAAGGAGACATAGATTACCAGTCCCAGGCGATTGCATACAGTTTGGATGAAGGTCAAACCTGGACGAAATATGAGAGTAATCCGGTTATTGAAAATCCCGGCATTAAAGATTTTAGGGATCCAAAAGTAACATGGGACGGTATTCATCAACAATGGATTATGGTTCTGGCAACCTATGAAAAAACACTGTTCTATACTTCTAAAGATCTTAAAAACTGGACACGACAGTCAGATTTTGGTGAAGGGATTGGTGCTCATGGAGGGGTATGGGAATGTCCAGATTTCTTCCCGATGTATGTTGGGGATACTAACGAGTTGAAATGGGTACTTATTCAAAGTTTAAATCCTGGCGGATATAATGGCGGTTCTGGAACTCAGTATTTTGTAGGGGATTTCGATGGCAAAACTTTTACGCCAGTAGAGCAAATGAAGGATCTAGGTGAAAAACATCCATACTGGATGGATTTTGGAAAGGATAATTACGCAGGAGTAACCTGGGCCAATATTCCTGAGGAAAACGGAAGAACCCTATTTCTGGGATGGATGTCTAATTGGCAATATGCTCAGAAAGTGCCTACGGAAACCTGGCGCAGTGCCATGACGGTTGCTCGAGAACTAAAACTTGAAAAATTAGATGGTAAATATATCATTAGTTCGGTGCCAGTACAAGAGTTGCAAAGCTATCGTAGCAAAAAATATAAAGATCAAAATATTCAGATTGATGGATTAACTAAAATTATTGATTCTGAAAAAATAGCTCTTAACAGCGCAGAAATAAGGTTTGAAATTTCAGATTTAAAGGAAAAGAAGTATCAGTTTAAACTTTCGAATTCAACAGGAGAAGAGCTTCTTTTTGGATATGATCACTCAGATAAAGAGTTTTTTATAAATAGGTCAAAAGCAGGTCAGGTAGATTTTTCTGAAGAATTTGCTTCGAAAATATCAACAGCTCCTAGAATTTCAACTGCCGAAAACCTTGATGGTACTATCATAATTGACCAAACTTCTATTGAACTATTCTTTGATGGAGGAAAAACTGTAATGACTGAAATTTTCTTCCCGAATCATCCCTGGGAAACTCTTTCACTACAATCAGTAGATGGCTCATTTACCCTAAATGAAATAGAAGCCTACCAACTAAAATTTAACTAAAAAGAGCATTATGAAATTAAATTCGATTTTATTTTTTTTGTTCCTGCTCCCGCTGAGTTTTGTTTCGGCACAGGAGATCGAAGTATCAGGAACGGTAACTACAGCGGAGGAAGGAATGCCTCTTCCAGGAACATCAGTATTTGTTAAAGGGACCAGTAATGGAACTTCCACAGATTTTGATGGAAATTACATCCTGGAAAATGTTCCTGAGGATGGCGTATTAGTATTCACATTTGTTGGATATAAAGAACTTGAAATACCTGTAAATAGTAATACCACTATAGATGTAGCGTTACAGGCAGATTCTGCATTGCTTGATGAGGTTGTTTTAACAGGATACTCCAGGGAAAGAAAAGTGGATGTAACCGGAGCAATAACTGTTGTTGAAACAGCCCCCATAGAAGGGCAAAGCAGAAGTTCTGGAAATGCTATGCAGGCACTGCAGGGAAGAGTTCCAGGCCTTTTCGTGGAAAAATCTGGAGATCCTACGGGAGCAAGTAGTAGGGTGCTTATTAGAGGTATAACTACTTTAGGGAACAATGATCCACTATACGTAATTGATGGAGTGCCTACTCAGAGACAGGAAGTTTTCTCTTCCTTGAATCCAGATGCCATTGAATCTATTCAGGTACTAAAAGATGCTTCTGCCTCTTCATTATATGGAGCAAGAGCTGGTAATGGGGTAATCGTGGTTACCACCAAAAATAAGAGCGGTCGTGCAGAGAAAGTAAGTGTAAGCTTCAATTCAAATTTTTCTGTACAGTCTGAAAAACAGCAGCGGTATGATATGCTGAATGCAGTTCAGCGAGGTGAGGCCTTATGGAGGGCTTCTATAAATGACGGTGCCGACCCTGCCTCCGGCTATGGCGAAATTTATAATTTCGATTGGAATAATGATTTTCAAAATCCTGTACTAAATAGTGTTACCGTAAGACCTTTTGTTGGCGGAGATGAAACGGTTCCGGCAGGAGATACAGACTGGCAGGATGCAACTTATGAGACTGGATATGTGTATAATAATGAGTTAACTGTTTCTGCTAATTCTGAAAAATCTTCATTCCTTGTAAATCTTGGACACCTTAAAAATACAGGTATTCTTAAATACACCAATTATGAGCGTTTTACGGCTAAGGTCAATGCAAATACAAGCTTGTTTGAAGATAAGGTTCGTTTTGGTGTAAATACACAGTTTTCAACATCAGATGAAACGCTGGCATCTCCAGATGTGGGAAGTGCGCCTACTCCTGGGTTGGCTATATCTCTGGCACCAACAATACCAGTATATGACATTAATGGGAATTTTGCCGGCCCCATTGGAGCAGGTTATTCAGATAGGAACAATCCTGTATTGATGCAATATTTGAATCGTTGGGATAATGCTGAAAAAAATAATTTCTTTGGAAATATTTATTTGGAAGCCGACCTTCTGGAAAATCTAACTTTTAGATCCAGTTTCGGGATAGACTTTAGCGATTTCAAAAGAAAAGATATAGAGCCACGAGTAAATAATGGCTTTATAACCAGGAGTAATAACAGTCTTACCTTTGATACTAATAAATATACCAGTGTAGTATTTACAAATACGCTAAATTATAAACTGGAATTGGGAGATCATAATTTTGGCGTTCTTCTGGGTGTGGAGTCGGTTAAAAATGATTTTGATAGTGTTCTTGCAAGAGCTGATGGTTTTGCCGTAGAAGAAGAATCTTACTTTGTATTAGATGCTGGAACAGGTGCCAGGACTTCTAACGGAAGTTCTTCTGGTAGCCGATTGCTTTCTCAGTTTGGTAAAATAAATTATTCATTTGATAATAGATATTTAGCCTCGGTAACTGTACGTAGAGACGGTTCTTCAAGGTTTGGGAAGAATGAAAGATATGGTGTTTTTCCGGCGGTGACTGCAGGGTGGAGGTTAAGTAACGAAGACTTTTTAAATGAAAGCGAAACCATTACCAATCTTAAGTTAAGAGCAGGTTATGGTGAAGTGGGGAATCAATCAATTGGTGATCTTGCCAGATTCGGACTGTATGAAGCGAGATATGGCCCAACTCTTTCGCAATATGCAAGCGGTTTCTTTGAGCAGTATTATAACGTTGGTACCGCTTATGACATTAATGGTAATAATACAGGGAATTTACCTTCCGGATTTGTTTCTGTCCAGGCGGAGAATCCAGATCTTAAATGGGAAACCACCAAAGAATGGAATTTTGGTGTAGACTTTGGATTTTTTGATAACAAATTGAGTGGATCCTTTGACTATTTTACCAGGGAAACGGTTGATATTTTAACCACGCCTCCAATTCCTTCAGTACTTGGAGAAGGTCAGCAGCGAGTATTAAACGGTGCTTCTACGAAAACCAATGGTTGGGAGTTCGCACTTGCGTACACGAATACTTTAGAAAATGGTCTTACTTTTTCAGTGTCAACTAATTTATCTTCTTTTAAGGATGAGATCACATTTCTTCCTGAAGAAGTTCGGGCAGGATTCCCTGGAACGGCACAAAATTCAATACTCGGGCATTCTCAATTTTCGATATTTGGATATAAATCAAATGGTCTCTTCCAAAGTCAGGCAGATATAGATAGCTCTCCAGAACAGGTGGGTGCTCGTCCCGGAGGTATTAAGTTTAAAGACCTTAATGGAGATAATGTTATAGATACAGATGACCGTGATTTTATAGGTACAACCTTACCAGATCTGGAATATGGTGTAAGAATAGATCTTGGGTACAAAAACTGGGATTTCTCCGTATTTGGATCTGGGGTGACCGGTAGAATTGGCCAGGATCCTTACATATTCTGGAACAATTTTGTTCAGGGTAGGGAAAATGCTGGATTGGGTGTACTTGACGCATGGACCCCAGACAACACTAATACAGATATTCCATCTTTATCACTCGCTTTTAACGATTTGAGAACTTCCGATTATTTGTTTCGAAACAATTCATATTTCAAGATTAGAAATGCCCAATTAGGATATTCCCTATCAGACGCTTTAATTGAAAAAGTTGGAGTTCTGGAAAGTTTTAGAATCTATGTTCAGGGAGAAAACCTGTTTTGGTTTACACCTAATGATTACATAGGATCAGATCCTGAAAGAACCGATGTGAATAGAATCCCAGTGCCAACGGTGGTTTCTCTTGGATTAAACGTGAACTTTTAAAATATGACAATCATGAAAAATATAAAATATATAATAACAGGATTATTGCTTTCCAGCCTATTAATATCCTGTTCCGAAGATTTTCTAGAATATGAACCAGAAGGAGTTCTTTCCAATGAGAATGTAGCAACAGCTGAAAATGCTGAATCTCTCGTGATTGCTGCTTATGCAGGAATTGCCAATGACGATATGATAGGGCCCTTAACCCATATGTGGGTTTATGGGAGCGTTCGCTCTGATGATTCCTACAAAGGCGGAGGGGGTCGAGGTGATGTTGGTGAAGTTGATAGATATGAACAATATTATCTAACGGTTCCAGATCAGGGAGAACTGATGGCTCCTAGAACATGGACAAACTACTACAAAGCCATCTCCAGGATAAATTTTGCGCTAAAAGTAATAAATGATATTCCTGACGCGGAATATGATTTGAAAACTACCCGGCAGGGAGAGTTGAGGTTTTTACGCGCTCATTGCCATTTTATGCTTAAAAGAATATTCAAAAAGATTCCTTATATCACTGAAGATCTTACACAAGACGAGATCGCCGATACCGGAAATGATCTTCCAAATCAGGAATTATGGAATTTGATAGCTAATGATTTTCTTTTCGCGTATAACAATCTGCCTCAAGCTCAGGATGAGGCGGGAAGAGCTGATAGAAATGCTGCTGCCGCCTACCTAGCTAAAACAAAGCTATATCAGGCTTACGAACAGGACGAAAATAATCAGGTAGTTAGTATAAATACTTCTGCTCTTCTGGAAGTTATAGATTATGCTAATGAGGTAACCGGTAGTCTTGAACCCGATTACGCGAATAATTTTCTTATTGAAAATGAAAATGGACCTGAATCTATATGGGCTGCACAATTTTCTATTAATGATGGTACGAGAGTTGGAAGGGTAAGCTTCGTTACAGGATTAAATTCTCCTCATGGCACTGGACTTTACGGATGTTGTGGCTTCCATCTTGCCAGCCAGAATATGGTAAATTCATTTAGAACAGACGCAAATGGCTTACCATTATTAGATTCTTTTAATGGTTCAGATATTTTAAACGATGTTCAGGAAGATGGAACGGTAGCAGTTTCTTCAGGCTTAACTGTAGATCCTAGATTAGATCATACCGTAGGAGTACCGGGACGACCTTTTAAATACCGTAATACCGTGAATGAACAGGGAGATATGATCTATAATTTTAGTTGGGCGAGAGATCCGGGAGTTTATGGTTTCTTCGGGAATATGAAAGAGCAGCAAGCGCCAGATTGTTCTTGCTATGTGAAAGAAGGTCCGTTTGTTGGGACTTCGAGAAACGTAATTTTTATTAGATATGCCGATGTTCTATTATTTAAAGCGGAAGCGCTTATTCAGTTAGATAGATATGATGAAGCACTACCTTTGATAAATGAAGTTAGAGAAAGGGCTGCTGCTAGTACACAGAAACCGGTTGAGGCCGGCGCTTCAGATATCTATAATGTAGGATCATATACTTCTTTTCCAAGTAAGGAATTTGCCTGGAAAGCATTAAAGTTTGAGAGAAGACTTGAATTCGGCATGGAAGGACCACGATTCTTTGACCTGGTTAGATGGGGTGAAGCTGAAGAAACTCTAAATGCTTATCTGGATGAAGAAAAGACTAAAAGAGACTTTTTAGCTAACGCTGTATTTACCGCCGGGAGAGATGAGTATTATCCAATTCCGCAACGGGAAATTGATTTTACAGGTGGACTTTACGTTCAGAATTCTGGATATTAATTATTATAAATTGTTTGGTTTGTCAGAAAAACACGGGGTTTATCCTCGTGTTTTTTATTGAGAAATACTATTCCGTTTTAAATTCGTAAACAAGAAATGAAGACAAAAAAAATAAAAGCAGTATGTTTTGGAGAAATCCTTTATGATGTTTTTCCTATTACAGAAAGAATTGGTGGGGCGCCATTAAACGTAGCGAGCAGACTAAGCAGCATGGGAATAGACACAGAGATGATAAGCAAGACTGGTGTTGATGTAAAAGGATATCAATTGCTTAGCTACCTTAACTCAAGAAATATAGAAACTGGGAATATTTTAAAAGACGAACAATTTGATACCGGAATTGTAAATGTTAGTCTTTCTGCTAATGGTTCTGCTACTTATAAAATCAGGTATCCTTCAGCATGGGACAAGATCACACTCAAGGATGGAATGGTAGAATCTGTCTTAAAGGCCGATGTTTTTATTTTTGGAAGTTTAGTTTGCCGTGATGAAATAAGTCGAAGCACTTTGTTCAAGCTTATTCCGAAAGCTAAGTTTCGGGTGCTCGATTTTAATTTACGACCTCCACATTATTCAAAGGAATTAGTGATAGCATTGATGGAGCATGCAGAGTTCATAAAGTTTAATGATGACGAACTCTTTGAGATTGCAGTTTTATTAGGGTCCAAATATAATTCCCTGGAACAAAACCTACTCTTTATGGCTGTTAAATCGAATGCAAAAACTATTTGTGTGACCAAGGGAAGGCATGGAGCAGTATTATTGCATGATAAAAAAATGTATTATAACTCGGGTTACAAGGTAAAGGTCAAAGATACTGTTGGCGCAGGAGATTCTTTTCTAGCAACATTAATTGCTAAATTGTTGCAAGGAGAAGAACCACAAATCTCACTTGACCAGGCATGTGCAATGGGTGCATTAGTCGCTGGGGAGGAGGGAGCAAATCCAGATATTATGGAGGAGACGCTTATATCATTTATTAATCCTTCTTGAAGAAATACAGCATTATAGGAACCTATCATTATTGGATTCGAGCAATATTATGAGAATACTTTTCTCAATTTCTGCTAGATCATATTACCCGTTTATTTTCGCTTAGATCAAAGGTTTTTCTTGATCGTTTTCTGAAAAAACCAAAGGAAAAATATGTGATCATTTTTTTCTGGTGAAGATATTTTCGAAATGTCAACTAGATACTTTATGAACTTAACTTTCTCATTTATAAAGTCTGATTCTTTATTCTTGATTTTACTAAGAAATTGCTATGATTTAGTTTTTCTCTGCCTCTTTTCCCATCCAACCATACAGAATTATAGTTTTTGCTGAAATAATCAAGCTTACGCCAGCTCCATTTATTCTATGAAGATTCAAGTTGAATAATATTATCTTTTATTTGGAATTTAAATGTAAAAGTTAACAATACAACCCTAGTTCCTTTTACTTGTTCTAACATTTTGGGGTAATTCGAATTTACCTTCTCTTTTAATTGGTAATTCTAATTATTTTATAAAACATGGTTTTATAAAAAAAATAAAAACCTGCATAAACTAACTTACCGCGAGAGATCGACAAGAGATCAAAAAAATATATTTTTTAAATTATTGCTAACCGGATTTAGGACGTTACTAGTAATTTTTAACCTATCGATTAAGACTTTTTCTTTTCCATTCATTTTTTACCTTTTTAGCATTTCTCACCACCTTTTATAAAAACTTTAAAATTTTGAATATGAAGATATTGAGATAAAATTTTAAGTTTTGTTTAAATAGCTTAAAAATGCAGGAATTATGGCTGAGGAAAAATTAAAACGATCGCTCGGGTTCTGGGATATTCTCATGTTTGGGGTAGGCGGTATAGTAGGTGCCGGGATCTACGCCATCATTGGTCAGGCGGCCGGGCTTAGCGGCAATATGCTCTGGTTAAGTTTTGCGGTTGCCGCTATTGTAGCCTTATTAACCGGGTTATCTTATGCCGAATTTGTAAGCCGGTTTCCCGATGCCGGGGGCAGCTTTGAATATATCAAGCAGGGAATGAATGAGAAAACGGCCCTCGTGATGGCGATTTTCATAGCATTTACCGGAATTGTTGCCCCGGCAGCTATAGCTATAAGTTTCGCAGAATATTTAAGCAGGTTGATTCAAGTACCCAACTGGATCGCCATAATTGGGATCATCCTGGCCATGGCAATTTTTAATATCATTGGATCCAAAATAAGTTCTCAGTTTAACAAACTGGCAACGGCAATAACATTATTGGGGCTGGCCCTGGTGATCGGTTTTTGTATTCCAGACTGGGGAACGGTAAATTACTTTGATATGGGAGATGGTGGTATAACCGGTATCTTGGCTGGCTCGGCGCTCATTTTCTTTAGTTATGTGGGCTTTGAAGACCTGGTGAAACTAGCAGAAGAGACTAAAGCCGCAAAAAGAGTGCTGCCCCGGGGAGTCCTTTTTAGTGGTATAATTGTTTTTCTGCTTTATGTGCTCATAGCGATTAGTGCTATTAGTACTTTTACCGCCAAGGAACTCTCGGAAAAGGAAGGACCTCTGGCTGCTATAATTGAATCCCAGTGGGGTGCCATAGGAGGGACCATTCTGGTGATCGTAGCGCTATTTGCCACCAGCAAAACTATCTTAAGCAATATATTAGGAACATCACGGGTATTATATGATGTTGCCCGGGATAGTAATATTTCCTGGCTCAAGAAGTTCACCACCCTCTCTGGCTTGGGAAATAAAACACCCAACTATGCAATTATTGCGGTTGCCGTGGTAACCATTGGCTTCGGGCTTATTGGTAATCTTAAAATAGTCGCTTCAATAAGTAACATTTTTGTTTTTTGTTTATTTGGAATGGTGAATATCGCTTTACTGAGTTTCCGATACAGGAATAAAGAAGATAAAAAAGAAGGCGTGTTCAAGATCCCCTTAAATATCAATAATATTCCTATTCCTACCGTTTTTGCGTTATTCAGTATTCTGGTGCTGTTTGGTTTCAATATTTATAACCTTATGCAGGGGTCGGCTTAGAATTGTCATTTATTTAAAAGATCATTTAATACCAGAGCAAAAATTGTTTTCGATAGATTTTATTTTTTCAGACCTTTTGAATTGAGTCATTTTAAAAAACTGTTGCGAGTTTCTGGTAATTGTTTCGAAACGATGAATAAACAAATACTAATATTGGTCATCGGGTTCGTGTTATTATGGAACTCGGGTTTTATTGGAGCCGAATATGGACTCCCGCATACGGGACCATTTACGCTTGTTTTCTGGAGATATTTGGTGTTGAGCCTATTAATCTTCGTTTATCTACTGGTGAGAAACAGGTTAAAATGGTTTGGCTGGAAGGTAACATCATTAAATATGCTCATTGGTTTTCTTGCTCATGGAGTCTGGCTAACTTGTGTATTATTTGCGTTAGACCGTGAGGTACCCGCAGGAATCGTGGCGCTTATTGTGGCCTTGCAACCTCTTGCGACAGGAGCACTGTCTCCGTCTGTCACCCATGAAAAGACAAACTTTTACCAGTGGATAGGTTTAGTACTGGGCTTTATCGGGGTAGTATTGAGTGTAGGTTTTAGGATCGATTTCAGGAGTTCCAGTTCGCTCTTTGGATATATTATTCCCTTATTTTCTGTAATGGGCATTACGGTTGCGACTTTGATTCAGCGTAAAATGGAATTGAATGCGAGTTCCCAAAAGCTACCTATAGCGCAAAGCCTGTTTTATCAGGGTATCGCGACGATGCTGGCCCTGGCTTTCCCGGCCATCTTTATTGAGAATTTACAAACCGAATGGGTACCCGAATTTTTTTACGCCATGAGTTGGTTGATCCTGGCAGTTTCATTGGGAGCATATATATTGATGTGGAAACTAATAGAACGTCTGGATACCACCAAGGTAGCCAGTTTGTTTTATCTGGGTCCCCCCGTAACCATGTTTATGGCCTGGATAGCTTTTGGAGATCAAATTAAAACCATGGATCTTGTGGGGATGGGGGTGGTCTCCATTGGTGTATTCCTCACCCAGTTCAGGAAATAAAAATTGAAAAGGACTTCCCTGATTTAATTTTGTACCGGCGAATATATACTGAATTGATAATTGAAGTTATTGATATATTTAATATTTCATGCCCGCAATTTTAAATGCGAAGTGTTCATTGATATTATGCGGGATAATCTGCTTACTTTTTTTAGGAACGGGCAAAAAAAAACCACCAACAAAAGTTAGTGGTTTTATGCCTTAAAGACTAGAGAAGTTCCGGCTATTGAAACCCCGATAATTTATTACAACCCTACTTATAATAAACTATCTGAAAGCAATTTTCATGTTGAAAATAACCGTCACTTGCTCTAATTTTTCATAAATGTAAATGTTAAGTTAGAATGATAAAGTGTCATTTAGTAAACGTATGGATTTTGAAAGTAAACGTTTAAATGGCGAGTTGCACAATTATAGTCGTGCCTTTATTCTTGCGAGAGTTTATCTGGATCGTCTTTTCTACGTCGTAACCCAGTAGAGCCAGGCGTTCTTTGACCAGGCTTACACCTTTAGATTCGTGGAGTTTATGGGTATGGTTATTAGAAATTCCAACCCCGTTATCTTCAATTTTGCATTGTAATAAATTTGGTGATAATTGCCTGAAAGAGATTTCTAAAACCGGAGTGGAAACACTGGCAGGAAACGCATGCACAAAAACATTTTCTACAAAGGTCTGTAAGATCATCGTGGGAACTTCCACGTCATAAGTGTCGATCGTGGGATCTATATTAAAGCTCACCTTTATCGTATAGTTGTACCTAGTATTTTCAACCCGGATATAGGATCGTAAATATTCAATTTCCTCTTCCAGTAGAATTTTAGGTTTTGTGCAGTGATCCAGGTTCAACCTGATGAGTTTTGCGAAATCACCCAGAAAAATGCTTGCATTATCTATATCACTGTCTACGATATAATTTTGAATGGAATTCATAGCATTGAATATGAAATGCGGATTCATTTGCGCCAGTAAGGCTTCCATCTTGGTTTCTTCAAATCGCTTCTGGATAATTCTCTTTTGTGATTCAAATTTTTTGTGCTGCCGTATCTGGTATTTATAAATAATAAATACTAATAGCAAGAGGAAGATGATGATCATCAGTATAAACCACCAGGATTTCCAGAATGGGGGATTAATAGATAGTTTGGTTAGTGATTGTGTATAATACATACCTGTGCTGCCATCTAACACTCTTAAAGTGACTTCGTAATCATTCGATGGTAGGAATGGCAGGAATATTTCTGGTTTAGAAGAAGGGAGACTCCAGTCTGCATTCGGGTTTAACCTATATTGATACTTTAATTTTTTAGGATAAGGATGTGCAGTGGTACTAAATTCGAGCAACACTGTATTTTGATCATAGGCCAGGTTTATTTTCTCCTTTCCAGGGATCTGCTTCAAAGGGAGTTCATTATTATTTATATAAATTCCCTCAAGTTTAACCTGGTCTACCAGGGTCTTAGGATCGATGACCGCATCAAGATCAATGTTATAATATCCGCCATTTGTCCCCAGAAACAGCCTGTTTTCTTTAACCACGGTACTCAAAAAGGGTTGCTTTAGCCCTTGTTCCGAATCGAGCAGGATTTGCCGCCTATCTTTGAAAATCGTCAATCCTTTTTCAGTCCCTATTAAAAGATGATCTTTATATTCTTTTAAAAACGAAATAGTATTCCCGGGGATTTTAGCGCGTGGAATTTTTTGTAAGATGTCAAATTGATCTTCATCATTTACGATGAATATATCACCAAACTCATTAGAAATAGCCATATCTCTTCCTAAAGGGGTAATATGTCTTAATTTTGATTCTCTCCAAATGCCCTCATCCAGATAAGACCTGAATTTGCCTTCTTCCCAACTGTAGAGTCCGGAAAAGACGGAAAGAAAATAGGTTTTAGGACCACGTCCTAAGCTGTTCACAACCAGGGTAGGTGTTTGTGGAGCCTCCTGCTCATAATACTCAAATTGAAAAGTATCCAGATCACTATAAATTCTTATTCCGCCGTAAGGATGAGTCTCAATAAGATCACCGTTTTTAGTAAAATTGATTTCTTCGGAATGTAGCGGGATATATCGTTCAAGTTCTCCGGAATTTTCTATAACATAGATACCAATATTTGTATTTAGCCAGTATTTTTTTTCAGAAACCTTTATGTCATAAAACATGATCTCTTCAGCCCTGGTCGTATAGTCTAATTCATAAAAAGAGTCTTCATATTTTGGTAAGGGTATTTTGGTTGTTCTAACATATTCCTGTTGCCATTGTTTTAGTTGATTCAGACTGATCTTTTGTTCATTTTTGGCTTGTTTTAGAAGAAGTCCGTCATTTAATAGAATGGCAGAGGTATTTTTTGTTTCTGCGAATCCGAGGACATCGTTCCCGGATATTTCATTGAATTTTACCTGGGGATCTAAATTGATCTCAAATAATCCGGCCTCAAGGCTACCTATATATAATCTCTCAAAATTCTCATCATAAGCCACGGAAATTATATTCTTACTGGGAATATTGAAATCTGAAGCTCTCGAAATTAATTCATTATTCTTAATTTCATAGATGCCGCCATTGGTATCATAGATTCCCCATGCCGCAGCATAGATCATATTATTAACGGTTTTTACATGGTCCCAGATAATCGATCTACCCAATTTGTTAGTGATAATAGAATCGTCGCTATTAACATAATCAGCGAGTAGATTTTTGGTGTAAAAACCTTTATTACTGCTGTAGATACTATCATTATCTACGAATACAGAATAGATGAATTTATGATCATTCACTTTTTCTAAAATGAACTGATCCTTCTTAAAGCTGATTTTATAAATACCAGTTCTATAGGTTGATATATACAAAAGCTCCTGAAATTCGAAAAAACCTGTCACCCTGAAAAGTTCATCCTGAGTAAGTGCTTTTGGAGAATATATTTCCAAGGAATTTATATTGATTACTGAAACTCCATCACTGGTACCTACGAACATATGATCTTTAAAGGAGAAAAGTTTAGTGACTTCGTTGTGAATCAATCCGTCTGCTTCCGAGATCACTTTAAAATTTCTTCCATCATAAATGCTGACTCCGCCACCGTAGCTTCCAAACCAAATATGATTATTATGATCTTCAGCAATGGCCCAACAGCTGTTCATTGCCAGGCCGTCCTCTTCAAAAAAACTTTTTAGGAGATCATTTTCCTTTTTTACGACACCATTATCAGTCCCTATCCACAAAGTATTATTACTGTCCACCAGGAGAGATCGCACCGTGTTATTGGGCAGCTCATTAGCTGAAGTATAGTTTTTACCCGGAAAATTCTGAGCAAAGGCTAAGTTGAACCAAAAAAATAAGAGGAGTAAAGGTTTATTGATTCTGTAGAATGGCATTTATAAATTCTTCTTCTTTACGAAAGGAAACAGGAAGTTTCTCTCCATTGGTTAGTTCAACTTCCTTATTGGCTTTATGATACCTTACCACAAAATTTAAATTAAGCACGTAGCTTTTATGAATTCTAATGAAGGCTGAAGGAAGAATTTCTTCCACGAACTTTAGTGTTTTTGTAGCCATTTTATTTATGCCATCAATTTTTTTAATGCTACAGTAATTGCTCTCGGCTTTACAATACAGGATCTGGTTTGAATGAATGAGCTCAAATCCTTCCAGGGTAGCAAAGGCGATCTTACTCACATTCTGGTCATTTACATTTAGGTTTTCCAGTAATAATGACAATTTCTTCTGGGCAAAACTACCTTCATTCCTGGTTTCAAACCTTTTTATAGCTTCAGTTAATTCCAGATTATTAATTGGTTTCAATAAATAATCCAGGGCACTTCGTTTTATGGCCTTGATCGCGAATTGATTGTAGGCCGTGGTAAATATGACCTCGAATTTTATGACCTCGAAATAATGAAATAGTTCAAAACCATTTTTTTCAGGCATTTGAATGTCGAGGAAGACGAGCTCTGGCTCATGCGTTTTAATCGCCGTGACACCAGCATCTACCGAATGGCATTTTTCAGCAATATTGAATTTATTCGGGAAATACTTATTCAGTGTTTTCTCAAGTAAATTCTGAGCATTTACTTCATCGTCGATGATGACTACTTTTATCATAAAATAAAACTACAGTTAAATAGGGATTTGAAGATCTCTAGACGCGCTAAAATAACATACTTAACCGAAAGACAAATTATTTTTTTAAATGAACGGTTAGAAGTGAGTATATATTTAGATCCAGCCGGAACTATATGGCGGTTAAAGTGTCTTCGATCCTATTATAATTCCTCAAAACCAGAAAGTCTTAAGAATATTTAGATACTTATGTTTTACAGTAAAAATCAATTTAATTTTTCACAACTGGAGGAGCAGCCATTTTAAAGACCGAAACATCAAAGCTCTGTACTATGATCCTATGTCTTTTTAAGTTGATAAACTGAATTAAGATTACCAGGGTAAAAGGTATAATGGAGATCGTAATAAATACCATTTCCCAATCGAAACTGGTCTTCAAAATTCCCAGTAAACCAGCTCCCATGGCACGTCCCATATTAGACAAGGCCATATAAAGTGTGAATTGAGTTGCCGCGACTTTTTTCCAGCATAGATGCATGGCAGATGCAAATATGGCAATACATAAAAATGTATATAGAGTGTAATAAAATAGAATAAAGGTGATCACAACAAAAATACTACTCCATAATTGGGTTATGAATGCAAATACTGCAATTAGGATTGTAGCTAAGATCAGGTAAAGAGTTAGCATTTTAATTTTACCAAAATAATCAACCAGGTAACCACCTATGAACATCCCTAAGAAACCTCCAATAACGGTGGTAATAGAAAGTATGTTCGAAAAGTATGAATTAGACCATCCTAATTCCTGTATGCTAAAAATTGGTAGTAATGTATCTACTAATCCATACATTATTCCTAAAATGAAAATACCTAAACATAGCACCAAACTGGATTTTAATATCACTACTCTGTAAAGACTTTTAAATATGTGCTTCCAGCTTCTTAACTGTGTCTTTCTAGACTCTATAGACGCATTCCCAGAAGTCCAGGGAAGGAGTTTTTCGCCGGGTCGTTCCTTAAAATATAAAGGGAAGATCATAATGCATGCTACGGCAATAGACAGGGAGAAAACAGTGAATGAAAAACCAAAATTATTGATAAGCCATGTACCTGTAATCAAAGCCAATGAATTACCTATGGTTTTTGATCCCCACATTAAGCCATTAGCTCTTGCCTGCTCTTTTCTTGGGATAACTTCTACCGCCATTCCATCTGTTGCTACATCTTGAAAAGCGCCAAAGAAATTTACTAAGAAACCTGCGATCATTAATCCGCTGAGGTTATTTAAAGGGTCGGTTACCAGACCAAGATTAATAAAACTCAGAATAAGTCCAAGTTGACCAAAGAGTACCCAGGGCCGTTTTCTACCCATAGATAAAACAGTGAACCTGTCCATTAAAGGCGCTATTAAAACTTTAAAACTCCATGGAATAAGCATAACGCTAACAAGTGAAGCGATCTCCATTGCAGATTTTCCATTCATCGCCATCCATGCTGGTAGTGCAAAATATGTGATGCCTTCTGGAATTCCCTGTGCTACATAAAGTGCCGAGAACGTAAGGTATCTTGTTATAGCATTATCGGTTAAATTTTTCCCTAATCTATTATTTACGCGAGTAGTTTTATCCTTCATGATTTAGATTTCAAGATTAGTAGATTAAAATCTGCAACTGCTTAATATTTGAGGGAATTCGGTTACTATACAGAAATATTTCTGCCTTCTTTATATCCTATATTTAGATTGATGAATGACCTGAATATGAAAAAGACAGAAATAGAACATCAAAATTGATGGTAGGGCTCCTTTAAGTGCCATTGTGATGATCTTTAAGGCACTTCTATGATCTTTTACAGTTATAAGTAAGTGATATTCAGTGAGATTAAAAAGTGATTCAGGACGAATGCATCTTTAAGCTGTCCGGGGAAGACATTTTCTTTAGCGAAAGAATTAGATGGTTTGCAATCGTCTTAGCAATACTTTTTTCAGAGCTTTACTAATAGGAATTGCTTTTCTCCCAATTACAATATGGGTAGTGGCAATTTCTTTGATGTGAGAAATATTGATGATAAATGATCTGTGTATTCTTAGAAAGTGTCTGGAGGGTAATTTTCTATCCATTTCCTTAAGAGTCATGACCAGTAAATATTCCTTATTATTAGAGAAAATACGGCAATAGTTACGTTCGGCTTCAATGTAAAGTATGTCCTTGATATTTACTTTCACCATAGAATTAAGGTGCCTCACAAAGATACAGTCACTTAAGACTAAGGTTTCATTGTTAGAATGTGCCTTAGGATTGGGGTCATTTTTGATTCCTATCTGGCTTATGGTCAATTCTATGGCTCGTTGCAGATCTAATTTTTTAAAAGGTTTGGCAATAAAACCGTAGGGGTGAGTTTCCTTTGCCTTATTAAAATGGACATCATCAGCATTAGCGGTCAAATAAATAACCGGAATATCATGTGTCTTTTGCATTTCTAATGCGGTCTCTATTCCATTTAAGCTTCCTTTCAGGTTGATGTCTAACAGTAAAATATCCGGAGTTTCAGATTTAATATGCATTAAAGCTTCCTCACCACGAGGAACAATCCCGGTAACTTCATGACCCAGTTCATTTAATTGTAAAGAGATGTTCGCCGCTATGATCATCTCATCCTCAACGATAAGTATTTTTATTTTTTCACTCATTAGGCGCTTTTTCTAATTAGAAAATCAAATTCAATATGAGTTCCCTCTTCATTCCGTTCTATCATTGTTCCGTTAAGTTGCTGAGTTAATAATCTCACCAATTGAGATCCAAATCCTGTTCCCCTTGGTGCAAGACCATCTGTTTTTCCTACTCCATTATCTCTAACCTGTAATTTTAAATTCTGATAACTATCTTTTTCTAAACTGATATTTATTACACCCGATTTTTGCTTCGGAAAAGCATATTTAAGTGCATTTGTCAATAATTCGTTTACAATAAGACCAATGGGAACCGCGGTATCTACATCCAGATCCAACTGATCCATGGCGCATTCAATTTTCACTTTGTCTTCAGCATTAAATGTATCCAGAATACCTTCGCTTAAATTGATGAAGTAATCCTTCATTTCTATACTACCCAGGTTAGTGCCCTGATATAATTTTTGATGTATAATACCCATGGATTGCACCCGGTTCTGACTCGCGATCATAGCTTCTTTGGTAGCAGGATCTTCTATTTGAGCCGATTGTAGAGCAATGAGGCTTTTTACCATTTCAAGATTGTTCTTTACCCGGTGATGTATTTCTTTTAGTAATAATTCATTTTCAGCATTCTTGGCCCGGATAATCCTGGTGGCTTTTTTACTTCTGAAAAAGAAGAATAATAATGAAAGTAATAACACGGCTAATAGAGAGACTATAACTATAAAGAGTGTTTGGGTCTTACTTTTTTGAGCAATCAAAGCAGACTGAGATGCCAGGGCCTCATCCTTTTTCCCGGTTTCATATTTAATGGCCATCTCAGATTCAATATTTTCAATCTTGCCTTCAAGTAAGTTTTTAGAATTATTGTATGCTTTGTCTTTATATAACAGTGCATTCTCAAAATCACCGAGTTGAATATAAGCTTCGGCCAGGTCTAGATATGGCTGGATCAGGCCATTTTGATCTTTCTCTTCATAAGCATTAACCCCGGCTAATAGATGTGTTAATGCCTGCTCGTATTTTTTTTGATACAGGTATATTTTACCAATTTCGGTTCTATAGGTGGCACATCTATCCTCACCTATATGTTCTTTACATAATTCCCAGGCTGACGTATAATCTTTCAATGCATTCTCATAATCTCGTGCTTTGAGGTATACATCACCTCGATAAGAATAAGCTCTCACGGGAACGAAAATTTCTTCAGGAGCTTTAGATTTTACGATTTCCAGGCAATATTCGGTTGCTTTGTAAGCTTTTTCATATTCACCCAGTTGACCATAACCGATTATTAAATTGAATTGAGCGATGGCCAGTTCACTGTAATTTTCGGTCTTTTCTAAAAGTGGAATGGCCTCATTTGTATATTCTATAGATTTATCATAATCTTCCATTACTCTGTATTTCACACCTAAAGTGCGATAGGCACTACCAAGACCGGCTGCATCATTTATCTCTTCATATAGACCAATAGCTTTAAAAAGAACTACCTGAGCTTTGTCTAATTGCCCGGTATTTAAATAATCTATGGAGAGCGATCTATAAGTATCTGCAATTTTTTTCTTATCACCACCTTTTAAATGATAATCCAGTGCTTTTTCAGCATGATAAACTACAGAGTCTGGTGAAAAAAGACCATTGTAAGCATGCCAGCTAGCCAATGATTCATGAATCTGAGCAGTTAAAGTATCATTCTCAGTTTTTAAACTTCGTTTTAATGTCTTAAGACCAATAGCATGGAATTCTTCTAAATTCTCAGCGGTGGTGATATTAGCGCGCATCCAGGCCAGGCTTGAGTCTATCGGTTGGTTATTTATTTCCTTTTTGCTTAGATTTTTGGACTGTGAAAAACTAAACCAGGAAGTAATACAAGCCAGGAAAAGCATGAAAATTATCTTAGACATATTTTTGAAAGCAGGGTGTGAGAAACATATTTTATAATCTTAAATATACAGAATTAAGTTATAAGATTTCAGCAGCAAGGTTTTTAAGTGTCTGAAAAACAGTGATTCATATTGATGTTTAACTATTGTTAGAAAACCTGGTGTAAAAGGAAAACACTAAAATTGTTATTGGTGATATTATTTCTAACTTTTGAAAGTTTAGTTAGTTATCCTGGGTATAGGTTTTTTCTTAAAAGGTAATGGTTTGTGTTTCCTGTGAAGGGGAGATCACCGAATCATAAAATATAAAACGCATTAATTCAATATGTTATGACGAAAGTCATGTTTTTTTGAGGGTAGTCGTTTTATTTTTCTAAGTATAAATATCAAAGCTATGAAAAGTATAATTCTACCTACAGATTTCTCAGAGAATTCTATCAATGCAATAAGGTATGCACTACATCTTTTTAAGGATTATAAATGTACTTTTTACCTCCTACATACTTTTACTCCAACGGCCTATCATTCAGGAAAAGCTTTTCATAATTTCACTGCATTAGAACTGGTTCATGCTACAAGGGATGTGGCCGTTGAGAAAATAAAGGAGCTTCGGGATACTCTAAAAACTGAATTTAAGAACCCTAAGCACCGGCTAAAATGGGTGGTTGATTTTAATTTGCTAATCAGCAAGATAAGAAGTCTGGTTAAAGAGAAAAATATAGATCTTATTATCATGGGAACCCAGGGGGCAACTGGCGCCAGAGAGATCTTTTTAGGAACCCAAACTATGTACACAATCAAAAAAGTGAACCGCCCGGTTCTGGCTGTTCCGTCCGGATATGTTTATAAAAAACCAGAGGAAGTATTATTTGCTACAGATTATAAGATACTTCGGGAGGAGGAACTCCTTTTCCTGGAATTTTTTACCCGCCTGCATTCTTCCCGCCTGCATGTGCTTAATGTTTATACTGAAAACCTGGATGAACAGCAACGAGCTAACAGAAAGCGACTATCAGAGTTTTTGAAAGATAAAAAAGCGGTGTTTCATATAACCGAAGGAAAGGATATCCCAGAAGCCATAGAAAATTTCCAGAAGGAGAATAATATAGATCTGATCATCATGGTTCATAAAAAGCATGGTTTCTTTGAAAATATACTTTTTAAACCAGTCATTAATAAACTGGTATATCACACCAATACCCCATTTATGGTAATTCCGGTAAGAGAAAAGAAAGATGGGGAAGAGAATTACAATAGAATTCAAAACGAATAGAAGAGCCATTTAAAATGGCGGTATAGAATTTCAGAATTCAATTGCGCAAGTTTTTCAGACCGCTAGCTTTCAAAAAATAAAATCCGTAATTTTATGATTGAATTACTAATTTAATTCAATCTTTACCTCCTGATCTTCCTGCTTATAATCCTTTAAACATTAGGATTATGACATATAAATCGTTGAGAAAAAAAAGAACCACAGTTCAGCTTTTAATAGGCTTATCTTTTATTGTGGTATTACTGCTCATTGTTTTTTTTCTATTCAAAAATGAGGCATTTGAAACTGATTATGTCAAAATAGATAAAAACAAAATAGATCCCTTAACCGCAGATTATGATACCTTTCACCTGGATGATTCCAGGAAAAGCAAACAGATAAAATATGGTTACGAGCTTTTTATTAATACTGCCGAATATCTAGGACCCAATAATGGAAAAAGGGAACGTTCGTTTTCAGGAAATAATCTTGCTTGCAATAATTGCCATTTAAATGCCGGAACCAAGCCTTACTCGGGGATGCTGATTGGGGTGATAAACAGGTTTCCACAGTTTAGAGGAAGAGAAAACAAGATAGGTACTATAGAAGAACGCATAAATGGCTGTATGGAGCGCAGTATGAACGGCAAGCCATTGCCTCCAAACGGAGAGGAAATGAAGGCTTTTGTAGCTTATATGCATTGGCTCAACCAGTTTGCTCCGGAGGATGGAAAGGTGAAAGGTGCTGGATATACCAGGATAAAAATTCCAAACCGGGCCGTAGATCTTCAAAAAGGGGAGAAGCTATTTTTAAATAAATGTGCGTCCTGTCATGGAGAAGATGGGCAGGGAATAGCACTACAGGATTACCCAGGATATTTATATCCACCATTATGGGGCGAAGATTCTTATAATATTGGTGCAGGGATGGCCCGGGTGATCACCGCGGCAGAATTCATTAAAACCAATATGCCTTATGGAGCAACTTACGAGAAGCCAGAGCTTACAGATGAAGAGGCATATGACCTGGCCGGTTATATAAATCAGCATGAACGCCCTATAAAAACCAATCCTGAATTCGATTTTCCTGATCTAAAAAAGAAACCGGTCTCTACGCCTTACCCCCCTTATGCCGATACTTTCCCTGTTTCTCAGCATCAACTGGGACCATTTCAACCTATTATGGAATTTTACAAAGAAGAATACGGAATGAAGAAAACGAAATAACCTCCTTTTGAATAGCTTAACCTTCTGTTGCTTAGTGTTTTATTAAAATTTTAAAGCTTAACTTTAAGATCACTACACTTTAACTAAGCATTTGTCTAACTTAAATTATTAAAAATGAAACCTGATCAATTAAATTCAAACAGAAGAGATTTTCTAAGCGCGATGGTTCTGGGAGCTGCTGCCAGTGGAATGTCTGTATTAACTAATCCCCTTGAGGCCAAAATTGCCGCCTTCGATAATAAGAAAATAAGCGATCCAGATAAATGGTTCGATAAGATCAAAGGTACACACCGAGTAGTTTTTGATGGTTCTATGCCGCATCATAATTTTCCTATTATTTGGAACTGGGCCTGGTATCATACTAATAATGGTTCTGGGTCTGCAGATGATGATCTAACGGGAATGACCGTGCTAAGGCACAATGCAATTCCTTTTGCAATGAAAGATGAAGTGTGGGAGAAATATAATATGGGTGAAATGTTTGAAGTGCAGGATAATAATAAAAAATCTGCCGCTATTCGAAATGTGGTATACGAGCCGCAAGGCAAGGATATGCCTTTTCCATTTATTACAGGCATTAAAGACCTGCAGGATAGGGGAGCAATGTTCTGTGTATGTGATCTGGCTATGAATGTTTACAGTGGGATGGCGGCTGAAAAAATGGGTATGGAAAAAGAAGAAGTATACCAGGAATGGAAAGATGCTGTGCTTCCGGGAATTCAAATCGTTCCTTCCGGGGTATGGGCATTGTCCAGAGCACAAGCTAAAGGCTGCGGATACATCTTTGCCGGATAATTAAATAATTTAAAATTCGATATTATGAAAAAATATATTCTAATAGCTATTGCATGTTTCTTCTCGCTAAACCTTCTGGCACAGGATAAACCGGTTAAGATCGTCTTCGATGTAACCAGTGATGACGTGAAGGTCCATCAAAAGGCGGTAAGACATGTGAAAATGATGTCTGAAGCCTATCCTGATTCAGAATTCGAAATTGTGGTATATAGCGGGGCTTTGGATATGGTACTGAATGAAAAATCATCGGTAGCCGAAGATCTTAAGAAATTGGCAAGTGATGAACATGTAACGGTAGCCGTTTGTTCTGGTACTATGGCCAGGGAAAATGCAGATAAATCTGCCTTACTTCCCGGGGTGATAGTGGTTCCAGATGGCATTCTTGAAATTGCCCAAAAGCAGGGACAGGGATGGAGTTATATAAAAGAGCAATAATTTGATTGTAGCTTAAAGTGTTCAAATACAGTTAATTAAAGTTTGAATTGAGTTAAATTCAAAAGAAATTGTTTGCTATATTTAGATTGTTGTACAGGGTGCTATCCTTTAGTTGAGCTGAGAATATACCTGTTGATTGTCTGGATAATGCCAGATGAAGATTGCAACTTACAAAGGGAACAGTTAATGTGAAATATTCATTTATGTTCCCTTTGTTCTTTTATTCATATTCTTTTAAAATGAGTACCGGTAACCTTGGATCAAAATTGAGCTCATTAGATCTTTTATGCTGAAAGAGCCTCGAAAAAAATCCCTGCTTTCTTTGATACAGTGCCAGTAGATCACATTCCCTGCTTTCAATAAATATATGTACTCCAGTAGATGGTGTGGTTTGGGTAAGGTTGTGAAAAGCAAAAGGAATGTCAGAAAAATGTTTCGCCAGCTCTCCTTTTATCTCTTCTTGTTCGGGGCTAAGCGGTTTATTTTCGGTGTTTATGTATAAAACTCTAACAGACGCTCCTAAGCTATTCGATAATTCTACCAGTGGGATTAATTCTTTTTGCTTGAAAGGAATTCTGAAATTAGAAGGGAAAACGATCTCCAGGTCTTTTTCGGTCTTAAGTTCATAATCTTCCGGAATAACCAGAACTGGACATTTTTCTATTTCTTCAGAAATTTTCGAGATCTTATTATCATGGCTTACATTAATTCCAGCAGAATCTCCTTTTGCTCCTAAAATGATAAGATCTATTCCTAATTTATCAGCGTTATCCTGAATACCATTTATAAGATTATCCTGTATAGAAATCGTTTCAAATTGATGTTTAGGATTTTCCTTTCTGAATCCTAGGCCTTTCATCATCCTGTCCAGGCCTTTTTCAGAAGTTTCCTTTTCACTGTTCTCGTCACTATTCTTTCTCCCCAGTGGAATAGCTTCACTTAAGAATCCCTGCGACTGGTAAACATTGATTAAGTAAAAAGTACACGGATGCTTCTTATAAAGATTCATCGCAAAAATAAGAGCATTCCAGGATTGCTTCGAAAAATTGGTAGGGACTAGTATTTTCTTCTCCATATATAACGGATTATAAGTGTAAATATAATCAGGCAAAATTCATAATCAGAATTTTCTTCTAATTATAAAATGGATTTACTGAAAATATCTCTATTTATATTATTTGGACTTAAGTTTGTAATAATTTAAATAAAAAACTCCAAATGCATCAATATTTTAAGCTATTACGGCTGTTTTTTAAAAACTGGAGGCCTAATTTTCGCGTATATATATAAAACAAAAGAAGGAGGTTTTATATGGAAAAATAAATTTTGAAAATAATTACAATGATTGTCAAATTAATTAATCATTGAATTAGCCAAAACTTAAGCCGGGTTGTTTCCCGGCTTTTTTTGTACTGGTATGCAGTTCTTTAATCTTTTATTGCTGGCTTGTCTTCAGGTATTCAGAAGTTTAAGCTGAAATAGCCTCAGTATTCTCTGAGAAACGATTTACTTTTTTAAAAGATCTTATTACCAGAAAATAAAATACGATTTGGAATAAAATATTGAAGACCAATTCTGAGATATCATTCTTTAATAAATTATCCAGGTATTTTGAATTATCAACTAAAATAAATTCGGCCACCAAATTGTATAATAATGTAATTAAGAAGGCTACAATAACTATCCTTAAAGTATGCACGAAACATAGTGAAAAATATCTCTTAAGAAAATCCCGGTTGTTTCCTTTATTATTAATTTCAAATAGCTTTCCAGTACCCCAAATGGTTATTATTAGACCAATTATTATATCCAGAAACCTTAAAATTTGCGAAGTAAAGTCGGCTGGTTCTTTTCCACTAATTGCCAGTGTAATGATGATAAGAAAAGCGAGCAGGTAATGGTAGCCTGTTCTTTCAGAAATTTCATTTTTAATAAGCTTCTCTTCAAGATTTTTAATATCGAACCAGATCATAGTTGTTTGATTTTAGGTTATTGTGTGGGCTGTAAATTTTATACAATGGAGTATTACAAAGCCAGGAGATTAATTCACTTGCAGCCCTACCTTAATTTTAAATATCAATAGACCAGGTTACTCTTTTTATAGTTCCGGACCAGGAGTCAGCAAACCGACCCTACTCAATCTGCCACACTCCTAATTTGGCCCGGAAATAAAATTATAAACTGAATTATTCTTTGGATAAACTCGTATAACGAGTGTGTGTAAACTCAAATTTGTTACACTTCTAACTCATTAAATCTTCAAATTTTTCCTGGTCTGAAAAGCGGAATATTGAGCTTCAGAACCTTAGGGGAAAATTAATCTTTGCGGAAAACATCCTGTTGCATTAAAACTTCTCCAAAGGATATTTCTTCTGCAGCTAATACAAGAACCGTGGTTGGAAGTCCTTTTAGTCTTTTCTGTAAATTTGAATAATAACTTTCGAAATTTTCATCGGGATTTGCCATCCCCATGAATATAAGATCTGCCTGGGCTGAAGATTGCTGAAGAACTTCTTCAAAGCTGCGATCATTGGAGACGATCACCTCCAGTTTAGAGCCAGTACGTAACTTTTTGATGACTAAAGATAAATTCTGCCGTGCATCTGCCGCAGCTTTCTCATTATCTACCATGATCTTTAAAGTGACCTGGGCATCATACCATAATCTGCTACTTTTTAGTAAATAGGCGAGGATCATTAATAAGCCTCCGTTTCCTTTTAAACCTCCCCACCAGATGTCTATTTTTTCTCTTATCCCAAAATGTTGCTTTTTATTTTCCCGAATAATTATAATGTTACGGTTTAGTTTATAAAATTTGGTGATCATATCACAATACCTCTTTCTATACTCTAAATTCTGACTATCTCCGAGTATGATGGTATTAGGTTCCAGGGAAGCCAGCCCGTAGGCTTTCACAAAATCTTCGGCTCCTTTAAAAGTCTCATCAGCTTCAATAACCCGCGCAAAACCACGAGAACTTTTTTTAGTTAGGAAATCCTGAATATTCTGCTGCATTTGTATTCTTCGTTCTATAGTAGTGTGTTTACTGGTTAGAACGGTTGCTACGGTAAGTATTCCCCGGTTATGTGTAATACTGGATGCAAAGTCTATGAGATGCCAGCGTTTAGTTGGTGCTCCGGAAAGAACCAGGGGATTTGGCCTCCAGGTTTTGCTTGCTTTTTCGGTACTAAGATGGAGAAGACCTATTCTAACCAGGGCCATCCAAACGCCACGGCGTACATCTCCCCATGCTGTTTTCATTTCTCTGCTCTGTAACCAGACAAAAATAATAGCGATAAATATAAAGGCGAATCCAGTAGCCAGCCCATTTATAAGAAACATAACGGCTATACACCCCAAAGTACCTAATAAGGAAAAGATCCAGTGAATTTTGAAAGCCGGACGAAAAGAAGGACTATCCAGTATGCCTTCAATTCCTGCAGCAGCATTTAATACGCCGTAAGTGGTAAGGAAAAACATAGTTAAAATAGGGGCGATAATATTAAGGTTACCTAAGTAAACTGCAATTAATGCGATACCCATAGTAAATAAAGTTCCATATCGTGGTGAGTCATCATTTGCCGAGCCTATTCCCAGCCAGCTTAGCCATTGCGGCAATACCCTGTCTCTTGCAAGAGCCTGAAGAACTCTCGGGGCTCCGAGTATGCTGCCTACAGCGCTTGAAAGGGTAGCGCCCCAGACACCAATAAGAATAGCATCTCCCCAATATGAAATTTTCCTCATGATTAATGGTTCTGCAATTAGAGTTTCAGCATCTGCCCGACTAGCCAGAATTATAGGCAAAACCATATAAATTAAGTAGCCTACACCAATCGCAGCAAAGGTTCCTTTTGGAATGGATTTAGAAGGATTTTTAAGATCTCCAGACATATTGACCCCGGCCATAATACCTGTTACCGCCGGAAAAAAAACAGCAAATACTACCCAGAAACTTTCTTTGTTTTCTACAGAGGTACTCCACATTTCTATATTTGTTTCTTCAATAGGGCTACCAAAAATTAGAGATATTAAAGAAAGGCCTATTCCGAACATTATAAAATACTGGGCCCTGATCGCAACCTTAGCAGAGGTCATAGCAAGAACCGCTACAAGAATAGTAGTAATTACACCCACCGTTTTAAAATCTAATTCAGGAAAAACACTTACCACACTTTCTGCAAATCCTACAGTATATAATGCAATAGATAATGCCAGTGCTATGAATAGCGGAATTCCGATAGCTCCACCTGCTTCGACTCCTAACGACCTGCTTATCATGTAATAAGCGCCTCCGGCTCTAACCTGCTGGTCTGTGGCAATCGAAGCAACCGAGAGTGCGGTAAGAAAGGTAATAGAAACTGAAAGAGTCACTATTACTAAAGTTCCTATAAGCCCAACATTTCCTACTACCCAGCCAAAGCGCAGGTACATGATCACTCCAAGAATAGTTAGAATGGAAGGGGTGAAAACACCTCCAAATGTACCCAGACCATCTTTAACTGAGGGGATCACCGGGGAATCATTTCCGTTCTTTTTTTTGCTGAAAAAGATATTCATAAGCCAGATCCAGTAGAACTATATATAGATATAAATTGAGAGCAATTAACTGTTGTTTAAAGTTTTAAAATCATCAAAACTCCTAACAAGACTTTAGGAAATCAAGATAATACTTATTTTGATTAAAGTTATTTTTTTACTGATAGAGGTCGTGATCTAAATTCTAAAAAAAAGATTTCTATTCATTCTCTGAATTTTCCATAAAAAAAATCATTTTTCAGGAGATTTTTTCTTTTTTCTAAATTAAAAACCCGCTTTTTTGCGGAAACTGCAATTCCCGGTTTCTCTCTTGAAATTCATGTTTCTTAATGCCTTAAAAAGACTTAGTTTTATCTGTTCAAAATCACACTAGCAATTATCCAAATGGAGAATAAAAGGCATTTTGTAATTGATTTCGATAGCACGTTTACGCAGGTGGAAGCCCTTGATGTGCTTGGAGAGATCTCATTGGCCAAAAACCCTAATAAAGAAAGAAAACTTAAGGAGTTAAAAGAACTTACAGATCTAGCCATGGGAGGGAAACTAGCCTTCCGGGAATCACTGGAAAGAAGACTGGAAATTCTGGAAGCTCATAAAGACCTCATTCCTGAACTTATCGAAAAATTAAAAGACAGGGTTTCAGTATCCTTTGTTAGGAATGAAGAGTTCTTTACAGAATATAAGGATTGTATCTATATTATTTCTAATGGCTTCAGAGAATTCATTGTACCCATCGTTAAAGAATATGGGGTGAAGGAAGAGAATGTCTATGCGAATAATTTTAAGTTTGATGCAAATGGGAAAATTACTGGATTTGACCAGGAGAATGTACTTTCATCAAATAATGGAAAAGTAGAACTTCTTAAAAAAATGGATCTTAAAGGTGACGTATACGTAATTGGTGATGGCTATAATGACTATGAGATCAAAGCCGCCGGATTGGCCAATAAATTCTACGCCTTTACAGAAAATATTGAACGTGATAATATTCTTGAGAAAGCAGATCATATAACCCCGAGTCTTGATGAATTCTTATATCTTCATAAAATGAATAAAGCTATTTCTTACCCTAAAAACAGGATCAAAGTCCTTTTACTGGAAAATGTACATGCAGATGCTGTAGCCATCATGAAAAATGAAGGTTATAATGTGTCCACGATTTCAGGAGCATTGGATGAAGATGAATTAGCAGAAAAGATCAAGGACGTTTCAATACTGGGAATTAGGTCTAAAACTCAGCTAACGGCAAAAGTGCTTGAAAATGCGAACAGGTTGATAGCGGTTGGAGCTTTTTGTATAGGAACAAATCAAATAGATCTGGAGACCTGCCTCAAGAAGGGAGTGGCCGTATTTAATGCACCTTTCAGCAATACGCGTTCTGTGGTAGAACTTGCCATTGGAGAGATCATATTGTTAATGCGGAATTTACCAGATAGGATCGCTGAAATGCATAAAGGCCAATGGAATAAATCTGCTACTGGAAGCTACGAAGTTAGAGGTAAAAGATTAGGGATTGTTGGGTATGGAAATATAGGTTCACAGTTATCTGTGGTTGCAGAGGCTATTGGTTTCGATGTTTATTACTATGACCTGGTAGAAAAACTAGCTTTAGGGAATGCCACTAAATGTAATAGTTTAAAGGAACTTTTTGAAAAAGTTGATATTGTTACCTTACATGTAGATGGTCGTAAGGAGAACAAAAATATGATCGGCGATAAGCAGTTTAGCTGGATGAAGGAAGGAACGATATTTTTAAATCTCGCACGTGGGCAGGTAGTAAATGTAGATGCCCTGAAAAAACATATGGAATCTGGTAAAATTAAAGGAGCAGGAGTAGATGTATTTCCAAAGGAACCTAAAACCAATCAGGAAGAATTTGAATCACCATTAAGAGGTTTGCCTAACCTAATTCTTACTCCTCACATTGGGGGAAGTACAGAAGAGGCACAGGTGAATATTGGTAATTTTGTTCCAGGAAAGATCATTAATTATATAAATACCGGTAGCACCACGAATTCGGTAAATTTCCCGAACCTACAGCTTCCAATTCTCGAAAATGCACACAGGTTGATACATATACACCATAATAAGCCTGGTATTATTGCTCATATAAACAGGATTCTAGCTACCCATGATATCAATATTGTGGGACAATATCTGAAAACCAACGAAACCATTGGATATGTTATAACCGATATTGATAAGGAATATGAAGCTGAAGTGATCAAAGACCTTAAAGGGATTGAAGGTACGATAAGATTCCGGGTGCTATATTAGAGGAAGGTTTCATGATTTTAATCTTCACTATAATATGAAAATTCACATCTATTATTTTTAGAAAATATTCCGGTTAAATGTTTAATTAACAATTTGTTAGTTTTTTAATTAAATTGAATTGTTGAAATTTATTCCAAACTGTAATAGGTTTGTATTAGTAGTAAAAGAAGAGAAAAAAGGGTCAATTCTGAAATGATAGTCACGGCCCTTTTTTTATTCTATTTTTCAAACGAAGTATTTTACGCTCGAAGAATATTCCTACATTGAGGTTTGTTGATAGCAGGAAAATACTGTTAAAAAAACCTTAAACTGCTGTTCTTCATTATGTTGAATATAACAATGCTCTATATTTAATATCCCCCCCAATCTTTTTCTTTTTTATAATCTTATTAATCTTTTCAAGATGGATGAAGTATTATTTTATTTCGTAGTAGGTGCCTCTTTGGTAATAGTTGCTGGAATTTGGATTAAACTTAGGCTGGATAATTCCAGACAGCAAAAGCTAATTAAAAAATATCTTTCAGAACTTAAGATTCTTCGAAAACAAAGGATTTAGATATTATCGATCTTATATTTTTATTATAAGAGCTGTATTAGCGGCTAAGGAAAAAAAATTATTAGAATTTTGGCCTATACTGTTGCTAAAAACAAGATTTTAAATTATATTTATAGTGTAATTATCATTTTTATGATAATTGCGAAGGGTAACTGGAAAATGGTTTAAATATTTTAGTTACCCTTTTTTTGTGTCCGAAATTCTGGTCTACTCTCAGAAATTATATCCGTTTCAAATTAAAAGCAATCCACCAATATAAATGAATGCTCCTACTACCATCATAATTAGGGTATAGGGAAGAATTTCCCGCGCCTTCAGTTTTGTAATTGCAAGTAAAGGCAACGCCCAGAATGGTTGTAGCATATTAGTGATTTGGTCTCCATAAGCAAATGCCATAACCGCTTTATTTAGTGGTATTCCTAATTTTATAGCACTCTCTAATACAATTGGCCCCTGGATAGCCCATTGGCCTCCGCCACTGGGAACGAATATATTTACGATTCCTGCGCTAAGGAATGTAAAAACGGGGAGCGTATTATCTGTAGCTATGTTAGTGAAGAAACCGGCAATATCGCCCACTAGACCGGTCTCTTTCATTATTCCCATAATTCCGAAATACAACGGGAATTGAATTAAAATGGCGGCTGCTCCGGTTATTGCCTCTTCTAAAGCGCTTAGAAATGAAACGAAAGATCGATGGAGAAGTATGCATATTGCCAGCATGAAAAAATTAAGCATATTGGGTGTTAACCTTGCCGATAATAGCTCTGTATAATAACTAGCAAAAAATGCGGCGAGCAATAAAGACCCGAAAATAATTTTTAGAAGTCTTGAGTTATCAATTTTCTCAGCTCCTTCGATCAATTTACTTTTTTCAATCTTCTTTTCTATGGGTAGATTTATTGAGGTCGAGGCTGTTCTTTTACCTATTATCCATAACGCTAACGGAATGGCTACTAATAAAATTCCGAAGATTATAAGATTCCAGGAGGCGAAAATGGTGGTGTCTGTAGAAATGAAAGATGGTAAATTCGAAATTATTGGATCATCTGAGCTTTCAGTAAACAGACTTGCAATATGTCCATTTTCAGCCACCTTCAAAGGGGCGCTTCCGCTAATTCCTCCATGCCATACCATTAGCCCAACATAGCCTGCAGCTCCAATTAATGGGTAATTAATATTAAAACCTCTGTCTCGCGCAGCTTCACCCACTTTCCTGGCCATAATAGCTCCAAAAATCAGTCCTAATCCCCAGTTAAAAAAGGCAACTAGCATTGTAGATACAGAAACCAGAATCACTGCACTTGAATTTCCGGTAACCAGGTTAGTTAGCTTTCCTGTTAACCAGGCTATCGGTCGGCTTAAAACCAGGACATGACCTAAAACCAGGATCAACATCATCTGGACAGCAAAAACCAGTAAAGACGGTTCCCACATTCCTTCCTGCCAATATTGAAGGATCTCCACTACATGATTTCCACTGCTGCTATTTGTAAATAACATTGCAATCAATATGGTGAGGATACTTAATAATACAGCCAGGGTAAAAGGTGCTGGGATCAGTTTTTTGAAAGCAGATTCAATATACTGGGTAATTTTCATACGTAGAGAATGTTATCTAGTCCTTAAAAATCTATAATCTCAATGGATTTACAAAACCATTGCAATTAAGTGTTTAATAATCAACAGCTAATTGATCTGCATTGAAATCATCAATTTTAACGGCCATTCAACAAAATTTAGCGGTGAACAGCCACAAACCTTTTTAATTTTAGTATTTCACCCACATTTTATATTTAAATCTTTTTGTGTGCGATTGGTTACTATACTTCAGTTAACCGTATCATTCTACCATAATGAGGGCATTAATCCTGTAGTTTAGCAGTGTTATTAATTCATTAATCAATTTAATGACAGTTAGAAAAATCATTATTCATTCAAAAAACATTCATCATGAAAACATTAATTTTTTCTTTATTGCTAATTGCCGTGACAACATTCAGTCAGGCTCAGGAAATTACCCAACTGGAAGAAGCTAAAGTAGGTTTTGCACCACTGGACGCTAAAATTACAAGAGACGGAGATAGCTTCTCTTACAAAGTTAACGAAGCTTATACTGGAGCATTCTCAAAAGACGCCATCGGTTTTATGAAAGCTAATTTTGACATCAAAAACTTTATTGCTGAGTATGGTAAAGATTATGTTTCTTACGAAGTAACCTTCACAAGTTCTAACGGATATCTTTCTGCAGACTTTGATCAGGATGGAAACCTGGTAAAGACTTTTCAGAAATTTAAAGATATAGTGCTGCCTCTGGATATTAGAAGAGAAGTATATATGGCCAATAAAGGTTGGACAATGACTCAGAATAAATATGTCGCTTCTGGTAGGGGAGACCTTATAGAAAAAGAAATCTATAAAATAAAGCTTGAAAATGGGAACCAAAAGAGAACTATGAAAATAGATCCTAGAATATCTGGATCCTCAGTTGCAAGCAATGAATAGGTTGGATTTTTTAAATTAGTTGTTTGAGTTTTAGCAAAGGCTATCAAGATTTAATTTTGATAGCCTTTAATTGGATTCAAATTGAGCAATTAACCTAATATATATGATAAATAACTACAGATTTGATTACGAAATTGTGAATTATGCAATATTAATCTTGAAATAGTTTTAAATTAGAACAGTCTAACTATTCAAAAACTATGAAAGCACTTGTTATTGATGACGAGGAATTAGCGAGAAAGAGAGTTTTAAATCTTCTTGAAGACGTTGATAAGATCGAAGTTATTGGAGAGTGTTCAAATGGTAGAAACGCTATTGAAAGAATTAATGACGATAAGCCAGATCTCATATTCCTGGATATTAATATGAAGGATATGAATGGTTTTGAAGTCCTTAAAAAAGTTGAGATCTCTCCCAAACCTGTAGTTATATTTGTTACCGCCTATGATAATTACGCTCTGAAGGCTTTTGATGTAGAAGCTTTTGATTTTCTTCTAAAACCCTTCAAAGATGAAAGATTTTTTAAAACCATCAATAAAGTGCTGAACACAACTCGAACCGAAGCAGACTCAAATTTCGAAAAGCGTATGGTAGAATTCTTCCACGAATATTCTAAAGGCGGAATTCAACTCAATGCCGTTTCAAAAATACCAATCAAGCAAGGAAATAAAACAGCCCTGGTAGATCCCAATGATATTTTGTATATCCAGGCTTCAGGTTATTATGCTGAAATTTTTGTGAATTCTAAAAAGTATGTATTACGGGAATCTTTAAATAATCTGGCTGAAATTCTTGACAGCAATGTATTTGTAAGAATTCATAGATCTACCATAGCCAACCTGAATTTTGTAGATGAAATTATTCATTCAGATTATTCTGAAATTGATGCAAAAATGACCGACGGGAAATTGCTGCATATAAGTAAGTCCCACAAAAAGGAATTTCTAGAAAAAATTGGTATTTAAATGGGTTTCTCAGAAATTAAACAGAAGTATATAGATTTTAAACTGGTTTTACTACTGGCTGGTTTTTATTTGTTGTTTGACATGGTTTTGCTGGTCAAAGTTTTCTATATGCGACATTATATGCCACGTGAAGGTGGCGGTTTCTCCTGGCCAGAATTCCTTATTCATAATCTGCTTTTCGATTATATCATTGTGGTAAGTTATATGACTTTAATTGCCATAAGCACTAAAAGGTTCTTAAATAAGAATTATCCCTGGTTCAAGATCATCTCCATACATACTGTTTTTTCATTGCTAATAGGTCTGATAATTCGCTTGATCTTTGACTTTTACTCAATTCTTGCAGGTAGAATAGATATCGCAGATTTTGATCTCAGAAAAAGTATCAATGCCTTTATTTATGTAATAGATCTGAACTTTCTTATCTATTTCGCCATGATCTTCATTATATATACTTACTATTATTTGAGACAGGTGAAAGAAGCTGAGAAGCGTCATTCTAAACTTGAATCTCAGTTAGTAAATACAAGAATGAAAATGCTTTCATCCCAGCTTCAGCCGCACTTCCTCTTTAATACGCTTAATTCTATTGCAGTATTAACCGATATGGATACTAATAAGGCAAAAGATACCATAGCAGACCTAAGTGACTTTTTAAGGGAGATCCTTTATAATAGTGATAGAAACAGGATTAGTCTGGATGAAGAACTTAGAATTTTAGAATATTATCTGAATATTGTGAATGTTAGATTTTCAGATCATTTAAGTATCAAAAAAGAGATAGATGAATCTTTACTTTTAAGAAAAGTTCCAGCCATGCTGCTGCAGCCAGTTATAGAGAATTCTATTAAGCACGGATATTCATACGATCATACAGATCTAAATATTCATGTTTCAATTTATCCGGAAGATAATATGTTGGTGATTAAGGTTGAGAACGACGGAGCACCGGTTTCTGAAACTCATACTGAACTTATGCAAAAAGGTGTCGGCTTGAAAAATATCAATGATCGTCTTCAAAATCTATATAAGGATAATTACTTCTTTGAAATAGGAAATAAAAAGGATGGCTCCGGGGTAGAGACGATCATTAAAATACCTGAATAATACTTTCAAATCTCGAATTCATTATTTTTTTACCGGAAGGCAGTTTTCTTTATTTAAAGATTTTAGGTTGTGGCTTATTGCAATTTTCTGAAATTTCATTTAAATTAATGAAGCTATTATTACAGTAAGATGGGCCGATTTAAAAAACCGAAATATTATCCCCCTGGTGAAGAAAAACTGAATATACTATCTCATGGAATAGGTTTCGGCTTAAGTATACTCGCATTAATTCTATTAATTCTTAAGGCCAGAAAATTCGGCGAACTGGAGCACCTGGTTAGTTTTACTATTTTTGGGGCAAGCATGGTTCTTGTGTATGCTGCTTCTACATTTTATCATAGTGCAAAAGACAACCGACTTAGAATTAAACTTAATATTTTAGACCACGCAGCAATATACGTGCTCATTGCAGGTACGTATACTCCTTTTGCACTGGTAACCCTGGAAGGAACTACTGGATTAACTATTCTCTGGGTCGTTTGGATCATGGCGCTTGCCGGGGTAATTCTGAAATTGTTCTATGCCGGTAGATTTCAATTACTATCAACCATTTTATATGTAGCTATGGGGTGGCTAATCATTTTTGCCATAAATCCATTAATTGAAAATCTGTCAACAGAAGGTGTCTGGTGGTTATTTAGTGGCGGAATTTTTTATACCATTGGGGCTATCTTATTTATGCAAAACAAGATTCCCTATAACCATGCGATTTTTCACATTTTCGTCTTATTAGGTACGTTCGCCCATTTTATAAGTATTTATTTCTATATCTTACCTGCAGAGATAGTTTGACCTTAATTTAATCAGGCAATAGAGGCTCTAATCATTCAGCATATTAATTCTTATTAATGGAGTATTTTCTAATAACCTCAATTCTTGTTTGCCTTGCGGCAGTCTTTGGTTTTATAAATGTGAAATTTCTTAAACTCCCTAATAGTATAGGCTTAATGCTAATTACTATTCTATTTAGTTTGGGGGTTATAGCTTTAAGCGCGATTGATGATACTTTGCTAAATGCTGAAAAATACATTATAAACAGTATCGATTTTCAAACCGTATTGCTGGATATAATGTTGAGCTTTCTTTTATTTGCTGGAGCCTTGCATACCAATTTTGAACAACTTCGTATTCAAAGATGGCCGGTTCTCGTATTTTCAACGATTGGAGTGATTGTTTCTACCTTTTTAGTTGGGACTATAATTTATCTCATATTACAACTTATCCCTTTAAGCGTAGATTACATCTATTGTCTTCTTTTTGGAGCGTTGATCTCACCAACAGATCCTATAGCGGTTCTTGGAATATTAAAAAAAGCAGGTGCTCCCAAGAAGCTGGAAGCTAAAATTGTTGGCGAATCTCTTTTTAATGACGGGGTAGGAGTAGTGATATTCCTTACCATTTATAAGATTGCATCATCTTCATCTGGCGATGTGGGAGTAGGCCAGGTTTTAAAATTATTTGGGATGGAAGTCATAGGTGGAGTTGCTATAGGACTTGTTCTTGGTTATCTCACTTACCGCTTAATGAGATCTATAGATGATTATGATATAGAAGTAATTATAACCCTGGCAGCGGTGATGGGTGGTACGGCAATTGCCCACCATTTCCATTTTTCAGCGCCTTTAGCAATGGTTACAGCTGGATTAATTGTAGGAAACGATACGGTAAGATCTTCCACAATGTCTAAGATCACAGAAACTTATGTAGATAAGTTCTGGGAACTCATCGATATTTTACTGAACACAATTCTATTTGTTCTTATAGGAATGGAAATGTTAGTGCTAACCGTTGAGGGTGATTATATAATTGCAGGACTTATAGCTATACCTGTTGTTCTTCTATGTAGGTATGCTTCATTACTAGTCCCCATTCAATTCTTTAGTAGAAAACTGGACTTTGTACCTAATACAAATTTAATCATGACCTGGGGTGGTTTACGCGGTGGTATTTCTATTGCTTTAGCACTAAGCTTAACTGCCGAAATGCACCGTGAACTATTTCTAATGATCACCTATTTTGTAGTGGTATTTTCCATCCTGGTTCAGGGTCTTACCGTAGGAAAAGTAATAGAAAAATTAGGTGTTAGTAAGCAATAGAATAACTTAGCTCAAGCCTTAATTCTAAAAGATTTAGTGAGGAAATAATTTCAGGGTTATATTGAAATTCTGGGTTAATCCCGGGCATTTTTAATGATTTTCTTACGAGCTAATTTCTTTAATTTCTTCTCTGCTTTTAGTTCTTCTTTAAGCGTTTTCTTCAAGGATTTTTTAACCGATTTTAATTTCAAGGCTTTGGCATATCTAAAGGCAGAATCATATCCGGCTATTTCATAATGCTCAATTCTTCTGGCAGCCGCTACCAAACCAGCATCAAGAATTTCTGGATTAGATTTCTCCTTTAAAAGCCCCTGAAATTCTTCAATTAACCCTGCCATAGCATTGCATTTAGTACTTCCAGGGTTGATCTCCATTTCTTTACATATCTCCTGGATACGATTTAAATGGTCTTCGGTTTCTTTAAGATGTTTGGCGAATTTCTTTTTTAACTTCTCATTTTTCGCAGCTTCGATCATTTCAGGGATCGCTTCAATCAATTGTTTCTCGGCAGAATAAAGATCTTTGATCTCATGTTCCAGTAGCTCGGTTAGGTTTTTCATTTTTTCTGTTTTCCTGAAATTACAGATTTAGTATCATAAAGAATCTTAGGTTAATTATAAATTCGGGTTAAAAAAGTCAGTTTCTGAGCATGTTGAGCTATTTATTAGCCTGGAATTTGAATCTTTTGATAATATCCCATGTTTGACCATTGTGTTTTAGCAATTGTAAATTTTCAACTATGAATGTTTCAGAGAAATTTTTCCCGATGAAGTGATCCCAAATTTCCGGAAAATGGCCTCTCTTTAGGTCTCTTGTAGCTAAGGTTAGATGTGGATAAATTTTTGAAGAAATTTCATGACTTTTCAAATCATTAAACTTCAGCATAAATTCCTGAAGTTCTTTATGTAATTTGATATATGGCTCGTGATCCAGAACTTTTATGAAAATGACATTTTTGGCAAACTTGGCAAAACCATCCAGTCTGGTGGTGAAAGTATGTTGTTCTTCGGTAAACTGTTGAAGTTTATTTATCAGAATCCCTTCTTTTGATTCTGGCATTCTAAAAGGAATTTGTACGGTGATATGTGCATCAAGTTTTAGTGCATGTTTTACCCCAAATTCATTTTTCAATTCTTTTTTAATACTCTCAACAGATTTTACAATATTCGCTGGTGGGCTTATGGCAATAAAATAGAGTGGGGGTCTTAAATTTTTTGTATCCAAAGAGCATTGATTTATTTGATGGCAATAATTCTTAGCGGTCCGCCGCTTCCACCTTTAATTTTCATAGGTAATGCAATAATCTGGAAACCTTTTTCGGGTAGGTTATCAAGATTAGCAACATTCTCAAAGGCAGGGACATTTTGAGTCATTAATGCTACATGCGTAGCGAAGTCTTTAGACTGTCCATGATCTATACTTGCGGTGTCCAAACCTACAGCTTTTATATTTCTTTTTTCTATTAACCAATTTGCCGCTTCTACTGAGAGACCTGGGAAATGAAGTTCTTTAACGGCATCAGATCCGCGTTTATCTGTTCCAAGATATTTTTTAGCCTCAGGATAGAATTTACCATATCCAGTTTGAAATAAGATGATGCTTTCCATTGGGATCATTCCATTTTTAGACTCCCAGTTATTAATGTCTTCTATACTTATAAGGTAATCAGGATTCTTTAAAGCCTTATCCTGTACATTGATTTTTACTCCTGTACCTATCAAATTTTCTAAAGGTATTAGATCTACAGATTGTTTATTCTCTGCAAAATGTATGGGAGCATCTATATGTGTTCCTCCATGCTCTGCGGTAGTAAAATTATTGGCAGAATAGTAAAAGCCGGCATCAGTAAGTCCGCTAGCAACCTCCTCAAGCTGAAATTCTTTGGCAGTAACCCAATACACACTTTCTTCAGAAAAAGAATGTGTAAGATCTACAATTTCGCCCTTTATAATTTGTTGATCCTGGGCGAAAATATTAGCACTAATAACCAGACCTATTAAGATGCTTAGGGTTTTCATATAGAATTAATTTTGATCCATTAATTTACTAAATCAATTCCAGTTAATTTCGGTATAAGATCCTATTCTTTTGGTAAAATCGGCCGGAGATTCGGCATAGATTAGCTCACCTTTTGTTTTGGCGTTATCCCTTAGCTTTTTGCTGTATTGGTTAATAATAGCATTCATTAACTCAAGTTGTTGAGGATCTTTAATATCAATATCTCCGGAATTCACCTTCAATTGGAATACCATCAGGTCATGATCGTTCCCTAAAAAATCGGCAAGTTCATGTAATTCTAATTCCAGGGTTTCAAAAAACTGGGGCCAGGTATCCTGCAGCAATAGCGTTTGATACCAAAGATATTTTACCCTTTTTCTCCATTCATGAAAATTTTCTTTTGTTGGATTTTTATACGATTTCTTCAATGCTTTTTTCCCTCTTTTGTATACTCTCTTAATACTGGGAAGTATTATTTGAATATCATTGTTGTGAACAGGCCAGGTTAAAAGCTTTTTTTGAGCCTGCTTAAGCTTATCGACTAAATGTTCTGAAAAGAATTTACTTTCTCTTAATTCCTTTTCCATAGTGTCCCTTTCTTTTTCAATTTGTTTGTGAATGGTAGAAAGGAAGTTTACATATATGTGTTTTCCATATCGTTCATTTAGAAGAGCTATGGTTTCTAAATGTGCAGTAAGATCTCGGAAATCTGAAATTTCTCTTCCAAGATCCCGAAAAAAGATATTGATCTCATTATATTTTTCATCACCTAATTCATCTCTTACAATTCTGGCCAGGGCACGAATTTTCTTAAGTCGCTTCCTTATATCATGTATAGCCTCATGAATATCCAAGGTATCTAAGGCCGTGAGACATCCTTGTAATTCTTCAGCAACAATATTGCTTATATTTTTATTTAGATCCAGGTCTTTATCCAGTTGATAGCTCATTTAATTTTTTCATATTAAGATACTAAATGAACTTGTTGAATTGGTTAGCATTATATTAAAAAAGCCTGTTCGAATAAAAACAGGCTTAATGTAATAACTATTGAAAAAGATTATTCAACCGAAATCTCGTTCTCCTCTTCGAGGTCAATATTTCCAATATAATTGATCTTTAGAGCATCGTAACTTTCAGAATTAATACCAATGATACCGGATTTTTCCTCTCCTGGTTGCAATGATTTAAATTAAGGTCGTATTCCATCAATTCGTATTTAAATCTTTTATTTGATGCTGAAGCCTTGATTAAATTTAAAGCTGCCAGTCCCGGACCTATGATTAACCAATTGGGAACATTGATCCAGTAGTTACAGAACCATTCCCATTATTTGTGGTTTTATTCAGGGTAGCTGGAGAAAGAAACAGTTAGAATAATTGAAAGGCTTCCTTCTGTTTAAATTTATCATTAGAAAGTAAGATGACGTTATTCCCACCTTCAATAGCAGGTTTAAAGTCCTCATCAAAGACAAGGTTTCTATTCGTATTGTTTTTTAGTCTTTATCTACAAGTTCCTTTTCTGGAGTTTCGAATTCAATTTCCACCTGATGCCTGGTAAGATCTTCAAAAGTTTCCCTTTCCCTTATTAAATGGGCTTTTCCGTTATACCAAAGTACTTCCGGAGGGCGATATCTTGAATTAAAATTACTGGCCATCGAGAAGCAGTAAGCCCCGGCATTGCTAAAACTTAAAATATCTCCTTCTCTTATTTCAGAGATTCTGCGGTTACTTCCAAAAGTGTCAGTTTCACAGATATATCCAACCACGCTATAGAAACGGGGTTTAGCTTCTGGATTAGATATGTTTTTTATATCGTGATGAGAACCATAGAACATTGGCCTTATCAAATGATTAAACCCCGTGTCTATACCAGCAAATACTGTTGAGGTTGTTTGCTTGATCACATTTACTTTAGCGAGGAAATTCCCAGATTCGCTTACGAGGTATTTACCGGGTTCAAAAGCAAGCGTTAATTCTTTTCCATAATCTTTGCAGAAATTATTAAATCTCTCTGTCAACTGAGTTCCCAGATCTTCAATGTCTGTCTCTATATCTCCTTCACGATATGGTACTTTAAATCCGCTACCAAAATCTATAAATTCTAATTCTTTGAAATTTTTGGCTGCTTCAAAAAGAATTTCAGAAGCATATAGAAAAACACCAATATCAAGAATATCACTTCCGGTATGCATATGTATACCGTTAATGTGCATGCCGGTATTTTCAACTATTCTAAGCAGATGTGGCATCTGGTGAATACTTATCCCGAATTTTGAATCTATATGTCCCACTGAAATTTTAGAATTTCCCCCGGCCATTACATGTGGGTTGATCCTTATGCAAACTGGGATTTCCGGATGGCGATTTCCAAATTGTTCCAGAATAGACAGATTGTCAATATTGATCTGGGCACCAAGCTCAACCACTTCTTCGATCTCTTCCAACGAAACACCGTTAGGAGTGTAGATGATATTTTCTGGCGCAACACCGGCCCTAAGTCCTAGTTTTACTTCCTGGTAAGAAACGGTATCAAGTCCGCAACCAAGGGAATTCAATAACTTAAGGATTGAAATATTCGAAAGGGCTTTAACCGCATAATGAATTCTAAGGTTGTCAACTTTAAAAGCATTAGTAAGGCGTTTATACTGGGAAGTGATCTTTTCCGCATCATAAACATAAACAGGGCTTCCAAATTCCTCAGCAACCGATAGTAATTCCTTTTGTGTCATATTCTAAAAATTTAGCGCAAAAATATATTTCTTAAGCTTTAATAAGTAAGGCTAATATCAAATATAACCGATTTATATATTTTGTTAATTCTAAAAAGAAATAATTATGAATTACTTATTTTAAGTTCAGATGATCTTTGTTTTCTAATAATTACAACGCCAATCCCCAGAAGAATGCCAATAGCCGCCATTACCGCCCCAACATATTGAGCGGAAACAATACCATAACCATAAGCGATAGGTAATCCAGCCAAATACGCTCCGCTGGCATTTCCCATATTAAATGCACTTTGATTAAGTGAAGAACCCAGCATCTCAGATCCTTTAGCAGAATTTATCACTGCCATTTGAATTGGAGTGGCGATACAAAAGGCGATCACCGGTAAAATAAAGGTCATTACTAATACTCCAATTTGATCATAGGCTAGAAAAGTGTTTGAAATTAATGCAATCACCATGAGAATAAGAGCTATAATAACAGCATTTATGGGGCTGAACATTTCTGCTAATTTTGCTCCTAAAAAGTTTCCTGCAACCATACCCAAACCGGCCAGTATCATTGCATAGCTTACCATCTCTTCCTGCCAGCCGGCCACATCAGTAATTAATGGTGCGATATAACTATACCAGGCGAAGAATCCACCTGTACCTATAGTGGTTAATAAAATTACCATCCAGAGTTCAGGCTTCTTCATTACTTTCATATCGCTTCTAAACCCATTAGATTCCGATATTGGCAATTCTGGCATCCAGAATTTTATACTTAAGACAGCCAGGACACCTACTATACCTACGGCTAAAAAAGCAACTCCCCAGCTAAAATTCTGTCCTAACCAGGTTCCTAATGGTACACCTATCACGTTGGCTACGGTTAGCCCAGTGAACATCATGGCTATAGCCTGGGCATCTTTTCCTGGTTTTGCTAGTTTTCCAGCTACCACGGCGCCAATTCCGAAAAATGCTCCATGAGGCAGTCCAGATAGAAACCTGGATATTAAAAGAAGCGTATATGAATTGGAGAATGCAGATAGCGTATTAAAGACCGTAAACCAGACCATAAGTGCCAGAAGGACTTTATGAGCAGGCCATTTATTGCCAAAAACTGTTAGCAAAGGTGCTCCAACTACTACACCAAGTGCATATGCAGATATAAAGTGACCTGCCTGAGGAATAGTGACATCCAGGGCATTTGCAACTTCAGGCAATATTCCCATAATCACGAATTCTGTCATGCCTATTCCAAAACCTCCGATCGCTAATGCTAGTAATGCCTTCTTCATAATGCAAAAATTAAACGCACAATTTACAAGAGACCAATCTATTACTACAAGATTTAAGGAAATTTAACCGATAACCTTTTCGTTGAAATCCCGGAATCCATTCGAGCCAGCTTGTAGTTGAATTTGTCAAATTCAGCAAGCGTTAAGAAGCTCAAAAAAGATTGGTACAATAGTATGTATTTGTTACTTTTGCCTTCCGTAATTAATACAGAAGAAATAGCTGATTATGAATATACACGAATATCAAGGAAAAGAGATTTTAAGCAGCTTCGGAGTTCGCATTCAACGTGGGACCGTGGCAAGAAACGCCAAAGAAGCAGTTGATGCTGCGAAGGAACTAACAGAGAAAACTGGAACCGGGTGGCATGTGATCAAAGCACAGGTACACGCTGGAGGCCGTGGAAAAGGTGGTGGTGTAAAGCTTGCTAAAAACCTAAAGGAGGTTGAAGAAATTGCAGGAGATATCATTGGGATGAATCTTGTAACTCCTCAAACTTCTGCTGAAGGTAAGAAAGTACACCAGGTATTAGTAGCTGAAGATGTTTACTATCCAGGAGACAAGGAGCCGGAAGAATATTATATGTCTGTATTGCTTAATCGTGCTACTGGTCGTAACATGATCATGTATTCTACTGAAGGTGGAATGGATATTGAAACTGTTGCGGAAGAAACTCCAGACCTTATATTCACTGAAGAAATAGATCCTTCTACAGGACTCCTGGGATTCCAGGCACGTAGAATTGCTTTTAACCTAGGTTTAAGCGGAAAAGGATTTAAAGAGATGACAAAATTCGTAATGTCATTATATGAAGCTTTTGAAAAGTCTGATTCTTCTTTATTCGAGATCAACCCGGTATTAAAAACCAGTGATGATCTAATCATGGCAGTTGATGCAAAAGTAACTTTAGACGATAATGCACTTTTCCGTCATAAGGATTATGCAGAGATGCGTGATGTTCGTGAAGAAAATCCAACTGAAGTTGAAGCTAGAGAGGTAGGTCTTAACTATGTAGATCTTGACGGTAACGTAGGATGTATGGTAAATGGAGCTGGACTTGCTATGGCAACAATGGATTTGATTAAACAAGCTGGTGGAGAACCTGCCAACTTCCTTGATGTTGGAGGTACTGCTGATGCTAAAAGAGTAGAAGAAGCTTTCAGATTAATCCTTAAGGATGATAAAGTTGAAGCTATTCTTGTTAATATCTTCGGAGGTATTGTAAGATGTGACCGTGTAGCACAGGGAATTGTAGATGCCTCTAAAAATATGGGAGATGCTATGAATGTGCCTATCATTGTTCGTCTTCAAGGAACCAATGCTGATATTGCTAAGGAATTGATAGACAGTAGCGGGTTAAAAGTTTACAGTGCTATAGAATTTCAGGAAGCTGCAGATAAAGTACAGGAAGTACTTTCTTAAGAATACAGAACCTTATTATATTATAAAAGGCCCGGCATATTGCCGGGCCTTTTATTTGCAATTTTTTTAGATACTGTTCGTTTATTCTATTAGTGTACTCATTATCAAAATGTTAAAATGATAAATTAAGTGTAACGAAAGTTTTTTGGCGTCGTCTTTTAAATAGAACAACTAAGTAATTAGAAATGAAAAGAATCCAGCTTTTACTCTTTACAGTAATCTTATTGGCAATAGCAGCAAAAGTAAGTTTTACACCTGAGCATAAAGCTGGGTACGCTGCTCTATCTATCGACACTAAATTGGAGAATGTTCAGGAGTTTTTCAGATACAAAGTGTATAATATACAGTCTGAAAATACTTTTAAAGTTAAGAGCTGTATGGTTAAAACCAGAATGTGTTACCATACTTAATCAATGGTCATTCATCAATCAAAAAATAGAAATCCATTTAATCGTACAAAGAATTCTTAATGATTCAAAATTCAACGAATCTTAAAACATACTGATTTTTAATCATTTATGTTTAATAAATTTTGTTAAATGCAAAATGAATCTCTATATTTAAATAAGTTTTACTGAAAAAACATTAGTCGTCTCCTTAGGGGCATTTGCGTTGAAATACTGTTAAATTTGAATTAGCCAAAATAAAATTTCACATAATCGATACTCGCGAGCGCACAAGGAGATGACTTTTTTATAAAGTTTATTTATTTAGAAGGATACCAATCTATTAATTCTACCTCTATATTCTTATTTCCTTTATTCACCAATTGCTTGAATTTTTCTACATCTGCAAATCCATCCTTCCCACGATAATGATATGGAATAACCTTTTTTGGTTTAAAAGCAAGTACTCCTTCTGCAGCCTGATCTACGGGCATAGTATAAGGTAAATTCATGGATATTAGAGCAACATCAATATTCCTGAGATTTCTCATTTCCGGTATATCTTCTGTGTCACCAGAGATATATAAACTTTGACCATTCTTCTGTAATAAATAACCATTTCCTCGACCCTTCACATGCATAGCATCTTTGGTTTCCGGTAAATTGTACATTGGTATAGCATCAATAGAAAATCCCATATGCTCTACAGTCGCACCATTATTTAGAACAATCAGGTTAGATTGTAATTCTTCTGGTAACTTCTCCTGTACAGCTTTAGGAACAATTATCTTTGTGTCCCCTAATTCTAATGCCTTCAAAGTCTCAGCGTTCATATGGTCTCCATGAATATCTGTTACTAAGACAAAATCTGGTTTATCGTTTCCTGAAAAAGCTTCAGCTCCACCAACCGGATCTGTATAAAAAACCGCATCGCTCCATTTAAATACTGCCGTGGCATGTGAAATAGGGGTAATTTCAATATCTAACGTGTCTGGATTTGTCTCTGAGGAAGTATTTTTTTCTACTACTTCAGATGTAGTTTTACTTTCCTTGGAATCTGAGTTATTCTTACATCCTGCTAGTAGAATACCAACAGCTAATAGGGTAGCTATTCTTCTCATAATTATATTTTTATCTAAAAATAAAGAAGGAATTATGGAGTAACTTCCCAATTAATAAACATTTATGAAAGGTTTAAAACCATTTTAATATCTCCACGGGAATAAGGATTATTCTTCTCAATCGGGATCTCGATAAACCCATATTTTCTATATAGATGGATGGCATTTTCTAATTTTCTATTTGAATAGATGATTAATCGATCCCAGCCTTCATTCCTGGCAAAATCGAGGGTGTGTTGCATTAATTGCTGACCAATTTTTTTTCCTCTATGTTTTGGTTTTACAGCCATCTTAGTTAATTCGAAAATATTATTTTCAATTTTCATTAAAGCAACACAGCCAATAATCTTATCTATTTCTTTAACGAAAAAGATCATCCCACCAGGGTCTATAATATGTTTTTTAGGATCTCCCAGTACGTCTTCATCATGAGGCTCTACCCAAAAGAATTCCTCCAGCCAGTGAATGTTCATATTTTTAAATTCTTCTGAATATTCCGGTTTCCAATCTACGATCTGCATCATTATAAGTTTAGATCATAAAACTATTAAATATTTAGAAATTTAGTTGGGGCGGTGGCCTATTCAAATTCTATTATATTTATAAGTCATTAAAATTCACCATTATGAGAATTAGACTTTCTTTCTGGCTTCATTACTTTTTTATTGTTCTTTTCTTTCTTTCGTGTAAAATAGGTCCAGATCCGGAACAGGAACTTGAGAAGATTGAAAATGAAGTTGAAATTCTGCCGCCAGGAGAGCTCTATGGCGATCTTTTCTACGATGTTCAGAATAAGGAGATCTTTGAGGACAGTAAAACCTTTGTAGATGTAGTGCCACAACAAAATGTAGGACTTATAAGGCAACGTTATAATATGCTTAATGATACTTCTGTAACGGCTGTCTCAGATTTTGTAGAGCAACATTTTAAAATACCAGGAGATGAAATATCATTTGAAACAGATTCCTCTTCAATTAATAATCATATCGCTGCATTGTGGAGTGTGTTAAAACGTCCTAGCGATGAAAGAATTTCGGGAACATTAATACCCTTACCAAATCCATATATCGTTCCGGGAGGCAGGTTCAGGGAAATCTATTACTGGGATAGTTATTTCACCATGCTTGGCCTGGAGGTAGATGGAGAGGTGGAAACTATTCAGAATATGGTAGACAATTTCGCATATTTAATATATGAATATGGTTTTATCCCTAACGGAAACAGGACCTATTACCTGGGAAGATCGCAGCCCCCATTCTTTGCCATGATGGTTAAAACATTAGCCGATGCGAAAACAATTGAAGTTCTACCGAAGTATTTGGCAGAACTTGAAACAGAGTATAATTTCTGGATGGATGGTACAGGAAGACTTGAAAATAAAAAAGAATATAGAAGAGTTGTACAGATGACCGATGGTGAGATCTTGAATAGATACTGGGATGATAATGCTACCCCAAGACCAGAAAGTTACCGTGAAGATATAAAAACGGCTGAAATAGCCGTTTCTAAAGATCCTCAACTTTCTAAAGAGGAAGTTTATAGAGATCTAAGAGCCGGAGCTGAATCTGGCTGGGATTTTTCCAGTAGATGGCTGGAAAAAGGATCTAATGGTAAATTTGACCTATCCACGATACATACTACAGATATTGTTCCCGTAGACCTGAATTCTTTATTATATAACCTGGAAATGACTATTTCTGAAGCAGCTGGAATAATGGGGAATTCTGAGAAATCGGAGGCATTTAAATTGAAGGCAGAAAAAAGGAAAAAAGCAATTTTGAAATACCATTGGAATGAAGAGGAAGGCTATTTTATGGATTATAATTTCCGAAAATCCAGACAGACGAGTCAATTTTCTCTTGCTGGAGTTTATCCTTTATTCTTTGAGGTTGCAACAGATGAGCAGGCTGGTAGAGTTTCCGCCAAAATTGAAAATATGTTCTTAAAACCGGGCGGTTTAGTAACCACTCCTTATAATACAGGAGAACAATGGGATGCGCCGAATGGTTGGGCTCCATTACAATGGTTAGCAATAAAAGGACTACAAAATTATGGAAATATTGATCTGGCTAACAAAATAAAATCACGTTGGTTGAAACTGAATAAAGATGTTTACGGGCGCACTTATAAAATGCTTGAAAAATATAACGTTGAAGATTTATCTAAAGAAAGTGGTGGTGGAGAATACCCAACACAGGATGGATTTGGCTGGACTAACGGGGTTTATCAAAAATTATCATCAGGAAAATAATCTATGGAGAATATAGAACTATATATAGAATATACAGCTAAAATTATTGAGATTGGAGGGGTTCTAACCATATTAGTAGGAACAATAATCGCTATTGGAAAATTTCTGTTTTCGAAACAAAATGGAAACCAGAGATCCTATAAGCTTTTGAGACAGGAATTAGGAAAAGGAATATTGCTGGGGCTGGAGATCCTGGTCGCAGCAGATATAATTGCGACGGTAGTCACTGAACCTACTATGAATAAAGTGCTTACTCTTGGTGTCATTGTGCTTATCAGGACATTTTTAAGCTTATCTATAGAGCTGGAAATTGAAGGTAGATTTCCCTGGCAGCGTAATAGTGATGAAAATCGATTAGATCAAAATTCCTGACTAATCCCTGATAAAATCACTAATAAAATAAGCTAAAGCTTTCCCAACCTGGGCTGAAGTTTGCTCATCTGGTGCGGCTTCACAAATATGAAAGTAACAGCAATTTTCGTTATTTGAGGTTAGTTGAATTAAATTCCTGATTTGATCTTCTGAAAAGCCTGAAGGAGATTTAGCGCTACTTGGGAAATTTGCGATTGCATCACAATCTAACTCAAATCCAAAATTTGAATTCCCCACCTTTTCAAGAGACTGCTCAAAACGTCTGGATAACTCGTCTGGATATTTCAACAGGTTTTCCATTAAACTAAAACTCATATTTTCTGAAGCTTCCATTTCTTCAAAAATGTATTCTGGAGTATAATTTTTTTGCAAACCAAATACCGAATATTTTCTCAAATACTGGCCTTCGATGGCATAACTAAATCCATTTCCACTATGGCGATGCTCTAGCTGTCTAAGGTCTGTATGAGCATCAATATTAATAACATTGATAGGATCCTTCAAAGCTTTAGCCGCGCCTTTAATATTTCCGTAGGCATTATTATGTCCGCCTCCAACGATCACCGGAATTTTACCTTTAGAAATGATAAACTCAATAAGGTCTGCAACCAGTTGGTCAATTTCTTTTACCAGATCGCCTAATTTTGCATGATAGTTAGGGTCTGAATCATCAAAATAAGAAGCTTTCTGCATCAGGTCTTTGCAGTCTAGTTCACCAAGTACAATAAGATTCTCGGGCTTATTAAATCTGTTCACCTGGATATTCAGTAAAGACGGTAAAGCAGCCTTCCAGGCATTCGAAGTCCCTGGTTTACCATAATTAGCTCTTACTCCAATATCTTCCTGGATTCCGAAGAGAAAGTATTTAGCTGGATGTTGTTCTAATTCATCTAAACTTTGGATAAATCCTAAATTCTCACCGAATTTCACTTCTCCTTTTCTTGTAGAGATCAGCTTTTGTATGTCTGCCGCTCTATATAGCTTTAGCCCTTTCATTTTAAACTATTTTTCCATTTATGTAAACCGATTCAATAGAGTTGGTCCCAAAGGCATAAGGTAAGAAAGTATAGGAGGGGATCTCTTTGGTAATAATGAAATTAGCAAATTTTCCTTTGGTGATACTACCGTGTGTTTCACTTAGTTCCATGGCGTAAGCTCCATTAATAGTTGCAGCATTTATAGCCTCTTCAGGAGTCATTTTCATTTTAATACAAGCCAGGGAAACTACAAGATTCATATTTCCGCTTGGTGTGCTACCGGGATTAAAATCTGTGGCCAGGGCTAATGGAAGTCCTGCATCCAGAATTCGTCGCGCAGGAGTATAAGGAATACTTAAGAATAGTGAGCAGGAGGGAAGTGCTACCGGCATGGTTTGGCTACCTTTTAAAACTTCAATATCCTCATCATTCATTACCTCCAGGTGCTCTACACTTAGAGCATCATGTTCAACTCCGGCCTTAACACCTCCAATAGCGTTGAACTGGTTGACATGAATTTTCGGTTTTAATCCATATTCTTTAGCTGCACTTAAAAGTCTATGGGTATCATCAAGTGAAAAATATCCTTTCTCGCAAAATATATCGATGTATTGAGCTAAATCTTCTTTGGCAACTTCAGGAAGGATCTCATTAATCACCAGATCCATATAAGCGTCAGGATCATTTTTATAATTCTTCGGAATTGCATGTGCTCCTAAAAAAGTAGATTTTACAGGAAGATCATAGTTTTCACGAAGCTTTCTTATTACTCTTAGCATTTTAAGTTCAGCTTCATCGGTTAGACCGTATCCAGATTTTATTTCGATAGCTCCGGTACCGAGTTTCATAACTTCCTCCAGCCGTTTGGCAGATTGGTCATAAACTTCATCTTCTGGAGTGTCCTGAAGCGTTTTAGCGCTGTTCAGAATTCCACCCCCGCGATTGGCGATCTCTTCATAACTTAAACCATTGATTCTATCTGCGAATTCCAGTTCTCTATTTCCGGCATATACAATATGGGTGTGAGAATCACACCAGGTTGGTAAAACGATCTTACCAGTTGCATCAATAGTTTCGTCAGCAACTATTTCAGGAATGTTTTCCATGGAACCGTAATCTGCTATCTTATTATCTTCTATCAACAACCATGCATTCTTGATGGTAGGAAGTTCCTTCATTTCACTACCTGAAACTTTTAGAATATTTGGTTCTCTTACCTGAAGTAATTCTTTGATATTGGTTATTAATAAGTTCATTTATTTTATAGATGATCGTTCAACAATTGCTAAAAAAACAAAGATATAAACTCGTCTTAGAATAAATAAGATCCTGTTATATCTTTAAATAAGAAAAGCCACGTAATTTTATAGATATACGTGGCTTTTAATTATAAATAAAGCTTGATAAAATAGTTAGATACTAAACTTAATCAAACCTTGTTGATCTGTCCTTGTTACAGAATCTTCTTAGAGCGTAAACTCCGCTAATAATTTCTGAACTTCATATATATCTACCTTCTTATTAAAACGTTTGGAGATAGAAGGAGTCTGTTCTCCCGAGATCCAGATCTTTAGTTCTGCATCCAGGTCAAAACTTCCTGCTGTCTCAACACTAAACCTGGTGATACTCTTATATAAGACTGAAAAATATTCGATCTTACTGCCGGTAAGACCTTGAACGTCTACAAGGATTAATCGCTTATTTGTAAAAATAAACGTATCCCTGATGATCTTGAAACCCGCTTCGATCTCTTCAGAAGGGATCAATAATTTACCATATTTCTCCTGAAGCGTGCTTTTATCTATTGCACCAGCATTTCCTAAAAGGGAAGAAAGTATGCTCATATTATTTCCTGATAGATTTCATATCTATAACGAATCTGTATTTTACATCAGACTTTACGACCCTGTCAAAAGCATCATTGATATTCTGAATATCGATCATTTCAATATCTGAAACAATATCATGCTCTCCACAGAAATCCAGCATTTCCTGAGTTTCCTTAATTCCTCCGATAAGTGATCCGGCAAGTCGTTTTCTACCCATAATTAAACCTCCACCGTGAATATCTACCTCGTCAATAGCACCTACAAGGGTCATAGTTGCATCTCTTTTCAATAACCCAACATAAGGGTTGGTGTCATGCCCTACTGGAACGGTATTCAGGATAAAATCAAAAGTGCCCTGATGTTTTTTCATCTCATCTTCATTTTTAGAGATAAGAACTTCATCTGCACCCAATCTTTTAGCGTCTTCTGCTTTTCCAGGAGAAGTAGTGATCATTACGGTATGAGCTCCTAGCGCACTGGCAAACTTCACACCCATATGACCTAAACCTCCAAGACCTACAACCCCAACTTTGTCGCCTTTCTTTACATTCCACTGTCTAAGCGGAGACCATGTTGTAATACCTGCACAAAGTAGTGGTGCTACCGCTTTAGTGTCCAGGTTTTCTGGTACTTTTAGAACGAATTTTTCACGTACTACGATAGATTCAGAGTAACCTCCAAAGGTATGACCTCCCAGATGTTCATCTTTTCCATTATAAGTTGCCGTCATTCCATTTTCACAATACTGTTCCAGATCATCTTTACAGGACTGGCATTCCTGGCAGGAATCTACCATACATCCAACCCCTACGAGATCGCCTTCTTTGTAATTTTTTACATCTTTACCAACTTCGATTACCCTACCAATGATCTCATGGCCAGGGACAACAGGATATTTACTATTTCCCCAGTCATTTCTAACCTGGTGAATATCGCTATGACATACTCCGCAATAATCTATCTCGATCTTTACATCATTTGCTAATATTTCTCTTCTTTCAATATCAAATGGTTCCAGATCGGCGTCATTAGATTTAGCTGCATATGCATTTACATACTTCATCATTTCAATTTTTTATTCAAATTGAAAGTTAGTCAAAATAGAAGGTTTCACCAGAGGCAATGGCTAAGGTTTAACTTTAATTAACTTCTGTCTCAGGTATAGAACTGGATTATTAGGCTATTACTGCATTTAGCAGAATTCTTAGTACATTAGGGCTCAATTTTTTTAATGATAATCTATGAATAAGAGCAAAGGGATCAACACGATCTGTACCCATGTTGGAGAGTTAGAAGATAAGGAATTTAGAGGAGCGGTTTCTCCACTTTATATGTCTACCTCTTATGCTTTTGAAGACGTAGAGACCAAACGCTACCCCAGGTATTTTAATACCCCTAATCAGGTGGCTTTGGCGAAGAAAATGGCAGCACTGGAGCATGGAGAAGCATCCTTGATATTTGGAAGCGGAATGGCAGCCGTAAGCACTTCCCTTATGGCATTTCTTAGAGCTGGAGATCACGTTGTATTTCAGGATTCTTTATATGGAGGGACTAGTAATCTGGCCACGGAAGAGTTCGATAAATTTGGAATTGAATATACTTTCGCTAAAGATGCGCAAGCCGAATCTTTAAAAGATGAGATTAAGGAGAACACGAAAGTGATCTATATTGAAACACCGTCAAATCCATTATTGGGGATAACAGATCTTGAAGCTGTAGCAAAACTGGCTAAGGAATATGAAGTGGTGAGTATGATAGATAATACTTTTGCTTCACCAGTGAATCAAAACCCTATAGATTTTGGGATAGATGTAGTGATACATTCTGCAACTAAGTATATGGGCGGTCATAGTGATATTCTGGCTGGAACCGTTATCTCTTCTGAAGAGAATATTGAAAGGATCTTCCAAATGGCCAAGAATTTTGGTGGAAGTCTAAGTGATTATACGGTTTGGTTGTTAGAGCGTAGTATTAAAACGATGGGAATTCGAGTGAAAGCGCAGAACGAAAATGCATTGAAACTGGCAGAATTTTTAAATTCTCATCCAGAAGTTAGTCGTGTATATTATCCAGGATTGAAGAGCCACCCTAATCATGAGCTGGCTACAAGACAGATGAAAGGATTCGGTGGGATGCTGTCTTTCGAATTGAATGAAAAAATAGATGCTTCAGCATTTATGAAAGCCCTTCATTTAATTAAACCTTCCATGAGTCTGGCTGGAGTAGAAAGTACCATTCTACTGCCTTCAAAAACATCTCATGGATTGTTGAGTGAAGAGGGAAGAATGAAACAAGGTATTAAAGATAATTTGCTCAGGTTCTCTGCAGGTATAGAGGAGGTAGAAGATCTTATTGAAGATCTCAAACAAGCTATTGATAGAACAAAGTAGAGCACTAAATTATATTTGACCGATTGAATAAATTATAAATACGAACAAATGAAATTAGATATACTGGCGGTGGGAGCACATCCAGACGATGTTGAATTGAGCTGCTCAGGAACCATAGCGAAAGAAGTAGATCGCGGAAAAAAAGTTGGAATACTTGACCTAACCAGAGGAGAGCTTGGTACAAGGGGATCGGCTGAAATTCGAGATAAAGAAGCAAAAGCAGCTGCTGAAATTCTGGGAGTGGTGATGCGTCATAACCTTGAATTTAGTGATGGTTTTTTTGAGAATAATACCGCGCATAAATTAGAGATCATAAAGATCCTTAGAAAATACAAGCCGGAGATCGTTTTATGTAATGCTATTGAAGATCGCCATATAGATCATGGGAAAGGAGCTAAATTAGTAAGTGAAGCCTGTTTCCTTAGTGGTTTAAGGAAGATCGAAACCATTATGAACGGGAATAAACAGGAAGCCTGGAGACCTAAACATGTGTTTCATTATATACAATGGAAAAACCTGAAACCTGATTTTGTAGTGGATATTTCAGGTTATTTAGATAAAAAAGTTGAATCTGTATTGGCTTACCGATCCCAGTTTTTTGACGAAAAAAGTAACGAACCAGAAACGCCGATTTCCAGCAGTAACTTTCTGGATAGCATCACTTACCGAGCTCAGGATATGGGGAGACTTATTAATAAAGAACATGCAGAAGGCTTTAATGTTGATCGCAATGTGGCAGTAGATTCTATCTTCGACCTTATTTAATTGAAAATTTTTCTTTGCGAAATAGTTGAAATAACTTACATTTGCATCCGCTAATCAAATGGTGGTTGTAGCTCAGCTGGTTAGAGCGCCGGATTGTGGTTCCGGAGGTCGCCGGTTCGAAACCGGTCTTCCACCCTTCAATAAAAACCCTCAGTTTTACTGGGGGTTTTGTCGTTTATATACTCTTTGTTTTAATTTTCCCCGTTTCTTTGACGACTGATCTTTGAGGAAATTCCGAATGAATATAAAGCTTAAGAAGGTTTTTTGATGAATTCATTCAGATTTCAAACAACGAAATCCTATTTTTACCAAAATCATTTTTCCATGAATTCCAGAGAACAACAATTAAAAGCCTTTGATAGATTATTGACCATTATGGATGAGCTTCGAGAGCAATGTCCGTGGGATAGAAAGCAAACTATGGAGTCTTTAAGGCATCTTACAATTGAAGAAACCTACGAGTTGGGCGATGCCATCCTGGATAAGGATATGGAGGAGATCAAAAAGGAATTAGGGGATGTTTTATTGCATCTGGTCTTTTATGCTAAAATAGGAAGTGAGACCAATGATTTTGATATTGCCGATGTGGCCAATAGTATTTGCGATAAACTCATAGATCGCCATCCGCATATCTACGGAGATGTAAAAGTTGAAGACGAGGAAGAAGTGAAAAGGAACTGGGAAAATCTAAAACTCAAAGAAGGTAAAAAAAGTGTTCTGGAAGGAGTGCCCAGATCTTTACCTTCAATAGTAAAAGCAAATCGTATCCAGGATAAAGTAGCCGGTGTAGGTTTCGACTGGGAAGAACCGCAACAAGTCTTTGAAAAACTTAAGGAAGAGTTGGAAGAACTTCAACATGAGATTAGCATGGATAATAAGGATGAAATAGAAGCCGAATTTGGCGATGTTCTCTTCTCTATGGTAAACTATGCCAGATTCCTGAATGTAAACCCGGAGAACGCCTTAGAAAGGACTAATAAGAAGTTTATTAAACGCTTCCAGTACCTGGAAGGTAAAGCAAAAGAAAATAACAAGGCTTTAAAGGACATGACTCTGGCAGAGATGGATGTTTTCTGGAATGAAGCTAAAACACAATGATCAGGCAGAGAAGACGATAATACCATTTTTTATCTCCAGATCTGAAAACTGTAAATTCTCCCTGATCCATTCAAGAGTTTCACGACTATAAAAAAATACGTGAGTCTTGTCATTTTTATATTGCCAGTTGTGGAAATCTATCGTCTCCTTCCAGACTTCAGTTTTACAGTATAATTTTCCCTGTTCTTTGAGTAATGAGCGCAGTAATTTAAACTCTTTTAACGGATTTTTAAAATGCTCCATTACCTCACAGCAGATTATAAAATCAACACTGTTCTCTAAAACCTTTTTATTAGGTTGGAAATAGAGATCAAAAAGTGATATCTGGAATCCAGATTTTTTTAATTCTGAAGTGATTACAGGTCCCGTGCCACATCCAAAATCGAGACCGATTGAGTCTGAACTAAAGTCGGTTTTTATCTGTTCAACTACAGGTGAAACAAAGTTAATATAGCCGGGGTCATTCACATCATTATTGTGTAAACTATACCTGAACTTTTCGGCCTCTGGGGTAAGATAATTCTCAGGGGAAAGTAAAATTGCCTTGCAACCTGTGCATTGCACATATACCCTTTCATCTGCTTTTTCAAACTCACGGGTAGTGCAATTGCATAAACTGCAAGGCATTTTCATTTTATTAATATAAGGACTTGATTTTTCTCAGTTTTTCCTTCCAGACTTCAAGATCAGCCTTATGGTTTGCAATATTTTTATGTACATCCTGTACTAGTGGGTTCTTGTCATCTACATTAGAAAAGAACTGCAGGTTATTCTCAAGCTGTCTTATTTCTGCTTTTGTCTCCTCGATCTTTTTAGTAAGGAAATAATGCTCATTTCTAATTTTCTTGTCGTCATCTGCATCATCAAGTGCCTGTACCTTATTTTCGTACTTCATCATTTCGGCCTTGGTGTTATCAATATCCATTTTCTTGAATAATTGATCCAGGGCTTTATTAAATTTTCCTTCGATGAACCTCTTGTTATAAGGAACTTTGCCAATTTCTTTCCAGGCATTTATCTGTTCCTTGATCTTTGGAAGATCTTCTTTTTTATTACCGGTAAGTTCGATGCCTTTTACCTGGTCCAGGATCTCCTTTTTCTTTTCAAAGGCTTCGACCTCTTCTTTATTATCCTCATTTTTCTGAGCGTGCATACGATCAAAATAGTGGTTGCAGGCTTTTTTGAATTGTTTCCAAACCTTGTCACTATCTTTTCTAGGAACATGACCAATCTTCTTCCAGTCTGCCTGGATTTTTTTCATAAGTGGAGTGACAGTCTTAAAGTCGTCACTATCTTTATTATCCTCAGCGATCTGAATAAGTTCTTTTTTCTTTTCTAAATTCTCGTACTGCTGCTTCTTTAGATTTTTATAAAAAGCGTTCTTTTTCCTGTTGAACTTACGAACGTTTTCCTTGAAAGCATTCCAGGTCTCCTGATTTTTACTACGTGGAACTTTCCCGGCATTAAAGAACAACTCTCTAAGTGCCTCGATCTCCTTGATCTTTTGCTGCCATTTATTATGACTGTCAAAGTCCTCCTCAGCAATCACTTTGATCTTTTCTATGATCTCCTGTTTACGTTCCCAGTTCTTTTCGTATTCCTCATCTAGCTGATTAAAATACTCCTGCCGCTTATCATGAATTTTCTTAGTGGCGGTACTGAATCTCTCCCAGATATCTTCTCTGTATTCTTTTGCTACAGGCCCCAGTTCTTCCTTCCACATTTTGTGTAGCATCTGGAGTTCTCTAAATGCCCGGTTCGTGTTATCTTCCTGCACCAGTTCTTCCGCACGGTCTATCACCTTAAGCTTTTGTTCCAGGTTATGTTTAAAATCCATATCCCTGAATTCCCTGTTAAGGTGTAAAAAGTCATAGAAGTTCTCTACGTGATGGTGGTAGGTATTCCAAACATTGTTATAGCGATCTCTTGGGATTGGTCCCGCAGTACGCCACTTATCCTGGATCTCTTTAAAGTGATTATAAGTAGTATTGATATTTTCTTCTACATCTAAAAGACCTTTTAACTCTTCAATAAGTTCAAGTCTTTTATGCAGATTTTCGTTAAGATCTTTTTTAAGCCGCTGGTAGTAATTATTTCGTTGTTCTTTATAGTCGAAATAAATTGAGCTAAAACGCTTTTTTAGCGGAGTGGAGTAGTGGAAGTCTATGATATTTCCGCCTTCAGCCAGAAAATCTTCTTTTTTCTCTTCCATTTCTTCATCGAACTTCGCATTGAATTCATGACGAATTTCTGCCACGTGTTCCTTGATTGCCTGGATCTTTTCGTTTTTCAGAAGCTTCTCAAGTTCATCTGCCAGAGCTTCCATGTTCATGGAATGATAATCTTTCTTTTCGATATCGTGTCGCTCGTTGGCACTTTCATCCTCACTATCTTCAGCTACCGCACTTTCCATATCCTCTTCATGGTCATTGCCAGAGGCTTTTTTCTTCTCGCCAACTACTGCATCTCCTATATCACTATCCAGATCATCTTCGTCATCCTGCTCACCGTTTTTTTTACTTCTGGATTCAGACTCAGAAACCATGGCGTCTTCATTATCGGTAGAATCTGAAATTTTCTTAACGGATTTTTCCTCTTTTTCAGAATTCTCTTTGATCACCTCTGGTTCCTTGAAGAATGGATTTTCCGGTTCTTCCTTTCCTTCAATATCAGTATAAGGATCTGCATCTGGGTTTTCCTTTTCAAGGGCTTTCTGGTCTGAAGTAGCTTTACCTGAAGCCGATTCATCTAACATCGCGTCTTCGTGATCTGTAGATTCTTTATTTTCCGTGTTTGACGATTCTACTGAATCATCTTTAGTATTCCCAGTAGTTTCTTTTGATTGGTCACCAACAGACTCTGCCGACATATTCTCCTTACTCTCCTCGTTCAAAGAATTTTCTTCCTGTTTTTTAATACTTTCAGACTTTTTTAAATCTTCGGAAGAAAGCTCTTTTTTCTTGTTTTCATTTTCTTGCTGTGACATATATTTCAATGTTAAGGTTCCTCTAAATCAATTATTGCTGAAAGATAACAACTCCCCTAAAATTGAACAAGCGATTAGTTTTATTTATCTGGGTAAGATCAGGTAATTATTGAGCTGAATTAGGAATTCCAGATCTTCCATGCTTTCTCTGCCTGAAATATTAACATCTGCAAACCATTTAGAGTTTTGGCTCCATTTTCTGTAGCAAGCCTCATTAATTTAGTTTCTGAAGGATTATATATAAGGTCGAAAACAAGGTGCTTTTCTGAAATAAATTGGAAAGGGACATTAGGGGAAATATCTATATCTGGGAAGGTGCCCAGGGGGGTGCAATTAATGATAAGGTGGTAGTTGCCCAGGATCTCCCCATCAATATCTGAATAAGCTATTTGATTTTCCTCAGGTTTTCGGGATACAAACTTATAATCTATCCTTAATAATTCGAGGGCGTAAGCAATGGCTTTAGAAGCGCCACCAGTACCCAGGATCAGTGCTTTTTTATGATGAGGTTTTAAATGTGGTTTTAGTGCTTCTAAAAACCCCCAGTAATCTGTGTTATAGCCGGTTAGGCTGCCATTCTTTTCGAGTTTAATGGTGTTTACAGCCTTAATTTTTTCTGAATGAGTATCTAATTGATCTAGATAAGGAATGATGGCCTCTTTATAGGGAATTGTGACATTAAATCCAGCTACCCCATTTTCCCTGATAATTGAGGGGAACTTTTCTATATCAGGAATGTCAAAATTTCTGTATTCACATTTTAAATTTTCAATGCTGAATTTTTCAGTAAAATACTTTCTGGAAAAAGAGTAATCTATATTTTTCCCAATTAGTCCGTAAATTCTCATTTCCTTGAATTTCTGTTTTCATACCAGGCCAGGCCTAAAACTATAAATATCCCTATAAGAATAAAAAATACCGCGAGCCAGGTTTCAGAAGAATCGAATTGAGGTAGAAACCGGTCATAATTATCTATTATTTTATTTCCTTCTCTATCAATAAGAATTTCGCCTGCGTCATTTAATTTATAGATCTTTTCTTTCCAGGGCCACACTACCCCCAGTGATCCGGCAATAAAACCAATTATTACAGCAAATGTTTCTTTTTTTCTGGTTTTCAGTACATATCCCAGGAGGTGTGACAGGGATACAAGTCCCGCCAGTGAACCGGCGGCAAAAACAAAAAGAACCTGAAGCATTCTTATTCTTTCACTATTATCAATAAAGCTGAAATCAAGAAGAATGATCTCAGCCATAGTGTCATAAAGGGCATTTACAGAATCTACTAAAAGCAATACATAATTACCCAGTAAAATAAGGATAAAACTACCGGAAAGTCCCGGTAAGGTCATTCCTGAAACGCTTATCATTCCGCAGATAAAAACGAACCAGAGATTGTCATTTTCTCTGGCAGGTTCCAGAAAACTGATGCCGATACCGCATATAATTCCTAAAAGGGCAAATATTACGGAGTTTCTATCCCATTCATCAAAATCCTTACTAATGTAGTAGATAGAACCTATGATCATTCCAAAAAAAGCCGACCACACATAAAGTTCGAAATGTACAATTAGATAATCCAGAATTTTGGAAACGCTAAAGTAGCTTATCAACATGCCCAGGATAAGCAATCCAAGGAACCTTCCGTTTAGATATCGATATAGACTTCTAAACCTCCCTGATATTAGAAGTTTAAAGGCCTTTATATTTACTTTTTGCAGAGAGTATATAAACTCTTCGTAAAAACCTGCAACGAACGCAACCACACCACCGGAAACACCTGGAACCTTGTTCGCAGCACCCATGGCAAGACCCTTAAGAACAAGCAGGATCTTATCGGTAAACGTTCTAGTTTGCTGCATCTGGAATTTCGGGATTTTTGGTAGCTACCGCTTCTAGTATGATGATCAAAAGAAAACCTGCCAGCATCAGTAATACCGCCCACAAGGTTTGTGGGTCTCCATCAAAATTCCATGGTAGAACAGAAGCATCTTTAAGAATAACTTCTTTATCACCATAAATGGCAGTTTCCAAAACTTGCTTCCAGGGCCAGATCTTATTGAGTGAACCGGCAATAAATCCTGTTAGCACCGCTAATGTGATGCTACTGTAGTGTACAAAAAGCCATTTTAAAACTTTTGAGAATGTAAGCAAGCCAAATACAGCTCCCAGACCAATTATACCTAATGTTTTAATATCGAAGTCATGCGCGGCTTCAGTAACAGATTTATAAGCGCCAAGTAGTACTAAAATGAAAGCTCCGGAAATACCTGGTAATATCATTGCACATACTGCAATGGCACCTGCAAAGAATAGAAATGTATAACTTGAGTTGGCTGCGAGAGGAGGTAGGCTAACAATGTAAAAAGCCACTCCTGCACCTATTACCAGCGCTAGAATGATCTTCCAGCTCCATTTCGGAATTTGCTTGGCTACAAACCAGATACTTGCAATTACCAACCCGAAGAAAAAAGACCATATAAGAACAGGATGGTTCTCTAATAGGTAATTCGCTAGGCGCATTACCGTAAAAATACTTATAAGGATCCCGGTGAAAAGTGCTATTATAAAATTACCGTTCAGCTTTTTCCACATAGCTGAAAATCCATCTTCTTTCCAAACTGCAAGGAGAGCAGGATTTACTCCGCTTATAGTAGATATTAATTCTTCATATATACCGGAAATAAAGGCTATGGTACCTCCAGAGACTCCTGGGACAACATCTGCCGCACCCATGGCCATTCCCTTAAAAGTGATCTTGAGGTAATCCAAAAAACTTCGTTGCATCTTCTATTTTTATGAATTCGCCAAAGGTAGCAAAATTACTAAGAGAGCTTTACGAAGGAATTTATAATTTGTTTGACGCTTTTACGGTCAAAAATATTAGGAAATAATTCTTCTATAATTATATAGTATTCTGAGTCTATTTTTAGAGCATTGTTTAGGTGAAAATAGCCTTTTTCTCCTTTATTAGTGCAGAAAAACAAACCAGCAAGCCGGTATTCAATTTCCGCAGTTGTAGGATAAAACTCTAATGCCTGGAGCATACTGTTTATAGCAGTTTCATATTCTCCCAGACCTATTAGAATATCACATCTTCTAATCCAGGTTTCCAGCTCATAATTTCCAAGCTCAAGACTCTTTTTATAGCCTTGTTCTGCTTCTTCAAAGAAATTAAGCCTGCTGTTTATCTTAGCATATCTTTTCCAGTATAAGACATTCTCTTCATCAATATTTATAGCTTTATTGATGTAATAAAGAGCCTTCTGAAAATTCAGTTTTTTGATGTAAAAGTCTGTGATAGCGATCCACCCCTTATCAAGTAATGGATCTTCATGGACCGTTTGCTTGTAATTCTTCAATGCCAGATCGTCACAACCTAACTTTTCAAAACACTTTCCTATCCTTAAATAAGCAAAGGAAGTAGGATCTTCAAGTTCCAGCGTAATGTTATAATTTTCTATAGCTTCATTATAACGCTTAAGTTTTTCAAGCACTTTACCCTTTTCAAGATAAGCGCCTACAAACCTGTCGTCACTAATTATTGCGAAATCAAAAGCGGCTAATGCCTTTGTGTATTGTTTAAGGTCAAAATATTGCTTCCCTACCTGGTGCCAGGCAACTTCACAATATGGATTCTTGTTCAGGTATAAATTAAGATAATCTATCGCTTCCACCTTCTGTTCTAAAAAGTCGAAACAGTACATGATATTGTATAATGCTGAATAATCCTCTTCATCTGCCTCAAGGCATTTCATGAAACTATACTTGGCATTTTCAAAATCTTCCAGGAAAAGGTATTCCATCCCTATAAGAGAAAAGATCTCTGCATCTTCCATGGTGATTTCAAGTGCGGCCTGAAGCATAGTTATTGCCTCCGCATGCATATCTCTTTTAGAATAAATCTGTGCTTTTTGAATGTAGATCTCTTCGTTAGAAGTTTCTAATTCTTTCAGCTCATTTAGAATTCCATCAGCGAGATCCAGTTTGTCTTCAAATACAAGGATCTCCACCTTAAACAGTCTAAGGTTCACCGAAGTAGGATGCTGGGCAAGGCCCATTTTCACCGCTTTTTTGGCAAGAGAGAACTTACCATTCTCAAGATAGTGATTGATAATATTTTCAAATTCGTTCGAATCAAAAAATAAAACGTCATTTGTTTTAAGCATAGATTCGAAGCGGGAAAGTGAGAAATTATCTTCTTCGTTATGGCTTAGCTGCATAAGAGAGTGATTAAGGGATTTCTACTGTACTAAAGTTATAAATGATTAAAGGTGAATTGGAAATTACGTCTTATTGTTGTTAACAAAATAATTAACATTCCATTTCATCTTTCTCTATCTCCCTGAGTATGTCAACAATAATGCCACAACCTTTCAATATTTCTTCCTCAGAGATGGTAAGTGGGGGAGTAAGCCGTACTGCTCGTTTTTCGAAGAGTAGCCAGAATAAAATGAGTTGTTTTTCCTTGGCCTTCAGGATCAGTTTATCAGCAATTTCGGCAGATTCTAAAATCAAAGCTAGCATTAAACCTTTTCCTCTAATTTCTTCAATAAGAGGATGCTGTAGGTGTTTTCTGAATAATTTCTCCTTCTCCAGGCTTTGTTCCATAAGATCTGACTCAGTAATTTCCTGAAGAGTTGCCAAAGCTGCAGCTGCTATTAATGGATTACCACCAAAAGTAGTTATATGCCCCATTTTAGGATTATCCATCAATAGATCCATTAGCTCATCAGATGCTGAAAAGGCTCCTATAGGTAATCCTCCTCCCATTCCTTTGCCCAGAGCTACTATGTCTGGAACCAGGTCGAAATTTTCAAAACCAAAAAGCTTTCCGGTTCTTCCAAATCCAGGTTGTATTTCATCAAGGATTAAAAGTGCGCCTACCTTTTCGCATCTCTTTTTCACCTTTTTGAGGTAATCATTGGTTGGCATTATAAAACCAGCTCCTCCCTGGATGGTCTCCAGAATTACTGCTGCGGTCTTAGAAGTGATCTTCTCCAGATCCTTTTCGCGATTGAATTCAATAAAAGAAATATCTCCTATTAGAGGCCTGAAAGGTTTAACTCTTTCCTCGAAATCCATAAGGCTTAAAGAGCCCATGGTATTGCCGTGATAGGCTTTTTTTGCTGCGATGATCTCTGTTCTTCCAGTGGCTCTTCTGGCTAGTTTCATTGCACCTTCAATAGCTTCGGTTCCAGAATTTACCAGGTAAGTTTTACTAAGAGGATTAGGCAAATGTTCTGAAAGTAGCTTGGTTAGTTCTACCGCCGGTTTCTGAGCATATTCTCCGTAGACCATCACATGTAAATATTTTTCTGCCTGTTCTTTTATTGCTGAAACTATCCGGGGATGGGAATGACCTACACTACAGGCAGAAACTCCGGCTACAAAATCCAGGTGTTCCTTCCCGTCTGTAGTAACTATATATGATCCGCTAGCGTGTGATACTTCCAGCGCCAGAGGATGTGGCGTTGTTTGCGCCTGATATTTTAAAAAATCCTTTTTCAATCTATTGATTCTGGGCTGCCTTATTATTAATACTATCTTTTTCTATAATGTTCTTTTTAATAGAATCTGGCAATACCTTCTTTTTGAATTTGATGCTGTCTGTTTTTCTATTCTTTAGAACCTTAGGATTTAATCTGGAATTTTCATTTAACAAAAGATCATCATCTTCTCTTTCATCAAAAAATTCTTCTGGTGCATCTGGCAGATCTATACCCTTGATCTTTGTTAGTTCAGGTTCAGCTTCTCCCTCAAAAAGTCCTTCTTTACTAAGTATGCGTTCCTCGCCGCGCCAGTTGAAACCTTGGAGTTTTCTCGCGTTTGGAGGAAAGTCGGCTTCTGGAGTGAGATCACCGTCTACCTGATTATAATAGTAAATATCCTTGATCTGCTGTTCTTCGAATAGAATTTCAACTGAACTGGCCAGGGTCTTATTAATGCCAATTAATTGATTTTCATTATTTCGCATATAATTCAGGGTCTCTGTATTTTTATTGATAACAACCTTTTCTAGGGTATTCTCCTTAAAATAACCAGTGAGTTCTTTTCCTTTTAACTGGTTAAAACCCTCGATACTATCTTTTTGAATTAAAAAGGCATTATCAAAAACCAGTAAGGAGTCTAATTGTTCTGTTCTAGTATTACTTATTAGGTGAATACTGTCACCACTCATTTGATTCTCTCCAGACCATAGTACTGGTTTTCCGTTACCCCTACTGCTAATATTTATAAGTTTTGTTAGGCCAGATTGCTGATCAGAAAAAATAGAATCGCTTCGCCCGCTCATAGGATTTTCACCGGTTTGATCCTCTTTGAAAATTCGCACGTCATAATAACCCCTTATCACGCGCTTTTCGGGTTTCCCGGTGATCATGATGGTATCACTATGTATAAATAAGGTATCCCGATCCTGAAGGCTTGCTGCTAAAGCTTTTTTAGTAATAAATACTGAATCTTTATCCCTATATACTTCGGCATAATGGCCGGTAACCCGACTATCATTAATAGTATCTATCACCCGGATATTGTTTGTCGCAGAAGCAAAATTGTTTTCCCGGTTAAAATACAGACTATCACCTTTTAATATGCGGTTGTCATAATTTATCTGGGAATTCTTCACAAAATATCCATTATCTGCCCTTGTGTCATAAAACCCTCTTTCACAATATACGGTGCTGGTTTCGCTAACAATTGTTGAAGGGCCATATAGGTAGGCGTGACCACTTTCAGAATAAAAATCCAGTTGTTCAGAGTTAATAGTGTAATCTGGATTAGTTACTAAGACCTCATTTCTAAAACTGTATTTGTCCTCTTCCATAAAATATCTGCCAATCTTACTTGTAAGGACACTGGCAGTATCGGTAACTTTTCCGCCGCTTCTATAGTAGGCTTGTTGCTTAATTCGGTCAAAAAAGAGACTATCAGTTTCGAGAGTAGTTTGTGGTCTTTCCATTCTTACATTCCCACTAGCAAAGGCAAATTCGGTATTTCCATTATATTCAGCATAATTACTGGTCATTCTCACACTGTCACCCTGTTGCATTCTAATATTCCCATAAGCCTTAAAAAAGTTATCAGATTTGTAGAAAACAGCATTATCACACCAAACTTCAATACCGTCATGATCAAAATAGACCTGGTTATCAACCTTGCTTAAGATCAATGCACCAGGATATCGTTCTTCGTTCTTCAAAGTTCGGTCTGAATCATAATTGATCTCCTGGTTTTTTTGAGCCAGAATTGGTAATGATGAAAGAAGAATTATAATGGAAAATAAATAAGTTTTCAAGAAGCTGAATTTTTTTCAAAAGTAAGAAAATTACAGGTATCAAATTATTTGTCTTGCCATGCATATTTAAGGAGTATCCAAAAAAATTAACTTAATTAAAATAAAAATTTTTCCTACAAAGCTTAAACCTTTCCCAAAAGCCACTGCTTTAAGATAAGCTTAACAATTTTTTGCAAACCATAACCTCTTAGCGTTCGTAAGTTTCTATGAAACTAAAATTTTAATTATGAAAAAACCCTTAGTTAAGGTGGATGTAGTAGGCACATCCTCCAAAAAAACGAAAAACAATTCGCGTAGAAAATTCATTAAAATGGGAGGACTGGGAATTGCCGGTTCAACATTTTTACTTTATGGATGTAGCGAAGAAGAGTTTAACCCAGGTGGAGAGGTTGAAACGCCTGAGCCAGACCCAACTCCAGACCCAGATCCAGATCCAGATCCGGTTGCATTTGATTTAGGAAGTGGGGATGTAGGTATCCTTAATTATGCATATGCCTTGGAACAATTAGAAGCTGCTTTCTATACTCAGGTGCGTGCAGGAGACTATTATGATGGTGCACCGCAGGATGAAAAAGATATATTTGATGCTCTATATAACCACGAAGTAATTCATAGAGACTTTTTTAAAGCAGCCATTATTGCTGCGGCGGGAGAAGATAATACACTTCCAGATCTGGAATTTGATGTTTCTTCAATTAATTTTGATGATAGAACATCGGTTTTAGAAACGGCTATGTTGTTAGAAGATACAGGAGTAGGCGCATATAATGGTGCTGGCGATAGAATTGCCGATGAAACTTATTTAACCCTTGCTGGTAAGATTGTTTCAGTTGAAGCTAGACATGCGGCAGCAATTAGATCACTTATCGATCCAACCGGAGGATATTTTGCGGGTGATGATATAGTTGATCCTAGTAATGGTTTAGATGTGGCAAGAGATCCTGCAGATGTTCTTGCAGCAGCAGGTGGATTTATTACTACAGAGTTCACTGCCAATAACCTGCCAGAACCAATGACTGGATCCTAATCTACTAACACTAAAAAGACATAATTATGAGTATTATAAAATTATTAGATGAATTTACATCTGAAAAATTAACTACAAAATCCAGTTCCAGGAGAGAAATGTTCTCTACGTTATCTTCCTTTGGGAAGAAGGCGGCAATGGCTGCTGTACCATTTGGACTGGCGACAAATAAAGCTAGCGCAGCTGCATTTTTCCAGGAAAACCCTGCTGTAGACGCTTTACAACTTGCATTAACTTTAGAGTACCTGGAAGCTGAGTTTTATATGAAAGCGTTAGATTCTGGTGTTCTTAATGGAAACCAGAGAGCAATGGATGCTTATATGCAAATTTCCAAGCATGAGGATGCACACGTGGCATTTCTCAAAGCTGGCCTGGAAGGCGCAGGAGCAACTCCTGTAGAATCACCTACTTTCGATTTTACGGCTGGAGGAGCTTTTGACCCTTTTAATGATAACGGTATTGGGCAGGAGACTGCTTATGCACAGTTACTGGCATTAGCGCAGGCTTTTGAAGATACCGGAGTTAGAGCATATAAAGGTCAGGCTGGTAATTTAATGGGGACAGCATTCCTTGAGCCAGCACTGCAAATTCACTCTGTTGAGGCGCGCCATGCTTCTGAAATCCGACAGATTAGAGGAGTCGAAGGATGGATTACCGGGAACGGAGATAATGCAGCTGCACCTGCTAACAGCGAAACTGCGCAAAATGCTTACGCAGCGGTTTATGAAGGTGAAGGAAATACAATGCAAGGCGGGTTAGATCTAACGACAGATATTACTTACGCTAGCGAGATCGTTGGTGATCTTAACGCGGCGGTAACTCAGGCCTTTGATGAACCTATTACGGCAGAGCAAGCAACAGCAATTGCTAGTTTGTTTATAGTATCAGACTCTGACGGTGATGATTCTGATGGATAAGATCACATAACCATTCTATAATAAAAAAGGCTGCCAACTGGCAGCCTTTTTTTATATCAAGCAGATCAATGTTATCTTATGATCGTTTGTTTTCTATCTGGTCCTACCGAAACAATTGTAATTGGTGTTTCTAGTTCTTTTTCCAGAAACTCAACATAATCATTAAACTCTTTAGGTAAAGAAGAAGCATCGGTCATTTTTGTAAGATCTTCTTTCCAGCCCTTAATTTCAGTATAAACAGGCTCAAGATATTCAGGTTCTATATTATAAGGTAGGTGTTTGATCTCTTCTCCTTTATATATGTACCCGGTGCAAACTTTCAGCGTTTCAAATCCGCTGAGTACGTCACCTTTCATCATAATAAGCTGAGTAATACCGTTAACCTGAACTGCATATTTCAATGCTACAAGATCTAGCCATCCACAACGTCTTTTTCTCCCGGTAGTTGCACCAAATTCATTGCCAACCTGACCCATGGTTTCACCAACTTCATCAAAAAGTTCAGTAGGGAAGGGGCCACTACCCACTCTGGTAGTGTAAGCTTTAAAAATTCCAAAAGCTTCGCCAATTTCTCTGGGAGCAACACCTAAACCTGTACAGGCTCCGGCTGCAGTTGTATTTGAAGAAGTCACAAAAGGGTAAGTCCCGAAATCTATATCCAGTAATGATCCCTGTGCGCCTTCAGCAAGTATCGTTTTGCCATTTTTCATTGACTGGTGAAGATATTCCTCACTATCAATAAATGTTAGTTCCTTTAAACTTTCAACCGCATTGCAGAATTCTTTCTCCAATTCCTGAAGATCATACTGAATGTCTACATCATAAAATGCGATCATTTTTTCATGCTTATCGGCTAGAGCACGATATCTGTCTTTCCAGTCCTCCAGTTCAAGATCTCCAACCCTAAGGCCATTTCTACCGGTTTTGTCCATGTATGTTGGACCAATACCTTTAAGAGTAGAACCTATTTTGGCTTTACCTTTTGAAGCTTCAGAAGCAGCATCAAGTAACCTGTGAGTTGGCAGAATTAAATGTGCCTTTCTTGAAATAAGTAACTTGGATTTGTAATTAATACCATGTTTGGCCAGATTGTCCAGTTCTCTTTTGAAGATCACTGGATCTATCACAACGCCATTACCAACAAGGTTGATACTGTCATCATGAAAAATTCCTGAAGGAATTGTATGTAAAACATGTTTTTGACCGTCGAATTCTAAAGTATGTCCTGCATTGGGACCACCTTGAAAACGGGCAATAATATCGTATTTAGAGGTAAGGACGTCAACAATTTTGCCTTTTCCTTCATCACCCCATTGAAGACCTAGTAGTAAATCTACTGCCATGAATTTTGAAACTTAATTGGTTGATTTTTTATTTCCGTAAAAGTAAAGAGAATGTTTTTTGATCTCTATATCAAAAACTTCCTCTATAGTTTGCTTGATACTTTGGATCCTGGGATCGCAAAATTCTATAACTTCTCCGGTATCTGTAAGTATGATATGATCATGTTGACGGTCAAAATATGATTTCTCATATTGTGCCTGATTCTGACCAAATTGATGTTTTCTAACCAGTCCACATTCTAATAATAATTCAATCGTATTATATAAAGTAGCCCGGCTCACACGATATTTTTTGTTCTTCATTTTAATATAAAGAGACTCAATATCGAAGTGATCGTCAGAATTATAGATCTCCTGAAGAATAGCGAAACGTTCCGGAGTTTTCCGGTGTCCTTTTTCTTCAAGATATTTGGTGAAAACATTTTTAACGACCGCCTGATCGTTTTTATTTACGACTTTTTTGCTCATAATTTGCTTTGCAAAGGTAAAAGTTTATTCACGGCTAACCTTGTCTATCCCGTTAATTTTTTTCAGCCTTTGGATAATGGTATTGAGGATATTATTATTTTTTACAACCAGAGTTATACGCCCACTAAATACACCATCTGAACTATCAAAATTCAGGTTTTTCATATTCACGTGCAGGTTACTGGAGATTTCCTGGGTGATCTCGCTAACCAGCCCCAGGTTGTCTATTCCCTGAAGGTTTATAACGGCTCTAAAGTCCTGCTGCGAACTGTCTATCCATTTGGCCTGAATGATCCTGTAGGCGTAATTGCTTTGTAATTGTAAAGCATTTGGACAATCCTTTTTATGAACTTTTAAACCATCATTCACTGAAATGAAACCAAATACATTGTCACCAGGAATGGGGTTGCAACAATTGGATAATTTGTATTCCAGTTTTTCCTCTTCTTTCCCAAATACCAGTTGATCATACTTGGCTGTAATTTCTTCTTTATCAAGATCTGTGGATACATAAGGCTTCTTGATCTTACTTTTGAAATAACTAACCAGTGAGTTGCTTCTGGAACTGGCAAAATCCTTCAGCATTTTATTGTCGATCTTTCCAATTCCTACCCGGTAGAAAAGATCCAGGCTTGTTTTTAAATTGAAGAAAACTACCAGTTCATTTATAGACTTTTCATTGAATTGAATCTTTTGAGCTTTCAGTTTTCTAGCCAGTACAGCTTTGCCTTCTTCCGCAATCTCCTTTTTCTCATCCTTAAGTGAAGATTTTATTTTAGCCCTCGCTCTGGCAGTATTGGCGTAATCTAGCCAGTTAACATTCGGTTTTGCGTTATCTGAAGTAATGATCTCTACCTGGTCGCCGCTTTTAAGTTCGTGACTTAAGGGAACAAGTTTGTTGTTCACCCTGGCGCCTCTGGTATGAATTCCAATTTCTGTATGAATACTGAAAGCAAAATCCAGTGGTGTAGATCCTTTTGGTAAAGACTTAAGGTCTCCCTGCGGAGTAAACACGAATATTTCTTTAGAATACAGGTTCAGTTTGAACTGTTCTACAAAGTCTACCGCGTTTACATCCGGGCTCTCAAGGGCTTCCTGCAAACGAGTTACCCATTCTTCAAAACCTCGCTCTTCTTTATTTTCAGCACCCTGTTTGTATTTATAATGAGCGGCGTAACCTTTCTCCGCGATCTCATTCATTCGTTCACTTCTAATTTGAACTTCTACCCATCTGCCTTTTGGCCCCATGACTGTAATGTGCAAAGCCTCATATCCGGTAGATTTAGGCGAGGAGATCCAATCTCTTAACCTCGTTGGATTTGGTCTAAAATGATCTGTAACTATAGAATAAATCTTCCATGCTAAAAACTTCTCTTGAGAAGGGTCGCTACGGTATATAATTCTAATGGCGAATTTATCGTAGATCTCATCAAAACTAATATTTTGGGTTTTGATCTTCCGGTTTATAGAATAGATAGATTTAGGTCTACCTTTTATATCGTAATCCAGATCTTCCTTATCTAAAGAATCTTCGATCACTTTACTGAACTCCTTTATATAGGCATCCTGCTCTTCCTTACTTTCCTTGATCTTAGTTAGAATATCCTGGTAAACTTCAGGTTCGGTATACTTTAAGCCGAGATCCTCAAGCTCTGTCTTAATATTATAAAGGCCAATTCTGTGGGCCAGGGGAGCGTAAATGTAAAGTGTTTCAGAAGCAATTTTAACTTGTTTATCTGGACGCATCGCATCCATGGTTTGCATGTTATGCAACCTATCTGCTATTTTGATGATAATAACCCGCACATCATCATTCAGGGTGAGTAGCATTTTTCTGAAATTCTCTGCCTGTTGAGAAACATCTTTATCTTTTTTAAGACTTGATATTTTAGTTAGTCCGTCAACAATTTTAGCGACGGTTTCACCAAACATTTTCTCAATATCCCCACGGGTATATTTTGTGTCTTCAACTACATCATGAAGTAGGGCAGCGGCGATTGAAGTCGCGTCCAGACCAATTTCTGAAGCTACGATTTTTGCAACCGCTATAGGATGAAATATATATGCTTCGCCAGATTTTCTTCGCTGATCTTTATGGGCGTCAACAGCCGTATCAAAAGCATAACGAATGAGCTTTTTATCATCATCTGTCAACGTTTGATAACTAATGCGCAGCAGTTCTTTATACTGCCTTGCAATTTGCTTGTTTTCTTTTTCTATAGCCGCCTCTGTCATAGGTTAAAAATACAAATTAAGATTAATAGAAAACAACTAATTTCCAGTCTTCAAATTGCGATATCGCTGTAGCAAACTGGGGTGAGAGTAATGTACAAAAATATAGGCTTTATGGGGAGTTAAATTACTCAAAGTGTTTTTAGATAGTTTTTTTAAACTTGAAATAAGGGAATCGCCATTATAGGTGTTTTTTGCAAAATTATCTGCCTGATATTCAAATTTTCTGGAGATATAATTCATGATTAATCCAGTAATTTCTGAAATAGGACTGTATAAAATTCCGAAGGCAACCAATCCAATATGAAAGCTAGGTTTCGCAACCCCAAGAGCTTCTGAAAGTAAAGGATTGCCAACAAATAGCGATAATAACCAAAGAGTGAACCCTGTAGTCACTACTGAAGCAAAAAGATTTACGATGATGTGATTTTTCTTATAATGTCCTACTTCATGAGCAAGCACAGCAACAATTTCCTCTTCTTCAAGGTCGTTAATTAGAGTATCATATAGAGTGATCCTTTTTTCGCTACCAAATCCGGAGAAATATGCATTGGCCTTTGTACTTCTTTTAGAACCATCAATAACAAAAATGTTATCCAGTTTAAAACCTACACTTTTAGCATACTGCTCGATCTTTGATCTAAGTGAACCGTCACTTAAAGGTGTTTGTTTATTGAATAATGGTACGATTAACTTAGCGTAAAACATATTCATAAAAACTGAAAATACAGCTATTAAGATCCAGGCGTACCACCAGAAATTATCACCGGCAATCTGAAAGAACCATACGATCAACGCTAAAATCCCTCCGCCGATGATCGCAGTCATGGCCAGGCCTTTAATTTTGTCTAAAAAGAATGTTCCCTTTGTTGTTTTATTGAAACCATATTTTTCTTCGATCACAAAAGTGCTATACCAGGAAAACGGGGTCATTAGGATATCACTTCCAAGCATGATTATTCCAAAAAAGATCAGGGCGATCAATATTGAATTATCGCTGATGCTTCTGGCGATCTGGTCTACAAAAGCAAAACCATCAAAAAGGATAAAAGCCAAAGTCAATAAAACTGAAAATGTACTTGAGATCAGTCCGAATTTGAATCGTTCTTTTTTGTACCCCTGGGACTTTTCATATTCTTCTTTCTCATATACATCTGCTAACTCTGCTGGTACAGGATCATTAAAATGTTTAGCGTTTACCGCCTCAAGAATTTTATCGATGATGAAATCCAGGATAATAATTCCGATAATAATATAGAATAAGGTTTCTGGTGTCAAGTTTAAATTGATTTATTCAGGGTATGTAATTCGTTGTCTTTTAGCTTCAAAAATAAGTATTCCTGCTGCTACAGAAACATTCATGGAATCTATTTCGCCATGCATAGGGATAACAATATTCTGGGTGGAATTCTTCAGCCATTCCTCGCTTAATCCAGTTGCTTCTGTTCCCACTACAATTGCTGAAGCTTCTTTATAATCTATCTCATGATAAGGTTTTGCAGCTTGCAGTGCTGCGGAATAGATACTAATATTCTCTCGTTTCAGGAACGCTATAATTTCAGAAGTTTCACCTGTGGCGATCTTATTGGTGAAAATACATCCAACGCTGCTTCTAATAATATTTGGATTATAGAGATCGGTTTTTGGATTGGCAATGATCACCGCGTCTACTGCAGCAGCATCGGCAGTTCTTAATATAGCCCCGATATTACCCGGTTTTTCTGGTGCTTCAGCAACCAGTATCAATGGATTAGAATTTGAAAATTTGAGATCTTGTAATTTATGGTCTTTAGATCTGAATACGGCTACCAATCCCTCTGTGCTTCCGCGGTAGGCAATTTTATCGTAAACTTCCTGGCTTATTTCTGTGATAGAAGCTGGTTGTTGAGCATTAGATCTGGCAATTTCCAGCACTTCCTGAAAATCGATAAGTCCAGGAACAAAATAAAGATGAAGTGGTGAATATTTTCCCTTTATCGCGATGGAAATTTCTCTCTGTCCTTCGACTATAAACGCCTCTTCTTTTCTTCTATTACGGGATTTCTCCTGTAGTTGAAGCAGCCATTTTATCTCCTTGTTATGCGGGCTGGTGATCTGTTTTAACATGGCGTAAAAGTACGTAGATATTGGGCGTAAAAAAAGTTGCCTAAAAAACGAATTATCGTCATCCTGTATTTAATTCAGGATCCTGATTAATTGAATATTAACTTTCAATTAGAAGCTGATGTAATTTCAGCTTGACGTATTCTGTTTCTCAGGCAACTTTAAAAATGTATAGGATTATTTACTATCCTTCTGCTCTTTATATTTTTTAGAATATCTTTTCCATAGTTCAGTCTGATGAGTTTCCAGGCTAACTTTTCTTCCGTCGATGAATGCATGAGAAAGGATATTTCCACGCATATCCAATGCGTCTCCTTCAGAAATGAATAAAGTGGCAGATTTGCCCTTTTCCAAACTTCCATAATTTTCATCGATACCCAGGATCTTAGCTGTATTCAACGTGATCAAACTCAGAGCTTTCTCTTTATCCAATCCAAAAGCAGCAACGGTTCCTGCGTAAAATGGCAGGTTCCTGGAATTCATTCGTTCCATTTGTCCGCTACTTTCAATAGCAACTAAGACCCCTTTTTCATGCAGTAGATTTGCTAATTTATAAGGATAATCATAATCCTCGTAAGCCTCTTCTGGCGTGCTATGAGGTCTGTTCACTAAAACAGGAATATCATTGCTTTTTAAAGCATCAGCTACATCCAGCGAATAATAACCACCTACGATTACTACATGTTCCAGGTTTTGATCTTTTTTGAACTGAATCACATCAAGTATTTCTTTCTCTCCATCTACATGAACAAATACCTTTTTATTTCCACTAAAAACAGGGTCCATCGCCAGATATGGCAAATTCTTGTATTCCCTGTTTCCGTCAAGATATGCTTTTGAAGAAGCAAAGAAATCTGAAAGTTTCTGAACATCCTCGGTATATTCCTTGTTTGGCTTAAGCCCAGGATCTTCATCACGCCACCAGCGCCCACGCTGGTAAGAATCTGGCCAGTTAATGTGCAGGCCATCATCCTCTTTAATCACAGCGTCTTCCCAATTCCATGCGTCAAACTGAACGATAGAAGACGTTCCTGAGATCATTCCGCCTCTAGGTACTATCTGTCCCATAAGTACTCCATTTGGTCTCATGGATTCCACGATCTTACTTTCGGCGTTATAAGCGATCAAACTTCTAATATTCGGAAGCATTTCTCCCATTTCATCCTGGTCTACAGTTGCCTTTACCGCATCTATCTCTACCAATCCTAAAGTTGAGTTTGGCGCGATGATACCGGGATATACATGTTTCCCTTCAGCATTAATGATCTCACCAGGATACTGTCTTTTGGTTAGGTCTTTAGAAGTGACTTCCGTTAGCTTACCATCTTCAAAAATGATAAGGCTATTCTCGATAATTTCTCCATTACCTAAATGAGCTGTGGCTCCTACAATAGTAACCGCTTCAGACTGTTTATCTGCCGGAGTTTGCTGGGCGAAGCTGTTTCCTGAAATGATCAGGAATGCTATTAATATATATGTGTTGAAAATTTTCATTTTGCTCTAAATTTTATTTTACCTCCTCTAAAAGATCACAGTGAACTCTTTGCTCTTCCTTCCTGGTTACCGGCTGAGTTTTTACGCCATTGTTTTTCGCTTTAAGCATCTGTCCTATAAGTTCGTTTCGTTCTTTTTTGATGTCTTTACGCATTTCTGAATCGCGGTCTATATCAAAATAAAAAACTCCTTCAACCATTGTTTTTTCTGGTTTTGCATAGATAGAAAGCGGATGGTCGTTCCAAAGTACAAGATCTGCGTGTTTTCCGATTTTAATACTACCCACAAGATCATCTACATGAAGTAATTTCGCGGGATTAATAGTGACCATTTTCCAGGCATCTTCTTCGCTCATGCCTCCATATTTTACACTCTTGGCTGCTTCCTGGTTTAGTCTGCGACTCATTTCACCATCATCACTGTTAATAGCTACGGTAAGCCCAACTTCGTTCATGATAGCAGCATTATAAGGGATCGCATCATTCACTTCATACTTATAAGCCCACCAGTCAGAGAATGTAGAAGCTCCAACTCCGTGTTCTTTCATCTTATCGGCTACTTTGTAACCTTCAAGAATATGGGTAAACGTGTTGATGTTGAATCCAAATTTCTCAGCTACCGTCATAAGCATATTTATCTCACTTTGAATGTAAGAGTGAGAAGTAACAAATCGTTCCCCATTAATGATCTCCAAAATAGTTTCCATTTCCAGGTCTTTTCTGAAATCTTCATCATTTCTTGTGCTTTCATATGCTTTAGCACGGCTAAAGTAGTCGGTGAAAACCTGTTCCACACCCATACGGGTTTGAGGGAATCTAGATCCACTCCAGTTAGATTGTTTTACATTCTCGCCCAGGGCGAATTTTATAAATGGAGGTGCCTGCTCAAAGATCATATCTTCAGCAGATTCACCCCATTTCAGTTTTAAAATGGCAGAACGTCCTCCTATTGGATTTGCCGATCCATGTAAAAGCTGAATAGTGGTTACACCACCGGCAAGATTTCTGTAAATATTAATATCTGTAGGGTCTACAACATCTTCCATAGTAACTTCTGCGGAAGAATTATGACCAGCTTCATTAATAGCTGAGGCAGCAATATGCGAATGTTCATCTATAATTCCTGCGGTTAGGTGTTTCCCGGTAGCATCAATAACTTTAGCTCCTCCGGCATTAAGTTCTTTACCAACTTTTGCGATCTCTCCATTTCTTACCAGTACGTCTGTGTTTTCAAGTACACCAGCATCTTCACTAGTCCATACCGTGGCATTTTTGAAAAGTACATTTTCCTGTTTTGGTTTATTCTTAAAGCCATAGGCGATATTAGGGTAGGTGACCGCTATTGTAGAAGAGGTTTCATTTTCTTCTTTTTTCTCGTCTTCTTTTTCAATCTTCGTGTCTGTTTTTTTTACCGCCTGGAAACTGGTTTCATTCCCGTTTGGTAAAATAGCTTTTCCTGAAAATTGATCTGTCTTTGAAGGGATGTTGGCTACTAACCTGATAAATTCCGTTTTAGTAGTATCTGGTGAAGAAAGCAACAGGTTCATCCAGTTATCACTGAAGGATAATTTTGATCCGATCTTAGTCTCACCCAGCTTCACTTCAGCTTTAGGACTTGAAGGCTCGCCCTTTAACTTCAGTTCATAAGTTTCGCCATCAACCTTAAGGTCATAATTACCGGTAATATCGGTAACATCCATACTGCTTAATACTTTCTTTTCTCCCTGGATCCAGTTCTCATATAAAGTGGTCTTTTTATCAAAATAATCCCCGGAAGTAATCAGGAAATTCGCCCAGGCACCTTCTTTGATTACCCCTATTTTGCCATCCTGACCTATAGTTTTCGCTGGAACTGTAGTTAAGGCAGCCAACGCAGCTTCCTTGTCTAAACCATATTCAATGGCTTTTAGCAGGTTGCTTTTAAAGTCTTTTTCAGCATCTAAAGAATGAGTAGTTAAAGTAAAAGGAACCTCGTTTTCTGATAACATTTTCAGGTTTACCGGAGCCTGGTTCCATTCCCTCATCTCTTCTAGACTTAACTGATTGGAGAGATATGGGTCTTCCACATCAAAAGCATCTGGAAATTTAAGCGGAACAATATAAGTTGCATTCGAAGCTTTTACTTCGTCTATACGCTGATATTCCATTCCACTACCAACGATCACATATTGAATACCAAATTCGTCTCCAACTTTATCAGCACGAAATTCATTCAATAGATTATCTGTAGCAAATATCTGTACCAGGTCTTTATTCTTATTAAGTGCCTCTAAGGCAAGATCTTTATTTCTGGCATTTCCATTAGCATACCATTTCGCATCCAGATAGACCTGTCTGATCAAAGCCATAGTTCCCATAGTAGAAGTAGGGTAGGACTGCCTGGATTTCACGCTCTTATCGAATGATAAATATTGAGAGGATCTTTCATTTAGGATCCTGTCTCCTTCAGAAACACCGGGAGTTAAAGCAACCAACATTCCGGTTCCTCTTATTATCCCATCCGGGACATGAGTGTTTACAACACCAAATCCAGCTTTATGAAATTTTTCGGCCTCTTTAGAATCAAAACTGAAATTTGCGATGGCTTCTGTATCTGGTCTAATATGGTCATTCCAGTAATAACCTTCACGGCCTGCGTCATATTGAGGTCCGTTCCCATTTTCGGCTCTTTTAGGTTTAGAAATGCCAAAATCACTATATAGATCAATAAAAGATGGGTAAACCTCCTTGCCTTTAAGATCTATCACAATACTGTTCTTAGGAACATTTATGGATTTTCCAACGGCGGTTATCTTCCCTTCCCTGATCGCAAACATTCCATTATCGATCACATTTTGAGGATCTACATGTATCCTCGCATTTTTAAAAACAGTGTAATTGGTGTTTCGGGTCTTCACACCATCGTTTGTAGGGAAGTATTCCTGGGCCTGCATCGAAAAAGTACAGAGGAATACCCCAAACATCAGTAATTTTAATTTCATAAAATTAAGTGGATTTAATATAAAAAAGATTGGTCTAAAATTTAAGAGCCTTAAATTAGTAAAAATTCCCTAAATCTATTGGTTTTAAAAGGCGTTTCGTGAATCGTCAAAATAATTTACCAGTAAAGCAACTACATAGCTATAACTTTTCATTCCGTCGCTCTGGTTATTGGCTATTAGATAGCGGTTGTATGTGGCTTTAAAAATTGGTTCAAAGGGATTTTGGTGTTTCAACCAGAATTCATCTACTTCCCTGTAATTTGCAATGATTCCATGATTTAAATCTTCTATCAAAGCCTCTGCTTTAGGACGGTCTCTTCTATATAACTCACTAAGACAGTAACTAAGTGCATAGGTGTATCCTGAATACCTGAAATGTTTATTAGGATGATTCATGGTGACCAGGCAGGCAATGAAGTTTGCTTCATTTTCTTTAGCGAAACCTAATTGATGTCCTACTTCATGACTGGCAGTAGTTGGAATTTTGTAGGGTAGAATTATGGTGTTTACCTGTGCTTCATTGGTAAGTGGATTCAAATATCCGTTAAATCCCATATAAGTAAGCGGTAGACTATATATAGACCGTTTTAAAGCCTCACCGTTATATGCCAATTCAGGATAATCCTTTTTAATATGATCATATCCTTCCAGTGTAATCTGGAATAATTCCTTTTTCGAGAAATCATATTCGACCTTTAAAGAATCATTTTGAGCTAATTCTAAGTGGATTTCGTTGGACTTTTTTATAAGGGTTTCTGTTAAGCTAATTAACTTCTCTGTGGTATAATCATTTTCAATTTCGAGGTTCTTGTGTAAAGGCAACCGGTAATAATTAAAGCCCCAGAATAGGTGAAAACAAAAGTATATTACAGATAAGGTTGCCAGTGTATCTGGAATCCAGACCTTTGGTTGTCTGAATCTTTGCGAGACTCTTCTTACAAACCAGCTAATGGCTAGAACTATTAATATTCCGTAGAGCAGATCTCCTAATGAAAATGGAACGAAGCCCAGGCTATAGCGCATAACTTTTGAAATTATGGGATAAAGGCCATGAGAATAATATTCTTCAACAAAAACGGGAAACCTGGAAAGTATATTGATTCCAATGATCTGCACCGGAAATAGAATAGCGAGTAGTAGGACAGATTTTCTCTTCACGATTTAAAAATACAAATATTCGGGAGGCTTCAAATTTTAGAAATCCGTAAATTCGAATACCTTTGTCAAGATACCAAAATTTAGATCAATGAATGAAGAAATAAGAGGGCTGGAACCCAAAGTTTTATGGAATAAATTTGCAGACCTGAATGCTGTTCCACGACCTTCAAAAAAAGAAGAACGAGTAATAGAATTCATAAAAAACTTCGGTAACAATCTTAATCTTAAAACTGAAGTTGATAGCGTTGGAAATGTAGTGATCTATAAGCCGGCGACCCAGGGAATGGAAAGCCGTAAAAAGATCGTTCTACAGGCCCACCTTGATATGGTTCATCAAAAGAATAATGATACAGATTTTGACTTTGATACCCAGGGTATAGATATGTATGTTGATGGTGACTGGGTTCGTGCAAAGGGAACAACTCTAGGTGCCGACAATGGTCTTGGTGTTGCAACTATGATGGCGATTCTGGAAAGCGATACTATTGAGCATCCTACGATTGAAGCGCTTTTTACCATAGATGAAGAAACGGGTATGACCGGTGCTAAAGGTTTGAGCCCAGATCTTCTTGAAGGAGATATTCTTTTGAATCTTGATACCGAAGAGGATGATGAGATTGGTATTGGATGTGCCGGAGGAGTAGATATCACGGCTACTAAGAAATATGACGAAGAAAAACTGCCCGATACGTACCGTTCTTACTCGGTAAAAGTAAAGGGATTAATGGGAGGTCATTCTGGAATGGATATTATCAAAGGACTTGGTAATGCTAATAAGATGATGAACCGTTTACTTATAAATAATTCTGAAGATCTTAAATTGAGAATTTCAGAAATTAACGGTGGTGGCCTTAGGAATGCAATCCCGAGAGAAAGTGAAGCTATTGTCGCTGTTCCAGATACTGAAGAGGAAAATTTCAAGAAAGAGATCGAATCTCGTGCGGCAGACATAAAAGCTGAGTATACTTCCTTGGAGCCAAATCTATCTGTGGAAATTCAGAAGATCCCAACTCAGAAAAGTATCATGGACCTAAAATCACAAAAAGAAGTTCTTCTTGCACTTGCCGGTGCACATAATGGAGTTTATAGAATGAGCCCTGAAATTGAAGGCCTTGTTGAAACCTCAAACAATGTGGCCAATGTAACCCTGAAGGATGGTGAGGTATATGTAAAGTGTCTTACCAGAAGTTCTGTTGAATCTTCTAAGAATGATCTTGCCGGTTCATTGAAAGCAGTTTTTGAACTTGCGGGATTTGAAGTGAAGCTTTCCGGCGAATATCCTGGTTGGGCTCCTAATAGCGATTCAGCAATCCTGAAAACTTTAGATGAGATCTATCAGAGAATGAATGGAGAGAAGGCAGATATTGCTGCCTGTCATGCAGGTCTTGAATGTGGTATTATAGGAAGTCATTATCCTGAAATGGATATGATCTCATTTGGCCCTACGATAAGAGGGGCGCATTCTCCAGATGAAAGAGCAAGTATTTCTTCAGCTCAGAAATACTGGAAGTTCTTACTTGAAGTTTTAAAGAGTATTCCAGAGAATTAGAATGCTACTAAGATCTATAAATTAAAAAATCCCTTAACGCGCGTTAAGGGATTTTTTATTTATGAGGTTGAATTTATTCTGAATCTGCCTGAGATCCATTAGCCATCCCTACTAATTCTATTTTAAAGATTAGATCTGTATTTGGTGGAATTGCTCTTCCGTAACCTCTCTCACCATATCCTAGATGACTTGGGATAAAGATCACCGCTTCGTCACCAATGCTCATTTGTTGAATGCCTTCTTTAAATCCTGGGATCATAGGCGCATCTGGACCATATACCATAGGCATTGGGTTATACATTCCCTGAGTATCTCTACGATGATCGTAGATTCCGTAATCTTCAGCCAGTTCCTTTTTGTTAGTGTCAAAGATAGAACCGTCTTCAAAATACCCTTCGTAATTTACTTTTACCTTCTGGCCATTTTTAGGTTTTTCACCTTCACCCTTATTAGTGAAATAGATCTTTAATCCACTGCTCAATGAATCTGCTTTAGCTTCAAGCTCTTCAAACTCATCAACTTTAGCTTGTGCCATTTCCTGAACTCTCTTCTGCTCAGCTTCTTTTTCAGCTTCCAGATCGGCTAGCTTACCTTCAAATTCTTTTGGCGCATCAAAGTCTTTAGCCGCTTTTCCTTTTCTAATGATGTTTACTTCATTCATTACTACATCTTTCACTGGCTTATCTCGAGGTCCTGTTTCAACTTTCCCTATAGAATCTACAACATCCTGTCCTTTTACGATTCTACCGAAAACGGTATGTTTCCCATCCAGTTGTTTAACTGGTGCAAGGGTGATGAAAAACTGACTTCCGTTAGTTCCAGGGCCAGCATTAGCCATGGAAAGAACACCTTTAGAATCGTGACTCAAAGTGTCTACGAATTCATCTGGGTATTTGTAACCTGGACCACCACTGCCAGTTCCGGTTGGATCACCACCCTGGATCATGAAACCATCGATTATTCTATGGAATATAAGGCCATCGTAATACCTTTTGTCTTTATAAGTACTGTCTACCATTTTGCTTTTTCCTTCTGCAAGGGAAACAAAACTAGCAACGGTCATTGGAGTTTCTTCAAAATATAGTTCAGCAACCACCGGTCCTAGTGAAGTATTAAATTCAGCATACATGCCATCTTCTAAATCAGGATATTCCTCATTGCAGGCGAATAAGGAAAGCGCTACTGTTAATAGTAAAAAAATGCTTTTTGTTTTCATTTGTAATTAATTATTTTGGTTTTGATCAAATGCAATTCGCCAGCAGTATTCTGGTGATTTACCAAAATTAGTACTTGGCTCATTTCATTCTTAATTTTTGGGTTCTTGATTTGATTCTTCTTTTATTTCATGCAAAGTTACCTTTGCGGTAATAGGTTCGTTACTACCTATTTTTTCTTGATCGCCGTAATAACCGAAAGCTTTATGAGATGGAAAAAGAAAAGTTACAGTTTCTCCTGTTTTCATAAGTTTTAAGCCTTGCCTTAGGCCGGTAAATAACTTCTCTTTATCCATGGCGTATTCACGGGTAGGTTTTTCGCCTTCAGCGTAAATAGGTTCACCTTCGATACTGGAAATAGTATAATCGAAAACAACAATGTCACCAAATTCCGGAGTCCTGGTATTGGTGCTGTCTGTTGATTTGTTATTATAATAATACCAGAACCCATCTGCTGAATTCAAATATTCAGTATCGGTATTTTTTCCCATTACTTGTTTGATGTAATCCTCTTCCTGGGCGATCATCTCTTTGTTTCTTTCTACAGATTCGTCTATATAAGAACCTGAATTTTGCGAAACCGGATACCTGGCCTCAGGAGATTTACATCCCACAATGGATATAATAAATACAAGTGCGATTAAAATTCTCATTTTGTCAGTTGTTCAGAATATTGAGGTAATACCTGGTTGAATTTAACGATGGTGTCATTTAATGATAGATTGCTCTTTCCGCCGGCAGCATTTATATGGCCACCACCTTCAAAATGCGCCCGGGCAAATTTATTAACATCAAAATCTCCTTTAGATCTAAAAGACATTTTAATAAGATTCTCGTTCTCTTTCTCAATAAATATTACTGCAAAAATAATTCCGTCAAGAGAAAGGCCATAATTCACGAATCCTTCGGTATCTCCCTTTTGGAAATTGTGTTTATCCAGTTCTGCCTGTGATAAACTTATATATGCGGTTCTTAGCTCCTTGTTAACCCTAAGGTTTTGAAGGGCTGTTCCTAATAATTGAAGTTTATTTTCAGAATTAGTATCAAATATGTTGTTATGGATATGGTCATTTTTAGCGCCCTTATCTATAAGATCTGCAATAGTTCTATGGGTGTCACTTGAAGTAGAACTAAAACGAAATGAACCTGTATCGGTCATGATTCCCGCATAAAGACAGGTAGCAATTTCCGGAGTGATCTTTTTACTTGCTCTTAGTTTTACAATGAATTTATAAACCATCTCACAGGTAGAACTCATAGTTGAATCACTATAAGTATAATGAGCATAATCTGAAGGTTCCTGGTGGTGGTCTATCATTACAAATACCGCCTCTGATGCCAGAAGCGAATCCTGCATGGTACCGCATCTGGAAAGATGATTAAAATCTAAAGTAAAAACGATATCAGCTTCAGAGATGAGCCTGTCTGATCTTTCCTTATCAGTTTCATAAATGATCACCTCTTCGTTGCCGGGTAACCATTTTAAGAAATGCGGATAATCGTTGGGAGCGATCACATTTGCCGTATGCCCTTTATCTCTTAGAAAATGCATTAGTCCAAGGGTAGACCCCATCGCATCGCCATCCGGGCCTTTGTGTGGAACAATTACTATATTTTCTGCCCTGGCCAGCTCGGCCGTTATTTCGAGTATTCTTGTGTCTATCATATGCGAGGCTAAATATACAATTTAATCACACTTAAGAAATAATGCTACCTTTAAATTTATGTTCTAAAATCCCTTTAATGAAGTCTGTTTATAAGGTTTTACCTGTATTCTTATTAATGCTTTCCTGTGGAAGTAACTCTAAAATAATTTCTGAAGAAGATGCTGATTTTGTGATAGCCTTCGGCAGCTGTAATAAGGAAGATGAACCACAGCCATTATGGAACCCTATATTATTGAATGACCCAGATCTATTTATTTGGGGTGGAGATAATATATATTCAGACACCGATGATCCTGAAAAAATGAAAGCTGAATATCTTTTGCAAAACCAAAATCTGGGATATCAAAAGGTTCTTGATAAAATACCGGTTATGGGAACCTGGGACGATCATGATTATGGTCTCAACGACGGCGGAAAGGAATGGCATTTCAAGGAAGAGAGTCAGCAGTTGTTTTTAGATTTTTTCGATGTGCCTCAAAATAGTCCGCGCAGGAACAGGGAGGGGGTATATCATGCTGAGATTTTTGAAACCGCAAAAGGGAGCGTGAAAGTGATTGTTTTAGATACAAGATACTTTAGAGATGCATTAATAAGGAGTGAAGATCCCAACAGGCGATATGAGCCTTCACCAGGAGGTACTATATTGGGGGAAGATCAATGGAATTGGCTAGCGGCGGAACTTGTAATTAGCAATGCAGATTTTAATATTATAATGTCCAGCATTCAAATACTTTCAGTAGAACACGGATATGAAACCTGGGGAAATTTCCCTTCAGAAATTAAAAAGCTAAAGGAATTGATAATTTCATCGGAAGCAAAAAATGTGATGCTTTTAAGCGGAGATCGTCATATTTCAGAATTCTCAAAAATAGAGGTAGAAGGATTAAATTATCCATTATTCGATTTTACCTCCAGCGGACTCAATAATAACTGGAGCAATTTTGGAGGTGAACCTAATGGCAATAGAGTAGGAGAGGTTATTTCAGCAAAGAGTTTCGGCCTCCTAAAATTCGATTTTGATAAAAATAAAGTTGAGATGGAAATGCGGGGTGGGAATAATAAGTTGTTACAGGATTATATGGTTGAATTTCAGTAGTTGAACATAAAAGCTTAAAGGGCTTGTTTATGGAAAGGAATTATTTATTTTTGCACGGAATTTAAAAACCATATAATGGCAGATAATAGAACATTCACCATGATTAAGCCAGATGCAGTTGAGAACGGGCATATTGGTGGAATATTAGACCAGATCACAGCTTCAGGATTTAGAATCGTAGCTATGAAGCTTACACAAATGACTCAGAGAGATGCTGAAACTTTTTATGCAGTACATAAAGAGCGTCCATTTTTCGGAGAATTAGTTGAATTCATGACTCGCGGTCCTATCGTTGCAGCTATTCTAGAGAAAGATAACGCTGTAGAAGATTTCAGAACTCTTATTGGAGCTACAAATCCAGAAGATGCTGCTGAGGGAACTATTAGAAAAAAATACGCTACAAGCATTGGAGAAAATGCAGTTCACGGAAGTGATAGCGATGAGAATGCACAAATTGAAGGTGCTTTCCATTTCGCAGGTAGAGAGATGTTCTAAAAAGAACCATTTCAATAAATAAAAAACTGGACTTTTTGAGTCCGGTTTTTTTATGCTTTAAATTTTGCTTAGCTGAGCGCAGTAGAAATTGAAAAATGAGATGCTGAATTTTATTCAGCATGACAGGATTCTTTAATTAATACGTCACCCTGAACTTGTTTCAGGATCTAAGTTTTAGTGTTTTGAATTTCTAAAATGATGTCTGTGAAACTGAGCACAGTCGAAGTTTATATGAAAATTGGGTTTGTAAAGAAAAACCATTTAAACCGATAATATTGCCTATCTGTAGGATGTAGCCTTGGAGAAACTAATAATGTAAAAAGGCCGGTTAGTATAGTGATATATATTGGCTCTAATTCTTCAAAAATCATCTCTAAGAATTCGTAACCCAGAATCCAAGACCCAAGAAATATGACTATAAAATAGATGAAATAAAAAATTCTATTATTACTCTTTGTCTTCATTTAAAGTTATTACGCGAGTTTCTAAAATCTGTACAAATTAAATCTTCCTTTTTTTATTTAATGATCGGTTCCTTACGAAAAACCGACTTTAATACATATTTTCCATTTTGATCCTTGTCCAGCCTGGGAGAAATCACTGTTGTAATTACTATAGAAATGATCATTAGATAGAGATGATCCATATTTGGAATTAATAAACTTATCAAATATCTACTCAGGGTAAATATGATTATAAACGATAGAAAATAGATCAGGAATACTTTAATTTTATGATTCATAAAATGTCTTTAAAATCTGATTGAATAACTATCTTAAAACGAGTTTCGAAATAAGTTGCTGACCTATCTCCTCGTTTAAATTTCTTATGATCTTTTCCTTTCCGTAACTCAGTTCTTCCCTCAAAACCGAAGAACTTAACTGAACATACAGTGTATCTTTTTTCAGCATCAGGTTAGTAGTATATCGTTCAATTGCTGGCCCCATCTGGCTGTTCCAGACATCTCTAACTTTAACCTGGTTAAGGCCCTTTGTATCCAGTTTGTTCTCGTCTACGAAACTCTTGAGCAGATCACCCAGCTTCATTTCTTCATTCTTGCGTCTCTTCTTCATCTTGGCTTAGTAAAGGTTTATATCGTTGGTAGTAGTATTTTTTGTCGTCTCTGTTCAGGACCACTAATTCGTCTTCTGTGGCTTCCAGAACTTCTTCTTTCCATTCATCAAATGGAGTTTCATAAAAAAGAAAAAGGCTGTTATCTTCTACTTTTGCGGTTACTTTTTCTGAATCGTTCGAAGCATTTATAAAGCCACCATCGATCTTTGGTTTAAGTTTCTTTCTGAAACCCGTTGAATCTGTGATCTCTATATAATCTATTAACTGACTCAGCTGATATTCTATGACCGAATCTTTTTCAATTTCTACTTTTTCAATTTGCCAGTAACCGTTGAGGTTCTTGATTTGCTCCTGCGGGTCATTATTAGAACAGGAAGCCATGGCAATAATTGATATTATTAAGATCAGTTTTTTCAAAGCTTGAATATTTTATAGGATTGATTACTGCTTTTTACCACTTTTTCAGTTCGGTCGGCATGCGTGTCACTAAGGAATATTTGTCCCAGTTCATCTGTGGCCACCAAAGCGACAATATGCGCAACACGATTCTCATCAAGTTTATCAAAAATGTCATCTAAAAGTAAGATCGGGTTTACCTTACTTATTTGCTTGATAAAATCGAATTGTGCCAGTTTTAAAGCGATCAGAAAAGATTTCTGCTGACCTTGAGACCCGAATTTTTTAATTGGATGCCCTTCAATCTCAAAACTAAGGTCGTCTTTATGCGTTCCTACAGAAGTATATTGTAAAGCCATATCCTTCTGTAGATTCTCTTCCAGTAAGTTCGAAAGCGAATTATCAAATAACTGACTCTTGTAATTAATATGAACCTCTTCCTTATTATTAGTTATGTCTGAATATCTCTTATTAAAAATAGGTATGAACTCTTTCAGGAATTCTTTACGTTTTTCAAATAGATCCTGTCCCAGGCTGCTTATCTGAAGATTATAAACTTCCAATGTGTCTCTTTCAAATGTATTATTAGCGCCGAAATATTTTAAAAGGGAGTTTCTCTGTGATACCTGTTTTGTATACTGTAGTAATTTATTCAAATAAACCTGATCACTTTGTGAGATCACGCCATCCATGAATTTTCTACGGGTTTCAGACCCCTCAATAATAAGGTCTCTGTCTGCCGGCGAAATAATTACGGTAGGGATGAAGCCTATATGCTCGCTTAATTTTTCGTAAGCTTTGTTATTTCTCTTAATGATCTTTTTCTGGCCTTTCTTGGCGCTGGCAAGTATCTTCTCAGATTTATCATTCTTTTCAAACTCACCTTCGATCACGAAAAAGTCTGAATCATGATTTATATTCTGAGAAGTAATTGGGTTAAAATAGCTTTTTCCGAAGGAGAGATGGTAAATACTATCCAGAACGTTAGTTTTACCCACCCCGTTATTTCCAACCAGGCAGTTGATCTTTTCATCGAAATCAAATTCAGCCGTCCTAAGATTCTTATAATTAAGCAGGCTTAGATTTTTTAAATGCATAAATCGCTGTGTTTCAGCTGGAAATCTGTTAATTTTTAAAAGCTAATTTTCGCTCTCGAAGAAGCTGAAATTATATAAAAAATACAAATAATTTATCTTTTAATTTTCACAAAAAATTCTATTTTTGCCACGCATTAACAAATTTTTATGGCAACGTATAAGAAAAGAGGATACAAGCCTTCCAATAAGGAGGAAAGAGAACAAACGGCAGAACAGGAATCTACAACTGCAGAAGTTTTTAATACTTTAGACGAGGGAGCAAGTAGAACTGAAACATGGGTAGCCGATAATCAAAAGTGGATCTACATCATCGTAGGTGTGGCTATAGTTGCTGTTTTAGGATATTTAGGATATAACCGTTTCATTCATGAGCCGAAACAAAATGAGGCTGCAAATGAAATGGCACAGGCACAGGATTACATGGCGTCTGCCTTAAGAGCAAACGGAACCGAAAGTGATTCTTTGTATAACCTTGCGTTGAACGGAGGAGAAGGTAAATTCGGGTTTTTAGATATTATCGAAAACTACGGAGGTACCGATGCTGCTAATCTAGCACATTACAATGCTGGTTTTGCTTACTTAAGAACTGGTAAATACCAGGAAGCTATTGAGCAATTAGAAGGATTTGAGAGTGATGATGAGATCTTTTCAGCTTTAGCAACCGGAGGAATTGGAGATGCATTCTTGCAACTTGATCAACCTGAGGAAGCTTTAGGTTACTATGAGAAAGCTGCTGAAATGAGAGCTAATTCATTTACGACTCCAAGATTTTTATTAAAAGCTGCGATCACTGCTATTAAATTAGGTGAGGCAGATGCGGCTGAAGAACATCTTCTTGAAATTGAAGATGAATATTCTGAAGCTCCTGAGGCAGACAAGGTGCCAATTTACCTTGGTCAGGCCCGCGCTATGAAAAACTAAAATATGGCTACAGAAGGTAATAACCTTTCACAATACGATAAAGATACGATCCCAAACGCGAAAGACTTTCGGTTTGGGATCGTTGTTTCTGAGTGGAATGATGAAATAACAGAAGGACTTTTCCAGGGAGCATTTGATGCCTGGATAGATAACGGAGTTCAAAAGGAAAACATCGTTAGATGGAATGTTCCGGGAAGTTTTGAATTGATCTATGGATGCAAGAAGATGCAGGAAAGCTTCGAAATGCTTGATGCAATTATAGCAGTAGGAAATGTGATCCAGGGAGAGACTAAGCACTTTGACTTTGTTTGTGATGGAGTAACTCAGGGTATTAAAGACCTGAATGTTCAAACCGACATTCCAGTAATCTTCTGTGTGCTTACAGATAATAATATCGAACAGTCAAGAGCTCGTAGCGGTGGAAAGCATGGTAATAAAGGAACAGAAGCTGCCATAGCAGCCATTAAAATGGCGCAATTAAGGCAAGACGCTAAATTCTACAAGGGCTAAGAGCAGGTCTCCAGGTGATTTTAAAACGGCATTGTTATTGCTTATTTATTAATACCCACATGCTTCGGATTTTTGAAGCATTTTGAGTAAATTTGGATCAGCAAACAATCTACAGTTTTGAAAATCAATTTAAACAGAGTTAGAAAAAATACCAGGTATAACTACACCCCGCGTTACTACAAGGGTAAGGATACCGGTAACATTTATGACTTTGATAATAAATTCAATAAATATAAAGAAGCTACCAACGCTATAGATTTTGGTTCTCACTGGGCAGAGGCTCGTACAAACAGTCGTACCCGGGGAAACCGAAGCATTAATAAGCGTGTAGTATATATTATTGTAGTCTTAATTTTCATATGTCTGTGGATATTAGATTTTGATTTGTCCATTTTCTCGAATCCCCGTTAAATGAGTAACGTAATTCAATTGTTGCCCGATCACGTTGCCAACCAGATCGCTGCGGGTGAAGTGGTGCAACGTCCGGCCTCGGTAATAAAGGAACTTCTCGAAAATTCAATAGACGCAAAAGCCAGCCGCATCCAGGTTGTGATAAAGGATGCCGGTAAATCGCTTATTCAGGTCATTGATGATGGTGTTGGTATGAACCTTACCGATGCCCGCATGAGTTTTGAAAGACATGCTACCTCCAAAATAAAAATTGCAGATGATCTTTTTAGTCTTAAAACTAAAGGGTTTCGTGGTGAAGCACTTGCTTCTATTGCTGCAATCGCTCATGTTGAGCTAAAGACCAGGACTGAAGATGATGAGGTTGGTACCTGTTTAAAGGTAGAAGGCAGCCAGGTGGTTTCTCAGGATGCCTGTGTGACTCCAAAAGGAACCGGAATTAGCGTAAAGAATCTTTTTTACAATATTCCAGCCCGCCGAAATTTTCTTAAGTCTGATAATGTTGAAAGCCGTCATATTATCGATGAGTTTCAAAGGGTTGCTTTAGCCCATCCAGATATCAGTTTTTCACTTATACATAACGGGAATGAACTATTTCAACTTCCCACTACTAATTTCCGTCAGCGTATTACGAATATTCTAGGTGGGAAAACCAATGAAAAACTGGTTCCGGTAGAAGAGGATACTGAAATTGTGAAAATTTCAGGTTTTGTTGGTAAGCCAGAGTTTGCTAAGAAGAGCAGGGGAGAGCAGTTCTTCTTTGTGAATAATAGATTCATTAAAAGTCCGTATTTAAATCATGCCGTGGTGGCATCTTTTGAAGGCCTGTTAAAAGATAAGAGTTATCCTAGTTATTTTCTCTACCTGGAAGTAGATCCCAAGTCTATAGATATTAATATTCATCCAACGAAGACAGAGATCAAGTTTGATGATGAACACGCTTTATATGCCATTTTAAAGAGTTCTATAAAGCATAGTCTTGGCCAGTTCAACGTAGCCCCGATGCTGGATTTCGAAAGAGATTCTGAATTGGATACGCCTTATGAATATAAAAATAAGAAAGCAGATGTACCGCAGGTGGAAGTAGATAGAAATTTCAATCCTTTCCAGAGTGAGAATAATTATAAAGCTCAATATGCAGGAGGTGGAAACTACCAAAAAGAGAAACCGGCAGAATGGGAAAGCTTGTATTCAGGGTTGCAATCTGAAAGTGAACCAGAGGTTGACTTAAAGCAAATTGAATTTGAAAGTGAAGAGGTAACCGGCAATTTGTTCGGAGCTAAAGAGGAGCAGGCAGAGAAGTCTACTTTCCAGGTTCAGAAGAAATATATTGTCTCCACTCTTAAAAGCGGCATTCTTGTTATAGATCAGCATAGAGCACACACAAGAGTTCTTTACGAAGAACTATTAAAGAATATAACTGTCTCATCTGCAGTTAGTCAGCAATTGTTATTTCCATTAAGACTTCAGTTTAACAGGCATGAAGTTGAAATGCTGAAAGAGATCAAAGATTCACTGGAGCAGACGGGATTTATTTTTTCTGAGATCAAGCAAGATGAAGTTGGAATTACAGGTATTCCTACCCTGATTTCAGAAAGTGAGGTAGAGATCTTACTGGAACAATTAGTGGCCGATTTTGAAAAAGATGTGCCAGATAATGGCTTTTCACAGACAGATCTATTAGCTAAATCTTTAGCTAAATCAATGGCGGTTAGATCTGGAACTTTATTAAATTCAGCCGAACAACAACATATAGTGAATAGATTATTTGCCTGCAAGGAGCCGGGGCTTAATCCATTTAATAAGACAGTGTTTACTACCTTGTCTGTAGACGAACTAGATAAAAAATTTGCCTAATGGGAAGAATGACCGAAACCGTTAAGGTTTTATTGATAATCAACGTAATATTCTTTATCGGGAGCCAGTTAATTGGTGATGCAGCATACGAGTATTTCGCGTTGTGGTTTATAAAAAATCCGAATTTCCAGTTCTGGCAACTATTCACTCACATGTTCATGCATGGTGGGTTTATGCATATACTTTTTAATATGTATGCGCTCTGGGCATTTGGAAGCCCTATTGAACAAATGCTTGGTCAGAAGCGTTTCTTATTCTTCTACTTTTCAGCAGGAATAGGTGCGGCGCTGTTGCATACTTTAGTGAACTTTTATGCGTATCAAAAAGGATTTAACGGACTCCTGGAATTAGGATGGACCCCGCCCGAAGTGATGAGTTTTATAGAACAGGCTTATACTACCAATAGATTCAGAATTCCGGAAGGTATAGACGAAGGTACACTACGCTCTATGCTGCAAGCGTTCTCTAATCCCGCGGTAGGAGCTTCCGGGGCAATTTATGGGATACTGGTGGCGTTTGGAATGATGTTCCCGAATGTAGAATTATTTCTACTTTTTGTACCTGTGCCAATTAAAGCGAAGTATTTTATTCCCGGATTAATTGCCTTAGATTTGTTTTCAGGCTTTACCGGTTATTCAATATTTGGAGGTTCTATTGCTCATTTTGCCCACATAGGAGGTGCGCTATTTGGCTTCATAATGATGTATTACTGGAAAAAGAATCAGTTTAACGATAATCGCTGGTATTGATGAGATCATCAGATAGATTTAAATATAAGATCCAGACCGCCACGGTCACAGAAAAGCTCATTGCTATCAATGTGCTGGTCTTTATATTGTTCTTTCTGCTTAGAACCATCGCTTATTTATTTCAGCTTCCTTCAGATTTTTTACTGGAGTGGTTTGTTTTTCCAAAAGAGCCAATGGAATTCTTACTAAAGCCGTGGTCTATAATTACCTATTCTTTTTTACATAGCGGTATCTGGCATATTTTATCCAATATGTTGATCCTGTATTTTTCAGGTATTTATTTTCTGAATTACTTTTCAGCTAAACGTCTGTTGAATTACTACTTTCTGGGCGTTATCATTGGAGCTTTAGTCTATATGTTAAGTTATAACCTGTTTCCTGCATTTCAGGGGACTGGTAGATCTTACCTTATGGGAGCTTCGGCCGGAGTAATGGCAGTTCTTATAGGGATCGCTACCCATATTCCTAATATGAGGGTTAGGTTAATGCTTATTGGAAGTATAAAGTTCTGGTGGATCGCCGCATTTTTGGTTGTCCTGGATATTATTCAGATCCCAATGGGGAATGCTGGTGGGCATCTTGCTCATTTGGGTGGAGCTGGTCTTGGTTACTTGTATACTAACCAGCTGCAAAAAGGAAACGATATTGGTAAATGGTTTGAGAACCTGATGGATTCTTTAGCTTCTGTTTTTAAACCCAGAGAGAAGAAAGCGAGAATGAAAACTGTTCACAGAACCGGTAAAACAGCTAAGACACAAACGCGATCTAATAATGCTAAGAGTAATTTTAATAAGGACGAGAAACAAAAAAAGGTAGATGCGATCCTTGATAAAATAAGTAAAAGCGGATACGAGAGTTTGAGCAAAGCTGAAAAGGACTTTTTGTTCCAGGCCGGTAAAGAAGATTAGATGAAGAAATTAAGCTTATTCGATAAATTCATCTTTATTCTGAATTCTCTGGCAGCAACTGCATTACTGTTCTCATATTTGCTGCCGCATATTCCTCCTAAATCATTCCCGTTACTTTCAGTTTTAAGCCTTGGTGTTCCGGTGCTTATTATATTGAATACAATTTTTCTTATTTACTGGATCCTGAGATTCAAAAGGCAGTTGTTGCTCTCGCTTATAGTGTTGCTATTAGGTTATAATTATGTAACTGGTTTCGTGAAATTTTCCAGTGCTGAGGAAGATGACGAAGAAGTTTCAGATTTTTCCCTGATGAGCTATAACGTGAGGATGTTCAATGCTTATGAATGGTCTGAGCGGAAAGATATTCCTGAAAAAATTACCGGTTTCATAAATGAGAAGAATCCTGATATTCTTTGTGTGCAGGAACACTATATAGGCGCAGCTGAACTCGCAAATGTGTATCCCTATGAGTACATAAAATTAAAGGGTAAGAATGCTGAATTTGGTTCAGCTATCTTTTCAAAGTACCCCATCATTAACCAGGCTTCACTGGATTTCCCACAGCACGGAAATAATAACGCGATCTATACAGATATCGTCATTAATAAAAAGGATACTGTTCGTATAGTAAACGTACATTTTCAGTCACTCAATATAAAGCCAGGTATCGATGATCTCCAAAAGGAAGATTCTAAGAAGTTGCTTGGTAGAATTGGTTACGGCTTTTCGCTGCAACAGGAACAGGCAGAGATGTTATTGGATCATTTAAAACAATCTCCTTACAAGACCATTATCGCCGGAGATTTTAATAATACGAGCTTCTCATATATCTATAACCTTATTAAGCAGGACGGAAGATTTAATGATGCTTTTCTGGAAGCAGGTAGTGGTTTTGGTAAAAGCTTTAAATTGAATTACTTCCCCTTAAGAATAGATTTTCTCCTTATAGAAAATGGATTGTCTATTAATGAGTTTAAGAAGTTCGAGATAGATTATTCAGACCATTACCCCGTACTAACCAAGATCGGTCTTTAGATCCTGCGCCAGGAGATATTCTAAAGAAGCATTTCCTTCATTAAATATAAGATCTAGAATACAGAGATTTGGTAGAAAACCAGCTTTAGATTCGAATACCTGAGTGTATTTGTTGTTCTCAAACCCTTGATTGGATTTAGCATTTATCAGGTTTCTCAGGTTAGTGTTATCCTGTGGTTTTAGAATGAATTCATCAGTTTTATCATATTCCCAGTCTAATTGCAGGCAATCTGCTACAAAATCCATACAATGGTAATTTAGGTCCATTAAGAACCTGAACTTCCTGGAATAGATTGGATGTAATTCATCTTCATAGAATTCAAAGAAAGGCGAGGTCTGGTATGAAGCTTTAAAAGCTCTCCAGTGCTGAGTTTGCCAATCGAATTCATTTTCGATCTGTACATCCTTGTATTTCTGATGTCCTTTTTTGCTTAAGCCTAAAGCCGAGCTATGCTTTATTGGAATATTGAGAGTAAGCCTGCCATTGGCATCATAGATATACATCCTGTTTCGGTATGTCTGCTTCTGGTAGTTATCTTCGTTTTCGAAAATAACATTATCTGCTTTGGCAATTGCCGTCCATTGGCTTATTGGCCCAAAATAGGAGGGATGTAATAAAACCGGTTTCATAGTAATTAAGCTTCTTCTCTACGTTTTTTAAAGTATCTCCAACCAAAGAAGATCACTAATATGATAAGGAAATATGGTAAAAATGAAGTAGGTTCTCCATCACCTTTTACCGTAGTAAAAACTCTTTCCCATCGTATCTTATCAAAACCACTGGCATTGGTATCCCAGCTCATCCAGATAAATACAGGTTTACCCACCACATGGTTTTCTGGTACATATCCCCAGGTACGGCTATCTTCAGAGTTGTTTCGGTTATCACCCATCATCCAGTAGTAATTCTGTTTAAAGGTGTAGCTATCTATAGGCTGACCATTAAGTAAAACCTGGGTTCCATTTATGGTAAGTCGGTTGTCCAGACCCATTTCAGATCCTTCATAGGTCTCAATGATCTCTTTATAAAAAGCCATACTCTGTGGCGTAATATCCACGGTTTTTCCAGCTTCAGGAATATAGATAGGGCCAATATTGTCATTGTTCCAGTTACGTTTACCGTCGTTCGGGAAAAGACTGGCATTTTTAACTCCGGCTGAATCTACATATTTCCTTATTGTAGCGACATTCGGGTGATTTTTAAATCTTTCAAATCCTTCATCTGAAAGTGACTGAATAAAGAAAGCGTTGTTGTTAGGGTTATACGAATAGCCATCTGTAATGTCGTAAAGCTTATAAAGACTTTGCGGGTTGAATGGTTGTCCTTTTGTTTGACCTACATAAGAGAACTGTGGCTTAGCTCTGTCTGGAAGCTCCAATTGCTTCCCGTTAATATGGACATATCCATTAACTACCGAAAGTGAATCTCCTGGCACTCCAACGGCTCTCTTAACGTAATTAGATTTCTTGTCTACAGGTTTTTTAAAGTGCTTACCGGAGCGGTCAAAGAACTTCCGAACCGTGTCTACCGGCCAGTTAAAAACAACAATATCATTTCTTTCTATATTCTCGAATCCCGGAAATCTTAAATATGGAATTTGAGGTTTATTTAGATAAGACTTTACCCCAAGAAAAGGAATAGTGTCATGAACCATAGGAAATGCTACCGCCGTTTGTGGTACACGTGCTCCATAGTGAAACTTACTTACAAAAAGAAAATCACCTACTAAAAGTGTTTTTTCTAAGGAAGAAGTGGGTATGGTAAAAGGCTGCATGAAATAAGTATGCACAATAGTAGCAGCTATAACTGCAAAAAGAATAGAGCTTATCCATTCTCCTGCTTCTGTTCTTGGTTTTAGATCACGATCAACAATATAAGCATCGTTGGTCGCGTAGTTCACGTAATAAATATAAAGCCCTAAAGTGAGGACCACCGCAAAGGTCTCAGCAGTAGAATTTCGACCAAAACTTCTAATAGTTTCAACCCAGATAACCGGAATGATTATAAGATTTACAATGGGTATGAACATCAGGATCACCCACCACCATGGCCTGTTAATGATCTTCATTAAAACAACAGCATTATAAACAGGTACTGCTGCTTCCCATGCTTTTCTACCAGCTCTTTGATATAATTTCCAGGTTCCTAGAAAATGAACTACCTGAATTAGCAGGAAGAAAATAAACCATTCGGTAAAAGTCATATTTTATATTCTTTACGGTATAAGGCTGGATTTGCCTTTAAATGTTACATTTTAATTTTGAAAAAGATCAGAAAGCACGTCTTTCATAGTGAATATCCCTGATTTTCCTTTAAGGTATTCAGCAGCCACTACAGCTCCTAATGCAAAACCCTGTCTGGATTTTGCGGTGTGCGTGATCTCTATTTTGTCTATCGAAGAGTCATACGTGACCGTATGCGTTCCAGGAACGTTTTCTTCTCTTTTTGCATGAATAGGAATTTCATCCTCATCTGCATTTTCCAGTTGCCAGCCTTTTAATTTTGAATTTTCCTGTAATATCTGTTGCGCCAGGGTAATAGCTGTTCCGCTTGGAGAATCCAGTTTTTGTAAATGATGAATTTCCTCGATATCAACAGAATAATCTTCCAGACCCTGCATCATTCCGGCTAGTTTTTGATTCAATTCAAAAAAAACGTTTACCCCTAAACTAAAGTTTGAAGCATAAATGAAAGCTGAATCTTCATCCTGGCAGACCTTTCTGGCTTTCTCATAATCGTCAAGCCAACCTGTGGTTCCGCTAACTACGGGAATGTTATTTTTAAAACAGGTGGTTATATTTTTGAAAGCCGCTTTAGGAATACTAAAATCTATGGCCACATCAATATTGGATTCACTGAGATCGTGATTCTCTATATCGTCACTTACCTTCAAAACTATCTTATGACCGCGATTTTCTGCGATCTCTTCAATGGTTTTACCCATCCTTCCGTAACCTAAAAGAGCGATATTCATATTAAAAATTATAATTTAAGGTGAGTCCGTAGTTGGTTTTACCAGATAAGGCGTCAAAATCCAGATTTGGTTTAACCGAAAGGTCTTCGTCAACATTGAATTGTCTTAAATGCGCTTCGACATTGGCGTCAATGATATTCAGGATATAAACACCTACAGTTACCAGTATTGAGATCTCTTTGTTTTTCTGGTAAAATTCCTGAGCCCTGATCAACCCGTCGGTGGTGATCCTATTATCAAATTCATCTGGTCTCCCCGCAAGCCTGTCCTTATAGGCATCACGATACCTGTCGTACTGTTTGTCATTTTCCAGGTAAAAATAGATTCCGGTGCCAATACCTGCGTAAGCAATTGGTATTTTCCAGTAACTGCCGTTATATGCCTGTCCTAATCCCGGTAAAACTGCCGAATAAAATGCTGCTTTTGCCGGTGCTAAAGCATTATATGGTTCATATTCTTTTTCCTGTTGTTCTCTTTTTAATTCCTTTTTGGATTTCTTTTCAGGTGTAACCAAAAGCGAGTCTTGTTGAGCTGAGGCAACCGAAAGGAAGAACAGGAAAAAGAACAGGAAAAAATAAGGATTACTCTTCACCCCGGATTAATTTTTTGATTCTTTCGAAATCTTCTTCGGAAGAAAATGGTATAGTTAATTTTCCGCTACCTTTTTTGGTAACCTTCACATCTACTTTAGTTCCTAGATATTCAGTGAATTCTTTAATCCCCTTTTTATAGGTTATAGGTACTGTAACCTTTTTAGAGGCTGCAGCAGGTTTTGCTTCAGAATTTAATTCTCTAACTAATTGTTCCGTTTCCCTAACAGAAAGAGATTTTTGAATGATCTTTTCATAGATATCCAGTTGTTTCTGAGTATCGTCAATATTGATGAGTGCTCTACCATGTCCCATACTTAAAAACCCATCACGCATGCCGGTCTGGATGATTGGATCTAGTTTTAAAAGCCTAAGATAATTGGCAATTGTAGATCTGTTCTTACCAATTCTATCACTTAATTGCTCCTGGGTTAACTGGATCTCATCGATCAAACGCTGATAAGAAAGCGAAATTTCTATTGGATCCAGATCCTGCCTCTGGATATTTTCAACAAGAGCCATTTCCAGGGATTCCTGGTCGTTCGCAATTCTTATGTAGGCCGGAATGGTCTTTAGACCAACTAATTTTGAGGCTCTGTACCTTCTTTCACCTGAAACTAACTGGTATTTATCAAATTCCAGTTTTCTTACCGTTATTGGCTGAATTACTCCTAATTCACGGATAGAGGAAGCTAGTTCCTTTAAAGACTCTTCATTGAAACTGGTTCTTGGCTGAAAAGGATTTACTTCTATAGAAGAAAGCTCCAGTTCAACAATATGGCCAACCAGTTTGTCGGCATTTTTATCCTCTGCAGATTTTATATCATTTTCCGGATCTTTCAGTAGGGCTGAAAGTCCTCTCCCCAATGCTTGTTTTCTGGTAGCCTTCGCCATTTATATTAGTTTTTCTTTATAATTTCATGTGCCAGACTCAAATAATTGCTGGCTCCTTTGCTAGAAGCATCATAATTGATGATGCTTTCACCGTAACTAGGCGCTTCACTTAAACGTACATTTCGCTGAATGATTGTTTCAAAAACCATTTCATCAAAATGCTTTTTAACTTCTTCCACCACCTGATTAGAAAGTCTTAATCTTGAATCATACATGGTTAGTAAAAGACCTTCTATATCTAATTTGTTGTTATGTATCTTCTGTACACTTTTAATAGTATTTAATAGTTTACCTAATCCTTCCAGTGCGAAATATTCACATTGTATAGGGATTATAACAGAATCTGAAGCCGTAAGGGCATTCAGGGTTAATAATCCAAGGGAAGGGGCACAATCTATTAGAATAAAATCATATTTATCTCTTAGAGGTTCTACTGCCTTTTTAAGCATAGACTCCCTGTTTTCCTGATCTACAAGTTCAATTTCAATAGCCACCAGGTCTATATGCGCAGGGATAATATCTAAATTAGGGGAGCTGGTTTCCATAATAGCTTCTTCAGCTTTTATAGAATGTTCCAGTAATTGATAGGTTCCATTTTCTACCGTTTCAACATCTATTCCCAGGCCAGATGTGGCATTTGCCTGAGGGTCTGCATCGATCAATAATATCTTCTTTTCCAGAACGCCCAGCGAGGCTGCAAGGTTCACAGATGTTGTGGTTTTACCCACGCCTCCCTTTTGGTTGGCAATAGCAATGATTTTACCCATTAAAAATGTATGATTTTTGAAAGGTAAAAATACAATTTATTATAGGTTTAGAAAATGAAATTGTTAACAGCTTCAAAAGAAAAAACCGAAGAAGTTCCTAGTAAAATCAAGACTTTCTCCGGTTTTTAATATTTTCTTCAGATTTTTTGTTGAAAACTGAAAAAGTAAGAGGCGATATTAGCTCTTTTTTGACTTGATCATTTCCTCAAGCATATCCCACATTTCTTCTGGTACTGCTTCTAGTAAATTGAACTGTCCTGCACCTTTTAACCATTCTCCGCCATCGATAGTGATCACTTCACCATTTACATATGCTGAAAAGTCTGAAACAAGATAAGCTGCAAGATTTGCCAGTTCCTGGTGATCGCCTACACGCTTAAGTGGAACTTTCTTAGCCAGGTCGAATTTCTCTTTCAAATCACCTGGTAATAACCTATCCCATGCTCCTTTAGTTGGGAACGGTCCCGGAGCGATCGCATTAGATCTAATTCCGTATTTTGCCCATTCTACAGCCAGTGATCTGGTCATTGCTAAGACACCTGCTTTTGCAGTTGCACTAGGTACTACGTATGCTGAACCTGTCCAGGCGTAGGTAGTTACAATATTTAGAATGGTTTTGTTCTCTTCTTTCTTGTCTATCCAATGTTTTCCTAATGCCAGCGTGCAGTTCTTACTTCCTTTAAGAACGATGTCGATAATGGTATCAAACGCATTTGCACTTAATCTTTCAGTAGGAGAAATAAAGTTTCCAGCAGCATTGTTCAAGAGTATATCTACAGATCCAAATTCTTCAACCACCGCATCACGCATAGCTTCAACCTGGTCGTAATGTCTTACATCACATTGAACAGCAAAACACTTCCCTCCGGTTTCTTCGTCCAGCTCCTTAGCAGTTTTTTCCAGCTTTTCCAGGTTTCTGGAGGTGATGGCTACATTAGCTCCCAGTTCAAGGAAATATCTGGTCATTGATTTCCCTAGTCCGCTACCTCCTCCGGTAACAATTATGTTTTTCCCCTCGAGAGCATCATCTCTCAGCATTTTTTTCTTAAAGTCCATATTTTTGGTTGGTTTTAAATCTTTTATTCATCGATTAATATTTCCAGTAACTGTATCGCTGCTTCACTGATCTTGGTTCCTGGACCAAATACTGCGACGGCACCGGCATCAAATAAGAATTGGTAATCCTGTGAAGGAATCACACCTCCTACGATTACCATAATGTCTTCTCTTCCTAGTTTTTTAAGTTCTTCTATCACCTGCGGAACCAGTGTTTTGTGTCCTGCCGCTAAAGAAGAAACTCCCAGGATATGTACATCATTTTCTACTGCCTGTTGGGCAGCTTCTGCCGGAGTCTGGAATAGTGGGCCTATATCCACATCAAATCCAAGATCGGCATAACCGGTGGCTACTACTTTAGCTCCGCGATCGTGACCATCCTGACCCATTTTTGCCACCATGATCCTTGGCCTGCGACCTTCCATTCCGGCAAACTTGTCTGCCAGTTCTCTGGCTTTATTAAATGAACTGTTATCTTTCATTTCTTTTGAATATACTCCGCTAAATGATTGGATTTTCGCCTTATATCTTCCGTAGACATCCTCCAGGGCATCACTTATCTCGCCTAAACTTGCTCTTTCTCGTGCAGCTTCAACGGCTAAAGCCAGTAAATTACCATTTTGTTCTTTAGCAGCTCTTCTAAGGTTTTCGAGAGTTTCCTGAACCTTTTCTTCGTTTCTTTCAGCTCTAATTTTTTCAAGTCTGGCAACCTGTTGTTTTCTTACGGTTTGATTATCAACCTCAAGAGTGACCAGTTCGTCTTCTTTTTCAAGACGGTATTTATTAACGCCAACAATAACATCGGTCTCACTGTCAATTCTGGCCTGTTTTTTAGCCGCTGCTTCTTCAATTCGCATCTTCGGAATTCCTGCTTCAATAGCCTTAGTCATTCCACCTAGTTCTTCAACTTCTTCAATTAGTTTCCAGGCTTGGTCCGCGATCTGTTCAGTTAGTTTTTCTACGTAGAAACTACCTGCCCATGGATCTACTGTTTTGGTGATATTTGTTTCCTGCTGAAGGTATAATTGTGTGTTCCTGGCAATCCTTGCTGAAAAATCTGTTGGTAAAGCGATGGCTTCATCAAGTGCATTGGTATGTAAACTCTGGGTTCCTCCAAATGCTGCTGCAGCTGCCTCAATGCAGGTTCTGGCAACATTATTAAATGGATCCTGTTCGGTTAAACTCCAGCCACTGGTTTGTGAATGTGTTCTAAGAGAGAGGGATTTCGGGTTTTTAGGATTGAATTGTTTTACCAGTTTCGCCCAAAGCATTCTGCCCGCTCTCATTTTAGCGATCTCCATAAAATGGTTCATTCCAATGGCCCAGAAAAAAGATAATCGAGGGGCAAAACTGTCTATATCCATTCCTGCGTCCAGACCTTTCCGGATGTATTCCAGGCCGTCTGCTAGCGTATAAGCAAGTTCAATATCACAGGTAGCACCGGCTTCCTGCATATGATATCCGGAAATACTGATACTGTTGAATTTCGGCATATTTTGAGAAGTATACTCAAATATGTCTGAAATGATCTTCATTGAAGGAGTAGGAGGGTAGATATAAGTATTTCTTACCATGAATTCCTTCAGAATATCATTCTGAATAGTTCCCGATAATAATTCAGGTTTTACACCTTGCTCTTCTGCAGCTACTATATAAAAAGCCATAATTGGAAGCACCGCTCCGTTCATGGTCATAGATACCGACATTTTATCCAGTGGAATCTGATCGAAAAGGATCTTCATATCCTCAACTGAATCTATAGCGACTCCTGCTTTACCTACATCTCCAACCACGCGATCGTGATCTGAATCATAACCTCTATGTGTTGGCAGGTCAAATGCTACAGAAAGTCCTTTCTGGCCGGCAGCTAAATTCCTTCTGTAGAAAGCATTACTTTCTTCAGCTGTAGAAAACCCTGCATATTGACGAATGGTCCATGGACGGCTAACATACATCGTGCTGTAAGGTCCGCGTAAGTAAGGCGGAATTCCAGCAGCAAAATTCAAATGTTCAGATTCAGAAATATCTTCTTTAGAATAAGAAGTCTTGATCTCTATTTCTTCAGGTGTCTTAAATGTTTCCTTTTCCGATGCCGGTTTTCTCTGTGAGAAGTCCTTATCGGCAAGGCTTATATTTTGAAGATCTTTGCGTTGCATAAATCTTAATTTAATTGGGTTGGCTGGCTTTGTTTCTCTTCTTCTAATCTTTTCTCTTCACTCGCTTCACTCAGCCTTCTTTCAAGTATTGGTTCAAGTAAGGTTTTACGCGGATTTTTCTTCAGGAAAGGATAAAGTTCAATATCCTCCTGCATTCTGTCTTCAGGATTCTCGAACTTATTGGTTCCTATGAGGACAAGTTCTCCATTATTGAATTTCTCCTGTTCCTCTGCCGCACTCTCTTTTATTTTTTTCTGAATGATTCCCGACTTTAATTCTTTCAGGAAACCTCCTCCTTTTTCTATATCCTTAAATATGTCAAGGGCTTTTTCAGCTAACTGTCTGGTGAGAGATTCAATATAATAGGTGCCTTCTGCTACATTCCCCACCTTATCAAGATAGCTTTCGTTCCTCATGATAAGTAATTGGTTTCTCGCAATACGGTCGCCAAACTCATTGTCCTTATGATAAATAGCATCGTAAGGCATATTGCAAATAGCATCAGCGCCGCCAAGGATCGCACTCATACCTTCAGTAGTTGTGCGCAGTAAATTCACATTATAATCATATAATGTCTTGGTTCTTTTGGTAGGCTCTGCTATAATGTGACAATCTGTATTAAACCCGAATTCCTTTGCAATGCTTCCAAATAACCATCTCAGCGCTCTTATCTTAGAGATCTCGAAAAAATAATCTGATCCCACCGAGACCTTAAACTGAAGTTTGAAATTTGCCTTTTTATCTTCTGAAATATCTAATCCTGAAAGGTAATTTAGATATTCTGTGGCCTGTGCGCAAGCATACGCCAGTTGTTGAGGAATATTTGCTCCTGCATTTTGATAAAGGCCAAGATTGGTGCTTATTACAGATTCAAAATTCCTGGAATTTTGCGTGATCTTTTCCAATTCTTCATGGTCTGAATTCATATTATCAAACCAGTTTCCCGTACGGGCTAGTTTTCCAATAATATCGGTCTGAAGAAAAACGTTCAGATCTTTACTTGAAAGTGCTTTATCAATTAGCTGAACAAAATCTGAATCCAGGAATTCAAGATGTAAATAGACAGAAAGTTTTTCCGGAAAGTTTTTAAATAGGGTTTCGCAATCGATTTCTTTGTTTGGTAAAATAAACCAGATCGCTTCCGTTCCCTTCTGTAGTTTTTGCAGGGCTTTTGTGTTGGCAGCTTCTGCAGAAGTAACATATATTTTCTCACATATATTCCAGTGTGCGGGATTGCTAACCTTTAAGGTTTCTTCTATATCTTCAGAAGAATAAAAAGGTTTGATATCAATGCCGTGAAGGGTTTTGGTGATAAGCTTCTCGTTATAATCTGCACCCTTAAGATCTGCCTGGATCTTCTGTTTCCATTGTTTTGCAGAAACTTCTTCAAAGTCCTGAAATAACAATTGTTTCATTAGTAGTTGGTTTTTGAACGGGAAGTTTGCGAAGCCTTTAGTTTACCGTATCGTACTCGATAATGTAAATATCTTCATTGGGCCTTTTCATATAATATTTCTGCCTGGCGAACTTTTCAAGTTCTACCGAATCCTGAAGTTTTTCAATGACTGCTTTATCTTTCGCAATTTCCGTTTGATAATAATTCTTATTGTCCTGCAATTCATTTATTTCCTGGTCAAGTTCATGATGAATAAACCATGAATTGGTATCCAGGAAGAACATCCAGCCGGCAAATACAAGAATAATCAGTACATACTTGTTACTGACTATCCTGAACCAGGGCTTTTTACGCAGGTCTTTAAATTTCATACGCTTTAAAGATACAAAATTAGGTTAAGCGATCTTTTATAATAGTCTGAACGATATCAACAGCAACCGTATTGTAGCGGTTTGTTGGAATGATGATATCTGCAAATTCTTTGGTAGGCTCAATAAATTGCTGATGCATAGGCTTCAGTGTTGTTTGATAACGCCATAACACCTCTTCCAGATCTCTGCCACGTTCTGCAATATCTCGTTTTAATCTTCGAATAAGTCTTTCGTCACTATCTGCATGTACATAGATCTTAATGTCAAATAACTCACGAATTTCAGGATGGGTAAGTATAAGAATCCCTTCAACGATCACCACTTTTCTTGGATGGATCTCGATGGTTTCTCCGGTCCTGTTGTGTTCTTTAAAAGAATATACCGGTTGCTGAATGGATTTTCCTGATTTTAGTTCTTTTAAATGTTCAGCTAAAAGTTCAAAATCAATAGACTTGGGATGGTCGAAATTTATCTTTTTACGATCTTCAAAAGATAGGTGAGAGGTATCCTGATAATAAGAATCCTGAGAGATCACATCTACTTCCTCGTTCTTTAATTCATCAATGATCTGATTTACTACCGTAGTTTTCCCGCTTCCCGTACCACCGGCAATACCAATTATAAGCATAGAGTTGAAATTTGCGCAAAGGTAATATTAGTTTTTAAAAAGCTTCTGATGATTTTTTAATCAATTTGTCTAAGAACGAAATCCATCAACACAAAAAAACCGGACTGTATAACAATCCGGTTCTAAAATGAAGTTTTAAAATATTTACTCGGTTTCTTTTTGAATGGCTGCAACTTCCTCTTCTGTAACCATATCCTTTATATTGTTGCTCCAGGAATTCATCACATAATTCATGGCGTCTGCCACTTCTTTATCACTTAAGCCCATAGGCGTCATGATATTATCATATTTTTCTCCATTCACTTCGATTGGTCCCTGCATTCCATATTTTACTCCTCTAATGCTTTCCTCTCGTTTTTCGGTAAGCCAGTTAGAACCATCAAGAGGAGGATAGGTGCCAGCAATTCCCTTTCCGTTTGGTAAGTGACAGGTGACGCAAAGATCATTGTAGATCGTTTTTCCTCTTTCCACACTTGCTGTAAGTGGTGTTTTAGTACTTGATTTTTCTGAAGACGGGATCACATAAGATTCTTCTTCAGTATCTTTTTCTTTTTTATCAGATTTACATGCGACGAAAGCGATCAAACTGAAAATAAAAAGTAGTTTTCTCATTATTCCTGGTTGTTAGTTAGTTTAGCAATTCCTTTTCCTTCTATGGCCATATAAATATTACCATCAGGTCCCTGTTTTACATCTCTCATCCTTCCTGAATCTTCAAGTAATTTAACCCTTTTATTAATTTTTTTGCCATTCAGCTCTAAAAGTTCTAGATATTGAAATTTAAGCGAACCTACGAGTAGATTACCTTTTAATTCCGGGAACTTGTTAGAAGTCACATAAGCAAAACCACTGGGCGCTATAGAAGGTAACCAGTAAAAGATAGGATCTTCCATATTTGATCGGGAGGTTTCATCGGTGATAGATGTACCACTATAATTTTCTCCGTAAGTAACAACAGGCCAACCGAAATTTGCTCCTTTTTTTACCACGTTAATTTCATCTCCTCCTTTTGGGCCATGTTCATGAACCCAGATCTCTCCGGTTTCAGGATTAAGGATCATTCCCTGCGGATTTCTGTGACCGTATGAATAGATCGCTTCAACCGCCTCTTGCTGGCCAACGAAAGGATTGTCAGAAGGTATACTTCCATCATCATTAAGCCTGTAAACCTTACCGTTATCACGAGTAATATCCTGAGGGTTAACATCTCTCTCTCCGCGTTCCCCGGCACTGAAATATAAGTAACCTTCTTTATCGAAAGCTATTCTGGATCCAAAATGCTGTCCTTTTGTAGTATTTGGTGTAGCTTTATAAAGTACCTCTTTACTGGTAAGCTGATTTCCCTGAAGTTTTGCTCTCATTAAAGCAGTATTACCTCCGTCACCTTCACCTTCTTTTGATGCGTAAGTAAAGTAGATCCAGCCATTAGATTCATAATCGGGATGTAGAACTACATCCAGTAATCCACCCTGACCGCGATCATAAACCTCAGGTCCTCCTTGAATATTGGTTTTTTGGCCATCTTTAAAATGGATGATGTCACCATTTTTTTCAGTAATTAGCATACCTCCATCAGGAAGAAAGGTAAAACCCCATGGAATTTTCAGCCCTTCAACGACCATTTCATAGGAGTATTTATCTGAATTTTCAGCGTCTATAGGGTCTGGAACTTCAGTAGGCTCCTGAGTTTGTTCCTCACCAGTCTCTTCAATATTTCCTTCGACTTGCGCAGTTCCGGAATCTTTTCCATTTTCTCCACAAGCAATAAGACTTAAAGCAAGTCCTGATATTAATAAAATTCTTTTCATAGCAATAATATTAAGGGTCTAAAACGTATTAAGTGAACTAAGATATAAAAAATTAAAAGTTTTCATTGTGGGAGATTAAATATTCTTATATTTGCCGCCCAATTGTGGTTGAAAAGCCATTACGGGGTGTAGCGTAGCCCGGTTATCGCGCCTGCTTTGGGAGCAGGAGGCCGCAGGTTCGAATCCTGCCACCCCGACTTTTTAAAATTTTAATAAGAAATAAAAAAAGGCAATTACATGAAGTTCATGTAATTGCCTTTTTTTGTAGATTAAATTAATATAATTCTAGATAAATGATATGTGAGTATTTAGCAAGTCTGTGATTGGATCGTGAGTTTGTTTACTGTATATAATTAGAAATTGAATGATCCCTTTGTTTATTTGACTTTCCTTAAACCTCAAGCATTTAAAAATCTTTTCAATTTAATTTTTAGAATCAGAATGCTCATTCACATATTTCTTGAGGAACTGTTCCAGTTCAGGCACATCACATTCAAAACCCATTTCTTTAGCTTTTTCAATCACTTCTTCGCCAGACATGTTTTTCTGGCAACCAATATGCATCATCACCAATGCACCGGAACGTTTTCCAGATTTGCAATGAATTACGATAGGTTTTGGGAGCGTTTCAAGTTCCTGTCGGAAATTATCTACCATAGCTTCTGATAAATTATCTTTAGATATACCAATATGTCTATATGTGAGATTATTTTCCTTACCTAGTTTTTCTTCCTTTTCGGTAGAAACGTTTTGTTCTTCTTTCTCAGTCTGCAAATTGATAACCGATTTAAAACCCTTTTCAGCAAAGTTTTTAAAGCCGTTTTCATCTGGATCAAATGCAGCTACCGAAATTTCATCATTCACTTTCTTAATTTCCTTTTCCATAGTATCTTTCTTTATTCGATTTAACTTTTATTTTCAATTGGTAAATCCGCAGCTTTCCAAGCTTTAAAACTACCAGGAATGCTGTTCACATTCTGAAAACCATTCTTTTGTAAAAAACTGGCCGCAATACTGGCTCTATATCCGCTGGCGCAATACACGGCAAATTTTTGGTTTTTATTCAAGGTGCTTATTTTATCAGATAGTTCACCAAGAAATATATGTGTAGCATTTGGAATATTGCCATTTTTCCATTCTTTCTGTTTACGCACATCCAGAGGTTGATATTGCTCTTTATTTTGACTAAGTTCAAGTACACTCAGTTGTGGTAGTTTTATTATTGGTTTACCCGATTCTTGCCAACTGCGCATATTCCCTGTCAGATAGCCTTTAAAATTGGTGTGTCCGGTGAGCCAAAGCAGAGTTACAACCCTCTCAAGGTCCTTATCGTCAGGAAGTACTAATAGTATAGGTGCCTTTGTATCTATTAACCAACCGGCCCAAACCGACAGAATGGGACGTTGTCCTATGTTGAGAGCGCCTTCTATATGACCGCCTCCAAATGCCAACATATCCCGGGTATCTATAATGATCGTATCTGGGTTCTTCATTTCTTTTTCAAACTCATTTACGCTTAGAGACCTAACTGGTGGTGTATGACCAAAAGTTTCTGGCCCCTTGGCGTTAAGTTTTTTCATCTTTGGATAATGAGTAGGTACAGGAGGCGCACTATCCTGAATGGTTTTTTTAAATTCATCAAAACTCTCGATCTGCATGAATGGATTATGTTTTTTCTCGTATCCAATGGTAGTATGCATACGGTCACCTATATCAGGACCACAAGCCGAACCTGCTGCATGGCATGGATACACAATCACTTCATCCCCCAGCTTGCAAAAGACTTCTCGCATGGTGTTATATAGAGCCTGGGTTAATTCATCTGTTTTCTCATCACCCAATAAATCTGGTCGTCCCAAAGAATCAACGAACAGTGAATCACCGGTTACAATGCCCCAGGGATCTTCTTTGTGCGATTCAAATAATAAATAGGATAAATGTTCGGGTGTATGACCAGGTGTATGCTTAGCCATCATTTTAACCTGACCGAATTCAAACTTATCTCCTGCCCGAACCGGTTCATGAGCAAAATGATATGTGGCGTCACCTTCAACGCTAACATAAATTTTAGCACTTCCATTACATCGGGCTACCAGCTCACAAGCCCCACTCATAAAATCTGCATGGATGTGGGTTTCAAAAACATGTGTAATAGTAACACGGTATTGCCGGGCTTTCTGTAGGTAGATATCGGCATCGGGAACAGGATCAATTACTGCTGCGCAACCTGCACTCTCATCACATAAAAAATATGAAACCTGAGCAATACCTTCTGCTAATATTGGTTCAAATCTTAAAGCCATAGGTTATCAAATTAACAGCTTAGGCTATCTAAAATAAGAGTTATAATAGATAATAAGGTTAAGAAAAAATCAAAGGTTCACAGGTATAACAAGAGATTAACACATGCGTTAATAGTTGTTAATAGTTCTAGTTTATGATTACTTGCGCTTAGGATATGAAAATAAAAAGTATAATAGCACCAAAGGCTTAAGCTAGAAGACACTTTTACCAATTCTAAATCTGTAAATATGTTTGGCTAAAATGAGGGAATTTAAAGGCTCTGAAAAAAGTAAATGATTTGTTTATTTTAGCAACAGGTATACAATTAGGTTTTAAGCCAGCCGCCGTTCTTATAAATTTTTCAAGCCCGTTGTACTATTTATGGTATTAAATTTAAGACAGGTTAAATCCTTATCTTTATTACCGAAAATAATTTTTTAGCTACTATGACTTCAATTGATAAAACCAAGGTTTTAAGTAGAAATAATATTACCGTTCAGGGAAATGGAGAACAAGCTATATTATTCGTCCACGGTTATGGTTGCGATCAAAATATGTGGAGATTTGTAATTCCTGATTTTCTGGAGGACTACAAAGTTATTCTTATGGATCATGTGGGAGCAGGAAATTCAGATGAATCCTACTATAGTAAACAGAAATATGGCAACCTGCAGGGCTATGCCGATGATATACTTGAAGTATGTAAGGTTTTGGATTTAAAAGAGTTGATAATCGTAGGGCATTCAGTTAGCGCCATGATTGCATTATTGGCCGCCAATAAGGAACCGGAACTATTTAGCAACATAATCATGATTGGTCCATCACCATGTTATGTCAATAAAAATGGATATCGAGGCGGGTTTAATCAGGAAGACATTGATGATTTATTAAATACATTAGATAAAAATTATTTAGGCTGGGCGGCGACTATGGCCCCTGCTATAATGGGAAATCCCGAAAGACCAGAATTAGGAGAAGAATTAAAGAATAGTTTTTGTCAATCTAACCCTGAAATTGCTAAGCACTTTGCACAAGTTACTTTTCTATCAGACAATCGGGAAGATTTGCCAAAGCTTCACATACCTACTCTGATAATTCAATCCAAGGAGGATGTTATTGCACCATTAGAGGTGGCGCAATATGTTTATAATCAAATCCCGACCAGTACCTTAGAAGTTATTGATGCTACAGGTCATTGTCCAAACTTAAGTGCTCCTAAGCAAACTGTTAGAGCTATTAAACAATATCTGCAAGGACAGGAATAAATGAATAATAATAAAAAGCATAAAACAGTATTATTTGAATCTGCAGAAGAGTTATATCATGATGCTCCTTGTGGTTATGTTTCTTTTTCAAACGATGGGATCGTATATAATATTAATCAAACCCTGATAGAATGGCTGGGATATGAAAGAGAGGAGATTTTAGGAAAAAAGAAAATATTCGATTTTTTTAAAATGGGGGGGAGATTATATTTTGAAACTCATTTTTTTCCTTTAATCAGGATGCAGGGGTTTGCCAATGAAATCAATTTCGAAATTCAAAAAAAAGATTAAACTTCTTTTGCAGCTCTTATAAATGTAAAAGAAATAAAGGGTTCTAATACTGAAGAAAATAGATACAGAGCTTCAGTTTTTGATATTTCAGATCGAACTAAATACGAACAGGAATTATTCAATGCGAAAATCAGGGCGGAAAAGAATGCCAAAGAGAAGGCTCAATTCCTTGCAACCATTAGCCATGAAATTCGAACTCCCTTAAATGGAGTACTTGGAATTGGAAACCTTTTAGCCAAGACCCCTCTTAATTCAAAACAGAAAGAATATGTGGATATCCTGAAGTTATCTTCTCAGAATCTTTTAGGACTCGTAAATAATTTACTTGATCTAAGCAAACTGGAAGCACAATCTGTACTGATTGAAAAGAAACCCTTCGCTATTCGTACGTTAGTGAAAAGCATAACCCATACTTTTGAAATAAGATGCAAAGAAAAAGGTATTCAACTTTTAACCCAGGTTGATAGTAACATCCCTAATTATATTGTAGGAGATCCAATTAAACTTAATCAGGTTTTAACAAACCTCGTGGGAAATGCTATAAAATTTACCTGCGATGGTTTTGTAAAAGTATTTCTTGACCTTGAAACCTTTCATGAGAATCAGGTTGAACTTAAGTTTACCATACAGGATACGGGTATAGGTATTCCAAAAAATAAGGTTGCGAGTATCTTTGAAGAATTTGCACAGGCAGATAATCAGGTAAATGGTGAACCTAAAGGAACGGGCCTTGGTCTTAGTATTTCTCAGAAAATCTTACAATTACATGGGAGTGAAATTAAAGTAAAGAGTAAATTAGGCCATGGGTCGAAATTCTTTTTTACTATCAATTATGAGCGATATACAGGATCAAAACAAGTAAAAAAAGAGATCGATACAAATAAAAGGAAAAAGCAAAAACTTGCTCGATCCAAAATTTTAATAGTAGAAGATAATGCTATAAATATTTTTGTTATCTCGGAATATTTGAATGATTGGAAAATTAAATTTGATACCGCTAATAATGGACAACAGGCTATTGAAGCCGTAAAAGCAAATAATTATGATATAGTTCTAATGGATATTCATATGCCTGTTATTGATGGTTTTGAAGCTGCTTCTACCATTAGGAATCTAAATCTGGATAAACAGCCTGTAATTTTAGCATTATCGGCTACTAGTAGAGAGAATATTCAATCTGAACTGGATCGTGCTGGAATTGATGATTTTATTAGTAAGCCTTTTGGGCCGGGAGATTTACATATGGTCATTTCAAATTATATTATAACGCAAGGCGAAAGAAAAAAGAATATTAAAAAATATGAGTCCATTAATGACGCCGATAATTTCAAAAATGATCTGGAATTTTCTCAAAAATCCTTTAACCTCACACGCCTGGTTAAGATGGCAAATAGTAAACCTGTATTTTTAAAAAAGTTTATTGGTAATACTTCAAAGGCTTTTGCAGATTATCTTGATGAGTTTCTACAAGCTGCAGAACTTACAGACAGTAAGCAGATTTCAGAGTTAATTCATAAAAGTACGATGTCCACTTATTTCATTCAATCAGATCGTCTCATTCAATTGCTTAAGGAATGTCAAAGTTATTTCGATGATAAAAGCATTTCTGAAACAAAAATTAAATCTAAAATAGATGAAACTATTGCAGAGTTTAATAAGATAATAATGGGTTTAAGGGAAATCGATCCAAATGATTTGATTCCTAATGAACAAAGTAGGTCTTAAACGATTCATTTTTAATAAAAGAATAAAATTTTTCAGGAATTCGTTCTGCCATCCCAACGAAACCTATGGTTTTTTCAACTGGCTTTTTTGTTCATTCCCAATTCTTTCCAGTTTTGCTTTCTATTTTAACGAGCTATATTTAGGCTTATGAAAATTCTAATCATAGAAGACGAGAAAGACATGCTTCAGAATATGCAGGATACCCTGGTAAAGCAGGGATATATCGTAGAATCGGCGAGCGATCTAGATTCTGCAATTTCAAAGGTAGGGGTTTATGATTATGATTGTATTCTGCTGGATATTAATCTTCCTGATGGCAGCGGAATGGATATTCTTGATTTTCTGAAGAAAAATGACAAGACCGAAGGAGTTATTATTGTTTCGGCAAGGAATTCTTTAGACGACCGCATCCGCGGCTTAAATACCGGTGCTGATGATTATATTGCCAAACCTTTTCATATGGCTGAATTGAATGCCAGGGTAAAGGCCTTGCTAAGGAGAAAAAATTTTGAAGGCAGTGATCTACTCAAAATTGGCAACCTTTGTATAGATTCTGAAAAGCATACTTCTGCAACCCAACATGGTGAAATGGAACTTAATCGTAAAGAGTTCGATATACTTACCTATCTCGCTACTAACCAGGATCGCCTGGTTAGTAAATCGGCACTGGCAGAACATGTATGGGGAGACCATATAGACCAGGCTGATAATTTTGAATTTATCTATTCTCAAATAAAAAATCTTCGTAAAAAACTCAAAGAAGTCAAAGCAGATATCGAAATTAAAGCAGTTTACGGAATTGGTTATAAATTGACTCTATCTTGAAATTACTTAATTACACTTCCAGATATTTCGCCTGGCTGCTATTTTTTGTGCTAACGGGCTGGGCCGTGATATTTTATTTCCAGATGCTGGACGAGATCTATGATAGCATGGATGATGGTCTGGAAAACCAGAAGATGCTGGTAATAGATAATTTAAGAGACCTGGATTCCGTTCGTTTGAAATCAGACTTCAGGGATGGATATTATACCTTGAATAGTATTAGTGAGTATTCGGCAAAAGGCTTCAAGGATACTTATCGTGATACTCTCATGTACATGAAAAATGAAAAAGATTACGAGCCCGTTCGTTTGCTGGAAAGTGTATTTAAGAAAGATGAGAAGTACTATAAAGTGAAGGTGATTACCTCGATGGTAGAGGAAGATGACCTTATTGAGGATCTTCTTTTCTCAATTATCTGGTTATATGTTGGGTTGATCCTGAGTATCATTATTCTTAATAATCTGATCCTTAAAAAGGTTTGGAATCCTTTTTATAATCTAATCGATGATCTAGGAAATTTCAAAATTGAAAGGGATTCAGAAATTCAATTACAGGAATCCAGGATCGAAGAATTCAATATGTTGAATGAGAATATAGAAAACCTCATAAACAAGTCTGTACGCAGCTATCGCAGCCAGAAGCAGTTTATTGAAAATGCATCACACGAGTTGCAAACACCCCTTGCTATTAGTATCAATAAGCTGGAGCTACTGCTGGAAGAGGATGATTTGCAGGAACAGCAAGCCACCAGGATCGTTTCAGTTATCGAGAACCTGGAGCGACTTTCCAGGTTCAATCAGTCCTTATCCCTTCTTTCTAAAATTGAAAATAAGCAGTTCCCCGAGGTTGAAATAGTAGATATAAATCACTTAACGCATCGAATCCTAGAGAGTTTTGATGATTTCCTGCGGCATAAAAAAATCAAAATAGAATTGAATGAAATAGAACAATTACAATTTTCGATCAATCCAGATCTGGCACAAATCCTACTTACGAACCTTATTAAGAACGCTATTATTCATAATTCTGATTCAGGCTCGATAGAAATTAGCATCAGTAATAATAAATGGGAGATCACTAATCCTGGAGAAATTGCCATCAAAGCAAAAGACCTGTTTTCAAGATTTCAAAGCGTTCAGGATAATTCGCAGTCTTCGGGCCTGGGACTGGCCATTTCCAAGGCTATTGCAGACGTCTATAACATTCATATTTCTTACAATTTCGATAACAGGCACGTATTTAGTTTAAATTTCCCTCTTCACAACTAGCATATTCCAGATTCTTTCCAGTTTTCAGTCTCATATTTGACTCAAATTAAAAATTGAAATTATGAGAAGACTAGTTTTTATGAGTGCAATGGCCCTATTTTTTATTACTGGCTGTGCACAGAAAGATGTAACGAAGGCTGAAATCCCATCGGTAGTATTAAATGCCTTTGAAGCTGAATTTGATAATCCAGAAAACCTGGAATGGGAAAAGAAGGGAAAGGATTTTGAAGTGGAGTTTGAGATCGCAGAGGTAGAGCATAAAGCACTTCTGGATAGCGCTGGAAAACTATTGAAATCTAAGAAAGATATTACCCAGGCAGAACTTCCGGAAGCAGTCGTTTCAATTCTTGAAGCTGAATTTTCAGATAAAAAATATGACGATTTTGAACTGATGAATATCAATGGTGAAAAATATTACCAGGTAGAAATTGATGAAATGCTGAAAGATAAGAACCTGGTATTTACCGCCAGTGGTGAAAGGACATCAGATATTCCAGTTTGGGATTAAGATTAAAAATCATGAAAATGAGCATGAGAATTCTGGGAATCGTGGTTATTATTCTTGGCCTTGCAGGAATTGTCGCTTTTTCCTTCAGCAATAAATTTGAAAAGGAGATTCACGAACAAGTGAAGGAAAGTAGGGAGTACTCTGTAGAAAAAAGATGGGTACTCCCGGAAATCCTGGAAGAAGTTTCGGGGATAAATTTCTTTGCAAATGATAAGCTGGCAGCAGTGCAGGATGAAGATGGAATAATCTTTATATACGACCTGGCTAAAGGTGAAATTGAACGCGAAATAGATTTTGGCGGGAACGGCGATTATGAAGCAATTTCGATCAAAGAGGAGGATGCTTTTATTTTAAGAAGTGATGGGGTTATTTTCGAGGTTAAAGATTTTCTTAGCTCCCCCCAGGTAACTACTTATGAGCCCGACCTTGAACATTCTGTAAATTTCGAAGGGCTTTGCCTAAGTAAGAAAGCTGAAAAACTTTTACTCCTTACCAAGGATGAAGATGTTAAAAATGGGGTGAAGAATGTGTATAGTTTTAATCTGAAATCAAAACAATTTGAAAAGGATATCCCATTTAAACTGGAAACCGAAAAAGGTATTTTCAAGGATTATAAAGGTTCCTTCAGACCTTCAGAAATTGAAATTAACCCAAAAACCGGGGAGTTCTATGTACTTGATGCAAAACATCCCAGATTATTGATATTGAATTCCACTTTTCAGGTTTTGCGACTAATCACTTTTGATGAAGATGAATTTGAGCAGCCTGAAGGGATAGGTTTTGATACTGAGGGCAGGCTTTATATTTCTAATGAGGCTGGAGATAGCGATGCGAATATTCTGCAGGTAGAATTAAAACCGGTTAAGTGATGCAAAGTCTTGCAATAGAAGATCAAAATATAAATAAGAGTAAACTACCATTGTACTTATCTATAGGGATAGTAGGTTGCCTTGTAGCAGCATATTTTTTTATTCCGCCCGCCCAGGGATTTATGGATGAAGCCTGGAGCGTTTTAACAAGCGGCGATACCAATAAGATTCAGCAATGGTTTAAGGATTTTGGCTGGATCGCTCCTTTGGTACTTATTTTCGCCATGGTAGCGCAAATGTTCCTGATTGTAGTGCCTACTATCGCCTTAATGGTGGTTAGTATTTTAGCATATGGACCGGTTTGGGGAAGCCTCATCGTATTTGTCGCGGTATTTACCGCTTCCAGCGTTGGCTATTGGATTGGTCGTTATTTTGGCCCTGGAATAGTGGATAAGATCATTGGCCATAAAACTGAAAAAAAAGTAGCCGATTTTCTGGAAGATTATGGTTTCTGGGCAATTTTTATTACCAGATTAAATCCGTTTCTTTCTAATGATGCGATAAGTTTTGTTGGCGGAATTCTAAAGATGAGTTATAGAAAGTTCATTACGGCTACAATTTCCGGAATTGCTCCCCTAACCATATTTATAGCCATCCTGGGGAAAAGTACTCAGGGTTTGAAAATGGGCTTGTTGTGGGGATCTATAGTGAGTCTCGTCCTATTTGCAGGCTATATATACTGGGATAAAAAGATTCGGAAAGATTAATTGAAAAAGCCTGTTGATTTTTCAACAGGCTTTTAGTTTTTAACTATTTCAGGTTTCTAAATGTGACTTATTGAAACTGATATTTAGTACCTGGAACTGTAGAGAAAGAATATTCTCCCAGAGATTGGCAATAAGCCCTTTGCTCCAGACTTGGCGAGACCGGGGAATGTTCCCTTAAATATTCTTCCACCACGTCGTGGATGGTGTAATCCATTAGCTCGACATCTTTTACATCAGTCATTCGGCATAGATTGTCTAATGGATCGCCAGGTCGCACACAGGCCGAAATACTATAGAGTTTATCATCCTGTATAGGTTCTCCATTCACTGTTATCTTCTCAATGCGTTCGCCTTCGGGTTTCTTACTATCAAATTCCACTTTCATCCCTGAAAAACGTACTAACCATCCGCCAAAACGGTCCAGCGGTTGTTGAGAAAAAGCATTATGCATTTCCTTTTCCAGCCAGTCTTTTATCTGCTTTCCGGATGCTTTTCCGATTTTCAACTTTTCATTCACGGGTAACAGGTTCCACAAGTTTGCCCGTGTTATGGGGGCCGGCTTTCCATTTTCTGGAACAATTGGATTACCAAAACGGAATCCATTCGAAATTGCAATGTCTACTCCGGTTTTCCATCGTGCAGCGTCAGTGATCATATTGTCCATGGGATTTTCTACCGTAAGATACCTGTACAACGGAGTTTTGGTATAGCCTATTATTGTTTCCAGGTTATCTTTATAAGGAGCCTTGGCGCTATCTATCATCTTTTGTAAGTCCTCATCTGCCGGGAATTTTTCCGGATCAACATCAATAAGCTCGTAAGTGTCTTTAACTAGCTTGCCGTTTACAAAATCCAGTTCGAGTTTACCAACGAAGGAACCAAAAGCACCGGGTTCAGTTACTTTGGCAAATTTTCCCTGGATAGGTTCTCTGATTCTTTCATGGGTGTCATTCCCCAGGATATAATCCACATTTTTGGCAACTGGATTATTAGCCAGGTCTACTTGTTTAAATACACCAAGATGAGTCACCAGGAAAAGAACATCCACTCCTTTTTGAGTTTTCAGCTTATCCAGAGTATTTTGAAATTCTTTATTTACTCCACTAAAATCTATGCCCTTACTAAAGATGGGATTCTGTCTTACCGGAACATCTGGGTCGTTTAGACCAACGAAACCAATTTTAATACCCTCAATTTCCTTGATCCAATATATTGGGAACAGTGGTTTCTCAGTTTCTTCATGAAACATATTATGTGCAACAACCTGAGTGTCATAAGAATTCATCACGTCGAGCATAATCTCTTTACCGTAGACTACCTCCCAGTTACCGGGAATTATGACATCATATTGCATATTTTTTATGATTTCTGGAAAAATACTGCCTTTTGAAAGAGCAGCATAGCCGCTTCCCTGTATAAGGTCACCACCATCAACAATTATGGTATTCGGGTTCTTTGCACGTTCCTTCTCAAATAGCGTTTTTATATTGGCCAGGCCACCTCTATCCTTAAAGATGATCTCGTCGTCTTCCCAGAAAAGTTCCGGATGCGTATCCAGTTGACCATGTATATCGGCGGTTTGCAGAATAATTATACTTAGGGTATCCTGCGAGCCTGAAGTTTTGTTCTCAACTTTTCTATCTGTTTTGCAACTTAGGGTTAAAATAAGTAGCGCAAACAAACTCAGCGAGCTTAGTGTTTGGGTTCTAGATCTATGCATATATCTACAGGCTTAAACTTTTATATCCTTTTTTCTGAAGCTGAAAATTATAAAGAATACCGTTCTCAACTATTTTCATTTTTTTGGGAACTTCGTCTTCTTCTACTTTAAATTTATTCAGTGAGAATCCGCAGGCGACGATTTGCACGCCTAAGTTTTCAGCTTTAGTGATGAATTTTTCCATTTTTGAAGGATCGGTGATATCACCGATGTTTTTTCCGCAGATAATGATTTCAAAATTTCCAAACTGGGAACCATCTTCCTCCCTGAGTTTTTCTGCAGTTAATAAAATTGGTTGTAATTGCGGAACTTTTTTAGTGAGCACCACGTAATTATGTTTGGAGTCATTTTCCTGCTGTGCACAGGCTTTAATTCCTGTGAAAAGCATTAGTAACAGTAGAACACTGCTATAAAGAATAGTTTTCATATTATTTAATTTTAAAGAGTTTATCGGTGTCATTAATTATAAAAAACAGCAGACCACCTAGAATTGCAATGTTTTTAAAAAGTGGTCCAAGTGTATTTATTTGCCCTACTTGGACAGATAGGGTTATTGGTATTAATACGAGTATTAGAATACTTGCCGTCCATCTGGTTTTATATCCTATTAGGAATAAAAAACCCGCTGCCAGCATTACGATTCCGGAAAGTATGACCAGCCATTCTGGATCCCCGAAAAAATAGGCGATTCCTTTAAAACTGGCCTTTTCAAGCCGGCTGACTGTTTTCGTGGTATTCAGCAAATGATTTCCACCTGCGATCAGAAAAATCCCACTAACCAGAATTCGTAATAACTGTATGGAACGACGACTAATATGAATTTTGTTCGTCATTATAAAGGTTATTGTAATTGATAATTTGTTCTGAAATATCAATATAGACTTCAGAAAACACTAAAATTTCAATTACATAAGCCTGGGAGGAGGGGACTGGCTATCCAGATATAGGTAGCTTAATTTTGAAGTAAATGATATGTCCTCTTTAGTTATTAACTCAATGGATGTGGCAGACCAATTAAAAACATTGAAATTAAACTGAGGAGTGCAAAAACTGCCAATTTCAGTAATGCTATACCTGGCGTCCAGGTCTTGCTGAAACTCGTAGGTCTTCTGAAGATGAGCACCTGACTGATCCTTCTGACAATATTTTTTTACAAAAGAAACCTGTCCCTGAGATAACAAATTGATCACACTGGCATCCACAATAAATAACTTCCCTAAAAAAAGGGGAATCAAGAAAAGCGATATGAGGGCATTTGAACTCACCAGGGCGAAAATAAGGTTCTGTTTCATTTCTGAAAGTAACTTATGTTACTTAAGTAGAATTAGGTTGCAGGCGGCTCTACTTTGTAGTTCAATTAATCAAAAAAGCCCGGCAGTTCCGGGCTTTTCAATTGAAATGTGTGTATTTTAATTCTTGGTATTTTCCGGCAACTTTATAGTTTCCTGGATTTGATCATTGATCTTTTCTTTATCTCCAACTACAATAAGTGTCATCTTCTCTGGCTGAATATATTTTTTCATCATTTCCTGAACTTGCTCTGGAGTAACAGCATTTATATTCTTCACTTTATCTACCAGAAATGATTCCGGTAGATCATGAATATCAAGAAAATTTAACTGACTTATAATTCCTCCTGGAGTTGAATTTTGAAGAACATAGATCCCGGATTCGTAATTCTGGATCCCTTTAAGTTCATCTATTCCTGGAGCTTCATTCTGTAAACGAACTATTTCTTTTTTGATCTCATCTAAGGAAGCACCGGTGAATTCAGTAGTAACATCTGCACTCTCGTACCAGATTCCAGATTTATAGTTAGTGTATAAAGAGCTGCTAGGGGAGTAGGTATAACCTTTATCTTCGCGAATATTACTGGTTATTCTGGATCCAAAAGAACCTCCCAGTAAGGAGTTCGTAACATCCAGGGCTATGTAATCTTTACTATCTGGAGCAGCTACCGGTAAACCATAATAGATGGTTGATTGTGGTGCACCTGGACGATCTATAATCTTCACTGAACCTTTTGAACTTGTTTCAGCTACAGGATAATTAGCCTCGGTTCCTTTTCTCCAGGAACCAAGCTGCTGCTTAACCATCTCTTTTATTTTCTCGGCATTAAATTGCCCAACTACGTAAACCGTAGTTCTTTCAGCTCCAAAATTCTCATCGTAGAATGATTTTACGTCAGCCAATGTATAAGAATCTACCATCTCGATGGTTGGATATAGTCTTCCGTAGGGATGATCTTGATACAGCTCGGAAAAAAGTCTTTTCTTGCTTGTGTGCCTGGTCTGGATAATGAAACTGTGATATTACGTTTCATATTGTTTTTAAGCCTTTCTAATTCAGCTTCTGGTAGTTCAGGACTCACCAGTACATCACTTAAAACCTTTAGAGCTTCAGGAGCAAATTCTGCAAGTACATTGGTACTTAGCGTAGAAGTGTGCGTACCTACTCCTATATTAAGGTTTCCACCCATTCCTGCCAGTTTATCTTTTTCAGAATAATCTGAAGTTGAACCTTCTTCCATTAAATCTGCCAGCAGGTCTGAAACCCAAACCTGATTTTCCTTTTCGTGAATATTTCCTGTTTTAATGGTAATATTGATAGTTGCCTTCGGGATACTTCCGTAAGGAACTAATACCAGTTCCAGTCCGTTGTCATAACTAATCACCTCTTTTTCAGGAAGGGTAAAACCTTTTGGTTCTCCTCCTTTAGGCGGGGTTTGCTTTTGTGCATTAGCTGGTAATACAACTAATAGCGCTAATATAAATAGGTAATATGTGGTTCTCATTGATTCTTATTTTCGTTATTAGCCAGTAATGGATTTACGGTTAAGATCGTTCTATTGGTTTTTCGTAAGTATTCCTCAACTGTTTTATTCATCACCTCTGGTGTGATCTTTTTAAATTCTGCTTCCAGGTCATTTATTCTTGCTGGGTTATCATCAAATAACGCGAAACTAGCCAGTAGATCTGCGCGACCAAGACCAAATGTACTTCCCAGGTTATCATACAACTGAGAACGCATTTTTACAAGGGCATTATCTAACATTTCCTGGGTAATTCCATCATTTAATTTTGCCAGAACCTCATCTATTGCTGTAACGACCTGTTCTTTAGATGTCTCATTGTCATACGTAAAATTGAACATCATATGCATTGGTCCATTGTAATTGAACATATTTCCAAGGTAATTGATACCTCCGCTAACGTTTGACGTATAACCCAATTCATCTACCAGTTTTTTCTGTAACAATGCATTATCACCCTGAATTAATATTTGATCCAGTAGTCCCATTGCATAGTATTCAGATGAATTACGTTCTGGCATATTGTAAGCCATGGCAAGCGCAGGCTTATTAGCAAGAGAATCATTTTTCACGAAATCCTTCTCTTTAGTTTGCTTTGGTTCCGAAATATCTGGAATTGGAGGAACATCAGAACTGGCTATTCCGCCGAAATATTGTTCGATCCATTTCTTAGCTTCATCCATTTCAAAATCACCAACTATAGATAAAGCCGCATTGTTTGGTGCATAATAAGTATCAAAGAATTTTTCTACATCCTCTAAATTTGCGGCATCCAGATCCTTAAGGTCGCCATAGAAATTATGGGAGTTGTACCAGTTGGTATTTGCGTATTGAGGCATGTCTAACCATGGAAATCCACCATAAGGCTGATTTAGTACGTTTACTTTCACCTCATTTTTAACTACCCCTTGCTGATTGGTAAGATTTTCCTGGGTAATATCAAGGCCTTTCATGCGATCTGCCTCTGCCCATAACATGGTTTCCAGTTTATTGCTAGGTACGATCTCAAAATAATTCGTAAAATCAAAGCGAGTAGAACCATTTAAAACTCCTCCATTTTCCTGAACAAGTTTAATAAATTCCATTTTCCCGAGATTTTGAGATCCCTGAAACATCATATGTTCAAACAAATGAGCGAATCCTGTCCTATCCCGGGGTTCAATTCTAAACCCGATATTATAGTATGTTGCTACTATTACCGTTGGGGAAGATTTGTCCTGAGAAAGGATTACTTTAAGACCATTGTCTAATTTGTAATATTCTACCGGAACATTGAATCCAGCTTGTTCTATTTGCTGTTCTTTCTCCTGAGCAAGTGCGGAATATATTCCGGCAAACAGGAAAAACAGCATAAACATTTTTCTCATAAGAATTAGATTTTGTTTAATAGATTAAAGTATTATGTATAATAATAGACTTAAATTCCTGAAAAAGTTACAGATACTATAATTTTTTGTCTTAAAATTATAAATAAAAAAAGCCCTGAGGATCTCCTCAGGGCTTTATAGGTTATATATCAGGAATTATTTAGTTATTATAAAGGTAAAGTGAAGACGCAGCTGCAAGATCATTGTTTACATCTGGTGCAACATCACCGGTCAGGTTTAGTGCATTAGAAAAGGCTAAAACCTTACCATTCCCAACTTCCGCAATAAATACTGTTTCAGTCTTATGGTCATAAGCAATATCAATAGGATTACCTAAAAGGGTAGAAGCTCCGGCCACTCTGGTTTGTTCACTTTGAGCGATCATTCCTCCATCTGTAGCGGCATCCAGTTTCATACTGAAATTCTGGATCACCTGGAATCCACCGTCTGTATTTGCATCTGCAGCGTCACCAATATCAGTTAAAACCAATACATCATCTGCTTCACTATAATCTATACCATGAGTTCTCACGATACCTCCAATAGTGATTCTTTTATCGGGTGTGATCATTCCATCTGTATCATTATCAAGGAAATCATTGAAAACTGCAATATCACTAGATGAATCTACTACTGCAATTAAGTCTCCACCTTTAAAGGTAATTCCCCAAACATTAAATCCAGGATCTAATGTATTTTCTAAAGTGAAAGAAGAACCGTCGTAAGAATACACATAGAACATGTGCATGTCATTATCTGAAACCACTACCTTATTTCCAAAAACCGCAATTTCTCGTGGGCTCATTAATTCAGCATCACCAGTAAAATCAGCCGAAACTGTATTTCCATCCATCACGCCTGAAAAATCAGAATAATTTTCTAACATCATTCCAGATCTTGAAGCCTGAATTACGGCATCATTCATTGCAGAATAATAAATACCTTCTGCTGCAGTCGCATCTGTCATTACAGATTTAATCAAATTACCAGAACCATCATACACGGTAATATTTCCGTCAGAATTATTAGTTACATAAAGTTCGGTCATCATATTAGATGAAGCCATTCCTGTATTTCCATCTGTCTCATCACTTGAGAAATAGATAGAAGAAGCAGAAGTTAGATCCATACTATAAGAAGGAGCAAGATCTCCACCGTCACCTATATTCGTAAATCCTAGTACTTTTCCATTTCCGATCTCTGAAATATATACCGCATTTTCTTCAGAATCATAAGCTACATCAATTGGGTTACCTAACATAGTAGACGCACCAGCAACACGAGTTTGCATATCTACAGTTAGAAGATCTCCGTCTGAAAGGGCATCAAATTTTGTAGAAAAATCATCAATAACATGAAAAGCTCCATCATCTGTTCCATTCGCTGCATCACCAATGTCGGTCATGATCATTACATCATCTGTACCATCATAAGTTAATCCGTGAGTTCTAACAATTCCTTCTATAGTTACTCTTTTAGAAGGCCTCATTTCACCGTCCATAGCATTCGCTTCGAAATCATAGAAGACAGCAAGATCACTACTTGAATCTACTACGGCATAAAGGTCTTCACCTTTAAAAGTAATTCCCCATACCGGGAATGGTACTTCTATAGTATTCATTAAAGAGAATCCGGTACCATTGTTAGTATAAACGAAAAATTTATTCGATCCGTTATCAGCAACAACATAAGTTGAGCCGTTTACGGCTAGTTCACGAGGGCTTTCAAGGTCTGCAGAACTGCTATATGCTGCAGTCACTTCACTATCCTCCATTAGTGTACTAATATCTGAATACGCATCTAAACGCATATCAGATCTGGAAGCCTGTACTACCATATCATTAGCAGCATCATAATAAATACCTTCAGCTGCAGTAGCATTGGTTGTAAAAGTTACCAGTGAATCTCCAGTAACACTGTAAAGAGAAATATTTCCGTTCTCATTGTTTGTAACATAAAGTTCGGCTCGTCTGCCGGTATCTGCGGTACATGGTTCACAAGTTCCACCACAGTCTATTCCAGTTTCATCACCGTTCATTATTCCATCATCACATGTTGCCATCGCAGGCATGTCATCATCCATATCTTCTCCGGTCATAAAATCGTCATCTTCTGAACAGGAAGCGAAGAATAAAGCAATAATCAAGGCAAAGCCTAAATTTTGAATTTTAAAAATTGAATTTTTCATAATTAATTTAAATTGGTTTACAGGGATACTTACGCTCAACCAATTGGTCGGGATGTGAAAGAAAACCGAATTGTTTGTTAAATAAATGTTATTCAAAAAACTGATTATCAGATTCTAATCTCAAGCAGCCTGACTGGTAATTTGAAATGATCTATCTTATTTTAAATGAGTCAAAAAAATTTCATTCTTTTGTAAACCTTTTAAAATCAGTTTTCGAAGCTGATTTGAATCTAAATTATGTTAGCCCCATAATAACCTGCTATGAGCCTAAAATCTAAATCCGGAAAAACCGGCGTTTTAAATAAGATCGCTTTTTCTACCAGTAAATTTGCTTTATTATCATTTATATTTCTAGGTTTTCTCTTTGTTCTTAGTGGAGTTGAGATAGGATTGGGTATACTTAATCACAGTATTGAAAGTAGCTTTTTTAGCCTGTGGGGATGGAGTTGCCTGGAAGATCTTAAATTCTTTTTCAGCTTTATATTGCCGGCATATATTGTTTATTTACCATTACATTTATTAATACCTCGCATTACCAATATTATATTTAAAACAGGATTAGTATTATTTTTCCTTATTCAATTTTCACTGGTTTTCTATTTTAATACCACCTTGTTATTGCTTGGTAGCGACATATTTGGGTATTCCCTGGAAGAGATCATTCAAACGGTAGGAGCCTCAGGGAGTTTAAGTTTCACCCCATTTCTTATTCTTTTCTTATTCATCTCTATTCTAATTTTTTCCCTGGTACTCCTTCCGAAGAAAATAACTATAAAAAGAGAGATTGCTTTAGTCTTGCCCGTAATTTCTCTCTTATTCATTGGTTTAGGGATTTCTGATAGGTTGCGAACTGCGAATATGAAATCTGAATTTGAATCGAACCTGATCAGGAATAAATCTCAGCATTTCTATACCGCCGCGTATGGACATTTTAATCCAGAATTATATGAAGTAGATATCTATGCTGAAAGTTACCTGGGAGATTTCAATTCTAATTATTCCATAGCTGAACCTATAGAATATCTGGATGAGACAAATTATCCTTTTTTGCGCAAGGAATTAAAGAGAGATGTGCTTACTCCTTTTTTTGAAACTAAAGAACAAGCGCCAGATTTAGTAATAATTATAGTGGAAGGCTTAGGTAGAGCCTTTACAAATCGAGATGCTTACCTTGGGAATTTCACTCCTTTTCTGGATTCTCTATCTAATAAAAGTCTTTACTGGCCCAACTTCCTGAGCAATGGAGGTAGAACCTTTGCCGTGTTACCATCTCTATTAGGGTCTATGCCATTTGGAGAAAATGGTTTTATGGAAATGGAAAAAAACATGCCGGGTGAATTATCATTGCTGAATCTACTTCAGGAAAATGGATATAATACTAACTTCTATTATGGAGGGAATTCGGAATTTGATAAAATGGCTATGTACCTTAAAAAGAATAAGGTAGATCGCATTGTTGATGAAAATGACTTTCCTGGTAGTTATAAAAAGATTCCTGCTTCAGCTTCAGGATTTACCTGGGGTTATGGCGATAAAGAAATGTTCCGGTACTATTTCGATTTAAAGAAGAAGGACCCTAAGAGCCCCAAGCTTGATGTAATGCTAACAGTTAGCATGCATAGCCCGTTTATAACTGATGAAACTGAAAAATATGAACTGCTGTTTGAAGAGCGACTGGAAGATTTTGGATTCAGCGAGGAGAAGAAAGAACGGTATAGAAATTATCAAAAACAATACAGCAGTGTGCTTTTTACAGATGAAGCTTTAAGACAGTTTTTCCAGGAATATAAAAAGAATGATAAGTTTAATAATACCATTTTTATCATTACCGGGGATCACAGGATCCCTGAAATTCCAATGGCTTCAAAAATAGACAGGTACCATGTGCCATTGCTAATTTATTCCCCATTATTAAAACGCGAGGCAGAATTTGAATCTGTTTCTTCGCATTTTGATGTCGCACCAAGTTTGATCTCTTTTCTGAAAAACAATTATGCTTTAAAAGCTCCGGAATCCAATAGCTTTATAGGGGCAGGATTAGATACCACGAGGAGTTTTCAGAATATTCATAATATTCCGCTTAAACAGACTAAGACTGACCTTATAGATTTCGTTATGGGGGAATATCACTTAAATGGAGACAATCTTTACCGCTTAACCAAGGATTTTAAGGAAGAACCAATCCAGGATGAAGCTAAAAAAGATGAACTCAGGAATGCATTTAACCAGTTTAAAAGAAAAAATGCTGAGGTTATCGAGGGTAAAAAGATTTTGCCAGATAGTTTAATAAGAAAATATAGCCAGTAATCAGGGTCTATCCTGATCATAGTCCTCTAGGATATTGGTTAGTAAAGGCTTATAATAATTCCAGAAGAAACTTCCTCTTTCCATGATATTACGTTGATCATAAAAGAAGTTCTTGAAAAACCCTATCCATTTAAAATAAGAGCTTTCAATTGATACCGGATTATCTGCGAAATCTCCTGAGAAGTAAAAAAACTTATAGTCATCCTGAAGATGCCTGGTCACCGCAGGGAATGATGCCGGGATTTTATGCTTTTTTAATTCTTCTTTTCCTTTTGTCGTAAGATCAATATCAAAGCTGGAAACAATGGTATTTACCTTGGGATCAGGGATCATGATATCAAACCAGAAAGGATATTTGATGCTTTCCGGGAGACCATATTCTTCCTGAAATTCTTGTTTTGTCTCAATTTGAGGCATAGCTCTGTTTAGATGCACACCTTCTTCAATGATCACAACCTCATCTTTATCATTAACGAAAGCGATCCCGGATCTTTTGAAAGACCAGTTTCCTTGATGTGCATTTTTATAGTTTCTAACTAGCCAAGCCGGAATTTCATCGTTACTGCGTATATCCAGATTTTCGAAATATCTTGCCGTCCAGCCCGTCCATCTTAACTGAAATAGTTCTTCAAATTTAACCCTGTTCTCCCTGGCCGTTGGAGAGCCAATGGTATTAAATTCAGTAATGATCAGCTTTTTCTTTTCCTTCATCAGGCGAAGTAGCTGAAGATCCTTGTCACTGAGGCCACCGTATAATATACCGGACCTTTCATTTATATCACCATCATGAAACCATTCGTTATTATAAATCCCATAGGTGTCGGTGAAATAAACCAGATCTGCATCCTCACTTAGCTGATTTAATTTTGGATATGAGAATCTTTCCAGGCCTTTCAATTTGAATTCTTCATTATCCTTAGGGAAGAAGCCAAAATAATCATGGCTCACCTCATACGGATCTTCTGAGGTTTTAGTATATTTTTTGTTATTTAGAACCCAGTTCAGAGAGATGTGTTCCTGTCCTTTTTTGGTAAGTACCGTTTTATCTATAATTGCAATTACCAGCTTGGTATTTGGAGTTACAAGCCAGGCCAGCCACATGAAAAGGGGTATGGCTAGAATGATTAGAATGATTCCTCTGAAAAGTTTTTTTCTCATTTAAAACTTTTTAAAGTACCCAACACCTACTGAAAATTGATTTCCCCTGGTCTCTGGAGCATATTCCTGATCTTCCAGGCTGGCGTTTACAAAAAATACATTCGTGCTTTTTACGCTCATTCGATATCCTAAAGAAATATTATTTGATTGAAGCTTATAAGTTGAGCTTCCCCCAAACTGGATATTATTGGCATTATCGTCTGGATCTATTCCGGTTCCTATTCCGAAACTCAGAAAATCATCTGCTCCGGCAATGTAATAGCGAACATTTAGAGAATAGGAATGAGAAACATTCTCATTATCTGGCGTAATAAAGGTTCTGGCGTTTAACCAGAAGTTACTTATGTACTTTCCTACTGAAGCTGTATAGATCCAGGTTTTTTCATCAAAACTCAGCATTCTGAAACCTACTTCCCCTTCAAAAGCTGCAGGTAGATTTGCGTAAAGTGAAGCCCCGGCGCGATATTCTGGAAAAATACTTCCGCTACTTGCAATTCCTCCACTTACATAGGCGTAAAAGGTATCAGAAATACTTGGATAAGCATCAATATTGAATTGAGTTCCGTTCGAGTTGAAACGATTAGCATAATTAATTCTACCTATGATAGAACCAATTTTAGTACTTCGTGAATAATCGATTGTGGCTAAATGCCAGGGATCATCAAACCTTTTATCAAAATATACATATTCATAATCTGCTCCTATCTGATTTTTAGAAGAGACGTTTCTAATTGACTCTCCTAAGGATCTTGCCTCGGTTAACTTAGGATTTATTTTAAGTAATTGGTTCAAGGTTGTACTGGCTTCAGCATACATTTTTAAATCTTTTTGAACCCTTGCCTGTAATAACAGGAGATCTTCAGATCCTGGATTTTTTTCGATGCCTTTATTTAAAATTTCCAGAGCTTTTTTAGAATTATCATTCCAGTATTCCAGATTTGCATAGGCTAGAGAACCATCTTCGTAACCAGGATTTTCACTAAGAACTCTTTCAAAAGCCTCGCGAGCTTCAGCATTCCTATCGGTCCAGGTATATAATCTGCCAAGAAAAATTCTAACATCTGCATAGTTCGGACTTTTCTCCAAAGCAAGTTTTGTTAACTCAATAGCCTTAGGGTAATCATCTTCATCAAATGCTGCCGCTCTGGCCTTTATAAAAAGCTCATCTGTAGTTAGCTCTTCCTGAGCCGTGAGCGATTGTAGCGAAAAAAATGCAAAAAGTATAAAAAGTAGGGGGGAGGTTTTGGTAATTCTCATATTTAGGGCTTATTGCCTTTTAGCCTGTTTTTAAGCTTTTAATAGCAATAAAGAATTGATTTCATTCCAAATTAAAATCCAGTTGAGCCAGGCTAAAAGTTATCGCAATATAATAGCTTTAAGGAAATTGAGGAGGATATTTTTAAAATTTTTGATTCTATAATAAGTGAAAAAAAATTTTAAAATTTTGAACCAATTAATGTATTCTTGCGTAGGATTTTACTGATTGTTTTATCCTGAATTATATAAGAAATTAATAGAAAGTTATTTCTTACAAGATTGGTTTGATTAACAGGATAAATGGTAGTTAAATACTGTAAAAAGCTAGGTTTTGAGATGAATTTAGTATATTTCAGAGCAAATAAATTCTAATGAGGAAGGTCCTGGTAATCCAAGAGGATATTATTATCCTTAAGATACTGGAAAGACTTGTGGAGTTGAACGACTATGAGTGCAAAGCCATTAGATCCCTGGACGCACTTAATATAGAAGATCAGCAAACCAATTTTGATTTCATAATAACCGATATTTTATTTGAAGGAATTGCCCCATTACAGTTTGTTGCCCAGGTTCAGGAAGTTTTGTTGCATAAAAATCTATTGATTGTCACCAATATGGGGCAGGATAAAATTAAAAAAGAAATTTTTGCATTAAGAGGGGTAACTGGATTTTATGCAGTTCCCATAGACCTGGATGAGATTGAAGCCATTATACAAGCCTACTAATGAATGAAGCAACAGTACTATTCTTCATAATTATTATTTTTTCTATTCTGGTAATTTACTGGGTATCTATTACCGTAAGTATTATTTACAGAAGGAGAAGAACTGCGAGTCTAACTCAAATTGAATTAACCTTTGCAGATATAGTGAGTCGTTATCTATACAATGACCCTAAAAATCCTCTTACCTTACCTGAAATTACTCAAACATTGAGAGATGTGGGTATTAAGGAGCAGAATAAAAATAATATACAGTATTTAATAAGGTTGATGATAAGAACCCAGAGAACCATTCTTGGGAGTAACTTTTATAAACTTCAAAAATTATACGCTCAAATACCTCCTCACGGGGTTTCAATTAAGAAAATATCAAGTTGGAGCTGGTATAGAAAAGCACGTGGAATCAGGGAGATCTATGAAATGAATCAATCCCAGTATTTCGATGAGATATTTAAATACCGAAACGATAAAAATATCTATGTAAGACGTGAGGCTCAGATCGCCCTGGTAGTATTTTTAGGTTGGGAAAGTCTTAGATTTCTGCCTTATCTTAAACGTAATATGACCCTCTGGCAACAGATCAAGATCGTTGAAAAATTATATGATCATTATCCTAAACCAGAACTTAAATGGCTGCATCGCGCATATAAAACCGAAAAATTATTCGGTAAGAAATTACTAATGCGAATCATTAGAAAATATGAGCTGCATGCAGAGACAGATTTTATTATAAATAATCTAAATCATCCGGATTACGAGGTTAGGGAGACAGCGATCTATTGCATTCAGACATTCGCTGTTTCTACCCCGACGATGGATTATATTAAGAGGCTTTATGATGAAATTCCTAATGCTACCCAACAGGGCCAGCTACTTAATTATATCTATGAAAATTCAGATATAGATCTTGACTTTTACCTTAAACAATTGTACGGTACTAATGATGATCTTAAACTTAGTGTCGCTGAGATCCTTTGGAATAATGGGTATAAAGAAAAAGTTCAGGAATTCTATTATCAGCAATATCCAAACGCAGTTTTAAATGTGGGATAGTGCTGAAGGCTTTTTTGGGAGTTATTACATTTACTGGATAAGTGTTTATCTCTTCATAGGCTATGGTGCCAGTCTTCTAACCCTTTATTTATCTGGAATCTTCCTTGCGAGAAGATCAATTAAACGAACAAAACAACGTTCAATTTTTTTAAGGGCAGAGGATGTTGTAAGCGCCACAGATATTCCATCTGTAACGGTTGTAGCACCAGCATATAATGAAGGTTTAACCATTATTGAGAATGTAAAATCACTGCTCTCCATACAGTATCCATATTATGAATTGATACTTGTAAATGATGGTAGTAAGGATGATTCCCTGCAAAGGCTTATAGATGAATTCGATCTGAAACGCCAGGATGCTACCTTTATTACTCAACCTATACCAACAGCTTCTGTAAAGCATATTTATAAAAGCCGGAAAAAGAAATATACCCACCTAACCGTCATAGATAAGAATAACGGCGGTAAGGCTGATGCAATAAATGCCGGTGTGAATTTCGCAAATACGGAGCTGGTCATTTTTACAGATGTAGATTGTATTATCGAACAGGATGCCATCTTGAAAATGGTAAGACCTTACCTTGAAGAAGATGATAAAGAAATTATTGGCTGTGGAGGTGGAATTGGAATTGCAAATGACTCAGTTATTAAAAATGGGATCTTAACCGAATTAAAACTGCCTTCCAGATTGGTGCCTATGAACCAGGTTGTAGAATATATCAGGGCATTTTTATTGGGTAGAATGGCCTGGAGTGAGGTAAACGGATTAATGTTGATCTCAGGAGCATTTGGCATGTATCCAAGGAAAAGAGTGATCGAAGTTGGAGGTTTTAACCCAAAGACAGTGGGAGAAGACCTGGAGCTGTGTATTCGACTTCGAAAACATATGGAAGAGCAAAAGATCCCGTATAAAGTGGTTTATCTTCCTGAAACCTTATGCTGGACAGAGGCACCTTCAGATTACAACATATTAATAAGACAGAGAGATAGATGGGCCCGTGGATTATGGGAAACCATTAGTCTGCACAGGGATCTTTTATTTAATAGAAAGTACGGGAAGATGGGAATGCTTTATTATCCCTACTGGCTGCTTTTTGAATTTGGTGCTCCCATTGTAGAATTTCTGGGAGTTATTTGCCTTATTGCATTTGGTATTTTTGGTTGGATCAACTGGCCGTTTGCCATTCTGTTATCGTTTGCGGCATACCTGGTAGGTTGCGTGTTTTCTACCATTGCGATCTTCATGTATATTAAGAGTTTTGATCATTATACTAAACCGAAACAGATCATAGAATTATTACTAGCCGCGTACCTTGAACCTTTTTACTACCATCCCTTATTGTTGTATGGGCAAATGCTAGGGTATTATAAAAAGATTTTTGACATTACTTCAGGCTGGGGAACTATGACTCGGAAAGGATTTAAGGTTTCAAAATCCTAGAATATTCAGTCTAATTGAAAAAAATCGGCTATTTTTAAGCTTATCAATCAATTGAATATGTTCATCGATCCTTTTCCAAAACAGTATTTTATTGCTGTCTGCATTTTATTTTTCAGCCTTCATTCTGGATTTTCTCAACAACAGGCCGATACTGCATTTGTTACTTCGCTGGAATTTCCGAATTTTAATTCTGAAGACGCTCCCACTATCTACATAGACGGGATTCACAACAATTTACATCAACTTGATACTGGTTTTAGTCCGTTCGCAAAACTTGCTGAAGCCGATGGTTATAAAGTAAAAGCTTCCAGTAATCTTGAAGAATTGAAAGAAGTTGATATCCTGGTGGTCGCCAATGCCATAAATGCTAAAAATCAGGGGAATTGGGAACGACCAATCTATAATGCTTTTGATGAATCTGAAGTGAAAAATATTAATGAATGGGTTAGAAGCGGTGGTCGTTTACTTCTTATAGCAGATCATATGCCCTTTGCAGGTGCAGCAAGTAGCCTGGCCGAAAGTTTTGGATTTCAATATTGCGATGGATTTGCTCAATTAGCTAAAGAGCAGAACAGGAATGATGTATTCGGGATATCTAACAAGAGACTAACAGATAATCCAGTTACTAATGGAACTTACGGAGAAAAAATAGATGAAATTGTCTCTTTTACCGGTTCCTCTTTTAAAATTCCGAAGGAAGCAATTCCGGTTATGAAATTTCGCTCTGGAGATAAATGTTTGCAGCCTGAAGTTGCCTGGCAATTCAATGATAGTACGCTTACAACAGATCTTTCAGGTAGCTATCAGGGAGCGTTGCTGGATTTTGGAAAGGGAAAAATAGCTGTTTTTGGAGAGGCGGCTATGTTTACAGCTCAAACTGTAGAACAGAATGGGAATACTTTTAAAATAGGTTTTAATTCACCTGCAGCTCCAAATAATGTGCAATTTGTGCGTAATGTTTTGCTTTGGTTAGCTGAAGGGAAGGAGAGACAATTTCAGAATTCCGGTAAGCAAAATGAAATTCTTATGGTTAACCGCGAGATGGAGCTGGCTTTCAATAATAAAAATTACCGGGCGATAGCAGATTTCTATTCGAAGGATGCCGTAATGCTTGGAAGTAATACTGAGGTTGTAGGTAGAGAGAATCTAAGAGAATACTGGGGCAGATTTGAAGGTGGAAATACCTGGAATTTATCGAATATCGAAATAAAGGAATTGGATGGAGATTATGCTTTGCAGCGCGGGATTTCTGTAATTACCTGGAAAAATAGTGAGGGTGAAATCTCTGAATCTAAAGTGATCTTTTCACTACTATGGACAAAAACAGAGGAGGGCTGGAAAATTATGCTTGATCACTATTCACCGAGATAATGCAAATATGAAATATTTAGCTATTATTTTTCTATTAGTCTTTTCATCAGTTTCATGTCAGGAGCAGGATTGCCTTGAATTTGAGGACGGTGTGATAGCCTATCAAACTTTTGGTCAGGGATTTCCGGTTCTTATAATCAATGGTGGCCCGGGTATGAATAGTAAAGGATTTGAGTCTCTGGCAAAATTACTTTCAGAAAATAATAAAGTCATAATTTATGATCAAAGAGGTACCGGTAAATCTGTTCTTAATGAAATGAGCGCTTCGAATATGACCATAGAACTTATGGTGGGGGATATTGAAAGGCTTAGAGAGCATTTAGGGTATAAAAGCTGGATTATATTGGGCCAATCATTCGGAGGCATGCTGGCTTATGCATATGCTGCTAAACATCCTGATAGAGTTCAAGCAATGGTGCAGTCCCATAGTGGAGGGATGAGCCTGAGAAATGTCGCAAGTTTTAATGTGCGTAATGGTCTTACTTCTTCAGAAAATGACAGTTTAGATCATTATTCTCTATTAATACAAAGAAATCCTGAAAATGAGGAGTTTCAGAAGAAAAGAGCCCTGTTCATGGCCAAAGCTTATGTTGTAGGTAGCGAGCATGAAGAGACTATTTCAGAAAGATTACTTCAGGTGAACCGCGAAATAAACTCCATGTTATGGGAAGATATGCGTTTGAATATTTTTGACAAAACAGAAGAAATGAAGGAGTTTGAAAAGAATTTATTGATTATGCATGGTTTGCAGGATGTGGTGCCAGTAGATATCGCAGAGAATTCTCATAATATTCTGCCGAATTCGAAATTAGTTACTATGGGTAATTGTGGTCATTATGGATGGCTGGACAGGCCAGAAGTTTATCTGAAAGAGGTAAAAGCTTTCCTAAGGACAAATTCTGAACAAATAAATTGATCAAAGAAGTTATTTCTTTTTGAATTTTAAAATAAAGCATTTTAATTTGCAGAAGAATCGAGATGTGGCGCAGTCTGGTAGCGTATACGCCTGGGGGGCGTGGGGTCGCAGGTTCAAATCCTGTCATCTCGACTAAAACAGTAGGAAACCTCCTATTTCAAGGAGGTTTTTTTATTGCTCATTTTTAACTGATCTTGAGACTACTGTAGCCCTGTCCATTTCGACTGAGTTTTATCTGTGTTGAAATTCTTTCTTTCAATGAGTCAACATGACTTATAATACCAATGGTTTTTGAGCTTTCTGCCTGTAATTTTTCCAGTGTATCCAGAGTTTGATCCAGGGTTTCAGGATCCAGGGTTCCAAAACCTTCATCGATGAATAAGCTATTGATCTCTACATTTTTTGAAGCAAGGTCAGATAAAGCTAAAGCCATACTTAGGCTGAGGATAAAAGTTTCACCACCAGATAAGGTTTTTACAGATCTACGCTGTCCACCCATATGTTCATCGATGGCTACCAGTCCGTCATCTTCTTCTTCGGTTGGTTTATCAATGAGGTAACGGTCGCTTAGTCCCTGTAGTCTGATATTTGCCAGTTTTATGAGTCGGCTTAAAGTGAGGTCCTGCGCAAAATCGTTGAATTTATTACCGGTACGATCACCAATCAATTCATTGAGCATACGCCATCTCCGGGTTTGCTTTTCTTTTTCAGCAATTTCCTCCTGAAGCTTGTTCATCTTTATAAGGTCATGCTCATGATTCTTAATCAATCGATCCAACTCCTTGCATGTTTCAGTTACTAGTTGAGCCTGTTCATTTTGGTCTTTGAGTTTTTCCCTAAGCTCTTCTTCTTTAATATTGGAATCTTTCTTCTGGAATTCTTCCAGCTGGTTTTTAAGGATCTTAATTGAAGCCCGGGCATCGTTTATTCTCTTTTCTATTTGCTGTCGTTCTATTCGTAACCTATGAACCTCGGCATCTGGCATCAAGGCAGAAAATCCTGTTGTGATAGATGCAAAGCCCTTCTCTAGCAACACTTGTTCCAGTTCTTTCTCCAGAATTTGCAACTGCTTCTCCTTTTCACCAACTTGCTGCGTAAGTTTCTCCTGATGGTTATTTAAATTTTTGAGTTCGCTTACCAGGCTAATCCATCGGTTTTGAAATTGTTCGACATCTTGTTGTATATCTTTTCCGGTATATAGTTTATCAAGCTTCTCCTTTAGAAGTTTTCCTTCCTGTAGAATAGCCTGTAATTTTTCCAGTATTGGCAGGGAGGTTTTTAAATGTTGAAGTTTTGAATGAGCTTTTGCATATTCAGATAATTCTTCAAGCTTTTTTTCCAGCTGGTCACAACGATCTTCAAGTTCACGTAAGTTTTCGGCTTCGGTTAATTCACTGAATTTTTCTTTAAACCCGGTCTTTATATCCTGTAGATCTTTGTTTATTTCTTTATTCTTTAATTCAAGTTCCTCTGCTTGCTTTTTATAATTAGAAAAGTTGGTAACATAGATATTCAGTTTGCGGGATTGTTCTTCGAGCTGCGTCTCTACTTTTTTCATTTCCAGTTCAAGCTGATCATCTTTTTCCGGTAAGTATTTAGCATAAGGATGATCTAAACTACCACAAAGTGGACATGCTTCACCATCTTTTAATTTATGTCGGTGCTGTTCCAGGCTTGCTTTTAAGAGTTGATTTTCCCTTTTTAACTTAAGGTTTTCCAGAACCGTTTTACCTGAGTTCACCTGTGTTTTTTGCTTTTCTATTTCCGCAGGAAGGGATTTCAAATGAGGTTGCAGTTTCTCGTATTCTACAGAATTTCTTTTGAGTTCCTTATATTTTTCTTCAATCACAGCATACTCCCTGGAAGCTTCCCGCGTAATTTTATATTCCCGCTGAAGTTTATTTTTTAATGCTTCAATTTCATCAGAACTGGAGACCTCAAATTTATCCTTCCAGGTTCTTATAGAATTGCCGGTTTCTTCAATGCCTTGTATTATTTCCTTTCTTGAATGATCTGGATTGGACTCGTTTAGTGATAGTCCAACGGCATTAAGCTCTGAATCTAGTTTAGATTTTTCCAGCCTGTAATCAATCCCTTTTTCTTTTTTCTTCTCCAGTAGATCCTGGATCCTGGTTCTGAATTGGTTTAGGTTTTCAGAAATATTATCTGAATTCGTAGCTGTATGCGTGAATTCTGAAACCTCAGCGATCAGTGTTGCGGTTCTTTCTGAATTTGATTCAATATCTTTTTTGACTTGGGAAACCTCAGCATTTAAATTTTTGATTTCCTTTTTCAGTAGGTCCCAACTTCGTAGTGAATCCGAAATATCCTGAACTTTTTCATGCTGCTTTAAAGGAGCACCATGAGCTGAATCGAAAACTTTCAGTTCCTTTTCTGCAGCATTCCCTTCATCTTTTGAAATTCCTGTCGCTTTAGTTTTCTTTTGAATTTCTTCTTTTAACTCCAGGGATCTTTTAAGCTTTTCAATTTCTTGGTTACACTTTTCCTGGACTTCAGTCTTACTTTTCAGGTCTGCTTTCTTTTGTTCAAGGACCTCATCTGCCAGGAGATTATCCTTAAGTATCTTTATCTCATGAAGCTGTTGCTCGATATCCTTATTTAACAGACTATTTTTTTCGTAAATTTTCTGGCCTATAGTCCTGTATATACCTGTTCCAGTAATTTTTTCAAGTAAAGCGCCTCTATCTTTTTTGGTCACTTTCAGGAACTGGGCGAATTCTCCCTGTGCCAGCAAAGCGGCTTTGATGAACTGGTCATAACTAAGGCCTATCAATTGCTCATTTTTCTCTGGAACTTCAGATTTTTTATCGGTGATTAGTTCCTGTATCTGATGGTCATATATTTCCATGTCATTATCGCGAAGCTTTTCATTGCGATTGGTAGAAATACTCCATTGAGAACTAAATGTTCCATATTTACATTCATAGGTAACCCTGGCTATTGCTTCCTTTTGATTTCTGGTAAGAATGGTTCCGAATTTCTCAATATCTGTTTTAGAGATGGGCCTGCTGCCCGGAATCCTGGGAATTTTGCCATAGATCGCCAGTGAGATTACATCCAGAATAGTACTTTTTCCGCTTCCGGTTGGTCCTGTAATAGCAAAAAGCGAACTGCTAATAAATGGTTCCACTGTAAAATCGATCTCATGTTCTCCACGTAGGGAATTGATATTTTTAAAAGATATTTTCAGGATCTTCATTGCACCGGCTTTTCAGATTGCTGTACTTCTTCCAGAATTTCGTCAAAAGCACTTAAAATTTCTTTCTTAGCTTCTTGATCATATTCATGATTCTCGATAAGCTCCAGGAAAACATCCTTTGGTTTTAGATCTTCTAATTGTTGAGTTTCAGAATATAGTTCTGAAGTTCCTTTTGTTTGATTTTTGAATTGTGCTCTTTGCTTCACAATGACAAATCCGGGTTTCTCAAAATTGTTTACGAGTTGATCCAGCGCGTAAATTTTCTGAGCGTCATATTGATCTTCTATCAGGTCTATTTCTATTAATGAATGTAGATCATTAGTTGCAACCAGATCATTCAGTTTTTGCTGAATTTTAGATATAGTACCGCTTATCCTTATCAGCTTCCTGAAAACAGGTAAAGGAATACTTTCCGGTTCCCAGCCTTTTTGAGTATCTAAAACCAGCACCCTTTTATCATCCTTTCTTTCGCTGAAGGAAAGTGGAATAGGAGAACCGCTATAATAAACCGGGATTGCAGCATTTACTTTTTGAGGCTTATGGATATGTCCCAGGGCAACATACGAGAAATGATCACCAAATTCAGAAGCCTTAAAGGCCGCTAAATTACCGATCTGAATATCCCGTTCGCTTTCTGAAGATTCTATACCGGCAGTATATAAATGTCCCATGGTGATCACCGGAATATCAGGATAACTGGTTTTACAAATTTCGGCTACAGTATGAAAGATATCTTTGATCCCCTCCCTGATCGCTTCTATTCTATCCTCATAATTAGTTACCCCTGCGCCCGATCTTAGATCGGCATCGCGTAGGTAGGGAATAGCGGCTACGACAAGTTCCACCTCTTTTTTATTATTGTAAATCGGGACTAAAGTTTCTTCAAGGTCTACAGGCAAGCCTCCAATCACATTCATGTCTAAAGCTCTAAGGAGATCCTTAGGAGCATCCAGCATTGCCGGAGAATCATGATTCCCACCTGTGGCGATGATCTTGCATTCTAATTGCTGAAGTTTAACCAGGGCCTGGTAATACTGTTTTCGTGCTTCAGAAGAAGGATTTGCCAGGTCAAAAATATCACCGGAGATCAATAGCACCTCTATCTTTTCAGACCTTATATAATCTACAAGCCAGTTTATGAAAAGATCGAAATCCTCATTTAGCTCGTGTTTATGTAGTTTTTTACCAATATGCCAGTCGGCAGTGTGGAGTATTTTCATAGTAATGGAACTTACCCTGCAAAGTAATTAAGTTTTAACGCCATTTCAAGTCGTGTTAATTATTTATATACAATTATTATTAAGAAGTTGCCACTTAGAAATTTTGATTGAAGCCTAAGTTGCTGTTTCTTTTTCCACCGTTTTCCCCTTTTCAAAATACAGCCTGATATCTTCAGAAATTAAATATAAACAGGGCACAATAATTAGAATTATCGAGGTGGCAAAAACGATCCCGAATCCTAAGGAGATGGCCATTGGTATAAGATAATAGGCCTGGCTGGAGGTTTCAAGATAGGGGTAAAGCTATTAACAGGATTCTCCTTAATTAACGCCTGCAATATTATTATTTAATTAACAATGGTTAAGAGGTTTAGGTGTGATATGAGTAGATATAGGCATTTCGGGAAGGTTAATACTCAGAGAAGATAAAAGATATTCTTTTTAAAAAAATTCACAAATTTCTTAATCCAGCGATTTTTAAAAAAAAAGGACACTGATTTCCGCTGCATCAGTGTCCTTTTTTTGAATTATAGTTGAGTTATGCGGGAGGTCTTACTTCAAAGACAATAGGTAAGCTATAGATCACGCCAACCGGACGGTTTCGCTGATGACCCGGAGTCATTTTTGGTAAAAGGTTGATCACTCTAATGGCTTCAGCCTCCAGATCTTTATGCGGAGCCCGAGCCCTAATATTTGTTACTTCACCTGAGGAATCGATTTTAAATACAACCATTATTCTGTGAATACCTTTTAGTCCTAAAGTGGCTCCGAGCCCATTATTAAATTCTTTGGCCACATGATCCTGCACTTTTTGAGACATACAATGTTTTTTTGCTTCATTTCCAACTTCATTTTCACATCCAGGATAGATGGGGACATTGGCAATAAGTACGAAGGGAATATCCTCTATTTCTTCTTCCAGATTTCCTTCCACCACCTGTGAAACCTCAACGATATATTCCATTCTGTCGTCCAAACTGCTCTCGGTAGATTGGATTTCAGTTTCCTCAATTTCCAGATGGTCCTCAACAACCTCTATTATTTCAGGAACCGGAGGAGGTGGATGGGGAGGAGCTACCGGAGTTTTCATCTCTGTAATTGGGATGTCTTCCGTTAAAGTCATTTTTACCTGAACTTTTTGATCATCAAGTTCTGTACGATTATCAAACGACCACTCAATACCTATATATGAAATTCCCAGGGTAATGATCAAACCAATCTGAAAGAAGATCATTTTATATTTATTTAAATCGGCTTTGGGATTTTTCTTGGAAATCATGGCTTATCTATTTAAAGGATTTCTAATAATTATGTTTTAAAGTTAGAGATGGTATAGATGAATAATCATGACGATTGTCATGATTATTCACATTGATCTGGACTAATTTTAATAATTATTCACTTAGAAACTTTAGATATGAAGACTTTAGGCTTAATAGGAGGTACCTCATGGCATTCCACGGTGGTATATTATAGAAAGATCAACGAGCTGGTTGCCAATAAAATTGGAGGCTGGGAGAATCCACCGATGATCATTTACAGTTTAAATATCAAACTTATGCGAGAACAGAATATTCCTAAGATCAAGGCAGAATATCTGAAGATCGCCCGTAAACTTGAAGATGCCGGAGCAGAGGCGATCATTATTTGCGCTAATACTCCTCATATGGTATTTGAATATGTTCAGCCATTAATCAGGATTCCAATTATACATATTGGTGATGCAATAGGAGCGGAGGCTCGGAAACATAATATTAAGAAACTCGGTTTACTAGGTAACAGGCCCACGATGACAGGTTCTTTTATTCAGGATAGATTGAAAAAAGGTTATGAAATTGAAACTTTAATCCCGGATGCTGAATATATTGATAGCGCGCATAACTATATATCGTCGGAACTTACCCAGGGAAAATTCACCGATGAAGCCAAGAAATTTTTTAAGCAGCAAATGGAACTTTTAAAAGACCGTGGGGTAGAAGGTATTATCCTTGGGTGTACAGAATTACCAATACTTCTAGATCAAAAAGATTTTGATTTGCCGTTATTTTCGACCACAGATCTGCATATTCAAAAAGCGGTAGATTTTATATTGGAAAAGGTCTCAACCGTTTCATGAATATCCTCTTTACTAACATGAGTCAGTTCTTGCTTTATGTGCAGGAAATAATTGCTGGAACATTTGCCATTTTCTGTTAACTTTTCCCGCTATCTTTCTGATAACTGATTTTGTTTGTGTCTGCCCTATATACAGGATATTTGGGTGTCGTGCCTGTAACGCCTGGTATGAGAACATAAAAAAGCTGAACCTTATGTTCAGCTTTTTTAATTTGGATTACGAAATTTCAATTTGTTTTTTATGAGGTTTCAAAGCCTTTTCGTCTTTCATCAATTGAAGTTTTAAAACTCCATTTTTATATTTGGCTTTTACATCTTTTGAAGTATCCACACTTTTTGGTAATTGAAGGGTTCTATGAAAATTAGAATAGCTGAACTCCTTCCTGGTGTAACCGTCTTCATCTTCTATATCTTCCATGCTTTTTTGAGCTGAAACATACAGAAGATCATCTTCTATACTCACTTCGAAATCTTCTTTGGAAAATCCAGGAACAGCAAATTCAATTTGAAAGTCATCTTCATGTTCCATTACATTCATCGCAGGAAGATCTTTTCTAGTAGTAAAGAATTCATCTTCAAAGAAATCATCTAATCCAAAGGATCTGGCGATACCGCCATTCATCCAGGGAAATCTTTGTTTTGGTGATTTAACTAGTGACATAACTTTAGATTTAAGTTTATATTATTTTTTTTGCACTCTTGAATTTAAATCAATAAAAAAAGAAAAACCATGACCTTTGTCAGTTTTTAAATAACTTGTATTCAATATTTTAGAATAGTTTTAAGTATGTAAGGATTAACAGATATAAACAGAATTAAAAATGGAATATTATTTTAAAAGAACCCTGGAGGCTACTTTTGATGAAGTTGAAAGCAGGGTGAAAAAAGAACTGGAGAAAGAAGGTTTTGGGGTATTAACCGAAATTAAATTAGAAGAGGCATTCAAAAAGAAACTGGATAAGGATTTCAGAAGATATCACATTCTGGGTGCCTGCAATGCTCCCTATGCATTCGAAGCATTAATGGCTGAAGATAAAATTGGAACCATGTTACCCTGCAATGTAATTATTCAGGAATGGGAAGAAAACAAGATCGAGGTTGCCGCTGTAAATCCTGTGGCATCTATGCAGGCTGTAGAAAATGATGATCTAAACGGTACGGCCAGGGAAATCGCTAAAAAGCTTCTACGGGTCGTAGAAATGATCTAAATCTTAATTGCTTACCGGGCTAATCATGATATGTGCGCGATGAGTTCCGGGATCCATAAGCCACGGCATTCCAGGGTTATCAGGTTTTAATGGTAAGCCTGTGGACTCTGCTGTAGCATAAGGAATATAAACTACATACCTGAATTTTCCATTTTTAAGTTCTCCAGTAGTTTTATCATAATTATCAGTAGAACCAGAAAATACATAAAGAGTGCTGGGGCTATCGGGCATTTTCAATTTCCCGGATTCCACTTCTTCCTGACGGATCTTTCTTTTTTCAATTTCCGACTTTCCTTCCAGGCTTAATTCACGGCCGCGAGACATAAAAGGTTCTAGCTTTTTTGAATAACAGGTAACTTTAATTCCATCAAATTCCGGATCATCTGCAATGCAGATCAGGTTATTCGTGCCTTTACGTAAAACTACTAAATCGCCCTGTTCATTATATCCATAGACCATCGCACCGCTTCGTGAATCTTCAGGAGCAGCTAGCATTGCTGTGGCAATTTGTATTTCGGCTGGAAGAATTTCAGATTGAGCATATGCAGAACCTGAAATTATCAGGAATATTAAAATTGAAAGATTGCGCATTGGAGTAAAGTTTTGTTGAAACTGATTTTACTTATTCCTAAATATAAGAAATATGATTTTGAAGAAACAAAGACTTACAAAATGATCTCGATCTCATCGTTTAAAGACGGAATTTTCACATTCCAGTTAAATTCTGAAACCAGTTTCACCCTGAATGCATCTGTCACCCGTTTTTCTCCATGTATAAGATAGACCTCTTCCGGCACATTTTTAATATTTCGACACCATTCCAGGAGCTCTTTTTGATCTGCATGTGCTGAAAGACTTTCCAGCCTGGAGATCTTTGCTTTTACAGGATAATATTTCCCACGTATCTTAATTTCATGGACACCTTCTTCCAGTTGTCTTCCTCGGGTTCCTTCAGCTTGATATCCCGTGAGCAATAAACGAGTAGAAGGTTCATCTATGAATTGTTTTAAATAGGTGAGAATTCTACCTCCTGTGATCATTCCGCTGCCGGCTATCACTATTCTTGGGCCTTCTTTATCTATGATCTCCCAGGTTCTTTTAAAGGAAGAAACCAGTTCAAATCTATTTTTCATAGCCTCAAATTCGTGAGCAGGGATCTTGTGATAATCTGGAAACATGCTAAAAACATGTGTTGCATTAATTCCCATGGGGCTGTCTATAAAAACAGGGATCTCAGGAACTTTATTTTGTTTGAATAATCTATATAGAATGTATATTAAAAGTTGCAATCTCTCTACCGCGAAGGACGCGATTAGAAGAATACTTCTTTCCCTAATGGTATCGTGGATCAAATTAGCTAAGACTTCATCGATATTTTCCTCTGGATGTAATTTATTGCCATAGGTACTTTCCAGAAAAAGATAATCTGCCCACTCTGGTTTTACAGGTGCTTCCAGTAAAACATCTTCATTTCTACCCAGGTCTCCAGAGAACATAAATACTTTTTCTCCTATATGAAGTTCAATTGAACATGCTCCCAGAATATGACCGGCTTTGATGAATCTAAACTTTACATTTTCAGCCAGGTCAAACCATTCATCAATGTTGATATTCTTAAAGAGTTCTATGGTCTTTTCGACTTCTTTAGAAGTATATAGAGGTAAGGCAGGAGAATGTTTTGAGTAATCTTCTTTATTCGCTTTTTCAGCTTCCTCTTCCTGAATTTTAGCGGTATCCTTTAAAATGATCTCCGCGATGGCTAAACTTGGCGCGGTAGCAATAATTTCACCATTAAAACCCTGCTGAATCAATCTTGGTAGATAACCTGTGTGATCTAAATGACCGTGCGTAATAAGCACATAATCTATTTTAGAAACATCTACCTGAAGATCTTCCCAGTTAAGTAGTCTAAGTTCTTTTAATCCCTGGAACAATCCGCAGTCTATTAGAATGCTGAAATCCTCATGTTCTAAATAGAACCTGGAGCCTGTAACAGTTCCCGCTGCACCTAGAAATTTTATTTTTAATTTATTCTCCATCGTTTACAGAAATATCACAGAGTATACTTAGCTCAGAAAGGATCCGTTTCTTGCGATTTTCAGAAATTCCCTGGTGATCCAGCAGATAGGACTTCTCCAGTAAATTTCTTCCCAATATAATTCCCTTCTCGAGTAAAAATTGTTTTTCGGAATCTGAAAGTAGCGTAGAAGTAGTGATTGGATAAGCACCAGAATTATCTATTAGTAGCTTTAAACTTTCCTCTTCGGGATAATCCCAACTCAATAATTTAAGACCAACGCATTCTCCATATGTTAAGGCATCTAAAGTGAACCTGGTATTTGTAACCAGCCAGCCCTGATTCTCTTCTTTCTCAAAAGAATGAATATCATTAAATCTTGAATTTATATATAGCGGAATCTTAACATCACAATTCCTGCCTTCTTCACTATGAAATTTACATTCTATAAGATGTCCAGTCCCACCTTTTTTCGCAATGATATCTACTTCATGGGTAACACACTCGCCCTGTAAAACCCTATTCAGTTCAACTTCATATCCGGCAAAATTTAGTATTTCCGCTACAAATTTTTCAAAAGGAAAACCGGAAGGCCCTAATTCATAAATAGCTTTTTTTAATCTGTAACGTGAAGCGTAGGCTCCCTTATGATCCTTTAATAATGCAAAGGCACGATTGTATAATTCTTTGGTAGAAATGCCCTGATAAAGTTCATCTCTTATTTCATCTATTATTGAGGAGACAATAGATTCATTTGCACCACTTTTTAAAAGAGATCTTCTCAATTTAGAGAATGAGAATTTCACTTTCTCCCCTGAGGATTTAATAATATCCGGTTCAAGATCTCTCATGTATAATTTTTGAAAATGTTAGTTAGACTGGTTTTCCGAAAAGCCGCTTTACATTCGTTTTGTTTAACTCAATGATCGTAAATATTCCTAAAATGATACCCAGGATTCCGGTAAGGCAATTGATAATAGCCATCACAAATACAAAATCATAATTTCTTTTTTCTCCAAGGTATTTTGCGGTTAAAAGAGTTAATATTCCCATAGCGACAAAGAATAGAAATAGCACGATCCCAATGGTCATAACAATAGCACCACCAATTGTGGAATCATCGTCATGTTTATCATGAAACTGAAATAGATAAATTCCAAAAAAGATATATAGCAACGGGATAATACTAAAAACAAGGGTCAAAATACCTTTAATAATATAGAGAATTTTAAAAATTCTAAGGTTGTGATCTTCTGAAGTCATGGGCTTATTTTAAATTAATTATGAGGATTTTCATCAAAACTAACCATCCAGTTAATCCTGAATTTATCTGTGAACATCCCAAAATAAGAACCCCAGAATGTTTTACTCATAGGCATCATAATTTCACCTCCTTTAGAAAGCTCTTTAAAAATCCTGTTAGCTTCATCTTTATCCCCGGTATTCACCGAAATGGAAAAATTATTTCCTTGTTTAAATCCTTTTGCCCATTCTCCTGATGTATCGCTCCCCATTAAGACAGTTTCTTTACTTATAGGTAGTGACATATGCATAATTTTATCTTTTTCTTCTTCCTTAATTGGAGGCATTCCTTCCTGAGGCGGCATTTCCTCAAAAGTACTTACATGGGGAAACGTCCCACCAAATACAGATCTATAAAATTCAAACGCTTCTCTGCAGTTACCGTTGAAGGTCAGGTATATATTCACAGTGGTTTTCATAATGTATCAATTTAAGATAAATTCTATTTCTACTAAATTCAATTAATAGGTGTCGCATAGCAGAATTAATTTAAAAGGAGATACTATCTGAAGGTTTAGAGCAGTATTAAAATTAACTAATAAAATTCAGAAATCACCCTAAAACCTAAATCGAATCAAAAGATGCTTTCTTAATAAATTATATTGACATTGATTAATTTGAAATTTTTAAAAAATTGATAATCAAATAATTGTGGTTATTTTAATATCTTTATGTAGATGTAAAAAACTGGAAATTATGAGACGTTTACTTTGTTTGATTATAATAGTATTATTTAGCAGCGCAGGATTTACCCAGGGAGAAACATACCTGACCTTTGAGTTTATGAAAGTTGATAATTCTCAGGAACTCTTTTATACTGAAACCGAGGACTTCTGGGAGAAGATACATGAGCAACGATTAGCTAGTGGCGATATTGTTGGCTGGGATCTCTGGCAATTGATGCCCGGCGGAGAGGATCAGGGTTACCAATACCTCACGGTTACAGTATTTGATGATCCAATAAAAATGATGAAAGCTGGTGAAGGAATTATGGAAAGCGCTAAAATGGCATATCCAGATCTCAGCGATGAAGAACTTGAAAATAGAGTTAATCTGGCAGGTGGGTCAAGAGACCTTGCAGTTAGGTTGTACCTAAAAGTCGTTGACCAGGCCAATGCAGACTATGAAATGAAAACAGGAATGATCGCTTCTATGGATCTCATGAAAGCCACCGAAGGGCGTTATGAAGATTATGAAAAAGCAGAAAGTGAAACCTTTAAACCGTATCATAAAACGTATATAGATGCAGGAGCCAAGGGAGACTGGCAATTATTAAGGGTATTAATACCTCAGGGTTCTGAAGTTTATACTACACATATGACAGTTAATATGTTCGATGATTGGGAACAATATCTTAACTCGATGGAATTTGATGGAGGGATGAGTCCAGATCTTCAAACTAAAATGAACGATGGTATAACTACAAGAGACCTAAGATGGACCTATATGGCAACATTAGTTAAGATGGTTAGATAATAAATTAGATCTTATTATATAAAAATGCCCTTTGAAAATAAATCAAAGGGCATTTTGTTTATTAATAAATTCTCAACGTTTCATCAGTATGATTTTACTTTTATTGCTTTCAAAGACACCGGTTTGTAACTCCTGTTACCGTAGGATCTTACCTCATGGTGTATCTTTAGAATATAAAATTAGAAGCCATGAGAACAGTAGTTATTGGAGGGAGTTTTGCAGGATTAACTGCTGCCCTCGAGCTGAAAAGAAAAGGAAAAGAGCAACATGAAGTAACGGTTATAGATAAATCTCCTTTATTTCTATTTATTCCTTCGTTGATCTGGGTTCCTTTTGGTAGAAGAGAGATCAAAGATATTTCTTTTAGAAAAGACACGTTACTTCGGAAAAAAGGAGTGGAATTCATGAATACAGAGGCCTTGAACGTGGACCCTGAAAATAAGATCGTTAAAACCAGTATGGGAGATGTAAGTTATGATCACCTGGTCATAGCAACAGGACCTAAAGTAAAATATGATGTAGCACCAGGAGTTAAGGAGCATGCACATTATATAGGAACTCCTAATGGAGCAATGAAGACAAGAGCTGCTCTTGAAGAGTTTAAAGAAAATCCAGGTCCAGTAGTTATAGGAGCGACACAGAATGCAGGTTGTATGGGTGCGGCTTACGAATTTTTATTCAATATTGAAAAATGGTTACGTGAGCAACATATTCGTAAAAAGGTAGATCTTTACTGGACCACTCCAGAAACCTACCTGGGACATTTTGGGATAGATGGCATGCCTGGCGGTGAAACCATGCTAAAATCTTTTATGAAGATGTTCCATATACATTACCGTACAGAAGTTGGCGTAAAAGAAGTATTTCCAGATAAAGTGGAATTAACCAGTGGGGAAGTGTTACCAAGTAAATTTACGATGCTGATGCCTCCATTTATTGGAGTGGATTTTGTCAAGAATTCACCGGCACTTCGAGCTACTGAAACCGGATATATACCAGTAACAAATGATTACAGACATTTAAGTTATCCAGATGTCTGGGCTGCCGGTATTGCTGTAGATGTAAAACTTCCTTTTAAACCAGGTAAAGTTCCTTTTTCAGGTCCTAAAACCGGATATCCCTCAGATGAGACAGGTAAGATAGTAGCAGAAAATATTTATCGATTATCTAAAGGGAAAACTAAACTGAAAGAAAAGGCTTGGGGAAGAATACCCGGGATATGTGTCATGGATGCTGGAAAGAAAGAAGTGATCATAATATCTGACACGCTCTTTAAGCCAAGAAAATTCGCCATAATGATTCCGAATGTATTGTACGATTTCAATAAGGTACTGTTCGAGAAATATTTTCTATGGAAGACTAAACATGGCTTGTCTTATTTACCATAGAAACTTGATAGATCGGCGAATTTAAAGCAAACGGCCTTTGAACTAATTCGAAGGCCGTTTGTTATTATAAATTGCCATTTTTCTTTATTCAGGTGATTCTTTTTTGCTTTTGATGCTTTATCGCTTCTTTAACCAGCCTGAAAATTTCTTTTTTAATGATCTGATATTTACTATCAAATTCATGCATTTTGATCATTAGCTTTCTATGCTCATGCTTATAATTCCACTCATTCTCATAAGGAACCTGTTTGACAAAGAGGATCTTTACTCCATTTTTATGAAGAGTAACAGTTTTTAATAAACTTGAAACTTCCTTATTCAAAACATCAAGTTCTTCAAGATAATTTTCAGCCTTATTATTTAAGTGAGATTCTACTATAGGGTAGACGTTATTCTTTAAAAGATCTTTTAAGAACTCAAGTTCTTTTAGAATGAAGTTCAAACGTGAATGCCATATCACGGAATACTTATGTATGAGCTCGGGAGATTCCCATCCGTAGGGATTAGATATTTTGGTTTGCATGACGATCTATTTTTTAATTAAGAGAACAAATACCATTAAATGCGTGTAAATAAAGACAAGCAAAAAGATTATCTGGCTTAAAATTACTGCCAGGGAGAGGGGGCTGTAACTTCTAAATTATTCTTTAGAAGCGATTTATAAGTTAAGAATTTAGGTCGAAAAAAAATCTGATTCTTATCATTTTATTCTAAAAAGTTTGAATGACATTTTAATTCAGAAAATGAAATTTGAATGTAGTATTTTAAGGCCTAGAGGAATTGTAGCATATCTTGAATTTATAAGTTGCTAGCAAAATATTATTATGAAACCGATCATGTAAAAAGTAATTTAACCTGATTCAAATTGAAATCTAATTCCAAATTAATAAGAATCAAAGCTTTAATCTGAATCCATAGACAGGTAGTTGCCCTTGCATAAAATCAAGATCCTCAGATCTTTTAAAGCCTAAATTTTCATACATGACCCAGGCAACTTTCATATACCTTGTAGAATGAATGATCAGCTGTTTATTTTGGTCATTTTCAGCCTTTCCTATGCACGCTAACGTAAGTTGTTTGCCTATTCCAATACCTCTGTATTCTGGATTTACGGCCAGCAGACGGAAACCGGAAGCATTCTTTTCTTTTGTAGCAGTACCACCAGAGCCATAATAGCTCATATCACTAAAATAAACCAATGCACCCATTACTTCCTCTTTATCTGAAACTGCTACTATTAGTTCGGTTTTAGGTCTTTTAGTTAGATCACCAATATTTAAAAGTAATTCATAATATGCTGGCTGTTCCTTATGTGTTGGAAACCCTTCTAATTTTGAATATACCATCACCATAAGCTCTCCAATCTCTTTAAATTCAGATGGGTTGGCATTTCTAATCTTGATAATTCTTTTAGTCATGAATGCAAATGAATTTAAGCTTTTCGAAAACTACTTTTTCTAATTGATCTTTTTCAATTTTTTAAGGATATAAAAATAATATTATCAGGATTACCTGGATCATTTCGGGATTTTTTTTAAATGAAAATGTTTCTTTCCGGTAGTTTCATAGATCCTGGATATTTAATATTGGTAAAAGCCTTGATCTTTTCGAAAAGGGCTTGGTTGAATCAATAATCTATTCCAGTTACAAATGCTTCGCTTATTATCGCCTTTTCCTGAAAATCTGGTTTGAGATCATATTCTAAATCTCCGATTTTCCTGTATGCTGAAAGGTTGCACAAACCATCGAGCCTTTCTTTTTACATATCAGTTTATCTCAAGGTTTGATCTTAGAATTGAAATCGTTGGGCAGTCTTTTTTATTGTTTTTTCAGAAGAAGTTTTTAAGTTTCTAATTGTGGAAATTCTTCGGAGGTCGAAATAGTATTATTTACGATGAAGACGTATAGTGGCTGATTTTTATTCTATTTTTTCAGCTGAAAGTATTTAATAGAAAATATTATTTGCTTCGCATCATATGATACAAGTTGCAGAAGGTTGGTTATTCTGCTTTACCAAATGTGATTATAAAGCCATCAGGATCCTCAATGTCAAAATCTTTCATTTTATAATCACGATCTTCCAGATCATTCACAATTTTCACGTTTTGATCTCTACATTGCTTATAAACCTTTTCTATATCATTAACAAAAATGTAAAGGGCACGATGATATTTTGACGGTCTCCCTCCATCAGATCGCTTGGTAAGATGAATACCCACTCCACCTTTTTTTACTACGGCATAATACATAGGCTCCCCCCATTCAAAGGTCTTTTCGAAGCCTAGTTTATCTAAATAGAATTCGATGGATTTTCCCAGGTCGCTAACGGGGAATATTGTTGCTGAATGAGAGTAATTATTTGATTCCGCCATGTTTTATTTTTTATTACCGAATACTGCATCTGTATAGTAATAGAATTTCGGCATAGAATTTAATGTTCAGTTTGAGAAATGAGAAATTCTAACTGCGGCTTTTTCCGCTGCGGAAAAAGAAAAAGATGTAAGAAAATAATTTTTGTGAATATCAAATAGTTAAACTAAGCAGTAGAGTTTTTTCATCATATAATTTTTTAATAGAGTAAATATATGTAAAAAACTGATAATCAGAGTTGTTGTAGCTGTCGGTTTTTAACCTGAATCTCTGAAAACAGGAATTTTTATTTTGGTTAAACTTCAATATGATTTCAATTTAGCCCATAATTATTTTCTTGACTGTATAGAATTGCTATAACCCTAATATTTTGATGAAATTATTTTTTAATAACGGTGCCGTCTATTTGCGATGAATCATTGTTTTACAAAGTTTTCTATCTTTATCTCTTTTTCACATTAAATTATCGATCTTTTCAGTTTCGGGAACTCTTAATTCTACTCATGCCTAGATTTACCTTTTTAACCTTACTTTTTTCAGTTTTTTCATTTATAGGTTCATTAGCTCAAAGCAATGAAATGTTCATATTAGCCGGTTCAGTTTATGATAGTGAACAAAATAGTATTCTTAAGAATAGAGTAATTCATGTAGAAGGAAGGAAAATTTCAAATATTGGAAACAATATTAAAATTCCCGAAAATGCTAAAATTATAGACTTAAGCGATTATACAGTTCTACCAGGATTTATTGATGCACATACACATGTTTTATTCGATCAGGAACCTCAAGATGATTTTGCCGAGCATAGCATTAGTACATTAGTTTTAGAAAATCAAGCCTTAAGAACTTTGAGGGGATATAGAAGAGCTAAGTCTTATCTTGATGTAGGAATTACTTCAATAAAAGATCTTGGAAATTCAGGGCAATTTCTCGATGTTGCATTAAGAGATGCTATTAATGAAGGGACCATCGAGGGTCCGCGTATTTTTGCTGCAGGAAAAATCATGTCTGGTTTTGGCGGTCAAATTTATGGAGTTCAAAGTGGGTATGAAGAAATTGTAGACCTTGAATACCGCATCATAAATAGTCCCTACGACGCCGTTAATGCTGTTCGTGAACATGTTAATCAGAAAGTTAATGTTATTAAAATTTGCGCAGATAACCTACCAAATAACACGAGGTTAACCAGGGGAGAAATGCAGAAGATTACAGAAACCGCCCACGACTATGGGTTGACAGTAACAGCTCATTCCATTAGTAATAGATCTGCCTGGGATGCAATTAAAGCAGGTGTAGATGGAATTGAACATGGTTTTTTCCTAGCCGATTCTACTCTGAAATTAATGGCAGAAAAGAATGTGTTTTTAGTTCCAACTGAAAATAGCCGAAGTTACATGGATCGTTATTATAAAATTTCAGGCAGTAATCCAGACGATTTAAAATGGATTGAAGGCTATATGTCTAATATGAAAGAAAGATTGATGAACGCTATAGAAATGGGCGTTACCATCGTGGCGGGTTCAGATAATTACACAGATATTGGTGTTTCTCGTGGAATTTCCTCTCAGGATATGTTTAGGACCTATTATGAATCTGGAATGAAACCGTTAAATATTCTTCAGTCTGCTACCTATCTTTCAGCTAAAAGTCTTAAGAAGGAGAATGAAATTGGTATTTTAATACCTGGTGCGTTTGCTGATATAATTGCAATCAAAGGAGATATTGAAAAGGACTTTATAGGATCTGTTGAAAAAGTAGTTTTCGTTATGAAAGACGGAAAAGTTTATATGGATAGTACTTTTTAACTGCCTGCTTACTATTTAAACTGCAAAGCTTTGATCAAGATAATCTTTTAGAAAGATCATTATCAAAATGGTTATGAATATTGAGATAGCTAGCATTTTGAACTGTTTTAATAATTCTCTTTTTGCATTAATTCTAATTTGAGCAATTACTTTTTCTAATTGATCTTTTTCGATTTTTTCAAACAATACACCATCCATTCTTATTTTATCAACATAAATATTATCTCTTATATCTTCTTTAAATTTTGGTCTGTTTGAATATAATAGCGACTTATTATGTTCATGAAGACTTTTTGGACCTCTTTCAACTGGCATATCTTTAAATAATCTATTCGTGATTGAAAATCAGAATGTTAATGTGGATTAAAGTTAAAGAATTTTTATCTAAGACGTTTGTTATCAATTTTAAATCAAAGTTCGCTAAGTCAATTTAGATTTTAAATATGCACAATCTTGAAAATTTCATTCTCATTTCATGCGTTTACCTATAACTAAGATTTTCGCCCGTTGATATAATAAGGGACACTGCCTGGCAGATTTCGTTGAATTTATTCTTTTTACTAATAGTGCCGTCAATTAGCGATGAATTGTTATTGCCTGCAACTTTTAGTCAGATGTAGTTGTTGGGTTATGTTTTACTTCGAAATTACAGGAATTAGCAATAAAGCACATTTTAGCCGCTTCTGCGTGCAATTCATTAGCTTTTGATATCATTTTTTTATCGGTAATTTTTACAGTCGGGTATAAGGTTACTTCTACAAATTTTCCGATCCCGTTTTCCATTATTTCCATAACTCCTTTTGCATTGTCAACATATTCTATTACCATAATTTTATTAGTTGCACATACATGTAAATACCAAAGCATATGACAAGCAGATAAAGAGGATAGAAATAAATCCTCAGGGTTATATTTTGCGTTATCTCCTAAAAATGAAGGATCTGATGAACCATGAATTTGATCATATTTTCCTTCAGAGCTAATTTTATGATTTCTATTATATGAATTATAATCAGAAGTTCCACTGCCTTGATTTCCGGTCCATTCTATAGTTACTTGATAATTGTGTTTATTCATAATTTAAATTATTAATCTAATTTTTGTTTTTTATGTGCTGCGCCCCGACAAGGTAGTTCAGTAAGGCTAAGCGTTGAATTGGTTATAAGTGAAATTATTACTTTTTCACTAAGGTTATCGTCTTAGGGCGATGAATTTTGATTGAAGTTTAGTATTTATTGTTTAGGATATTTTTTAAAAGCATTTATATCAATTTCATTTTCTGAGAATCGAAGATTTCGTAGATGTCTACAGTATTTAGCTCTTTCCGATGCTGAATCATCAAAGGGATTGCTTTCTATTATGTATTGTACTGAAATAGGTTGACCTTTTTTGATCTAGTTTTCGACAGTTTAAATAGTCAACATTTCTAAATTTTGTTTGTTCCTTTTGTAGGAATGATAGTCTACATTTCTATTCAAATGAACAAAGTTAGGGGTGTTCAATTTGAGACTAAAATGTGGTCTTTTGTTGTTGTAAATCTCAACAGCCCTTTTGACCATCTTCTTAGCTAAGTTAGTATTTTTTATAGTACGTTTTAAATCATATTCATACTTAAGGGTTCTATTAACCCTTTCAGCTACGGCGTTCTCGTACGGATCATACTTTTCGGTCATGCTCATCAATATTCCATGTTGTTCAGCAAAGCTTGTATATAGCGGGTTGCAATACTGAATTCCACGATCGGAATGGTGAATGAGTTTCTGATTCTTGTATTTTCTATTTTTAATGGCCATTCTAAGGGCATCGATGCAAAGTGATGTCTTCATATGGCTTGCTAATTTATACCCCATAATTTGCTTAGAATAGGCATCTGTGACCAATGCCAGGTAGCTGTGTCCGTTCTGCGTTTTGATATAGGTAATATCGCTTACCCAAAGTTGTTCCGGCCTGGTGGGAACTTTGTCTTTTACGAGGTTCTTGTATTTAAAGAATCGATGTTTTGAATCGGTTGTGATATGGAATCGCTTTAATTTAGGAACGAGTAGGTTATTCATTCGCATTACACGATAGAATTTATCCCTTCCTATTTTAATACCGAGTCGGTTCATATCAGCCTTTAATTCCTGATATAGTTTAATTCCACCGGTGCGCAGACCATACTGACTCCGATACTCTTTAATAAGCCGAATGATTAGCTGTTGCTGTGCTTGCCTTTTCTGATGAGATTTTAACCGCTTATAGAAAGCTTGTTTGGAAACCCCAAAACATTGGATCAACCATTTTCTTTTAAACGGTTTTGCTTCTTTTTTTCGATCTCGTCTGCTAATGTTTTGGGCAATGACTTTTTTGACATATCGACTCCGGTGATAAGTTCCATATCAGCAATAATGTCTTGTTGAAAGTCTTTTACAAACTCCAGTTCCTCTATTTTTTCTTTGAGTTTCTTGATTTCATCTTTCTTACTCATCCTTTGTTTCTTTTGTTCTAAAGTACTGTATTTTTTCAACCAGTAATAGATGGAAGCTCTGGAAACCTGATATTTATCGGAAGCATGATTGATAGATATCTGTGCGTTTTGAATCTGATCGATGATAACCAGCTTAAGATCGTACCCTACTTTTTTGTAGGAAGTTTTTCGACAATTTTCATTTTGTTGTTTCATTAGGTATAGTACTAAAAGGTTTAATTTCTAGTCAACCTATTTCAGGAAAGTACATGTTTGAGCATTGTTTACAACGGTTTCGGTTACCGCAAGTTGCGGGAGTAGGGACGCGGACTTGTCGGATTAGTTCTTTTAATAATTGGTCTCTAAAATAAACATTTTTAGAAAACTACCCGTTATTTGCGGTGAACCGTTGTTGCTAACTGTGCCTTTGCAGAATTAAGTTCTTATGATTCTGGTTAATAGTTGATTCTTTTTTCTAAATTCGATCAATATAAATTCTTTTTTTTTGAACCAATTTTTGAAATTCATTCTTGAATTAATATTGATAGTTTTCATAGTTCTATTTTTCTATGTTTTGACTATTGATCTTTTCATTTTTAATCGTTTTTTTTTACAATTCGAGTATTTATCCTGGCTTTTTTATCTACTTCCAATTTTACTCAGTTCAATTTTTCTTGTAGGAGCTGTTTTTTTCAAGAATTTTCTATTTAAGTCAATTTCAACTGTTTTATCTAATAGCTATTTAGCCCTTTCCTTTTTTATGATTCTAGGAGTTTATTGTGAAGAAGAGAAGAATCTAGAAGCAATACATATTCTAATTGTAATTCTATTATCATTATTATTAGGTGGAATTTATTACAAAAAACTTCTTCCGGACTTACCACGACGTTATATATTCTTAGTTGGTCTAGCTTCAATTATTATTTTAGTAGATCTTTATTTTACCTTTATCAGTTATGATTTATTTTACGTGAATCTAATGACTTTTCTAGAACTTATTTAATCAGAGATAAGTCCGTAATTTTCTTCTAGCAGAATTTTTCTGGGCATTGTTTGCAACGGTCTCGGTTATCGCCAGTTGGCGGAGTAAGGGACGCGGATTTGTCGGCTTAGTGTTTTGTTGTTGGTCAAGATAATTATTTTCTTACTAACGGTGCCGCTTATTGGCGATTAACCGTTGTTGTAAACTGTATTTATTTCTCTAACATCCATTGGAGTAAATCTTCTTTATCTACTATCGACCAACTATGTGGATGTCTTTCTCCATTCGCTCGATATCCTTTGTTTTCTGTGGGAATATATTCAACTTGATCAAACTCAGCATCTTTTAGATTTTGCGAAAGTTTTTCAATAAAATTAGCGTTCATTTGATCATAATCGGCTTTTCTATTTTCTTTCCACCATTGAATATCCGGCTCTGTGTAAAATCGAATTCGGGTATTTTCCAAATTTTTTAAATTATTAATGTTGTCTGTTTTAGAAGTGAAAACTGAATAATTTTCATATTGATCTAAATTCTTTACAGGTTCCCCAAAATTCTCGTTTAACGTCTTAATTATCCATTTTGCTTCTTGAATTGCTGGTTGAGAATAATTGCTTTTTATATTTTTTTCTGCACTGTTATATAATGCTAATAAATCTATGGGAGAATCTACAATGAAAACCCCTTCTGGTTTAATTGAATTGGAGTTTTCAATTAGAAAATCACTAATTAAGAGTGCCATATTTCCTCCACTTGAAAAACCTCCAAGAAATACCTTAGTGATTGGAAGTTCATTGGATTTGAATAATTTATTAATTGATTCTGCTAATTCTATTTTTTCATTTTCTTCTAACCATAATTTACCGCTGTAGTTTAAATATACAACCGCTACATTCTTCTCATTAGCAAGTTCATTTATAGCAAATTCTCTTTTAATATCTTCTGCAGTTTCCGGATATCCCCCAAAAAGCACTAAAACAGCTTCTGTTGTATCTGGTTTATATAACTCGTAGAAATCTGAAGATTTATGGTTTTTAGCTATTTCGTTTTTCTGAGCAATGCTGAAATTTGAAAAAAATATCAGTGTAATAATGCAAGAAAATTTAAGCAGTTTCTTCATATAAATATTGTTTACAACGGTTTCGATTATCGCAAGTTGGCGGAGTAGGGAACGCGGCATTGTCGGCTTAGACCTGGTTTGTTGGTGAATTTAATTATTTTCTAACTAACAGTACCGGCTATTTGCGATGAATCGTTGTTGGCTGAAGTTATTTTCTTCACACCCACGAAAGTTAATATTAAACCTAATATCACTAAACTCCAGTAGATGTAATTAAAATTTAAGTTATATACCCAATTATTGTAATTGGTAGCATTTACCAGAAATATCAAGTAGTAAGCATTGATCAAAGCATGAAAAATTATCGAATACAGAATCTCTCTAGTTTTTATGAAGATTAATCCGCTTAATATTCCAAAAAAGAAGGAGGGGATCAAGTTAATAGGAGTTTCTATATGAATTAAGGCAAAGCAAAAACTTGAAATTAATAAAGAAGTGATTTTCTTATTCTTTTTTAAAAGCTTTAATATTAGAAATTTTCTAAAAAATAGTTCTTCTAAAATTGGAGCTACTAATATAACGGCTAAGAATTGGTAAATTAAGTCTGTTCGATTATTTGAATAATTTTCATTTTGAATATCTAGAAACCCATTTTTGTAGAATTCCATTAATTTATCTATATCGAATAATGGCTGATAGATTAGTTCTAATCCTATAGACATTATTATCAAGTATATTAGAATTGATAATTTATAATTATTTATTTTGAAGTCAACTTTCCTCGGAAATTCTACTTTCCAGAAAACTTTAAATAAAACAAAGTAGCTAATTATGAACCCAACAATTTTGCTGACACCTTTTAAATGGGAATTTGATAATGATATTGGTTGATCAAATAATTCAAATAAACCAATTACTCCAAGTTGAACTAAGAGAAAGTTGAATATCAATAGAAGGGTTAATAAAAGTGCTTTAGTTATACTCACTCTAAATAATTACAGCCAACGGTCCCGGTTATCGCCAGTTGGCGGAGTAAGGGACGCGGATTTGTCGGCTTAGTATTGGTTTGTTGGTCAAGTTAATTATTTTCTTACTAACGCTACCGTCTATTGGCGATTAACCGTTGTTAGCTGCTTTTATTTTTGTTAGCCTCTTCAATATATTTTCGAACTGTTTCTTCTCTTACTTTTTTCTTGTTATCGGCTAAAACTTTTACAAATTTTATATTGTCAGCGCCAATTAATGATTTAGAAAAATGTGGATCAGAATCAAATATTTCAAGGTAAATATCAGTTATAACCATTCTTATTATCCAAAACAACTTTTCAGTTTTTTCAAAAGTAATATCTGAATCTATATATTTTTCTTTATTCGGATCAGTATGACTATAAATTTTATCTCTCAAAATCAATACTTCTCTAATAGAATCCTCATTTTGTTTTAATTGAGTATCCCATTTTTTCAGTATTTGAGGATTCATTTTCAAATTTCTGTAATCTCCATTTTCTTGAAGTTTTGAAATAATATGGAAAAGATTAAAACGGTCCCTATTTTTAGATTTACTATAAATTTTCGCAAGTTCAATTACTGTTAATCTCCAAAATGAATGTTTTGTAAATTTAAATATTCTGGATTTCTCTACGTATTCAGATTCTATTTCTGAATTTGGTTTATGAAGGTAATATGAAATTTGAAAGCATTCATTAGCATATGTATAAATGTGCCAGACCTTTTCAATTTCCATTTTAAGTTCTTCTTTTTTACTCAAATTTCTCTAAAAATAATTGCAGCTAACGTTCTCGATTATCGCAAGTTGGCGGAGTAGGGAACGCGGTGTTGTCGGATTAGACCTGGTTTGTTGGTGAATTTAATTATTTTCTTACTAACGGTACCGGCTATTTGCGATGAATCGTTGTTGGCAACTGGCGGGTTACCAATTAATTTTTTATTCTTTCTAATTTAAAACCCTCTTTATGTAGTAGATTCAATATTCCATTTTCCCCACCAAAATGTGCCATTCCCACTGCAATAAAGGTTTTCTCTTTTTCAATGGTTTTTATTATGTCTTCAATCCAATTTTTATTTCTTTGATCAACTATTATCTCTGTCATAGTAGGTTCATCTTGCGACATATTTTTCTTTATACCATGAATATTTTCTTCTCTGTACATTTTAAAAGCCATTTGAAAATTTTCAATTAACAATTGATTGCTCATTTCTTTTTTAGAATCTTCGGTTTCTTTAAACTTGTCAAGATTAGCTAACATTTCATCTGCCGATTCAAGTCCAATAATTTTTAATTCATGTTTTTTAGCAATTTCTATTAATTGAATTTCCATTGAACTCAATTCTTTTGGATCGTATTCTGAAAGTAGCGCACTATATCCATTAGATAAAGATTTAGGCATTTTGTAAGTACTAATTTTTTGTAGTTCCAAAGAATCTAACATATTGAACTCAAGTGCTAGAGTATTACATTTCTTAAGACTGGAGATTGCTTCTTGGGCAATGTCCAATTCATCTTTAGGATATAAATGTATAGTTGAGAAAATAAACGATTCTGTTCCACTTTTAGAAGTTATTTTCCAAAGATTACCAGTATCAAAATTAACTTGATTATTTTTTGAACAACTAATTAAGTTGATGAAGATTAAAATTAGAATGACAGCTTTTTTCAAAGTTAAGTTTTAGTTAGAATTATGTTTAGCTTGTTGCCAACGGTCTC
>NZ_AUHG01000017.1 GCF_000423065.1 Christiangramia echinicola DSM 19838
AACTGAACAGGTAAGTTCAGCATTCTCACCAGCTTCCGCAGTAGGAGCAGTATCATCTAACGTAGTTGAAACAGATTCGGTATCTGTACAACCATTATCAGCGGTAACTGTTACTGTAAAAGTATCTTCAGTAGAAACTGTGATAGAAGCATCAGTTCCCAGGTCATCACCGTTGGAGTTGGTCCATGCAAAGGTGGTTCCGCCAGAAGCAGTTAGTGTGGTAGAAGGAGTGTCACAATTAAGCGCTAGTCCGTTATTATTATTGATCATTGCCGATGGAGCAGTATCATCTAGCGTAGTTGATACAGATTCGGTATCTGTACAACCATTTTCAGCAGTTACTGTTACTGTAAAGGTATCTTGGGTAGAAACTGTAATAGAAGCATTAGTTCCCAGGTCATCATCATTGGAATTGGTCCATGCATAGCTAGTTCCACCAGAAGCAGTAAGTGTAGTTGATGAATTCGCACAATCAAGTGCTAGTCCATTATTGTTATTGATCACTGCCGTTGGATCAGTATTATTCAGCGTAGTTGATACAGATCCTGTATCTGTACAACCATTATCATTGCTTACCGTTACTGTAAAAGTATCTTCAGTAGAAACTGTGATAGAAGCATTAGTTCCCAGGTCATCACCATTGGAATTGGTCCAGGCATAGCTTGTTCCACCAGAAGCAGTAAGTGTAGTTGATGAATTCGCACAATCAAGGGCCAGTTCAGTATCAGAAGATATATTGACCTCAGGAAGAGGGTTTACTGTCACATCAAAACTACAGGACTCTTGAAGAAATTCCTCACAGCCATTACAAGTTGCAGTATAAGTAACGGTTGTTGTACCTACAGGGAAGAAATCACCGGGATTATGGGTCGAAACAACAGCAAAATTAGCTTCAGCTGCACATGCAGATCCAAATAAACCGGCATCAATTGTAATAAATTCTATGTAGCTTTTGTTATTTAAATTTGTTCCATTAATGGCTGAAAATTCAAAATATAAACGGAAAATTTTATTATCATCATAAGAACCAGACCCATCAAAATAAGAAGGATCCACACTATATTGATAATTAGTTAATGAGTTATTTCCAAATACATTAAATGAATCTAGAATTCCAGATCTGGATCCATCAGCCTCTTCAAGATATACATCAACTTTAAAGTCCTGGTTGTTTGGAGCAAACACATCCATGGAAGCATTTACTATTTCATCCATGTAAAAAGAAGGTGAAGTTACTTCGGCAATACCGGAAGCACTGCCATCAGAACTCCAAAGTCTAAGTGTACCAGATCCGGTACCCACACGTTGTACCTTATAAAATTCCCAACATTCTTCTTTTCCCTCTGGTAAATCAAATGAAATTTGATACTGATAAGTATTTCCATCGCCGCACTCCAAACTGTAATCAGGTCCAGTCCAGGTAATGTAATTACCTAGAACATCATCTACAGTTACGTCCCCACACGGCTCAAATAAATTGCTTGGCGGACATTCAGCTTCGATAATTTCGCATTCTGCAGATTGTGCGAATAAGTTAGGAGTGGATCCTAGGAAAGCAAGGATCATAATAATACCGAAAGACTTAAACTGTCTACTCAGTCCAGTAGTTATAGTTTCGGTTATTTTAGAAATAGTAGTTTTCCAAATCATATCAATAATGTTTAGAATTATCAATTCTGTTTATATCGGTGTTAGCGATTCTTGTTCAAAAAAAAATTCAATAGTTTGACTTTCAGTGAAAATCAATTTCATCTGATTTGGGGAGGTCAGTATTTACAAAAACAAATTGGGTAAAAACACCGTAGTCTTGAGGAACTACTTAGAGAAGTGTGGGGGTGACTCTATAGCGGTGTAATTATGATGTAAAACTATCACAAGAAAAGCGGTATTGTATAGAAAAATTTAACTTTTAGATATAATGAGGTATATATTCGTTCAAATGCACCATTTTTGGATTTTTATCCTTTGATAATCTGGCATTTATCAGTTCGATTTGTGGGAATTTTGTAGGAAAAAATGAAAATTTATAAGGGTAAACCCGTATAAAACACTAAATTTTCATCCATTAAAACCTTGAAAATAAGCAATGTATAAGTTCTTGATATGTAGTCTTAAAAATGTAATTTGAAGGTTATTTCTGAAGAATTAATTTTTTCCTGAAATCTCACTTTATCGGAGAATTTTGTAATAAATCTAAATCGAATCTGAAATACCCAAAAAACATTTTATCGATGTTCATTAATCTTGTAAATTGCATGAAACAATCGGTGTAAATGGAAAAAGACCTTAAAGAATATCGTAAATCTTACGAAAAAGGTGCACTTCTGGAAGTAGATCTGCCAGAGAATCCTTTAGAATTATTCCAATCATGGTTTCACCTGGCTGATGAGTCTGACAGTGTAGATGAAGCAAACGCTATGAACATTTCGACAGTAGGCAAAGATATGATGCCTGTCTCCCGTATTGTGCTTCTTAAGAGCTATGATAAGGATGGATTCGTGTTTTTTACGAATTACCATTCTCAGAAGGGTAAGGCACTTCTGGAAAACCCTTATTGTTGTTTATCTTTTTTCTGGCCTGCTTTAGAAAAACAGGTAATTATCCATGGGAAAGCAACCAAAATATCGAATCAGGAATCTGAAGAATATTTTCATTCCAGGCCAAGAGGTAGCCAGCTTGGAGCGATCGCATCAGAACAAAGTTCCTCTATACCCTCCAGAGAATTTTTAGAAGATAAATTAAAAGGCCTGGAACAACGTTATCATAATATTGAAGTTCCTAAACCTGATAACTGGGGAGGGTACAATGTAAAGCCTTTGAAAATTGAATTCTGGCAGGGTAGAAGTAGTAGATTACACGATAGGATACTTTACTCTTCTACATCAGAAAATAAATGGAAAATAGAAAGACTAGCACCTTAACATATGAAAAGATTAATTTTAGTAAGACATGGTAAATCTTCTTGGGATAACAATCTTCCAGACCATAAACGTCCTTTGAAGAAAAGAGCTTATAATGATGCTGAAGTTGTTCTAAATACATTTCAGAATTTTCATCAACCCGGTGCATTATTCTGGAGTAGTTATGCTGTAAGAGCCCATGAGACCGCTAAATTGTTCAAAGAGAGATTGAATATTGCAGATGTCGATTTTAAAGTAAAAGAAGACCTGTACACTTTTAATCAGAATGAATTATTGTCTGAAATAAAGTCCTGTGATGATAGCAGAGATAAACTCATAGTCTTCGGGCATAACCCTGCCATGACAATTCTTGTAAATTCCCTCGGAGATAAAAAAATGGATAATCTTCCTACCACCGGATTATGTGTCATTGATTTTCAAGTAGATTCCTGGAAAGATATTCGGCAAGGCAAAACAATTCTAACTTTATTGCCTAAAAATCTACGATAGAACTATATGGCCGAAAAACGTTATATAAACAGAGAATTAAGCTGGCTGTCTTTTAATGCCAGAGTTTTACAGGAAGCCGCAGATGAGACTGTTCCGCTGATCGAACGCCTGAGATTCTTAGGTATTTTTTCTAATAATCTGGATGAATTCTTTAAGGTTAGATATGCTACGGTTAAACGTATAGATCTGGCCGGGAAAGCCGGGAAGAAAGTTTTAGGCGGAATCAAAGCAAATAAGTTGCTGGAAGAGATCACGAAGATCGTTATTGATCAACAATCTGTAAGTTTAAAGATCCTGGATGATATTCAGACTAAACTGAAAGCACACAATATCAATATTATAAATGAAAATGAAGTAACCCAGAGTCAGAAGGAATTCATCAAGAATTTTTTCCTGAGTAAAGTAAGCCCGGCTTTGGTAACTATCATTTTGAATGATCTTCCAGAAATGCCTTCCCTTAAGGATAGTGCAGCTTATCTGGCAGTAAAGATGGTGATGTCTGAAGATAAAGAGCCGGTACCCGGACTTCCTAAGATCATTGGGCGAAAGGTAAATGAAAAAAGATATGTCCTTATTGAGATTCCCCGCAATATTGAAAGATTTGTAGTGCTTCCAGAGGAAAACGGTAAGCAATATGTGATTCTCCTGGATGATCTAATCAGGTATAACCTGAATACCATTTTTAATATTTTTAAATATGAAAGCCTTTCGGCGCATATGATCAAGATTACCCGGGATGCCGAATTAGACCTGGATAGTGATCTTAGTAAAAGTTTTATAGAAAAAATATCTGATAGTGTAAAAGACAGGATCAAGGGTGACCCTGTAAGATTCGTTTATGATAAAAATATCGATAGTGATACGCTTACTTATTTAATGAACAAAATGGGAATCGACGCGACAGATAGTATCATTCCCGGTGGTCGTTATCATAATAGGAGGGATTATATGGATTTCCCGAGTCTCGGAGGAAAAGAACTTCAATATGAGGTTAGGGAGCCATTACCAATTCCGGGATTGATATTACAAACCAGTGTTTTGAAAGGGATTGCAGATAAAGATTATCTTCTTTACACCCCATACCAGAGTTTTGCATATGTTGTAAAATTTCTGCGTGAGGCCGCTTTAGATCCAAAAGTAAAAACGATCAAGATCACTATTTACAGGCTGGCCAAGATCTCTCACATTGCCAGTTCCCTGATAAACGCGGTTAAAAATGGTAAGAAAGTTACCGTCCAAATTGAGCTTAGAGCCAGGTTTGACGAAGTGGCAAATATCAGGTATGCCGAACAGATGCAGGAGGAAGGGGTTAATCTAATTTTTGGTGTACCCGGTTTAAAAGTACACTGTAAAACCTGTGTTATTGAGAGGGAGGAAGAAGGGAAGCTTAGAAGATATGGATTTATTAGTACCGGTAACTTCAATGAGAATACTTCCCGGGTTTATACAGATTATACCTTGTTTACTGCAGATCCTGAGATCCTGAAAGAAGTGAATATGGTTTTCGATTTCTTTGAAACCAATTATAAGGTGAATAAGTATAAACATTTGATAGTTTCTCCTCACTATACCAGAAATGTGATCTATAATCTAATTCAGATTGAAATAGATAATGCTAAGAACGGCAAACCATCTGGTATAAGATTGAAGCTAAACAGTCTTTCAGATAACGGAGTAATTGAAAAACTCTATACGGCCAGCAAAGCAGGAGTGAAGGTTAAATTATTAGTTAGAGGAATTTGCTGTCTTGTTCCTGGAGTCGAAGGTCTCAGTGAAAATATAGAAGCGATTAGTATTGTAGATAAATTCCTGGAGCACCCGCGGGTTTTTATTTTTGAGAATAATAAAGATAATAGGGTATATATATCTTCAGCAGATTTTATGACCCGTAATCTCGATCAAAGGGTCGAAATTTCCTGCCCGATTTATGATGAGGATATTAAACAGGAGCTTATTGAAACCTTTGATATTAGCTGGAATGACAATGTAAAGGCGAGAAATCATTGTAGGGGAATGGAAAATCCATACAGAGAAAGCAAAGGGCCTAAGGTAAGATCGCAATTTGCCTTATATGATTACTATTTAAGAAAAACAGATATTCAGGAATAATGATAAAGCAAAAAACATTCGCAGCGATAGATATTGGATCTAATGCCGTTAGGTTATTAGTATCTACAATAACTGAAAAGGAGGGAATGGAAACTAATTTTAGAAAAACTTCTCTGGTAAGGGTGCCTATTAGATTAGGAGCTGATGTTTTTTTGAAACAAAAAGTATCTGAAAAGAACAGAACTAGAGTCATAGATACTATGCATGCCTTTAGTTTATTGATGCAGTCACATGGAGTTGAAAAGTATAAGGCTTACGCTACTTCGGCGATGCGAGAAGCCAAAAATGCTTTAGAAATTGCTAAAACAGTAAAGAAGAATAGCGGTATTGATATAGAAGTAATAGATGGAAGCCATGAAGCGGCTATTATTGCGGCTACAGATCTACATGCGCTCATTCAGAATGACTGTAATTATCTATATGTAGATGTAGGAGGAGGAAGTACCGAATATACTATGTATAGCAATGGGAAAACCGTGGCTTCAAGATCATTTAAAGTGGGAACGGTTAGAATGATGGAAGACCTGGTTGAGCACAAAACCTGGGAAGAAATGATACAATGGGTTAAGGATGTTACCAAAGACTATGATGATATAGAGCTGATAGGTTCAGGAGGTAACATTAATAATATCTTTAAGACCAGTGGTAAAAAAGTAGGAAAGCCATTGAGTCTTAAATACCTTAAAGATTATGACGAAAAATTGAATTCTTACACTTATGAGGAGAGAATTACAGAGTTAGATCTTAAGAATGACAGGGCAGATGTAATTATTCCGGCTTCAAAGATCTATGTAAATTCTATGAAATGGGCAAAAGCGCACTGGATACATGTACCGCAAATTGGTCTAGCCGATGGAATTATTAAATCTTTATATAATGAATCAAGAAGAAAGAAAGTGACTTCCTAACCGTGGATGCTTTCCTTATTACCCAGGTCTTTCATGACTTCAGCTTCAAATTGTAAAAGGTCGTCCCATTTTTGATCTACAATTTCCCGATCACCATATTTTCTGGCAAATTTCAGGAACATGGTATAGTGATTGGCTTCGCTGACCATAAGATCTCGATAGAACTTAGCAAGTTCCTTGTCTTCCAGTTCCTCAGATAGTAGCCGGAAGCGTTCACAACTGCGTGCTTCGATTAATCCAGCAATTAGTAGACGATGAATTAATTGGGTTGCTCTGCTACCACCTTTAGGAAAGAACTCTCTAAGCTTAATTACGTATTCATCCTTACGATCCCATCCCATTTTAAAGCCCATATTCAGGATGCGGTCATGAACCATTTTAAAATGACCCATTTCTTCTCTGGCCAGGGCTGTCATTGCAGTTACTAATTCAGAATATTCTGGATAGGTTACAATTAAAGAGATAGCAGTAGAAGCTGCTTTCTGTTCACAATAAGCATGATCTACAAGGATGTCTTCAATATTCTTTCCGGCAATATCTGCCCATCGTGGATCTGTGGGTAATTTAAGTCCTAACATAATTATACGTCTAGATCAAAAGTTGCTCTTAATTTGTCTAATAAAGGATTGGATTCTTTCAGTTTCTCATATTTCTCCTGCGGCGTAAAAGCGTATTTCTTTGAAATCACCTCGTCTACATGAATATTCAGGGTAATATGTGTATTCCTGAGTTTTGCCTTTAAATAGGTCATCAATCTATTTTCTTCTCTTTCGAGATCGATCTTCATCGTCTCATTTGGAAAAGTAAGATGAATTTCTCTACCCTGTAGCGTTGGTGTCTGTGATTCAAAAATTGAAGCAAGGATCTTTTCGCCTTTTCTTTTCAGCCTTTCGGTGTAACTTTTCCATTCTTTAACCAGGTCTTCTTCGGTGAATTCATCATCCATGACCTTTTCTACCGGCATATTTGCCTTCTGCTGTTCGGCAAGTTCTTTTTTCTTCCCTATGCTTTTAATGGATAGGCCAGATACTTTTTCCCTTTTTATCTCCGGAAAAGCTCTTTTCTGAGGTTCTTCAACTTTCTGTTGTTGATTTTCTTCAGCCGTTACTGGATCTGAATTTTCTTCTGAATCCTCATTTTGAGGAGTTTTAGTTGCTTCTACAGGTGTCTCTTTCTGAGCTTCGGTTTCATTCTCGAAATCCTGAGCTTCATTAGAAGGAATAGTATCAGGTTCAAACTGTTTAGGTTGCTCTGAAACTTCATTATTTTCCTGATTTGTTTCCCCAGGACTTTCTTCAGAATAATATTTTTCTTCCTCTTCCCTGGCACAGGATTCTACAGCAACCTTTTGCTCCGGTAAATTGTTTTCTTCAGCAGGGGAGGAAGTATCATGTTCATTCTCCCTAACAAGTTCTTTTTTTTCTGAAGAAATACTTACTGCTTCCTGCTCATAATTTGAAGCAGGAACTATTTTGCGATCATTCTTTTTTTTTTGAGGATCAAATGTGACTGATGCAAGCTGCATTAAACACAGTTCCACTAAAAGTCTCTGATTGTGACTGGTCTTATATTTTAAGTCGCAAGAGTTAGCAAGCTCTATAGATTCAAGTAAAAATTGATGTGAAGTCTTTTGAGATTGCTCAAAATATTTTGCTTTGGTTTGTTCGCCAACTTCTAAAAGTATGATAGTTTTCTGGTCTTTACATACCATAAGATCTCTAAAATGAGAAGCAAGTCCGGCTATAAAATGATGACCATCAAAACCACTGGAAAGAATGTCGTTGAATTTTACCAGTAAATTAGGGATGTCATTGTCAAGAATTAGATCTGTAATCTGCATGTAGGTATCGTAATCCAACACATTCAGGTTTTCGGTAACTGCCTGTCTGGTTAGATCATTTCCACTAAAACTCACTACCCGGTCATAAATTGAAAGTGCATCCCGCATGGCACCATCGGCCTTTTGAGCAATAATGTGGAGAGCATCATCCTCAGCTTTTACTCCTTCCTGTTCTGCTATATATCCAAGATAATTCTTGGCATCGGTAACAGTGATCCTTTTAAAATCAAAGATCTGACATCTGGAAAGGATCGTTGGGATGATCTTATGTTTTTCAGTAGTCGCCAGGATAAAAATGGCATGTTTAGGCGGTTCTTCTAAAGTCTTCAAAAAAGCATTAAAAGCAGACTGAGATAACATGTGCACCTCATCTATGATATAGACCTTGTAATTTCCAACCTGCGGCGGAATTCTTACCTGGTCTATCAGATTTCTAATATCGTCTACAGAGTTATTAGAAGCAGCATCAAGCTCAAAGATATTGAAAGCAAAATCCTCATCTGGATCCTGGGTTTCTCTCTGGTTAATCATTTTGGCAAGAATACGTGCGCAGGTAGTTTTTCCCACCCCACGAGGTCCTGTAAACAATAAAGCCTGGGCCAGATGATTATTATTAATGGCATTTGCCAGGGTATTCGTGATCGCCTGCTGGCCCACCACATCTTTAAAGGTTTGCGGCCTGTATTTTCTTGCCGATACTACAAAATGCTCCATCAAAAAGTATTGAACTACAAATATAAAAATCACGAGCCTAAAGACTAGTCTGGGGTGGCTTATTTATGAACAAATACGCGAAGAAATCAACATAATTTAACTTACATTTGCCGCTGAAGCAGGCCGCCTTATCGCTCCGACATTATTTCGGGGAGGAAAGTCCGGACACCACAGGGCAGTATAGTGGGTAACGCCCACCGGTCGTGAGATCAGGACCAGTGCAACAGAAAGAATGTACAGGTTAAGCTGTAGTGAAACCAGGTAAACTCTATGCGGTGCAATGCCATGTAAACCGGCATTTAAGGATCGCCCGTCCGTTGCCGGAGGGTAGGCAGCTAAAAATTAGTGGCAACGCTAATTTCAGATAAATGATAAGGAGCCCGATCAATTATCGGGTTACAGAATCCGGCTTACAGGCCTGCTTTTTTATTCTTCAACTTGCTTATAAACCCTTACGTAGTCTATCGTGAATTTTTGAGGTAAGATATCAGGATCTACGGGGCCGGCCCAGTTTCCGCCTAATGCCAGGTTCAGGATCAAATAGAATGGTTTTCTAAAAGGATTATTTTCAACTCCGGCATCATCGATCGTAAAAGTGTGGAAGGAAATATTATCTATTAAGAATTCGATCTTTTCAGGAGTCCATTCAACAGAGTACACATGAAATTCGGTTGCCAGATCTTTCAGGTTTTTTGTTCCTCCCTTAGATTTTATTCCGTTATGATTATCCCATGGAAAATGTACAGTAGAATGAACTTCCTGAGGTTCAATGCCTACATGCTCCATAATATCTATTTCTCCTGCGAGCGGATACTCGATTTCTTCAAAATTGGCGCCTAACATCCAGATCGCCGGCCATACGCCATTACCTTCAGGTAGTTTAGCCCTTACCTCTACACGGCCATATTTGAATTCGAATTTGTCTTTGGTATTAACGCTTCCAGAAGTATATTCTGAATACTGGGTATTCATCCTGTAATTCTGAATATCTGGATCATAGCGTTTATTTTTGTACTCTTCTTTTAAGGCAGTGATCTCAAGTTTGCCATTTTTAACCCTTACATTTTTCTTTCTTTTTGTGTAGATCTGTTCCTCGAGGTTTCTAATAAATCCAGTTTCGTAATTCCATTTTTCAGGATCAGGTTTTCCGGAATAATTAAAATCATCATTCCAAACCAATTTATAATTTTGAGCATCCATATTTTGTAAAAATGAACTGCCTAGAAAAATTAAAAATAGGATGGAGGACCTCATTGAGACTCTGTAGAGACAATACCCTTTGCCCAGATAAGAGCTTCTTCCTTATTATCGAAAAGTTCGTACGGAACAGGGGAAAAGTTTTTTTCAAAATTGGCGGTTTTCAATCTTCCTAAGTTGTCGCTAAGAACAGCTATGCCTTTTAGGGTATTTACCTGTATAAGATCAATATAAATTACAGGATTAACATTGTAATTATTTTTTCTGTGCGTTATATAAACAAAATTTTTGTTTCCAAAATGTGAGGTGCATATCTCCCTGAGATCATCTATATGTTCTTTTTCTATAATAGTATCTTCTTTAACTGTAGACACGACTATAGAATCAAAGAACTCAAGACTTGTAAATTTCAAGTCGAGCTTTTTATTAGATTTAGTCATGGTTTAATATAGTTATTTATTCGAAGAAACTAAATACGGAACTTCCATATTTCCGAGATTCTCTAAAATTAGGAACATCAGAAAGATCTGTATGCTTTGAATGTTCCAGGATCAATTGCCCTTCTTCATGGAGTAATTTCTTTTCAAACACTAATTCTGCGATCCTGGTAAATTCTTCTTTTTCGAGGTTATAAGGTGGATCTGCGAAAATAATATCTGCTTTTACAGGAGCTTTTTCAAGGTATTTAAAAACGTCACTTTTAATAGTGGTAATAGGAAAGTCAAGCTCTGAAGATGTTTTTTTAATAAACTTCACGCAATCATAATTTGAGTCTACCGCCGTAATATTTTCTGAACCACGTGCAGCAAATTCATAGGAGATATTACCGGTTCCTGAGAATAGGTCCAGAACACTTACCGAAGAAATATGGTATTGGTTATTCAGGATATTGAATAAGGCTTCTTTGGCAACATCTGTGGTGGGTCTAACCGGCAATTTAGATGGCGCTATTATTCGTCTTCCCTTATGTGTTCCTGAAATAATTCGCATTATAAAGATTTTATTAGAAGATATTCTGAAAGCTCTTCCTTAGGTTTTGCTGTTTCTTCAAAAGTAAAAGGATGAAATGGTCCCATAAAGGAAATATTCTTTATGTATTCCCAGGCCATTTTATATTCCTCAGAGTTTTTATTGATTTCACCTAAAAGGATCAACTCAAATTTCTCTGGATCCAGCTTTAATTGTTCAGCCGTAAATAATAGATAGTATAAAAAATCGTCCTTAGTGTCGTACTCAAAGCTATTTGCAAATACCAGTTTACCGTTTTCAATTATAACTAGTTCATAAAAATTCTTATGTACATGAAGATAAACCTTTGGAGTGTCTGATTCTTTAGGTAAAGAAAGAAAAGATTCAATTAAAACACTTAAGCTATGACGATACTCAAATTCTCCATATCTATCAAAGAAATAATTTGTAATGTTTGCGTAGGGGATATAAACATTTACAGTGTCCTGGCCTATCTTATCAAAAGCAATAAAATCTGTCTTAAGAATCCTGGTATTGAATTTTAAATAACTGGCTGCGTTATCCTCATCAAATAAATTTTCCGGGACCAGGCTGAAAAGAGCATTATTAAACAAAAGAGCTACCTCATCAACTGGTTGATTAAGTTGCTCTTCATGTTCATATAGAAGTTCGATCTTACTCAGTACTTTAATAGGGTCCAGCTGTTTCTCAAAGTCTACCTTTTTGAAATAACAGATCTTATTATCCTTCCTGTTCAGGATACAAAAAGAAAGTCCATTCAGGCTAACCTGAATGGACAGTTTCTTATATACGTCTTTTTCTTTATTCGTTGTCACCATAAACTTTTGGCCAGTTACCGCTGGTATTGACCTCGCTCATAGAACCTACGCTAATATATCTACCGTTTACGTCATCAACAGACTGGATTTCATTTTCCTGAAGAACTAATGTTCTATCCTGATCGTTTAAGATCTTAGCCTTGGCAACTTTTACCTCGAATACCGGAATTTGAGATTCACCTTTCTGGATGGTTCCAGCTTCAAGATCAAATTGACCGTCAACACCTTCAATAGGTATATTCATCATATCACGGTATCTTTTCTCATCTCCTTTAAATAAAGAGTCTTTAACTGGTACAAATCCTAAAGTATCAATAACAACACTTTCTATGTACTGGTCTACACCATAAGTTTTCTTGTACTCCTCATCAAGGAAAGTAGTATCCCTTCTCTGAGTAATTGCAAATTCAGCAGTATCAAGGAATTTTACCAGATTATCCCAGTCTCCTGCGAACTCTCCAGCCACCTCTTTATGGGCTAATTGAGAAGACCTAATATCCTTAAGATTACTAATAACCTTAGCGTATCTCTTCTCTTTAATTTTGTTGAATTGTATCGGTTCGTAAACCGCGTTGAAAGTAAGATATGCCAGGAAGATAATCACCAACCAAAGAAGTATCTGAATTACAAATCTCATGTTTTAAAAGTTTATGTTTTAATTTGAAGGTTATTGGTTACACGCAAATCTACAACTTTTTTTTATTCGGAAAAGTTTCTGTGATGAAAATCCATTCTTATCTTTGAGATTTTATGCACTTTCTATGGAAAAAACCACTCCGGATTCCTTTTTTAAATTACTAATAGATGATCTTGGATTTGCTGCAACTCATAAACAGGATGTTGCCTTAAAAATGCTGTCTGAATTCGTCGTTAATGGAGGGAAGGACAGGCTTTTTCTTTTAAGAGGATTCGCCGGAACCGGGAAAACCACTATTATAAGTACACTGGTTAAAAATTTATGGAAGATAAGAAAGTCTGGTGTTCTACTCGCACCCACGGGACGCGCAGCCAAGGTGATCTCTAATTACTCTAAGAAGGAAGCTTTTACCATCCATAAAAAGATCTACTTTCCGAAGAAATCGAGTGGAGGCGGAGTTCAATTCACCTTGCAACCCAATAAACATAAGAATACTTTATTTATAGTAGATGAAGCCTCGATGATCTCTGATGATGGGGGGAATTCTAAACTATTTGAAAATGGATCTCTTTTAGATGATCTAATTCAATATGTATATCAGGGACATAATTGCCAGTTAATCCTTATTGGTGATACCGCTCAGTTACCTCCTGTAAAAATGGATCTTAGTCCTGCTCTGGAAGAGGACAAACTTCGAATGAACTATGATAAAGAAGTTTCGTTCATTGAATTGGATGAAGTGGTACGGCAGGGAGAAGGAAGTGATATTCTGCATAATGCCACTTTGATCAGGGAATCTCTTCAGGAAGGGTTTTATGAAAGTTTCAAATTTGAAATATCTCAAAATGCCGATGTAGTTCGTCTCGTAGATGGATACGAGATCATGGATGCTATTCAGGATTCTTACGGTGTCAATGGATATGAAGATACCAGTATCATTGTGCGTTCTAATAAAAGAGCGAATCTATATAATCAACAAATTAGATCTCGAATACTTTTTCAGGAAGAAGAACTTTCTGCAGGAGATTATCTAATGGTGGTCAAAAACAACTATTTCTGGGTTAAACCAACCAGCGAGGCTGGTTTCATTGCTAATGGGGATATTGTAAAAGTGCTTGAAATATTCGGTTTTAAAGAGCTTTACGGTTTCCGTTTTGCTGAAGTTCAGGTTCAAATGGTAGATTACCCCAAGATGCGACCATTTGAAACTGTCATCATGCTGGATACATTAACTAGTAATACACCTTCTTTAACATATGATGAATCTAATAAGCTTTATGAAGAAGTGAAAAAAGATTATGCCGATGAAAGGTCTAAGTATAAGCAGTTCATGAAGATCAAGAATAATAAATACTTTAATGCCCTGCAGATCAAATTCTCTTATGCCATCACCTGTCATAAATCTCAGGGTGGCCAATGGAAAAATGTTTTTATAGAACAGCCTTATTTGCCAAATGGTGTTGGAAAGGAATATTTAAGATGGCTCTATACAGCCATTACCAGGGCAGAGGATAAATTGTATCTTATTGGTTTTGGAGATGATTTTTTCGCATCTAACTAATTATTACTTTTACTGAAAAATTTTATGAGAGGATCAGCACAAAATAAGGTCATCGCCATGATTCCTGCGCGTTATGAGGCTTCGAGATTTCCGGGGAAATTAATGAAGGATCTTAATGGTAAGACCGTAATTACCCGAACTTATGAAGCTGCTGTAAATACTGGCCTTTTTGATGACGTGTATGTAGTTACAGATAGTAATAAGATCTTCGATGAAATTGTGAATGAAGGTGGTCAGGTAATTAAAAGTGATAAAGAACATGAATGTGGCAGTGACCGTATTGCAGAAGCTGTTGAGCACATGAATGTTGATATTGTTGTAAATGTTCAGGGTGACGAACCTTTTATAGATAAAAACAGCCTGGCGAAACTTCTGGAAGTTTTTAAACAGGAAGGGGCAGAGGAGATAGATCTTGCATCATTAAAAACACCGCTTTTAGAAAGCGACGATATAACTAATCCTAATAATGTAAAGGTGATTACCGGGAAAGATGATTTTGCTCTTTATTTCTCAAGATTCCCTATACCATATCCAAGAGATACTTCTGCCAATGTCACATATTACAAGCATATCGGGATCTATGCTTTTAGAAAATCAGCCTTGATGGACTTCTACCGTCTACCTATGTTACCATTGGAAGCTGCTGAAAAAATAGAATGCATTAGATATCTTGAGTATGGTAAGAAGATCAAAATGGTTGAAACCAGTGTGAAAAGTATAGGTATAGACACTCCTGAAGATTTAGAAAAAGCCAGGAAAATATTTAGTTAGTGCTTACCGCTTCTTTATAAGTTTTCAAGGCTCTTTCACGTGCTTCCTTATGATCTACCATTTTTTCTGGATACTTGTCTGAGCCATATTCCGGAACCCATTCCTTTATATACGCTTCGTTTTTATCGAATTTATCTATCTGTGTCGTAGGATTGAAGATCCTGAAATAAGGTGCAGCATCCACGCCACTGCCGGCAACCCATTGCCAGTTACCTACGTTTGAAGACATTTCATAATCCAGCAGTTTTTCAGCAAAATAAGCTTCTCCCCACCTCCAGTCTATGAGTAAGTGTTTACAAAGAAATGAGCCTACCAGCATTCTAACCCGGTTATGCATAAATCCAGATTCATTTAATTCTCGCATTCCTGCATCTACAAGAGGGTAACCTGTTTTTCCCTGTTTCCATAATTCAAATTCATCCTCATTATTTCTCCAGTTGATCCGGTCATATTTTTTCTTGAAAGCTTCTGTAACTGTATTAGGAAAATGATATAAGATCTGCATAAAGAATTCTCTCCAAACAAGTTCATCAAGAAAAGTTTTGTTCCTTTCCTTATCTGCATCCCTAACCATTTGTCTTACGCTTACCGTACCAAACCTAAGATGCGGGCCTAACCTTGAGGTGCCATTTTCAGCAGGATAATCTCGTTTGTCTTTATAATCTTTTATGAGACCGGGAGTAACCTTAAAATCAGGAACTTTTAATGAAGATTTCTTGAATCTCATATCACTTAGACTCAAATTTGGTAACCTGGTATTTTTTATAAGATTATCTAAATACCTGGTTGTATAATGGAATTCAAGATCTGTATTTTTAAATTTATTTCTCCAGAGATTTTTATAAGGGGTATACACCACATAAGGGTCTCCGTCCTTTTTTACTACTTCGTCTTTTTCGAATATAACCTGATCCTTGAAATCCTGGAATTCAATGTCATTCTTATTTAATAATTTTTCAATTTTTTCATCGCGCTCCTTTGCATAAGGTTCATAATCCCTATTTGTAAAGACTTTTTTGATTTCGTGATTGTCGATTAGTTCTTTAAAGATCTCATCTGGTGTTCCATGAAATATGGCTATTGAGCTATCATGCTTTTTCTGTAGCTGATTACGCATTTCCTGAAGGGTCTCAAAAATGAAGGTTACCCTTGCGTCGTCTTCAGGTAACTTTTCCAGAATTTCTTTATCAAAAATAAAAATTGGCAATACTGGTAGATCTTCCTGTAGGGCTGCTTTAAACCCGGCATTATCATCTAACCTGAGATCTCTTCTAAACCAGAATATATTTACTTCCTTTCCCATTAATTACTGTTTATGGTAGAAAGACCTCCATCTACTCCTAATACCTGACCTGTGATCCAGCTGCTGTTATCACTTAAAAGAAAGGCAGCCAGATTTGCAATATCTTTAGCTTCACCAACTCTTTTTAAAGGATGCCTGTTATTCATTCTTTCTCTCTTATCATCGTTCGATAATAATTTTTCCGCTAGAGGTGTGTCTGTTAAAGATGGTGCTATGACATTAACTCTGAATCCTGGAGCATACTCGGCCGCCAGAGATTTGGCAAAACCTTCGATTGCTCCCTTTGCTGCTGCCACATTAGTATGAAAGGGCATTCCAACTTTAACAGCAACAGTGCTAAAAAACACCAGGCTAGCCTGATCAGATTTTTTCAGTTTATCCAGTAAACCCTGTACAGATCTAACCAAACCGAAAAAATTAAGCTGCATTTCCTTTTCAAAACTCTCAGGTTTTATCATTTTAAAAGGTTTCAGGTCGATGCTTCCAGGGCAATATACCAGACCGTCGAGCTGGTCTGGGAGATCCAGCTTGGATATATCATCTTTTAATACATCAAATTCCAGATGCGTTACTTGATCTGTATCCAGATCACCTTTACTTCTTGAAGCGACGATGATCTTATTATTTTTATTAAGCAGTTCTGCAATCTGAAATCCAATTCCAGTGGAACCGCCTATCAGTAAGATATTCTTCATGATATTTAGTTTAAGATATCCTGTTTTAAAGTTTCGTTCTTTTCGGGATTACCCTTATAATCTCCAAAAAGCGCTATTAGCTTTTCTTTTCGGTAATCGAAAATTTCCTTTAGTTTAGGTCTTACCAGCACAGGATGTGTAAGCTGGCCCAGAATTCCGAAAGGCAATTTATAATCTATAATATCTTCCATCTCCACTCCGCCATCTATTGGTTTAATAAAATGTTTGTGATGCCATAGAGCATAAGGGCCAAAACGTTGTTCATCTACAAAGTATTCACCTTCTCGCACATGAGTTATTTCAGTAACCCATTTCGTTTTAATCCCGGCGACAGGAGTAACTATATATTGTATGATCTGTCCCGGAAACATTGGTCTATCTCCTCCAGAAAGTATTTCGAATCCCATATAATCTGGAGTTATCGTTTTTAAGTTTCGGGGATCTGAGAGAAATTTCCAGGCTTCCTCTGGACTTATGGGTAACTTTTGAACGCTTCGCAGGGTATAAATTTTCATTTAGCTAATTTCAAGTAAAAATAGGATAGCTTTTGTTTAAAATAAAATTTAATTAGTTAAACAAAAATTAAAACCTTTGGATGAAATTCAATTTGACTTGCTCATTTAGCTATGCTTCTTCCTATATTTACCTTGAATTAAACTACTAAAACATGAAAAAACTATTAGCAATTGCAGTAATCTATTTCCTTACCTTTTCGGTAAATGCACAAATTGAAACCCCTCAACCCAGTCCTCTCGGAAAGATCGAACAAAAGGTTGGCCTAACCGATGTAAGTGTTGAATATTCCAGGCCTGGAATGCGTGGAAGAACTATCTTCGGTGATCTTGTTCCTTTTGGAGAAGTCTGGAGAACCGGGGCCAATGCCAATACTAAGATCACATTTAGTGACGATGTTAAGATAAATGGAAAGGAACTTAAAAAAGGATCTTATGGTATCTACACCGTGCCTAATGAAGGTTCCTGGGAAGTAATGTTCTATGCTGATACTAATAACTGGGGTGTACCTCAAGAATGGGATGATAGTAAAGTTGCTTTAAAAGCTACTGCCGAAACTATGGAGATGCCTATGAAGATGGAGACATTCACTATAGTTATAGATGATCTTAAAAATAATTCAGCAACACTAAATTTCATCTGGGAAAATACGATTGCAATGTTGAACATCGAAGTGCCTGCAGATGAAAAAGCTATGGCTAGTATAGAAAGAGTGATGAATGGTCCTTCTGCGAACGACTATTTCTCTGCAGCAACGTTCTATCATGAAGCTGGAAAAGATCTTGAAAAAGCTCATAAATGGGTAACCAAAGCAACAGAAATGGCTGGTGACCAGGCATTCTGGATGCTGAGAAGAAAGTCTTTGATAGAAGCAGATATGGGTAAAAAGGAGCAGGCTATCGCTACTGCTAAGAGATCATTGGCATCTGCTGAAAAGGCGAAAAATGCTGATTATGTAAAAATGAATAAAGAGTCTATTGCAGAATGGGGAGGAAGTAAATAATTTTCTACCAAATTAAAAAATAAAGGTTTTCTGAATCATCCGTCATCCTGAACTTATTTCAGGATCTAATAGAAGCTGAATCAAGTTCAGCTTGGCGAAACTGGTGCAGAAAACTTTTTTCTATTTATAATAAAGACCAATTTCATTCCTGATCTTATCTAAAAGTCTCATCAAATCCAGGGTCTTTTCAAAATTCCAAATATCACTTTCAATTTTACCGCTCTGAAGCATTTTAGTAACATGGTCTGCTTCAAAATAGTAACCACTTTTATCCACTTGAAATTCTAAAGTTTCTTCTTTCTCTTTAGTAATTATAGTCACAGAGGTTGGTTCATGGAATCTGGTATTTAGAATGATCCTGCCTTTTTCCATATCAATCTCAGTGATCGTGGGGGTTTTTTCCATAAAGGTTGAGAAAAGATCTGCCGCAACATCTTCAGCATATTCAAATTTAACCTTGCAAGAAGAATCTATACCAGTTTCAGAAAACTCTGCATTTGCATTTACTTTCAACGGGTTTCCTAAAATACTGTAAGCTATAAAAACCGGATAAATTCCTATATCTAAGAGACTGCCGCCACCAAGGGTTTTATTGAAAAGTCTTTTTGTTTTATCAAATTTTGCCGGGAATCCAAAATCAGCTTTTAATGATTTTACTTTTCCCATTTCTCCTGAATTTATTTTTTCTAATACAAATTGGAAATGTGGCAGGAACATCGTCCAGAGTGCTTCCATTAAAAAAACACCCTTCTCCCTAGAGATTTTGACCATTGCCTCGGCCTCTTCCAAATTCATGGCAAAAGGTTTTTCACATAAAACAGCTTTGCCATTCTTTATGCAAGCTATAGTGAGGTCATGATGAAATACATGCGGAGTAGCAATATAGATCACATCAACATTGGAATCCTGCATTAAATCTTCATAAGTTCCATAAGCAACCTGTGCATTATGCTTATTGGAGAAAGAGATGGCATTGTCTTTATTTCTGCTGGCCACAGCGTACAGTTCTGCATTTTCAACAGGGGCAAGGCCTTCGGCAAATTTATTTGCGATCTTACCAAGTCCTATGATTCCCCATTTGATACTCTGTTTCATGTTGTTTTCAGTTCAGAATTATTAGAAATTAATTGAATTATAAATGCAATTGCAATGACCAGTACGCATCCCAGAACATTCAGCCATAAATATGGCATAAGTTCAAGTTCGAAAACCAGGAATATTAAGGCCTGGGTAATTATAGCAGCGATGAATACCGCATTACTTTTTACCGGTTTTATAAAGAATGCCAGTAAGAAGATTCCAAGTACATTACCGTAAAAGAGGCTTCCAATGATATTAACCAGCTGAATTAGATTGTCAAAAAGATCGGCAAGGCTGGCAAAGGCTATGGCGATTATTCCCCACATTAAAGTGAACCATTTGGATGCTGCCAGGTAATGTTCCTCACTTTTTGCTTCTTTATGATTTCTGCGATAAAGATCGATCACTGTAGTAGATGCCAGAGCATTCAGCTCTGAAGCAGTAGAAGACATGGCTGCTGAAAGTATTACAGCCAGTAAAAGTCCAATAAACCCTCTTGGCAGGTTATTCAGGATAAAATGTATAAAAACATAATCTTTATCATTGCTTTCTGCATCTTCGTCTGAAGCGTCTATAAATGTTCTTGCCTCCTCCCGAACTTCATTTTGTTCTTTTTCGAGCTGCACATATTCTTTTTCAAAATCTGCTTTTTGATCTTCAGTATAATTCGCTCTATTTTCAGAATAGCTTAGACTTAAATTTTGCTTTCTTTCCTGGATCTCATCGTTTTTTAGCATAAGATCACGATACTGTTCAGAATAATCTGAATTCAGGACTGTTTCAGTTGCCGCCGGATTGAAATTTAAAGGAGCGGTATTGAATTGATAGAAAACGAACACCATTACCCCAACAAGTAGTATAAAGAATTGTAATGGCACTTTTAATAAACCATTAAAGATCATTCCCATCTGACTTTCCCTAACCGTTCCTCCGGAAAGATATCTTTGCACCTGACTTTGATCTGTACCAAAATATGAAAGAGCTAAGAAGCTACCTCCAATAAGTCCGCTCCAAAGGGTGTAGCGATTTTCTAAATCAAAGGAATAGTCAAGAATATCCATTTTTCCTCCTGTCCCGGCAATTTCTAATGCATTGGTAAAACTCACCGATTCTGGCAAATAACTTAGAATTATAAAAAATGCTACTACCATTCCCGTTAAAATAACGGCCATTTGCTGTTTATGAGTAACGCTCACTGCCTTTGTTCCTCCAGAAACCGTGTAGATGATCACCAATACACCAATGATCATGGTTAGATACGTAAGATTCCAGCCAAGTACTGCAGATAAGACGATGGCAGGAGCAAAAATCGTGATACCTGCAGCCAGACCTCTTTGAACTAAAAATAATATAGCAGTAAGAGTCCTGGTCTTACGGTCAAATCTGGATTCCAGATATTCATAAGCTGTATAAACCTTTAAACGGTGATAGATCGGAATAAATACCATGCAGATAATTACCATAGCTATAGGCAGTCCGAAGTAAAACTGGACAAAACCCATTCCGTCATGAAATGCCTGTCCCGGCGTGGATAAAAAAGTGATCGCACTAGCCTGGGTTGCCATAACAGATAAACCAATGGTCCACCATTTGGCATTTTTACCTCCACCTATATAATCTTCAACATTTTTACTTCCGCGTGATTTATAAACTCCGTACCATACGATGAAAGCAATGGTTCCGGTAAGAATGATCCAATCTATTAACTGCATATCAGGCGAAATAATTCATAATTAAATAAAACGCCAGTATATAGATTGCGTTTGCGATAAGTACAAGGGTATAGCTTTTTTTCCAGTAGTAGGATTCCGGTTTTTCCATTATTTACCTATTGAAATTAAATTTGCAAAAAGTCTGAAGGCTCCTGGAACCGCTTCAGGAAATTGCCTGAAAAAGCTAATTCCCGTATAGATATAGTGTCCTTTTCCGTATTCAGCTACAAGTAAACTTCCATTTTTAGGTGATTCTCCCTGATCATGCATGCTAAGAATAGGAGTGAAGTTCTCGTCCCAGGTACCGGGAAAATATAAACCTCTTTCCTGAACCCAGCCCTTGAAATCATTGCCCGTAAGTTTATTTGGGGTGTTTAGAATGGCATGCTCTGGTGCAAGAAAAGTAACTTCCGCATTTTCATCGGTTACCCTGTCTCTGGAAAGACTTAAATTAAAGGGAGATATATTATTCACCACCAGGCCTCGATTTGTATTATACTGTACGATCATGGTTCCGCCTTGTTTCACATAATCATGTAAAATATCCTGTTTATACTTCAATTCATCCTGAATATTTAAAGCTCTTATGCCTAAAACCACCGCATCATATTTATTTAGTAATCCAGGAGTAATGGCAGATGGCGAAATCCTGGTAACCGTATAACCAATTTGCACCAGGCTTTCCGGGACAGCATCTCCTGCACCTTCGATATAGGCAATATTCTGACCCTTTTTCTTAATATCCAGTTTTACCAGTTTTAGCGAAGCAGGTCTAATGAGGTTTTGATCGGGGATATGATCGTAATTAATTTCAATTAAATGCTGATCATAAACTTTTCCATTTATGGTTGCTTTTGGTTCCAGCCTGGTTTCATTTTGTCCTTCTGGAGGAGTGATTTTAAATTTCAGATTTTCAGAACCTCCAGATTGTGCAATAGAAAAATTGGTTTTTATTGGTTCTACTTTCCAGCCAGCTCCTACATTTAAATTTAAGTCTCCGGTTAAATCAGCTCTCTTTGAAGTAACCAGGATCGAAATTTCTTTTGGTTCAACCGTGTTGAAAATAAGTACATCTTCTTCGAATTTAAGGTCTACAGGCGGTACGATCTCAAAATTCTTATAAGTTTCACCATAAACATTGTCGTTGAATTTATAAACCACTGGTTTCTCGAAGCTAATATTTACATCTTTAATAGATAACTTAAAGGTGGCCTTAGTGTTTAGGGGTGTTTCTGGGAGTCCTCTTAATTTCTGCTCCTTTACAGTATACATTCCCATGCTGCCAGTTTCTTCCAACCAGTAAGGTGTAGTGTAATTTGCAGTTTCGGGAATCTTAAAGGTCATTTTGTTATCCCAGCCTTTATTATTCTGAAGAACTACGCCAGGGTTAAGAATAGAATTATTTGGAGTTAATTCAATAGAGTTTAATACGATGTTTTCATCACTTCTATTGATAGCTTCCAGTTCTACTTTTAATTCTTCGGAAGGAGTGATGGCTGGTTTCTCAGCTACAGCTTCCAGGTATAATCCTGAACACGCATAGATAATATCCTTGATCTGCTCTATCTTAATTTCTTTCCAGTGTTCATCTTTCAGATCTTGAATCAATTCATATGCTTTCATTAATTCTGAAAGACTCTTTGAAGGATTGGCGAAATCGAAGTTTTTCTCAACCTGGGACAGGATCCTTTCTATTTCTTCTCCACCCTTAACTCTATTCCAGCTGGTGTCTATACCTTCAAAAACACCAAATTCTTTAGAAGGCAGATCCCCTTTTAATAATTCCAGGTATTCCATTTGTTCTCCTCTGCTACCGGTGCTGCCAAATCCCTGGGAACGATGCTGACTTCTGCTGATCGAAGCTATTTCTGTATTAGAAATACCTCTCAATGGGAAATAGGTTCCCGTATCGAAGTTGATGAAATTTGATTTATCGGCAGATTCGAATGCTTCATCACCTCCATAGAACCATGGCGAAGTATTAAAGAATAACCTCTTAGGTTGATAAGGAGATAAATATTCCAGTTGATCTTCATATGCATTCCTAGAGCCGGCAAGATCAAACGCTTCTACACTTAAAATAGCGGAAGAAGTATGATGACCATGAGTGCTGCCGGGAGTTCTGTGATCAAATCGATTGATTATGACGTCTGGCCTGAATTTTCTTATGATCCAAACCACGTCACTTAAAACTTCATCCTTATTCCAGATCTCTAAGGTTTCTGATGGAGCTTTAGAATATCCAAAATCGTTAGCGCGGGTAAAGAATTGCTGTCCGCCATCTATTCGTCTTGCGGCTAGTAGTTCCTGGGTTCTAATTAAACCTAGTTGTTCTCTAAGTTCTGGACCAATCAAGTTTTGACCGCCATCGCCTCGAGTGAGAGATAGATACGCCGTACGCGCATTCTTTTCATTGGAGAAATAGGATATTAATCTAGTATTCTCATCATCGGGATGTGCAGCTATATATAGAACTGAACCGAGGAAGTTCAGTTTCTTGATTTGGTTATATATCTCTGAAGAACTCCATTTTTCAGGAGCCTGGGCTTTACTGAAAGAAAAGCTAAAAAGAAAAAGAGCAAAAACTAGTTTCCGCATTAGATAAAGGATTTTACCAAATATAAAAACTTTCAATTCCTTAATCTGATAAATTTCCTGTTCTTTTATAGATCAAAGAGCATCTTTACCTTCGTCATTTCTTCGGTGTGTTTCTATTAAAGAAACGGCCTTCTGTAAAATAAGGTTATTAGGGTAGGTGATCAATTCTCCATCTGAAGTTCGAAGGTGCAGGTGAAAAGCCTTTATATCCTCAATCTCTGCCTCGACAGGTAGATCCTTATCATGGATCTTTATGGTATCGCCAATCTTATAAGGAAAGGAGAAAAACATTATAATCCCCGAAGTGATATTGCTTAGAATAGACCAGATCGCAAAAAGGGCAACCCCGATAACTGCGAATACCGAGGAAAAGATAAGAGAAAGGTCGGTTAAACCTACTCCCCAGGCAAAAGCAAGTAAAAATGCTGCGATCAATAAAATAAGAATATTAATGTATTTAAACATTAACCTGGTACGGGTAATATTTATTTCACTTCGCTTACCTACTTTATTTGCAGCCTTTCTTAATACAAATTGAATGATCATTAAAAGGATAATAACAGCAACCGTGTAGATTAATTGATCGCGATAATCTGAGAATAGTTCGTACATTAATTTAGCTCCAATTTATCTCGCAAAGGTATATTTTTATTCGAATTCTTATTCCAGTAATCACTTTTTATACGCTGTTTTTTTACGGCTTTGGTAGTTAAAACTTTTTGGTTATCTCCAAATCCCGATGGATAACTTTCTTCCCATTTTTCGATAGAATAGGGGAAGCCTCTACTGTAATATATTTTTAGTACTCTATTGAGTTCTGGATATTCCAGGCGGTAAACATTCAAATTTTCAATCGTATAAAACTCAGCGTTTACAGTATAAGGTTTGATTTCCCGATGGCTCAATCTTAAGAATTCTAAGGAGGGCAACATTTTGAATTCTCCAACCGGCAGATCATCTGGATTGATCCTTATCCTATTCCATACTTCATTTTCCAAAGGTATTTCGTCGAGGATGTAATCTTTATCGGCTTCTCCCTGGAAATAAGAGTGACTGGTAATATAGAAATCACCTCTGTTATTTAGTTGTGTATAAACCTGCCCACACCATTCCTGTATAGAGGCAGAAACCTTTAAAGCATGCTCTTCTCCATTTAAAGGGTAAAAAGTGCTTTGCATAATGCTGTATGGATATATACCGGTGATGAAATTTTTGGTATAATTCAATTTTAAAACTGAGATATTATCTTCCTCAGCAGAATTCGCTTTTACTTGTTCTTCCGGAAGGAAGTCTTCAGTCACGAAAATAAGAACTGCTTCACCATTTCTTATTTCGCCATACCTGGCCTGTTCCAGATCGTAAGAAGTGATCTCTGCCTCTCCAGAATACCAGTAACTTTTGAATTCATCTGAAACCTCAAGTGATGTGTTTTCCTGAGAAGGGCTAAGGCATGATGCAAGGATAGTGAGCAAGAATATGAAAATAGATTTTCTGATCATATTTTCTTTTAAAGTTACAACTTTCAGCTTTTCAATAATTTCTTTAAGGTTTTATATACTAGATGGGTAGGTAAACCAACAACGTTAAAATAACTGCCTTCTATCTTTTCAATTCCTATTAACCCAATCCATTCCTGTATGGCATAACCTCCCGCTTTATCGAAGGGTTTATAGTTGGATACATAGTATTCTATCTCCTCATCACTTAATTCTGAAAAATATACCCTGGTAGTGTGATGCAATATTTCCTGTGATTCCTTGGCAGTAAAACAAACGGAAGTGATCACCTCGTGATCTTTTCCAGATAAGGCTTTGATCATACTAACAGCTTCAAGATGATCTTTAGGTTTACCCATTGCAACTCCATCATTATATACTATGGTATCGCTGGTAATTAATACCTCATTGTTTTTAAGATCGGTAAAAGCATCTGCTTTAAGCGCTGCCAGGTAATCTGTGATCTCTGCGTCTGTTAAGTGCTCAGGGTATACTTCATCTACGGGTCTTACATCTATAGTAACCGGAATCTCTAATTCTTCAAAGAATTTTTGTCTTCTAGGTGATCCCGAAGCAAGTATGATATCGTGATCTTTCAGTAAGTCTTTCAGCATAATTTTATAGTAAAATGAATTGCAGTAAACCAATAGAAACCAAACCGAAGAATAGCACAGCTTTAAGGATCATGCTTAGTCGGCCATATTCAGCTATTTTTTCGGCAGTCCAGATATTGATAAGAAAAAAGAGCAGGGGAGCTACTAGCAGTAAAAGTGTATAAATTACAGCGGCAATATTTTCAAATAGGTAATGGTAAATATAATAGATAAGGAATCCCAATGGTAACAGGCACGCTAAAAATAAAATTTTATTGGTTCGGCTTTTGCCGAAAACAATCGGTAAAGTCTTGTACCCGGCATTGTAGTCTCCATCAATATCCTGTTGGTCTTTGACGATCTCTCTTAGTAGGTTCACTAGAAATGCAAAAATGGAGTAGTCTATTAAAATTGAAAAAATAGTGGACTGGGTTTGTTGATTTTGAGGGGTGATCGCAGGTAATAGATCGTAAAGACCCACACCAATTGGAATAAGGCCAACAATTAAACTAACCAGGATATTCCCAACTAATATAGTCTGTTGAAATTGTGAATTATATAGATAAAGAATTGCCGATCCAAAAATGAAAAATGCTGAAAATCCAGGTCTGCCAATCAAATTAGACAGGTAAAAACCCAATCCAACCCCAATTATATTCAGAATAAAAAAGAGCCTGTACCCAGCTTTTTCCGAGATCTTATTATTTATAAAAGTCTTCTCTGGTTTATTTTTAAGGTCTGCAGAAACGTCATATATATCGTTGATCACATACCCGGCGGCGGCTACAGTAACTACTGCCAATACCAAAAGTGAGAATCCGAATAAATTTAAAGTGATAGCAACACCAAAAGGTTCGAATAAGCCATACTTTATAAGGAACATCGTTAGAGCTATGAAAATTAAATTTCCGGCCCTAATAAGTTTTAAATAACTCAGCATGAAACTAGGAGTTTTTATCTATCCACTTACCCTGAACTTTCATTACCTGCTCGATCACATCTCTTACGCAACCTTCACCACCTTTTTTGTGAGATACATAAAGGGAAACGTCTTTTACTTCAGGCACTGCATCCTGGGGACAGCAAGGAAGCCCTACCAATTTCATTGGATAATAATCTGGAATGTCATCACCCATATAAAGAACCTCTTCTGGTTTAATACTGTAGATATCAAAGAATTCATCCATTTGCTCAACCTTGTCACTAACCCCAAGATATATGTCTGTGATCCCTAAGTCTCTTAAACGCGCACGAACACCTTCATTTTTTCCACCACTAATTATACAAACTGTATAACCAGCTTTTTGCGCCATTTTCATGGCATATCCATCTTTGGTATTCATAGTTCTAAGAAGTTCTCCGCGGGTAGAGATCTGGATATTCCCATCGGTTAATACTCCGTCAACATCAAAAACAAATGTATTTATCTGGTTAAGGTGTTCTTTATAGCTTTTTTCCATGCAATTTCTGTATAGATTCGGTTAATATAGTATATATCTTTTTTCGGTCTTCATCCAGTAAATTAAGATGTGCCGAAATAGTTTTCTGGTCATTTCTCAGGGCCGGTCCTGTTTGCGCCGAATAAGGATCTAAAGTTTCGATCTTAGAAACGGTTTCTTTTATAAGTGGTCTTAGAATCTCGAACGGAAGATCGTTTTCACGGCAGTAATCATCGGCCAGAGCAAATAAATGGTTGCTGAAATTATTTACAAATACGGCAGATACATGTAACGCCCTGCGCTGTTCAGAATTTACTTCAAAGTTCTTTTCACTTACTAATGAAGCAACATGTTTTAGAATATCCAGGTTTTTCTGGGAATTCGCTTCCAGACAGATCGGGATATCCTTAAAGTCCACCGATTTATTTTTTGAAAAAGTTTGCAGAGGATAAAAAACTCCGAAATTATCAAATCTGGAAAGCGCATTCATATGTTGACTCCCTGATGTATGAATAACTATACCATTATTAACGTTTAGTTTTGTTGCTAATTCTTCAATCGCTTCGTCTTTAATGGCAATTAAATAAAGATCAGCATCTTTGATATTGTCGATGTTTGAAACTTTCAATTCAGGATCCTTTACAAAATCCAGGTGATCTATATTTCGGTTAAAAACCTGTATTACATCAATTTGCTTCTCTTCTGAAAAGCTTTGGTATAAGTGCATAGCCACATTTCCGGCGCCAATAATTACCACTTTTATCATTTGGCTAAAATACCAAAATTTTCATGCGGGTGAAATTAACATTTGTAGACTTGAGATTGAATTGGGATAAGTCTTTAAAACTGATAATAAATCGTTAAATTTGCAGCCGTTAAAATGACACTTCTTCCATGCAGAAAAAAATAGCCTCTATCCTTTTTTCTACCCGCATTATGGCCGTTTTATTTATAATTTTCGCAGTAGCGATGGCCATGGGTACATTCATAGAAAGTTGGTACAGTATTGAAACCGCAAGAATCCTGATCTATAACACCTGGTGGTTTGAAGGGATCATGCTCTTTCTTCTAATTAATTTTATAGGTAACATAAAGCGTTATCAGCTTTATAAAAAAGAGAAATGGAGCACCTTATTGCTACATCTTTCTTTTATCCTGATCTTAATTGGTGCTATAATCACTCGTTATATTAGTTATGAGGGGATAATGCCGATTAGAGAAGGTGAGACTACCAATACTTATATGACTCATGAATCTTACCTCACTTTTTTTATAGATGGTGAAATAGATGGAAATGCCCGAAGACGAGTGCTTCAGGAAGATGTCCTTTTTGGTCCTGAAGTTGAAAATGATTATACTTTAAATACAGATTTCAATGGTCAGCCGGTAAAATTTGCTGTAACCAACTTTATTCATGGTGCAGAGGAGGCTTTAGTGCCTGCAGAAGATGGAGAGAATTATTTAAAGATCGTGGAAGCTGGAGATGGCAATCGTCATGATCATTATCTGCAAGAGGGAGAAGTAAGCAATATTCACAACACACTTTTTACATTGAATAGTCCTCAGGATGGGGCTATCAATATTCAGGTGACCGAGGAAGGGGAATATCTTATTGATTCTCCATTTGAGGGAACTTATATGAGAATGGCCGATCAAAAACAAGGTGAATTGTTGCAGGATTCTACTCAAACTTTAATGCTGAGGTCTCTTTACAACATAGGGAGTATGCAATTCGTAATTCCTGAACCTGTTGTAAAAGGTGAATATGATGTAGTTCCTACCAATCCTAAGACTAAGCAAGATATGGATGCGGTTACGCTAAATGTATCCAGTGGTGGAGAATCTGAAACTGTTACATTATTAGGTGGCCAGGGCGTAGTGGCAGATCCAGTTCCTCTTAATGTTGGAGGCTTGGAGATCTTCGTTAACTACGGTTCAATAGAAAAGGAACTTCCTTTTGCTTTAAAGTTGAATGATTTTATCGCAGAAAAATACCCGGGTACTGCAGACAGGGCGACTCCGGGGTATGCCTCATTCAAAAGTAAAGTTGAAATTGTTGAAGAAGGTAAGGAACCAGAGCCTTATGACATTTATATGAATCATGTATTAGATCATCAGGGATATCGTTTTTTCCAGTCTAGTTTTGATCCAGATGAGAAAGGTACGATCCTTTCTGTAAATCATGATTTCTGGGGAACATGGATAACTTATATAGGATACTTCTTATTATATTTTGGATTAATGTGGATCTTATTCGATAAAGGTTCAAGATTTGGACATCTTGAAAGAAAACTGAAGAAAATTAAAAAAAGAAAGAAGGCATTAGCAACATTGTTGTTGATAGTTTCTGCAAGTTTCGGGATTAATGCCCAGGATGCAGATCATGATCATATAGATTCTGATTTTTCACAAATAGACAGTATTATAAAGACAAATGCTGTAAGTGAAGAGCATGCGGCTAAATTCGGAAGATTGATCATACAGGATGCAGGGGGTAGAATGAAACCTGCCAACACCTATTCTTCTGAATTACTTAGAAAATTAAGTAAGAGTGATGAGTATGCAGGACTAAGTTCAGATCAGGTATTGGTTTCAATAACTGAAAACCCGGTCTTCTGGTACCAGGCTCCGCTGATTTATGTAAAAAAGCATAATGACAGTCTGCATAATTTACTTGGAGTAGAGGAGGGTAGAAAATATTTGTCACTTACCGATTTCTTTGATGAAAAAGGAAATTATAAGTTGTCTTCTGTTCTTGAAGGCGCTTATAAGGCAGCTGTTCCTAATCAATTTCAGAAAGATTTTATAGAGACCGATAAGAAGGTAAACTTACTTTACCAGGCGGTACAGGGAAAAGTATTAAAGATCTTCCCAATCCCGGAAGATGAAGACAATAAATGGGTCTCCTATCCAGAAGTTGGAGAAGCTAATTTAAAGGGAATGGATTCGGTTTATACCCAACAAATCCTTCCTTTATATATGAATGCTTTAAGATCGGCGAGAGAGACCGGTGATTATGAAAAAGCTGATCAATACCTGGAAAGTATTAAAAGCTATCAGACTAAATTTGGTAGTGAAGTTATGCCTTCAGAAGAAAGGGTAAACGCCGAGATCCTATACAATAAGTACGATGTTTTCAGAAATCTTTTCTGGATGTATATGGTTGCCGGTCTGGCAATGCTATTATTTGTGATCATTCAGATTTTCAATGACAATAAAATCATTAGATCGCTTATTACGGTTGGCGCTGTATCTATAACTATCTTGTTTTTGATCCATACCGCTGGGCTTGCTGCCAGGTGGTACATTTCTGGTCACGCTCCATGGAGTGATGCTTATGAGTCCATGATCTATGTGGCGTGGGCAACTATGTTCTTTGGTCTTGCCTTTGGTAGAAAATCTAATCTAACCATTGCATCTACCGCATTTGTTACTTCAATGATATTGATGATTGCACACTGGAACTGGATGGACCCTGCGATTGCAAATTTACAACCGGTACTTAATTCTTACTGGTTAATGATACACGTTTCTGTGATTGTTGGTAGTTATGGTCCGTTTACATTAGGAATGATCTTAGGGACTGTAGCGCTTATTTTAATGATCCTTACCAACGATAAGAATCGCAAAAAAATGGAGATTAATATCCATGAGATCACTGTTATTACTGAAATGGCATTAACCGTAGGACTGGTGATGTTAACTATAGGAAACTTTCTTGGTGGTCAATGGGCTAATGAGAGCTGGGGGAGATACTGGGGCTGGGATCCTAAAGAGACCTGGGCATTGATCAGCATCTTTGTATATGCATTTGTAATTCATATGAGACTGGTACCTGGATTAAGAAGCCGTTGGTTCTTTAATTTAATGGCTATTGTTGCTTTCGCCAGTATTATGATGACTTATTTTGGAGTGAACTTCTACCTGAGCGGACTGCATTCATATGCCAGTGGAGATAAAGTGATCACACCAACCTTTATTTATTATGCAGTGGCAGCCGTGGGATTACTTGGAGCGGTCTCTTACTGGAAGTATAAAAAGTATTTCGCGAAAAAATAGATACTTGATAATCTTATATAGAAAAAGCCCTGCAAATTGCAGGGCTTTTTTTGGGGGGGAGTGGAATATCTATTTAAGATTTCCCACCATATCTTTTGGATCTACCCACTCATCAAACTGTTCTTCGGTTACATAACCAAGATTTGCAGCTTCTTCTTTTAAGGTAGTCCCATTTTGGTGAGCTGTATTTGCAATTTCAGCAGCTTTATAATAACCAATTTTAGTATTCAAAGCAGTTACCAGCATTAGGGAGTTGTTAAGGTGTTCCTTGATCCTTTGTGTATTTGCTTCAATTCCTCTGGCACAATGCTCTTCGAAAGACATACAGGCATCTCCAAGTAATTCAGCACTCTGCAATAAAGCATTAGCCATTACTGGTTTAAATACATTCAATTCAAATTGTCCCTGCATTCCTCCAACACTCATAGTAGTATCGTTTCCAATTACCTGAGCGCATACCATAGTTAATGCTTCACACTGAGTTGGATTCACTTTTCCTGGCATTATAGAAGAACCTGGTTCATTAGCCGGGATATTAATTTCTCCAATTCCACTGCGTGGTCCTGAGGCCAGCATTCTAATATCGTTACCTATTTTATTAAGAGCAACAGCTATTTGCTTTAGAGCACCATGCGTTTCTACAAATGCATCATGTGCTGCTAAAGCTTCGAATTTATTGCCCGCAGATATAAAAGGCATATCAGTGAATTTGGCGATGAATTCTGCCACCCTTTTTGAATAACCTTTAGGTGTATTTAAGCCCGTTCCTACCGCTGTACCACCCAAAGCAAGTTCAGCTAAATGGGGAAGAGTATTTTCAAGTGCTCTAATTCCGTAATCCAGTTGCGCAACATATCCGCTAAATTCCTGACCCAGGGTTAGGGGAGTGGCATCCATAAAATGAGTACGACCAATTTTCACAGTAGTCTTATACTCATCAGACTTTTTCTTTAATGTATCTCTTAATTTGCGTAAACCTGGAAGAGTTACTTTGGTAACTTTTCTATAAGCAGCAATATGCATTCCCGTTGGGAAAGTGTCATTAGAAGACTGAGATTTATTTACATCATCGTTTGGTTGAAGTGTTTTATCACCTTCACCTATAGTTTTTCCGGCTAACTGATGCGCACGATTGGCTATAACCTCGTTCACATTCATATTACTTTGAGTACCACTACCGGTTTGCCAGATCACTAATGGAAATTGATCATCATGTTTCCCTTCGAGAATTTCATCACAAGCTTGCGCAATAAGATCTCTCTTATCAACCTGAAGTACTCCTAATTCACAATTAGTATAAGCTGCAGCCTTTTTTAGGTAGGCAAAACCGTAAATAATATCCAATGGCATGGAGGAAGCAGGACCAATTTTGAAATTGTTTCGTGAACGCTCGGTCTGCGCACCCCATAATTTATCTGAAGGAACTTTAACTTCCCCCATGGTGTCTTTCTCTATTCTGTATTCCATAATACTAAAATTGGTTGTCGCGCAAAGTTAAGGTTTAGCAATTTTCTTTAAACTAAAAAATCTTTAAAATTAATTATTTCTTAAACCAGTTTCGACTTTATCAATTTTCTTTTTCTGAACCTTTTTTCTTTGAAATTTTCACATTTAGAAGACAATTTTTATCAAAATGTGAATATTGTAGAATACTGAAAAACAGAAAGTTAAATGACAAAATAGGGGGTATCTCCCGTTTTATTGCATGATTATTAGACTTAACTTTTCAGAACTAAATTCTAAATTATAGTAATATGAAAAAGCACTATTTCTTTTTATTAATTTCATCGGTATTATTGCTTTCTACAACAGGCTGTAGTTCTGATGATGACGGAAAATTTACTTCAGATCAATTTGTGACTGCGAATGTAAATGGTGTTACATTTCAATCAGATCAAAATGTTGGACCTCTTGGTTTTTCCAGAACCCTTACGCCTTCAGGCAGTATAAATTTATATGCTAAAGCTGTGTCTTCAGATGGATATGTTATGGAAATGCAGGTAGAAAATTATAAAGGACCCGGGAAATATTATATTGGGGAAAATTTTTATAACAAAAGCTGGATGAAATTTCATCATTCCGCCGAAACCGAATCCTGGAGTATTAGCTCTAACGGAGCCTTAAATAAACATTCAAATTACATCGAGATCACATCGGTGAAGGATAATTATATAGAAGGTAAAATTGGTTGTAAAGAATTAAGAAACAGTCTTGATGGAGTTTTAGGCGCTATGGAAGGAGAGTTCAGACTTCTGTTTATCGAATAGTTTTGTGACTTATTGTGGATATTCTAACTGGCTCAGCTTTAAAACTTAAAGAAAAAAACAGGTATTTTTTGTGATAAGCGCCGTAGACTTCATATCTTTGGCGAGATTCAAATCAAACTTTGACTGTTATGTTCGAATTCGATCAATACCTTGGTTTCTTAGCATTTTTAGCTATTTTAACAATGGGTTTCTGGCTTATGATCTTCTTAATGGCATTCCTTCCTTACTGGATTGGAGGTTCTGTAGGAGAACTAATTAAAGAGAAACGAGAAGCTCGCAAGAAAGCTAAAGCGGAAAAAGCATAAAAAAAGGGACTAATTTTAGTCCCTTTTTTTATGTCTAGTTAATATATCTTGATTTCTAGAATTCTCCTTCTTCAAAATCTTCACCACCGCCTCTTCTTTCCTGACGCTGCTTTTTTTGATTGAATCTATAGATAAAAGCTATATTTACAGATTGGCCCTGTCTCCATTGAAATTCACTTTCCTGATTAAAAAATTCGGTTGTTGTAGTACTACTTCTTTTTCTTCCGTTGAATATATCCCGCACGTTTAAAGAGATCGTTGCTTTCTCATTTAAAATTTCCTTGCTAAATGCCAGGTCAACATTCAGGATACCATCCTGTGTTCCCTGGATCTCATCTGAAGGTCCTCTGTAGTAAAGGTTTGTCTGCCAATCTATTTTTGCAGGCAGGGTCACCTTAGAACTAAATCTACCAAACCAGCTGGAGTTTTCCTGGCTATAATCTACACCATTGAATTCTCCATCGAGTTTAAATTGAAATAAATTCACACTTCCATTTAATCTTAACCAATCTGCAGGATTATATAGGAAACCTAATTCAGCTCCCATACGATCGTTTGTTGCAAGGTTAAAAGGTATACTTCTAATTACTTCGATATCCTGTCCAGAAGGTCCCGAGATCATAACTTCTTCACTAACTCTCTGGAATGCATCTGTTTCTCGTTGATAATAAACAGAAGATGTAAGAGTGAGTTTTTCCCATCTCTTTAAATAACCAAGATCAAATGCATTAGAAAATGCCGGGTTTAAATTAGGGTTACCCTGGAATATATTATTTCTACTACTTCTAGATGGGAATGGATTAATGTACCAACCTCTTGGTCGGTTTATTCTACGGTTATAGCCTAAAGTTATATTTTCTTCTTCTCCAAGTTCATAAATTAGATTAAGAGTAGGAAATAAACCAAGGTAGTTATTGTCAAAATCGGTATTTATATCAAATGAAAACTCTTCCTGTAATTCTGCTTCAGTAAGTTCAGAATCAATTTCACCTTTTAGGTTAGTGTTTTCTAATCTTAAACCAAGAAGAAAGCTAAAATCTCCAAATTTTGTCCCGTACTGAGTATATATCGCCTGTACATTTTCAGAATAGTCAAAAATGTTCGTCTGGCTTTCATTTAGTATAAAATCACCATCTACATTTTCCTGAAAAAGTTTATAATCTGTAACTTCATTTTCAAAATTACCACGGTAACCGGCCTCGAATTGAGACTCTTCGCCAATAGGACGAACGTAATCTACCTGTAACAAATATTCTTTCTGATCTTCTAAAGTAATCGTAGATTCTGAAGGAACCCTTACGGCTTCAATATCAGTATTATTATAAAGAACGGGTTCTTCAATAAAAGCATCCTGGGTTTCACTATCTATTTCATATTGAAAATCTGCAGTTAACTCATGTCCTTTATTATCGAACTTCTTCATATAATTTAGGGAGAATTGAACGCTTTCATCATCTTCATTTTCGGTTTCCATTCTATTAGTTCCTAATAGCTCCTGGTTCCCTATTAAATAATCGTTCACGTTAAGAGTGATGTCACGGTCATCGCCAATTCTATAAAATACAGATCCGGTAATAGAGGACATATCAGAAAGATACCACTCCAGGCCAACATTTGTATTGAAACCTCTATTGATTCTATCATAATCTCTATCCTCTATATTGCGATCATATGCAATATCACCTAAGAATCCGTCTTCTCTAGGTTCAAAATATCTTGTATCGAAATATGCATAACCTGGAGATTCGCTATAACGATAACCGGTAGTTGTAAATAAGTTGTATTTATCTGTTCTATAGTTAAGATTCGTAGAAATACTGGCATTTTCAGGAATACCGGCATTTAGTGAAACAGAGCCATTAAATCCTAAAGTTTCCTTTTTTCTGAGGATGATGTTTATAATACCAGCGGTTCCTTCAGCATCATAACGAGCAGAAGGGGAAGTGATCACTTCAACTCTCTCAATCGCCTCTGCAGGTAATTGACTTAAGACATCTGTGCTGCCAAAACCAGCCATAGCAGAAGGTTTACCATTAATAAGAATCCTTACATTCTGGTTACCTCTAAGGCTTATTCCACCTTCTATATCCACAGAAATTGAAGGGACGTTATTTAATGCATCACTTACGGTTCCTCCGGCTGTGGTAAGGTCCTTACCAATATTGTAGATCTTTTTGTCTAATCTTATATCTACCTGGGTAGTTTCAGCACGAACTACAACTTCATCCAGATTCTCTGAACCAAGACCTAATTTTATTACCCCGAGGTCGAGGTCGTTTCGTACAGCGCGATTTTTGTATTCCCTGGTTTCGTAGGAAATGAATTCTACGATTATATTATAAATTCCGTCTTTAACCTCTACAGAAAATTCTCCTTCTGCATTGGTAATACCACCGGTTATATCTGAAGGATCTTCAGTATTCTGAACTGAAATTGTAGCATATTCAAGAGGAACTTCAAGTTCGTTGTCTATAACTTTTCCTTTTATAGTGTTCTTTTTGAAATTTGATGGGCCCTGCGCAGAAACATTAAAAATGAAAACGCTGAGGAAACTCAGGATCAGGCTGAGCGTAAAGATTTTTCGGATGGTCATTGTCAATTTTTTTACTATGACCAATAAGAAACAGGATGGTTTAATCCAAAGCGGTTAATATTTTGTTAAACAAAACAATGTAAATATTAAACAGAAAATTAAACAGGTTGAGAATCAGGATTTACGCGTAAGTTGTTTATTTAAATGGACATAATTTTCAAACTGATCTTCCCCTAAAAATTTTCTCAAAGACTTATATTCATTCTTCTGAATACTTTTAAGTTTATTTATCTGCTGGGTTGTACCCAGACTGGAATTAATGATCTCATTTTTCTTAATAGTGTACTCAATGATCGAGTCTTCCAGTAATTGAGTTTGAGTTGAATTTAATTGCAGCTGATCTTTCCAGGTCAAAGCCAGTTCACTTGCGACATCTTTGATCTCTCTTCTGTTCTTTTCGTGGATATAGATTTGTGAATAGACGAAACCTGCAACTGCTGCAGCTGCTACACTTATTAATGCAATTCTATGTTGAACTTTCATTATACCTTGTTTAAAGCATTTTTTCAATATCTGAAGGAGGTCTACCAATTACAGCCTTATCATCGGTCTCTACCACGGGTCTTTCAATAAGTTTCGGGTGTTTCACCATGACTGTTATTAGTTCCTTATCGCTGAGATCTTTGTCTTTATAATCCTCTTTCCAGATCTTTTCATTTTTTCGAACGAGTTGAATAGGGGTTATCTCAAGTTTATTGATTAGTTTCTCCAGTTCACTCTCACTCAAAGGTTCCTTAAGATATTCTCTAATTTCAAAATCCTTTCCAGAATTCTCTAAAATTTCGAGTCCTTCCCTTGATTTTTTACATCTGGTGTTATGATATATCCTAAGCATTACTATTTATTTTTTCTTTTTAAAATAATCAATTATTTCAAATTTAAAAATCTTATTGAAACGGTATTTAATCAATCATCGTTCCGTTGTCCCATCATCATTAAAAAAGATTTTAGAAATGCGTCGATATCACCATTCATCACAGCATCTACATTTCCTGTTTCTTCGGCCGTTCTAACGTCTTTTACAAGTTTGTAGGGATGCATCACATAATTTCTAATTTGTGACCCCCATTCTATTTTCATTTTAGAATCCTCGATCTCTCTTCGTTGTTCCTGTCTCTTCTGAAGTTCGATTTCAAATAACTGGGATTTTAAAAGCTGCATGGCTTTGTTCTTATTTTCAAGCTGAGATCTGGTCTCTGAATTTTCAATAACGATACCTGTAGGCTCGTGGTGTAATCTTACCGCGGTTTCCACCTTGTTTACATTCTGTCCTCCAGCCCCTGAAGATCTCATTGTTTCCCATCTTAAATGTGATGGATTTATATCAATTTCGATAGTATCATCGACTAAGGGATAAACATAAACTGATGCAAATGAAGTATGTCTTTTGGCATTGGAATCGAATGGTGAAATTCTCACCAGTCTGTGAACTCCATTTTCCCCTTTTAACCAGCCAAAGGCAAATTCACCTTCAATCTCCAGGGTTACGGTTTTAATTCCAGCTACATCGCCTGCCTGATAATTAAGTTCACGTATCTTATATTTTCGCTTTTCAGCCCACATAAGATACATACGCATGAGCATTTCTGCCCAATCGCAACTTTCAGTTCCACCTGCACCGGCAGTGATCTGAAGCACAGCGCTCATATTATCGCCTTCTTCAGAAAGCATATTCTTGAATTCAAGATCTTCTATAAGATCTACAGCCTGATCGTTTCTTTGCTCAACGTCTTCTGCAGTAGCTTCATCCTCTTTGTAGAATTCGTAAATGACCTCAAGGTCATCTACCAGGGTTTCGGCCTTTTCAAAGTCACCCACCCAGCTTTTTTCAGAATTGACCTCTTTCATGATCTGCTCAGCCTTTTTAGGGTCCTCCCAGAAATCCGGAGCAAAGGTCTTTTCCTCCATATTGGTTATTTCGATCTTTTTGGCATCAATGTCAAAGATACCTCCTTAACGCAACCAGGCGCTCTTTAAGATCTCTAATATTTTCTATTGTAATCATTCTTGGTCGATTTGTCGTAAAAATAGAATTAAAGGGAGTTTCGGAAAAGTATTTAACGAATATTTTTTAGTTTTAGAAGGCTTTAAAAAATCACTAAATGCGCACTATATTATTTATTATTCTGGCTCTCAGTATATCTCTGTCTTCTTCGGCTCAATTTTTAGAAAATAAGAAAGACCTGAAGGAATATGAAGGTTACTTCAATTTTCATTATAACGAGAAAGAAGATGAGATCTACCTTGAGGTAGATACTCTAAATGCAGAATTTCTCTATACCCATTTCTTAACCACTGGAGTAGGATCAAATGACATTGGTTTAGACCGTGGACAATTAGGAGGCACTGCGGTGGTGAAATTTGAAAAGGCCGGGAACAAGCTTTTGCTGGTTCAGCCTAATCAGGATTACAGGGCGATCACAGATAATGAAGCTGAAAAACAAAGTGTGGCTGAAGCTTTTACCAAATCTGTAATATTTGGTTTTGAAATTAAAGAAGAAAAGGGAGGTAAGTATATAATTGATCTTACTCCATTTTTAATGCAGGATGCACATGGTGTAGCTGATAAGTTGAAGAAAGGCGAATACGGAACTTATAAGATCGATAAATCTAAAAGTGCCCTGGCGCTGGAAAGAACAAAAGCTTTTCCCGAAAATGTGGAATTTGAAGCCTTAATTACTTTTGAAGGGGAACCCAAAGGAAGAACTATAAACACTGTTGCCCCTGATCCGAAAAACATAAGTGTGAAGCAACATCATTCTTTCGTGAAATTACCAGATGATAATTACGAAAAAAGGGAGTTTGACCCTCGTAGTGGTGCTATATTTATTTCTTATATGGATTATGCCTCTCCGGTATATGAGCCAATAAAAAAGCGTTATGCGGTTAGACATAGATTGAAAAAGAAAGATCCACAAGCTGAAGTGAGTGAAGCTGTAGAGCCAATTATCTACTATCTGGATCCTGGAACTCCCGAGCCGGTTCGGTCTGCCTTATTAGATGGAGCAAAATGGTGGAACCAGGCTTTTGAGAATATAGGTTATAAGGATGCTTTTCAGGTGAAAATGTTGCCTGAAAATGCCGATCCTTTAGACGTTAGATATAATGTAATTCAGTGGGTGCATAGGTCTACTCGAGGTTGGAGTTACGGTGCCAGCGTGGTAGATCCAAGAACGGGGGAGATCATAAAAGGACATGTGAGTTTAGGAAGTTTGAGAATACGTCAGGACTTTATGATCGCCCAGGCAATGATGAATAAGCCTTTTGCTGAAAGCGATTCTAATCATGACCCAATGATGGAACTGGCCCTAGCCAGGATAAAACAACTTTCAGCACATGAAGTTGGACATACCATAGGTTTTACCCATAATTTCGCTGCAAGTACAGAGAGTCGTGCTTCGGTTATGGATTATCCGCATCCACAATTCGAATTGAATAATGGAGAAGTTACTTTTAAAAATGCCTATGACACTGGAATAGGAGAGTGGGATAAAGTGACTGTCAATTATAGTTATAGCGATATTCCGGAAGGAAAGGAGGAGAAGGAATATCTCAAGTCAATTCTGGAGAAAGCCAGGGAAGATGGTTTGATTTTTATTACAGATTCAGATGCTAGAGCTGCAGGAGGAGCAAATGCTCTGGCGCATTTATGGGATAATGGTAAAAATGCCACAGAAGAGTTAGAAGAGGTTTTAAAGATCAGGAAAAAGGCAATAGAGAATTTTTCTATAGATAATATTAGAGATGGTGAGCCTTATTCTGTTCTGGAAGATGTATTTGTGCCACTTTATTTCTTTCATAGATACCAGACCGAAGCTGCAGTTAAATTAATTGGTGGTCTTGAATATGAATATGCTGTTAAGGGTGGGAATAATCAGGTTGTGAATCATGTTGATGGAAAAGTTCAGAAGAAAGCCATCTCAACCATATTAAAAACTTTATCTGCAGAAGAAATTGCCATTCCTCAGGAGAAATTAGAGCTTTTCCCACCGCGAGCATTTGGATATTCAAGAGATCGCGAATCCTTTAAAACTAATACCGATGTAGCATTTGATGCATTTGGCGCACCTGCAACTGCCAGTGAGATGACGCTTACCTATTTATTGCATCCGGCAAGAGCTGAAAGGCTGGTACAGCAGAACTCTATGAATAATGATCTACCCGGTCTCTCCTGGATGCTGGAAGAATTGATCTCTGAGACCATTAAGAATAGAACAAATGGGAACGACTATGAATCTTCAGTTCAAAAAACGATTAACTTCGTAGTTTTTAAGCATCTGCTGAACCTTGCCGTAAATAACGAATCAACACCTTTGGTAAGATCCATCACGAATGAAAAGATAGATAATTTAGCTAATTGGCTAAAAGGGAGAGGTGATGCTGTTTCAGAAGAAATGTATCGTAACATCAAAATGTTGAGAGATAAACCTGAAGAATTTAAATTGGAGTTGAATGTTCCAGAAATTCCAGATGGTTCACCCATCGGTTCTTATAAATAATCTAATGTTGCTGGAGACTTTAGAAATTTTACCTTAGCATCTCTGAAAAATTATATGATGAAAGAAATAGATCTTAGAAGTGATACGGTTACTCGACCAACCAAAGGAATGCTACAGGCAATCATGTCTGCTGAAGTTGGAGATGATGTATATAAAGAAGATCCTACCATAAATAAACTGGAAAAGAAGCTGGCTGATATGTTTGGGAAAGATGAAGCTTTATTTTTTCCAACAGGAAGTATGGCTAACCAGGCCGCAATAAAATTACATACTCAGCCAGGAGAACAATTGATCTGCGATAAATGGGCCCACGTATATAATTATGAAGGAGGCGGTGTATCTTTTAATAGTGGGGTTTCCTGTAAGCTTGTAGATGGCGACCGCGGAATGATCACCGCTGCACAGGTTGAAGAAAATATTAATCCACCAGATTTTTATCATAGTCCCCTAACGACATTGGTGTGCCTTGAGAACACTACCAATAAGGGCGGAGGAGCTTGCTATGACCTGGAGGAAATTAAAAAGATTCGCCAGGTATGTAATACACATAAGCTGGGTTTACATTTAGATGGAGCGAGATTATTTAATGCACTGGTTAAAAAGAATGAAGACCCTAAAGATTATGGAAAGCTGTTCGATACCATTTCAGTATGTCTTTCTAAAGGGCTAGGTACTCCAATGGGATCTGTATTAATAGGTGATAAACGCCTTATGAAAAATGCCATTAGAGTGAGGAAAGTTCTGGGTGGGGGAATGCGACAGGTTGGATTTATGGCTGCAGCCGGAATTTATGCTCTGGATAATCATTTGGAACAATTGGCAAAGGATAATCAAAGAGCTTCAGAAATTGCTGAGGTTCTCAAAACCATGAATTATATAGGTAAGGTTGAACCTGTGGAAACCAATATTGTCATATTTTATCTTGAAAAGGCTGAGAATGAAGATGAGTTCATGAAACAACTTTCAGAAAACAATATCAGGATAAGTAATATGGGTCAGGGTAAACTAAGGATAGTGACGCACCTTGATTATTCTGAAGAGATGCATAATCACTTCATTGATACCTTACGTCAAGTAACATTCTAGAATATTTTCAATAAAACTTAACTAAAGATTGGCAGGTCTTTAATATAGACTGGGATCTAATTCAGGTAATTTTCAGGAAAATTGAAAAAATGAAGAATTTGAAACCAGGCCAGGAAGTTCCAGAGCTAATTGTAGAAACTACAAAAGGTCTTAAATGGAATCTGCGAGATAATGAACCAGAGAATTTCACAATGCTAATTGTTTACCGCGGTATTCATTGCCCGGTATGTAAAAAATATCTGGAAGAACTTAATACAAAAATTGAAGATTTCAAAAACAAAGGAGTAAACGTGATTTGTCTAAGTTCTAACAATAAAGAACTTGCTCAAAGAACGGTAGAAGAGTGGGATATAGAAAACCTAAATATTGGCTACGACTTTAGTCCGGAAGAGGGTAGAAAATGGGATCTCTTCGTATCAAAGGGAATTAAGGATTCTGAACCAGATGTTTTTCTGGAGCCTGCATTATTCTTAATCAAACCAGATAACACATTATATTCGGCTAGTATTCAATCAATGCCATTTGCACGACCAAAATTCGATGAATTATTAAAGTCTATTAGCTTTGTTCTGAAAGAAGACTATCCTGCAAGAGGAGAAGCTTAATGAACAAATCTCAATCATAATAAAAAAAGCCCGGAAGTTTTATCCGGGCTTTTTTTATATAAATGCATTTTTATTTCATCAAACCATCCATTCCAGGGATATCTGGCATTCCATCTTTTGCGGCTGCACCAATTTCAGCTTCATTAATACTGGTTGCTTTCTCGATCGCCTTGTTCATTGTAAGAACCAGGTAATCTTCAAGTTGCTCTTTATCTTCCAGTAGCTTATCGTCAATAGAAATATTCTTTACTTCTCTATTTGCTGTAATAGTAACCTTTAAAAGACCATCACTGGATTGTTCGTCTACCAAAACAGTATTTAGCCTCTTTTTTGTGGCTTCGACTTTTTCCTGGGCTTCCTTCAGTTTATTCATCATGCCCATCATATCTCCAAACATATTTTTTCAATTTAAAATTTATGATTTCAAATTTACTAAATTACCACATCAAACCAGTCAATATGAAAAGACTATTAGTATTTCTATTAGGATGCGTTACATTTGCAACCGCTCAAAATAATACCGAATTGAAAAAAGATATTAAAGCCCCGATAGCAAAGAAGGCAGCTAAAGAACTTGAAATGCATGGAGACGTGCGTATTGATAATTATTTCTGGATGAATCAGCGCGAAGATCCAGAGGTCATCGCTTATCTGGAGGCAGAAAATGACTATAATGATAAAATGACTTCTCATACCAAAGAATTCCAAAGTGAATTATTTGAGGAGATGAAATCAAGAATAAAAGAAGATGATGAGTCAGTTCCCTATAAACTGAATGGTTACTGGTATATCACACGTTTTGAGAAAGGATATGATTATCCTATATACTCCCGAAAAAAGGATACTCAGGATGCTCCAGAAGAGATCATGTTCAACGTAAATGAAATGGCCAGAGACTTTGATTATTATAGTCTGGGAGGTCTTAATGTGACTCCAGATAATAAACTGGTAGCATTTGGAACAGATACATTAAGTAGACGAAAATATACCATCAGGATCAAGAACCTTGAAACAGGGGAGATCTACGATGAACAGATAAAGAATACTACAGGTGGATCTACCTGGGCGAATGATAATAAAACGCTTTATTACACCAAGAAGGATCCTCAAACTTTAAGATCTTACAGGATTTATAAACACATTTTGGGGACCGACCCAAAAGAAGATCTATTGGTCTATGAAGAAGGAGATGAGACCTTCAATACTTATGTCTATAAATCTAAATCTAGAGAATATATTATTATTGGTTCTCACAGTACCTTAACCACGGAATATCGCTTTCTCGATGCCGATACACCCGAAGGAGAATTTACAGTTTTTCAGCCAAGACAAAGAGGTCTGGAATATAGTATTTCCCACTTTGAAGATTACTTCTACGTAGTAACCAATAAGGATAAAGCAACCAATTTTAAATTGATGAGGACTCCGGTGGATAATACGGGAATGGATAACTGGGTTGATGTGATTCCGCATAGAATAGATTTTCTGCTTGAAGACATCGACATTTTCAAAGATTACCTTGTAGTTAGCGAAAGAACCAATGGTCTAAATAAGATAAGAATAATTAAATGGGACGATAGTGAAGAGTTCTATATTCCTTTTGATAATGAGACATATACTGCTTATACGTCGATAAATCCAGATTTTGAAACAGATATTTTAAGGTATACCTACAACAGTCTTACCACGCCAACTTCGGTTGTAGAATACAATATGAAAACTGGTGATAAAGTCGTGCTTAAAGAACAGGAAGTCCTGGGTGGGAAATTTGACAAAAATAACTATGTTTCAGAAAGGCTTTGGGCAACTGCCAGTAATGGCACAAAAGTTCCGGTTTCACTAGTATACCGCAAGGGAACTAGAGTTGATGGAAGTAGTCCTTTACTGCAATATGCTTATGGATCTTATGGTTCTACTATAGACCCATATTTTTCATCTGTAAGGTTAAGTCTTTTAGATCGCGGGTTTATTTACGCAATTGCTCATATTAGGGGAGGAGAATATCTGGGCCGTGAGTGGTATGAAGACGGTAAACTCTTTACTAAAAAGAATACGTTTACAGATTTTATTGATGTATCAGAATTTTTAATAAAAGAGAATTATACTTCCTCTAATCATCTATACGCCATGGGTGGTTCTGCAGGAGGATTATTGATGGGGGCCATTGTGAATATGGCGCCTAATCTTTATAATGGGGTGATCTCTGCGGTTCCGTTTGTAGATGTGGTAACTACGATGCTGGATGATAGTATCCCTCTTACTACGGGAGAGTATGATGAATGGGGTAACCCGAACAACAAAGACTATTATGAATATATGAAGTCTTATTCGCCTTATGATAATGTTGAAAATCAGGATTATCCAAATATGCTGGTCACCACTGGATTACATGATTCTCAGGTTCAGTACTGGGAACCTGCGAAATGGGTTGCAAAATTAAGAGAGCTCAAAACCGATAATAATACATTATTACTACATACCAACATGGATGCTGGTCATGGAGGAGCTTCGGGGAGGTTTGAAGCCTTGAAAGAAGTGGCTGAAGAATATGCGTTTTTGCTGGATCTGGAAGGTATAAACGAATAATTAAAATATTTGCCTTAAATTTGACCGGTCTTAATTAGTAATACTTTTTAAGATCTTTTGTAAAACGAACTTCGATTTATGAGAGAAGACTTAAAGGTTTATGATAATGTATTACAGCTAGTAGGTAATACACCGTTGATTCACCTAAACAAAATAACCAGGGGGTATAAAGGACAGTATTTTGCTAAAGTAGAAGCCTTTAACCCGGGACACTCTTCAAAAGATAGAATCGCCCTGCACATTATAGAAGAAGCCGAAAGAAAAGGCATCTTAAAACCGGGAGATACCATCATCGAAACTACTTCAGGTAACACTGGCTTTAGTATCGCTATGGTAAGCTGTATCAAAGGTTATGAATGTATTTTAGCTGTTAGTTCTAAATCTTCTAAAGATAAGATAGACATGCTAAAAACGATGGGAGCGAAGGTCCATGTATGTCCTGCTAATGTTCCTGCAGATGATCCAAGATCTTATTATGAAGTTGCAAAAAGACTTCATTCTGAAATAAAGGGTTCTGTCTATATTAATCAATACTTTAATGAGTTGAATATTGATGCACATTTTCAATCTACAGGGCCTGAAATTTGGAAACAAACTGAAGGAAAAATCACACATTTAGTGGCTTGTAGCGGGACTGGAGGAACTATCTCTGGAACAGCGAGATATTTAAAAGAACAAAATCCAGATATAAAGATTCTTGGAATAGATGCTTTTGGATCTGTTCTGAAGAAATATCATGAAACCAGGGAATTTGATAAAGAAGAAATTTATCCATACAGGATAGAAGGTCTTGGTAAGAATTTAATTCCTACAGCTACAGATTTTGATGTAATAGACAAATTCACTAAAGTAACAGATGAGGAGGCAGCCCACTCTGCAAGGGAACTTGCAAGGTCTGAAGGCCTTTTTGTTGGGTACACTAGTGGTGCGGCAATGCAGGGATTAAAGCAATTGAATGATGAAGGAGAATTTGACGAGAATTCTAATGTTGTAATTATTTTCCCAGATCACGGTTCTCGCTATATGAGTAAAATCTATAGTGATGACTGGATGAATGACCAGGGATTTTTCGATACCGAACACGAAAGCAAATCACAATCTATTGATGTGATCAAATAAATACTTTGTTAACACTTATTAACAAAAGCATCCTATTTTTTGTAGGATGCTTTTGTTTTTATTAGATTTCGATGTTTATAATTTACTTTGTAGAATTGAGCCAAATTTCAGTATTTTTGCGGCTCGTCTAAAAAATGACCGATGAAGGATTTATTTGATAAAATTTACAAAGACAAAGGACCGCTAGGTAAATGGGCTGAGCAGGCAGAGGGATATTTCGTTTTTCCTAAACTGGAAGGACCAATTTCTAACCGTATGAAATTCCGTGGTAAGGAAGTTATTACCTGGAGTATCAACGATTACCTGGGGCTTGCCAACCATCCTGAAGTTCGTAAAGTAGATGCAGAAGCAGCAGCCGAATATGGTTCTGCATATCCTATGGGTGCTAGAATGATGAGTGGGCATACCGACCTTCACGAGAAATTACAGGATGAACTTGCATCTTTTGTTCATAAACAATCAGCATATTTATTGAATTTTGGTTACCAGGGAATGGTGTCTACTATTGACGCATTGGTTTCTAAACAGGATGTTATTGTATATGATGTAGATGCACATGCTTGTATTATTGATGGTGTAAGATTACACTTAGGCCAGAGATTTACTTACAAGCATAACGATATGGAAAGTATCGAGAAAAACCTGCAACGAGCTACCAAGATTGCTGAACAAACCGGAGGCGGGATACTTTTGATCTCAGAAGGTGTTTTTGGAATGCGTGGTGAGCAGGGTAGACTAAAAGAAATTGTTGAGCTTAAGAAAAAATATAATTTCAGATTATTTGTAGATGATGCTCATGGTTTTGGAACTCTTGGTAAAACTGGAGCCGGTGCAGGTGAGGAGCAGGGAGTTCAGGACGAAATAGATGTATATTTCGCAACTTTCGCAAAATCTCTTGCAAGTACAGGTGCCTTCATCGCCGGTGATAAAGAGATCATGGATTATTTAAAATATAATCTCAGGTCACAGATGTTCGCTAAATCATTGCAAATGCAATTGGTTGTTGGAGCATTAAAACGTTTGGAAATGCTTAGAACTATGCCAGAGCTTAAAGAGAAGCTTTGGGAGAATGTAAATGCATTACAAAACGGATTAAAGAACAAAGGATTTGATATTGGTACTACACAAAGTTGTGTGACTCCAGTATACCTTAAAGGAAGTATTCCAGAAGCCATGGCTTTAGTGAAGGATCTACGTGAGAACCACGGAGTATTCTGTTCTATAGTTGTGTACCCGGTAATTCCAAAAGGACTTATCCTTCTTAGAATGATCCCAACGGCAACGCATACTATTCAGGATATTAATGAAACACTAGAGGCATTCTCAGCAATTAGAGAAAGACTTGAAAATGGTACTTATAAAAGACTTTCTGCCTCTGTAGAAGCAGCGATGTCTAATAAGTAAAAAGATAAATTCTATATAAAAAAAGCCTCGTTTATAGCGAGGCTTTTTTTATTTAGAATATTTTCAGTTAGTTGTTGTTGCCATCTCCGCCATCATCTTCGCCTTCGTTCTCTCTACTTAACTTTTCACTTCTTCGCCTTCTTTTATTTCCTTCATTGGATTCCTCCAGAAATTCATCGACTTTATGTAGATCCAGCCTGTAAGAAACACCAGCTCCAACCTGCCATTTTGAAGGAGTATCTTTAAAGTTAACCAGGCCCGAGATGTCAAACTGTAAGTTCTTACCAATTAAATAAGCGCCCCCAGCCCTTAAAATATCATCAGCATAAATATCACCTTTAATGGCCTGGTATTCCCCGAATATTGCCATATTCTGGCTCAAAGTATGAGTTACCGTAACGATCCCTGTATAGGATCTAAAATCTTCAGAAAGTTTGTCGGCAATTAAGTTCAATACTAATACCCAACGACCCCAGTTGTTCTGAGTAATAATAGCTGCTTTCGGACTAAATTTCCCTTCACCTTCAAATAAGTACGGATTATCCCCAAAAGCAACGTTTGCCCCTGCATAAATTGAAATTGCCGGAATTAATGTTTTCCATTTAAATCGCTGATTCGCTTTCCAGCTATATAAATTTGGTTTGTCTTCTTCAAGACTTTTATAAGGATCAAAGATGAGGTATTTAGCGCCAATAGTATTAGATTTAAAATTACTTATCTTTCCTTCACTAGTAACCCCCAGAAAATCCCGGTAGATATTTTGAGATTCAAAAGCACCTGAAATATTTAATTCAAGGTTCTCGAAAAGTAATCCATATCTCAATTGGTAATCTACTCCCCATAGATCTGTTTCTGTACCAAGCCCCGTATGTTCTTCATCACCAAAATATAGACCAGATTCTAACTGTATTACATTTGTCCCTACGGCAAAAGCACCCTGAGATTGTCCCGGCCGGTTGGAATTTATGGTTTCGGTATATTGAGCGTGAAGACTGGTAGCAATAATTAGAAATAGGCTAAATACGGCTGATTTACGCATAGTTAATTGGGTTGATTCTATCAAAGATATAAGATTTATTATAATTTTATAGCTGAAACTTCCCTGATTGTGGCGGCTTCTTTTTATTTTTACAAAAAGTTTTAGAATGTTAGAAGCATCTATGTCTGGAGTATTAAAAACGGTACTTATAGTTCTGTTAGTATACTTTGGTCTTAAAATATTACTTCGGTTTTTTGGGCCTCTCATCCTTAAATGGTTTATGAAAAAGATGGGGCAGAAATTTGAAAAACAATTCAGCCAGCAATTTGGAGGCGCCCAACAAACTCAGGATAAAAAAGGAAAAGTAAGTATCGATAAAAAGCCAAAAAATGGAAACCAATCCAATAAAAATGTTGGTGAATATATCGATTACGAAGAAATTGATTAATTTCGGATTTTAACAAAGCGCTGATATCAAGGCTTTGTTTTACACAAAATTTGTGGTTTAAAATCAAAAGTCCGATTAATGGCTAAATTGAAGCAATTCTTACCTCACCTGTTCGTTCTGGCAGGTTTTATCTTATTATCATTATTTTACTTTAATCCGGTTCTTCAAGGCAAGGAGATATACCAAAGCGATATTATTCAATATATCGGGATGGCTAAAGAGCAAAACGACTTCAGAGCCGAAACTGGAGAGGAGCCTTACTGGACAGATGCCGCTTTTGGAGGAATGCCCACTTACCAGTTAGGTGCATACTATCCGCATAATTATATAAAGAAACTTGACACCGCTTTAAGATTCCTTCCCAGGCCGGCAGATTACCTTTTTCTCTATTTTATAGGATTTTATATTCTACTGCTATGTATGAAAGTGGATTATAAGCTGGCTTTTCTTGGATCTATTGCTTTTGGTTTTTCAACTTATTTAATAATTATTCTGGGAGTTGGTCATAATGCCAAGGCCCATGCCATTGCCTATATGCCAATGGTTCTTGCTGGAATAATTAGCATTTTCAGGCATAGAAATATCTGGAGTTTTCTGTTACTTACTGTGGCCATGGCTCTGGAGATCCAGGCGAATCATTTCCAGATGACCTACTATTTATTACTCCTGGTCATTGCTCTGGGAATCGCTTACCTGGTGGATGCCTATCGTAAGAAGTTAATTCCTGAATATTTTAAATCTTTAGGGATCATGGTTGTTGCGGTGGTTCTTGCAATAGCCGCGAATGCAACAAATTTACTCGCGACTAGTGAATATACAAAGTTTAGTACCAGAGGTGAATCAGAATTAACGATTACACCAGATGGTGCTCCTAAAGAAAACACCGGTTTAAGCTTCGATTATATTACTGAATATAGCTATGGAATTATAGAAAGTTTTAATCTCCTGATTCCGCGTTTTATGGGAGGAGGTAGCTCAGAAAACATAGGCAAAGATTCAAATCTTTATGAAGCCCTTAGAGAAATTGGTGCTTCTCCTGTACAGGCTGAAGGTTTTACAGAAGGTGCTCCAACCTATTGGGGAGATCAGCCATTTGTTGGTGCTCCAGCATACATTGGAGCAACCGTTATCTTCCTTTTTGTCTTTGCCTTATTCCTTATTAGAGGAAGATTGAAATGGTGGATCGTTGGTGGTAGCCTTCTGGCATTGTTTTTAAGTTGGGGGAAGAATTTTGAGTTTCTCACCAGTTTCTTTATCGATTTTATACCTCTTTACGATAAATTCCGAGCAGTTTCATCTATACAGGTCATACTTGAATTATGCCTTCCGTTATTGGCCATCATTGGTTTATATAAATTGTTTCTTGCTGAAGTTAAAAAAGAAGAGAAATTATACGCATTAAAATGGTCGTCCATAATTACAGGTGGATTGTTATTGATCTTCTTATTATTTAAATCGGTATTATTCGATTTTGCCGGTGCTAACGACGCTGCTTATTCTCAGCAATTTGGGATGGATTTTATGAATGCTCTGGAAGAGGACAGGAAAAGCATATTTACTTCAGATGTAATTCGTTCTCTTATTTTTATACTACTTTCTGCAGGATTGATCTGGGGCTATCTTCAGAATAAAATAAACCGAAATCTTGTTATTGGTGGTTTTGTAGTACTTATGCTGGTTGACCTTATTGGTGTAGATCGCAGATATGTCAATGAAGATGACTTTGTGATGGCAAGGGAAATGGAGCAGCCATTTCAGAAGTTAGCGGCAGATCAGGCAATTCTTGAAGACAAGGAACATTATAGAGTCTTTGATGTTTCCGGTAGTCCTTTTAATACGGGAAGAACATCGTATTATCATAATGCACTGGGCGGATATCATGCAGCTAAACCAGGTAGAATTCAGGAACTCTACGATTTCTATATTTCAAAGAATAATATGAAAATATTGAGCATGCTGAATGTGAAATATTTCATTGTGCCTACAGAAGAAGGAACCAAGGCCCAACAGAATCCTAATGCTTTTGGAAATGTCTGGTTAGTGAATGATATTAGATGGGTGGAAAATCAAAATGATGAAATGCTTGCCCTGGTAAATACAGATCTGCGATCTACAGCAGTTGTTAATTCAGAATTTAAGCAAATCCTAAATGAAGATTTTAATTTTGATCCAGGAGCAAGTATAGAACTTGTAAGCTATCAGCCAAATGATTTGAAATATAAATTTTCGGCTAATTCTGCTCAGTTTGCTGTTTTTTCAGAAAATTATTATCAACCAGGTTGGCAGGCTTACCTCGATGGTAAACCTGTTTCCCATGCCCAGGTGAATTATGTTCTAAGAGGAATGAATATTCCTGCCGGGGATCATGAAATTGTGTTTAAATTCGAACCTGAGGTTGTTAAAACCGGTAGTACCATTGCGCTTATTAGTTCGATATTAATCGGATTAGTTTTAATAGGCGGGATAGGCTTTGAATTTAAAAAGCGTAAATGATCTTTTGATCTGAAACCTGAATGAAAAAAGTTCTCATTATAACATATTACTGGCCACCTGCAGGTGGTCCCGGAGTTCAGCGCTGGCTTAAATTCGTAAAGTATTTAAGAGGATTTGAAGTAGAGCCTGTGGTATATGTGCCGGAAAATCCTAGTTACCCGATAATTGATAAGACTTTTGTAAAGGAAATTCCTGAAGGAATAAGGATAATCAAAAAGAAGATCTTTGAGCCCTATGCCATTGCCGGAATATTCTCTAAAAAGGATACTGAAACAATTAGTTCCGGGATCATTCAGAAAGAAGAGAAGCAATCATCGCTGCAAAAAGCGATGTTGTATATAAGGGGAAACTTTTTTATTCCTGATGCCAGAAAGTTCTGGATAAAACCTTCAGTGAAATTTTTAAAAGAGGAAATAGAGAGAGGAGCATACGATGGTATTATCACTACCGGACCTCCGCATAGTTTGCATCTCATCGGCCTGCAGCTAAAAGAAAATTTGAACATTAAATGGATTGCAGATTTTCGTGACCCTTGGACTCAGATAGGTTATCATGACAAATTAAAACTTAGTGAAAGTTCAAGAAAGAAGCATGAAGAACTCGAAAAAAGAGTCCTGAATTCTGCAGATCATATTATCACTACTAGCTTTACTACTCAAGAGGAATTTTCTGCCAAGACTAGCAAACCGACTACCGTAATTACCAATGGATACGATTCAGAAATAGAATATAAAAATTCGTTTAGCTCTAAATTCAAAATAGCCCATATTGGTTCCTTGTTATCTGGTAGAAATCCTGAATCCCTTTGGAAAGCATTAAAACAGCTTAAACAGGAACACGAAGATTTTAATAAACTTTTTGAGCTTGAACTCGCCGGTAAGGTAAGTGAAGAAGTGCTGAGAAGCATTAAGAATTACGGGCTGGAGGAAAACCTTAATAATAAAGGATATATAAGCCATTCTAAAGCCCTGCAGATGCAAAGAGATGCATCTGTTCTCCTATTGATTGAAATCGATTCACAGGAAACCAGAGGTATAATCCCGGGTAAATTGTTCGAGTATCTTGCTTCCGGAAGGCCGATCTTAGCTATTGGCCCAGATAAATGGGATGCTGAGAGGATAATATCTGAAACTGAAGCGGGAAAAGTTTATAGCTATCAGGATATTACATTGATTAAAACATACATTTTAGGTTTATTTCAGAAGTACATGAATAAAGAGGATATGGTCTATTCTCATGATTTAGATCAATATCATCGCAAATCATTGACGGGCAAACTGGCAAATCTAATTAAGCAAGTCTAGATGGGAATCATAATTAATCAGTCCTTTAAGAATATGGTTACCACTTACGTGGGATTCGGGATCGGGGCGGTTAATACTTTATTTCTTTTTACCTATTTTCTGGAGAAGGAATATTATGGTCTGGTGAGTTTCCTTTTATCGGCAGCAAATTTAATCTGGCCATTTCTTGTATTTGGTGTTCACAGTACACTTATAAAATTTTTCACCTCCTATAAAACCCGTGGAGATCAGGACAGGCTATTGAACCTGATTTTAATTATTCCTGCAATTGTAGGATTAGTATTAGGAGTTTTTGGTCTTATCTTTTATGAATATCTGCTGAATTATTTTGAGGGGGAAAATAACCTTGTGCAACCCTATGTATGGCTGATCTTTATCATTTCCCTGGCTACAGCCTATTTCGAAGTTTTCTTTTCCTGGTCTAAAATATATTATAAGAGTGCTTTCGGGAATCTTATGAAAGAAGTATTCCATAGGATCTGCATTACCATTCTCTTATTGGCATTCTATTTTAAATGGATTAGTGTAGAAACATTCATATATAGTATATCGGGCGTGTTTGTAATAAGAACCCTTTTAATGGCGATGTATGCATTTTCATTACATAGACCAAAGTTCAGTTTTAAGTTTCCAAAGAATTTATCTCCTGTCTTAAAATATTCTTCTCTAATTCTTTTGGCGGCTTCTGTTGCTACTGTTTTACTGGATCTCGACAAAGTGATGATTGAGCATTATTTGCCAATTGAGAATGTGGCTATCTACGGAATTGCGGTTTACATAGCTACAGTGATCTCAGTTCCTCAAAAAGCTATGCACCAGATCACAAATCCTCTTACGGCAGAAATGCTGAATAAAAAAGACAAAGCCGGACTGAAGGATCTATATGAAAAAAGTTCATTAAACCTTCTTATAGTAAGCGGCCTGATTTTCGTTTGGATCATATCTAACGTGAATTCGCTGTACGAGCTTATTCCTGATGAATATGAAATAAGTATCCTGATCGTATTATTAATCTCTCTGGTGAAGCTATACGATAATTTGCTAGGGAATAATAACAGCATACTTTTTAATTCAGATTATTACAGGATCGTTCTTGGAGTAGGAGTGATCCTAGTATTTGTTGCCTTTATTTTAAATATGTTATTCATACCTGAATTTGGAATAGAGGGAGCTGCTATAGCTAGTTTTATTGCTTTTACTCTTTACAATTCATCCAAGCTATTTATTGTTTTCAATAAATTCAGGATTCACCCTTTTACAATGAAATCCTTTTGGGCATTCCTCCTAACGGTTATTTTCAGCATAGGATTCTATTATCTGAATTTCCTGGTGCATCCAATTCTGAACATTTTTATAAAGGGAATTCTAGCAGGAGTATTATATCTTGCCATTGTTTATTCCTTTAGGTTTTCTGAAGATATCAATGCAATGATAGATAGGTTTCTAAAAAGGTCATAAAACGAGAAAACCCTATCAGCTTAGGAGCTTCAAGGGTTTTCCAACTAACCAACCAAAAAATTAAATTATGAACTTGTCATCTATATTCTATTATTCACATTTCGTGCCGAACTTCCAGATCGCGAAGAATTTTTTGATCTAAACGTCTGAGATCTTGATGTTCCCGAAGTTCTGGACTTAACCGAACTGCTTTGTCTTGTTGGACGCTTAACCGTTGATTTCCTTTCAGAACTTCTGGAATTTTTTTCTATGGTTCTGCTCTTTGTTGCTGGAGCAGATCGCTCAACTCTAGTAGTACGACTGGATGGAACAGCTCTTCCTCTTGTGTTCGAATTAGGTTTTTCTATCCTTTTAGAATTTCTGTTTTCAACTCTATTCGAAGTACGTGGCTCTGGACTTCTTACAGAACTTTCTCTTTTAGAAATTCGAGAATTATCAACTCTGGCCGATTTTCCTCTAGAATCAGTACTCCTTTCATTCCTTTCGCTATAAACCCGTGTTCGCTTATTTGCAGGGGTTCCTCTTTCAATTCTTTTAGAGCTATTTCTTTCTGAATAAGTTTTATTTCTAGCTACACTTTGTCTTGTAGCCGGTTTATTATAATTATTTCTGCTTCGCACCTGAGCAATTTGTCTCTTTGTACTTGTTCTTCTTCCATAATTATAAGATTTTATATTTTGAGACGGTCGGTAAAAATTTCTATGTCGCTTTTTGTTTACGTAATAGTTATTATAAACTGTAACGTATTTGTTATAAGAGATTCTTTGCGGCTCATAATAGGCTCTATATGGTCTACCGAAAACAATACTAACATTCACATTAGGACGACGGTAGAAGTCGTGCCATGGTCTATAGACATAGCGTCTGTTATAATGATTAATATAACCTGAATAATGAGTTACATGGTGAGCATGGTTATAGTGAATACGTAGGTTACCAACCCGAGCTAATCTTCCAAAATTATTATAGTCTAGAAAAATGTTTCCAGCCTGGATTATTCTACCATAGTAATCATAATAAATAGGAACATTCTCGATCTGGATCACCGCTCCATAATCATCGTACTGTACGTATGGATCGTAATTATAACCAGCATTATAACTAATATTCACATTCGGGGTAGAAAGATTAAAAGAATTTCCTCTTCTTAAATCCGGATTAAAATAGAAATCAAATTCACCATTTGGGTAAACCGCAAATTCTACTCCTCCTTCAACGAAAATGAATGAATCATTATAATTATAAAAATTGGTTGTGGTTGGTTTAGATTTTACGGATGCCGATACTGACCATCCAATAAATAAGAATGCGAATATAAGGGTCAGGTTTCTCATGGTAGTAGTGTATTTAATTAAGAACATTTTTCTTGTTAAATACAAAGCACGTGCCAAAGTCCGTCTCCAGGCGTCAAGCATGCCTTAGGGTAGGTGGAAATAAATATTCAATATACTGAAAAACAGCTACTTAAAATACCTTAAAGTTTTTCTTTAAGGTATTTAGCGGTATATGATTTTTTAATCTTTGATAATTCTTCAGGTGTGCCTTCACCTACAATATATCCACCATTTTCTCCTCCATCAGGGCCAAGATCAATAACATGATCGGCGCATTTTACTAAATCCATGTTATGTTCTATCACAATAACTGTATGTCCTTTTGCGATCAATGCATTAAAGGACTTTAATAGTTTCTGGATGTCGTGGAAGTGTAAGCCGGTAGTAGGTTCGTCAAAAATAAAAAGCGCTTTGGTCTTTGTGTTTCCTTTAACCAGGAAGGAAGCAAGCTTTATACGCTGAGCTTCACCACCAGATAGGGTAGAGGAACTTTGTCCCAATTGTACATAACCCAGACCAACATCTTTTAAAGGCTTTAATTTCTTAACGATCTTATCCTGATCATGCTCCTCGAAAAATTTCGTAGCATCGTCTATGGTCATATTTAGAACATCATCGATATTCTTATCATGAAAATTAACCTCAAGCACCTCTTTTTTAAAGCGCTTCCCATTACAGGTTTCACATTCCAAATGCACATCGGCCATAAATTGCATTTCAATGGTAACTTCACCTTCACCTTTGCATGTTTCACATCTACCGCCGTCTACATTGAATGAAAAATGTTTAGCCTTAAAACCTCTAAGTTTCGCCAAACGCTGACTTGCAAAAAGATTTCTAATATCGTCATACGCTTTAATGTAGGTAACAGGATTAGATCTTGAGGATCTTCCTATAGGGTTTTGATCTACAAATTCAACAGTCCCTAGACTTTTAAAGTTTCCTTCCACTCCATTAAACTGACCCGCTTTTTCTCCATAACCGCCTATTTCTTTCTGAACCGCTGGATATAAGATCTTTTTTACTAATGTACTTTTACCACTCCCTGATACTCCGGTAATAGCCGTAAAAATGCCTAATTGAAATTCAACATCTATATTTTTAAGGTTATTCTCCCTGGCACCTAATACCTTGATCTTATTTTTTGAAGTTCTTCTTTTTTCGGGAACCGCGATTTCCATTTTTCCATTAAGGTAACTGGCCGTAAGTGAATCTGATTTAAGTATATCCTTTAAGGTTCCTGTAGCTACCACGTGACCTCCATTGGTTCCGGCTTCGGGACCAATATCAATAATTTCATCGGCGGCATTCATAATCTCCTCATCATGTTCTACTATGATCACCGTATTTCCAAGGTCACGAAGATTCTTCAATACGCCAATTAGTTTTTCGGTATCTTTTGGATGAAGGCCAATCGACGGTTCATCAAGAATATACATGGAGCCAACTAAGCTACTACCTAATGATGTAGCCAGATTAATTCTTTGTGATTCCCCACCAGATAAGGTATTCGACTTTCGATTCAGGGTAAGATAATCCAACCCTACATTTGAAAGGAATTCAAGCCTATTTCTTATTTCAGTAAGTAGGCGTTTAGCTATTTTTTGATCATATTCATTCAACTCTAAATCGTTAAAAAATGTTCTTACTTTATCTAAAGGTTTTTCAACAAGATCTGTAATGCTATGGTCACTTATCTTTACATATTGAGCTTCTGGTCTTAATCTTTTTCCTTTGCAGGTTGAACATTTTGTTTTTCCGCGATAGCGTGAAAGCATGACTCTATTCTGGATCTTGTAAGCTTTGCTTTCCAGAAACTCAAAGAATTGATTAAGTCCTTCAAAATATTGATTTCCATTCCAGACTAAATCTTTTTGTTCAGCACTTAATTCAAAATATGGTTTATGTATAGGGAAGTCGAATTTATGCGAATTATTCACCAATTGATCACGGTACCAGCTCATGCTGTCGCCGCGCCATGGAAAAATAGCATTTTCATAAATAGATAAGCCGGTATTTGGAATTACCAGTTCCTCATCTATCCCAATAACATCACCATAACCTTCACATTTTGGACAGGCCCCATATGGATTATTAAAACTGAATAAATGAACGTTTGGTTCAAGGAAACTAATACCATCCAGCTCAAACTTATTGCTAAAATGTCTCGAGCTATGGTCTGAAAGTTTTTCTATAAACAACTCTCCCTTACCTTCAAAGAAGGCAGCTTCAACGGCATCTGCAAGGCGATTATAGAAATCCTCCTCGTCTTTGGTTATAATCCTGTCTACAACCAGCCAGGTGTTATTATCTTTGGCTTTAGAAAGATCTGTTTCATCAATCCTTACTACAGTATCATCCAGTTTTATTCGACTGTAGCCTTGTTGTGCAAGTACTTTAATTTTTTTCTCCAGAGAACGACCTTCTTCAACATGAATAGGAGCAAGTAGTAATAACTTTTCACGTTCGGGAAACTCCTTTACATAATTTATTACATCTGTGACCGTGTCTTTTTTGACCTCATTACCAGAAACAGGGGAGTAGGTTCTACCAATTCGAGCAAACAACAGTTTTAAATAGTCATAGATTTCAGTGGCTGTTCCAACAGTAGAGCGTGGATTAGTAGAATTTACTTTTTGCTCAATAGCGATTGCCGGAGCAATTCCTTTTATATAATCAACTTTTGGTTTATTCAGTCTTCCAAGAAATTGTCTGGCATACGAGCTTAGACTTTCTACATATCTTCTTTGTCCTTCCGCATAAAGAGTATCAAAAGCAAGACTTGATTTTCCTGAACCAGAAAGTCCAGTGATCACCACCAGTTTATTTCTGGGGATGATCGCATTAATATTTTTAAGATTGTGCAGTTTTGCACCTTTAATGATAATGTTCTTTTTGGGGTCTACTTTTGCTAAGTCTGTTGTCATGCTCAATTTCTGCTAAAAGTGCAAAGTTACTCATAATGAAGCGGGAAAGAAAGCCTGTAAAAACCTATAGTATTGTTAAAATATTAAGGTTTTGTTTGCATTTCTCAATTTTATCTTGCTATATTTGAACCATAACCGAAAATTATAGTTGCCTATTAAACACAGTTACTTTTTTTAAACTAAATAACCTAATCCTCAGGAATTCTTAATTCCTGTAACTAAAGTAACTGTTATGAATAACACTAAGGTAACTGACGCGTCGCTCGTTCGTGATTATCTTGATGGAAATGAAAACGCACTTGGCGCCCTCATCAATCGTCACCAACATCGTATTTACAGTTTTATTTATTCGAAAGTCTTTGACCGGGATATCTCTGAAGATATTTTTCAGGATACTTTCATCAAAGTCATCCGGACCCTGAAAAGGGGAAAGTATAATGAAGAAGGTAAATTTCTACCCTGGGTTATGCGAATAGCCCATAATCTTGTCATCGATCATTTTAGAAGAAACAAAAAAATGCCGAAATTCGATAATAGCGGTGACTTTAATATTTTCTCTGTCCTTAGCGATGACAATCTAAATGCTGAAAAACAATTAATTAAAGACCAGATCGAATCTGATGTTCAGGAATTAATTAAAGAATTACCTGAAGATCAATTGGAGGTTTTAACAATGCGTATTTATAAGGATATGAGTTTTAAAGAAATCTCAGAACGCACTGGAGTGAGTATAAATACTGCTCTTGGAAGAATGAGATACGCTCTTATTAATCTGCGTAAGATTATTGAAAAAAGAAATTTAATATTAACTAACTAAAAAGAAGCAATATCCCCCCGTTTGTATCGTTATTCTATTAAACCATCATAAAATAATATCAAATGGGGAAACTCTACTTTAAAAAATCTTCAAAAGAAGAAAAAATTAATCATCCACTACCTAAGAAAGAGACGATCGAGTTTCTTTTGAATTACTCAAAAGCATTAAATGTTGTTGAGTATAAGAAGATGAAGTTCGAGACGATGCTGAATTAATTTTAAAAAAGGCCTGTGTTATTAGCCTGCAGGTCTTTTTTATTTCTTTCTCTTATTATATTCGTTTATAACCGTTTTTCTGCCAATAGTTTTGGTAATGATATCTTTATCCAGATCCCAACCTCTGGCTGGGGAATATTGTCTGCCATACCATATTATCTGTAAATGTAATTTGTTCCATAGGTCTTTTGGAAAAAGTCTTTTAGCATCCTTTTCAGTCTGAACTACGTTTTTACCGTTAGTAAGATTCCATCTATACATAAGTCTGTGAATATGCGTATCTACAGGAAAAGCAGGAATGTTAAAAGACTGGGCCACAACTACACTAGCCGTTTTATGACCCACCGCCGGTAATTCTTCTAAAGCATCTATATCTCTAGGTACTTCACCATTATATTTATTTATCAATATTTCAGAAAGTCCATGGATGCCTTTGGATTTCATGGGTGAAAGTCCAACAGGTTTAATGATATCTCTTATTTCTTCGATTGTGAGCTTTACCATTTTATATGGATCGTCTGCGATCTCAAATAGTTTGGGTGTGATCTCATTAACTTTTACATCTGTGCTCTGTGCAGATAATAATACAGCAATTAGAAGTGTATAAGGATCCTTATGATCTAAGGGAATAGGAATTTCCGGATATATATCATTTAACGTATCAATAACAAACTGTACCTTTTCCTGTTTGGTCATAAAGTTTTAATTTAGGGCAAAAGTAATAATTATGACAACATTGAAAGAAGGGGATAAGGCTCCCGATTTTAAAGCTGAAGATCAGGACGGGAATGAGATTAAACTATCAGACTATAAAGGCAAGAAATTAGTTCTGTTTTTTTACCCAAAAGCCAGTACTCCTGGGTGTACTGCAGAGGCTTGTAATCTAAGCGATAATTATGATATTATGAAGGATAAAGGTTACGAGATACTTGGAGTTAGTGCCGATACTAAGAAAAGACAGCAAAATTTCAAGAATAAATATGATTTCAAATATCCTCTTTTAGCCGATGAAGAAAAAGAGGTTATCAATGCCTACGGTGTATGGGGACCTAAAAAATTTATGGGTAAGGAATATGAAGGTATTCATAGAACAACCTTTATTATTGATGAAAAAGGCAAAATTGAAGAGGTTATTAAGAAAGTGAAAACAAAAGCTCATGCGGAGCAGATCATGGAATAAGATCTAAGGTTATTAATATAAAAAAAGACGAGTTTAACTACTCGTCTTTTTTTATGTATGCTTTTTTAATAGTTGCAATACTATCACAATTCTCAATTTCTATTACCAGGGTATTTCGACCTGTTTCGCCTGAAACAAAATAGATCTTACATGGCTTGGCTTCGGTATTACTTTTATTAAAGTCTACATCGCCATCTTTCAGGATAAGAGAGACTATAGAGGTATCTATATTATTGGTCTCAAAAAAGTTCATGGAATTAGAAGTAAAATGTCTTTCTTTTATTTTAATATTTTTGAGAACCCTTGCATTCGGAGAATAGTCACAGGAAGTTTTTTTACCTCCCAGAAAGAATATCAAAATTACAATTCCAAAAAAAAGTCCTAAACCATAATAGGCAAGGCGATGAACAAATTTCATTTTTTAAAATATCAATAAGTTTATATCACGGTAGGAAAGATTAAACCAGTCTGCTATAGATTTGCTGGTTAAAATTCCGTGGTAAAAATACAAACCATTGCGTAAACCTCTGTCAAATCTTAAAGTATTTTCCAGCCCGCCTTCTTCACCAATATGTAAAAGATAAGGAGTGAAGATATTACTAATAGAAAGAGACGATGTACGAGCGTATCTTGAAGGAATGTTAGGGACGCAATAATGTATAACATCGTGTTTTGTAAAAATAGGTTCATCATGAGAGGTGATCTCACTGGTTTCTACACAACCGCCCATATCTATACTTACATCAATAATAACGGCTCCACGTTTCATGGATTGTACCATCTCTTCAGTTATAAGTATGGGCGACCTGTCTTTTCCGCGTACTGCTCCAATTACTACATCGGCTCTTTTTAAGGCCTTAGATAAATTTTTTGGCTGAATAGTACTCGTATAAAAAGTATTGCCGAGATTTGCCTGAATGTTCCTCAATTTGGTCAAAGAACTATCAAATACTTTAACGCTGGCGCCCAAACCAATTGCCGATCTTGTAGCAAATTCTCCAACGGTTCCAGCTCCAATAATTACAATTTCAACTGGAGGAACTCCACTTATATTTCCAAACATTAGTCCATTACCTTCAACATGATTACTCATGATTTCAGAAGAGATCAAAACTGAAGCCGTACCAGCAATTTCACTTAATGCACGAACAATAGGATAACTACCGTCATCATCTTTAATGAACTCAAAACCAAGCGCGGTAACTCTCTTTTCAGCAAGTTTTTGAAAATATTCTTTACATTGAGTTTTAATCTGTAAAGCTGAAATTAATATGGTTTGCGGATTAATATACTCAAGTTCTTCTATAGATGGTGGTTCGATCTTTAGGATAGTAGGGCAGGAGAATACTTTCTTTGTATCCTTAGTGATTTCTGCTCCGGCGTCTGAATAGTCTTTATCGCTGAACCTGGCCCATTTTCCTGCTCCAGATTCTATCATAACCCGGTGACCATGCGCTGTGATAGCCGCAACAGCATCTGGACTTAAGCAAATTCTTTTTTCCTGATAAGCTGTTTCTTTAGGAATACCTATAAAAAGCTGACCTTTACGTTTGTAAATTTCAAGAGTTTCTTCCTGTGGTATTAGTTGATCTTTGGTAAAAGGTGAAACCTGCTGTTTTCCCATGTAAATAAGTTAAAGCAGTTAAATTACAACTAAAAATATAAAATGAAGAATTATGGATTATAGTTTACGGTAGTAGTCTTCTACCAAGATATTAGACTGATCTATTTCTTCATGATCATCTTCATCCTGGAAGCTCTTAACCTCTTTTAAATCCTTATCTGATATGGGTGAAAATACAGAGATTTCAGTCTCATCTAGTTCTGATAGATCTAACCCATATACCCGATCAAATATTTTAATTCTTATAAGGTACACTATTGATAATATAATTATAAAGAAAGGAGCAAGATATATAAGGCCATTAGTATCCATGAAAAAAGCACTATCAAGATAATAATCATCATAAAAAGTAATGATTAATTGATAGGCATACATCACTGCCGGGATTAGTATTACATGATACCACCAGTGCTTACAAGTAAAAAACCAAATTAATAAAAGAAATAGAGGAGTTATTTTACCTAAATACGTCCATGCAGCTGTGAGTACATTTTCATAGTATTTACTTTCATAGGTAAAAAAAGAATTTTCCCAAACGGGTGTGCTTGGGAAAATTTCATATAAATAAAATAAATATGGTGAAAAGGCTATTAATAGCGCAATTATACTACCCAGCAGAAGGTACTCTGATTGTCCTTTTGTCGACAGCTTGCTCTTTAATTTCATTTTTATTGGTGTCATCGTTTGAAGTTGAAGTTACAAAAAAACTAGCTCCAAATATTGCTGCTGCGAAAAGTATTGCTTTAAGTTTCATAATTATAGGTTTTTAAGGTTGTTGTTTTGTTCTGTTTTCTGTTACAAACATATAACAACTTAAAAACCTGTAGGTTAAAACATTAGTCGTACCTTTGCGCCTTTTTTTGAGCGAAAAAAATGGCTCAAAATCGCAATTTAAACTTTAAATATGTTAGGTTAAATTTATTTATAAATCGTTCAATGAATAAAAATTCTAAAATTGACTTTATAAATCAGAGGTAAAAGTAAAAAAATTCTTACAATAAAGTTTATGCTTCAACTATCCTTAATTTCCGATTTGTTAACAAAACTTTAACTTTCTAGTGTTTTCAGATTCTACCAATATCTCCAATTTTTGGGTGTTTTCCCCTATTAAATTTTCTATTTTTTGTGGCCATTCAATCAAATTCCAATTATCTGAATCCAGGTAATCTTCAATTCCAATATCTAAAGCCTCTATCTCATCTTCGATCCTGTAAAAATCAAAATGATAAACAGATCCTTTCTCTGACTCGTAATGGTTAACTAGTGAAAACGTTGGACTGGAGGCTACGTCTCGTATGCCAAGTGCTTTAACCAGCTCTTTTATAAGAGTGGTTTTACCAGCACCCATTTCGCCGTAAAAAAGCAAGGTTTTACTTTTTGTGTTACGTAGAATGTAATCTACGGCTGTATCCAGTTCTTGAAGTCTGTAGGTTAACTCCATAAATTCAAAATGTCAGATTTGGGATTGTAAATATAGGTAAAAAATAGATAAACTGCCTCACTCTCTTGAAAGTCAAGGGGATACAATTTAATTAAATGTATTTAATCGATGATAATGGTATTTTATCGATTATTTTGGATTTAGGACTACAAAGGGTATTACAACTTCTTCAAGTGAAACACCTCCATGCTGAAAAGTATTTTTGTAATAACTCACGTAGTGATTATAATTATTTGGATAGGCGAAGAAAAGATCCTCTTTGGCAAAAATATAAGAACTACTCATGTTAATGGTAGGTAAATAAACAGATTTTGGGTCTTGTATAGCGAATACTTCTTTATTCTCATAGGTAAGACTTTTGCCCGTTTTATATCTTAAGTTCAGGCTAGTATTCTTGTCGCCAATAACCTTTGAAGGGTTTTTTACATTAATTGTTCCGTGGTCTGTAGTGATGATTAGCTTAAATCCAGATTGTTGCGCTTTCTGGATAATCTCTAGTAAAGGTGAGTTTTTAAACCAGCTTTGAGTAAGGCTTCTATAGGACTTATCATTGGATGCAAGTTCTTTTATCACTTCCATCTCGGTTTTAGAATGGGATAGCATATCAACAAAATTGTAAACTACCACCGTTAAGTCATTTGATTTTTGGGTTTTAAAATTATCTACTAACTTCCTACCAGCTTTAAGACTACTTATTTTATGGTATTCAAATTTGAGATCTTCTCCCAGTCGATTTAATTGCTCTTTCAGAAATTGAGCCTCAAACTGATTTTTACCTCCTTCTTCGGTATCATTTTTCCAGTATTTAGGGAATAGTTTTTCCATTTCACTTGGCATTAGGCCAGAGAAGATGGCGTTCCTTGCATATTGAGTAGCCGTTGGTAGAATGCTGTAATAAGCGCTTTCTTTTTCCTTTTTATAATAAGGATTAATAATTGGTTCAAGCGTCTTCCATTGATCGTATCTTAAATTATCTACGACTATAAGTAAGGTAGGCTGGTCTTTCTTTAATTCAGGTAGAATATTCTTTTTAAATAATGTGTGAGACATAACCGGTGGTTCGGCATTCTTTTCAAACCAACTTTGATAATTCTTTGATATGAATTTGAAGAATTGATTATTTGCCTCCTGCTTTTGTGACTCAAGAATTTCAACCATACTTGAATCTTCAATATCTTCTAGCTGAATTTCCCAGTATACCAGTTTCTGATATAGTTCTGCCCACTCCTCGTAAGAATTCACCTGAGACATTTCCATGGCGATCTTTCTGAACTCCTGCTGATAATTAGATGTTGTTTTTTCAGAAATAAGTCTCGAGTGATCCAGATTCTTTTTAATGCTAAGCAGGATTTGATTAGGATTGACCGGTTTGATAAGGTAGTCTGCAATCTTGGAACCGATGGCTTCTTCCATGATATATTCTTCCTCACTTTTTGTGATCATCACAATAGGCACCGTTTCTCTTTTTTCCTTGATCTCAGCTAGAGTTTCCAGCCCGGTAAGACCAGGCATATTTTCATCCAGGAAGACAATATCAAAATTTTCAGTTTCAATTTGCTCTAATGCTTCAGTTCCACTTTTACAGGTTGTCACGTCATAGTTGCGGGCTTCCAAAAACATAATGTGTGGTTTCAGCAGATCTATTTCGTCGTCTACCCATAAAATTTTGATATTATTCATAAAGTGTTTCTGTATTTATTGATTGAATAAAAATGTAAATAGCCGGTAGTATCTTACTTAAATTGAAGAATATACTTTGGCTAAATTCATATATGTATCTTTGTTTTGAATTTTAGAAAAATAAAGCTTGGCTTCCCAAACTAAACTTAAAATATTAAACGATCCAATTTACGGTTTTATTACCATTCCTAATGAGCGGATCTTTCAGATTATTGAACATCCTTACTTTCAAAGATTACGCCGAATTTCTCAAATGGGATTGTCTTATTTAGTATATCCAGGTGCACATCATACCAGATTTCATCATGCCCTTGGCTGTGTGCATTTAATGCAGAAAGCAGTTCGAGTCCTTAAGTATAAAGGAGTTGAGATTTCTGATAAGGAAGAAGAAGCTCTTTTGATCGCTATTCTAATGCATGATATTGGACATGGACCATTCAGCCATGCCATGGAACATAGTTTAGTGGAAGGTGTTGATCATGAGACTATTTCACTTCTTTTCATGGAGGAAATGAATGCGAATTTTAACCAAAGTTTAACGCTGGCCATAAAGATCTTCAAAGGTAGTTATGAAAGAAAATTTATGAATCAGCTAATATCCAGTCAGATGGATATGGACCGTTTAGATTATCTTAAAAGGGACAGTTTTTATACTGGTGCTGTAGAAGGTAATATTAATAGTGAACGTTTAATTACCATGCTCAATGTGGTAGACGATGAGCTTGTTGTTGAAGAAAAAGGTATCTATTCCGTAGAAAAATTCCTCATAGGCCGCAGATTAATGTACTGGCAGGTTTACCTGCACAAAACAAGTTTAGTAGCAGAACAATTACTTATTCGTGTTCTTAAAAGAGCAAAAGAATTGATTGGCCAGGGACATACGTTGCATGCAAGCGGATCCCTGATGTATTTTCTGGAAAATAAAATTACCAGAGAGGAATTTGATTCCAAGACCTTAAATATGTTTTCACGTCTGGATGATAATGATGTGATCTCTGCAATGAAAGAGTGGATGTATTCTGATGATTTTGTACTTAGTAATCTTTGCGAAATGATCATTAACAGGAATCTTTTGAAAGTTAAGATCAAAAAGAAAAAACCTACTCAGGATAAACTAGAGAAAAGATCGTTGGCCCTTCAAAGGAAATACGGAATTTCAGAAAAGGAAGCTTCTTATTTTGTTTTTGAAGGAGAAATAGCAAATCTGGCCTATAAACGTGAAAAGGATAATATAAATATTCTTCATAAGAATGGAAAGATCAACGATGTAGTAAAGGTTTCAGATCAATTCAATTTAAAAGCCCTCACAAATACTGTGACTAAATACTATATGTGTTATCCAAAAGTTAAAGATTAGCGCATTTTTTTTACTTTTGCCAGAATGAAGTTTACAGCAGAGCAAATAGCCGAGATATTAGAAGGTAAGGTTGAGGGCAATCCTGAGGCGGAAGTTTCAGAACTAGCCAAAATCGAAGAAGGAGCGGAAGGTTCTCTTACTTTCTTGAGCAATCCTAAATATACTTCCTTTTTATATACAACCAATGCATCTATTACGATCGTTAATGATGATTTTGAAGTAGAGCAACCAGTTAATACAACTCTTATTAAGGTAAAAGACGCCTATAAGGCCTTTTCAACCTTGTTAGAATACTATAATCAAATTAAGCTGAATAAGTCTGGTATAGAATCACCTAGTCATATTTCAGAATCAGCCACATACGGCGAAGGATTATATCTAGGTTCGTTCTCATATATTGGAGATAATGTGAAGATAGGAGAAAATGTAAAGGTATATCCCAATGTATATATAGGAGATAATGTAAAGATCGGTGATAATGTTACAATTTTTGCCGGAGTAAAAATATATTCAGAAACCTTGATTGGGAGCAATGTCACTATTCATAGCGGAGCTGTTATTGGGGCAGACGGATTTGGATTTAGTCCTGGAGAAACAGGTGAATATAGCAAAGTGCCTCAAATAGGAAATGTGGTGATTGAAGATCATGTGGATATTGGTGCAGCTACTACTATAGATCGTGCGACATTAGGATCTACTATTATTAGAAAAGGAGTGAAGCTGGATAATCAAATTCAGATAGCTCATAACGTTGAAATAGGCGAGAATACAGCCATCGCGGCACAAACAGGAATTGCCGGATCAACTAAAATTGGTAAGAATTGTTTAATTGGAGGCCAGGTGGGGTTCGCCGGCCACCTTACCATTGGGGACCGTGTAAAGATCCAGGCTCAATCTGGAATTGGTCGTGATATCAAAGATGATGAGATGTTGCAAGGTTCTCCCGCAATTGGATATAGTGATTATAATAAATCCTATATACATTTTAAGAATCTACCCCAAACTATGAATATTATAAACCAACTAGAAAAAAAATTGAATAATGGCTGATAGAATTTCGAAACAAAGAACCATTCAGGAGGAAGTTTCTCTTGAAGGTGTTGGCCTGCACACAGGGAAAGAAGTGAAGCTTACATTCAAGCCAGCTCCAGAGAATACAGGCTACGTGTTTAGAAGAACAGATCTTGAAGGAAATCCCGAAGTTGAAGCCGATGTAAGTTATGTGGTGAATACCCAAAGAGGTACTAACCTCGATAAAAACGGGGTGACCATTCAGACCTCAGAACATGTACTTGCGGCTTGTGTAGGTTTAGAAATAGATAATCTATATATTGAGTTAGATGCTTCAGAACCACCAATTATGGATGGTTCTTCAAAATTCTTTGTGGAAGCTTTAGAGAAAGCGGGTACCGTAGATCAGGAAGCAGACAGGGATGAATATATTGTTGATGAGATCATCTGTTATCGTGATGAGAATGGCAGCGAAATTATTGCTATGCCTGCAGATGAATATCAGGTAACTACGATGGTAGATTTTGGCACCAAGGTTCTTGGAACTCAAAATGCATCTATAGAGCATTTATCTGAATTCAAGAAAGAAATAGCCGATTCCAGAACTTTCAGTTTTCTACATGAAATAGAAACTTTGTTAGAGCACGGCCTTATTAAAGGTGGTGACCTTAACAATGCGATCGTCTATGTAGATAAAGAGATCAGCGAAGAAACTTTAAAGAAACTCAGGGTAGCTTTTAACCGGGATGAAATTTCAGTTAAACCAAACGGAATACTTGACAACCTTACCCTTCATTATCCAAATGAAGCTGCTAGACATAAATTATTAGATGTACTTGGAGATGTGGCACTTGTGGGAACCCGAATTAGAGGGAAGATCATTGCAACTAAACCAGGTCATCACGTAAATACTGAATTTGCCAAAAAATTAGCTAAAGTAATTAAAGCTGAAAAAAGGAATAATGTACCTAAAATTGATCTTTCACAGGCGCCATTAATGGACGTGAATGATATTATGGATACATTACCGCACAGATCTCCTTTCCTGCTTGTAGATAAGATCTATGAGCTAACAGATACGCATGTAATCGGGATGAAAAATGTTACTATGAACGAACCATTTTTCGTAGGACATTTTCCTGGTAAGCCTGTAATGCCCGGAGTTCTTCAGGTTGAAGCAATGGCACAAACAGGAGGGATCCTGGCTTTAAAATCTGTTCCAGACCCAGAAAACTATCTTACATTCTTTATGAAAATCGATAATGTAAGATTCAAAAGACAGGTGGTGCCTGGGGATACACTTATATTTAAATTAGAATTATTAGCTCCAATAAGGAGAGGAATTTGTCAAATGCAGGGATATGCCTATGTAAATGGACAACTTGCCACAGAAGCCGTTTTAATGGCACAAATAGTTAAATCAAAATAAATAGAATGAACCAACCTTTAGCATATGTACATCCGGGAGCTAAAATTGCCAAAAATGTGGTGATTGAGCCTTTTGCGACGATACATAATAACGTAGTGATTGGAGAAGGTACCTGGATTGGTTCCAATGTTTCTATAATGGAAGGCGCACGTATCGGGAAGAATTGTAGTATTTTTCCAGGAGCCGTTATATCAGCTGTTCCACAGGATAAAAAATTCAACGACGAAGACACCCTTACCGTTATTGGTGATAACACTACCATTAGAGAATGTGTGACTATTAATAGAGGTACTACAGATCGTATGAAGACTGTGATTGGCAACAATTGCTGGATCATGGCTTATTGCCATATTGCCCATGATTGTATTGTTGGAGATAACTGTATTTTTTCAAATAACAGTACTCTTGCTGGTCATATAAATGTTGGAGACCATGTTATCCTTGCGGGTATGGCAGCTATTCAGCAATTTTGCAGTATTGGTAATCATGCCTTTGTTACCGGCGGATCTTTAGTTAGAAAAGATGTTCCACCGTTTGTAAAAGCCGGTCGCGAACCTTTAAGTTATGTTGGTATCAACTCAATAGGACTTCGTAGAAGAGGCTTTACTACGGAAAAGATTAGGGAGATCCAGGATATTTATAGAATATTGTATCAGAAAAATTATAATAACTCTCAGGCAGTAGCAATTATTGAAGCAGAAATGCAGGCAACGGCCGAAAGAGATGAAATATTAGAATTCATTAAAAACTCACAAAGAGGTATCATGAAAGGATACTTCAGTTCAAATTAAGATAAAGAATGGCATCAACTAGCGATATTAGAAACGGACTTTGTATTAGATATAATCATGATATTTACAAGATCATTGAGTTTCTTCATGTAAAGCCGGGAAAAGGACCTGCTTTTGTAAGAACTAAATTGAAAAGTGTTACTACCGGGAAAGTACTTGAAAATACTTTTTCTGCTGGTCATAAAATTGAAGATATTCGAGTTGAGACTCATAAATTTCAGTTTCTGTATGAGGATGGTGAATTCTGGCATTTCATGAACGTAGAAGATTACACGCAGATCAGGCTTACAGAAAATGCTTTGGATATGCCAAAACTTTTAAAGGAAGGTGAAGTTGTAACTATCCTTATTAATACTGAAGATAACATGCCACTTTCTGTAGATATGCCGGCAAGTGTTATTCTTGAGGTTACTCATACAGAACCTGGTGTGAAAGGAAATACAGCTACAAACGCCACTAAACCGGCTACTGTAGAAACAGGTTTTGAAGTAAACGTTCCTTTATTTATCAATGAAGGAGACAAGATCAAGATCGAAACCGATAAAGGTACCTACAAAGAAAGAATCAAGGAATAAATGAAATTCCCCCGAAAATATTCACTTACGGAGATAGCAGAACTAATTGACTGTAATTATAAAGGAGATTCTGAATTCCCGGTTCTGGGAATGAATGAGATTCATGTGGTAACTCCAGGTGACATCGTATTTGTAGATCATCCTAAATATTACGATAAGGCGCTGCAATCTGCCGCAACTGTTATTTTAATTAACAAGGAAGTAGAATGTCCTGAAGGCAAAGCGCTTTTGGTTTCTGATGATCCATTCCGGGATTTTAATAAATTAACCAGGCATTTTAATCCTTTCAAAGGTTCAGTTAAAGCTGTGTCAGATTCAGCAAAAATTGGTGAAGGAACTTATATTCAACCAAATGTAGTTCTGGGTAACGATGTGAGAATTGGTAAAAATTGTTTGATACACGCTAATGTAAATATTGGCGATAATTGTATTATTGGTGATAATGTAGTTATTCATGCCGGTACTGTTCTTGGGGGTGATGCTTTCTATTACAAAAAAAGACCGGAAGGCTTTGATAAATTACTTTCTGGTGGCAGAGTAGTAGTGGAGAATAATGTTGAAATAGGTTCAAACTGCTCGATAGACAGGGGAGTGACTGGAGATACGATCATAGGCGAAGGCTCAAAACTGGATAATCTAATTCAGATAGGTCATGATACCGTAATCGGTAAAAAATGCATCATCGCTTCGCAGGTTGGTATTGCCGGCTGTGTTATCGTAGAAGATGATGTAACTATCTGGGGCCAGGTTGGAATTAGAAGTGACATCACTATTGCAACCGGAACCGTATTAATGGCTCAATGTGGGGTTTCTAAAGATACTATTCCAAATACCACATATTGGGGCACGCCTTTTGGAGAAGTACGTACAAAATTGAAGGAATATGCGGCGATAAAGAAATTGCCGGAGATTGTAAAAAATTTAAAATAAGTAAACTATGGGTTTGAGAACAAAAGAAATTGTTAAGAAATTCTATGAATCCAATTTTTATAAGGATGAAGATGTTTTGAGAAGCTATCTGCATCCAGAAGTGGAACTTTCCTGGTATGGGACAACTGGATTAAGAAGGTTGAACCTGGAAGGTATTGCACAGATCAGTGAGCAATTAGCCAATTCTTATGAATCTCTTAGAGCTGAAGTAGAAAAGGTTATTGCAAAAAGTGATAATGTAGCAATTCATTTTACTTATCATGTACGAACTATTGAGAACCCGGAAGAGGAAATGCCTTTGGCTCACTTTTTAGCAATGTGGGAAATGAAAGATGGTAAACTTTTTAAAGGTGTTCAAATAAGCCAGTTAGGCGAGGAGATCGATGAAAATCCCTGGTCGTAATTATATAGAAACTTACAAGCCCTCCACTTAATAGTTGAGGGTTTTTTATTTTATTTTAATTCTATGTTTGTAGAATGAAAATATTTTTCTACATTTGTAGAGTAATATAAAATTATATGGAACTTTCAAACGCAGAAGAACAACTAATGCAGATCCTTTGGAAAAAGGAAAAGGCTTTTATGAAAGATCTGGTAGAAGCTTATCCAGATCCTAAACCGGCATTAACAACTGTGGCTACGCTTTTAAAACGAATGCAGGCTAAAAATTTTGTGGGCTACATACAAATAGGGCGTTCCAGAGAATATTTTCCTAAAGTATCTAAGAAGAATTATTTCTCTAAGCAAATGAATGGAATGATTAAATCATTCTTCAATAATTCTGCTTCACAGTTTGCTTCATTCTTTGCTGAAGAGTCCAATCTTTCTGAGAAAGAATTAGTAGAGCTTAGAAAGCTTATAGATGAAAAGATAAAAAAGAAGTAGGATGTTAGAATATATCGTAAAATCAGGCTCTTGTTTAGTGGTGCTTTTCTGTTTCTATAAATTATTTATGGAAGGTGAAAGTTGTCATAGAATTAAGAGAGCCTATTTGCTTCTGGCGCTGACCATTTCGATAATTTTACCCCTTATTACCATTAGTTATGAAGTTGATGTTCCTGCGAAAGAAGTCGGAGAAACTTTTTTTTATTCAGTACAAAAAAATGACTCTGAAGTTGCTGAAATTTCCAACTGGGAAGAACAGGCACCCTATCTTCTATTGCTGATTTATAGTATTGGGGTTGTATTCTTCGGTTTTAGATTTTATAAGAATTTGAGCGCATTAATTTCTGAAGCAAAAAGAAATGACAAGCAGCAAGATTTGCCTTATATCTATGTTTTGCTGAGTAGAAAACTTAACCCTCATTCCTTTTTTCAATATATTTTTTTGAATAAAGAAGAATACAGAAATCACGAAATTTCAAGTGCAGTAATGGAGCACGAGAAAGCACATGTAGATCAAAAACACTCGCTAGACCTGCTTTTCATAGAATTACTGCATGTGATCTTCTGGTTCAATCCCGTATTTATCTACTTCAAAAGATCGGTTAAATTAAATCATGAATTTCTTGCAGATAGTCGTGTAATTAAGAAGAATTATAATCCTCTGGATTACTCAAACCTTTTATTTCAATACAGTTCCGGGCGTCATCACAATTCTTTATCGAGCCCAATTAGTCATTCATCAATCAAAAAACGAATTATTATGATTACAAAAAGTTTTTCGCTTAGGCGGTTAGTATTAAGATTAGTTATTTTTTTCCCTGTTCTGGGAGGATGTATTTATCTTTTCAACGAAGATATTGTTGCTAAACCTAATTATATAAAGTCTGTGAACAATCCAGTTTCTTTCGTTGAAACAATTCAGGAGAGAAAGACGCTAATTATCAAAGTTGTAGAAAAGAATATCTGGTTAAATCAAAAAGAAGTAAACCTGAATAATTTCAAGGATGCTGTAAATAGAATAACCAGTAGCTGGTCTCAGGAGGAAATGAAAAAACCATTGTTTCAAATAGATTTTCAAAATTCGACAACCGAGTTTATAGAAAGGCTAAATAAAGAATATCGTAAGACAAAGTTGTCTAAAATTTCTGAAACTGAATTTTTCGCTCCAAGTCCGGTAGCTCCGGGTGCAACTCCAGCACCGCCACCACCACCACCACCACCGGTAAAAAAGAGGGTAGGAAAGGTTCCTGCGCCAGCAGATGTTAATTCAGATAAGTATAGCGATAGAGAAAGTCTTTTCAGCGTTCGTATTACTGGAAAAACACTTAAGGTAGACGGCGAGGAAATTAAAGCTAAAGACTTTAGTAAGACTCTGGACAAACTGTCTGAAGGGAAGACAGATGAGGAATTAAAGAATTATAACTTCAGAATGCATATTTCAGACCCTGCACCAGGATTTATGGAAAAATTGAATGAAGAGTTCAAAAAATCTAGAATGTCTAAAGTTACGGGTCACGATATTTTGCCTCCGCCGCCTCCAGCCCCGCCAGCAGCTCCCGTTCATGAAGAATCATCGGAAGTTAATAGAGCACATAGAGAAAGAGCGCGTGAGTGGAGAGAAATGAAAGATGCTGAAAGGGAAGCGATTGAAGCAGAACGTGTAAGAATTAGAGAGATTGAAAACCGGCTAAGGGAGGATGAAAAACTAACCAAAGCTGAACGTAAAGCCATGCTACAGGAAGTAAATGTAAAAGAGGTGGAAGTGCAACGTAAAATGAAGGAGGTTGAAAGAAGTCATGCCGAAATTGAAAGAGAACATAAGGAAATGGAAAGAGAGCAAAAACGAATGCAGAGAATTGAGCATAATGTGCCTGATGCACCATCTCCACCGCCAGCCCCAGATCCTATAGAATCGATAAACAAATTAGAAAAAGCGGGAGGGGATTTTTTTCACAACGGAAAGAAAGTTTCTGCAGAACAAGCTAGGAAGATTGTTCGGGAAGAAGAATATTCCATGATAAGGGTTAGAAAGGGTAGTAGTGGTAAAGATGAGCTTGAAATAATAGATTAATTATCATTTTATATTGAATTGGAATCCCGAATTATTAATTCGGGATTTTTTTATCTGGTCTCACTTCAGAAAAAACACTATTCAATTCAATATTATAGACATTCAATGAATTTTGGTCCTTGCTATGTCTTCCTCAGCTTATATTTAGTAAGGTAAAACCAAATAGTAGCTAAAATTTTAAACTATGTCTTTTATCCAGCCTGATAAGCAAAATGAAATAAATGAGGATATAAAAAAAATGACCAGATCTATAAACGTTTTAAGTGTTTTGGTTTTATCACTTTCATCATTAATTTTCATTTATATCATCACATTATAGATCTTAAGATTTCCAGGCATAGGCTTATTTTATTTTACAATCCCGATCCTAATTGATCGGGATTTTTTATTTCAGCTGAATTTTATATGAATTTTAAGGTTTTTTCACTCAATAATCTATAAAATGACTTTAGGGTTTATATTTAAAAACATACTTTTGTAATCCAAAATTCAAAAGACACTTATGAGCGTTTTAGTCAATAAAAATTCTAAAGTAATCGTGCAGGGTTTTACGGGAAGTGAAGGTACTTTCCATGCCGAGCAGATGATAGAATATGGTACAAATGTAGTTGGTGGTGTAACTCCTGGTAAAGGAGGTCAGAAACACCTTGATAAACCTGTTTTTAATACAGTATCTGATGCGGTTGAGCAAACAGGAGCAGATGTATCTATTATTTTTGTACCGCCGGCATTTGCCGCTGATGCGATTATGGAAGCTGCTGATGCAGGTATAAAAGTAATTATCACGATCACAGAAGGTATTCCTGTTTCTGATATGGTAAAAGCTTCAGATTATATCAAAGGTCGTGACTGTAGATTAATTGGTCCTAACTGTCCTGGTGTGATTACTCCTGGAGAAGCAAAAGTTGGTATCATGCCAGGTTTTGTATTCAAAAAAGGTAAAGTAGGTATCGTTTCTAAGTCTGGTACTTTGACATATGAAGCTGCAGATCAGGTTGTAAAACAAGGTCTTGGAATTACTACCGCTATTGGAATTGGTGGAGATCCTATTATTGGAACTACTACGAAAGAAGCTGTTGAGTTATTGATGAATGATGATGAAACCGAATGCATAGTCATGATCGGTGAAATTGGAGGTCAATTAGAAGCAGATGCTGCACAGTGGGTGAAGCAAAATGGAAATAAGAAACCTGTGGTAGGATTTATCGCTGGTGAAACTGCTCCAGCAGGACGTACAATGGGTCATGCCGGTGCGATCGTTGGAGGTAGTGAGGATACAGCTCAGGCTAAGAAGAAAATTCTTAAAGAGAATGGAATTCATGTTGTAGACTCTCCTGCTGAAATTGGAAAGAAAGTTGCTGAAGTTTTAAACAGCTAAACGAATAATATCTTTTATCTAAAATCCTTCTGTTAGATTCCAATCGGAATATTTCAGAAGGATTTTTTATTAGAGGCCTACTCAGGTTTTGTTATATTTGGAAAGTCAATTAACCAAGATCATTTAATATGAAATTATTAGAAGGAAAAAATGCTATAATTACAGGTGGTAGCCGGGGAATAGGTAAAGGCATCGCTGAAGTTTTTGCTAAACATGGAGCAAATGTTGCTTTTACATATAATTCATCATCTCAATCTGCAGAAGAGCTTGCAAAGGAGCTAGAGACTTTAGGAATAAAGGCTAAAGCTTACCAGTCTAATGCAGCCAGTTTTGAAGAAGCACAACAATTAATAGACAGGGTTAATGAAGATTTTGGCTCTATAGATATTGTTGTAAATAACGCCGGAATCACTAAAGACAATCTTCTTATGAGAATGAGTGAAGAAGATTTTGATAAGGTGATCGAGGTTAACCTTAAGTCTATATTTAATATGACCAAGGCTGTGCAACGTACGATGTTGAAACAGCGTAGTGGTAGCATTATTAATATGAGTTCTGTTGTGGGGGTAACGGGTAACGCCGGTCAGGCGAATTATGCGGCATCAAAGGCTGGAATCATTGGTTTTTCCAAGTCTATGGCTCAGGAATTAGGATCGCGTAATATTCGAACTAATGTGATCGCTCCAGGTTTTATAGAAACTGAAATGACTGAGAAATTAGACGAGAAAACTGTTCAGGGTTGGAGAGATGCTATTCCATTGAAAAGAGGTGGTAAGCCAGAAGATATTGCAAATGCATGTGTATACTTAGGGAGTGATCTTAGCTCTTATGTAACGGGACAGGTTATCCATGTAGATGGTGGGATGCATACCTAAGATGCTCAGTTTATAAGTAGATCGTGAGATAATTCTTTAAAATTGTTAACTTCACGACTCTAACTTATCTTAATGGAAACAAGTACTATTTTATATATAGCCCTGGCGCTCTTTGCAGCGCTGGGGTTTGCTTTTTTTCAGTACTTATATTTCCCTAATCGCAGAGCTAGAAAAGATTATATCTTCTTTGCTTTGAGATCCCTTTCTGTTTTTCTCGTTTTATTACTACTAATCAATCCTAAAATTAAGTCGGTAAATTATGAGATCAATAAACCCGGGCTCATTCTGTTATCAGACAATTCTCAGTCTATTTCTTACCAGGGACAGGATAAGGAGCTTAGGAGGCTTTCAGAGTTTATTGCTGAAAATGATGAAATTCAGAAGAATTTTCAAGTTGACCGATTGAATTTTGGAGAAGTGATTGGGCTGAATGATTCACTTGACTTTTCAGCAGACCAGACAGATATATATTCTGCGCTTTCTGAAACCGAGGGTGTTATTTCTAACAAGAATTCAGCGGTAATCTTACTTACAGACGGTAATCAAAGTATAGGCCGCGATTTTAGATATTACAAAAACAAGCCAGGAATGGAGGTGTTTCCTGTTATTATTGGAGATACTACTACCTATAGAGACTTGAGTATAGGCCAGGTAAATGTTAATCGCTATGCCTTCTTGAAGAACAAATTTCCAGTTGAAGTATTTCTCGATTATTCAGGCAAGGGAGAATTAGACGCTGAAGTAAATATTAGGTCTGGGAATGTAGTAATCTATAATCAAAAAGTAAGTTTTTCTGAAGAATCCAGATCACAGATTATTCGTACTGATATCCTTGCAAATTCCTTAGGAGTTAAAACTTACCAGGTAGAAATCGATCCAGCAAGTGATGAAAAAAACCTGGTTAATAATACTCAGAAATTTGCTGTCGAGGTTATAGATGAGCGAACATCTGTCCTTATTTTAAGTGATATTACTCATCCAGATCTTGGTGCTCTACAAAAAGCAATAGAAAGCAATCAGCAGCGTACCGTGGATATAAAATATATTAATGGAGAAAAAATACAAATATCAGATTATCAATTAATTATAATATATCAATTAAATAGGAAATTCAATAAAATTATAGCTGAAATTCTTGAGAATAACTCTAATTATTTGATCATTTCGGGAACAAAAACAGACTGGAATTATTTAAATAATCTTGATTTGGGCTATTCTAGAAGTTATGCTAATCAGCCTCAGGAGATTTTCCCGGTTTACAATGCAACCTTCAGTTCCTTCCAGTTTGCAGATATTGGTTTTAATGATTTCCCCCCTTTGATAGATAAGTTTGGTTCAGTTGAATTTGAAGATAATAAATACAATGTTTTACTTTCTCAGGAACTTCAGGGAGTAAAAACTGGAGAACCTTTATTGGCTGTTACGCAAAACACTCCGAAATCTGGATTTTTGTTAGGAGAAAATATCTGGCGTTGGAGAGCGAAATCGTACCTGGATAATGACTCTTTTCAGGAATTTGATGATTTTATAGGTAAACTGATTCAAAATCTTGCTTCTGCCACTTCCAGACAAAGGTTATCGGTAGATGCTGAGAATTTTTATTATGCAAATCAGAATGTGATAATTTCAGCCCAGTATTTTGATGAGAATTATCAATTTGATGCCGGCGCGAATTTAAAGCTGGTTATTGAACACAAGGAATCGGAGGAGGCAATTGAATCTGATCTTGTGCTAAAAAATAACTTTTATCAATTTGATGGAGGGGATCTTGAACCTGGAGAATATGCATATAATATAATAGTTGAAGGTGAAAATCTCTCAAAATCTGGAAGTTTTGAAGTGATCCAATATAATTCGGAACAGCAATTCGTTTCTTCTAACCTGTCTGGCATGCAGTATTTTGCAGAGAATAACGGGATAAACCTTCATTACCCGGATAAGATACAGGAACTTGTGAATGTGTTGCTTACAAATGATAAGTTCAAACCTATTCAAAAAAGCCGGCAAAAAACCTTACCTTTGATAGACTGGTATTACCTACTGTTTATCCTGATAATTGTTCTTGCCGTTGAGTGGTTCTACCGAAAATATTTAGGATTAATTTAATTTCAATTTTTATATATGGAAAGATTACCCAAGATTGCCGTACCACTTTTTATAGGTATCGTCATTTTAATAATTTTTATTGCAAAATCAACAGTTACCATAGATTCTGGTGAAGCCGGAGTTTTATACCGAACCTTTGATGAAGGTGTGGTAACCGATGAACCACCTTTATCTGAAGGTTTTCATTTTGTAGCTCCCTGGAACAAAGTATTTATTTATGAGGTGCGTCAACAGTCTCTAGATGAAGAAATGACCGTTCTTTCTTCAAATGGATTAGAAATATCCTTAGATGCTTCAGTTTGGTTTCAACCGGAATATGAAGTTTTGGGAAAACTTCACCAGGAGAAAGGAGAGGCTTATATTCAGCGTTTGCTTCAGCCGGCGATTCGTTCAGCGACAAGAGCAGTGGTAGGAAGATATAATCCTGAGCAGCTTTACGCGAGTAAAAGGGAAGCCATTCAAAAGGAGATCTTCGATGAAACCAATTTGTTGCTTGACGAACAATATGTTCAGGTGAATGAAGTGTTGGTTAGAGATGTTTCTTTACCATCTACAATTAAAGAGGCTATTGAAAGAAAGCTTAGACAGGAGCAGGAATCTTTAGAGTATGAATTTAGATTGACTAAAGCGGAACAAGAAGCAGAACGCCAGCGTATCGATGCTGAAGGTAAAGCCACGGCTAACCGTATTCTTAGTGAATCTTTAACCGACAAAGTATTGAAGGAAAAAGGTATTCAGGCTACTGTAGAGTTGGCTAAATCACCCAATGCCAAGGTTGTAGTTATAGGTTCTGGTGATGAAGGGATGCCAATTATTCTAGGTAATAACTAATAAACAAATCTTAAATAATAAATTTCAGGTTTTAGTTTTGAAAAATTTATTTAGATTTGAACTCAGAATGAGAAATTATACAGTACATCATCATCATTTTTCTACCCACGCTCATGCGAGGTGAATTTGATATGTTGTAACATTAACTAATATCATAACCCGTTTGAGCAATCAAACGGGTTTTTTTATTTCTAATAGTAGCCAATAAAATTATGAGTAAAGAGAAATTAAGAATTGCAGTACAAAAATCAGGACGTCTTTTTGAAGACTCGATAAGCATTTTAAAAGATGCGGGAATATCAATAGATAATGGGAAAGAGCAACTAAAAGCTTCTTCCAGAAACTTTCCCCTGGAGGTAATGTATCTTAGAAATGGAGATATTCCTCAATATTTAAGGGACGGAGTAGTAGATGTAGCGATCATTGGAGAAAATGTTCTTATAGAAAAGGGGCAGGATATTATTCGTGGTGAAAAACTAGGCTTCTCAAAATGCCGGGTATCCCTGGCGGTTCCAAAATCTTTCAATTATAAAAATATTAAAGATCTTGACGGATTAAAGATCGCTACTTCTTATCCCAATACCGTAAATGAATTTCTAAAAGAAAAAGGAATTACAGCTGAACTGCATATTATTAATGGTTCCGTGGAGATAGCTCCCAATATAGGTCTGGCAGATGCTATTTGTGATATAGTTTCCAGTGGAAGTACTTTATTCAAGAATGGGTTGAAAGAAGTAGAGGTAATGCTGAAGAGTGAAGCTGTACTGGCAATCTCACCTCAGATTTCTGAAGAAAGAAAGGCTATTCTTGAAAAGCTTCAGTTCAGAATGAAATCTGTTTTAAATGCTAGAAGCTCAAAGTATATTCTAATGAATGTGCCGAATGAAAGGCTTGATGATGTAATAAAGTTGTTGCCGGGAATGAGAAGTCCCACGGTCTTGCCTTTAGCAGAGGAAGGATGGAGTTCTGTGCATACTGTTATTAACGAGGAAAGATTCTGGGAAGTTTTAGATGAGCTAAGAAATTATGGAGCCGAAGGTATTCTGGTTGCACCAATAGAAAAAATGGTAATTTAAGAACTGCTGAAAATTCAAATTATGAATAAGATACTAAATCCATCAAAATCAGACTGGCCTGAAATACTGAGAAGACCTACACAAACGGTTGCTGATATTGAGCAAACGGTAAACCAGATCTTTGATGAAATTAAAGTAAAAGGTAATGCTGCAGTGGCTAAATACACAGAGCTTTTCGACGGAATTAAACTCAACGACCTCATAGTTTCTGAAACTGAAGTCAGCAATGCCGAAAAGAGAATTTCAGAAGATTTGAAATCTGCAATAAAACTGGCAAAAGCAAATATTGAAAAGTTTCATGCGGCTCAAAGAACACATCGGGTAAGTGTAGAAACTTCAAATGGAGTGAAATGCTGGCAGGAAAAGAAGCCAATTCAAAAAGTTGGGCTATATATACCAGGAGGAACTGCTCCCTTATTTTCTTCAATTTTAATGCTTGCAATTCCCGCGAAACTTGCCGGTTGTGAAGAAATTGTACTTTGTACGCCACCAGATAAGGACGGGAATGTGAATCCAGCGATCTTATATGCGGCTAATCTTTGCGGGGTTACCCAGATGTTCAAGATTGGAGGGATTCAGGCTATTGGAGCCATGACTTTTGGAACCAAAGATGTTCCGCAGGTTTATAAGATATTTGGGCCGGGAAATCAATTTGTAACCGTGGCTAAGCAACTTGCTACAAAATATCAGGTCGCGATAGATATGCCTGCCGGACCTTCAGAATTGCTGGTTTATGCAGATGATTCTGCAAATGCTGCCTACGTGGCTTCAGATCTTCTAAGCCAGGCCGAGCATGGGATAGATAGCCAGGTAATAATGGTGACAACTTCAGAAAAGCTTTTAAACCAGGTTTCTGAAGAGATCCAGGTGCAATTACAGGATCTACCTAGAAAAGCCATTGCAGATAAAGCTATAGAGAATTCAAGGCTTATTCTTGTTGATTCAGAAAAAGAAGCTTTAGAACTTATCAATGAATATGGTCCCGAACATTTTATTATTTGTGCTGAAAAAGAAGATTACTTTATAAATGGAGTTATTAATGCAGGTTCAGTATTTATAGGGAATTATACGCCAGAAAGTGCCGGGGACTATGCTTCGGGAACCAATCATACCTTACCAACGAATGGATATGCAAAACAATATAGCGGTGTGAACCTGGATAGTTTTATGAAGACAATTACATTTCAGAAAATATCAGAAGAAGGAATTAAAGCAATAGGTCCGTCAATAGAATTACTAGCGGAGGCTGAAGGTTTACAGGCACATAAGAATGCGGTGACTCTTCGTTTAAAAGATTTAAACTAGATGAAAATATTCGATTTAGATAAGCTGGTAAGGGATAACGTTTCGGTTTTAAAACCGTACTCTTCAGCCAGGGATGAGTATAAGACTCAGGGTGAAGAGATGATTTTTCTGGATGCTAATGAAAATCCTAATAATAATGGATTGAATAGGTATCCCGATCCGCAGCAATGTAAGGTTAAGGAAAAGCTTTCTGAAATAAAGGGAGTGCCAGCGAAAAATATTCTTCTGGGTAATGGAAGTGATGAAGTATTAGATCTTGTTTTTAGAGCCTTCTGCGAACCTGGGGACGATAATGTGATCACTTTACCGCCAACCTACGGAATGTATAAGGTGCTTGCAGCAATCAATGATATAGAAAACAGGGAAGTGTATTTAAATCATGATTTTGAGCCAGATGTAACGGCTATTCTTAATGAGGTTGATGATAATACGAAGGTCATATTCCTGTGTTCTCCAAACAATCCTTCTGGGAATACTTTTGAAGCAGACAGGGTAAGTGGTATCCTGGATAATTTTGAAGGCTTAGTGGTAATTGACGAAGCTTATATAGATTTTTCTGAAAGAGAAAGTTGGTTGCAAAAACTGGAGTTCTTTCCAAATTTGATTATTACTCAAACCTTTTCCAAGGCCTATGGTCTTGCTGGAATCAGGCTAGGAGTTCTTTATGCTTCAGAAGAAATCATTTCAGTATTGAATAAGATCAAGCCACCTTATAATGTAAACCAACAAACTCAGGATCAGGCTGTCAAATGCCTTTTAGAAATAGATAGTGTAAAATCACAAGTGTCTGATATACTGATAGAAAGAACTGGGTTATCTAAAGAATCACTTCAACTTAAATTTGTGCTCAAAGTTTACAAGTCTGATGCTAATTTTTTACTCATTGAGGTAGATGATGCAAATAAAAGATATGAGCAATTGCTTGATAAAGGTATTGTTGTTAGAAATAGAAGTAATCAGCCGTTATGTGAAAATTGTCTTCGAATAACCGTAGGAACCAGGAAAGAAAATAATCAACTAATTAAAGTATTTAAAGAATTAGATAATGAATAAAGTATTATTTGTAGATCGCGATGGAACTTTGATCCACGAACCTGAAGATTACCAAATAGACAGTCTGGAAAAGCTGGAATTTTACCCCGAAGTATTTACTTATCTAAGTAGAATTGCGAAAGAATTAGATTATGAGATTGTCATGGTTACTAACCAGGATGGATTGGGAACCGAAAGTTTTCCAGAAACAGATTTCTGGCCTATTCAAAATTTCATTATTAAAACCTTTAAAAATGAAGGGGTAGAATTTAGTGATGTATTGATAGATCGAACTTTTGCCAAAGATAAAGCCTTCACCAGAAAGCCAAATACCGGTCTGTTGCAAAAGAAATTTATAGATAACCAGGATTACAATCTTAATCATTCTTTCATGGTTGGAGATCGACTTACAGATATTGAGTTTGCCTTGAACTTTGGAGGGAAAGGGATCTTTATTGATAATCATGAAGAACTTGCTGCAGATGAAGTTGCGAACGATAAATCTGAGGTTGAAAAACATATAGTTTTAAAGACCAATTCCTGGAAAGAGATCTATGAGTTTTTAAAACTTCAAGATAGAACTGCTGAAATTGAGCGTAAGACCAATGAAACAGATATAAAAATAGAGCTGAACCTTGACGGAACGGGAAAAAGCGAAATAAGCACCGGTATCGCATTTTTTGATCATATGCTGGATCAATTGGCGCGTCATGGACAGATGGATCTTAAAATAGCTGTAAAAGGAGATCTGGAGGTAGATGAGCATCATACCATTGAAGATACGGCAATTGCCTTGGGAGAAGTCTTCAGTAAAGCCCTGGGGAATAAATTAGGAATCGAAAGATATGGATTTTGTTTACCTATGGACGACTGTCTGGCTCAGGCTGCTATAGATTTTGGAGGCCGAAACTGGTTAGTTTGGGAAGCAGATTTCAATCGTGAAATGATTGGTAAAATGCCAACTGAAATGTTCTACCATTTCTTCAAATCCTTTACAGATGGCGCCAAAGCAAACCTGAACATCAAAGCTGAAGGCCAGAATGAGCATCATAAGATCGAGGCTATTTTTAAAGCTTTCGCAAAAGCAATTAAAATGGCAGTGAAAAGGGATGCCGAAAAAATGATTTTACCATCTACAAAAGGAATGCTTTAATGAAGATCGTTATAATAGATTACGGTGCAGGAAATATTCAAAGTATCAAATTTGCGATAAAGCGACTTGGGTATGAAGCAGTCTTAAGTAGTAATGAAGACGAAATAAGACAGGCAGATAAAGTTATTTTCCCTGGTGTAGGAGAAGCGGGTAGTGCCATGAAGATGTTGAGATCTACCGGACTGGATAAAGTGATACCAACGCTCAAACAGCCGGTGTTAGGAATATGCCTGGGAATGCAACTTATGTGTGATCATTCTGAAGAAGGGGATACTCAGGGTCTCGGAATTTTTAATGCGGAGGTGAAGCGATTTGATAATTCTGTGAAAGTGCCTCAAATAGGATGGAACCAGATCACCAATCTTGAAACTCACTTATTTGATAATGTTCAGAATGAGGAGTATGTCTATTTAGTACATAGTTATTACGTGTCCGAATGTATAGATGAAATCGCCAGAACTGAATATGGAGTTAATTATTCAACAGCTTTACAGCGTGATAATTTTTACGGAGTACAATTTCACCCTGAAAAAAGTAGCAAAACCGGAGAACAGATTTTAAAGAACTTTTTGAAATTAGATTTACGAAACTAGAGTTACGGATGATAGATTCAAAAAGTAGAACTAAGTTGCTATAGATTGCTGGAAATTTTGCTCAAAAATTCCTCCGAAAGTATGTATTTCCTGAAATATTAATGGGAACTATGCCAGAGGTTAGTACAGAAGCAAAGAAATTGCATTCAGAATGTAATGAAATTATATCAATTGTTGTTGCCTCTATCAATACGTCCAGAAAAAAATATTAAAGAAATGAAATTCGTTAATCTTAAATCAAAAATCTAAATTCAAATGCGAATCATACCCGCAATAGATATTATTGAAGGCAAGTGCGTAAGGCTTTCTAAAGGTGATTATAGCACCAAGAAAATATATAACGAAGATCCGCTTGAGGTTGCAAAATCTTTTGAGGCTCACGGCATCGAGTATTTACATCTTGTAGACCTTGATGGTGCAAAATCCAGCCATATAGTAAATCATAAGATCCTGGAATCGATAGCAACTAAGACAGCTTTAAAGATAGATTTTGGTGGTGGACTCAAAACCGATAAAGATCTTCAAATAGCTTTTGAAAGTGGAGCGACCCAGATCACCGGTGGAAGTATTGCCGTCAAAAACCCTGATTTGTTTCAAAGCTGGCTTCAGAAGTATGGAAATGAGAAGATCATTCTTGGTGCAGATGCTAAGGATAGGAAGATCGCGGTTTCCGGATGGCTGGAAGATTCAGATAAGGAGATCATTCCTTTTATTCAGAATTTTGAAAAAGCAGGAGTGAAATATGTGATCTGTACAGATATTTCCAAAGATGGAATGCTGGAAGGTCCGTCATTCGAACTTTACCAGGAAATTTTGTCTGAAACAGAAAATATTAACCTGATCGCTTCCGGAGGTATCTCAACCTTTGATGAATTACCGAAACTTGATGAGCTGGGATGTGAAGGAGTGATTATAGGCAAAGCGATCTATGAGAACAGGATCAGTTTAAAACAGCTGGAGAATTATATTTTAAATAAATAGAGAACATCACCTTGAAGTTTCAGGTTCTCAAAGTAAAAGATTCTGAAACAAGTTCAGGGGAATGTGTCAAAAAATGAAAATGTGCTAACAAAAAGAATAATACCCTGCCTGGATATTAAAAATGGAAGGACGGTGAAAGGAGTTAATTTCGTAGATCTACGGGATGCAGGAGATCCGGTGGAACTTGCCGCTGCCTATGCTGAAAAAGGTGCAGATGAACTGGTATTCCTGGATATTTCAGCAACAGAAGAGAAACGAAAAACACTAGCTAAATTAGTACTGGATGTAGCGGAGCAATTGAATATTCCGTTTACGGTTGGAGGAGGAATCTCTTCCGTAGAAGATGTGGATATACTTTTGAAGAATGGAGCAGACAAAGTTTCTATAAATTCTTCCGCAGTAAAAAATCCAGACCTCATAAATCAGCTTTCAGATAAATTCGGTAGTCAGTGCGTTGTGGTGGCAATTGATGCAAAAAATATTGACGGGAAATGGACGGTTCACTTAGTAGGCGGAAAAGTACCTACAGAACTTGATCTTTTTGAATGGGCTAAAGAGGTGGAAGAAAGAGGAGCTGGGGAAATACTATTCACGTCTATGGATCATGACGGTACTAAAAATGGATTTGCCAATGAAGCGCTGGCCAGATTATCTTCAGAATTGAATATTCCCATTATCGCTTCTGGAGGTGCAGGAAATATTGAACATTTCACAGATACATTTAAAAAAGGAAAAGCAGATGCGGCTTTAGCAGCTAGTGTCTTTCACTTTAAAGAGATAGAAATTTCAGAATTAAAGGATCAATTAAGAATAGCCGGAATACCGGTGAGAATCACCTAATTCGTCATGCTGAAATAATTTTAGCATCTTATCTTGAGATCCTGAATCTCGTTCAGGTTGACGTGAGGAGTAAATTAAAATAATATGAATATAGATTTCAATAAAAATAACGACGGACTTGTACCGGCAATTATACAGGACTCAATCACCAGGAAGGTTTTGATGCTGGGTTATATGAATGAAGAAGCTTTTTTAAAAACAAATGAGACTAAGAAATTAACTTTTTTCAGCAGGACAAAGAACCGCTTATGGATGAAGGGAGAAGAAAGCGGGAACTTTCTTAACCTGGTAAATATCAAACTAGATTGTGATAATGATACGTTACTTATCCAGGTGAAACCCGAAGGTTCTGTTTGTCACAAGGGAACCGATACTTGCTGGGCTGAAGAGAATACAGCTGATTATGGATTTCTTTCCAAACTGGAAGGGATCATTGCCAGCAGGAAGAAGTTGAGTGAAACCGAACCTGGACTGCGAGATGAAAATGATTCCAGTTACGTTGTTTCACTATTTGATAAAGGCATTAATAAGATAGCGCAGAAAGTGGGAGAAGAGGCGGTAGAGACAGTTATTGAAGCTAAGGATGATAACGATGGTCTATTCTTAAATGAAAGTGCAGATCTTTTATTTCACTATATGATTCTCTTAAAGGCAAAAGGTTTTGGCATAAAGGATATTGTTAAGGTGCTAGAAAAAAGACATTAATGGCAGATTTATCAGCTTCAACCTGAAAAATGGAAGTTTAAATCAATTCTTATTTTTCAGGTTTTTTTTTAATTTTAGAAATAGAATTCAGACCAAACTGATTTAAATGAAAAAGCTTAGTTCTCAGGAAACGGTTTCTATTTTAGAAGTTTTAGAAGGTAGATTTCAGGAAACTAAAGAAAGGTTTCCAGATCTAAACTGGACTGATCTTAAGGTAAAACTTGAGCAAAATCCAGATAAGTTAAGATCGCTTTACGAAATGGAAAAAACTGGAGGCGAACCAAACCTCCTGGAATATAATAAAGATGTAGATGAATTTATTTTTTGCGATTTTTCTAAAGAAAGCCCGAAAGGTAGAAGAAGTCTGTGTTATGATAAGAAAGCTCTAGAATCGAGGAAAAAATTCAAACCTGCAGATAATGCCCAGGATGTAGCTTCAAGAATGGGAGTAGATCTAATGAATGAAGAAGATTACAGGAAACTACAATCTTATGGTGAGTTTGATACTAAAACATCCAGTTGGCTAGAGACTCCTGAAAATATTAGAAAACTGGGAGGAGCAATATTTGGCGATTTTCGATATGGAAAAGTTTTTATTTATCACAATGGTGCGGAATCTTATTATGCAGCCAGAGGATTTAGGGGAATATTGAAATTATAATATTATGAGTTAACGGAAATATTTCTTTATTCCCAGCTTCCCATTTTTCCAGATTTATAGTCTTCATAGGCCTGCTGAATTTCCTCTTCAGAATTCATAACAAAAGGTCCGCCGAAAACTACCTTTTCTTCAAAAGGTTCGGCATGACCGAGCAGGAGTATGCTTTCCTCTTTAGCTGAAATATTTAAGATCTCACTGTTCTTTGAGAATTCAGCTAAATGAAGTTCAGGTACTTCAATTTCGTTTACTTCTAACCTTCCGCGGATAACGTAAAAGAAAATATTATCAGATTTTGGAATTTCCAGTTGCACTTCAGAATCCTTATCAAAATGCACTACAGATAGACTAACCGAAGTTGGAGTATCAAAAGCACCACGGATACCTTTAAAATTACCGGAAACCACCTGAGCTTTTATTGATCCTTCTTCATTTTTCCAAATGGAGATCTGGTCTTTTTGAAGTCCGCGATAAGCCGGTTGCATCATTTTTAGACGTTTGGGTAGATTTACCCATAACTGTAAAATTTCCAGGGCGCCGCCTTCTTCTTTAAATTCCTCTGAAGAGATCTCAGAATGTAGCAATCCACGACCGGCAGTCATCCATTGCACACCACCACTTTCAATAACATTATAATGTCCATCACTATCTTTATGAGCAATATCACCATCAAGAATAATGGTAACCGTCTCCATTCCGCGATGGGGATGAGGCCCAAAGGGTAGCCCATCATTATTAGGTGGATAAACCTGAGGCCCGTGATGATTTAGAAAAATAAAAGGATCTATCATTTGCAGATTCCTGGTTGGTAGGGGAGACCAGGTTTTAAGATCTCCCATAGGTCTGTATTCTGCTTTATGAAGTTTCTTTATATTCCTCATTTTGAAATTCTATTTATTCCTAACGTAAATAAGTTTGAATTTAGAATTGGCGTTTTCACGAGATTCAATTTCAAATTTGTCTATGGAATTGATCATAGGTGTAAGCTTTTGAAATCCATAATTCCTTGAATCGAAATTTGGCTGTTTCTTTTGCAGTAAACTACCTACATCTCCAAGAAAGGCCCAGCCATCTTCATCTGCAACATCAGATATTGTATAGGAGATAAGCCTTACCACTTGAGGAGTGATCTTATCTACATTCTGGCGTTTGGCGCCTTTTTCTTTGTTCTTATCTGTTCCAGATTCCTTTGAATTATTCTTAAGAATTTCTATATAAATGAACTTATCACAGGCGACTATAAAAGGATCTGGAGTTTTCTTTTCACCAATCCCGATTACTTTCATACTGGCTTCTCGAAGTCTTGTGGCCAGTCTGGTAAAATCTGAATCACTTGAAACCAGGCAGAAACCATCTACTTTATTAGAATATAGAATATCCATAGCGTCAATGATCATTGCTGAATCTGTCGCATTCTTTCCTTGCGTATATCCGTATTGCTGAATAGGCTGAATGGCATTCTCTAATAAAACGCTCTTCCATTTATTAAGATGAGGTTTCGTCCAGTCACCGTAAATTCTTTTGATCGTAGGGTTGCCATATTTGGCAATTTCTTCCATCATTTCTTTAATGTGAGCCGATGGTATATTGTCGCCGTCTATAAGCACGGCCAGATTAGTTTCCATTAAGTTGAATTTTTTTGGGCGACTAAAGTTAAGATTAAAATTTTAGTCTGCTTGAATTAAGGAAAGAATTAGAAGGACTATTCAGAATTTGCAGGTGAATAGATACAAATCTGAATAGTCCTCTGAAAAATTAAAATCTTAGTAACGCATTCATTTTAGATTTTTTCTGTGGCATAAATTCGTGTTCTACCAGATAGACCTTTCCGCCCATTTCAACGGTCTTCTTCGCGGCAAGATTCAGTAGGGAAATATTCCCATTTTCATGATTATCACTGAATTCTACCTGCATATTTTCTTCATTATAATTACCCCATACCTCAGCTCTGTTCTCTATGAATAAAGTATCCACTTTACCCTGGTAAACTGCAGGAATTATATCACTAAGGGCTGAGGTTGTGTTTTCTGTACTGCTCAACTCTTTGTATTTATTGATTTTTTTATCACGATTTTCATCCAGGTATGGCTGAAATACTTCCAAAGATTTTTGATGGATGCCTAACATATCAGTATCGTTTGGATTTCCTGGAATAACCTTTTCAAATAGATGATTATAAGTATTTGCATCCTGATAGATCGGGAATAAATAATCCTGACAAAATACTACCAGTGGCAGGCTTTCCTTATTTAGATGTTCTTTCAGGCCTTGATCTACAGCTCTAAAGAATTGCTTGATCTCTGTTTTTTCATCACGCTCGCTACCGCCATGTCCATGAAATTGTGTTTTATCACCGCCTTCTCCCTGGGTTCTGAATTGTAAAGCCTTTTCTTTATAGTCAAATCCAACTCTTTCCTCCAGTCGGGATGGAGTAAGTTCATCTATTTCTACCGGCATAATGCTAAACTTTGAAGCTTCGTATAGTTTAACATCTTCAAGTTGGATAGAAAGTATATTATATTTTACGTCTCCCGTCATAGCTGGAACCAGCGGTTTCACATAAAATTCTTCTGAAATATAATGGTAAGCTTCAAAATTTACCGGTAGGGTGTAATTTTCAAAGAAATCTGGAGATGAAAATATTGCCAATCCATCTGATTGATGTCTCCAGAAATCCCGATCTTCTATCAATTGCTGAATAGGATTTCCAATTTTATTAATAAGGTCGTCTGAAACATTCTTGTCCTTCAATTCTTTTTTTACCTGGGTCCATTCGGAATGTAGGTGTTTTTTATTCTTTTCTTCCAGAACCTCTTTTCCTCCTCGCTGAGTGGGAATAAAGATTGAAACGCAAGTGTCATTTTTATAGTTCGACAGCTTCTTAAATTCTTTATCATTGATCATCGACATAACTCTGCTTTTTTGGTTAATTCTAAGCTTTAAGATACGTTATAAGTAAATTCCATCAAAACCTAATTGGGCTGGTTAGTGCTAAAATATTCTTAACAAAATAAGGGGTGATGGGTTTAAAGAAGTGAATTAGGGGTATAATTCATCATCAGGCTCAACGTGAATTAGAACATCTGCAATTTGTGGGATCTTCAGCAGTATTTCGTCTTTGACCCTATGCGCTATATCGTGACCTTCCTTTACACTAATACTGGCATCTACAGCTATATGAAGATCAACATGATAAGTCATTCCGGTTTTTCTTATGTAGCATTTTTCCGTTTCAACTACTCCCTTATCAGCAAAGGCGATTTCCCTAATGAGAAGTTCAATATCATCATACCTATGTTCATCCATAACCTCGCCCAGGGCAGGTCGCAGAATTAGATAGGCATTAAACAGAATAAATCCGGAAGCAAATAACGCGGCCCAGTCATCTGCATTTTCATATCCTTTTCCCATTAGTAAGGCCACAGAAATTCCTATAAAGGCCATTAAAGAAGTGATAGCATCACTGCGGTGGTGCCAGGCATCAGCTTTTAAAGCTGTACTGTCTGTTTCTACGCTTTTTTTCGATACAAAACGATATGAGATCTCTTTGATAATAATAATTACTGCCAGCACTATAAGAGTGTAGGGCTCTGGTACTTCATGAGGAGTCTGGATGTTCTCAATACTTTCATAAGCGATCACGGTTGCCGATACGATGAGAAAACCAACAACCATAAAGGTGATCAATGGTTCTGCTTTTCCATGCCCATAGGGATGATTTTCGTCTGCCGGCTTGTTGGCATATCTTAGACCCAATAGTACCAGGAACGAAGAAAACACATCTGTAGTAGACTCTATGGCATCGGCAATAAGTGCGTAAGAATTACCAAATATCCCGGTAATAGCTTTGGCAATAGCCAAAACCGTATTTCCTGCAATACTAAAATAGGAAGCTTTCATGGCTTCCTTGTATCCCGGTCGCATAGATTAGGTTTCTAAGATTACAAATTTATAAGAATATGTTAGTAGAGCTGTTTTATGATCAGTAAAATTCCACTCAGTACCATAAGGGCAATTAATAATTTTCTGAATGTGCTGCTTTTCATTTTGGCAAGGAACCTTTTTCCAATGATATTACCTACTACGGCGCCTAATCCAAGAGAAATTCCGTAGATCCATAATTCCCTGTATAAAAGTCCGAAAAAGGCGTAGCTACCTATCTGTGATATTCCAAGGAAGAAGGAATTAACTGTTTTTGTAGCTATAAGCTCTTCTTTATCCAATCCTAGATTTAAGTAGAATGGATTTAAGATAGGTCCCAGGGCCCCGATAATAGTTCCTAATATTGATACTATGAAACCCAACGGAATAAAATACCAGAGCTTTACCGGGAATGATCTATCTTTTTTACCAAAGCGATACTGAAAAACAGTACTTACGAGAAAGATCCCAACTAATATCTGCAACCACGATGCTTGCATCCTGGTAAAGAACCATCCCGCTACCCACGCTCCCAGCATTGCTGCAGGAACATAATACCAGAATACCTTCCAGTTAATATGTTTCCAGAATAAGATCAACCTGGCCGGTCTGCCAATAAAAGTTCCAAGGTTTACTACCGGGGCTGTTTTAGTAGTTCCTATTAGAAAATTGAGGAAAGGCACTAAAATAAGTGCGCCGCCACCTCCAGAAATTGTAGAGATAAGAAAGGCAATAATCCCGGCGATAAACAGGATCGCCAGATAAAGTATACTAATATCATGAAAAAGGTCTGCCATAAGATCTTTTACTTATTTTACAGGGTCATTTGTTGTTTACCACCAAACTATAAAAAACCTATGATAAGATTTTTCAGTTTTCATCCAAACCAGGGGTGCTTTGTTATTTTGAAATAGATCTTCAATTTCAAGCAGTAGGGTAGAATGACTTATCCAGTTTTTGTTTTTACCGGGCTCACAATTCCAGTTTTTCTTCTTAGGGCTATAAAACAAGTTATTTTTCCAATCTTTATTCAGGAATTCTTTAAGACTATACCAGTTTCCTGTATAAGCTTCCGGGTTAAGTATATTGGCATCTTTTAGAATTAAATCTAAAGGGGTGAATAATTGAGCTTTAAAACATAACTGCTGCTCGATATTTTGAGGATCAACGCCTAATTTATCCAGGTAAGAAGAAGTTTCATTTTTAAATAATAATGGGAATTGTTTGGTGCGGAGCTTTTCCAGCTTTTCAGAAAAACTATCCTTCCTATTTGGGCCAATCCATCGTTCTAATTCTGAAGGAAATTCAGGGTCGTAGACATATAGCTTATAAACCAGTTCAACGTGTAGAGGTTTAGCTTCTTCATTATCAAAAAGTAAAAAATCAAGCTCTCCCAGGGTCTGCTTATTCTCTATGATCTGGATATTTGAAGCCAGGAGCTCATACCTTGAGCTATGATCTATGGCAATCTCAAAAAAGCTTTCCATGCGTTTTCCAAGTACCGAATTTCTTGGGTGATGCAGGTCGTCCAGAGAAGCTGCCAGGGAATCTGTAATATTGACTTCAGGGAAATCGAAAGTTTTAAATTCTGAATCTTTAGATTCAGGAAAAATATCTGGTGTCTTTAAGAAACCAAGAAACTGTTCTAATATGCTAATTTCTTTCAAGTGAGATCTAGTTTTCGGGGTTCAGGTAGATAGAATAGTCAGTTTTATAATTCCTGCGTAGTCTATTTTCGGGTAATAAAATTAGAAACATAGTCTTTTTTCAAATCAACCTTTTTTTATAGGTATCCAGATCTTTTCTTTTGAAGCCGGATCTTCCGGGCCTTTATATTCTTTTCCTAAAACTTCGAAATGCGGCCTGTCGTCAAGAATATATTCAGAGGAAGGAATCCATTCTTCAAAAATAAATTTAGCTGTTCCTGCAAATTCATTAGATGTACCTTCATGAGTAAATACCGCATACAGCCCAGCTGGTAGTTTCAAACCTTTTAATCCCTCATCAATACCCGAATAGTCTTCAACCTCTACCGCGGCCCATTTCTCGAATACCGATTGGGAGTTAAAATGGCCTGAAATAAATCCTTCATCATAAACCTGTACCGAAAAAAGATCATCACTCGTCGTATTAAAAATTTCATCTTTCTTTTTCATGAACCTTTTCCAAAGTAGCTCGGTTTTATCGTCGGCGAGGCTTGTATGCAAACTAATTCCTACCAACTTTTTTGCTTCCATTTCAATAATTTCAGGATCTTTCATTTCAATAATTTCAGGATCTTTCATTTCAATATTATTTGTTAATCTTTTTTGAGATCTATTTTATAGTTCTTAGGATGTTCAGCTCCTTTTAAATGTTCCACAAAATAGTCCCATCTTCTGCGCATCATGTAATAAAAATCATCACCATACCCATGCCGGGCATGCGGGATTACTAACAGATCAAAATCTTTATTGGCCTTGATCAAAGCATCTACCACGAGATAAGTGTGATAAGGAGGTACATTATCATCCTTGGCTCCATGGGCCAGCATTAATTTTCCTTTCAGGTTTTCGGCATATTGAGCATTAGCATCATAGATATAAGCTGAAGAACTATCCGGCTTTTCACCCATTAGTCCAATGTACCTTTCTCCCCAATCATCTTCGTAATTCCTGTTATCATGGTTGCCAGATTCGGCGATACCAACCTTATAGAATTCAGGATATTTGAACATGGCTGCAACGGTTGCTGAACCACCGCCCGAATGTCCCCAAACACCAACTTTAGAGGTATCTATATAGGAATATTTTTCAGCAAGTTGTTTAATGCCGCTTATTTGATCTGGTAACGTATTTTCTGAAAGACTTCCGTAGCATGCATCATGGAAGGATTTAGTTCTTCCCGGGTTGCAGGATCCTTCTAAAACAATTACAATAAATCCTAATTCTGCCAGGGCCTGATGATCTCTACGAGAAGCGTCAAAAGTCCACTTTCTAATACTTCCTCCCTGCGGTCCCGGATAAATGTAATTCACTACAGGATACTTTTTTGATTTATCTAAATTCTTTGGAGTAAACATAAGTCCGTAGAGATCCCATTGATCATTAGCAGATCTAACGTTAAATTCTTTTGGAGCATTCCAGCCATTGGCTATCAATTTGTCAATATTAGCCTCTTCTAGTTTAGTTACAACTTTTCCATCTTTCTTTTTTAATACTGAAATATTTGGTTTGGTAGGAGTGGAGTAGCTGTCTATAAAATATTCATGGTTTGGTGACCAGTTTATGGAGTGATCTCCGGTTTCCGGTGAAAGTTCTTTAAGACCTTTACCATCGAAACCTATTTTATAGAGATGGCTATAATAAGGATTTGCATCTTTATTTTTTCCATTGGCTAGAAAATAGATTTCATTAGCGTCTTCATCAACATAAGAAACTTTTGTGACCACGAATTCTCCCTCGGTTATTCGGTTCTTTAATTTTCCATTTTCGGCATCATAGAGATATAAATGACCATAGTCGTCCCTTTCTGAATACCATATAATCTCGTTACTGTTATCCAGATAACTCCAGTTTATCTGTCCGCGTCCAGATTCATACTGAGTTTCAACCTTCTCTTCAAATATTTCCTTGACCTCACCTGTAGTAGCATTTGCCATTCTTAATTTAGCCGATCTATGATCTCTTGAAGTTGAAATAAAATAAAGTCTGGAAGAATCATCGCTCCATTCATTATCATCAAAGGCACCTGAACAATTAATATTATCACATAAAGTACCTCTTCTTGGATCTGGTTCTATATTAAGTGAGATTACTTCATTCTTTTCGGTATCAATGATCACCCTCTCGATTTGAATGGCCTTGTCATCTTCTGGCAGCGGATATTTCCATTGTTGTAATCTAGGAGCGCCAACGTTAGTAGTAACCAGATACATATCGCTTACGTGACGCTGATCCTGTTTATAAGTAGCGATTTTTTCAGAATCTGGAGACCACAATAAAATAGCTTTATCACTGCGCTTCCACCCAGCATTGTCTGTAGCATAGCCGTAATTTTCTACTCCATCATGTGTGAGTTGAGTTTCCTCTCCAGTTTTGAGGTTGCGCATCCAGAGATTCCAGTCTTTAATAAAAGCGACTTTTTTACCATCAGGAGAAACCATCTCGGTTTTAGAATATTTTTTTTCACTTGTAGAACTGTCCAGGTCTGAGTTGGCTAAAAGGTCTTCTAAATTTTTGGCAGAATTACGTTTACCAGTTTTAGTATTGATCAGAATAAATTCTTTTCCAGATTCAGTAGTGATCTGATACCAGAAATTTTCATCGTTTAACCAGGTAGGATTTACAGATTTTCTAAAAATGAATTTATCCGGGTTACTACTCAAGAATTGAACTGCACGATCGTAATCCTCTATCGTCACCTTTTTTATCTCATTTTGTGACCGAATTGAGAAAGTGGATAAGAAAGCAATGAATATTATTAGCAGGGATCTTTTCATTCCATTTAGATTGAACTAGCAATATAAAAATAAAAAGGGCTCTATTTGAAGCCCTGTAGATTGAATTTTTTATTGGGTATTTTGCTTGATCAAAATCGTAATGAAACCTCCAAAATACATTTTTACCTTCCTCGACTTTCGGCAACTGGAAAATCATTATTGATTAATTTTTCATCTATCACTATCATTCTTAGATGTTAAATTGTTTCCCAGTGTGACCATTTTTAGGGAGAATTAGGATTAAAACCTTTACTTCCGCAAACAACCTAAACTTCTGTGCTTCCATATTTACCCAAAGCCACTACTATCGCCTATTAGTACTTCTATTATTACATATTCATCCTGTCCAGAACAGAGAATATTATTTTAAATATCTTTGGCCAAAATCCCAGATTTGTTCAGAAAGAGATTCTATTACTTTATAAAAGTTCAATATTTAGGTTACAGGCTACATGGCTGGCAAAAACAGCCAGACGTAAAGACAGTTGAAGGTCTTATCACTAAAACCTTAAGATGGGTAATACCAGACGCGAAATGTAAAATTCTTGGAACCAGCAGGACAGATGCGATGGTATCTGCGGAAGAGTCGGCTTTTGAGTTATTTCTGGATCATGAGCCTCTGGCTGATCTGGAAGAATTTTTAAAAGACTTTAATAAGAATTTACCACAGGATATAAGAGCATTGAGCATTGAGCAGGTTGATGAAAAATTCAATATTATTCAGCATTCCAAAACAAAGGAATATGCTTATTTATTTAGTATAGGAGATAAGTTTCATCCTTTCTGTGCTCCATTTATGGCCAATTTCCAGGAAGACCTGGATATTGATAAGATGAAGGAAGCGGCTAAACTATTTGAAGGGAAACATAATTTTAAGAATTACTGTGTACGGGTGTCAGAAAAAAGTACTTTCGAAAGAGAAATGCTGAAATCTGAACTGGTAGAAAATACTGAATATACGGCTAACTTTTTCCCCGAGAGATCTTATATTTTTCATATTCATGCCTCGGGTTTTCTTCGTCACCAGGTAAGATTAATGATGGGTAGTCTTGTGCTAGTAGGGAGAGGAGAATTAAGTCTGGATGATATAAAAGAAAGTCTTAAGCCAGATAGTCCTGAGCTGCAAATGGATTATATCGCTCCTGCTTCAGGACTTATTCTTAATAAGATAGAATTCGATTAATTTTCTTTATTGTCAAGGATCTTTAAAGATATTTTAATCGTCTCGTAAGGAATAGCTTCTTCAAAATACTCATAATAGGCTTTTAACGAACCCGGATTGTCCAGCTTCTTTTTTGCTTTTTCCACTGCCTTTAGATCTGAAATAGGAATTAACTGATGCAGGTTTATTTCTTCCTTTTCATCATAAAGCTTAAGCAGGTGGGTGATAATGGTATTTTTAGCGACACCTCTTTCCTTTGCAATTTCTTCAACACCCAGCCCGTCTTCGTATAGAGCTAAGGTCTCTTTTAAAGTATTTCCTTTTGTAGTTTTCTTCTTTGGTTTATTGTCACGCTTGTCTTTACTGAATGCGATGATCTCTTTAATGAACCTATACCCGTAATCTTCCATTTTCTTTCGACCAACACCATTTATCAACAGAAATTCAGAGTCAGACATTGGTCTTTGCTTTTCCATATCCTTTAGTGCTGCATCATTAAATATCAAATAGGCCGGAATATCTTCCTCTTTGGCAATTTTCAGTCTTAACTGTCTTAGTCTTTCAAATAAAGAATTGGCTGCGGTCGCTGCTTTTTCTTCAGGAGTTTTAAGTTGTTCCTCCTGGACATCTGCGAGGTATACAGTTTCTTTTTCGAATAATACCTTTTTAGCCTGTTCTGTTAATAGTAAATGATTGTTACGGTCAAAGGCAATTTCTACATAACCAAGATTTATAAGCTGAATTAGATATTGTTGCCAATGCCGCCAGGAGATATTATTGCCGATGTTATAGGTTGAAAGTTGTTCGTAACCATTTCGCCTAATCACTTCATTCTGAGAGCCACGTAATACATCTATCACAGTTCCTATAGGTTCAGTTCCTTTTAATCTGAAAATACAGGATAGTGCTTTTTGAGCAATGACCGTTCCTTCAAAGAATTCCGGCGGATTTCGGCAGATGTCGCAATTCCCACAATCTTCTTCCAGAAATTCTCCAAAATAACTAAGTAAGATCTTTCGTCGACAGCTAAGCGCTTCAGAATATTGTTTCATCCGGTCTAGTTTTGCCAGCTGAACATCTTCATTTTTTGCATTTGAAGCGAACTTTTGAAGCTGAATAACATCTGCATAACTGTGGAATAGAAGTGTGTCTGATGGTAATCCATCCCTACCGGCACGCCCAATTTCCTGGTAATAACCTTCCAGGTTCTTAGGCATGTTATAATGGATCACCCAACGTATGTTGGATTTGTCGATTCCCATTCCGAAGGCAATAGTGGCGCAAATGATCTGTTTTTCGTCATTGATGAAATCATCCTGGATCTGTGATCTTTCTAAATGATCCAGTCCGGCATGATAAGCCTCTGCCTTAAATCCTTTAGCTTTTAACTTTCCTGCAAGCTCTTCGGTAGTTTTTCTACTCAGGCAATAGATGATCCCACTTTCTTTTTGCCGATTCTTTAGAAACTGACTTATCTGCTCAAACCTTTTTATTCCTTGCTTAACATCCAGACTAAGGTTTTTACGGTCAAAAGATGCTACATGTTTCTTAGCATCCGGAATATTTAGCTGTCTGCAAATATCATTTCGCGTAGCCTTATCGGCCGTAGCGGTTAAGGCCAGGACTGGAGTAGAAGGGAAGCGGTTCTTTAAATATCCCAGTTGAGTATAGGCAGGTCTGAAATCATGCCCCCAGCTGGAAATACAATGTGCTTCATCAATAGCGATGAGACTTACTTTTCCATCGCTTAAAAATCTGTCAACGAATTGCAGACTTTCAGGGGCTACGTAAAGCAATTTGATCTCTTTTTTATCAATTTTCTGAAAGATAGCCTGCTTATCTGCTTCTTCCTGACTACTGTTTAAAAATGCAGCCGGGACACCGTTAGCATTCAATCCATCCACCTGATCTTTCATTAAAGCAATAAGAGGGGAGATAACTAAAGTTATTTCAGGAAGAAGGATGGCAGGTAACTGGTAACAGATAGATTTACCACCACCGGTAGGCATGATCACCAGGTTATCTTTCTTTTTAAAGACATTTTCGATGATCTTCTTCTGTAATGGCCTAAAACTCTCGTAACCAAAATATTCTTTTAAGGTTTCTAACAGCACAACTTCTTCCATATCGCAAAGGTAAAATTAAGCTTAGATTATGCTTACTTTATAAGGAGGTTTTCGGTAAAATTTTAAAATAAAAATAGTCTTTAAAGTTTTTGAAAATCGGCGTTTGCGGATTATTCTTACATTTATAAAAATTATTATTCTGTCCATGGCCAAAAGGAGAAAGTTAATGTTAAGGCGTCCCAAGACCACAAAATCTGCGAATCAGATTCCGGGAACCATGACCTATGTGGGAAACAAGGAATCTTCAGAAACCAAACTCGATGTTATAGATTATAATGCCGAGAGATATGAAAGATTCAGTTCTACAACTCCGGAGGATGCCTTTCGATTTGTCGATGAAAAAAGCGTTACCTGGTTTAATATAGATGGGCTTAGCAATATTGAGGAGATAGAAAAACTCGGAGATTATTATGAGCTGCATCCACTGGTAATGGAGGATATTGTGAATACTGGACAGAGACCGAAAATTGAGGAATATCAGGACTATTTGTTCATTGTTGCCAAGATGCTTTATTATAAGAACGGCGAGATCGAGAATGAGCATTTAAGTATGATCATTGGTAAGAACTATGTGCTTACTTTCCAGGAGTCTGATGGGGATGTATTTGATCCCATCAGAGAGCGTATAGAAACGGCCAAAGGAAGAATTAGAACTCGTAGTGCAGATTATTTAATGTTTGCCCTGCTGGATTCTATCATTGATAATTACTTTTTAGTGATAGATGATATGAGTGATAGAATAGAAGCGCTGGAAGAAAGTCTATTTACTTCCAGACCAAGTGATGATATTACTTATGAGATCCAGGATCTAAAGAGGAATATTCTAAGAATTAGAAGAGCCGTATTCCCGCTTCGGGAGGTGATAAGCCGATTGGAAAAGATGGATTCTGAACTTATAGATACTCATACGGGTAATTTTATACGAGACCTTTACGATCATATCATACAGATATCTGAAAATATTGACATATATCGTGAGATGATCTGGGGGTTAATGGATATGTACATGACCACCATTAGTAATAAGATGAATGAAGTGATGAAAGTACTTACCATTATGGCGAGTATTTTTATTCCCTTAACTTTTATCGCAGGTATCTACGGAATGAATTTCGAATATATACCAGAACTCCAATGGAAATACAGTTATTTCGTACTTTGGGGAGTCATGATCATTGTATTTCTATTGATGCTGTATTATTTCAAAAGAAAGAAATGGTTATAAATATAAACCTGATATTATGAGAAATACCATTCTAGTTGGATTACTAAGCCTACTCGTCTTTAATCCTTGTCTGGCTCAGGGCGATCTGGTGCAAAAGAAAGATTCTATTAATAAGATCTATGTAGGGACTTATACTAAGAAAGAAGGTCATGTAGACGGAAAAGCTCAGGGTATCTACCTACTGAATCAGGTTCCAGATACCGGCGATCTAAATTTTGTCTGTACCGCCGCACAAATGACCAACCCATCTTTTGTGAAAGTAGGTAAAATGGGCAAGTATCTTTATGCCGTAAGCGAACTAGGTCCCAATGATGCAGAAACAGGTTTTGTGTATTCTTTTGAGATCCTGGAAGATGGGTCTTTGAAAAATATTGGCAAGTTAAGTACAGGTGGTTTGGCTCCCTGCCATATTTCTATAGATAGGTCTGGAAAATATGCTTTTGTGAGTAATTATCTGGGAGGTGTAGTCATGGTCTATAAAATAGGAGCAGATGGTAGTCTTGAAGAAAGTCAGGAATTAATACTGGAAGATTCAAATTCATCCCATGCACATTCAGTAAAAATTAGTGGAGATAATCGCTACGCTTATATTGCAGATCTAGGGAACGATAAAATATGGATCTATCATTTTGATGTAATGGAGGGAAAACTGAAGTCTCATGATCAAAAATTTGTGAAATTAAAGGATGGCGCTGGACCCCGACATTTGAGTTTTGCTAAAAACGGCAGTTTTGCATATTCTGTTAATGAATTAAATAGCACGGTGAGCACCTTTCAGATAAAAAAAGATGGAAGCCTTGATCATTTGCAGGATATAACCGCCTTGCCAGATGCTTATAAGCATTCAAATTCTGCAGCAGATATTCATATTCATCCTTCAGGAAAGTTTTTATACACGTCTAATCGCGGCCACAATAGTATAGCCATTTTTGGAATTAATCCTGATACGGGAAAATTGTCGAATATTGACTTTGTACCCATAGCTGGAAAGACTCCCAGAAATTTTGCAATATCTCCCTACGGAAAATATCTATATGCGGCCAGCCAGGATACTGGTAATATTACTACCTATAAGATCAATGAGGAAACAGGTAAATTAAAACCTCAGGAACCGGTGTTTCAGATAAAGACACCTGTATGTCTTGAGTTCGTGAAATAAAAAAAGGACAGCTTTATTGGCTGTCCTTTCCTATTGAGTTTCTAAACTTCCTTTACTACAAAAAAGCCATCATTACCCTGCGACTGGTAGAGAGGCATGAAAATGTGGGCGTCCCATTCACTTTTAACCTCATTCCCGTTTTGTTTAGCCAGTAGTTCACCTTTTTCGATCTTCTGAAAATTCTCATATCCGGGTTCCATTTCAAAAATGTCACTGTCTTCCAGACCATGTCTATGAATGATCTCAAAAGTTTTTTGCTCCGGTGCATTCTTTTTGGCAAATCTATTTACGCATTCCGGGTAGGTTGAGATCTTATCGAGATCGAGATTACAAGCTTCTTTCAGCGCCAACCAGATAACACCTTCATGATTTTCCTGAGATGTTTTATCTGTATGCTGCCCGGCTTCAAATACGAAACCTGTCATGCCTGTTCTACTTAGATAGTGATCTATGTCTCCAGTAATAATATCACTGAACCCTCTGATAATATACGTTGGGAACTTATGAGCCCATTCGTCGTTATCATTCACTTCTTGCACCGAAACATAAGGTAAGCTGGCAGATGAGGTGGTATGACAATCAAGGAAATATCTTTTTGTAAAATCTCCTTCTGAATATTCATTCAGAACATCAATGATCTCAAACATTTCCCTGGATTCATGGGTATCCCTACCACCGTCTTCTATATTCTCTTCAGTCCAGGTTCTATTTAGATCTTCGTCTATATAACGCTTGTTCTGGTTGAGAGCCTTTTGATTCCCGGCAACACCTATGATCGTACCTTCAATTTCTGGTTTGGTCTTGTTCAGCTCTTCAAATACCGTTCTTAAGGCATTTACACCACTGGGTTCATTTCCGTGTATTCCTCCGGTTACGAAAAGCAAAGGGCCTTTCTTTCCCGAGGAATATTTTCCTATAATTCTATCTACGTTCTTTTTCATTCATTTTATTTTAGTCCATCGTAGCCAGAGTTCTATTACTCAACTGACCCTTATAGATTTCCTTAAATTCAACTTTTCTTTCTATAGCTTCAATGATATAATCTGTAAATGCAGGCAGACCAATATCTTTAAATCTTTCCATTCCGCCCGGGCTTAGTACATTGATCTCGATTAATTTATCATCTACAATATCCAGTCCAACGAAAAACAATCCGTCCCTTATAAGTTTAGGAGCAGTAAGATCAATGATTCTTTGCATTGCGGGAGTTAAATCGCTACTATCAGCCGTGGCTCCAACAGAGAAATTACTTCTGAATTCTCCTTCACCACTTCTACGTCTAATAATAGCCTTTTTACCATCCTGCTCCATCACTTTACCATTCACAAGTAAAACACGAACATCACCATCTTTACCAGCAGGTAGATATTCCTGGGCTATCACATATCCCTGTGAACTTAGATGTGTAATGATTTGATTCACGTTCTTCTCATGCTCATCTATCAAATAGACATCCTGACCGCCAGAACCTTCAAGGGGTTTTAGCACCATTTTCTTATTTTTCTGATTAGCCCAGAAATCCAGAATCTGATCTTTATCCCTTGTGATAATTGATGCAGGTTTAATTTGCTGCGGAAGCTCTTCAAAATATAATTTATCTATAAATGCGTGGGATAGGGCATAGGCATCATTTAAAACCAATACCTCCTGCTGTTGTATCATTCTTCCAAATGCCACACCGGCCTGCTCTGCCCATTGGCGACCTTCTTCTTCAGTAGGATTATTTCTAATGAAAAGTACGTCGAGTTTTGAAGAATCTATCTTTTTAGATTTGTTCTTTTTATCCTGAAGTGCTTCCAGAAATTTCTTTGGAGACTTGCTTTTGAAGCTTTTTGGTACTGTATAGGCATTAATACTAATTGGTTCATCATGATGAAAAGTAAAATCACCAACTCCCATAGCATAAACCTCATGACCTCTTTGATTAGCCATTGCCATTAAAGCACTTGACGTACCATCTTTTTCGGTCGCTACATCATTTAAAACAAAACATATTTTCATTTACATATCATTTGTGGAAGGCTTAAGCCATTCCTGATTAATTCTAGTTTTTTAAACATTTGCTCGCTGTGTAGATAACTAGGTTTGATCTGCACAGGCTTTAATACTTTTCTATCGGTTAGTTCCTTAATTATTCCGGTATGCTTGATGCCGTATTTTCCTGCAAGTAGAGGTTCATATTCTCCTCCATTCTTAATATGATCTTTTAGGAGGACCAGACCTTTCAGGTAGATGATATCCTTCATAAATCCACCTCCCTGCATAATTCTGGAGGTAATATTAAAGGCTCTTTCGGGAGAAAAGTTGTAATCCATTTTCAGTAATCTAAAAATCTCCTGAAAATTTCCGCCCTCCATTAAAGCTTCACCGGCTATAACTCTACCGGCAAGGATCCTTAATCTATTTGCAGTTAAACCGTTTACCATGAATTCAGACATTACGGCAAGTCCTTCCTGAAGCGGGTCGTAATCTGCGAGTCCAATGCTTAGCTGGTTTAATGGCTGTTTGCTTCCATTATAATAAGTAAGTACATGTGTTCCTACTTCATGCTGAATCAATGCTTCAGCTTCCACACGGTTCATTTTATAGTCTGCAGGTATATAAAGTTCACCCTGGGAAACCATCATTACGTTTACATCTTTTCTAATATGAACCTTACATTTAAAGTTTTCATCCTGCTGTCTGAAAAAATCAAATTCTTTTCTCGCCAGACTACTAAAGGCCTTGGAGTCTAATAGATCATTGTCTTCGGTTTGGCCTTCTTCAGGAACTTTGTTTAAGATATCGCGGGCCTCTTCACAAAGTGGTTTATCTACACCCTGATACAATCTGATGCTATCGTAAAGAAAATTCCTGGAACCTCGTTCACTTAACATGGTGATCTGCATATCCAGTTCCTCTCTTTTTTCCCGAAATAAGTAGGACATGGCAGGATCGTCTATATCTTCGATCTTAAGGTTGTAAAGCCTTCTTTTTAGCACATCTGGATCTACTGGAAGCAATCTATAATGATAATCTATAACGTGGTCATAATTACTATTAAAGAATTCCTGTTTGATATCATGAATATTTGCTGGGGATACCAGCCATAAGAACTGATATGACTTTTCTATATCGGCTAATTGCTTATCTATATCAAAAACGATCTGTTTGAGATATTTTCTACCTAAGGCATTAAAACTTGCGACTCCTCCTGTTGTCTGGACTCTAATGAATTCAAAGAAGGACCGATGGATCGCTTTTATCACATAATCCTTGAAATTTCTGAAAAATACAGGGTATAGATTGTTCTCTTCGTCTCTATATATTGGTGGTAATTCAAGACCTACCAGAACAGCCCCACAATTTTTAGCTTCTTCTATACTCATTAATTGGGCATCACCTTCTGCCTGTCGGTTTGGGGTATCTAAAATCTCTGTATCAAGATATAAACCCGTAAACTCTGAATTTATCTTTAAAAAATCTTCTTTTAAAGTATCCAGTGCAGAGGGCAATCTTTGAGCGGGACCTTTAATCTTAATTTTTGTTGAATCGGTATTTCCAGAATAAATCTCAAAAAGAAGGTATGACTCCATTTCAGCTGAAATTTTATCAGCAATTCTGTAAAGTAATTTCTGGTATCCCGGAAAGTCTTCGTTTCCTATCACCAGATATGAAGATTCATTAATTACTAATCTTCTAGTTCCTCTGTCTTCTTTCTTTCTACGATAAATTACCAGGTAGGGGAGTTGCTTTTCTATATGTAATATTCCTTTCCCGGGTAATTCACAACTAATTTCCTTCTCCTTTTCAAGAATTGTTAAAATTAGCTCAATGGAATTCTCAGAAAAATCAGGTATTTCCTGCATTACTTTGAAAACTTATACGAGTAGCTACCTAAAGGCGCTACTTCTATTGGTTTATTGATTAGTTTTTGATCGTCGGCATACCTAATTTAGGAAGATTAAAAGGTATGAACCTGATTATTCAGGCTTTTGACAATACTTTAAGACAGGCTAATAAAGAAATGTGAAATTTTAGTTTTTATAAAATTTCAATTGACCTGGTGGATAGGGTAATTTTTTCAGAAAGAACGAATAAATATATACTCTTCAATTAAATGAATGAAAAAGCTAAATCAAAGGTTATTTTTAAACCATTCTGTTTGATTTTCGAGACCCTGGTAGAATGAAGTTTTGGGTTCGTATTTTAAGAGTTTTCGTGCTTTATTAATATTAGCACTAGTGCGAAGTTGATCTCCCGGTCTCTTTGGTAAATGTTGGATCTTAATTTTTTTATTGGTGATCCTTTCAATTATATCTATTCCTTCCTGAGTGGTGTGCTCACTTTCAGTTCCAATATTGAATATTTCGCCATCACATATATCTTCTTTTCCAATAACACTTAAAATTCCGTTGACGATATCTGCCACATAAGTGAAGCTTCTTATATGTTTTTCGCTTCCCTCAAAAAGAGGAAATTTTTTATCATATAAGGCGCAATCTATAAGTTTGGTAAACAATTTATCTGGTCTCTCCCGGGGACCATAAACCGAAAATAATCTTAGAGAACATGATCGTAATAAGTTTGAGCGTGATTTTGCCAAAACAAGCTGTTCTGCAGCTAATTTGGTAACTCCATAATCAGATACAGGTTTTGTTTCTTCATTTTCAGCAAGAGTGGCATATCTGCCATAGACCGAAGATGTACTTAAATTGATGAATAATTTTAGTTCCTTTTGCTTCTGAGCAAAATTCAACAGGTTATAGGTGGCTATAAAATTATTAGATTGGTAAGATTCAAAAGTAGAATCAGCAGATATACCTGGTTGGCCAGCGAAATGGAAGATATAATGAATTTCCTCATTAAGGATCTCTTTCAAATTATCATTACAAAGATCAAATTTGATAATTCTGATGTTTTTTGATTCTAATTGCCGGGCATTTTCAAGTTTTAGCTCCTGGCTGTAGTAGTTAGAAAAGTTATCTATTCCTATTACATTATATCCTTGCGAAGCAATCTCTTCTGCGAAATGAGATCCAATAAAACCAGCCGCGCCAGTTACCAAAACGTTCATAGATAATTCAGATTTAGAATCAAAATTCAAGCAAAATAAACCATTAAACCGGAGAAAACATAGTATTTAATCACATTTCAATTGTTATAAATTTTGAAGATTATATACAGGGGATTGCCTGTTAGGTTTAATACTTCTATTTTTGGCAAAAATTTTAATATTCCAGAATGGATTATAATCTTACGATCATTGTTCCAGTTTTTAATGAAGAAGAAAATCTGATAAGGGTTGAGGAAAAGCTGAAGGAGTATACTTTAAGTTCCAGAGTGAAAACCCAGGTCTTATTGGTTAATGATGGTTCTAAAGATGGTTCTGAGAAGTTAATGATTGAAATTTGTGACCGTAATCCGGAATTCAATTATATAAGTTTCGAGAAGAATTGTGGTTTAAGCGCCGCTATAAAAGCTGGATTTGATTATTCTACAACGAACCTTACCGGGTATATAGATTCAGATCTTCAAACCGATCCCTTTGATTTTGATCTTTTACTGGAGGAAATCGAAAATTACGATCTGATTACTGGTTATAGACATGAGAGAAAAGATTCGGGTATCAAGAACCTGTCCTCACATGTTGCGAACACAGTTAGGAATTGGTTTACTCATGATGGGATGGACGATACTGGATGTCCGCTAAAGATCATTAGAACAGATTACGCGAAAAGGATACCAATGTTTAAAGGCTTACATCGTTTTTTGCCAGCTATGATCTTATTACAAGGAGGTCGAATCAAGCAAGTTCCTATAAAGCATTTTCCACGGATAGCAGGAACTCCAAAATTCGGACTTAGAAATAGACTGGTAAAACCATTAATGGACTGTTTTGGCTATTTATGGATGAAAAAAAACTATATAAACTATAAGGTTTATAAAAAGTCCTAGACTCACTTCCACTTTCAATTTAAATTCTTTTATAATTCTATCCAAGAGTAGGTTCTGAAACTTACTACTATTTTCCTATAGGGTATACTCCCAGTTGTCACCAATAGGTGCGGAAAATTTTAATTGTGATCATAGAGGGGTAAAAACAAAAAAGCCTTCCATGAAGGAAGGCTTTTCGTGATGGCACCAGGATTCGAACCTGGGACCGCCTGCTTAGAAGGCAACTTTTTTGGCAATCATCTAAATGTAAAAATATTGTAAACACAAGAATCACAGAGTTTTATATGGATATTGGATACTTTTGATATCATTTGTTACGAAAAAATACTATGCACAAACTATGCATTTTTTAGTTATCTTTAATTTAAGATTTTAAAAAATGGCAAGGGCAAGTTTAATACTAGACGTTAGAAAATCATCCAGAAACGTTGATGGATTATATCCAATTGCTCTCAGAATATTTCACCGAAAACAACGAATCATTCGTCTTACCGAAAGTACATCAAAAGCTGGATGGAATGAAAAAAGAATGTTTTTAAAAAAATCTGTCCTTGCTAATCAAGGTAAAGATTGCGATACAATCAATAAGAATCTATACGACAAATTACATTCTGCAAAATCTATAATCAATGAGTTAGGAGATACAATAACTGCAATAAATGTTGATACTTTGGTGGAGCATATTAAAAAAGCCTGGGATGATAAATTAAAGTCGGATTTAAAAACTAATTTATCCAACGGATTATCCTTATCGGATTGGGGAGAAGTTCTAATTAAAAGAAAACTAAAAGAAAACAAACCCAGTACTGCAAAATGGTATAAAGATTCCATGGCGGCTTTTACAAAATTTAATGACCAAAAATCATTAAAGCTGTATGAAATTACTGTTACCTTGCTTAAGGAATTTGAGCTTGAACATAGGTCAAAAGGTAATTCAAACAATGCAATTAGCGCCTATATTCGAGCAATTAGGGCCATCTATTATAGTGCTGTGCGAGAAGATAAATATGTACCCAGCAAAAATCCGTTTCTAAGTTATAAGATTCCAACAACTAATAGAACTAAGAAGAAAGCCCTATCTAAGGAAAAAATAGTAGCTATTAGAAAATTGAATTATCAAACGGGTACCAATTTATGGCATACCAAAAATTATCTATTAAGTATGTTTAACTGCAGGGGAATGAATCTTATTGATCTTGCAAAATTAAAAGTTAAGGATGTAGGCGAAAATAGAATTTTTTACGGCAGGAGTAAAACTGGTGACCCTTTATCAGTAAGAATTACTGAAGAATTTGCCCAAATCCTTTCCTTTTATCTAAAAGATAAAGAAAAGGATAATTTTATTTTTCCAATTGGATATGACGGCTCAGTGGAAAAATTTACCAAATACAAATCGGATAGGAGATTGGTGAATAAACTTTTAAAACAAATCGCTAAGGATGCAGGAATTGAAGAAAAGATCACCTCTTATTATATTCGGCATTCCTGGGCTACCATTGCAAAAAACATGGGGATTTCAACTGAAATCATTAGCGAAGGTTTAGGACATCATTCCATAAAAACCACTGAAATTTATCTAAAGAGTTTCGATAATTCTGTATTGGATGACGCTAATGATCTAATTGTTGCTTGAATAAATAAAAATTTTAGCTACTCTAGTTTTCAAAAAGTTCAATCTAAATAATAATCCCATTTAATATCCCCGCTCAGCCCATTCCCCTCCACTTCGCGAAAAGCTACATTTCGGGAAAAGAGCTTCACTGCAAAAATCTTGGACCCAATCCCCAATTTTGGCTTTCCATTTCGTTAATCCTTCCCGCTATGCTTAGAAGCAACACTTCATTTCCGAGCCACAATCGTGAATAGCGTCCGCTTGATAGGAATTCCATTTTATCATTTGATGCCGCTTCCTATGTTATGATACTTCACAAAAGTCTTTGGACTTACTCTCGCACCCTCACTGCTACACCCTTTTTTGACAGCAAAATACCAACATTTGGTACTTGACCAGACTGCATAAGCCAGTCGTGCCTCCTTTTTATAAGTCCTTATCAATCCCAAATATTGAAAATGTATCAGCAACAAAAAAAGGTAACAGCGAAGGCGCTACGGGAAGTAAATCTAAAACAGATATTATGAAATCACTTAAAAACATACAACAGGAAGCAGCAGCAAAGGAAACAAAAAAAGAAAACGCTCCAGATACAATAAGTAAATCATTTAAAACCACCTGTCTGAAAAGTTCAGTCAGTATTAATACTAATTTTTAATTCTTTCAATCATGAGTACTTTAAAAAATCACGTACAGTTAATCGGAAACGTTGGCCAGGAGCCAAGTATTACCAATCTTGAAAGCGGCAAGAAAGTAGCCCGTTTTTCACTCGCCACTAATGAGTATTACAAAAATGAGAAAGGCGAGAAAATTCAGAATACCGAATGGCACACCATCGTGGCCTGGGGAAAAACAGCAGAAATCATTGAAAAGTATGCAGGTAAGGGAAAAGAGATAGGAGTGAGCGGAAAACTCAAATCCCGAAGCTACGAGGATAAAGATGGTATAAAGCGCTATGTAACCGAAGTGGAAGCCAATGAAATTCTTTTGTTAGGCGTAAAGGATGGCAATAATTCTGCCGATAATTAAAAAGATAAAGAGGGCGGGTACTTGTTCGCGGTAACGCCCTCTTTTCATAATCTAAACATGCAACTATGAAAACTAAAGTTAATGAAATATCGATAAAATATCGGGGTAATTTTAAATTGTCTCAGGCTCCTAAAATTACTTCCTCAGTAAGTGCAGCAGAACTTTTATTTGAATCATGGAATAAAGACCGCATTGGAATCCAGGAATGTTTCAAGGTTCTACTATTGAACAACGCCAATAAAGTAAAAGGAATTTTTGAAGTTTCTACCGGAGGGATTACGGGAGCTATGGTAGACCTAAGAATAGTTTTCGCGGTTATTCTAAAGAGCCTAACTACTTCTGTGATCTTAGCACATAACCATCCTTCCGGTACTTTGAAACCAAGTGAGTCGGATAAACGTTTAACCGAAAAGATTAAAAGTGCTGCTATCTTACTTGATATCAAAATTCTTGATCACTTGATTTTGACACCGGACGGGGAATATTATAGTTTTGCAGATGAAGGAATATTATAATTTTATATCAAATTATATTTAAAAAGACCTGGGTAATTTCCGGGTCTTTTTTTTGAAAAGGGTTTCGATATCCAACCTTTAAACTGCTTAAATTTTGGTGAAAAATTGTATATTTAAATAACTGAAATTCAGTATTATTAAAAACATAGTTACCCTGATTTTTTGACTTTCGCTGGTAATTATATCCATCAATTTATTTACGGTAGGAATTATATTTCCTAATTAGGCAATTGGCAAAAGCCATATTGTATGAAATTTTTGTCCCGCCTGGCGGGACGAAAAGGAATAGCAAGAGGGTAACGGGCAAAGCCACGTTTTATATTCCTTTTCTAATTTAAATTATTGATTATCAAATACTTAAAAATTAATAATATGTGCAGATTTCTTCAATTTGCGTCAAATGTGCTGTAATAGTCTGTAAATAGTGATGGAATTACGTCAAATACTTCTAAAAAGTCAAAAAAATGGACTCCTTTATCACTATTCGAATTAAACGAAAAACGGCAAAACGTTTTCAGAAATTTTCTAAAACATACTTCAATTCTCATTCAGAAACGATGGCTGTAATGCTGGATTTTTTTCTATATAATGAAATCTCTCCAAAGGAAAATTTAGGACCTACCGGTAGAAGGATCGAACAAACATTCAAGAAAAGGATCAACGCTGTAATCGCTATTATGAGAGATATTGAAAAAACACAAACGAAACCGACTCTGGCAATGCTGCAATCGCTTTTTGAGAATGAAGGGGTTAAAGATAAAGCCCTGATTTTAGAGAAGAAAGTACTTGAGAAAACCGATCGGGTTGGTTACCAGGAGAAAAAAGATTCAGGAGCATTATAAAATATGAAGCCATGTACATCACAATCACAGCCCAGAAAATAGGAGGGACGTTTTCAAAAAGTGTGGCAGATTTTGTGAACTACCTGGAAAAGGAAAATCAGAGTTTGGAGACAGAAGATACCGAATACTTTTTCAATCAATATGGAGATAAAATTTCTGCAGAAGAAGTGATAAAGGAAATAGATGGAAATACCGCGAAGTTGGAAAAGACTGAACCGAGGTTCTATTCCATTACGGTGAGCCCTTCCAAATACGAACTAAACAGGTTGCAAAACAGCAGCGAAGATTTAAAGAAATATACCAGAGAGCTGATGAAAGATTATGTAGTTTCATTTAACAGGGAGATCCATGGCCGACCGGTCAATATTGATGATATAAAATATTACGCCAGGATCGAGCACCAACGAAGCTTTAAAGGCACCGATATACAAGTAAGGGAAAACCAGCCTTTCGCATCCAAAATACTTCAACTCAAAAGTGAACTCAAGAAAGTAGCGCGTGGCGAACTCTCAGGTAACCTAGCAAGGATGGAGCGTGAAATTAGAAAACTTGAAAAGGCTGCCCCGCATCAGCATGGAGGAAAACGGATTGTTCAGGGCATGCTCAAAGAAGGCAAGCAAAGCCATATTCATATAATCGTGAGCCGTAAGGATGCTTCTAACAATTTTAGTTTATCTCCCGGCAGCAAATACAAAGCTTCCCAGGTAGAATTAAACGGAAAGATGGTGAAAAGAGGTTTTGACCGTGATAAATTTTTTGGAAATGCAGAAAAGACATTCGACAAAAGCTTCGGATATCAACGCAATTTTGTGGAAACCTATATAGCCCGAAAAGAGTTTATTCGAAATCCTAGAAACTACTTTTCCGTATTATTGAAACTGCCTATCAATGAAAAAGTCATGGCCATGAAAATGTTGCGGGAATCCGGGATGCCCTTGATGCCCAGTATTCCTACGAATAAGTCACAACTTGCTTTAAAGGTTTTTAACCGGTTGAAGAAGGGTCTGGATATAGCAGTTAGATCAGGTTCTATAGGAATATAATTAGATATGGAAATTTTTAACTGGTCACATATCATTCTATTTATCATGCTTAGCAGTTTGGTATTTTATGGAATGTACCGAATTTCCAGATTCGCCTTTTTGATAAATATCCTATTGCTGTTCGGTTTAATAGCCCAATTCTTTTCTTCCGACCAAATTATTGAAGGCTTACTTTATTTAGGTTGCCCATTATTATTGATCAATACGTTAGGCTATGTTTTCTTCGATAAGACTGATACAGATAACGGTCCAAAAGACAAACATCAGGTAATATTTAAAACCACTGGTAAGGATTTCAGGATAGACAACATTAGACGGGGAGTTTCCATAATTGGATCTGCAGGAAGCGGTAAAACGGAAAGTATCGTGCATGGAATTCTTAAGCACTTTCAGCAACATAATTTTTGCGGCGTCATTCATGATTATAAAGATTTTGAACTAACCGAAATGGACTATCCCCTGTATAAAAACTGCAAAATTCCATTTTATATAGTTTCCTTTGATAAGATCATTCACCGGGTGAATCCTATTGCTCCCAGATATCTCGAAAATGAGGAAAGTGTGAACGAGATCTCCCGGGTGCTGATCGAAAACCTCCTGGAACAAAGAGAATCTGGTACTACGGGAACCACTAAGTTTTTTAATGACGCGGCAGAAGGTTTGATTAGCGGATTGATCTGGAAGCTAAAAACGTCTTATCCTCAATTCTGTACCCTGCCGCATCTTATCGCCATTTATCAATACCTAGATACCGAAAGCCTTATTAAATTTCTGGAGACCAATAGAACCTCCAGGGTAATGGCCGATGCTTTTATTAGTGGAAAAGATTCTGAAAGACAAACGGCCGGTGTAAAAAGTACCCTGGCCAATGCATTGAAGCGTATTAGTACGCAAAGTATTTTTATGGCCTTATCTGCAGACGAAGTTCCTCTAAATATTAATAATCCTGAGAATCCGTCGGTTATTTCTGTAGTGAATAACCCGAAATTTGACACTTCCTATTCACCCGTTATAGCGGCTATTATTCATACCGTTATTAAACAAATGAGTGTGCGAAATTCTGAACCAGCATTTTTGTTGCTGGAAGAAGCACCGACCATAAGGCTATTAAATATGCACCGCATTCCGGCTACTTTGAGAAGTTATGACATTGCCACGGTTTATGTAATGCAGGATAAGATACAGAACGATATGATGTATGGGGACAAGGCAAGCAAGGCAATACTTAGTAATCTTTCCTATCAATTCTTCGGAAAAGTGAATGATCCGGATACTGCTAAATACTACGAACGTTTCTTTGAGATAGTCAAAAAGGAAACTACAAGCGTGAACAGGGGGTACAACCTGGATTTTGATACCCGGGTAACTACCGGAGAAAAGGAAATCCCTAAAATAAGGGCAGATGTTTTTTTTCGGTTAAAACAGGGAGAATTTATTACCTATGCCGATGGGAACGACAGAAAAGTGCAATTTAAATTGACTAAGATTAAACGAGAGTTTCCAAAAAAATCCCTGAAGTATTCTAAAAAGGATCTGGAGTTAAATTTTGAAAAAATTCATAGCGAGGCTAGATCTATTTTTGGTTGATTTCTAATAGAAATTCTGCTTATCATAACTCTTTGTAAAGCCTGTTTATATCAACAATTCCCTGTTGAAAGCTTTTTTGAAACTAAATTTCAGGTTTTCAATCTTCTTTATATCTTGTTAAAAATTTAATATCGGTAAATCATACAATTTGATTTTACCGATTTAGAGAGCATTCCCTACAAGCTCTCTTTTTTAATGCTAACCTCATTTCTGCATGACCGAACAAGGAATTGATTCGTATAGTTTTAATATTCTTAAGCCTAGAAAGGCACTCAATAAGGCATTTTTAAAGGTAAAACCCAATCGTTCCCAGATAGAACTTTTTAAGAAGAATCTTAAGGAATTACTGGACAGGACCAATGATACCGAAACTGAAGAATTCCATAAAAACCTGGTAATAGATTTCTTGAAGAAGACCTACTACGATCCCGATCACTTTATCAATACCAAGGGCCGTAACGACCTGGTGATCCATAACGGGAACAAGGCCAAAAGTATGGTTGGGGTGATCATTGAGGCCAAGAAGCCTACGAATAAAGCAGAAATGCTAAGTAAAGGGAAGGTCAATGTCAAGGCTTTTCAGGAACTGGTATTGTATTATCTCAGGGAGCGAATTAGCCAGAAGAATCTGGAGGTGAAATATGTGATCGCCACCAACATCAATGAGTGGTTTATCTTTGACGCTAATTTCTTTGAAAAGACCTTTGCTCAGAACAAGGGTCTGGTAAGCCAGTTTATAGATTTTGAGGAGGGACGACTAGCCGGAAAAACAACCGATTTCTTCTATAAAGAGATCGCTGAGCCTTTCATTGCCCGAATGCAGCAAGAGGTAGAATTTACTCATTTTGACATCCGGAACTTTGAAAAACCGCTGCGGAATAACAATCCAAAGGACGATAATAAACTTATAGCGCTCTTTAAATTATTGTCTCCGGAACATCTCCTGAAATTGCCGTTCACTAATGACAGTAATAGCCTGGATAAACGATTTTATGGCGAGTTGCTTCATATTATAGGCCTTACCGAAACAAAACAAGGAGGCAAGAAAATTATTGAGCGGCAAAAAGAAGGCCAGCGTCACACCGGTTCTTTTTTGGAAAACGCGATCATCCAGCTGGATAGTACAGATAAGATAAGCCGTTTGGAGACTCCCTCTCATTTTGGAGATACCCATCAAGAAAGGCTGTTTAATGTAGGACTGGAATTAAGTATTACCTGGCTAAACAGGATATTATTTCTAAAACTGTTAGAAGCGCAGCTTATCACTTACCATAAAGGTGACAGGTCTTATGAATTCCTTAGCCTGGACAGAATACATAATTACGATGATCTTAATAGTTTGTTCTTTCAGGTACTGGCACGGCAGTATGGAGATAGAAATGAAGACGTAAAAGCACTTTTTGAAAAGGTACCTTATCTCAATAGTTCATTATTTGAGCCTACAGATATTGAACATTCCACCCTGTTTATAAGTAACCTTCGGGATGATAAAGAAATTCCTATCTACAGCGCTACCGTTCTTAAGGATAAAAAAGGAAAAAAACGCAGTGGAGAGATCAATGCGCTGGAATATCTTTTTGAATTCCTGAACGCCTATGATTTTAGCAGCGAAGGAGGGGAGACCATACAGGAAGATAATAAAACGTTGATCAATGCTTCTGTGCTGGGGCTTATTTTTGAAAAGATCAATGGGTATAAAGACGGTTCTTTCTTTACGCCGGGTTTTATCACCATGTATATGTGCCGGGAAACCATCAGGAAAGCGGTGGTACAAAAGTTCAATGAAACCAAAAACTGGGACTGTAAAAACCTGGATGAACTTTATGATTGCATAGAAGACCGTAAGGAAGCCAATGAACTCATAAATAGTTTAAAGATTTGTGATCCCGCGGTGGGATCGGGGCATTTTCTGGTTTCGGCGCTAAACGAGATGATCGCTATTAAAAATGACCTGAATATTCTGCAGGATCGCTCGTGTAGAAGACTGAAGGAATACCAGGTGGAAGTGGTGAACGATGAACTTATTGTAACCGACGAGGAGGGAGAACTCTTTGAATATAACCCATCTGCTAAAGAAAGCCAGCGCATACAGGAAGCGCTTTTCCATGAGAAGCAAAAAATAATTGAGAACTGTCTTTTTGGTGTGGACATTAACTCCAACTCGGTTAAGATCTGCCGACTGCGATTATGGATTGAGCTTTTAAAAAATGCCTATTACCGGAACGAAACAGAACTGGAAACCCTTCCCAATATCGATATCAACATCAAGTGCGGAAACTCGCTGATAAGCCGCTTTGACCTGGATGCAGATTTAAGCAAAGCGCTTAAGGATAGCAAATGGAGTATAGATAGTTACCGGGTAGCGGTAGACACCTATAGGAATGCCGAAAATAAGGAGCAGAAGCGGGAAATGGAAAGGATCATCCATGATATCAAAAATGATTTTCGAAGTGAGATCTCTGCGAACGACTCCAAGGTAAAGAAATTACAAAAGTTCAAAAGCGAGCTTTTTTTGATGACCCAACAACCCAAAATGTTTGAACTTTCAAAAAGGGAAAAATCCAAATGGAATAAAAAAGTTGAAAAGCTTACCAAAGACAGTAAAAAACTGGAAGCCGAGATCCAGGAGATCAAGGACAATAAGATCTATGAAAATGCTTTTGAATGGCGCTTTGAGTTCCCGGAGGTATTAAACGATGACGGTGATTATGTTGGGTTTGATGTGGTAATTGGGAATCCTCCTTATTTTTCTTTATCTAAAATAAAGGATCAATCTGAATATTTTTCTAAAGCAGATTTTAAAACTTATTCAAAAGTTGCAGACATTTATTGTTTGTTTTATGAACGTGGCGGGCAAATTATGAAAGATTATGGTGTTCTTACTTTTATAACTTCTAATTCATGGTTACGCGGAATATATGGGAACCTCCTTAAAAACTATTTCGTTGAAAACTTGCAACCCGTTTCTTTAATGAATATTGAAGATATTCAGGTTTTCGAAGAAGCCACTGTAGAATCAAATATTATTACTCTGCAAAAAAGTTATAAAGCTGAAACTTTTCCAGTAGTAAATCTTTCGAAAGAATATTCCATGGGCTCTTCTTTATCTGAATTTTTTGAGCAAAATTCTTTCCAATTTGTAATTCCTGAAAGTTCTGATTGGTTCATTGGGGATGAGGCTGCATCCAAATTAAAACTGAAAATAGAAACAGATTCTAAGTTGTTAAAGCAATTTGATCTAACTATAAATTTTGGTATAAAGACTGGATATAATGCTGCGTTTTTAATTGTTGAAGAAACTAAGGAACATTTGATAGAAAGTGATTCCAGAAACGATAAGCTAATTAAACCGATTCTTCGTGGGCGAGATGTCCAAAAATACGGTTATCAGTTTTCTGACCAATGGGTAATTGGCACATTCCCAGCACTGGATATTAACATTACTGATTACCCAGATATTCGCGATTATTTACTCACATTCGGAAAAAAAAGACTGGAGCAGGTAGGAGGGACCGGAAGTAGAAAGAAAACCTCTAACGAATGGTTCGAAACTCAGGATTCAATTTCTTATTGGCAAGACTTTGAAAAACCAAAAATAATCTGGGGTGAAATTTCAGACAGACCAAAATTCGCCTATGATGATTCTGGCTATTACGCCGAAGCCACAACCTTTTTAATGACAGGAGAAAAATTGAAATTCTTGTTAGCATTATTAAATTCCAAAGTTTCAGAATGGTATTTTAATCTAATAGGGACTACTACCGGAATGGGGACTAACCGATGGAAAAAGTACAAAATAGAACTGCTTCCAATTAAAGAACCAACTGGCAAACAGGAAGAGGAGATTGAAAATGTAGTGGAAAAAATTCTTTCGCTAAAAAAAGAAAACTCCGCAGCCGACACCTCTTCTTTAGAAACAGAAATTGACCTGCTTGTTTATGAGCTTTATGGTTTGACGGAGGAGGAGATTGAGATTATAGAGAACCAGTAGTTTAAAGCGAGTAAACAGAAAATCTAATAATTTATAAAACAACAATTCTTAAAAATATAAACTTTGATTCGAATTATCCACCTTAGTGATTTCCATCTTAAAAATGAAAATCTTGAAAATTCCCAAAAAAATCTTATAACTGCTCTTATCAATGATATTGAGCAATATGTCAATAAAGATACAGTCGTTATATTTTCGGGTGATTTTGTGGATAAAGGAGGGTTAGCATTTAAAGATCCTGATTTAAAATTTTATTATTTTGAAGAGCACGTAATAGATCCAATTCTGAAAAAGTTTCCGGAATTAAAGGGAAAATTTTTATTTGCTCCCGGAAATCACGATTTAGAAAGAAATAAAATTAATTCCTTTAAGGATAAACCTATGAGGGATTCCTTTGTTTCATCTCCTGATTTAGTTGATGAATTTCTACCATCGATTAGAAAAGATAAAGGTGAAAATATTGTGGGTATGAATAGTTACAAAACTTTTGAAAAAGATTTTTTTGTTAAACATTTAGATCCCTCAAATTATGATATAACTGCTTTCGAATCTAGTTTCATAATTGAAAATGGTGATGAATCTGTTGGAGTTACGGCCTTAAATAGTGCATGGTTATGTTATGAAGATGATAATTTAGGAAAACTTTTTATTGGCAGAAATCAAATTGAAAATTCTTTAGATTTTATATCAGATACAACACTAAAAATTGCAATTCTTCATCATCCCTTTGAGTTTCTTAATAAAAAAGACTTCAAAAAAATTAAACCATTACTTTATAGCAATTATGAAATGCTTTTTCTTGGCCATACACATAGATTAGAATCTCAAAAAGTAGATGATTTGGATGGAAATTTATTTCTGTCAATTGGAAAATCAATAAATGGAATTCAATCAGAGGAAATTAACTATACCAATGGGTATTCTGTTATTGACTATGAAAAAAATGAAAGAATTACAGTCTATCATCGAAAATATATAGATAACCATAAAACGTTTGTTGTCAATAGTGATATTGGTAATGATGAGGGGGTTAAGTCTTTTGAAATTCCCAAAGAAGGTGAGCAAAAAATAATCCAAGAAGTCAGTAGGATCATAGATAATATAAAAGAGGAAAATTTCCCAAAACTAAATGAAGATTTAATTTTAAATATTTCTCAGAGTAATAAAGGAAAACTCAGCGAAATATATGTTGAACCTGTAATTGGAAATCTACCAGAGAACAACCTAGATAATAACGATAATTTTCAATTCTACTCTACACAGGACTTAGTAAATTCAATAGAAAGTCAAATTATCTTCGGTGCAAAAGAGACAGGTAAAACTATCTTACTAGATAAATTATTAATTGATCTTACAGATAATTTTCATAAAACGAGAAGGTTACCTATCCTATTAAAATTTAATGAAATAGGTAATAACAGTGTTAAGCAAATAGTTAAGCAATATATAAGCAAAAGTTCAAAAGAAACTACAGAACTAATTAATTCTGTAAATATCGATTTGCTGATTGACGATCTAGATTTTTCTTCACAATTTAAATATCAAATAAATGAATTAAAAAATTTTATATCTGAATACCCCGATACAAGGGTTATTGCTACAGTTAACAATACGGAAGACGAAATAGTTCCAGTAAAATTAATTTCAGCTTTTTCAGAAATTAAAGATGATTTTGAAACGTATTATATTCATCTTTTCAAATCAAAACAGATTAAGGGACTTATCGCAAATTGGGTTACAACATCAGATATTGACCTACATGAGAATATAGAAAAACTTCTGAAAGGATTTCGAGAAATAGGCTTACCCAAAACTCCTTTAGCTGTAACCATTTTTCTTTGGATAATTAACAAACAACAGAATAGACCCATTAACAATGCCGTTTTGGTAGAAATGTTTGTGGAGAATTTATTAGAGAAGGGTAATATTCAAAATATTTACTTTGATACGTTTGATTTTGGTGACAAGCAGCGATTACTTGCATTTCTCGCTAAATTTATGTTAGATAAAGATAACAGTAACCTGGGATATAGAGTCAAAGAGTATGAGCTTGAACAGGAAATTGAGAGCTATCTAGAAAATAAAATAGATATAAATCCTTCTAGGGTACTAGAATATTTAATTGAAAGAGGGATTTTAGTTAAATGTAATGGTAATAGTATTAGGTTTAAAACCGCCTTTTTCTTCAGTTATTTTTTAGCAAAATATATTGGTTATAGTAAAAAATTTAAGAAAAAAGTTCTTAATGGTAAAAATTATTTAAACTATATCAATGAATTAGATTTTTATACAGGTTTAAATAGAGAAGATGAGGAGGTATTTGATTTTTTGAATAAAGAAGTAGAAGAGGTTTACGGATATATAAATTCCAAGGTGAAAGATGAGTATTATGAGTTAGATAGAGTATTAGAAACTAAAGAGACCATCTCCTCTCGTATTGATCTTTCAAAGGCCAAAACAAAACCAACAGAACAAGAAATTGAACAAGCCTATGATAGTCAAATTGCAACGGTACCTTCGCGTAAGAATATAGAAGCAAAAATAAATTTAGAGGATCAACCTACGGAAGAAATAGAAGCAATAAGGTTTTCTAAATTGTTGAAATTAACCGCTATAGTATTTAAAAATAGTTCAGATATCGACCATAAAAAAAGAATTGATGCGTATGGTAATATTCTTATAAGTTCTATTTCATATATGATGATGTATAGAGATTCAATACTGTATTTTAAAGAAAATCATAAGGAAGAGGTTGCTAAATTAATCCCAAAAGAAATGGATTTTGGCTTTTTTATGAAAATTCTACCTATTCTTCATCAAGTAACTATGTATAACTGGCTAGGATCCTATAAATCAGCACCCATAATAAGGAAAAAAATTATTGCGGATCAGACTACAGAAGACATTTCAGAATTTGAAAAATTCTTATCAATTTATATTTATGCAGATATTCGAGGGAAAAATTATCCTGATTATATTAAATCCTTATTTAAATCTACAAAGAAAAAATATATACTGGATTCGAGTTTCATCAAAAACATGTCTTATTACTATTTGCGATCAAAAACCACAGAATCCGACAAAGATTATGCAGGATTGTTAGCAGACATAAAAACAAAACTGGGAGAAAGTTCCAAAAGAAATAAAGGGGAGTTTATAAAACACCTAAAAGAAGAGAAAAACAAAAAAGAAACCGAAGACTAAACTAAACATTTAATAAATGGATGCTTTTAAGTTGTTTACAAATTGTTGTTGTTTACGCTTATGTTATTTTGAAATTAGTTAATGTAATTTTTCTATTGTAAAAGATTTAAATCATATTAAATAATTTTTAAAAAGTAAGAATTTGGAGGTATTTAGAATTTATTAAATAGGAGAGGAATATCCTTTTTGCCAGGTAAACATCCCAAGCAAGAAGAAAAATTTGATTTCCAGTATAAGATCTTTTAAAAGGGGCTGCGCTCTCGTAAACCAGTTTCTGTAACCTTCCATTTGCCGTCCTGCTGGATCAATTTAAAAGTTTCCGGCCGGTCGGCATAGGCAGAATTAAACTTTACCCAGGCGGTATCGCCATAAACCGTATCCTGGACTACTGAAAAGTTGGATTTTCCGCCAGAGGCATTGGTTAATTGATCCTGGACAGAAACATATGACTGGTATATTCCTGGGGTAGTATATTCTTTAAGCCTGGCGTTATCACGATTGTAAAAACTTTCCACGACGATCCTGGCCGTTTCTTCCGGGGATTTCTGGCTTTCTCCACAGCTAATAGCGAAGACTATCGAAAATAGCAATAATAACTTCTTCATAAGGCTGTCTAATTTGGGTTATTAATGATCCTTGCTTTTACATTTAGTTTTGAGTTACGTTCTCCGTTTCTTTCATTGAGTGCAACCACTAATCTTTTGTCGTTTGCCAAAGAGAATTTTGAAAGTACAAACACCATTTTCCTGGTTTCATTTTCAGGGATTTTCACTGGTAGCTGGTGTATATAAATTGGTTTCTGCTCTAATCTTTGAATAGATTTTCTTTTTCCCTGTTTCTTTGTTTCTATATAGAATTTCAGAAAATTAAGATCATAATCCAACGAAGATGAATTTTCAATTTCAATAACGAAATACATTTCTCCCCTGTCAAAAACAAAATTCTGGACACTCAGTAAAATACCATCAGCACGTTTTTTGATCCTGCCTATTTTTTGATTTCTGTCCAGCAGGAATTCACTAAACTTTTTATGATAGCGATCCCTGTTTTTAGCTTTCTCGCTTATACTGTCCTTTGGCTCCTTATTCTTTAAAACCGGTTTTTCAGTCCCAATACTTTGGCTTCTGGGGATAAAATAATTCAGTTTAGGAAGCTGCTTTTTATACCTAACAATATACGAAAAAACAGCACCATCACCATTGATAATGAGTAGATTACTTTCCTCTCCGGGCCTTGCCTGCAGCAGTCCGAAATGCTGTTCCTGCTCCCGATTGTAAGTGAATACAAAGTTCTCTGCCCCTGTAATTCCCTGCCTGATAGGGGCAGGGAAGAACAGGGCCACATTCTTGGAATCATTGGCAAAAATGGTATCCAGAATGGGACTACTGGAACTAGTTGTCTGGGCAAAACTATTTCCAGCTAGGAAGGGCAAAAAAAGGATCGTGGTGATTATTGAGGTTTTCATAATTTATGGATTTAATTTCCCCGTGAGGCTTTTAAAATGAGTTTATAAGTGTTGGTTACTGTGACCTTGATGTTGCGGTTATCGCGCTGAAAGACTTTTTTAATCCCGCTTACTTGTGGAACCCCGGCAATATTGATGTCCTGCACCAGATCATCTATAACTTCCCGGGTGGCATCGGCTCTCAAATTATTCTCTACATAGATGCCTTCGCTACCATCCTGAAGATCGTATGCCTTGAGTTTTACTGGCCTGTGGTTGATATTCTCAATTTCTATCAAAGCCCTGTTGGGTTGAAAGCTTATAAAACCAAAAACAGGCGTGTTTTTAGGAACATACCTCCCGTTGATGCTGGCATCCTTGCTTAATCTCATACGTAACCGGTAATTCTGTTTCACTACCTGGGTGCCGTCAACTTCAGCATAGATCATATTATCTGTCTTTGCCTGTACCAACTCAGGATTTTCAGACGGATCTGAACTGAAAAATAACTGGTGTTCCAGTTCTATTTCTTTTGTAGAAATTATCGTATTGCTTTCAGGTAAAATAGGATCAATTATAGTGGCTTCCTGTATATTGGCTTCTGAAGATTCATGGTTATAGGAATTATCTGAATATTGAACAGGCCTATAATTATCAATACTGTCTATAATTCGCTGCTTTTCTTTATCATAAAGATCAGGGTCATAATAGCCAGCCGAGTCTAACAAGCTTTCATCGTATATGCTCGGGGCATTGGTTTCTTTAACTTCCTTCAAGGCATTAATGGCATCCAGCTTTGTAGAATAATGTTCCTGTTCATTCCCAATTTCTGGAACGGTAATTTCTCTTGGGTTTTCGTTTTCATTAGCATCCTCAGACATTATTAATAATGAATATGACACAATGAACAGTATCACTAATGCTAGTACCGAAGCAAACACTATTTTGTTTTTTTCAACTTTCATAATCCTGTTTTTTAAATGCCGATTATCGGCTCAATTTTCATTATTTAGTTTTTTAAGGGTGTTTTCGAAATAATTCGTGATGAGAAGACCGTGGGTGTTATTAGGATAATTACGATCTACAACAATCAGGTTTCCTGTCGATACCAGTTCGTAGGTATCGGTGATCGTCCCGCGATTGATCTCAAAAATGGTGGTCGTCCTGAATTGATAGGAATCATCTAATAATTCAAGTTCAGATTCTGTACTTAATACTTTTTGAACCAGGGAATATTGAATCAGGCGATTATATACTCCATCTGCTTTCTTCTGTCTATAGAGATTGTCTACAGAACTATTGCCGAGCCATAATGCTTTTTCCAGGTTCTTTTCATAATTGCTGGCATCTATATTATAGAAATAGGTATGGAAGAGTTCCAGATGGGCCAGCGCTTCCACTTCCAGATTTTCCTGCTGCGCAACCCATTTTAATGGAATTACCGAACCATCGGTATTGATCGCAAAAGAACTATTCATGGATTGTTGGTATATATCATAAACCATTAATCCTGAGAAAGCGCTTGAGACCAAAGCAAGAACCACAACGCTCATTACAATAAACCGGTTGATTTTTAAGACTGAGTAGATATTTCGGTATGCTGTTTTCATGTTTCTGAATTTATCTGAATTAGGAAGTAAAAAGTTTAAATGTGAAGGAGGTGGCACGTCTATAAAGTTTGAATTTCAGAAAAACGATAAAGCCAATAGATCCCGCTTCCACAATGATTTTGATAATGTTATTATCTGTGGTGTTGCCTAGTAGATTTGACCAGAAATTCGTATTGATTTCTGCATAAAGATTATTTACAAAAATATTGACCAGGAAGAAGGCAGGAACCAGCATATAAACCGCGGTGTACAGCTTAAAGAAGTTATAGGCCAACTCCCTGAATTTTTTAAATACGGCAAGACTAATTACCAGTGGAAAAAATGCCTGCATGATCCCAAGCAGGAAATATCTTTCAGCTAAAAAGAGAGGATAAATGAAAAGGTCCAAAACCCATAAGAACAAGCCTATCACAAAAGAAATCACCTTAACCGGGTACAATGGGGTGACCAGGGCATCATAAAGCAAAGACATTGCCTTGGTGGCCACTTCCAGGGGACCCACCTCTGTTTCCAGATCTATATCCTGTAGTTGCAAGGGGATAAGGGCAGGAGCTGTGTCTTTATACTGAGATTCTATAGCTACCAGGATACTATCAAAAAAACCGAGTACCTGGGTAGAAAATATAACCAGCACGACTACGGCGAAATTTTTAGCTAGTTCCCCCGGGCTAAGTCCCCAGGTATAACCCTCCTTATCGGCAATCCCTTCGTTATATTTTTTAAGAATATTAATTAGAAAAAAAAGCACAGCCAGGGTTTTCATTCCGGCAATAGTGTATTGGGAAAAGTCACTGTTTTTAATAACCTGAAAAACAGCATCCACATATTCCAGTCCTATGCCTAATAAAAATCCCATATCATTTTTTTAATAGTCTGTTTCCCGATTATTGATCCTGTCCTGCATTTCTCTAAATGAAATGATGTCCCGATAGCGTTCGGTTTTCAGTTTAATTTCTGAAACCATCTCCTTTGATTGAAGCTCTTTTTCTTTTAAAATAGCCGCGCGTTCGGCGTCGGTCATTTTCAGGTAATCGCTGGATAAGATCTGATCTATAAAGTCCAGATCATCCAGGGAGTTTTCAATTATGCCATTGAATGAATCTGAAATTCTGGTAACTTCCTCAGGTTTGATATAAGGAGAATTCAGAATTTTCCGGAGGTCATCGCGCACCAGGTCAAAAAGCCTTTGGTTGTTTTGAGCGATCTCCTGTACGGCCTTCAATTTCCTCACTACGCTATTTACCTTTTCAAGGTTCTCTTTTTGTTGCTTCAGGAAATCGACGGTTTTGAGCAATTGTGAGGTTTGTTTTGCAGATTCTATAAGCGATTTGGCCAGGCTTATAAAATTGGTATTATCATAAACCGGCATCCCCTGAGCGAATGTACGGGCAGGCATTATTAGGGTCAGAGCCAATGCTAGTGCTAAAAATTGGATTTTGTATTTCATTGTTTTTAAGTTTTTGAGATGAATTCATTAATTGCTTTTTCCATAGATTGATGTTTTTTATAGAGAGCCATGATAAGATCGTTTTCAGATCCATCGGTGAGGTAAGCAGCATAGACCTCCTTGGGTACTTCGAGTCTGAATACATTGCTATGCTTTCCTATCTTTATAAAAATCTCGGTATACTTTCTGGGTCCGGTAAAGTTGTTCTTAATGGATTTCAACTGATTTAGGTCGTGTTTGGAGAGGTTTAAGCGTTTGCCCAACTCCACATATCCTTTTTCATTATGTAGGCTGTAAAAGACCTGTGTGTTATCCAGAATACTTGCCGAAGTAGAATTATCTGGAAGCTGGTTGATAGATTGTAAAATAATCCCAATAGCACCATTCTGTTTACGAATGGCCTGATAGTAAAACTCCACGCTTTCCAGTACGTTTTTAAATTTTAACTGCTTGGCAAATTCATCAAATAGGATGATTCCTTTTTCTGATCGATTTTTCCAAATTGTTCTTTGGATAGCAGATTTGATCAGCTTCAACATTACAGAAAGGATCTCTTTGTTTTCCCTTACTTCATCTAATTCAAAAACAACCAGCCGCTTATCCTCGATCTTATAAGTTTGATCTTCAGCAACTTCGAACAGGAAACTATATAGACCATCGCCAACGTACTCCGACATTATGTGCAGAAAGTTTGTAATGTTGAAGTAGTCGGGATGGATTTTGAGGTTCTGGAGCAGATCCTTTTGATTGCTTTCGATGAAGTGGTAAAAACCATCCAAAGAATACTTATTAGGAGTGCATTCATAATAGTACCTAAGGATCTTTTTGATAGATACCGATTCTGCCTTGGTAACTTTTAGATCGGAGGTGAACAGCTCAAAAAGGAACACCGATAAATCTTCCAGTCTTTCAGGTGTTAGATCATCCTGATTTTTTATATAAAATGGATTAATCCCCAGGTTCTTCCCACTCTCGTAGCGCAGAATAGTGTATTCTCCGGGGTATAGTTTGGCAAATTTAGTATAGGAACCACCCAAATCGATAATGACCAGGCGGATACCACTCTCAAAGTATTGGCGCAGGATATTGTTTGCCAGGAAAGATTTGCCTTCACCTGTAGGAGAAAATATGGCAAAATTCCGGGCCTTGATGCGTTTCTTTTTCTCATCCCAGACATCTTTTAATATAGGTATATTATGTTCACGATCATTAAATATGATACCTGTAGAATCAGATTTATAATTTGTGTTATTTATAAAAAGGCATAGAGCATGTTTTAGATCGGTTACATATAAATCTTCATTGGAAAAGTTGGATGAAAAGCCACAGTAGCTATTCAGTATATAATTTTTACGTTCCTCTCCTTTTGGATAATAGGGGATAATATCCAATTCCTTAAATTCGGTCTTAACTTGAGATCCAATTCTCTTTAGATTTTCTGAGTTCTTATCCCAGAAAATTATGTTAAGGTGTCCGCGAATAATTCGGGAGGTGTCATCAACATTGATCTGATCAAGTATATTTTGAATTTTACCAAGTACAACTTTATTCTGCGAACCGAAATTTGAACTTTTTTTAAGTGCTTCAACTTTTTTATCCAATAGCTTGCGCCATTTATGTTTGTCATCCAGATACAAAATCTGATTTACAATATGATTTGCGTTGAGCGTTAGTCCCAAACCATCTATAAATCCTTGATGGAATACAAAATCGTCTGACGTGTATTTTTCATTGGTTTTGCTACTTTTTACATTTTCGCCAAAGCACAGTTCGCTGTTAATGGCCAGGACATCAAAATAATTTTGTCCTATATTGACATTCTTCTTTTCTAATAAAATATCTGTATCAAAACCTTTATTAAAGCCATTGAAATAATCGTTGGTCAGACCCTGAATTCCATTTGCATTAAGAGGAACAAGTTCTATTTTACGATTGGTATTGATAAAGGAAACTGTATCGCTGACTGAACTAACAAAGCTGTTTACATTCTCCTCCAGTTTCCTGATAATTACTTTCGATATATTTTGAAATGGATTTACATATTTAGAATTATTAAGGGCTTTATTACTGGTCAGCAGAAAGAATAGATAACAATGATGCTCCATATACTCCCGGTTCTTAAAGTGATCATGAGTAGCCTTTTCTAAAAATGTTTTATTGTGTAATTCTTCTGATGTAAAGATCTTTTTCACGTAGATATCCTGCTTATGGACGACAGTACCAACCGGGAGGGACTTTAATGCCTGAAACCAGACATCATGTATATCCTCGAAGTCTTTTTCTGAAAGAGAATAAATTTCAGGTAATATCACTTCATAGCAGATGACGATATTTCCATTCATAGCAAAAGCGATATTGTTTTGAATATCTGCTATAACCTTACAATTGGATAGGTTAACCTTATTCATAATCGAAGCCTGAATTTCTTTTGTTACTTATGATATCTGGAAAGGAAGCTGGGAATTGAAGGAGTTGCGGATTACTATAGATCCTGATTAGCATAATATAGAGCACCGAATTAAAAATTAGTACTCCAATAATGATCTCGAAGCTGAATGAAAAAATAACTACCAGGAGGGAGGCTACTATGGAAATCATCATAACGGCGAATAGGGAGACTGGCAATCCAAAAATGATAGCTTCTTTCCTAATGTTTCTATAGACCTCGAATTTTTTCATAATGCCTGGATTAAAAGCCCTTGATACGATCATTAGACTACAATAGAGATTAGATAAGTGAAGATTCCCACGACTGCACCGGCAATCAGGACAAAAACCAATACCCGGGTAATTCCCTTTTTTAAATCGGCATTTTCACCAAAGAAATGACCAGCATTAAAAAGAAATCCAATTAGGAAAATAACCCCAAGAATGATCGGGAAAATGGTTCTTATGGTATCAGAAACATCATTAACTGAATTTTCGATACCTCCTATCTGGGCAAAAAGGGGGGTGGAGATCAGTGAAAGGAAAGCTGTGAAATAAATTGATTTTCGCATAACGGAACAGTTTAGATTTTTGTGTTGTTTTCGTTAAAGGAAAATTACATATATTTGAATTTAAACTACTGAAAATCAATAATTTGTGTATAAAATATTAATTGATTGAGTTTGAATTCGGTTGCTATTATTTGGCATTAAATTCTATGAATTTTAATAGGTAAGTTGTTGATAACCTGAAAACTGAATATAAAAAAGTACTGAAAAACGTCAGAATTGTCTTTTACCAATTCAGTTTTTGTTTCGGTTTTACCGCCTCAAGCCTATTTTGTAATTATTTAATTAGGTTAAAATGAAGATGATTTTATTAGAAATAGTAAACCTTATTCAGGAAATTATAAGCCAGATCTCTAAGGAGGTACTTTTGATATCTAAATCTTTTCGCTCCTAACTTATTTTCGCTTATCCCAAGCTGTTATATCAAAGGCAATCAAATTAAAAAGTTCCCGCATCCGGCTTCTTACTCGATTCCCGTAACGTTCTTCCAATTCCTCAGCATTTAAATTTGTGGTAGCATGGGTTTTTATTTTTGTCGCCAGAAAAAGTTCATACCGGGATAGTAGAATTTCTCCAATGACATTACAATCCCGGCCATAGTGTCTTCCCAAAGGTTCTACACCCATATCATCAAAACAGAAAAAACTACTTTCGCCATAGTCTTCTATGGTTTTATATCCTAAGTGATTGAATGCAAAGACAATATTGCGACAGGGCATCACCACATATTTTCGCTGGTACGGTACCAAAAAATGTAAGAGTTTCATAAGACTTGTTTTACCACATCCTACGGGTCCGGAAAGTAAGATTCCCTTATCCACATCAATACCAAATTTTCTGCAATTTTCCTTATCCCTGATGAAGTAGGAGCACAGCTTTAATAAAACCTTTTTATCCTTCTTGTAGATTTTAAATTTTTCTCCAAAAAGAAGCTTCCCTTTGGCATTTAAGTAAACCAGAATTTTTGGAAAATCATATTGCACGGATTTTCCATCGAATTTGCCTAGCGAATATTCCACGCCACCTTCGGTAATTTTAGAGGGGTTGTCCATAATCCTTGGTTTTAGTGGTCTTTAAGTTGTCCTGATTATGGGACGCTACCTTTTTGATTTCTTTGTGGTTCTCTTCGAATAATTCGGTTCTTTTCATCCAGTGGATCGCTAAAGCCTGCCAGTCTTTTACCTCATTTCCATTGCTTGTTTTCCAATCATTGGACTGGTAATGATCAAAGAATTTTTTTCCTTCATCAGCAGGAAATCCTTTTTCTTTAAAAAAAATTAAAACGGCCTGCCTGCCCTTTGGCTGTTTATTAATGTTTATTTGTTTAGTATTGTTTATATAAGGTACCAATGCTTGTCTACTTACGGGACGGTGCGGGTCCTCAACTTGACCATTTATGGGATAGTGCTGGTACATAACCTGATCCCGTATGGGATAGTACTGTTCCGCGTGCTGTTCCATTATATGATCGTAGTCTCCCGTAACCGGTTCATCAGTGGTGCAGATAATGGACATCTTGATTTTACTTCCCTTGTACGGATTATAGGAAGGGAAATAGGAGAGATAACTCCAGGAATCAAGATCTGTGATACAACGATGATAGGTAGATTTTGAACCTATCTTGGCCATATGCATGAGCTCCCGGCGATTTACAAAAAATCCATCTGCAAACCGGCTACTATTCCATTCCTGGAACAAAGCCATATAGAGGCTAATATGCGTTGGGTTTAGGCGGTCATCGAAAAAGAACTTTTCAAAAGCCGCGTTAAGTAGCTTTATATAATTCATCTTTTATAAATCGAAATTGTGTTGTACTCTGTTTTCATCCATAACCCGTTGAATCTCCTGAGCATCATAGTAAATGATCCCACCCACCTTGGTGTAGGGCAGTGTGCCATTAATTCTAAGATTTTGCAATGTTCCCGGGCTTATTTGAAGCAGGTCCATAACTTCGGATGATTTCAGATAGCGCTTGAGGGTTCCGGAAGATTGTTTAGAAAGGATACCTCTTAATTCTTCGAGCAATTCCATTTTGAATTCCCGAAGGTCGTCTGTAGTAATAATACTTGTTGGCATAATAAAACGATTTAAAAGAAAGGGACTATCACATGGTTAAGATTTTTTATTGATAGTCCCTAACTCAGTTTGACTTTCGTTTTACAAATTTGGATAGTATTAATGGCTTTCTTTCACCAGTATGACCCTAACTCGGTCAAAATTTAACAGTCGAAAATAAGCTCCCTTTTTGAGGTATTTTAAAGAAATGTAACCCTTTTTGTTGATCTTAAAAGCTATAGATTTGATGAACTTTTTCCTTAAATTCTAAATCCATAGTACGGTTCTACCACTGGCATAATTTAACAGTCGAAAAATTATAGAATTGATATTTTATCCTTCACTTTTATTTATTTCATAAAGCAGGGAAGTAGCTATCTGGTCTAGAAAAATGGTGCGACTATTTTTACGTCTTTTTATTTCCTGAAAATTCTTGTAAATATCTGTAGATTTAAGATCAAATATTTCTTCCAGCTTTTGAGCCAGCTGAATAATGCTAAGATTTTTTTGTCTATAAAACCCTGCATACCATAAGGCGTAAGTTAATTCCGTAAAATCAGTATTAGTGAATGGCCAGGGAAGTTTATCTGTATTCCGGCTATTTGAGAAGCTTCCAGATTTAGAGGTTTTAATTTCACTCATACGATCATCCAGATAAATCACCAGGGAATTATATGCTTTATATTTTCCTAATAACATATCTCTAGGCGTGGAAAAGTCAGGATCCTGAAAATAGAATTTTGAAGTGGTAATATGATATTTATCCAAGTAATTTCTCGTATAGTATTCCTTATCAAAATGAGTTAGTCCAGAATTTATATATTGACCGAAGTCCAGATTGTAGAGAAAAAAACGGTTTAGTTTATTAATCTTTCTTTTAATATATTTGAGCTGAGAGTCTTTATTTCCTTTTGGAAATTGAATTTCAAAGGAATGAATTTCAGAAAAGTAAATTAGCTTAATTAAAGGGATTTGCTTAATTATTTTGAAAAAGTTGATTTCGGAGTCTAAGGAATCAAAACCTTTGGAGATGACTTTACTTTTAAAGCTATAGAGAACATGTTGGCATAATTCAATAGTGAGGTAAGCTTGCCGCAAAATGCTGGCATTAGCAACTTCAATTTCCTTCAGGTCTAATAAAAACTTTTCCGTTTCTAAACTTAAATCCATCTTTCATTCATTTTCATTTTAAAAAAATGGCTTTTCTTTATGAAAACTTCCTCATACATCAGTCGTAATAAAGATAATTACAACAATTAAAAAGCATTAAAAATTATTACGTATTTCACCTTATTAAATCCGTATTTTTCTACGGAAACTATGAAATATTTAATGATGGGAATCAGTTTGTATGCAGGCTAATCCAATCATATTCTTTTGAGGTATAATTTATTTTAAGAAGCGAAATAGAAACTCTTTTTTATTTTTGACTCCTGTTTTTTTAAATATATTTGAGGCATGTTTAGTAACCGTATTTTCTGCAATAAATAAGTCTTTAGCTATTTCTCTATAAGTTGTATCTGATAAAATAAACAAAGCAATTTCAAATTCTCTTCTAGTTAGATTTTGAAAAATGATTTTTGTTTTAACTGATTCCTCATCAGGGTCATTATTAAAACTGAGAACCTTTTTAAGCTTCGCCTGGTTTTTAATTAAATAAAGATATCGATTGATCTCCAGGGCTGTGATGGCATAAAACCCGAAATTCATTACTGAAAATGTTATATACTGATAATCTCCAATTACAGTTAAGATTGGTAAAAGGACAATACAACCTATACTAATGGTTGATAATTTTTTTCTTTTCGAAAGAAAGGAATTTGGATTTTTAATTGCAGATATCCTCCTATAAAATAAGCCTAGAAAGATAAAACCTAAAATGGAAACTGGAAGAGTAAAAAGAATCCTGGCGGAATCTAAAGAACCGGTAATTAGATAAGGGAGTAAAAATAAAATGATGAAGCCAATTCCCAATGTAATTGTTATGTTCTGAATACTGAAATATCGTTTTAAGAAAACAATGTCATAATCTTTATATAAGTAATAAATGAGATAAACACAGAGTGAAATGGCTACACCATATGTAATTATATATTGAAGAATTAAGGGTTCAAGAAAATTTCTGTCGGGTAGAAATCCACCAGATGAATTATAAGCAATAAAAAAGCATCCTAGAATAATAAACCTTCTAAGACTTAATTGCTTTAATTTTGGATTTTGAATTACTGCGAAAATTACTATTAATAAGTCTATTAATAGATAAAAAAAAGTCGTCCAGTGTATTGATGTCCCAAACATTTTTCTTACTCATTTGACTCAAATTTTTCGCTAACTAAATTTTTCGTCACACTGCTCCAATGAAAGACTTTGCCATGCATAGCAATGTAAACATCAGGTTTTAGAAATTGTAGAGAACCTATAGCAAACCCAAGATTAAACGGGGCATCTGAATTTGATGATGAGCCCAGGATGAATGATCCTACTAAAACAATAGTTTTATCTAATTCTTGACGTCCAATATATTTCGCGGTTTCAGCCATGGTATAGGTTCCATGAGTAATTAAAATTTTATCTGAGTTTGACTCCTGAATTGCTCTTAGTAATAACTCTCGATCTTTATCTGTAATGGATCGGCTATCCTTAGAGACAATATTTTTTACTTGATAAGTAAATGAAAGTTTTACCGGTTCCAAGAGTTTTTCAAGCGAAATCTCAGATTGAGAAGATGGATCAATCCCTTGAATTGTTCCACCAGTAGTTAGAATTACCATCTTCATAATCACCTTTTCTATAAAGGTAACAGTTATAATATTATGAAATAAAACTACTTCTTAGATTTAACAGTTCTGAGAGTAAGGATGCGGACTTGTGGGCTTAGTTCTTCTTAAGTTTAATTTCTCTAAATTTTGATAATTAAATCAGAAAGAACCAAAGAGAGGAATAAGATTATATGAACCGTGGGAACTTGAGATTCCGTCAACATTGATAATCCCCTCTCTTTTCTACTTTAATTTCGTTTAGTTCTGTGAGACCTGGATCTCGTTTTAAAGTCGATGAAAACTAAAGTAGCAGTTCTTTCCAATCAATCTATTATGGATAAAATTAAACATTTTTACGGAGTAGACATTAGTAAATCTTTCTTTGATGTAATGAATCAGGATAGCAAGCATGATCAATTCTCCAATGATCTAAAAGGCTTTAAAAGCTTACTGAAGTTCATCAAGAAAGATAGCCTGGTAGTTATGGAAACTACCGGTTATTATCATTACGGTGTAGTAGCATCCCGCAGGGTGTTGCACGATAAACATTTTAGCTTTCGTTATATTTTCTTTAGTGCTTCAATTCTTTCTTTATAGTAATCTTTACCACTAAATTCAAAGGCCTTGTTTAAGTATTTTAAGGCATTCTCTTTGTCGTTTTGAGATTCATAAAACTCAGCCATCGAATCATAGGCATTTGCACTATTTGGATTTTGTTTAATGTTCATTTCAAAAAACATGAAAGCTTTTTCAGGCTGTCCCATTTGCATATTCATATAGCCATAACCATTTAACATTTCGTCTACCATTGGTGCAGTGGGGACACCAAAATTTTCGGTATAGATTTGTTCCTGCTCCTTCAATAGCGAAACCAATTCTTCTATAGGTGTTTCAGGATTATTAAATTTTTGAGGAGATTTGAACTGATACCATTCAAAAAGAAAAATCAGCCCATCTCTTAATGTTGGTAAAGGCACAGTACCATGTAAATCCTCATGATAAACCTTCCATGAAAAGTTTAATTGATTTTGGCTCTTCGCAAGTTGGGAGAATTCTATTATTGATCGTGCAGGCAATGAGAATTCTGAAGTGTCACTCATTACATTATCAATAGTTATACTTTCATTTTGTATATGTAACATCTCTGCGGCAAGTGAAACAAAAAGCGATTTCCCATTGTAATCTTCCGTTTTAAATTTTTCTTTGGCTTGCTTTAACAATTTTTGGTTATCCCAATCCAAAGTTGGATCTATGGCAATATAATTTTGAAAGAGATGTGCATGGTTCATCAACATATTTATGGTAAACTGCCCCGCATGGGAATGACCAATTAATGTACGGTAGGCTATAGTTGGATACTTACTATCAATATATGGGATGAGTTCCTCCTCCATAAATTTAGTAAAGGTTTCTGCACCTCCAGTTTCATAATCAAATGCACTACCACGTCTCATTTTTATCTGCGAAGTAGTTAAATCTCTTGTTCGGTTCTTGCGATTAGAAACCCCAACAAGTATCATATGTGGTAGGTAATGCCCCCAATAATTATCATAAACAGCTTCAAGTGTACTTTTTAGTGAAAACCCATCCATTAGATAAATTACAGCATATTTTTCATTGCTACTTGGGTCGTAGTTATCAGGAAATTTTACCCAAAAGTCACGTTTCTCACCTAAAATATTAGAATAGATAGAATCAACAATAGTTTTTTCGAATTGCTCCGATTGTTGTTCAGTTGATTGTGCAACTGCATTTTGATTTACGATCAAAATAGATCCTATCAGTAGAAATAGTAGCGTGTAATTTTTCATGTTTGTAATTTGAAATAATATATAAATGAGCTATTACAGGTTCATTATTTTAAATGAATCCTAGTTGTTTTTAGGTCTAAGAATTTCAATAACCTGAGCATCAACCTAAAAAGATATTGGCATAACTTTCTTCAAAAGTCTCGCCTAATTTTACGCGGTGAAAAATGAAGTATTTGCCGTCTGAGGTAACACTGCCGTAACTATCTTCCATGTTAGATTGATATCTTTTCCCATATTTATGGCTGCTCCCCATGATCCATTTTTTTCCGAAAACTAATGTATAAGTCAGAACTCCCATAATCATCCTCTTTTTCACAATCCCAAATGATATAACTTTCATCTGGTGCAATAAAAGGATGTGAGATATAAGTGCCTGATTTGAATGTTTTTCCCATTTCTATGGGGTCCTGACGAATTCCATTTTTTATAACAGACATTCTGATTGTCCCAATAGAATCTATTTCGTCAAAGACATAGATACCTATAGCCGAAGATGTCAGTCGCATAATGGAGATTTGCTTATATAATGGACCCAAACTTTTTTCTTCCGACCAGCCAGTCGATGTTCGTTCTTTGTATTTATTACCCAAAAACATGATTTTATTATCAGTAGAAATAAATATTTCACCTGTGTTTGGTTCTTCCATAAAGGTTTTCCAACTTCCATTTTCCAATCTAATTCCCAAATTTTTAGAGACATCACCTTTTATTTGTCTGGTAAAATAAAACTCATCTAAGCTAGGTAAAATTGCTGGTAGTACTTCTAAATGATCTGTTGAAACTAAATCAGGGGCAAAGGGCTTAGGGGTTAAACTAGTAGGCTCTTGGCCAAGATATGGTGTTTTAATGGATGATATATTATTATCGTTTGTTTGACCTTTTTTTGAGTCACAAGATTGTGAAGAAAGTATCCCGACTATTAGTATGACTTTATATGTTTTTTTCATTTTACTACTAAACTTTAAATATTCTAAAGAATAGGTATTATGAAAAGATATTTTTAATTTTCGTCTTGCAGTTCAGCATAGGTATTCTTTAGGTTTTTTAATGATTCAATCGCGGTACCGTAGGCCTCTCGATTTTGTGCAAGCGTTGTAATTCTGGTTAAAACCATATTTTCAAAATAAATATCTTTTCCGTAATTTTCAGAAGACGTACCCATATTTCTAAATTTTACGTTTCGCATCAGGAAATTTTCATAGTAGGATTCAATCGCTTGTTTCTCAGCAGATTCAAGTTTTTCTATTGGGATAAAGGTCTCATATGTTTCAGATATGGAATTACGTAAGTCTAAATCATCAAACAGTTTTAAATCGCCGGAAAACTTCAAATTTTCATAGGTTATCATTACCGGATAGAACTTCTTAGACATGATTAAATAGTACGATTTCGTCGATAATTTGGGGTTCTCATAATCTTTGAACAATAAAAGTTTAAATACGGTATCTAACTCTGCAAGCATTTGTAATGCCTCTTCATCAAGCATAGTTAACTTTTTTAGGTTACGATCAGCCTCGTCATTTAACTGAGTAATGTAGGCATGGCGTAACTCTAACTTCTTATTTTTATTGGAACGATCATTAATTGCCAGTGCAATAAGAATTCCTACAATAACCAAAATAATTTCTCCGGTGGCATAAGCAAGATAGCCTGCAAACTTTTTTCCCATCAACATTTTGAGTCTATGTTTTCTGAATAATTTTACCATAAGCTATTGGTTTCTTGACTTAATCGTTTATATATAGTTCAAAATATCAATAAAATTTATTGTAATGAAATGATTAATAGTCACTTGCTTTAATTCTGGATTATTTAAAAATTTCAGTTGACTAATTTTTAGTCTACTTTCAACCCGGATTATACATTTGAAAGTTTTCAAATGCAATACGAATAAGAAAACACTACCATTAAGTCGATTTACCAAATCACCTTAACGGTGTTTTTCTAAACCGAGAACTCTCAAATAAAATACGAATTAATGAATTCTTTTATTCGGAGGTATACTCTGTATTAATTCGGCTCATTCTTCGCCTTTTAAGGCACAAGTTGGGTTAAAAATATAATTGGAAAAATTAAACATTTTTTAATTCTTTCTGTAATGCACTTTCAAACTTCCATTTCAATCCAAACAATGGTCTTAAAATTTTAATTCGTCTAAGAATAAATTCATAAATGAGAAAACAGACTGTAAAAGTAAATAGAGTGATTCCTATAAACTCTAGCATAGGATGAAGGTCTAAAGGTAAAATGAGTAATGCTCCTACATATAATACAAACATGTGAATAATATAAATAGGATAAACAGCTGCACTCAAATAGCTTAGTAAGGCACTTGGTTTATTAAGGTAACAATATCCTATCCCAAATAATCCTAATATCCAGGCATTGGATTCTATGGTGGTGATATACATATTTGAGATAGACTCAAATCCAGTGAAACGAATCACGAATAGGAAGGTTGCAAGACCTATATACAACCATTTCCACTTTGAAACGGTTTCCCAGAATGCTTTACCGCTATACACAAATAGAAAACCAAAAAAGAAAGCCAGAAGGCCGATAAAAAATCCATGCCAGGTTTTAGCATACATTTCAAATAGCTGTGGTTTAACAAGACCTATTTCTATCATAAAAAAAGCAGATATTGATAATGGTCCTATGGCATAAGTCATGACTTTTGAAATTGCTTTCTTAAATTTTCCATTTTCATTAGTCTTCAAATAGAAAAAAACAGGTGACAACACTACTACATAGATAAAAATGTTTCCTAAAAACCATAGATGTCCCATATGCGGAAAATAACTCAGTGGCATATTATAGTACTTCTGAAAAACTAAAAAATGTAAAGGAGTGATCACCAAAATTCCGAACACAAAGGGTAAGAGAATTCGTTTACCTCGCTCTATAAGTAATTGCTTCCAATTTCTTTTTTTCATGGCAAAATATAAGCCCATTCCCGATACAAAAAACAGTAACGGTATCCTCCAAACATTCAGCATTGTCATCGGTTTCCAAAGTCCCTCTAAAGCATCTTCACTTCTTATAAACCCTATAAACATAGCCCAAGGTTGAAAAATGATGGCTATGTGGTAAATCAGTAATAAACCTATAGCAATCACTCTTAGCCAATCAATATCGTATCTTCTTTCTGTTGTCATCTTGTTTTATGTTTATTGTAGCATCATTGCAACAACAGGACGTGCTTTTTGTAATTCATTAAGATCTAATGTAAACCCCATTGGTTTTAATTGTTGAATTAACATTTCATAGATAGGTTTCATTTGAGCAAAATCTGCCATTACTGTTTCTCTCGCCGTAGCTCCATAATTATTTCTAACCGTTTTATCGGCATTTGCATCTATAAGTAATTGTACAATTTCTACACGTCCAAAAAATGCCGCAGTGTGTAAAGCTGTGCCTCCATCATTATTTTTTACAGATAAATCTGCATCTGCATTAATGAGAACTTTGGCAATTTCCGGTTTATTAAAGGTAGCTGCTGTCATTAAGGGTGTAGAACCAGACATGGCCTCCTTTTGATCAATATCAGTCCCAGCTTCAATATGTTGCTTTACCGCATCCAAATTTCCAGTAAGTACAGCACCGTGAATATCAATGCTTGGTTTGTCTATTGTTTTTGTTGTTTTAGCTATATTATCTGAGGTTGTTTTTTTGTCAGATTGTGCACATGAACTTGTCAATAAAAGCGTAAGGAATAATAGCTGAACCGTCTTTCTAATTGAAGAAATGTTAAGGGTTTTCATAATTTAAATTTTTAATGATTAATAACTTAATTCTTATTTCTTCAAAGATGCGACACTAACCTAATTGACTGGTAATCCGCATGAAGCCTATTGTGCTAAGTTTGGTGAGTGGTTAAAAATTATGACGCAGAAGTATAAATTATGACGCAAGCAATTGCTTTTCAACGAAGAGTTTGAGGTGTAAAGCAGTAAAGGATTTTAAATAAAAAGCTCTAAATTTGAAACAGTACAATGCGTTATGTCTAACACCTCATATCAACGAAAATTTATTGAGCAAGCTGAGTCGCTTATTTTAGAGAATATCTCAAATGAGCAATTTGGGGTTTCAGAATTGGCAGACCTTATGAATATGAGTCGATCAAACTTATTGAGGAAGATTAAGAAACAAACTCAACTTAGTGCTAGTCAATTTATTCGTGAAGTTAGGCTTCAAAAAGGGATGAAGCTTTTAGAAGAAACAGAACTTACTGTTTCTGAAATTTCTTATCAGGTTGGTTTTAGTAATAACTCCTATTTCATTAAATGCTTTAGAGACTATTATGGGTGTTCTCCTGGCGAGGCTAGAAAAAAAATAGGTGAACAAGTAGAATTTGAACAAGAAGAACATTCAAGTACAGAAGCTAATAAAGGTAGTAAAAAAGAATTTTTCCAACAGTACCGAGTTCAATTAATATTAGGAATTGCCTTGGTCTTGGTAATATCAACATTCCTATTTTATCCAAAAAAAACATCCAATGTTGATAAAGAAGATGCCAACCTTAAGAAATCTATAGCTGTACTACCATTTAAAAATATGAGTAGCGATTCTGATAATCTGTATTTTGTGAACGGACTTATGGAGTCGACATTAAACAATTTACAAAAGATAGAAGATCTCCAAGTAATCAGTAGAACCTCTGTAGAAAAATATAGAAATACAGATAAAACCATTTCAGAAATAGCAGAAGAACTCAAGGTCAATTATTTAGTTGAAGGAAGTGGACAACGCGTTGATGATCAGGTTTTATTGAATATCCAATTGATTGATGCCTCAAGCGATACTCCGATGTGGGCAGAACAGTACAACCATAAAACAAAAGACATTTTCTATGTGCAAAATATGGTTGCCAAAAAAATTGCGGAGGCTATAAAAGCGACAATGACACCTGCAGAATTAAAACAAATAGATAAAAAACCAACAGAAAACTTATTGGCGTATGATTATTACCTAAAAGGGCTTGAACAACTTCAAGAAGAGACAAAAGAAGGTTTGGAAGCTGCTATCGGTTTATTTGAAAAAGCGATACAACAAGATCCTCAATTTGCGCTCGCGTACTCTCAGATTGCAATATCCTACTATTATTTAGACTTAAACCAGGCTGAAAAACGGTATACAGATATTATAAATAACAATGCAGATAAAGCCTTGCTTTATGATTCAAAATCTGCCGAAAGCCTTATAGCAAAAGCTCTTTATTATATTAATGTTAGTGAATATCGATTGGCTATACCACATTTAGAAAAAGCATTAGAATATAATCCCAATTCGTCTTCTGTAGTTCAAATACTTGCCGATTTGTATTCAAGAGTTATTCCTGATACAAGCAAATATTTGAAATATGCCCTAAAAGGCTTGCAGCTTGATATTGAAGCGAATGATTCAATAAACAAAAGCTATATATATTTGACGTTAAGTAATGCTTTTATTCAAAATGGTTTCACAGATGAAGCCAAGAAGTATATAGATTTATCTTTAGATTATAATCCTGAGAATTATTATGCACCCTTTTTAAAAGTTTTTATACAATACGCACAGGAGCAAAATATAGAAAAAGCTACAAATGCCTTAGTTATAGAATGGAAAAAGGATACGACGCGTTTAGATATCATGCAGGAAGTGGCCAAGTTCTATTATTTTCAGGAAAAGTATAATAGTGCTTATTATTACTACAATAAATTTCAAAAAATCCAAGAAGCAAACGGGTTAAATATGTATCCACAAGAAAACCTGAAGATTGGTTTAGTTTATGATAAAATGGGGTTTCATGATAAAGCCGAAGACTTTTATAAAGCATACGATGAGTATTGTGAAAAGGACCAATCTATATACCAGCCAGTTAGTTTGACCATGGAATACTTGCATGAAGGAAAGCCTAGTCCTGCTATGGAGCAATTAAAACTGTTTGCCACTAAAAACAATTACCAATATTGGATTTTGTTGTTCCTTGAAAAGGATCCATTGATGAAAACCTTAAAAAGTCATCCTGAATATGATGAAGTTATTCGGAAAATTAATGATAGATTTTGGGAAAATCATAATCAATTGAAAAAATCATTAAAGGAAAAAGAACTTATATAATTTATTTGATTTACAGGTCAAAGCCTATTAAGACCTGGGGCATTATCTTAAATCAGTTCCTAATGCTCTATGAAAAAACTGTCAGAATTTAAAAAAGTCCAACCCCTATTATTTTTAACTTTTTACACTTAGTGAGATATTGTCAATTCTCCCAAAATCTTTCTTGAAAATCCATGCACATAAATCTTTAATTTTTAGAAACTAAGTCTTCAATTATTTTAAAACTTTTAGTATTTGGAACATGCTTCGAATCTTCTAACAAGACTGTTTCTTTTAGTGATGGAAAAATAGCTTTAGCTCGTTTTATCATTTTTTTACCTGGAAACATGATGTCTTTTTCAGCTGCAAAAATGGTAATTGGTGTTTTAATGTTTTTTGCTGAAGTTTTAGAGATAACAGGAAGTGGTGAAAAATCCATGTTACAATATTGAAAAGTAGTTGACATAAAATTTAATGCAAAATCATCATATTCAGTAAAAAGTACACCCATTACTTTTTCGATGTGCTTTTGATTATTTGTCTTAATAAACCTTTTTAAGGGTATAAACATTTTCCATAGGCTAAGTAATGGATTCCCATTAACAATATAAACCGGGGCGATTAAAAAAACCTGTCTAATTGGTGTTTCATTAAACTCTAGTGCTTTTAAGCTAATCAAACCACCATAGGAAAAGCCTACTAATGTCACGTCTTTCAGTCTCAATTTTATAATAACTTCAATAAGCCATTTTCCATAATCTAAAGATTTCATGTCCAATCTATTCTCAGCACTTTTATTGGGTTGTGCCAGCACATCTACTGCATAGACACAATAATTTGAGGCTAAATTAGGAAATGAGTCTAAAATTTGTGGTGCACATCCTCCTGTGCCATGAATTAGAATTAAAGGAGCTTTTTTAGTATCGCCAGTTATGATAACATTAGTGACTCCAAATTTTGTTTCTACCAATTTTTCTGAATATTCAACATTCAGGTCATTTAACTTTTGATTGTAAAGGGTTATAATTTTTTCTTTTCCTTCTTTTGATTTGAAAAACATAGACTTTTCGTTTTTTGATTGATGATTTATGGCTTGATATTTAGTAGAATTTTTCTTAGGCAATAGATTATTTTTCTACGATTAAGTTTTCTAAATACAGTAGCGCAGTAGCTACTAGGTTCTTTCGATTTTTTGCCTTTTGATTAAAAGAATCTAACGTCTCTCTATTTAATTTTCGCCCCTTCACAAAAACATAGGTGGGATTTTTAAGAGATGATAAATCTACAAGTGGGTTTTTATTCACTACTAATAAATTAGCAACCTTACCTTCTTCAATAGTTCCAAGTTGATTCATCATTGAGTGCGTTCGGGAAGCATTTACAGTAGCTGTTTTCAACACTTCGTAATTAGAAAGTCCAACCTCTTTGTAAAAATTCAGTTCTTTATGAATTGAAAAACCTGGAAGCGTAACCCCAATTCCTGCATCAGTTCCACAAATTATAGGCACACCCGCTTCATGTAGTTTTTTAACAATGGTCATGTGAAAATCGTGCTGTTTTTTTATCCGCTCAACCGTAGATGAATCTTCGTGCTTTGCATTAAACCAACGCTCAAATTGCCTTTTGCTGTCATCCTTTTTAATAAGTGGATTCATATACTTCAATGATTCTGAATCTAAAATATCATCATTCATCATCATTTCATAAATATTATGAAACACTGTAAGTGTAGGACTATAACTAGTGTGTTTGACTTGCGAAATTGAATCAATTATCGGTTGTAACTTACTAGTATTTAAATCAAACTGTAAAGGTTGCTGGACAATTTCTTCAGCATGTTCAATGGATTTGATTTTTGGATGTAAATGATATGAAAATGGTACTTTTTGAGAAGGGTGAGCAATAATATCTATTTCAGAAACCTTAGCTTGTTCAATAACAGCATCAAAAACCTCTTTATCTAATCCATAATACGTTTTGATGAAGTCGTAACCTCTGTCTTTATATGAAATCACTTTGTTTTTAGCTTCACTCGGATTACTTAGATTTAAATTGTCATCACCAATAAATTCTGAGCCCGTTAATTTTGGGCCTGTAGTAAAAAACGATGGTGAAAAAATATTGTCTTCCTTGACATCTTCTTTAATTCTTAAATGCATAGGCATACCCCAAAGATTTCTAACTGCTGTTACTCCGTTGGACAGGTATAGTCCGAGTTCATATCTATCCCACACATGAACGTGCATATCGATAAGACCTGGTGTTAGATATTTGTTCTCTGCATCAAAAACTTGAATTCCATTGACCTTGATTGTATCTGCAATATTTTGAATAATCCCCTCTTTTATATACACCATTTTATCAACCAAAACAGTGTCTTGGTTCATTGGAATCACATTGACGTTTTTTATGAGGTAAGAATTATGAGATACTGATTCATTTTTATTAATCTCAAGATAATTTGTTCCTGACGAATCCACCCAGAGTGTAATGATTATTATTAGCGCAAGCAAGCCGATGAGAGTGAAGACAATTTTTAAAATTCGTTTTAATATTTTCATTTTTATAAATTTAAACAACGGATGATATCTGTTTTAAGTAAACAGTAGTTGTTGATTAAAAACATATGCTGTTCGTTTTTTGATTAATAATTTATGAATTGACGTATAGTAGAATTTTATTAGGTAATAGATTATTTTACAACGATTAAGTTTTCCATATACCTTAGAGCTGACTATTAGCACAATCAAGGCGATGAGAGCGAATACGATTTGAAATATTCCGAAGAACATTTGCTGATAGTCGTTTATCTAAACTGTTTTGGTTTCATCTGTAAACTAGCGTTTTCAACAATTTCCGAAATTCGTTTATTTCTTGTGTCATATCTCTTAGCTGAAACAACCCAGTATAGAAGTCCCTTTTTAGAAGACTTATTTAGACTTTCAAAGTATTTCATTGCTCCTTTCTGTCTTCTCAGTTCTTGTTCTAGGTCTTCGGGTATTTCCAGTCTTTCAACAGTATCTAGAATTGTCCAAGAACCATTTTCTTTTGCGATTTCAATGCTTTTATAACCAGCCTCTTTCATAAGACTCTGGTCAATTAAAATTTTTACTTTATCCTTATTTACTTTTGACCAATTACTTTTCGGCTTTCTTTTGCTGAAATATTGCTTGAATCGCTCATTATCAAGTGTCTTTTTTGTACTATCAATCCAACCAAAACGAAGTGATTCGTCAACAGATTCACTCCAACTGAGGTTAAAATTAGGAGTGTCTTTTTTATAAAAAACCAACCAAACGGCATCCTTTTCTTTATGATTCAATTCAAGCCATTCTCTCCACTCTTCTCTAGTTCTTGGACAAATTTCTTTAGCTTCTTTCATTCTGGTTTCTCAAATGATATACAACAGTCTTAAATTAGTAGTAGTTGTGATTTAAAAAAAACATGTGCTGTTCATTTTTTGATTGATGATTTATGGATTGACAACAGTACCTTTTATTAATTAATAAAGTTAAGAAATGAGCTATCTAAAACCCAGCTAAATAGTGATGACCACATTTCCTTTTTTATGCCCCATTTCCACATATTTATGAGCTTCGACCATTTTATCCAAAGGATATATGCTATCAACTACAGGGGTAATCTTTCCTTGTTCTGCTAAAGATTTTAAATTGAAAAAGGCTTCTTTTGGAGTTAATGGAATCCCATCATCGATGGAAATATATTTGCCATTCGGAGTCAATGCTTTTTTACTATTTTTCTTTAATTTTGATGTTTTCGAGTTACCTACGGCATCAATTACATATTTATATGTTTCCAATTGTTTTTCAGCATTTTCTAGGGTATAATCAATCATCTTATTACTACCTAAAGAGGTTACTAATTCGAAATTTCGACTACTGCATACACTAGTCACATTAGCACCCATATGCTTTGCCAATTGTATTGCCATTGTGCCTATACTTCCTGATGCTCCATAGATTAAAACTTTGTCGCCCTTGTTTATTCTCGTCTTTTTCAATAAATGAGAAGCAAGCAAACCACCATAAGGGATCGCTGCAGCTTCTTCAAAACTAAGGTTTGCAGGTTTTAGTGCTATATTCCAATCTTCCGGTAAACAAATATATTCTGCATAAGAACCAAAACGATGTTTGGTAGTTGAAATAGAACCGTAGGCAAAAACCTCATCCTCTATTTCAAACATTGACACATCTTTACCTATACTCTCTACAATTCCAGCTGTTACCATACCCAATATAGGATTTCTCGGACCTCCAAAACCAAATATGAGTTGAAGTATAAATCTGGGAATTAAAGGTTCCTTCATTCTTCGAATAAGAACGTCACTCGTGGTTACTGAAGTAGCACATATTTTTATAAGTACTTCATCATCTTTTGGTGTTGGTTTTTTAACATTGCTAAGAACCAGGTTTTCTTCACCGCCATATTTTAGACATTCTATTGCTTTCATAATTATTATTATCTCAAGCAAAGGTGGTTAACATTTGGGGTTCAAAAGTTCGTGTTGTGAAATTAGAACCTATTAAATAGAAAATTAGTGTGGACTATAAGTGCTGTTTTACTGCTTTTCTCCAAAAGTATAATCCAAAAAAAAGTGTTACTATGGCAAACATAATTCCGTTTTCACCAAGCCAATGTTCACTTCCTTCTACGTTTATTGTTAGAGAAGGCATAATTTTTTGAATATACACGTTGCTTACTGCATGAAAAATAACTGCTGGCCATAGGCTATTGGATTTAAAAGTGTAATACGTCATAATAAATGACATAGAAACAATTACGATAGTGAAAGTTGTAAATTCTAATAGTACATTGTTACTATAGTAAACTAGCAATGGCCAATGCCAAAAAGACCAAATTAGTCCACTAAAAATTGCTACTCCATTAAAAGACAGCACTTTTCTCAATTCATAGATGAAAAATCCTCGCCATCCAATTTCTTCACCTAGGGTTGTTGCAGAGGCTCTTATTACTTCAACAGTGCCTAATAAAATAATGGCTATGATGGCTATTGACGTTGGATTTAAAGTTCCAATACCAAACAGACCCAGTTCTTTTCCCCATTCAATTATGGCTCCTTCATTTGCTAGGTTTCCGAACCCAAAAATCCAGATTAATGAATAAGTGATTACACCATAAAAGGCAGGAATAAAATAAGACCATCGAATATATCTCCAATTATCCCAATTCCAGCTTAGTGATGAAATTTTACGTCCTCTTATTTTTAAGGTAATAAATGCAGCTATTGCAGGACACCACATAATAGCTCCAACATAAATTCTTGATGGATATAAATTGACTATTGCATAATGAAATGGTGAAGTAAGAGCAATTACAAGGCCCAGAAATAAGAATATTGTTATCCAGGTTTGTTTTTTATTTTCTATAGATTTTATCAAGATCAGTAGTTTTTTTTATGGTGCTATTATATTTTCATATTCATTGCTTCATTGACTTCGCTCAGCGTTTCAATTGCTGTTTCTCTTGCCTTACTTATACCTTTATGCAAAATATCCCTTACATAGTCCTTGTTTTTTTCAAGCTCTTTTCGTTTTTTTCTAATGGGTTCAAAATATGTGTTTATAGCTTCTGCTGTTATCTGTTTAAGTTTTCCTGATCCTTGGTCACCAATTTCATCTGCAATAGCTGTTGGATTTTTATCTGAACATAAGGAAGCTAACTTAAGTAAGTTGGAAACTTCTGGTCTATTTTCTGTGTCATAAGATATGTGGCGGTTTGAATCAGACTTGGCAGATTTTATTAGTTTTCTTGTTTCTTCAGCAGTCGCTTTTATCATAATTGAATTGTTGCGACTTTTACTCATTTTTTGAATACCGTCTAACCCAAGAATAGTAGGGGTATCAGTAAAAAATGCAACTGGTTCTGTAAAAATTTTTTTATTGAATTTTGTATTAAACCGCTTTACAATTTTACGGGTTAATTCTATATGAGGTAATTGATCTTTCCCAACAGGAACAACATTACTTTTACAAAACAAAATATCTGCAGCTTGGTGAACAGGATAGATGTACATGCCTGCATTAATAGTATTCATCCCTGAAGCAGTAATTTCTTCTTTAACCGTAGGATTTTTGTTTAATTCTGAACTAGATACCAATGTTAAAAAGGGAATAGTTAGTTGATTTAATTCAGGAATATGACTATGTGGAAAAATATGAGTTTTATAATTTTCAGGGTCTAATCCACAGGCTAAATAGTCTAAAGTTAGTTCATAGGTGAATTTTGAAATTTCATTAAAAACATTTCTATCTGTCAACACTTGATAATCAGCAATTAGAATATAAGTCTCAATTCCCAAGCTTTGTAATTTTAATCGGTTTATAATTGAGCCAAAATAGTGGCCAAGATGCAAATTACCTGTAGGTCTATCTCCCGTTAATACGCGGTACTTTTGAGGGTTCTTATACAAATCATTTTCTAATAATTTGCTTTGCTCTTTTGCTTTTTCAAAACTTTTATTTATCATTTTTTGTTTACTTTTATTCAAGTAAGTTCAATTTTTCTCATTATCCACAATGTGATTTTATAAGATTCGTTGCGTGTTTAAACATCTGATTTAGCAAATAAATCACAGATAGAAAGTCAGCGAGAACTTTCGAAAGTAGACGAGAACTAACAATGACACGAGCGCAGCGAACTGGCGAAGCAATTATACAGGTTGTTGACATTAGTTTGTTTTTACATTTATTTTTTCAATTCTGTTTATCATTTCTTCTGCATTTGTATTTTCGGGATTGAGTTCTAAAGATTTTTGATAGCTTATTTTAGATAATTCAAATTGGTCATTTAAGAAATAGCTTTCGCCCATACTATCAAATGCATTTGATGAATTTGGGAATTCTGAGATAAGTAATGTAAAAATGCTAATAGCCTCTTTTAATTGACCTTTCTTAATCAAATCATAGCCAAGTTGGTTTAATTCATTTTCATCCGAAAAATTATATTCATAAAAATTTAGCTTTTTTAAGTTTTTATAAAGCTGAATTCCCTCATTAGCATTATCATAACATTTTTCTCTAATTGCGAAATAAATAGACTTCTGTGGTATTGAAAAGGAATTGCCTTTTAAAATATTTTCGACTGCATCAGTTATTTCTCGAAGCTTGCGGTTTTTATTATTTGTCATTAAAATGATTGATAAATCTTCTTTTACATTATAATGGATAAAAGATTCAAAATTGAAAGATGATCCATGATGTTGATGAATTAGTAAAGTGTCATTCTTAATTACACCAATCCCTAAAGCAGAAGAACTCTCCTTAGAATGCGAATCAAATAAAGTAATTAACGATTTATCAGATATAAACTGTCCTGAGTGTAAGTTGATTATCCATTTATACATATCATTTGCAGTAGGGTTTACCCAACCAGAGAATTCGATATCCATTGCTCTATCATTTACAAAAGCATTATTAAATGCGGTTACTAATTCAGGGTTTTGAGTATCCGCGTCAATAATAGCATTTGTCATACCACCAGGAATAAGTAGGTTTTTTTGAATGAAATCATTAAAACTCATTCCAGATACTTGTTCAACAATTCTTCTTTGTAGAAAAACATTATTGTTACTGTACAAGTAATCTGTGCCAGGTTTGAAACTTAGATGTTTAATATTTTTTAATTCGTTATAAATATCTTTGTCATTTTTAATATTGTTCCAGTTGATTCTTGGCAGTCCACTAGTATATTGAAGTAGATGCCTAATACTAATGGTATTTGACCATTCTGGTAATTGCAATTCAAAAGTTGAGATTTTATCATCCAGATTAAGTAACCCTCTTTCATTTAAAATCATTATCGCAACAGCGTTGAATTCTTTTGCTATAGAGCCAATGTTAAATATTGAGTTTCTACTAAGTTTTTTTGTTCTAGAGGCATCTGAATATCCAAATTCATTTTGATATATTACTTTATTATTTTTAGCAACAAGGATGTTTCCATTAAAAACTCCACGCTCATAGGATACTTTAATCAAAGAATCTATCAAAGTTTGATTGATTCTTTGATTTTTATTAATTTCTGATAAATCCCTTGTGTTTTTGCTGTTAATGTTTTTGCAACCTATTAAAAAGATTACTGATATTAGTAAAAGGAGAAAATTTGATTTCATTTGTTACGTGTTTAGAACTAGGTTTATGATTATTCCTGACGATATGATTTTTGGAATGTTCCAATTTAATAATTGGCTACAACGATCTCGGTTATGAGTAGTTTCGCGGATTAGCACTTAACGTTGCAAGTATAAACCAAACTGAAATCCGTGAGGATTTTCAGAAGTAGGAGAGAACGGTGCCATTACTTATAGCCACTTTTGTGTTCCGTTTTAATTTAATTTTACTTATAGCTAGGTCTTATGCCAAAAATTAGTAAATAACCTATCATCCAAAATTCTCCAATGGTTGCAGGTAGAGTAAGAAATCTATTGAAGCTAAAATCAATTCCTGCGTAGTGTATAACTGTAGAAATTAGATAGCCTATACCACCTAAAATAATTATTCTTCCTAACCAGACAGGCAACCTTTTGGATTTGATAACTATGTATCCCATTGGAAATAGCCATAACCCGAAAAATAGGCCACCAATACCCCAAGCATTCGAAATAATATTTTGAAAAACCTGAATTAGTAAAACTTTGTCTTCCATAGCACTTATTTCAGAATTTGCAATACCTATTGCTGAGGCGATTGAAATTGCACTTATCATAATGGCTAAAGCATTTACCATTCCCCATATACCTAGAGTCCAAGCTTCCCATTCATAATTATCTTTAAATAATTTGAAAAACCAAACTGCGGTAAGTGCCTGGGAAATTACTATACCAAATTCTAATAGCAATCGAATTCTTGCTGTAGATTCTAATTCTACTAAATTTGTTAGCGTTTGTTCAGGATTACCAGACACAAATAATTGAGAATGAAAGACCATAAACCCTAGAATTCCTGTAATAGCCATCATTAAATACCATAAGCCAGTTATTCTAGCGGTCTTAATTAAATTTTTCTGTTCTGTATTTGCAATCATAGATTAAACATTTTTATTACTTTATACTAATTCTGACTCTGTAAAAGAGTAATTGTAACAGTTTTGCCCTAATGGCACACAACAACAGAATATATGGCTATAGATAAATTTTTATAACCAACTAAAACCTAATCCTACATTAAAGATTACTGCATCCCTATGAGCATCTCCATCTAAAGAAGCACGACCAAGCACTAATTTAGACTGAACATTGAGCGCAAAGTTTTTCTTTTTGTAAATTTCATTACCTGTACTTGCCATTACTGCGCAACCAAAGTTCCAATCATCATTTACATCATCTTTAATATCATATAATGCAGGCGAATCTATTGCTAAACCAATTCCGCCATGAATCCACCAGTTGTCTTTTACCCAATATTGTAAAGATGGTATAAAACCTCCAAAATTCCTGTCATTATCTTTAAATTCGTATATGTTTCCTGGCATAGCGGCAGTAATGGCAAGATTTTCATTCAACATATAGCCCAACTTTAGATCTGGAAAAACAAACGTTCCTTGAGATTTGTCGAACGTTTGAATACCTTCACTATCTTCTAAACTGATTAGACCTCCACCTACTGAAAATTCAATAATAAAGCCATCTCGCTGCGTTGTTGTTGTTTCAGAATCTGCGTTCTGTGCATATGTCATACTTGATACTAATGCAAAGGCTACGAAAGCCATTCTTGATAAGATTTGTTTTTTGATTGTTTTCATTTTAATTGATTTCATGATTGTTCGTTTTTTGATTATTAAAATTGATGTTTACTATTATTCACAACAAAATTGTGAATATTATGGGGGCTAAAAGTTCGTATTTGGAAATTAGAACCTATTACATAGGGACGTAATACGTACTATTCGTTCGCTGCATCAATTTTTAATTCTCCTACAGATTCGAAAAGATCTGTAATTATATGCTGCTGATGATCTGGTGTAACCTCCTTAAAATAATCAAGTAAATCTTTACTAGTTGCATACCTCCTAGTTTTAGTTTTTAATTTACCATTAGAGGTGTTCCAATCTTCAAGAAATTGCTTTAACGCTGTATTTACCTTTTCCTCTCCAATGGTTTCCTGTAGTTTAAACATGTTTATGGCACTTTTTGCATAGTAGACGTAGTCCTGATTGTCTACTAATGCTAGCGTTGGTTCTACTCCAGATTCTCTTAGTTTCCCTTTTTCGTATTTCTCTAATTGCAACTCTAAAAATTGCTGAACCTTTTCTTTTGGATAGTGCTCTTTTAAAACCATCATTGCCGCATATTGAGAAAGTGTTTCCAAAATGAAGTATTGCCCTTTTACATTTGCTGCTTCTACCTGCATGGCAAACCATTGGTGGGCAATTTCGTGTGCAGTCACATAAAATGCCATATCTACATCGGTTTTATCGTCAATATCTAGAACAAATCCTATAGACTCTGAGAATGGCACAGTTCCTGGAAAAGATTGTGCAAATTGCGCATAACGCGGAAACTCCATAATACGTAAGTGCTTGTATTGATACGGACTAAAATTTGTACTATAATAATCTAATGATGCTTTCATAGATTTCATCATTCTGTCTATATTGTAACTATGCGCTTTATCATAATAAATTTCAAGGTCAACCGGGGAAGCAAAAGCATCCTTACTTGGCATCCAGGTGTCTTTTTTTATTTCATATGCTGCTGAAACCATAGCGTAAAAATTAATCATTGGAATTTCCATTTTATAATGAAAATAATTACGATTATTTTCTGTCCATTCCCGCAATAAATTTCCTGGAACTACGGCTGTTTGATCTTTTGATGTGCCAATAGTCATTTCAAAATTAATACCGTCAGAATCACTACCAGCTCTTGCATTCATTATTTCTTTAGTATCATTTCTATTAGCTCTATTTATTCTTTCTGGTAAATTATATGCTAAACGTTCATCAGTATCACTCAACTCATATTTTCTGTTATAGCCTAATGTTGGAAAGTGGTTATTATTGAAGAATGTTCCATTTTCTACAATATTGGCATTTGAATTACCTGCTTCAAACCCAACAGTGGTAAATGATTGTTTAAAATTCATTTTAATCGAATCTCCAGGGTTCAACGTATTATTCAACTTATAGATGGTATAATGGTAGGACGCGTACGTATTAACTTCCGTAGCGCCTCCATCAAAAGTGATCGTGTCTATTGTAACGTTCTCTTCAATGCGTTTTTGAATATGAATCTCGTTAATGGATTGCTTATTGGTGTTTTTCAATATGTAATACCCTTCTGCAGTATAGTCTCTTGAGGTAGGATACAATTCCACTTTTAAATTTACAGCTACTATTTTGGGTTGTGGTATATATTCAAACTGTTTGAGTTCCTTTTCATAAGCTACTCTAAATTCGGTAGCTTCAGAATTGGTCCAATAGGTGTTTAAAATATTAGTGTTATAAAAAATAAAACTTCCTAAAGCTACAAATGCTATAAAAATAATACTCGTTAGTTTAAAAAGTGGCTTGCTTAATCTATGTTTCCCTGCTTTAATACGCTTAATTAAGTTTGTTTCGGTGCCTCTAACGTTAACTAAAGATCCAATAATTAGTAATAACATTCCGAAGAGAAACCAGTAGGATTTAATTAATAAATAAGGTTTTAAAAAGTGTCCATACCCATTCATATCAGAATATGTTCCTAAGGCGCTTCCTCCGAAAAAATATAAATCGTGATCAAACCCAAATAATCCCATAGCGATATTGCCCATAAAGAATATAATCACGAGCATGATGCCTAAAAACTTGTGGTTCACCACAGATTGAATAAAAAATGCAATAAAAGTATACAGTGCTAAAAACGGTAAAATCTCTAAGAAGAAACCATAAAAATAGACTTGGAATTCGTATTTGTAATACCCGCTTAATGTTTGAAATAGAATTCCTGAACTTATTAAGGCAAGCATTAATACTACATACACTAAGTTTAATCCAATATACTTACCCATTAGCTTTATAAAGCCAGAAATTGGAGTTGCGTCATAAATGAGATCTAGTTTAGCACTTCGCTCTTTCCATACCAATTCTCCTGAATAAAACACTAAAATGATTATGAAGAAATAAATAGATGTTTCTTTGAGTTCTTCAACAATAAAATAGGTTGCTGGATAGCTATCAACACCGTATACAGTCCCGAGATTTACAGAATTAATAAGTATGATAATCATCCCACAGATAACAATTCCCCAGAATGAAGCCTGTTTGCAAATACTTATAAAGTAGAACCAAGAAAACTGTTTTAACTGGATTAGTTTTGAAAGGAAACCAAAGTGTTTTTGAGTAGTAGGAACCTCTACTTCATGGACCTTATACGAAGCTGTACTAGCCAATACTTGCTGCTTTTTTCTTTTAGCTCGCTTTTCTTTAACAACATTAAAATTGAATTTTTTATAACCATAGATTAATGCAAGTATTCCTAGAGAAGCCCAAAACAGTTTGTTATACAGCAATGCTCCAATGAAATCAAGCTCTAGCGTACTCTTTTCTATAGCTGACCAAGATTTTGTGGCAAAGGTGGTGGTTGTGAGTGAAAACGGATCTAGAATGGCTTGCCAAAACTCATTAGTGATTGCTTTGGTTAGCATAAAAACCACAAATAAAATAATACCTTGGGTGTATACTACCACTAGGCTTCTACTTAAAGCACCTGTAACAAAAAACAGCGAAGCCCCAAAAAATAATGTTGGCAGCGTTACCATTAAAAACGTTTTTACATAAATAATTGCATTAAAATCTAATAAATCCTCAGGGTTCGTCCAGGGCATAAACTCGCCCAGCATCATACCAAATAGAATACCTGTAAATGCAAATAGTAAGACAGTAAAGGACCCTAAAAACCTACCTAGTAAGTAATCTTTTTTATGAATTGGCGTAGAATATAGCAATGATTCTATATTGTATTCAAAATCTCTCAATACTGAAACTCCCATAATCATTGAGGCTAATATCATGAAGATACCCGTAATCGCTCCCATTGTTTTTGCAATCACTAGAGGTGAGTTTTTTTTTAGAAGTCCCATCTCTGAACCTTGAAAAATAAAGTCTACTCCTACAATAGAAAATAGAAACAGGAATAAGAAAAACACAAACGTATCTGGTCGCTTAACTCGATATAGTATTTCGAACTTAAAAATATGATACCACATTACTAGTTAGATTTAGGATTAGTGTTGTTGAAGATTTCTGAGAAATACACATCTTCTAATTCAGCATTAATTAGCGAAAAACCATCTCCTGGGTTTTTATCATTCACGATATGAATGGTTGGTTTTCCTAGAAATAATCGTTCACTGATAACCTGATAATTTTCCTTATAACAGTTCAATTCTGCCTTATCGATTGTTTTTCTATAGACTTTATCCTTTAAACCTTCTAATATTTGCAACGGATTCCCTTGTAAGCATACATGGCCTTGATTAATAATTGCCATGTTGGTACAGAGTTCTTTGACATCATCAACAATGTGTGTAGATAAAATAACCACGGTATGTTCTCCGAGCTCACTTAAAACGTTATAAAATCGATTTCGTTCCACAGGATCCAACCCTGCTGTTGGTTCATCTACTATAAGTAACTTCGGGTTGTTAAGTAACGCTTGTGCAATACCAAAACGCTGCTTCATCCCACCAGAAAACCCTTTCAGGTTTTGTTTTCGTACCTCGTATAAATTTGTTTTATGTAAAAGTGCATCTACTAAATCGTTACGTTCTCCTTTATTAGTAATGCCTTTTAACACCGCGAAATGATTCAGTAAAACTTCAGCAGATATTTTAGGATACAAACCAAATTGCTGCGGCAAATACCCAAGTACCTGCCGCAACGCATTTTTCTGTTTTAATACATCTATGTCTCCAAGAATAATAGAGCCAGAATCTGCTTCCTGTAGCGTTGCAATGGTTCGCATTAAAGTGGATTTTCCGGCACCATTAGGACCTAATAAACCAAACATACCGTTTGGAATTTCTAGTGAAATGTTTTGTAAGGCTTTAATCCCATTTGAATACGTCTTTGATAGCTTGTCAATTCTGAGTTCCATACTGTTCATTTTTTGATTGATATGGAACAAACATAAAAGCGTTTTTAGCCTTTAAAAAAAGATAGTGACACAGATAAGTCTACTAGTGATAAACTCATTGGCATAAGTTATAAAGTCGCTTCAAAACACTTTCATTGTGGTTTATCACGGATTATATAACGTTTGTCAACTTATTTGTTGGCCGGGTTTTATTTAATTAATATTGAATTATGAATTTTAGAATACCGGATAGGAATAAGAAAATTATAAAGCGCTTTTATATCATAACCCTTATAGGTGTTGGGTTAATTGTTGTTCTTTTTAATGACACTTTTGGCAAGTTGGAAGGGTTTGTAGAATTTATAGCCTTGTACTTTATCCTGATATTTGTCACCATCGCATATTGGCTCTTTAAACAAATAAAATCGCTTATACGCTTGAAGAATGAAAAGGCAAAAACAGAGTTAATGCATTTAAAAAGTCAAGTGAATCCACATTTCTTTTTTAATATGCTCAACAACCTCTATGGATTGGTAGATAAGGATGCTAAGAAAGCGCAAAAGCTGATCTTAAAACTTTCCGATATGATGCGTTATAGCATCTATGATGGTGAAAAGGACACTGTTTTATTATCTGAAGAAATCACTTACCTGGAGAACTATATCGAACTCCATAAAATGCGTTATCATAAAGCGATTGATATTCAATTCAACATTGAAACAAACGACACTGATTATGAGATAATGCCACTTCTTTTTATCATCCTTTTAGAGAATGCCTTTAAGCATGGTGTCGAAAATTTAAGAGAACATGCGTATGTGCATATCAATTTAATTGCGAGCAATAATCAAGTTACCTTTACAATAGAAAATAATTTTGATGCAACACAAGATGATCCCAATACAGGAATTGGCATAAAAAACCTAAAACGAAGATTAGAACTGGTATATCCAAAAAATCATAGGTTAACAATGTCTAAAACAGATACCATTTATTATGCTACATTAACTATTACTGGCTTATGATTTCATATATCATTATAGACGACGAACATATTGCGCACGATATTATAAAAGGCTATTGTGATATGCTGCCAAATTTAGAATTTAAAGCAGATTGTTATGATGCGATAGAAGCTATCGACTACTTAAGTAAACATGATATAGATCTCATTTTTTTAGATTTAAATATGCCTAAATTAAAGGGATTTCAATTTTTAAAAACACTTTCATCACCACCAAAAGTTATTGTAACAACAGCCTATAGTGAATTTGCGATTGACGGCTATGAATTAAACGTTGTAGATTATTTATTAAAACCGTTCAGCTTTGAACGCTTTTTAAGTGCTGTTAATAAAGTGACCGCGGCTAACACTAAAGGAATAAGAAAAGAAAATAACGAGGCTATAAAAGCTGAAGAGAAGTATATTTTTTTAAAACAAAATAATAGTCATGTTCAGGTAGCTATAGATGATATTCTATTTATTGAAGCTTCAGGCAATTATACCAAAATTATCACCAATGATGAGACTATCAGTATTCGTGAAAAATTATCAGATACCATACAATTGATATCTGATAATGATTTCATACAAGTTCATAAATCATTTGCCGTTTCAAAAAAGCACATGGCTAGGGTAGAAGGTAATAGAATTTATATTGGCGATCAGGTTGTACCTATTGGTAAATTCTATAAGGCAAATGTTATTGAATTATTGAAGTAGCTCGTTTGGTTCTAATGTCTTGTCCTGAAATATAGCTACAGGTTAAAATTGAATTTAAGCTGATAATTTATATACCATATTAGTTATTACCTGCCGGTAATTGTTTGTTTCCATTTAAATTAGATAGAAAATCTTTGATCAAGATAATCTTTCAGAAAGAACATTATTAATATTGTTATGAATATTGAAATTGCCAGGTATTTGAAGTCTTTTATTAATTCTCTTTTTGCATTAGCTTTAATTTGAGCTATCACTCGTTCTAATTTATCTTTTTCTATTTCTTCAAATAAAACACCATCTGTTCTTATTTTATCTACGTAAATATTGTCTCTTATGTCTTCTTTAAATTTTGGTCGATTCGAATATAAGAGTGACTTATTATGTTCGTGAAGACTTTTAGTACCTAATTCAACAGACATATCTTGAGATGTTAGTATTAATTGATAATCAGTATGATATTGATGTTCTAGAGTTAATTAATTTTTTTTTAGTCAGTTATTTTTCTGATTCCTTCACTTTTTGAATGAAAGACCATATAACCTAAAATCCCTGAAATAGCCATCATTAAATACCACAAGCCAGTTATTCTGACAGTTTTAATCAACTGTTTTTGTTCTGTATTTATGGTCATAAATTTTAATTAAAAATTTTATACTATAATTTGTTGGCCTTTCGTTATTCTTTGCGCAAATCTTCTAACCTATTTTTATAGTAGTCATCATTAGTAATTTCGTAAGCTTTAGATGCAAATTTTATTGCATTGCCGTAATCACCTATTCTTTCATAATATTCTGACAAAGAATCGTGTGAATTTGAACTATATGGATAAAACTTAATTGCAAACTCGAAAAACATTTTTGATTTTTCTTGTTGATCCATATCCATGCTCATATAACCTAGTGCATTGAGAAGTTCTTCGGGATACGGTGGAACCTTATAGCCAAGATGATTCTCGAGTTTTTTAGCTCTATAATTTACAATACTAAAGAGTTCCTCTTTGGAAGTTTCGGGGGAGTTAAACTTTTCAGTATTCTCCATTTGATACCAATTAAATAGAGAAATCAAACCATCCATAATGGAAGGAAAAGCAACGGTACCATGTAAATCTTTGGGGTAAAATTTCCAGTCAAAAGACAATCCGTTTTTAGCATTTTTATTTGCCAACTGTGAAAAGGCAATATTCGAACGGGAGAACAATGTAAAATCAGTTGTATCCTGCATTACATTATCTATGGTGACGTTTGGATTTTGCATATTTAATTGTCCATTTAAAGACATAAATAAAGCTTTTCCGCTATAATCTTTATTGACCAATTTATCTTTAGAATCTTTAAGTAATTTTTGATGGTCCCAATCTAAACTTGGATCAACGGCCAGGTAATTAGAAAATAATTGAGGATTATTAATTAATGTATGAATAGTAAATAGGCCTCCATAGGAGTGACCAATTAAAGTTCTAAAATTGGTTACTGGATACTTATTTTCTATAAATGGAATTAATTCTTTTTCTAAAAAATCACTAAAATTTTCAGCCTCTCCATTATCTTCATTAAAAGGCATTCCATATTTTTTAGTTATTTTAGAAGTAGTCAAATCTCTTGTGCGATGATTTTCATTAGAAACACCAACCAGTATCATTTCTGGTGTAAACCCACCACTATAAAAACTTTGAACATTTTTAACTGTAGATAAAAGTACTTCTCCATCTAAAATAAAAACTACAGGATATTTCTCATAATTTTGAGATGTATAGTTACCTGGAAACTGGATATAAATTCTTCTATATTCTTCGAGCGTTTCAGAGTAAATACTATCTAATATCCCAATATTTTCAAGGTATTTTTTATTTTCATTGTTTTGAGATCTTCCTGAAAGGTTAATTAAAACGCAGAATCCTATGATTAGTATTAATCTTATACTACTTTTCATATTAATGGCAATTTATAACTAATGAAGGCCAACTTGATAATAAAGTAAAGACTACAAAAGCCGTTTTTGTAAGATATGTTTTTATATTACAAGAATTTTTTGTTCTAATAAACTATTCCATTTTATGATTTTTTTTTTGGTGCCATATTCTAACGCAGCACCTATGGCAATGCCTAGAACAAACCATAACTGGATATTTGAGGTTAAATAGCCCACTATAGATCCTAGAATAATTCCTATTCCTAATTTCACTCCCTTTAAATTTTTCTTAGTTTCCATATTTTCTAATATTTCTAATTTTAATTGATTTATTGTAAAATTACAATAGCTTCATCTATAAGAGGTTCTACTTTAAAAATCCGAACGAATTACATTAATCGGTAAACTTTACACATATCAATAGACTGTTTAAAATGCTGAAAAAAGTTTTACCTTGATATGAAAACTACCAGCAGCGGATGCTCTTAACTGTTTTAGCTATGGTAGTTTTTCCCTATTATAAAAAACAGGATTTAATTTTACTCCACTAATACTTTGTGAGCGTTTAATATAAACTTTTGACTTATATTATAGTTTAATAGCAGTTTCACCGTAAAGTTGAAAAGATTGGTAATCATTTGTGGCAGTAAAAGAAACCTCAACTCCCTTATTAGGATTGATAAAACTTAATTCTTCACCTTTTATTGGAATGAGTTCATAAGCATCACCGTTTGGAAAGTGCAATGAAATTTGGTTTGTTTCATCATTAAAACTTATAGAAAGCTCTACCTGGTTATTCCATTTGTATTCGCCTTTAAGTTGTTTTAATAATTCTGAATCTAATTGATTTCGTTTAACAGATACACGTTTAAAGTGATTCCAATTGTATAAATGTGAAGCTGATAACAACAATTCATTACCTAAAGCACCTCCATTATCTGAATTAATTAAATATACCAATCCCTTTCCGGTATTAAGGTCTATCGTCATGCCAGTTCTGTATCCAGCATTACCACCATAATGGGTGATTGCAAAACCTGTCTCTGATTTATCCACGATTAATCCATAAATGTGTCCATCACGTTCTTGATTGAGTATCGATTGAATTTCAGGCTTTGAAAAAACTGCACTTTCGCCCTGATAACCTTTATAGATTTCAATTAAGAATTTAGCCATATCAGTAGCGTTGCTCCAAAGTCCAGCTGCTGCTTGTTCTGGATGATTTCTCCAGCCAGCATCTAAAACAGTTCCATTTGAGGTGTAGCCTTTTGCAACTTTGCTTGAATCTGTTACCTGTAAGGGTTGTGTAAATTCAGAATTTTCCATACCAATGGGTAGAAGTATCCATTCGTACATAATATTAGAAAAATTGTCGTTAAAAACATCCTGAAGCGCTACCTCAGCTAAGGTGTATCCACCACCGGAATACGCCAGCATTTCATTGGGTGTGGCGATGACTTCTATCGCTGGAGAATTTACGCCGGCACCCCCTTTTAAAACAGCAACATCAGTTGGTATGGCAAGGCCTTTCGCATAACCTTGATACCCTCCTGAAGTAATACCAGAAGTATGCGCAAAAATATTCCGAAAGGTTACTGGATTTTCTGCCGTTTGCTTACCCTGAGGTAATTGGTAACTCAACAAGTAGTTCTCAATATTCTCATCTAAATTTATTTTTCCTGCTGTATCCATGCGCAAGGCAGCAAAAAAGGTTACTGGTTTCGATAATGATGCCGCCTGAAAAATACTAGAATCGTTCAAACTCTGTTCTGAAAAACTTGAATTATGATACGTTTCAGCCCATTCTATTTTACCATCATTAATGACTGCAAGGGAGAGAGCAGGTATTTTATATTTGGTCATTTTATTTGCTATAGTGCGAAAGTTTTCAGGCTCATCTAAGAACTTCACTTTTCCAATAATCTGATTTTCTAATAGAACTTTATTTTTTGAAGGCTTATTAGAATACTCAATTAGCTCTTCGTTATAAACATAATCATCTTGTTTTTGAGTTAGCTTAATGAAGTTTTTAACTTTAGGTGCATACAACCAAACCTCATCTACAACCGCATTATAACCTCTGGAATTTGTGATGTTTCCATTATAATGAATCGTGTACGCCATAAAAGTTCCTGCTTCTACTGTTTCTTTTTTATAGGATAATACCTCTGCGTTTAGTTTTTGATTACCAGTTGTACCATCTTGACTTGTCCAGTTCTCTTCGTAAATCCACTTTTTACCTACATTAAGGGGCCAATCATACTTTGGTGTATCGCTTTCTTCAGGCTTTATAATATCTGTAACCGGAACCGTGTCCTTACCAACAGTTATATATAACTTACCCTTTATATCAATTATTTCTCGAGTGTCTGTCCCTTCAGATCTTACTTCTCCTTGGGTAGTTACTCCTTTAAACTTCCACACCCATTTTTCTCCAACGGTGTAATCAGATAAGGTGGGTTGTGTGTTTGTATCAGAATTTATCTGACCATTACAAACGCAAAGCATCATTAATGCGAAAAATAATGTGATATATGTTTTCATTTCAAGAAGTTTAAATTCATAAATACAAGACAAAACTAGCCCAAAGGCAGATAGGTAGAGTTCTATTTTTTAAATCAGAACTAATTCCCTTTTTTTGATTTGAGGAATGAATTTGGGGTAGTTCCTTCTATTTTTTTAAAAAATGTATTAAAGACCGTTTTAGAGTTAAAACCACTATCATAGGCGACAGCCATTATTGTTAATCCTTTGTTTTCTTCTTGAATAACACGCTCTTTAAATTCGATAACCCTAAAGGTATTAATATATTCAGAGAAGTTCTTTTGAAAGCCCAAGTTTAATAATTGCGAGACATAATTGGCAGGAAGTTCCAGGTAAGAGGCTACATCTTTTAACGAAAGATCTGGGTTTAAGTAAAGTTTATAATCTAGCATTATTTGCTCAAGCTCTTTGCTATACATTTTAATTTCGTTTGTATCCAGTAATGCTTGTTTGTACCTTTTCTTCCGTTTGTAGTTTACATTATCAGGAATGGCTTTTAGCATGATGTCTTTAAACCTTTTGTGGTTTTTTACAGGCTTAAGAATTGGTGATGGATTTAATAAAAATATTAATGGCAAACGGTTATTGTATGCTTGTGTTACTAATTCAACTACCTTCTCATTATTTCCTAATAAGGCATTAACTAATATTAAAAATGTAAATGCCTTATCCACTAATTCTGTTATTAAATAGGTTTCTAATTCTTTTAATCCATCATTGCACTTTTCCGTTTCATTGAGCATTGCATAACACATAGTTTCACCTCCTAATTTGGTAAGGTCTTTCACAGAAACCCCTTTAAGTGAACCGAAATATGCCAAAGCTTCATTTGGTTTATCAGACATTAATAAACAAATCCCTATATAAATTGGTGGAAAAGGTAACATTGGGTCTAGTTCCAATGCCTTTTTTAAAATAGGTATTGCAGTGGTGTAATCTTCTTGTAGGTAATATAAAAAACCTTTATAATGATGGTTAATAGCGGCATAAGGGTCTAACTGTAAAGCTTTATCCAGATAATTACGTGCTGAATCTAATTTTCCTTCCACTGTCAGAAAATTAGAAATGGTTAAGTAAATATCGTCTGATTGTTGAATCTCCAAAGCCTTATTGGCATGTTTGTAAGCTTTCTTAAGATTCCAGTTTTGCCAGCATTCTATCCAAGCCAAATTCAATTGTGACCTAGATGAGTTTGGGTCTAACTCTAATGCCTTTAATAAATAAGGCTGGGCCTTCTCGTATGCTTCTAATGCAGGTAAAAGCCCCATGGTTCCCATATTAAAATAGGCTAGATTAATATCTAGATAAGGATTTGAAAAATTGGGTGATTTATTTATTACCTCATTTAAAATATTGATACCCTTTATAGAGTTTTTATAATCCAACTTCATGATGTAGTACCTCCCTTTCAGGTATTCCCGGTATATATCCAGCGGTACATCTATAGGTTCTACTAACTTTTCTTCAATTTCCAGATGACCTATATGCTCTCTTAACTTTTCAGCTATAAACAGGCTAATTTCATCCTGAACTTCAAAAATATCTTCAGGATCCCTGGTAAAAGTTTCAGACCAAAAGTGCAAATCCTCTATAGTATCGATCATTTGGACCGTAATACGCATTTTGTTTTTGGAGAATCGTACGCTACCTTCGATGAAGGTAGCTACATTTAGCTCATCCTTGATTTCCTTGGTAGAAACCTTTTTGTTTTTGAAATAGAAAGAGGAAGTACGAGAAGTAACTGACAACTCTTGAATTTTTGCCAGTGCATTTATAATTTCCTCGGTTAAACCATCGCAAAAATATTCATTCTCCATGCTACTACTCATATTTTGAAATGGTAGTACTGCAATAGATTTTGAACTAATATTTTCAGATGTCAATCGTTAGAGTTTAGGAAGGGAAAATATTTAAGTAAGTTAAAAAATAATTCAATACCGAAATTAGGCAATTGTCTCGATTGTCGCAAGTTGAAGTGGGAGGGAAGCATTGTTTTTTTGATGATAATAAATTTCGGAATTCTTCACCTTAATAATTTCATTTAATCTAGTACTAAATCTATTTGATAGCTTCTCCTGCTTAATCTTACAGGTCCGTCTTAGATCCTGACCTCCGAATTTAATTTTTCCATTTTCTCTAAAATTTAATTGATCTACTAAATGCATCAATTGGTCATGCTTTGGGTTTTCTTGTGAAAATAATTTAAACTGCTTCTATTTTGCTGGGGTGAGTTTCGATGCTATAATGCCTACTTTTTTATACTGACATCCTTCTTTATATTTCATAGATAGTCCAGTAAGTGCAGTTTGGACGAGAGCAATACTTAAGTTAGTTGGAGTAGGAGTATAGACAGATATACTGGCTCATTACTGCTTTAGATCGTTTCTAAATTGATTCGTTTGTATAAAGACTTGAAGCAGACTAAAATTACTCTCTTGTCTTCTAAGTTTTTCCCCAATCCTCACTGCATAAGTAGGCACTCTTTCTTTGAATTCGTTATAATCACTATAACATATTTCGAATGCTCGTGTGACAGTATTCTTTTTCTTCGAAGTTGCTTCTAGTGATAGGGTAGTAAGGCCAGAAAGTTCTCTCTTCAAGCGTAATCTTACCACAGAAAGCTCTTTCCGAACATAATCGTCATGCAATTCGACAAATTTCTGTGCATTTCTAATATTTAATGCAAGTAACCTTTTTTCGTATTGTCGGCCAATTCCCAATACATCGCCAATCTTTTTCCATAACAATGCCTTCCTGGTTTTCTCTGGATTATCCAAAACATAAACTCCTCCAATACGTGTTGAAAATTTCTTAGCTATTTTATTAGCCACTTTGGCTAAAGCTTTCGTAGGTGCAATGCCAACACTTGTGGGTATTCCTGTTCTATTTTTCACCGTCAGAATCATTTCTTTTCCATAAGCTCCAAGATCAAAATGTTTTTCAAATCCAGCCAACAGTAAAAAGCTTCATCTATAGAATAGATCTCGATGTCTGGCGTAAATTCGGAAAGTATATGTTTGCTTGATGCGGAGAGCCAGCTCCAGGACTGGAGAATTGCACTCTAACGGCTCGAATATGCGTAGTGCGGGATTTCAAGACACTTCACTATTAAACCGCTACGTTAATTATTAAATGCTTTAATGTTCAAATTAACCAAATTGCCCCGCATTACGAATATTTATTTTTGGCAACAGTTTTTTACTCTAGTCTTTTTTTAACAATTCATTCAATATTTTCTTTGAGCCTTCACTTCCTAATTCCACTGCCTTTGTGTAACTCTTTATAGCTTCTTCTTCTTTGTCATATTTTAAGTAAGCTTCACCAAGTGAATCCCATAAATTACCATCTTCAGGGAATAACTTCACATTAAGTTTAAATAGTTCCAAAGCCCAATCAGGTTTGTCTTCTTTTTTCAATCTGCTATATCCTAGTCGATTTAGTATTGCATTGTCGTTAAATTCATTATTAAGTTCTTTCTTTAAAAAATCAGGTAATTTTCCTGCATTTGAAGATGCATTGGTTTTCATAAATTCTTGAACTAATTCATAAATGTTCCTTGAAATTGGTGATGCAGTATAATTGGAATCAAAAATCATTTTGCCAATTTCTCTAGCAACGTTTTCTGATTCACTACCTAAAAACGCATTTGTTATGTATATAACAACTACATCATCATCTATAAATCTAACAAAATCTGCAAAATACAATCCATTACTACCATTATGAGCAACGATTTTCGTGTCTCTTCTACTTTGAGATATTGCCCAACCATAACCATAGTACGAAGTCATTTTATCATTTTCGGCTACATACGGTGTTTCTTGGATTTCTTTAGTTTTTGATGTTAAAACAACGTTGTTTTTTAAAACTAAATGCCATTTATATAAATCTTCAATGGTGGAATGAATGTCTCCCTTACCTATACTATACCAATGTTTATCGTTGTAAGGTAGGTGTTGTTGGGTTGTTCCCCAATCTGTCCATTTCTCATCATTTGTATTATAGTAGTATCCATGTGCTAGTCGTTCTGTACTAAAGTTGATACTTTTATATCCTGTGCTTTTCATTTGAGAAGGTTCAAACAAATAGTCATTTAGAAAAGAACTATACGTTTGCCCTGAAACGGACTCCAATATAACCGTTAACATGATGTAGTTGGCATTTGCATATTGGTACTTTGCACCTGGTTTAGATTGTAATTCTGATTCAAAGAATTCTCTTAGAAACTGTTTTTTACATGCCTCATCATATCTAAAACCACCAGTTCTATTAGAAATTCCTGATGTATGAGTTAATAATTGATGAATAGTTATATCCCTTTTATCAATTGGTGTCTGAATAAAATATGAACTTATTTTATCTGATGTTTTAACTTTTCCTTGTTCTACAAGTTTTAATATAGCTGATGCTGTAAATTGTTTAGTTACAGAACCAATATTAAAAACTGTTGATGGTGAGTTGAGTATTTTATTTTCCCTATCTGCCCATCCATATCCTTTGGATAAAATAATTTCTCCCTTTTTAGAAACTAAAACAACTCCTGAAAAGCCATTTATTACGCTTGCCTCCAAATAAGTGTCAATTTTATTGAAGAGCTCTTTATTTGTATTTTGAGAGAAAGAGCTTAAAGTTGAAAGAGTTATGAAAACAAAAAATAATGCTTTAATAGATAAATTCATTTTATGATTTTTTGATTGATTGATTGATGAATCAGTCTGTCTGTTTTCTATTATTTTACAGTTTTTATTCAAATTGTTGCTAGAGGTTCGGCTAAACTGTGTTTTAATGCAGTTTAGGTTTTGTTAGAGCTCGTTTCTTATTTCTTTCAAGAATTTTCAGTTTAAACCATTTAATACCGTATACCAATATTGCTATCCATGAAATTGAAGTTAAGATTCCTTTTAAAACACTAAATATACTAGATAAGATCACGATAGTTTCAGAGACCGGAATTGATTTTGTAATCATTAAAATGATACATATGTTTTCTGAATAATCAAACATCATCGTCAGAAATGGAATAATCAAGAATATCGATGCGATTTTACTTTTTGCCCGGGTTATTTTAATAAGCCGAAATAATAGACTACTTAAGAACAACGCCAGTAGACAAGGGTAGAGTAGATCTAACAAAGTTAATTGCGGGAAAAGGTAAAGGCTAGTAGTTTGATCATTCAAGTTGTTTACAATTGATGCTGCTTCAGAAACCGAATATCCAAAAGGTTGGAGGTCAAATGCTTTAGTCCCAATTTGATTATTGATCACCGGAAAAGTATATACCATCATCAGTAGCAAGACAAAGTGACTTGCAATAAATGAGATACATATTTTCTTTACTGAGGCAGTCTTTGTAAGGAATGAATTTAAAATTGACATAATTATTGTTTTGAATAGAAAACAAAGGTTGCCAATTTATGAGGCAATTCCATTAACAAATGATAAGCGTTAAGATTGCGTTCTTAATCTGCTTAAAGAAATAGTAGTTATCCCTAAATATGAAGCGATGTCAGAATGCGGTACGAGGTTTTCGATATTCGGGTAATTCTTTCTTAATAGAAGTAATCGATCTTTTCCTTTAAGTGAAGCCAAAGCTATTTCTTTCTGAACCTTAGCCATAAGTTCAATTCTTAAGACAGAATTTCCAAAATCTCGAATTTCTAGATCTTCAATCATTAATTTTTCAAACTCTGTAGCATTGAAAGCTGCAATCTCAACATCTGTTAAAGCTTGTATATTAATTACAGATTTACCCTTTTGATTTCTTGTAGTACTTGGTGATATTATCGAATTAGACATGAAAAAAGAAATCGTCACATTTTCTCCTTCGGGTGTGTTTAGAAAACTTTTGCAGATTCCCTCAATCATAAAATACTCCAGATTATTCCTTTGTCCAACTGTGGTTATTGGCTCTCCTTTTTTAATGGTAGTGTATTCGACTAAATCCTCTATTTTCCAAATTGATTTACTTGAAACAGGCGAAACAGAATGGATAATAGGGCTAATCTTGTCGTGCATTTTTTTATTTATGATGAGCTCTAGCGGTTTTGTATATGACTCGTATCGTGTAAATTAGAAAATAAATTTCGGATTAAGGACAAGCCAGATTTTTAAATTTTAATATATATCTTTTTTATTGGAAATCGTCCAATTTAAAAATTTTGCGAACTTGCAAATATGCCTTAACTTCGATTGAGCAACTAATTAGCTATGAGCTATATACATTGTTACCAAACGTATTTTCTACAATATTATCAATTCTCTTGATTAATGTAGATTAAACCTTCGTACAAAGCTATTAATGGTACAGAGCGATGGTTTTCCTTGTCAAAATACTTTATTTCGACATTTAGAGGTTCTTTCGATTTCTTTGTGATTAATTCATAGAGATAGTCGTGTCTTTTTTTATTCCGCTCGTAACTAGCCTCTCCTTGATTGGCAGTAGCTATATAAAGTTTTTTATTCAATGATATTGATGAAATAGAATCAACTTTGTTTTTCATCATCTCTTCACTCCACCAAATACTTGGGTCTATAGAAATGTAAGCATTGAAAACGCTATTTTTATCCATATAAGAATTTAATGTAAGTAGACCTCCTAAAGAATGTCCAACGAGAGTTTTAGACGGTTCTGTTCTATAATTTTCATCAACATATGGTATTAGCTCTTTCTCAATAAAATTCAAAAAATTCCTTCCACCTCCCATAGTATTTGGCCGTTTCGTCTTAATTTTTGTAACGGTAAAATCTCGTTCACGGTCAACATTTTCTATGGCTATAATAATACTTTCTGGCATTAAATTGTTTCGGTTTCTATTGGAACTCATAAAATGTACTATTCCAGATGCTGTTTTAAAATGAGTATATCCATCCAATAATATGATAATTGGATATTTTTTCGCCACTTCAGTTGAATCATTATATGAGTCAGGAATACTTATTAAACAAGTTCTTTCTTCATTTAAAATACTAGATTTAATAATGAACTGACTTCCAATTATAATATCCGTTTTATTCTGTCCGAACGTCGTTTGTGCTCCGAAAAGAAGAATACATAAAATTACAAATGTAAAAGTTCTCATAGTTTGCTTTATATGTTTGGTACCGGTCTCGGTTATCGCCAGTTGGCGGAGTAGGGACCGCGGCATTGTCGGCTTAGACCTGATTTGTTGGTGAATTTAATTATTTTCTTACTAACGATACCGGCTATTTGCGATGAATCGTTGTTGTAAGCTGTGCTTTACTTCAATTTTTTTAATAGTTCCTCAGCATCTAGTAATCCTTGTTTAGATGCAAATTTCAAATATTTTTTAGCTTTTAAAGTATCATTTAAATGGTAATATGCTTGACCAATCCAACTAGCTGCATCTGGTGCTTCGAAATTGTATTTGATTGCTTGCTTTAAATCTTGAATTGCAAGGTGATACTTTTTTAAATACATGAAGGAAACACCACGCTCAAACTCTATTTCATATTGGCGGATAAAATAGTCAGATTCTTGTTCCCTTTGGTTCTGTAAATTAATCTTTATATAAGTACTGTCAGATTTAATCGCACCCTTAGAATTTAATGCTTTATTGTAATAATATATGGAGTTTTTATAATCTTCTAGTCTTTTATAGTTATTACCAATATTGATTAATGCTAAAGTATTATCACTATCATATGCCAAAATTTGTTTATAATCTTCAATAGCTCCTTTATAATTTCTCAGTATAGATTTGTCTGCTCCTCTATTTAATAAAGCGGGTTTAAAATCAGGTCTTTTTTCAATTGCTTTATCTAAAATTTGAATAGCTTCTTCAAACCTCCCTTGTTCTTCAAGTTCATATGCTTCATTATAGTATTCTTCTGGAGTAGCAAAGTCACATCCACTAAGTACAATTAAAATTAATATGTAGAAAATTTGTTTAAGCATTGCTTACAACGTGTTTGTGTATGATTTCGTTGCGTTGTTTAAGCACTAAAGTTAGCAAATAAATCACAGATAGAAAGTTCGCGAGGACTTTCGTAAGTAGGCTATAACTAGCAATGAATTATACACGTTGTTGTAGCACGTTTTTGAATATTTTATTTTATTAATCCATTTATGTTAAGCTTATACATTTTGCCTATTGGAATTTTGTGATCCTTTATATGTATTCTATTACCTTCAATTAGTTCTATTTTATCAATTGAAATAATAAATGATTTATGCACTCTTATAAATTGACTTTCAGGTAGATTATGTGTAAAGGATGTTAATGTTTGGTGCGAAACAATTATTCTGTCAACCATATTAATTTTTACATAATTTCCATAAGCTTCTATAAATAGAATGTCTTTTAACTTAATCTGATAGTATTTTTTATCTTCTTTTATAAAGATTTTAGCACCTTCGTTGGTTTCAGAATTTTGTATTGATATTGATTTATTAGCTAATGCATCGGAAACTTTACTAACAGATTTTACAAAACGACTAAAATTAAATGGCTTTAATAAATAATCGTCAATATTCAACTCATAACCTTCTAATGCAAATTCTTCATAGGCTGTGGTAATAATAATCTTTGGCGGATTAGAAAGTGTCTTTAAAAATTCTAAACCAGAAAGTTTAGGCATATTAATATCTAAAAAGATAAGGTCAATTGAATGTTTATTTAAATATTCAAGAGCTTCAAAAGCATTATAACAACTTTTTTGGAATGATAGGTAGGTCAAGTTACTCGCATAATCTTTAATATTATCATGCGAGGCTGTCTCATCGTCTACAATTATATATTTTATCATTTCTTATATATTTCTAATGTTGTTGAATAGATGTTTTCTTCAATACTATTATGTAATGTATGTGTATTTGGATATAATAAATTTAAGCGGTCTTTTAAGTTTTTGAGTCCAATACCTTTGTTTTCTAATGATTCATCAGTATCATAATTATTCTTGACTGCAAAACTTACCTTATTATCATCTTCTATAAGTTTTATATGAACAAATGCATTTTCAGTAGCTCTTTCAACACCATGCTTAAAAGCGTTTTCTAATAAGATGATAAACAGTAAAGGGGCTATACTTGCATCTGAATTCTTAATCGTTTTTTCAAAATTAACATCAATATCTTTGTGGTATCTGGCCGTTTGCAAATCAATAAAATTTATTAAATAGCTTACTTCGTCTTTTAGTTTTACACTTTCTTTACCACTATCATAAATGGTAAATCGCATTAAATCGGATAATTTTAAAACATAATCTTGAGCTGCATCAGCATCTTTCTTTATTAAGGAATATAAATTGTTTAATGTATTAAAGAAAAAATGTGGATTTATTTGATTTTTTAAAAGCATCAATTCTGCTTCCAATTTATCTTTTTTAAGTTTTTGAATTCTTTTTCGGTATTCGTAGGTCCAATAGAAAATTAAGTATGCAATTTCAATTGCCAAAAGAATTCTTACGCTATTCTTTAGGAAACCTCCATCTAAATCTGTGGTAACATCAATAGCAAATATTAAAAGAGGAATACTTATTCCTAAAACGAGATATTTTAATCGAAGGTTAGACGTTCCAAATTTTATCTTTTCAGTTTGAAAGAGATAATACAAAAGGGTGTAAAAAATAACTAAGCCCAATGTGCTTGATAGTACTGTGAAAATTTCGCTTTGAGCGTTTCTTAAAATTAGCATTAATATAATGATGATTCCAGATAGAATTGCTGTTGCCTTATAAAGTTTTTTATGTGTCATGATTTTAATTTATTTATGATTTTGACACAAATCTATATTGCATATTCAAGGTTGCAATTTTTATTTTATGAACGTCTCTCTTCATATTCCAAACGTATCAAATTTAATGATAAAGGTACTTTAAATATTATAATGAGTTGATTACCATTTGACACGTTAGCTTCATCAAAATAGTTCTAAATAACGAATATTCAGCTCTAGGTTTGCATCGAATTTAAAACTAAATACATATGAAAACTTTAATTACAATTATTACAATCGCATTATCAACCTTATTTGTAAATGCTCAAACGAGTTCTGAGAAGGAACTATTAAAAACTTTAAATGAAACTACACCAAAGGCATTGCAAGACAATAAAGTACCTGGATTGGCATTGGCTATTATTAAAGATGGTCAAGTGATTATTAAAAAGGGATATGGATTTTCTGATGTAAAAAAAAATGAGATTGTTAATAGTAAAACAGGCTTTAATATTGGATCTATATCAAAAATGTTTACCGCTTGGGGAATTATGAAATTGGTAGAAGAAGGAAAACTTAATTTAGATATTCCTGTTTCAAAATATATTTTGAATTGGAAATTACCATCTAGTGAATTTGATTCAGATAAAGTAACCATAAGGAACCTATTACAACATACTGCAGGTTTGTCTGTTCATGGTTACAGCGGTTATGAAACTAAAGATGAATTAACTTCGATTGGTGAGTCGTTATCCGGAACTACTAATTCAGATGAGGCTGTAGAACTCGTTATGGAACCTGAAAGCAAATGGAAATATTCAGGTGGTGGTTATTCTATATTACAATTAGTTATTGAAAACGTTAGTGGCAAATCATTTGCGGATTACATGAAAGAAAATATTTTTAAGCCTTTGAGAATGAAACAGACAAGTTTTAATATTAGTAAAAAGGTTTTAAAAAAATCTGCAAAGGCATATGATGAAGATGCAAAGGAAATTCCATTACGCCTTTTCAATGCGCAAGCAGCAGCTGGTTTACATACAACACTTAATGATCTTATTCTTTTTGCAAAAGCATCATTTTCAAAAAATCCTGTTTTGTCAGAAGAAAGCATTGCTCTTTTAATAGAACCTACCGAACTATCAAAAGGGAATTACGGAATGGGTTATATGATTATGAATCGTTTTGGGGATTTCACATTATCTGGTCATGGTGGTTCTAATGAAGGATGGCAATCTGGTTTTATGCTCGATTTTGAATCGAAATCTGGTATTATTGTACTTACCAATGGCTCAAATGGAAGGAATGTCTTATTTGGAAGTATGAAAGATTGGGCCAAGTGGCATGGAAGCAACTAATTATATTTTCTCTTATTTTAACAGTGAATGTCCATAAGTTGAACATTCACTGTTTTTGTACATAATGTTTAAAATTATGTAGCCTTTATTCAGGACGGGTCAGAATGTGCTACAACGGTCTCCTTTACTTTGTTTTCATATTTTAAGAGAGAACTAAGGGGAGAACTATAACGGTCTCTAGTTAGGCACCATTAATCGTAAGAGTCCCCTTAGCTTCTACTATTGTTGCGAAGAACTAATTGGAATACCAGGTCTTAGCGGAACCCGTTAAAGGAGATAGTTAACGCAACTTCATTTTAAATCGATTTTAAAGATATGAAAAATTACCAGTTAGCTGTAGGGATTGATGTATCCAAAAAGACCTTAGATGTTTTCCTTCATAACCATAGTAAACATCGGGTATTCGATAATACCAGATCAGGCTATATTT
>NZ_AUHG01000018.1 GCF_000423065.1 Christiangramia echinicola DSM 19838
AAGCATCAAGGTAAACTGTGATGTCCTGGGTAGTAACTACAGGTGCAATATTATCAACTACAGTAACCGTTGCAGTAGCACTGTCTGAGTTCCCATTGACATCAGTTACAGTAAGCTCTACAGTATTAGCGCCTACATTGCTACACTCAAAACTGGTAATATCAAGCTCGTATGTATCAATAGTACAGTTATCAGTAGAGCCGTTGTCGATCTGAGCTGTTGTAATCGTAGCTGATCCAGTTGTATCCAACTGAACAGTAATATCCTGGGTAGTAACTACAGGAGCTGTTACATCTTGCAAGGTCAACACTAAACCGTCAGAGCCGTCACATGCACCTGTACCACTTGCTGTTAAGGTCAGGGTAACCGAGCCTGCGATAACATCGGAAGGAGAGGGATTATAGGTTGTTGAAAGTGCTCCTGCATCATCAAATATCCCGGTTCCGCTAGTGGTCCATAAAGTTGTTGAAGGAGATCCTGTTACAGAACCGCTGATTGAAGCAGTTGCTGCCGGACAAATGGTTTGATCTGTACCCGCATCAGCTGTATACTTCCCAAGAATATTCACATCCGTAGAACCCATTCCAGTACCTGAACAGGTTCCATTAGTTAAGGAAGTAATAGAATAAGTTGTAGTTGAAGCCGGTGATACAACTACCTCTATGGTTGTACCTGCTGCCCCGTTAAAAGGAACTCCACCAGTTAAAGTTCCTGAAATTGTGCCAGATCCCGTGAGTACAATACTAAGAGTTGTACTTTCTCCCTGGCAAATATTAACATTATTGGGGCTAAGACTTGCAGTAGGAGTTTCATTAATAATCAGAGTGACCGGAGTTCGGGAGTTGCTAACACAGGCGCTGCTGTTTTGAGATTCAGCATAATAAGTTTTGGAGCCTATTTGACTTAAAGTTGGAGAAACGCTCGTACCCCCAGAAGAATTTTCAAACCATACTACTGTAGCTCCTGCTGGCGGCGTTGCTGTTGCAGTAAGTGTTTGAACGGGTGTAGACGAGCATTCTGTTTGATCACCCCCACTAATTGGTGCCGCAGGTGAAGTACAGGTGGCTGTAACATTTACCGTTCCCGTTATAGAGGCTGTTCCAGACTGATTTCCAACACCGCCACAACCAGATGCAGTCACCGTAAAATCATCAGAACCTATTGGTGTAGAACCAGAAGTTGTAATTGTAAGCATTCTTGTATAAGAACCATTACCTCCAGGATAGATATAAGGATTAGAGCCTCCACTAAAAGCTGCAGTTGTTCCAGCAGGTAGACCTGATACAGATAAGGTTACGTTACAACTATTATTATTACCATTAAGTTCGACTTCAACATCATAAGTTGTACTATTCCCTTGCTCCACAATTTGAGTTGAAGGGGTCAAGCTGACACTATTAGGTTTTGAATCCGTAAAATAAGCATATCCAATTTTACCTGTAGCTTGGCCGGTAACTTTGAGCCTCAATGAATCTCCCGGACAGTTACACACGGTCCAATTAGTCACAAATGACCCGTTCTCGTCTGTAGTCACAGACCAGGGTGCATAAGATTGATCAGTGTGTGTGGTGTTACAAGGCTGAGTGAGGTTTTTAACCCTAAGTTCAACTAATTCAAAAGGTTCAAAACCACTTCCCGAAAATACCGCATTTGATAAAGGCGCATAATCATCCTTATCTGTATTAACAGTAATTCCTTCATCGGACACCAATTCCGTCTCATTTATAGTTTCAGTCTGAGCAAAACTCAATGAGATACTTAAAAACAGAAAAACGTTAAGGCACAACAAACCTAACTTTTTACCTGTTTCGGGTAAAAATAACTTCATAATATGCTGGTTTTAGTTAAGAACTAATTGTTAAATACCTGTAGGGATAGGTATTTTGAGAGTAGGTAATAAAAAAAGAAGGAGCTGTTTAGTTTAAAAATGTAAATTTCTAAATGTTAAGCAATTAACAAATTTTAAAGAATTGTTCAATAGAAAAAATAAATTTTTCGAAGAATAGTGATTTTTAATCGCTAAAAAGCATAGCTGCCTAATAACCAGGAATTAAGGATAAATAGATTATTATTAGCCGTCAAACCGGAATATGTATTCTGACTATGAAGAAACCTCCTATTAAAAATTTTGCTATTGTTTAATCCAGCTTAGAAGAGAAAGACCATAATATTCCCATAGTCATGGAAATGAAGTAGTAAATGAAAATCAAATATATTCTGTATTCGACTTAAGCGATAAATTTAAATACGATATACACCGCAAGAATTACACTAAGCCCAAGAATAATATTCCGGTAAAGATTGCTATAATCCTGAATCATAATTTATTGGTCTTGACTGGTAGGATAAAATTAGAGATGATAAAAAGGTTAATTTATAAGGGTTTTCCCCTATTTCCTGTTCGAAATTTCTTTTATGCAAACAATAGACCCAAGTCTTATATTTCAGTTTTAGGCCTGCTTAAGGACTTTATTACAACTCCAAAGCATTGAGCAAACCTGGTATTTTATTAGACAGGATGAGAGTTGCCTGGTGCTCCCGCCTGAAAATAGAGTGTTCCGCTCCCTCTTGGAGTGAGCTTCATTTTCATTTCGCTAATAAGAGCAAACCTGGCTTTTCCGAGAAATGAAAAAGTCCGCACTATCATGCGGACTTTCTGCTTTAAGTGACCCCGGCAGGATTCAAACCTGCAACCCTCAGAGCCGAAATCTGATGCGCTATTCAGTTGCGCCACGGGGCCTATTTTCAGTTATCAGTTATTAAATTTTCAAATCAAACTTAAAAAGGCAATTCTGAAACTTTTCACTTTGCAATACTAACTTAATTTCTTTCTTACGATCGTAGAAATAGTTTTTCCATCAGCTTTTCCGGCTAACTTCCCTGAGGCCATTCCCATAACTTTTCCCATATCCTGCATTCCTGAAGCTCCTGTTTCAGCAATGATCTTTTCAACCTCAGCTTCAATTTCTGCTTCGCTCATTTGCTCAGGCAGGAATTGCTCAATAACCTCAGCTTGTCTCAATTCAGGCTCGGCAAGATCTTCTCTCCCCTGTTCTTTATAAATTTGAGCGCTATCTTTACGTTGCTTCACCAGTTTCTGCAAAAGTTTATTTTCTTCCTCCTCGGTAAGTCCGTCTTTAGAAGAAGATTCAGTATTAGCCATTAATATTCCACTCTTTACGGCTCTTAAAGCCTCAAGTTTAGCACTATCCTTAGCTTTCATAGCGGCTTTCATTTCAGCCATCACTTTATCCTGTAAACTCATAGTTGCAAATATTATTGGTGCGAAGATAAAATTTTCTACACGAAATTACTACTTATTTATCCCTTCAAAATTAAGTATATTCAAGGTTCTAAATCAAATTAAACCATGAAACGAATTCTGCTTTTCCTTCTCTTTATTTTATCTCTTCAAAGTATTGACGCTCAGGAAAAATATATTGATAGTCTTTTTAAAGTTGATCAAGTTAAGACAGAAATTTATGCCGAAAAAGAAAATGAAGAATTGATCATTGATCTTTATCAGCCAGTAAATTCAGATACAAAAAGGCCGTTGATTGTTTTTATGCATGGTGGTGGTTTTGCCGGTGGAAGCCCGGAAAACCCACAGGAAACTAAATTCGCTAAAATTGCTGCTTCCAAAGGATATGCTGTCGGTCTCATCTCTTACCGACTTAAAAGAAGAGACAAGGACTCTGGATTTGGCTGTGATTTTGAAGCTTCAGGAAAGATCAAAACATTTCAACTGGCTGCAGAAGATTTTATGGATGCGGTTAATTTCATGAAAATAAACGCCTCAAAATTCAGCATTGACCCTGAATATATTATAGTAGGCGGAAGTAGTGCAGGGGCCGAGGCAGTTCTTAACGCAGTTTATAATCCAGATCTAATGTTTGAAAGCGAAGAGAACTATAAAGATCTCAAATTTTCAGCTGTGATTTCTCTGGCTGGAGCAATAGTAGATGCACGTTATATCAAAGAGAACAATGCGGTTCCCGGTATATTCTTTCATGGAACTGAAGACAACCTTGTTCCATACGCGACTGCTCCGCACCATTATTGCGATTCAAACAAACAAGGATATCTAATACTGGATGGTTCTAAAACGATCGTGGAAAAACTTGATACGCTTAATACTTCCTATTTATTCTATACGTTCGAAGGTGCACGGCATGAGATTTCAGGAATGCCGTTTGAGTACTTCCCGGAGGTATTTAATTTTCTGAAAGAAGTCGTTTTCGAAAAGAATAAGATACAATCAAAAATATATCAATGAGAAAATCTGTATCGGCGATAATACTAATTATCAGCTTCTGTTGTTCAGTTTCTGTAAACGCTCAGGAATACCAATGGTATAAAGGTAATTTACATACACACTCCTATTGGAGCGATGGAGATGAGTTTCCAGAAATGATCATGGAATGGTATAAAAATCATGATTATCAATTTGTAGCATTATCAGACCATAATATTATCGCTGAGGGTGTAAAAGCCAAAACTATTCCTCAGGAAAAACTTTATGAAAAAGCTTTTAAAAGATACCTGAAAAAATATGGAAAGTACGGTGTGAAATATCGGGAAACAGCTAAGGGTTTCCAGGTACAGTTAAAAACTCTCGAGGAGTTTAAACCCCTGTTCGAAGAACCTGAAAAATTCATGATCTTCAAAGCTGAGGAAGTTACTTCTTATCTCGATGACAAAGCCGTACATATGGGAGCAATCAATATCGAGAACCTTATTAAACCCGAAAAAGGTGCGACGATCGTGGAGCTTATTCAGAATAATCTGGATGCTATAAAGGAGCATGGAGAAAAAATAGGCAAACCGGTGATGCAGCATCTTAACCATCCCAATTTCACTTTTGCGATTTCAGCCGAAGATATTATTCAGTTAGACGGGGAACGCTTTTTTGAAGTTTTCAATGGCCATCCTTATGTAAATAACTACGGTGATAGCATCCACGATAGTACTGAAAAAATGTGGGATCAGGTGAATATCGCCTACTATAATATGAATAAACCATTATTGCTGGGGATCGCTACAGATGACAGTCATCATTACCATCAGTTCAGTTCTAAATGGAGTAATGCCGGCCGTGGCTGGGTAGAAGTAAGATCTAAAGAATTAAAGCCAAACAGTATCATTACTGCTTTAGAGAATGGAGATTTTTACGCCAGTACAGGTGTGGAACTGAAAAATTTGACCTTTAAAGAAAACAGGATCTCCTTGGAGATAAAAACCGAAAAGAAAGTAAATTATAAAATTCAGTTTATTGGCGTAAAAAAAGGAAAGACCTCCAGTGAAATTCTAAAGGAAGTAGAAAATACTAAAACAGATTATAAGCTTCCAGATAATGTCCTATTTGTGCGAGCAAAGATTATCTCAGATAAATTGAAAAAGAATCCTTATAAAAAAGGTGATAAAGAAGTAGCCTGGACACAACCTGTCATTAAAAACTAGCCCATGAAATTTTCAAAATATTTACCAATACTTTTAATTCTTCTATGCAATTCAATTTCTGGACAACGACTCGTAAAAACAATGAACTCCGGGTGGGAATTTCAATTAGAAAATTCTGAAACTCCAGAAACGGTGAACATTCCGCATACCTGGAATGCTGAAGATGCGTTTCAGGAAAATGCCGAATATTTTCGTGGTAAGGGGATTTATAAGAAGCAAATGACAGTTCCAGCAGCATGGGAGGAACAATCGGTTTTTCTAAAATTTGAGGGAGCGAATCAAGTCACTAAATTATTTATAAATGATAACCTGGCGGGAGAACATACTGGAGGCTACACTGCTTTCGTATTTGAAATATCTGAATTTCTGAAATTTGGTTATACAAATGAAATAAGGATCGAAGTTGATAATTCACATGATCTGGATATCCCACCTCTTGAAGCCGATTTCAATTTTTACGGCGGAATTTATCGTGATCTGGAATTAATCATAACCGGAAAAAGTCATTTTAATTTCGAGGGAGAAGCCGCCGGAAACCTAATCGTGAAAACACCTGAAGTATCTAAGGACAAGGCAAAGATCAATTTTTCAGGAAGTCTCATACATTCTGAGGATAGCGAATTAAAACTCCAAATAGAAATTTCAGATCCTTCCGGAAAAAAAGTTTCAGAATATGAAAAAGAAGTTGAGACAGAAGAGTTCTCTGTAGATTTCAATTTAAATGATCCAGCACTATGGTCTCCCGAAGATCCAACTTTATATGGATTATCGGCAAAATTGATCGATACTGATTCAGGTGAAGTTGTTGATACTTATTCTACAAAATTTGGATGTCGCTGGTTTAAAGCTGATCCTGAAAAAGGTTTTATACTAAATGGTAAACCTATAAAACTTATTGGAGCTAACAGGCATCAGGATTTTGAGAATATGGGAAATGCAGTTCCCAATTCTATTCACAGAAAAGATTACCAGATGATCAAAGATATGGGTGCTAATTTTATAAGGACAGCTCATTATCCGCAGGATCCTGAAGTTTATAGACTCTGCGACGAACTTGGATTACTTGTCTGGACAGAAATTCCTGTGATCAATGATGTAACAGATTCTGAAGCGTATCACCAGAATTCCGTAAATATGTTGCGTGAGCAAGTACTGCAACTTTATAACCATCCTTCAATCGTCTTTTGGGGATATATGAATGAGATCTTTATCAGGCTTGTTTTCACTGGAGATATGAGTGAAGCTGATAAAAAGGCTAAGATCGAGACTTCGGTGAAATTAGCTGAAAAATTAGAGGCCGAAACTAAAAAACTTGATTCCTCCAGGTTAAGCGTAATGGCATTACACGAAAATGAACTTTATAACACTTCTGGAATTGCAGATATCCCTGATGTTATTGGTTGGAATCTTTATTTTGGCTGGTATACCCAGGGACTGGAAAATCTTGGAAAATTCCTGGATCAGCAACACGAAAAGTATCCTGAGAGACCTATCTTAATTTCAGAATATGGACCAGGTAGTGATTCCAGAATTCAGACCAATGATCCTAAACCATGGGATTTTAGTGAAGCTTACCAGCTAAAAAGTCATGTAAGTTACCTTAACCAGGTCATTGCAAGAACTTATATGATTGGAATGGCAGCATGGAATTTTGCCGATTTTGGTTCTTCCGGAAGGCAGGACAGCAGGTCCTTCATTAATCAAAAAGGGTTGGTGAATTTCAAACGGGAGCCGAAGGATATTTATCAGTACTATAAAGCCAGGCTCGTAGATGAAGACCTGGTATATATAGCCGGACGAAATTTTGAAAACCGAATTATAAAAAAATCTGAACCGGTTAAAATTAAAGTTTTTGCCAATAGTGAGAATGTTCAATTAAGTGTGGATGGCAAGAAAGAATTGACTTCAGATGTTATAGATAACATTGCGGAATTCAACCTTAATCTAACAGAAGGTGATCATCGTTTAAAAGCAGTTTCTGGAAACGCAGAACATTTCAGAAATATTACTGTTCAGTTTAGAGAAAACCTACTGGATAATATTGCCGCTTCTCCCCTACTCATTAATACTGGTAGCCATAGTGATTTTATTGACGAAGAAACCGGAGAGATCTGGATAAGTGACCAGGAATATTCAAGAAGTTTTGGATATGTTGGCGGAGAAACATTTCAGCAATCTGATAATAAATTCCAGGGAAGCGCATCCAATATAAAACTTACAACAAAAGAACCGCTTTATCAAACTATGAGAGAAGGTCTGGATGCTTATAATATTAATGTGCCTCAAGGCAAATATCGCATTTCATTATTAATGACAGAACCTAACCGGTCTGCCTCCACTAAAAGTATTTATAACCTGGGATCAGACGCTAAAACCACATCAGAAGAAGCAAGAGTATTCGATATAATGATCAACGGAAAAATGGTCGAAAAAGATCTTAACCTGGCAGCTGAATACGGGATCTTAACCGCTGTTGAACTAAATTATATAGTTGAAACCAAAGATAATATTGAAGTGCAATTCAAAAGTAGTTCTGGAAAACCTGTTCTTTCTGGGATCAGAGTAGAAAAACTATAAAAAAAGCCCTGGCTCCAACAGGAAACCAGGGCTAATTAACAAACCAAAACGTTTATTCTTTTAAAGTAAAAGAACCATCGAATTTTGAATCTGAAGATCCAGCTATGAAGAAATCGAATTCTCCAGGTTCTGCAACATGCTTCAACTCTGAATTATAAAATTTAAGATCCTCTGCATTCAGCTGGAAAGTCACCGTTTTAGACTCTCCTTTTTTAAGCATGATCTTTTTAAAACCTTTCAGTTCTTTTCCGGGAGGAGTAATGCTTCTTACTTTATCATGAATATAAAGCTGAACTATCTCCTCGCCGTCATGATCTCCAGTATTAGTTACCGTTGCGCTAAGCTCTATAGCACCAGTTTTTCCTAGCTCAGAAGAGTTAGCTTTTACATCACTATATTCAAAGGTGGTATAGCTTAACCCAAAACCAAAAGGCAGCAATGGCGAATTTGGAGAATCGAGGTAATTAGTTTTAAATTTTTGGAATTCTCCGCTTTCTGGGCCCGGTCTTCCCGTAGTCTTCATTCTATAATGAATAGGAATTTGTCCTACATTTCTTGGCCAGCTATTGGTCAATTTAGCCGATGGATTAAAATCGCCAAATAGTACATCAGCTACAGCATTTCCGGCTTCAACTCCCGGATGCCAGATCTGTAAAATACTTACCGGCAACGCCATTTCTTCTGAAATATCAAGAGGTCTCCCACTCATTAAAACCAGAACAACCGGTTTCCCAGTATGGGCAAGCTCTCTTATTAGTTTTTTCTGAGAATCTGGTATCGTGATATCTGTACGGCTGGCTGCCTCACCACTCATTTCGGTAGCTTCACCCACCACTGCAACAATTACATCTGAATTTTCAGCCAGATCAAGAGCCTCCTTCAGTAGGGTTTCAGGAGACTCATCATTGATCTGTATTCTAGGTCCGAAGACATTTACTTTTTTAGCAAAGGTTGTATCATTAGAAATATTGGCTCCTTTGGCGTAGTTAATATTTGCATCTGGAGCTACATTTTTAAGGCCTTGCAGGATGGGAATAGAAAGAGAAGGATCACCCGTAGGTGCCCAGGTTCCCAACATATTGTTCTTATTATTAGCCAGGGGACCAACCAATGCAATTTTGGCGTTTTTAGCTAATGGTAAAGTGTTATTATGTTTCTTAAGAAGAACAAAAGATCTTGTTGCCGCTTTACGGGCAAAATCCCTGTTCTCTTTAGTAAGTATATCCTTTTCCGGTCTGCTTTCATCTGAATATAAATAGGGATCATCAAGCAGTCCTAATTTATGTTTTGCTTCCAGAATTCTTCTGGCAGCCTTTGTAATTTGCTCTTCGGAAACCTTTCCTTCATCTACAGACTTCTTTAGAGTGGTAAGAAAACCTTCTCCTACCATATCCATATCAAGCCCCGCGTTAATTGCCATTGCTGAAACTGCCTGTAGGTCCCCCATTCCGTGGGCGATCATTTCGTTCACAGAAGTATAATCTGAAACAACAAACCCTCCAAATCCCCATCTATCTCTAAGAAGATCTGTAAGCAGCCATTTATTTCCTGAAGCTGGAATCCCATCTATATCATTGAACGATGTCATTACACTGGCTACTCCGGCATCTACTGCAGCCTGGTATGGCGGAAGATATTCATTAAACATTTTTAAATGGCTCATATCAACCGAATTATAATCTCTTCCTGCCTCTGCCGCACCATATAACGCCATATGTTTAACGGTTGCGATCATTGTGTTGGGTGCAGTAAGATCTTCTCCCTGGTAACCTTCTACCATAGCTTTAGCAACCTGAGATCCCAGGTATGGATCTTCACCAGCTCCTTCTGCAATTCGACCCCATCTTGGATCTCTGGCAATATCTACCATTGGTGAAAAATTCCAGTTTATACCATCTGCAGTAGCCTCTTTTGCGGCTAATTGAGCTGCTTCTTTCATAAGATCCATATCCCAGCTGGAAGAAAGCCCTAGCGGAATTGGATAGGTAGTCTTATACCCATGAATAATATCTGATCCTATTAATAAAGGAATTCCTAGCCTGGAAGACTTTACTGCAATTTCCTGGGCCTGTCTAACTTTTTCCGGGCTGGACACTCCAAAGACCCCTCCAACATTTCCTGCTTTTATCTTTGCTTCTACATCTTCGCTCACTACAGAACCTGTCGCTACTCCTCCTCCGGGTGTAAGTAAGTTTAGCTGACCGATCTTTTCTTCGAGGGTCATTTTAGACAATAATTCTTCAACCTGAGGAATATTGCTGTTGGTTTGAGCGATTGCCATTCCACTTAAAAAGATCATGAATAATCCTAGTGTCTTTTTCAATTTCATCTTTATATTATTTTTTTGAATTTTTAAATAGCCATTCCAGTAAATATGGTTCTGAGAAAGCTGAATCCCAGCTATTATGATTGTCATTTGGATAAAGTGATAATTTAGCGTTACCACCGGTATGATTAATTACCCTGGCCATCTCTTTTGATAACCTCGATGGAACCACATCATCTTTTTCTCCATGAAAGATCCAGATATTTAATCCGTCAGGATACTCTTTGGCGATCTCTGGATTCGCGCCACCACAAATTGCGAAAGCAGCTGCGAACATTTCTGGTTTTTTGTAAAGTATCTCATAAGTTCCCATTCCGCCCATAGAAAGTCCACCTACATATACTTTTTGATCATTAACAAATTTCTGTGCAATTACAGAATCCATCAGCTTCATCACCAGATCCAATGATCTGGTAGGTGCTTCAGTATTTTTAAAATCAAAATGAAAAGGCATGGTGTCTCTTTTCACCTCCACCTTGGCCCAGTAATCATCTTTTGGAGCCTGAGGAAAAATTACAATTGCCGGAAACTCTTTCCTGTTTTCAGCTTTCAGGAAAAGGTCGCTACCATGAACCAACTGAGCTTCATTATCATCTCCTCTTTCACCGGCACCATGAAGTACTAGTACCACAGGATACTCTTTGCTTTCAGAAAAATTATCAGGATATAAAATCCTATAATTAAGAGTATCGTTTTCAGAAATGAATTGCTCTCGTTTAAATTCATCCTTAGACTGAGCATCCATGCTGAACGGTACCAATAACAGGATCACCGCCAGGGCGATCAGTAAATATTTTAATCTATTTTTCATAAGTAAAACCAAGTTTATTAAGTCCATTTTTCACTTCAGGAGCTCCCATAAAAAGGTCCCAGATCAAACCAGTGCGATAATTTTCTATCATTACCACCATTGGCCCCTGATCTATAGCCAGATACCTATCTGCTACCCATGGTTCACCATCAAGACTGAAGGCATCGTAAAATCCAGCAGGTCCCCAAACCAGTTCATTAAGATCTGTGAAGAAATACCTCATGGCATCCATTGATTTTTCAGGAGTGTATGGAATTGAGCCTATTGCTGCCGTTGGTGAAACCACCCCTTTGTCTGTATCTGGAGAATGAGCTGTATAACCTATACCATCATCTTCATTACGGGTATAACTGGCGGTTAAACCCCATGAATCTGGACCATAAGTTTTTGAATTATTCGGGTTTTCCTGAGTGTATTCATAATTGATCAAGCTGTGATTAACATTCAGATCCCAATAATCGGCATATTTATCTGAAAGTCCTTTAGGATTTAGACCTAGATAAGAGTAATGCGCCCAGAATAATGGACCAGCCTTATCTCCGCGAGTATTATGTTTCAGAATTAATGGCATACCATAAGCCTTTTTTTCTGTAGTGATTTTTCCACCGCGCGCCCAGCCTTCATGATAGGCCTTAGCATCAATGGCATGATCTGGTGAAGAAGCTGCCAACACATAGGTGATAAGGCATTCGTTATAACCTTCGATCTTAAAATCCATTTCCCACTCATAAACAGGAGACCAGTGCCAGTAAATACCATTTTTATTATTGGTATACCAGTTCCATTCGATCCCTTTCCATAATTTATCATACTTTTTAGCTACTGCTTTTTCTTCTTCAGAACCATTCTTCAGGTATTCCCGAACAACGATAAAACCCTGGGCCAGAAAGGAAGTTTCAACAATATCCCCTCCATTATCCTTTTCACCAAAAGCCTGAACAGCTCCGGTTTCACCATTAAGCCAGTGTGACCAGGCTCCGTGGAAACGTGGCGTTTTATCTAAAAAATCAGCAATTCTATCCAGTCTTGCCACTGCCGAATCCCTGGGAATAAAACCTCTCTCAATTCCAGTAACGATACTCATCAATCCAAACCCGGAACCTCCTGTGGTAACTACATGAGCATCGTTCTTTGGATAATTTCCATCTGGATGATATCTTTCACGAGCCATGCCTGAGTTAGGTTCAGCATAATCCCAGAAATATTTTAAAGTTTGCTTTTGAACTGTATCCAGTAAAGCTTCTTCAGAAAGCATCTGTTCCTGAGAAATTTCTTCAGCTATAAGTTTTTCAGATCCTTTATCTGAATTCTTACATCCGCATAGAAGAGAAACTGATATAAATAGAATTAGTAAAGTTTTATTAAGCATTTGGGTTGCTATTGAGTAAATAAATAAATTTTAATAGGTGAAACCTAGTTTATCCAAGCCCGTACTAATTTCGGGGTTGGACATAAATAAATTCCACGGCAACTGGGTTCTGTAATTTTCGATCATAGCAACTATAGGTCCCTGATCTATCGCAAGATATCCGTCAGCATACCAATTATACTCTTCAGAAAAAGCATCATAGAATCCCATTTCTCCCCAAAGGTCTTCATGCTGTTCCTCATAAAAATATCTGAGAGCTGCCATAGATTCTTCAGGAGTATAAGGAAAAGAGGATAATGCGGCAGTGGGAGTAATTACTCCCAAATCATTGGTAGGGCTATGAGCCGCATATCCTTCTCTACTATCTGAGGCCGTTAGACCCCATGAATTCTCTCCATATCCTTCAAAATTCTTAGGATTGTCTACACTGTAATTATAATTTATCAAAGTGTGAGCTTCATTCTGTTGCCAGTAATTTGCGTATTGATCCTGTAGATTCCTTGGATCTAATCCAATAAATGAATAATGACTAAAAAATAAAGGTCCGCCAAGAGAAGAGCCTAAAGGCATATTTATATTATAGTGATTCCTATTAGTGACAATAGAACCGCCAGATGCCCATCCCTGAGTGTATACATCTTTAGAGATCGCATAAGTGGGTGAAGAAGCGGCCAGCACATAAACTATCAAAGATTCATTCCATCCTTTGATTTGAAGGTCTATGGCAAATTGATTATCTGGAGACCAGTGCCAGTATAGCACATTTTCTCCCTGGGTATACCAGGTCCACTCTACTTCTTCCCAGATATTTGTGATCCTGGAATTGATATCATTTTCTTTTTCTGAACCATCATTAAAATATTCTCTGCAAATTAGTAGCCCCTGTATTAAAAAGGCGGTTTCCACGAGGTCTCCACCATTATCTGTTTCACTGAAAGGCCTGGTCTCGGCAGTACTGCCTAAATACCAGTGAGAAAATGCACCATGGTATGTAGGTACGGTCTCCAGAAAATCCAGGATTTTCTCTAAACGATCTCTAGCTTCTTCCCGGCTAACCCAACCACGTTCTACCGCCGTAGGAAACGATGCCAGTCCAAAGCCCGTACCGCCAGTAGTGACTATATCTGCACCCTGACCTCCATACGCATCATCCTGGGATCTTTCGCGAGCCATTCCGCTATTAGATTCAGCAAAGTCCCAGAAATACTTAAAGGTTTGTTCCTGCACGAGATCTAGAAGCTCGTTATCTGTAAGAGATTCTACGATAGGACCGTCGTCAGTTGAGCCATCATCTGTATTTACGTCATCTGAAGTATCTGGAACATAAGGCTCCTGATATCCTGGTCCAGAATCATCTGCACAAGACATAAATAACAGTAACCCTGCGAAAAGCCATAACCTGGAAAGATTGGTTTTGAACATAGCCGTGTATTTCTCTGCACCAGTATGCTTTTTATAGCCAGGGGGCAGAAATTAATAATAATTTGAAAAGTTTGATTAAATAAAGCTCCAGAAACAAATCTGGAGCTTTTCAACTGTAGATTATTCTGATGCCATATCCTGAATTTCTTCAGGTGTAAGAACTTTATTGTAAAAAGTTAGATCATCCATATAACTTACATCAGACAAATGTCCCCATTCTGTAAAACGTGGGGCACCAGACATGATCGATACCAGATCTGTCCCTGTCCAGTCTATTCCGCCAAATTCAGATTCTTTTACAGCCACACCATTAATATATACGGTAGCAGTTGTTTGAGATATAGTAAATGCAAGATGTACCCATCCAGCATCATTAGCCACATCTGCAGCAGTTCCGCCATCAACCCAGGTGTCAGCGGTACCGTCACCAACGTTCAATTTAAATCTCTGAAATCCATCGGCGCCATTTTCACGAAAAAATCTAAATCCTGAAGTTCGGTCGTTCTGTGCATCGGGACTATCACCATCCTCCGGTCCTACTACGATAATACCAGCACGGTTAGGACTGGCATTTACCTTATACCAAAATGCCGCACTAAAGTTAGGACTCAATAAGCCTTCAGAAGACATTGTTAAATAGGATCCTTCAGCTCCCGCATAGGCATTAGTACCTTCCACGGATTCTCCAGCAAAACCAGGATTACCTACAACAGTAACCTCACGATTAGAAGCTGCATCCTGATATGATCCATCAAATGAAATTTTCAATGTTTCTGAAGATGCGCTTATCAGGCTCTGTATTTCTTCCTGTGAAAGCGCAGCATCAAAGAATCTTAACTCATCAATTGAACTTGTATCATGCAAGTGATTCCAGTAACTAAAAGTCTCTCCTCCAGCACCGATAGTCAACTGCTCAACTCCGGTCCAGTCTATAGCCATTCCAGCCATATTTCCGGTGTTAACCGGCATACCATCCAGGTAGATCACAGTTTCTTCTGAAGTTACGGTAAAAGCTACATGCACCCATTCGTCTGAGTTCGGGTCTATAGTACCACCATCATTCCATACTTCACCAGCGCCGGTACCAACATTCAACTTAATTGTTTGTGCATCAGCATTTCCTTCACGGAAAAGCCTAAACCCCTGTGTACGATTTTCATCGGCACCTGCTACCAAAATCCCTGCGCGATCTGGATCTCCACTTACTTTATACCAGAAAGTTGCGGTAAATTCAGTGCCTATAGATCCATCAAAAGGGTAATTTAAGTAAGAATCTGAAGCCCCGGTAAATGAGTTGGAACCAAGGAAGGATTCACCCGCAAAGCTTAAGTTACCGGTCACCTCTGAGCTTTTCAGAGTAATAAGGTCTACATAGTCACCATCGAAAGGCATATATAGAAACTCATTCTGAAATTTTGGAGTATATGGAGGTTCTTTACTAAAATTTACTGTTTTTGAAGTACTATTTCCATCCATATCTGTTGCCTTTATGGTAACCGAATGGTCCCCATTGGCAATATTATCATATGTAAGTTCTTCATTTACGATTCTATAATCTAAAAAATCGTTCATGGTAGCGATTACATTTCCATCTACCATTACTTCGATATTATCTATTTCAATATCATCAACTACCTTGAACTTAATATCAACACTGGATATTTCATCTAAGACCTTAATGGTATTTCCATCAAGAGGAGCGCTAATTGTCACCTCGGGAGCACCCATATCTGCGCCTGCCTCTACAGGCGTAATTGGATCAATTCCATCACTACATGATGTTAACATCACGCATATAGAAAACAACCCTATAAATAATTTAAATATGTTTTTCATTTTCTATTAAATTTTCATTAGTTATTATTAACTATCTCCCCTAATATTGGGAATTCATCTATCTGGTCTTGATGATAGGTAACAAATGCTTTATCTGGTGTAAAAGTTCTACCTCCAAAACTCAGTTCATCATATCTTCCCAGTCTAACCATATCAAAAAATCGTTTACCCCATTCCAACGCAAGTTCTGCATATTTTTCATCTACCAGTTGATCTAAAGTAACTCCATTTATAGGTTGCAAACCAGCTCTCTCTCTAACCTGGTTTACGGCTTCATCTGCTGAAATTGAAGATGGCGACGCGCCCTGTATTACAGCTTCAGCATACATTAGTAGTGTCTCAGCATAGCGATAAACTATATAATGCTTATTACTTCCATAAGCCGTACGTCCAGGTATTAATTGATTACTTGGCAAGTAATGTTTCCCACTTGAAAAGATATGTCTTGCATTATCCCTAAGAACATCTCCATCTCTTGTAGTTGGAGAAACAAAGTCTGGAAGAGATTCTGCGGTATAGGAGGTTGTATTGATTATACTATCAATACCATTTTGAGTAAACAGGACTGAAGTTTCCAAACGCTCTGTTTCTCCCCTATCTAACATGAAGGTAACATATTTCATACTTGGCTCAAAAAAGCCCCATCCTGCTCCAGCACCGGAAACGGCAGGCGTCCAGCCATTCGGACCATACGGCGCATAAAGATGGGAAACTCTGTCACCAGTTCCTTCACCAAAATCTGAATACTGAAATTCATAAAGACTTTCATTGCTTAGTTTGCCGGGAGTTTTAAAAAGTTCGTAAAAATCAGGGTATAGACTGAATTTACCAGAATCTATTATTTCTCCGGTAGCGTCTGCAACTGCCTGATAATTCTCCAATTCCTGGTTAGCTAAAGCCTTAATGTGTAAAGCGGTATATTTTGTAACACCTCCAGGCAAATCGGTACGTTCATTAGGCCTCATGTCTAACAAGAATGGAATTGCCTCATCCATCTGATCTGATAAATGTTGCATAACTTCATCTTTAGAAGGAACACTAGTTACGTCTGCAAATTCATCAAGATTTGAAGATTGAGGGATAAAAACCGCTCCATAAACCTGTGACAATTGAAACAGTAGTACAGCTCTTAATACTTTCGCTTCAGCGATATACTGTTCTCCCAAGGCCTGGCCATCCTCATCTGCAAATTCCATATATCTTTCTATTTGCTCCATGGCAGTATGGGCACGAATTATATCTTCATAATAGGTTTCCCATAAAGTTCTGGAACCAAAAAAGGAATTATCATATACGTAGCGATCCTGATTTTTAAGACCTTGTTGATCTCCAGCGGCATTCACATCATCCCCTCTGGTTGATACCACTAATGGTTGTTCCCAACCTCTAGCGGCTACAGATTGGTAGACACCAATAAGAGAGAAAATCATGTCTTCAGTTTGTGTAAAATCTGTTCCCCCTGCAAAATTATTATTAAGTTCAGGTTGATCTAATTCATCTGCACAGCCTGCCAGTAGCAAACCTAGCATTGCTAAAAACAAATGGAATCGTTTTATTTTAAAATATCTCATAGCTGTTTTTTTAAATTTTAATATTTACTCCGAATGTATATACACCTGGGATAGGATAAGTTTGATTATCTCTACCATCTGGCACTTCAGGTGTAAATCCATTGTAATCAAAGAAGGTCAATGGGCGTTCTGCTGTAACGTAAAAACGAATATCTGGATTAAAATCTCCATTAAACTCTGGTAATGTATAACCCAGGGTTACATTCTGAAGTCTTACAAAGTCCCCTTTTTCTACAAAAAAGCTATTAAGGAATTGGTTACTCCAGGGGTTTCTTATACCTCTCGCAGATGGATAGTCATTTGAGGTACCTGGACCATTCCAGCGATTAACTGCAAAATCCCTATCTATATTAGGATCTGGTGTCTGGCGAATAGCAAATCGTTTCATATTCGCAATCACATTTCCTCCCTGTCCAATAACATTCAAATTAAAATCGAATGCTTTGTAGTTAAGTCCGAGATTGAACCCAAAATTGTAAGACGGTAAATAAGAACCTAGATCTACTCTATCCTGAGCATCTATCACCATATCACCATTATGATCTACAAATCTAAAATCTCCTGGCGCAACTGTTAAACCGTTTGCAATTGCTGCTTGTGCTGCTGGGTCGGCTGCAATTTCTTCAGGAGTCTGATAAACACCAGCAACCTCAAGGCCGAAAAATGAGTTGATACTTCCTCCAACAACGCTTCGCTGTGCCACATCTCCTCCAGAAGTAAGATTTTCCTGACCAGCAAGATCTAAAATTTCATTCTTCAAAGTAGAGAAATTAGCTCCAATGCTGTAACCAAAATCTTCTGATACCTGTTTATTCCAATCTATGGCAATCTCGAATCCAGAATTTTCTATAATTCCTACGTTCTGTCTTGTTGAACCAGGTACTAAAAGTCTTGAAACCGGTATAATCGCATCTCTAGTTTCTCTTGTAAAATAGTCGGCCTCGATAGACAACTGACTATCAATTAACCTGGCAGAAATACCTACGTTGGTTTCTGCTGTAACCTCCCATTTTAAGGCTTCAAAATCACTACTTGTTACTAATCCCGGGTATCGCACATCTCCAAAAGCGGCATCAACCTCTGTTGAAGTAATTCCTCCCGTACTTGCATTTACATTAGCGTTTCCTAATTCACCCCAGCTAGCTCTTAATTTAAGGAAATCGAAAAAACCATCATCCATAAATGATTCTTCTGAAATCACCCAACCTAGACCAACGGTAGGGAAATAACCCCATTTTTCCTGGTATTTACTTGTACCATCTGCTCTGAAAGTTCCATATAACAGGTAACGATCATCAAAATTGTAAGCAACACGTCCAAAGTATGAGAAGAAATACTGTTGCACACCATTGTCTCCAACGCCATCTACATCTATAGTTTTAGATAGATCCAGGAAATAAGACTCATCTCCTATTCCGGGACCATTTGGAAAGTTTAATCCTTTAGCCTCTAATTGTTCAAATGAACGATCTCTAAATGAGGTACCTGCCAGAACTGTTAGATTATGTTTTCCAAAATCATTATTATATGTTAAGGTATTATCCCAGGTTTGTTCTGAAAGTGTTTCCTGTCTTTTAATTAATTCTGCATTCTCCCTGAATGCATTTCCGTTACCAAAGAAATAAGGAAGCCTAACCTCTCTTGTTTCTAAAGTTTCAAAATTATGAGAGTATACCGTTTTAAAAGTTAATTCTTCTGGTATCAATTCATAAGACAAATCAAACGTCATTAAAGTATTACGGATTTTATTTCTGTTTTCCGTATTCTCCATTAGAGGAAATGGATTTTGAGGGCCTCTATATCCTAAATCCTGTGCATTAGCATAAGGTCTAGGAAATGCATCTGTTTTAGTTGTATCTAGAACTGGCATAATTGGCACTGCGAAATAAGCAGAGCTAAATGCCGCATCCTCTGGACGGTACCTAGTAGCATTACTAAAAATTGTGGAAACACCAGCTTTTAAGCGGTCGGTTATATCTACATTTACTTTAGACCTTATATTAAATCGCTCATAGTCATTTTTCATTTTTAAAATACCTTCTTGTGAAAACTGACTTAATCCTAATGAATAGGTCACACTTTCTGATCCACCTGTTACTCCTAAACTGTGATTTTGTATAAGAGCATCACGTAAAATCAGGTCGTACCAATCTGTATTTACATCTGGTATATTTGGGTTTACTCTGCTACGGCCATAGCGTTGCATGGCATTCTCTATAAAACTAGCTTCTGCTGCAGAACCAGATTCTCGTGCTAGTGTAGCAAATTGTTCAGCATTTGATAACTTAACAACATTCTGAGCGATTTGCATACCTTGATAACCATCATAGGTTATTTGAGGTTTCTGATTCTTTTTACCGGACTTAGTTTCAATTAAAACTACACCATTGGCAGCCCTTACACCATAAATAGCAGACGCTGAAGCATCTTTTAGAACTGAAATTGTTTCAATTTCCTCACTATTCAAGAAATCGATGTCATCATAAAAGACACCATCTACCACATATAATGGATCTGAAGCTCCATCTCCTGTATAAGAACCTAGACCACGTACCCTTATGGTTGGTGATGTACCTGGAGCACCGCTACTAACAACCTGTAAACCTGCTACTTTACCCTGGAGTGACTGCATTGCAGATCCAGAAGGAGTTCTAGCAATATCTTCAGATTTAATAGTACTTATAGACCCGGTTAAGTCTACCTTCTTTTGAGTACCATAACCAACTACAACGACTTCGTCAAGTTGACCAGCATCCTCTTGTAATACAACAGGATAATTAGAACTTTCAGTTATTTCGACATCCTGGGGAGCAAACCCTAGAAATGTAACTGTAAATGTATCTCCTACTTCAACGCCTTCCAATGAAAAGTTCCCGTCAAAATCGGTTACATCATAAATCTCCTTACCGTTAACTTTTATTTCTGCTCCCGGTAAAGGAACCTGATCGGCACCGGTTACGATACCACTAATGGTTTTGGTTTGTTGTGCCTGTGCTACTCCTGTTAGGACTAAAAAAAGAAGACAAGCAAAGAATAGTTTTACTTTCATACTTGTAAGGTGTTTTTGCTTAATTTGTATTAGAAAGATACGCTCAAGCACTAAGTTTACGCAAACGTTATAGTACACATCTACTACATCAAACTAATTTAAACTTTATAAGCCTAATTTACAAGTACTTACATAGACAATGAAGTATATTTTTTATTAAAAAAAAGATGAATGATGTAGTAATGTAGTGGTGTTATTTTCATAATTTTTTGTCTTTTTCTTAAGAATTCAAAAATTCTTAATTAGAAATTTTGTCAAATTCACATCACTATCAAGATCCATTTTTTTGCGTAATCTATAGCGATGTACCTCTACTCCTCGCACTGAAATTCCCATTAATGGGGCGATCTCCTTTGAGCTTAAGTTCATCTTTAAATATGAACATAGTTTTAAGTCTTTACTCGTAAGCCTGGGATATTTTTGTAGGACATCCTTAAAGAAGTCTTCATGAACTTCATTAAAGTTAGTTTCAAACACCTTCCACTCATCCTTATTCTTAACTGCATTATTAATCTTATTCATAATATGTTTCAGGCGAAATTGATTGGAAAACTTGCCTTTATCCTTATTTAACTCTCCCTGAATCTCCATTAAAACTTCGTTCTTCTTTGCAGCCATCATAGTAGTATTGGCTAATTCCTTTCTTTTCAAGTCGATCTCGTTTATTAACCTTTCCTTTTCGATACGGTTTAATCTCTCAGAATGTTCCTTTTCAAACTTCGCTTCCAACTGCAACTGATGTTTTTTGAGTTTTTGTTGATTCATCCAATAAATGAAGAAGATTAATGCCAGTACAATTAGAAGATAAACCAATTTCATGTATCCCGAAAAATACCAAGGAGGTGCAATAGAAAATTCAAAATTAGTAGTTGAAACTTCATTATTATTTCCAGAAGCACTTAATTTCAAGTGGTAATTTCCATGTTTCAGATTCCGGAAATTTAAAGTTCCGGATTCTATAGTACCACTTAGCGTCTCTTCTCCATCCAGGTTATATCTTAATTTATTAGCTTTCGAAACCGGCATTCCAGCTTTCACAGTAATATTATGTGAATTTTTATAAGATATAACCGGCTTTTTCTCCAATGAGTACCGTTGAATATCATCAGAGAATTCCTTTAAAAAAGGTTGACTAACCCATTGCTCCTTATTTTCCTTTCGAAGTATATTTAGATTAATCCGGGCAAAACCATCATTAAGTGTTACATAACATATGGAGTCATTTTCCAGGATAAAATTCTCATTAGACTTTACAAGACGAAAATTTAAATCCTTTGGTCCCAGTGAAATTTGTTCATCCATAAGATCGGAAATTAGCAAATTCCCTGTTTCAGAATTTACAAACACATAGTGATCCGGACCATTACTGATCAATCCAGATCCATTAAAACTCTTTAATTCATTAAATAGTTGAAAGTCATCCTGAAATGGATTGTATTTAAACCACTGATCATTGACATAAGCAATAATCTGGTTATTGATCTTATACACCTTGGGATTAAAATTCTCATTATCACCAAGTGATCTAATTTTTTCAATCTTCAGATCTTCAAAGTCACTATGAGAAATCTTATAGATGCCTTCATAAGGATGGGCTGCCCAGAATGTATTAATATCTTCAAAAACCACATTCTTCACAGGAAAGTTGAGTTCCTCAAGTTCACGTAAATCTCCGCTATTTCTATTATATTTACTTACTCCAGTATAATGTGATATCAATAAATTGCTTGTGGTCTCATTTATTCTATCTATAGAGAAACTTCCTGTTCTGGTATCTATGGGAATGAAACTTTTATCAATTATTTGATATACTCCCGTATTATGATTGGCATAAAGCACACCATCAATTTCTTCAAGATTCCAGGTGTGATCACCGGCATTTTCAATTAACTGGAGCGCATCTCCGGTGAAACTATAAACTCCGGTATTGCTAGCAAGATAAAAATCACCTCTATATTTATGTAAATCATATACCGCACCTAACTCACCGGTATTATCGGTATAAAATTTTATAGGAGCATTGAGATCTATCCTATCTACCCCTTTGTCCAGTGCTAACCAGAGTTTTTCCTTCGCGTAAGAAATACCAAGAATAGTATTATTCTGTAAGCCTGAAGTTCGGTTATATATATGAAAATCATCAGTCTTTAAATTATACTGAGCAATACCATTTTTAATAGTGCCTAATATTATTTCATCATTAGAAACAGATACTATATGATTTAGTTCAGAACGCTTAAGTAGTTCATTTAAATCAGGGTTTACCACCTTTGACAGCTTCTCATTAGAATATACATAAAGTGACTCTTTGCTTCCTATATAAAGTGTATCTCCCTTAGCTTCAATATCAATTATATTCACCCCATCCAAAAGGCTTAGATCTCCCTGTAACTTTTTAATATTCTGATCCTTATCTAAATAAGACAACCCATTCTTCCTGGGAGCAAAGATCAATTTATCTTTATAAACCCCTAGAGCCGTGGAAACCACATCTTCTACTTTAGAAATCCTGTTTTCCCTATATTCATAAACTGCTCCAAAGGATCTAAAATAAATAGCCCCATTATGGGAGGTGATCTCCCAGAATTCGTCACTATTCATCCCGAATTTTTCCAATAATGGAGTTAATGATATATAATCCATACAACCATTAGGTGTTCTTTCCCAATACCCAAACTCCTGATAAGAACCAGTATAAACGCGATCATTATGTGGATATACAGAACGAATAATAGATTGACTTTCTAACGGAAATAATTCCCAGCTCAATCCGTCGAATACAAGTAATCCTTGATTATTTGCGGTATAGATCACCCCACTATCATCTACCGCAATATCCCAGTTTTGACTAGCTGCAGAATAATCTGTAGGTGAATAGTTTTGTATAGGTGGCACCAACTCTTGCGAATAAGTCTTGTTTAACAACAATCCTATTAAAATCAAGCATTTAAATGCATATATTTTCATACTGTGTATAGCTTTGAGCAGTTGTTGTGCAGGTGAAAATTAATAATTTTCACCGAAAACTTTCGTAAATTTCAGTTTTTAAAATCGATTTCATGCATAAATATCACTTTTCTTCTACATCCTTAATACTCCTTTTGATTTCAATTTCAATTTTCACAGGTTGTGGAGATAAAAAAGAAAAAGAAACGAAAAAAACAGACGTTCAAAAACGACCAAACATTGTTTTTATAATGACCGATGATCACGCAGCACAGGCAATAAGTGCATATGGTCATCCGGTAAGTCAATTAGCACCAACTCCGAATATTGACAGGATCGCAAATAATGGTGCTCGCTTTTTAAATAATTTCTGTACAAATTCTATTTGCGGGCCTAGTCGAGCAGTAATTTTAACTGGAAAATTCAGTCATATTAATGGATTTAGGATGAATGGCGAGACCTTCGACGGCTCCCAGCCCACATTACCTAAATTCCTGAAAGAAGCAGGGTACCAAACCGCTATAGTTGGAAAGTGGCATCTACATGGAAGACCACAAGGTTTTGACTACTGGAATATTTTAAATGACCAGGGCAACTATTATAACCCGCAATTCATAAATGAAAAGGATACAACTATTATAAATGGCTACGCTACCGATATAATAACCGATATGGGTATTGAGTGGATTGATGTAAAAAGAAAAAAAGATGAACCCTTTTTCCTGATGGTACATCATAAAGCGCCACACCGAAACTGGATGCCACCCCTTAGACATATAAATACCTATGACTCGATTAATTTCCCGTTACCAGATTCATACTTTTCCAAGCATAAAGGACAGGTAGCCTCTCAACAGCAACTTCAAACTATATATGAAGATATGTATGATGGTCATGACCTCAAACTTAGCGTTGCTAAAGGGAGTGATTCACTAAGAATTAATCCATGGACTTCCGATTTTGATAGAATGACAGATGAGCAAAGACAAGCATGGAATAATGGTTACAGACCCAAAAATGATGCTTTTCATGATGCCAATTTAAAAGGGAGGGAACTTGCAAAGTGGAAAGGTCAGAGATACCTTCGAGATTACATGGGTACCGTGAAAGCTGTAGATGAAGGAGTAGGTAAAATCCTTGATTATCTTGAAAAAGAAGGCCTTACCGAAAATACAATTATCGTATACACTACAGACCAGGGATTCTATCTCGGCGAGAAGGGTTTCTTCGACAAACGTTTTATGTATGAAGAATCATTGGCTATGCCATTACTAATTCAATATCCAAATGCGATCCAAAAAGGAATTACTATAGATGCCCTTACTCAAAATCTTGACTTCGCTCCTACCTTTCTTGATTTTGCAGGCGCTAAAATACCAGAGGCCATGCAAGGTAAATCCTTGAAACCGTTATTAACATCTAATCCTAGTTCAGAAAAATTCAGAAATGCTGTGTATTATCATTATTACGATTTTCCTGCATTCCATATGGTAAAAAGGCATTACGGAATTAGAACAGACAGATATAAACTAATTCACTTCTATGACGATATAGATGAATGGGAGCTTTACGATCTTAAGGAAGACCCAAAGGAAGAGAACAATCGTTATAATGATCCCGAGTATGCGTCAATTCAGAAAGAATTACATGCGGAATTGAATGAGCTACAGGAGAAATATGAGGTTACAGAAAAAGAATTTCAGACAACACCGAAGGAAAAAGTTGAGCAGGCCTATAAAAACTTTGCCCGACTGGCAGGCGAAGATCCTGATACCTATCCCGAAGAAAAGTCTAACGAAGTTAATTGAGCTCAACTAAAACTGAAATGAGCTAATTATTATTTCAGGTTTTTTAAATGATAATTGGAATTTTTCCTAATTTTGGAAAAATTCCAATTTTATGGATTTCGACCGAATTAAAGAAAAACTAAATATTCTAGCCGATGCTGCTAAATATGACGTTTCCTGCTCCAGCAGTGGTAGCAAAAGAAAGAATAGTAATAAAGGATTAGGTGATTCATCAGGAATGGGTATTTGTCATTCCTATACACAAGATGGCCGCTGCGTATCTCTGCTTAAGATATTACTTACTAATCATTGCATTTTTGATTGTGCTTACTGTGTGACCAGGAAAAGCAACGATATTAAAAGAGCTGCATTCAAGGTACAGGAAGTGGTTGATCTTACCATTAGCTTTTACCGGAGAAATTATATAGAAGGATTATTTCTTAGTTCGGGCATCTTTAAAAGTCCAGACCATACGATGGAGCGATTAATTCAGGTCGCTAAAAAACTTCGGAAAGAAGAAAATTTCAATGGATATATTCATTTAAAAAGCATCCCCGGCGCCAGTGATGAACTCATGAGAGAAGCTGGACTCTATGCCGATAGATTAAGCGTAAATATTGAGATCCCTACTAAATCGGGACTAAAACTACTTGCACCAGATAAAAAACACGAAGATTTCATGAAACCTATGAAAAAGGTTAAAGATGAGATCATTCAATATAAACAGGAATCTAAATTAATTAAGAGTACCCCTAAATATGCCCCTGCCGGTCAGAGCACCCAAATGATCGTAGGAGCAACAGGAGAGAGTGACCGAGATATAATGTATTCTTCTGCTTTTTTCTATAAGAATTATAATATGAAACGGGTTTATTACTCTGGCTACGTACCAATTAGTACAGACCCCAGACTTCCGGCTATTGGAACCCAGGTTCCCATGCTTCGGGAAAATAGATTATATCAGACAGACTGGCTTATGCGCTTCTATGGTTTCGATATCAGGGAGTTATTAAATGACAGTTTTCAACATTTAGATATGGAAGTAGACCCGAAATTAAGCTGGGCTCTACGTAACCGTCATCTCTTCCCTTTAGATATTAACATGGCTGATAAACAACTCTTACTAAGGGTTCCGGGAATAGGATTAAAATCTACAAATAAGATCGTCCAGGCCAGAAAATATAGAAAGCTCAACTGGCAGCACCTTCAAAAAATAGGTATCGCCATAAATCGTGCAAAGTATTTTATTACCTGTGATTCCCGTGAAAAAGAATTGAAAGATCTAACCAGTGAGCAACTTAAACAAGTTATAATTAAGACCTCCCAAAGTAAATTCAGAAAAGAGTTAAGCCCACAACTAAGTTTATTTTAATGCAGGATGCGGTACTTAAATATGATGGAAGTTTTAAAGGTTTTCTAACCTGCATATTCGATGCCTATGAGCAAAAATTGAATATTGTTGAAATAGTCCCGGCAGGGGAAGATCAAGGTCAGTTATTTAGTGATACGCATCAAATAATTTCAGACGAACTCAAAGCCCTAAGGGTTCTAAAAGGTTTAAAAGCGAAGGTTTCATCAACTGGAATGACCAGAATAAAATGGGCTTTTTTAAGTGAAGCTCCGGGAATAGAGATGAAATTATATGAAATGATCAGGTATATTTTTTCTAATAAGCAGAAAGTAGATACAGATTATTCTCATTCCGCGGTTCTATATATATCTAATATTGCCAAGCAGGTAGGAAGAGAAAAGCATCGAATGGAAGCATTTGTAAGATTCAGGCTTACCAAGGATGATATCTATTTTGCTATTATTGAACCGGACTTTAATGTATTACCTATTATCATCAAACATTTCAAAAGTAGGTATGCAGATCAAAAATGGTTGATATATGATATCAAAAGAAGGATCGGTGCCTATTACGACCTTACCAAAACCGAATATGTCTCAATGGAATTACCTGAAGATATAGGTATTTCAGGCGGAAATCTAGAATATTTTGACCCCGGTGAAATCTATTTTCAGAAATTATGGAAAGAATATTTTGACTCCACAAACATCAAAAGCCGAGTAAACATGCGCCTTCACGTACAGCATGTACCTAAGAGATACTGGAAATATTTAAGTGAAAAGAGTCCTTTTGCATAATTAAAATTTGTTTAACTTTGTCTCTTCAACTAATTAAACATTTTAACAATGAAAAAATTATTTTTACTATTTGCTGTTGCAACAATGTCTCTTTCTATCTACTCTTGTAGAGAAACTACTGAAGAAAAATCTGAAGACGCTGTAGAATCTATGGGTGAGGATATGGAAAATGCTGCTGATGAAGCAGGAAATGAGCTAGAAGAAGCTGGACAGGATGTAGAAAATGCTGCTGAAAATGCAGAAAACGAAATGGAAGAAGAAGTAGAAGGAACTGATGATATGAACGCAGACGACGATATGTAATCATATCTTCTTTCTAAATAAAATTAAAGCCATTCATTGAATGGCTTTTTTTAATTAACCCTAAATTTTATTACAATGAAAAAGACAGTGATTTTATTATTTGCCGCGATTTTCAGTCTTTCCATTTATTCCTGTCGTGAAACAACTCAGGAAAAAACAGAAGAGGCTGCTGAGGCTATAGGTGAAGACATCGAAGCCGGAGCAAAAGAAGCTGGTGAAAAGATTAAAAAGGGAGCCGAAAAAGTGGAACAGGAAATTGATGAGGAAATTCACGATACAGATGACGTGAACGGCGAAGAAGCGACAGATGATGCAGCTTAAATAGAAATCACCTTATTTGTGAAGCGAAGTTATCACTTCGCTTTTTTTATTTCTTACGCTCAATTACATAATTCACCATCAATTCCAGACTGTCTCTATATTCAGATTTTGGGTAATCCTCGAGAATTAGCAAGGCTTCTTTTTGAAATTCCTTCATTCTCTTTACCGCATAGTCCAGGCCACCGTTATCTCTAACAAAATTTATTACTTCTCTTACTCTGCCGCGATCCTTATTATGGTTCTTTACAGAATTTATAAGCCAGTCCTTTTCCTTCTTAGAAACATTATTTAACGTATAGATCAACGGAAGAGTCATCTTCTGCTCCTTGATATCTATCCCGGTAGGCTTTCCTATCTTTTCGGTTCCATAATCAAATAGATCATCTTTAATTTGAAAGGCCATCCCAATAAGCTCACCAAATCTTCTCATCCTGGCGATTTCATTGCTTTCAGGTTTTACTGAAGCTGCGCCAAGACTACAACAGGCCGCAATTAGGGTTGCTGTTTTCTGACGGATAATATCATAATAAACCGTCTCGGTTATATCCAGCCTTCTCGCTTTTTCTATCTGAAGCAATTCCCCCTCACTCATTTCCTTTACCGCTACCGAAATAATTTTCAGCAGGTCAAAATCATTATTATCTATAGACAACAAAAGGCCTTTTGACAAGAGGTAATCCCCAACGAGTACGGCAATTTTATTTTTCCATAATGCATTAATGCTGAAAAAACCTCTTCTACGATTTGAGTCATCTACCACGTCATCGTGCACCAGAGTAGCGGTATGAATAAGCTCAATCACCGAAGCTCCGCGATAAGTTCTTTCATTCACACTCCCGTCTGAAACCATCTTGGCTACCAGGAATACGAACATGGGACGCATTTGCTTCCCTTTTCTATTAACTATGTAGTGGGTAATTCTATTTAGAAGCGCAACTTTGGAGGACATGGATTCGAAGAACTTTTTTTCGAAAAGTTCCATTTCTTTCTCCACGGGAAGTTTTATTTGGGAAATAACCTTCATAAAGGCCGTAAATATACATATTTAAACCGAAGGAATACCCGATATATTTATAGGGAAATTATGCAGATTTATTCGCTAGCTGTCCGCAAGCAGCATCTATATCCTTACCTCTGGATCGCCTTACGGTCACGGTGATTCCATTACGCTCTAACATATCCTGATACATATTAGTTGCCTCTGAAGCTGCCTGTTGAAAATTCCCGTCATCAATAGGATTGTATTCAATAAGATTAACTTTACAGGGCACATATTTACAGAATCTTACAAGTGCCTGAGCATCCTCACGGGTATCATTAATATTTTTCCAGACGATATATTCGTAAGTGATCCTGCTTTTAGTTTTAGAATACCAGTATTCCAGGGCATCTTTAAGATCTTCAAGAGGAAAAGTTTCATTAAAAGGCATGATCTTAGTCCTTACCTCATTTCGGGCAGAATGCAATGATACCGCTAATTTGATCTTAGCTTCATCATCTGCCAGCTTTTTGATCATCTTTGGAACCCCAGAAGTTGAGATGGTAATTCGCTTAGGCGACATCCCCAGACCTTCGGGAGAAGTGATCTTCTCTACCGCTTTCATTACATTATTATAATTCATCAACGGCTCTCCCATTCCCATGAAAACAATATTTGAAAGAGGTCTATCAAAATAAAGTCGGCTCTCGTTATCTATAGCAACCACCTGATCATAGATCTCATCAGGATTAAGATTACGCATCCTCTTTAGTTTTGCTGTTGCACAGAACTGGCAATCCAAACTACAACCAACTTGCGAGGAAACACAAGCAGTAGTTCTGGTCTTTGTTGGGATCAATACAGACTCAACCGTTAGGGCATCATGAAGTTTAACAGCATTTTTAATGGTCCCGTCACTACTACGCTGCATTCTGTCAACACGAATGTGATTGATCACAAAATTATCCTTCAGCATTTGCCTCGTTTCCTTCGAAATATTCGTCATATCATCAAAAGAATGAGCAGCTTTACTCCACAACCATTCATACACCTGAGAACCACGGAATGATTTATCTCCTTCAGAAACAAAGAATTTCTGTAGTTGCTCTTTAGTTAATGCCCGTATATCTTTCTTCTTGTCTTTCACGCTGCTAAATTACGAAGTTAAAACTGAATGCATCAGTCTTTTAAAAATCAATAGCTTACAAAAAAGGCCATAAACCGAAAATCAGCTTATGGCCTTTAAATATTATAATGGTTGATTAAATAATCAACATTGCATCTCCATAAGTATAGAATCTGTATTTCTCTTTTACAGCTTCCTCATATGCTTTTTTCATAAAGTCATGACCTGCAAATGCAGACACCATCATAAGCAAAGTAGACTTTGGCGTATGGAAATTGGTGATCATACAGTTAGCGATATTGAAATCGTAAGGAGGAAAGATAAACTTGTTAGTCCACCCACCGAATTCGTTCAAGGTTTGGTCTGACGATACAGCGCTCTCTAAAACTCTCATTACCGTAGTACCAACAGCACAAACTCTTCTTCTTTCAAGCTTTGCTTTATTAATAACATCTGTAGCGTCCTTCTGGATAAAGGCTTCTTCACTATCCATTTTATGTTTGCTAAGGTCTTCTACCTCCACCGGGCTAAAAGTTCCTAAACCAACATGAAGAGTAACTTCAGCAAAATCCACACCTTTGATCTCTAACCTCTTAAGCAGATGCTTAGAGAAGTGCAATCCAGCTGTTGGGGCTGCAACTGCTCCTTCATTCTTTGCGTATATTGTCTGGTATCTCTCTTCGTCTTCCGGCTCTACATCTCTTTTGATATACTTTGGAAGTGGAGTTTGTCCCAGTTCTTTCAATTTAATTCTGAAATCTGTATAAGATCCATCATAAAGGAATCTCAAGGTTCTACCTCTGGAAGTAGTATTATCTATAACCTCAGCAACAAGACTTTCGTCTTCACCGAAATAAAGTTTATTTCCAATTCTAATTTTTCTGGCAGGATCTACAAGAACATCCCATAATTTAGTTTCAGGATTTAATTCTCTTAACAAGAAAACTTCAATTCTAGCCCCGGTCTTTTCCTTGTTACCATAAAGTCTGGCTGGAAAAACCTTGGTATTATTAAGAACCATCACATCTTCCGGCTCAAAATAATCGATTAAGTCTTTGAATTTTTTATGTTCAATCGTCTGCTCCTTGCGGTTAAGCACCATTAGCCTTGCTTCATCCCTATTTTCAGATGGATACTCAGCCAAAAGTTCATTAGGCAGTTCAAAATTGAAATTTGAAAGTTTCATTCCCATAGTTCCTGTTTTAAAGGCTGCAAATATACAATCTCAACATAGGGGTTGTCAAGTAAATAAGTGTTTATTTAAAAATTAAATAATTTCCTGTGTTTCAAAGCCGAGTTCTTTGAGATCTTTCCAAAAATCCGGGTAAGATTTTGAAACTACTCCGGCGTCTTTAATTGAAAACGAAGTTTTTAATGCAAGTGGTGCAAATGCCATCGCCATGCGGTGATCATTATAGGTTTCTATCAATATATCTTTAGCCAGGGTTTTAGTTGGCAGAAGATGTAGACAATCATCGGTGATATGAACCCTGGCTCCGAATTTCTCCATTTCATTCTTTAATGCCAATAGCCTATCTGTCTCTTTGATCTTCAACGTATGTAAACCTTCCAGAACACATTCCATCCCCAGAGCCAGACAGGTTACAGCGATCGTTTGCGCAATATCAGGAGAGTTCCTAAGATCTTCATTGATTCTTATTGAACGTTTCATTTTCTCATTCTTAAGCAGAATAGAGTTCTTTGAATATTCAGTCTGGACCCCAAAATGCTGGTAGATCTCTGCCAGGCATGAATCACCCTGCCTGCTGTCTTTTCTGTAATTGGAAAGTTTGATTTCTGCAGATTCTGAAATAGCGGCAATACTATAAAAATAAGAAGCAGAACTCCAATCTGATTCTACTGCTATACTCGCAGGTTCAAGTTTGTTAACAGGAGCAATATAGACGCGATCGTCCTTAAAGTTTCCTTCTATACCCGCTTGTTTAAGGATCTCCAGGGTCATTAAAATATAAGGAGTGGAAGTCACCTGACCTTCCAGGATAATTTCCAGACCATTAGGTAATGAGCTGCCAATAAGCATCAAAGCCGAAATGTACTGACTACTGATATTTGCCTTTAATTTTACAGAATTTGCATGAAGCCTTTTACCTTTAATGATCAAGGGCGGAAATCCAACCTCATTTTTATACTCAATATCGGCACCCATTCTCTGCAACGCATCCACAAGTAACCTGATAGGTCTCTGCTTCATTCTTTTACTACCGGTGATCTCAACTTCACAACCTTCCTTGCAAGCGAAATAGGCCGTAAGAAAACGCATGGCTGTACCAGCATGATGAATATCTATAAGACCATCACCTTTTTCCAGAGCCTTTTTAAGGACCACTGTATCATCACTATTGGAGAGGTTTTCAATTTCAATTTCGGGATATAAAGCCTGAAGTATTAATAGCCTGTTAGACTCACTCTTTGAACCGGTGATCTGTAGATCGGCTTTAATTTCAGCCTGATTTTTATGTAGGGATAAATTCATTTTACGAAATAAAGGAATGAACAACTAAATTAATCTTTCTTTTGCTTCCCCCGAAATTGACCGAAGGCTAAAATAAATCCGTATAAAAATGCAGCCAGTAATTGCCCGATTATAAATCTCACTAATTTTCCATCTGCTGTTCTTTCTTTGAAAAAAGTAACAAAGGCGAATTCTCCATATTCAAATAACATGGTGATCACATTATATAAAACCAGGAATGAAAGGCCTAACCAGAATACAGATTTCCAGAAGGATCTTTGCGACACTATAGATTTAAACTGCATTATTTAAGCTTTTCGTTATTCTTATGCCTATCCTTATCTCGTTTGGTCTTGATATCTAATTTACGATCAAAAGCTTCCTGAAGGTCAACACCCGTTTGATTCGCCAGGCATAATACCACGAACATAACATCTGCAAGTTCTTCACCCAGATCCTTATCCTTATCACTTTCTTTTTCGCTTTGCTCACCATACCTGCGAGCAATTATCCGGGCTACTTCTCCAACCTCTTCGGTTAGTTGTGCCATATTGGTTAGTTCATTAAAGTAACGAACACCGTGTTCTTTTATCCAGTTATCTACCGCTTTCTGTGAGTTCGCTATTTCCATCTTCGATTGTTTTTTCCAAAACTATAGCTTCGCCATGTTTTTTAATAATATTCCTGTAAAACTTTTTTAAGAAATTATATTCCTGAGGTAGAAATGCAGTTTTCTTAATCATTATAAGGGAAGATAGGCGTATAATATTTCCAGATGCATTCAGAATAAATTTAAACTCTCCATCATCTTCTCCAAGCTTTACTACTGAACTCTCTGGAAGCGAGACAACTTTATAACCTTCAGGTAGCATTATATTTATCAAATATTTCTTTACTTCAGGATAATCATAGAATACAGGGTAGCTTCTGGTTTCATCCTTAAACGGATTCTCCTGAATTGCTTCAAACAACAAGGGTTTCAGGTATATTTTATCTCCTATGACATCTGTTGCAGCAGGGAGTTTAAATTCAAATTTCTCAATTATTTCTGCTCCTAAGTTTTCTTTATTTTCAACTTTATACTCACTAATTTCGATATCTGGAACAAATTCCAGTCTTTCTTCAACATTATTATTCTGCTCCGGCTTGGAATGTTCCTCTCTAAACTCTTTTGCAAAAAGTCCGTTGTAATTTCTATAATTCCTACCTATTGCTGTTGAACCTTCAAATTTGATGTTCATTCTTAAAGAATTTTCAGAAATATAATCGGGCATAAGATTTATCCATGAAGATTCTCCTCCTTCTTTAATCAATCTACCCTGCCAGTTACGAGCTCTTTTTGGAAGTTCGCCTATACCAGCATTTGGATCTGTAGCATCCATGAGAAATAAATTCCCGTCTATTCTAAGCCCTGCAACAACGTAATTGAAACCATCCCTGGTTGGAAAAAGAGGAATCCCATTGGATGGCGTACTCAATAATACAGGCTGAGCATCTAAATTGGCATATTTCAGCATAGATATCAACAATAGATTAATATCCCCTGTATTACCAGAACCTTCTTTAAAAGCCTTTTTTGTACCGTTATCCGGATAGAATCCAACATAATCGTTCCACTTTACTTTTTGCTTCACAAACGCAAAGATCTTTTCAGCTTTCATTCTAGGATCTGATAATCCAGAAAGTAACAGATCTATTTCTTCATCATAAAATCCATCACGTTTTAATTCCTGGCCAACCCCAAGGTCATTATAAATAGATTTGGTTACGTCTTCCCAAGTTTGAGAGTAATTCTGAATGGTTGAATTTGGAAATTTGGTATACTGTAACTCCCAGTCTATAAAAGCTGCATAGGTATGTAGATTCTCCACATGGGATTCCTTCTTTAACGCTGGAATATCATTTTCATTAATGGAATAAATATAATTAGTAAACTCAATTTTAGTGTTTTCCCTGGTTTGTTTCACTACGTGCATGCTCGAATTACGATTCATTGTAGAAAAAGTGTAACTATCCCTTTTAGTACTTTCTTCGAGTTTATATTGTAGGGGAGAACGCATATTTTGAAATTTACTGAAATAAAAATATTCGGGAATTTTCACATCTACCTCTAGCCTATCAATTGGTATGTTATATTGCAATGGCAGTTTCCCTATAGATCCTATATAAGGAGATTTGATCTTGTAGGTGTACTCGATCACACTACCTTCAGTAACAGCAGGCATGGTAAATTTGGTGACCGTCCAGTATTTTGATTTTTCCTCTTCAAAAACTTCATCGTTCTTTAACTTCTCTTCCTCAAGTTTCCCATCGATAAGATTATAGGTATATCCCTTTAAACTTGTTAAATCATCTTCATCAGATTTCCCGGTGTACTTTCTTATCTCTTTGGTAGCCCAATCAAAGCCCTCTTTGCTGTAAATTTTAATCCTTTCATGAACCTCTGTAATTAGGCGAAACCCATTATTTTTATCATAGTCATAATAAACCTTCTGACTTCTGAAAAGTACCGCAGCGTTTGCATCTTTTTTTACGGGATGTTCCTTTTGCAGGACTTCCTCTTCTGATACTTTACCGAACTTATAGTTCTGACTGTTAAGTTGGAAAACAATAAAAAAAAGGATTGTTGTGGTCAGGTAGATTTGGCGCATTTTATTAAGCTTTATTAATTGGAGCGATCACAGCTTTGCGATTACTTAGGTGATGGATTTGATTTATAAAATCTTTGAATTTTTTGAATTTTTCAGGAGCCCATTCTCCTTCTTCAATTTGTAAATTTCTCTCCACTAGGATCACCTCTGTATCTTCCTCATTTTCTACTGAAATTTTCAACTTCAAAGTTCCGAACTCGGTTTGAAGTTCTTTACTTCCTGGTAAGGCTTCAACAGTATAACCTTCAGGTAATATAAATCTGAATTGATTCTGATAACTTTTCCCTCTAAGTATCTGAATTGGATTTTCTCTGTTCTTATCTTTTTCGACCGTAAGATCAAAATTTTCTATAAAATTTAAGGGAATCAGAAGTCGGTCACCAGCATTACTGCAGAAACGGTTTGCCTGGAACCTAAGCTTTTCTGAAAATTCAATATCATTTTTATCATTTTTCAGAATTATAGAATCAAACATTACATTTTGAAACTGAGGCCAGTTTTCACGATAATAATTCATTTTTACATCTTCTGTTTGCAATTCCAGCAGGTAGATATCACCGTATGGAACCCCATAGCTATATCTATTTAAAGTAGCATCAAAACCTCCATTTTCGTTTATCTTAATTTCAGCAGAAGTCTTTTGTAAGTTGTCTTCTGCTGTGTATTTTTTAGTTCTTACGATCTCACCGCCTGTAGGTTTTATTTTTACAGCATAACGATCATCAGTAAAATCGCCTAAATAATTGAACGGGGCATCCTGACTGGTACATTCCAACCAGATATCATCTTTATTATCCATTGGAATACTGAGTATCACATGATTTCCTTGCATTTTAGTAAACTCAGGGTCTATATCTCTTTTAGGGCCGCCATAAATCACAGTATAATCAGATTCTATTCCCTGGGAAGCTAGCAATGCTTTAGTAAAGTTGGTCAGCCCTTTACAATCACCATAACCCAACCTATCCACTTCCTGCGCATTATATGGCTTCCAGCCACCTATCCCAAGCATTACTGCTATATAACGAGTATTATCCTGAACATATTTATAAATAATACGGGCTTTTTCTTCTTTGGTTTTCGCATTTTGAGTTAACCCAGAGACCTTACTAACGATTACCCCTGATAAATCTCCCTGCCCGGCAACTAAATTATCATATTGCCATTTTCCAAAATCCTCCCAGTTTGTCGCCTTTCCTAAAATCCCTTCTAAAGAAAACTCTTCCAAAGCAACCATAAGCCTGGGGCTACTATTTCTAAAAGACGGACTCAATTCTTCATAGCTTTTAGCTGGAATATCTTCGGCTGTATAATCTAATTCATACTTGGAATATTCTTTACTTATCGCCAGTCCATCCAGTTTTCTTTCTGTAAATCTTATTGGAATTCTTTCCTCATTAATGATCTTGTAAAAAGACTTTTCAACGCTAACCTTATACCCTTCTACAGGCCACCAATCTGGCAGGAACGCAGAACTTTCAGTTCTAATTCTTGAGGAATAAATTACCGTATATGGATATTTTCGTGGAGTATATTCAAGGTAACTAACCTTATTATCAGAGAATAGAACAAAGTTTTGAAAATTACTTTGAGAATTGAAATCCCGCTTTTTAAATTTCCTGATCTCGTCACCCTCAGCATTTAATATCACAGCTTCCTGATCAAGAATAACCCTGCCTTTATCAAAATTCTCGTAAGCGTTTATAAAAGTTTCACCAGATTCATTAAGTACGGTTACAACTCTATAGGTAAATATCTCAACATCATCTATATTTTCAATCTCTATCTCGGTGTGATGCTCACGAACTACAGCGTTTGCATTTAATAACATCTTTAGGTTAATATCACTAACCTTATAGTTTTCCTGGCAATGTAGGGTAGAAAAAAGGCCAAGGAAAATAACAACAATAAAATTGCGCATTCCGGGGGGCTGGCTTAAAATTTAGCGCAATATATAAAAAATTAACGTTTTTTAACGTTTGTCCTTAGAATCTAATAAAATTGTAACCGGCCCATCATTTAATAAAGAGACTTTCATATCGCCTCCAAAAACTCCGGTGCCTACTTCTTTACCTAATTCCTGTTCAAACTTCAAAATGAATTTTTGATACATAGGCTCAGCGACTTCTGGCTTGGCAGCTTTTATATAACTGGGACGATTTCCTTTTTTGGTACTGGCGTGTAAGGTAAACTGACTAACAATAATGGCATCCCCGTCTACACTTTTTAAGGATTCATTCATTACGTCTTCCTCATCATTAAAGATCCTCATATTCACGATCTTTCTGCATAGCCAGTCAATATCCTCTTCGACATCTTCAGTTTCTACTCCCAGTAAAATCAATAAACCCTGTTGCATAACAGCACAAACTTTATGATCTACCATTACAGATGCTTCGGAAACTCTTTGTATTACTGCTCTCATTTATTTCTGATATTGATCTACTCGATAATTATCATCTTCCCCTTCCATGATCTGCAAATAACTTTTATACCTGGACCAGGCGATTTCACCTTCTTCCAGGGCATCTTTAATGGCACATTTTGGTTCCTCTATATGCAGGCAATTGTGAAATTTGCAATCCTGTTTTCTTTCAAAGAATTCGGGAAAATAATCTCTAATTTCTTCGCGATTCATATCTACTACCCCAAATCCTTTGATACCCGGCGTATCAATGATCCTGGCATCAAAACTTAGATCGAACATTTCCGCAAATGTGGTGGTGTGCTGTCCCTGGCTATGTTGTCTGGAAATTTCAGAAGTTTTAAGATCCAGGCTGGGTTCTATGTGATTGATCAAAGTAGATTTTCCTGTACCACTGTGACCTGAGATCATGCTGGTCTTTCCAATCATCTTCTCCCTAACCTTATCTACGTTCTTCCCTTCTTTTGCCGAAATCCCTATACATTCATAACCCGCAGCACGATATAATTCAGCAAGATATTTCACTTCTGCCAGCTCTTCAATAGAATAGGTATCCACTTTATTAAAAAGTAGTACCGCTTTAATTCCGTAGGCTTCAGCAGTCACCAGAAAACGATCTATAAAGGTGGTAAGCGTTGGAGGATTATTCAGGGTAATCAAAAGAAAAACCTGGTCTATATTCGAAGCAATAATATGGGTTTGCTTCGATAGATTCACAGATTTCCTGATAATATAGTTTTCACGCTCCGTGATCTTTTTGATCACCCCGGTCTGCTCCTCTACTCCTTCTTCCAGGTCAAACTGAACTTTATCACCCACCGCAACAGGATTAGTACTTTTAATCCCCTGGATCCTGAATTTCCCCTTAATCCTGCATTCATAAAATTCACCGTTATCAGCTTTCACATGATACCAGCTCCCTGTAGATTTATAAACCGTTCCCTGCATTTATGCTAAATTATTCATGTCTCGAATTCTATTTTATTGAATGCAAATTTATAGGAATAATTTCACAAGACCACCTTAGTTTCATATCGCTTTAAAATTACCTGATCCCATCTAAGATCTTTTGCTGATGATTAATAGATTCCTGGTGGATCGCCTTGAACATTCTAAGCACGAATTCTTCACTAAGACCTTTCTCTTCACCTTCAAGCACCATTTTCCCCAGAATCTCATTCCATCTTTTGGTCTGCAGAATAGCCACATTCTTGTCTTTTTTCACCTGGCCTATCTCCTCAGCAATTTTCATTCTTTTCGAAAGTATCTCCAGGATCTGGCTATCTGTAATATCGATCTTGGATCTTAAAGCGGTTAGTTTATTCTGAAAATCTTCACTTGCAGAAATTTCCTTTCTTACCTTTAAATCTTCCATCATTTTGATAAGCGATTCCGGGGTAATTTGCTGCGCAGCATCACTCCAGGCTTTATCTGGCGTATGGTGAGTTTCAACCATAAGTCCGTCGTAATTAAGATCCAGAGCAGTCTGACAGAGATCAAAAATGATATCTCTTCTTCCGGCGATATGCGACGGGTCAAGAATTAGCGGAAGATCTGGAAATTTATTCTGAAGCTCAATCGGGATCTGCCATTCCGGATTGTTTCTGTATTTGGTCTTTTCGTATGCAGAAAAACCTCTGTGGATCACTCCAAGTTTGCTAATATCGGCAGTATGCAATCTTTCTACCGCTCCTAACCATAACGAAAGATCTGGGTTCACCGGATTCTTCACCAAAACGATCTTATCTGTGCCTTTCAAAGCATCTGCGATCTCCTGAACTATAAATGGGGAAACTGTAGTTCTGGCCCCTATCCATAAAATATCCACATCATGCTTTAAAGCAAGATCCACGTGGTTAGGATTAGCAACTTCGGTAGTGGTAAGCATTCCGGTTTCTTCCTTAGCTTTCTGAAGCCATTTTAAACCAAGAGCTCCAACACCTTCAAAGTTCCCCGGTCTTGTTCTGGGTTTCCAGATTCCAGCTCGTAATACTGTTGCATCACTATCCTTAAGCTGGTGAGCGATCGTTAATACCTGTTCTTCTGTTTCGGCACTGCAAGGTCCTGCAATTACCAATGGGTGTGATAATCCGAAATCATCCAACCATGTTCTAAGTTCTGCTTTATTTTCCATTTTCTATAATTTTAATTTCCTCGTTTTGATTTATTCCGTTTAATACTTCTCTGATATGATTTGTTCTTTCCATTTCACTAAAAACCTCTTCAAAATTATCATCTTCCATGAGTTTTCTAAAATGTTTCAAATTTGAAATATATTCATCCAGCGTCTCCATGACATTCTTCTTATTCAGATTGAAAATTGGAGTCCACATCGCCGGAGAACTTTTGGCCAGTCTTACCGTGGAGGCGAATCCACTCCCCGCGAGATCGAAAATATCCCTTTCATTCTTCTCCTTTTCCAGAACTGTTTTTCCTAGCATAAATGAACTTATATGCGACAAATGAGAAACATAGGCGATATGACGATCGTGAGATTTAGGATCCATATACCTGATTTTCATCCCAATGGCCTGAAATACTTCTAGAGCTCTTTCCTGAAGTTTGAAGGCTGTTTTTTCAACCTCACAGATAATATTCGTCTTATTCTTGAATAGTCCATGAATGGCCGCAGTTGGCCCTGAGAATTCTGTTCCTGAAATTGGATGACCAGACAGGTAATTCCTCCTCTTAGGATGATCTGATACCTTTTCACAAAGATGCTCTTTGGTGGACCCTGCATCTGTAACTACACAGTTATCATTTACCAGATCAAGGATCCTGGGCAAAACTTCCAGCGAAGCATCCACCGGAATAGCCAGATATACAAGATCTGCCTTGGCAAGGTCTTCGAAAACTGCCTTGTGATCTATCAATCCAAGATCTAACGCCTTTTGCAGGTGCTCCTCATTAGCATCTATCCCGTAAACTTCCACCTGTTTAATTACAGATTTAAGATCGAGGGCAAAAGAGCCACCAATTAAACCGACACCTATTACAAAAACCTTCATTTTTTTATTCTTTTTAAAGCTTCATTTATAACTTCTTCACTGGCGCAAAGGGAAAACCTAACATATCCTTCTCCCTGAGATCCAAAAATGAATCCCGGTGCAATAAAGATGTCTTTTTTATAAAGCAGATCGTTTACTATATCTTCAGAGGTTTTTCCTTCTGGTGTTTTAGCCCAAACAAAAAGCCCCGCCTGATCATCTCTAACTTCACAGTTCAATTCAGAAATTAGTTCCAATATTTTTTTCTTCCTTTTAGCGTAGATCTTATTCTGTTTCTCGAACCAGGCCCCTGATAACTTCAACGCTTCTACCGCTCCAGCCTGAACCGGGTAGAACATCCCGCTATCCATATTAGATTTCACCTTCAAAACAGAATTGATGTTTTTCTGACTTCCAGCCAGCATACCAACTCGCCAACCGGCCATGTTAAAGCTTTTACTTAAAGAATTTAATTCCATTACGTAATCACTCAAACCATCTTTTTGAAGGATACTTCTTGGATCATCATTCTGGATAAAACTATATGGATTATCATTTACCACAAGGATCTTATGCTTCTCAGCAAATTCAGTTAATTCAGCAAAAAAATCATCTGGTGCTTTAGATCCAGTAGGCATATGCGGGTAATTCACCCACATCAACTTTACTTTGCTCAGGTCTTCGCCACTTAATTTCTTTAGATCTGGCAGCCAGTCATTCTCTGCTCTTAATTCATAATTGCGCTCCTTCGCATCCAGTAATTTAGAAACCGAACTGTATGTGGGGTAACCGGGATTAGGCAATAAAACCTCATCCCCGGGATTTAAAAAGGTCATGGAAATATGCATGATCCCTTCTTTACTTCCCATTAAAGGAAGAATTTCGGTCTCCGGGTCCAGCTTAAGATCATAGAATTTTTCGTAAAATCCTGCGATGCCATTTCTTAATTCGGTAACACCTTTATATGGTTGATACTGGTGTGCGCCATTAGAAGAAAGTGCTCTATTCAGCGCCTCCACTACCTGTGGGGGCGGGGCAAGATCTGGACTCCCAATTCCAAGGTTGATAATAGGTTTCCCTTTCGCTCTTAGATCGGCAACTTCACGAAGCTTTTTCGAAAAGTAGTATTCCTGTACCGTATCAAGTCTTTTAGCCGTTATCATACAAGATTGTTTTTATAGATCCCTAATATTTTTAAATCCTCAGTCATTAATTTCAATACATCAATCGCTTTTTCAAGATCTTCATGTTTCTCAAAGATCACGTCAACAAAAAATGAATATTTCCAGGGCTCATCAATAATAGGTAGAGACTGGATCTTGGTCATATCGAGATAACAATCTCTCATGATATTCAGAATTGAAACCAGACTTCCTCTTTCGCTTTTCAGAAAGAATTTTAAAGATGCTTTATCCAGTTTTACACCGTTCGGTTTTTGTCTCTCTGTACCCAGAACCAGAAACCGCGTAGCATTACTTTTAATGGTATGAATTTCCTTTGCCAGAATTTCAAGTCCGTACATTTCAGCCGCGGCTGGACTTGCAACTGCAGCCACTTTCGTCAATCCTTCTTCAGAAATTCTCTTGGCTGCCTCCGCCGTATCTGCATCTTCGATCAATTTTATATGAGGATGTTTCTTAAAGAACTCTTTACACTGTAACAGGGCCATTGGATGAGAAAATACTTTTTTAATATCCTTTATCTCCTGTCCTGCAACAGCCATCAGGTTCATATTTACCGGAGTATAATGCTCCCCGATCACACTCAGGTTGTATTCGTCTATCAGGGCATAATTTGGGAGAATTGAACCAGCAATACTATTCTCTATTGCCATTACTGCCTCGTTAGTTTCGTTAGATGCCAGTTTTTGTGCAAGCTCGTGAAAAGACATATGTTCCATCACCGCTACGTCTTTGTGATAGTAATCCATTGCCACCAAATGGTGAAACGAACCTTTAATTCCCTGAATGCCGACTTTCTTATTCATATAGGTACCAATAAAAAAAGTCCCGATCTAAGATCGAGACTTTTATATAATTTTATGTATTAATTAATCATATAGCATTCCCGATCCTATCTCTGGTATAGAAATAAAAATAATAGAATGCGTTCCAATTAATTATACTTGTCATTTTCAATATTAATGAAAGACTAAAGTAATCTTTAAATTTTAGAATCAAAGTTTTTCGCCTTCAAATTTTATACTTTTCTGATATTCGAAATAACCATAAGGTTTTAATACTAATAACAATTTATCTCTCTTGATTTTCGTTGAAACTTTGAATTATTTTCATCGGGATCCCTAATAATTTATTCCTAATTTTGAAATCGAAAGCTATGTCTATAAGCGTAAACAACATATCGAAACATTTTGGAAGCCAGAAAGCGCTAAACGAGGTTAATTTTGAGATTTCAGGAGGTGAAATTGTAGGTTTTCTTGGTCCGAACGGAGCAGGGAAATCTACTTTAATGAAAATACTTACTGGTTATTTACAACCTGATGGAGGCTCTGCTCAAATAAGTGGTCTGGGACTAAAAGATAATGTTTCTGAGATTCAGCAACAAATAGGATACTTGCCAGAACACAATCCTTTATATACTGAAATGTTCGTTCGGGAATATTTAAGATTCAATGCTTCTGTATATAAGATCAACAAAGACCGCGTTGAGGAAATTATCAAACTTACCGGACTTACCCCTGAGGCCAACAAAAAAATAGATCAGCTTTCTAAAGGTTATCGCCAGCGAGTAGGTCTTGCCGCTGCGCTTTTACATGATCCCGAAGTCTTGATCCTGGATGAGCCAACTACTGGTTTGGACCCAAATCAATTGGTGGAGATTAGATCTTTGATTAGAAATATTGGAAAACCTCAGGATAATGGTAAACCTGGAAAAACTGTTTTTCTTTCTACCCACATTATGCAGGAAGTCGAAGCCATTTGTGACCGCGTAATCATTATAAATAAAGGAGAGATCGTTGCCGATAAAAGAATGAAAGATCTTAGGGAGAATAATGAACAGGTCATCTTCGTGGAATTCGATTACCGTATTGAAGAGGTAGCTCTTCAAAAAATCCCGAATCTCACCTCGGCAAAAAATACAGGCGGATTTACTTACGAAATGATCTTCGACACTAAAAAAGACATGAGACCGGCAATTTTCGACTTCGCTCATGACAACGGACTCAAAACCCTTCAGCTGAATCATAAAACCAAGAACCTGGAAAGTCTTTTCGCTGAACTAACTAATTCTTGATTTTTTGATAGCTTCATCGATAGAAAATAGATGAAATGTTACCATGAACTTGATTAACTACGTTGAATCTTCGATTTCAGGATTCCGAGGAAAGAAACCGAATCAAATTCAGCTTGACGAAAATTTGAGTTTTCAAACAGCCTTAATTTTCCTCAAAAATCAGCTTTCCTCGAAAATGTTCTTCCACATCTACCTCTGGAGGTCGATTCACCGAAATTATATCTCCATAGCTAAAAATATCTCCTTTTAGACTTTGTTGAGGGTTCACAATTAACTTATTGGTCCCACGGTGAAAAAGATCATAATTCTGAACGATTAGATCTCTTGCTTCAAGTCGGCCATCACCCGCTGCAAAGAAACCGTCAAAATTTTCAACGCTTCCCGTAAGGAAGAAATGAGAATAATTATCGTTCGTAATTCTTAGATTTTTGACATTCAAATCGAGTTTAAAATTTCCATCTGTATGAATTTCGGGATCTAAGGCCTGGTTTTCTGAAACCAACCAGAGTTCTTCAAAATTTAAAGTCCCAATACTTTCTAATTGAATATTACCAGCATGCCTTAAATATTTCAAATCGGGTATGGTCACATAAACACTCGTGACTCCGTATTCCCGGAAAAAATTACACCTGTTGTCATTTTTCAGAATCAATCGTCCTGCTTCGACTTCTACTGAAATCTCATTCAACAGGTTTTCTCCGGTTTCCACTATTACTTTCTGTTGATCACCCTGTTCAATATAAAGCTTGATCTTATCATAGACTATTATCTCATCGAAATTTTCAACAAGGATTTCCTCCTGAATAATATCTCCGGATTTTTGTAGACAGTTCCCGGCCTCTTCAGAATCACAGCCTACGAAACCAATTATTGCCAGTAAGTATATTATCTTTCTCATAATCTGTATCCTATTGAAAATTCAACCGCTTCCGCATTCGCCCCATGGGATCTCACGGTAACCGACGCCCTCCAGTCATCTGTTATCTTTCGCTCCAGGCCAACCCTGTTATAGACCTGTTCTACATAATCTGTATAAGGGTAATACGCATAATAGCCCAGTTGAGTGATCAACGACATTTTGTTAAAGGTTAATTTATGACCTACAAAAAGGCCTAGCCTTTTAGAGTCCTCATCCCCTTTTGTTCCTTTCTGAGGAAAAGCCGCGGCCTGGTAATTAATAAATTCTTCTAAGGAACGTGAAAAGAACAATTCCGCGCCACCCTGCAACGTACTTTTATGATTCAATACTTTATCGGCATAGGCTGATAAGGTTAAAAATGGCAGTTTTGGTGAACCTACCACACCCGAGGTATTAAAGCCACTACGCACGGCAAAATTATAATGAAATGGCTCTGTATATTTTTCTGCCTTATCTCCAGGGATATAATCAGGCTGATTATTATGGTCCAGCAAATAGTTCAAGCCTACGTTTAAGGTAAAAGTATTCGTGCTATGATTCGGTGAACCAGTGTCGGCATTAGAATAGTGAATGATCGTCACCCCGGCATTTACACCAAGCCCACCAATTATATTTTCTTTACGAAAGTTACCCATCAAATAAGTGGAACTTAAAAAACGAGTACCATAGGCATTGTTGAGATAGTTCGTGTCTGGATCATATGGATTTGTAGTATAGGCTATCCCCTGCCCAATCCTGAACATTAATAATCTCTTTAAAGCATAGAAACTAAAATGTCCATAAACCGAGTAATTCTCACCAAGATTAGTATTTTTCATATCCTGGTAAATGAAAGAATATCCAAAATCGGGATAATTATACCTGCTTTCCCATTTTTCCAGTCCGTAGGTTTTCCTGTTATAGCTTATTAGAAAACCGTTTGGATGATCTGTGATCAAGTGAGCGATATCCGGATTATGCTCCAGGATAGAACCATAAAAATAACTGGCATCCAGAGAGAAATATTTCTTAGGTTTCTCTTGCTGTCCAAAAGAAATAAAGCTGCAAAGAAAGAGCAGAAAGGGGGCAATTCTTTTCATAAGTTGGCAAATCTAACATATTTACGAAAAAAACTGCTATAAGTTTTATCCTCAGAAAATTAAAATACAGCTTTGGCTATTCGCTCGATATTACTGCTTTTCCCCATAGAATAATAATGCAGTACCGGAGCTCCACCTTCCATCAATTCTTTAGATTGCTGAATACACCATTCGATCCCAACCTGTCTTACTTCTTTATTGTTCTTGCATTTTTCAACTGCAGAAATCAAAGGTTCTGGAATATCAATTTTGAAGACCTGCGGTAACATTTGTAAATGCCTGGAAATGGCAATAGGCTTAATTCCGGGAATTATCGGGACATCAATTCCAGCATTCCTGGCCTCTTTCACAAATTCAAAATATTTTGAATTATCAAAGAACATTTGGGTAACCACATAATCTGCACCTGCATCAACTTTTTCTTTCAATCTTTTCAAATCTGAATTTAAGGATGGAGCTTCCACATGTTTTTCAGGGTATCCTGCCACACCAACACAAAAATCAGCCTTATCATCGGCCTCAATAACATCATGCAAATATTTCCCTTTATTGAGATTCTGAATCTGCTTTACCAGGTCGCATGCATAGTGATGCCCTCCATTAGATGGTTCAAAGAATTTCTGATGGCTCATCGCATCACCACGAAGAGCCATCACGTTCTCAATTCCCAGGTAATGACAATCAACAAGTAGATATTCAGTTTCTTCTTTAGAAAAGCCACCGCAAAGCACATGAGGGATGGTGTCCACATTGTATTTATGCTTTATCGCCGCACAAATCCCCACCGTCCCGGGACGCATACGAGTGATCTTCCTATCAAACAGTCCGTTGCGGTCAATATAAACATACTCCTCCCGGGAAGTCGTCACGTCTATAAACGGCGGTTCAAATTCCATCAAAGGATCTATGTTGTCATAGAGTTCCTGGATATTTTTCCCTTTTGTCGGCGGAATAATTTCAAAGGAAAACAATGTTTTCCCATTTGCCTTTTTAATGTGTTCGGTAACTTTCATTTTTGAACTTTTATTCTTTTTATTGGGGCGTTGCCCTTCGGGCCGGGCTTTTCACTTTATCTTTTAGCACCATGCTTCGACAGGCTCAGCTTCGTACTAAAAGGATGCCGCTGCAATCCCTAACGCAGATTTTTCAATTCACCTTTTTTTCTCCTTCTAAACCTGTTTCAGCTTCTCTTGAGATTCTGAAACAAGTTCAGAATGACGACTTTTTAATCAGCAATATTAGGATTCAACCACTTTTCTGCTTTTTTATATTCTATTCCTTTTCTTTCGGCATAATCCTTAACCTGATCTTCTTTGATTTTTCCGAGACCAAAATATTTAACTTCAGGATTAGCAAAATAATAACCACTTACACTAGCCGCAGGCCACATCGCCAGGCTTTCAGTAAGCTCAACCCCGATTTTTTCCTTTACTTTAAGAATCTCCCAGATCGTTAGTTTTTCCAGATGATCCGGGCACGCAGGATAACCAGGTGCTGGCCGGATACCTTTATACTCTTCTTTGATCAAGGCCTCGTTGGTAAGATTCTCTGTTTCGGCATACCCCCAATCTTCTGTTCTCACTTTCTTATGCAGGTATTCAGCAAAAGCTTCGGCTAATCTATCAGCCAGGGCTTTGATCATGATCGAGTTGTAATCATCCAGATCCCTTTCAAACCCCTGCGCTAATTCCTGGGTTCCAAAACCTGTAGTCACACAAAAACAGCCTATATAATCCTGAACGCTATTTTCTTTTGGAGCTATAAAGTCTGATAACGCATAATTCGGCTGGGCTCCATGCTTTTTCAATTGCTGACGAAGTGTTCTGAAAATGGCAGTTTTCTGTTCTGAATCTTCAGAAAATTTTACTTCAATATCATCGTCTTCAACAGAATTCGCTTCAAATAATCCAAATGTAGCTTTAGCCTTCAGCAGTTTTTCCTTCAAAATTCGTTGTAGTAAAACCTGGGCATCTTCAAATAAACTCTTGGCTTGCTCTCCAACTTTTTCATCTTTCAGAATATCTGGATAGCGGCCATGCAGATCCCAGCTCCTAAAAAATGGAGACCAGTCGATATATTCCAGTAAATTTGAAAGATCAAAGTCCTCTATCACCTGTGTACCGAGCTTATTCGGTTTTTTGATCTCCGTTTTCTTCCAGTCAATTTGAAATTTATTTTTTCGGGCTTCTTCAATACTTAGAAATGATTTCACCTTACTTCGCTTCTTGAAATTAAGGCGGAAAGTATCATAGTCGGTTTTAAGATCACGCTTGTATTTTTCTTTCGTACTCTCTTTCAGCAATTGTCCAACAACAGTCACCGCCCGGGAAGCGTCATTTACATGCGCAACGGCATTCTTATATTGCGGATCTATTTTAACTGCGGTATGCGCTTTAGAAGTTGTTGCACCACCTATCAATAAAGGGACAGAAAAATCCTGACGTTCCATTTCCTTCGCCAGAAATACCATCTCATCAAGGGACGGAGTAATAAGTCCGCTGAGACCTATGACATCTACATTCTCTCTTTTGGCTGTTTCGATGATCTTCTCGGGTGGCACCATCACACCAAGATCGATGATCTCGTAGTTATTACATCCCAAAACTACAGCCACGATGTTTTTACCAATATCATGCACATCACCTTTGACAGTAGCCATTAATACTTTTCCAGCCGACTGTCTTTTATTCGATTTATCGGCTTCGATATAAGGTAATAAATGCGCTACGGCTTTTTTCATTACGCGGGCAGATTTTACTACCTGCGGCAGGAACATTTTACCACTTCCGAAGAGATCACCCACTACGTTCATCCCAATCATTAATGGACCTTCGATCACATCTAAAGGTTTTTCAGCTTCTATGCGCGCCTGTTCAATATCTTCAAGAATATAGGCATCAATTCCTTTTACCAGGGCATGTGTAATTCTATCCTGTAATGCTTTCTCGCGCCAGGAAAGGTCTATTTTATTCTCTTTTTTCCGACCTACCACATTTTCAGCAAAGTCCAGTAAACGCTCGGTAGCATCATCCCTGCGATCTAAAATTACATCTTCTACGTGTTCCAGAAGTTCTTTTGGAATCTCATCATAAACTTCCAGCATCGAAGGATTCACGATCCCTATATTCATCCCGGCTTTGATCGCATGATATAGGAAAACTGAATGCATGGCTTCCCGTACCGGGTTATTCCCACGGAAGGAAAATGAAACATTGCTCACTCCACCGCTCACACTACAGTACGGCAAATTTTCTTTAACCCATCGGGTACCTTCTATAAAGTCGATAGCGTTTCTTTTGTGTTCATCCATTCCAGTTCCCACCGGGAAAATATTCAGATCAAAAATGATGTCTTCCGGAGGAAATTTTACCTGATTGACGAGAATGTCATAGGAGCGTTTGGCAATTTCAATGCGACGTCCATAATTATCTGCCTGCCCTTTTTCGTCAAAAGCCATCACGATCACCGCAGCACCATAACGTTTGATCTTTTTCGCATGAGAGATGAATTCTTCTTCCCCTTCCTTTAAACTGATGGAATTCACCACGCATTTCCCCTGAACTACCTGAAGTCCGGCCTCAATGATATCCCATTTGGAACTATCTATCATAATAGGCACACGGGAAATATCGGGTTCAGCAACCACGAGATTGAGGAACTTTATCATGGCTTCTTTCCCTTCAATAAGGCCATCGTCCATGTTCACGTCGATGATCTGTGCACCGTTTTCTACCTGTTCCCGGGCAACTTCCAGCGCTTCATCAAACTTCTCTTCTTTAATGAGACGCAGGAATTTTTTAGATCCGGCAACATTGGTTCGTTCTCCTACATTTATAAAATTACTATCCGGTGTGATCACCAAAGGTTCCAGACCTGATAGCTTTAGAGGTCTAACGGTCCCTCCCGGCCTCAGTGGGGAGGCGTCTATCTTGTTAACTGAATTTGTACCTGTTGTACTCATAATTCATAATTTTTCGTCACCCTGAACTTGATTCAGGGTCTCTTATTCTTTATAAATCGGTTGATTGTTGAGATGCTGAAACAAGTTCAGCATGACGTTCTTCTTTGTTTTCTGAAGGGATCGGTCTTGGCTTGTAACCCTTTGTAATCTCTGCTATTGCTTTAATGTGTTTTGGAGTGGTTCCGCAGCAACCGCCGAGGATATTTACCAGACCTTTATCAAGATATTCTTCGATTTGAGCTGCCATTTCCCGGTCATCCTGATCGTACTCACCAAATGCATTAGGTAAGCCCGCATTAGGATAGGCAGAAACACCGGAGTTCGCATAGCGATTCAGAACTTCCAGGTGCGGAGTCAGTTGTTTTGCACCAAGTGCGCAATTAAAACCAACGCTTAAAAGTGGAATATGAGACACTGAAATAAGGAAAGCTTCTGCCGTCTGGCCGGAAAGGGTTCTTCCGGAAGCATCGGTAATGGTTCCGCTTACCATGATCGGAATATCAAGATTCAGTTCTTCTTTTAATTCTTCGATCGCAAAAAGTGCTGCTTTCGCATTCAATGTATCAAATACGGTTTCTACCAGAAGAACATCTGCTCCACCTTCGATCAATGCTTTTGCTTGTTGCTTATAGGCTTTCCGAAGCTGATCAAAAGAAATTGCGCGATAGCCGGGATCGTTCACATCCGGACTCATACTCGCCGTTTTGTTGGTGGGACCTATTGCACCAGCTACGAATCTTGGTTTCGATGGATCTTCAGCAGTGACCTGCTCCGCTACACCTTTCGCAATTCTGGCCGACTCAAAATTAAGCTCGTAAATGAACTCTTCCATTTGATAATCGGCCATCGCGATGGTAGTTCCGGAGAAAGTATTGGTTTCTACAATATCGGCTCCGGCATCAAAGTATTTTCGATGGATGGTGGCAATAGCTTCAGGTTGGGTAAGGGAAAGCAGGTCATTATTTCCTTTCAAAGAAACGGGCCAGTCGGCAAAACGTTTTCCGCGGAAATCGTCTTCAGAAAATTTATATTCCTGAAGCATGGTACCCATGGCACCGTCTAGTATTAATATTTTTTGAGAGAGTAACTCTTCTAATTTCGACATGATTATTCAAATAATACGATATCAAAAAAAGAAGACTGGAAAGAATTCTGTTTGTTATCTATCCGAGACTGAACTCAGTAGAATGTAGCACCTTCTCCTAAGGAGGGTTGCTAAGGTTTCACAGGGTCTAATCCCTCAACCTTTCTTGATAACGAATGTTAGTAAACAATGAACTTAGGGGACAAATATAATGTTATAATATACCCAAGAGCAAGGATTTAAGAAAATTTTTTATAAAACCTTCTCGCCATTTAATTGAATGGAATAACTGATCTCAGCAGCTTTTTCCAGCATTTTAGATACTGAGCAATATTTATCCATAGATAGTTTTACTGCTCTCTCCACTTTCGCTGCAGGAACGTCCCCCTTCAGAATAAAATCAAGATGTATCTTTTTGAAAACATTAGGTATCGCTCCATCTTCACGATAACCATCCACCTCAACCTGAAGATCTTCCAGCTCATGATTCTGCTTTTTCAGGATCATGACCACATCTATACTGCTACATCCAGCAATCCCGCGGAGAATAAGATCCATGGGACTTGAACCTTTAGGCTCATCATCAGATTTATTGTCCAGAAGAACAATATTGCCGCGCTCGTTTACAGTTTCAAATAGATAATTATCGTTGATTCTTTTTAAGCTGATCTTCATGTTTATCGAATTTTCACCAAAGATAATATTCCTAAATTGAAATCAGAATCTCGAATTAACAGAATTATACCTTTTCCAGATGGTCATCAAGCTGTAAAAGTCCGGCGGTAAATCCTTCCTGGAATCCCATATTTAAAATTGCAACCAGCGCCTCCTCAGTTTCATACGTCGTTTCAATAGTTACCAGCGTATGAGAACCTTCAGGTTCAAACTCCACTTTCCAGGTCGATTTTGGTAATTCTTCATTAACAACCCCGTTTTCATCACAGAACGAATCTAATCCTACGAATCTTTGTTCCTGTACAATTTCTTTGTATTCGGCCAGGGCATAATGCTCTTCACCTTCGGGACTCTGCATAGCATATAACCAACTTCCATTTTCCCTGAAATTCATCCGTTTAGTTTTGGCTTTCCATGGTTTTGGCGCCCACCATTTATCCAGGGTTTCAGCACGTGTCCAGGCAGACCATACCACATCTAAGGGGGCGGCAAATTCTTTTTCCACTATAATAGTCCGCTTTTCTTTATTAATTTTAAACTCCAATTTTAATGTTTCCATTTGCTTTAAAAATTTGAATAAAATGCATTGTTTCAGAAAAATAAAATCAACCTAAATTAGGATATTAAAACATAAGTAATTGAGAATAAGAAGTTAAAACCAACAAAATTATAGGTTCCCAAAATTAATTTTACAGCATTAAACACTAATACTTTTCACCACTTCTCGTTTTGCTTCTTTTTTAGTTCCGTCGAAACCTTCAACCCCGCCTACAGTCGTGTACTTCAACACATACTTCTTATCTGGATTGATTCGCGCATAAGCACTCTGGCACATGATCGCAGCTTCGTGAAAGCCAGACAATATTAGCTTCAGTTTTCCTTTATAGGTATTCACATCGCCTATCGCATAAACCCCGGGAATATTAGTTTGGTAATCATAAGAATTATCTACTTTGATCGCATTCTTTTCAATTTCCAACCCCCAGCTTCCAATAGGTCCAAGTTTTGGCGATAACCCGAATAGTGGAATAAAATCATCTACTTCCCTGAACTCTTCACCACGCGCTTTATCCTTATGCCGAATGACCACTTTCTCCAAATGATCCTTCCCTTGGAGGCCAACAACTTCTGCATTGGTGATCATTTCAATTTTTCCAAGTTTAGCCAATTCTGAAACTCTTTCTACGGAATCTAATGCTCCACGGAATTCTTCCCTTCTGTGTACTAAAGCAACTTCTGAAGCAACATCGGCTAAATAAATCGCCCAATCTAAAGCAGAATCCCCGCCACCAGCGATCACTACACTTTTATTACGATACACTTCAGGATCCTTAATAAAATAAGATACTCCCTTATCTTCAAAATCTGCGATATTAGGAATTGGAGGTTTGCGTGGCTCAAAAGAACCAAGTCCGCCTGCAATTGCAACAACGGGGGCGTGATGCTGAGTTCCCTTATTCGTAGTTACAATGAAAGTCCCGTCATCAAGTTTTTCTAAAGTTTCAGCTCGCTCTCCAAGTGTAAAACCAGGCTCAAAAGGTTTTATTTGCTCCATTAGATTCTTAACAAGATCACCCGCAAGGATCTCTGGAAATGCGGGAATATCGTAAATAGGTTTTTTGGGATAGATCTCGGAACACTGTCCGCCAGGTTGAGGGAGAGCATCAATTAGATGTGTTTTTAGTTTTAGAAGTCCCGCTTCGAATACGGTAAACAATCCTGTGGGTCCTGCTCCAATGATCAGGATATCTGTTTTAATCATTTTTCTCCTTTTTATATATTAAAGATTCAGTAATACTATTCATTTGTTCCACTTTGGCTTCGAAATCACCTTTGATGGATTTTCGATATTCATTCAAATTCTCCACCATTTCATTTACATTTTCGGGAATCACTTCTTCAAAAAACTGTCGTAAACGCTTTGCGGTTGTTGGTGATTTTCCATTAGTGGAAATGGCGATTTTCACATGCCCTTTATTTACGATCCCGCCCATATAGAAATCGCATAACTCCGGTGTATCTGCGATATTCGCCAGTAAAAATCTTTTTTTGGCGTCTTTATACACTCTTTTATTGAGTTTTGCATCGTTTGTTGCAGCGATTACAAAATGCCGCTTCTTAAGATATTTTCGTTTATACCTTCCCTTTGTCAATTTAGCTCCGTGTTTTCTGGCAAGCTCTTCTGTTTCCGGTAAAAACCATTTTGCTACCAACTCTACCTTCGCATTAGGACTGGATTTAAATAGAAAATGAAGCTTTTCGTGACCTACATTTCCACCACCAACTACCAAAATTTTAAGTTGATTCACTTTTAAAAAAACCGGATATAATTCGTTTCTCTCTTCCATTTTTTTGTTTAATAATTCGCATTTCGACTCCGCTCAATGTGACAAACTTTTATTTTGTCAAGCTGAACTCGATTCAGGTTCTCTAGAGATCCTGAATCAAGTTCAGGATGACGTGTTTAAGTTTTAAGCTGCTCCTACTTTTACATATTTCGATCTCGGAAGGTTTTTTACATTCTGAAAAACTGTTTGCAAAGCATTCGCTTCCCGAACCACCTCACCAATGACTATAATGGCAGGTGCGCCCAATTGTTTTTCTGAAACGATATTTTCAATCGTTTTGATAGTCCCAAAACCTGACTGCTCATTTACCGTAGTTCCATTTTGGATAATTCCTACGGGAATATCTTCCTTTCCGAAACCACTAAAAACCTCTACGATTTCTTTCAGTTTTCCCATTCCCATGAGAATCACCACAGTTGCTGTGGATTGTGCGGCTAAACGAACATCATTCGATATTTTTCGCTGGGAAGTAGTTCCTGTAATCACCCAGAAACTTTCTGAAGTTCCTCTTTGTGTGAGCGGAATACCAACATTGGCCGGCACCGCGATCGAAGAGGTGATTCCTGAGACCACCGCCGTTTCCAATCCATGTTTCCTGGCATAGTTGATCTCTTCAGATCCCCTTCCGAAAATAAAAGGATCTCCTCCTTTAAGTCTTACCACATGTCCTCGCTCCCGGGCATATTTTACGATCAATTCATTGATCTCTTCCTGAGGAAGGCGATGTTTATCCTTTCGTTTTCCCACAAAAATATGTCTCGCTTGGGGTGCATATTCCAATAGGTCTATATTGATAAGGGCATCATACAGAATTACGTTAGCCGACTTTAAAGTATTCAAAGCCTTTACCGTGATCAATTCCGGATCTCCCGGCCCGGCGCCTACAACCGTAAGTTTTGGTGAATTAAACATTCTGTACCTCCTTCGTTCTATAAGCATCCACTCTATTCAGAAATAACTGCGCATCCTCTAAATACTTGCTGGCAAAGTCTTCGCTGGGTTCATGCTGGTTTAACTGGTATGCAAATTCTTTAAATGTGGTCGCTAGATCGATCTTGCCGGTTTCAACAAATAGTTCATCAAATTGAGCAATGATTCCAGCCTGAGTATTCGTCTTTACATCTTCAGCCAGCAGCAAGGCTTTCGCTGAATTTACTATCGAAGTGTACGCGTGATAAATACTATCTGCCCAGTCCTTTCGTTCCATCGCAGATTTCGCATTATCGATCTTTTCTTCACTTTCGAATAAAAGGGTCGCAATTAGATCTATCACAACCCCAGCACATTCTCCTACTCCAACAGCTTTGATATAAGGCGATTCATGCCCCCAATCCACAAAGTCATTTTCGGTAAGATTGGAAGTATCAGCCAGGTCTTTCAGCAGATCATAGAAATAGGTCTTTTCTTTTCGATCATAGTATTCCACGAATTTTTCATCCTGTTCTGAATTGGCTTCAAAATCATTTAACAATACGCGAAGAGCTTCCGGACCACGTTTACTGGGAACCTTTACCAGTTTATCAGCAAATCTCCCCTGACCATTTCCTAAAGTTCCGCCACCCAGCAATACCTGAAGTGCCGGAGCAACCGTTTTCCCGACTTTTATAGACATACCCTGGAAGCCGATTTCAGCCATATTATGCTGGCCGCAGGCATTCATACATCCGCTGATCTTTATGGTGATATCCTTTCCATTCGTGAATTGTGGATATTCTTCCTTTAGAACATCTTCCAGCACATCGGCGATTCCGGTACTGCTAGCAATTCCCAGATTACAGGTATCGGTTCCCGGGCAGGCCGTAATATCTACGGTTTTATTATAGCCGGTTTCTGCATAGCCCAGCTTTTTTAATTCTGAATAAAAGAAAGGAAGAAATTCTTCACGTACATGACGTATCAGAATATCCTGTCTTAGGGTTAATCTTATTTCGTTTCCGGCATATTTCTTTACCAGACCTGCCAGCTGTCTCGCGCCACCAGTATAAAAATCCCCTAACGGAACCCGAATTCCAATAGCGAATAAGCCTTCCTGCTTCTGGGCAGACACATTGGTTTTCTTCCAGTTTTCGAATTCTTTCTCATCGCCAATTTCTACAGAAGGAACTTCTACATCCTGCAAAGGCGGGGCTGCTTCAAATTTCTCAATTTCAAATTTTGGTTGCTTCTGAGAAAGGGCCGTCTTCTGTTCCTCGACCAGCTTCATAAAAGCTTCTTTTCCGATATCCTTCAGAAGGAATTTCATTCTTGCTTTTAATCGTTTTGCACGTTCACCATGACGATCAAAAACCCGCAGAACACCTTCAATTAGAGGTATGATCTCTTCCGCAGGTAAAAAGTCATATAACTCATCTGCATGCCGGGGTTGTGAGCCCAGACCGCCACCAAGCATTACTTTGAATCCGCGTTTTCCGTCCTTCAGTTTGGCGATAAAACCAAGATCATGTATATAACTAAGGGCAGTATCTTCATCTGAAGAAGAAAAGGACATCTTAAATTTTCTACCCATTTCCTGGCAAATAGGATTACGAAGAAAAAATTGAAATACAGCGTGTGCATATGGTGAGACATCGAAAGGCTCGTTGGGATCTATCCCAGCGGTTGGCGAAGCTGTAATATTTCTTACCGTATTCCCGCAGGCTTCCCTAAGAGTAACATCATCTTTTTCCAGTTGCGCCCAAAGCTCGGGAGTCCTGTCCAGACTCACGTAATGGATCTGGATATCCTGTCTGGTTGTAATATGCAGCCGACCTTTGGAATACTCATCTGAAACATTAGCGATCCGGTGTAATTGTTCTGAAGTTACCTTTCCAAACGGCAGTTTTATACGAACCATTTGAACTCCAGACTGTCGCTGTCCATAGACTCCACGTGCCAGGCGCAGGCTACGAAATTTCTCTTCATCAGCCTTTCCTTCGCGAAAAAGCCTGATCTTTTTTTCTAAATCCAGGATATCTTTCTCGACAACGGGATTTTCAATTTCGGTTCTAAAACTTTGCATGATCTTGATTATTTAAATGAAAAAAGTCCTTTTAAGAATGACACTTAAAAGGACTTTTTATAATTCAGTTTATAAAATGGACTTCTAAGTATGAGGCGAATAGCACATACACATATAACAAATGATATTTTTAAGATATTGGATCATAGTTCTTTCAGGCTTATGCATGTAAACCGCACTCTCTATTAGATAATACTTTTGTAGGATCGAAATATTTAAATTCGTTCGGTAATTTATTTTTTTTGAGATATTCGTCCAGCTTTTCATCGCTCCAGTGGTAAAAAGGACTCACTTTAAGTAAGCCGTCTTTACTATAACTCAGGATATCTATACTATCTCGAAAAGCTGTCTGACCCTTTCTAAGATTCGTAAACCACACATCTGGTTGTTCAAGTGCCATTGCTCTTTGAAAAGGTTCTAATTTCACCTGTTTGGTATATTCTTCGTGCAATGGACTATTCACATCCGGAATACCATTATTCAAGGCATCTCTGTAAGCTGCGGTTTGTTTCGGGGTATATAATTTGACATTCAAATTAAGCTGCTTTATTACTTCATCTGCATGCCTGTAGGTTTGAGGAGTATTATAACCTGTATCGCACCATACCACGGTAGTATCCGGTTTTTCAGTAATTACCGCGTGTAAAATTGCCGCCTCGTATGGCCGAAAATTCGTTGTGATCACGGGTTTTCTGCTATTTACCAATACCCATCTAATCACTTCTGGAGGGTCTATCCCCTTTAGCTGACTGTTCAAAGCCTTTAATTCTTTTGCCGAATACTTTCTCATAATCCCTCTTTTTTCCAAAGTCGCTTCCATAAAACTATAATCCTATCGGTTTACTAGGTTTTAAGCAAAACTAAACTTCGCCTGTTTAAACACCAATTATTTCCTTAATAAAAATCTTATTTTAACACTTCAGGCTATTGCGTGATAGCAATATCTTCCAAAGTGTTTTCACCAAGTACATTTAGTGAAGCATCCCTCACCTGTATCATCAGTTTATGAACTGAACAGGTATTCTCATCAGGACAATCATCACACTTTTCATAATAATTAAGGCTAACGCAGGGAACCATTGCGATAGGCCCTTCTAAAACCCGGATCACTGCGGTCATTTTTATTTCCTGAGGTTCTTTTATTAAATAATAACCTCCGCCTTTACCCTTTTTCGAGCCTAGAAATCCTGATTTTCTGAGTTCCAGCATAATACTCTCCAGGAACTTCTGAGAAATATTCTCACTTTCAGATATCTCTGAGGCCTGGACCGGATTCCTGTCCTTTTTTCTGGCGATGTACGCCAGTGCCTTAATTCCGTACTTGGTCTTTTTGGAAAGCATAGGACGAATATAAAATATTCCCTTTGCTTTCTCTAATTGTTCAACGCGTTTTTTAAATCCTTAATTATATCATCTATATGTTCCAATCCAACGGAGATCCTTACAAGTCCGTCGCTAATTCCCGCATCCAGACGCTCACTTTCACTAAGCTTACTATGAGTTGTAGAAGCCGGATGCGTAACTATGGTCCTGGTATCCCCGAGATTTGCCGACCTGCTGCAAAGCTGAAGTCGGTCAATAAATCTTCTACCAGCTTCTATTCCTCCTTTTATTTCGAAGGCGACCACATTCCCTCCTAGTTTCATCTGTTTTTTGGCAATTTCATATTGCGGATGAGATCTTAAAAATGGATATTTCACATTTTCAGTTTCGTCCAGGGTTTCCAGAAACTCAGCCACTTTTAAGGCATTTTCGCAATGCCTTTCTAAACGAACCGGAAGGGTTTCCAGGCTTTTAGAAAGTATCCAGGCATTGAAAGGAGAAAGTGCCGGCCCTGTATTTCTACTGAAAAGATAAATTTCCCGAATTAGATCTTCTCTACCTACAGTGACTCCACCAAGGACCCTACCCTGCCCGTCTATTAATTTAGTAGCCGAATGTAGTACCAGGTCTGCCCCAAATTTTATCGGATTCTGTAAATACGGAGTTGCAAAACAGTTATCGATGATCAGAATCAGATCATGCTTTCTGGCAATTTCACCCAGATATTCCAGATCCAGAATATCAACTCCGGGATTGGTTGGAGATTCTGCAAAAAGGACTTTGGTTTCCGGTTTAATTAGTGCTAGAATATCTTCAGGTTGATTCACATCAAAATAGGAATGTGAAATATTCCACTTCGGAAAATACTTCGTAAACAAGCCATGGGTAGAACCAAAAACCGATCTTGCCGCCACAATATGATCTCCACTATTCAGCAAAGCCGCCAGGGTGGAAAATACAGCCGCCATACCAGTAGCAAAAGCGTAGCCTCCTTCTGCGCCTTCCATCTTCACAATTTTCTCCACAAGTTCTGAAGTATTCGGATTGGTAAATCGGCTATAGATATTACGTTCTTTCTCTTCGGCAAAACTCGCTCTCATATCTTCTGAATCTTCAAAGACATAACTTGAAGTAAGAAAAAGCGGCACAGAGTGCTCCTGAAATTGAGTTCTTTCACTTTGGGTTCTTACAGCAATCGTCTCAAAATTCTCCTGAGAATAGGCGTTTCCGTTTATTTGTTCTGTCCCGATAGCTTGTAGGTTTTCCATCTTATTTTAATTTAATCGTTCAGATATTTTTAAAATATCTCCAAATACTCCCCTTGCAGTCACCTCTGCCCCAGCACCGGCTCCTCGAATCACCAAAGGCTGATCTTTATAGGATTCGGTATAGATCTCAAAAACATTATCGGCTCCTTCAATTTGTCCCAGAACTGAGGATTTTGGTTCATTGATAAGTTTTGCTTCCAGTTCCCCGGTTTCGGCATTTAATTCACCTATATATCGCAGAACATCATTGGTAAGTTTCTTAGTTTTAAAATTCCTAAAATGAACATCCAGTTCTCCAGTTCTTTTGTTGAACTCATCCAAAGTTGTATTTCCATTCAATTGCTTCGGAATTAAAGACTGGATCTTTACTTCTTCAAATTCCTTTTGCAATTCCAGTTCACGGGCAAGAATGAGCAATTTTCTACCAACATCCTTTCCACTCAGGTCTACCCTTGCATCAGGTTCAGTATACCCCAATACACCTGCTTCCTTAAGCACTTCTGAAAATTCTTTTTCTTCTTCAGAATACGTATTGAAAATATAACTCAGGGAACCAGAAAAAACTCCTCTTATTCTCGTCACTTTCTCTCCGGAAAGGTGCAGAATTCTCAAAGTTTCGACTATCGGAAGTCCTGCACCAACATTGGTTTCGTAAATGAACTTCTTGTTATTTTTCTTCAGTTCTTCTCTCAACTTTCTATAAAATTCGGTAGACAGGGTATTAGCAACTTTATTAGCCGCGATAATATGACTTCCGGAATTTATCAGCGAGATGTAATTTTCTGGAAATTCGTCACTGGCCGTTGTATCTATGGAAACAAGATTCTCAAAATCATTTCTTCTGAAATACTCCTGAATATCCTCAAAAGAATAGCGCTGCGAATTAGTTTTGAACCCGTTATTCCAACCAGATTTTATCCCGTTTGGGTTTAGAAAAGCATGGGAAGAATCTGCCACCAGGATCACTTTTACAATGATGCCTGATGATTTCTTCAGATGTTCCTCAGATTTGGCAAGTTGTTCCAGCAGTTTGCTGCCTACTTTACCCGGCCCAAACAGAGCGAGATGAATCGTTTTCATATCTTTTTTGTGTTATTTGAAATATTGGTTTTAAAAATTGATTGAGCTGATCTGTCTCGATCAGAAATGCATCGTGCCCATGAATTGATCTTATTTCATGAATGCTGATATTTGGTTTTAACAGGGATAATTCCACGTAGGTATTCCAATTCTCTTCCGCCAAGAAAAACAGATCTGAATTCACTGTTACCAGGTGCACATTCCCCTTGATCCTGTTGGCTGCTTCCAAATAATTTCCGCTGCCATCACTAATATCAATCGTAGTGAGCAAATGATTCATCAATTTATAAGAAGGAAGCGTGAAGCGGTTCTTCAACTTTTCGCCATGATGCAAAAGCCAGTTTTCAACTTCAAAACTTTGGTTTTCCTTGTTTCTTTTTCCTTCAAATTTTTGAGCCAGCGAATGCGGAGTCCTGTAAAAGGTCATCGCATGCATACGGGCATCATGAACAGGATTAGATGAATTATTCAAAATATGATCCTGTATTCTGCAATTGGCCACCAGCCAGTCGGTAGATTTGTAATCGCAGGCGATCGGAATGATATTCTCAGCCAGGTCTGGTTTTAAAACTGCCAGTTCCCAGGCCAGTGCACCACCTATACTTCCACCAATAATGGCAAAAAGCCTGGTAATATTCAGCTTTTCCAATGCCAGTGACTGAATCTTTGCAATATCTCTTAATCTGAATTCCTTATAATTTTCAAAGAACTGATCTTCGTGACCTTTGAATCCGTTGCCGGGAATATTAAAGGCAAGCACGCAGAACTTATCTATCTCGATACATTTATTTTTACCTATAAGATCCTTCCACCATCCTTTGCTTCCTGTAACCAGCGAGTTACCGGTTAGGGCATGATTTACCAATATGATCGGGGCCTCTGTTGGCTTTTTTCCGAAGAACTGGTAGCTCAGGTGAATATCCTGAACAGTTCCTGCGGAATTTTTAAAGTTTTCTATTTTAATCTCTTCAAGCATCTCTTTTAATTTAATCCGGAAAAGGCCTTGACCTTTCCCGGATCTATTAACCAAACCAACATTTTAAACCAATGATTTCTTTTTAATTTGCGCAAAGGCCTCCTTGAGATCTGCCTTTAGATCCTCCACATCTTCAAGCCCAACAGAAAGCCGAATTAAGTCTGGAGTCACTCCCGTAGAAGCTTGCTCCTCTTCAGTTAATTGCTGATGCGTAGTACTTGCCGGGTGAATGATCAGTGATTTTGTATCTCCAATATTTGCCAGAAGTGAAAATACTTTTGACTCATCTACCACGGTTTTCGCAGCTTCAAATCCTCCTTTTACTCCAAAGGTTACCAGTCCGCTTTGACCTTCCGGAAGATATTCCTGGGCTAGTTTGTGATATTTACTGGATTTCAGACCTGGATAATTAACCCATTCTACTTCCTCCTGCTCCTGAAGCCATTCAGCAAGTTCCAGAGCATTTTTACTATGTTCTTTGATCCTGATCTTTAAAGTTTCCAGTCCCTGGATGATCTGGAAAGCGTTGAAAGGACTTAAGGCTGCACCATGATCTCTTAAACCTTCTATTCTCACTTTGGCGATAAATGCCGCTTCTTCGAGAGCTTCATGATAAACTAGCCCGTGGTATCCTGGTGAAGGCTCGGTGAACTCTGGGAATTTTCCATTAGCCCAGTCAAATCTACCTGCATCGATGATCACGCCACCAAGCGCGGTTCCATTTTCGTTTATATATTTAGTTAAAGAATGAATTACGATATCTGCACCATGTTCTATAGGATTCAGCAAATAAGGTGTAGCAACCGTATTATCTACAATAAATGGAACTTTAAAAGCTTTAGCTTCCCTGGAAATTCCTTTAAGATCCAGTACATCCAGTTTAGGATTTCCCACAGATTCAGCGAAGAATACCCGGGTATTTTCCTTTGCTGCTTTGGTGAAATTTTTAGGATCTGAAGGATCTACGAAAGTGGTAGTGATCCCGAATCTCGGTAATGTATTCTTAAATAGGTTATAAGTCCCTCCGTAAAGACTGTTGGAAGAAACGATATGGTCTCCGGCTTTAAGTAAAGTAAGTAGCGCTGTATTAGTCGCTGCTGTTCCAGAAGCGGTAACTACCGCTGCTATACCACCTTCCAGCGCCGCCAGCCGCTGTTCCAGAATATCCAGGGTTGGATTATTGATCCTGGTATAAATAAACCCGGGTTCGGCCAGAGAAAATAGATTTGCCGCGTGATCTGAATTATTGAAAACGTAAGAGGTGGTTTGATAAATTGGTACTGCTCTTGTTCCACCATTTTGTGTTACATCATGTCCTGCATGTAATGCTTTTGTTGAAAAATTCTTTGTGCTCATAATATTGATTTTAAAAATGTTGATTTTGACCTAATAAAGAAGTCCCCCTGATATGCTATTACCAGGGGGACTTTTTGAATTGAACTTTATAACTAATTAAATTCTCCGGTTTTGGCAATAGTTTGTCATGTGACGCATACACATCATATCCATACACATAGTCATCATTAGGTTACAAGTAGTTCTCATTAGTTCTCTTAACATTTAAAACTCGATTTGGGAGCTTTGATATTTTACTGTTTCGTTTTTTTCTTTTTCGTCAAGCTGAATTTGATTCAGCTTCTCAATAGATCCTGAATCAAGTTCAGGATGACGGTTTATTTTATTTCAACACTTCGACTGCGCTCAGTGTGACAAAAATCTGGATATAAAAAAAGCCGCTGCGGTTGGCAGCGGCTTTTTGCATTTATATCTTTTCAGGTTATGCAATAGAGTGCGCTGCGGAAGTCTCCGGCATCATACACATCATATTACAAATTATACTGATCATTTTTATTATTATTTCGTTTACAAAGATAACGACGGACTTTTTTAATTTCCAAGCGTTTAGATAAAAATTATTGAAAATAAATTTTTCGAGGTCTTTTTATAAGGATATAAAAATTAGACTGTTGTTTCATTAATTTATTCGGAAATGTCTTCTGCGTTAGGGATTGAGCGGGTTGTTTGAGCTCTCCCGGTTTTTCACCAGGAAGCGAGCCGCGAAAGCCCGGCGCAAGCCCTTTTCGGCGCAGCGCAACGCCCCAATTCAGTATACTAATTACCAAAAACAGGTTGAACAAAGCCTATAAAAAATCGAAATTGGATAAAATGACGTTAAATGCAATTGCCATGATATGAATTTTTATACATTTGTAACCAACATATTGAAAGGGATAGATTTGACTGATTGCAACCCTATTATACTTTGAAGAAGTATTTTAAAATGCTAAAGCAGAATGTTTACTACACTCCACTTAGCTCTTCACGTCAAATTTTTCCATTCTTATAATTAAAAAAGGAATTGAATGGCTTATTTATTTACTTCAGAAAGTGTTTCTGAAGGGCACCCGGATAAAATTGCAGATCAGATTAGTGATACCTTACTTGATAATTTCCTGGCTTTTGACGGGGAATCGAAAGTTGCCTGTGAAACTTTGGTAACTACAGGACAGGTGGTACTTGCTGGTGAAGTTAGAAGTAATACCTATTTAGACGTACAGAATATCGCCCGTGATGTGATCAATGATATTGGTTATACTAAAGGTGCTTATAAATTTAGTGGGGATTCCTGTGGGGTGATCTCTTTGATCCATGAACAATCCCAGGATATTTACCAGGGTGTAGATCGCGGAAAGAAAGAAGAACAGGGAGCCGGTGACCAGGGAATGATGTTTGGTTACGCGACCAATGAGACTGAAAACTATATGCCCCTTGCCCTGGATATTTCTCATAAAATATTGATTGAATTGGCGAAACTTAGACGTGAGGGAAAAGATATAGAATATCTGAGACCCGATTCTAAAAGTCAGGTAACCATAGAATATAGCGACGATAATGTTCCGCAAAGAATTGTAGCTGTTGTAGTTTCTACTCAGCATGATGACTTTGATGCCGACGATGAGAAGATGCTTTCTAAGATCAAAAAGGATATGATTGAAATTCTTATTCCTAGAGTGAAGAAACATTTACCAGAATATGTTCAGGAGTTGTTCAATGATGATATCGTTTATCACATTAATCCAACAGGTAAATTCGTAATTGGAGGACCGCATGGTGATGCCGGACTTACAGGAAGAAAGATCATTGTAGATACCTACGGCGGAAAAGGTGCCCACGGTGGTGGAGCATTTTCAGGAAAAGACCCTTCTAAAGTTGATCGTTCTGCAGCTTATGCTTCAAGACATATTGCCAAGAACCTAGTTGCTGCAGGTGTGGCACCAGAAATTTTGGTTCAGGTATCTTATGCTATTGGGGTGGTAGAACCTACTTCAATTTCAGTTTACACTTACGGAAAGAAAAATACAGATCTAAGCGATGGCCAGATCGCTGAAAAAGTGAAGGAGATTTTCGATATGCGTCCAGCTGCTATTGAAGACAGGTTAAAGCTTAGAAATCCTATTTATCGCGAAACTGCTGCCTATGGACATATGGGTAAAGAACCAAGGATGGCGACCAAGGTTTTTGAGAGTCCTTATAATGGTAGAATCACCAAAGAGGTAGAGTTATTTACCTGGGAAAAACTGGATTATGTAGATAAGGTGAAAGCAGCTATTTCACTGAATGATTAATCATATTCTAGCATAAAATTAAAAGCCACGTAAATGCGTGGCTTTTTTAATTTGTATAATTTAAATTGTAGGTTTACCGCCAGTAACCTGTACTGTAGAGCCGCTCATATAACTTGAATCTTCAGAAGCTAGTAAAACATAAGCAGCAGCAAGTTCTGCAGGTTGGCCGGGTCTTTTCATTGGAGTATCTTCCCCAAATACTTCTACTTCGTCATCGGGTAAGGTAGCCGGAATTAGTGGAGTCCAGATAGGCCCCGGCGCCACACAATTAACCCTTATTCCCTTATCAGCCAGAAGCTGCCCCATACTTGCGGTCATGTTTTGAATCGCACCTTTAGTAGCCGCATAAGGTACAAGGTCTGGACGAGGGCTATAGGCATTGATAGAAGAGGTATTAACAATAGTACTCCCCGGTTTTAAATGCGGTTCCGCAGCTTTACATAAATAGAATAAACTATAAATATTCGTTTTAAAAGTATAATCGAACTCTTCACTAGATATATCCTGAAGCGATTGTCTCGACATTTGATAAGCGGCATTATTAACCAGAATATCTATTTGTCCAAATTCTGAAATGGCTTTTTCGATAATTTTCTTACAATGATTTTCATCGCCTACATCTCCAGCCATAAGCACCGCTTTTTGTCCTGCTTCCTCAACCAACCTGGCAGATTCTTTCGCATCTTCATGTTCTTTCAGGTATGATATCAGCACGTTTGCTCCTTCCCGGGCATAGGCAAGCGCCACTGCTCTCCCTATTCCACTATCTGCGCCCGTTATTATCGCATTTCTTCCTTTTAATTTGCCACTACCTTTATAGGATTTTTCTCCATGATCTGTTTTTGGCTGCATTTTTTGTTCCCTACCGGGTTCTTCCTGATTCACATTTGAGAATGGAGGTTTTGCATACTTTTCTTGTGGATGTTCCATACTTCATTTTTTCGTTTAACTCATTATGAGTCATAAAATTATCGAAGAATATGGAATTGAATTTTAATAATTTCCTAAATTTCCCATAATTGAAAATTATACTTTATCATTTCTTCGGAAAACCTTAACAGCGGCGAGCTTTATTAATTCCTATTTTTAAAACTCACCAACCGGTTTTCTAATGTCTATATTCAAAAAAGTAAAAAACACCATCAACCTTCTAAAGTCGGTTGACATGGATCAACTAGCCAAGATCAATGAAAAAATAGATCTGGCCGATGCCATGAAATCTTTAGGGAGTTTAGACGAGCGTCAATTGGCCGGATTGATGAAAATGTTAAAATCAAAAGGCAAAAAAGGCCAGCATGACCTCCCTCCCATCGATGGTGATTTTTATAATCTAGACCTTAAACTAACGGAAAAACAACGTGAAATTCAGTTGAAGGTGCGAAATTTCATGGAAGATGAAATTAGACCGCTGGTAAATGAATACTGGAAGAAAGACCAGTTTCCATTTGAGGTGATAGAAAAATTCAAAGATCTGAATATAGTTGGTGTACCCTACGAAGGATATGGATGTCCTAATTTACCTTTCCTTATGGAGGGTATCGTAGCCCAGGAGATCGCCAGGGTGGATGTTTCGATCTCCACATTTTTTGGAGTCCATAGCGGTTTAGCGATGGGCTCAATTTATTTATGCGGAAGCGAGGAGCAGAAACAGGAATGGCTACCACAGATGCAAAAAATGGAAAAGATAGGAGCATTTGGTCTTACCGAACCTAATGTTGGGTCTGGCGTTGCCGGCGGTTTGGAAACCACCTGTAAATTTGACGGTGAAAACTGGGTCTTAAACGGACAGAAGAAATGGATTGGAAATGCAACTTTTGCCGATGTAACCATTATCTGGGCAAGAGATCTGGATTCAAATCAGGTGAAAGGGTTTTTAGTAAGAAAGGAAAATCCTGGCTTTAAAACCGAAAAGATCAGAGATAAAATGGCACTAAGAATTGTTCAGAATGCCATTATTACTCTGAAAGATTGTAAAATTCCAGAAAGCGACAGGCTTCAGAATGCAAATTCCTTTAAAGACACTGCCAATGTTCTAAGAATGACCAGAGCCGGAGTGGCCTGGCAGGCGGTGGGATGTGCTCGAGGAGCCTATGAAAGCGCTTTAAAGTACACTAAAAAAAGAGAACAATTTGGAAGACCTATTGCTTCCTTCCAGTTGATCCAGAATCATTTAGTAGAAATGCTTTCAAACTTAACCGCAATGCAAACCTTATGCTTCAGACTTTCTGAAATGCAGGACCTGGGACTTCTAACAGATGAACATGCCAGTCTTGCAAAAGTTTACTGTAGCATGAGAATGCGAGATGTTGTTAGCCGTGCCCGTGAGGTGCTTGGGGGCAATGGAATTTTACTGGAATATGACGTGGCTCGTTTTGTAGCAGATGCCGAGGCGATCTACAGTTATGAAGGAACAAAAGAAATTAATTCGCTTATAGTAGGCCGTGCCATTACTGGTTATAGTGCCTTTGTGAGCTAAAAGAAAAAGAAAAATTTATGTCAGTATTGATTGTATGTCCGGGGAAGGATCCGGAAAATTGGGTAAAAGCTTTAGAGAATCAACATCGAGGGATGAATATTTATGTTTATCCTGAAGATCATGATAAAGAAGAGGTAGAATTCGCTCTCACCTGGAATCACCCACGTGGTCTATTTAAGAATTACCCAAACTTAAAAGTTATTGCCAGTATGGGTGCTGGAGTAGATCATATTCTGAGTGATGATGCGCTGCCAGAAGGCGTGAAAATCACGAAGGTAGTAGATGATACCCTAACAGAAGATATGGGAGACTTCGTGTTAAGCCAGGTAATGAACCATATTAGAGGTTTGCACCATTACGTGAAATGTCAGAAAGAAAAAGAATGGGATAAATTTCAGTATAAAAGACCTCAGGATACCAAGGTTGGAGTCATGGGACTTGGAGTGCTTGGTAATGCTGTTGCCGACAAGCTTCATAAGAACTTTTTCAAAGTTTATGGATGGTCCAGAACCGAGAAGAGCTGTGAAAATGTAACTAGTTTCTATGGTAAAGAACAATTAGAAGAATTTCTTCAGAATTCTGAAATACTTGTTTGTTTATTACCTTTAACTGAGGATACAGAAAATATCCTGAATGCAGATCTTTTTGATATGCTGCCAGAAGGAGCTTATGTAATAAATGTTGCCAGGGGTGAACATCTTGTAGAACATGACCTTATGGAAATGATCGATAACGGGCATCTCGCCGGGGCGTCGTTAGACGTTTTCAGAGAAGAACCTTTACCCGAAGAGCATCCATTCTGGGAACATTCGAAGATAAATATTACGCCTCATATCGCCAGTGTAACCAAACCTGAATCTGTGGTGCCTCAAATTGCAGATAATTATGATAGAATGATGGAAGATGAACCTCTTAAAAACAGAGTGGAGTTGGATAAAGGTTACTAATAATTAAACTTTTTACAGATGGATACGATTAAAAATATCATGGTGGCGGTCGATTTTAACGACAGCATTGGGGAGCTTATGGTGTATGCAGATAGTCTTGCACAGAAATTTACATCTAAGGTCTGGGTTTTACATGTTGCAGATCCCGAACCAGATTTTGTAGGTTATGAACCTGGCCCACAATATATCCGTGATATTAAGGCAGAAGAGTATCGCGAGGAACACCGAAACCTTCAGGAAGTCTGTAAAAATTTTATCAGTGAGGATATTATTACTGAAGCATTATTAATCCAGGGGTCTACTGTAGAAACGGTAATGAAGGAAGCTCAGAAATTAAATATCGACCTTTTGATCGTTGGTACGCATAAGCATAGTTTTTTGCATAATCTTTTACAGGAAAGTATTTCGCTGGAATTATTCAAAAAAGCCGAGATACCAATGCTCACCATCCCCATCGATGAATAAAGATTGTTGAAAAAATCCCTGATATCTCAGGGATTTTTTATTTTCACTCTAAAAATATCAGATCTTGAAAATAGAAAAATTGCATTTGGAAAAAGTACTTGAGCGTGTCCAGCCGCATATTCATCGTACACCGGTATTGAGTTCAAGTCTATTAAATGAAATGGCCGAAACAGATCTCTGGTTCAAGTGTGAAAACTTTCAGAAAATGGGCGCTTTCAAAATGCGCGGTGCCACTAATGCCATTTTAAAACTTTCCGAAGAAAAAAAATCCAAAGGTGTGGTCACCCATTCTTCAGGTAATTTTGCCCAGGCACTTTCTCTTGCGGCAAAAAGCCTGAATGTCCCGGCATATATCGTAATGCCCGATACTGCTCCGGAAGTTAAAAAGGCGGCCGTTAGAACTTATTCCGGTAAAATCACCGAATGTCCTTCAACCATAAAAGACCGGGAAGAAACGGCTAACCAAATTCAGGAAAAAACTGGCGCCACATTTATCCATCCCTCAAATGATATTGATGTGATCTTAGGCCAGGGCACAGCTGCTATGGAATTGCTTCAGGATCATCCAGATCTAGATTATATAGTTTGCCCGGTTGGCGGTGGCGGACTTATCGCAGGTACCGCTCTGGCAGCAAAGTTTTTCGGAAGGAACTGTAAGTGTATTGGAGGAGAGCCTATAGAGGCAGATGATGCATGGCGCTCTCTAAGAAGTGGTAAAATTGAAACAAATGATTCAGCCGAAACTATTGCTGATGGGTTAAAAACGCAGCTTGGCGATCAAAATTTTCCAATAATTCTGGAAAATGTAGATGAAATAATTCGTGTTAGCGAAGAAGAAATAAAGAGTGCACTCAGACTCATCTGGGAACGAATGAAGATCATCGTGGAACCTTCAAGCGCTGTACCTCTTGCCGCGGTTTTAAAGGAGAAAGATAAATTCAAAAATAAACAAGTTGGCATCATAATTTCCGGTGGAAATGTAGATCTCAGCAGCCTCCCATTTTAAGATTTTCGGGGTAGTTTTTTAAATTAAAACAGACCAACTTTCACCTAATTGAAAGATGCTGTATATTTAAGTACTATAAACTACTCGATCATGCACAAATATTTAAAGGTCCCTATCCTTTTACTCCTTATTACAAATTTAAATTCTGCAATAGCTCAAAAAGACGAAAAGAAAGAAGATAAATGGGATGTTTCAGATCCATATCCTGAAGATTGGGAATTTCAAACATTAGATCTTGATACCGATGAAGGCACCTGGATGAATCTGGATGTGAGTCCCGACGGTAAAACAATCGTTTTTGACCTACTTGGTGATATTTATAAAATGCCGGTCAATGGCGGAAAAGCTACCATGTTAAGATCTGGAATCCCTTACGAGGTTCAGCCTAGATTTAGTCCTGATGGGAAGAAAATTTCTTTTACCAGTGATGCCGGTGGCGGGGATAATATCTGGGTAATGGATGCCAATGGGAAAAATGCCAAACAGATCACAGAAGAGAAATTCAGATTATTGAATAATGCGGTCTGGACCCCAGATGGAAATTCACTAATCGCCAGGAAACACTTTACCTCTGGAAGATCTTTAGGTGCAGGTGAAATGTGGCAATATCATGTTGCTGCTAATGGTGGCATTCAGATTACCGAACGTAAGAACGATCAGCAAGATGTAAATGAACCAAGCATAACCTCAGACGGGAAATATCTTTTTTATAGTGAAGACATGTATCCCGGAGGTAATTTCCAGTATAACAAAGATCCAAATAAGCAGATCTACGTTATAAAAAGGTATGAATTTAAAACGGGTGAAACCATTACTATAACCGGCGGACCCGGCGGAGCTGCAAGGCCAGAAGTCTCCCCTGACGGAACAAAACTTGCTTTTGTAAAACGCATAAGAACGAAATCTGTACTTTTTATTCATGATCTTGAAACCGGAGAAGAATGGCCGGTTTTTGACAAATTGAACAAGGATCAGCAGGAAGCGTGGGCGATCTTTGGGGTATATCCAAATTTCAGCTGGATGCCAAATAATAAGGAATTGGTCTTCTGGGCTGATGGAAAGATCAATATAGTGAATATTGAAACTTATGATGTCTCAGAGATCCCTTTCCAGGTTTCAGCAAAGATCAGGATAGCAGAAACACTGCAGACAGATCATGAAGTATATTCAGAAATTTTTGATGCGAAAGTAATTCGCCATGCAGTCACTTCTCCCGACGGAAAAACTCTGGTTTTTAATGCCGTTGGTTATTTATGGAAAAAATCACTCCCAAACGGAAAACCTCAGCGTATTACCGATTCAGAAGATTTTGAATTCGAACCAGATTTTTCTCCAGATGGCAAACATATTATTTACGTAACCTGGAATGATTCAGAACTTGGAAGCATTAAGCGTGTTTCATTATCTGGAGGATCACCTGAAGAACTTACCACCAGAAAAGGTATTTATAGAAATCCGTCTTACTCCAACAACGGTAAAATGATCGTATTCTCCAAAGAGAGCGGGAATAGCGATCAGGGGCAGACTTTTACCAAAGAGCCAGGAGTTTATATCATGACTTCAGAAGGAAAAGATGAAAAGAGACTAGTGAATTCGGGTCTTTTTCCAATATTTAATGCTGATGACACGAGAATTTTCTTTCAAACGGGTGGTTATTTCTTTGGAAGTATTACTAAAACCTTAAAAAGTGTAGACCTTAATGGTAAGGACGAAAAAGCGCATATAAATTCAAAATATGCCAACAGGATACTGCCTAGTCCAGATAACAAATGGATACTTTTCAGTAACCTGCACAAAGCCTATGTGGCGCCATTTGCTGTGACTGGTCAACCAGTAGACCTCGCACCAGATTCTAAAACATTGCCTGTAACCCAGGTTTCCAAAGATGCAGGTGTGAATTTACACTGGTCTAATAATAGCACAAAAATTCACTGGACACTGGGAGATGAATATTTCACAAATGATATTGAACAGCGATTTACTTTCTTGAAAAATTCGCCAGATTCCATTCCTCCTGTAACCGAAAAAGGAATCAAGGTTGGTCTTAAAATAAAGACTGATGTGCCTGAAGGGGTGATCGCATTTACTAATGCCCGCATTATTACAATGAACGGTGACGAGGTAATTGAAAATGGAAGTATTGTTATAAAAGGGAATAAGATTGAAGCCATAGGAAAGACTGGCGGCGTGAGTATTCCTTCCTCAGCCAAAACTTATAATGCTGAAGGCAAAACGATCATGCCCGGGATCGTAGATTCTCATGCTCATATTGGAGCTTTCAGATACGGCCTAACACCTAAAAAACACTGGCCATCTTATGCTAATCTCGCCTTTGGGGTAACTACTGCGCATGATCCTTCAGCTTTGAGCGAAACTGTATTCGGGATCGCTGAATTGATCAAAAGTGGTGACATGATCGGGCCTAGGTTATATTCCACTGGCATCATTCTTTATGGTGCAGATGGTGATTTTAAAGCTGAGATCAACAGTATAGATGATGCGAGATCTGCAATTAGAAGAACCAAGGCTTTTGGTGCTACTTCAGTAAAAAGTTATAATCAGCCGCGACGTGAACAAAGACAGCAGGTGCTTCTGGCAGCAAAAGAACTTAATATGAATGTAGTTCCGGAAGGTGGTTCTACTTTTTTCCATAATATGAATATGATCGTTGATGGTCATACGGGAATTGAGCATAATATTCCGGTAGCTCCGGTTTATAAAGATGTATTGAGTCTTTGGGGAACTTCAAATACCGGCTATACTCCTACCCTAATCGTAAATTACGGTGGAATAAATGGAGAGTATATTTTCTATGATAAAAGCAATGTCTGGGAAAATGAAAGACTGCTAACCTTTACCCCTCGCGAGTTAGTAGATTCAAGGTCCAGGCACAGAACAAAGTTGCCTGAAGAAGAATATGAAAATGGTCCTATTCTGGTTTCTGAAACTGCTAAAGCATTAAGCGATGAAGGCGTAAAAGTGAACATGGGTGCTCACGGACAATTACAGGGATTGGGTGCTCACTGGGAACTATGGTTACTGCAAATGGGCGGAATGACCAATATGGAAGCTCTTAGAACTGCAACAATAAACGGAGCGGAATATATAGGGATGGATAAGGAAATAGGATCTCTTGAAAAAGGTAAGCTCGCCGATCTTATCGTCCTGGAAAAAAACCCGCTGGAGGATATTAGAAATTCAGAATCTGTAATCTATACCATGGTGAATGGACGACTTTTCGATGCAAAAACAATGAACCAGATAGGGAACGAACCGGAAGAAAGAACTAACTTTTACTGGGAAAACAATAAATATAATGCTGCTTTCAAGTGGCACGAAAGCACCCAAAGCTTTACCAGACCTACTTGCGTATGCCATAGTACAGGAAATTAACTTTTAGCATGACATAACACCAGAGGCATGGAATTGTATCTAACAGTCGCGATTATCATCATAGGGATCATTCTCTTTGTGCGTGATTATTTTTCGATAGATACAACTTCCATCGTCATCATGGCTCTTTTTATAGTTTCTGGAGTATTAAGTCCTGAAGAGGGATTCTCGGGGTTTAACCATCCTGCAACTATCACCCTTGGCTGTATGTTCGTGGTAAGCGCTGCCGTATTCAAATCTGGGCTTATAGATGGGCTTAGTGCCAAACTCATTAAGATCGCCAGGATCAATTATTTCCTGGCGCTGGTATCATTAAGTGTAACTTCAGCAGTACTATCAGCCTTTATAAATGATTCTGCCGTAGTGGCAATATTGATTCCGGTAGCATTACTAGTTTGCAGGGAAGCAAATATTAGCCCGGCCCGGTTACTTATTCCCATATCTTTTTCGGCTCTATTCGGCGGCACCTGTACCTTAATTGGAACTTCCACAAATATCCTTGTAAGCAGTTATGCTGAAAAATTAGGTTCTGAAGCTTTCGGTATGTTCGAATTTTCACTGGCAGCACTTTGTTTACTTGCGATTGGATTAACCTACATCTTCATTGTAGGACCAATATTACTACCTAAAAGAGATCTGCCTGAAAATGCAGGATTAAAAAAGGAAGCCGAAAAATATATGGCTGAGATCGAACTGCTGAGTGATAGTGATGATGTAGACAGATCTATTGCAGAATCTTTGCTGGTGAATGACTACAAGGTACAGATCCTGAGGATAAAAAGGAAACATTACCGGGTTTATGAAATAAATGGAGAGACTGTTCTTAGGGAAAATGACCTGGTTAGAATTCTTGTAGATCCTGTTAATCTCGCAAAATTAAAAGTAAAGAAGGGACTCTCGGTAAAGGGAGACAAAGAAAACGTACGTGATGTTGAACCTAATGACAGTATAACACCTAAAAGTACTCCGCCAAATGAAGAAAAGAAAATCTATGAGGTTATGATCCCTTATGGATCTGAACTGGCAGGAAGATCGATAAAACAGATCAACTTTAGAAGTACTTATTATGCTTCGGTTTTAGCCATTAGGCACAGAAAAGAAACGATCACTGAAGATGTTTCCCAGGTAGTGCTAAAAGAAGGTGATATGATGTTATTGTTTGCCTCTGAAAAAGCTATATCGTTACTGGCTTCAGAAAAACTGATAGTTACACTTTCTGAATATCAGGGAAGAAGCGTAGACTATAAAAAGGCAATTCCAGCATTACTAATTGTAATCGGAGTAGTCTCTGCAGCAGCATTTAATATTACTTCGATCCTTATAAGCGCCATGATAGGAAGTCTTTTGCTAGTTACTTTAACTATTTTAAAACCGCAGGAGGCTTATGAAGCTATAGAATGGAAAGTGATTTTTATGATCGCCGGGGTATTGTCCATGGGAAAAGCCCTGGAAAAGACCGGGGGATCAGATATTATTTCACAATATATATTCGAATCCCTGGGTGGTTTGGATCCCAGATGGACCTTAAGTTTAATATTTCTATTTACATTTTTATCTACAAATGTATTATCCAGCAAGGCTGCAGCTGCATTAATGACCCCCATTGTTATAAGTCTTGCCGCCGCCATGCAGTTGAGTGAAAAGCCATTCTTGATAGGTGTTATGTTCGCTTGTTCCCTTACATTTATGACTCCGGTTAGTTATCCTGTAAATACTATGGTGTATGCTCCTGGAAATTATAGGTTCAGAGATTTTTTAATGTTCGGAACACCCCTTAACTTTATCATCTGGATCGCAGCGTCCTTTATAATCCCAATATTTTTTCCCTTTTGAATATGAGAAGAGTAAAACTGCACAATCCGTTTAAAACGAGAATAATCGATGAAAAACTGGTACGTGAACATTTAGCCCTCGAACGAACAAAACTTGCTAATGAACGTACATTATTATCATATATACGTGCTTCTATCTACCTATTGATAAGTGGCCTGGCATTGTTACAAATTAAAGAATATCAAGGAATAAGCCTTATGTGGGTGGGTTACCTTTCCCTTTTAATATGCGTGCTTTTTCTAATAGTAGGTTTTTCGAGGTATATTGCGCTGGAAAGAAAATTAAACCGACTGTTACAGCCAGATGAGGAGGATGAATCAGAAAATAAAAGGAATAATTAAAATCTAATTTCCGCTTGCAACAAATAGTTCACTATTCATTTCATTTTCTGGTTATAGGCCTTCTTGCTTACCTATATGACAAAGAAAACTGGTTGAAATACTGGGCAATTCTAGCGGCCACCATGCTCGTTGATCTGGATCATTTAGTAGCCGTTCCCATGTTTGATCCAGACAGATGTAGTATTGGCTTTCACCCATTGCATACAGAAATAGCGATCACAGTTTATATTTTAGGAATGATCTTCGTAAAACACAGAATTATCAGACTTATTTTTATAGGCCTGTTCTTCCATATGCTTACAGATTTTATAGACTGTATCTGGACGTATTCTAAATGTGCCACCTGTTTACAGGACGTCTTTTAATTACCGGTTGCCACCTTAGAAAGGTTGTCTAAAGCTGTATTGATGGTATTGAGAATTTCCTCACTATTTTCTACTGAATGTCGACCAGCTATAAAAAACGGATCATTATAAGAAACATATACTTCTCCTTCTGAATTCTCCCAGACTAACATTTTTTGAGGAAGATCTAAACCGATACTCTGTTCCTTCTGCATCAACGGCGTACCTAGATTTGGATTTCCAAAAATAATAACCCTGGTAGGATCTAATTCTAAACCTACTCTGGCGGCGTTTGCCTGATGGTCCAGTTCAGCCATAATACTAATATTGGGATTTGAATCCAGTGCATTTTTTAAAGCTGAATAAGAATCTTCAAAACTCAGTTCACTTTGTTTTGTTATAATCCCTTCTTTAGAACCAACAGTTTGCTGATCTGCCGCTAGTATTTCATTTTTTGAAACTCCTGAAACCAGGTTCGCCAGAGCACCAGATATTTTAGATAATGTCTCAACTCCATCCAGCTCATGTCTGGACCTTAAATATTCTACATTATTATATAGAATTATATCCTTCTTATTCTCGCCTTTATAAAACAAAACTTTCTGTGGCAGATCTAATCCCGCCAGCTGATTTCTTTGCATTAAAGGAGTTCCTAAATTTGGGTTACCAAAAAAGATAATTCTGGTATAATTGAGATCCTCATCGATAGATTTGGCATTTTGAGCATGATCAACTTCAGCGACAATACCTATAGCCTCGTTTTTATTAAGTGTTTGCCTAAATTGGTTATAAGCACCCTGTATGGCAACCTCGCTCATGGAGTATTTTGTACCAACTGGAAATTCTGTAGACATAAATCTTTCAGGATTATTAAGGTTTATATCTGCAGTCGCTAAATTTTGCTCATTTTCATTTTCAGTACAGGAAATAAAGGCCAGAAAAAGCCCAGCGGAAAGGATTATATTTTTCATAACTATCAATTTTGAAATTAAAATTAACTTCATAAAAACTTATTATTCAACTAATTAATAATTTTTAACGGCTAATTGTTAAGTAGCTGAAAAATTTCTACGCAGTCTGTCAACTATACCTCCCATTTTAAATCAATTATTTTATCTTTACAGACCTTAATTCAGCCTAAGAAATCAATTATGCATGTAGCCATCGCCGGAAACATTGGTGCAGGAAAAACCACTCTAACCAGATTACTCGCTAAACATTACAACTGGGAACCTCAGTTTGAAGACGTACTGGAGAATCCATATTTAGAAGACTTCTATAACAAAATGGAACGTTGGTCGTTTAATTTACAGATCTATTTTTTAAATAGCAGGTTCAGACAAATATTGCAGATTAGAGAAAGTGGTAAAAAGATCATTCAGGATAGAACGATCTATGAGGATGCATACATTTTTGCTCCTAACCTACATGCGATGGGATTAATGACCAATAGAGATTTTGAAAATTATAAATCACTATTCGATCTAATGGAAAGTGTGGTGCAGGGTCCGGATCTTCTTATTTATCTAAGAAGCAGTATTCCTAACCTGGTCCAGCAAATTCATAGTAGAGGTCGGGATTATGAAAATACGATCTCAATTGATTATTTAAGCAGGCTGAATGAAAGATATGAAGCCTGGGTTCATAATTACGACAAAGGAAATTTATTAATAATTGATGTAGATAATATTAACTTTGTAGATAATCCTGAAGATCTCGGAGATATTATTAACAGGATCGACGGGGAGTTACACGGACTTTTTTAAAAGAAAGGGCATTATGGAATCAACGAAATTAAAAAGACCAAAACATAAGGGATCACCAAAGTTGTTTGACAATCCTATATTAGAAAAATTAACGCATACGCATATATCACTACCATTGATAATTTTTGGAGTGATATCTATAGCGCTGGTTTATTACGGAATCATAGAAAAAGGTTTTGAAGCTCCGGCTATGATAGGGCTTTTCCTTGCAGGATTATTCTTTTTCACTTTTATTGAATATGTAATGCACAGGTATTTATACCATATACCTGCAACTACTCCTAAAAAGCAGAAATTATCTTATACCATGCACGGTGTGCATCATGATTACCCAAAAGATAAGTCAAGACTAGCTATGCCTCCGGTACTTAGTTTGGTGATCGCCACGGTATTATTCATTATATATCGAGCGGTTTTGGGTGACTATGTATTTGGTTTTCTTGCTGGTTTTTTAATTGGTTATGCTGGTTATCTAGCCGTGCACTATTCGGTTCATGCATTCAAAGTACCAAATAACTTTCTCAAAATATTATGGCATCACCATAGTATTCACCACTACAGAGAGTCAGACAGAGCGTTTGGAGTGTCGTCTCCATTATGGGACCATATCTTTAGAACAATGCCTAGAAAAGCACCTAATAGTCAACGTGCCGCAGTAGGAACAAGTATAGATCCTAGTTAAAGTACATTCACATTAAATAGAAAAGATCCCAAAAATTTCGCGATCTTTTTGTTCATATATCTTTTAGGCTACTTTATAAAGCCATTCTCCCGGGCGTGTTTTTCAGCTTCATTAGAGTTTTCTGCCAGTAAAACTGGTACGGTATCAAAATTATCGATCAAACTCCTCACCCTCTCCATTTGCTTTTTGTGCTTTACACTTCGTAAATAAATAGCCATTATCCTGTCTGAATATTGAGCAGCAATATCTGTATAAATACTTGCATCGTGCTCCCCGCTGTCTCCAATTAATATAAATTTCATATCGGGATAAGTCTTAAGAATATTGGTGATCTCTTTCTGTTTATGAGGCTTCTCAGGCTTTAAAGATCTATCGAATGGTGTTACAAAATCTCTAAGTAAAATTGGCCCTTTTGGAAAGCCATTATGATCCAGGAATAATTTCAAATACTCATATAAATTCCAGGGGCTATTACTCAAATAGAAAATTGGATTCTTAGATGCTCCACCCCTACCGTTATGTAATTTTTGATAAAGGTCTGGCGCGCCTTTAAAGGGAATCCTTTCGTAGGCGTTAGTTAATAGAGAATTTTTTAACAGGCGAAGTTTTAAAAAAGAAGTTACTCCTGTCTGTAAGATTGTATCATCTATATCACTAATCACTCCGTATTCTGCATCTATCTGTGGTACCAGAAATTCCCCAATGGCAGGATCATCTATAATTTCGGTCCTGGGAGCCAGTTCATTTCTATAATAAACCTCATACTCCAGCCAGCCTTCCTCATTGGCATGTTCAGATAAATTCTCCTCTATAGTTTTATCAAAAAGGAAGTACCCTTCATCATCTGTAGTTCCGGTTAGATTTAATTTATCCCGCAGGATCAATTGCATTTTTGCATCGGGAACCTCAAAACTGTCAAATTGTTTCCATGTATTTTTTATGGTTCTCCAAATAGACTGGTCTTTTACAATATGCAAAGGTTCATTATCCAGGACACGACCTTTTACATATAAATGTGAATAAGTACCATAACTTCTATAAGGCAACACATAAACCTGATCCAGATTTTTGTATCTGCCCAATACTTTTTTAAAACGTTTACGCATTAAGACTGGTGGTTTTTCTCAATTTACTTTTTATTCTGAAAAAGCTTGAAAATAGCTGCCAGTTTTATAAAACATTTAATATCTACAGGCTATTTAGCCTTTCCAGGGAAGCTTCCATGTCTAATTTATTTTTTAAAACCTTACTGAATAGATCTCCCTTTTGTTTCAATCTTTCAGGCATATTTTGAAGATTAAAATCAGTGATCTTTAACCCAGGTTTTAATTCATTCCATTCTAAAGGAGCAGATACCGGGGCGCCTTTACGAGGTCTTACGCAATATGGAGAAACCAAAGTTTGTCCTCTCCTATTCTGAAGATAATCCAGATAAATTTTACCCTTTCTACTCTTTACCGCCCTGGCCATACTGGTTAAATCCTTCGACCGTTCCTGAATGAAATAGCAAATAAGCTTTGTAAAATCTCTTGCCTCAGTATAGGTGTATTCAGCAGCTAATGGAATATAAATATGAAGTCCGCTGGATCCTGAAGTCTTGCAATAGGCCTCTATCTTTGCAGTGTCTAATATTTCCCGGGTGATCTGCGCTACTTCAATTACTTCTTCAAAAGAATTTTTATCTGAAGGGTCCAGATCTATTACCGTATAATCTGGTTTATCCAGATCCTGTATACGAGAGCTCCATGGATTGATCTCAATGCAGCCTAAATTCGCCATATATAATAGGGTTGCCTCATTTTGGCAAAGCATATATTCAATATCTTTATCTGAAGATTTTGAATGGATCTTAATTGTTTCGATCCATTTTTCCAGTAAGCCTTCATTATCCTTCTGATAGAATCCGGTTTTGTTAATCCCATTGGGATGTCGATGCAGGTTTTGTGGTCTGTCTTTGAGGTATGGAAGAATATATTCTGAAATTTTTAAATAATAATCTATGAGATCATATTTTCTCAAACCGGAATCTGGCCAGTAGACTTTTTCCAGATTTGTGAAATTCACTCTGATGCCATCTATTTCTAATGAATTTGACCCCGTAGATTTGCTCTTTACTTGCTTTATAGTTTCCGTGTCTGCTTTGATCTCCTGCGGAAATTTATCTTCCCTTAAACCTTTATAAACAGGATGACGCATAAGGCCTGCTTTGGTCCATTCTGAAAATATTACTTCGCAAATTAGTTCCGGAGAGACCCAGGTAGGCTTTCTACCTTTCAAATTTGGCTTCTTATTAAATGGACATTTTTCAACCTCCAGTTTTTGCATTTTTCCGAGTAGCTTTTTCTGCTCAGCGTTTGAAAATCCGGTGCCACAATTGCCAATATATTGAAGCTTTCCTTCCTTTTTAGCGCCTAGAATGAGGGAGCCAAAAATTGAACCTTTAGATTCTGTAAATCCACAAATAAGGGTCTCCATACTCTCGTGAGCTTTTATCTTTAACCAGCTCTCACTCCTATAACCCGGTGAATAAATAGAATCTGATTTTTTCGCGATCACACCTTCCATCCCGGCCTCAATAGCTTTATCATAAAAGGCAATCCCCATTCCTTCGATATGATCGCAATATTCGGTTATAACTGTATCCTCAAGTACTTCTGGAATTAAACTTTTTCTTTCGATCAATGGTAAATTCAGCATACTATGATCATTGAGATAAAGCATATCAAAAACAAAAAATTTCAGGCTGCCATTTGTAGAGGAACTATAATTCTGAAGTTCCTGAAATATTGGCAATCCATTTTTATCAAGTACTACCACTTCCCCATCCAGAATCACATCATGAGGAATTAGTTCCAGGTCCTTTACGAGGTTCGGGAATTTAGAATTATAGGAAATTCCGTTACGGGAGTGAATAGAAACTTTAGAATTCTGAATGTTTGCGATCAATCTATAACCATCCCATTTTAATTCGTAGATCCAATCCGGTTTATTGAAAATTTTCTTTGCAGTTGTGGCCAGCATAGGCTTAACCGGATCTCCTGGATTTAACTTCCTTACCTTACCCTCTAATGTGGCACTGGATGAAGATGAATATGACTCTGCATCATAGTTAAGATCTGTAGAGTATTTATCCTTCTTTTTTATCAACAACCACTGCTTCTGGTCATCGCCTCTCTTTGTGCGTACCAGTGCAAATTCCCCTTTTAATTTTGTACCAGAAAGAATGATCTTCAGGTTACCTTCTTCAAGTTGATCTAATAATTCCTTTTTGATCCCGGACTTAAAGGTTCCAGAATCCCATATTTTCATCACTCCGGCACCATAATTACCTTTTGGAATTGTGCCTTCAAAATTTAGATATTTAATGGGATGATCTTCGGTTTGTATAGCGAGTCGCTTATCTGAAGGGTTCATGGACGGGCCTTTGGGAACAGCCCAGCTTTTTAGAACTCCATCAATTTCAAGACGAAGATCGTAATGTAGACGGCTGGCTTTATGTCTCTGAATTACAAAACGGCCCTTGTTTTCATTATTTATTTCAGCAGGAGGCTCCGGAGTATTATCAAAATCCCTTTTCCTGATGTAGTCTTCTAAGGCCATTTTCAGGAGGCTTTACCTTTTTTCTTCTTTTCAAGACTGGCTTTTAACTGAGCCATAAGATCTTTAGCAGGAGTTGGTTTGCTATCAAAGTCTTCTTTCTTCGGTTTCTTCCCGGTCGCTTTAGAATCAATAATTTTCATTAATTGATCATTATAGACGTCCTTATATTTTGAAAAATCAAATGCTGTAGTGTATTGGTCAATCAAGGAAATAGCCATGTCCACTTCTTTTTTTGTAACCTTAGATTTAGATAATTTCAATTCTCCAGGATCCCTGATCTCATCTTCAAATCGAATCACATGTAAGACCAGGGTATTTTCATACACTCCTACCAGACTTAGGTGTTCTTTTTGACGCATTACAAAGGTAGCGACTCCTAATTTTTCTGTCTTTTTGAGAGCATCACGAAGTAGATTATAAGATTTTCCACCTTCTTTCTGAGGTTCCAGAAAATACGGCTTCTTGAAAAGCACATCAGCAACGGCAGACTCTTCAATGAATTCTTCGATATCAATGGTTTTACTTTTCTTCATATTGGCGGCTTCAAAATCTTCCTTTTCCAGAATCACATAATCCTCGTCCTTCTTAAAGCCCTTCACTATATCCTTCCACTCAACCTCCTTACCAGTGTCTTCATTTACACGTTTATATCTAATTTTACCATTATCCCGGCGATCTAACATATCAAGATCAAGTTTACGGTCTTCAGACCCCGAGTACATTTTGATTGGTATGGAAACCAAACCAAAACTAATTGAACCATTCCAGATCGACCTCATATTAATGGTTTCTAAGCGCCTTTATTAATTGATCTTTAGACATATCGCTTCTACCTTCTATTCCAATCTCTCTGGCTTTCTCATACAACTCTTCCCTGGTCCTTTCCTCATATTTTTCTGCCTTTCCTCCCTTTTTTCCTGAATTCGGATCATTAGAGATCCTTGCAGCCTTTTCCTTACTCATTCCTTCATCAACAAGTTTCTCGTATTGCTCATCATTCTTAATTCTAGGTCCATGATCTTTAGCCATAATTTTAGAGTTTTGATTTTCAATATTAAAGCTACGAGTTTTGAAGAACCATTAATAGAATAGGATTTCAGATTAACCAGATTTTAACCAGCCAGGATTAAATATTAAGACTTTTTTAAGAAAATGAAAATCTGTAATTCCCTAAAGCCTTTGCTTATAGTAGATCTAAAATCTAAGACCATAAAGAGTCTTAAGAATTACCAAAATATCTGGTTAAAAAAGTTAATAATCTGGCATTTTTTTTCTTCCACTTATATTTTTATAACTAACTAAATTCGTGAAATTTTTATTCAAACTTAAATGTTGGAGGAGGTAGAGTTATGCAATTTGGTCAGAAGAAGAAAACTATCGAATTACTTGAAAAATTAAGAATCAGAAATTACAAAAGTGCGTTTATGTATAAGATCGCCTATACAAATGAAAATAGGTTGATCTTAAAAAATTTCTATCGCCAATTGTACGCACAGAAAATTACTTTTATTGAAGAAATAGAGGAGCGGATCGAACTGTTGAAAAAAGAAATTTCGCCCATTCCAGATCCTAAAATGCTTTCATTTTATAAGAGAAAAAAATGTGAGTTATCCCAGCTATATCTAAAGTACAAAATGAAAAACAGGTTTTCTGATTTTCATCGCAGAGAACAGAAATGTTTAAAACAATACGCCAAGTATTTATCAGTTATTAATCACGCTTTGGTGAGGGAATTATTGCTTGCACATAAACATAAAATCAAAAGCAATATTGTTGAAATGAATAATACCGGAGTTATGAAATTTCCTATTGCATAAAATAAAAATCTCCACCTTGGCTGGCGGAGATTTTCATTATAATTAACTGAATCCTGCTATTTCAGAGCATCTATCTGCTTCTGAACCTCCAGCTCTGATCCTTCAAAATCAAAAGTTTCAGTATAGGTTTCACCATCATTAGATTTAGTTACGACTACGTAAGCCACTACCTTATCATTTTCAGTATTTGTTTCAATCTTTACTTCCTTAGAAATTATTTTTGCATCTTCATCCTGTTTAGCAAGCATAACCGTTTCTTCCAGATTTGGAATATCCCCTTCTGTATGTCCTCCCAGAATCGGGGCGATCACCAGACCTATAAGACAGGTTAGCTTAATAAGGATGTTCATAGAAGGTCCCGAGGTATCTTTAAACGGATCTCCAACAGTATCACCAGTTACAGCAGCCTTATGAGCATCAGATCCTTTATAAGTCATTTCCCCATTAATCATTACCCCGGCTTCAAATGATTTCTTAGCATTATCCCATGCCCCTCCAGCATTATTCTGAAAAATAGCCCATAACACACCACTAACCGTTACTCCGGCCATATAGCCTCCCAGCATTTCGGCGATAAGAACATTTTCGTATCCAAACAACATTGGCAGAAAGGCGATTACAATAGGAAACCCGATAGTAATTACACCAGGTAATAACATTTCTTTCAGCGCAGCTTCCGTAGAAATAGCCACACATTTATCATATTCAGGTTTTCCTGTCCCTTCCATGATACCTGGAATTTCTTTAAACTGTCTTCTTACCTCTCTTACCATTTGCATGGCCGCTTTCCCTACAGAACTCATAGCAAGGGCAGAGAATACCACCGGCACCATCCCCCCAACGAATAACATTGCCAGGACAGGAGCCTTAAAGATGTTAATCCCGTCAATTCCTGTAAAAGTTACATAGGCCGCAAATAGCGCTAATGAGGTTAATGCTGCAGATGCGATCGCAAATCCTTTTCCAGTTGCCGCTGTTGTATTTCCCACGGAATCTAGAATATCTGTTCTTTCACGAACTTCTGAAGGTAATTCGCTCATTTCAGCAATACCACCTGCATTATCTGCAATTGGCCCGAATGCATCAATAGCTAATTGCATAGCAGTTGTTGCCATCATTGCAGAAGCAGCCAACGCAACACCGTAGAATCCTGCAAAGGCATAAGATGCCCAGATTGCTGCAGCGAATAATAAAATAGAAAAGAATGTAGAGATCATCCCGGTTGATAGTCCGGCGATTATATTCGTTGCGGCACCTGTACTGGAATTCTGAACGATGCTCATCACAGGTTTTTTACCTAATCCAGTATAATATTCAGTAACTGCAGATATCACTCCACCAACAATTATCCCCACTAAAGAGGCGTAGAATACATTAAGTGAACTTATAGATTTCATTTCAAAACCTTCCTGACCACCAACAAAGAATCCCATGGTCATAGGTTCTGATGGTAACATCCAGGTCACTAAGAAGTAACTGGCAATGGCTACAAGGATAATAGATACCCAGTTACCGATATTCAAAGCTTTCTGTACTTCAGATTCTTTGGCGTCATTAGATTTAATACGAACCAGTAAAGTTCCTATGATCGAAATGATAATTCCAACACCGGCAATAGCCATTGGCAATAGAATTGGGCCTATACCACCGAAACCTGCAGAGGTAATATCACCTCCCATGTCTTTGATGATATAATTTCCAAGAACCATGGCCGCAAGAACTGTGGCTACATAACTACCAAAAAGGTCGGCTCCCATTCCTGCAACGTCACCAACATTATCTCCTACATTATCTGCAATAGTTGCCGGGTTACGAGGGTCATCTTCAGGAATTCCAGCTTCCACCTTACCTACAAGATCTGCTCCTACATCGGCAGCTTTGGTATAAATACCACCACCCACACGAGCGAAAAGTGCTATAGACTCTGCTCCAAGAGAGAATCCTGCAAGGGTTTCCAGCACGATGGTCATTTGGTCTGTATTAGTCCATTCGCCTCCCATAAAATAGTGAAAGAACAAAATAAAGAATCCGGTAAGACCCAAAACGGCTAAACCGGCCACTCCAAGTCCCATAACTGTACCACCTCCAAAGGACACGTTAAGTGCTTTTGGTAAACTGGTTCTGGCAGCCTGGGTAGTTCTTACATTCGTTTGGGTTGCGATCTTCATTCCCATATTTCCTGCAAGTGCAGAAAAGAATGCTCCGAAGATAAATGCTACTATAATTAAATAATGTGTAGTAGGAACAAAATAAGCGATTGCAGCCAATGCAATACTGGCACCAATCACAAAAAGGGTTAATAACTTATATTCTGCTTTTAAAAAGGCGAGCGCCCCTTCATAGATGTGAGCTGAAATTTCTTTCATTTTTCCGTCGCCGGAGTCCTGTTTCATCACCCAGGATCTTTTGACCCACATATAAATGAGTCCGATTATTGCCAGCGCCGCAGGCATATAAATCATTATTGCTTCCATAAATTAGCTAGGTTAATTTGTTAATTATTTATTAATGCCAGCTAATGTAGTAAAATTGACAACAATTAAAAAAGCAATAACTTTTTAAGGTTATTGCTTTTAATATCTCAATATATATGGATAATATTTATGATTATATACCGAAGCGTGATTTATCACCTTCATAATTCTCAAATCGCTCCACACATTGTCTTATAATTTCCCGTGCTTCATTAGCGTCGCCGAAATCACCTGTATCAACCTTTTTCTTCTCAAGATCTTTATAAACTTTAAAGAAATGTTCGATCTCTTTGATCATGTGACCGTTCAATTCTTTCAGGTCATTTAATCTATTCCAGATAGGATCTGAAACCGGTACACAGATGATCTTTTCATCAGGTCCTTTTTCATCGGCCATATGAAAAACACCAATAGGCTTAACTTCCATCACAATCCCCGGGAACGTAGGTTCAGAAACCAGTACAAGTACATCTAGTGGATCTTCATCCAGTGCTAAAGTATTAGGAATAAAACCATAATCTGCAGGATACATCATCGAAGAGAAGATCATCCTATCGTAACGAACTTTTTTCAGTTCAAAATCATATTCGTATTTATTTCTACTCCCTTTTGGGATCTCGATCAATACATCAAAAGTATCAGACATTTTTCTTTTTTCTTTTCATTAAAATTAAGGGGTGCAAATATAGTTATTTCTGATCTTTAAATCATTAACTAAAAGTGAAAACCGAAGTCTATTGTAAAAGCCATGGATCTGGCATCTGGGTTATCAAAATAATTACCTCTAAAATGCACATCAAATCGCATTACTTTAAGAATATTCCCGATTCCGAAACTGTACTCATAAAACGGATCTGAGTTTGGTGCGACCAGAGGTAAACCAGAGGCATCAATCCTTTTGCTTTCTTCAGATATATCTCCATAAACCGCACGAAAACCAATCATTTCCCGCAAATTTAATTCTCGCAAAAGCGGAATTCGAGAAAATAATCTTCCATTAAAATTATGCTCCAGGTGAATTGCCGAATAAGAATCTGTTACAAATTCGTAAAAATCCAGTGTTGGAAAAGTATTATACAGAGCGAAGTACGTCTGGTTTCCAGGCACCACACTAAGAAGTCCTAAAGGCACTGCTCCAAATGTCTTCCCGGCTTCCAGGCTTGCATTAGAACGACCAAAGCCACCAATCAATAATGGCTGATTGTAGAAAAATTGAAGTTTTTTATAGTTAAAATCACTTTTAAAAACATCCTTTACCCCTAGACTATAATTTAGAAACAGGGTTGGAAAATCTTCTTCGTTCACTATATTCCTTTCCACTCCGTAGCCAGAAACCTTTCTTCCGGGCATCCAGGTGAGAATGGTGGAAAATTCGGTTTGATTGATCTCAGAATCTATAATTGTTCTTTCTTCATCTACATAATAATCCAGACTGAATTCTGGAGATGCCGGTTTTAGCTCTCTATAATTTGCGGCTACCCGAACCGTAAAATTCTTAAGCGGCTCCAATTCCACCGCAAAAACACTTAAGTTTATTGAACTCAATTTATCATTATCGCCAACATTTAATAATGAAGAAGAGGCAAGACTTCGTCCAAGCACATCTGTAGAATTAGTTAAACTCGTCCCCAATTGCTCAACATCCCTGCGATTACCTCCACCAATTATAAGCCTGGATTTATGATCCAGCAGTACTTTACCGGAGATACCATATTTAAATTTCTGATCTTTAAAACCGTAAGCTCCATAAGCTTCAATTCTCCATGGATCATTTTGTCCAAAATAAGTTCGCCCGCCAAACCTGGTACGCACCCCTTCAACATCATTAAAACCGAAAGTAGAATAAACCGGCCCGTAATCCCAGCCATCAAACTCCACATAACCAGATTGCACAATTGTAGCTATGTCATAAAGTCTATTGAAAGCTTTAGTTTTGGTGAGACTGTCCAGCATCACATAAATTCCTTCCTCGTCTTCATTTAATTCTTCCAGACGATTTTCAGACCAGAATTGCTCGCTTCGATTGTAGGCCTGTGATTGAGGATTGTAAACTGGTTGTTGATAAAAGGATGCAGGTCTTTTATTATCAAATTCATATTCATCATAAAGAAGTGTTCTTTTCGCATAAACTCCTCTGGAACCTTTTTTCTTATTCAAGGCAAAATCAGCCATAAAAAAGTCCCTTGTAATTAAGAACACAGAATCATTCAATACATCAAAATCCTGTTCTATATAAACCTGCTTTATCCAGTTAATATTTACATCTTTTGTTGTTTCTAGATTGATATTCTTCACCGCCCAGGTAGTATCATTCACCCAGAAATCTCCTTTAAAGGTGAGTTCATTTTCACGACGGGGATAATAAACAATATTATAGCACCACTTATTATCTACATAGGCACTGTCTGACAATACATAATTATAGGTATCTATTCCTGTAGTTGAAACCGGGCTTACAAAACTCTTATCAAAAAATTTGATGTAGTTTTTGTAAATATCATAATCGTCATATATGTCCTTTACATAATCTATAAGATTCCTGTTCTGTTCAAATCCTGAATTCTTATTCCCCAGCAACACCTCTTTCTCTTCATTAAGAAGATTATCGCCGTAAACCTTATTTATAGATTCATTAATAAACATCGGTAAATATGTTTTACCTGTGACGTTATTGGTATCTGCATAATCAAAAATGAATTCCATACCATTGAAGATCCTGCTTTTAATCAGCGTACTGTCTATGGTATTGATATCGAATTCAAGTTTTTCATACTCCTTATAAGAATATTGATCAAAAGCTCTAACTCCATTGCTTCTTCTATTCTCCCAAACCTTTTTCAGTATATCTATGGCAGGGTTATTCTTTTTGGAAGTTTTTCCCCTGTAAATAACTACCTCATCAAGTGTGGAGGCCGCTTCCTCCAGAGTGATATTCATTTCGAGATTTACAGAAGCCTTTAATGGTATCTTCTTGGTTTCATATCCAATAAAGGAAATAAGTAGGGTGTCATAATTACCATCAGATTGCAGATAGAACTCCCCGTCTTCATTAGTTGTTGTTCCACTGGTTGAATTAGCAAATACAACATTTGCGAAAGGAACTGTTTCTCCGGAATTATCATTCACTACTCCACCAACCTTGGTTTGAGCTTGAATAAAATTCAGACTAAGAATAAATATTAAAAGTAAGTAGGATTGTTTGCTCATTATTGGATAAAAAAAAACTTCATCGAAAAGATGAAGTTTCAAAGATAAGTTGATTCAGGTTACTTATACATTACCTTTTTCACAGCTTTAACAACATCGTCGCTATTTGGCAACCATTCCTGTAAAAGACCTGGTGAATATGGTGCCGGAGTATCGGCAGTATTAAGTTTTACAATTGGAGCATCTAAATAGTCAAATGCTTTAGATTGTACCTGGTATGTAATTTCTGTCGCAACATTTCCAAAAGGCCATGCTTCTTCAAGGATCACCAAACGGTTAGTTTTCTTAACCGATTCAAGAATTGCATCATGATCCATAGGACGTACCGTTCTAAGATCGATGATCTCGCAGGAGATATCCTCTTCAGCCAATTGCTCAGCAGCTTTGTATGCTTCCTTGATAATTTTTCCAAAAGAAACGATAGTTACATCACTACCTTCTCTTTTTATATCGGCTTTACCAATTTCGATAACATATTCCTCTTCTGGCACTTCTCCTTTATCTCCATACATCTGCTCACTTTCCATAAAGATCACCGGATCGTTATCACGAATAGCGGCTTTTAATAGGCCTTTCGCATCATAAGGATTAGATGGAACTATTACTTTAAGTCCCGGAGTATTTGCATACCAGCTTTCAAATGCCTGAGAGTGTGTAGCACCTAACTGCCCCGCAGAACCCGTAGGACCACGAAATACGATAGGAATATTGAATTGCCCACCACTCATCTGGCGCATTTTGGCAGCGTTATTAATGATCTGGTCAATACCAACAAGAGAAAAGTTGAAGGTCATGAATTCAATGATAGGTCTGTTGCCATTCATCGCCGATCCAACACCAATCCCTGCGAAACCAAGTTCTGCGATTGGAGTATCTATAACTCTATCAGGACCAAATTCGTCTAGCATTCCTTTAGAAGCTTTATAAGCTCCATTATATTCAGCAACTTCCTCTCCCATTAAATAGATGCTGTCGTCCAGACGCATTTCTTCGCTCATCGCTTCTGCAACGGCTTCTCTAAATTGAATTGTCCTCATTATATAATTTCTTAATTTAATTTACTGCACAGCAAAAATAGTAATTCATATAGGTATATACCATATTTGCTGATTAAATTTTAAGGACCAAAAACCCACTTTAAGAAAAATCTCGTTTTTTGGCAGGTTATTATGAACTTTAATTCAGATTAAGTACAAAAGATTAATTATTACTTAAAATTACCCGCAATTTTTTAGTCAATTTTATTATGCATGCATAGCATTTTTCGATTTAAAATACTTATCTTCGTCAACGAAAACGATTTATTAAAAAAAGAACTTTATATATGAAAATCTTAGTATGTATTAGTCATGTACCTGATACTACATCGAAAATCAATTTCACAGACGGAGACACTAAATTTGACACCAATGGTGTTCAATTTGTGATAAACCCTAATGATGAATTTGGTCTTACCAGAGCAATGTGGTTTAAAGAAAAACAAGGCGCCAGTGTAGATGTTGTAAATATAGGAGGAGCTGAAACAGAGCCAACACTTAGAAAGGCTCTTGCTATTGGTGCAGACACCGCTATTAGAGTAAATACTCCTGCAAATGACGGATACCAGGTAGCTAAAGAACTTGCTAAAATCGTTAATGATGGAGGGTATGATCTAGTAATTGCGGGTAGAGAATCTATTGATTATAATGGAGGAATGGTGCCGGGAATGTTAGCGCAGCTTTTGAAAGCTAACTTTATAAATAATTGTATTAGTCTTGAAGTTGATGGTGATAGCGCCAAAGCTATACGTGAAATAGATGGTGGTAAAGAAACTTTAACCGCTTCTCTTCCATTAGTGATCGGCGGACAAAAAGGACTGGTTGAAGAAAGTGATCTTCGTATACCTAACATGAGAGGGATCATGCAGGCACGTAAGAAACCATTGAATGTGGTTGAACCTGCCGACACTTCTACCAAGACCGAAGCTGTTAAATTTGAAAAACCAGCTCCTAAAGGAGACGTTAAACTGGTAGATCCTGATAATCTTGATGAGTTGATAGATCTTCTTCACAATGAAGCGAAAGCTATCTAATTTATTATTTAGGTATCTAAAAGAATTTCAAAATTTAAAAATCAGAAGAAAATGTCAATTTTAGTATATATAGAATCAGAAGAAGGAAAATTCAAGAAGGCTTCCTATGAAGTTGCTTCTTATGCAAAAGGAGTTGCAGAAAAGATGGGAACATCTGTTACTGCAATTGCGTTTAATGCAGGGGATGTTTCAGAATTAGGAAAATATGGAGTGGATAAGGTATTAAATGTCAATAGCGAAAAGCTAAAGAATTTTAATGCTGAAGCTTATTCAGATGCAGTAAAACAAGCGGCTGAAAAAGAAGGCAGCAAAGTTGTTGTACTTAGCCAGAGCGCAAACAGTAAATATCTTGCTCCATTATTAGCAGTTCAACTTGAAGCAGGTTATGCTTCGAATGTAGTTGCTCTGCCAGAAAGCACAGATCCTTTTACAGTTAAAAGAACTGCTTTTACTAATAAAGCATTCAATTTCACTAAGATATCTACAGATGTAAAAGTGATTGGATTATCTAAAAATGCTTACGGCCTTAAAGAAGTTCAGGGAGATGCTGCGGCCGAAGAATTCAGTCCGAATCTTTCAGAAGAAGATTTTTCAGTAAATGTAGAGTCTGTAGATAAAGCAACCAATAAGGTGACTATTGCCGATGCCGAAGTTGTTGTTTCTGGTGGACGTGGACTTAAAGGTCCTGAAAACTGGGGAATGATCGAAGAAATGGCCGATATCCTGGGCGCCGCTACGGCTTGTTCCAAGCCGGTTAGTGACATGGGATGGAGACCTCACAGCGAACACGTAGGACAAACCGGTAAACCGGTAGCTTCAAATTTATATATCGCTGTAGGTATTTCAGGAGCTATCCAGCACTTAGCCGGAATTAATGCTGCTAAAACAAAAGTGGTAATTAACAATGATCCTGAAGCACCTTTCTTTAAGGCCGCAGATTATGGAGTTGTTGGTGATGCCTTTGAGATAGTACCTAAGCTAAATGAAAAATTGAAGGAATTTAAAGAGAAAAACGCATAATTTTCATAAATTGCGACCCATAAAGGGGCTGTCTAAATATGGTAAATGTCCTTATTTTAGACAGCCTTTTTAATTTTACTGAAGTATGAGTTTAGTGCGACTGAACATTAAGGGAATATCTTATAGTCAAACACAAAACGGAGCTTACGCATTGATCCTCAATGAAGTTGGGGGTGAACGTAAATTGCCTATTGTGATCGGAGCATTCGAGGCACAATCAATTGCGATAGCTTTGGAGAAAGAGATTAAACCTCCCCGACCGCTTACACATGATCTATTTAAAAACTTCTCAGATAGGTTTGAGATCGTTGTAAAACAGGTTATAATTCATAAACTGGTTGATGGTGTATTTTATTCCAGTCTCATCTGCGAAAGAGATGGGATTGAAGAAATAATTGACGCCCGCACCAGTGATGCTATTGCATTGGCACTAAGATTCGATGCACCAATATTCACCTATAAAAATATTCTTGACAAAGCCGGGATTTATTTAAAGGCCGAAGAAAAACAGCGAGAGCAGGAAGAAAAAGAGGAAGAAGAGATTATTGAGGAAGAACTTCTAAAGGAAGAAATAGATCTGCAACCTGAAGATACTTCAGATTACAAAAAAATGTCCCTGGAAGAACTAAAAGAATTACTCTCTCAAGCTGTTAGTCAGGAAGATTATGAAAAAGCGGCCCGTATCAGGGACGAAATTTCTAAAAGAAAATAACCCGAAATGAACAAAATCTGGTGTTGCCTATTCCTGATTGTAATATCTATTACATCAGCCTCAGCTCAAACTATTTCTAAAAACTGGCAACTTGATCCCTCAACGGACACTTCCCAGCAGGACCAGTTTTATGGAAATGCATCTGAATTAAATTTTAAAGAAGGTCGGTTTGAATTTTTAAACAAAAATGGGAACGATACCCTTGCTTCGGGGGATTACCTTTACCAAAACAAACTCCTTGTTCTATTCTACAATTCTCCAAAAGACACTATCCAGAATTTAAGAGTATCTGCACTTTCAGATTCCACAATGGCTATCTCTTCTAAAGGAACCATTATAAATCTCAAGGTTAAAGATCAAAGTGTAGAAGATGTTATTCCAGCCAAAACGGCTAAGAAAATGATCCCGAGTGCTGGTATTAGTACTTCCAGCTTAATTCGGGGTATTATTGGAATGATGGTATTGCTTATCATCGCATTTCTTTTTAGCAGTAACCGCAAAGCAATAAACTGGAAAACTGTTGGCCTTGGAATTGCAGCCCAGTTGGTATTAGCCATAGGAGTATTAAAGATCACGGTTGTTCAAAACGTATTTGAATTTGTTGGAAATATATTCGTTCTAATCCTTGATTTTACGGCTGCGGGTAGTGAATTCTTACTCGGTGGAATGATGGATGTGGACAGCTTTGGATTTATATTCTTATTCCAGGTTCTACCAACGATCATATTTTTCTCGGCTCTTACTTCTGTATTATTCTATGTTGGGGTGATTCAGATAGTTGTAAAAGGTATGGCATGGGTGTTAACTAAATTACTTGGAATTTCTGGACCTGAAAGTTTAAGTGTAGCCGGAAATATATTCCTGGGACAAACTGAAGCCCCGCTTATGATCAAAGCATATCTGGAAAGAATGACCAGATCTGAAATTCTTCTGGTTATGATAGGTGGTATGGCCACGGTCGCCGGAGGTGTACTCGCCGCCTATATAGGATTCCTGGGCGGAGATGATCCTGCTTTAAGATTACAATTCGCGAAACACCTGCTTGCGGCATCTGTTATGGCTGCGCCTGGTGCAATCGTAGTTTCTAAAATTCTTTATCCTCAACAGGAAGGAGTTAATACAGATGTAGAAGTTTCTTCAGAAAAGATTGGTTCTAATATCCTTGATGCTATCGCTAATGGTACAACTGAAGGTTTAAAGCTTGCCGCCAACGTTGCTGCGATGCTGCTTGTTTTTATCGCTTTTATCGCCATGATAAATTACATTCTTGGATATATAGGTGGATTAACCAGCCTTAACGCTCTTATGGCCGAATATACTCCATATTCCAAATTTTCACTAGAATCTATTCTTGGAATCATTTTCGCACCATTAATGTATGTGATTGGAGTTGCTAAAGAAGATATGATGCTAATGGGCCAGTTGCTGGGTATTAAACTAGCAGCAAGTGAATTCGTTGGTTATGTACAATTAGCAGATCTTAAGAACCCAGCAAATGCATTGAGCCTGAACTATGAGAAATCTGTGATCATGGCTACTTATATGCTTTGTGGTTTTGCGAATTTTGCATCGATTGGTATCCAGATTGGTGGAATTGGATCGCTAGCCCCGGGACAGAGAAAGACCCTTTCAGAATTTGGAATGAAAGCATTAATTGGAGGTACTTTGGCTTCCCTGCTTTCCGCAACCATCGCTGGAATGATCATAGGTTAAGATTAAATCTGATTCCAAATTTTTAGAAAACTTTCTAATTTCATCTTCTTTTAGATTTCAGATAAGCCCTAAATTGCCTGTTAGCTTTTTTCTTATTTGAAAACAGCTGATTGTTTTATCTCATGGCAATTTTAGAATGAAGGAAAAATTAAAAAATCCTGTCTACCGTGGTGAGGAGGCTCAATGGCCACACCAGATCCCAATCAAAGGCTGGTTAGATATCGGTAAGCGTGTTTGGCATGAAATGAAAGTAGACCATGTACAGATAGTTTCTGCCGGTGTAGCTTTTTATTTTTTCCTGTCAATTTTCCCTACTATTGTAGCTGCAATATCTATTTACAGCTTTATATTAGAGCCTTCCCAAATCGAAGAACAGATTTCCAGATTAAATCTCATTTTACCTGAAAAGGCATTTGGAATGATCTCAGATATTTTAGATCCTGTAATTAAACAATCCAAAAAAGAAATTGGCTGGGGACTATTTATAAGTCTTCTTATAAGTATATGGAGTGCAAATAAAGGGACTAATGCATTATTCCAGGGCGTAAACATAGCCTATGACGAACTTGACAATAGAAATATTTTCAAGAAAAATCTTATCACACTTCTATTTACCCTTTGCGGACTTGTTCTGGGATTAATAAGCTTACTTATTGTAATATTTTTTCCACTGCTAATTGATAAATTAAGTTTACCCTCGGCATTAGAAAAAACTCTCACCTGGTTACGTTGGGTAATCCTTGGCGTAATCCTCATCACGTCTTTAAGTATGGTATACAAAATTGCACCAAATAGAAGAAGTCCGCGTTTTAGATGGGTAAGCTGGGGAGCAATTCTGGGTACGGGATTATGGCTCGCAGGTTCCATGCTATTTTCCTGGTATGTAAGCAATTTTGGTAGTTATGATGATTTATACGGAAGTTTCGCTGCAGTTGCCATTTTGATGCTTTGGCTTTTCTTGACTGCTTTCATCGTTTTGATGGGTGCTGAGATAAATTCTGAAATGGAACATCAAACGAGATACGACACTACGATTGGCCAACAAAGGCCCATGGGAGAACGCAATGCCTACCATGCCGACAGATGCGCGATAGATTGTGATGATTAATCTAATGTCGTTGAAACAAAGTTGATAACTATTATCTATTCTGCAGGAAATTAGTCTTCAGTTTTTAGCTGTTTTGTTATTTTTATTGGAATTAATTTTCAGGTTTTTTCCGAACAAAACTGCCTTTCAATGAAACAATACCACGATCTTCTTAAACATGTATTAGAACACGGAGCTCAAAAAGGGGACCGCACAGGAACAGGAACAAAAAGTGTTTTTGGTTACCAGATGCGTTTCGATCTTAGTGAAGGTTTCCCGATGGTCACCACTAAAAAACTTCACCTTAAATCTATTATTCATGAACTACTATGGTTCCTTAAAGGTGACACCAATATCGATTATCTTAAGGAGAATGGGGTAAGGATCTGGAATGAATGGGCAGATGAAAATGGTGATCTTGGGCCGGTTTATGGCCATCAATGGAGAAACTGGAATAGTGAAGAAATAGACCAGATCAAAGAGATCGTTGAAACCTTAAAAACTAATCCTAATAGTAGAAGAATGCTGGTTTCAGCATGGAATCCATCGGTTTTACCAGATACATCGGTGTCATTTTCAGAAAATGTTGCAAACGGAAAAGCCGCACTTCCACCCTGCCATGCATTTTTTCAGTTTTATGTAGCTGATGGAAAGCTATCCTGCCAGTTATACCAAAGAAGCGCTGATATATTTCTAGGAGTTCCATTCAATATTGCATCTTACGCACTGCTTACCATGATGATGGCACAGGTTTGCGGTTACGAGGCAGGTGATTTTATACATACTTTTGGAGATGCACACATCTACAATAATCATATGGAACAGGTAAACCTACAATTGAGCAGAGATCCAAAACCACTGCCAACGATGGAAATGAACCCTGAAGTAAAAAATATTTTTGATTTTAAATTTGAAGATTTTATATTGAAGGATTACGATCCGCATCCGGGAATAAAAGCAAAGGTTGCGGTATAATTAAACTAATAAAATGGTATTAATATTATGAAGAAGTTATTAATTATTGTGGTGATGTTAATCGGATTTACCGGTTTTGCACAGGATGAAGTAAAAGGCAATAAAGTTAGTTCTAAAGAGGTTGCTCCTGTCTGGAAGGGTTGTGAAGACAGTAGTGACAAAAAAGCCTGTTTCAATAAAATGTTAATGCAGCACATAAAGGAAAATATTAAGTATTCAAAGAATTCCGAAGGAGAATGGATTCGAGGCAAAGCAACCGTTTCCATGAAAGTGAATGAAGAAGGTAAGGTTGTGGTGAATTCTGTAGATGGAAAATCCCCAGTACTAAATAAGGAAGCTAAAAGGCTAATGGAATCCATACCAGAGATGACTCCAGGGAAACTTGCAGGTAAACCAAGAGCGATTAAATATACCATCCCTATCAATTTCTAGACAGGTTATATTTAACTCGACCTTAACGACTGATTAGCAATGTCGTTTTTAAAAAATTGTAAATTTGAGTGATACCTAAACGTATCACTCTTTTTTTATGCTTTCACAAAAGGAACTACTTCAACTATTCAAAGAAACCAGGGCAGATTCAGAGATGATCTGTTCTTATCTGGAAACCGAAGATTATGTAGTACAGCCAATAGAAAATGTATCTCCACCTAAATGGCATTTAGGCCATACCACCTGGTTCTTTGAGGAATTTATACTTAAAAAATATGCTTCAGATCATAAGTTATTCGATAAGAATACAGCTTATGTTTTTAATAGCTACTACGAAAGTGTAGGCGACAAGGTTATAAGAACTAACCGCGGGAATTTATCCCGACCTACCGTGGCCTGGATCTATGACTTCAGGGAATTTGTAACTTCCGCTATAATAGATCTAATGACTAATAACAGCCTGGACGATGAAGCTCTGGAAGTTATCGAAATTGGTTGTCATCATGAAAAACAGCACCAGGAATTATTGTATACAGATATAAAATATATACTCGGGAATAATCCTTTATTACCAAAATACAATGATGAGTTCAGAGAGAATATCATCCAGGATTTTGAAAATAAATGGATAAATATTCCGGAAGGAGTTTATGAGATTGGGCATAAATCTGATGACTTCTGTTATGACAATGAGAAAGGAGTTCACAAGAAGTATCTGTGTGAATTCAATATTTCTAATAAGTTAGTAACCAATAGGGAGTTTATTGAATTTATAGATGACGGTGGTTATGAAGATGTACTTTTATGGCACGCAGAAGCCTGGGACTGGATCAACGATAATAAAATAAATTGTCCTTCTTACTGGCATAAAATTGATAATAACTGGCATCAATTTACCTTAAACGGATTAAAAAGATTAGAACCTGAAGCTCCAGTCACCCATATTTCTTACTATGAAGCATTTGCCTTTTCTCAATGGAAAGGTATGAGATTACCAACAGAAGAGGAATGGGAAACAGCCCAGGAAAAATTTGATTGGGGAAGTAGATGGGAATGGACCGAGAGTGCATATTCTCCTTATCCAAATTACCAGAAACCTGAAGGTGCCCTTGGCGAGTACAATGGTAAGTTCATGGTAAATCAAAAAGTTCTTAGAGGTGGTTCAGTTGCTACTTCCAGGAATCACACCCGCCCAACCTATAGAAATTTCTTTCATCCACAGCTCAGATGGCAATTTACAGGCTTTAGACTGGTAAAATAATTCAATATCTAAATGAAAAACGCTCCAGAAATAACTTTTGATTCTGCATTTGCCGAGGACACTTATAAAGGATTAAATAGTGATCCTAAATTTCTATTGTCGAAATATATCTATGATAAAAATGGCGATAAGCTATTTCAAAAGATCATGGATATGCCGGAATATTACCTGACATCTTGTGAATTTGATATCCTAAAGTTAAATGCTGAAAATATTGCCGATTCCTTTAGCAGTGAAAATGGCTTTGATCTAATTGAACTCGGTGCCGGTGACGGGAAAAAAACCAAGATCCTATTGAAGGAGATGGTAGAGAAAGGATATAATTTCGATTACCTACCGGTAGATATAAGTCAGAATGTACTGGATGAATTAGAGAACTCGCTAAAAGAAGAGATCCCGGAAGCCAGCGTAAAAGTGCAACAGGGAACCTACTTTAAAACCCTGGAAAAACTTTCAGAATATAACAGTCGTAAAAAAGTGATCCTTGTTTTAGGCAGCAATATTGGTAATTTATCACATAAAGATGCGGTAGATTTCTTAAACAATATTCGCAACGCTATGAGTCCTGAAGACATGCTTTTTATGGGATTTGATCAGAAAAAACACCCGCAGAAAATACTGGATGCTTATAATGATCCCTCTGGAATCACAGAAGATTTCAATAAAAATTTACTGGTAAGAATAAATTCTGAACTAGATGGTGATTTCAACCTGAACAACTTTTTGCATTGGGAGACCTATGATCCTGAAACCGGGACCGCTAAAAGCTTCTTGGTGAGCAAGAAGGTCCAGGAGGTTAATATTAAAAAATTAGACCTACAGATACACTTTGACGCCTGGGAAACGATTCATACCGAGATCTCCCAGAAATATGATGATTCTGTAGTAAAATGGCTCGCAGATGAAGCCGGTCTAAGTGTAGAGAAGTCCTTTGGGGACAAGGAAAACTGCTATAAAAATTATATATTTAGAAGACAATAATTTCTAAATTACAACCTCATGAAAGCCATATGGAATAACACCATTATCGCTGAAAGCTCAAATACAAGGATCGTGGAGAATAATCATTATTTCCCCATGGAAGATGTTAAAGATAAATATTTGAAATCGAGTGACTCCAACACCAGATGTCCATGGAAAGGAAAGGCATCTTACTTTCACATAGAAATTGATGGGCAAATAAATGAAGATGCTGCCTGGTATTATCCAGAGGCAAGCTATGCCGCAAAACCCATCGAGAATTATGTAGCCTTTTGGAAAGGAGTAAAAGTCACGGAATAATTCTATTCAGTGAAATAAGAAACCGGAATAAGAACTAAACTTCCAGAACGCTATTTTCAGCCGCTGCAAAATCATTCCACTGATACCCGTCAGCTTCGGCCTCATTTATCCACTGCCCGTCTATGATATATCTAAATTGATATTTTTGGTCTACCGGCACATTGAACTGACCTTTAAAATTACCATTCTTATATTTTTTCAACTCAGATAACTCCCAACTATTAAAATCCCCAGCTACTTCAACTTTATGCGCTTCTTTTGCAGGAACACAAAAAGTGATCTTACATTCTGGTTTAGATTTAAGGTACTGTTTTGTAATTGACATGACTATTCTTTTTTAATAATTCATGCTTCAAATTAAAATAATAAAACAGTATAAAACAATAACAATCAGAAGGTTATAGTTATTTTTTCGAATATCGAAATATTTCCGGGAATTTATAGAAGACTTGAAAATACGAAAACGTTATTCTAAATTTTTTCTGCAGAAATTAAGTAAAAATTGATGTGAAATATTCCCCGAACCTTTAAATATTCAAGGCTTTAAATAGTTGATTCAGATCTTTTTCGGTATTAAAATAGTGCATGCTCACCCTTATCCCCTCCCCTCGCAGGGATGTAATAATATCCTTGCCTTTTAGATCCCCAAATAGACTGTCATTCCCCTTAATATTGAATAATGGAGAAAAATCCTTGCGTTCTGCGATCCATTTTTCCAGGAGACCGGCCTTTATAAATCGTTGCCTGGCAATTTCCTTGAGTGTGCTTACCTGATCTGAGATCGTATCTATACCAATTTTTTGAATATGCTCAATTGCAACTTTTAAACTTCCAAAATTAAGGGTATCATAATGTCCTGGTTCAAATTTCCCGATAAAATTACCTTCATGGGCCTTATACTTTCCCTGAAGTGAACCAAATCCAAGATGTTTTGGAGAGAGTTTTCCCTGTACACTTTCATTGAAAAGCATAAAACCATTTCCGTATCCCGCACTCATCCACTTATAACCACTACTCAAAGCGATATCTATTCCAGACTCATCGAAATTGAATTTTTCAGTTCCGAAATACTGGGTACCGTCGGCAATCAGGATCAATTCCGGAAACTTTTCTTTAAGTTTCTTTAAAAAATCCAAGCTCAGTTTGACCCCATTGATATATTGAACGATACTAAAAGCAAAGAAGTGAGGCTTTTCAATTTCGATTTTTTCAATAATATTAGCCTCTAGATCTTCATTCATATCGGCGTAAACCACCTCAAAATCCCGGGATTCTACGGCCCAGTTTATCGAAGGGTAATCATTTTCGATCAAAAGAGCTTTATTCGGTTTATCAATACTTTCTAAAATACTGTTGAATCCATAGGAGAAATTTGGTATTAATGCAACCCGGTTTGGTGCACAGTTAAAGAACTCTCCAACCGTTTCCCTTACTCCGGTTAACATATCCCCCATTTTCTCTTTCAGAATACTGGCTTTAAGGAAGTAATCCATATCATGATCCTGGCGGAATTCCCAGACTTTTTCAGGTAATAATCCGGTTGCTGCTGTATTTAAATAGGTATACTGCTCCAGTACAGGGAAGCCTTTTCTTAAATTATCCATAAGCATTAGGAAGTTCTTTTGATAAAAATGTAAATTTGATAGTACACTAATGTAATTGTAAATATGTTTTCTAAAAAGAAAAACACCTCTAAAATAGATTACGAACAACGCGAACTATACGAAAATGCCAGAAAGAGGGCTAGACAAAAAAAGCGTCTTTTTCAGCATTTTGTAGTTTTTCTAATTGGAGCCGTCTTCCTTATTGTGCTTAACGTTGTTATAGGTTATCAGGAGCAATTTAAGCCACTGGGATATAACTGGTTTGTATGGGCCGTATTACTTTGGACGCTCATTTTTTTGGTCCATTTTTTCAATGTTTTTATAGTAAACAGTTTCATGGGAAAAGACTGGGAAGCCAGACAGGTAGATAAACTAGTAAAAAAACAGAAGCAAAGAATAGCTCATTTACAGGAAAAGGTAGATAGAGATCATCCTCTCCCTGAAGAAAGAAGAACTATAGACCCTACTACTTCAACAAAAAGAATTAACCCGGAAGACCCGGAGAGACCTATAAATAGTTAGAAATAAATGATCACAATAATTGCTGCAGCCGCAGAGAATAACGCTCTTGGTAAAGACAATGATCTTGTATGGCATTTACCCGATGATTTCAAGAGATTTAAGAGACTTACGTCGGGACATTATATAATTATGGGTAGAAAGACCTTTGAGTCTTTCCCTAAGCTTTTACCTAACCGAACCCATGTAATCATTACCCGAAAAAAGGATTATAGTCCAGAGGGTACTATCGTTGTAAACTCACTTGACGAGGCACTCAGGGTTTCTAAACTAGATGAACAGCCATTTATTATTGGTGGCGGTGAGATCTATAAGATAGGAATGGAAGCTACAGACAGAATTGAACTTACCAGGGTTCATGGAGAATTTGAAGCGGACACGTATTTTCCGGAAATTGATGAAGACAACTGGAAGCTTATAAAGGAAGAATTTCACGAAAAAGACGATAAGCATGATCATTCTTTTACTTACCTAACCTATGAGCGTAAGTGATCAAAGGCGAATATTAGAGCAGATTGCTAAAGATCTAGACCTTAAACTTACCGATTATTCGGTACTAAGCGGCGGAGATATTAATAAGGTCTTTCTCATGGAAACATCTTCCGGAAAGTTTGTGATAAAACTAAATCATGCCGACAGATTCCCTGGAATGTTCGATGCTGAAAAAACAGGTCTGGAAAAATTACTGGAAGCCGAGGTAATTGACATTCCTAAACCTATAAAGACAGGGAAAGTAGATTCTCAGTCATATTTAGTACTGGAATACAAAAATCCAGGACAAAAAACTTCAGATTTCTGGGAAATATTCGGGGAGCAATTAGCGAAGCTACATCAAAAGACCTCCTCCTCTTTCGGTCTGGATACCGATAATTATATTGGCAGCCTACCGCAATACAATGAAACACGTAATTCTGCTTCCGAATTCTATATTGAAATGCGCCTGGAACCTCAAATAAAAATGGCAGCAGACAATGGATTTCAATTAAATGTTTCAGAACGCTTCTATTCCAATTGTAAAAATACTATTCCAGATGAGCCTTCCTCTTTAGTGCATGGAGATCTATGGAACGGAAATTACCTGGTTAATTCTCAGGGACTCCCCTGTTTAATAGATCCTGCTGTTGCTTTTGCTCCTAGAGAATTGGACCTGGGAATGATGCATCTATTTGGCGGTTTTGATGATAGGCTTTTTAAAGTTTACGAAGAAACCTTTCCGCTTCAGGAAGGATGGAGAGAAAGATTAGATCTTTGGAAGCTATACTACCTACTAGTCCATTTAAACATTTTTGGCTCAGGTTATAGATCCCAGGTAACTTCGATAATTTCTAAATACAGCTGATTTTACACTTCTTAACATCGGCGAAACTTTTTTTAGCAGTTCATTAGCGCATATACCGTCACATCTAAAGTATCTTCATAAAAAATAAAATTGATTATGAGTACTAAAAATTTATATGACGATAAGGCAAGAGAAAAAATAAAGGAACTGGCAGAAGATGTAGATTTCTGCATGCTGGTTACTAATATGGATGAGAAGCCTTTAAGCGCTGTACCTATGTCTACCAAGCAGGTAGATGATCATGGTGCTGTTTGGTTTTTAAGTAATGCTGATAGTGAGCACAACAGGAATATTAAAAAGGATAGCGATGTACAGTTGTTGTACAGCGGAACTTCAGATATGGAATTCTTATCTATATATGGAGAAGCATTTATCGAGACCAACCGCGATGTAATTCATGAATTATTTTCTAAAGCAGATAATGCCTGGTTCGATGGTAAAGATGATCCAAATATTACTGCAATAAAGGTGAATCCTAAAGAAGCATATTACTGGGATAATAAGGACAGTAAAATGGTAACTCTATTTAAATTAGGTATGGCTGCGGTAAGTGGCAATAACCAGGATATTGGAGAAAAAGGAAAATTAGACTTATAGAAGACTTGTATTTGCATGAAGAGACCTCATAACGAATCTTTGTTATGAGGTCTTTTTATTTATCCCTATTTTTGCTTTCCTAAACCAACATTTATGAAAGCATACGTTTTTCCCGGTCAGGGAGCCCAGTTTTCGGGAATGGGATTGGATCTTTATGAAAAGTCTCCCGAAGCACAGGACCTGTTCAACCAGGCAAATGATATACTTGGATTTTCTATTACAGATATAATGTTTGAAGGATCTGCTGAAGATCTGAAGCAAACTAAGGTTACACAACCAGCAGTTTTTCTTCATTCAGTGATCTTGAGTAAAGTTCTTGGAGATAGCTTTAAACCAGATATGGTTGCAGGACATTCACTTGGAGAATTTTCAGCGCTTGTAGCCAACAGAACACTAAGCTTTGAAGACGGATTAAAACTGGTATCTCAAAGAGCCCAGGCCATGCAAAAAGCGTGTGAATTAGAACCTTCCACTATGGCAGCAGTATTAGGACTTGAAGATGAAATGGTAGAATCTGTATGTTCAGAAACTGAAGGAATTGTAGTTGCAGCTAACTATAACTGCCCGGGGCAACTGGTGATTTCTGGTGCTTATGATGCAGTAGAAAGAGCTTGTGAGAATCTAAAGGAAAGAGGAGCTAGAAGAGCCTTGATACTTCCTGTAGGGGGGGCATTTCACTCTCCATTAATGGAACCAGCCAGGAAAGATCTGGCCGCGGCAATTGAAAACTCAACCTTCAATAATCCTATCTGCCCGGTTTATCAAAATGTAAGCACATTTGCGGTAAACGATCCTGAGGAGATCAAGAAAAATCTTGTTTTTCAATTGACCGCCCCGGTAAAATGGACCCAATCTGTTCAAAATATGATCAAGGACGGAGCTTCAGAATTTGTAGAAGTTGGTCCTGGAAAAGTCCTACAGGGACTGGTTAAAAAAATAGAAAGAAGTATGGAGACCTCATCTGCAGGAATCTAATAATTCTTATTATTATATAATTGAAAAGCCTGATCAAATATTTGATCAGGCTTTTTTAGTTGTATTTATCTCCCTAACCCTGAACTCGATTCAAATTCTATAATTTGAGATCCTGAAACAAGTTCTGGATAACTCTATATTCTGTCTAATTATTTTTATAGACTTTTCCTTCTTTCATCACAAATTTCACGTCTTCCAGCGTTTTTATATTCCGAGTAGGATCTTCATCTACAGCTATGATATCCGCATAAAAACCTTTTGCAAGCTGGCCGCTTTCCTTTTCCATTTTCAGGATTTTAGCAGGCACAATCGTTGCTACCTGAATTGCTTCCATTTCAGGCATTCCGGCTTCAACCATAAATCCAAATTCTTTTGCATTGTCTCCATGTTTAAAAACCCCTGCGTCTGTTCCAAAAGCAATAGGCACTCCCCTTTTATAGGCTTTAGCAAAGGTATTCTGAATCTTTGGTCCTATTTCCCTGGCCTTAGGCACTACCAGTTCCGGATAATAGTTTTCGATCTCTGCTTTTTCCGTTACTTCTTTTCCGGCGGTAATAGTAGGAACAAGATACGCTCCATATTCCTTCATTATATCCATAGTTTCTTCGCTCATTAAGGTTCCATGTTCAATAGTCGTCACCCCAGCTTTCACCGCTCTCTGCATTCCTTCATCCCCGTGAGCATGGGCTGCAACGTGAAAGCCATAATCCCTGGCAGTCTTTACGATCTCTTCAATTTCTTCAGTAAAAAATTGAGGATTAGAACTACTTTTCGCCACACTTAAAACGCCACCTGTAGCAGTGATCTTAATGAGGTCTGCTCCATTCTTATAACGTTGTCTAACTGCTTTCCTGGCATCTTCAACCGAGTTTACCACTCCATCTTTTGGCCCGGGATCTCCAGTTAAAGCAGTATTCATTCCATTAGTAGGATCTGCATGACCTCCCGTTGTAGCTAAAGATTTACCCGCAGTAAATATTCTAGGGCCCGCAACTTTACCACTATTGATAGCCTTTCGCAATGCAATATTAACCCCTGAACCGCCGAGATCTCTCACGGTAGTAAAACCAGCCATAAGAGTTTTTTCAGCAAACCCAATAGAACTAAAAGCATCATCTGCCGGGTTATTTGTAAACCGCTGAAGGTATTTTGACGGATTAGTCTCGTTTTCCAGATGCACATGCATATCTGTAAACCCGGGAAGTACTGTTTTAGTTTTAAGATCTATCAAAGAATCCTGTTCCGAAGCCGGATCGATAAATCCTTTTTCAACACTTTTTATCTTTTGTCCTGATACAATTATAGTTTGATCATTTAAGACCTTACCGTTTTTGGTATCTACTAATTTACCTGCATGAATATAAATATCCTGGGCCATAATATTAGAAGTAATAAAAATGGCTACTAAAATTGTAATCAGTTTCATGATGTTATTTATTTAGAAAGTCTATAATAGTTTTTGAGATATGCTGGATCTGGTCATCTTCCAATTCAGTATGCATTGGCAGGGAGATCACTTCTTTAACCAGTTGATTGGTCACCGTAAAGTTCTTCTCGTCATACCTTTCGTCTACATAAGCTTTTTGAAGATGTAGCGGAATTGGATAATAAACTCCAAACGGAATCCCTTTTTCCTGTAAATGTTTTGCCAGGGCATCTCTTTTCCCATTACCAATCTTTAATGTGTATTGATGATAAACATGGGTGTCACAATCACCTCTTCTCACCGGAGTCACAATATGTTCATTATCAGCAAAGGCAGTGGAATATTGTAAAGCAGCTTCTTTTCTTGCTTCATTATAAATATCCAGATTTTTAAGCTTAGCTCTGAGTACGGCTGCCTGGAAACTATCCAGTCTGGAATTAACTCCTACCACATCATGATGATAACGTTCATACATCCCATGATTTACAATCCCCCGGATAGTATGGGCCAGTTCATCATTGTTGGTAAAGATCGCTCCACCATCACCATAACAACCTAAATTTTTAGAAGGGAAGAAAGAAGTAGCCGCTACATCACCAATAGTTCCGGCTTTTTTTATCTCACCGGTTTTAGAATGAAAATCGGCTCCAATAGCCTGCGCATTGTCCTCGATCACATATAGGTTATGCTCTTTTGCAATCTCCATAATCGCATCCATATCGGCCGTCTGCCCAAATAGATGAACAGGCACAATTGCTTTAGTATTTGGCGTAATAGCCTTTTTTATTTCTTCTGGATCTATATTAAAAGTTTCCGGATCTACGTCAACAAGAACAGGGGTTAACTGAAGTAATGCGATCACCTCCACCGTCGCAGCGAACGTAAAATCTGCAGTAATAACTTCATCACCTGGTTTTAAGCCCAACCCCATCATTGCAATTTGCAGAGCATCGGTTCCATTAGCACATGGGATGACGTGTTTTACATCCAGATACTCTTCTAATTCCTTTTGAAATGCATGAACATGAGGCCCATTAATAAAGGAAGTTTCCTCTAATATTTCCTGCATTCCTTTATTTACTTCTTCTTTTATACCTTCGTATTGACCTTTAAGGTCAACCATTTGAATCTTTTTCATCTACAATATTTTTCAGGTTTACGAAAATACGAAATATAGGTCCTACTGGCAATCCAATTATTGGGAAAGGCCTATTTTAGCAATCTCAAGTTTTAAGTGTGCATAGAATTTACAACGTATTAGTAAAACTAAGTGGAACTGTTCTTAAAGCGGCAGGAAAATTCAGTCCTAAATTGAAAGATTTTACTGAAGGCAGAGAAGATCTATTTTCACGACTAGAAAAGAAAATAGACCCTAATGAAGATCATATTTGGATACATGCTGCCTCTCTGGGAGAATTTGAAATGGCCGTACCCGTATTAAAACTGCTGAAGGAAAAATATCCTGAGAAAAAAACGGTGGTTAGTTTCTTCTCACCTTCCGGATACAACAATAAAAAGCAACACTCATTGGTAGATCATTTTACATATCTACCACTGGACACTCCAGATAATGCTAAAAGGTTTCTGGATATTATTCAGCCGAAAATGGCCTTTTTCATCAAGTATGATTTCTGGCCTAACCTTCTAAAAGAACTGAAGAGACGACAAATTAGAACATTTCTTGCTTCCGGAGTTTTTAGAAAAGACCAGGCATTTTTCAAAGCTTACGGAAAATGGATGATCAAGTCTTTAAAGGCATTTGATCATTTCTTTGTTCAGAATAAAGAATCTCAGGAATTACTATACTCTATAGGTTTTAAGAATGTTACAGTTAGTGGTGATACAAGATTTGACCGGGTAGCGGCGCAATTAGAAGCAGACAACCATATTGACTTCATTGAAGAGTTCAAACAGGATAAAATGTTGGTGGTTTGCGGAAGTACCTGGCCGGAAGACGATGAATTAATCCTGAAATTCCTTAACAGTTCAGTAAATATAAAATTCATCATAGCTCCTCATGAGATCAAAGCTGAAAAGATCCAGAAACTAGAAAAACGCATAAATATTCCAACCATTAAATATTCTGAAAAAGAAGGCAAGGATTTGAGCCACTATTCCGTATTAATCCTGGATACTATAGGATTACTGGGAAGAGCGTATAGCTATGCTGATATTGCTTATGTGGGTGGAGCTGCCGGAAATACAGGACTTCATAATATTTTAGAACCCGCGACTTTTGGAATACCTATAATCATAGGCGAAAATTTCAGTAAATTTCCTGAAGCAGAGCGTTTAAGACAGCTAGCAGGCTTGTTTTCTGTTAAAAATTCGGAAGAATTTTCAGCAATATTAACCAAATTATATACGAATTTAGAATTCAGAGAAAAGACCGGAATGATAGCAGGGCACTTTATTAACAGTAATACCGGAGCGATTAGAGCACTCGAAGAACACCTTTAAACCGGGATTCCTTTAATCTTAACACTCTTTGCTAAAAAACCTTAAAATTAAAACGTAGAATCGGTTTTAATTGTAATTTCGAGGTATATAACCAAATAAACTATTGAACAATGAAACGTTTATCAATCCTGGCCGGTGGCCTGTTAATGTTCTCTGTAGTATTAACTTCATGTAGAGACACAGCTGAAAAGGAGACCATTGTGAGGGAGGTTGAAGTAGAGAAAGAAGTTAAAACTCCAGAGGAAGTTGAAGAAAAAGAAGGTATCCTGGAAAGAACTGCTAAAGAAGTAGATAAAGAAGTGAATAAAGAGATCGATGAAGAAATCGATAAAATAGGTGATGATAACTAGATTCATATATTAAACTATATTGAACTCAGATGATCATTACTATTTAAAAGTTAAACCAAATCCAAAAATTATAATAAGATGAAAAAACCAATTGTAATGTTTGCTTTAATGCTATCTATGGGAGTATTTTTTACCTCATGTAGAGATACAGCAAAAGAGAATGAAACAGACGACATGGAAATGTCTGATGATATGGACGACGTATCAGACGATATGGATGACATGAATGATGACAACAACAGTGTTGGTAACGACATTGAGCAGGCTGCAGATGATGCCGGTGATGCGGTTGAAAATGCTGCTAATGAAACCGGTGATGCGGTTGAAAATGCTGCCAACGAAGTTGAAGATGAAGTCGAAAATAATGACGACTATTAAACTTCTTAATTGAAATTTTTATTAAACCCTTTCTTTCCGGAAAGGGTTTTTTAGTTCTTAAAAGATTTCAATTCTCGTTTAAGTTCTTCCATAGATTGTTGTAATTCCTGAAAAAGTCCACTATTAGATGGATTATCAAGATTGAAGGTAAGTTTGGAATTCACCTGCCAGATCTCCTGAATATCATGAACATTTATTTCTAACGGTAAATATTCTTCATTCAAAGAGATAAGAAGGACTTTAGAAGGATCTGGCATCTTTTGCAATTTCTTGACCAGCACCGAATCATACATTACTATTACATATACACGGTTATTACTGGCTTCTTCGATACTCGAAACGGCCTTTCCCATAACCCACTCCCCAGGACGATAATCTGGCAACATACTATCTCCTTCGATCTGGAAACCGCGATAAGAAGCATTCCTGAATTCGGGCAATGGTATATCAAAAGCCGGAAGCTGATTGTACCATTCTACATCCTGAACATTATGAGGATATCCGGCAGCAGCCTTTTGATTCACTAATACTATATTCTCATTATCTGAACTATCTACAGTGATTACTTTTGGGCTAACATCACCCTTAGAAATTTTAAGGTATTTCTGCCCACTTTCTCCAAAAAGCCACAAGGGATTGATCCCGAACTGTCGTAGCAGTTCTGCCACTATCTTTCCTGAAAGTTTGGTGCGCCCTCGCTCTATATCGGCTGTAGAATTCTTGATACCCAGTAAGGCTGCAAATTCAGTTTGAGTGTAGTTATTTTCTTCACGCACTTCTTTAAAGTGCTTAATTTCAATAGATCCAGGTGTGCCCATAGTTGATAGATTAGGAATATTTCCAAAATTTACTCAAAAATATTGGATTTAATCCTATTTAACCAAAAAAGCTGATAAAATTTTAAATATTACTATATCTATCTTTAAATCCCAACAAGCGTAAAGCATTAAGCACAACTACGATCGTAGAACCTTCATGGAAAACTACAGCAATACCAATATTGGCCCATCCAAAGATCGTAGCTGGTAAAAGCAAGGCTACAACTCCCAGACTAATCCAAAGATTTTGTTTTACGATCTGCTGTGATTTACGACTCAAAGCAATAGCAAACGGTAGAATCTCCAGTTTATCGGCCATTAAGGCAATATCTGCTGTTTCTAATGCAACGTCGCTTCCAGCCGCCCCCATGGCAATTCCAACGGTGCTATTTGCCATAGCCGGAGCATCATTTACTCCATCCCCTACCATAGCAATCTTATTCTCTTCTTTTTTAAGCTGAATAATTCGCTCTACCTTTTCTTCTGGCAATAAGCTGCCATAGGCATGGGTAAGGCCAATTTCAGAAGCGACCGCATTGGCAACTTCCTGGTTGTCCCCGGTTAACATGATCATTTTTCTAATCCCGATCTTCTTAAGCTTAGCCAATGTAGATTCAGCAGCTTTTCTAGGTGTATCCATGAGACCAATGATTCCGCTAAATTCATTCTCATTCTGAACTAACATTACCGTTTTTCCTTCTCTCTCCAGTTTCTGCACTTTTTCTTTCACTCCGGTTGGTACTCCACCTACATCCTCATAGAGTTCTATATTCCCAATTCTGATCATTTCTCCTTCAACCTTACCCTTAATACCTTTTCCCTGGATGGCCTCAGTATTTGAAGCTGTGGAAATTCCATTTAATTTATTCATCCGTAATTTACCATCACGTACTACTGCTTTGGCTAATGGATGATTACTGGAACTTTCAATCGCAATAACTTTTCTTAAAAACTCATCATTAGATAGACCATTTAGCAGAATCACGTCTGTAAGTTTTGGTTTTCCTTCGGTAAGTGTTCCCGTTTTGTCAAAAGCCAGAGCTCTTAAGGTACCCAGATCTTCTAATGGCTTCCCTCCTTTAATAAGAACTCCACCTTTAGCCGCGCGGGCAATACCACTTAAAACTGCTGAAGGCGTAGAAATAGCCAGGGCACAGGGACTTGCAGCAACCAGCGCAGCCATGGACCTATAAAAACTATCCTGCCAGGATTCATCAACCACCAGGAAGGCAAAATTGAGTAGTATTATCAAGATTAAAACGGCAGGAACATAATATTTTTCGAATTTATCTGTAAGCAACTGAGTAGGCGATTTCTTTTCCTGTGCCTCTCTAACCATCGTTATTAACCTGTTTAAAGTAGAATCCTGAGACTTCTTTAAAACTTTTACCTCGATGCTATTATCTCCATTAATTGTTCCTGAATAAACCCTGCTTTTCGCCGGAATCTCATCTGGTGAGCTATATTCTTTATCAGGATCTTCTACCGGAACTTTATCTACTGGAATACTTTCCCCTGTAATTGGTGCCTGATTGATACTGGATCTTCCACTAATTAGAACTCCATCGGCACTAACCGTTGAATTTGGTCTTATTTTAATAATATCTCCAGGACTAAGATCTGTGATACTAACTTCCACATACTCTTCTCCTTCTTTTCTAAAGGCAATTTTAGGGGATAATTTAGTAAGAGATTCTATCGATTTTGTAGCTTTTTCCATGGCCAGATGTTCCAGGGCATGTCCCAGACTAAAAAGGAATAATAGCAGGGCACCTTCAGCCCATTTATCAAGGAGTGCTGCACCTATAGCCGCCACCAGCATTAGAAAGTCTATCTCAAACCGACCATGCGAAATTTCTTCAATTGCTTCTTTCAAGGTATAATAACCACCAAAACCATAAGAAATCAAATATGGAACGAGTATATAAATGAAGGAAAATCCGCTGAATTTATCGAGTAGAAATCCTATTAGCAGAAAGGCTCCACTTAAAACAGCAAAGATCAATTCAGTTCTCTCTCCAAAAATACCATCGTTATGAGGTTTGCAACAACCGTGATTATGGTTAGACATAAGGTTTACTTTTATGATTATCCAGGATAGATTTTGAGATTGGATGGAATTTCCATTGGTTTTAAAGGAGATACATTTGAACCTCCGGTGTTTCCTACTGGGATTATCCCCACAAATGATTTAACACCTCCTACAAGCAATCTTGGTATCTGACCGAATATTTCTTTCAATTTTCTGGTCTTAAAACCAAATTTCAACATTAACCAATGTGATCTAGTATGCTCTAGTGGATAAGCCTGACCAAGTATATGGCTTCTTTCAAGTGAATTCCAGGCATTTCTAAAATCCCCACTTTGTAGAAACTTCTTATATCGAAAGATCTCCAGACAATAATACTCTTTCAATGAAGAAGGCATAATAAAATTCATCATCAACTTATTTAATTCAGAAAACTAAGATAAGCTGAAAAACATGCAACTAAAGTGCATAATTAAGTATTACTACATTTATCACAAATGCCTTTAATAACCAGATTCATATCCTTACTCACAAATCCTTTGGGCAAGCTAATATGTGGAATCTTATGATCTGTAAGGCATGTAGTTTCATTACATTTAGTACAGTGAAAATGAAGATGAAGATCCTGAGAATCGCCGACTTTAAGAGTATTCTCATCCAGGGCATATTTAGCAACGCCAGTCCCGTCGTCTATTTGATGTACAAGGCCTTTCTTTTCAAAAGTCTTAATTGTGCGATATAGAGTGGTACGTTCAGATTTATCGAAACCTGCTTCAATATCATTTAAGGTAACAGCAACATTCTTCTCGGTTAAAAACCTATACATTAAAAGTCTTATGGCCGTAGGCCTTATTTGATGTTTTTTTAGAACCAGCTCAATTTCTCCCATAATAAAAAGAAGTTAATCAAATTTAGTTTGATCTATGCTTAAAACAGAAAACCGTCACTAATAAGTAACGGTCTTGCTAGAATTTTCATCAAAAATTAAAGTATATTTTAATCAACGCAGCAATTACAAACTCTAACTTTTGTAAGCTGCAGTTTTTCCTTTGCTGTTGATATAGCCAGGCTACTATTCGGGAAGATGCCCAAATATATTCTAGTAAGAACATCTGGTAATTCCCTGCATTTTTCGGCATGAACCCTTATGACACCTAGTGAATCTGGATTCTTACTGGAATAGTAATATTGCATGCCGCAATTTATAGCCACCAGGAATCATATAGTATTCGGATTCGAAAAAGTTTTAATGTTTTTAGTTCAGGATTTAGAAATCATCCCCGAAGGTTTCAGCAAAACATTAGCCTGAATTCATTATCAAATAGCTTTTAATTCTATAACCCAGAAACCAATGATCAAAAGAAGCGAGATAAACATTCCTCCAAAGATCATAAGCAATCCACGACTTTCAACTTTGATACTCTGAATCTCTTCTTCAAATAACTGTTTTTCGGTATTCTCCAATCTTAAATAATTTTTCACTCCTAATTTTGAAGCTATTTTCCCTTTTGGGGTGAGACGTATTTCACCTCGTCTGGAAATTGTAATAAGTTCGTTTTCGCGTAGGGTATTAATAAAATTAATGGACGTATTCTGTCTAAGGTCAGACACCATCATACCCTCGTGAAAACCTGCTGCATTATGTGCTTGTGCATCCATGTTAACATTTTATTAACTTTTAGTAAAACTAATTAACGAAATTTAACTTTATTATCAAAGTTAAATATTCTTACTATTATCAACATATTATCAACTTTTTCACAGTTATATTTAGAAAAACCTTGCTATTAATGCGAAAGGGAATAATGAGATTTTAGACTTCAGAAAAAACAAATCTTATAACTCCTTACTATTACACCCATTCACATTTTAATAATTACTGAAGAAAGCATGATGTCTATCATTTTTTGAAAGTTATATCTCAGCTAATTTTATATCAATTAGAGCTTGAATAATTACAATTAAGAATTAACGACCATGAAAAATATATTGATTGCTACAGATTTTTCAAGTGAAGCATATTGTGCATTATTTTATGCCTCAAGCTTGTTCAAGGGTGGAATAAGTAAATTCTATATCGCGAATTTTTTTGGCGAAAAAATTGAAGCTTCAGTTTATAGTATAGTGAATGAGGCGGAGCTTAGAAAAAAATCCCTGCTAAAGAAGGATTCTGAATTAGCATGCAAGGAAACCCTGCATCGAATTGTGAGAGATTCAGATTTAAACAGCGATAGATTTGAGATCATACCTTCTGAGCAAAAATTATTACCAGGTATTCTGAATCTTATTCAAAATAAAGATATCGACCTACTGGTGATGGGCACTGCCAACCATGCCGGAACTTTAAAAAGTATTGTGGAAACCAATACAACAAAGATCATAGAACACGCTTTAAATATTCCGGTACTTATCATCCCAAGAGAACTAGATTTTAATCCATTATACCATATCGCTTTTGCAAGTGAACTTATTTATGAATTTAATCCTGAATCGATTAAAACTATAAAAGCCATTGCTGAAAAATCTGGAGCCAGGATTACTGTGATACACGATGGAAAAGAAACTGAAATGTCCCAGAGACAGTGGAAAAACTATAATAGTTTTAAATCAAATTTCGAAGGTTTGGAAGTTTCGCTGGCTTTTTCTTCCAATCACATTGAAGTTTCGAAGTCTATAGCAGAATTCGTAAAACATAATAAAGTGGACATGCTTTGTATGGAATATTACAAACATTCCTTTGTATCAAATCTCTTTATAGAACCCGTAGTTGAGAAAATTGACCGACACCTGTCTTTCCCTTTTCTCATACTACCAGCTAAATCCAAAGGATCTAAAAATCATGAAATAAAGTAGTTTTCATTTTCCATAGCTTAAATGTCTAAAAGTGAATTCTAAATAGTAATAATATGCCAGTATTTGGTTTTCAGGGTGATTATTGTTCATAGAACAAGTCATTTTGTAATTAAGATTTTCTTAAATAACAAAATGGAACAAAAATTTTATAAGAGATTGGTAATTGAATGAACCAATCTCAAGAAAAATACTATATCCTTTTTCCAAAGTGGAGCCTTGATCCAAACCAATGGTCGATGGTGATGGATGGCACTGCAGTTATTTTAACCTTATTAGGATTTATTATAGCATTCTGGCTATACAAGGTTCAGCGTGAAGACAAGGCTACAGATGCCCATCGATTTTTTATCGCTTCTTTACCAGAATTAAAGACCTCTATAACCCATGCGATCAAAGATCTAAACGAGTTTAAAGAATCACTTGATCTGGATAAAGTTGTAGATCCGGTACTTTCAGTTTCTCTTAACGATAAATTTCTGGAAAAGGTCAATCTGGTAGCTTTAAACCGATATTATGCAAAAAACGATAAAGCCAATCTAGAACGATTCAATAAATTACTCGTAGACTCTAATTTTTTCGGTGACTATCGTGATTATATCACCAATCAGATCAAATATTTTAGGTCGATATATCTGGAAAGAGAAGAAGATCATTCAGGTGATATTTCCCAAATGAAAAACAAAATCAGGGATGTTTTAGATAATGATATTTCCAGGTTTGAAGAGATTCTCGAGAATATAGATCTACTATTAGAAGAACCTCCCCAGAAATAATTCGCTTCTACGATCTTAATTTAAAACTCTTTCAGGATCACTCCCGTAAGTTTAAAATTTTGAATTCCAGCTTAACGACATATTTTGTCGTCTTCTCTTGTTTTATTTGTTCTGAACATTTAAATTAACAGAATGAATATTTTATACCTCCACGGACTACAGAGTAAACTTAGTCCTGAAAAAAGAAAAGTATTGGAAAAATACGGAGAGGTTTTCGCTCCGGATATTGATTACTCCGAAGATCACCTCCGATATGTAGAAATTCTTCAGCAATTTCCTGAGACCGAATTCAATGTCATAATAGGCAGCAGTATGGGTGCTTTAAATTCCTATATAATTTCAAACTGGATCGGCAGGCCAGCTCTTCTGTTTAATCCTCCATTATCCAAACATCCCTGGAGTGTTATGTATTCTGTACCAAAATTTATTAAGGGCAATGCTTCAAAACAATTTGTTTTAGGAGCAAGAGATGAAGTGGTAGATCCACGAGAAACCTTAAACTACATAGCGAATCAGCTTTCCAACGATGAACTTACTATAAAGATCTATCCCCATATGGGTCACCGGATCCCTCTTGATTTCTTTGAAGCTGAAGTAAAGCAATTCTTCGACAAAATCTGTCACTAAAAATTATTTTATGTCTGTACGCCAAACTATAAAACGATACACTAAAATCATTTCATTACTCCGGCTGCGTCCAATGAGTTTTAAGGAAATTCAGGAAGAAATGGAAAAAGACCCAGATGCCGTTGAGGAAAATCTTACTACTTCAATACGCACTATGCAACGAGACATCAAGGCCATCGCTTCGATATATGATATAGAGATTAAAAATGATTTAAAGATCAATAAGTATCATATAGTTGAAGACGTAGAGGATCTTCCTTCAAGAAGGCTTAGAGAGAACTTTGAAATTTTGAATGCTATTAGAATGTCCAGAGGATTTGGTGACAGCCTGATTTTTGAAGAAAGAAGATCTCTGGGAACAAAACATATGACCGGATTAATTCATGCGATTCAAAGTAATTTATATGTTGAGTTTATTTATGAAAAGTTCTGGGATGATTCGATAAAGAAAAGAAAAGTTGCCCCCATTTCTTTAAAGGAATCAAGAAATAGATGGTATCTCATTGCCAGGGATGAAAAAGATGGTAAAGTGAAGAATTTTGCCTTAGACAGAATTAAAAATCTGACCATAGAGAAAGATAATTTTGTACCTGTACACTATGATGTGGATAAAGAATTCAGTCAGAGCTTTGGAATTATCAACGGTACCGATGAAAAAGCTACTGAAGTCATTTTATCTTTTACTCCGGAACAGGGTAGATATATAGAATCGCTACCACTACACCATAGTCAGTCAATAATAGTCAGATCAAAAGAGGAGATTAGGTTCAAATATTTCATCCGCCCAACCTATGATTTTAGGATGGAGATTCTTTCCTATGGCAGCAAGATAAAAGTAATTAAACCTGAAAGCCTTCAGAAGAAGATTGTAAATGAATTGCAGACTACCCTGGCTCAGTATGGCTAATTGATACTATATTATTCCAAACTTCTTAGAAAATTTCTCAGAAGCCGGTTAATATTCGCTTTTCCAACAGGATTAGCACTCTGGGAACTCCACAGTGGTGGCGGAACATTATGATCCAGGCAGTAATTAACTAACCATTTAGCACAATCATATCCGCTGGGAGTATCTTCACCAAGATCATGATCAAAACAGATTCCTTCTGGTAAACCGTTTGTCAGAATCCAGTCCTTAAACTGAAAATAATTCTTTAACCAAACAACTTCCACCTCTTTGCCAATAGGACTGTAAGCTAGCCAGTCCATTCTCCTATCTGCTGGATCACGCATATCATCGAGCCAGATTAGCACCTTCATCCGGCTTCTTTTGGAATCCAACAATCGTTTTCTTTTCGGCTTTAAATCCACTTCCAGTATTTCCAAGCTTTTCCTGAGCACAGAATTCCACGATTCCTTTGAAATCAATTTTTTCAGCATTGATAATTTCATGCATAAAGATCTTACGGGTTATATTTTCAATTTCTCCTCCTGAAAACTTATACCTGCGAGCTAATTCCAGGTATTGTTCTGAAGCCAGAAAGTCAATTTTATTTTTCCAGATCTCTTTTCTAGCTTCCTCCCCTGGTAGATTTATCTGAACCTTGAACAGGAAGCGCCTGGCAAACGCAGGATCCAGGTTATCAATAAGATTCGTTGTAGCAATAAATATCCCCTTAAAATTCTCCAGCTCTTCCAGGAGAATATTCTGAATGGTATTTAGAGTCTGAGCAATGGAAGAGTCTGACACATCCAATCTCTTTGATAGAATAGCATCTGCTTCATTAAACAATAGAATAGGTGTATTCCCGGCAGAGTCGGCCAAACTTTCATATTTGGTAAAAATCTTTTTAATCAACTTTTCACTATCCCCAAACCACTTGGACTTAGTTTCACTAATATCCACTTTCATCACCTCCCTACCTGTACTTTTAGCGATTTGCAAAACACCTTCCGTCTTTCCTGTCCCCGGAGGACCATAAAAGATGCAATTAAAGCCTGATGGAAGCGATTTTTCTTCTAATTGCTTCTGAATTTTTCTAAACCGGTCATTTTCTAATGCATTCGAAAGTAACCTTAGATTCTTTTTTTCCTCCGAATTGTAAAAGAGCTGCTTTGCCCGAATTTCCTGATGAACTATAAGATCTCGTTTGTCATTTTCAGAGATCTTAATCCCTTCATCCTCCAAAAGCTTCAATCCTTTCTTACCTAATCTTAATCTCGAGTCATTGAAGAAATTAGCCTTATCCAATTCCAACAAATTAGAACTGATCAGGATATTCTTACCAGAAATAAATTCCTGGGACTTCCGTATTTTCAAGACTGATCTATACTCAAAAATGTTTAACAGGCGAGACATGCTTATAGCCTCATCCCCAGAGATACTTATCCATAGCATATAAACCAGAATCGCCTGTTCCATACTTGACAGTTTCAAGTTTAGAATCTCCTTAATAAACTTAAAGTTCGAATATGATTCCAGATAATACCGTATCCGGCCTACACATTCATACTCATTGATTTCTTTATCCTCACTTTGATCTGCGAGATCAAAACATTTTTCAAGTACTTCAATAGCCGATTCTACGGTATTATTAGGTTTAGGTATGGGAAATTTGTCTTCAAGAATATACTCCTTAACAATATCAGGTATTATATAGCTCTCCCTTCTTTTACTGAATTTCCCCGTAGTCATTTTAGCCTCAATTAGAAACTGCCTTTTCAGATTACTAAAAGTCTCAGACTGAGCTAGGATATCAATTACGTTACATTTTAGATGATTGCCTATGGAGGTATAATCTACCATCTCATCTTCTATAAACTGGGTAAAGATTATAGAAAAAAGGTAGGCTTCAACTGGAGTTATCCTCAGATTAACTGATAAAAGATGTAGTTCTGATTCAAGTTTATTAAAAATGGAGGCTTCAAACTTTTTTTCTTTAGAGGTGTTATAAATGGTAGAAATCGCCTGTAAAGTCTTTTTATTTACTTCTATTTTCATTCACTGATTCTTTTCCACAAGATTAATAGCAGTGAATGCCAGATCGTGACGCTAAAGACTAAAATTTAATTTCTGACAAAATCTTACGCATTTATTCGAAAACGTTAATCTTCCGATTCTGCACGTTTACTCAACAACATATTTTCGTGTGGGCAAAAGTTATAAATTGTAAGAAATTTAGCTTGAAGTAATGAGTCAGGTAATTTTACGGTTAACCGTTATCTAAACCGAAGTTTTTAGTTACTTTAGAAATCTAATTCAGCCCTAAAATCTATTTACTAAACTATTAATGCCAGCCATAACTACTGATTACTCGAACACTTGCGAGGAAATTAAATATTACCATAAACAAATCCTGGAGGAAGCCAACCATAATTCAAAAATCAAGGAATTATATAAAGGTTGTCAGATCTTATTCAGCCCTTTACATCCTAAACCTAAATTTCTCTTAATTGGTTTCAATCCAGGGGGAGGTTATTATAAATGGCATGGAGAAATTGTAGAGCAATTCAAACCAATGCCGGCTCTTGAATATTATCTAAATAAGCACACCCTAGGTGAGCAAACCAAAACTCTTTTCAAAAAAGCGGGTAAAAATTATGAACTTGAGCATTCCACAGTAAAGATTAATTTCTATACCTGGGCAACTGATAATGTATCAGACTTCAATGAACTTATGCGATTATTACCTAAGGAGCTCAGTGCAAACTTATTTCATTATTCAAGGGTTTGGACCAAACAACTGATAGAAAGTATTCAACCTGAATACATTATTTGCGAAGGATTTAAAGCCTTTGATGAAATTGAGGTTCTATTCTCCGATAAATCGAAAGTAAATCATGAAGAACATGTTAGATCATTCATGACTGTAGAGGGAACCAAAATAATTGGATATAAGAGAAACCAAGGTAGTATTATAGGAAAAAGCGAAATAGCCAACTATTTAAATAAATTTTAAAATTATGACTTCACTACTAATACCCTGGCCATTAATAGTTTCTGCAGTAAAAGTCATTGCCGGAGTATCAACATTAGGATTAGGCTACTATGGTTTAAAAAAATTAGGATTATTCGAAAAAAAGAAAGACATAACAATAGCAGTACTAGGACTAAAAGGTTGTGGAAAAACAACCCTACAAAATTACTTAAGACAAACTGAGCATGAGGAAAACACTCCAATAAGCGGAATCGATTTAAATGAAATTATTCTTAGTCATGGAAATAAAAAGATAAGACTAAAGAAAGGAAAAGATGTTTCTGGAGATGACACCGCTATTATGCATCAATATGAAAATGTTATAGATGAATCTGACCATATTATATTTATCACTGATAGCAGCAGACTTATAACGGAAGCTAATTATCTTAGGAAGAGCAGGGGGTTATTAAACAAAATAAATAAAAAGATTAAAACATCGGAAGGGGATAAGAAATTAATTCTCATTGGATCACATCGGGATTTACTACAAAATAGAGGTCCCAATAAAAAAATAGATGATTCCTGGTTATCTAAACAGTTTTCAGGTTTGAATGATAATATAGCAGTTACAGTATTAATAAACTTAACCAATAAGAAAGACCTTTTGGGATTCAAAAAATCACTTTTTAGCTAGGCATGGAGCAAATAATATGGATACAACATGAAAACCTAAATGAAAGCTCTTATCTATTCATAAACAACCGAAGAGTAACTAATTTGAATTCAGCTTTGGCAACCGAAGCAATTCATTTATTGATAGAGGAAAAAGGAATTCTACGAAGAATCGACTTTTCTAATAAGTCTGGAGACTTAAAGAATATTAAATTTTACAAAGATAGATTCTTAATAACTGGAGCTCTTCTTGATAAAGATGAGAAAAACAGAAAGATGACCTACAACTATTCTTTTATACGAGGTAAATTGGAAGCAGGTAAAATTAAAAATGACTTTTTCGATGTTGTTGAAAATAAATTAGATAAGAGAGTCGATCATTCGGCAATTTCTGAAGCTATTTCCATTATTCAGAAAAAAAAAAGATCTATTAATTTCAAGTATATTTTAATAATAATATTAATCCTAACAGCCTTAATTTTCGTAATATCATGAATCATGAAGTAATTATATTCGTTAACGAAGACGATGCAGTAGCCTATGAATGGGAAACAAGTAAATACCAGCTCACGGAAAATAATGTTGAGTTGATTGATATAAATGAAGTTGAGAACCTTAAAAAAAGTGGTATCATTTTCTCTGGAAATGCGAGACCAGGATTAAACTCCATTTATATAAAGCATCCTTTTGCTAATCAGGAATATGTAGAATTAGAAAGCTCCCCAGGTGTAATTCAAAGAGAAAAGTTGAACAACTTTTCTATGATTTGTCGCCTTTTAGGCGCAACGAGAGTAAATACTAATTACACTTCTACGAAATTTATTGATTCTGAAATGGCTGCTAAATTTGGAATTTCCATTCCTAAAGGTAGCCTAGATGTTGAGACCAAGAAGAAAAGAGAGGAAGCAAACCAAGAAGATTACGTTCTTAATGACACTTATGGAGAAGGTCAACCTCCAAAACTAGAACAAGTTTACGATTTCGTGCGAAAAAAAGGGCTAGATATTGACAAAGATATTCAAGCCTTAATCAATAAACGGGATCCCCAGTACGGTTTAGATAATAGACTGAAAACTCATAATGTTAAACTTGAAGTCTCTAATGAAGTAAATAATCTTTTTGAAGTTGCGGCTAATGTTGGGGCTGTGAAAAGTTTGGTTTCAATTTCAGGTAATTACCAGCAAAAAATTTCTTCTCAGGAGAAAATAGTCTTAGAAATTGAAGTTGAATTTTAGAATATAGGAGTGTTAGAACCAAACCGACCGTACCACCGTTACGAAATTGATTTATTATTCACCAAGAGAAAAGCTGAAATGCAAAAAGAGGCATTGGTAAGAGGCAGTGATAGCAGAGCTTTATATACCGATTGCTACACCGGAGAAACTTTGCGTGGTGGTGATCGATATGACTACGAACATATCCGATCTTCAGAAGCAGTTTTCATTGAGTATCGCGACCGATTGACAAACCATGAAATTGCAGAAGTGGTAAACTGCCCTGAGAATGTCGCTGTTACTTTGCGTACAATTAATCAGTCTAAGGGAAAAATGAGGCTGGAGGATTGGCTGTCTAACCAGGATAACGTCGCTAAACACAAAATTAATCTTCCTCTTGCGAAAAAATCAGCAGCTAATGCAGATAAGGGAATTAAGCAGAAAGTAAAAGAAATAGTTTCTAGATAGTTTGAAACTTAACCGGAGTTAATGGATAGCAGGACGCTTTGATGAGTTAGAAAAAGTCCATAAAGCATTTTTGTGAGTCTATGATTATCGTTCGGGTTTACTTATGGAAGTAATTTTAAACTATTTACTTAATACAGACTTTTTTGAAATAAAATCGGTATTTATAGCAGAAATAATCTTAGAAATGTTCACCTCTATATCCGAGTTATATAATTCTTCATCAACTATTTGTCTTTTGCATATCCAGCCATTATTCTCTTTTGAATAATTCTCTAGCTCCTTAACCTTATTATGATTATATCTAAACCCAAAATTTATCCTTTGTGGTTCGAATTCTAGAGTTACTACCGCATCGCCTATTTCAAATTCATCTTCTTCAATTTGTATTCTAAATTCACCTACATTCTTCTTGTAGTAAATCCTAAATCCTCTATAAAAAGTTTGTTTTGTAAAATCATCTACTATATAATATCCATCCCAAATCTCATCATCGATTTGCCATTGTGAATCTTTCTCTATTAATTTTTCTATAAGGTCATTTCTGTAGTTGGATAATAGAAACTGCTTATCATTATTGTTCCAGGTTTCCTTATTGTAAAGAAACATTTCACCCGCATACCATTGGATTTTTTTAGATTGGGATTCAGCGCTGTTCAGGAGTTTTGCGTTTTTTACCAAATTATATCTCCATAAGTATTCTTTATTATCATAATTTGATATTATACTCTTAAGACCTTCCTCGATAGTTCCATTATATTTCTGGAGATAACTTATAACTTTATTTACTGATTCTTTCACCTTGGATTTATCTAACAATTCCCTCCAATGAGTGACCGTATACTTTAAATAAATATTTTCATTAATCTCACTCTGAGCTAGAACCGCCCTGGTAACAAGAAAGTTTTCACGATATTTCTTATAGAAAATTTCTTTAGCAATATTCTTCCTGATGGTAAATTCTTTCAGACCTAGACCATCCTCTAACAAAAAATCAATTTTCCCTTGAAATACATTATGATTTTCGGCATCCTGGAGTTCGTCCTCCCAACGTGAATCTTCTATAATTAAATTAGCTTTTACTCTTTCCTCACTAATTTGCTCACGTCTAAAACCTGATATTCTCCCATCATTCGACAGATAGGATATTATCTCAAAACAGTATTCAGAAAGTTGCTTAATACCTCGTATAGCCCTAGAAAATGTAGTAATATCATCAATCGTATTATTTTCTATTAAGTTTCGGCATACTCTCATCCAACTAACCAACTTTTTTTCATCTAAATCAGAGTTTGATGAGTTTATCAAGAATAACGATAAAGCATAAAATCTAACCTTGTCAGGATAGGTCATTGTACCCGAAATAAAAGATCTGAATACAGTATCTTTTTCTTTACTATAACCCAGAGTTAAATTATTATCCGAAAAAACCTTTTCTGTGAAGCCAAGTTTATAACCTTTCTTTGAAAATGCCTGAATGATTTTCAAAACTTCATTAAGTTTTTCATCAGTAAAAATTTTTAATGAATAGACCTTCCTTGTTTTGTGAAGATTGTAAATTTCAATTTTTTCGAAATAGTTAATAGGCACGAATTTATATTCTCCATCCTCCCCCTTTTCGGTAAGGGAAACAACTGTATCTCTTAAACTTTTACTTTCATCAGATTTTCCATCGAGATCAAATATGGAATTCTCAACAGCGTAAATCTGAGCCATATTTCGGAAATACCTCATATATTCCTCATCAATAAGCATATTCTCTTTATCCTTATTGAACCAAAATAAATCTGCCCACAGCGTATCAAGTAAAAGTTTCCAATCCTCAACTTCTATAATCCTATTAGAGTTAAGACTCTCCCTAAAATCTATACGCTCAATCAGCCATGCCTTAAAATTCTCAAAAGCAGTCAGAGATTTACCTCTCGCGTTCATCTTAACGTAAAGCTGATCTGTTAGATCGTAATCTTCCAGGTTTAAAAACTCAAAATAAATTTTATTCTCTTTAGTTAAATAGTACCAATATTCATCCAATACTTCTTCATTGCGAAATTGTCTAAAGATCTCGTCAAGCATAGTTAGCATACCTTTTACCGTTGGATCATTTTTCCAATACGAAAAAAACCATTCTGAATTTTCTATCTGTTCAGAAATAGGATTGGTTTTATCTACTTTATTATGATTCTCTGCTAAAGCCTGACAAAAGTCTATAGAACTACTTCTAATTAAATAAGTAAAGTTTTTTAGTACGGAAACATTCTCATCATTAAATGGCATTAGAAACCAGTGAACTAAATAAAGTGTTGTAAGTCTCTGTTGCCCATCTAATGGAATAAAAGTTGTTGAAGTATTGTGACTATTATTTTCAGGTTGCTTTATGACCTCAGTGGATATTTCAATATCAACGTTTTTAGAATAAGATTTGACAGCTTCCATCATAGCAATAACCGCTGCTTCATTCTCAGTTCGTTTCTTTTCATCGTTAAGACCATCTATTTTACCATAAATAAAATTTAAATGAAGGCCTATGGAGTTCCTGGTGAGGGAATTTTTAATTTGACAAATGAAATTCACCCTTATATCTTCAGATTTGATGTTATCTCTACCCTGAGCATAATCTCTTTGAATTATTGGTATTTCAATCTTATGGTCTTTTATTAATTTCCAGAACGTAATATTATTTTCTTTCATTTATTAACTCTTTGGTAGGTATGCGGCTGTCAATCTTTGAATGTTGTACCTATAATTACTTCTATCAGTGAAACCCCAAAACTCTAGGTGTTTAACATCCTGGGTATAATATTTAAGAAAAACATTTTTAGTGCAAATCGGGACAAAATGCTTATTACCCTTTCCATTATTCCATTGTTTTTGATCTACACTTAAAATATAATTTCTTTTATCTAAAAACCGCCTTTTGCCTAATCCACTATTGGTATTAGAATCTAAAAGAGCCATATTATCTATCTTGTGAACATTCATTATATCTTTAGTCAATTCTAAACTTTCATTAAGGAGCTTTTTTTGAGCTTCATCGATTTCATCCTTGAGATCTTGATTAGTGATAGTTTTTTCTAGGTCCTTTACTATTGGATCAACTGAAGACCTGAAATAATCTAAATGAGATTTTAATCTTTTAATTTCACTTGCCTCATATTGGTCTAAATCTAATTCATTTAGTTTTATAATTCTTTTCTCAATTTCCTTTGGCCAAAGTTTCAGTTCATTTATCCAGATCCTTAAATCTTTAATGGTATCAATACTTTCTGCATTCTGTGCATGAATATGTTCCAAACTCCATTTCTCATTTTTGAACTTGTCGAATGGAAACCTATACTGAGCCTCACTTATTTGATAGGTTTCAATATTGAAGAGAAGAAGTAACTTGAAAGTTTGATTGTATGAAGTTTCGTAGTTCAAGCTATTTAAATCATAAATATATTCTTCATCCTTTTTTTCTTTAAAACTTCCTGCTATATAGCCCTCCAATTTTTTACGAAATTCTTTTTTTCCTAAATCCTCTGTTTCATCTAAAATTTCTTTGAGCGATTTGATTTTAGCGTAAACAATATATCCTACTAAATGATAAGTTCTTCTCTCTTTGTACCATTCTCGAAGTTTTAGAAATAAAAATTTTACCTTACTCCAATCTAATTCGAATCTTCCACTAGAGTATTGGTGATATGTAAAAAGTTTATCAACCTTGTTTTTCCCAACAATAAGCTCAAAAAGATAGTCTATCCTCGTTTCGTATTTTGATTTATCTGTCTCGTTACTTATAAAAAACCAGAATTTATCATCTTGAAGTTTTTGTTCTATGGTATCCCATTCCGAAGCCAATTTAGATTGTCGAAGAAATTGCACTTCGCGATTGTCGTTCCGCAGATCATTTATAAATATAGCCTTGATCAATTCAGAATTGGTAAGTGCTATTTTACCACTGTTTAAATTCCTGAACACTGCTTTACTGTTTTCTTCTTTATCATCCTCGTACCAGATAAAACGGGTCTGGAGTAACAATTTATCTTCAAATTGTGTTATTTGAAGGGGTTTCTTTTGTCCGAACCAGGATTTAATTATTAGATAGGCTCCAAAAAAATGATAGCAATCAATATTATTAAATTCGCGATTAGCTTTCGAAAAGGAATTCCACTGTTCTGTTATTGCTTTCTCATTTGCTCTAACACTGTTACTATAGCTTATAGAAAAAGGTTCTAACATGGGAATAATACAATCCAGAAACTTTGCACTGCTTTTCCTCGTTTGGTAATTGATTTGATAAATGGAAGAATTAATTACAGATAAAATGATATGGATGGTTGTAAGACGCTGCTGCCCGTCTATTACTTCATAACTATAATCATGATTTTTATTGAAATATTTTTCTGCCTTTTCAACCACCAGTAATTTTACAGCAAGCGGTTGTAGACAATAAAAGATTTCCTTCTTAGGATCGTAATCATTAATATCATTCAAGAGATCCATGACTTGTTGGGCTGTCCACTTATAACCTCTTTGATATTCATCAATAAAAAAATTGAAGTTTTCAAATTTACCTACCGGTCTTGTATGTAAATTAGAATTGTAATCTGTTCTATTTATTAATTCTGTTTTCATTAAACCAATCTCGTTTTCCCGGTTAATAATTCCTGTATCATCCCTTGCCTGATCTGCCCGGACTTTACCATTTTTGACTCTAAAATTTCTACTTTTTGGTCCATATTACTTAAGATTTGAGCAATTTCATTTTATTCCTCAATTGAATTTGGAAGATTTATCTCAATAGGTTTTTAACGAAAAAAAGGGTGAGAACGTAATCTTTGTATTGAGAGGCATCCATCCCGCCTCGTATTTCATTACAACTCTTCCAGAGAGAGCTGTATAATTCAGATTTCCTTATTGCCATAAATAGCGTGTAGTTTTAAATCAAGGATATATCCGCGGAGTAGGGTAATTGCGGAATGCTCGTAAATCTAAAGATTTTCTTGAAGAAGAGAAAGTGGTTTTTCTTTAAAACTTAGCTTTTTTTTCAATCATTTAAATTCCAGACCGTTGATTTTTATTTCAAGTTCCTGTTTAATATCCCGAACGTAGTTTTGCAAAATCAACTTTGAATATCTTTATGGAGATATCGGCAAAGAATTTATTCATGTACATCATAAAACAGATATAGCTACTATTAGAAAGGAATACAATGTTGACCCAATTAGGGATCTTATTCCAGTCTGTCCCAATTGCCATTTCATGCTACATAAGAGAACACCAGCCTTTACCATTGAAGAATTAAAAAATATGATTAAAAGATAGTTTAGAAGAGAATTGATTTACAAGTATTTAGATTATTATTTGGAGATACCAATTATTTATAACAATCTCTAACCTCTTTACCACCTACATTTTGTTTGATATTTAACAAAAAATTATATTTTTGATTTCAATACTATGAGTGATTAGAACTCTTAGGAACAATTCCCTACATTCACCCACTAATTAATAATGATGGTGAAAATTTTCTTTAATTAATGTCAGATCAAAAAAAATACGTCGAGCTTTTTGCTGGTTGCGGAGGTTTAAGTCTTGGATTGGAGTCAAGTGGCTGGAAATTAGAATTAGCAAATGAGCTCAGCCCGATGGCTGCAGAGACATTTGCTTATAATATCTTAGGTGAAAACCTAAAAGGTGGAGAATACAATAGTGATAGTAAAGTTTCTTATGTTGAGAATATCAAATCTATTGACGTTAAGGACTGGAAAAATAAACAGCTGGTAGTAGGCGATGTAGTGAAACTAGTTGAAAATTTAAAATCACGCCCGGAACTCTTGGAAAGATTTAAAGGTATTGATTTAATATCTGGAGGACCTCCATGCCAGGGATTTAGTATGGCTGGTAGAAGAACTGAAAGAGATCCAAAAAATAAACTACCCTATGCTTTTGTCGATTTTGTTGAATTTGTACAACCTAAGGCCGTAATACTAGAAAATGTAGAGGGGATTTTACGACAATTTAGTAAAGATGGAGGAACCAAGCTTCCCTGGCTAGAAGTCGCGAAGGCCTTCGCCGCTATTGGCTATGCACCTTTATGCTTTTTACTTAATGCGAGGCAATTCGGAATTCCTCAAAATCGTCCTCGTTTCATTATGTTAGGTTTAAAAAAATCTCTGAAATCAAAAATTATAAAAAAGCTGAAATCCCGTCAACAAGATGAAATAAAAAAAATCTTTCAGCATGCATTCGAGTTTGCGGAAAAAGACACTTCTTTTATCATGAAATATTCAGGTAAAGACCCTGCTATTCATATAGATGTAATTAACCCTAGGTTTGCTGAAATGCGTAATTTAAATGCATCAGAAATTTTTTTAAACGAAAACCTCTTCCCTGAATTCATAGAAGAAGAGATTTCCGTTGGTGAAGCTATAGATGACCTTGCAAAATATGGATATTTCAAAATAAAATCGTCTGAAACAACAGTTAGGAAACCAATAAGTGGTAATAAATATTCTCAATCCCTTTCTGATAAATTTACTCCTATTTTGAATCATCCATTGGATCATACCTTAGGGCTCCACAATCATGAGCTGAGAAATCATTCAGCAAAGGTTCAGAATCGCTTTATTTTTCTTCAAGAAATAAGGAAAATAAAAAATAATGAAATCAGGAATTGTTTAGAGAAATGTTTGAGGGGAAAGGAAGTTGAAGATAAATATTTAGAGAGAATAAGGGCTACTTTATCTAATAAGCCACGTTTAGATGGCATTATTAACACCAATTCAAATTCTCAACTTCTTGATTCAATTGAGAATATTAGGTCGAAAAAGCATAGCCAAAGAGCAATGGCAAAAAACCTACCTGCTCCAGCCCAGTTAACTATCCCTGATGATATTTGTCATTACTCAGAAAAGCAACCGAGAACATTAACGGTTAGGGAAATGGCAAGAATTCAATCATTCCCAGACGAGTTTGTCTTTAGGGCTAAAATGACCACGGGAGGAAAAAACAGGAGGTTCGAAGTTCCCCAGTATACGCAAGTTGGCAATGCCGTTCCTCCACTATTGGGAAATGCTCTAGGAAAATGGGTTTTAAAAATTTTAGAATAATCTAATATGAAAAGAATTTCAGGAGGAGAACAAAATAAAAAATCAGGTACTAAATGGACTGAGGAAGAATTACTGGAAGTGTACCAACTTTATAAAAGGTTAGGTGGAGAAGGACTTCATGAGAATAACCCTGAAATTATTAAAACGGCCCAAGATTTAGGCCGAACCGTTCGTTCAACCGAAGCCCAAACTTTAATGTTCCGAAATTTAGATAGGAACGGTGACTACGGAATGGGCAATATGAATAAGATATGCAAAAAAATTTGGTCTAGAATGGAAGGAGCAAATCCAATCAATGGGGGAACTTTATTCAATCCTGATAAGGATAGGAATAGTGATATTGTAGAAAACAATAAAAATTACCCTGCCGGACTATTGGAATGGGCCGGTCATAGAAAAGGAGGAGTAAAAAAACCATTTGATCAAACGGGCCGTCCAACTGGAAGTGTGATTTACACTCAATTAACCCACAAAATTGAAGCCTGGGTAAATAGTTTAGACAGTGACTCTCCAAGAATTATACTTCTTATTGGAGGACCTGGTAATGGTAAGACAGATGCTTTAGAACACTTAATTTCTCAAATTGATATCAAGTATAAATCTTCCTATTATCAGGTGATTTCTGAGAAGATACAGGAAGCTGGCAATATAGCCCCAAGAGTAGTAGAAATTGACTTGGATGAAAATCACTTTGGCAAAAAGAAGTTGAAATTAGTTCAAGATGCATCAACAGGAAAGAAAGGTTTTACAAGTGGAGAATGCCTGATAGATGATATCATCAACGCAATAGAAGATAATTCTGTTTATATAGCCGGAATAAATCGGGGTATTTTAGCCGAAGCAGTTAGCAAAGCGGAACCAAATTCGAAGGCTTATAAGGTTTTCAATGCTATTGTACAAGGATTAACCCAGTACCTAGATCCAAAGTCGCTTTGGCCTTTAGGAGAGGAATTACCTTTAAAGGAAATAGCTGTTTGGCCAATGGATGTTGAAAGTTTAGTGGACTTAAATGATGATTTTGAGACAACTCCAGGTTTTCAAATTATCAACGAAGCGGTATCAGATAAAAATTGGAATTGTCATGAATGTAAGGCGCAAGACTACTGTCCTTTCTTTCAGAATAAAAATCGGTTATCGGAAAAAGAATCAGCTCTCGGATTACTTCAAATTTTACGTGATTATGAAGTTATTGCAAATAAAAGATGGAGTTTTCGTGAATTATTTTCGCTTTTCTCTTACATCCTAGTAGGAACTGAACAAGAATTTAATGGTTATAAAACTCCTTGTGATTGGGTAGAAAATCAGACAAAAGGCATTTTTAGCACCCAAAATCAAACAAGGATCTATTCAATATGGAGTCTCAATGAGCATCTTTACCACGTAAGGCTTTTTAATAAATGGCCATCATTTAATTCGATAAGAAGAGCTAATAAAAGAACAAATAAGGAAGTTGCAGACATTCTAAATCAATCCTCTATAACTAAGCATTTTTTCGGGTATTTCGCTTATAAGCGCCCTCAAAAAGTTAATAAGCCTCACATAACCAAGTTGATTGATAACAGCTTTTTTGAATTAATGGATCCAGGCCAATTAAGTAATGAAGATGAAGATTTTGACAAACTGGAGCTTAGTGTAAAGAAACTTGAAAGTAATTTTTCTTATTCAATCGAATCTGGTTATGAAAGCATAAAGCATATTTTAAATCCTTTGGAGGATTTACTTTACAAGTATCTAATTGAAATTGAATCACAGCTGGATAATGAAGTAAGATTTGAGCCTTCTATTTCTTCAATGCGCGTTGAAAAGATCTTAGTTATCCTCAGGGCCATAGCATCGAGATACATAAAAAGAATTTACTTCACCTCTAAAGGTATATCCAAAGATGAAATTTTTCTCCAAAAATATAGAACTCTTAATCCAGGCATGGATCCTACAGGTAATAATTTGAAGCGCGCCAAACAATTATTTGATAATTTGGTGCAGGAACAAGATGGACTAGAAATGGTTTTAAACTCCTCTATATCGCAACCCCAACTTGATCAAGAAACAAAGATATGCTTAAGAGTCGGCCGCCTCAAGATAAAAAACCAATATATCAAAGATCACTTGAAAGACGTTCCTCGTCCCAAAACAAAAGTCTTCAAAATTAAGTTTAAAAAGGGTTATATAAATGTACCCCTTACCTACCAATTATATAAGGCTCTGTACTTAGTAGAAAATGGAGTTAGACTTTCTTCTCTTCCTTCTGAAGTTATTTCAATGTTAGACAGTATAAAATCAAAGATGGCCGGTGAAATAGTAAGAGATCACGACTTATTAGAAAACGCAACTCTTAAAATTGGCTCGTCTAAAAATTATTATCGAATAGACGAGGCCGAATCTGAAATCGAAATTTCCACCCAAAACTAGTCATAAATGGATTTTAACAAGAAATATATCAATTCAATATTAGAATTAGGTTTAAGACCGGAATATAACATTGGTGAAGTGTCTTTGGCAGCCTTATATCGCCAAGTAGGATGGAAAAATTTTGATGATAAAAGAAGGTTTAGTGAAGGTAAAGTCAACGAAGAAGGAAAGTTATTTTTTAAGGAGTTAAACAATGGGGTGAAAAAAGATGGTGATATCCTAATCTTCGATGATTGGAAGCTAATAATCGAATCTGCCCTTTCTACTCCTAAAATGAGATCACAAGCTAAACTAAAATATCCTACTTTATATCCCTTCGTACCAGATTGTGCTTTGTACTCCAATGCTGCTAGATTAAGTAGTAATCCGTGGAATCCAGGTAATTTAATCGAAAAAATAATCTTGTTAGGGGTGGATTCTAAAAAAGAAGCAGACGAATTATGGAAGGATTTATTTACGGCCCTTTCTTGTGACCACGAAGATAAAAATGAAGATTTCCTTGCAAGATTAATTACTAAGCAATTTCACCCACGCCGACCAAAAAATGTGATTTGGGAGATAAACCAATTCACACAAAAAGTAAAAAAGATTGATAAAGAAATTCTCAGGAATTCACCAGCTGCAATTTTCACAGAAGATCTAAAGAAAATTATTTCTTTAAAAAGTCAATTGACTAGAAGACAATGGTTGTCTATTCTGGAAGCTAACGTCCGCATTGTATGCGCAGCTCATATATTATGGATTTGTAATTTAAATTCAATTGTTTGGAGTTTCTTTAAATCTGCCTTGAATCAAGAGATTTTTAGTAAAGAAAAGTTGCATCAAGATTTAAAATTTCAGGCTAATGAGCTTTGGAAATTAGAAGAAAAAGTAGTTCCTATTATTAAGGAACAAGTACAAAGGTTTGTAAAAAGTCAAATTAGTATCAATTTTATTCTTAATAAACTTGAAAAAAGCGGGACTAAAATTTCTCTGGAAAGCTTAGATGAAATCTATGAAATAGGGAGAATAGTTCAAGAAAATATTACTACTAACCGTTGGAACAAATCCATTCTGGGAGAGATTAACGAAGTAAGCGAAGAAGACACTAGGCTGTTAAACTGTAAATCAGGCATCTCTAAGAGAATATTTGAATTTGTAAGGTATTCTATTGGACAGAAACAAACTGCTGATCCTCATAAAAAAAATTATGATCAATCATTTTGGCTGAAAAAAAATGGGAATTACTCCGCGGCTCCATGGATATTGGATTTAGGGCCGGCTTCAATACTATCTATGGTTTACTGCTGTAGCTATAAATATGATCAAAACCGAACAATTAAAGATCTAATGCATCACTTGCAACGATATGGGATAATTATTAATCAAACAGATCTTGAAACTAGTAATTTGTTAAATACGCTTTCAACGCTTCAAGTAGTAAGTGACTCTCCTGATGCCGAAGGTGGAATGGTTATTATTAATCCTTTTTCTAAAAACAGAAATTAATGAACAGATTTCATCGAATTCTTAAAAATTATATCATTGAAAACTCAAGAAATTGCTTTAGTAACAGTGGTAATGGAATGGCTCGTGTTTTAGTTAAAGGAATTCCCTTTACCATAGCAGAAGATTTTGTTCAAAATATAGTTGAATTAGGAGGGTTGGTTATACAAGATCGTAAGATTCCAATTTTTCTATGTGATGATAAGATAGATAACTGGGTAGAACCTAAGGATGAGAATGGAGGAGTATGCGGAAAAGATTATGTTTTAAATCTTCGAAACAGCAGGTCTTTTAAAAATATTATAGTATTGATAGGACAGGGCTCATCATTAGATAAGTCAAACACCACTAGTTTTATTCCAATAGGAATTAATGACGAAGTTCAAGATGAAATTTGGACTAAGCAAAATATGGTCCAATATATCGTTGAACATGCTCTAAATGATGGATCTTTTCCATTTTATAATGATAAAAATAAAAGAGATGAAGTTTATACGATACTAGAAAACTTCAAACCGGGAGACTCTCACCAAGGTGAACATGAAAGCCAGTGGGAGTTTCTTCAGCAGATCTCAGAAAGAGGAAAAGAAGGATCCTTATCAGAATTAAAAGCTCTTATGGGTTTCATTAGTACTGATAAACCGGAAAACTTCAACCTTAGTAAATGTGAATTAATTTTTAGTAAAATTGCTGATTCTTTTGAATCTGGTATTCGAAAAACAATAGATGAATGGCTAGAAAAAAATATTGACGAGCATACTCAAGAAGCTTTAAAAGAGTTCGGAAATCATTTTTCAATGGTAAATGATTCTATTTCTTCTTTTAGAAATTCACCGTTTTACTATTACAGTTCTATATCCTGGAATACTCATTATGATTGGTGGGAAACTTTAAATGAGGAAAAATGGCAAGAAATTTTAGATGAAACCGTTGATACAGAGAATGCTTGTAAAGTCGAAGTTACCAATGCACTATTCCGAAATTTAAAGCCGTGCCCGATTGTACTGGATGAAGCAAACTTTAAAATTACTCATAGAAGGAACCTAGATATAAATAAAGATCTGGAAATCTTCAAAAAAAAGAGGGGGTATGAAAAAATCGATCAAATATCAATCGATAATCCATCGAAGGTGGAATATGAGGGGAAACCCAGTATACATAAAACTCCTATTTTTTATCAATTTAGGATAGAAGGTTATAACAACAGTACCCAAAAAATAATTAGTTTAAAAAACTATGAACCAGGTTTTGTATTTGATATTGCTCAAATCGAAAAAGTGTCATCCCTAAAAAATGCAGATAGAAGGGGCTCCAAAAACAAAATTTGGAAATCAAATTTGGTTCTCAGTAATTCAGGATCTCATGAGTTAAATTTTTATTGGGATGAAAAAAGATTTGAATTTAAAGAGGGGGTTTACAAAGAAACTTCGACTCAAGACTCTAAAAAAATAGTACTGAAACCCCTTCTGCAAGAAGCTAAAGGCTCTGCGGTATTTAGCTTGGAAAATGAAATCAATATTACTATTACCCTAGTAGATAAGGAAGATGGCAGCCTCAATAAAATTTTAATTACTGCCCTAACCAACGACAAAGAACCGGTTGGAGTCTTTAACATATACGACCAGCTAATAATAAAAAATAAATCAAACAAGGGTATAAACGAAAAGGTTTCACTTAACCCCTCTTGGAATAATTTACACCAAATTCAGGATTGGATAATTAATAGTCCAAATCAATCCTACTTCCCAATTTTGCTTGGGACAGATTTCAGACAAAATTTTGAAAAGCCCGATTGGAATAATAAGGCCTTAATCTCTGCTTTCGATTTAAATATTGATTGTAGACCGAATTTAAAAAACTATACTCCTCCTTCAAATTTGGTTGAAATAAGAAGACAGATTATCGATTTGATCATTAATGAAGAACAAAGTCAAGAATCTTTACAACCCCTAATAGAATACCGCCCTTTACACAATGGTATAATTAAAGAGAAGTTACTAGGATTAACACTAGATTATTTAAAACAATATCAGGATTGGTTTGAATCTGATCCAGAAATTGCTTCGTGGTTTGATATTATAGCTATTAATAAAGTTCAAGATGATGTTTTAGAAAATGATCCTTTTGCGATACTATTAAACCCGTTCCATCCAATTCGAATTGCCTGGCAGTTACAAGCTCAAAACATATTAAACGATGCATTAGGAGAAATTCCATGCCCCGCAGCAGGAATTTTTGAGTCTTCACAATTCCCTGATTCTTTCGCCTTACCATGTCATCGATCTCAATCTCAATTCGATTATAAAACGTTTCTTTCAATAGATAGTGATAGCACATATTGGAGTCTTCTATGGAATAGCGAGAAATTAAATGAAATTAAGAATATTAAAACTACAAGCATCTTCGACAAAACCTTTGGGCTACAGATCCAAGGTTTAGATGATGGGCTTTCTAGCACCCAAATAGAGCACACTTTGTCAGATATTTTCCAGATAAAATCGGGGCAAAATAGTATAAATGCTCAAGTTTTTAGTGAATCATCCGAAACTAATTTATTTAATGAAGGTGTAGCGAATTGGGTCTCAAACAACCTAGGAGATCATAAATTTATTAATAATCGCAAGGAGGTAAGAGACATTTGGCATTCCAGTGGTAGTAAAAAATTAAATATTTTTGATACCCGAGAACTACGTTTTCAGCCAAGCGCAGAAGAGCTTGTTGATATAACTTCAGATTCTGGTTATAATCTTAAATGGTATAATATAGACCGTCAAAAATCAAGGGGGAATTTAGATCTAACAATTATTAGCCACCTTTCTAATCAAAGTCCGGCTTTGATACAGAGCACAACATCATCAATAATCTTCAATGGGGGAGTAAGTAGGGAGAGAATTAGGTACTCAACAGAAAACGATTCTGGGAAAATTTCATTCACTGAATCTCGTCTTTATACCGAACAAAACCTAGAAGAATTACAAGATGATTTAAGTAAAGCCCTATCTAACTTGATCTATATTATTGAAGGAAAGGTAAATTTAACCAGTTTTGGTCATCTCAATACCACTCCTCAACTTAGCTTTGTAAAAAGCAAACTGCTAAATTCCGATTATTGTGCAATTTCTTCTAGTGCAGTGGATCCTTCAGCTTTTTTTGATTCGAATGGGAATAATCTTCTATGGGATTACGAATTACCCTCATATTCAAAAAAACAATCCTCTAAAAGTGGTTTCTACCTATTAGCTAAAAAATCAGAAACAATTGTTGCTGCAGTTAATAGGAGTGTCCGTAATATTCAAGGAATGGGAAATGTCAGTAATAAGGTTATTGACGATTTGTTAGGTGAGATTTCTGGCAGGGGAATCCCTACATTGAAAACATTAGCTTCAGGTGGGGCGAGTGCTAATGGGGAAATAGGCATGCTTACAGCTATGCAACTTTTGCAAAATTTTGATATCGATGATGAGAGTTTCGAGTTTTTTCCTTTTAAGGATGGGAATAAGTTTAACCTTTTGGTCCCAGTTGACCCATTTTCCAGTCAATTAAACGCTCTTTACGATAGGCTTCAAATAGAGAAACTAAGACCAGACCTTTTAGCTATAAGTATTTGCTTGAACGGCGAAGATATTAAAGGTATAAAAATCACACCGATTGAAATCAAGTACAGAAACTCTAAAATGAATTTTAGGGAATTGAAATCAGCATTAGAGCAATGTCATAATTTCACCAATTTCTATAACATTTTGTTGGAGAAAAGTTTAAAGTCTACGATGTGGGACATTGCTAGATGCAGGCTCCTTTCTGATATGTTATCATTTTCTTTTGCCACATATGGAAGAAGATTAAGCAATCAAACCGATAAAATTAAATGGGCTGAAATTCAGACTAAAGTTATTAACTCAATCAACAACCATAGCAAAATTACCCTAAATGACGAAGGCCGATTGTTAGTAGTTTCAAATTGGAATATTACTGAATTTGATCAGGTTTCAAGTAGGAAGTTCAAAGATGTTCTAAAAATTTCGTTTGAAGACGCCAAAGACCTGCTATTAAAGCAAAACCAAGATAAATTTTCAAATTTAGGAACGATAGTTGGAGGTTGGAATTTAATGTGCGCAGGTTGTTCCAACGATGGAAAAGAGCAATTTAATAATGATTCCTTAGAAACGACGGAGATCAAAGACGAAATTAAGGATGAAAAAGAAAATTATCAGAACGCTCTTGATAAAGGTGTAAAAGAAGGAAAGGAATCAGCTGGAGAAGAAATAGAAAATACATTATCTGGTCAAAAAGAAGAATTAAAAGAGAAGAAGGTCCGTGAAGAATTTTATTTTAATGATGGAATTAAATTTTCAGTAGGAAAACAGGAAGGAGCTTTAAAAGAAATTGACCATATTTTCCATCCTAGTAATACCAAATTAAACCAACTTAATGTCGGTATTGTAGGGGATTTGGGCACTGGTAAAACACAGCTCATTAAGGCCTTGGTATACAACATAACTAAATATCCTGATCAAAATCGAGGTACTACGCCTAAGTTTTTGATTATGGACACTAAAAGGGATTACGATGGAAGTGGGGATAAAGAAAGTGACAGGAATTTTGTTAAAAGTATCAACGCTAAAATTGTAAAACCGCATAACCTTCCAATTAACCTATTTAATATTCGGAACAATAAAGGAGGTCACCCAGCATTAGCCAAAGCGGAATTTTTTATCGATATTTTAAGTAAAATTTTTGGAGGAATAGGACCAACCCAAGAGCATAATATTTTATCTGCTGTAATCGAATGTTTTGAAGAAAATGGGTACCAGCCTTATCAAGACGATTATAGTAATTTCATCTCTCCTACTTTAAAAGATATATTTATCAAGTATGAAGATAAAATAGGTAATAAAAAAGATGTTCCATTTTCTATAATGTATAAGCTTGTTTTAGGCAGGTATTTTGAGCCCGATGCAAATGAAACTATAGATTTTAAAGATTTCTTCAACCAGTCCGTAGTTCTAAGTTTAGGCGGGATAGCAGGTAATGATAAGAACCTCAAAATGGTGATGATATTTTTCCTAAATATGTACCGGGAATACATGCTAGGAGTTAAAAAATTAGAATTTATAAATTCAAATGGATACCAATTAAGGTCAATTGATAGTTACCTATTAATTGATGAGGCGAACCTAATTATGGAATATGAATTACCGGTCCTCCAGGATATATTACTTAAAGGAAGGGAATTTGGTATAGGAATTATTCTGTCCTCTCAATATTTATCTCATTTTAAAAAATCCGGGACAAATTACATTGAACCTTTATTGACATGGTTTGTACATAAAGTTCCGAATGTATCCATTCGAGAATTAGAGGCCTTAGGATTAACCAATGTAGATGACGGCATGATTAACAAGGTTAAAAATTTAGAATGCCATTATTGCTTATATAAAGGACTAGGATCTCCAGGTGAATTTATAAGAGGTATTCCACACTATATACTAGATAAAGAAAATAGAAAATAAGGATAAGGAAGGATGCCTCACTGTGCTCTAAATATTTTTGAACTGATATTTACATTTATTGTATAGTGGACATATTTGACAATTCGGGGACCTTTTTTTACAAACCAAAGATGCGAAATCAAGAATAGCCCAATTTATTTGGGCTTTTTTTGGATAATCTACTACCCTTTTTGATAAACTTTGTAAATATGGGTCGTGACGAATATCTGCTAACTTCCTGGGACCAAAGAATCTTTCTAAAACTCTAGCCATGTTAACATCTAGTAATGGAGAAGGATTGTTAAGAATAAACAGCTCATAGGCATTAGAAATATATTGCCCCATCATAGGTAACTTTTCTGCCTCTTGCCTAGTTTTAGGGAACCTCCCCTTTCTCCTTTTCATCTCTTGAGCCAACTTGTACATCCTGGCGGCTCTTTGCTTATATAACCCGATTGGTTTTAAAGCCTCCTGAAGGTCCAATTCAGTTGCTAATCCTAATCTCTTCCAAGAGGGATATTTTTCAATAAATGATGGGAAAAAGTTTGATACAGTTGTTGCTTGGGTTCTTTGGAGTAAAACCTCAGAAATTATTTTCTGGTAATTATTCGCTGAAGGGTTTCTCCAGGGAAAGGTTCTACCGTTTTCTTCAAACCAATTAATGATCCTTTCTTGGAAAAGCTGAATTTCTTTATGTGTAATCTCAATCATATAAGTTCCAATACACGGAAAATAACTGAATATTATTTATTTCTCGATTAATAATTTCAAACTCTTCAAAAAATAAGAAAGATATTTTTCACTAATAAACGGAGAAATAACGGAGAAAAAACACGCTATAAAAACAAAAAACCCTCAAAATCAACAGATTAAGAGGGTCTTTGGTACTCGGGACGGGACTTGAACACCTCTATTTTTAACATTTAAACACCTCAACAAAAATAGATAAAAAGCCTTATAAATTCTATTATTACAAGTATAATGATACTTTCACGAAAATAGAATAAAATAGAAACAAATTGAACTAATAAGAATTACTGCGTACAAATGAGCGTACAATTTTATATATTTACATTGTTCAAATGTATTTATTATGGCAACCATTTATTTTTTATACCGATCTACGCGAAAAACTGCACCTTTAACCGTTCGACTTCAAGACCACGACCAAAAAGGCAAAAAATTCCAATTTCAGGCAAAGACTCAATTTGAAGTCTCAAAAGTTTATTGGGAACAAACCCGGCATAAAAAAAGAAATGTAAGTGCAACCGATAAGAAAGAAATTTCCGAAGTCAATAAGGAACTATCCAAAATTGAAAACTACCTAATTAGTAAATTCAAAGAAGAAAAGCCAGAACCCACACAAAAAGACTGGCTAAAAGAAACAATTTACAATTTTTACAACCCACAAAAAGACGAACAAAAGAGCGATCTTATAATAGATTGTATTCAGCACGTAATAGATACGGCAGGAACGCGCGAAAATTCCAGAGGCGGTTTAGGCTTATCAAAGAGCCGGGAAAAATCCTATAACAATCTTTTGAACGTGTTTAAAAAATTTCAGGGTAACAAGAAGTATATAGTTAAAGATGTAGATATAAACTTTGGAAAAAGATTTTTAAACTGGCTATTAAACGAACAAAAATATTCTGAAGGTTATGCACGAAAAAAGATTGATGATCTTAAATCTGTTTGTGCAGATGCTGAGGTAAATGGCATAGAAACCAGCCCACAATTGAAAAAGGTTAAAGGCGGAAAAACTACAAATGATTATATAATCTATTTAAGCCCCTCAGAACTTAAAAAGATAGAAAAGACTAAGTTAGTTAGCGAAGCACTACAAAACGTTCGTAAATGGCTTTTATTAGGCTGTAATATAGGGCAAAGAGGTGGCGACCTTTTAAATATTACTCAGGAAAATTTCATTGTTAGAAATGGATTAGAGATAATCGAACTTAAACAGCAAAAAACAGGAAAAAATGTTACTATTCCAGTTCTACCCAAAACCAAAGAAATTTTAAAAGAAGGATTACCTTATAAAATTGCAATTCAAAATTTTAATAATGGTTTAAAGGAATTGTGCAAGATTGCCGAAATAGACGAATACATACCAGGTGCAAAAATTGCTATGGTAAATGAGAAAGGGGTAGAATTACCTAAAGACGAAAACGGTAAATATATAGGCAAAGGAAAAAAAAGGAAAATTACCGGGGAATTTCCTAAACACGATTTAATTACTTCACACGTTTGCAGGCGATCATTTGCAACCAATCAATATGGTAATTTACCCACCCCCCTAATAATGCAGGTCACGATGCACGCCACAGAAAAACAATTCTACGGCTATATAGGCAAATCTTCTATGGACTATGCTCAACAAATAGCGGATTTCTACGCCAAACAAAATACCAAAGAAAATAAAGAAACTAAATTGAAAATTATTAGCAAAACCAGTAATTCTTAATCAATGCACAAAGAAGATTTATACTTACTCCAAATTGCTCAAAAAAATAATAGAATAAAACTCCTGGAATCTGAATTGAAAAACAAAGTGTTTTTTAGAGATAATCTAATTGATGAAAGCAACTTATTTATAGATGAGTTAAGAAAGCACACTCATACACCTTTGGAAAAATTTAGTATGCAAGACCTTAATTACAATTTAAGAGAAATAAAGACCTTATTTAAATGGTTTCAAAAATACTGTTATGATAATAAATCATATAAATGGAAGGTAAAACAGGCTAAATTTTTTATTGAAAGATTTCAAATTAAACCTGACCTTTTTATAGTTTTTGTAACCAGCATTTCCGAAACATATTTTATTAAAGGAAACAAAACAAAGGGTTTTGCTTCTCTGAAAAAATTTCTACATAGATTAGAAACTTCAAAGAGTTTCAAAAACGCGAATTTTGAATTATCAAAACTTAATTTAAAAGAAGACACGAATATTTACCATTTTCTAAATGATTGGAGAGAACTGAATAAGCATTTAGACTTGAACCATGACCAAATGGTTGATTTAGCGGACAAACTATTCAATACAGGATATAAGAAAAGTCACCTGAGAAACTTATATATGCAGAAATAAAAACTTCTTTTTTATTACTTCATTTTTTCTGATTCTATATTAGAAATACTGACCTTACACACTATATAAATTTCTACTGGACATTACTCGCCATTGCTCATAGTTTTTCTGGGAGCCTTTCATTCATATTAAATTTGTTTCAAAATAAAAGGCAAAAGACTAACTCGAAAGTCAATCTAATGCCCTTGTAAGTGTAGGAACTGCAAAGGTAAAATATTCGAGTAAGACTTAGCCTAATCATTAACTAAATCTTATTTGAAAATGAGCAACGTAACTCAACTCTACAACACGACCCCTGAGAAACTCCAGGAATCAATTTTAAAGGGCATACAAGCCCAATTAAACGATTTAAAGAAGTCTTACCAACCCAAAGAACCAGAAGAATTTTTGACCCGTGCTGAGGTCGCAAAAATGCTTAAGGTGGATATTTCTACCGTTCACAACTGGACTAAAGCAGGTAAATTACAAAGGTTTGGACTCGGTAAGAGAGTCTATTATAAAAGATCTGAAATAGAGAAAGCAATTATTCAACTTTAAAATTTCAGATATGGCAACGCAAAACATTCCTACTCCAGTAATTCACACTTACAAAGAAATAAACGCGGGAAAATACGCAAGTGTTAAGCATTATGAACTTGATGAGGTTTTTAATGGCAAATCTTTACTTTCTGAAAAAATAAATATTCAGAAAGACCGCAAATATGCTCGATCTATGCCAGACTACTGGTTAAAGATTAGGAACGGCAATAAGTGGAGTAAACCCCTAACTGGTTTCTTTCCTACCGACTATGAAGGTATTTATTTTGGTGACGTATTTTATAAAAAGCACCTTGTATTAGCCGAGTTTTTAAACAACGGCAAAGAGGTTAAAATTTACTACTACCAAAATTATTATACTCGACAATTCCAAAATTTAGCACCTGTAACAGTTAGTTAGTGTTTAGCAACAAAAAAGAGGGGTGCGTAACCCCTCTAATATTGTTCAAATGCTGAGTATACTGGCAACGCATACCCCCTTCACAAATATAAGCAAATACTTTGATTGACTACACTAAAATAATGCTTTTAGGCATAAACCCTATCTTTATATTAGATAATAATTGTTTTGAGTTTAAAACTGTTGTTTCCCGAAATGGAGGACAAATTCATAAACACATAGCAGAATATCATTTTTGCAAAATCACCGTTTATGAATCTGGATTAATCTTATTTACTGGGAGTATTCATAAACTATATAACTCTATAAAAGGCATACAGGCCCCTAACTATTTCTCTAATATTCAAACCCAGAATAAAGGTTTTAACGGTAATCAATTTACACTTTCAAATATTATATACGTTAGAGATCATTTAATGAAATTATTTAAATGTGAAGCAACGCAAATGGTTTTTCAAAATATAGAATTCGGTATTAATACCACACCAAAGATTGAACAATTATCGTTTTTGCAAGGACTACTCTATCATAAAGGAAAAAGGTTCGAAAGTAAATATAATGGCAATTTTTACTATTGTGAACACCAACAATATCGAATTAAAATTTACAACAAGTCTGAGCAGTATGGAATGATAACACCAACAACACGAATAGAGATAAGCCTGAAAAAATCAAAAAAGATTAACGAATTAGATATATACACGTTTGCCGATATTACCACATTCACTTTAGAAAACGCCAAATTAGAACTTCTAAGGCAATTGGATGAAGTGGTGTATTATGATTATACAATTCGAAAAAATAACCTAACCAAAACACTTCAAATACGTATGCTAAAATATTGTATTCCTAAATTTTGGCTTATTGATTTGAAACCTCATCATAGAGATAGACATAAAAAGAAACTCCAGGAAACTATAATAAAGTATTCAGAAAATCTTAAAGCCAAATTTGCAATTGATATTTTAAAAAAGTGTGTAACTATTAACCGCTTAGAAAGTACTGAAATGTGTAACCATTAACTAATCTATATACTGTTAATCATTACACACTTTCAGCAATTTAAAAATTAGAAATCTTGGTTTTTTTTACCAGTCTTTATTTTCTGGCTTTAGCATTGCTGTTTCAAAACTTGTAATTAGGTTTTCGATTTTTTGCTTGGCTGATTCCTCATTATACAGTGTATACATATTCCCCTTCATATAATCGAATTTTTCTGGAGTAACGGTAATCTTACCTGCTTCATCCTTAACCTGAATATTAATAATAGCATAAGCATCCTGAGCCGGTCCGTATTGATTGGCAGCGGTAATAGGGGATAAATAATATTTCCCTGTAACTGTTCCAGATTCTTTATCGGAAAATTGGACAACTGACTCAGCATTTTTAAAGGCTGAAACCATCCAATTATTTGCCCTCACGTAAAGATCATTTTTGTTTGTGTTTTCAACTGGAACTACTTTAGTAATTGGCTCAATAGATGAGGTTGCGCGCGTACCGCAACTTTGGAAAACAAACAGCAATGCAATTGCACTTGCTATAACGCCTAAATTTTTCATAATTAATAAGTTTGGTTGATAAAAATTAAGGAATCGGAAGTAGGGTATAATTCCAGTATTAAAACTAATATATTTTTTGTTATAATGAAAAAGAGTTTTCTTACACTATAAAAAAGGTTGTTTTTCACACGATAAAAAAGAGTTTTCGGAAACCATAAAAAAGATCGAAATAACCTTGATTAATCAAACGTTTTCAAATACTCCTAATCTGTTTACGGCGAACTAAAGCGTTAATCCAAATAAAACCCCAATTATAATACTTGCAACAAAAGCAATAACAACAATCCATTTTATCAAGGCAACATCTTTGGAAATTTTCCGTAAAAATTCAGATTGATTTTTCATTTGATATAGATGTTCTTTGAGTAGTTGAACATTATCAAAATCTTTATACTCATTATCAAATTTACTTCTTACCGGGTCATAACTAGGTTTCCCCTTTTTCTTTTCCCGAAATTCAATAGATGCTGTACTCATAACTTTCAAGTTTAACGGTTAAATATAAATATTAATTAATTAAAGTTTTTTAAATATATCCCTATCTGTTCGCGCGTATAATTTTATTTAATATTTAGAGTAACTACAATTCTTATTCAGTACTCTTTTTTCCTAATTTTATATTCCATAAAACTTATTGTTCAAAATGGTAGTAAAAACGATATTAGGAAAAAGCATATTAGACCAAATACCCTCAAAGGTTATTGATCATTTAAGAATTGCATTTAAAGATAAAGGATTAGATATTGAAAATGATATTCCAAATTGTCAAATGGAAATTACAGATAGAGGTAATTGTTGGGTAACAGATACTAGGCAAAAAACATTTGAGTCTAAAGGCACTCTAATAGGCACTTTTAATATAAATGGATCTGGATTTTATTACCCTAATAGTTATAGAAATATTGAAAGACTTAATAAAGTCGCCAAAATTAAAACAGAGTTTTATTCTGTTCCTAGAAAAGCAAAAGAACTATCTAACTTAGACGATTTAATAGAGAATTTGTAACTGAATAATAAATCCTCTCTGCTTTTTTCACAAACTGTATGTAAAGAACCTGACAAAACCTAACATTAAATCTAGACAATTTAGACAGTATAAAAAGAATTTTCCGACCATTACGCGCGCGTATACGATTAGAACTACTTAGAGTTAATTAAGACAAAGTAAGGTTTTATGGAGGTCACCACGCGCACACGAAAATGCTAACATTTGCTAACTTTTAAAAGACTTCATTGGTATCTGTTCGCGTGTTAACAAACACCTGTCAAAACCTGACATTTCAAATTGTTACTGCACCTAACAAAACCTAACTTTATTTTTGTCCATTTTAGAGAGCATTAAAGGTTTTTTACAACTACGCGGGTGTAAACCTAAAATAACTATATTTAGAAGATGAGGTTACTATTTACATTTTTAATATTTTCCTTCTGGTTAAATACTTTTTCTCAGAGTAAAACCTACAACTCTAAATTAACTGAATACTATATAACCCAGAATAATGCAGAAGTCCCTTCTGAATGGATAAATAGAGATATTTTAATAGATGAAGATTTTATTAGAATAGTTACTAAAGATAAGTCAACAACTGAAATTCAGACCTGGAAGATAAATTACACTGAGAAAAATTACGATACCTACAAATCTAACACGGTATATTATACCAATTTAAACAGTTCAGAAAATGAGTTTGAAAATCCCTCTGTTTTTACTGTATATAGAAATAAAGCCGGGAAAGTCGAACTTATAGATTGGCAAATTCCCACCCCACTAAACGGCAATAAATCAAAAACCTATTTTTATCGGTTTCATATTGATTAAAGAAAATCGGAACAATACGCGCGCGAGGTTAAAATTACAGTTTTTACAGCACTAAAAAGGCTTAAATTATTCGTTGCGTACAAATAAGCGTACAGATAGAAGTGTTTAAAAACAGAAAACCCTCAATAACAGTTAGTTAAAGAGGGTTTCAGTACTCGGGACGGGACTTGAACCCGTACGAACTAATGTTCATTGGATTTTAAGTCCAACGTGTCTACCAATTCCACCACCCGAGCATATTATTATAAACTGAGCGAAAAACGGGATTCGAACCCGCGACCTCCACCTTGGCAAGGTGGCGCTCTACCAGCTGAGCTATTTTCGCGATTTGTATGAACATTGCAATAATGACGTCGCCCTTATTGCGGAGGCAAATTTAAGACAAATCTCATAATAGCAAAGAATTTTTTAATAAAAAAGTCCGTCCAGATTCGATTAATTACCCCCTGGTTTTCTTACCGCTTCATTATGAGCAAAGAGCAAGAAAAATTTCGAAATTTATTATATGTAGAGAACGGAGTTGTATGGTTACAAATGAATATAGATTTCTCCCTGCGGTCGAAATGACCTATATAACTGTGAGATCCTGAAACCAGTTCAAGACGACGTAAGGTCATGGTATTCTTTTTAAAAGATAATAATCAATTCTCAACTACCTATTATCCAGTATTATTCTTCCCCAGCATTCTTTTAATCTCATTAAGCTTCATCAAAGCTTCTACCGGAGTTAGAGTATCAATATCGATTCCCAGTAATTCCTGTTTCAGGTCTTCCAGCAGAGGATCATCAAGATTGAAGAAGCTTAACTGCATTTCGTCTTCTGCAGATTGTTTAAGCACCGCACCGGAGTCTTCCATAGAATGAGAAGCTTCCAGTTTCGCCAGGATCTTATTGGCTCTATGCAAAACCATTTGAGGCATTCCAGCCATTTTCGCTACATGTATCCCGAAACTATGTTCGCTCCCTCCTGGAACCAGTTTCCGCAGAAATAACACATTATCTTTTAGTTCTTTCACAGAAACATTGAAGTTCTTGATCCTGTCAAAGGTTTCACACATTTCATTTAACTCATGATAATGTGTGGCAAACAATGTCTTTGGTTTTGAAGGATGTTCATGTAAATATTCGCTTATAGCCCAGGCAATGGAAATCCCATCATAAGTACTTGTACCACGGCCAATCTCGTCTAGCAACACCAGGCTACGATCTGAAATATTATTCAGGATACTCGCCGTCTCATTCATCTCTACCATAAAAGTAGATTCACCCATAGAAATATTATCACTTGCTCCTACCCTGGTAAAGATCTTATCTACGAGTCCGATTTCGGCGGCTTTGGCGGGTACAAAACTCCCCATTTGAGCCATAAGTACAATAAGCGCTGTTTGTCTTAAGATTGCCGACTTACCACTCATATTAGGACCAGTGATCATAATGATTTGTTGTTCTACCCGATCTAACTGGACATTGTTGGTTACATAAACTTCTCCCGGAGGCAATTGCTTTTCGATTACCGGGTGTCGCCCTTCTTCTATATTAAGGGCGTGACTATCTGTAATTTCAGGTCGGTTATAATTTTCAGTTTGGGCCTGCTGGGCAAAGGAACAAAGGCAATCTAATCTCGCGATCAATTTTGCGTTCTGCTGAACCGGGTCTATATAATCGGCCATCCAGGCGATCAGCTTTCCGAATAATTGCTGTTCCAGAAGATGAATTTTCTCTTCCGCACCCAGAATTTTAGATTCATACTCCTTTAGTTCTTCGGTAATATATCTTTCAGCATTCACCAGCGTCTGCTTACGAATCCAGGTTTCAGGAACTTTATCTTTATGCGTGTTTCGAACCTCTATATAATAACCGTAAACATTGTTGCTACCTATCTTAAGAGAAGAAATTCCTGTTGCCTCGGTTTCTCGCTGGATCATACTATCCAGGTAATCCTTACCGGAAAAAGCAATATCTCTAAGCTCGTCCAGTTCTTTTGAAAAACCTCTCGCAATCACATTCCCCTTCTGAACATTCACCGGTGCTTCTTCACTGATACTCTCTGAAATCTTTTCACGAAGCAGGTCACAGGAATGCAAATTATCACCGATCACCTTCAAGGCTTCATTTTCACATTTAATTGCCAGGTCCTTTACCGGAATGATCGCATTCAGGGAATTCCTGAGTTGATTTACTTCCCGCGGACTAATTCTTTCTGTAGCAACTTTTGATATTAGTCTTTCCAGGTCACTGATCTCCCTTATCTGATCCTGAATATCAGCATGCACATCAGGATGTTTTATGAGGTAATCTACAACCTCCAGTCTTTTCTCAATTAGATCTGCATTTTTTAACGGAAGGGCCAGCCAGCGTTTCAGCAATCTACCGCCCATTGGAGAGATCGTTTTATCAATCACATCTAAGAGCGTGACTGCATTGGCCGCAGTAGAATGATATAACTCCAGATTTCTAATCGTAAATCTGTCCATCCACACGTATTCCTCTTCAGCAATACGATTTATAGAAGTTATATGCTGAAGTCTATGATGCCTGGTTTCCGCCAGGTAATATAATACAGCACCGGAAGCGATCACACCTTCTTCCAGATGATCTACTCCAAAACCTTTTAATGACTTTGTATTAAAATGGCCATTCAGAGTTTCTTCGGCATAATCACTTTTAAAGATCCAGTCGTCCAGGTAAAAACAATGATGGTCTTTACCAAAGCTCTCGCTAAACTCTTTTTTATATTTCTTCTGAACCAGGATCTCACTAGGGCCAAAATTCTGAAGCAACTTATCTATATATTCCCGGTTTCCCTGTGCACAAAGAAATTCACCCGTAGAAACATCCAGCAATGCAACTCCCAGGATCTTTTTTCCGAAGTGAACAGCACAAAGAAAATTATTCGATTTGCTCTGAAGTATATCATCGTTCATGGCAACTCCCGGTGTCACCAACTCGGTTACACCACGTTTTACGATGCTCTTGGTCATCTTTGGATCTTCCAGCTGATCGCAAATGGCAACCCGCTGCCCTGCTTTTACCAGTTTTGGCAAATAAGTATTCAGGGAATGATGTGGAAATCCTGCAAGTTCTGTTCGCTCTCCCCCGTTATTTCGATTGGTTAGAACGATATTCAGGATCCGGGCAGCCTTTACCGCATCTTCTCCAAAAGTCTCGTAAAAATCCCCTACCCTGAATAATAACATCGCATCTGGATATTTCTGCTTGATGCTATTATACTGTTGCATTAACGGGGTAACCTTCTGAGATTTCTTTGCTGCCAATTTCTGGAAATTTAATGTGCGCTAAAGTAAGTAAACTATCGCATTATTGTAAAATGAGAATAGCTCGATTTTCCCACAACTTATAAAGAACAAAAGTGAATTCTTATTGATATCCAGCGGCCTGAAGATTAAAAAGTTCAGCATATAGTTTATCATTTTTCATTAACTCTTTATGCGTTCCAATTTCTAATACTTCCCCGTCTTTTAACACCATGATCCTATCGGCTATACGTACGGTGCTGAACCTATGCGAAATGATCACTGCGGTCTTACCTTCGGTTAGTTTTATAAACCTCTGAAACGCTTCGGTTTCTGCCCTGGCATCAAGAGCAGAGGTTGGTTCATCGAGAATAAGAACTTCGGAATCTTTCATATAAGCCCTGGCAATGGCGATCTTTTGCCACTGACCCCCGGAAAGATCTTTCCCGTGTTTAAATCTTTTTCCCAGCGGTTGTTCATATCCTAAAGGCAGGTCTTTTACTACTTCACGCGCCAGGCTTTTCTCTGCCGCGCCGTCAATTCTAGACTGATTGGAAATTTCACCAATTTCTCCCATGGCGATATTTTCCCTCAGGGTTAATTCAAATTTCACAAAATCCTGAAAGATCACTCCAAAATATTGCTGATATGCAGCCTGATCATATTTTTTTATGGGTATCCCATCTAAAAGGATCTCCCCTTCGGTAGGTTCATAAAATTGCAACAGGAGTTTGATGAGTGTGGTTTTACCAGCACCATTTTCACCTACGAAAGCTAGTTTCTCACCTGCTCTTAGATCAAAATTGATATTTCTAACCACCCATTTTTCAGACTTGGGATATTTGAATCCGACATTCTTAAATTGGAATCCCGTTTTGATATTCTTTGGTAGATCAAGTTTACCTTCTTTAGAACTTTCAGCATAAGTAAGATCTAAAAATTCGAAGTAATCCTGAAGATAAAGTGCACTTTCAGTAATCTGAGTGAAACGGGTAAAAAACCCCTGTAATTTAGACCTCAGCCTATTGAAAGATCCGGAAAGGAATGTAAGATCACCCAGACTAAAAACTCCGGCCACGGTCCTGAAAATAATAAAAATATACGCCCCATAATAAGCTCCTGTACCTATTACATTAAATATGGAGCCCCAACCCGCGCGCTGTTTAGCCAGCCGTTTGCTTTGTAAATAATATTTATCTGAAAGCCCTTTAAATCTATCGGCCAGGTAATTTGACAACCCGAATAACTTAACCTCTTTAGCCGTAACATCACTGGCTCCGGCATATCTCAAATAATCCAGTTCCCGCCTTTCCTGCGTCCAGCTTCTGGCCAGAGAATAACTTGTTCCACTAAATTTGATCTCATTAATGATCGTAGGAATAATAGAAACAACCAGCAAAATGATCAACCAGGGTTCAAAGGCGACCACACCGGTAAGAAGTGAAATAATCACAATGACATCTTCTCCCTGGGTTAGTATATTAGACATTAAACCTACCCTACCAGTTGTTTGCTGTCTTGCTCTTTCCAGCTTATCATAAAATTCTGAATCTTCCAGCTGATCCAGATTAAGCTCTGAAGTCTTTTTTATGATCCTGACAGAAGTGTCAATTGAATACTGATCGCCAAGTAAAGCATCACTAAGACTAATACCTCTGCTTAATAAATCTGAAATAATTGCAAGTCCAAATTCTGCCGCCACCAGGATCCAAAGTTGATCCAGGTCCTTAGTATCTGCCGCGATCTGTATTACTACCTCATCAATGATCAACTTCCCTAACCAGAGCATGATCACCGGCAAGACCGCATTCACAATTCTCCCGGAAACATTGGTGTAAAAAAGTAATGGATTAACCTTACGTATTTCCTTAAAAAATCGAGGTACAAACTTCAGAGAAGCAAAACTTTCCCTGAAATTGATGTTATTGGTTTCAAAAGATTTTTTGGGTCTGGGCAAGCTCTGGGAATTTTAATTGGTTGCAATTTAAGACATAACTTTCACATCCATGAGTCGGTATTTCCCAGAGAAAATTTCAGCATAAAAAATGACACCTATGCAGGTACTTATCTGATTAAAAGCTTCTGGTTACGACTGAACTTCTCAGATTAAGAATATTCTGAAGTAACAGAGGTTAAAGCCTGAGTGACAACTTAGTTTTCAGAAAATCTAATCGCTGCGGATCACTTCCCAGTTTTTCCAAAGGTTTAAAAAGTTTATTTCTTTATAAGAAAATTTTCATTGACCCCTCTCTTCACCACTTTTGTTGCCTGAAAATCACTAACTTAGTATAATTCACTTTTAATTCAACCAAAAATTTACGACTATGTTTTATTTAAAAAAACTACCAATATCCTTGATTTTTGTTGCAATGCTTTTTGCAACTTCTTGTAAGGATACTGAAAAGGAAAATGAGGAAGTAGAAGCCGAAACCGATTATTCAGCAAATGAATTACCTGTAAACACAAAATCTGAAGAAGCCAGGGAGGCTTTTGATGAGGGACTGGCCTATTTTGATGAAGGCAACCAGCGAAAGGCCCGCGCTAAGTTTGATGAAGCCCTGCAACACGACCCGGAATTTGTATCAGCTCAAATGTATAGAACCTATACAGCAAATTCAGCTAAAGACTGGGCCACCAACAGGGAAAAGTTCATGGGAATGCGCGATAAAGCTAATGAAAGCGAAGCAATGATGATGGACATGACCGAGGCCGGACTAAAAAGTGATGTAAATAAAGAATTAGAGGTTAGCAAAAAATTAGTAGAGAAGTATCCAAAATCGGCAAGAGCCATGGATAATCTTGCCATTTATTATGATAATAATGATCAGGAACAAAAAGCCAGAGAACATTGGAAAAAAGCCCTTGAATTAAATCCGGAATTTGTACCGGCAATTTCAAGTTTGGGCACTTCCTATTTATTTAATACTCCAAAAGATAAGGCACAAGCTAAAAAGTATCTGGATATGCTGGTTAAAATAGCACCAAACAGTACTCGTTCTCATATTTTAATGGGAGATTATTATCGCGATCAGGATAATTTAGAACAGGCTTTGTCTAGCTACGAAAAAGCCGCATCCCTAGATCCTGAAGACGATGTAGCTCTTGCAAAATCGGGGCACGCAAATTCTATCCTGGGTAATTATGACGAAGCGCGTAAAAACTTTAAAGATGCCAGGGAAGCAAGTGAATTTGGAACAAACCTCTCAGGTGAAGCAAATACTTTTGTTTATCAGGGTGATTCTGAAGGGGCATTAACTTTCCTGGAGGAGGGAACAAAATCTTTTGATTCTTTAGACATCCCTGAGAGCAATAGAAATATTGCAAAATATCAGGCTGCCTATACCGCTGCACATATCGCAATGCATGATGGAAACACGAAACGCCTGGAGCAAACCGTGAATATGATGAAACCAATTTCTAAGAAATTAGTTGCTGAGGCTAACAGTCCGGTCGTGGCAGCAAATCAGGATGCGATACTAAATTATTGGGATGCAATGGTTTTAACCAGTAAGAAGAACTACAAGGAAGCTTTAAAGAAAGCTGAAATTATAAAAACTGCCGTTGACTCTATCAACAGACCCGATAAGCTGGAGCCTTATCATCGTGCCATGGCCGTGATCAATTATCACATGGGTGATATGGAAAAAGCAATGGAACATATAGCGAAAACAGATGAAGATTATATCCACGACAAATACTGGAAAGCTAAGATCCATGAAAAAGCTGGAGATACTGAAGCGGCAATGGAACTATATGAAGAAATCTCAGAGGAAAGATTCAATTCAGTTGAATTTGCTTTAATACGGAAAGAAATAGATCAAAAAGTTAGCACCAATAAAGAGAGTTAAGAGAAGTAGGTCTGTAATAAATTATCTAGATAAAATCTGCAATAATATAATATACAACGATGATCAGTAGTAGAATAAACTGAATTGCCAGGAATTTTAAAGCTTTCTGAACATTCTGAAATTTCAAATTTGCGATCTTCGCATTGATGAAAATTTGCTGCCCCAGCTGATCGAATAATTGTTCTTCGTCCAGACTTATACTGAAGAATGTTTTAGAGAATTGCTTTATATCACCGAATTTTGAGATCACATCCCCAAAAAAGAAAATATTTTTTTCATACTTAGATTCGATCCTGGGCATAAAACACCGGATACTGTAATAAATAGAAGTTACGGCACATAAAAACCAGATGACCATTAGAGCATAAATGAGGATTTCATTTTCAAAATGTGCCAGTACTAATCCTATATTTTGATATACAAAGTTCAACAGGATCCCGTAAAAGGAAAGAATAAGCCCTGCCTTGATCTCTGAAGCCTTTATTAAACTGGAAACATAACTTATACTGCCCCAGTAGTGATCAATAAGATCGTCTGTATGCTTATTTCTTAAGTGTGCTGAAGATAGTTTTTCAGGATTCTCCATAGTTTTAAATTCATGGTTTTTACTGATATTATATTCTAAACCATAGTTTGGCTAATTTTATCTAGTGCTACGCTTAGCCCTGGCGAATAAATTTTAACTGAGACTCTCAATCACCCAGGACGAATCTGCCTGGTTTATATTTTCTAATACAGAATATTATCCAGGATCTTATCCAGGGTATTTTCCATCATACTGAATTTTTTATCTGAAAAGAAAATTTCAAACATCTCCCTTCTTAGATTTGAAAGCTCCTTATGTGAATATTCGTGCATCACCAGGTTGTCCTGAATTTTCTCGAGGCTCTCCTCTTCTGTATCTTCAGAAAATTCAGCGTTCATTTTATCGAAGGTTGCTTTATCTGTTTTTGTTTTGATCAATTCAATCTCCTCTTGTGTTACTTTGGAATCTGCATTGGCACAGAGCAGGAGAATATAGATCTGAAGTTCGGCTTTGGTCCAGTGTTGCTGTTGGTTATTCATAACTTAATTCTTTTTGATTGGTGTGGAATAAATCGTAAGCTTAAACTGCAAGATCCCGCTCTTTAAATGAAATTAAGAGGAATACAACAGTATGCTAAAAGATCACTTCTAATCTACTAAATAATTAATTAACAACACTTTAGAGGATGTTCAAATTTTGAATATTCACCATAGGATTCGTTAATTTTCTATAGGCTCACCTAAAATTAATTTGGGAAAGATTCAAAAAAGTTATACTGGTTTTACTGAAATCAGCTCTAGTAAACCGATACAGTCAGGACCAGCATTAAGATTACCGCAAAAATTACCAAAAGAGGCCAGATAAATTTTAACCAGCGGTCATAACCTATTTTCACAACTCCTAAAGAAGCAAGGATCAAACCGGTAGGATTAATGATCCCGAATAGTCCGTGCCCGTACATATAAGCATTAACTATCATTTCTCTTCCAATATTTACACTATCACCAAGCGGCGACATAATGGGCATAGTGAGCACTGCCATCCCTGAAGTTGAAGGTATAAAGAATGATAATCCGTTATATATGGCAAAAAGGCTGTTTATAAAAACTCCTTTGTTCATTCCTGTTGTAAACGTACTGGCATGATACAGGATCGTATCGCTTATTAGCCCATCTGCCATTAGAATTGAGATTCCCCTGGCGATACCAATAATAAATGCTACTCCCAGTAGTTCTCCTGCTCCCTGGCAAAAAGAACTAATAAATTTTTCTTCTTTCATTCGGGATAATAGACCTATTAAGATCGCTGCACATAGAAATACAGATGACATTTCAATGAACCACCATCCCAGGCTTGAAACACCATAGATCATTACTACAAAGCTGAGGGTGAAAACAAAAAGAATGAGGCGCAGATTTAAATTCAATTTCGGAATAGCCTTCACTTCTCCGGTCCCGAAAAGATTATTCATCTCCTGACGCTGATCATAAATGAGAGATTTTTCCGGCGAAAGCCTCACTTTCCTGGCATAGTATAAAATGAACGCTATAGTGGTTACAATACAGATAAGGAACACCACCATTCTCAGGTTAAGTCCCGTGGTCCAGTTTACTCCGGCAGCGTCTGAAGCAATAATCGTGGCAAAAGGATTTGTGGTAGAACACATCACACCCACCTGAGATCCCAGAAAAATACAGGCAATCCCAACCAGTGCATCGTACTTGGCCGCAATAAAAACTGGAATAAGTATAGGTATAAATGCCAGGGTTTCCTCGCCTAACCCAAAAGTAGTACCGCCAAGAGCTATAATGAACGTAGTGAAAATAATGAGAAGATATTCTTTACCCTTTAAAATACGTGTGAGAGATACAATGCCAGATTCAAAAGCTCCGGTCACATTAATCACCCCAATAAGGCCGCCAATAAAAAGCACCAGGAATATAATTTCTGATGCTCCAATTATACCTTTGACCGGTGCCTGAATAAATTCAGAAAAACCCTGAGGATTTGGATCTACATAATTAAACGTTCCGGGTATACTAATAGGTTTATTAATAGCACCGCCCAGGAAATTATCAAGAGAAAGTTTAATATCCAGGGCATCCAGGGTTTCTTGTGTAGCTGGAAGTGTTGTAGTCTTCCCCATACTGCTCCTTAGGAAAAGCTCTTCAGAATCGCTATAAAAAAGAGTGTCATAACTGCCTGCAGGAATAAGCCAGGTGCCTATAGCCACCAAGGCTGCAATAATAATAAGTAGTGTCTGGGCAGACGGAAATTTGATTTTCTTGATCATAGACCTATTTTATTTGTAATCGGGAGCAATAAAAATTATTCCGTTGGAATCAGCAAAGTTCTTTCGCTCTTAATTTTTGTATTTATCAAACCACGCCAGAATACTTGAAATTTTAGCGATAAGATTACTGGGTTTGCTCGCTATCCCGTGTGATGCCCCTGGTATTCTTACCATGGCAGACTCCACCCCTTCTAATTTTAAGGCAGCATAGAACTGTTCAGATTCGGCAATTGGAGTTCTATAATCTTCTTCGCCAGTTAAGAGCATTGTAGGTGTTGTTACATTGCCTACATAAGAAATTGGAGACCTTTTTAGGTAAGGCTCAGGATCTTCCCAGGGCTTTTTATCGAACCAGTATTTACTGAAGAAACCTGGATTATCTGCATAAAGAACAAAACTGTACCAGTTTATTACCGGTTTGGCTACCACAGCTGCACGAAAACGGTCGGTTTTTCCAACGATCCAGGCAGTAAGGACTCCACCACCGCTACCACCGGTAACAAATAGATTATTCTCATCTATAAATCCTTTTTCAATAGCTGCGTCTACCCCAGACATTAAGTCCTCATAATCATGGTTGGGATAATCGTGGTGAATAAGATTCCCGAATTCTTTACCATAGCCGCTGCTTCCACGAGGATTGGAATAAAGTACAACATAACCAGCGGCTGCAAATGCCTGTATTTCCGCTGAAAAAACGCTCCCATAACTGGCAAATGGACCTCCATGAATTTCCAGGATAAACGGATATTTCTTTGAAGGATCAAAGTCTGGCGGAGTAACCAGCCACCCCTGTATCTCACGATCATCAAAGGAAGATTTCCAGGTGATCTCCTCTACATTTCCTAGCTTTCTATAAGAAAATAAATCTTTATTTACATTGGTGATTCGCTTCATCTTTTTGCCATCAAGAACAGCCAGATCTGCCAAGTTCATTGGCGAACCATAAGTATAGGCAATATCCCCTTTACCGGAGACTGAAAAAGCACCGGCATTGTAAGGCCTCCCTAGAGACAATCCGCCGATACCTTCAGCAACAACTTCAACTTTTCCATTTAGATCTATATATCCAATTTTTGTATCTCCGTGATCGTTATATTGAAAATAAAGACCTTTACCTTTTCCGTCCCATTGAATATTTTCAATATCCCTGTCAAAATCGCCAGAAATCAATTTAGATTCTGTTGCATTTGCTTCTCTTATATAAAGATCACTTATCTGGTATCCCAGATATTCATCATCAAACCCCAAGTAAGCGATCGTATTATCATTGGGAGAAACTACTGGGTGGTTATCCGGTCCCTGTCTGCTGGTTATGGCATTCACAGTTCCTGTTTTAAGATCAAGCTCATAGACCTCAGAATTCATTGGATCCAGATCTGAATTTTCATGAAGATTAGCTGAAAAAAATAGTTTATCATCTTCTGCAGACCATACCGGTGTACCGTGATCATTGTCTGAACTGGTAATCTGTTTCGGGGAACCACCATCGGTAGAAATAATAAAAATCTGATTATTTCCTTCTTTCAGGTATCCCCGGCCATCACCTCTATAATTCATTTTATCAATGAAGATTGGCCCATCATTCCACTTGGCACCTTCGGGTTTGGCTGGCAGTTTTATAAAGGATTCGGTTTTTTTTGGAACGAACATAGTGAAGGCTAGATAATCGCCATTATTAGACCAGGTAGCTTCACCGGGTGTTTTTACTGAATTTGTAATTGGAAAGTACTCCTTGGAATCCAGCCACGTGATAAAAAGCTTCATTTTATCATCCTGCATATCAGATTTAAAAACCAGCTTTTTACCGTCTGGAGACCATTTTGGAGACATATCATTATGATTGCCCGTAGTTAGCGGCCGGTTTTGAGACCCATCAGAATTTACGATCCATAAATTAGACAGGTTTTTATCTGTCATGATATCTTTAAAATTCCGTACATACACGATCTTTTTTCCATCTGGTGAGATCTGTGGATCTGATATATATTCGTAATCGAATATATCTATTAGCTGTAATTCAGTTTTCTCCTGAGATATTACAGGAAAATAAATAAGAAGCAATAAGCTAAGAATAAGTAGTTTTCTCATAAAATATTTTATAAATAAAAGATGGGACCTAAATCCCATCCAAGTTATCATATTTAATAAATATAGTTATTCTTTTCTGGCCATGGTGTTATCCCAATCTTCGACATACGTCATGAATTCTTCAAGTTTCGCCATTGCCTTGTCTGGTCCTCCGGCGATTTTGGTCATAGAATTCATCCATTTAGCATCATCTGGAGTAGTTTTATAATTTAGAGTTTCCACACCCTCTTTCATATTCCAGATTACCAGCATATCATAATCTCCATTTACAAAATGATATACAGTAGGCGCATCGATCCCGGCATCCTGATCTGCCTTGGCGAAATAATTCTCAATAATGCCCATGGCCGGCTCTTTTTTCATAGGCTTGAACTTGATATAAGACATACTAACCCATTGTGGATTATCATATTTTTCTGCCTTTACCTGGCCAAATGAATAACAGCTCACCATAAAAAATATGGCAGCTACAAAAAGTGTTTTAATCGAATTCATAATATCGTTGGTTTTAGTTAATAAATAAACCAAAACAGAAATAGCAGTTCTCGTGAAGAATTAGGGATTTAAGAATTTCTAAGTTAACAAAAAAATCATAAAAAACTGTTTTACAGAATGATACAAAACAGTCCATAAAAATTCAATTTTCTATTTTTGCGGCATGAATAAGAGGAAACTAAAGAATGCCGAATTAGACCGTAAGAGTATTGAAGAATTTAAAGAGGCAGAGAAAACGCCAATTATCGTAATTCTGGATAACGTAAGGAGCCTTAATAATATAGGTTCTGTATTTCGTACCGCAGATGCTTTCCTGATTCAGAAAATATATCTCTGCGGAATCACCGCCAAACCACCACATAAAGACATTCAAAAAACCGCACTTGGCGCTACGGAAACTGTGGAATGGGAATATGTAGAAGACAGCCTGGAATTAGTTGAAAAATTAAGTTCTGAAGGAATACTGGTGTATTCTATTGAACAGGCCGAAGGAGCTATGATGCTTAATGATTTTATTCCAGAAACGAATAAAACCTGTGCCGTTGTCTTTGGAAACGAGGTAAAAGGTGTGCAACAAAAAGTGGTTTCAGCAAGTGACGGTGTTATTGAAATACCTCAACTGGGAAGCAAGCATTCGCTGAATATTTCAGTAAGTACAGGGGTAGTTTTATGGGATCTATTCTCAAAGTTTAAACTTAAGAAATCCTAATTTACCGCCTTGTCAATTTCAGAAAGCAGCCACAAATAGTCTTTACGATTGGAAACAAAATCGAGCCCTGAGATGTCTATCACCTGCACTTTCATATTGCTCTGAGACTTAATAAAATTTAAATAGCTTTTATTGATGTCTATCAAATATTCCGGCTGGATATTCTGTTCATAATCACGGCCGCGTTTTTTAATATTTTCCAGCAATCTATCGGTATTTTGGTATAGATATATGTACAACTCAGGCTTCACCAGCTCTTTATACATCAAGTGAAAGAGTTTATGATATAAAGAATATTCATCTTCATGAAGCGTGATCTTGGCAAAGATCAGGGATTTGAAAACATCATAGTCGGAAATAACAAAATCCTTAAAAAGATCATATTGTGCGAGATCATCTGAAAGCTGCTGATAACGGTCGGCGAGAAAGGACATTTCTAGCGGAAAAGCATAACGCTCCTTATTCTCGTAGAACTTTGGTAAAAATGGATTGTCCTTAAAACGTTCCAGGATCAATTTAGCGTTGAAATCTTCAGAGATCATGGTTGAAAAACTGGTTTTCCCGGCCCCAATATTCCCCTCGACCGCGATATAATTGCAGGTTGGAAAATTGAAATTCATTTCGGGCTTGGTAAGTTTTTCTGCAGTAACCGAAATTTCAGAAGTATCTGTAGTCTCTTTTAATAACTGGCTCATCCTTTTTCCGGAAACTGGGTGCTTCTCTGAAGCGGCAATATCATTCAAAGGTTGTAATACAAAACTGCGATCAGGAATCCCTGGATGCGGAACAATTAAAGATCCGGTTTCTATTACTTCCTCTCCAAAAAGGAGTATATCAAGATCTATCGTCCTGTTTTGATAGTTTTCAGCATTAGATCGCTCTCTTCCCAGCTCATTTTCAATATCCAGAAGTTGAGTTAATACATCCTGAGCATCTAACCTGGTGGAAACGGAAATACAGGCATTAAAAAACGCATTCCCTTCAAAGCCCCAGGCCGGGGTCTCATAAATTTTTGAAACTTCAAGGATCCAACCAATGTTTTGGTGTATCTTTTCAAGGGCCATTTGCAGGTAACCAAGCCGGTCGCCAATGTTGCTTCCCAGTGCTAATATTACTGTTTTAGGGGATTTCAAGACGTATTAAGAAAATTTTAATAGGTAGCGCAAAATAATTTCACAGCAAATTAAGCAAAACAAAAGCACATACTCTTAATTTTGATAAAAGACTTAATAACAAAATTTGGCAAAACTCTACCTGAAAGAAAAGCTTAAGGCTCAGCAAATATATATGATCCTTACTGCTTTGTTTATCGCTTCCCTGGTTGTTTCCAACCTTATCTTTCAAAAGTTTTTTTACTGGGATTTTTTCGGACTTTACACTTTTGAAATATCGGTTGGCATCCTGCCTTACCCCGTGACTTTTCTTATCACAGATATTATTAGTGAGGTCTACGGAAAAAAGAAAGCGAACCAGGTTGTGACCACAGGTATTTTTGCATCGTTCTTTTCTTTATTGATAGTTTATATAGCAGATGCCGTGCCGGCCACAAGCTGGTCACCAATAGGTGATTCACTATTCGAAAAGGTTTTTGGAGCGACCGCAATCGCGGTTTTTGCCTCGATGGTGGCTTATCTACTGGCACAGTATATAGATATACAATTGTTCCATTTCTGGAAAAGACTAACTAAAGGCAAACATTTATGGCTGAGAAATAACTTTTCAACTTTTCTTTCACAGTTCGTAGATACTTTTTCGGTCTTGTTTTTGCTTTGTAGTTTTGGAAAGATAGATTGGGAACTATTTAATGGACTGTTACTTAGCGGATTTTTATTCAAAGTAATTATTGCCGCAGTTGATACTCCATTTTTATATGCCGCAGTATATGGATTGAGAAAATATTTCAATCTAAAACCTGCGGAAGAACTCAAATTTGAAGCTGTATAGATTTACAGCAACTAACAAATTTTATCAAAAGATGAAAAAAGCTTTAAAAATATTCGGTTTTATTATACTCACCATTATCATTTTATTGATCGTGGCTCCATTCGTTTTTGAATCTCAGCTAAAAGACCTCGTGAAGAAAACAATGAATGATAATTTAAATGCCCAGGTAGATTTTAAAGATATCGACCTTAGTATGTTCCGCAGTTTTCCGCAGGCAACTTTGGTAATAGAAGATCTTAGTATTATTAATAATGAACCTTTTAAGGGCGACACACTGGCGTTGGGTGAAGAAGTTACGTTAGAGATGTCTATAAAAGAACTTTTTAAAAGTAGCGACGAAGCTAAAAAGATAGATCGCCTTAGCCTTAACAATGCCTACGTCAACATTAAAGTAGACTCGCTTGGAAACGCCAATTATGATATTGCGGTTGAGGACACTACCACTTCTACTTCTAACAGCAAACCTTTTAGCCTGGATCTTAAACATTATGAGATCAATAATTCCAGGGTGAAATATGATGACAAGAGTTCTAAGATTTCAATGGATATCGAGAATTTGAACCATGAAGGGAATGGTGATTTCTCTTTAGATCAGTCTGAACTTGATACGTATTCTGAAGCTTTAGTTTCACTTGATTATGATGGGGTCAATTATCTAAATCAAAATTCTGTGATCCTGGATGCAGTTTTCCAAATGGATCTGGAGAACATGAAATATACGTTCCTGGAAAACGAAGCTAAAGTAAACCAGTTACCGCTGACTTTTGATGGATATGTTCAGGTAAATAATGAGGATACTGAAATGGATATTACTTTTAAAACTCCATCTTCAGATTTCAAGAACTTCCTGGGTGTAATCCCTGAGATCTATGCGAAGAATATTGAGAATGTAGATACCAATGGTGATTTTGTGGTTAACGGAAGGATCTTCGGAAAAGCTGACGTCACATTTATTCCAAAAATGGATATCAAGATCACCTCTAATAATGCCTCTTTTAAATATCCCGATCTTCCAAAAAGTGTGCAGGATATCAATTTAGACATGGAAGTATTAAATGACACCGGTCTTGCCGAAGAAACTTATATCAATATAAAGAATGCAACATTTAGAATAGATCAGGATAGGTTTACCGCCAACGGAAATATTAGTAACCTTACTGAAAATATGCTGGTGGACCTGGCTCTGAAAGGAACCATAAATCTTGCGAATATCAGCCAGGCATATCCTTTGGAAATGGAACAGGATCTAAACGGGATCCTTACCGCCGATGTTAAGACCAGTTTTGATATGAATTCTATAGAAAAGGAGCAATATCAGAATGTGAAAAGTAGTGGTACCGCTTCCATTCGAAATTTTAAATATTCTTCTCCCGAAATTCCTAACGAAGTACAGATCTCTAATGCAGATATGAGCTTTAACCAGGGGAATGTAAGAGTCCCAGATTTGAAAATGACCACAGGTAAAACAGATATTTCTGCTTCAGGATCACTGCAAAATCTTATTGGGTTTTTACTGACAGATGAGCAATTAAAAGGAAATTTCCAGGTACAATCAAACACATTTTCTGTAAATGATTTTATGGTCGCCGAAACTGAAGAGATCACTACAACAGATGAGAACGGAAAGGACCAAACCGTGGCAAAAACTACCGGAAAGGAAGCCGTTAAAGTTCCTTCTTTCCTTGATATGGAACTTAGGTTTACTGCAAATACGGTTATTTACGATAACCTTGAACTTAAGAACGCGAAAGGTTTGCTCATCATACGAGATGAAACCGCAAGATTACAGGATATTTCAACTAATATTTTTAACGGTAGCATTGGAATGAACGGATTAGTTTCTACGAAGAACCAAACTCCGGTTTTTGAAATGGATCTAAACCTGAACTCTCTGGATATCGCTTCTTCTTTCAACGGCCTAGAATTAATGCAAAGTCTTGCTCCTCTGGCCAGTGCTATCGAAGGTAAACTTCAGTCTACCATGAGCCTTAAAGGTAATTTGAATGAAGATCTTACTCCGCAATTATCAAGTCTTGTAGGTAATGCTTTAGCTGAATTATTAACTGCAGAAATCAACCCGAAAAAAGCTGCTTTATTATCTAAACTTGATAGCCAGCTGAACTTCATTGATTTCAATGATATTGATCTAAGCAAGCTAAAAACAAATCTAACATTTCAAGACGGGATGGTGCAGATCGCCCCTATGAATTTCAATATTAAAGGCATAGATTTTCAGGTTGCGGGTAGTCACGGTTTTGATATGAACATGAATTATGACCTCAAACTAGACGTACCGGCAAGATATCTTGGTTCTGAAGTTGGAAAAACTCTGGGTAAGCTAAGCGGTGAAACTATTGAAAATACTACTGTAGAATTACCCATTGGGATTACCGGTAATTTCCAGAGTCCGCAGATCAAGGTAAATATGCAGCAGGCAGTGAACAATCTTACGCAGAAAGTGGTTGCCCAGCAAAAAAAGAATCTTGAAAACAAGGCGGTAGATGCGATCAATGATATTCTTCAGGGAAAAAGAGATCCTAATAAGCCTTTCGATAAAAATGATACCACGGCTGTAAACAATCAGAAAACCGACACTACTTCTGCCAAAGTTCCGGTTACTAAAAGAGATTCGATAAATAAATCCTCACAGAAACAGGTCGAAGATGCAGCGAAGAATATATTAGGTGGATTATTAAATAATTCCAGGAAGAAAAAGGATACTACAAAAAAAAATTAATAGCGGCACTTCGACAAGCTCAGTGCTACAATCTACTCTAAGCGTCACCCTGAACTTGTTTCAGGGTCTCAGAATAGATGCTGAATCGAGTTTAGCAGGACAGAAATCATAAATCATCCCGACCAAAGGGAGGGATCTAATTGTAGGTGTAAATTCAATATGAGATTTCTCCTGTGCTATGCTCCGTCGAAATGACCTTCAGGATTTCGCAAAAATACTACTCAACTTATGCACGTCACCCTGAACTTGTTTCAGGGTCTCAGAATAGATGCTGAATCGAGTTCAGCAGGACAAAGATTATAAATCATCCCGACCAAAGTGAGAGATCTAATTTAAAGCAGTATTTCAATATAAGATTTCTCTTTCGCTATGCTCTGTCGAAATGACCTTCAGGATTTCGCAAAAATACCTCTCAACTTATGCACGTCACCCTGAACTTGTTTCAGGGACTCAAAATAGATTCTGAATCGAGTTTAGCAGGACAGAAATTATAAGTCATCCCGACCAAAGGGAGAGATCTAATTTAAGCAGTATTTCCATATGAGATTTCTCCTGTGCTATGCTCCATCGAAATGACCTTCAGGATTTCGCAAACATACCCCATAACTTATGCACGTCACCCTGAACTTGTTTCAGGGTCTCAAAGTAGATGCTGAATCGAGTTCAGCATGAGGAAAAAACGTATTTGAAGTCACCGCGAACCTAGTGAAGCAGTCTACACACGAGATTCTTTCGCTTTGCTCAGAATGAGCATTAAACCAGAACTTTCATTTCTACAACCAGCCCTTCATTACCTCTAATATTGAAAACAGTTCCATCCTCAAATATGAGGTACTGACCTTTGATTCCTCTAAGAACTCCTTCGTAAAATGGGTTTTTCACAAGGTTCAAAGATTTCACCTTCTCTGGAAATTGCTGCACCGGGAATTTGATCTCGGTTTCTTTATTATTAGCGATATAATATTCCCTGGCTTCTTCAGGTATAAATTCCTTCAGTTTTTCACGCTCCTCTTCCAGATTAAGATCTCTGATATCATTGGTGAGCATTTTTCTCCAGTTAGTCTTATCTGAAACATGATCTTTTAAAGCCACTTCGGTGATCCCGGCTAGATACCTATTAGGCACCTCAACGATCTCAATAGCTTCATGTGCACCCTGATCTATCCACCTGGTGAGCACCTGTGTCTTTCTGGTCACCCCAACTTTCACATCGCTGGAATTAGCCAGGTAAACAATATGTGGCTGAAGCTGTGATCGTTTTTCATATTCCAGATCACGATCTGCCTCACCTAAATGAGCCTTACTTTTCTCAGGGCTAATAACCCAATCTCCAGCTTGTGGGATGGCGCTAAAACAATCATAGCAAAATCCCTGGCGGTAAATCTTCTTTTCCAGGGCGCAATTTAGACACTGATATCTAAGAAAATTGAGGCTCATTTTTTTCCCGAGCATCTGATTCATATTGATAAAATCATTTCCCCAAACAAGGTAATACTGAACCACATCAGTAATTTCTGTTCTCATTTTAGTTAGAACTCCTTCGTATCTCATCTAAATTTTTATTTTAAGACTGAATGAATTTTTTGCAGGCTACAAAGTTTCGTTTATTTTTAACCAAATAACCGAACGCCCTTTAAATATAAGCGTTAAAGATAAGAAGAATAATGCCAATTCCATTAGTCAATTCAATAGCTTCATGGTTTCTCAAAAAGAGAATTCATCAAATGGAATTGTTCATGAAGTACCCTAATGAGGTTCAGAATGAACTGCTTAAAGATCTTCTCACGAAAGCAAGAAACACTGAAATTGGGAAGAAATATCATTTTGGAGAGATCAATTCTTATGAAACTTTCCGTGAACGGGTTCCAATCCAGAATTATGAGGATTACCAGGAGGTTATAGAGCGAAGCAGGAAAGGTGAAAATAATATATTCTGGCCCACTCCTATTCGGTGGTTTGCCAAGTCTAGTGGAACTACGAGTGCAAAGAGTAAATTTATTCCTGTGAGTCAGGATTCTTTAGAAGAATGCCATTATGCGGCAGGTAAAGACCTTCTTTGTATTTATCTGAATAATAATCCGCAGTCTCAGATGTTTACAGGAAAGAGTTTGCGCCTTGGAGGTAGCAAGGAATTATACCAGGAAAACGGAACTTCATACGGTGATCTTTCAGCTATTCTAATCGATAATATGCCATTCTGGGCAGAGTTCAGCAGTACGCCAAGCAACGAAGTTTCCTTAATGCACGACTGGGAATACAAAATGCAGGCGATCGTTGATGAAACTATAAAGGAAAAAGTGACCAGTCTGGCTGGTGTTCCTAGCTGGATGCTGGTATTACTTAATAATGTATTGGAAACTACGCGGAAACAAAGCCTTTTCGAAGTCTGGCCTCATTTGGAAGCCTATTTTCATGGTGGAGTTAGTTTTGAACCTTATGCATCCCAATATCAAAAAATACTACCTAAAGAAGATTTCAGGTTTTATGAGATCTATAATGCATCTGAAGGTTTCTTCGCCTGCCAGGACCATAATGACACTAAGGATCTACTATTGATGCTTGATTACGGAATCTTTTATGAGTTCATCCCGATGGATGAGTATGGAACCAACGAGGAAATGGCCATACCATTGAACGAGGTTGAAATTGGCAAAAATTATGCGGTTGTAATTACCACAAATGCCGGGCTATGGAGATATAAGATTGGAGATACCATAAGATTCACAAATTTGAATCCATACAGGATAAAGGTTTCAGGAAGAACTAAACACCATATCAATGTATTTGGGGAAGAACTGATCATTGAAAATGCAGAATCTGCATTGAAAAAGGTTTGCCTGATGACTAACTGTGAAATTATAGACTATACCGTGGCTCCCATCTTTATGGAAGGTAAAGAAAAGGGAGCACATGAATGGATCGTAGAATTCAAAACACCTCCAAGAGATTTTGATAATTTCACCAAACAATTAGATCTGGCTTTACAGGAAGTGAACAGTGACTATGAAGCCAAGCGCTATAATAATATGACGCTAAACATGCCAACGGTTCACCAGGCGAGAAAAGACCTTTTCTATGACTGGCTCAAGAAAAATGATAAAGTGGGTGGACAACATAAGGTACCTCGCCTGTCTAATTCCCGAACTTACCTTGAGGAATTACTAAAAATGGCATAAATTAAATTCAAATAAATATGGCTACTGAAAAAGAAAAAATACCTGCTCAACTGCCATATTATGCTTTGGATGAAGAACTTTCTCAGGAGCGACTAGCGGCTCAGAAAGCCTGTTTTAGGATAAACTCTATTTCACCGGAACTAGCGGAAGAATGTAATGAGATACTTAAGGAATTACTGGGTTCTACTAAAGAAAACTTCTATATAGAACCTCCCTTTCATTGTGATTATGGCCACAATATTTCTCTAGGGGATAATTTCTATTCCAATTACAATCCCATCATTCTCGATTGCGCCGAAGTCAGCATTGGCGATAATGTGATGTTGGTTCCAAATGTGAGTATTTTTACCGCCGGGCATCCTGTACATGCGAAAAAAAGGAATGAAGGATTGGAATATTCTATTCCGGTAACAATAGGTAATAACATTTGGATTGGTGGAAATACGGTAATTAACCCTGGGATTAATATTAGAGATAATACAGTGATAGGTTCTGGAAGTGTTCTAACCAGGGATATTCCTTCGAATGTGATCGCCGCGGGAAATCCTTGTAAAGTGATCAAGGAGATCACTGGGAATGATAAGAACTATTATTTTAAAAAACGGCGGTTTTAGAATAAGCTTGATATGGTTTTTATGAATCTCATCAAATAAAAAACGCCTCAGAAAACCTGAGGCGCTTTTAATATAAGCCTATATAATTACTTTAAAAGCTAGCTGCTGTAGCTGTATTATCGGGATTTTCAGTTTTAACTTTTGATCCTAGATCTATACTCAGTGAAAATTTCATTACGTTATCCTGCTTGAAACTTATATCATTTTGTATAGGTGACTGATAAGCAAAATCAAAAAGGAATCTGTCATAGGCAAATCCGGCGCCCAGGGTTACATGATTACGATATCCCTTCTCTCTACTTTGAGTGATATATCCCGTGCGCAACTTCAGGTTTTCATTAAAACTGAATTCTGTACCGAAAGAAAAGATCACTTCTTTCATCTCCTCAGAAAATCCACCGGGAGCATCTCCAAAACTGGAGAACCATCCTCCAACCACGGTTTCATCTGGCAGGTTTCTTTGATCATCTGTAGCCGGCACTAAAAATTTTAAAGCTTCCGCGTAAAATGAAAGAACATCATTAGTACCACTGGCAATATGATACCCACCTCCCAGCTTCAGGGAAGTAGGTAATGGATAAGAATATCCTGATTCTTCGGCATATTCAAGTTTGGAGCCTAAATTCTTCAGATTAAATCCAAGCGTCCACTTATTCTCTCTTGCTGCAATTGGAGCCGAAGCATAATAACCTGAAATATCAGCACTCACAGCATTGGCTGTTTTAAACTGAACATTCGAACTTCCCAAGTTATCGGCAATATTTGATCTAATATAACGACCTGAAATTGCCATCCCAAATTTCTCATTTAGCAAAAGACTATATGATAAGTCAAAGGCCATTTCATTAGGATTATAATTTCCCTGATTTAAGATCTCATTGCCCATAAGCTCTTCTACCTCGACTTCTCCAAAACTGAAATATGTTAATGACCCGCTTAAGGCCGAGCGTTCATTAAGCATTTGATGGTAAGCCACATTTGCATGAAATACATCATCGGCATATCCAATGAACTGTGGAATATAAGACAGTCCAACTCCTCTGGATTCCAATCCTGCAAATAGGAATTTTGCCGGATTATGAAATTGCCCAAAATCATCTGGTAGCGTAGCTACTCCGGTTTCTCCCATTCCTCCTGCTCTTGCATCGGGAACGACCTGCAGAAATGGTGCCCCTGTAATGACGGGGCGTACCAGATCCTGACTTATTGCTGAATGGGCTGATAAAATGCTAACCAGACCAAATAGTATATTATTAATTTTCATGATTCTTTATTTTTAAAATGCAACTATTTTCTTAAGGTAAACCTTACCATCTGTATCTGTAATTCTTACTAATAATGTTCCTTTAAAAGGAGCTACATCGACCTCCATTTTATTCTTCTTATTCCCATTAAAACTCTTAAACTTATTCGTTTCAGTTTCTATCACCACTACTCTGCCAATCCCTGACCTGAAAGGAAGAATTACATTCGCTTTAGAATTACGCTTCAATAGTGTAGGCACTACGTGAGCATCTTTAGTATCAACCGCATCCATTTCTACCTTGACAGTCGCCATGCCGGTTCCGGTATTCCCGGAAGTATCTGTAGCGCTTAAGACTACTTCATAAGTACCAGGTCTATCAAAGTAATATTGATCAAGGGCTAGACTGACTTCACTACAATTATCTGAAGTCCCTGCATTAACATCTTCAGGAGAAATAGTCACATTGTCTTGTGGATCAAGATAAATGGTAATATCACGAGTAGCTACCTCTGGAGATGTCACGTCTTTCACTATCACCAACTGATCCTGAGTAGTCGCATTCCCCTTACCATCATCGTAGGTCCATGAAATTATGTACTCACCCTGTTCAAAGTAAGAGACATCATTTTGAGTAGTACCTCTAATAACACCGGCACAATTATCTGTAGCAGTTGGTACAGAAATATCGGAAATTCCACATTCTACTTCTACCATTTCAAGTTCGGCTGAATCCGGAACCGGTACAGTAGCATCTTCAATGATGATTTCCTGTTGCTGGTAAGTCACATTTCCATTATTATCCTCATATTTCCAGGTGATCATTGTAGAACCTTGTCTGGTGATAGGGAAATAAAGATCTCCCGTCACAGTGACATTATCACAGTTATCTACAGCCATTGGCTTAACCACATCGGCTTCTTCTACGATACAATCTTCATAAATAGGCTCAAGTGATTCCATCACCGGGACCGGAGCGATATTATCTTCTACTCTTACCATAGCAGTGGCAGAAGACTCGTTTCCGTTAACATCTGTTGCAGAAAGCGTTACCCTATTTTGTCCAACGTTTTCGCAAGTGAAGTTTGTTATATCTAACTCTAGCACGTCGATTCCACAGGCATCATTCGAACCGTTATCGATATCAGCTACTTCTATTGAAGCCATTCCGTTTTCGTCTAACTGTACTATGATGTCCTGGGCTAGTACTTTTGCAGCGATATTATCTTCTACCGTTACAATTGCCATTTCCGATGACTCGTTTCCATTTATATCTTTTGCAGTAAGGGTTACTGTATTTGAACCAACATTATCACAGTTGAAATCGGTCATATCCAAGTTAAGAGTTTCGATACCGCAGGCATCGTTTGAACCATTATCGATATCGGCAACTTCAATCGAAGCTTTTCCATTTACATCCAACTGAACCGTGATATCCTGCGTTAATACTTCTGCACCAAGCTTGTCTTCTAC
>NZ_AUHG01000019.1 GCF_000423065.1 Christiangramia echinicola DSM 19838
TTTACGGCTCCCGCAGAAATAGCGATCACTGCGGATGCAGCTGATACTGATGGAAGCATAGCTTCTGTAGAGTTTTTCGAAGGAGAAAATTCCTTAGGAGTAGATTCTGATGATAGTGATGGCTGGGGAGTTACCTGGAGCAATGTAGCTTCAGACCTCTATGAACTGACAGCTATAGCTACCGATAATGAAGGAGAAAGCACAACTTCAGCAATTGTAAATATTGAAGTGAGTGATCCGGATGAAAACATGCTTCCAACGGTTTCAATAACAATACCTGTAGATAATGATTCTTTTACGGCCCCCGCTGAAATAGCGATCACCGCTGATGCATCTGACGCCGATGGAACCATAACTTCGGTAGAATTCTTCGCAGGAGAAAATTCCTTAGGAGTAGATTCTGATGATAGTGATGGCTGGGGTCTTATCTGGAGCGATGTAGCTTCAGGCGCCTATGAGCTGACAGCCGTGGCTACCGATAATGAAGGAGAAAGCGCAACTTCCGAAATTATTTCAGTTTCAGTTAACCCTGATGAATCAATCAATGCGCCAACGAATCTAACTGCTGCATGGATATCAACGAGCGAAGTCTATTTAACCTGGAAAGATAATAGTGTCGGGGAGACAGGATTCATCCTGGAGCGCTCTTCCAATCCTAATTTTACAGGTAGAGTGGATCTTATTAATATTCCACCAAATACAATTTTTTATACAGATAGTAACCTAAATAATAGGAGATCAAGGGGTGAATTATATTATAGAATAAAGGCGGTAAAAGGAGATTTAATTTCTGAATATTCCAATATAGCATCAGCGATAGTATTTCCGGGGGCTATTATGATTCCTGGAGATGGATCTGGAGGCGAAATTACAGAGAATAATCTTACTGTATATCCAAATCCCTCTTATGGAGAGTCAACCGTTAGGTTTAATTTGAAGGAAGATGCAGATTATACTCTGAACTTGTTTGATGCCAGAGGTGCTTTTATTTTCCAGATCACAGAAGGACGAGTATTAGGTGGGGTGGAATATGTTTATGATCTCCAGATAAATCATCTTCCAAATGGAATGTACCTGGTAATATTAAATAGTTCTTCTGGCAGGGAGAGTTTTAATTTAATATTACGAAGGTGATTAATTTCAGGAATCTGCTTAAGCTCACTCGAAGAAAAGGGAAACCAAAAATGATCTAAACATTAAAAATAAGTTAATATGAAAAGAATATTAATTACTGGAGGAGCAGGATTCATAGGGTCTCACCTTTGTGAACGACTCCTAAAAGAGGGGAATGAAGTTATATGTTTAGATAATTATTTCACTGGTTCAAAAGAAAATATCATTCACTTACTGGATCATCCTTATTTCGAAATTATTCGGCATGATATTACTGCGCCAATTATGATAGAGGTCGATGAAATTTTTAATCTCGCCTGCCCGGCTTCTCCTGTTCACTATCAATATAATCCCATCAAGACTGTGAAGACCTCTGTAATGGGAGCCATTAATATGTTGGGATTGGCCAAGCGTATTAATGCAAAAGTGATGCAGGCGAGTACTAGCGAAGTCTATGGAGATCCAGAAATACATCCTCAACCTGAAAAATATTGGGGGAATGTGAATCCAATAGGTCCAAGGTCGTGCTATGATGAAGGAAAACGTTGTGCTGAAACTCTCTTTATGGATTATCATCATCAAAATAATGTTGAAATTAAAATTATAAGAATTTTCAATACCTACGGTCCAAAAATGGATCTCAATGATGGCAGAGTAGTTTCAAATTTTATAGTGCAGGCCTTGTTGGGAAAAGATTTGACAATTTACGGAGATGGTCAGCAGACAAGATCATTTCAATATGTAGACGATTTAATAGAAGGCATGCTTAGAATGATGAATACTCCTAAAGAATTTATCGGGCCTGTTAACCTGGGAAATCAGAATGAATTTACGATGCTAGAATTAGCAAAATATATTATCGAACTCACAGGTTCAACCTCAGGGCTAATTTTTAAACCACTGCCTAAAGATGATCCAAAGATGAGGCAACCCAATACAGCCCTGGCCAAAAGTATGCTCAATGGATGGGATTGTGCGGTTCATCTAAGAGAAGGTCTCGAAAAGACTATAGAATATTTTGATTCTACTCTTAGAAAAAAGGCTGCTCGTAAAAAAGTGGCTCGAGTTTAAATCAACCAAATTAAGGTCTGAAAAGCCTAAATCTATTTCAAACTTCCTTTCAAATCTACAGATCTTAATCCCGCTAATTGTCCAAAACTAGAGGTTTAATAGCTTCAGTTTAATATCAATGTGACCAATCACTAAACCAATAAATTATGAAAGTTTCAATCATTACCGTTGTATACAATAATGTAAATACTATCTCAGAGTGTATCCAGTCTGTTTTAGATCAAGATTATGATAATATTGAATTAATTGTAATTGATGGTGCAAGCACAGATGGAACTCAAAAGAAGATTGAGCATTTTCTTAATAAATTAGCCTATTATATTTCAGAGAAAGATTCCGGGATTTTTGATGCTTATAATAAGGGTGTTAAAAATGCCACTGGCGATATTATAGGAATACTAAATTCAGATGATTTTTATCCTGAAAAGGATGTGATAAGTGAGATAGTTAAGACCTTTACGACTACGCAAAGTCATATAGTATATGGAAAAGGAATTTTTGTGGGTCAGAAAAATACGAATAGAATTAAAAGAATTTATCCTTCCAATCCATTTAAGAAAAGCTATTTGAAATTTGGCTGGATACCTTTACATCCTACAATATATGTAAAGAAAGAACTATATGATAACTTTGGGCTGTATAGTCTGGAGTATTCTATTGCTAGTGATTACGATATTTCTTTGCGCTGGTTTAGAAATAAGAATTTAAAAAAATACTTTCTGAATAAATGGATTGTCAAGATGAGACTTGGTGGAAAAAGTACCACTATTGGTCTTCAGAAAAGAAAATCATCAGAAGATTTGAAAATTATTAAAGAGCATAAATTAATGGGCTTTTTCACCCTAATTTTTAAAATAGGACGAAAAATCCCGCATTATTTAGCACCCCAGCTTAAAACTTATTTAAACTTCTAAATATTTTAAATTTCTCTTCCCCCCTTTTCAATATTCATCTCGCTCCTAGGTTCTAGCCCAGATTTAATCTACTTCATTTTTCATTAAAAAGGTAAACGAGGAATAGTATGTTTTATAATTTAAATATCAAAGGGGCACCTTTAATTATCCCGATATCCTTCGGAATACATTTATTAGTTATAAATGTATCTCTGCTTTTGCTTACACCAGAAACCTATTTGGATCTTCCGGCAATTGTCGGATATAATTCTTCATGGTTAATAATCGCGTCAATACTTAGCTTTTATTCACTAGAACGTAAAGAACGCTTCATAACAAGGTTTCACAAATTTGTGATGCATTACTTTATCTTCACTCTTACATATTTCACAGTGTTCTCGTTTAGGAAAGTTGAATTTGATTTGTCTTATCAACTTTTAGTCTTAAGCGTTATATTTTTTCTTTTAGCAATATTTCGCTGGATATTTTTCCAGCTAAGAAAGTTGTATCGAATAATGGGTGGGAATTATGTGAATGTTGTAGTAATTGGTTATGGGAGAAATCTACTTAAGATAAAAAAGATTTTTAACCGAACTGATTATGGGTATAGATATCTGGGCTATTTCGATAGTAGAAATGAAAATTGTAACGATCATCTGGGGAAAATTGAAGATTGTTTCGATTACATATTAGAGAATCGTGTAGACGAAATCTACTGCTTTGTTTCACAACTATCTCAGCAACAGGTAAAACAATTAATTCATTTTGCTGATAATAACTTTAAGAAATTAAAATTAGTGCCCGATAATAAAGGCATTCACACTCGAGCGATGAATGCAGAACTTTTTGAGAATATCCCAGTTCTGAATTTAAGAAATTCACCTCTAGAATTGAATTACGCCAGATATGGAAAAAGGGTTTTTGATATACTATTTTCCTTATTTGTAATTCTTCTAATTCTCTCATGGTTAACCCCAATTATATATCTTATAATGAAATTGGAATCGAGGGGACCGGTATTTTTTAAACAATTGAGGCATGGCTATAATCGCCAATCTTTTTGGTGTTATAAGTTTAGGTCTATGCGAATAAATACGGAGTCAAATTCAAAAATGTGTGTAAAAAATGATTGCAGAGTGACAAGGCTGGGTAAATTTTTAAGAAAAACCAGCATTGACGAATTACCTCAATTTTATAATGTTCTAATTGGAAACATGAGTGTTGTAGGCCCCAGGCCTCATATGGAAGCACATACTCTAGAATATTCTAAATCTGTAAATAAATATTTAGTAAGGCATTATGCAAAACCGGGCATCACAGGTTTGGCTCAAATTAAAGGTTACAGAGGAGAAATTGCAAAACAATCTGATATAATAAATCGTACTAGACTGGATATTTTTTATCTCGAAAAATGGTGCCCTATACTGGACTTCAAGATAATTTATAATACCATCTACAATTGCTTAAAAGGTGAAGAAAATGCCTTCTGAAAACTTAAATTTTAACTAAAAAAAGAGAAATTATGAAAGCCTCCCAGTTTTTAAAAATTGCGATTTACACAGGATGTTGCCTGATTTTATTCAGTGCCTGTGTTTCAAGAGAAGAAATTGTTTATTTCCAAAATGACTTGCAAAGTACGAATTACGATCCAGACAAGAATTTAAGAATCATGCCTAACGACCAACTAACGATAAGGGTCGCAACACCTGAGCCTGAAGCTGCCCTGCCATTTAATATGACCAAATCTGTAGCGTCAGAAATTAGTGTAAATGTAGAGCTGGAAACTTATATGGTATCTAAAGAAGGTACTATTGAATTTCCCGTATTAGGAACTGTGGATGTTGAAGGACTTAATACTTTTCAGTTATCTAAAAAAATCAAAAATGCTATTTCACTGTATGTAAAGGATGCTATTGTTAATGTAAGAGTCCTTAATTTCAAGATTAGTGTTTTAGGAGAAGTGAAAAATCCGGGGACCTTTATAATTCAGGATGATTATATCAGTCTTACCCAGGCTTTAGGATTGGCTGGAGACCTTACAATTTTCGGGCAACGAGAGAATATAATGGTAATCCGAGAAATGGATGGAAAAAAAGTTAAAACTTATCTGGATCTTACAGATTTTGATGCGGTGAATTCCCCGTTTTTTCATCTTAGACAGAATGATGTTGTGTATGTAGAACCCAAAGGAACTAAAAGACAGTCAGCAAGCGTACTTAACAATGCTTCAAGTTATATAGGACTATTATCTCTTCTGATTTCTACCGCTATTTTATTAACAAATTAAATCATGATTAATTCCAATCATAATCCTTTAGAACAACAATCTAATAAACTCAGATTAAGGAAGGAGCTAAAAAAATATCTGAAATATTGGTATTGGTTTCTAGTTGGAATTGTGTTTTCACTTTTATTAGGATATTTTTATTTAAGATATACTACACCGGTATACAGCGCAGCTGCCAGTATTATCATTAATCAGGAAACAACCAATTCAAGTAAATCTGACATGCCCGATCTGGGTTTAGCCACAGGGTTAAAAACCAATGATCTCGATAAGGAGTTAGCTATTCTTAGATCACGTAGACTTATGCGAGAAGTTGTGAAATCATTAAATCTCCATATCTCTTATTTTGTAGAAGGTAAGGTAAGAGATGTCGAAGTTTATAAGGACATACCGTTTACACTGAAGGTTTTAAAGCTTGAAGAAGAAAATCAATATGGGGACAAAAGTTTTAAAATAGCATTAACTGGAAAAGATAGACTTCTAATTACAAACCTTACCAATATGAAGGTTTTAAAAGCTGAATCAGGATCTCCTGTTGACCTCGGGTTTGCCAGTGTTGTGATCATTCCAAATAAGGGTGTGAAGAGTTTTAAAAATATAACCATGACCTTTTCTGAAATTGATAAGGTAGCAGCAATTTACCGTAACAATATCAAGCTCATTCAGGAAAAAGAAAGTTCTAATGTAATTATGTTAGGTCTTGAAGATCCGGTAGCGGAAAAGGCTATGGATATTATAGATCAATTGATTTTTGAATTTAATAGAGATGCAATAGAAGATAAAAACTTAATTGCTGGTAATACTGCTAATTTTATAAATGACCGTTTAGATATTATAAATGATGAACTCGAATTTGTAGAATCCGGGAAAGAAGAGTTTAAGGAGTCTAATCGGTTAACCGATATTCAGTCTGAATCGCAGATGTTTGTGCAAACCGCAAGTGAATATAATAGGAAAAGACAGGAAATAGGAACACAGTTAGAACTGGTAAATGCCATGCTTGATTATCTCTCCAGTAGTTCAAATTCTGAACTTCTTCCGGCAAATTTAGGAATTCAGGAGAATGGTGTAAATATGCAAATTTCAGAATATAACGATATGGTCCTTCAGCGAAACAGGATCATGCAAAGTTCTACTGAATTAAATCCAACGGTGGTTAGAATAAACAATCAGATAGACCAGGTTAAGGCTAGTATTTTACAAAGTCTGCAGCGATTAAGGAATAATTTGCGAATTTCTGAGGAGGATGTTACCCGTCAGGTTAGGAGTATAGGTTCCAAAATTCTGGCGGTGCCATCACAGGAAAGAGAGTATAGAGGTATAGAAAGACAGCAAAGTATTAAGGAAGCCCTATACCTGTATTTACTGCAAAAGAGAGAAGAGAATTCACTGGCACTAGCAGTTACAGCACCAAAAGCCAAGATTGTAGATAGCGCTCACAGCACCGGTTATATAGTATCTCCAAATTCTAAAAGTGTATTGTTAGGAACAATAGCACTGGGTTTATTTATTCCATTTTCAATATTGTATATAAAAGGAATGATGGATAATAAGATATATAGTCGATCAGATATTGAAGAATTATCTAGAGAAATTACTATTGTTGGAGAATTACCGAAAGTTAAGGAAAAGGAGGAAATCATGATCGGAAAAAATGACCGTTCCATGCTTTCGGAATCTTTTAGGTTCTTAATTACAAATCTTCAGTTTTTATTACTGGATTCAAAGAAAACAGATAAAGGAAGAAAGATCCTTATTACATCGTCTATAAAAGGAGAAGGTAAAACTTTTACTGCCTTAAATCTAGCAATTACACTGGCTAACAACGAGAGAAAAGTTTTACTGATAGGTGCAGATCTACGTAACCCTAAATTACAAATGTATATAGAGAATTCTGAAAGTAATAAAGCCGGTTTAAGTAATTACCTGACCCAGAATAAAATTTGTATCAAAAACCTGATTAAAAAATCTACAATTAATTCAAATTTAAGTATTCTTGGCTCTGGGAGTATTCCTCCTAACCCCTCCGAACTTTTGCGTCAAGAAAAACTATCGCAAATGTTTCTGGAGCTTGAAGATATCTATGATTATATCATTATAGATTCAGCTCCATCGATGTTAGTCACTGATACTTTCTTAATTAATAAACATGTTGATATTACCTTATATTTGGTAAAAGCGGGTTATACAGATAAAGATTTGCTGGAGTTTGCTTTAGATGCAAAGAATAACGGGACTATGCCTAAAATTAATTTTATTCTCAATAATGTCCAGAAATCAGACCTTGGCTTTGGGAATAAATATGGTTATGGGTATGGAGAACAAAAAAAACCAGCCTTTAGTTGGAGAACTTATTTCTAGTTTATTTAATAGATATTCAACTAAATTCTGGAAATAACCCGTGCCGAATTAAAAGTGCAGGCTTTATATTTTTTAAAAGAAATGTATATTCATAATATATCAATAAATCCAAAATTAAATTTCTTGATAGAATTATTTTTAATCCGGCTATTTTACTAAAACCTTTCTAATTGTCCTTGAAATATGAATACATTATAACTGTTAAGTTAGATAGAATATCTACCTCTCATCTAGAAGGCAAGATGGTTTTTTAACCAGACCGCAAAATTGCAAAAAAGCTCCTCTACACGGGGGGCTTTTTTTGGCACTAATGATTAGTTGTGTTGTTTGTCCCAGGAGACTGGGATGTGTAGTTAACCGAGCTATAATCCTTGTTGTGTGGATTATTGGTTAACCAATGAAAAGCTTTTTTCCATTTGATGGAAGAAGGCTTTTTTGTTTTTAGGGATCAACGTTGAATACTATTTTCTAATTCTGAAAGGGAAGGGCATGAAATATTGAATAGCTTCAGGTAAGATTTACGGTAAAAAGCATATTAATCAGATGAAATACATCGATTAATTTGTTTGTTATGAATATATTAACAATATTAGCCGTACCCAAATCTACACAACATGGAGAATTTAGTTTCAACTGACCCGGAATTTCAGAAGATTTATGCTTCAATGGAAAAGAAGGTTAGTGTGATTAGAAGGGTTATCATTGGTGTTGGGCTTATCCTAATGGCTTTGGTGGCAGTCTTCCAATAGATCACTTGAAATTTACAGTTAGCCCTCATTCAGAAATGCATGAGGGTTATTTTATATCTTCTTTTGTAGGTAGTTGACTACATTATGATAGCAATTCTGCCGTGAAGCTACTGTATTCATAATAATTCTTTGTCTTATACTACACTTAATTATTCTTGATTTTCCAAAAGTTTATCAAACCTGGTTTTTTCTAAAAAGCTTAATCTAAGCAGAATTGAAGATTCTTATCATCAAAATCTTATACTTTTTACAACCCTTTTAAGGTGAAAATCACTGAAGCAGGGAGTCCCTCTTCATTTATTGGTTCCCTCATTTTATATAAATAAAGTCCGGAATTCGAAAATGTATTTATCCAATCCTCGTATGTTCTCGCGAACCAGGCGTGAGGATGTACAAAATTCCCATGAAGTCCTTTCCATGAATTTTCTATCCAACTGCTTTTATATTTAAAATCATTCTGAATGAGAAAGTAAGGGTGGATTGACTGAATTAGTATCTGGCCATTTTCATTTAAAAACTTAGAAAGAGATTTCAGCAACTTTTCGACCTGCTTATCCTGATATAGGCAAAAATTCAGCACTATACTGTCGAAAGGAGCATTTGGAATTTTTTTTCCCTCAATTATATCTTCATATGTGAGCTGGTAAAATGACTGTTCCCCTTTTGTTCTCGCTTTTTTCAGCAAATTCTCTATAGCATCAACACCAGTTACGGAATTTTCATCAGTAGATAAGGCTCTGGTAAGCCAGCCTTCCCCACATCCCAGATCCAGTATTTTAGCAGAATCGTATGAGTTCACCTCATCTACGATTGCCTGGTTCGTAATTTTCCTGGAAGCGATCCCTTTTTCCTCGATGATTCTAATCCATTCTGAAGCATTTGCTTCCCATGATTTTATGATGTCATTTTGCTTTTTCATAACCCGAGTTTTAAAGGATGTTTACCTTCAAGCATTATTTCTCTACGCAAATTGTACTGTGGCCAGGCCAAAAGTTGAATTATCCAAGGTGTAATTTAAAATATTTTATAGGTATCTATTCCAGAAGTAATATAATATAACCTCGCTGGATATTAAGATGCTTGCCAGAAATTCAATCAATTCTTCCTTCTCCAATATTTGGATTAACCAGGCACAACCATATCATAATGAAATATATCACTGGAGATAAGACCCGTAATTAGAGGAAATATAATTACACGATATTGTAATCAAATAATGATTAAAAACGGCCTGTTAAAAACAGGCCGTAGATTATTCAGAATATATTTTCTCCTAAATAGAAGGGTCCTGTGGTGTGTTAGGATTACTGTTTCTCTCACTTTCCGGGAAAGGATAGAAATTACGGTTACGCTCTTCAGCAAAATTTCTGGATTGTCCGCTAGGTTCAGGACGGTTAAACCTTCTACTATCTTCCAGGCTAACCCCTGTTAAGAATAATTCAGCTCGTCTATTGGTATAGATGGCGTCTAATAGTGCATCTACAGTTTCTACACCAGAATAGGCATCCAGACCGGCATTCACATTTAAAGGATCTGAACTATCAGTAAGTACATCATTCAATGCATTTACTGCTGCATCAGTGTCTGGAGATGACTTACGTAAATTTGCTTCAGCAATTATCAAATCCATTTCATCCGGTAAATAAATCGGGATTGGTTCTGTACTTACATCATAGAATCCAGCCAGATCTTCAATTGGTAAACCGTTCTGGTTTAAGGTGTCTAAAGGAATCAAATAAAATTCTTTTCGCATGTCATCTTCTTCTGGCTGTAGATATTCTGGTAATCCGAATTCATCTCTTGGTTTCCAGTTAGGTGCTGAATTTTGATAAACTCTGGACCAGATTGGATTCAGGTTTTGAGTATCATAATTAAAGAATGATGTAGAACTTGGATCTACACTTGAAGCCGCACTAATTGCTGCGTCATAATTACCAGCAAACAAATTAAATCTTGCCAGCATAGCGTTTATCGTATTTTGAAGATCAATATTTCCTAGAGTAATAGCAGAATTAAATTCGTCTGAAACTGGATTCGCTGAAATTAAGGAGTTAGCCTCGTTCAGTAATCTTATTGCTTCCTGGTATCCCTGCATTCTGGAAACAAATTCGGCATTATTATCCTGGTCAGTTTCGATCACTACATCTGTATAATTCTGAGACAAGGCACCAATAGACATTGCTTTAAATAGTTTAGCAAAAGCTAATAAACCACTTTCCGTTCCTGCCTGTAAGCCAAGATTTGGAACATTATTCTCCAGGTCTTCTGCAACTTTTACGACTCTGTAAAGTGTTCCCCACATTCCTTCAACATTAGAATTGGAATTTGGTAGTTCACTTCCTCCGTCTTCCAGTTCTATCATATTCTGGAAAGTAGTTGTAATCCCCACTTCTCTAGTAGTAATAGCTGGTGTTTCCACGATCCATCTTAGCCCAGCGGTAGAATATAATTGCTGCATACCTATGGCTGCTGCTATCGTACCTTCTCTGGAAGAGTAGGTTTGTTCGTCTGTAGCTGCATTGGGATTATCAAAATCTGTTTCACAGGCTGCACCTGTAAAAAGTAAAACCACTACAGCTAGAATTTTTATATGGATATAATTTTTCATTTTTTTCATGACTTTAAAATTAGAAGCTTAGGTTTATTCCGAACTGATAGGTTCTTGGGATTGGCACTGCCCCGAAATCGAATCCACGAACATTACTTTGACCACCGGTATTTACCTCAGGATCCCAACCGCTGTAGTCGTCCCATGAAACCAGGTTTCTACCCACAAGGCTTAACTTTATTTCGTCAATATATTTTATTGGTTCTGCGATCGTGTAGCTTAGGGATAGCTCTCTAAGTTTTACAAAAGAACCATCTTCAACAAATTCTTCGAAGATACCGGCCTGTGCTCCACCGTAACCTTTAGGTAAGTTTCCAAGCAATTCCTCTCCTACATTAGAACCACCACCAAAGATCACATTATCAAGCAATCTTCGGTTCCAGTTAAAAACATCAAATCCCTGAACTGCGTCAAACTGTGCTCTTAAAGCGAAATTCTTGTATTTGAATTCATTGATTAGCGAACCATACCAATCTGGATTAGGATCTCCAATAACCTTTGAAGAGGAACCATCTTCCGTTCTTCCTGTAGTTGGGTAACCATTATCATCTAAAATAATCTCTCCATTGGCATCTCTGTTATAGAACTGTCTGTAAAATACACCAAGAGATTCACCTTCGATCACATAGTTAGTGGAGAAACTTCCTGCAAGGGCAAATTGTTGTCCCGCTACATTGGTTACTTTATTGTCATTACTAGTGTAGGTCGTTGTAAGATTCCAGGTGAAATCATCTGTTCTAACAGGAATAGCTCTTATTAATAATTCTAAACCTTTATTTTCCAGTTTACCTACACTTTCAAACCTTGAACCAAAACCGGCAGTAGGTGCAAGTTCTCTATTCAGTAATAGATCTGTTACTTCCTGCTGATAATAGGTAAATTCCACACCTATTCTTCCGTCAAAGAATCCAGCATCAAAACCAAATTCAGTTTCCGTTTGTTTTTCCGGAGCAGCATCAACATTCCCTAATTGATTTCCAATGATCAAACTGCTTTGTCCGTTAAGGGCGCTAGGGGAGAAGTTGGTAAATCGGCTAAATGCAGGTAATGCATTTAATCCTCCAGATTGACCCCAGGCAGCTCTCAGTTTTAATGTATTGAATACATCGCCAATTCCATCCTGCCAGAAATCTTCTTCTGAGATGATATAGGAAATACCTGCTTTGGCATATAACTGGTTTCTTTCATCTTTTGAAAATGCAGACGATCCATCAGTTCTAATAGCTCCATTTATATATAGCTTGTCTTTGAATCCGAATGCCTGCTGAATAAACCCTCCCCAAAGTGAGAAAGGTACTCGTGTTTCTCCCTGTTCCAGGATACTTCCCGAGCCGGCAGTTTCTACAACTGGAACTAGTCCAGTGGCCTGGATCCCTATTCTTTCGACCTCTTGAAACTGGTAAGTTCCACCTAGAGTAGTCGTAGAAGTAAGATCGTCAGTTATATTTGCCTGGTATGTTAGGTTTAGATCACTATTATATTGAAAATTGTTCACGTCTGATCTTCTGGCAAAACCGCTTCCATTAGGAGAAGTGTTCCCTACCGGAATGAATGCAGATGCAGATTGATTGTAATAATCCAATCCCAAAATATAGGAAGCCGAAAGGTTGTCGGTTATTTCAGCATCTAGTTTGAAACTAGTGATAAATCTGTTCGTTTTATTACCAAAATCAAATCGTTCCACAGCTTCTGCCGGGTTTGTTCTTGGTACTAATAGAGACGTCACAGGATATACACCAGATTCGTTTGGTGAAGGGTCTATTGAATTTTCACTAAACACAAATCCGGTAATAGCACCATACGCGGCATTGATTCCACCGTTGGGGATATCCTGACTAACGCTGCGCGCGTAATTAAAATCTCCGGTAACTTTTAACCAGTCAAAAGCGTCTAAAACCACATTGGTCTTAAAGTTTATTCTTTGAAAATCTGTATTCTTGATGATACCTTCATTGTCCAGGAATGAACCTGAAACATAATATCGGGCATTTTCTCCACCCCCGCTTACAGAAAGAGCATTTTCAACTCCATACCCTGTATCAAAGAATTCGTCCTGTAGATCAAATCTTTCAACAGGTCTCGTTTCTAGATTGTTTCTGTCGAATGGATCAACCCATGCTAATGGAGCGGTATTGTAATCTATTTTCTTTCGAAGCTCATTTACTTTTACGCTGGTTGAAAACCTGAATTGAGCCTCGCCTCTTTTTCCTTGTTTAGTAAAGATCTGTACAACACCATTATTTGCTCGAGACCCATAAATTGCTGATGCCGCTGCACCTTTTATCACCTCGATTTTCTCAATATCTTCCGGATTAATGTCGGCAAGCCTGTTCTGGCTATTTCCACCAATATCTATCAATTCGTTGCTGTCGTTATTCAGTATTACTCCATCCAGAATATATAATGGCTGATTTCCACCTAAGCTACTGGCTCCTCTAAGTAAAACCGAAATTCCTCCGGCTGGATCTCCAGAATTCTGGACTACCAATGCCCCGGTGATTTTTCCCTGTAATGCTTGATCTACCTGTACTGATGCCGTGTTACTGAGGTTTTCGGCATTTACAGAAGATATATTATTACCTAAAGCTCTTTTGTTGATTCCCACCACGTTACCTGTAACTACTACTTCATCAAGACTTAAGAGATCTTCTACCAGAGTGAAATCATTGGTGATTTCGGTTTGATCGCCAAGGCTGATACTTAGTTTTTTCGATTTATGAGCTACAGAATTCACTACAAGATTGTAGGTGCCAGGGCTTAATTCAGCCGTAAATCTATAATTCCCGTCAAAATCTGTGGAGGCTCCCCTGTTTGAATTTTCAATAAAAACTGAAACTCCAGAGATAGGAATATTCGAGTTATTATCTGTAATGGTCCCAGTAAACACATACTGGTTGGTCTGTGCGATCGCCATTGTACCAAAAACTAAAAAAAATGTTAGGGTAATGCACTTTTTTAGGATCGATGGCCTTTGAAAAAAGTAGTTCATCATATATTAGAAATTAGTGAATTAGTAATTCAATTCTATATATACAAAACTGGCCATTCTCTTTTAGCTTTTAATTTAAAGTAAGTGCTGGTTTTGTATCATTCTTAATAACGCAGCTTGAGATATGTAGAAAATATTCTCTGCGTGAGAAACTAAATTACAATAATTATGTTAATGCCTGCAGTTTTTTGCAGTAAATTAGTGAATCAAACACTTGCAATATCTGCTATTCCTGACGAGAATGCAGTTTTTTGCAGTTTTTAACCTCTAATGTCCTGCTTATATGAAAGATGAAAGACAGCAGATTATATTATCTAAAGTTATGCTACATAATCGCGTTCTTTTGAGTGATCTCTCAGATTTACTGAATGTTTCTATCGATACCATAAGACGTGATGTTAAGGAACTTGATAGTGAGAAAAAGCTGAAAAAGGTCCATGGTGGAGCTGTTTCCCTAGGCTATAATAATTTACCTTACAAGGCAGAAGAAGTGTACTTTCTTCAGAAGAAAATAGTCATCGCGAAAAAGGCGATAAATTTTTTACGGGATGACCAGGTTGTATTAATTGGTGGAGGAACCACTAATATTGAGCTCATTAAAGCAATGCCTCATAAAATAAAATTGACCGTTTTTACTCCAAGTTTGATAATTGCATCTAAATTAATGTCTTTCCCTAATGTTGAGGTAAATTTTATTGGAGGTAAGATATCTAAAGAAGCCCAGATAAGTTACGGTGGCAGCGCTATAAAAATCCTTTCAAATATCAAGGTAGATATTTGTTTCCTTGGTACTGGAAATATTGATTCTCAATTTGGTATTTCAGAATTGGATTGGGAAATAGTACAGGTTAAACAGGCAATGGTTGAAGCCTCGAAAAAGACGATATTATTGACCATTTCAGAAAAACTGAATTCGGTACAACGATTTAAGATCTGTGAAATTTCTGAAATTCATACCCTGATTACTGAATTGGATCCTGAAGACCGGGAATTAGATGCCTATCGTAAAGATGTTGAAATCCTGTGATGACCTTAGTCACATTCAATAAAAACAGATTTTAAAACCAGAATATATCAATGAATTGATTTCTTCTTTTGATGAGCATTATTATATTCCAAATCTTATTCTGAGTTCGTTAAATGTTTTAATGTATGTGCAGGAGTAGCTAGACAAGCAGGAGCGGCTTCGAGCTACTTAGCGGTATAAAAAATTACTAATAATCTGTATTTAGCCTAAAAACAGTAATTAATTTCTGATAAACGGCAATAATAAAATCTTTCGTTGCGTTCTACTGTCTTCTTGCAAGGTATATTTGCCAATTGATAATCATGGAGTGCATTTTCATCTGAAACGGTGCTTTTGTCCGTCCTCTAAAATCAGATGCTATGATTAATTTCTTTTATTTTGCTTCTATAATTCTGGCCATTCTGGCTGTTATAACCTCCATTTATTTATTACTGGTTCATTATCGTAGAAGGAGAAAATAAGTTGGAATAGACCATTATTTTCTCAGCTTATAATTTATTTAATTCCGTAAGCGAAATATTTCTTCAGTATAAAGGCAACTCCAAAGGTGCTTATTAAAGAAAAGCTGCCATATAGAATGGCAATAAGACTTATTTCCTGACTTTTCAAAAGCTGGTTTGCAATAAAAAGAGCGAGAACACTATTTTGTAACCCCATTTCAATAGCAATAGTGTAAGCAGAATCGTGTTTTAGTGAGCTTTTTCTGGCTATGATAAACCCAACTATGATCGTCACAATATTCAATATAAACAGTGGGACCAATATATGCAGGTATTTAATGTAGCTGATATTTTGTTTGGACTCATCTGAAACCAGCACAGTTATTACGGCAATCACTAGTATTGCAGGTAGAATGAAATTAAGCGGTTGGTGAAGGTTTTCTGTATGTTTTTCCTTCATCATTTTCCCGATTCCTATTCCAGTAAAAACTGGCAGAACCACGGTGAAAAAGACCTGCTTCATTGTTTCCCAAAACCCCAGATCAATACTTTTTGTATCCTGATCAAAGATCATGTAACTAAATTCAATGATGAGTGGAATGGTAAAGAGAATCAGGAAGCTGTTAAAAGCAGTTAGGGAGATAGACAGGGCTACCCTGCCCTTCAGTATTTTTGTAACCAGGTTTGAAGCAGTGCCGCCAGGACAGGCAGCGATAAGCATAATGCCTATTTTGTGAATGGGCTCTATAGGCCAATAATATATAATACAAAGTGCTATAGCCGGAAGGATGAATAATTGGCAACCAAGCCCAATGAGTACTCCCTTAGGGTTCGTAAAAACCCTGCGGAAATCCTTAAATTTTAATTCTAAGCCAATCCCAAACATGATGATGGCTATAGCAGCTGGCATTATAAACTCAGAGGCACTTTCCAAATGAAGATTTTTGAATTAAATTTTTAGCTGGACTAAGCTAGTAAATATTGGCACTAGAAAGAATTTATAGTTTTCTAATTATTAAACATCAGTCTCTTAACGAAGATTTTCGTCTTTTATCCATAGATATGGGGTATATTTGCATCCCCAAAATCTGATTATGATTGAAGTAGAGACTATAAGTTATAATTCTGAATTTCAAAGAATTAAAAAGCTTAGTGAATTTGACCTGGATTACCTTGAGATAAACGATGAGGTTAAAAATCTTGTTGAGTTAGCGGGTATGGTCGCCGGTACAGAAATTTCAATGCTGAACCTTTTAGATAGTAATACTCAATGGACCGTCTCACCAGTTATCGAAGGTCCCCGCCAAATACCTAGAGAAGATTCGGTTTGCAATTACACTATCCAAACTAAGGATGGATTAGAGATTCAAAGGCTTGATCTCGATGACAGATTTTCTGGCAAAAATTTTGTCCAGGGTGAAATTGGCCTGAAATATTATTTAGGAATTCCGCTTACTTTAACCTCAGGAGAAAATATTGGTGCTATCTGCCTGGCAGATCGTGTAGAAAAACAGACTTCCAACATCAAAAAGAAAGCTCTCAGGCTCATCGCTACAGAAATAGTTGAGAAACTGGAAGCAAAAAAGAAGTTGAACGAAACTGTTTATTCGCTTTCTGAAGCAATCAGGGTGAAGAATCAGGTGGCCCACGATGTGCGTGGTCCCATCAATGGGATTGCCGGTTTGGCTGAGGTTGTTGAGACAGAGGAGGTTTCTACAGAGGAGATGAAAGAGTATTTTAAGCTAATTAAAGATTCAGGAAAGGGGATTTTAGACCTTACAGATGATATACTTGATAATGGGAAAGATCCTGATATTTTTAGATCAACTTACTTAAACCTTCAACAGTTAAAAGAAAAGTTGGATAAACTTTACCAGCTACCTGCAAAATCGAAGCAAATTGGTCTTCATATAAATTTTGATCCAGAAAAGAACTGGAAATTTTTCCCTAAGCGAAAATTACTTTCCATATTAGGGAACCTTATTTCAAATTCTATAAAATTTACTCCTATTCATGGTAAAATTCAAGTTGCTCTCGATATCAAGAATTCTGAACAGGGGAAATTTATCCAGACCTTGATTACTGATACTGGTAAAGGTTTTACAGCGAATGAAATTCAGGAATTTTATAACAATAAACTGGATTGTTCCATTGGTAGTGCTGGAGAAAAAGGTTTCGGCCTGGGTCTGAAATTGGTGAATGAAATGCTCAACGATCTTAATGGAGATATGCAGATCTCTTCTACGCAAGATAAGGGTGCGAAAATCGAGGTGAGAGTTCCCATATAAACTTCAATTGTTTTAGTGATAAAAATGTAAGTTCGATGATCCTATCGAGACTTCTCTTAAAGTTAAAATAGAGGATTACTAAAAAATTGAATTCTGTTTAAATTCCTTAAATTTGAACGCATTCGATGATTTAAAACTACCAGGATTTCAAGATTATGATTGACAAATTACTAAAAAAAGGTCTTTTCTTTTTAGTTGTATTAACAGGTTTTTTTTCTCAAGCCCAGATACATAACCCTGTTGAATGGGACTCTGAGGTTAAACAGATTTCTGATAATGAATATCAGTTAGTCATCAACGCGTACATCCAGGAAAACTGGCATTTATATTCACAGGAACTACCGGAAGGTGGAGCGCTTCCTACCGTTTTTAAATTCGAAGATGCCGGAGATAAGTATGAATTGGTTGGTGAGACCAATGAAAGTGAATCTGTTACAGAATATGATAATGTGTTTGAAATGGATCTCACTTATTTTTCAAATTCTGCCACCTTTACTCAGAATATAAAAGTTCTGGATTCCAGCCTTACCAGCATTCAGGGGAAGGTAGAATATCAGGCTTGTGATGATAAAGCCTGTATCTTCCAAACCGAAGATTTTGAATTTATAATCAATGAAAAATCAATTGCGAATGCCGGTAAGGAAGTTTCAGAAAATGAAGCTATAAGTGAAGATAAGGAAGATCTGGCAGTTAATAATCCTGAAGAAAAAAGGTCGTTCTGGGGTATCTTTATAGTAGCATTTTTATCGGGCTTTGCAGCATTGCTTACGCCTTGTGTATTTCCTATGATACCAATGACCGTTAGTTTTTTTACAAAGCAAAGCAAATCAAGAGCTGCAGGGATTAGAAACGCCATTTTTTACGGAATTTCTATCGTAGTGATCTATGTTTTACTAGGTTCACTGGTAACTCTTATTTTCGGGGCAGACTCTTTAAATGCCCTCTCTACTAATGTGTGGTTCAATATTATCTTCTTTATATTACTAGTGGTATTTGCAATTTCTTTTATGGGTGCTTTTGAGATAGTATTACCCAGTAGTTGGGGTACTAAAATAGATTCCAAAGCAGATAAAGGAGGCTTAATTGGTATTTTCTTTATGGCTCTGGCCTTAGCCATAGTTTCATTTTCATGTACCGGGCCTATTGTTGGAACCTTGCTTGTTGAAGCCGCTTCTAAAGGAGGGATTGCTCCAATAGTCGGGATGCTTGGATTTTCTCTGGCAATTGCGCTACCATTTGGTTTATTTGCCGCATTCCCAGGGTGGTTAAATACTTTACCAAAATCTGGAGGCTGGTTGAATACCGTTAAAGTTACTTTGGGATTTCTGGAGCTTGCACTTGCCTTCAAATTTCTTTCTAATGCAGATCTTGTTCTGCAATTACATATCCTGGAAAGAGAAATTTTTCTGGCCATCTGGATAGCAATATTTGGTATGCTGGCACTTTATTTATTCGGCAAGATTCGTTTGCCACATGATTCTAAGGTAGATCATATCTCTGTTGGCCGACTTATTACTGGTCTCGTAGCTTTGATTTTTACAATTTATCTAATCCCTGGTCTATGGGGAGCTCCTTTAAAAATAATAAGTGGATTCCCGCCGCCAATGCAGTACAGTGAGTCTCCAGATGGGATAGGAGCCTCTAGCGCTGGGGTTTCGTCTCCTACAGGTAGTCTTCCTGAAGGAGCTAAATACGGACCTCATGATATTGTTTCCTTCCATGAATATGAAGATGGTTTAGAATATGCAAAGCAAAAGGATTTGCCTGTACTTATAGATTTTACAGGACACGCCTGTGTGAATTGTAGAAAAATGGAAGAAAGGGTCTGGAGCGAACCTCAGATTTTAGAAGTTCTGAAAAATGATGTGGTGCTTATATCTTTATACGTGGACGATAAAAGAAAATTGCCTGAATCTGAGCAGTATGTTTCAGAAACTACCGGTAAAGAAATAGAAAGTATAGGTAATAAATGGAGTGATTTTCAAATCACAAGGTATAAGGCCAATGCTCAACCTTATTATGTGCTAATAGATCATAATGAAGAAAAGTTGATCGCGCCTTCAGCCTACGAACCAGATGCAGACGAGTATTATAACTGGCTAAAAAAAGGAATAGAGAACTTTAGTAAGCCTGGTACGTCTTCTACACAAAGTTTAAATGCAGATTCAGTAAGCGTTTTTCAATAGTCAATCACTCCGCTTTATTCGGTAAATTCCTTTAAAAGCTTCATTTAAAAGGTTTCCCTGAGGGTCATAAACTTCCCAGAGCTGGGTTACGCTATCATCTTCGTTCTTAATCCAGGTGATCTGGTTGTAAAATTCACCATTTTTGCCTTTGATAAGTTCGCTTTTTAAGGTCATTTTATCCTTAGAGGCAGTTCCCTTTAATTTTAGGATAGTACCAGAATTGCTTATCCATAATTGATTCCAGGTATCGTCTGAAGGATCATAATAGTTGTAACTTTTTCCCGTGCTGCCCTTGGCGCCTTTCCAGTTCTCATTAAGAATGCAATTATCTTCCAGTTTTTCCACCAGGTTTTCTCCAATCCTGTCGCCATTTTCATTAAATACTTCCCAATCTCCAACCCAGAAGTCAAATTGCGCATGTTGCGGTGTGCAACATGCACAATCTGTATTTTGAGAAAAGCCTAAAAAGGGAATTAATACTAAAAGGTATAGTATTTTTTGTTTCATATCATTGAATTTTCAGCCTTCAATATAATAATTTGACCACTGAAAATTTTGAATTTGATATGAAAACACCCTTTTGCGATGTGAGTGCTTAAGCTTTTTCTACTGTCTTAGGATCCCAACCTCTGTCTACATGTAATTGCTTTTGCTCTTCTATACTCTCCTTTCGTAAATTATATAAAGTGTAAGCCATATAGCCTGCATAAAAGATAGAAAATATACCTATCCCTACTTTCCCGCCTTTTATGGCGGCTTTTTTACCTGATTTATAGATTACTCCTCTTATTAAAAATTTGCTAGCTAGTTTTAGTATGTTTCCTGTTCCCATAATTTCTCTTTCTAATTTTAATTTTCCTTTTTTAGGCTTTCCCTGTTGGTTTTACCAGTAATTCATTCACATTAACCGATTCTGGTTGTGAAACAGCGTATAAAACTGCATCGGCAATGTTTTTACCGGTAAGTTTAGGTTCGTCACCTCCGTAATCTTTATCATCCAGTAATTCCTGGTCTGTAATATCATCTCTCAAATTGGTGTCTACCGTTCCTGGTTCAACTGCAGTTATCCTGATGTTGAATTCTGGAGAAAGCTCCATACGCATAGCTTTAGATAATTCTATAACTGCAGCTTTGGAAGCTCCATATACCGCACCTCCGGCAAAAATTTCCTTACCATCTACTGAAGCTATATTTACTATATGCCCGTTCATTTGCTTTTTCATTTGTGGTAGAACAGAATATATACAACGTAGAGTGCCTTTAACGTTGACCTCAATAGTATTCAGCCATTCATCTAGATGTCTGTTCTTTAAATAGGTAAGAGGCATTATCCCTGCGCAATTCACTAAAACGTCAATTCTATTATATCTTTCAGTGATCTCATCAAAGGCTTTAGTGACGCTCTCGGTACTACTCACATCCATTCTCACCACCATACTTTCATTAGGTAGGTCCTTCTGGATACTTTTCATTTTATCTATACTTCTACTTGCAAGAACCACCTTGTATTTTTCAGTAGAAAGTTTCCTGGCAATAGCTTCGCCAATTCCGCTGCTTGCCCCCGTAATAACTGCTACTTTTTCCATATCATTCATATATTTACTTTTATTTTAATATGACGAATACAGGAATATTTCTGCGTTAAGATTATTTCAAATAACAGATATTTAACGCTTATAAACCATAATGAAATTTTCTACGTTATATATTCGTGAAAAAATAGGATTTTGAAGAAACCTGAATTATTGCTTTTAATGTTATTAATGTTCGTAGGCGTTTCCTGTAGTAACGATGACGATCTTAATGGAGGGGTGAGTACCTCTAAAACGGCTCACCTATATGCAACTACCCATAATGGTGATGTTAGACGTTATGATATAAATAATGGGGTAGAAACAAATTATGCCAATTCTTCTTCAGATGCTGAAGGCATATTTTTTTCTTCTGAAGATGACTCCTTTACTATAGTTTCCAGATCTGCGAACAGGTTGGAATCATATTCTGGCATAGGCTTGTTAGGTGAAGGCGGAACGAAAAATCCTGAAGATATGATCATGGGTAGTGCCGACCTTGAAAATCCTAGAGATCTTGCTGTGAATGGTGAATTCTATGTGGTTTCAGATAATACAGATTTGGATGAAGACGAAACAACGCCTGAAGGACGATTATTTATCTATAGGAAAACCGAAACCAATTTTGTTCTAAGAAATGTGGTTCAAACCAAATTCAAGGTATGGGGAATCGAGTTTGTGGGTGATGATCTTTTCCTGGCCGTAGATGAATCAAGTAAATTAGCTGTTTATCGTAATTTTTTAACCGTAAATACTAACAATCGTATTGTGACGGCTGAAAAAATCGTCGCCATTCAAGGGCTTATTCGTGCACATGGATTAGATTATGATAACGGTACTATGGTCCTGTCTGATATTGGTGAAGCCGAATCAAGTTCTGATGGTGCATTACATATTATTGAGAATTTTCAGGAAAAATTTTCACTAACCGATAATGGCGGTTTCATAGGTGCTGGAGATCAATTAAGAATTTCAGGAGGTAACACTTTATTAGGTAACCCGGTGAATATAGTTTACAATGCGGCCTATAACGTGATCTTTGTTGCCGAGGCTCTTAATAATGGCGGTAGAGTGCTTGCATTTAACGATGCTACATCTGTTTCAGGAAATATTTCACCAGACCTAAAATATGCTCTACAGGGAGCTTCTTCCTTGTTTTTTTATACCGAATAGGTTAGTACAAAAACAATTTTATTTTTTAGATAATATTTTTTTTTGAATCTCTGAAGAGTGTCAATTTCAGGGTTTTCAAGGCTTTGTTCGTTGGTTTTAAAGCAAGTTTAACGAGAGGAAGAAAAATTTGATATACTTTTGCAAATACAAACCGACAGATTTATGGCTAAGAATTTAGTGATTGTTGAGTCTCCTGCGAAGGCTAAAACTATAGAAAAGTTTCTTGGAAGTGACTATAAAGTGGCTTCAAGTTTTGGGCATATCGCAGATTTACCTACCAAGGAGATTGGTGTTGACACCGAAGGAGATTTCACACCTAAATATATTGTATCCAAGGATAAGAAGGATGTGGTTAAGAAGCTTAAGAGCCTCGCGAAGAGTGCAGAGATGGTGTGGCTAGCGAGTGATGAAGACCGTGAGGGAGAAGCGATCGCGTGGCATCTCGCAGAGGAATTGAAGCTTGAGGATGATAAGACTAAACGTATAGTTTTTCATGAGATCACGAAAACTGCAATTCTTAAGGCGATAGATAATCCAAGAAGTATAGATTATAACCTGGTTAATGCTCAGCAGGCAAGAAGGGTGCTTGATAGATTGGTGGGTTATGAACTTTCTCCGGTGCTTTGGAGAAAAGTAAAAGGAGGTCTTTCTGCAGGTCGTGTTCAGTCTGTAGCTGTTAGATTGATTGTAGAAAGAGAGCGCGAAATTCAGGATTTTAATGCTCAGGCATCTTATAGAATCGATGCTGAATTCTCCACCGAGGATGGAAAATCTTTCAAAGCAAAGATTCCGAAGAATTTTGATACAAAAGAGGAAGCTGAAAAGTTCCTGAAAGAAAATATAGGTGCAAACTTTAAAGTAGCCGATCTTACTACGAAACCTGCCAAAAAGAATCCGGCACCACCATTTACAACTTCAACTTTACAGCAGGAAGCTGCCAGGAAACTATATTTTTCTGTAAGTAAGACCATGACCATGGCTCAACGTTTATATGAAGCCGGTCATATTACTTATATGAGAACAGATAGTGTAAACCTTTCAGAAGATGCTAGAAAAGGCGCCAAAGAAGAAATTCTGAAAGCATATGGGGATAAATATGCTAAAGCTCGCCAGTTTAAAGGCAAGTCGAAAGGAGCACAGGAAGCTCACGAAGCTATACGTCCAACTAATTTTGCCAAGCACAGTATTTCTGCAGATCGTGATCAGCAGCGTTTATATGAGTTAATCTGGAAAAGAGCGATCGCTTCACAAATGAGTGATGCGCAATTAGAAAGAACCAATGTTAAGATCGAGGCAGATAAACATGAGAATCATTTTACTGCGAATGGAGAAGTATTGAAGTTTGATGGTTTTCTGAAGGTTTATCTGGAAGGTAGCGATGATGAAGATGAAGAGCAGAACGGAATGCTGCCAGCATTAAAGGTGAGTCAGCCGTTAAATAATGAATACATAACTGCCACCGAGAGATTTACAAGGCCTCCATATAGATATACTGAAGCCTCACTGGTTAAGAAACTGGAAGAACTTGGTATTGGTAGACCTTCTACTTATGCCCCAACAATCTCAACTATACAGAGTAGAAATTATGTGGAAAAAGGTTCGGTAGATGGAACTGAAAGAGAATATGTCCAGTTTAAGCTTAAGAATGATAGCTTAAAAGAGAAAACACTAACCGAAACCGTTGGTAGCGACAAAGGTAAGATGGTGCCAACCGCAACCGGAATGGTGGTAAATGACTTTCTGGTAAACCATTTTTCTAATATTCTGGATTATAATTTCACGGCAAGAGTAGAAGAAAGCTTTGATAATATCGCCGAAGGAAACAAAGAATGGACAGCGATGATGAAGGAATTCTACAAGGATTTCCATCCTCATGTTCAGGATGTAGCTAAGAATGCCGATAGGGAAGTAGGTGAACGTATTCTGGGTGAAGATCCTGAAAGCGGGAAACCGGTAAGTGTGAGATTAGGGAAATTCGGGCCTATGGTACAAATAGGTAGTGTGGAGGATGATGAAAAGCCAAAATTTGCCAGTCTTAGTCCAGATCAAAATATGGAAACCCTTACTTACGAAGAAGCGATGGATCTTTTCCAGCTTCCGAAGAAATTAGGTGAATATAAAGGAGAAGATGTAGAAGTAAATAATGGTAGATATGGCCCTTATGTAAGATTTGGCAAGACTTTCGTTTCACTTGAAAAAGGTGAGGATCCTTTAAATGTGGAATTAGATCGTGCTATGGAACTCATTAAGGAGAAAGAAAAAGCAGATGCTCCTATTTACGAATACAAGGAGATGCCAGTGCAAAAAGGCGTGGGTAGATTTGGTCCATATTTAAAGTGGAATAGTATGTTCATTAACGTGAACAAGAAATATGATTTCGATAATCTTTCTGACAATGATATAGAAGAACTTATTGAAGATAAGTTGAGAAAAGAGCGTGAAAAGCTTATTCATCACTGGGAAGAAGAAGGAATTAGAGTAGAAAAAGCCAGGTGGGGCAGATTTAACGTTATTAAAGGTAAAACAAAGGTTGAATTACCTAAGACCACTAAAGCGGAAGAACTAACTTTAGATGAGGTAAAGGAAATCATCGAAAAGAATACCAAGAAAAAGAAGCCTGCAGCTAAGAAAAAAACTGCAGCGAAGAAGAAAACGACGACCAAAAAGAAAACTACCAAAAAGAAATAAAGTATGGAGTTCGATTTTCTTAGTCCGGTACATGAAGATCTACTGGATGAGATCAGGAATTTAAACCCTCAGTCTATAGGCGCTAATATTCGACTTCATACCGAGAGATCGGGTTTGCCTGAAGTAGAAGGAGTAAATGTGGCAATTTTTGGCGTTTGTGAGAATAGGAGAAGCATAAAATCGGCAGATGCTCCTGAATTTTTCAATCTTAGACGTCAGTTTTATAGATTATACCCGGGAAACTGGAGATTACAACTGGCAGATCTTGGAGATATCCAACCTGGAGCAACGGTAGAAGATACTTATTTTGCAGTACAGAATTTAGTTGAAAGTCTAATTAAACAGGATGTACTACCAATAATTTTGGGAGGTAGTCAGGATCTTATTTATGCTCAATACAGAGCCTATGATAAATTAGATCAGATGGTTAATCTTGTAAATATTGATAGTAGGTTTGATCTGGGTGATGCCGAAAAAAATATTTCTAATCAATCTTATGTAGGAAAAATCGTAGTTGATCAGCCTTATAATTTATTTAATTATTCTGCTGTTGGTTATCAAACCTATTTCAATTCTCAGGATGAGATTGAGTTAATGGAGAGATTGTTTTTTGAGGCTTATAGATTGGGTGAAGTTACTTCAAATATTGGTCATATGGAGCCTATTTTTAGAAGTGCGAACCTCGTAGGAATGGATCTTGGAGCTATAGATTCGGCCTCATTAAACTCGGAGAGTTTTAATTCCCCGAACGGCTTTAATGGTCGTGAAATTTGTGCATTATCCCGATATGCCGGGATAAGTGATAAAGTTTCATCTTTTGGGGTGTACGAATATCAGGAACAACTGGGAGATCTTGCAAATATGCTGATTGCCCAGATTATATGGTACTTTATCGAAGGGGTGAATTATCGAACCAATGAAAATACTATTTCGGCTAAAAAGGAGTTTATAAAGTATCAGGTACCTATTGATGATGAGGTGCTTGTCTTTTTTAAGAGCCCTGTAAGTGGGCGCTGGTGGATAGAAATTCCATTTTTGTCGAATGTAAATACTAAATTAAAAAGGCATACGTTATTACCTTGCAGCGAAGAAGATTATCTTGAGGCCTGCAATCAGGTAATTCCGGAGCGCTGGTATAAAGCCAAAAGAAAAAACGAAGTCTAAAAATTATATTCAGACATATTCTGATTTACTGTATTTTTATCTGAAATATTGTTTTTTAAAAAATATTTAGATAGGTTTACTGCCGTAAATCAAAATGTCTTAACCTAAGATAATTATGAAGAAGTATATTTCGCTCATTGCTGTTCTGGCCTTGCTTTCTAGCTGTGGCGGAGGCGATCGTGGACAGCTTGTAGGTGCGGAGGGAAAGAAGTGGAATCCGGAGAAACCTTATGGTATGACATTGATTCCTGGTGGCGCATTCATTATGGGTAAATCTGATGATGATATTGCCGGCCAAAAAAATGCACCCCCTAAAACCGTTACGGTTCGTTCGTTCTATATGGATGAAACGGAAATAACCAATGCTGAATACAGGCAGTTCGTTGAAGACGTAAGAGACTCTGTGGTAAGGGTTAATCTTGCAATTATGGCGGAATTACAAGGTGCTGTACCTGGAGATGATGGGATTGGTGAATTTGCTTTTGCCGATGCAGATCCAGAAAACCTAACTCCATATCAGGAGTATATGCTGAATACTTACGGTCAGGGTGGTCCAACCGATGACTATGAAAATAGAAAACTAAATCGCGATGTAGAGATAATCTGGGATACTGAAGATTATCCAGATGTTTATTACGCTGAGGTGATGGATTCAATGTATATACCATTAGATGAAGTATACAACGGTCAGCGCACCATCGATGTAAAGAAGCTGAAGTTTAAATATTCCTATATGGATATTCAATCGGCTGCCAAAGAAAACGGGAACCGTAGCAATTTTATAAAGAAAGAAGAAGTTTCTATTTATCCAGATACAACCGTTTGGATTAAAGATTTCAATTATTCATACAACGAGCCTATGCATAATGATTATTTCTGGCATAGCGCATTTGATGATTATCCGGTAGTAGGAGTTTCATGGAAGCAAGCCAGAGCTTTTACGCAGTGGAGAACAAAATATCATAATGACTTCCGAAGAGAAAAAGGAGATGCGAATGTACCTACCTATAGGCTTCCTACCGAAGGGGAGTGGGAATACGCTGCCAGAGGTGGACTGGAAGGAGCTTCATACCCTTGGGGGGGACCATATACTTTAAATGATCGTGGATGCTTTATGGCTAACTTTAAGCCTTTACGAGGAGATTACGCGGCAGACCAGGCACTTTATACTGTAGAAGCTAAATCATACGATCCTAATGATTACGGCCTTTATAATATGGCTGGTAACGTGGCAGAGTGGGTAGATTCTTCATATGATCCGGGATCATATGAGTACATGTCTACGATGAACCCTACCGTTAACAATCCAAAGGATATGAGAAAAGTAGTTCGTGGAGGATCTTGGAAAGATGTTGCTTACTTCTTACAGGTAAGTTCAAGAGATTATGAGTACATGGATTCAGCTAGAAGTTATATCGGGTTTAGAACCGTTCAGGATTACCTGGGTACAGATGTGACTTTAAACCAAAAGAATCCATAATAAAAATTGGAACTTAAACCTATCAATAAAATCAATTAAGAAAATCTAAACATTAGAGTTATGGCAAATTCAAGATCAACAAAAAAATTGACCAATATGGTGTATGGTCTGGGAGCATCGGTAGTTATTCTAGGTGCCCTTTTTAAAATCATGCACTGGCCAGGTGGTAACCCAATGCTTATTGCGGGTCTTATCGTGGAAGCCTTAGTATTCGCATATTCAGCATTTGAACCTGTAGATGACGATTTAGACTGGTCACTAGTATACCCTGAGCTCGCAGGCGCACCGGGAAGAGATAGAAAAGCAATCGTTGCTGATGAAAAAGAAGCAGAAGGAATGCTTTCTAAAAAATTAGATGCAATGCTTAAAGAAGCTAAATTAGATGCAAATCTTATGGCTTCATTAGGAGATAGTATTAAAAACTTTGAAGGAGCTGCTAAAGGTATCGCCCCAACCGTAGACTCTATGGCTTCTCAAAAGAAATACAGTGAAGAATTAAGTGTTGCTGCTGCACAAATGGAAACCTTAAATAATATTTATAGAGCTCAGGTTGAATCTGCCGCTAAGCAAGCTGAAGTTAATCAGGAAGTAGCTGAAAATGCAGGAAAGCTTAAGGCTCAAATGAATTCACTGACTGAAAATATGGCTTCATTAAATAATGTTTATGGTGGAATGTTAACTGCGATGAACGGAAAAGTTAGAGTCTAATTGATAATTTTTCAATTAAGCTGTTATATTAATTTAAAAACAACTAATTAGACATGGCATCCGGAAAACAATCGCCAAGGCAGAAGATGATAAACCTAATGTATCTGGTTTTCATCGCCATGATGGCACTGAATATGTCCAAAGAGGTTCTTACCGCTTTTGGACTTATGAACGAAAAATTGAATGCGTCTACAGCGAATTATGCTGAAAGAAATAACGCATTGATGGCAGGGCTTGCTACTAAGGTAGACGAACAACCTGCAAAATATACTTCTATCAAGGAAGATGCTGATAGAATTCATGAGCTTTCTTCAAACTTTAGTGAATATGTCGAGGGAATAAAAACAGAACTGGAAACTTCTGTTGATGATCCTATGGATTATGAAACTATGGATCAGTCTAGCGCAATGGATGAGATGTTCTTCCAGAGTGGTAGAATCTCTCCTAAAGGAGAAGAGTTCCTTGCGCAAATTGAAACTTACAGAAATAGTATATCTGAAATTCTCGAAGGAGATTATAATACAATTGCTCAGAAAGTAAATATTCAGAAAGAATTTGCTACAGAAGATCAAAATGTTGAAGGCGCAAAAGTACCATGGTTAAAATATCGTTTTGAAGGATTTCCTTTAGTTGCATCTATTACACAGTTAACCCAGATGCAGGCTGATATTAAAAGCACAGAAAGTGAAATACTTTCTTCCATGCTTTCAGGCCAGTTACAAAGTGATGTTTCGTTGAAGAATTACGAGGCGATCGTTATTCCTAGTAAACCTGCCTTTTTTAGTGGTGAGAATTTTACTGGTAAGGTAGTTTTAGGTCGTTTTGACAATACTTTACAATTTGAGAACGTTGTTATTAATGGTAAGAAAGTTGATAATACCGAAGCTGGACAGGTAGTTCTTGAATTTCCAGCAGGAAATGTTGGAGAGCAAAAGATTACTGGAGAACTTCAGTATATGGAGAATGATTCTTTAAAAAGCATCAATATCTCTGATTCTTATAATGTAATTCCATTACCAAATTCAGCGGTAATTTCTGCAGATAAAATGAACGTTGTTTATCGTGGAGTTCAAAACCCAATGACAATCTCTATTCCTGGTGTTAGCAATGTAAGCGCAAATGCTCCGGGCTTAAGATCTGCCGGCGGAACAGGGAATTATTTGATGGATGTTACAACTTTACAGGCTAGAGAAGTTACCATTAGTGTTAGTGGAACACTTCCTGGCGGGAAGACGGTTTCAGATAAGAAGACCTTTAGAGTAAAAGATATTCCAAGACCGGTAGGTACTATACGTGGGGAAGATGGATCTGTGTCTATGCAAAGAAACAGTCTTGAGATCGCAACGATTGGTGCTAGTCTACCAGATTTCGATTTTGATCTTAATCTAAATGTTACCGGATTTAAATTTAAAGTACCTGGACAACCAACTATTATTGTTAATGGTAGTAGGTTAGATGATAGAGCTAAAGCGGCACTAAGACGTGCTGGTAGAGGTGAGTCGGTTCAGATTTATGATATTTCAGCCTCACTTGCAGGAAACTCAAGCTATAAGCTTAAGAAAGTAGCTCCTGTAGTGATAGAGCTTACGAACTAAAATTTTTTAAAAAATGAGCTTGAAAGAATTTTTTGTATATGGATTTGTGATGATGGCGGGTGTCTCTTCTTTCGGTCAGGCAAACATCCTGAATGCCAACAAACCTGAGGACATCGGGAAGAAGTCGGAAGCTCAGGTCATCATAGATGAGGAAGACAAGCCATTAGAATATGGCTATGTTGGAGATCGTGATATTCTTTGGTCTAAAGGTACCTGGGAGATCATTGATCTTGATGAGAGAGTTAATTTTCCGCTTTATTATCCAATAGATACCAATAATATTGGATCTAATAGAAGATCTCTTTATGATGTGCTTGTAAAAGCTATCAAGGAAGGGAAGATTGAAAACATCTATGCTGATTCCTATTTTCAGGAAAAAAGGACGTTGAAAGATATTAGAGCTACCTTATCTAAAATTGATACTACAGATCTTGGTGTTGAGCAGTATAATGCTGGTGAACAGGTAGATGAGCAGTTTATTGATCGCCGTGACCTTGGTTCGGCTGATATTGCTGAGTATCATATTCGTGGGATCTGGTACTTTGATAAGCGTTTGGCTGAATTAAAATATCGTCTACTAGGTATTGCTCCGGTAGCACCAGATGTGAACTTTATTGATTCCGGGCAGACAGATCTGGTTGAATTGTTCTGGGTGTGGTATCCAGATGCAAGACAGGTGCTTCATGATGCAAAGGTCTTTACAGGAAATAATACTTCTCAGGTGGTTTCTTTTGATCATTTATTGAACTCCAGAAGGTTTGACGGAGTGATCTATAAGGAAGATAACGTTCAGGGAGATCGAGAGATCGATGAGTATATAGCTGATAATGCTTTTATGCAATTACTCGAATCTCAGCGAATCAAGGAACAGATTCGAAATTTTGAACAGGATATGTGGAGTTACTAACTCTGTATTTGTATATAAATTAAAGCGCTCATAAGAGCGCTTTTTTTTGTTCAATTTTGAAAATGATAAGTAGCATTGATATCTTTAGCCCATGTTGGATTATATTATTGTTGGTCTTGGTTTAAGTGGTCTTGCGGTTGCCGAAGAATTAGATAAGAGAGGAAAAAACTTTTTGGTTTTCGAAGATAATTCTCAAAGCTCTTCATTTGTCGCAGGTGGTATCTTTAATCCGGTGATTCTAAAACGATTTACCCCGGCCTGGAATGCAGCAGAACAATTGAAGACCGCCATTCCGTTCTATGAGCATCTAGAGCAAAAACTTCAGGTAAAATTAATACATCACTGGAATATCTTCAGGCGTTTTCATTCCGTAGAAGAACAGAATGACTGGTTTGTAGCCACAGATAAGCCACAAGTTTCTCCTTTTCTTGATCCTCAATTAAAGAGAAATGATAATCCCAATTTAATTGCAGACTATTCGCTAGGGAAGGTTTTACATACAGGGAATATAGATACCGAGAATCTTCTGAATAGTTATCGGCAGTATTTAAGTAAGAATGATCGAATCAAATTTAAAACTTTTAATTATGCCGGCCTGAAAGTCGAAAAAGATCATTTTGATTATAAGGGAATTCAGTCTAAACGAATTATTTTTTGTGAAGGTTTCGGTTTAAAAAAGAACCCTTACTTTAATTATCTTCCCTTAAGAAGTAATAAAGGAGAATACATCATTATATATTCTGAAGATCTTCAACTGGATTTTGCTGTAAAAGCTTCTGTTTTTCTTATGCCCTTGGGAAATAATGTTTACAAGGCCGGGGCTACTTATGATCATCAGGATAAAACTGCGGAACCAACTCAAAAAGCCAAAGATCATCTTGTAAAACAACTCAAGTCGATTATAAAATGTGATTTTGAAGTTGTAGACCAGGTTGCGGGAATTCGTCCTGCTGTTTCAGACCGTAAGCCCCTGGTGGGTCCGCATCCAGAAATTAAGAATATGTATTGCTGCAATGGATTTGGAAGCAGGGGAGTTTTAATAGCGCCTAATATGTCTGCAGCTATGTTGGAGTATATAGAAAATTCTGCATCTCTGGATCCAGAAATAGACCTGGCAAGATTCACTAAGAAACACTATAATACGAATTAGTTAGTTCCTGCTGTTTTTCTATAACTAAAAAACATATTTATCCAGATATTTCTTGATAAACGCATAATTACCGGCATAAAAACTATAAGTGTTCCAACAATACTGAAAAACGATCCAAGTAACGTAGCATTTAAAAATATATAAGCAATAACGAATGCTGCTACGGCAAAGGCGATTCCTACCGCGTAACTAACATACATAGCTCCATAAAAAAAAGATGGTTCAATTTTATATTTTGAATTACAGTTGGAACAGCGCTCATGCATTTTTATAACCTTCGAGATTTTATAAGGATTCTTCTCGATATACATGCTTTCTTCCTGACAAACAGGGCAGGTTCCAGTTAGAATACTGTAAATTTTGGTTCCTTTAAGTAGACTCATCTTATTTTTTTTGCATCACAAATTTAAGCATCTTTGCAAAAAATATGCGTTAATGCTTAATATTCATAATCTTTCCGTTTCATTTCAAGGGGAATATCTATTTAAAGAAGTTAGTTTCAGGCTTGGTGCCGGGGACAGAGTGGGTCTAATTGGAAAAAATGGTGCGGGGAAATCTACTTTACTTAAGATAATTTCTGGCGACCAGGAGTATGATTCCGGGCAGATCGCTAAGGATAAAGAGCTTAAAATTGGTTTTCTAAAGCAGGATCTTGATTTTGAGCATGGAAGAACTGTAATTGATGAAGCGCACCAGGCGTTTGAGGAGATCAAAATGCTGGAGGGCAAAATGGAGAAGATCAATGAGCAACTTGCCACCCGTACAGATTATGAAAGTGATTCATATAGTAAGCTTATTGAAGACTTAAGTGAGGTAACCCATCAATATGAAATTATAGGTGGTTATAATTACGAAGGAGAAACTGAAAAAGTGCTTCAGGGGCTTGGTTTTGAAAGGGAGGATTTTGATCGCCTTACAGAGACTTTCTCTGGAGGGTGGAGGATGAGGATAGAACTAGCGAAGCTTCTGCTTCAGAATAACGATATTTTGCTTCTGGATGAGCCTACCAACCACCTTGATATAGAAAGTATCATCTGGCTGGAAAGTTTTCTTAATAACTATACAGGTTGTGTAATGCTGGTTTCTCATGATAAGATGTTTCTTAACAATGTGACCAACCGAAGTATTGAAATATCCCTTGGTAGTATTTATGATTATAGAAAGCCTTATTCAGAATTTATAGAATTCAGAAAAGAACTAAGGGAACAACAACTTGCTGCTCAAAAGAATCAGCAGAAAGAAATTGAGAATACAGAAAAGCTGATCGATAAATTTCGCGCCAAGGCCAGTAAAGCATCAATGGCACAATCACTCATCAAGAAACTTGAAAAAGTTGATCGCATAGAGGTAGATGAAGATGATAATTCAGTGATGAGCGTGAATTTTCCGGTTTCGATCAATCCGGGAAAGGTAGTTATCGAAACTGAACACCTTGAAAAATCTTATGGAGAAAAGAAGGTTCTAAAGGATGTAAATTTATTGATAGAACGTCAAAGTAAGATTGCATTTGTTGGGCAGAATGGGCAGGGAAAAACAACCCTTGCCAAAATAATTATCGGTGAAATAGAACACGAAGGTAAACTGAAACTTGGTCATAACGTTCAGCTAGGATATTTTGCCCAGAATCAGGCTGAATATCTGGATGGAAATAAAACTATCCTCCAGACCATGGAGGATGCTTCTAATGAAAAGAATAGAACCAAGGTTCGTGATATGCTTGGAGCTTTCCTTTTTAGAGGTGATGAAGTAGAGAAGAAAGTAAAAGTACTATCAGGAGGTGAAAGGAACAGGTTGGCTCTTTGTAAAATGTTACTGGAACCATTCAATGTGATGGTGATGGATGAGCCTACAAACCACCTGGATATTAAATCCAAGAACGTTCTAAAGGATGCTCTTAATAATTTTGAAGGAACTTTGATCATTGTTTCTCACGACAGGGATTTCCTTCAGAATCTAACTAGTAGAGTATACGAGTTCAGAAATCATAAGATCAGGGAATATCTTGGTGATATAGATTATTATCTGGAGCAAAGGAAGCTTCTGGATATGAGAGCTGTTGAGAAAAGTGAAAAGGTGAAATCTTCGAAGAAAAAGGAGAATAAGGATGAAAAGAGATCTTTTAATGATCAAAAGGAGATCAAAAGATTGAAAAATCAACTTAGTAAGACCGAAGCCAAGATCACTAAACTGGAAAAAGAACTCAAGGCCAAGGATAAGCAACTTGCCGATAATTATGAGGAGACGGTTACGAAGCCGGAGTTCCTTAACAACTATAATGATTCCAAAAAGAAACTCGAAAAACTTATGTTAGATTGGGAGGAACTACAGCTCGATCTTGAGCAATTAAAGTAAGGTGTAATTTTTATTTTTTTAATTAAACCATAAGGACTTGTCTTAGTCCTAGTACTGTTATGGATAAACGCAAGATCATTCTTTCGGCACTGGGTGTCGTTCTCGTTATTGCTGCCATTTTTGGAGCAAAACTTATTATAGATAGCAATGTCAAGGAAAAACCTCCGGTCGCCAAGACCGTTAAAAGCGTTTTTGTAGATACGGTTGAAAATACTACGGTGCCAATTGTAGTGCCGGCAAATGGAAATATTACTGCTTTACACCGCCTGGAACTTTTTGCTGAAGTACAGGGGATCTTCAGGTATAGCAGCAAAGATTTTAGACCAGGACAAAAATTTCAAAAGGGCCAGGTGCTTTTAAGTATAGATTCTGAAGAGTACAAAGCAAGTGTACAGTCTGCAAAAAGTGATCTCTATAATAATATCACTTCCATTATGCCAGACCTTCGACTGGATTACCCGGAAGCATTCAAAAAATGGGAAGCTTATTTGAACAAATTCGATATGGCCAAATCTGTGCCTGCCTTGCCAGAGACTGCCACGCAGCAGGAGCAATATTTTATAACTGGCCGCGGAATTGTTTCAGCATACTATAACGTCAAGAACCTGGAAGAAAGGCTTGCCAAATACACCATTATTGCTCCATACAACGGGATTCTTACTGAAGCTCTAGTGAATAAGGGTACTTTGATTAGACCGGGGCAGAAACTTGGAGAATACATAGATCCAAGTGTATATGAACTGGAGGTTTCTATCGCAAAAAAATTCAGTGATGTATTGGAGATCGGTAAATCTGTAAATCTTCAGAATCTTGAAAGAACAAAGACCTATACTGGTACGGTAAGTCGTATCAACGGTAAGGTAAATCAGGAAACTCAAAGTATCAAAGTGTTCATAAAAGTTGAAAATTCAGATCTAAGTGAAGGGATGTACCTGGAAGCTAAACTGGATGCAAAGGAAGAAGAGAACGCAATTGAGATCCCCAGGGAACTTCTTGTAGAAAGAACCAAAGTATACGTGGTAAAGGATAGCACGCTGAATCTGGTAGATATCAACCCGGTTTATTTTACAAATAATACGGTGGTGATAAAAGGCCTGGAAGACGGAACGCAAATATTATCTGCAAATGTCCCTGGTGCATATTCCGGAATGCTGGTAAAGATCGAAGGTCAAAAGGATCTTCTTAAAAAAGAACAATCTTGAGAGGTTTAATTAATTACTTTATAAAGTTCGGAGTTGCGGTTAATGTCGTGATCATTGCCTTTATTATTTTCGGGGTCCTTGGAGTGATGAATATGAAATCTTCATTTTTCCCTCTTCAGGATTCTAAAATTATAAACATAAATATCGCCTATCCTGGTTCAGCTCCAGAGGAGATTGAAGAAGGTATCATTCTGAAGATCGAAGATAACCTGAAAGGTCTTGAGGGAATAGACAGGGTTACGTCTACGGCAAGAGAAAGTGGTGGGTCTATCACGGTCGAGATCGAACGTGGAGAAAACATTGACGCCATGCTTACCGAAGTGAAGAATGCGGTAGACCGTGTTCCTACATTTCCCGGTGGCATGGAGCCATTGGTAGTTTCTAAGCAGGAATTTATTCGGGAAACCATCAATTTCGCAGTTAGTGGTGATAATGTGCCATTGGCAACCTTAAAACAAATTAGCCAGCAAATAGAGAATGATCTGCGCTTGCTGGATGGGGTCTCTCAAATTAGTATTTCAGGATTTCCTCAGGAAGAGATTGAGATCGCGGTTAGCGAAAATGACCTTCTTGCTTACGATCTTACTTTTGATCAGGTTGCGCAGGCAGTTCGTAATTCGAATATTCTATCTACAGGAGGAACCATTAAAACCGATGCTGAAGATTATCTAATTCGCGCTAATAACAGGGCTTATTATGCCGATGCTCTAAACGATATTGTTCTAAAGTCTAATGCTACAGGTGAGATTGTTCGTCTGGGTGAAATTGCCAAAGTTCGAGATCAATTTTCTGAAACTCCGAATGCACTTTATTTTAATGGGAATGTAGCAGTAAATATTTCAGTTAGTAATACAAGTAGCGAAGATTTGTTAGCCACTGCTGAAAAGATCAATGAATATGTAGATGAGTTTAACCAGAAGAATAGCAATGTTCAGTTGAATGTGGTGAACGATCAATCTATTACCTTAAATCAGCGTACTCAATTACTGGTTGAAAACGGTATCATGGGAATGCTGCTGGTGTTATTTTTCCTTTCACTTTTTCTGAATATCAGACTCGCATTCTGGGTAGCTTTTGGTTTGCCTATAGCATTCCTGGGGATGTTTATTTTCGCAGGTTCTTTTGGTGTTACGATCAATGTTTTATCACTTTTCGGGATGATCATTGTAATAGGGATTCTGGTAGATGATGGAATCGTTATTTCAGAAAATATTTATCAGCATTCAGAAATGGGTAAAAGCCCAGTTCAGGCCGCAATGGACGGAACGATGGAGGTTGTTCCTCCAATTCTATCGGCAATTATTACTACGGTACTGGCTTTCTCTACCTTCCTCTTCCTGGACAGCCGGATTGGGGAATTCTTCGGAGAAGTCTCTACGGTAGTGATCCTTACCCTGGTGATTTCTTTAGTTGAAGCTTTGATCATTCTTCCTGCCCATATTGCACATTCTAAGGCATTGAAAAGAGATGATCCAAACGAAAAACCTAAAAAGGGAATCGCTAAGTTCTTCCAGAAGATGAAAGTGGCCAATAGAATTGGTGACCGCGCTATGTCTTACATGCGGGACAAGATCTATAGTCCTGCCCTTAAGTTTGTGCTTACCCAACAAGTGCTTGCACTGGGAATTCTACTAACAGTACTGGTCTTAACCATAGGCGCTATTGGCGGAAACTGGATAAGGGTAACATTATTCCCCAGTATCGCCAGTGACCGGGTAAGTATAGATCTGCTGATGCCAGAAGGGGTTAACCCGGCCAGGACAGATTCTATTATTTCTATGGTGGAAGCTGCTGCATGGAGGGTTAATGATGATTATACAGAAAGGCAAACCGGCAATAAGCAGGTTGTTGAAAATATTATAAAAAGAGTAGGTCCAGGTAATAATAAAGCATCTTTACAGGTCAACCTGCTACCCGGAGAAGAGCGTGATTTTGGGTCTCCTGAAATTACGAATGCGATACGGGATGAAGTAGGTCCTGTTTTTGGAGTAGAAAACCTGACTTTTGGTTCCGGGGGGAATTTTGGTGGTTCTCCAGTTTCAGTATCTCTTCTTGGAAACAATTTAGAAGAACTGGAAGCCGCAAAAGAGGAATTGAAGCAGGAACTGGAAAATAACTCTCTTTTAAAAGATGTAACAGATAATGATCCTCAGGGAATCAAAGAGATAAATGTTCAGCTTAAAGACAATGCATACGCACTTGGTCTGGACCTGGGAGAGGTAATGCGTCAAATAAGAAATGGGTTCTTTGGAGCCCAGGCACAACGTTTTCAAAGAGGTCAGGACGAGATCAGGGTTTGGGTGAGATATGACCTTGAGAATAGAAGTTCTATTAACGATCTTGATGAGATGAGGCTGGTGACGCCTTCCGGGGAAAGGGTTCCTTTTGATGAGATCGCCAACTATGATATTGTTCGTGGAACTGAATCTATTAGTCACCTTGACGGAATGAGAGAGATTCGTGTTGCAGCAGATATGGAAGATCCAAATGGCAGTTCTACAGAAATTATGGAAGATGTTAGAACAAATGTGCTTCCGCCAATTCTGGAAAAATATCCAAGCATTACAGTTTCTTTTGAAGGTCAGAACAGGGAAGCATCTAAGTTATCCAGTTCTGCAGCTGCGGTGATACCAATTATTTTGTTTTTAATATATGCTACAATCGCGTTTACTTTTAGAAGTTATAGTCAGCCATTCCTTTTAATGATCATGATCCCATTTAGTATAATTGGCGTGGCCTGGGGTCACTGGTTGCATGATTTCCCTGTAAATGTACTTTCGGCATTAGGTATTATTGCGCTCATAGGAATTATGGTAAATGATGGGCTGGTTTTAATTGGAAAGTATAATAGCTTCCTGCGGCAGGGCATGGACTTTAATAAGGCCCTTTATGAAGCAGGTAAATCCAGGTTTAGAGCCATCTTTCTTACCTCGTTAACCACTATTGCCGGTCTGGCTCCTCTATTACTGGAAAAAAGCAGACAGGCACAATTCTTAAAACCAATGGCGATCTCTATTTCTTACGGAATTGCCGTGGCAACAATTTTAACCCTGCTTTTATTGCCATTATTAATTTCTATAAGCAATAGCATTAAAGTAGGGGGAAAATGGCTAACAACTGGCGAGAAGCCTTCTAAGGAGGATATGGAAAGAGCTATTAAAGAGAAAAAAGAAGAAGAAGCGCATGAAAGTATTACGTAGTTTAATTCTAATTCTTATTGTCTCCTTCTCTAATACCCTGTGGTCACAAGAACCGGTATTAACGAAAGAGGAAGTTATTGCCAGAGCTCTTGAAGAAAATTTCGGGATTAAACTGGCTAACAATAATGTAGAAATAGCAGATAATAATCAGGGGATACTTAACTCCGGATATTTGCCCACGCTTACCGGACTGGCAGGAGCTAATTATGATATCAATGATAGGATTACAGAACCGGAAAATGGTGAAGATGTGATCCAGAATGGTATTGAAAACAATGCTTATAATGCTTCTATAAACCTGGGTTATACGCTTTTTGATGGTCTAGGCCGGTATTATAACTACAAGAGTTTAAAGGAGCAATATAACCTTTCTCAGCTGGAAGCAAGGGAAACCGTAGAGAATACGATCCTTCAGATCATGAGCGTCTATTATGAGATCGCCAGGCTATCTGAAAATGTAAATGTTTTAGAGGAAACCCTGGATATTTCTAAGAACAGGGTGACCAGGGCTCAGTATCAATTTGAGTACGGGCAGGCAAATAACCTGGTGGTTTTAAATGCACGGGTAGACGTAAACAATGATAGTATCGCTTTAATTGAAACTGAACAGCAACTAAGAAATACTAAAAGAGATCTCAATGTCCTTCTGGATAGGGAGGTAAATGATAATCTTTTCGCGGTAGATACAACTGTGAATTTTGTTTCAGACTTAGAATTAGAAAGTTTCATAGACGAAGCTGAAACTAATAATGTATCCCTGCTTCAAATTGATCAGGATCTTGAAATTAGTGAGTACGATATCAAGATAAATAAATCTGGATACCTTCCTGTGGTAGATCTAACCGGGTCTTATGGCTGGAATAAGAATAGAAGTGCGGCCTCGGCCTTTTTTCCGGGATCTACAACTACCAGAGATGGTTTTTCTGCCGGAGTTAGTTTAAGATGGGATATTTTTGATGGTGGAAGGACCAGTGTGTTGGTCGATAACTCCAAAATAAGGTACGAGAATCAGCAAATCCTGAAAGAGCAACGTGAAACTGAAATTCGACGCGACATCGCAAATGCCTTGGGGAATTACCGTAATAAGTTATATATTCTTAATGTTCAGGAGGATAATGTAAGAACAAACCTGGATAATTTTAACCGTAGTGAAGAACAGTACAAACTGGGAAGGATCACTTCTATAGAATTCAGGCAGGCACAGATCAATCTACTTGATGCGCGTACGAGCCTGAACCTGGCAAAATATGACGCGAAGCTTGCCGAATTGCAGGTTCTTCAGCTAACGGGGCAGTTGTTGAATGTAGAATTGTAGATATGTTTGAGCACTTTTTTCAATGTCCTTATTGCTGGGAAGAGATATCAGTTCTTCTGGACCCTTCAGTCTCAACTCAAACTTATATTGAAGACTGTGAGGTATGCTGTCGTCCTATAGAATTCAGAGTAGCATTTGAAGAGGGTGAACTAATTGAATTCCAGTATTCTGACATTGAGCAATAATATTATCATTACCGGGAATCTGGCAATTTAATAATTGCTATTTTTAGTTCTTTGATAAATTATGCCAGTAAGTTTTGAATTAGCAGGTAACGTTATAGGTGTCATGGTAGATAAGGATATTAGCAAAGACTATCTTGATGAAATTCACGCTATAATAGAGAAGAAGTTAAAAGAACATGATAGCATTAATCTATTTTGCGAGATCATGCCAGATAATAGTGTCCCTTTAAAATTTATGTTAGAAAATTTGAAGTTCAAATTTGATCATTCAGACCAGATCCAGAAACTAGCGATGGTTACAAATCTGGCCTGGGTAAGAGCAATTATGGACGTAGATAATTTTTTTGTTAGTACAGAAGTGAAGTCTTTTGAGCTGAAGGACAGGCTAGAAGCAATTCAATGGATATCACATTGAAATTTTATTCAAAAAAGTTTGGTGTAATTCTAAAAATGATACTATATTTGCCGTCCAATATCGCGGGATAGAGCAGTAGGTAGCTCGTCGGGCTCATAACCCGAAGGTCACTGGTTCGAGTCCAGTTCCCGCTACTAAGTAAAAAAAGCCACTCAATCGAGTGGCTTTTTTTATTCCTGTATTTATAGGGCTAAACCTTACTCTGTAGAGAGGAGTATAGTATTAATTACCTGAATAACTCCATTATTTGAAGGTAGGTTCATATTCATTATCCTAAAATCATTTGCTAACATATCTTCATCGTTCATATCTATAACGGATGGCATTATTTTTTCCTTTTAAATAATAGAAGGTAAAAAGGGGAAGGACCAGGATCTGGTAGAGTAAAAAAACAATATATAAGTAGCCCATGGGTTGTCCTCCTGAAGTTATCAAAAACTGATCTCCAAGGGGGGCTTCAGAAAAAATAGTTATGGTAAAAAGGTTCCAGCCAAAATGTAAAGCAAATGGCAGGTAAAGTGATCTTGTCTCAGCAAAAGCATAAGCAAACATCATTCCTCCAATAAAAGTGATTAGAAATGTATGTATCATTGGCATTAAACTTCCATATACATTATAAGAGAACCAGTGGTAGACTCCAAAAATGATCGAAGAAAGAAGACAGGCTTTGTGTTTTCCAAGGTATTTGATAGCCAGAATAAGCAATGCTCCACGAAATAGTAGTTCTTCCGTTAGGACCGATCTAAACGTCCACCAGGCACCTAATAGAAAATCTCGTACAGTGTAATTTTCATTTACCTTAAAATTATAATCCAGGCTCTTTATTATTAATAGGAAATAAACTGTACATACAATTGCAGATACCGAAAACCCAATTACGAAACTTCTTAGTCTTTCAGATTTGGGCTTATAACCAAATTCTGAAAAATCTATTTTAAAGACCTTTAATAGCACGAGGGAAATACAAATGATAATAAGCAGTCCAATCATTTCTAAAACAGTAATTAAGGTTCAAAATTAGACATTAAATGATCCTTATTATAGTCATTGCAAGCACAAGAACCTTCTGTCATATAAAATGTCACATTAATACGGTTCGTAGTTCCCGATTAGAACGGTCATTTTGTTTAACTCAGAAAAGAGACAACAATTAAATATTAGTATTTTTAAAACTTCAGATTGTCATATAAATGACCTGTGGAAAATGTATTAATCAGGATAAATGGAAGCTACAAAAGAAAAACTGGCTAGTCTTGTAAAGGGCAGTAGAAGGGAAAAGGGGTTAACCCAGGCTAAACTTGCCGAGATCACCGGCCTAAGTTTGCGTTCTATACAACGAATAGAAAAGGCGGAAGTTTATCCCAGGGATTATACCTTGAATAAGATTATGGAAGTTTTACAAATCCCCCTGTATTCTTTAGACAAAGATGTAAATTCTCAAGGATCATTGGGTAAAAAGATCATTCTTTCTGTTTCCAGCGGACTAATTATTTTACTTTTATCTATGGCATTTATTTCACAATCTCCAACTTTCCCCGAGACTCATTTTGAATTGTATTTATTCTGGAGCGCGGTAGTCATCCTGATTTCTTTAATACAATGGATGGTTTGGAACGAAATTTTTGCAAGGTTAAATTAATGAGAGTTTGGCAATATGGATGTAATTATTACCTAAGCTTTGATAAATAATGTATTGTGCTAATATTTAATTTGTTAGAGTTAATGCCTATGCGATTATAAAGATATATTTGTTATTAGAATTTAGTTAAAGAATTAAGGGGCTTGAAATTGTAGGGATTCGGCCCCTTTTTTTATTTTTTGGATACTCATATTTCATTTTGAAATATCTCTTCAATAGTTTTCCCGAATAAATGCGAAAGTTTAAAGGCCAGAGGTAAACTAGGGTCGAATTTTCCTTTTTCTATAGCATTCACAGTTTGTCTTGATACTTCAAGTTTAGCAGCCAGTTGCGCCTGGGTAAGATCCATTTCGGCACGGAGTACTTTTATCCTGTTTTTCATCTATATCGCATATTTCCAATGATTGTTCCTGCTAAATAGGTTAACCCAATAAGAATTACCAGGTGAGAAATTTCGGCATCATAGCTTATAAGATTTGTAACATCCAGCATAGAGTAGCTTAAACCAAAGATTACGGCAACCCCGAGAGCTAGGCTCATAGCCTCTAATTGAATTTTTCTTTGAAGCTCGTCCAGAGAATTTAAATGTCTCTTGTTAGCAAAAATAACTCCAATCCCGATCGCCAGATTCACTAAAATTGCGATAATTGTTAGAGGAATATTTTCGTTCCAAAGAAATTTAGGTCCAAAAGAGACAAGCGCCATGGTTAACACCCAGGCTCCCGTCCAGTATGCAAGATTTACTGTATTTTTTCTGGTGTTATCACACCAGTTTTTGTCAGTTTGTTTCATCATTTCTATTTTTATATGTAAAGTTTGTTTTACAAATGTAAATAAATATTTGAATAATTGACTGGTTTGTTTTACAAAAAGTAAAATAAACTTGACTTATTAGTTATTGGTGGTGTCTAAGGATGTTGATATGGCTAAGTGAAATCTTTGTAAAACCCCTTTATATTCCCGGATGATTCTATCAAATATCCCCTATAATGGGTATTTTTTTATATCTAATCTATCCTTAAATTGTGCATTGTTATTTCATTAGTGGATTTTTTAGAGTTATTTTATGTAGGGTAGAAATAACTTTTTTCAATATTAATCCTTAATTGACTTGACCAATCAAAACCTTTCAGATTTCTGGAAGGTTTTTGCCTTTTCCTCCTTTTACAATTTTGTTTACCGTTTTTCAGTAAGTAAACTACTATATAGATAGTTTTTGCTAGCTTTATTAAAATGTCGCTTTATTATGGAAATAGAGATCTCAGAATTCCTGCTAAAAAATGGCGCTGCGGCATTTGCAGGTTTGCTTATGGGACTGGAAAGACAATACAAGGGTAAACCGGCGGGCCTTAAAACCAATATGCTGGTTGCCCTTGGTGCATCAGGCTTCATAATGATTTCATTACTTTTTAAAGATTCCGGAAGTACAGATATGACCAGGATAGTTGGTCAGGTAGTAGTTGGTGTTGGTTTTTTAGGAGCTGGCGTTATCTTACATGGAGAAAAAGGTAAGAAAGTTGAGGGGCTTGCTACCGCGGCAACTATCTGGTGTAGTGCCGCTGCAGGATGTTTTGCCGGCTTTGCTCTCTATTTACCTCTTTTAATTTTTACCATCTTTGTTGTGGTAATTAATTTAGTGTTTGGATATTTGAACTTAAAGCTAAGCAATCATACAAATCAAGATGAGTAGATTTGTTTTTAAAATGACGATGTATGCATGTAAAAGATGAATTTAATGACCAAAATATCAATATAACCATCCCTGTAATTATAGGTTATTCTGTGCTTGATAAATATTTACGAGAAAAATTAATTGGCGAAATTATAAGTAAAGAAAATTCTGAAGGAGAAAAATCAAATTACGCACAGATTTTAGATGTTTCCATTCAAAAAAGTGAATTGGAAGGATTCGACATTCGGCTCAATATTACCTTACAAACACTTACCAACCTTTTTAAAAATAAACAGGTAGAGATTTTCTTTCATGCTGCTTTGGAGTTGGATAAAGATCTGCAAAATATATCTCTTAAAGATTTTGAAGTAGACGGGAAAACCAAAAACTGGTTCGCCGATCAACTATTGGAGACTATAGTGAATAAGTGGATGTATGAGAAGCTTAAGAAGAAAATGAATTTTGACCTTATGCCTCATATTGAAGAAAAACTAGGTTCACTTAATGAGAAATTAGAGAATAAGTTGGAGGCTAAAGAAGGCGTTCATCTAATTGGATCATTGGAAAAATTAGAAGTTTCAAATCTCAAAGCCGGGGAGAACGAACTTTGGATATCTGTATCTGTCAAAGGTACTGGCCTGGTAGAACTCGAGAAGTTAGAAATCTAAACTGGCGATTCAGACTTAAACCTGATAATTATCATTTTTCAATAAACATCGTGCTGTTATTTTTGGAGCCAGAAATTTAAGATATGGCGGCTTCGAAACTGATCGAAAAATATAATGTTCCAGGACCAAGATATACCAGTTACCCTACAGTTCCTTACTGGGATGAACATAATTTCACATTAGAGCAATGGAAGACTTCTATTAAGAGAAGCTTTAAAGAAAGCAACACTTCAGAAGGAATTAGTCTTTATATACATCTACCGTCTTGTGAAAGCCTTTGTACTTTTTGTGGTTGTAATAAGAGAATCACAAAGAACCACAAGATGGAGGAGCCCTATATAAAATCGGTGGTACGGGAATGGGAAATGTATTCTGAGCTACTGGAAAAAAAACCATTGGTAAAGGAGCTACACCTTGGAGGAGGTACTCCTACCTTTTTTTCTTCTGAAAATCTAAAAGTGCTGATAGAGGGTATATTTTCCAGGGCTAAAAGGTCGGCAGATCTGGAAATGAGTTTTGAGGGCCACCCGAATAATACTACGAAAGATCACCTGGAAGTTCTTGCCGAAATAGGTTTCAATAGGGTTAGCTATGGGGTGCAGGATTATAATCCTACTGTGCAAAAGGCAATTCATCGAGTACAGCCTTTTGAGAAGGTAAAAAGAGTTACAAAAGATGCGAGAGATTCCGGTTACACTTCAGTAGGACACGATATTATTTTCGGTCTTCCTTTTCAAACAAAAGATCATATCATTTATACTATAAAACAGACTAAACAATTGATGCCAGATCGTATCGCTTTTTATAGTTATGCTCATGTCCCATGGATAAAAGGAAATGGCCAGAGAGGTTTTAATGAAAGAGATCTTCCTTCAGCAGAATCTAAGCGAGAGCAATACGAAACCGGAAAAATGATGTTGCTGGAAGCCGGTTATGAAGAGATAGGAATGGATCATTTTGCCTTGAAATCAGACAGTCTATACCAGGCCGTTGAAAACAGGACTATTCATCGCAATTTTATGGGATATACCAATTCCAGAACCCGTACGATGATAGGACTGGGAGTTTCTGCAATAAGTGATAGCTGGTATGGTTTTGCTCAAAATGTAAAAATGGTAGAGGAGTATCAGGATTTAGTGAGCAATGGTATCCTGCCCGTGAATAGAGGGCATATTTTAAACGACGAAGACTTAAAAATTAGAAATCATATTCTCAACCTGATGTGTAAGCTGAAGACCTCCTGGTACACCAGGGGTGAATTTTTTACACAATTGCCAGATGTACTTATTAGTTTAAAAGAAATGCAGGTAGACGGGCTTGTTGAGATCGATACTAATTACCTGAAGATTACAGATAAAGGAAGACCGTTCATGCGTAATATTTGTATGGCTTTCGATATGCGATTACAAATAAATAAGCCTGAAACGCAGTTGTTCTCTATGACTGTCTAGGATCACTGATATGAATTAATCAATTCATATCAAAGGCTTTCACATATTTAATAACCTCTGTAAGGGACTTGATGTTTAATTTTTTTTTGATATTCTTCCAGTGAGTTCTCAATGTTTCAATAGAGATAAATAATTTATCTGCAGCCTCTTGTTGTCGCAGTCCTTTGGAAAAGATTACCATGATCTCTTTCTCCCTCTTAGTAAGTTTTGAAAAATTGGAAATATTAGACTTAAGGAAATCATTTTCCTCAATTAGGTGGCCAAAAGAAAGCAAGGTCTGGGTAATGTCTGAAGAAGGTCTTTTTACTTTAATTATAGAATTACCTTCTTTATCTACGCCTTCAAATAGAATTCTAATCTTGGGATTGGGTTTATGATTGTTTTGTTCATCATTCAGCCATTCTCGGGCTTCTTTTTCGGTTGCGAAATGTAGTGGATGAATTACAGAATTATTCTCTTCAAAATAATTCATAACACTTAGATGCACCAATACATCTTTACCAACAACAAATGCAACCTTCTTAATACCAATCTCTACACCAGGAATATTTATATTCCTTTCTATCCAGCAATGTATTTCTTCGGTAATTTCTAATTGAAAATTCTGCTGCAACCAAAGTGTCTTTAAAGGGGAATATTTCTCAAATAAAGACTTATATATAATAAACTCCTCCTTGAGAGTTGTAAAAGATTCGGGAGAAGTTTTCCAGAACTGCACGAAACAATCATTTTCCTTCTCATATTTAATGCGAAGAAAATCGCCTTCATAAAGTACCATTATGAACCGTTTTTAGAGTGTTCCAAGTTAAAAATATATAACTAAACAAAGCTTAAATTTATAATATATTGATTAAAAAAATCGATTTTTATTTATAATAAATTAATTTATACGGCTTTTTTCTGCTAAAAATGAATATATGGCGTAATTCATTTTACTCAATATATCTAGATATTAGTCATATAACAATCTGTTTATCATCAGTAGTTAGGAAGGATCTTAGAAAAATTGCTGGCATTGATATTTTAAATCTATAAATTAACAGGCCAGAAAATTATTCTAGCCAATGAAATTAGAAAAATATATAGACCATACACTATTAGCTGCGAATACTACTGAAGAGCAAATAATTCAGATTTGTAATGAAGCTAAAGAATATGGCTTTTATGCCGTTTGCGTAAATAGTGGTTATGCATCTGTGGCAAAAAGGAATTTGAACCAATCAGAAGTAAAGTTAGCGGTCACTATTGGATTTCCTCTAGGGGCAGCTTCCAGCGAATCTAAAGTTAGAGAAGCAGAAATAGCGCTTAGAGATGGGGCAGATGAAATAGATATGGTTTTGAATATCGGCCTTATGCTGGATGGGAAATACGACCAGGTGCAGATGGAAATTGAGGAAGTGAAAAAAGCCATAGGTGAAAAGACGCTGAAGGTGATCATAGAAACCTGCTATTTAACAAATGAAGAGATAGCTAAGGCCAGTGAACTGGTAATGCAGGCCGGGGCCGATTTCGTAAAAACCTCTACAGGTTTTGGAAGCCGGGGCGCTAGCCTGGAAGATGTGAAGATCATGATGAATACTGTAGCCAGTAAAATTAAGATCAAGGCATCTGGAGGAATTAGAGATGCTGAAACCGCACAAGAATATATAGACCTGGGAGTTTCCAGAATTGGAACATCTTCCGGAATAAAAATCATTTCTTAAATAAGATCGCATGAGCATACATATCGCAGCCAAAAAAGGTGAGATCGCTGAGACCATATTATTACCTGGAGATCCCTTACGTGCCAAATGGATAGCCGAAACATTCTTAAAAGATAGTTTTTGTTATAATGATGTTCGTGGTATGCTGGGATACACTGGTACTTATAAAGGCCGGAGAATTTCTGTACAGGGGACCGGCATGGGGATTCCTTCAGCAATGATCTATTGCCACGAGCTTATTAAGGAATATGGGGTGAAAAATCTAATTAGGGTTGGAAGCGCTGGTGCATTTCAGCCCGACCTGAAATTGATGGATATTATAATTGCCATGTCGGCATCTACAACTTCTTCTTTAAACCGGGATAATTTCAATGGTGCAGACTTTGCGCCTACGGCTAATTTCGCTCTCTTAATGAAGGCTGTTAAATATGCTGAGAAAGAGAATATCGACTTCCGGGCCGGAAATGTTCTTTCATCAGATATTTTTTATGATGATGATCCGGAATATTACAAGAAATGGGCTTCCTATGGTGTGTTATGTGCCGAAATGGAAACTGCCGGTTTGTATACGTTAGCGTCGAAATTTGGCGTTAACGCGCTTTCTATTCTTACAGTTTCAGATTCACTGGTAAATGGCGAGGAGATTTCTTCAGAAATGAGAGAGCATAAATTAAATCATATGGTAGAGATCGCTCTTAATACCTATTAGGTCATTTAATATTGTATTCGATTTCTTTAACCTCAAATTTTCCATAGACAAAATCTTCTTCAGGATAGTGCCAGATAGCTTCGCCGTAGCTGGCGAGTTTAAACCCATTATAATTTTGATAACCACCAACCGGAGTTGAAAACAGGTATTTCTTAGTTTCGTTTACAGCATATCTATCCCTGGAGAAAAAGTTGATCAATTGTCCGTTATCGTTTATCTCCAGGATCGCGGAAACGGTCCGGCTGTAATTGGTAAAATTTACCTTTATGGTATTCTGCCCGTCTTGTTCCCAGGTAAATTTATCACTAATGAGTGCTCCGGGAGCAAAAATGCAGATATCGTTAAGGTAAGTGACCATTTCAGATATTAAAAGTACTTCAGAGCTCATATCAATGATCTTTAAAATAGAAAGTGATTTTATGGTCATTCTGGCAGATCTACCGTCAAACCTATGATAGCCTTTGGTAGGAATTCCTTTGAATATAGCTTTCATGAAAAAATAGCGCGAAGGATTCTTTATGACATTTAATTGTTCAGATCTGAATTTAAACCACTTTTCACCCCTTTCTCTCATTTCGCCACGGAACCTGATAAGTACATTTTCGATCTTCGGTTTTCCTAAATACCCAGATGAGGTAATATATTTCTGAACCAATACAGGAAGATCTTCAAGGTCTTCATTTGAAATTATCCCACCTGAAGGAGGGTTGGATAATATTGCCCTAACCTTGTCTTCTCTAAATTCATTTTCAAATTTCCAGCCCGCTATAGAGATAATCGCTACGATGAGGATGATCAAATTTATAATACTTCCATATTTGGCAACTTCCCAGTTAAACAGGATAATTACCTGAGAAATTATGATCACCACAATAGATAGAAGAATCCATATATGGTTTTTCCTTTGAAAAAAGGCGATGGTCAATATGAGTAGGATTGAAACCAGTAAACATAATAAGCCCTGTGCACCCGAAATTGTGTTAGTTTCACCAGATGATTCTATCCAGTGAAAAGCTTTTGCAAAACCAATAGAGTGGATGAGCAAATGCAGAAAAAGTACTATCGTGAATAGAAGTCTCATATTATCGAGATTTAATTTTTCTGCAGTTTATTCTTGTTCGATCTATGATCTTAGTTTAGATCTTAAAGGTAACTACAGGTATCTCTGAATGATTAGCAACGTCTTCTCCTATACTACCAAAGAAAAAATGCCCGACACCTTTACGACCGTGGGTAGGGATGGCGATCGCATCGATCTCTTTTTCGTTACAATAGTTAAAGATTCCTCTTTCAACGGTGTAATCATCGAAGAAGATGATGTCATCGCTAAATTTTTCATTGTCCATTCCTACATCTACAAGAAAATTATATGCTTTTAGTTCCATTTCTTTAGAGCTTATGAATTTTTCAGGAATATTGATAAAAAGTATCTTGGGGCTCACTCCAAATGCTTTAAAGAATTTTCTGGCACTCATAAATGTTTTAAGCGTCTCCAGGCTAAAGTCGGTTACAAAAACAGCATTTTTAATATTAAAATCTTTAACTCTGTCTTTAATTACCAGGACTGGAATCTCTGCCGTGCGTACCACTTTTTCTGTGTTAGATCCTATAAAGACTTCTTTTACACCTGCAGCCCCATGGGATCCCATGACAATAAGATCTGCTTCGTATTCCTTAGCTACTTCGTTAATTTCAGAAAAAACCTTATGCGTTTTTACAGCCTGGGATATATCAATACCCTCCAGGTAATCTTTATCAAGAAATTTGTCGAATTTCTTTTTAGTGAGCTTCATGAAATAGATAGCATTGAAAACTTCCTGTTTTTGGTCATTGGTAAGAAAAGAGTCTGGAAGTCCCAACATATGCACAACCACTATTTCAGCATTTTGTTTTCTGGCAATGCTAGCTGCCACCTCAAGCGCATATTCAGAATGGCTTGAAAAATCTACGGGAACAAGAATAGTTTTCATGATGTTAAAATTTTATAATCAAATCTATTTATTCCTTACCCCGAAAAATATGACGCCAGTCATTAATTTGAAGAAATTACAGCAATTTTTAGTGATTAGTTAAGAGTTAAATACATTGTGATTCAGTAAATTATAGACAAAAATGAAGGTTTCGAGTATTGGTCTTTTAATTTTTACCAGTTTGATCCTAGTCCTGCTTAGTATTTCTGCAGCCCTGGGTTTTTCTTTTACCATTCTTTTTTTCTTAATGTGTTTTGGCCAGCTTATGTTGTTGTTGACAGTTTATTGGGTTCTCACAGATAAATACACCACGAAAAAAACTTTTAAAGATCTTTATGAAGATTATTCTCCGAATTCTGAATACCAGCAGCGCAAATAACCGGTTATTTTTAAAAAAATTTTACCTTAGTGTCCCTTAAACCAAACTTAATTTGAAGGACACTTTTCTCGATAATACTAATCTATTCGATCTTCTCTTTCAGGCGGCTTCTGAAGGTATTATCGTAGTAAATTCTAGCCAGATCGTTGTAGTAGCAAATTCTGCAGCTGAACTTATGTTCGGGTATGAGGAAGGGGAGTTGATCAATCAGCATCTGGATGTGCTCATTCCAAAGAAATATCATCACAGCCACCAAGACCATTTCAATAAGTTCCTTGATAAAAGTGAGAAACGGCAAATGGGGCATGGGCGAGATCTGCATGGTGTGAAAAAAGATGGGTCATTATTCCCTGTAGAAGCTGGGCTTAATCCTTTTAAAATGGATGGGGAGCAATATGTGATGTCACTTGTGATAGACATTAGCGTTAGAAAAGAGACTCAAAGGCAGATAAAAGAGCTCAATTCTGAGCTTGAAGAAAAAATAGAGATCAGGACTCAGGAATTGAGCGAGAGTGTAGATGAATTAAAGAATCTTAACCTGGATCTTGAAGAAGAAATTAACCGAAGAAAAGAAGCGGAGAAAAAGATCAAGGATGCTCTTCAAAAAGAGAAGGAACTCAATGAGTTAAAGACAAAATTCCTTTCTCTGGTTTCACATGAATTTAAAACTCCGTTAAGTGGTATCTTAACTTCGGCCACGCTTGCTGAGAAATATACCAAAGAAGAACAACAGGAAAAGAGGGAGAGGCATCTGGTAACCATAAGAAATAAAGTTCATTACCTTAATAATATTTTGAATGACTTTCTTTCCATAGAACGTCTGGATAGTGGAAGAGGGCAGTATAAATTCTCAAATTTCGGGTTAAAGCGCTTAATAAATGAAGTTGTTTATAATGCCAATATTACCCTTAAGGATGGGCAGGAAATAGTGTACCCTAAAGATATTGAGGATGTGGAGCTTTATATGGATGAAAAGATCCTGGAACTCATATTATCCAATCTATTAGGGAACGCTATAAAATATTCTCCTGAAAATACGGTGATAAAGTTCAGGGTTAATATTGAAGAAGAATTATTGGTTTTTGATATAGAAGATGAGGGTCGAGGTATCCCCAAAAAGGATCAGAAACATATTTTTGAGAGGTATTTCAGAGCAGAAAATGCCTTGCTGGATCAGGGAACAGGTATTGGGCTGAATATTGCTAAAACTCATCTTAAAAACCTTGGTGGTTCTATACAATTTGTAAGTGAAGAAAATAAAGGAACTACCTTTACAATAAGGGTTCCCATGAATAAATCTTAAAATACAGATCTAATTAGGTTGGTTTTATGAAGAAATTATTGCTTATTGAAGACGACGTAACGGTAAGAGAGAACACGGCAGAATTGCTGGAGCTTTCAAATTACAATGTTATTATCGCATCTAATGGTAAACTTGGGATAGAAAAAGCGCAGCAGGATATTCCTGATATTATAGTTTGTGATATCATGATGCCCGAGACAGATGGTTACGGAGTTTTAGAAGCATTAAGCAAGGATCCCGAGACGGTTAATATTCCTTTTATATTTCTTTCAGCAAAGACAGAGCATAAAGACATTAGAAAAGGCATGGATCTGGGTGCAGATGATTACCTAACCAAACCTTTTGAAGAGGAGGAGCTTTTAAGCGCAATAGAGAGCAGGCTGGCGAAAGTGGCTATTCTTAAATCTTATAGAAAAGAAGAACCCTCACCGCAAAAGGAGGAAAAACTTAAAGATCTTGATGATCTTCGAGAGATCTTCAGTAAAAATGAATTATTGTATTTCAAAAAAGGAGATACGATCTATGAAAAGGGCAAACATTCCAATTTCTTTTATTTAATAAAAAGGGGAGTGGTTAAAGCCCATAGAATGGACAATCAGGGGAAGGAGCTTATTACCGAACTTTATAAAGAAGATGATTTTTTCGGAAATCATGCTATAGATCCTCAATCTTCCTATGAAGACTATGCCACTGCGATGGAAAATTCCCAGTTGTACGCTGTCTCCAGAGATGAATTTCAAAAGATCCTTGTTGGGAATCCCAAAATAACGATGCAGCTTGTTGAGGTATTAAATAATAACCTTTCTGAGCTTAAGCAGCAATTAATGGATATGGCCTATGGGTCTGTTAGAAGGAAAACGGCCAATACCATTCTTCTTTTTGCTGAAAGGATCAAAAAGCATCCCTTAAAAAGTATTCGTATTTCACGGGCAGATCTTGCCGGAGTTGCTGGTATGGCCCCAGAAAGTCTTATTAGAACCTTATCTGAGTTCAAAAAAGAAGGATTTATTGAGATCGAAGGACGCAATATAAAGCTGGTAGATTCTGAGGCCCTGAAGAATGTTAAATAAACCGACTCAGGATTAATTATTAAGAACTGATTTTCATCATTTTTTCATGACCAGGCATCGCTTAATTTCGCCTTATTAAGTGATGATCCATGAATGTATTAATTCTAACAGATTTCTCAGAAACTTCAGAGAATGCAGGAAAATATGCCACTGATTTTTTACAAAAATCAGCGGCTAATTTCTATTTATTGAACATTCATCATTTTAATTTCAATAGATCTGCCAGCAACTTACTTGAAACCGAATTGGTGTCTACTTTAGAGCATCTTCAGATAGATGCTGGTAAACTGGATAAATATTCTGTAAATAAAAAGCATAATTTCAATACTATACTATCTTCAGAAAATTTGATAAGTGCAGTAAGAAAAGCGCTGGTAGATAAAAACATAGATCTAATTTTTATAGGGGCTGCAAGCCAGGATGAACATGCACATCCTATTTTAGGGGATCATGCCTATGATGTGGTACGAAAGATAAAATGTAATATTATCGCGGTTCCGGCAGGATGTTCCTATGAAAACCCGAGAAAAGCTGTTTTTCCGGTAGATCGTTCCATCCTTTCCATGCAGGAACAAAAAAGGTTTTTTGAAAAGCTTACCTACCTGGATTCTTCAGATTTCACACTTTTAGAGATCAAGGATGGAGACGTGGAATATTCTGAAAGCGGGAATTTAAACATCCCTTTCAAAGCTCCCGTTCCCTTTACTAAAAATTTGTTTAAAGATATTCAGAAGGAATTTGATATCATATTTATCTTCGGGAAGAACCTGAGTATCTGTGACCAACTTCTACATACAGAATATGGCTTTTCTGCAAATATGAATATCGAAATTCCAATTTTCGTATACCACGGTTAGGGAATCGAGTTCATACACCAAAAAAGTCTAAACCTGAAAATGATCCTTATTCAGAAAAGATCAATAATGATTCGGTGATCTCAAAGCTGAGAAGAAAATGCTAATTAGATTTTGAAGATTGTCTGCCCTGGTAGATCCTTAAGAAGAGGTGAGTAGACATTTTACGGGCGTTATGTTTCAGGCGTTCCGCCATTTCCCCCTGGAAGAGTTCATCTATAGTCTGGAACCAAAGGTTAAGCCAGATCCCAAAATGATATTCGGTAATAGAATTTTTGTGTGTCTGGTCTACTTTTACATGGGCTAAGGCAGGATTTCCATGAAAGCTGCCGGTAAAGAATAGGTTACTTTCCCAAAAGTCGGTGAGCTTCTCGAAATGCTCCTCCCAGTTATAGATAGTATTATTGAAAAAGTAACCTATTTCTTCATTCTTTCTAACCTTGCTGTAAAAGCTCACAACAAGTTTCTTTATATCGGCTCTTTCTTTTAGATCGTCCTGCATGAATTATAAAATATTGACCAGAATAAAACTTGTACTTACAAGCAGGCTCAAAATTAGTGAATTGAATACGAATTTAGCTTTTAATTGCGCCAGTACAGATGCATTGAACCACATACAAACTACTACAATAAGGCCTAACTGTATCATTTCTGCCAGGCCATGACCATTCATGAGAACAAGCATTGCAGCAATAGAGCCCATACAGCTGGAAACTATGATCCCCGTAGATGCTCCTGCATAAAAATCACGCGTAAATTCCGAAAGTTGTTTTTGGTAAAAATTCATTTTTTTTGTCTTTAATTACAGTTTCAAAAGTATAGCAGGGCCGCCTTTTGAAATATGATGAATCTCAGCTTTCGGGGTTATTTTAAAAATGTTTTCTATGCGTTTAGCCGCTCAAAAGCCTGTCTGGATAGTTCCTCCCTATGATCGGGATGAGAGACCGATATTAAAGCTTCTGCACGCTGTTTGAGGTTTTTCCCGAATAGATCTACCACTCCATATTCCGTAGCGATATAATGCACGTGAGCACGTGTAGTGGTAACACCGGCTCCTTCTTTTAAATAAGGAACTATTTTAGAGATGCCATTTCTAGTCACAGATGGCATTGCGATAATCGCTTTTCCACCGGGAGAAAGTGCGGCTCCTCTAATAAAGTCCATTTGACCCCCAACCCCGGAGTACTGGATCTTGCCAATAGTATCTGCACACACCTGGCCGGTGAGGTCGATCTCTATCGCCGAGTTGATCGCAGTAACCTTTGGATTTTTTCTAATAATTGCGGTATCATTGGTGTATCCGGCTTCCTTGAAATGCACCAAAGGATTGTCGTCTACAAAGTCATATAATTCAGGGGAACCAACCGCAAAACAGGTAACCAGTTTGCCGGTCTTGATCTCCTTTTCTTCACCGGTAATAACTCCTTTTTCAACTAAAGGTAAGATCCCGTCAGAGAACATCTCGGTATGAATTCCGAGTCTTTTATGGTTGGTAAGATTGCTGAGTACTACATTGGGAATTCCGCCTATTCCCATTTGCAGGGTGGCGCCGTCTTCAACCAGTTCGGCGACATGTTTCCCAATTTGCTTTTCAATATCTGTTGGTTGACCAAGCATATGGGCATGAATTGGAAGGTCTACCTCAATTGCTGCATCCAGCTGGTTTATATGAACAACCCCGTCTCCATGAGTTCTAGGCACGTTCGGGTTTATCTGGGCAATTACTTTTTTCGCCGTTTGTATTGCGGGAAGTGTAATGTCTACAGATACTCCCAGGGAGCAGAAACCATGTTTGTCTGGAGGTGACACCTGGATGAAAGCAAAGTCCAGGGGTAGGATATTCTGCCTGAAAAGTAAATGAATATCACTTAGGAAAATAGGGATATAAGCACCAAAATTAGAGTTTACGGCATTCCTAACGTTACCACCCACAAAGCAGCTATTTGTTTTAAAAGAATCCTGGTAAGGAGGTTGAGTATAAAGTGCTTTTCCCTCTGTATGGATCTGGATGATCTCAACATTATTAAGTTCATTGTATCTTTCACACAGAGCATCTATAAGTACATTTGGAGTCATCGCTGCTCCCTGTATAAAAACTCTTTGATTAGATTTTATCTTGCTCACAGCCTGCTGAGGCGAAACTATATTTAGTTTTTTCATAGCATTTTTATTAATTATAGCGGTATTTGTTCCTTTGTTTAGAATTTAAGGAAAAAACGGAGATCTTTTTAATGTGTAACCTTAAGATTGAATTGTACCTCTATCTCTTCATCTACTTCTATTAGTCCGAGAGCCTTTTTTGGTGGCTGCAATCCAAAATCGCGAATATTCATTTTGAACTTACCCTGAAAACGATTTTCACTGATCTTAACTGGAAGATCATAATTATTCACTTCACCGGCTAACATAACCGTGATATAGGCTTTTGAATATTCTTCGGAAAAGAGTTCGATCCGGTTTATTTTGATCTCTATTTCCGGATATTCCTCACACATCAAAAGGTCTTGAAAATCTGCATTCATTTTTTTATGTCCGCAGTCAAACCCCTTAGTTAGAAGATGAAGTTTAAGGTCATTAAAATGAAGAAAATTGTCTTCCTGTGAATATCTAATTTCTCTCCAATCGCTTATTAAGTCAATATCGAATTTGCAATCAAATTTATTCACGTTGGTACTTCCTGCGATGATAAGTTCGCTTTCAGGAAGAATCTTAATAGTCTCTTTTTCAAAATCTGCCTGGGCATGAACCACATATCCCAGAAGCACAAATCCTATGTAAAGTAAAAGTCGTTTCATGATTCAGAACTTTGAGATTATCAGAAAGTATTTCGGGTAGTGTTTTAAAGCCTTTGAGGGACCTCATCACACTACCCGAAATCTTTTATTCAAACTTTAGAAGCTAATTGCGGCTTCTACCATCAACCCATCAAATTTACCTTCGTGGTGGATATCACTGGCAGGGTAACCATCATAATTCTGAGTTACATACTCTAACTTCATCAATATGTTTTTGGTCATATACCATCCTGCCCCAAGTTGAAATCTGTCTACATCGATTTCTCCTCCAGTTTTAAGGTCTCCACTTACGGTATTGTAACGTGTACCTATATGGAAATCTTCATCGTTCCCAAATCTGTATATAAGCTCACCAGAGAACTGGTTATAACTTCTGGTATCAGATTCACCACTATCTTTACCTGTAGCTGTTTCAATTATTCCAAAGAACTCAAGGCCACCAAACTTTACGAATGGGTTGATCATGAAAGAGGTCATTTCGTTTCTGAAATCTGGTACAACCATACCTCCTCTAAATCCATCACCACCACCATCTACATCGCTAAGTACTTCGTAGTAACGAGATCCTGCACGGTCACCTCTGTAAAGGTAAACGCCTCTGGCTGCGTTATGAGCACTGTGATAAACAGATCCTGTTAATCTGAATCTTGCATTATCAGAAAAAGCATTGTCGTATCCAAACTTGGCCATAAAAGAAGGACTGGTCTGGTCTTTATCTGATACGTTCTGGTTAAGTTTACCATTTGTGAAACCAATCATTCCTAACCATGGGCCTTTAAAATAATACACTTCGGCACCAACTTCTGTAGTGAATGCGTCCATTAAATAGTTTCCAACAAATGGGTTATAAATAGATTGTGCATTATCTGTTCTTCTAAAGTGGCCGTCACCGTAGTTATTTTCCATGTGACCTATCTTAACTCTAAGGTGATCCATTAGGCTTTCAGCAAATCCTTCACTTATAAAATCTAATTTATCTATCTGGATATATCCGCCTTTTACATAAGATTCGTTGTGGTGTTGAGAAGATAGATAGGTTCTTAAGTGCATTCTTACCCCTTCATAAAGAGCAACATCAAGATCAAGGTTTGCCGTAGCCAGGTTAAAGTTACTTCCAAGATCTACTAGTTCTACCGGGCCATCATTTTCCTGGGTTAATGACTGGAATTGTATGGTAGAAGCCCCGCCAACTCTCACGTGAAGTCCGTCAAAAGTGGATGCAGTATCCTTTGGTGCTTCAAATTGGTTAACCCCTCTTTGATCGCGATATCTAAAGTTATCAAGGTCTCTTTGAGTCTGTGCCATCGCTGGGATAGCCATAAGTACCATAAGTACTAAACTGAGGTATTGAGTAATAGTTTTCATTTTATTTGATTTTAAGGTTGATGTTATTTATTGAAATGGGTTTCGAATTTTATCAATACTTCTTCACCGGTTTTAATGGTTCCGAACATTGCAGTTGGAGCTTCTATTCCGTAACTGGTCATATTGAGCTTATGTTCACCAGTTAGAATAATTTGATCGTTATTAGATTTTAGATCAAAAATCAGATTGATGTCTTTCTTTGTTCCGGCGATGTGAAGAGTTCCGGTACTCCTTACCTTATAAGTGTCTGCCGAGATCTTTTCTATGGTATTAACCTTTTTAAGGTTATAGGTAATCTCTTTATATTTATTAGTATTCAGAGCTTTATAGGTATTCTTATCCATTCCACTTTTACCGCTCATTAAGCTTTCAGAGACTACAGTAAACTGAAGTTTCCCGATATCTTCCAGCTTTCCTTCATCAAATTCGGTAATAAGAACACCACTGGAGTTTTCGGCGTTAATGGACCAGTCATGAATATTAGAGGTCCCATCTATCTTTAGATCTGAAGCTTCATTATTCAGTTTGTAGGATTGCGCATTTACTCCAAAACTTAGAAGTAACACTGCTATTAAAATCCTGAAGTTGCTGTAAGGTTTCATATCGATTACGTTTTTAAATCAATACAAAGATGAAGCAGGAGTAGAAAGTAAATTATGATGAAAATCAGGTTTTGGTATATTTAGAAATCCTGGTAAGTGCCTAAAACGTTATAGTTAAGAAAAGATGCTTTCCTGACGCCTGTCATATTTTCCCATATTTCATTTTCACAGTTTTGTTCCCTTATAGATTATTTGAACCTATGAAATCATGCTTTCACTGTGGCGAAGATTGCCTTGAAGAGATCATTAATTATGATGGGAAATCATTTTGTTGTTCAGGATGTAGAACGGTTTATGAGATCTTAAATAGTAATGACCTGTCCTATTATTATGACCTGGAAAAAACTCCCGGGATCTCACCTAAAATAAATGAAGGCAAATATGATTACCTTGAGAATACTGAGATCATAGAAAAACTACTGGAGTTTGATCATGATGGGACCCAAATTGCCTCTTTTACCATACCTTCTATTCATTGCAGCTCCTGTATATGGATTCTGGAGAACCTCAACAAACTGCATAAGGGGATAAAAAGCTCACAGGTAGATTTTCCCAAAAAGAAGATCAGGCTAAGTTTCTCTTCGGAAGAATTAAATCTGAAGAACCTGGTGCTTTTGCTGGTTCGTATTGGATACGAACCAAATATCTCTCTGGATAATTATGAGAAAAAGGACTCTAATATAGACCGAAGTCTTATTTATAAACTAGGAGTAGCAGGATTTGCTTTCGGGAATATCATGTTTCTTTCATTTCCTGAATATTTTGAGATCAATGAATTCTGGCTGGAAAAATTCAAGCATCTGTTTCGCTGGTTGATGTTCACTTTTTCTTTGCCGGTAGTTTTTTATTCAGGCAAAGACTATTTTATTTCGGCTTACAAAGGATTAAGAGCTGGAATACTAAATATCGATGTTCCCATTGCTTTAGGGATCACAGTACTCTTTCTAAGAAGTACTGCTGAAATTGTTCTGGATCTTGGCACAGGTTTCTTTGATAGTCTCAGCGGACTCGTATTTTTCTTACTGCTTGGCAAATTCTTTCAGCAAAAGACCTATTCATTCCTCTCTTTTGAAAGGGACTATAAATCTTATTTTCCAATCGCCGTTACCCGCATTCATACTGTAAATGGGGAAACCATAGAAGAACAGGTCCAGGTATATAAGATACAGAAAGGAGACCGAATCATTATTCGTAATGAAGAACTCATTCCTATGGATGCGATCTTAATTAAGGGGAAGGCGAAAATAGATTATAGTTTTGTGACCGGTGAAGCTGAACCTGTCTCAAAAAGTAGCGGAGAAAAAGTTTTTGCCGGTGGTAGACAACAGGGTGGAATCATAGAACTGGAAGCATTAAAACCGGTAAAGCAAAGTTACCTTACCGAATTGTGGAGTGATGAGGTTTTTAAAAAGGATAAGAATTCAGCTTTCCAGAATCTTACCAACCAGATAAGCAGGCGATTTACTTATGCGGTCCTGAGCATTGCAGTTCTTTCAGCTATTTTCTGGATATTTTATGATCCTTCCAAAGCCTGGAATGTATTTACAGCGGTACTTATTATTGCCTGTCCTTGCGCGATCGCTTTGGCCGCACCCTTTACTTTGGGAAATATACTGAGAATATTTGGTAAGAATAAACTATACCTTAAAGATGCCAATGTGATTGAACAGATTGCCCAGATCGATACAGTGGTGTTCGATAAAACCGGAACTATAACAGAGAATGATCGAAGCCGGATTGAATATGAAGGTGTTAAACTTACAGAAGTAGAAAAACAATTGCTGGGAGGAAGTCTCCGGGCAAGCAACCATCCCCTAAGCAGGTCTCTTTATGAGATTCTTGATAAGAATAACATTTCTACTCCCGAGCATTTTATGGAACATACGGGGATGGGACTGGAGACCTCATATAAAGACTTGAATCTAAAGATAGGTTCAAAAGCTTTTACCAGTGATACGGGATCTTCTTTTACAGAAGTTCAGGTTATGGATAAAAAGGCAAGAACTACTGTACATATAAGTTCGAATAACCAGTATAAAGGCTGTTTTAGCTTTCATAATTCTTATCGTGATGGTTTATCTGAATTATTTCAGGAGTTAGATGGAGACAAAGAGTTGATAATACTATCTGGTGATAATGACGGCGAGCGGTCCAGATTGAGTCAGATAGTGCCCGAAGCAACCAGAATGCTATTCAACCAAAGACCAGGAAATAAGCTTCAATTTATTAAAGATCTTCAGAAAAGCGGTGCAAAAGTGATGATGGTTGGTGACGGCCTGAACGATGCAGGAGCACTGGCTCAAAGTGATGTGGGAATAGTAATATCAGAAGATGTCAACGTTTTTTCGCCGGCCTGTGATGGCATTCTTGATGCGAAAAGATTTCGGGAGCTGGGAAACTTCTTTGACCTTTCAGGTAAAGCAATTTCCGTGATAAAGTTCAGTTTTTTGCTCTCACTTTTTTACAACATTATTGGACTTGGTTTTGCCGTTTCCGGAAATCTAATGCCAGTGGTAGCAGCAATCCTCATGCCTTTAAGTTCTATAAGCATTGTGGTTTTCACCACGCTCGCTACCCAAATTCTTTCAAAAAAGCTTAAAAAATAAAATAAGGTCTTAAAGCTGATAATTGTCATTTTTTGCCTGTAGCTCTCAGAATACTTTTACACCCATATTTAATAATAATGAGCATTATCTACATGTTACTGGCTATTAGTGTGGTTGTAGCCATCATATTCTTTATCGCCTTTATAGTTTCTGTGAAAAAGGGGCAATATGATGATGTGTACACCCCGTCGGTAAGAATGCTGTTTGATGATGAACTTGTTAAACCCGATCCTGAAAAAAATCAACCTGTCAATAAAGTGAAATCAAGTTAATTATGGAAGTACAGCAATTTTATTACGATAATAAGATCGTAAAGAAATTTATTATTGCCACCATGTTCTGGGGCATTATAGGTATGAGCGTTGGGTTACTGCTCGCCTTCATGTTTATTTTTCCCAATGTGACCGATGGTATCTCCTGGCTTAGCTTTGGAAGATTAAGACCGTTGCATACCAACGCGGTGATCTTTGCTTTTGTGGGGAATGCCATTTTTGCCGGGGTATATTATTCTACTCAGCGTCTTTTAAAAGCAAGGATGTGGAGTGACGCCCTTAGTAATATCAACTTCTGGGGCTGGCAGCTAATAATTATAGGGGCTGCGATAACCTTACCGCTGGGATATACTTCTTCTAAAGAATATGCAGAGCTTGAATGGCCTTTTGATATAGCAATTGCTCTTATCTGGGTTGCGTTCGGAGCTAACCTTATTGGCACCATGATCAAAAGGAGACAGCGCCACTTATATGTAGCGATCTGGTTTTACCTCGCCACATTTGTCACTGTTGCGGTCTTACATATTGTTAATAATATTGAAATTCCAGTTTCGGCGCTTAAGAGTTATTCTTTCTATTCAGGGGTTCAGGATGCGCTGGTGCAATGGTGGTATGGTCATAATGCAGTGGCATTCTTCCTTACTACACCATTCCTTGGATTGATGTATTATTTTGTTCCGAAGGCTGCCAATAGGCCGGTTTATTCATACAGACTTTCGATTATACACTTCTGGTCGCTTATTTTTATCTATATCTGGGCAGGGCCACACCATTTACTGTATACATCTCTTCCAGACTGGGCTCAGAATCTTGGGGTAGCTTTTTCTGTAATGTTGTTATTTCCATCCTGGGGTGGGATGATCAATGGTTTATTAACCTTGCGTGGAGCATGGGATAAAGTGAGAGTAGATCCCGTTTTGAAATTTATGGTAGTGGCGATTACCGGATACGGAATGGCAACTTTCGAGGGTCCAATGCTTTCACTAAAAAATGTAAATGCAATTGCTCATTTTAGTGACTGGATCATTGCTCACGTTCACGTGGGAGCACTTGCCTGGAATGGTTTCTTAACATTCGGAATGATTTACTGGTTAGTACCAAGATTATTCAAAACAAAACTATGGTCCCTGAAACTGGCGAATACACATTTCTGGATTGGAACTCTAGGAATTATAATTTATGCCTTGCCAATGTATGTTGCCGGATTTGTTCAGGCTTCTATGTGGAAACAATTCAATCCAGATGGAACCCTTACTTATGGGAATTTTCTGGAAACGGTAACTCAGATCATCCCGATGTACTGGATGAGAGCGATAGGAGGAAGTTTATATATCCTTGGAGCATTTGTGATGCTTTATAACGTCGTGAAAACTGTGCGCCAGGGTAGCGAAGTGGAAGACGAACTTGCTGAAGCTGCCGCTCTTCAACCTGTAACTAAAAAGAGAACGGCAGGTGAAGCTTATCATAGCTGGTTGGAAAGAAGACCTGTGAAATTAACCATTTTCGCCACTATTGCTATTCTGATTGGAGGTATGGTTCAGATCATTCCATCTTTGATGGTAGATGAATATGTGCCGGTAATCTCCAGTGTAAAACCATATACACCTTTAGAACTGGAGGGACGTGATATTTATATTCGGGAAGGTTGTGTTTCCTGTCACTCACAAATGGTGAGACCTTTTAGAAGTGAGGTAGAGCGATATGGCGAATATTCTAAAGCGGGAGAATATAGATATGATTTCCCATTCTTATGGGGAAGTAAACGAACCGGTCCAGATCTGCACAGGGTTGGTCAGAAATATTCAGATAACTGGCATCTTAACCATATGTATGACCCGCAAAGTACTTCTTCAGGTTCTATTATGCCGGCTTATCAATGGCTGGTGCAGGATGAGCTTGATAAGTCTGATACCGAAGATAAAATGAGAGCGATGCAAACCCTTGGTGTTCCTTATACAGATGAGGAGATCGAGAGAGCCCAGCAATGGATGAATGAACAGGGAGAACAGATCGAAGAAAACCTTTATTCAGATCCAGATTTTGTGACCAGTTATGAAGCCGATAAGAAATATGCGGAAGAGAATGGCCAGGAATTCACTCAAATGCGAGATCGGGAGATCGTAGCTCTAATAGCCTATCTCCAGAGATTGGGTACAGACATCAAGGCTGAGGATTTAAAAGAAGTAACAACTAAATAAAAAATCAGAGACCATGTTGAAATTTGTAAAAGGTCCATTAGAAAGCATTGAAGGGGTAGCGATCTATCCTATCATTTCGCTCTTGATATTCTTCATTTTTTTCACCGCTTTATTCTGGTGGGTATTCACTGCCAAGAAAGATTATATCAAAAAAGTAAGTGATATCCCATTGGAGCTGGAGGATGATAGCATTCTTGAAATTAATCAAAAAGAAAACAGATCATGAAAAAGGTATTTTCAACATTAAGAGTTATAGGGCTTTTGGTTCTGGCTATAGTTCTGGCTGAAGTTACACTGGATACTGGCGATCAACCAATTTATGAAGCATATCCAATAATTTGGTTGATCCTTGGAGTGATCTTATTCATTGGTGTTGCTATAGAAGTATCGGTGGCTGCCCTGGACCGGACTTTATATATGTCTTTAAAACCAGATGCAAGAGCCAGGTATGAAAATGCCATGGCGGTGAAGAAGCAGAATCAGTTTGCCTGGTTTAAGAAGACTTATGATAATTTACTCGATAAAAAACCTATTGAGAAAGAAGAAGAGATCATCCTGGATCATAATTATGATGGTATCAAGGAACTTGATAATAACCTTCCCCCATGGTGGCTTTATGGATTTTATGCTAGTATCATCTTCGCCGGAATCTACCTGGCCAGATATCATGTTTTTGACGGAGCAACGCAGAAGGAAGAATATCTGGTAGAAGTTGCTGAAGCGAAGGCTGCTGTTGAAGCATATAAAAAGAACGCCAAAGGTCTTATCGATGCCAATACCGTAGAGCTTTTAACCGGTGAAGAAGACATTAATGCCGGTAAGGCAATTTTCTCAGGGAACTGTGCAGCCTGCCATAAGATTGACGGTGGTGGTGGGATTGGACCTAACCTAACCGATTCTTACTGGATCCTTGGTGGAGGAATCAAAAATGTTTTCAATACTATTTCTGAAGGTGGACGTGCAGGAAAAGGCATGGTAGCCTGGAAAACCGATTTGAAACCAGAGGAAATGGCTCAGGTGGCAAGCTATGTATTGAGTTTGCATAGCACTACTCCGGCAGATCCTAAGGAACCAGAAGGGGAACTTTGGATAGATCCAGATGCAAGAGTAGATGAGGTTGAGGTGGAAATGGAAGATTCAACTTCTGTGGAGATACAAATGGATTACGAAGAAGCCAAAGAATAAATATTTTGGAAAAGCAGGAGTACGAAAGATTCAGGGATAGTATAGGAACGGTAACCTCCGAGGGAAAACGTTCCTGGGTCTACCCTAAAAAGCCGGAAGGGATATTATATAAATACCGAAAATGGGTAAGTTACATCCTGCTTATTATTCTTGTTGTCTCTCCGTTCATAAAGATCAAAGGAAATCAGTTTCTCATGTTCAATGTGTTGGAACGTAGATTCAATCTTTTCGGTAATATTTTCTGGCCACAGGATTTCTACTTGTTCGTCTTAATGATGTTGATAGGGGTGGTTTTTATTGTTTTATTTACCGTAGCCTTTGGAAGGATATTTTGCGGATGGATCTGTCCGCAAACCATATTTATGGAAATGGTTTTCCGCAGAATAGAATACTGGATAGAGGGCGACAGGGGTAAACAAATAAGACTGGATAAGCAGGAATGGAATGCTGAAAAGATCAGGAAAAAAGGCCTGAAATGGTTCATTTTTTTCATCATTTCCTTTTTGATCGCCAATGTATTTTTGGCGTACCTAATTGGTAGTGACCGGTTGTTACTCTACATAAAAGACGGCCCTCTAGCTCACATTAGCACTCTAATTTCACTATTGATCTTTACAGGTGTGTTTTATTTTGTTTTCGCATGGTTTAGAGAACAGGTGTGTATCATAGCCTGTCCTTACGGAAGGTTGCAGGGAGTTCTCCTGGACAATAAGTCTATAGTGGTTGCCTATGACCATAAACGAGGGGAAAAGGAAAAAGGAAGGGCCAAATTTAAAAAAAAGGAAGACAGGGAGGCGAGCGGTAAAGGTGATTGTATAGATTGTTTCCAATGTGTACAGGTATGCCCAACCGGGATAGATATTAGGAATGGAACACAATTGGAATGTGTGAATTGTACCGCCTGTATAGATGCTTGCAATAAAATGATGGATGCGGTAGATCTTCCACGCGGGCTTATTAGGTATGCGAGTGAAGAAAACATTGAAAAGAAGAAAAAATTCAGATTTACCCCGAGGATCAAAGGCTATGCGGCTGTATTGTTCATTCTGGTCTCTGTGTTATCTGGAATGCTATTCCTTAGGAGTGAGGTGGAGGCGAATATATTAAGACTTCCCGGCCAGCTTTACGAGCACAAGGAGAACAATATTATAAGTAATGTTTATACCTATAAACTAATCAACAAAACTTCAAAGGATTTTGAGGAGGTTCAGTTTAAACTGCTCTCGCATAATGGAGATATAAATACTGTGAAGGGACATACAATCCTTGTCCCGGCAAACGGCTTGGCAGAAGGAACGCTTTTTATTAAAATAAATAGGGCAGCCCTGGAAGAAGAGAAGGATAAACTTAAGATCGCTATTTACAGTGGAGACCGGCTTATTGAAACTACAGGGACTACCTTTTTAGGTCCAAGAAGTTATAAATAGAGATTAGAATGGAGATGTTTAAAAGGCATATTAATATTCAGGCATTCGTGACACAATTATAAAATTACATGTCAGCTGTAGCTTAATCGATGGTTTTTACAAAGCCTGAAGTATAGATTTTAGAATTAAATACCGAAATTATGAAGATCAATTGGGGAACAGGTTTGGTAATAGGGATGGTAGCTTTCATCACTTTCATCATGTATTTTGTAGTGACCATGATGAGTAGCTCAGAGTTTGACCATGACCTGGTTGTTGAAGATTATTATAAAGCAGAGCTACATTACCAGGAAGATATTGATGCTGAAGAAAATGCCCTGGCTTTGGATGGTAAGGTCAGGGTTGAAAAAAGAGGAACAAAATTGGTTGTTTTTTTTCCTGAAATTATCGACCTGAAAAAGATGGACGGTGATGTTAGCCTTTACAGGCCGTCTAATAAGAAACTAGATTTCAGTATTTCTTTTTCTGAAATTAAAAACCGTGAATTCGAGATCCCAGAAGATCTGCTGGTAAAAGGTAGATGGAATGTCAAGGTTACCTGGAAGAACGATGATAAGGACTACCTTTTTAAAAAGGAAATTATATACTAAATGCTACTTTCCGCGCTCATATTTGGTTTATTAGGAAGCTTCCATTGTATAGGGATGTGTGGCCCTATAGCATTCTTGTTACCTCTAGACCGGAATAATAATTTCAAAAAAACCCTGCAGATCTTTCTTTATCATATGGGTCGTCTTTTTTCCTACGGAGTTATAGGCCTGGCATTTGGGATTGTTGGGAAAAGTCTTTCACTATTTGGATTACAGCAGCAGTTATCAATAATTATCGGAATTATAATGTTGCTTTTGGTCCTTATTCCGAAAAAGAAACTGGGTAGATTCAATCCTGAAAATGCCGGTTTTAAGATTGTAATGGACCTCAAGAATTATCTGGGAAAAGAATTGAAAAAGAAAAGCCCTGATACTTTTTTTACGGTTGGTTTTTTAAATGGATTTCTTCCCTGCGGACTTGTTTATCTGGCAGTATTAGGAGCTATTGCTGGAGGAAGTGCTGTACAGGGAAGTTTGTATATGGTAGTTTTTGGTGCTGGAACTATCCCGTTAATGACCAGCGCGATCTGGATAAGTAATATTATTTCTGTAAAAAGCAGAAAATATATTCGCAGGTTAATCCCTGTATTTATAGGTATAATAGCTGTTCTTTTCATACTTAGAGGAATAGGTCTTGGGATTCCTTATGTATCGCCAAAATTACAGACCCAGGAGATTTCATCAGAATTAGATTGCCATAAACCACTACAAATCACAAAATCATAAATATGAAACATCAACTTATACTACCGCTGGTTAACTGGTCGCTGGGGACGGGTATTATATTATTTTTCGGGGTTGTGTGCTTTGCCCTGGTCCTAATCGTAATAGGAATGATTCAAAGCGGTCGGGAAAACGATGAATAGGACGTACGGGAAAACCCGTATTATTAGTCTTTTGTCGAAAAGCTATTTGAAATATAGTTTCCACTTCGTAAATTTATAATGTTGTTAATCGGTAAAAGGATTAGCACGAAGGCTAACTAAATATGCGTTTGTGTATTGGTTAGCCTTTTTTCTTTACCACCGAGTTTATTGGTAAGAAATCTCCTTCTTTAAATTGTTGATATCGTATTAATAAATTGCTTCCAATAATCTATAAAACAGACTCTTGTAACTCTTATAATCCCTAAATTATCAATGATATTACTATTTAAAATTTGAGAATTGGGGCATTTTAAATTTATAATTCTGTTTACCGTTTTTATCATTTTCGGGATTACCGGTAAAGTTATCGGGCAGAATACAAATTCAGTTAAAAGAGTTAAGGCTGTTGAACCATTTATCAAAGCCGAAGAAGTACACATTCAACAAGGGTACGGGGATGATCTCTGGATTACTACCCCCGTGAAAGTTATACGCTACAACTCTATTGAGCTTGAAGATTATAATAAGTTTCGAGGAATTCCTAAAGAGGTCGGGAAAGAATATAGAGCGACCTATACAGATTCAAAAAATCAAACCTGGCTTTCAGGTAACCTGGGAATCGCAGTATTTGATTCAAGAAAGGATGAATTCGAATTTGTTAGCGCTACTACAGGTGCCATTTATGGCATGAAGGAAGATGCAGGCAACCAACTCTGGATAGCTGCTGAAAATGGCATATTTAAACTGAAAGTTGATTCAGATAAACCAGATTTTGAACTCTCCCGGTTCATTTCTGAAAATACTCTTGCAGCTGATATCATCTTATTTCAGAATAAAATAATTTTTGGAGGACCTAATGGTTTATTAACTATAGACAGGCGGTCGGGTAAATTTAATAAAATAGATATGGGATTTTATCAGGATCTGCAAATTAGCAGTCTCCTGGCTATGGAAAATTCAATTCTTATAGGTACTATGAATAGAGGGCTTTATACGCTAACTTCAGATCTAAAGATCTTTAAAAGAGTCTCAACTATTCCCTGGGCTGCTGCTCAAAAAGAGATCTCAGAAATTGAGCGTTTTGAAAATGAAATTATTGTCGCCACCAAAGGTGCAGGTTTATTAAGATTGAAAGAAGACCTAAGCCTAATTGATGATTACCTAACGTATCCAGACAATATCTTTCAGCTGCATTTAAATGATCAAAACCTTTTATGGCTGGTTTCTAATGATGGTCTTTACCTTCAGAATTATTCAGGTTATGTAGTTAATAAACTGAAGAACGATATTACAAAATATTCCAGTCTCGCAGATGATTATGTAACGGCTGCTAAACAGGATTCTAAGGGGAATATATGGTTTGGAACAGGCAAGGGATTAAGTATCTGGAATCCCACCACCGATCGATGGAGACATATGAAAAACCTGAATTATAACCGTGTAATGACAAAGCCCGATGAGATTACAGATTTTGCTTCAATTGGTGAGCATATGTGGGTTGCAACGGCAGATGATGGCGTATATAAGATAAACATCAATACCCTGCTAAGGGCGCATTATTCTGTAAACGCATTAAATAAAATAAAAATTCAGTCAATTACTTCACTTTTTGCTGATGCCGATAATAATATCTGGGTTGGAGGTAAAGATGGATATCTAACCAGGATATCTTCAAATAACCAGATCAAAGAATATCCAATTAGAGATGTTCAGTCCATTGCCGAGCTAGGGCCTAAAAAGGTCATAGTGGCTACAAAATCCAGAGTGCATTCCCTAGATCCATATTCCGGCCGCATTATAGATCTGAAAAAGCTTACGGCAAACGAGGAGCTACTTTATTATTCTATGAATGAAGTGAAGATCACTCGTGAAGGACTAGGCTTGTTTGCAACTAATGGTGCCGGACTTTTAATGTATGATTTTGAATCTGAAGAGGTGAGGATACTTTCAGAAGAAGATGGTTTGCCTTCCAATAATATTACCGGCCTTGAACTGGATTCTGAAGACGGTTACTGGCTAGCTTCAGATAAGGGTCTTGCCTTTTACGAACCAGGAATTAATGAAGTAAAAGTATTCTCAGAATTAAATGGATTAACTACAAATGAACTTACTTCCAATTTTGCCAGGCTTAAGGATGGTTCTCTCGTATTGGGGAGTACTAACGGGGTAAATGTATTCAAGCCAAAAACCATGCTGGCACAACAAGAGTTCAAACCTCGTTTAGAGCTTAAAAATTTATTTCTTCCAAAAGAGAAAGATGCAGACAAAGGAAATATTGCGTTGGAGTCAAAGACTAAAGTTAGTCTCGATGAAGATTCTGGTTTTAGAATAAGCTTTGCCGCAATTTCTCATCTGGATCCAGATTCTATTCAGTATTCATGGAAACTTGAAAGAGTGGATAAAGACTGGACTAAACCTTCTCCATTAACAGCTGCTAATTATTCAAATCTTGCACCTGGGGTATATACCTTTAAAGTAAGATCTAAACTAGCAGGCTCTGCATGGTCTAAACCTCAATCATTAACAATAAATGTCCAGGCTGTTGGAGGTACGGTAAGTAGTGTTTATCTATTTATGGGAGTGAGCATTTTGGCTATGGTAGGGATATTTATTGTAGTATTCATCAAAAGGTCTAAAAGTGCAGATAGAGAGGCACGAGCTGAATTACGAGAGCAACTTAAAAAAGAGTTTAAACAGCCGGTGGAAAGTGCTGTGAAATCTCTCAGTAAGATCTCTGCAGGAGCTGAGCAAGGTAATACCGAAGATCTACAAAGGTTTGCCGCGAGATTTGATGATCTGTTCAATCAGATCCTCAATTTCAATTATCAGGGATCTGTGTATGAAATCTCAAAGATCGATCTGCATAAACATATCAAGCAGATGGTTAAAGATATTGAGCCTATCTATAAGATGAAAGATCTTGAAGTAATTGTAAATGACCAATGGGGCGATTCAGAATTCTATTATAACAGGGAAATGCTGGATAAGGTTTTTTATAGCCTGATATCGGGAAGCACTGGGTATTCGCTCAAGAATGGTAAGCTCATTGTTAATATTATAGAAACCAGCGTTGGAGATCTTAAGATCCAGATAACCGATAATGGCCGTGGCATACCCGAAAATGATATTAAGGTGCTTGAAAAGAAAAGATCGCTAAACAACGGGCCTGGCATAAGAGACAGAAGTGGTTTAAGATATATTATAAAGGCAAAAGAATTGCTCGCTTCTACCGGCGGAAGTTTCAGTTACGAGACCGAAAAGAATGAAGGCTCAACTTTTACTGCAGTTCTTAAGAGCAAAAAAGAAGATTATAGAAAAATTCCTGAACGTGCAGCGAATATTTTAAAAGCACAGACGACTAAGTCTTCGCAGAAAGAGGATGCTCCTGCAAATAATAATTTAAGCGAGAGCAAAATCCTTATTATCGAGAATGACAATAAAACCAGGGAATTGCTTGTAAATAGTATTGGTAAATACTGCCAGATCTATCAGGCGGTAAATGCTGAAGAAGGCATGGAAAAGGCGGGTATGATCTTCCCGGATATCATTGTTTCGGCAACCGTGCTGCCAGATATGAATGCCATTCAACTTTCTAAAATGCTAAAGAGTAATATTGGGCTTAATCATATCAATATATTTCTAATGGCAGAAGTGAGCCAGATATTTGATGAAATTCAGTTGGATGAGACCACCGAGGTGATAAATAAACCTATTGATATAAATCAATTATTAGATAGGATCAATAAAATTCTTGGTTGGCAGAAGGATCTGAGAGATTCTTATGTAAAAGCGCATGTGGAACACGCTGAGGTAAAATTTAGAAGTAAGAAAGATGAAAAATTCATCCTCGCACTTACAGATCTTGTTATCCAGAATATTAAAAATGAGAATTTTTCTGTTCATGAACTGAGTGCTGCTGTAGGCATAAGCAGTAATTCCTTATTCATGAAACTGAAGAGTATCGTGAATCTTTCTCCTCAGGATTTTATGGAATTCACCAGGCTTAATTACGCGAGAGATCTTACAGAACATACCGATATGAATGTGATGGAGATCGCTTATAAATCTGGATTTTCAAGTCCTAAATTGTTTTACAGCTCCTTCAAGAAATTTTTTGGATACGGTCTTGCAGAATCTATGCAGGATAAACCATAGTCACTAATGCCCTGACAAAAATTAGCCTGTCTGGATTTCTCCAGACAGGCTAATTAATTTTAGATAAAATCTTTTTATCCTACGAGGTGGAGTTCACCAAAATCTTTATCAATGATCATCGATTGCTCTTCTGCATTGAACTGAAGATTCTCTAATGGAATTTCTTCATTCTCATAGTAAACTCTTTTAATATCGAATGGAAGACCATGCAGCTTTAATCTAAAGCTGGTGTAAGAAGCAGAATATTTTCCACTTTTATGTTGCTGAAGAATGATCTCATTTTCTTTACCAGTAAGCTTAAAAGTTCGCAGGCTGTATATATTCTGACGATATTCATAGCCGTCGTGAGCATCTTCATAGAACTCAGAATTTTCCTTTCCAAGTTTATAGTAAAGATCAAGGGTCATTTGCTCGATTTGAATTTCATCTACATATTGCTGAACTGGATATTTTGGAATAACGGCACCTTCTTTTATGTAAATTGGAATAATGTCTAAGGGTGCATCTACCCACATTTCCTTGCCACCCTGTACATGCTTATCTGTCCAGAAGTTGTACCATTTTCCACGTGGAATATACATTCTTCTTCCCTGTACGTTAGGTTCCTGAACCGGGCAAACCAGGATCTGATTTCCGAAGATGAATTCATCGGCTCTGTAATGTGTTTGCACATCTTCCTGATCAAAATATACCAGTGGCTTTAGTATAGGAATTCCTTCCTGTACATAGTTATAGAATGCTGTATATAAGTAAGGCAGTAATTGATATCTTAACTCTACATATTTTCTTGAAATATCCAGGACTTCTTCTCCAAAGAACCATGGTTCCTGTTCTCCGTGATCTCCTGACGAGTGCACACGGCAGAATGGATGGAAAATTCCCAGTTGCAACCACCTGGTATAAAGTTCTCCCGAAGGTTGCTCAGCAAAACCTCCAATATCAGATCCCGAGAAGCTCATACCGCTCATGCATAACCTTTGAATCTGGATATTTGCCAGCCATAAATGTTCCCAGGTCGCTACGTTGTCTCCAGTCCAGGTGGACGTATATCTTTGCCCTCCGGAATAATTGGCTCTGGTGATGATAAAAGGTCTTTTGGGGAAATTGTATTTTTTCACACCTTCATAGGTCGCACGGGCCATTTGCATTCCGTAGATATTATGAGCTTTACGGTGACTGCATCGGTGGCCATCATAATCATGACGTACATCTAAAGGGAACGTTTTTCCCGGAACCTCCATTACGGCAGGTTCATTCATATCGTTCCAGACTCCTTTTACCCCTATATCGCCAATAAGTTCCCGGTAAAGTCCGCTCCACCATTCACGTACCTCGGGATTGGTGAAATCTGGGAAATAACATTCTCCAGGCCAGACCTTACCGCGCATGTACGGACCATCTGCTCTTCGGCAGAAATAATCTTTATCCAGAGCTTCTTTGAAAATATCGTAACTAAGGTCAATTTTTATCCCCGGATCAATGATCGCTACGGTCTTAAATCCGTCTGCTTCCAGTTCAGCAACCATTCTTTTTGGATCTGGAAAATATTCCTTATTCCAGGTAAAACACCTGAAACCATCCATATAATCTATATCCAGGTATATGGCATCACAAGGAAAGTTTAATTCCCTGAATTTAGATGTGATCTCCTTAACCTTACTTTCCGGGTAATAACTCCATTTACACTGGTGAAAACCAAGCGCCCACATTGGTGGTAGTTCCGGTTTTCCTGTAAGATCTGTATAGGTAGTTAAAACGTCATTCATTTCTGGCCCGTAGATGAAGTAGTAATTCATTTCTCCCCCATCTGCCCAGAAACTGGTAACATTTCTCCTTTCAGCACAAAAATCAAAATGCGTTTTAAAAGTATTGTCGAAAAAGATCCCGTAAGACATATTATTATGTAATCCCATGTAATATGGAACCGCCTTATAAAGTTCAGTAGTATCCTTTCCGTAGGCATACTGGTCTGTATTCCATAAACTGAGTCTTTTTCCTTTTAAATTGAAGTTGGTTGGTTTATCTCCAAGTCCGAAGAAGTTTTCCTGGTCTTTGGAAGATTTACTCATTTTTACAAAATTCCCCCCAAATTCGAAACTTTCTTCCCAGTGGAAACCTAGTTCATCTTCAAGTATGGGCTTCCCGTTGAGGTTATACATGCCTACTCGAATATCATCCCGCGCAACTTTACAGATGAATTTTTCTGTAGTGATCACAATATGGGTTTCTGTTTCTTCAACCTTCAATTGATTAAAACCATGTGGATGATTTTCATCAACGGCATAAGAAAAATCATGTCCGAAAATTCCAGTAGTGGAATATCGAAGCCGAAGCATATTGTCACGAAGTACCTGAATAAGCAATCGCACTCCATTTTTTGTAATAAAACTTATAGAATCCTGGTCGTGTTCAAAAGATATTAAACTGGTGGGATAGAGATTCCCTTTATGTTCTAGTTCTGTATTGGTAATCATAGTCTTACAATCTTTTTTAAGAAGTACAAAAGAAGCTTATTCTCCTGAATTTTTATTTAGTTGTTTATAAAATTTCAAAAACAACAGTGCCTAAAGGTGGAATAGATATTTTCGCAGAATAGTCTTTTCCATGAAAGGAATTTTTTTCGATTTTCACAGGTTTATTGCGCATTCCGGAGCCCCAGTATTTTTTGTCATCAGAGTTGAAAACCTCCTTTAATTTACCTTTTGAGGGCAGTCCTAAACTATAATCTTTTAGAACTGTAGGTGTGAAATTACATACAATTACAAGCGTGTCTTTTGGATCATTACCTTTTCTTAGATAACTCAACACCGAATTCTGACTGTCATCATAAGCGATCCATTCAAAACCTTCAGCAGAGAATTGCTTCTCATGAAGTGCTGGTCTGGATTTATACAGTTTATTAAGATCTGTAAGTGCTTTTTTGATTCCCTGATGGGGTTCATGTTCCAATAAATGCCAGTCTAAGCTGGTGTTGTAATTCCACTCTTCATATTGTCCAATTTCAGCTCCCATAAAAAGCAATTTTGCTCCGGGATGTGTATACATATATGAATAGAGCAATCTTAAATTGGCAAATCTTTGCCATTCATCACCCGGCATTCTTCCCAAAAGGGATTTCTTACCATAAACTACTTCATCATGACTTAATGGTAGCGCAAAATTCTCAGTAAAGGTATAGGTCATACTGAAACTGATATCATTATGATGATGTTGTCTGTAAATAGGATCTTTTTTAAAATACTCCAGCGTATCGTGCATCCAGCCCATCATCCATTTCATGCCAAAACCAAGACCTCCAAGGTCTACAGGTTTCGAAACCATTGGGAATGAGGTAGATTCTTCAGCTATCGTCTGTACGCCTTCAAAACTCCTGTAGACTTCGGTATTTAGATCGCGAACAAAACTTATAGCATCCAGGTTCTCCCTGCCGCCATGCTCATTTGGTTCCCATTCTCCATCCTCTCTTGAATAATCCAGGTAAAGCATCGAAGCTACAGCATCTACACGTAGACCATCTACATGATATTTGTCCAGCCAGAAAATAGCATTACTAATTAAGAAAGAACGAACCTCGTTTCTTCCGTAGTTGAAAATAAGGCTCTTCCAATCTGGATGATATCCTTTTCTTGGGTCGGGATGTTCATAAAGATGTGAGCCATCAAACATTCCCAGACCATGTTTGTCTTCTGGAAAATGGGAGGGAACCCAATCCAGGATAACTCCAATACCTGCCTTATGAAAAGCATCCATAAGCTCCATGAATTCCTGTGGAGTTCCAAATCTTGAAGTGGGAGCAAAATAACCGGTTAGTTGATAACCCCAGGACGGATCATAAGGGTATTCCATAATTGGCATGAACTCCACGTGGGTAAATTCCATTTCCTTAACATAGGAAACCAGCTCATCTGCCATTTCAGAATATGTAAGCGAACGATGCTCATCCATATTCTTTCTCCAGGAACTTAAATGAACCTCGTAAATTGAATATGGCTTATCCAGCCCATTGATATCTTTTCTTTTAGAGATGTATTTTTTGTCTTTCCATTTATAGTCCAGATCCCAGACTATAGAAGCTGTATTTGGTGGATGTTCACACTTAAGAGCATAAGGATCTGCCTTTTCCAGGTTCATGTCATTATTGTTAGACTGAATCTTGTATTTATATTTTGCGCCTTTTTCTACTCCCGGAATAAATCCTTCCCAGATGCCGCTTTCGTCCCATCTAACATTCAATGGATGTTCCCCTTCCAGCCAGTAATTAAAATCTCCAATGACTGAGACCGATTTGGCCGTTGGAGCCCAAACCGCGAAATAAACTCCTTTCTCACCGTTCACTTCCATTATATGGGCGCCAAATTTTTCATACAGGCGGTAATGTTTACCTGCTTTAAAAAGGGAAATATCGAAATCTGAAAATAAAGAGTGTACCTGTACTTCTTTTTTCATAGTTGGTTTTAGTTTTTCTTATTCTTTAAAATACTGGCTATTCCTCTTAAAGGGATTATTGTCCAGCGTGGTCTGGAATTCAACTCATATCCTAATTCGTAAACCGCTTTTTCCAGAAGGCAATAATCAAGTAAAAATTCTATTTCTTGTTTATAGCCTATGTTAAGATTTTCGGTTTGTACTTTTTGAACATAAGTTTCCATAAAAACCCCTATCATAAATTTATAAAGTACTTCTCCTGCCTGGAACATTTCTTCCTGTGATGTAGCAAAGCTTCCATCATTGTTAAAGATGGTTGAATATATAGCATAATGGAATGATCTGAACATTCCTGCTACATCTTTTAATGGGGGTTGTTTTACTTTTCTATCCTGGATCGTACTTTCGGGTTCTCCTTCAAAATCCAGCAAATAGAAATCATCGTGATCTACCAGGACCTGTCCCAGGTGGTAGTCACCGTGTATCCTGATACGCTCACTTTTCATCTTGGTCCAGTTGAAATTGAGAAAATGTTCCCTGATCTCTTTTTTCTTATCCAGGAACTCATTGGCGAGTTTCAACGCTTCACCATCAAGTTTATGCATGTTATTCTCGATCGTATTCAGGCGATTCTGAAACATATAAATAAGCCTGTTCTTCAGCCATACAGCATAGTCACCATTATACTTTGTAGGAGTAAAGGCTGTGTCTTGCATATCACTTCCTAGGGCAATATGCATTTCTGCAGTTCTTAACGCAAGTTTTGAGACTTTCAGGAAAATATTCAATCCTGCAAAATCTATAATTTCAGGAGGGATGGTATTAATAGGTTGTCGCTGGTATAATGGTATGTTTGGAAGCTTGCTTACGTTTATCTTCTTTTTTTCAAGATTGGTGTAAACAGACTTTAATTCCTGCAACATATATTTCCATGCATCCCCATTATTTTCTAATAATTCCTGCATTAATGAGAGGGTGATCGTATCCCCATTGTCCAGTGCCAGATTGATGCTTCCCACGTAAGCCGGAGTATTCTTGAAATTACTTTTTTCAGTCAGGAATCTGCTAATTTCATAATCGGGATTTTTACTGGTATAGATCCTTCTGAAAAACTTCATTACATAATTATCATTATAGATAATTGAAGTATTGCTCTGTTCTCCTCCCATAAATCTGGAAGATTTGTATTTAGAAGGTTTAAGGGTTTCAGACCTGTGAAAAATAACTTTGGAGTCCTCTTCCTGCTCTACAGTATAATTCATGATCTTATCAAAGACCAGTTGACGAAAATCTTCAATGTGAATTGCATCAATTAAATATCCCTGTTCACCTTGAAAAGTAACCTGTGCGATAACCGTATTCGTCTCCAGTTTTTCTTTTTCTTCAACTATAAAACTTAGTGGAATGAAATAATCCTGGAAGAATGCTTCACTAAAATTAATTTCAATCAACACTCCGTAAAAAGTATTTTTATCTGAACTTAATTTTCCGTGATCTACAACATCTATATATTTAAGAGTACTTGATTTTCCGGCATACCAGCGCTTTTTCAGAATGTAATTCTCAAGGATCTCTGTACTGAAAGTCTTGATGAATTCCGGATCTTCAAATGCAGTATCCCAGGTACATTTAAACTGAAAATCTGATGTATTTATTACTGGCTTAGCCTTTTTTGACATACTCTTAATTTTTATGGATTTTGAATAGGTGAAATGGCATACCCGGATGTAACTCTATAAAACACCATTCCTGATCCCAATGGTATGAATTACCGGTAATCAAATCTTCTACAGTAATAGATTGACCGAAATCAAGTCCCAGTTCGTGCCTCGGAACTTTTACTGAAGCTTGCTTGGAATAATGAGGATCCAGACTTACGACCATTAAAGTATGATTTTCCCTTGCCTGATCATATTTGTAATAAGCCATCATGCCCTCGTCATGTATCTCGCAAAATTGAATATTATTGGTCTGTTGTAAAGAAGTATTATCCTTTCTCGCCTGGTTGATCTTGGTAATTACCCGCATCAACTTATTTTCTGCATTCCAGTCCCAATGCCGTAACTGGTATTTTTCTGAATCGTAATATTCCTCTTTTCCAGGTACCGCGTCTGAGATCATAAACTCGAATACAGGTCCATATATTCCTGTATTGGAGCTTAAGGTCGCTGCCAGGAAATATCTTATCATATACATGGATTCGTTTGCTCCTTGCAGGTGAAAAGGATTAATATCTGGGGTATTTGGCCAGAAATTAGGCCGGAAGTATTCCTTTAGATCTGTTTTAGTAAGTTCATTTACATATTGGGTCAACTCCTGTTTACTGTTACGCCAGGTAAAATAAGTGTATGATTGAGTGAACCCCTGTTTTGCCAGTTGTTCCATGATCTTTGGCCTGGTAAAGGCTTCAGAAAGGAATAAAATGTCAGGATGTTTTTTCTTTACTTCGGCTATGAGCCAACCCCAGAAATAGAATGGTTTTGTGTGTGGATTGTCAACCCTGAAGATCTTAATTCCTACTTCTTCGATCCAGTACAATACAATATCCCTAAACTCTGACCACATTTTTTTCCATTCTTCAGATTCAAAATATATAGGGAGTATATCCTGATATTTTTTAGGCGGGTTTTCAGCATATTGTATACTGCCATCTGGCCGCCATTTGAACCATTTTGGGTGTTGCTTTACATAGGGATGATCTGGTGCGGCCTGTAGCGCAAAATCCATGGCAACTTCAATTCCAAGGTCCTTTGCTTTATTTACGAGGGATTTAAATTCTTTAAGTTTTCCAAGTTTCGGGTGAATATCTCGATGTCCGCCTTTTTTCGAACCAATTCCCCATGGTGAACCCACATCACCCTGAGCAGCATCTGTCGCGTTGTTTTTTCCTTTACGGTTTACCTCACCTATTGGATGAATAGGAGGGAAGTATAATACGTCGAAACCCATTTCTGAAATTCGAGGGAGAATGCGTTCACAATCCCTAAAAGTTCCATGTTTATTTTCTTCAGAAGAAGATGAGCGCGGGAAGAACTCATACCAGGTACTAAACCTGGCCTTTGGTCGATCTACGTACACCGGTATTTTTTGAGATTTATAAGGAACTGCTTTTACTGGATACTTTATAAAGATGTTTTCAAGTTCCCTGTCTAGACAAATACTAACTGCTTCTTCATATTTTTCCCTGTCGCTAAATGAGGTTATTGCCCGTTTTACCAGTTCCGACTCAGATTTAGTGCAATTCTTAAGAATAGGTTTTAGAAGTTCTGCTCCTTCCAGTAATTCTGAATGTACTTGCTGCCCGTCCTCTATTTTTTTAATAATACCATGCCTCCAGTTTAGACCATGATCTTCCCATCCCTGTATATAATATTCGTACTCACCCTGGGTCTCTACAGTAAAAACGCCATTCCAGTTATCATTAACCGTTGGATTCATCCGGGATTCATCCCAGCGACGTTGGTTTTTAGATTTAAAAAAAATAGAGGCCTGAATTATATCATGGCCATCTCCCAATATATCTGCGTTTACGTCTACAACTTCACCTGTTACCCTTTTTACCGCATAGTCTCCACAGTTAATACTAGGTGTAATATTCTCAATAACAATTCTGCTTTTTTCCAGCATACGGGTCTTGTTTTTTATAGTTCTTGATTAACCAGAATCTTAAATTTAATAAACTGATTTCGAAAATCATTCTAATTTGTAAACTTGTTTAATTTTTTGACAATTAATTAAGTTTTAGGGGTTTATAATTTCAATGTTCGAATCAAAAGCTTGGTGAATTCATTAAAAATTAAGAATTTAGAGTGGCCTCTTTTCAATATAAAGAATAAACCAATCAAATTTTACACATATGAAAATCAGTAAATTAAGTTTGTTAGCGTTTAGATCTTTCTTTTTAATTCTTCTGAGTGTTCTAATTTTTTCATGTCAGGATAAAGAGAAGAAAAAAGGGGAAGATCAAAGTGAAGAGGCTTCTGCAACCAAAGTAGAAGAAAAGGAAGATTCTAAAAATCAGCTGATGAGTATAGTCACCTCTGCCATGGAATTTAAAACAAAAGATAAGTGGCATTCTGGCTGGACAACGATTAGATACAAGAATAATTCTAATGAAACCCATTTTATTCTTTTCGACAAGTATCCTGAAGGTAAGACGATAGAGGATGCTGAAAAAGAGGTTGGGCCACCTTTTCAAAAAGGGATGGACCTTATCAATGAAGGTAAATTGGAAGAGGCTAATGCCGAATTTGGGAAGCTACCAGAATGGTTTCAGGAAGTTGAATTTACAGGAGGAGTAGGTTTAATAGCACCAAAAAGTACTGCTCAATCTACGATCTTTCTGGAGCCTGGAACTTACGTTATAGAATGTTATGTAAAAATGGCAAATGGAGTTTTTCATAATACCCAGGGAATGGCTAAACAAATTGATGTTGTTGAAGCTGAAAGCGATAAATCTGAACCGCCCCAGGTAGATTATACAATTTCTATCAATGCAACAGATGGAATTGTTTTAGATGAAAATGTATCCGCAGGAAAGAAAACTTTTGAAGTAAATTTTGGTGAGCAGAAATTACATGAAAATTTTGTGATGCATGATGTACATTTAGTTTGGGTAGATCAGGGAGCTGATATGACTGCACTTAATAACTGGATGAACTGGACAGATCCCAAAGGATTGCAAACTCCATCACCTCAAGGATTTAAATTTTTAGGAGGAATGCAGGAAATGAGAGCTGGTAAAAAAGGCTATTTTACGGTAGATTTAAGGCCCGGAGAATATGCATTGATCTCTGAAGTACCAGATCCTGAAGGTAAAGGTTTGCTTAAAACATTCAGTGTAAAGTAAAAAAGAAATCCCGCTAAAAGCGGGATTTTTCTTATGTTGTTTTTAAGCTATCTAATTTATTAGGAGGAATAGGGGTAGGGACGGCATTATCTACTGGATTGGTGCTCTGAAGGTATTTGAACATAGACTCCAGATCTTCATCGTTTAATTTTGCGAAATTTTGCCATGGCATGGGAGGGAGCATCATTCGTCCGTTCTTATCTCCTTTTAACTTTCCTTCTCTCATTGCTGTTTTCCATTTTTCCATGGTCCAGTTTCCAATTCCTGAATCTGATGAGGTTATGTTTGCAGCGTAAGATACTCCCCACGGGCCCACAAATGCGGTTAATTGACCATTCATGAGCATCCAGCCATCGTTCAGAGCTTCAGTGTTCATATTAGGAAGGCTATCTCCGGCCTGGAAACCTGAAAGTGCCAGTTCTGCAATTTCTGCCGGTCCTTTTTCAGTCATTCTTTTAGGAGAATGACAATCATAGCAGCCTATGGTCTCTACAAGGTATTTACCCCTGCTAATACTGTCTTTTACAGTCATTTTCTTTTCTTCTGGAACCTCATTATACTCTTTATCATTACACGAGGTTAAAAATAATAGCGAACCAAGAATAACACTCTGAAGTATAAATTTTGCATTCAGAATTTTTAGGATTTTGTTGATCATTTTTAAATATTGTATTGGTTGATAGCAACTCTAAATTAGTGTAACTAATTGATATTGAATATTATATTCGATGAATTCGACTTGAAAAACGTTTATCTGCATTATTCAGGTTAATCCATATTTGTGTGCAGACAGATTAGAATATTACTTTTGTGGCATGGAAACAGATAATCTAAAGCAGGGTTTTTTTGGTATAGGAATTCAAAACGGGAAGACTCCAGAAAATCTTGGCGTACTGTGGAGATCAGCTCAAAATATGGGAGCCAGTTTTATTTTTACTATCGGAAATCGATATTCAAAACAGGCATGCGATACTCATAAGGCGGTAGGGGCCATGCCATATTTTCCTTATAAAACCTTTGAAGACTTTTATGCTCACCTTCCTAAAGGTGCAATGCTTGTTGGAGTAGAGCTTACAGAAAATGCACAGCCTCTCGAAGAATTTAAGCATCCCAGGAGATGTGTCTATCTTTTAGGCGCAGAAGACCACGGGCTCTCTAATGCCGCTATAGAAAAGGCACATTATCTGGTGAAATTTAAATCTATATTAAGTTTGAATGTTTCTGTAGCAGGAAGTATTGTAATGTATGACCGGGGGTTAAAAACCGAATTTTCTACTTAAAATATGCTGGATTTAATCCTTTTGAACAGAAAAAAGTTCTTTTTCCTTGATCATTTTTGCAGTTAATCCTGGAACCATGTTTTCCCATTCATGATCACCTTCCTTGATCATTTCATATACTTTTCTAGGATGTATGTCTAAAGAATCATCGTCATAATCTTCGATGTCTATTACTTTGCCATTATCCACAAAGAATTTATAAAGTTCCTTGACCCTTGGATGCACCTTTAAGTTTTTACTGGTTATAATTTCGCCGGTCTTTTCATCCCGTATTGGATACAGGTAAACTTTCAGGCTTTTAAAAAATAGCTTACCAAAAGCCTCCAGGATACCACCGCTTAAGTGGCGATAATACCTTTCATTGAAGATATCTATAAGGTTGTCTACGCCCATCACCAGGCCGAGTTCCTTTTTAGTGTGCATTGAGAAATATTCAACAACCTTATAATATTCCTGAAAATTCGAGATCATCACAGTTTGTCCAGATGCACATAACAAGTCTGCTCTATCCAGAAAATCTTTTTCATCGATCTCATCATTATCCTCAGACTTAAGATTGCTTAAGGTCATTTCAAAAATAATTATGCTTCTTTCCGGGTCCACCTCTTCCTGTTCCATAAAAAGTTTCCTGGCGCTCATATACATGTTAAGGTTGAGATTAGTTACGGGTCTGAAACTCCCTCTCAAAGTGAGAATGTTCTTCTTGTATAGTGCGTTGGCGGGAAGAATATTATTTCCTTCTGGCGAGAACATCACCGCCTCCGTGATGCCTTCTTTCACCAGTTCCAGGCTCATTAACCTGTTATCGACATTTTTAAAAACCGGACCTTTGAAATTGATAGAGTCTATCTCGATCTTATCCTTACTTAAATGGTCGTATAGTTTTTTTATTAGAACCTTGGGGTCTTCACTTTGATAATATGCCGCATAAATTAAATTTACGCCCATGATACCAAGACTAATTTGCTGCTGGGAGGCATTATTTTCATGAAATTGAACATGAAGGATGATTTCACTGTATTCCTGCTTAGGCTCTTTTTGAAATTTTATCCCAAGCCAGCCATGACCTTTATATTTTTTGGCCCAATCTATGGTTGCCACGGTATTGGCGTAACTGAAAAATAATTTATTCGGATACTTTTTTCTGGAAAGCCTTTGCTCAATTAATTCGGCTTCATAATCTATCATTCGCTTAAGGCGGCGAACGGTCACATACCTGTTTTGAGGATCTAAGCCATAGATCGCGTCACTAAAATCCTTGTCGTAGGCACTAAGAGTTTTGGCAATGGTGCCTTTTGGATTTCCGGCGCGGAAAAAATGTCTAACGGTTTCCTGTCCGGCACCAATTTCTGCGAAGGTTCCATAAACATTCTCATTCAGATTGAGTCTGGTGCATTTATTCTGAATAGATAAAATGTTTTCAAATTCATCATCGCTTAAGGAACTCATACGGGTCAATTTTTTGTATCTGAAAGTTAGGAATATTTAATGTGCCTGTCGTAAATTTTAAGTAATGTTTAAAATAATTTAAGAGGATATAAGGTAATAAATGTGAACAAGGCCTCATTAACTTTCCTTTTTTATGAATTGAAAATATACTGATCAACTCCCTGTTTAGAAGAGATAAATTAATCTTACTTTAATAGACAAAAATTATTTCCATGAAAGATTTCTTTATTCTTTTTAATATTTACAACTATGAATAATGACTCAGACCAAAACAATCCATTTGGTCTCCTTAAAGACCACGATGCAATCCAGGTGAAGGATGTAAAAGCTTCAGCTAAATTTTATGCTGAAATATTAGGACTGAAAGAGATTCCCAATGGCGGACTTCCAGATCATATAAGATGGTTTCAGCTAGGTGATAAAAAGCAGATACATTTAATCGAAAGCGATGAACTCACTGAGAAATATAAAGGTGTTCATATGGCTCTAAGTACTCCAGATCTGGAAAATTTAAGGTCATTTCTAATTGAAAAGAATATTCCATTTGAAAACTGGCCGGGCGAAGCCAATACTACGAACACCCGCCCGGATGGTATTAAACAGATCTATTTTCAGGATCCAGATGGTTACTGGATCGAAATTAATGATAATCGGCTTTAGGATTTATCTGCCGCAACCTTATAAGTTGGGTCTTCCAGAATGTTCACCTCGATAAGGGCATCAGCATTCTCTAGTAATCTTCGGCAGTCCCTGCTTAAATGTCTTAGATGTACTTTTTTACCAGCTTTACTATAACGCTGTGTAACTTGATTTAAAGCTTCAATGGCAGACATGTCGGCAACACGGCTATCCTTAAAATCGATTATAATCTCATCCGGATCGTTAAGAACATCAAATTTTTCTGCGAAATTAGTGGTAGAAGCAAAGAATAATGGGCCATAAATTTCATAGTGTTTTACACCATTTTCATCAATACTCTTTCGGGCTCTAATTCTCTTGGCGCTTTCCCACGCAAAGAACAATGCCGAAAGTATAACACCTACCAGAACAGCTAAAGCTAGATTGTGTAGAATAACAGTTATAAGTGCTACTATAATTACCAGGAATATATCTTTTTTAGGGACCTTATTAAAGATCTTTAAGCTGGCCCACTCAAAAGTACCAATAGCCACCATGATCATAACACCTACAAGAGCTGCCATTGGAACCTGTTCTATTATTGGAGCACCAAATAAGATGATTGCCAGGATAGTAAATGCAGCAATAATTCCTGATAAACGAGCTCTGGAGCCTGCAGATAAGTTTACAAGAGTTTGAGCAATCATTGGGCATCCTCCCATTCCAAAGAAGAATCCGTTTAATACGTTTGCGCCACCTTGTGCAATACATTCTCTGTTTCCATTCCCTTTGGTTTCTGTAATTTCATCTACCAGGTTTAAGGTAAGTAAACCTTCGGTTAATCCTACTGCTGCCATGATCATAGAATATGGCGCGATAAGTTCTAATGTTTCCCAGTTTAATGGAATTTCAGGAATATGAAAAGGAGGAAAACCACCACTAACAGAGGCGATGTCTTCTACTGTTTTTGTATCTATTCCCAGGAAGTATACCAAAATGAAAACTACTATTATGGCAACTAACGAGGATGGAACTGCTTTGGTGATCTTAGGAAGCAGGACCACAATTGCAATGGTTAAAGCTACTAAACCGGCCATGATATATAACGAAGTTCCAGTTAGCCAAACAATGTCACCGTTTACCACAGTTTTAAACTGGTCTAGCTGAGACATGAATATAATGATCGCTAACCCGTTCACAAATCCAAACATTACAGGATGAGGTACTAAACGTATAAATTTTCCAAGCTTGAAAACTCCAATTACAATCTGAATGACCCCTGCTAAAGCAACGGCGGCAAAAACGTATTCCAGTCCGTTAGATTTCATTAAAGCAATTAGAACAATAACTGTTGCCCCGGCACCTCCGGAAATCATTCCTGGTCTTCCTCCAAATATTGCGGTGATCAATCCCATTATAAAGGAAGCGTATAATCCCATTAGAGGAGGGAATCCAGCTAAGATAGCGAACGATAATGATTCTGGGATCATGGTCATCGCCACTGTTAATCCGGCAAGCACTTCCGTCTTATAGTTAACTTGTTGCTTGAAGTCGAACAGGTTCAGTACTTTTTTCATAATGGGCTTTTTCAGCTTGATTTTAAGAAGCGGCAAAAATAGTCATTAAAAATAGAAGCGCAACTCTTTGAAAGAGTAGATTCATATTTTTATTAATTTATGATTTTCAATGAGTTATATTGTGATAACAGGTAAATTCTTTCATTAAAATGCTGAATATTCAAGCTGCTGAGCGTCAATTGTTAGAAATTCAATAAAGATTAGGTAACAGAATCCAAATGAAATACCTTTGCAAAAATTATCATTATGGCACATAAGGCCGGATTCGTAAATATTATTGGTAATCCCAACGTGGGAAAATCAACCTTAATGAACGCTTTTGTTGGGGAGAGACTTTCTATCATTACTTCTAAAGCACAAACTACCCGTCACAGGATTTTAGGGATCGTGAACGGGGAAGATTTCCAGATGATCTTAAGTGATACACCTGGGATCATTAAACCAGCTTATGAATTGCAGGCTTCGATGATGGATTTTGTAAAATCTGCCTTTGAAGATGCCGATGTGCTTATTTATATAGTGGAAATTGGAGAGCAGGGATTAAAGGATGAAGCCTTTTTTAATAAGATCGCTCATTCTGAAGTGCCGGTTCTTTTACTGTTGAACAAAATTGATAAATCGAATCAGGAGCAACTGGAAGAACAGGTTAAATACTGGGCAGAAAAAGTTCCTACGGCAGAAATTCATCCAATTTCAGCCTTAGAAGGCTTCAATGTTTCTGAAGTTTTCAATAGAATTATAGAATTATTACCAGAATCTCCGGCATTTTATCCAAAGGATACACTTACCGATAAGCCGGAAAGATTTTTCGTGAATGAGATCATCCGTGAAAAGATCCTGATTCATTATAAAAAAGAGATCCCTTACAGTGTGGAGATCGAAACAAGTGAGTTTTTCGAGGAAGATAAGATCATAAGAATGCGAAGTGTGATCATGGTGGAGCGTGATACCCAAAAAGGGATCATTATTGGCCATAAAGGAGCCGCTCTTAAGAGAGTAGGAGTTGAAGCCAGAAAAGATCTTGAGAAATTCTTCGGAAAGCAGGTTCATCTTGAGTTATATGTGAAGGTGAATAAAAACTGGCGTAGCGATAGTAAACAACTTCGAAGATTCGGGTACAACGATAAAAAATAAACTTTTCAGCATAATACAGGAAGCTTTCTAATTGGTTAAAAACCATTAATTTTGCTTTCTGAAATCAATTTATAGTTATGGGCAATATTGTCGCCATTGTAGGTAGACCTAATGTAGGTAAATCAACCTTTTTTAACCGACTTATACAGCGTCGTGAAGCCATTATTGATTCTGTTAGTGGGGTGACCCGTGACAGGCATTATGGAAAGTCTGACTGGAATGGAAAGAGATTTTCATTAATAGATACCGGTGGGTACGTAAAAGGTAGCGATGATATCTTTGAAGCTGAAATTGATAAGCAGGTAGAACTGGCTATTGAAGAGGCAGATGCTATCATTTTCATAGTAGATGTTGAAACTGGTGTTACTTCAATGGATGAAGAGGTGGCGAATTTACTCAGAAGAGTAAATAAACCTGTATTACTTGCTGTAAACAAAGTAGATAATAATAAACGTCTTGCTAATGCAGTAGAATTTTATTCCCTTGGTTTAGGAGAATATTTCCCGATTGCCAGTACAAATGGTAGTGGAACGGGGGATCTTCTTGATGCTCTTATTGAAGCGCTTCCAGAAATCGAAGAGGAAGAAGAATCTGAATTACCAAGATTTGCCGTTGTGGGAAGACCTAATGCCGGGAAATCTTCATTTATAAATGCCTTGATCGGGGAAGATCGTTATATCGTAACAGATATAGCTGGTACAACTCGTGATTCTATTGATACACGTTATAACCGATTTGGTTTTGAATTTAATCTTGTAGATACTGCAGGAATTAGAAGAAAATCTAAGGTAAAGGAGAACCTGGAATTCTATTCGGTGATGCGATCTGTTCGTGCTATAGAAAACTGTGATGTATGTCTGGTTGTTTTAGATGCAACGCGTGGGTTTGATGGACAGGTACAGAATATTTTCTGGCTTGCGCAAAGAAACCATAAGGGTATCGTAATTCTTGTGAACAAATGGGATCTTGTAGATAAAGAAACGAATACTATGAAAGAGTACGAAGCGATGATTCGTCGTGAGATCGAACCTTTCACAGATGTGCCTATTGTTTTTATTTCAGTTTTGACTAAACAAAGAGTTTTTAAAGCTATCGAAACTGCTGTTAAGGTATTTGAGAATAGAAGTAAGAAGATCAAAACCAGAGAGTTTAATGATGTAATTCTTCCTATTATTGAAAGAAATCCGCCGCCGGCGTACAAAGGGAAATTTGTGAAGATCAAATTCTGCATGCAATTGCCAACGCCGCATCCACAATTTGCGTTTTTCTGCAACCTTCCGCAATATGTTAGAGATCCATATAAAAGGTTTCTAGAAAATAAATTAAGACAGGAGTTTGATTTCCAAGGCGTACCGATTTCAATTTTCTTCAGAAAAAAATAACGGTCAGGTTTAAACCATTGTTAAATTATAAAGTCTTAGGAATAGCCGATAATTAGCTTTTAGGCCAATTATCGGCTTTTTCTTTTAACCTAATAAATCTAATCAATGCGTTTATACCTAAGTCTGCTTGGAATTCTAATTAGTAGTATGTCCTTTGCGCAGGAATTTCAAATTTCCGGGAAGGTCGTTGATGACACTTCCAATCCACTTGAATCTGCAACAATTTATACAGAGATACCGGCAGATAGTAGCCTGGTGAGTTATACAATTTCAGAAAAGAATGGCTCTTTCCTGCTTAAGGGTAATACGGAGGCTAAAAAGCTTAATTTAATTATTAGTTACAATGGTTACGCTCCCCATCAACAGGTAATAGAGGTTAAGAAAAATATCGCTCTGGAGGATATTCAGCTTAAACTCATGGATAATGCCTTGGACGAGGTAACCCTTACTGCAACCCGGGCACCAATCACCATAAAGAAAGATACGCTGGAATTCAATGCGAATTCATTTAATACCCGTCAGGATGCTAATCTGGAAGATCTTATGAAAAAGCTACCTGGGGTTGAAGTAGATTCAGACGGGAATATTACCGTTAATGGAAAACCGGTTTCCAGAATACTGGTAAACGGAAAAGAGTTCTTCGGAGATGATCCCAAGATCGCAACTAAAAATCTTCCGAAAGAAATAATTGATAAAGTTCAGGTTACAGATACCAAGACCAAAAGTGAAGAGTTTACAGGAAAGGCCGGGGATGCCGACAATAAGACCATTAATATTGAATTAAAGGAAGACAAAAATAAAGGGTATTTCTCGAGATTAACAGCTGGTGGAGGAACAGATGATCGTTATGAACTAAGTGGAATAGGAAATTATTTTAAGGATGACCTTAGGGTGAGCGTTCTGGCGAGTTCAAATAATATTAATAGCTCTGGATTCAGTTTTGATGAAGTGTTTGATATGATGGGTGGTAATGCTCGTAGTGTAAGATTCAATAGTAATGGATCCTTTAGTATCAATGGTAATGGATTTGGGAGTAGTGGTGGTATTACTAAGTCTGAAACTGCCGGATTTAATTTTGTGAACGAATGGGAAAATGATATGGAGCTCAGCGTTGACTATTTCTATGGAAAAAATGATACCGAAACTCGTACCAGAATTGAGCGTGAAAATATTCTTCCAGATTCCAGATACTTTACAAATTCTGAAAGTTCCAGTAACCTGGTTAATGACAGTCATAGGGCTAATTTAAGGTATGAGGTAGAGTTTGATACTTTAACCAGGCTTTCTATTAGTCCACGATTCAATGCTAATATTGGGTTTTCGTCAAGGAATAGGCTGGAAGAAACCCTTGATGAAAATAAGGAAATTCAAAATGCATCTGTTACCGATGAGATGGAAGATCTCGCTAGTGCAGATTTCACCAACCGGATAGATTTTATAAAAAGGTTTGGAGGGCGAGGATCCTATCTTCAGGTAGATCTGGATCATTCTCATAGTAAACAGCAAAATGATAATATTATTTTTTCTGAAAGTGTTTTTAGTTCAGGAGGAACAGATCAAATAGAGGTTCAGGATCAATTAATAGATCAGGATGAAAAGGAAAATTCATTTGGAATTGGAGTTTCCAAGCGAAGTGTCCTGGCAGACAAATTATTCCTAGATATTAATTATGAATTTTCAACTTCGAGATCCAGGAATACCCGAAATGTATTCGATGCAATAGATGGTGATTACTCTGGTTTCAATGAACTTTTAAGTAATGATTTTGAGGTGGAGAGTTATAAACATACTCCTAATGCCGGGGTTAATTATGAAGGTGAGAAATGGAGAATAAGTACCGAGTTAGGTCTTCTAAGTACTACACTTAAAACAGATAACTTTTTAGAAGAAGTTACCTTTGATAATACTTATAATAATTTATTTGTAGATGCAGATGTGCGCTATTCGCTAGAAAGGTCCAAGAGTGTAAGTTTAGGTTATAGCACTAATGCTGAAGTTCCTTCAGTTAGACAATTACAGCCTGTAATAGACAGAACAAATCCTCTAAATATTGTAGTGGGTAATCCTGAGCTTCAACCTACTTTTAATCAAAGGGTGAATTTTAATTTCAGGAATTTTGATTTTGCTAGTAGGAGTGGATTTTTCACGTATCTGTATTTTAATTTTACAGATAACCAGGTTGTTGCCACTAGCAGCCTCGATGAAAATTTTATTCGAAGAACTACCTATACAAATGTTGATGGTGTGATTAGCGGAAATCTTGGGGGATCATACACTAAAACTTTCAAAAAAGATGCTAGAGAACTGCGTATGCGTCTTAGAGCGAATGCCGGGTACAATCATAACGTAGGATTTATTAACGCGGTGAAGTATAATTCAGATCAATATACTTTGAGTCCTGGAATTCAATTAACCTATGCAATAGATGATCTTTTCGAGATCAATCCTGGTTATACATTAAATTACAACGATATTAGATATGATATTAATAGTGGAAGAGATCAAAGCTATGTGAATCATACTTTATCTTTAGAGGCTACAACATACTGGCCCAAAAATGTCGTTTTTGGAAATGATATTTCTTATAATGAATATGGTAATGTTTCTCCTGGGTTTGATAATACCTCACTACTTTGGAATATGAGTCTGGGCTATCAGTTCCTTAAGGAAAAAGCTACTCTAAAAGTGAAAGTTTATGATCTTTTGAATCAGAACGTCGATACACGAAGATTAGTTGGTGATGATTATATACAGGATGTGAATAATTTAATACTGCAGCGATACGGAATGTTGAGTTTTACATATAAATTCAGCAGTTTTGGTGGAGGAAAACCAGAAGGTAGAAGGGGTGGTAATCGAATAATAAGAATGTAGTGAAAACAGATTTTCTTGATTATGGTCAAATTTGAAAGAAAATTTCCTGACAGAATTGTAGGCGACGTGTACTATGCCTAATTTATTGTGAGTTAAACGATTAAATTTTGAAACAGCCTTCTTGATGCTTATATTTAGTAGAACTGAATATTAATCTTAAAGAGGAAGGCTTATGGAAATTTTTACTGATTTTGTTCACAATTATAACAAATCGCTTCAAGGTTTAAACATCTTTGCGAAAATTGGGGTTACTCTTGCTTTGGCACTAATTCTTATCGCTGTGATAGGAGCCATTGTGAACGTGATTGTATTCAACGTATAATTGTTGAATTATTTAATTTTTCAAGACATTTTATTATTTGACCCGGTTAACTCTGGGCAGGTAATTATTAGTATATCCTGAAGGATATAATATGGACTGGATAAAACAGTCCTGTAAAATATAAAAGTCCGATCAATCGATCGGACTTTATTTATTTAAAGGGTGATGTTTAATTTTCGGGCTACCTTTTTATCGGGTTAAAGATCATATTCTAATGTTTACAACAGAAGGAGCATAAGCGTACATGTTTAAATTCTTTTTTTCCGGCCAGGAGGATTTTTTCAAAATTCTCAAATTCACCTAATTTAATCCTGCCAGATCTATCAGGTAAAAGCTCGCAGGCTTTAGAATGAATTACATGATCTTTTCCTAATCGGGCCTTTTTTTCAATGTAAAAACAAAAACTAATTTCACCTTTAATGATTGGTAACGAAAAGTGATTTAAGAGAAATGTTTTTAAGTTCATTCAAAAGATTTCCCGCAAAATTATGTGACTGTTTGGTCAAAGATGTTTACAGAAAGTCAAATTTTAATTACAAGTTTTAATAAATGGTTATTCTGAATTTTTGATCCTGTACCCAGCTCAATTGCAAAATCGGTATAAAGATGCTGGTGAATAGATCATAATTTTCAATTGTATGGGGATCAGTTATTATCATTACCAAGATAGGGACTAGTGATAAAAGACCTATAAAATAAGTTCGTGTGGGATGTAAGATGAGGGAGCTTAAGTTATTATGATTTTAACGAAAAGCTCATAAAATAAAAAAACCCGCTTCATTTGAAGCGGGTTTTTAAAGGTGGTGCCTCCAGGAATCGAACCAGGGACACAAGGATTTTCAGTCCTTTGCTCTACCAACTGAGCTAAGGCACCAGTTGCTTTGTTAAGCGGTGGCAAATATAATTTCATTTTTAGGAACTCACAAAGGAAATATTAAAAAAATGCTTTTGTATTTTCGCTATTTAAAGAAAACAGGAATGAATTTAGTTATTGATGCCGGGAATACTTCAGTAAAGACTGCTGTTTTTCAAAACAATAGATTAATTGAGAAGCAAATTTTTACTAAAGAAAAATTTTCAGTAGAATTTGAAAAAACTCAAAAAAAATATCCTGAAATCAGAAATTCGATTGTTTCCAGTGTCACTTTTGATGAATTAAATATGATTTCTGAGGTCAAAAAGGTATTTCAGGTTATGGAATTTAATAATTCTACCCCTGTTCCTTTTGAAAATAAATATGCCTCACCAGAAACTTTAGGGAAAGACAGGATCGCTTTAGTAGCTTCTGCAGTTAATTCTTTTGCAAAGAAAAATGTTCTAATCATAGATGCAGGTACATGTATCACCTACGATCTAAAAACATCAGAAGAAAAATATCTGGGCGGTGCAATTTCTCCCGGTTTAAGTATGAGATTTAAAAGTCTGCACAAGTTTACGGCAAATTTACCGTTAGTTACTCCGAAGCCAGAAGCTGATTTAATTGGTGATACTACCGAGAATAGCATATTATCTGGAATTATTAACGGGATTAAAATGGAATTAAAAGGGACTATAGAATCTTATAGCTCTCAATTTGAAGATTTAACAGTTATTTTTACAGGAGGTGATAGTCAAATTTTGTCTATACCATTAAAAAATAGCATATTTGCCAACTCAAATTTTTTGTTAGAAGGACTTAATTTCATTCTAGAATTTAACAAGACTCAATGATAAAACGATTTATAGTAATCGTAGCTTTTTTTTCGGCATTCATAGCTGAAGCACAGGAAAACGTTTCTTCGCCTTATTCGTATTACGGCATTGGTTTAACCAACTTTAAGGGAACCGTAGAGAATAGATCTATGGGAGGATTAAGTATCTTTGCAGATAGCATACATATCAATATGCAAAACCCTGCAAGTTACGGTAGGTTAAAGATGACTAATTACTCTATTGGAGCCAGTCATGATCGTATTAATCTTAAATCGGATGTTGCCAGTGATAATGCAAAGATCACATCCCTGGATTATTTATCCCTTGCCTTCCCGGTGAGTGATAAAGTAGGGATTGGATTGGGAGTTGTGCCGTATACCTCTGTAGGTTACAGGATCCTTGATACTGAAGAAGGTTCCGCTAGTTTATTAAATGGTAGAGGAGGGATGAATAAAGTGTTCCTTTCTGCTGGTTGGGCGGTGACCAACGAATTAAGTGTGGGAGTAGATGCGAATTATAATTTCGGAAACTTTCAGAATTCCCAGAGTATAAATCGGGGAGAGCTGCAATATGGAACCACAGATGTAAACAGGTCTGATATTAAAGGATTTACCTTTAACTTTGGGGCTAATTATCAAAAAATGATAAACGAGACCCTGACATTGCATGTTTCATCTACCTATGCTCCGGCAATGGATCTGGATTCAGAGAATGGTAGAGCGATTTCTACGGTAGATTTTTCTGGAGGGACTGGTCGTGTTATAGATTTTAGAGAGCTGGATCTTGCTAATACACAGTTTGAATTTCCTTCTAAGGTGAGCTTAGGTGCTGGACTTGGAGAAAGAAATAAATGGTTTGTAGGAGCAGAGTATGCGAATGTTGGTTCTTCTTCTTATGAAGATAGTTTTAGTTTTAGAGGTGATAACGGGGAGTATGAAGATGCTTCTCAGATTTCTGTGGGAGGATTTTATATTCCACAATATAACTCGTTTTCAAGTTACTTTGAACGAGTAGTTTACAGGGCTGGATTTAGGTTTGATGAGACCGGTCTTATTGTAAATGATGAGCCTATAAATGAGTTTGGCATGTCTTTTGGATTAGGTTTGCCAGTTGGGTCAAACTTCTCCAACATTAATTTAGGAATCGAGCTTGGGCAAAGAGGTACCAGGGATTCAGGATTAATTCAGGAGAACTTTTTAAGACTGTCTATTGGGCTGTCATTAAATGATAAATGGTTCACTAAGAGAAAATTTAATTAACCACTACAATAAACGACAAAATGAAAAAGAGATTTCTAGCACTAGTAACAATTGCTTTGTCTGGTTTAGGGTCTGTAAGTGCACAATCAGGAGATTGTACTACTATGGCTGCTTTAGCCTATGACGACGCAAAGGCAAAAAATTATGAGGCTGCTTATCCTGCTTTACAAAAGGTAAGAGAAGAGTGTCCTAAGTATAATCTTGCGACCTATCAATATCTTGAAAGAGCAATCGAGTTCAAAATTGATAAAGCTGAAGAAGGAGATAAGAAAGAATTAGTTGAAGAGCTAATTGGAGTTTGGGAACAAAGACTGGAGCTTTATCCTGAGAAAACTTCAAAAGGTAAAATATATTCAGATATTGCGTTATTAAAGTTTGATAACAAAATTGGAGATAAAGAAGATCAGTACATGGCTTTTGATAAAGCTTATACTGAAGATAAAGATAACTTTAAGAGTCCAAAAGGTCTTTATGCATATTTTGACCTGATGGCTGAAATGCAGGATGAAGGTGAAAAAACTCTTCAGGATGTATTTGATAGCTACGATAGAGTATTTACTAAGATCGAAGAAGAAGAAAACGAAGCTGCAGAAAACCTTGCTCCATTATTGAAAAAACAAGAAGAAGGTGAAAGTCTTACTTCAAAGGAGCAAAAACAGATCAAGTATGCAGAGATCAACCTTGCTAACTACAGTAAAGTTAAAGAGGCTATTAATGCAAAGCTTGGTGCAAGAGCAGATTGTGATAACTTAATTCCTTTATACAATAAGGATTTTGAATCTAAAAAGACAGATGTTGCATGGTTGAAGAATGCTAATGCAAGACTTTCTGCTAAAGATTGTACTGAAGATCCATTGTTTATCAAGGTTTCTGAAGCGCTACATAGATTAGAGCCTTCTGCAAAGTCTGCGTATTCTTTAGGTCAGTTAGCTGAATCTGAAGGAGACAGAGCTAAAGCGCTGGACTACTATAATGAAGCTGCAGAACTTGAAACGAACAAGTCAGATCAGGCTAAGATTTATTACAGAATAGCTAGTAACTATAAAGAAAAAGGTAGTTATGGTCAGGCAAGAAACTTTTATAATAAAGCTCTTAAGGCGAAGCCATCATTAGGTAGTGCTTACCTTCAGATCGCGAATATGTATGCTCAGAGTGCTAATAATTGTGGTGAAGATGCATTCAGTAAAAGAGCGGTATACTGGTTAGCTGCTGAATATGCTTCAAAAGCCGCAAGAGTAGATCCATCTATCTCTAGTAATGCAAATCAAGCTGCTGCTGCTTATAAAGGTAGAGCGCCACAGAAATCTGATGTATTCCAGTCTAGTAAAAATGCTGGTGATGCAATCTCGATTGGATGCTGGATAGGAGAAACTGTTCGTATCCCGAGTCTATAAGATAGATGAAACTCACATATAGTAATATAATTTCAGGCATTGTCACGCTCATAGGCGTGACAATGCTTTTTTCATGCGAAGGTAATCTCCAGGAAGTGAGAGCCTTTAGTTTAGAGGAAGATGCACCTCAGGCAATAGCCGAAGGCATCAATTTAAAATTTACAGATTCTGGAAGGTTAGTAGCAACACTAAAGAGTCCGAGAATGCTGGACTACACCAACAAATCTTTTCCTTACCGTGAATTTCCAGATGGGGTAGAAGTAGAGTTCTTTGATGAACAAAACAAAAAAAATACGGTAAATGCAGATTATGGGATCGTGTATGAGAATACCAAGCTCATAGATTTGCAGGGGAATGTTGTTATTTTAACTGCAGATAGTACAAAATTAGAAGCCAGCCAGATATTCTGGGATCAGGATAGAAGCTGGATATTCACAGATAAGCCTAATACCATTAGATTTCCAGACGGTTCTTATACAGATGATCTAGGTTTTGATTCTAATCAGGATTTCAGTAATTTTCGATCTAGAACCAATACAGGTATACAAATTATAGAAGAAGAAAAGGATGAGTAAATTTTTTAGATATTTTGAATATGCATATTTGTTCTTTGCAGCATTCTTTATTTTTGAAGCAATAAGAATTTGGAATACTGAAAGAAATAGAGCCTATTTGTTCCTATTCTTTGTTTGTATCGCCATCTTTATGTTCTTCTTCAAAAGACGTTTTAGACGTAAGTATGAAGATCGTAATAAATAACCTGAATGGAGGTTGATATACTTATTATAGTTTGTTCTCTACTGCTTTCTGCATTTTTTTCAGGGATGGAGATTGCTTATGTTTCTTCGAATAAGATCTTTATTGAGATTGAAAAAAGGCAGAATGACTTTCTGGCCATAGTCCTTAAAAGGCTAACCAAAAAACCATCAAAATTTATTGCTACCATGCTAGTGGGGAATAATATAGCCCTGGTTGTCTATGGTTTTTTTATGGGGGATTTACTAATGGCTTGGTTGGCAGGTGTGGAATCTCAAAGCGGATTTGTGAATTATTTAATCACAGATCTTAGTCTGCTTACCCAAACAATTATTTCTACTCTTATCATTTTACTTACGGCAGAATTCCTGCCAAAAGTGATCTTCCAGATTTATGCCAATACCATGCTTAAGTTCTTTGCGGTACCGGCATATATATTTTATATAATTTTCAGCTTTGTTTCTTCCTTCGTGATATGGATCTCAGATATTATCCTAAAACGTTTTTTTAAAACAGATGGAGATGAGGTTCAGCTGGCCTTTAGTAAAATTGAGCTGGGTAACTTTATTAGTGAGCAAATGGAAACTGTGGAGGAACATGAAGATGTGGATAGTGAAATTCAGATCTTTCAGAATGCGCTTTCCTTTTCAGATATCAAGGCCAGGGAAGTAATGATCCCTAGGACCGAAATTATTGCGGTTGATCAAAATCAGGCTCCAAATGATCTAATTGAAAAATTTACAGAAACAGGCCTTTCCAAGTTATTGGTCTATAACAATACCATAGACGATATTATTGGTTATGTTCATTCTTTCGAATTGTTCAAAAGACCGAAATCTATAAAGTCTATTTTACTGCCCGTTATCTTTGTTCCTGAAACTATGTGGATCAAGGATGTACTTAACATTCTAATCAAAAAAAGAAAGAGTATTGCAGTCGTAATTGATGAATACGGTGGTACCAGTGGAATGATGACCGTTGAGGATATTGTTGAAGAGTTATTCGGCGAGATTGAAGATGAACATGATTCGGCCGTTCTTATCGAGGAAAAACTTGGGGAAGATCATTTTAAGTTTTCAGCAAGATTAGAAGTCGATTATCTAAATGAGAATTATAGGGTTGATATTCCTGTAGGTGAAAATTATGAGACTCTCAGTGGTTTCATCGTGAATTATACTGAAGAAATCCCTCAACAGGGAGAGGTGATTAAAATTGAAGATTTCGAAATAAAAATCTTAGAAACTTCTAATACCAAAATCGAATTGGTGGAGCTGAAAATCGATCCTGAGGATTAAAGCTTGAAAGTTAAGAATTTGCTAATTTTAAATTTTATTATTAGCCTAAAAACCTTATTTTCGCCCCCTATATTTTGATAAATTACACATTCAAATGGCAGTATTAAATAAAATCAGACAAAGGTCTGTTTTCTTGATTATCATCATTGCATTGGCTTTATTCTCTTTCGTATTGGCCGATGTGATTAGAAATGGAGGGTTAAGCTCTCAGAATTCTCAGAACGTTATTGCTACCGTAAACGGTGACGAAATTAGTAGAGAGGAATTTGCCCGTGAAGTAGAGGCATTTGAAAGAAATATGGGTAGAAACGTAAGCACTACTCAGGCTGTCAACCGTATTTGGGATCAGAAGTTAAGAGAAGTGATCTTAAATGAGCAGGTTGACGAGCTTGGAATTAGAGCTGGAGAAGGACAGATCACAAATCTGGTTCGTTCGCAAATGGCTGGAAATCCAAACTTCACCAATGAAGCAGGAATGTTCGATGAGAACAGGTTAAGAGAGTATGTTGCTAATTTAAAGGAGACTTCTCCTGAGGCTTATGCACAATGGCAACAATTCACTTCTAACCTGGCGAAAACTGCCAAATTGAATACTTACTATAATATGGTAAGCGCAGGTGTTGGAGCAACTCTTTTAGAAGGTGAGCAGGCTTACAGACTTCAGAATGATAATATCAACATGAAGTTCGTACAGGTTCCTTATTCTTCTATTCCAGATAGCGAAGTAGAGGTAACTAAATCTGATATCAAATCTTATATCGATAATCATTCTTCAAGATTCGAAACAGATGCTTCAAGAAGTCTTCAGTATGTGATCTTCACTGAGAATGCATCTGGAGATGATAAATCTGAAGCTAAAGAAGCTATTAGCTCATTAAGAGATCAGCGTGTGGAATATAATGCTGCTATTGGAGCAAATGATACGCTGGCTGGATTCGATTCAACAGCAGATTATGCTGATTTTATCAGTAACAATTCAGATTTACCTTTTGAAAACAGATTCAAATTCAGAAATGATTTTTCAGGAGAAAATGCTGAAGCTGTCTTTAATCTGAATGAAGGTGAAACTTTTGGACCTTACGAGGAGAATGGGTACTGGAAATTAAGTAAGGTTGTTGAAACTAAAAACATACCAGATTCTGTAAAAGCAAGCCATATTCTTATTGCTTATGAAGGGACTCAGTTAGGAGCCGGTTCAGCAAGAAATAAGGAAGAAGCTGAGCAACTTGCAGATAGTATTGCTAATGTAGCACGTGCAGATAAAGAGAAGTTTGCAGAATTAGCTATGGAATATTCTGCTGATACTTCAAACAAAGAACAGGCTGGAGATCTTGGATATTTTGTACCAGGAATGATGATCCCGGCGTTTGAGAATTATGTATTTGATAATTCAACCGGAGATATTGGGGTGGTAGAAACTCCACTTGGTTACCATGTGATCTCTGTCGAAGATCAAACGGAGGCTGCTAGAGCGGTTAAAGTTGCGACTATCGCCAGAGAAATACAGGCTTCAGAGAAAACGATGAACGATCTTTTTAATGAAGTGACAAAATTCGAGATCTCTGCATCAGAAGGAGATTTTTCTGAAGTCGCTAAAAAAGAGAATTACGAAGTAAAGACAGTAAAAGATATTAAAGCTTTAGAAGAAAATATCCCGGGTGCTGGTGCTCAACGTAGAGTTATTCAGTGGGCATTTGAAGATGAAGCTAGTGTTGGAGATGTAAGAAGATTCGATACTAATAATGGATATATCGTAGCGCAGTTAACTTCCAAGAAAGATAAAGGATTAATGAGTGTAGAAGAAGCTTCTTCGACTGTTACTCCTATCCTTAAGAAGGAGAAAAAGGCTGAAGTTATTAAAAGCAGATTAAAAGGTAGTACACTTCAGGAGATTGCCAGTAATCAGGGTGTAAGTGTTCAAACTGCAGATGCGGTGAACCTTAGTAGCCCTACTCTGGCAGGTGCTGGTGAAGAGCCAGAAGTTGTTGGAGCAATATTCTCTTTAGAAGCTGGAAAAGTAAGTGAGCCAATCGCTGGTGAAAAAGGTGTTTATGTAGGAGAATTAGTAAGTAAGTTCGAAGCTCCGGCTATGGATTCTTATAAAGGTTTTGCACAACAGGAAAGTGCTGCTCGTAGAGCGCAGGCAGGATCCAGAGTATTCGAAGCTTTAAAAAAGAAGGCTGAAATTGAAGATAACAGATCTAGATTTTACTAGAAATTAGATATTATATTAAATTAAAAACCTCACCATTTCGTGAGGTTTTTTTATTTGATCAGGTCCGAATAATTTAAGATCGTATCATATCCTTTGGCCCTGAAATATTGTTTGTTCTTTTCATCTCCGATAGCGAGAACGAAATCTCCTCCCCAGCCACCAAGGCTTTTAATTAGATTGGGAAAATCAGGGAAAAGTTCTGTTTTAATTCTCGGGAGATCAATGGCCTTTGAGATGAGAGTTTCATGAGCCTTAAGCAATATTCTAAACTCCTCCAGGCTTTCAGATCTTATGATCTGCTCGGTGATGCCTGAGATCTTTTCAACCAGTCCTGTAATGCTTTCTTTGGGCTGATTGCGGTAATGTGCTATAGCTTCTCTGCTATTCTGTTTTCGATTTAAATAAACGAAGAAAAGCTGATCTTTAAATGGAGGATCAAAATCTGCCGTGTAAGCTGCAGGTCCATGTTTCGTGATCTGGTAGGTAATAGGAAGGTCGCTGCCGGCAACAGCGATATCGTATCCGCTACCGCCAAAGCTTTCCTTTAATAATTCATAAGGATTTATGCTCAGCCATTGCGCCAGATTGTTAATCAATGTGGAAGATGTTCCTAAGCCCCATTTTCTATTAAAATCCTGGCGGGTGGTAATACTGAAACCCGTTTTTGAAAAAGCATCGGAATTAGCCTTGTAAGCCGATTGTAAAAGTTGCTGAAGTCTTTTAGAGATTTCTTTAGATTCAGGATCCTGGTTATTCGTTATATCCTGGAATTCTCCATTTTCGATCTTGAAATCTGATTCAAACCAGATTTTACCATTTTCATCCAGACTTTTCCAGGAAATAATGTTGGGTCCGTTTTCGGACACTTCCAGACTTTGCCCTTTGGTAGTGGGCACAGCTAATGATTTTGCGCCATCTAGAACTGCATATTCTCCGGTGATTAATAATTTTCCATTGCTTTTGAATTCTAACATTAAGATCGCATTTTTTCTAGTTGTTCAATCACACTGCTATGGGTGATAGTATGATGCGTAAAAAATTCTACCATTTCTTCTTTTTCTTCTTCTGTCGCCTGGTTCTGGTTCAGGATATTCATAAGATGCATTTTCATGTGTCCTTGCTGGATACCTGTAGTAATTAAAGATCTCAAAGCAGCAAAATTCTGAGCCAATCCCGCAACCGCTGTGATTTCCATTAATTCGTTTGCTGATGGTCTTTGTAAAATGTCCAGGGCTAATTTTACCAGTGGATGTAAGCTGGTTAATCCTCCTACGGTTCCAAGGGCTAAAGGCACTTCCATCCAGAATTTGAAGATTCCGTCCTCGATTGTAGCATGGGTAAGACTGGAATATTTTCCGTTTCTCGAAGCAAAAGCGTGGACACCGGCTTCTACAGCTCTAAAATCATTTCCTGTAGCTAAAACAACGGCATCAATTCCATTCATTACTCCCTTGTTGTGGGTAACAGCCCGGTAAGGTTCAATTTCAGCGATTCTAACAGCCTGAATAAATTTCTTCGCAAATTGCTCCCCGCTTATAGTGCTATCTTCTGAGAGTTCATTTACAGGACAGGATACTTCTGCTCTAACAGTACATTCCGGAACATAATTGGATAAAATGCTCATGATCACCTCGAGATTTTTCTCCTCTTCAGTAAAAACAGGGTTAGATTTGGCTTCGGCTTCCAGAACTTCAGCAAATTTCTCGAGGCAGGAATTTATAAAATTCGCTCCCATAGAATCCCTGGTGTCGAAATTTACAAATAGCTGGTAGTAGTTTTCCAGTTCTTCGGTTTTATCGATCAGGTTGATATTCAGAATTCCACCACCCCTTTTTTCCATATTTCGGGTAATGGGTTTTACAGATTCTCTAAGTTTCGGTTCAATCTTTGTGACCAATTTGTCGAGCTTAGAAAAATCTCCTTGGAACAGAAAGTGGACCTGGCCAATTTTTTTGTTATTGATAACTGTGGCTTTAAAGCCTCCCCTTTCATTCCAGAATTTCGCTGCTTTACTGGCAGCGGCTACAACAGAGCTTTCTTCTATAGCCATTGGCAAAACGTGATATTTGCCATTTATTAAAAAGTTTGGTGCAAGACCTAGTGGTAAGTAAAAGTTTGAAACTGTATTTTCTATAAATTCATCATGAAGCTTTTGCAAGTCATTGTCATCATTCCAGTACTGTTTCAGGACCGAGACTGCTGCGGCTGAATTATCAAGATAATTTTCCGACAGCCAATTTATTTTTTCAGTTTTGTTAAGTTTTGAAAATCCGTTTACGGGCTTTGTCATTTTTTAGGTATTTCAGGAGGTCAAAGATACAAAGCTTATTTTTTAGAGACTTATAAATTAGTCTGGATGAAGTATCTAAAGCCGAACTTTTCTTGACAGATTGTTATTATTTATCAACTCTGCAGGTTATTTTTTCGGTAAATTTTAGTAAACTTGGCCTGCATTAAATATTCTATAATTTATATGAAGTTCCCCGCAATACTGGTTGCTTTTATTTTAGCAGCCTCTTCTGTGTTAACAGCACAAAAAAAAGAAGTAAGTCTTGAAGAAATCTGGAGTGGCACCTTCCGTCAGGAAAGATTACAATCCCTGCAATCCTTAGATAATGGTGAAGAATATGTGATCTTAAATCGTGATCGTAAAACCGGTTCTTCTAGCATCGATGTTTACAGCTACGAAACAGGGAGGAAAACAAAAACTATATTGAGTAGTGCAGATCTTGATGAGATCAAGTCATTTTCAAATTTCAAATTCAGTGAAAAAGAAGATAAAATTCTATTATCTACAGAGGTTGAGCCTATCTTTAGAAGATCTACTAAAGAGGTTTTTTACGTTTACGATATAAAAACTAAAGAACTAAAAAAGGTAAGCGACCAGAAAATTCAGGAGGCATCATTTTCTCCAGATGCTAGCAAAGTAGCCTATGTTTTGAATAACAATATATACATTCTTGATCTTAATAAAGAAGCGACAGTTCAGGTTACCCAGGATGGTGAAATGAATAAGATCATTAACGGGGTTACAGACTGGGTTTATGAGGAAGAATTTTCTTTTGTAAAAGCGTTTGAATGGAATCCTACTGGTGAAAAGATCGCATATATAAAATTTGATGAAACTGACGTTCCCGAATTCTCTATGGATCTTTTTGGTAAAGATCTTTACCCAACCCAGGAAGTTTTTAAATATCCAAAGGCCGGAGAAGCTAATTCTAAAGTAAGTCTGCATATGTATGATGTAGAGGAGAAGTCTTCAGAAGAAATAGACCTGGGAGATAAATATGATATCGCCAAGGAAACCTCAGATATGAATGAGGATGCTATTGGAGACTTTTATATTCCGCGTATTAAGTGGACGGCAGATCCTATGATCTTAAGTGTGCAGGTGATTAACAGGCCTCAGAATGATCTAGACCTGATCTTTGTGGATGCAGATGATAATGACACCGAGGTTATTCTTAATGAAACAGATGCTGCTTATGTTGATATCACAGATAACTTAACTTTTTTAAAGGATAACAGCTTTATCTGGACCAGTGAAAAAGATGGGTATAACCATATTTATCACTACGATGAAGATGGAGATCTTATGGATCAGGTAACCAGCGGAAACTGGGAAGTAACAAATTACTATGGTTATGATGCCAAGGCAGACAGGATCTATTTTCAAAGTACCGAGAATGGGAGTGTAAATCGAGATGTGTTTTCGATCAAACCAAATGGTAAAAATAAGACCAAGCTAACCGAAAGAACTGGAACCAATTCAGCATCATTTAGCGCAGATTTCACTTACTTCATCAATACTTTCAATAGCGTTGATACTCCGCCGGTATATACTTTGCATAAAGCAAAAGATGGTAAGCAGGTACGTGAAATTTTAAATAATCAGAAATTATTAGACAAGGTTTCTGAATATGATTTCGCTCCTAAAGAATTAACTACAATAAACGTTCTTGGAAACGATCTTAACATGTCTATCATCAAACCTTCAGATTTTGATGAGAACAAAGAATATCCACTATTAATGTTTCAGTATTCAGGACCGGGATCACAATCGGTTTCTAATTCATATTATGGATCCAATGACTACTGGCATCAACTTTTAGCGAATAAAGGATATATTGTTGTAACCGTAGATGGTAGAGGGACAGGTTATAAAGGAGCCGAATTTAAAAAGGTGACCTATAAAGAACTTGGAAAATATGAGGTTGAAGATCAGATCGCTGCTGCCAGAAAATTAGGTGAAAGAGAATATATAGATTCAGAGAGAATTGGGATCTGGGGATGGAGTTATGGAGGATATATGTCTTCTAATGCTATCCTTAAAGGAAATGATGTGTTCACTGCAGCCATCGCTGTAGCCCCGGTAACCAGCTGGAGATTTTACGATTCGGTTTATACTGAAAGGTATATGGGAATTCCGCAGGAGAATGCTTCAGGATATGATGATAATTCACCTTTGTCCCATGTAGATAAGCTTAAAGGAGAATACCTGATCATTCATGGTGGTGGTGACGATAATGTACATGTTCAGAATACTATGAGAATGGTAGAAGAACTTATACAGGCTAACAAACAATTCGAATGGGCGATATATCCTGACAAAAACCATGGGATCTACGGTGGTAACACAAGATTGCATCTGTATACTCTTATGACAGATTTTATACTGGAAAAATTATAATTAAAACTAGATAAAAATGGAATTCAAATTCGGAGGATCTGAATACAATCAAAGAACGGTGCTGGGACACCCTTCGGGCCTATTTATATTATTCTTTACTGAAATGTGGGAGCGTTTTTCCTACTACGGTATGCGAGCCCTATTGGTCCTTTTCCTTACCTCTTCAATAATGGATAATGGTTGGGAATGGGCTAGAGCAGACGCACTCGAGCTTTATGGCTGGTATATTGGGCTTGTTTATATCACACCAATTATTGGTGGATTAATAGCCGATAAACTTCTGGGATACCGTAGAGCTGTTGTTCTTGGAGCGTTAATAATGACTCTAGGTCACGCTTCTATGGCTCTTGAAGGATTTACAAATATTTTTTTCTATCTGGGACTGGTTCTTTTAATTTTGGGTAACGGGTTGTTCAAACCGAATATTTCGTCCATGGTAGGACAGCTCTACAAAACTGAAGATAAAGAAAAAGATGCTGGTTATACTATTTTTTATATGGGGATAAATGCAGGTGCCTTTCTGGGGATTCTGCTTTGTGGTTATATTGGTGAAAATGTAGGATGGCACTGGGGATTCGGTCTTGCTGGAATTTTTATGTTCTTTGGTATGTTGCAATTCTATTTTGCTCAAAAAATCTTCGGAAATATAGGTTTGAAACCAAAAAAGGATAAAGATGATTATGTAGATGATCATACAGTAAAAGGTGAAGTAGAAGATAGCGAGGGCAAAGCGATAGTAGACGATAGTTTAGATCAATCAAAAAAACCTGAACCTTCTCCTGTCGTTAAAAGAGATAGAATTATTGTAATCTCCGTATTCGCATTTTTTACAATATTCTTCTGGTGGGCATTTGAGCAAGCAGGTGGTTCTATGACCATATTTGCAGCTGACTATACCGATAGAGAGTTAGAAGGTGGCCAGGCGCTTACTTTTAAGATTATAAATACAATAATTACCATAGTACCACTATTGGTAATAACTTATGTTCTATTAATGCTTTTCCGTCAAATATTTGGGAGATATGCTAAATCTAATATCTTTTTAGGTTTAAGTTTTGCGATTATTTGGGGAATAGTGATCTGGATGCTATATAGAGAATTTAGTGCGGATAGTGCAGAGGTTCCTGCTTCTTGGTTCTCTGTTCTAAACTCGCTATTTATAATATTATTAGCTCCTGTTTTTTCTAAGATTTGGGAAAGCAAATACAATCCATCAGGACCAGTCAAATTTGGTATTGGATTAATCTTATTAGGTATTGGATTTTCAGCATTAGCCTACGGAGCAATGTCTATTCCAGACGGAGCTGAGACAGCCGCAGTTAGTATGATATTTTTAATCGTAGCTTACTTTTTCCATACTGTTGGAGAATTATGTGTTTCTCCTGTAGGTCTTAGTTATGTAAGTAAACTTTCACCACCAAAATTAGTTGGTTTAATGTTTGGAATATGGTTCTTGGCTAATTTTATAGCTGGTATCCTTGGAGGTTATACCGGTGGAGCTATTGACAGTATTTCTGAGAAATATGGACTATCAGTTTTCTTCCTGATCTTTACTATAATTCCCGTGGTAATGGGACTTATTATGATCATGATCAATAAGATCCTTATTAAGAAAATGCACGGTATCAGGTAAACTTGCTGATATTAAAATAGAAAAGCGTTCCTAATTATTTAGGAACGTTTTTTGTTTTAAATCTTTTGAATTAAATTTAAGCCATGAAAAATATACTCTTTTTAGTCATTATAATTTCCTCTTTTTCAGTCATTCAGGCTCAGGAAATTAATTGGATGAGTATGAATGAAGCTTTGGAGGCCCAGAAGAAAGCTCCCAGAAAGATTTTTGTAGATGCCTATACCACCTGGTGTGGCCCCTGTAAATTGCTGGATAAAAATACCTTTACTAATAAAGACGTCGTTAAGTATATTAATAAGCATTATTATGCCGTGAAATTCAATGCGGAAGGTAATGAAGTAATAAAATTTAAGGATAAGGTATTCAAAAATCCAGGTTACGATCCTGAAAAGAAGGGTAGAAATGCCGTTCACGAGTTTGCGATTGCCATGGGAGTGAGCGCATATCCTACAATGGTATTTTTTGATGAAAATGCTGGGTTTCTAAGTCCGGTAAAAGGATATCTTACGCCGCAAAAACTGGAAATCTTCCTGAAGATCTTCGCTACCAATGATTACAAGCAGGTAAAGACAGACGAGGAGTGGAAAAAATATCAGGAAGAATTTGAAGGTACTTTTTCAAGTTAGACATTATTCATTTTTAATAATTAATGCTCCCTTTTCGCCGGTATGGTGAAAAGGGATTTTTTGTTTTAGCGCAGTGTTTTTCCATTTTTTAATATAAGAGCTGTAATTGCTTCCATCTGCAATGATCTGTTCAGGAGAATACATAGTGAGCAACCTATCGAGATTGATCCTGGGGGAGTTCCTTAATATTAGAAGCTGGGGTTTAAAATTGTTTAATCTATAATTCCCAGCAGTGTCGATAACCAGGCTAAGTTTACCAGATAGGTTGATGATATGCGGCAAATTTTGGTAGGCAATATTTTCAATTTGCCTTTCCCTTAAATAATCGTTCAGAATATTAGTATTATTTAGCGAATCTGAATAAATTTTGAGTTCATCTCCAACCTTTTCTCCTAGAACTGACTGTCTTGATTTATGAAATACGATCGATTCATTTTCAGGAATACTAATTTTGGAATAGAAGGTAGCTGCCTGGAATATAAGGATGCTAATAAGTAGGAAACTTAAACGATAGAAATTCAATTTCCTGATCAGAAGTAATACTGAAAGTACAATCACATAAAGGCTTAGATTCTGTAGAAGACTTAATCTAATATTCGAAATTACGAATGCATCAAATTCAGCGATCTTCCCAATGAATTCATTTAGAATTCTTAGTAAAAGACTGAATGCATCTTCCAGGAAACCAGGTAGAATTTTCAATGAAGCCATCAGAATTACAGTGATTCCAAAAATTAAAATAAGCCCCAGGAATGGTAAAACTAAGAGGTTGGTTACTAAGAACAGGCCTGGGAATTGATGGAAATAATAAATACTCAAGGGAATAACCCCTATTTGGGCTGCCATACTTACCGAAGTTAACTTCCAGAAGTAGTCTATTAACTTAAAGTCTGAACTGAATAATCTATAAATGATTGGTTGAAAAGTGATAATACTAAAAACAGCCAGATAACTTAGCTGAAATCCAACCTGGAATATATAGTAGGGGTTTATCAACAAAAGAAAGAATAGAGACAGGAAAAGACTGTTAAGACTGCTGGTCTTTCTTTTTAATTGCAGTCCTATAGCAAGAAATGAAAACATACAAACCGCTCTAACTACCGAAGCACTTAAACCAGTTAGAAAAGCAAAACTCCAGAGTAGAAGAATTATCAATAAAGCTTTTATAATTTTACCTTGTCTTACCTTTTCTATAGGTTTGAATAAAAAATTAAGTAGTATTAGAAGGATGCCAATGTGTAATCCCGAGATGGCCAGGATATGAATTGCACCTGCAGATGCATAATCTTTATAAAGTTTGTCACTTACATCTCTGCGTTGCCCCAGGATCAGCGCTTGAAATACTGCTAACTCATTTTTTCCAAAATCAAGATCTCTTAAAATTAAAATGATCTCTTCTCTGGTATTCCAGGCCAGTGATCTAATATTGGATTCATATCCTGTTCTTTTTAGCTCTGGAATATTAATTTTCAGCTGTCGCTCTACCTGAAGGTTGGTCATATAATCCTGGTAACTGAATTGATATGGATTTAATGCAGCATTGATCTGTTCAGTTTTCCAGGGAATCAAAATCATGCTACCAGGATTTATTTCTGTTGTGATTAAAGAGTCATGATTTATGTTCAGTAGAATTTTACCATTGATAGCATTTTTAGAATTCTGACTTATTATCTGCCTTGCTTCGACAATGAATTTTTTTGAATAGGCAGTTGGTTTTAATTCTTCTAAAATTTTGCCGTGGAGAAAAAGACTATCGGTTTCCTCTATATTATGGTTTAGAAAATGCCTTGGCTGGTTTTCTGGTTTATTGAAATAGGCTGTTGAAAAGCCCAGGAAAAAGATAAGGGAATAGGTTGTGATACCGGCCAGAGCATCCGGGAATAGTGTTTTTTGAGCCCTATAGAAGTTGAATAGATAAAGAACCAGGATAAGAATCCCGGTAAATAATATTTGAGCTTTGGTAATCTCAACAGTAAATGCAAGCAAAATACCTGCGATAAGGTAAATAGCTAGTCTTAGAAATATAAACTGAAAGTTTTTCACCTGGAGTGATTTGCCTTCAGAAGGTAATTAAAAATTAGATCACTCGCCTGGCCATTACGAAATTATTATGCCAGTAAGATTCTGATAACGAAGAAATTATCACGCCTCTGGAGGAGGATGAATGAATAAAATAAATTCCATCTTCATTTACTTCTACCACCAGCCCCACATGATTTATCACTTTTCGATTTTTGTTGGTTTCGAAGAATAGGAGGTCACCCACACTAACTTCTTTAAGGTATAATCTTTTGCCCTGGAGCGACATATCTCTCGATGTTCTGGGCAAAGGAATTCCTTCTTCCTGAAAGGATACATATACCAAGCCCGAACAATCCATTCCTTTTTTGTCTGTCCCTCCATATTTATATCGAGTACCTTCAAATTTCTTTGCAGTACGAATTACCTTATAAGCAATTTTATCTTCTGGTTGGGCAGTAGGATCATGCTTAAAAGGTTCTGCAACGTTTTCAGTTCTCTTTTTTTCTTCTTTTTTAGTTGTAACCACACTGCTACGTGAAGATCCACAGGAAGAAAAGAATATTGCTATAACCAATATTGAAGAGATTTTTAAAAGAGACTGTCTGTTCATCTTCCTAATTTTTAATTGTCCTGTTTTGCCGAAGCTGGGTGGTTTACCATAACGCCGTATACTGGATTTTCTTTTATTCAGAGATCTTATTATATATCAGTTCGGCGGTATTTTTACTAGCTCCTTTACCACCAAGACGTTGTTCTAATTCAAAATAATCACTGAAGATTCGCTTGCGGTTTTCTTCTTTCAGAATCTTTTCAAGCTCGAGCTTTAGGTTTTTTGAATTGAATTCATTCTGAATAAGCTCTTTTACCACCTCACGATCCATGATAAGGTTCACCAGTGAAATATAATCAAGATCGATAATACGCTTTGCAATATTGTATGAGATAAAGCTTCCTTTATAGCAAACTACTTCCGGAACTTTAAAAAGTGCGGTTTCCAGGGTCGCCGTGCCTGATGTTACCAGCGCGGCATGAGAAATTCCCAGTACATCATAAGTCTTATTCATGATAAGTTTGATGTTAGATTTCTTCATAAAAGTATGATAGAATTCTTCATCCTGGCTCGGTGCTCCTGCAATCACAAATTGATAATCCTGGAATTCTGTGGTAACACTAAGCATTACTTTTAGCATTTTTTCGATCTCCTGTTTTCTACTTCCGGGCAGCAATGCTATAACCGGTCTGGAGTCCAGGTCGTGATTTCTTTTGAAAGATTCGGTATCTACGGGAGGCCTGTTCTCGATTGCATCCAGCAAGGGATGGCCAACGAAATGTACCGGGAAACTATGCTTTTCAGTATAAAATTCCTTTTCAAAAGGGAGGATCACATACATCTCATCCACATCCCTTTTTATCTTCTTGATCCTATTCTCTTTCCAGGCCCAGATCTGCGGAGAAATATAGTAATGCGTTTTATACCCTTCTTTTTTTGCCCATTCTGCAATACGCATATTGAAGCCGGGGTAGTCAATAAAAATGATGACATCCGGTTTGTATTCGCTAATATCCTGCTTGCAGAAACTTATATTTTTGAAGATGGTTCTAAGGTTCATGATCACTTCAGAAAAGCCCATAAAGGCTAGTTCTTTGTAGTGTTTCACCAAAGTACCGCCTTGGTTTTCCATTAGATCACCACCCCAGAATCGAAATTCAGCATTTGAGTCTACTTCTTTTAAAGCCTTCATTAAATTCGAGGCATGCAGATCTCCAGAAGCTTCACCGGCGATGATGTAATATTTCATGTTATACGAATTTATAGATTGCTACAGCCACTGCAATACTTACAGTTGCCAACAGGACGCCGCGTGCGTGATAATTTTGTTTCTTTTTAAGGAATACAAAGAATGGAAGAAAATTAAGTACTGCTCCTAAAGCAATGATCTTCCCTAGATAATCATTGGCAACGGCATCTTTCAGGGTTGCATCGATATCGGCATTTGAAAGCAGGGAGATGTATAGCATCACACCGGCAATATTTGCGGCTATCCCAGTTAGAAATCCGGTAAAAATATTTTGTTTAATCATTAAGAGACCAGCTACTTAAATCTTTTATAAAATGATGTGCGGTTAGATCGAATTGAACAGGAACCACCGATACATAGCCTTCTTCAAGAGCTTTTTCATCAGTATCATTTCCTTCATCCTTATTTACAAAGGTTCCGGTTAGCCAGTAATATTCACGTCCCTGCGGATTCGTTCTTTTATCAAATTCTTCTTCCCAATGGGCATTTGCCTGTCGGCATACTTTTATACCTTTTATTTCAGTTTCTGATAATTTCGGGATATTCACATTTAAAACAACACCTTTTGGTAAGCCATTCTTTAGAACGTTTTTGGTGATAGTTTTAATAAACTTTCTTGTTGGTTCAAAGTCAGCATTCAATGAATAATCCAGGAGTGAAAAACCTATAGCAGGTATTCCTTCTATTCCGGCTTCCACGGCGGCGCTCATTGTTCCTGAATAAATTACATTAATAGAGGAGTTGGAGCCATGATTTATTCCACTTACGCAAAGGTCTGGTTTTCTATGCAGGATCTCCTGAGTGGCAATTTTCACACAATCGGCTGGAGTACCAGAGCAGCTATATTCCTTGTGCTTGTAACTCTCTTTGATCGTTACCTGCTCACAAAAAAGAGTGTCGCTTATAGTGATGGCATGTCCCATACCGCTTTGCGGGCTATCTGGAGCGACCACGATCACATCTCCTAATTCTTTCATAACATCTACCAGAGTCCTTATTCCTGGAGCAGTTATACCGTCATCATTAGTTACCAGGATAAGTGGTTTATTCTTATTCATGCATAATTATTTGGTTCTGCTAAAATAAGAATTTAAATAAGGAAAGCTTATATTAGTGCTATCACAAATTAGTATCGCCTATCTAACTTATTGGCACAGTTTTTACTATACTTATGGTAACCAAACGATGACGAAATTTAAACGAATTATGAAAAGGAATATCAAGATCATAGCAGTTGTTCTTTTAATGGCTGCTGCCTCATGTAGCTTTACCACTAAGAAATTTGACGATCCAAACAAGGATAAACTTCTTATTGACCTTATTACTTATGTTCTTAACCAGGGACATTATGATGCGAAGGATATCAATGACAATTTTTCAGCGAATGTATATGAAGATTACCTGGAAGGATTAGACCCTTCTAAACGTTTTTTCTATGCTGAAGATATTAAGGAATTTGATGCTTATAAGAGTAAAATAGATGACCAGATTAAGGGAAAGAACATAGACTTTTTTAACCTTACTTATGGCCGTTTGGGAAAAAGAATGGAAGAAGCCAGGTCTCTTTACAAAGAGATCCTTTCAGAGCCATTCAATTTTGATGAAAATGAGAAAATTAATACGGACTATGATAGTCTGGAATATGCATCTTCTAAAGATGAAATGAAGAAGAGGTGGGAAGAGCAATTGAAATTCAATACACTTATTACCTATTACGATCTGAGACAGGATGAGAAAAAGAAGAAAGAAGATGATGCGTCTTATGAAATGAAATCTGATGCAGATCTTGAAAAAGAAGCCAGGGAAACCACACTTTCTAATATAGACAGGTATTACGATTTTACAGACGACCTGGAAAGAGAGGATTATTTTTCAGTATATATCAATGCGATCGTAGAAGAATTTGATCCGCATACTTTCTATTTCGCTCCGCAAGACAAGGATAGATTTGATATTGCCATGTCTGGTAAGTTAGAAGGAATTGGTGCCAGATTAATTAAGGATAGTGATGATATTACTATAACTGAAGTGATCTCTGGTGGGCCGGCCTGGAGAAGTGAAGAAATTGGTGAAGGAGATGTTATCCTTAAAGTAAAACAGTCAGATGAAAAAGAGGCGGTAAGTATCGTGGGAATGAGGCTGGATGACGCTGTTGATCTTATTAAAGGCCCTAAGGATACGAAGGTTACCCTTACAGTTCGTAAAAAAGTAATGGGTAATATTGAAGAAGTTACTTTAACTCGTGACGTGATCGAAATCGAAGAAACTTATGCCAAGTCATCTATGGTTAAAAAGGATGATAGAAGATATGGGGTGATCAATCTTCCTAAATTCTACTTTGATATGACCGATTATGATGAACGTAATGCGGCTTCAGATATCAAAGAGGATATTATTAGATTGAAGAAAGAAGGAATGGAAGGCCTTGTGCTTGACCTTAGAAATAATGGTGGAGGATCTCTTAAGACGGTGGTAGATATCGCAGGGATGTTTATAGAAGAAGGTCCAATTGTTCAGGTGAAATCTAATGGTGCCAGAAAAGAGGTACTTAAAGATGAAGATCCTCAGGTACTATGGGATGGGCCATTGGTTATCCTCGTAAATGAGCTTTCTGCTTCAGCTTCAGAAATTCTGGCTGCAGCAATGCAGGATTACAAACGAGCGGTTATCATTGGTAGTAAACAAACTTATGGTAAAGGAACAGTTCAGAATGTAATAGACCTTAACAGGTGGCTTCGAAATAATGAAATGGGAGATATGGGAGCACTTAAGATCACCACCCAGAAGTTCTATCGTGTAAATGGTGGTTCTACTCAGCTTGAAGGAGTTAAAAGTGATGTTGTGGTTCCAGACAGATATAGTTTTGTGGATATAGGTGAGAAAGATCAGGAAAACCCTCTTCCATGGGATAAGATAGATGCGGCAGATTATAGTATCTGGAATGGTTATGTAGGATACGATGAAGCTATTGAAGCTAGTAAGAAAAGAATGAGTACAAACGATCAATTAAAGCTTATCGAGGAGAATGCGAAGTGGGTGAAAACTCAGAGTGAAGATAGCAGCTATCCTTTAAATTATGCTGAATACGCTCAGCAGGCTGAAAAAGATAAAGAAATGGCTAAGCAGTTTGATGCTATAAAAGATTATAAAACGAATCTAACTTATACTTCACTACCATATGAAGAAGAGCTTTTCACTACAGATACTATTCTGAAAGAAAAAAGACAGAGATGGCATGAGAGTCTAAGTAAAGATGTTTATATAGAAGAAGCCATCAATGTGCTTTCTGATATTCAAATGAACAATATCACCAGAAATAAACTGGCAGATGTTGACGGAAAGACTAAGGTTAAGAACTAGTAGAAATTATATAATGAAAAACCCGGAAGCAACCTTCCGGGTTTTTTTATGCTTCCTATTTAATAATAATTAGTTCCTTAATTTTGGGGTCTAAGAATATGACATTCAATAATAATTATATTACCTGATGAAAAGAAAATATATCTATCCTGTGCTCATTTTGGCCGTGGCAGCAATCCTTCTTATGGCCGATAAATGTTCCTAGTAAGAAAGTCGGTCTGAGTCCAGCTTTATAAAGATAAATAGCAAGATTGTGAATCCCCATAATCCTGAACCTCCATAGCTAAAGAAGGGTAGTGGAATACCAACAGTAGGGAAAATACCTATTACCATTCCTATATTTACTAGGAAGTGAATAAATAGAATTCCTATGACCGAGTAGCCATAGACTCTATAAAACTGATTCCGTTGTCTTTCGGCAAGTATCAAAAGCCTTAATAGGAGAGCTACGAATAGAAGCACAACAATTGAACTACCTAGAAAACCCCATTCTTCTCCTACTGTGCTGAAGATATAATCTGTATGTTGTTCTGGGACAAAATGCCCTTTGGTTTGAGTTCCTTCGGTCCAGCCTTTACCCAGCCAGCCTCCACTACCAATAGCTATTTCACTTTGGTTGGTATTGTAGCCTATTCCACGAGAGTCAACTTCTTTCCCAAGTACAATATTAAACCTGTCCCGGTGCCTTTGTTCGAATACATTTTCAAAAATGTAATTTACAGAGAAGCTCAGCCCAATTGAAATTATCGCAAATAAGGTTATTAGTACTCTCCCTGGTCGCTTTTTTCTTTTTCTGAAGAACATTATCAGTCCAATTGCCAATACGCCAACAGAGACCCATATTGGGCCAACTACAAGGGTTAGAATGAATACGGCTACTGCTGATAGTCCTGTAACTAGATAAAAGCCAGACAAGCCTTCCCTGTAAAGAGGAAAAAAGAACGCGGCATATACCAGGGCACTACCTGGATCAGGCTGCGGGACAATTAATATAGCAGGAATGGCAATTATGATAAAAGCTTTAACCTGGTGGCTAAGCTTTCTAATATTTGTTTGAATATCACTTAGATATTTGGCTAAGGCCAATGCAGTTGCGAATTTCGCGAATTCAGAAGGCTGAACACCAAAACTCCCGAAGGAATACCACGATGTGGCCCCGGAAATTGTTTTACCAAAGACAAAGAGACCTACCAGAGAAAGCAGGGAAATTATATAAATAACACTTGAAAAACGCTGGTAAAATTTAGCCTCTATTGAAAGAACTATGACGATAAGAAATATACTTAAACCAATAAAAAGGGCCTGTTTTCCGTAAGGCTGACTTAGATCTAAAAAATCGCCGGTACTGGATCCTAAAGAAGCTGAATAGATATTAGCCCACCCAAAAGTGATTAATGCCAGGTAAATAAAAATGCTTATCCAGTCGAATCCCGCGTTACTGTTACTCATTTACTGATTAATTCTGAAAGGTTCTCCACTAACGGGTTTCGCATATTCATCCTGTAGGCTGTGGCTTAAGATCCACTCTTCCATATCGGTTCTGGTAATGGTGCCTTTTAAGTACTTCTCTATCATTAAACTTGCCATTCTTCCAGCATATCTACTTCCCCAATAACCGTTTTCCACAAATACCGCGATGGCAATTTTAGGGTTGTCTACCGGTGCAAAGGCAACGAAGATAGAGTGATCTGTAAGCTGAACTCTTTTGCCATCTATTTTGGCAAAATTTTCAGCGGTACCTGTTTTTCCGGCTATTTCTATTCCGGGAATTCTTAAAGTTGAAGCGGTTCCGCTTTTATAAACCTCATGCATTCCTTCCACTACAGGATCAAAATGCTTTGCGTCTATAGTTGTATAATTCTTTTTAGTGAATTTTTCTTCTTTAATAGGTTGCCCGTCAATTTCTTTCAGAATATGAGGAGTGTAATACCAGCCTTTATTACCTATAGTCGCAGTCATATTTGCTAGCTGGATTGGAGTCATTAGAACTTCACCCTGTCCTATTGCATTAGATAATGTTGCGGAGGCATACCATTTATATGTGGGGTAGTCATAGATCCTGTTATAATAATCTGAATCTGGTATTTTGCCTGGTCTGCCCGTACTAAGGTCATTTCCCATGAATTGCCCCAGGCCGAAGCTCTTAAGGTGCATGTTCCAGGTATCCATACCTTCTTGCGGACTAGGATATTTTTCAATAATTCTTCTGTAAACATTAGCGAAATAAGCATTACATGATTGTGCGATACCAGGTATCATAGATAAGGGGCTTTTGTGTGCATGGCAACCGAGCTTTCTCCCTCTACCATAGGTATATCCATGATTACATGAAAAACTATCATCTGTATCTACCACACCTTCCTGAAGACCTATAAGGGCATTTAATGTTTTAAACGGTGATCCTGGAGGATATTCAGCCAGAAGACCACGATCATACAATGGTTTTGCTATGGAGTCTGAATATAATTCCCAGTAATTTCTGGAGCGGCTCCTACCAACAAGCATTGCTGGATCATAGGTTGGAGCACTTATGAGGGCAAGGATCTCTCCGCTTTGTGGATCTAAAGCAACGATTCCGCCACGCTTATTTTCCATTAATTTCGTTCCGTAGCCCTGGAGGTCACTATCTATGGAGATCGTAATATCCTTACCTTTTTCTGGTAATGTATCATAGATGCCTTCCTTGTATGGGCCGATATCCCGGTTAAATCTATCCTTCTGAATATGCTTTACACCTTTTACCCCACGTAGTAATTCCTCGTACTGGCTTTCTACACCCGCACGGCCAATAAGGTCACCAGAAATATAATATGGATTCTCGTTAACTATTTTCTGATTCACTTCGGCGATATAGCCCAGAACATTGGCGCTGTGGTTTACCTGGTAATCACGAAGTGATCTCTTTTGAATGTAGAAGCCTTCATATTTCCTCATTTTCTCCTGTAGGATTGCATATTCACTTTTGGTTAATTGCGGAATAACTACAGAAGGGAGCATGGGAGAATATATCCTTGCCTTATCTAATTTTTTTTCCAGATCTTCCCTGGTTAGGTTAAGAATATTACAGAATTCGGTGGTATCAAAAGGTTTCAGGTTTCTGGGAATCACCATGACATCATACGAAGGCTGGTTGGAAACCATAAGTTCACCAGTTCTATCATAGATATAACCCCGTTGAGGGTAATCATACACCACTTTAATGGCATTATCCTGTGATCTTATTGCTAGCGAAGTATCTACTATTTGAAGGTAAAACAATCTTCCTATGAAAATGAGACCTGTAGTCAAAATAGTTATGTAGAGTAAAACTTTTCTCATCGATACTTTTTACTAAATAAGGTAAGGCTTAAAAGGGTTAGGGTTACTGTGAATATACTGGAAAATAATGTTTTTTTCAGTATAAGAAGTATATGGTTTATGCTAAACATTTCCAAGGAGAATAATACAAAATGATGTATTAAAACCATTAAAAAAACATAGCTCAATTTTGATCCAAACGGTGTAGCAGCCAGTCTTATATTCTGGTGATCATAGCTTATCCCGAATGAGAATCTCAATAGATTTGGTCTAACAAAGGCTGCAACCAGACATGCAGCAGCATTAATTCCGCCGCTGTCTTCAAATATGTCTACGCTTAATCCTAAAAGAAAAGATAGGAAAAGAAACAGGCTTTGATTCCCTGCAAATGGGTAGAGGATTATGAATAATACGTATAGGTACGGATTTATATATCCGGCAAAATTGATATTGTTCAGGATTAGAACCTGTAAGAATACAAGGATGATGAACCTGGTGATATTTGAAAAGAGCTTACTGTTCATCTACTTCCTGCAATTTTTCTATTTCCTCCTTGTTAACGTTCTCTATGATGTATACATAACCAATGTTGGTCATGTCATTAAACAATTTAATGTTTATGGTGTAATAACTCTGGGTCTGGTCAAGCGTGAAATCCTCTATACTACCAATAGGTAATCCTTTTGGGTATATCAACGAGCGCCCACCGGTAATTATGGTGTCCCCTTTTTGAAGTGGCGCTTGTCTAGGAACATCTATTAGCTGGACAATATTTGGATCTTTACCATCCCAGACTAAACTTCCAAAATGGTTTGTATTGTTTAACTGGGCATTTATCCTGGACCTACTGTTCAGTATAGAAATTACACGGGAATATTCGTCGTTAACACGGTCTACAATCCCTACAATTCCCTGACTGGTGATCACCCCGAATTCCTGTTGAATACCAGATTCTTTTCCTCGGTTCAGGGTAAGATAATTGTCTTGTTTTGAGAAGTTATTATTGATTACTCTGGCTGTTCTAAAAAGATAATCTCCTTCAAACGAAGTACTGTCCAATTGCTTTTCTACTGAAATGCTATCGTGAATATTAGAAATTATATTTCTGAGCTTATTGTTTTCTTCGAGAAGTCTTTCATTGTATTCATCTAGGTGAAGATAAGTGTTAATATTGTTAGACCAGGAGTATACACCTCCAGTTACAAAATTAGCCGAACTTACAAACCTGCTTTTGTGAAAAGCGTGATTCTGAATAGTTAAGTAAACAGATACAACAAACAGGATTAAGAATAAAATTGAATTCTTATTCCGTATAAGAAAGTTGAAAATCTGCTGCATAAATTACGCTTCTCCTACTTGATCAAAATCCCTTTATATCTGCTCAGGGTTTTCAGGGTTATTCCTGTACCACGAACAACAGCCCTTAACGGATCTTCGGCGATATAAACCGGAAGATCTGTCTTTTGAGATAACCTTTTATCCAAACCTCTTAACATAGAACCACCACCAGCTAAATAAATACCGGTATTATAAATATCGGCAGCTAGCTCTGGTGGAGTTTGAGAAAGAGTTTCCATAACGGCATCCTCAATTCTTAAAATAGATTTGTCCAGTGCTTTAGCAATTTCACGGTAAGAAATATTTACCTGCTTCGGTTTACCTGTAAGAAGATCTCTACCCTGAACGCTCATTTCGTCTGGCGGAACCTCTAGATCTTCTGTAGCCGCACCGATCTGAATTTTAATTTTTTCCGCAGTACGCTCACCAACATACAGGTTGTGTTGCGTTCGCATATAATAAACGATATCGTTAGTGAATACATCACCGGCAATTTTAACCGATTTATCACAAACAATACCTCCCAGAGCGATCACTGCAATTTCTGTAGTACCACCACCTATATCCACGATCATATTACCCTTAGGTTGCATGATGTCAACACCAATACCTATAGCTGCGGCCATAGGTTCGTGAATAAGGTAGACCTCCTTACCATTTACCCTTTCTGCACTTTCCTTAACGGCACGCATCTCTACTTCAGTAATACCTGAAGGAATACAAATAACCATTCTTAAGGCCGGAGTAAATAGTTTCTTTTTTAGCGCGGGTATTTCCTTGATGAACATAGTGAGCATCTTTTCACTCGCGTCAAAATCTGCAATTACACCATCTTTTAACGGACGTATGGTTTTGATGTTCTCATGAGTTTTCCCCTGCATCATGGCTGCTTCTTTACCTACGGCAGTAATTTTGCCGGAAGTTCTATCTCGCGCCACTATTGAGGGGCTGTCTACAACAACTTTATCGTTATGTATTATAAGGGTGTTGGCTGTACCTAAGTCGATTGCAATTTCTTCAATGAGAAAGTCGAAAAATCCCATAGTGTATTTTAAGTATTGAGGTTCGGGTAAATGTACTAAAATTAATGTTTAAAATGGCGTGTTCCTGTCATCACCATTGCGATATTATTTTCATTACAATAATCTATACTCAGCTGATCTTTTATGGATCCTCCGGGTTGGATTACTGCGGTGATACCAGCATTTCCAGCAATTTCCACACAATCAGGAAAAGGGAAAAATGCATCACTGGCCATAACGGCACCATGCAGGTCAAAATCAAATGACCTTGCTTTCTCTATACTTTGGGTAAGGGCATCAACTCTTGAAGTTTGTCCTGTTCCACTCGCACAAAGTTGTTTGTTTTTTGCTAAAACGATGGTATTCGATTTAGTGTGTTTGCAAATTTTAGAAGCAAATATCATGTCAGATAACTCATTATCTGAAGCTTTATTGCTGGTTGCTTGTTTAAGATCTTCGAGGGCATCTGTTTTTTGATCCTTATACTGGACCAAAACACCATTAAGACAGGTTCTTACCTGACTTTCTGGAAGTTCAATGTCTTTCAATACAAGCAGTATTCTGTTCTTTTTACCTTTCAGGATTTCCAAAGCTTCTACTGAATATGATGGAGCGATCACCACTTCACAGAAAAGTTTGTGGATTTCTTCAGCAGTTTCGGCGTCAATTTCCACATTGCTAATTAGAATTCCACCAAATGCTGAAACAGGATCTCCTGCCAGGGCATCTACATAAGCCTGGTGAATCGTGTCACGTTGAGCAAGTCCACAGGCATTATTATGCTTCAAAATCGCAAAAGTTGGAGCTTCACCTTTGAACTCGTTCATTAGGTTTACAGCTGCATCTACATCTAATAAGTTGTTATAAGAAAGTTCCTTACCGTGAAGTTTATCGAAAACAGCCTCAAAATCACCGTAAAAAGTTCCTTTCTGATGTGGGTTCTCCCCATATCTAAGTTCTTTTCCTTTTAATTCACTTTGTTTAAATGAACTCACTTCTCCTTCTACATTAAAATAATTGAAGATTGCAGAATCGTAATGTGAAGATATGTTGAATGCTTTTGTAGCAAATCTTTTTCTATCGGCAATATTGCTTTCTCCGTTTTTCTCATTTAAAAGATCAAGAAATTCCTGATAATCATCCACAGATGATACGCAGGTAACATCTTTGAAGTTTTTCGCTGCGGCTCTAATTAATGAAATACCTCCAATATCGATCTTTTCGATAATATCCTCTTCAGAAGCTCCAGAAGCAACTGTTTTTTCAAACGGGTAAAGGTCCACGATCACAATGTCCAACTGCGGAATTTCGTACTGTTCCAGTTCTTTTACATCTCCTTCATGATCCTGACGATTCAGAATTCCGCCAAAAACTTTTGGGTGTAGTGTTTTTACTCTTCCGCCTAAAATTGAAGGATAGGAAGTAACATCTTCTACCGGAATCACATTTATTCCGAGATCTTTGATAAATTTCTCGGTTCCTCCCGTAGAATATATTGTGATACCCAGATCGTTAAGTTTTCTCACGATAGGTTCTAAGCCATCTTTGCTAAAAACTGAAATTAAAGCAGATTTTGCTTTTTTTAATTCGCTCATTGTGTTGTGTTTGTTGATGCTGCAAAAGTAATTATTTAAGCCAAATCTATAAAGACGATTGCGGTGAATTATTAGTAATATTCTAGATATCGTTTGCGATAAGATTTCCTGGGCGTAGAATGCTTAATTCTTATTCAAATAATCCCAAATAATTCGAATTACAATTAAAATTTGTAACACTTTTGGGGTGATGGCGTCATATCTTAGAATTTATAACCGGCAGGCACTATTATGCTAATTTATTTACGCGTACTTAAGGAAAGCTTCAATTTTGCGATTAGCGCACTTAAGAATAATCGGCTTCGAACTTTCCTCTCTTTACTGGGTGTTACCATTGGTATATTTTCAATAATTGCAGTTCTTGCTGCAGTAGATTCTCTTAAGAAAGATATTACCGGTAGTTTAAGTGCATTGGATAACAGTACTGTTATTGTGATGAGGTTTAAATTTGGACCTTCAGATATTCCACGTTGGAAGAGAGAGCAGTTTCCAGATGTTACTTATGAAGAATATCAGTATCTCAAAAAAAGTCTTCCCGATCTCGAGGCCATTAGTTTTGCATTAGGGGTTCCGGGTGGAGCTGCACTAAAATATCAGGAGGTAACCACTACTGGTGTAGACATAGGTGCGGTTACTCATGAATATTATGATATTGAAGCATTTGAACTGGAAGAAGGCAGGTTTTTTAACGAGCCGGAAGCCGTAAGTGCCTCAGGTGTGATCGTTTTAGGTCATGAGATCGCTCAAAACCTTTTTGGAGAATCTAATGGTATTGGTAAAGAGATCAGGATTTTTGGTAGGCGTGCTACCGTTATTGGTATTCTTAAAAAGCAAGGTCAATCTCTATTTGGTGGATCTCGTGATGGACAGGCCTTTGTACCGGCTAATTTTGCCAGGAGGGTCTATGGAACTACTAAAGGAACAGTTTTCCCACAGATTGTTATGAAACCTGAAGATGGAGTAGACAATGATGAATTTATGTCTATTGTTGAGCAGCAGCTGCGAAATATAAGGGGAATAAAAACAGGTGAGATAAATAACTTCTTTGTAAACCAAATGCAAGGTGTGGCAGACTTTATAGATAACATTACAGGGCAGCTTAATATTATAGGCCTGGTGATAAGCGGATTTTCACTTCTCGTGGGCGGGTTTGGAATTGCTAATATCATGTTCGTGAGTGTAAAGGAAAGAACAAACCTTATTGGTATTCAAAAATCCCTGGGAGCCAAGAATAAATTCATTCTTTCTCAATTCTTATTTGAAGCAGTTATTCTATCTGTAATTGGAGGTTTGGTAGGCCTGTTTTTAGTATGGCTCGTATCAATAATAGCTTCACAGTTTACTGGTGATTTTGAATTTGTGCTCTCACCTTTTAATATGATGATTGGTACAGCGGTATCGGCAGTAATTGGATTGATTTCAGGATTAATTCCTGCAATTTCAGCTTCTAAACTCGATCCTGTTGAAGCTATAAGGACCGGATTCTAAATCTTTCGTTAAATTCTTCTGAAATTCCCACAAGTATTAGCATAAATTATTCTAAAAAGTTTTAAAGTTAGTTAAATACTTAATTGCCAATGATTAGCTGGTGTATTTTTGAACAAAAGCAATCGATATGGGAAATGATATTGAAAAGGATTATGCATCTTCTATCATGCAATTAATAGGATTTTTTATATTCCTCTTAGTTATTATTGCATTTCAATTCTAGAAAATATTTGAACTATAAAGTTCAAACTTGCCTACACGCTATAAAAAAGAAAAGCCTTCAAATTTGAAGGCTTTTCTTTTTTATTTCAATTAAAATCTAGAGAATCTTTGAAACATTTTCATTAATCCATTCTAGGAATAACTCATCCTCATGAGAAAATGGGTCTTCAGTATGACTGTCTATGTCTATTTGACCAATATTTTCACCATTCACAAAAAGCGGAATAACTATTTCTGCTTTTACATGAATACTACAGGCAATATAATTGTTCTGTGCCTTAACATCTGGCACTACAAAATTCTTATTTGAAACTGCTACCTGACCGCAAATTCCACGACCAAATGGAATGATCTCATGATCTGTAGGTTCACCGGCAAAAGCTTTTAATTTCAGTTCCTCCTTGTCCCCATTTCTAAAATAAAAACCAACCCAGTCATAATAAGGAATATTGGTTTCAAGAACCTCACAAACTTCGGTAAGTCGCGCAGCAACATCCTTACTTTCGTTTTGAAGTATATCTTCAATCTGTGGTTTTAGTTTATCAAAAGTCATATTAACAATCTTTAGTGCAAAAGTATTCAATTTCTAATGTAATGTGAGCCTCTGTTTTCTATAAATTTGTTAAAAACCCCGCTGAATTTGCTCGATTTAATTCGGAAATATCGTCTAGTATTACGTTTCATTTTTATATTCATTGGGAGTTATTTTCTGTTTTCCAGTCTGTACAACGGTTTCTTGATCCTTTATGATTCAGAAAATCCGGTTCCCGATCCCATAACCCAGTTAGTGGCCAGGCAAAGCGGAGACCTAATGGAGTCTATTGGATATGAAAATGTGGAGGTGGTAATGCATTATACCGGCCTGTCCATGAAGCTTATGGTCGATGATTATTTTTTAGCCGGAATCGTTGAAGGATGTAATTCGGTAAGTATCATAATTCTCTTTACTTCATTTATCCTGGCATTCTTTGGGCAAACCCGGTCTACTCTTTTATATTTATTTGCTGGTTCTGTAATTATCTATGCGATCAATATTCTAAGAATTGTGATCCTGGCAGTAGGTATTTATGAGTATCCGCAATATTCCGGATTTATGCATTCCATATTTTTTCCACTTGCGATCTATGGGACGGTCTTTATTCTTTGGTTGATCTGGGTTAGAATTTATTCAAGATGGAAAAGACAGTAAAAAAAAGATATCGTATTGCAGAAATAGGGGTTTTGATCCTTATGCTTGCGGCCATACGCTTTTTTGAGGAGGATATTTTTTACGACCCTCTTATAGACTTTTTCAAATCAGATTATTTGCTAGGTATCATACCGCCAATGGATATGGCTAAGCTTATGATTAACCTTACCCTAAGGTATTTCCTGAATACAGCAATTTCCCTGGCTATAATCTATATAGGTTTTAGAGACCTTAATATTTTGAAGTTTTCAGCTATACTATATGCCTTTCTTTATGTTTTAGCAACAGCAGTATTTATCTTTTTAGTTTTAAATATTGAAAGAGAACATTACCTGGCATTATTCTATGTGAGAAGATTTCTTATACATCCTTTATTTCTTCTTATCCTATTACCTGCTTTTTATTATTATAGATTAAAAGAGTTTAAGAAGCCTGATGAAATCTAAATGTCCATTTCATCTTTGTGCTCCATTAACCACTTTTTAAAAGTCTGTAATTCGGGATTAAGTTTTCTGCTTGCATTTACATCCCTAATCGTGCAAAAATATTCTTCTTCCTCAACTTTGAATTGAAACATATTTCCAAGGTCATCGGCTCCCGGGAAGTCGAAATTCCTATATACTTCAGCAGGTACCGCATTATATTTTACTTTCTTCCCATATACTTCAGAAAAAATTTCTGCCATTTCTTTACCGGTAAGTTGCTCCCCGGCTATAGCAACGATCTTATTTTTAAAGGTGTCTCCTGCCTTGAAAATTCCATAGGTGCATTTGCCAATGTCTTCTGCAGCAATGCCCGGCAGTACTTTATTATCCATAGGGAACGTTATTGCAAGTTCACCATCTTCCCCTTTTTGAGGAGCCATCCCGAAATGGATAAAATTATCCCAGTAAAAGGAAGTGAATAAAAGAGTATAGGGCACGCCACTATCAGAAAAATATTCGTCGGCTTCTCCTTTACCATCAAAATGCGGAACCTTATATTTCTCCATCAAGGTGGGCATCCTATCATCATCGAGTGGGATCCATTTTCTGGTATCTTCAAGTGTGGACCAGATAACATGTTCGATGCCTGCATCTTTTCCTGCTTCGGCCATGTTTTTAGCTTGCTGCATTTCTTTCTCTGGAGAAAAGTGTTCCCAGAAATTTGTTACGCAAAAAGCACCATAGGCTCCTTTAAAAGCTTTGGTGATACTTTCTTTATTATCGATATTTGCTTCAACAACCTCGGCGCCCATTTCCTTCAATTTCTTTGCTTTTTCGGACGATGGGTTTCTGGTAATAGCTCTTGGTTTGAATCCTCCATTGGGATCGTTTAAAATCGCTCTAACCAAACCGCCACCTTGTGCACCCGTTGCACCTACTACAGCAATGATTTTCTTGTTTTTCATTTCAATAATTGTTTTAAGGGGTTGATTTACATAAAGTTACGTATATTAAATCAAAATTCAAGATTGAAAGTTTTTTCAAAAAAAATGAAATTATAGTCCTTGTTTTCTTGTTAGATTTGTGAAGTTATTTTACAGAATTTCAGGCATTAATGCTGATTATTAAAAAAAATGTACTTTTGTAACTAGTGAAAAAAGCTTTTCAACATATTATTTCTTTGAGCATGGCCTTTATGGTGATGTTGTCTACCACGTCATTTACGGTAGATAAACATTTCTGTGGAAGTCACCTGGTTGATAAAGCGGTCTTCTCAAAAGCGAAGACCTGTGGTATGCAAATGAGTGCAGATGCAGAAACACATTGCTGCACTAATGAGAAGGTAGAAGTAGAAGGTCAGGATGAATTAAAGATGTCATTTGATTCTTTCGACTTTGATCAGCAATTATTCATAACCACATTTACTTATTCTTATTTGAATCTGTTTGAGAGTTTACCAAAACAGATCATTCCATTTAAAGATTACTCTCCCCCTTTACTGGTCTCTGATATACAATTGGAAGATCAGGTATTCCTTATTTGATAGTTGAAATTTAGATCTTAAATCCACTCAATTTTTGAAGTGGTTTCACGCATTACGCGCCTAATTTCTAATTTTTAACTATACAATAATGCTGAATAAAAGCATAAAATATTTAATAGATAACAAACTCATAGCCTTTATTTTGCTGGCCGTGTTAGTTGGATGGGGCATCATGAATTCTCCGTTTAACTGGGACACAGGTTTGTTGCCTAAAGATCCCGTAGCGGTAGACGCTATTCCCGATATTGGAGAAAATCAGCAGATCATTTTCACCGAATGGAAAGGTCGTTCTCCTCAGGATATTGAAGACCAGATCACCTATCCATTAACTACAAGTTTATTGGGAATTCCCGGAGTAAAAACGATTCGTAGTTCTTCGATGTTTGGATTTTCTAGCATCTACATCATTTTTGAAGAGGATGTTGAGTTCTACTGGAGCCGAAGCAGGATACTCGAAAAACTGAATTCCCTTCCAGAAAATCTTCTTCCCACTGGCGTGAATCCAAGCCTGGGACCAGATGCTACTGGATTAGGTCAGATATTCTGGTATACTCTGGAAGGTCGTGATAAGGATGGAAATGTGACTGGTGGTTGGGATCTTCAGGAACTACGAAGTATTCAGGACTATTATGTGAAATATGGGCTTTCTGGTGCTAGCGGAGTTTCAGAGGTAGCGAGTATCGGCGGGTATGTTCAGGAATATCAGGTAGATGTGAATCCTGAATTAATGCGACAATATGGGATTGGTCTGGATCAGGTAATAATGGCCGTTAAAGAAAGTAACCGCGAGATAGGGGCTCAAACCCTGGAGATCAATCAGGCGGAATACCTGGTACGAGGACTCGGATATGTGAAATCTATAGAGGATATAGAGAATGCCGTGGTCACTTCAGAGGATTACGCCTCTATAAAGATCAGTAATATTGCAAAAGTTTCCATGGGACCCGCTTCCAGAAGAGGTATTCTAGACAAGGAGGGAGCTGAGGTTGTTGGCGGAGTAGTGGTAGCCCGGTATGGAGCGAATCCTATGGAAGTCATCAATAATGTGAAAGCTGAAATTGCTGAAATTAGTTCAGGTCTCCCTTCAAAAACCTTAAAGGACGGGACAGAATCTCAACTTACTATAGTTCCGTTCTATGACAGGACAGAATTAATCCAGGAAACGCTGGGAACTTTGAATGAGGCACTCACCATGGAGATCCTTATCACGGTCTTAGTGATCATCATTATGGTTTTCAATCTAAGGGCGTCAATTCTCATTTCTGGCTTATTGCCGGTAGCTGTTCTCATGGTATTTATAGCTATGAAGATCTTTGGTGTAGCTGCCAATATTGTGGCACTTTCTGGAATTGCTATCGCTATTGGGACCATGGTCGATATGGGTATTATTCTTTCTGAAAATATCGTGAGACATCTGGATATGAAAGATGACCGTCCAATTAATCAGCTGGTATATGATGCCACGGCGGAAGTTTCCGGAGCGATCTTAACGGCGGTACTAACCACGATCATCAGTTTTATTCCGGTTTTCACGATGGTAGGAGCCGAAGGGAAACTCTTCAGGCCACTGGCTTTCACAAAAACTATGGCTCTGGCCGCTTCGATTCTTGTTGCCTTGTTTCTTATCCCTCCTTTTGCAGCCTTACTTTTCAAAAAGAGGAGAATTAGAAAGGAGATTAGTTATGTTTTTCCGATAGTTTTGATATTGACCGGAATCGCAGCGATCATCTTTGGATACTGGATTGGTCTTGCTCTTATCACTTTTGGAATCATTGATCTTCTATTGAAATTTGATAAGATCGAAGAATCTAAAAGTAAATTATATAAGATAGGAATCGCTGTAGTAGCGATAATTCTTCTATTATCCGTTTACTGGAGACCACTGGGACTTCAGAATAGCGTTTTTTTAAACCTGGTATTTGTTTCTGTGATTTGTTTTGGACTGCTGACCCTGTTCTATTATTTCAAAAAATTCTATGTCAGAATTCTTACCTGGACCCTGGATAATAAAGCAATTTTTCTGGCAATCCCAACTGCAATCATCATCCTGGGGTTCTTTATCATGAAAAATACCGGGAAGGAATTCATGCCCTCTTTAAATGAAGGTTCATTCCTGCTCATGCCAACTTCATTGCCACATTCAGGAGTAGAGGAGAATAAAAGGGTTCTGCAACAGCTGGATATGGCGGTAGCAAGCCTTCCAGAAATTGAAACGGTAGTTGGAAAGGCGGGAAGGACCGAATCTGCTTTAGACCCTGCTCCACTGTCTATGTATGAAAATATAATTCAGTATAAAACTGAATATATGGAGAATGAAAATGGAGAAAAGCAGAAGTATCGCGTAAATGAAGAGGGTTATTTTATTCTGAAAAGCGGGAAACTTGCCGCAAATCCAAACTTTGAAGTTGATGAGGACTCGTTATCCCGAGAACAGTCTGGAGATATCCTTGTTTCTAGTCCGCTTAAAGTCACCAATGAGCAATTAATTGCAGATGAGGACGGAGAATATTTCAGGAATTGGAGACCGGAAATTAAACGACCTGATGATATCTGGAATGAGATCGCCAGGGTAACGAAATTGCCTGGAGTAACTTCAGCACCAAAATTACAGCCTATAGAAACCCGGCTCATCATGCTGCAAACAGGAATGCGCGCACCAATGGGAATCAAGGTTCAGGGTCAGGATCTAAAACAGATTCAGCAATTCGGGATGCAGCTCGAAGATATTTTGAAAGAAGCTGAAGGCGTTAAAGATGAAGCCGTATTTGCAGACAGGATCGTTGGGAAACCATACCTGCTCATTGATATACAAAGGGAGAAACTGGCGCGTTACGGAATTTCCATAGACGATGTTCAGCAGATCCTGCAGGTTGCTGTTGGAGGAATGCAATTAAGTGAGACTGTGGAAGGCCGTGAGCGTTATGGAATTCGTGTACGTTATCCAAGAGAACTGCGAGGGAATCCTCAGGATATTAAGGATATCTATGTGCCGGTTGAAGGTGGTTCTCCAGTTCCGCTGGGCGATCTAGTGGAAATAAGATATGAGCAGGGCCCGCAGGTGATAAAAAGTGAAAACACCTTTTTAACGGGTTATGTGTTATTCGATAAACTGGATGGTTTTGCTGAAGTAAATGTGGTTGAAAATGCGCAGGAACTTATCCAGCAGAAAATTGATAACGGCGAGTTAACCATTCCTGCAGGAATAAAATACAGGTTCACAGGAAATTATGAGAATCAGATTAGAGCTGAAAAAACTTTGTCTCTGGTAATACCATTATCTCTGCTAATCATTTTCCTTATTCTCTATTTTCAGTTTAAATCGGTTTCTACATCCCTGATGGTTTTTGCCGGTATAGCAGTTGCTTTTGGTGGAGGATTCTTAATGATCTGGTTCTACGGTCAGGATTGGTTTATGGATTTCAGTCTTTTTGGCGAAAATATCAGGCAGTTATTCCAGATCAAAACGATCAATTTAAGTGTGGCAGTTTGGGTAGGATTTATCGCTTTATTCGGTATTGCAACAGACGATGGCGTGGTAATGGCGACCTATCTCACACAAACCTTTGATGCGAATTCTCCTGACAATAAAAAACAAATTAGACAATCTGTTATCGAAGCTGGTGAAAAACGAATTCGCCCATGTTTGATGACCACAGCAACAACTATTCTGGCGCTATTACCTATTCTCACATCAACAGGAAGAGGAAGTGACATCATGATTCCCATGGCTATACCCGCATTTGGAGGTATGTTGATCGCTTTGATCACCTTATTTGTAGTACCTGTATTGTTCAGTTGGAGGCAGGAAGTTAAAAGTGAAAAACTAAAATTGTAGAGAAATGAATTTAAAGTTAAATAATATTGATTTCCGGGTTGTCCTTTCGATTTACAGTATTCAAAATTGGATAATCCTAATTATGATTTTTCACTTTTCACTTTTCACTTTTCACTCAGCTCAGGCCCAGGAGCTGAAAATTTATCAAAATCGTGCGCTGGAACACAACCCTTCCATACAGGCTTTAAGATCCAGTGTAGGTATAGCTGAAGAGAAGATCAATGAAACAAACACGCTGCCCGATACAGAATTTGGACTGGGGTACTTTGTTAGTGAGCCTGAAACCAGAACCGGAGCACAAAAACTGAGATTATCTGTACGACAAATGATTCCGTGGTTTGGAACTATTCAATCACGACGTGATTATGCCGGGTCTATGGTTAATGTAGAGGAGATAAATCTGGAGATCGCCAGAAGAAAATTAAACCTGGAAGTTTCTCAGGTTTATTTCCAGTTATATGAACTTCAGGAAAAAAAGGAAGTGCTTCAACAAAATATTGATCTACTGGAAGTTTATAGAACCATGGCGTTGAACTCTGTTGAAGTTGGAAAAGCTTCAGCAGTTGAGGTTTTAAGACTTAAAATGCGACAAAATGAGCTTATTGAAAAGATGAAAAACCTTCAACTTCAAATTGAATCTTTAGAAACGCAATTCAGTAATCTCCTTAACTCCGAAGAAAAATTAGAAATAAAGGTTCAGGACACTCTTGTAATTCCTTTTGAAGAATCTATAGACAGGAATTTAGCATTGCATCCTGAATTGCAGCGTTACGATAGATTTTCAGAAAGTATATTAAGGTCAGAAGAGTTAAACCAATTGGAATCGTCCCCTAAATTTGGAGTAGGATTGGATTATGTGAGTGTTCAGAAAAGACAGGATATGATGATGCCCGATAATGGTAAAGATATTATCATGCCTATGGTTTCATTTTCGGTTCCTATTTTCAATAAGAAATTCAAGTCAGTAACCAGGCAAAATGATCTAAAGCTGGAACAAATTGACTCTGAACGTACAAGCACGTTGAATGATCTTGAAAGCAGACTGCAAACGACATTAAATGAAAGGACCTCTGCAAGGATCAGTTTTGAGACACAGCTTGAAAATCTATCTCAGGCAAGAGATGCGGAAGATTTATTGCTAAAACAATATGAGACTGGAACCATAGATTTTGATGATGTTCTGGACATTCAGGAAATACAATTAAAAATACAAATGAATCTAGTTGAGGCTGTGAGCACCTGGTTTACTAAGGATGCAATGGTGCAGTATCTCACCGTTAATAATTAAGAAGATGAAAAAATATCTTGTTTATATACTGATTTTGATGGCTGGCCTATTACTAGGTTATGTGTTCTTTAATAAGGATTCTGAAACTGAAACTCATGATGAAATACACGCAGAATCTTCTACAATGTGGACCTGTTCAATGCATCCGCAGATCATGCAACAGGAACCCGGAGATTGTCCAATCTGCGGAATGGATCTTATTCCTGCCGAAAATAGTAGTGAAGGATTGAACGCAGAAGAAATCAGCATGACTGAAAATGCGATGAAATTGGCAAATATAGAGACAAGCATTGTTGGGGAAGGTAGAGGCGGAAATAATATTATGACGCTTTCCGGAAAGATAGAAGTGAATGAAGATCAAAAGGCGGTAATGCCGGCTCATTTTAATGGCAGAATTGAAAAGCTTTATGTCAATACGATAGGGGATAGAGTTAGCCGTGGGCAAGTTGTTGCCAGCGTTTATTCTCCGGAACTTGTTGCTGCACAACAGGAATTGATCACCGCTGCTAAATTGAAAAATTCACAGCCACAATTGTACAAGGCAGTGCGAAAAAAGTTTAGAAACTGGATGATAAGCGATGCCATGCTGGATGAGATCGTTGAAACCGGGAATGTGAGAACTGCCTGGCCCGTTCATGCTAATGTTACAGGAACTGTCACCGAGATCATGGTCGAGGAAGGATCACATATTCAGGATGCGATGCCTATTTTAAAAGTATCGAACCTAAATTCTGTCTGGGCCGTTTTTGATGCTTACGAGTCTCAGATAGCAAATCTGGAAAAGGGGCAGGAAATGGAAATTTCGGTGAATGCACTTCCAAATGAGAATTTTTCCGGTAAAATATCATTTATAGACCCAATTTTAAACGATCAATCCAGAACTGTGGAGGTTAGAGTAGTGCTGAATAATTCTAAGGATAAATTAAAACCGGGAATGTTTGTACAGGCAGAGCTTCAGGGTAGAAAGCAAATCACGACCGAGCAAAGCCTGGAAATTCCAAGAAGCGCGGTTATGTGGACAGGTGAACGTTCACTGGTATATGTAAAAACTCAACCAGATCGACCAGTTTTTGAAATGCGGGAAGTGACACTGGGGAATTCTTCAGGTGAAACTTACCAGGTAATAGAAGGGCTTTCAGTCGGAGAAGAGGTAGTGACCAATGGAACCTTTACTGTAGATGCTGCAGCGCAGCTTCAGGGAAAAAGATCCATGATGAACAATGTTAATAGTCAGAAGAACGAGGCTGTGAAAATGGATATGAAGCTTCCGAAAAGTTTTCAGCAGGAATTTATAAATGTACTGGGCCATTATTTTGAACTTAAAGATGCGCTTGTAAACTCTAATCCTAATTCGGCTGCTAATGCTGCAAAATCAGCAATAAAAGCATTGCCCGATTCAAGTTTGCAAGTCATGGCTGCCGGTCATTTGGAGGAAGTAAAAGAAATGCTGGAAGCGATCTCCAAAAATGATGAACTGGAGAATCAGAGATCACATTTTATTATTCTTTCAGAAAATATGATCGCTCTGGCTACAAATATAGATAAGTTAGAAAGATCGGTTTATGTGCAGCATTGCCCTATGGCAAATTCTAATAAAGGAGCAGATTGGCTAAGCCAGTCTTCTGAAGTGAGAAATCCTTATTACGGCGATGCCATGCTTACCTGTGGCGAGGTAACCGCAGAATTGAAATAATCTTAATAAATAATAATCAAAAACCAATTAATTATGAAAGATCAATCAAATTCTAAAAACGAGATGAGCGGGAGCAGTTACGGAAAGTTCTTCGGGATGTTGGGCCTGTCTTTTGCAGCGATGTACATCACAATGTATTTTAATACTTACCAAATAGACCATGTCTATTTTAGTTTAACAAGGTTTTATATGACCTGTTTGGGAATTTCAGCGATGGCAGTTATTATGCTTTCTATGATGTTGAAAATGTATAAGAATAGAAAAAAGAATATCGCTATTTACGCAGGGAGTCTTTTGCTATTTCTGGGGGCATTAGGATTGGTTAGGGCACAGAGTCCGGTAATTGGAGATGTTCTCTATATGAAGGCTATGATCCCACATCATTCTATAGCGATCTTAACTAGTAAAAGAGCAGATATCGATGATCCCGAAGTGCGAAAGCTGGCCGATGAAATTATTAAAGCTCAGGTAAAAGAGATCGCAGAAATGAAGCAAATGATCAAGAGACTGGAAAATGAATAAAATCAGTTAATTAAATATTCAAATATTATAAATCAAAAATCATTAAAATGAAAAAGAGACTAAGAAGTTTAATAACAATGAGTTTAGTTGCCGGAAGTTTAGTTCTATATTCTTGTGGTGATAACAAAAAGGAACAGGATCAAACTGTTACTGAGGAAAAGCATGAAATGAATGAATCTTCGGAAGAAATGAAGTCTGAAGAAATGGCCCAGACTTCAACAGCTGAGTTTAATAATGAAAAGGTAAGTAAGGCATTTCAGCAATACATTTCTGTAAAGGATGCTTTAGTGCAAACCGATGCGGAGGCAACTTCGAATGCGGCGGCAGAATTGCAGATTACCTTACAGGAAGAAAATTCAGAGATCGCTGAGATTGCCGGAAGACTTTCTGCTGAAAAAAATGTGAATGTACAGAGAGAGATCTTTTCAGAATTAACAGCCGCGATGGATCCCGTACTAAAGGGAGCGATCTCTTCAGGAAAGATCTATAAGCAGTTTTGTCCTATGGCTTTTGAAGGTAAGGGAGACTACTGGTATGCAACTTCAGAAGAGATAAGGAATCCATATTTTGGCGATAAGATGCTTAAATGTGGTAGAGTAGATGAAACTATTCAATAAAATCAAATAGTCCCGGGGTTTTAAATAAATTCCGGGACTTTTTTTAATTACATTAGTGTAGTTGGAAGAATTTAAAATACATATCAAAAATGTGGTTTGCCAGAGATGCATCATGACGGTCACCGAAATTCTGAACCGGCTGGAAATTCCTTATATAAAGGTGGATCTGGGAGAAGCGATTCTTAAAAGACCACTAATTGATCCTGAAAAGAAGGTGGTTCAGAAGGAATTTGAAAAGGTAGGTTTTGAAATGATCATGGATCGGGATGAGAGATTGATCAATGATATCAAGTCACTTATCATTGAAGATGTTTATTCCAGTAAGATCTCAAACCAGAAATTATCTTCTTTGCTTACTTCTCAGCTCCATTTTGACTACAGTCATATCACGCATATATTTACGGAAAGTGAAGGCCAGAGTATTCAGAAATATTATAATGCAATTCGTATAGAGCGCGCAAAGGAATTACTGGATTATGATGAGCTTGGGATTGCAGAAATTGCCGATCACCTGGGGTATTCCACGCCTGCATATCTGTCTACTTCATTCAAAAAAGCAACTGGATATACTCCTTCAGAATATAGACAGCTGGATCAGAAAAATAGAAAAAGTCTGGATTCAGTTTAGCTTTCCTTTTTAAATTTTAGCATTTTTATAGATATCTGGTTTAAAAGAATTGCTTAGATTAATCTATCAACCAAATATCAATATGGAAATCTTTTTAATTATCGGGATCTTTCTATATATCTCGATCGCTATAGATATTTTACAAACAACTCTTTCTATGCAAGGAGGAGGCTGGCTAACCAGCAGGATTTCCCATTTGTTCTGGAAATTCTTTCTTTTGATATCGGGCCGGAATGGGAAATCAAAAATTTTAGGTCATGCGGGTTATATTTTATTGACTTCTATTGTTTTTGTCTGGGTATTCTTTCTCTGGGCGAGTTTTACCTTTATTCTGTATGCTTACCCAGGCGCTGTAGAAGCAAGTTCATCAAAAATTCCTGCAGATTTCTGGCAATTGGTTTATTATGCCGGTTTTAGTATTTCTACGCTGGGAATGGGAGATTATATTCCTACCTCCAATTTTGTGAAAATCCTTACTAGCTTCTATTCCTTTACAGGCCTTATACTTTTAACCATGTCTGTAACTTATTTTATCCCCGTACTTTCTGCGGTAATTGAACAGCGTAAGCTAGGTGTAAAGTTAAGTGCTTTGGGAAATAGTCCGCAGGAGATTGTTTTGAATGCATGGAATGGGAATAATTTTGAAAGATTAACTAACAAAATTGATGGCATTTCAGATTCGATTGTGAAATACAGTCAGCAGCATAGAGCATATCCCGTTATACATTATTTTCATAGTATAGATCCTGAGACTACGGTAATCCTCCAGCTGGCAAGATTGTTTGAAGCTTTGCATATTATAAGATATAAGGTGCCTGAAGATACCAGTCCACCTTTAGAGGATCTTAGACCTTTAATAATTGCGTTTCAGAATTACTTCAAAGTGGTTTCGCAGGTTACACATTTCAGTATTAAAGATGCTAACCCAAAAAAGGCAAATATCAATAGGCTTTATGAATTAAAATTGATCCCTGAAAAATCGGAGATTCTACTCCCGGATCACGAAACCAAACATAGAAGACTTTTTAGTACCCTTATATATTTTGATGGTTGGTCCTGGGGAGAGGTCGATCCAAAAAAATCTTAAAAGTCCATCTATGACGTTAAAAAGCTTTAAAACTGAAAGATCTTAGCAAATTTTTAAAAGTGTAAGGCCTGCTTCCTCCTTAAATTTGAATTAAAACCAATTAAATCAAATAGTTATGAGAAATGAGAAGCTAATAAGCGCACTTGGAAATTGCATAAACCATTGTAATTACTGTGCAGACGCCTGTCTCGATGAAGACAATGTGAAAATGATGAAAGATTGTATAAGAACCGACAGAGTTTGTGCTGAGGTTTGTTCAACTCTAAACCAGGTATTATCTACCGGTTATAAGGATGTACAGGGATTAATTGATTATTGTATTGCAACCTGTACTGCCTGTGCAGATGAGTGTGGGAAACACGAGCACCAGCACTGTCAGGACTGTGCGAAAGCCTGCAGGGAATGTGCTGAAGCCTGCAAAAATTATGCGGCATAGAAAATAATATCCGGGAATAGACAAATATCTGTTCCCGGATTTTTTTAAAGTTAAAAGTCTTTTCCTGAAATCTGAAAGCCTCTCTGCTAGCCTGTTCTTAAATTCGTAAATTATGGAATCATCCCAATACCCGATTCCGGAAATTTACTCTTACAAAAATGAAACATACCTATAAAATTACCGGAATGAGCTGCAATGGTTGCAGATCTCACGTAGAAAAATCTCTCAGCGATGTTGAGGGGGTTAACCAGGTATCTGTAGATCTGGAGAATTCCAAGGCAGATATTGATATGCAAAAGCATATTCCGCTGGAAAAGTTTCAGGAAGCTCTTTCTGATAGCAAATATAAGATCATGTTGCCAGAAGAAAAATCGGAAGGGCAACCCATGGTACATACTTATGCGATCACAGGTATGACCTGTAATGGTTGTAGATCTCATGTAGAAAATACGCTGAATAAAGTTGAAGGGGTCATCAATGCAACTGTAGATTTAGAAAAAGAAGAAGCTGAGATCAAAATGCAAAATCATATCAAAATTGATGTGTTTGAGCAGGCTTTGCAAGAGGATGGCGGCAACTATCATATTCATAAACCGGGAGAGGCTCAGAAGAAAGGAAATCAGTCTACCAAGAAGAAAAAGAAGAATGAAAAAGGCAATGGGGTGTGGTATTGCCCCATGCATTGTGAAGGTGATAAAACCTATGATAAACCGGGAGACTGTCCAGTCTGCGGAATGGATCTGGTTGAGGAAGTAAGTACAGCTCCACAGTCAACTAAATATACCTGCCCTATGCATCCTGAAGTTGAAAAGGATGAACCTGGAGATTGTCCTATTTGCGGAATGGACCTGGTTCCCAAGGAACCTGAAGCTTCGGCGGAAGAGAAAAGCTATAAGAAACTACTTAGAAAATTCTGGATTGCAGTAGGCTTTACATTGCCAGTTTTTATAATTGCAATGTCTGAAATGATCCCAAATAATCCGCTTTATGACTGGGCAGATATGCGTGTTTGGAACTGGATACAATTGGTGCTTTCCTTACCAGTTGTTTTTTATGCCACCTGGATGTTTTTTGAAAGAGCATGGAGATCTGTAAAGACCTGGAACCTTAATATGTTTACGCTTATTGGTATTGGTGCCGGTGTTGCCTGGATCTTTAGCGTATTTGGAATGTTATTTCCAGACTTCTTTCCTGCACAATTCAAGACTGAAATGGGAACTGTGCATGTTTACTTTGAAGCTGCCACGGTGATCCTTACCCTGGTATTAATGGGGCAGGTATTGGAGGCAAGAGCTCACAGCAGGACAAATTCAGCAATAAAAGAATTACTGAAGCTTGCTCCGAATACTGCGGTTAGAGTAGTAGATGGTAAAGAGGAAACTATCGCGGTAGATAAGATCCAGAAGGGAGATATTCTAAGGGTAAAACCGGGGGACAAGATTCCGGTAGACGGAGAAATAAAGAAAGGAAGATCCAGTATCGATGAATCCATGATCACCGGTGAACCTATTCCGGTAGATAAAAAAGAAGGAGATAAAGTAAGTTCGGGAACCATTAACGGTAACCAGAGTTTTACTATGAAGGCTGAAAAAGTTGGTGATGAAACTTTACTGGCCCAGATCATAAAAATGGTGAATGATGCAAGCAGGTCACAGGCGCCAATTCAAAAACTGGCCGATAGGATATCTGCCTATTTCGTACCTATCGTAGTTTTAGTATCTATAATCACCTTTATTGTATGGGCAATATTTGGTCCTGAACCATCCTATGTATATGCACTTGTAAATGCTATCGCTGTATTGATTATCGCCTGTCCCTGCGCTTTAGGACTTGCTACTCCAATGTCTATAATGGTTGGAGTGGGAAAAGGAGCCCAGAATGGAGTTTTGATCAAAAATGCACGAGCTTTGGAACAAATGAATTCTATAGATACTTTGATCATAGATAAGACCGGGACAATAACAGAGGGAAAACCATCTGTAGAGAAAGTCGTTTCAGTGTCTTCAGAATATTCTGAAAAAGAAGTCATTCGTTTGATTGCTTCTGTAAATGCACAAAGCGAGCATCCTCTGGCCACTGCGACAATAAAATATGCTGAGGCTGAAAATATTGAATATGGGGAGGCCTCAGATTTTAATTCGGTTACCGGGAAAGGAGTGGAAGCAAAATTTGAAGGTATGCATTTGGCGCTTGGAAATGAAAAACTGATGAAGGCGGAGAATGCTGAAATTTCCTCTAAAATCCTGGAAAAAGTAACTTCGGAACAGGAGCAGGGGAAAACGGTTTCCTATTTAGCAATAGATAAGAAAGTAGTTGGATTTGTAACCATTTCAGATAAGATCAAAGAGACCAGTAAAGAAGCCTTGAGAAAACTTCAGGAGGATGGAGTTAAGGTGATCATGCTTACCGGTGATAATGAAAAAACCGCTGCAGCTGTGGCTAACAAATTAAACCTGGCCGATTTTAAAGCCGGAATGATTCCGCAAAATAAAATGGATGAAGTTAAGCGACTGCAAAATGAAGGCCGAAAAGTAGCTATGGCCGGTGACGGTATAAACGATGCACCTGCACTTGCCCAGGCAGATATAGGTATTGCGATGGGAACTGGAACCGATGTCGCTATTGAAAGTGCTGAGGTAACTTTGGTAAAAGGAGATCTTAAAGGAGTTCTCAAAGCGATCAGGTTAAGTGAAAAGGTGATGAAAAATATAAAGCAGAATTTATTTTTTGCCCTTATCTATAACACCCTAGGTGTGCCTATAGCCGCGGGTGTACTTTATCCGGTATTCGGATTATTACTTTCGCCTATGATCGCTGCACTCGCCATGAGTTTTAGTTCGGTTTCTGTGATAGGAAACGCGCTTAGGTTGAGAAGTGCGAAACTTGATTAGAATTCATTTTTCCCTGAAAAGTGAAATCGGAATTGGAAGGAATTCTTAAAAATCAAAAAAGACCCGAGCGGGTCTTTTTGATTATTTTGAGAGTATCATATTAATCTTAATTCTGTTTCATTCTTTCAGGATTTTTGCGGCCTTTTCTTCTTTTTTCCTGAAGACTTTCCCATTTTGTGTACTGTTCTTCAGTAAGAATTTCTCTTAGATCTGCCTTCTGTTCTTCATTCATCTCCATACGATCCCTGCGCATTTCCTGCCTTTCTTTTTTCATTTTTTTCCTGCTCTTATCTTTTTGAGCGATTTGCGCTTGTTGGTATTCAATTCGCTCTGCGAACCAGGCTTTTAGTTCTTCTTCCTGCTTCTCATTAAGGTCTAATTGCATTGCTAAGTTTCTCGCTCCTCGGGCTGCCCTTTCATCATCAGACATTTCAGATCTACCGGCGCCTCTTTCCTGGGCAAAAACTGTAATACTCAATAAAAAGAACATTACTGTGATCAATTTTTTCATGACTATAAGTTTTAAGTTTATAGTAATTAGACTTTTAATTAGAGAAATAGTTTAAAAACAAAAACAGGACATACTGTCCCGTTTTGTAATTATTAGACGGAAGCCTTTTATTCTGTTCCGTCTTTATTCCTGGCCTTATCTTTGTTTTTATTTTTATTCTTGGCTTTTTGTTTGTATTTATCCTTTCCCTGCATCTTCATTTCTCTTACATGCATAGGCTCCCAATTCTTATATTGTTCCGCAGTTAGAATTTCTTTCATATTCTCTTTAAAATCTTCCTGTATCTTTTTTTTCTCTTCTTTTTTTTCAGAATTCGACTCACCCATATTTTCATTTTCGCTCATCATTTCTGCCATCAATTCTTTCTGACTTTCGAGTCTTTTCATTTGAGCTTCCTGAATTTGTTCTTTTTGTTCAAGACTTAGATTGAGCCTTGTTGCGATTTTATCTGCATACATTATGGCATGAGCTTCATCATCTATATCATGGCTCTTATCATGGCTTTCCGCATGATGTTCTCCTTTTTTGTCTTTTTTATCAACCTGCGCAAAGGCTCCCATCGATAAAAAAATAACAATTAATAATATACCTATCTTTTTCATTTCGCTTGCTTTAGAAGATTAATAACTTATTAAAATTAAGGCATGTAAGTCTAAATTCGATATGCTTTAACAAAAAAAAAGCTACCGTTTTCTCAACGATAGCTTAATTAAAATTTGATAATTAGAATGTCTACTTAATAGGATTAAGAATCAGGTCAATTCTTTTAAGAATATCCTGTAAATGGTAACGGGTTAAAGTATCCCCAGATCTGTTTAACGATCTCTTTATTTGTCTTTCCAGGGAATTTAATTCTCCACGAACTACAGGTCTAATATCACTTTGAGATACATTCACCTCACTTCTATTGATCCAATTTCTCCATCGCGCTGGAATTTCATCCTGCTCTTCATTCATTAGGTGCTCCATTCTTTCAATATACGCACGTTGTAGATTTCTTCTGTAGCGATCAATTCTTTTACCGGAATAAACTTCGCTCCAGATCCCTTTTCTTAACTCGGTCATCATATCAAGAAGGCCATAGGCCTCTTTACCGTTAACCTCCTCATTTTCCATTAATCTGGCCATTCTTCCAAAATCAAGAATATTATCCATGGTTCTCTGCTGCATACTTCTAATACGCTCTACATTACCATCAAATTCGATCTTATTAAAGATCTCCTGATTGATCATCCACTCCGGAGTTTCAAAAAGTTGCTCCTGTAAGAAATTCATTGCTCTTTTCTGAGTATCCTTATCTACATGAGTGTAAACCGCACCATCCTGGTCATAGGTCTTAGTATACTCATAAACACCACCAATGTTAGCAGCCACGTGGCCCATGTAACGGTTGTATTGAGAAAGCACCTGACCATACAGATCATCTAGATCTTCATAATCCTTACCATCTTCAGCAGTCCATTCGATCAAATTTGGAATGATTCGCTTAAGATTTTTTATTCCATATTCACTGGCGAGCATAGCATCATCTCCAAGATCTTCAGTTTGAGAACTAGGATCTATAACTCCACCACTTTGCTGAGCCCCGAACCTATACATTGGATCACCTGCGTGTTCCAGGATCCAATCGTCAAGAATTTCTTTTTCTTCTTTACCTTCTTTTTCAGGAATAGGACGGTAACCCCATTCTATAGCATACTTATCGTATGGTCCAATATTAGGCATTAAAGCCACATCTCCATCTTCCGGCTGTGCTACATAATTGAAACGTGCATAATCCATAATTGAAGGTGCTGTACCGAATTCCTGAGTAAACTCGGGACTTCTAAGATTCTCAACAGAATAAGCTACACTACTTCCCATATTATGTGGTAAACCTAATGTATGCCCAACTTCATGAGAAGAAACAAATCTTATTAATCTTCCCATCACTTCATCTTTGAAAGCCACATCTTGAGCATCAGGGTTTATCGCTGCTGTTTGCACAAAAAACCAGTTTCTAAGTAGGGTCATTACGTTATGATACCAGTTGATATCAGATTCCAGGATCTCACCAGATCTTGGATCACTTACGTGAGGTCCGTTTGCATTAGGGATAGGAGAAGCCAGATATCTTACTACAGAATATCTAACGTCTTCTGGACTCCAGTCTGGATCTTCTTCTACCGTTGGAGCATCTTTAGCAAGAATAGCATTTTTAAATCCTGCAGCTTCAAAAGCTACCTGCCAGTCTTCAATACCTTCTTTGATAAAAGGAACCCATTTTTCTGGAGTTGCACGGTCTATATAATAGATGATTGGTTCTTTTGGCTCCACCAATTCACCGTTCTTAAATTTTTCCATGTCCTCATCTTTCACTTCCAGCCTCCATCTGTCAAGGAATTCAACCGTTTCACTTTTTTGAGCAGCTAAACCATAATCAGTTTGTTCTGTAGTAAACCAGCCCACACGCTCATCAAAATATCTTCTTTCCATAGGAACTTCTGGAAGCAGGATCATAGAGTTGCTGAATTCTAATGAAATAGAACCAGTACTTGAATTGGATGGTGGTTCACCTGCATTATATGTTTTTACGTGTCTTATTTCGATATTTTCAGGATAACTTCTAATGGTATCTATATAAGACCTGCTTTCATCCAACCTGGAAACTTTGAATCTTTTTCTTGTTCCGTCAGGTAAACCTAAAGCCTGAACATCTTTTGTGTAAAGGTCGGTTACATCAATAACAGTAGTTTTGTTAATAGAATCTTTACCTACTGTTTTCACATCAAAAGATTGAATAATTGGTTCGAAATTAGAATTTCTTACCGCCTCGTGAACTGGTAAAGAATCTGCTGCAAATACTTCATAAGATACTACGCGTAGTAGTACTTTATCACCTTTCCTTTGCCAGCGATGAACCTGAGTATTTTGTTTTCCGCCACCAAAGCCAATACCATTGGCTGTTTTTGCAATTCGAGTTACCGTAAGCATCTCGCGATTAAAAAGACTGTCTGGTATTTCGTAGAAATAATTATCATCTACTCTATGTACCGTAAACAGACCTTCGTCTGATTTAGCATCTTTGGTAATGACTTTAGCGTAGGGCTTTAAGTCTCCGTCTTTCTTGTCTCCGTCTTTCTCACTTTGAGCAGTTCCAGATTTTTTAGCGTTCGGCTGAAATACCGCACAGCTGGAAACAGACAAAGAAAGTGCTACAAGCATAAGCCTGAGACCTTGTTTCTTGATCATAAAAAAAGTAATTATTTGATTAATAAGAGAATTAATTTGGTAGTAATTGTATGTAAAAATAAAAGAACTACCGGTTTGTCAAGGCTTTGACTGGGAAATATATAAAAGGTTTAAAATTCACTTAAATATTTCGGTCTGGTTTCTCCCGTTTCCTTTACCGTCAATTTTTACTATCTTATGTGATAATATAAAATTTTCAAGAAAATGGATGAAATTGTAAAAATGGTAGCTGAAAAAGCCGGGATAACTGAAGGACAGGCAAAAATTGCCGTACAGGTAGTTTCCGGGATCTTAAAAGACAGGATGCCAGATGCGATGGCAAGTCACGTAGATTCTTACCTTAAAGGAGAAGGTGATGCCGGCAACCTTAGCGACATGGCGGGAAAACTCGGCGGAATATTCGGGAAGAAATAGAACCTCGAAGTATTGCAAAGGAAAAAGCCTGAATTCCAATCAGGAATCCAGGCTTTTATAATGAAATTAATGATCTGGAATTTAAAACTAGGAAGCTTTGATTTTTAGAATTTCACCTTCCTTGAAAACGTCTATCATTTTATGTTTTCTAAGACCTTTTACCGCCTTATCCCATTTCTTATTACTAAGGCCAGATTGCTCTTTAACCGAATCCAGTTCCATAACTTCTCCGCCTTTCAGCAAATTGAAAACAGCTTTTTCTTCTTCGCTTAAGTCAACAGCTTTCTTTTCTGGTTTCATTTGAGGGAAGAACAATACTTCCTGAATAGATTGTTTATTGGTTAAAAACATGATCAATCTATCCATCCCTATTCCCAGGCCAGATGTTGGAGGCATTCCGTATTCCAGAGCACGAAGGAAGTCGTTATCTATAAACATGGCCTCATCATCTCCTTTTTCTGAAAGTTTTAATTGCTCCTCAAAACGTTCTCTTTGATCTAATGGATCATTAAGCTCTGAATAAGCATTGGCGATTTCCTTACCGCAAACCATTAGCTCGAATCTTTCGGTTAGTTCAGGGTTGTCACGGTGCTCTTTACAAAGCGGACTCATCTCTTTAGGATAATCTGTAATAAAGGTTGGCTGAATAAAGTTTCCTTCACATTTCTCACCAAAGATCTCATCGATCAGTTTTCCTTTACCCATGGTATCATCAACATCAATACCCATGTTTTTTGCAGCTTCGTAAAGTTCTTTTTCAGATTTTCCGGTAATATCAAAACCTGTATATTCTATAATAGCGTCTGTCATACTAAGACGCTTATACGGTGCTTTGAAGTTGATCTTATGTTCACCAAAAGTGGCATCTGTTGTTCCATTTACCGCCATTGCGCAATGTTCTAATAATTGCTCGGTGAAATCCATCATCCAGTTGTAATCCTTATAGGCAACATAGATCTCCATGGCTGTAAACTCAGGGTTATGAGTTCTGTCCATTCCTTCATTTCTGAAGTTTTTGGAGAATTCATAAACACCATCAAAACCACCAACGATAAGTCTCTTTAGATAAAGTTCATTGGCAATTCTTAAGTATAGAGGAATGTCCAGAGCATTATGATGGGTTACGAAAGGTCTTGCTGCAGCACCACCTGGAATAGACTGAAGAATTGGTGTTTCAACCTCAAAATATTCTCTCTCATTAAAGAAATTTCGCATGGCATTGAACAACTTTGTTCGTTTTACAAAAACTTCTTTAACCTTAGGATTCACGGCAAGATCTGCATAACGCTGGCGATATCTCTGTTCAGGATCATTAAAACCATCATGCGTGTTTCCTTCTTTATCAGTTTTAGGAAGAGGAAGCGGACGAATAGACTTACTCAATAAATGGAAGTCTTTCACCATTACGGTCATTTCTCCAACCTGAGTCTTGAATAATTCACCTTCGATACCAATAAAATCTCCTATATCAAGTAGCTTTTTATATACATCGTTATATTTTGCTTTGTCTTCACCAGTACAGATCTCATCACGATTAAAGTACACCTGAATTCTGCCTTTTGAATCCTGCAATTCAGCAAAAGAGGCCTTTCCCTGGATTCTTCGGGACATTAATCTACCTGCGATCACTACTTTCTTTCCTTCTTCGAAATTCGTTTTGATTTCTGAAGTTAAATGATCTACTGGGTAAAGGTCAGCTGGATATGGATTGATACCGGCTTTTCTTATGGCCGTTAATTTTTCTCTTCTTATCTGTTCCTGTTCTGATAACTGCTGCATATAATTTTTTTTATGCATTCAACAAAAATGCGGATGCAAATATAGTGACTATCAGCCTGCCACACAACGCAATTAAAAGCCGAAATAATAATTCTATCTTTGCATCAAAATTTGCTTTTTAATGAGTGTTTGGAGAGTTATTCTATCTGTACTTTTTCCCCCGTTAGCTGTTTATGATAAAGGTTGCGGTTCTATTTTAATAGTTCTTATACTTACCCTTTTGGGATGGATCCCGGGAGTCATAGCTGCGCTCATTATTCTTAATAACCCAAAGTCCTAGACGATGAATAAGAAAGTTGAAGTACAGAATTTAGGAGTGAAAGATTATAAAGACACCTGGGATTACCAGGAGGAGCTCTTTAAGAAAACTCTGGATCTTAAGATCAGGAATCGGCGGGAAGAATTAGATATTCCAACCGAAAATTACCTGCTTTTTGTAGAGCACCCCCATGTATATACTTTAGGGAAAAGTGGCGATATTGAAAACCTTCTTATTTCTGAAGCTGAACTAGAAGCAAAAAATGCCACTTATTATAAAATAAACAGGGGTGGAGATATAACTTATCATGGCCCTGGGCAACTTGTGGGATATCCCATTCTGGATCTTGATAATTTTTTTACAGATATACATAAATACCTTCGGTTTCTGGAGGAAGCAGTGATACTTACCCTAGCTGAATACGGCCTGAAAACTGAAAGAAGCCCGGGAGAGACCGGCGTATGGCTTGATGTTGGCACTCCGTTTGCCCGAAAGATCTGCGCACTGGGTGTTAGAGCCAGCAGGTGGGTGACCATGCATGGTTTTGCACTAAATGTAAATGCTGATCTTGGTTATTTTGATAATATCATTCCCTGCGGAATAAAAGGTAAAGCTGTTACTTCATTGAACGTGGAATTAGGTAAGAAAGAAGTGGAAATGGAAGAAGTTCAGCAAAAACTGATGAAGCATTTTGGGGATTTGTTTGAGGCAGAATTACTAGTTTCGGAATAAAGTTATATTAAACGGTTCCTTATTACTCAATTTGTACATTTTGCGCCAGAAGTATTTCTTCACTGATCTTTCTGGAGTGATAAACTGCTCTTTTTGCTTTTTCTAATTGAATGGTAGCCCTGGTTCGGGTTAATAAACTTTCACTTTGAAAAGTTGCTTTGGCTTCAATTGCCTTTTGAATAATACTATGAGACTCAGCTAGAATATTTTCTAAAGCATGAATATCTTCCTCACAAAATACTGCATCTCCTTCCATGCATTTTTCGTATTCAAAAAGTAGGTCATAGAGATCAAAAGAATGTGTTACAATAGAATCAATATGCTCTAATCCAACAATTTTCGAAGGTCGGTTTAGCTTCTTTTGAGAAAATAGATCTGAAGAAAAGCAAAAAAAGAGTAGAAGAAAGAATAACCTTAAATACATAACTACGCATTGATAGTTATTAGTTTACAAAGTTAGGTCACTCTTAAATGATTTTTGATAAGGGGCTGCCTGTAAAACTTAAGATTTAGAATTCATAAAGCAGGATCTCATCATCCTCACCTTTTACTAATAATTCTAATTTAGAATCAAGATCGGCATTGGCAATGTCAACCTGGGAAGTCCCATAAACAGGGAAGCCTTCCAGGAGTTCAGCCTTATCGTTAAATATATAAACCTTCTGGGTCTGAGTATCAGTAATGGCAATTAGAGTACGGTTTCTTACCGTGAAGAGTTGCGGGTCTGTATACAGGCCGAAATCCAGATCTATTGTTTTCGAATTTATAGAAAGTTCATTCTCGTTCAGGTAAACAAGATTATTCCTATTGGCTACTATCCTGTTATTCTCAGCCAGACCAAGATCTGTAGAAGATACGGTTCCGTTTTGAGAGATCTTAATAAGGTTTTGCTCGGGATTTGTAGAAACAAAACTGTTCTGATATCCAAACCATTCATTCTCAGAAAAATCTATTTTTTCACTTACTGGTACTCGTATTGTACCCTGTCTGCTCAAAATATGGAGTTTTCCTGTCTCTTCTGCGATAAGAATATAATCTTTGGTACCCAGCCTGATATGTTTTGGAGCTTTGCTTATTTCACTTCCTGCATTTTCAAAACTGAATCCTTTAATTGCGTTCCCTTTTGGCCCTACCATATAAACCTTTTTGTTTTGGGTTAAGACAAACCTGTATGTGCGATTATTATCATAATCGAAAACCGACAGGGGTTGGGTAAGTAGTTGGTTGAATTTTATAGGGTAACCTTTTAATTTTTTCCCGGTTCTATCCAGGACTTCCATATGATAACCTGTAGAAAATGCCATTTGCTGATTTCCATTTTTAAAAAGATCTACCTGATAAATGGGACTTGTGATCTGGCTATCCATACTTTTTTTCCAAAACACATTTCCTTTATTCGAAATTAAATACAGCTCATTATTCTCATCTTGAACGGCAATATCCATTTGATCTGTTCTATGGTTTTTAAAGAATACCGGTGCCTTTGAAATAGGCGAATCTATTTTTATGGATGAGCTTTGCTCTGCGCCATTGCTTTTCGCTGCTTTCTCTGAATTAGATAAGACCACATGTAAATGAGCATAATCAACTTCATTAATTACCTGTAATGCAGCGAGACTATTCTTGTTGAATTTGAATTCATGGGTACTCTCTCCATTGTCCAATTTTTTTGCAAAATCCGAAGAATTCACCACGAATAACATAGAGGTATCTGATGAAAGAGAGGTCATCAAATCTGTAAAATATTGTTTGTTATTTAACGTGTCACTGTTTTGAAAAGCAGTGATCATAGATTTAAGAACCTCGGGGTTAGATGAAAAGATCACAAAATTTTCCAGAACTGTATAGAACTTAGCAATTTCTAGTGTCATTAAACCTGGAAAGAATTTTTGAAAATTTATGTCTTCATTAAGTTCTATAATGGCAGATCCTCTAAAATCTTCAGAAACAATGCCTAATCCGGCCAGGGTTTCTTTTGCCGACTCCATTTCATTAATGTTTAATGCCAGAATATTTCCATTAGTTAAAACAATAGATGCTGATTCTCTCGCATGTTTCAGAATACCTGGATAATCAGAAGGAATAGAATCCTGCTTTAAACTTCGCCCATTTTTATAAAGCATGTCGAAGTCTGAATATCCTACTGAATAAAAGCTTATGAAATTACCTGGACAAATTTTTCCGATTTCAGACTGCTGTGGATCAATATTCTTAAATCTATTGAGAATATTATCATCGTTGCTATTCAGGCTTATTCCATTTAGCTTTATGTTAGATTCTGAGATATCGATGTCTAGCACACTCCATTCTGCAAAACTTTTAATTCCGGGAAACTTTAAAGGCTGAAAAATATCCGAAAGTTTTGTTTGAATTAAAGCATGATTCAGGAAAATGGAGGTTTTATTTCTGTCTGATGCGTTCCAGGCTTTATTAAAAGTTGGAGAATTTAGAAGTTTTTCCTGGTTTCCGGAGTTGAGAATGTTTTGTTTTGAATTGCTTATTATCACCGTATTCCCTGTTTCTAATAGGAAGAATTTATTCTCGTTGAGATTTACTCGTTTATATTTAAGATTACCTTCTTTAAATGTTTCTATCGACCTATTTCGTGCCGAATCAAGTGGTATTAGACTGGAATCTCTAATGGTAATTATAGTATAAATAGGAGTTTCAGTGGAAAGGTTGGAAAAACTTATGCCAGTCTCATTCTTTAAGTTCAATATAGAAAGGTGTTCTAATTGCCCTGTTATATTCTTTTTTAAAGCGAATTTGCTCTGGCTCAAAAATTTGTTACCTCGAACTTCCCTCAGAAATTGTTCAAGATCTGGTGATAGTAAAAATACCTCTGAATTTTCAGGAATATGATCTTGAATCTGGAAATCTAGTTCTGCTTTTTTAGAACAGGAGGATATAGTGACTATTAGTAGAACTAATATGAATCTTTTCATTGGTTAGAATTCAGGATTTGGGCAAAAATAGAAAAACTTAGAAATCAATCTTCAATTGATCTGGAAGGAGTTTAAAGCTTTTTCGATGATATTTGGTAATTCCGAACTTTTCGATTGCCGCTCGGTGCTCTTTTGTAGGATAGCCTTTATTTTTTTTCCAGTTATACATGGGAAATTCTTCATGGATTTCCTCCATATACGCATCCCTGTAGGTTTTAGCTAATACCGATGCAGCAGCAATACTTTGGTATTTACCATCTCCTTTAATTATACATTCATGCGGGATTCCTTTATACTCTTTAAATTTATTGCCATCTACGATAATACACTGGGGAGTAGTACGTAATTTATCCAAAGCTTTATGCATTCCTAAGATCGAAGCATTCAAAATATTTATTTTATCTATCTCTTCCATAAAGATATGTTCAATTCCATATGCGGTGGCGTTATGTTCAATAAATGCCTTTAACTCATTTCTATTCCTGAGACTTAAGATTTTAGAATCATTTAAAATTTTATTTTTAAAATGACGGGGGAGTATTACAGCGGCTGCAGTAACAGGTCCTGCGAGGCAACCTCTTCCGGCTTCATCTGTGCCGGCGATGATAATTTTGGGATTATAAAAGCTTAACATTTCTGGGGCAGTTTAAGATTTTAAAAGTACTTTTTTAACCCTAACAATAGTTAAATTTTAAGGAATCTGTTTATTCTGTTAAAGAATTAATGGGTTAAAGTCAATATACGTTTGGTTTATTTAGATTTTATTATGATTTTTGGCGCTGGCTAATTCAAATTTAACGAAATAATGAAAAGAAGATTACAAAAAATGCTGACACTTTTACTGGTGTTAGTGGTGCAGATTGCTTTTGCACAGGAAAAAATCGTTACAGGAACGGTGGTGGATCAAGAAGGTTTACCTCTACCAGGGGTAAATGTGATTGAAAAAGGAACTAATAATGGTACACAAACTGATTTTGATGGTAACTATTCTATACGTACTAGTCAGGGAGCTGTGCTAACTTTTAGTTATGTAGGTTTTGTGCCAAACGAAATTACAGTAGGTGCATCAAGTGTTATAGATGTAACTATGACTGTAGATGCAGCAGCGCTTGATGAAGTGGTAGTTGTAGCTTATGGTACTCAGAATAAGAAAACTTTACTTCAAAGTTTATCTAAGGTAGACTCTGAGCAATTAGAGGATATTCCAGCAGCAGGCCCGCAAGATCTTTTACAAGGTCAGGCTGCCGGTGTGCAGGTAGTAAATTCTTCTGGGATTCTAGGTTCTGCGCCTACAGTGAAAATTCGTGGTGTAAATTCTATTTCTTCTGGAAGTAGACCTTTATTCGTAGTAGATGGTGTGCCATTGAATGATGCTAACCAAACAACAGCACAAGGTGGGCAGGCACTTAACCCTTTGAATGATATAAACCCAAATGATATTGAGTCAATGACTGTGCTTAAGGATGCGGCGGCTACTGCGGTGTACGGTTCTAGAGGTTCAAATGGTGTTGTGCTTATTACTACAAAAACTGGTAAGAAAGGTGAAGCTACTAGAGTTTCTTTAGATCTTTCGACGTCTTTTAGTGAAAGCACCGATAGGTTTAATATGATGAACGCAGACCAGCTTAGACAGTTTAGCGTAGAGAAAGGTCGCGTAGATTCGGTTACAGATCTTCCTCAGGGAAGTTTCAACTGGCCTGATGCTGTGGTGAGAACTGGATATTCTCAAAATGTTGACGCTTCTGTGAGAGGAGGTAGTGAAAAAACTGGTTTTTATTTAGGTACTACATTTTCTGATCAGGAAGGTTTCATTATTGGAAACGAATTAGAAAGAAGAAGTGTTAGATTGAATCTTAATCATGAAGCTACTGACTGGCTTAATGTTGGAGCTTCAATCCAATATTCTTATATCAATAATGATAGAGTTGGAGCTGAAAACTCAACTTTTGCTCCACTAACTTCAGCTTATCTTCAGTCTCCCTGGGTGGAGCCTTATGATGAAAATGGGAATTACCGTAATACTGGTTTCATTGCCAACGTAATTGCAATCGAAGATCTTGATATTAATGATGCAAAGACTTCAAGGTTTATTGGTAATGTTTATGCTGAAGCAAAACTAGGCCTTGAAGGTTTGACTTTTAGAACAGATTTCGGTGCAGATAGATATCTTCTAGAGCAGCAAGAAAGATCATTTGAGATCAACTCACCAGGTGGTTATGCATATAATTCAGTAGATCAGCAGAACAAATGGATTTTAACGAATAGTCTGAAATTTAATCGTTCTTTTAATGATGTACATAATATAAATGCTGTAGCTGGTATGAGCTACGAGCAAACTGATACTAGGGGAATTGACGTAGAAGGAACAGGATTTTTATCTGATGATCTTATTAACGTAACTTCTGCATCAGAATTCTCTACTACAAGTTCAGAAGGAGCTGGAAGTAGATTATTTGGGGTTTTTGGTAGAGCAGGTTATAATTATGACCAAAGATACATAGTTGAAGGGTCTGTAAGAAGAGATGGATCTTCTAGATTTGGTTTGAACAATCAATATGGTACTTTCTGGTCTGTGGCCGGAGGTTGGGTTGTAAGTGATGAAGCCTTTATGGGTGGTACTGGAGATTGGTTAAGTTTACTTAAGTTAACTGCTTCTTATGGTACTTCTGGTAACGATAGGATTGGAAACTTTGCATCTTTAGAGAGTTTTGAAGGTGGTGCTATTTCTAACTACAATGGGGCTTCTGGTCTTAGACAATTATCAGCTCCAAACCCAGATCTTAAATGGGAGAGATCAAAAGCTTTCAATCTTGGGTTAAATACAGGTTTCTTTAATGACCGTGTGGCATTAACTGTAGAATACTATAAAAAACAGACAGATGATCTTATTCTAAATGTGCCAATTCCTTATACTAATGGTGGTATTAATTCTATTACCTCTAATGTTGGTTCTATGGAGAACAGAGGTTTCGATATCTCTCTAAATACAATCAATATTGCTTCAGGAGATTTTTCTTGGAGTACCAATTTAAATGTTGGTATAAACGAAAACGAAGTATTATCTCTTCCTGGAGCTAGTGTGGATAATCAGGGAAGACAATTTGTTGAAGGATCTCCGGCGCAGAGAGCAATTGTAGGCGAATCTGTAAATACTTTTTACCTAATAAGATATGCAGGTGTAAATCCAGAAACTGGTGATGCTGAATGGTTAACTGCAGACGGAGAAAGAACTACTTCTCCTACCGCTAATGACAGGGTAATTGTTGGAGATGCAAACCCTGATTTTGTTGGAGGTTTAAGAAATACTTTTAAGTATAAGAATTTCGATTTGAATGTATTCTTTAACTTTAGTTATGGAAATGACATTATGATTGAAGGATTAAGATTTACAGATAATCCAAATGGTAACTTCAATCTTCGAACTGATTTGCTAGATGTATGGAGACAACCAGGAGATAATGCTTATGTCCCAGGTTTTGACAGTCCTACTTTTGCAACATTTGCACAAAGGTCTACCCTACAGTTGAGAGATGGTTCTTTTGCTAGATTGAAAAATCTTACATTAGGATATACATTTGGAGAGGGTGTTCTTGACCAGATCGGTTTCCTTGATGGAGTAAGAATTTATGCAACTGCAAATAATCTACTTACTATTAAAGGTGATGATCTAGATGGAATCGATCCTGAAGTAACAGATACTGTAGGAGCCCTAGGACAGGGTGAAACCTTCTTTACGCCTCCGCAGTCTAAAACATATTTATTTGGTGTTAGATTTAACTTTTAAAAAAAAGCGCAATGAAAATATATAATAAACTAATTTTAATTTTTCTTTCAGTTTTCGTTGTCTCTTGCGACGACGAGCTGAATTTACAGCCAGAAGATCAGCTTACCCTGGATGTTTCATTTTCAAATAAAGAAACTTCTTTAGGGGTTCTTACGGGTGCATATAGTGCTGCACAGCAAGATGATGTGTTGAACGGAACCAGACAGGCGTATGCAGATTATATGGCAGACAATGTTGATTTTGTTGGTTCTTTCCCAACTTTCCAGGCTATAAGCCAATTCAATCAACTTTCTAATAACACTTCAATTGAAGCTGGTTGGGATGATAATTATGAAACCATCGGAGCAACAAACCTTGTGATAAAGTATATTCCAACTGTTGAGGATGTAGCTTTTACTGATGAAGAGAAAGCTATAGCAGTTGCTGAAGCTAAATTTCTAAGAGCTTTGATCTATTTTAACATGGCTAATATTTATGCTCAGCCTTATAGTATTACTAACGGAGATACTCCTGCGGTGCCTTTAGTAACTGAACCGTTTGATGCAGAGGTGCAATTTCCATCTAGAGCTACTTTAGGTGCAGTTTACGATCAAGTTGAGGCAGATCTTTTAGACGCAGCAGCTGTTCTAGGCGATTCGGACAATTCAAGAGCTACTAAAGGAGCTGCTGAAGGACTTTTATCTAGACTTTATTTATATAAAGGTCAGTATGATCTAGCTGCTGAATATGCAGATAATGTAATTCAAAATTCAGCATATTCTTTAGCTTCAGATTATTCTTTTTACAATACAACAGATAGTGAATTTATGTTTACTCTATTGAATTCAGCTGCTGATGGACAGGATTCTGGTGAAGGTTTTTCAGGTCTGTATAATCCAGTACCAGATGGTAGAGGTGATGCTCCTTTCACAGATAATCTAATTGAAGCTTATGGTGGTATGGATACTTCTGATAAAAGATTTACTGAATTAACTCAGATTGGAAACGATGCCAACGGAGATGAAAGAATATTTACAAGTAAGTATCCTGACGGGATTACAAATGCTGATAATGCTCCAGTGCTTCGTATTACAGAAATGTATTTAACTCGTGCAGAATCGAACTTTAGAGAAGGTACTTCAATTGGTGATACGCCACTTAATGATATTAATGAACTAAGAAAGCGAGCTGGTTTATCTGAACTAAATTCTATTTCTTCTGTAGATCAAATTCTTGAAGAAAGAAGAAAAGAATTAGCTTTTGAAGGTCATAGAAGAATGGATCTTTTAAGGATTCAATTACCTCTTAGAAGACCTGGTATGCCAAACGTAGAAAAATCAAATCCTGGTGATCAAAAAACAATTTTCCCTATTCCAAGTAGAGAGATTGATTTAAATGAGAATTTAACTCAGAATCCTGGATACTAATTTTTTTAGTCTTTAAATAGAAAAACCACCCAATTCGGGTGGTTTTTTTGTTTTTAGAAACTTCTGCGCCCTTTGTTTAATTATTATATTTTTGTTGGGAATTACTTCTTATATGAAAAACTTATTTTTTCTGGTATTAATCTTAGGCTGTACTTTTAATGCGTTTAGTCAGGAGCCCGATAGGCCTCAAAAACCATTACCTTCAGAAAGGCCAAATAGACCTTCGCCTTCAGAAAGTGGAGAAAGAAGTGATGATAGGAGTGAATCACTGAATTCAAAGGAAAAGGATAGTATGCCAGATATAGATCTTTATAAGATCATATCTGTTAAGAATGATACTACCTATTTAGATACGACACTTACGATTCTAAAAGACTATAATTTCAATTACCTTAGAAAAGATAATTTCGAGTTATTGCCATTTTCCAATACCGCACAAACCTATAATGAACTTAGTCTTAGAAAAGATTATCGTAGGGCCTTTCCTGGATTTGGTGCCAGAGCAAGACATTTCAATTTTATGGAAATAGAGGATGTAGATTATTATCATGTTCCTACTCCGTGGACTCAGTTATATTTTAAAACCGTACCTGAGCAGGGTCAGCAGCTTGACGCATCTTTTACTATCAATACTTCTAAAAATCTTAACATGTTCATAGCTTATAAAGGGACTAGAGCTTTGGGTAGGTATCAGAATATTCTAACCAGTACTGGTAATTTGAGAATGGGCTTCAGTTATGATTCAGATAATAATAGGTATCATGCAAAGGCTCATTTTGTTTCTCAGGATCTCCTTAATGAGGAAAATGGTGGCCTGGATAGTTTATCCATCACTCAATATATTAATAAGGAGCCAGAGTTTGATGATAGATCTGTTCTCGACGTGAATTTTGAAAATTCAGAGAGTACTCTTTTTGGAAAACGGTTTTTCCTGGATCATGAGTTTAAACTAACCAGGCCTTCAGACTCTACAAATAGTTTAAGTATTGGTCATACGTTTGATTATAGTTATAAGAAATTTGATTTTAAACAGGAGTCGGCGGAAAATGAAATTTTCGGGCAATCTTTTGAAGCTACACAATTAAGGGATCAAACCAGGCTGGAAGTTTTATATAATGAAGCTTCAGTTAAATATGCAAATAGTTTAGCTGGCGAAATTTCCTTTAAAGCAGGTCATACTAATTATGATTACGGTTATAACTCGGTATATATACGTCCCGGGGACACCATTGGTAATCGTTTAAATGGAAATTTTCTTCACGTAGGTGGTTCTTATATAAAACAAATTGGAGGTTTCAGGGTTGAAGCTGATGCAAGATTAAACCTGGCCGATGATTTTACCGGGAATTATCTTGCCGCAACAGCTTCTTATGAATTTGATCAGCAGAATTGGATTCGCTTCGGGATAAATCAGAATAGTAGTGCTCCAAATTTTAATTTTCTTCTTTATCAAAGTGATTATTTAAATTATAACTGGCAGAATAATTTCGATAATGAAATTGCCCAGCAATTATTTGCTGATTTTAGATCTGAAAAGATATTCGATTTATATGCAAGCCTGTCCCAAATTGAAAATTACACCTATTTCGCATTTAATGAAGGTGGAGCTGTAAAGCCATTTCAAGCGGGGAATCAGGTTAGATACTTAAAGCTAAAAGCTGAAAAGGAGTTCGACTTTGGGTTGTTTGGTTCATATAATACCATAATGTATCAAAATGTGTTGGAAGGAGCAGGGGTTTTGAATCTCCCAGAGTTCACTACCAGAAACTCCATATATTATAAAGACCATTGGTTTGATAAGGCACTTTATCTGCAAACAGGATTTACTTTTAAATATTTCACCAAATATGAGATGAATGCATATGATCCAGTATTGGCTGAATTTTATGTTCAGAATACACAAGAGCTGGGAGGATTTCCCGTTGTCGACTATTTCTTTAATGCGAAAGTAGATAAGGCGAGGATCTTTTTTAAGCTTCAACACTTGAATGATCTTATAGATGGGAACAATAATTTTTCTGCTCCCGGCTATCCATACACCGATTTTTTAGTCCGTTTTGGTATTGTTTGGGATCTTTTTCTTTAAATTCTGGAGTTATCCATTGCTGGATTCTTTTCTTATTCTCTTTTTAGATGAATTATTCTGTAACCTTCTGGAGTAAATGGTATCGATTCAGAAGTTTTTTGACTGCAAAGATCGAATTAACATAAAAGTAACTAAAGTTTAAGAAAACTATTGTGCAATCAAAATACAGGTGTATATTTGCAGCCGCTTAGGAAACGAGGCGTATGTTCACTGAGGCTACTGATAGAGGGGGATACCGCATAAAACGGCCTTCAAAAATTAAATTAAAATAATTCACTTTTAATTTGGTTGGAGAGGAAAAGTCGTTGTATGTTTGCACCCGCTTTGAGAGCAAGGCGATACGTTCACTGGAAGTACTGGAGATGGGGGATACAGGTAGAAACGTCCTTCGAGAATTAAATAAAAAAAGATTGTTTTTTATTTGGTTGGAGAGGATAAGTCGTTTTATATTTGCACCCGCTTTGGAAACGAAGCGATGTTCATTTAAAGAAGAGGAGTTATCAAATTGACTTTAAGGCTTTTAAAAGAAACTAAAATTTTTATCAAAAAAGTT
>NZ_AUHG01000020.1 GCF_000423065.1 Christiangramia echinicola DSM 19838
ATACTGAAATTACTTTAGATGCATCTGGATCTACTGTAAACGGTACGGCTTCTTATTCATGGACTATGGATGATGCTAATGGAGCTGAAGTTGGAACTGAGGTTACCTTAGATGTAGATGCAGCAGGAACTTATTTCCTAACTGTTACTGATACAGATAACGGATGTACCGCTACAAATTCTGTAACCGTAGCACAGGATAATACTGCTCCAACAGCTGAGGCTGGTGAAGAAATGGAGTTAACCTGTACTACTACTTCAGTAATGCTGAATGGATCTGGTGATTCTGCTAATGCAGATGCTGATCTTTCTTACGCATGGACTGGTCCTGAAGGTTATACTTCTTCAGAAGCTATGCCAAGCGTTTCTACTATTGGTACTTATACTTTAACAGTAACCGATAATGATAATGGTTGTTTTGCAACTGATACTGTAGAAGTAACAGAGGATATCACTGCTCCTACTGCGGAAGCTGGTGAAACAATGGAATTAACCTGTACTACTACTTCAGTAATGCTGAACGGTTCTGGTGATTCTGCAAATGAAGATGCAGATCTGTCTTACGCTTGGACTGGTCCTGGAGATTTCACTTCAGACGTGGCTATGCCTAACGTAACTGTAGAGGGTCTTTATACACTTACTGTAACAGATAATGATAATGGATGTTTCGCAAAAGATACTGTTGAAATCACTAAGGATGATAATGTGCCTACAGCTTCAATTGAAGGAAATGAAGAATTGAACTGTAACAATACTGAAATTACTTTAGATGCTTCTGGATCTACTGTGAACGGTACGGCTTCTTATTCATGGACTATGGATGACGCTAATGGAGCTGAAGTTGGAACTGATGCAACCATAGATGTAGATGCAGCTGGAGTATATTTCTTAACTGTAACCGACCTTGATAATGGATGTACCACTACTAACTCTGTAGATGTAATTTTCACTCCAGATACTGAAAATCCTGTAATTACTGAATGTGCTGCTGAAGTAACCGTATCTGCTGGTCCAGGTGTATGCGAAGCTTCTGAAGTTGAACTTGGTATGCCAACGGCAACTGATAACTGTGATAGTGAATTCACTATTACTAATGACGCACCTGAAGTATTCCCATTAGGTCAGACAATTGTGACCTGGACTATTACTGATGCTTCTAATAATTCTGTTCAATGTGAGCAAATCGTGAATGTATCAGATGATGAAGCTCCGGTAGTTACTAATTGTGCTGCGGAAGTAAATGTATCTGCTGATGCAGGTGTATGTGACGCTTCTGAAGTTGAACTTGGAATGCCAACCGCAACAGATAATTGTGATTCTGAATTAACATATGAAAATGATGCTCCTGAAGTATTCCCATTAGGTCAGACAATTGTGACCTGGACTATAACTGATGCATCAAACAACTCTGTTCAATGTGAGCAAATCGTGAATGTAACAGATGATGAAACTCCGGTAGTTACTAATTGTGCTACGGAAGTAAACGTATCTGCTGCTGCAGGAGTATGTGAAGCTTCTGAAGTTGAACTTGGAATGCCAACCGCAACAGATAATTGTAATTCTGAATTAACATATGAAAATGATGCTCCTGAAGTATTCCCATTAGGTCAGACAATTGTGACCTGGACTATTACAGATGCTTCTAACAACTCTGTACAATGTGAGCAAATCGTTAATGTAACAGATGATGAAGCTCCGGTAGTTACTAATTGTGCTGCGGAAGTAAACGTATCTGCTGATGCAGGAGTATGTGACGCTTCTGAAGTTGAATTAGGAATGCCAACTGCTACAGATAATTGTGATACCGAATTGACTTTTGAAAATGATGCTCCTGAAGTATTCCCAGTAGGTCAGACACTTGTAACCTGGACTATTACAGATGCCTCTAATAATTCTGTTCAATGTGAACAAATGGTATATGTAACCGATGATGAAGCTCCGGTTGTAGAAACTATTGCTGATATTAATATTGAAAGTGATCTGGATGTTTGTGGAGCTGTTGTAGCATTTGAAAGTATTGTAGCTACAGATAACTGTGAAATTGATACTATCGAAGTAACTGAAGGTTTAGTTTCAGGTTCGGTTTATCCAATAGGAACTACTACGGTAATTATTACGGTAACCGATATGTCTGGAAATGTTACAACTACTAGCTTTGATGTAACGGTGACAGATAGTCAAATGCCAGAAGTTAACTGTCCTGATAATATTATTACCAGCACTGAGGCTGGAGAATCTTATGCAATTGTAAACTTTGAAAACGCGACTGCTACAGATAATTGTGAAGTAAGCGTTGAACAAACAGAAGGACCGGTATCCGGAACTCAGTTTGAAATTGGAACAACTACCGTTACTTTTACTGCTACTGATGCTTCTGGCAATCAAACTGAATGTAGCTTTACCGTAACAGTTCAAGATGATGAAGATCCTACTCTGGAATGTCCATCAGATTATGTTTCTGGTGTAGATACTGGAATTTGTGGTGCTGTTGTTGAATTTGAAACTCCAGTTGCTTTAGATAATTCTGATGATGTGACCGTAACTCAAACAAGTGGTCCAGCTTCAGGTGATCAATTTCCTATAGGAGAAACTGTTGTAGAATTCACTGCTACCGATGCAGCTGGCAACTCAGCTACCTGTAACTTTACGGTAACCATTGCTGATGACGAAGCTCCTCAGATAAATGATATGGAAGATATAACTGTTAACAATGACGCCGGAGTTTGTGGTGCTGTTGTTACCTTCGAAGATGCAACTGCTACCGATAATTGCGGAGTGGAAAGTATTATAATGACTGAAGGTCTTGACTCTGGTTCAGAATTCCCACTTGGAAAAACTACAGTAACTTATGTAGCTACAGATACGGCAGGATTAACTGCCACCACAAGCTTTACCGTTACCGTAATAGATAATGAAGCTCCTTCAATAGAATGTCCTGAAAATATTACAATCGATGTAGCATTTGGAACAACTTCTACGGTGGTTACTTATGATGCATTAACAGTTACCGATAATTGTGGTGGTACGACCACAACTATGACAAGCGGAATTGCTTCAGGCGAAGAATTTCCAGTAGGAGAAACGACTATAACTTTTACGGTGACAGATGATAATGGAAATGAAGCAACATGCGAGTTTACTGTAACTGTAAATGAAAATGAGGCTCCTGCTCCGCCACCGGCACCAAACCCAACTGTTGGAGTTGCACCTACCTGTGCCAATCCATTAGGTTCTATTGTAATTGAAACCCAGGAAGGCGTTACTTATAGTATAGATGGTGAAAACTATGTGGACTCTGCAGTTTTTGAAAATATTGAACCTGGAACTTATGAAGTTACTGTAAAGGATGAATTCGGACAGGTATCAGAGGTTACTACGATTACAATAGAAAATCCTGTAGCTAGTGATATAGAACTTGTAAATAACGGAGTAATTGACCTTTGTATCGAAGATTCAATATACGACCTCTTTAAATTATTTACTGGAGATTATGATGACTCTGGAGTTTGGGTAGATACTGAAAACTCTGGTGCACTTGATAATGGATTTATAGATCCTTCAATGTTAACTACCGGACAGGCATATACTTTCGAGTATCAGGTGACAGGAAATTGTAACTCAACTACAGAGGTAAGCGTATTGGTGAATGATGACTGTATAGTGCTTGATTGTAGTTTAACAGATCTAAGGGATAGTATCTCTAAAGCAGTTACGCCAAACGGAGACAATAGAAATGATTTCTTCGAAGTGGATCTTGATACAGAATGTGGTTTTACTTATGACCTCAAGATATTTAACAGATGGGGTGCTGAAGTATTTACTGCCCAAAACTATCAAAACAACTGGGATGGATTTTCAAAAAGTTCATTTACCAATTCGAACCAATTGCCTTCAGGAACATACTTCTACATTCTGGAAATCAGAAATAGTGAGTTTAAGCCGATTCAAGGATATATCTACTTAGGAACAAAATAAAAAAGGGAAACCATGAAAAAAGTATTCGTAATCATATTGATTTTGTTTGTTGCCTCCCCAGGTTATTCGCAACAGCTCCCTCAGTTTACACAATATATGTATAACACGATCTCAATAAACCCGGCTTATGCGGGCAGCAGGGATGGGTTTTCAACGGTGGGACTTCACAGGAGCCAGTGGGCAGATATGGAAGGCGCACCAACTACACAAACTCTCTCTTTACATTCTCCATTGTCTAATGACAAAGTAGGATTAGGATTGTCTATCATAAATGACAATTCTGGTTATGAGAATTATACATACGCATATGGGGATTTTGCCTATCGTCTGGATTTAAGTGAGGATGTCACTTTACGCCTGGGATTAAAAGCGGGTATGAGCTATTATAGCCTGGAAGAAGAATTATTAAATGATCCCTCTGTTGCTAACGATCCGTTTTTTCAGGATCAGTTTAATCGCTGGACACCAAACTTCGGGTTAGGTTTCTATTTATCGGCTCAAAACTGGTATATAGGAGGCTCTGCGCCAAAAGTCATTAATAATAACAACAATGAAGCCAACGAATATATGGCGCTGGAACAGGTTCATTATTATCTAACCAGTGGATATGTTTTTGATCTAAGCAGCAATGTAAAATTAAGACCATCTACTTTGTTGAAAGCAACTAACGGAGCGCCACTTTCAGTAGATATTTCAGCAACTACGATCTTAAATGAAAAGTTCTATTTAGGTGCTAATTATAGAATAGACGATGCACTAGGTGCATTTTTAGATATTCAATTGTTCGAGGGATTCCGTGCAGGATATGCTTATGAATACCCAATTTCAGATATAAGTCCTTATACTTCTGGATCTCACGAAGTTCTTTTGATCTATGAATTCAGATTTAAAAATACAAGGTATAAATCACCCCGTTTCTTTTAACCTAAAGCCTGTAGATTATGAAAAAATATTACTCTCTATTTTTAATACTTCTCTCCTGCTCAATTACGGTGCAAGCGCAGAGTGGAAAACAGAAAAAAGCAGATAGGCTTTACCAGGATTTCGCATATCTGGAAGCAACCGACGTTTATAAAGAACTTATCGAAAAGGAATATAATGTCACTTATAACTCTACGAAGTTAGGAGACACTTATATGATGCTTAGAAGTCCTGAGAATGCAGTTTTTTATTACGGTGACGTGATCCAGGATACTGCGATCTCTCCAGAATACTATTACAAATATGCCCAGGCTCTTCGTGGAGTTAAGAGATATGATGAATCCAGAGAATGGTTACAAAAATATCTTGAATCCGGACGTGGATCTGATGAGATCAAAGAAATGATCGAAAAAAGCGAATATAATACCAACGCAACTTATAAATTAGAATCTGCAGATTTCAATACTGAAGTAAGTGATTTTGGAGTTTTTGTAAAAGATGACCAGGTATATTTCGTTTCTGCCAGAGCTCAGGATACTGAAGTTAAAAAGAAAACCTATAGCTGGAATGAAGAACCATTCCTGGATATTTATGTGCTTGATAAGGGATCAGGGAGCGTTACTCCTATTGGAGGAGAAGTGAATACAAAGCTTCATGATGGCCCGGTAGTTATAAGTCCTGACGGAAATACGATGTACTTTACCAGAAACAATTACCTGGATAATAAGGAAGGTAAAAGGGATAAGGATAAAACCAATCACCTTAAATTATATGTTGCTACTAAATCTGGAAATGGATGGGCGTCTGTAAAGGAATTGGCTTTCAACAGCAATGAATATTCTGTTGGCCATCCTTCTCTATCTCCTGATGGTAAAACTTTATATTTTGCCTCAGATATGCCAAATGGTATGGGAGGAACAGATATATATAGAGCTTCTGTAGATTCATTAGGTAACTTTGGAGAACCAGAAAATTTAGGTGAGCCTGTAAATACTGAATTTGACGAGACATTTCCTTTCATGGATACCGATGGTACCCTGTATTTCTCATCTAACGGACATGCGGGATTAGGTTTGTTCGATATTTTCAGAATGACAGAAGAGGATGGTGTAGAAAATCTGGGTGAGCCAGTAAATAGTAACATGGATGATTTTGCCTATTTTCAGGTAGCAGATTCCAGAGAAGGATATATTTCTACTAACCGTGATGGAGGTAGTGATAATATATACGTTTTTAATAAGCTGAATCCTTTGGTATTAAAAGGTCAGGTGACTGATGCTGTAAATGGAAATCCAATTTCAGCAGCAACTATAAGAATTATGAATGACGGTGAGCAGATCGCCTTTCTTGAAACAGATGAAGAAGGAAACTATGAAACTGAGATTGCCAGAGATAAAAGTTTTCCTCTCGAAGCAAAAGAGATCAAGTATGAAACTTTTGAAGGTGAATTGAGTACAATGGACTCTGATGATACCGATGAAATGGAGTACAACATTCAGCTTAATCCTGTAAAGGATGTAGAGTATCTTGCTGAAATAGACAATATATATTTTGATTTCGACAAGTCTAATATAAGACCTGATGCCGCTAAAGAACTGGATAAGTTAATTACTCTTATGCAAGATGAATATCCAGATCTTGTTATTGAGATAGGGTCACACACAGACCGTCGGGGAAGTAATGCCTACAATGAAAAATTAGCTGAAAGAAGAGCTAAATCTACCCGAGATTATCTTGTAGAGAATGGTGTTGCTGAAGAAAGAATTGTAGAATTCAAAGGTTACGGAGAAACTAAACCTGCAATTGATTGCGATAGATGTTCTGAAGATGATCATCAATTGAATAGAAGATCTATGTTTAGCGTCGTGCAAATGGATTAACAACGAAAAATTCTGAAAGAGGCATTCCAGGTTACTATCCGCCCCCCTATTGTAATCAAATTGTCATAATATCTCTTTCGATTTTTAATTAAATTTAAACTACAATCGATAAAATGGGGTAATTATCAAATTAGAGATAATTATTAAGATTAATCGAAATCGACCCCAACAGATCGATTTGAAAAGAAAAAGGTTCAGCCTCTAGCCTGAACCTTTTTCGCTTTTATTACGTAAGTATTATCAGCAAACGCATTATTATTGCATCAATATCATTTTAACAGGAAATGGCATAATTGATGAACCTTAGTAATGAAAAAGAAAAGCTGATGAAATTGAGAAACATACTAATGCTCAATAGTCTCTTATGTCTTGCCCTGATAGGATGCACCAAAGACACAGAGGATATTGAAACGAATTCCCAGAATGAAATTACCAGGCCAGATAACTCTGTAGACAATCCAGAACTGGAAGTTGAAAGCTTTGTTTATAATGGCTTGAATGAGATATACCTTTACAAGTCTGATATTCCAGAACTGGCGAACGGGTACTTTCAAAACACAAATGATAAAAGTGAATTTTTAGCAAAAGCCGATTCACCCGAAGATCTATTTGATGATCTTACTTCCAGCATAGACAGGTTCAGCTTTATTACAGATGATTTTGAGAGTCTGGAAGATAGTTTTGATGGAATTAGCGGAGCAACCGGAATTAAGTTTGGGATTGGAAGAATTGCCGGGACTAATAATATCTTCGGAATAATAAGATATATCCTTCCAGGTACTTCAGCTGAAGATGCCGGCTTAGTGCGGGGAAATATTTTCACCGAAATCAACGGACAGAAACTTACTTCAAATAATTTCAGTTCTCTTATTGATCAATCTAGTTTTACCATTAATGTGGGTTATGTAGAGAATAGTGAAATATTTCTTACAGAAAATGAAGTAACTCTTACAGATGATAACTATACCGAAAACCCTGTTTTTATAGCTAAAACTTTCGATATTGGAGGAAGAAAGATCGGTTACCTGATGTATAATAGCTTTATCGCAAACTTTGATGAAGAATTGAATAAGGCTTTTGGAGATTTTAAAGCTAATGGAGTGACAGATCTGGTTCTGGACCTAAGATATAACGGTGGCGGTTCAGTTGAATCTGCTAAGGACCTTTCTAGCATGATCACGGGCCAGTTTAAAGGAAAGATTTTCATCAAGGAACAATGGAATTCAAAATATCAGAACTTCTACGAAACACAGAATCCTGAAGCATTGAATAACAGGTTTGATGATAAAATTAGAGGAGGCGCCAGTATTAATAGCTTAAATCTTCCTGAAGTTTATATTCTTACTTCCAATTCAAGTGCCTCAGCCAGTGAGCTCGTTATAAATGGTTTAACGCCTTATATCAGTGTAATTCAGATTGGAGATAGAACGGTTGGGAAATTCCAGGCATCTGTAACGTTATATGATAGTGAGGATTATGGTAAATCTGGTAGAAGTACAAACCATACCTATGCCATGCAACCATTGGTATTCAAATCTATAAACTCTGCAGGAAGATCAGATTACATTGATGGTCTCCAACCAGATATAACTTATATTGAGAATTTAAATGATTTTGGTGTTCTTGGAGAACAGGATGAGCCTCTATTGGAAATAGCTATAAATGATATCCTGGGCCGTTCCCAGACAGATAAATCTCAGATTAACAGGCTCGAAATTGAATTACTTGGAGAAAGTGGCATGAATAATCTGGAATATCAAAAGATGTATATTGATGCCTTACCAGATCTATAAATTTCAGTATTATATCAAATTAGAAAAGTTCAGGTAATCCCTGAACTTTTTTAGTACCTCTTCTTAGATAAATAGTTTTTACTACCTTCTTCAAATCTATTGAGTATCCTTACAAAATCTTAAAAAATGAGGTAATGTAGGAGTCGATATATAAATTAATATTCCCTTATCATATTCATTATTATTCCTACATGTTAAATCTAAAATAAAGGCATAAAAAAAAGGGCCAGCCTCTAGCCTGAACCCTTTTCTCGATTTGGGGGGAAAACAAACCTTAATTTTTATTTCTTTATAAAGATATTGGTAAAGTAATTCTTTCCATTTTCATCCTGTCTTACTGATATGCCAATGTGTGAATACTCTCCCTCTACATTTTCTCTATGACCTTTACTCTTTAGCCACGCATTCACTACAGCTTCTGAAGTTCTATAACCAAATCCAACATTCTCTGCAACGGCTCTTGCACCTACCTTATTCATTAACTTCGACGCGCGCAGTGAAAAGTTATCATGGCTTACTAATCCTTCTTCGATCATATATTCATTGTGATCTTCAGATTCAACAGAAAGCTCAGCCATTGCTTTTAGCTCAGATAATCCAAGAGCCTTTCTGTAAATATTAATTTCTTCCAGAATTTCTACTTCTATAGTATTATAGCTGTATTCAGCTTTTTCAGTAACCACCTGATCATAAGAAGTTAATTCGTCTTCGATGTTATCATTTGAACAAGATGTAAGAAAAACTGCACAAAAAATAAATGTAATTCCTGTTAATGTAATTTTTTTCATCGGTTGAAATGTTAGATTCAGGGAAGACTAATGTACATTAAATACCGACTAAATGCATAATGAACTTAAAAATTACTTAATTTTCTGTAATTTTTAACATTTCTTGTAGGAAAATACAGTCGAATGATTGATTTTCAATCGATTAAAGGTGTGTAAGAAGTTAAATAATATGATGTGTTATTCAACGATTATTTCCTTTCCGTCATCGGCTAAGATGATCTCAGAAAATATAGGGGAAGCCTCTGTCCGGAATAATTCTATATCATTATACCGGGTAGAGTAATGGCCAAGGATCAAAGTCCCGACTTCTGCAGCTTTCGCGATAGTAGCTGCCTGTTTAGCCGTAGAATGTTTAGTAGGAAAGGCCAGTTTAGCCTGATCTTCGAGAAAGGTAGATTCATGATATAAAGCGGTAGCTCCTTTAATTAAAGGAACCAGTTCCATATCAAATACAGTATCGCTACAATAAGCGTAGGATTTCGGAGGCTGCGGATCTGCAGTTACCAAATAATTAGGAATTAGTTTCCCGTTTTCTGAAACTACATCTTTACCTTTTTTAAGGCTTTTATAAAGGGAGAAATCTATATTATATTCTTCAGCCTTATCTATTAACAGCTTCCTATCCCCTTCTTTCTCCTTAAAAAGGAAACCATTAGTATAAACACGATGCTTTAAAGGTAATGTACTTACAATTACTTTAGAATTCTCATAAATAACTTCGGGCTCCCTTGAGGTAAGTTCATGAAAAATTAATGGAAAGTTTGTCCAGGAATTAGCTAGCTTTAACTGAAGGGTAATAATTTCTTTTATTCCTTTAGGACCATAGATATGTAATTCGGTTTCGCGATTTAGAAGCCTGAAAGTACTTACAAGGCCAACCAGGCCATAGAAATGATCTCCATGCAGGTGAGAGATGAAAATGTGTTTTATTTTCGAAAATTTGATCTTATTCCTGCGCAGCTGTACCTGAGTACCTTCTCCACAATCAATAAGAAAATGATTATTCTGTATTTCAAGAACCTGTGATGTAGGATTGGTAAAACTTCTTGGGGTGGCCGCATAGCAACCAAGAATATTGATCTTCATTCGACCTTAGTTTTCGATTATTTTCGAGAATCTATACGTTTAAAATCCAAGATCTCTCTGGATCTCATCCATCTGGATCATATCTTCAGCTTCCTGAATCGTTGGAACCACTACAAGTTCTTCAGGTAGTTCGTCGATACCAACAGCATCATTTACAATCACAAAGCTTTTATTCTCATTCCTATGAGTTGTTGAAATTTCCAAAAACGCCAGTAATTGATCAGATTTAATATTGGTAAATGTCATTAGGTTTACCACGATATTATCATTCTGAAAATCTGAATGATGCTTGGTAAGCTCAGATGCAAAATTGGTTAAAGAATCACCTTCATTTTCTATAAGTAAGAAGGTTTCTTTTCTGGAAGTTTTCATATTCTAATTCTAATTTCTATCTAATATAAAAAACTGAACAAATAAAGTTCACTCTATTGTTTAATTTTCGAAGCAAGTAAATAGATCACAGCCATTCTTACAGCAACCCCATTTTGAACCTGATCCAGAATAATGGCATGCTCAGAATCTGCAATATCACTGGTAATCTCTACTCCCCTATTAATAGGACCGGGATGCATGATTACTATTTCTTTATTAAGACTATCCAGTAATTTTTTATTCAGGCCAAACTGTTTTACGTATTCACGAGTACTTGGAAAATAGCTAATATCCATTCGTTCATTCTGAACTCGCAGCATATTGGCTACATCGCACCATTCTAAAGCAGCTTTCAGGTTGGTTTCAACTTCTACTCCTAGAGATTCTATATGTTTAGGCAACAAGGTTTTGGGTCCACAAACCTTCACCTGTGCTCCCTGAAGTTTAAGGGCAAAGATATTTGAAAGGGCTACTCTACTATGCAGAATATCTCCCACAATAACCACCTTCTTCCCGGCCACATCGCCCAGTCTTTCTCTGATTGAATAAGAATCAAGCAAGGCCTGTGTAGGATGCTCATGTGCTCCATCACCAGCATTAATAATACTTGCCTTCACATGTTTTGAAAGAAATATACCAGCACCAGGATTGGGATGACGCATCACCACCATATCCACTTTCATAGAAAGTATGTTGTTAACTGTATCTATCAGAGTTTCTCCTTTTTTTACGGAAGATGAAGCAGCTGAAAAGTTAATCACATCTGCGCTCAATCTTTTTTCTGCTAGCTCAAAAGAAAGTCGAGTTCTCGTACTGTTTTCAAAAAATAGATTAGCAATGGTAATATCTCTTAAAGAGGGTACTTTTTTAATAGGTCGGTTAATTACCTCTTTAAAATGATCGGCAGTTTTGAAGATTAATTCTATATCTTCAGGTTTGAGATATTTAATACCTAATAAGTGATCTACACTTAATTCGCTGTTCATTTTTTTATCTATTTTGAAATAAGATAAACTGCATCTTCCCCATCATTTTCTTCCCAGCTTACCTTTACTTTTTCTTCATTTATTGCATCTACCTGTCTACCGTTATAATCGGGTTGTATTGGTAAGTGTCTGCTAAACCTTCTGTCTATTAAACTTAGAAGTTCTATTTCTTTGGGTCTTCCAAAAGATTGAATAGCAGTTAAGGCTGCTCGAATACTACGCCCCGTGTATAGAACATCATCTATAAACACCACACATTTATCCTCAACTATAAAATCTATTCTGGTTTTATTGGCTTCCAGGGGTTTCTCTCCCCTTCTAAAGTCGTCTCTATAAAAGGTAATATCCAATTGCCCGGTTTTAATAGAATCAAGTCCATATTCTTCCTTAAGAATCTTCTCTATTCTATTAGCCACATGAATACCTCTGGGCTGAATCCCTACAAGTACGGTATCTTTAAAATCTGTATGTTTTTCTACTAATTGACAGGCCAAACGATGTAGAATGATATTGAGTTGGTTAGAGTCTAGTAGTACTTTCCGGCTCATGAGACTGTTTGTAGATTGCAACAAAAGTAATGTTTTTTTTGAATTGAATTATATGTTCCCCGGTATCTTCTAATTTCATAACTAAAGTTAAAACATCAGGATTTCGTAAATTTAAAGGAAGATATTCTAATACCCTTCAGTAAGCAGGTTAATTCCGGAACTTAAATATTCAGCAAATGTTCAAAAGCAAAGAAATTAGATGGTTTAATTCTAACGAAGATCTGGCGATAAGTGCATGGTTTGAGGAAAATGGATACCTCTTTGAAAATACTGAAGCACGAATAGATTATTATCTTCCTCTCAAGGAAAAAGAAGATATTGGAATAAAACTACGGGAAAATAATATTGAAATAAAACAACGCGTTTCGAGATCGGAAAAAGAAAAGTTAGTCTCAAGGGTAAAAGGTTATTTCGAAGAGTATGTGAAATGGAGCTTTTCTTCTGCGGAAGATGACTCGCTGGTACATGAGATTACTGAAGGTGATAATTATGACTGGATACCTGTTAAGAAAGAACGCATAGGCTTCAATTTAACCGAAATTTCTAATGGTGAAATTAAAAGGATCAAAATAGACGAATTTCCAGATTTTGGCTGCCAGGTAGAATACACCAGGATTAAGGTAAAAGACGATATCTATTACACTTTCGCGCTGGAATGGTTTGGGGACAAGGAACTAAATATTGATCTAACTATCCTAATAGATATCATTGGAGAAAACCGCTTAAAAGCGATTAACTCTATGGGGTATGCTGAATTTCTTAATAAATTTTAGAGACTGGAATTTACCGTCTTCAGGAATTTGATGATCTCTTCTTCAACACTTTCAATATCCCTGGATTTAATATCACTTCCTATAAAATGAGTACCGGGATTCTCCAGGGCTTTTAAGACCTTTAATGAGTCTGGTGTAGAGATCAATTTATAGGCATCTTCATAGATACTTATCTCTACATGCTGATCTTCTTCAATAAAGTTCTTATGATAGTAAAGCGTAAGTACCGGAATATTAATTTTTCTGAAAGTTTCTGGAAGCATGGTAGTTTCTACCAATACCTGGAGATCTACAAGAGCCCTGGAAGGATAGATCGTATCCCAGTATTTTCTGGCGATTTCCTGCTCATGCTCTATCTTTTTATTTTTTCCGAATGAAATTAACTTTGCAATCTCATAACCCCAGGGTGTATTAAGCACGAATGTTCCAGGTTGGTCATCCTCCATATTTGGAGATAAGTTAACCAGCGCATGTATCTTATCCGGATAAGTTGCGGCAAGTTTAAGTGCCAGGGTCCCACCAGTAGAAGTGCTCATAATAATCACCTTGTCCCCTATTTTATTTCCTATCGCCAAAGCTTCCTTTGCAGAATTCCATGCATTTTCTCCATCAAAATTATTTAAAGATGCAGGTGGCTTCAATCCATGTCCCGACCAACGGGCATAATAAATATTTGCCTTAAGAGAATCGGCAATATTTTTATTAACAGGGTATGCATCTCTATAGCTTCCGGCGAATCCATGTAAGTATACTATACTATATTCAGTTTTTACAGGCTCTTCCTGCCACACAATCCTGGCCTGGTTATCTGGCCTCACAGGTAAAGAATCTTCCATCCTGTTAATGTAATTCTCCAGAGCTTTTAAATCTGAAGGTAACTCCGGAAAATCTGTTGAATAATCTGGTTTGTCCGGAACAGGACCCGAAAAATAAGTTATAATTAAACCTATGATTAGAATTATTATAACCCAGTATCTTTTTTTCATGCTCAATGATAAGAATTATTTAAAGGACAAATAGCCAAACTATTGTGAAATGGCTTTAAAATAAGGGAATCTCAGACATCTTTATATTTACAACCTAATTACCTAAATTTTATATTACGCCATCAATGTTGGTAACATTAAAAACCTCTTAACTAATAATAGCGTTTCCCTAATCTAACTTTTAATTGTATTTTATGCGGAATTAGCATTAATTGCAGACGATTAAGATTCCCAAATCTTTAAACCTACCTTAATGATACATGGCGTAATGGATAGAGTTTTCTCGTTGATACGAAAAAACCAGGATATATTTGAATTTACCCAGGTCAACGCACTCGATGGCTACTTAGTATTCAATCTCAATGACCCGCATGCGCTATGGTTAAATCCTAAGCTGAGATCGGTATTGGGTTATGATCCTCAGCAATTCGAAAATGAGGAACACACTTCAAAATTCCTGGATGAAGAAAATTTAAATTATTTGAAAAGTCTTGAAAAAGGATCTACTCGAATATTTTTAATGCATAAACAAGGCTATAAACTTCGACTATCAGGAAGCGTGAAAAGGGTAACCGAGGATGGTTCAACCTACCTCTTCCTAGGATGCAATCAAATTGAACAAACTCCGGAATTAAAACAAAAGCTTCTCAGGAAAATACGTCGTTATGAAAAGATCATAGAAGGTGCCGAACTCGGTAACTGGCAATGGAATATTCAAACAGGAGAAACTATTTTCAGTGATAACTGGGCAGAGGTTCTTGGTTATAGCCTGGAAGAACTTGAGCCTACATCTGTTAAAACCTGGGAAGTCCTGGCTCATTCTGAGGATCTGGAAAAATGCAATCTAGAACTTCAACGGCATTTTGAAGGTGATACAGATTTTTATCAAACTGAAGCCAGAATGAAAAACAAGAGCGGTAACTGGGTTTGGGTTCGAGATAAAGGAAAGGTTGTAACCTGGACCAAAGACAGGGAACCAGAATGGATGACAGGTTTTCACGTTGATGTTACCGAGGAAATATCCAGACTGGAAATAAAGAAATTATTTATAGACCAGGCTCCAAGTGCAATAGCCATGTTCGATATGAATATGGTTTACATAGCTGCTTCAAACAAATGGCTTGAAGATTACAATATTCAGGATAAGGAGATAATTGGAAGAAGACACTATGAAGTTTTTCCGAATATAAGTGATGAATGGAAAGACATTCATAAAAAGTGTATGCAAGGAGAGATACATAGTAAAGATGAAGATTGCTATATATATGCTGATGGCACTGAGCAGTGGATAAGCTGGGAAGTAAGACCCTGGTTCACCAGTGAAAACGTGATTGGTGGAATATTAATGCATACCGCCGATATTACGGCCATTAAATTTGCAGAACGAGAAGTATTTAAAAAGCAGCAGCTTATGGAGACCGTTCTGGAAAGTATCGATGTGGGAATAGTTGCTTGTAATGAAAATGGTGAATTAACCTTATTTAATCGAGCTACCAAGGATTGGCACGGCCTACCACCAGAACAGATCCCTCATGAAAGACTTTCAGAATACTATGGTTTATATAATCTTGAAGGTGATAGAGCTTTGGATCTTTCAGAAATCCCACTATTAAAAGTACTTAAAAACGGGAAACTTGAGAATGATGAGATCATGATCAAACCAATAGACGGGGTTAAACGCAAAGTTTCTGTGAATGGCTCCCGGCTATTTAACGAAAATGGAAATTTGGCAGGTGCCGTAGTGGCGATGCATGATATCACAAAAAGAATAGAAGCTGAAAAGAAACACCGAATTAGTCAGGAGACCTTCAGAGGTAGTTTTGAAAATGCGGCTATTGGAATGGCTATTGTAAAACCTGATGGACAATGGCTTCAAATTAATAACCGGGTTAGCGAAATCGTAGGTTTTTCAGCAGAAGAATTACGCAAAAAAACCTTCCGGGATATTACGCATCCAGAAGACCTGGATCTGGATTTGAAACTTCTGAATGAATTGATAGATGGGAAACGAGACCACTATCATATGGATAAACGATATTATCATAAAGACGGGCACCTTGTTTATATTCATCTTGCTGTGTCTCTGGTGAGAGATGAACAAAACAAACCTCTTTTCTTTGTCTCACAGATCACAGATATATCTAAAGAAAAATTAGCAGAAGCAAAACTAAAAAAGACTCTTCTAGAATTAGAAGGTCTGTTAGAAGCTAGTACCAGGGTTAGTATCATTGGTATAAATCCAGATGGTATTATTAAAGTTTTTAATAGAGGGGCAGAAAACCTTTTGGGGTATTCCAAAGAAGAAATGATAGGCATTCAAACCCCGGCCATCATTCATTCTAAAAAAGAAATGAAGTCTCGCTCTAAGGAATTTGCAGCTCTATACGGTGAAAAACATGAAGGGGTAGATCTTTTTAAAGCGATGGCTACAAAAAGTAATTTCGACACCAGAGAATGGCTTTATAAGCCTAAATATGGAAACATGTTCCCGGTTCAACTTACAATTACTACTATAAAAGACGGGGGTGAAATTATGGGATATCTGGGTGTTGCTACCAATATATCGAAATTAAAAAATGCCGAAAAAGAGCTTTCAAATATCCTCGAATTAACGAAAGATCAGAATGATCGACTTAAAAATTTTGCTCATATAGTTTCTCATAACTTAAGATCTCATTCTGGAAACCTGGGAATGCTTCTAGACCTATATTTAGAAGATCATCCAGAACAAAAAGAAAATCAGATCATTGAAATGCTATATAAGGCTTCAGGAAATTTAAAAGAGACTATAGATCATTTAAATGAAGTGACCGTAATAAATACTTCTGTAAGTGAAACTCTGGTACCGGTTAATCTACGCAAAGAAGTGGTAAATGCTAAACATTCAGTCGCAGCTCTTATAGGTAACGCACAACTGGAATTGATAAACGAGGTTCCCGAAGATTGCTATGTAAAGGGAATAAGAGCATATATGGAAAGTATATTACTTAATTTCACTACTAATGCCATTAAATATAGAGCTGAGGAAAGAGATAGTTTTGTTCGCTTCAGCATTGAAGAAGAGAAAAATTTTATACGACTAATTATTGAAGATAACGGTCTGGGTATAGACCTGAAGAAGCACAGACAGAAATTATTTGGAATGTATAAAACTTTTCATAATCATAAAGATTCCAGAGGCATTGGACTATTTATTACTAAAAATCAGATTGAAGCCATGGAAGGTAAAATTGAAGTAGAAAGCACTGTAAATAAAGGAACTAAATTTATTATAACTTTAAAGAAGCATGAATAAAGTTGATATCGCGTGCATTATTGATGACGATCCAATATTTGTATTCGGAACCAAGAAGATCATGAAACTAGCCAACTTCTGTAATAGTTTTCTGGTATTTCATAATGGTGAGGAGGCATTAAACCACCTTAAGCCAATTATAGAATCTAATAATGATTCTTTACCAGATGTGATCTTATTAGATCTCAATATGCCCGTAATGGACGGATGGGAATTTTTAGATGAATTCATTAAGATCCCATGCGAGAAAGAAATTACTATTTATATAGTGACATCATCCATAGACCCCATAGATATGGATAGGGCAAAAGATTATGACAATATAAGCAATTACCTTATCAAGCCTATTAGCTCTCAGAAACTTCAGGAACTAATGTCTGCTTCAGAATAGTTTTTCATATTAGAAAATATTAAACCTCCTTAGCCAACTAAGGGGGTTTTCTTTTTCAGTAAATGAATAAAACTGTTCCAACTAAATTTTTAACCTCCTCAAAAGACTACAAATCAATTAAATAGAATTGACGTTAGGTGATTCTTATATTATAATATTTCCTAAATTTATTCAGTTATTATAAAAGTATCTACCTAAACTCACCACGTATGAAGAAATTATTTCTGAGAGTATTTGCTGTTTATTTCTTGATTTCTGGCCTGCAATCCTGTAATAACGATAATGACAACAATCCTGTAGACCAGCAAACTGAAGCCAACCTGATCATAAAATTAGATGTTGATCCCAACCAGGTAAGATTAGGTAACACCGGTTCTACTACCTCGGTACCAAGTGAAAATGCGGGTCAGGATCCAGATTTTAATATTATATCTGCTCATTACCTCGAATTAGCCCCTAATATGTTTACACCTTTAGGAGAAGGAGAGATCTTATATCATGCTTCTGAGACTACTAAAGGTGGAGGCAACGCTATAGATTTTGATAACAGTATTAAGGTAGCACCGGGAGAAGTTTTTCTCACTATTCCACTTAAAGATATTAAACCAGGAAGTTATGAATGGGTACGATTATCCCTGTCTTACCAAAACCTGGATGCAGAGGTCTACTTTGAGGGAAATCTCTATGATGTAACCATCGCAGGATTCGTTGGCTTTAATACTTATATTTCAAATTTTAAAGTTAAAAATGAAACTGTTGAAGTAAACGATAATAAACTTCAGGGCTTTTTCGCCTTTGAAAGTATAGCAGGTGTTAATACGGGCCAGGTGCCATCGGGAGGTATAACCGTGCCTAATCCTATATTTGATACATCCCCTATTCCGCAGGGATCTTGTGTGGTGACGGGTGAATTTCAAAGTCCATTCAATATTACCGGTAACGAAACTGAGGATATTATTGTAACCATGTCCTTATCTACTAATAAGAGTTTTGAATGGCAGGACCTGAATGGTAACGGTAAATGGGATATTGGCACAGAGAATAGTGAACCGGTAGTAGATATGGGTCTTAGAGGTCTTATTCCGATAGTCGAATAAGGACTGACAAATCTATAGTACCACATATTTCTTCTAAAATATATGGCATAAAAAAAACCTCCTTAGTTGCCTAAGGAGGTTTTTACTTTATAAATATCAGGTAGATTACTTCTTACCTTCCATTTTGTCTTTCAACGCTTGAAGATCAGCATTAACATCACCAATTGTAGTGGCGTTGTCTTTGTTTTGCGTAGCTGATTTCTTAGCAGCCTGCTTTACAATTTTTTGCTCTTCTTCTTTGTGAATTACCATGTGAGAAGCTACTACTCTCTTGAATTCTTTGTTGAATTCAATGATCTGGAATTCTGCCTCTTCACCTTTCTTAAGTTTGCTTCCATCTTCTTTTTCTAGGTGTCTCTGCGGAATAAATGCAGTGATATCCTCGTTAAAGTCGATAGTTGCTCCTTTGTCTACGATCTCAGTGATCTCTGCAGAATGCTTAGATCCAACACCGAAGTCTTTTTCATATTTATCCCAAGGGTTATCCTCGATCTGCTTATGTCCAAGAGAAAGTTTTCTACCTTCAACATCTAGTTCAAGAACTACAACTTCAAGCTCATCACCTACGTTAGTAAATTCTGATGGGTGCTTGATCTTTTTAGTCCAGGAAAGATCAGAGATATAAATAAGTCCGTCGATTCCTTCTTCTAATTCTACGAATACACCGAAGTTAGTAAAGTTACGAACGATACCTTTGTGCTTAGATCCTACAGGATATTTAGAAGTAATATCAGTCCATGGATCCTGGCTCAATTGCTTGATACCAAGAGACATTTTTCTGTCATCTCTATCTAAAGTAAGTATCTGTGCTTCTACCTCATCCCCAACATTTACGAAATCCTGAGCTGAACGCAAGTGCGTGCTCCAAGACATTTCAGAAACGTGGATAAGACCTTCAACACCTTCAGCAACCTCGATAAATGCACCGTAATCTGCGATTACAACTACTTTACCTTTCACGTTATCACCAACTTTAAGGTCCTCGCTAAGAGCATCCCATGGGTGTTGGCTAAGTTGCTTAAGACCTAACTGAATTCTAGACTTAGACTCATCAAAGTCAAGGATTACTACGTTAAGTTTCTGATCAAGTTCAACGATCTCATTTGGATGGTTGATTCTAGACCAGCTAAGATCTGTAATGTGTACAAGTCCGTCAACACCTCCAAGGTCAACGAATACACCGTAAGAAGTAATGTTCTTAACAGTACCTTCAAGTACCTGACCTTTTTCAAGCTGACCGATGATCTCTTTCTTCTGCTCTTCGATATCTGCTTCGATAAGCGCTTTGTGAGAAACAACAACGTTTTTGAATTCATGGTTAATTTTAACCACTTTGAATTCCATGTTCTTACCAACGTAAGCATCGTAATCACGGATTGGCTTCACATCAATTTGCGATCCTGGAAGGAAAGCTTCGATACCAAATACATCTACGATCATACCACCTTTTGTACGACATTTGATGAATCCATTAACTACAAGACTTTCGTCGTGCGCTGTGTTCACTCTTTCCCAAGCCTTGATCACTCTCGCCTTACGGTGAGAAAGGATCAATTGTCCGGTTGCATCTTCGCGAACGTCGATTAAAACCTCAACATCATCTCCTTCTTTAAGATCTGGATTGTAACGAAATTCGTTAAGAGAAATAACTCCTTCACTCTTTGCGTTGATATCAATAATTGCATCACGATCTGTAATATTAATTACTTTTCCTGTTACAACTTCATCATCTAAAGTGTCAACGAAATTTTCAGCAACTAGCTTTTCAAATTCTTCCAGCTTCTCATCGTCGATAGGATCGATTCCTTCTTCGTAGTTATGCCAGTTAAATTCTTCAAGGAATTTTTCAGGATTTTCCTGTTGATTTTCTTGTTCAGGTTGAGATTGAGAATCCATACCTGCTACGTCCTGAACTTCCACATTTTCAGTGTTATCCTGAACTTCTTTGTTTTTTGTTTCTTCAGCCATTACTGACTTTAAATTTGTATCCTGAGTTTCTCCGGAAATCATTGTTGCAAATTAGAAACTTCAGAAGTTGTTTATAATTTTGATTATCAAGCCCTTTTGGATTTCCGATCATCTGCCAAAAAGGAGTGCAAAAATACATAAGAAAACAAAAATCCGCAACTAATAATGAAATTAATTACGGATAGTATTTAATATAAAAAAGATTCTAAGAATTTACCTCAGCAATCTTGTCCTTAGCGATCTTCAGGATCTTTTCAAATTGCTCATCTAATCCCAAATCTGAGTTATCGAATTCCACAGCATCATCAGCCATTCTCAATGGTGAATCTTCTCTGGTTGAATCCATGAAATCACGATCTTTTACATTCTTCAGAACCTCTTCAAATTTTACTTCGTCACCTCTACCCTTTAACTCATCATATCTTCTTTGTGCCCTGGTCTCAGTAGAAGCAGTCATAAATATCTTTAATTCAGCATCTGGAAAAACTACTGTACCAATATCTCTTCCATCCATTACAACTCCTTTACTTTTCCCCATTTCCTGCTGTTGATCTACCAGCATTTTTCTAACCTGAGGAATCGCAGATACTTTACTCACCTGTTCAGAAACTTCCATGTATCGAATCTCCTTCTCTACATTTTCATTATTCAGAAACATATGACCATAACCAAGTTCTTCATCATATTCAAATCGTAGGCTTACAAATGGTAAATAACGAATAATCGCCTCTTTATCTAAATTTCCCTCAGATACGAATATATTCCTCATCATATACAAAGTAACTGCCCTATACATTGCACCCGTATCTACATAAACATATTCTAATTCATTAGCCAATCGCTTTGCTACCGTACTTTTTCCAGTTGAGGAAAATCCATCTATCGCTATCGTAATCCTTTTACTCATATATTTTTATTTCTATTACAAAGGTAATTTTTTAAAAAGCTATATTCAATAATCATAAAAAAAGCCCCTTTACGGGGCTGGTTTTATAGCTTTTTAGCATTCTTCACATTTTCATCTGTGATCGCTATGTCTATTACATCACTCATTTCCTTGACATAATGAAAGGTTAGTCCTTTCAAATATTCATCTTTAATTTCTTCTATATCCCGCTTATTGTCTTCACAAAGAATGATCTCCTTGATTCTGGCTCTTTTTGCAGCAAGGATCTTCTCTTTGATACCACCTACAGGTAATACTTTACCTCGTAATGTTATCTCACCGGTCATAGCAATACTTTTTCTCACTTTCTTCTGAGTAAAAAGAGAAACCAACGATGTTAACATGGTGATACCTGCACTAGGACCATCTTTTGGAGTTGCTCCCTCTGGCACGTGAATATGCACATTATATTGATCAAAAATTGATGGTATAATTCCTAATCGCTCTGCATTCGCTTTGATATATTCCATCGCGATCGTAGCAGACTCTTTCATCACCTTACCAAGGTTTCCGGTAATACTTAGATTACCTTTTCCTTTGGAAAGTATAGATTCAATGAACAGTATATCTCCACCAACACTAGTCCAGGCAAGCCCTGTAACTACTCCGGCAACATCATTATTCTCATATTTATCTCTTTCCATTTTAGGACTACCAAGAATTTCGATAATATCCTCATCAGAAACCTTAATCTTATACTCCTCCTCCATCGCAATATTCTTAGCTGCATATCGTACAACTTTTGCGATCTGTTTTTCAAGTGCACGCACCCCAGATTCACGAGTATAACCTTCAACTATTTTTTCAAGTTGCTTTTTACCGATTTTCAAATGTTCTGAAGTTAAACCATGCTCTTCGAGCTGCTTCGGTAATAAGTGCCTTTTAGCGATCTGAACTTTTTCTTCAATGGTATAACCGGTTACATTAATGATCTCCATACGGTCTCTTAATGCAGGCTGAATTGTACTCAATGAATTACAGGTTGCAATAAACATCACTTTGGAAAGATCAAATCCCATTTCAAGGAAATTATCATGGAATTCTGAATTCTGCTCCGGGTCCAGAACTTCCAGTAAAGCTGAAGATGGATCTCCAGAATTACCAATACTAAGTTTATCAATCTCATCCAGAACAAAAACTGGGTTACTGGTACCGGCTTTTTTCAAACTTTGAATAATTCTACCCGGCATCGCTCCTATATAAGTTTTCCTGTGTCCTCTTATCTCTGCCTCATCACGAAGACCACCAAGCGATATTCTAACATACTCTCTTCCTAAAGCTTCAGCTACAGACTTCCCTAATGAGGTTTTACCAACTCCGGGAGGTCCGTAAAGACATAGTATAGGAGATTTCATATCATTCCTCAACTTTAAAACAGCCAGATATTCTATGATCCGTCTCTTTACATCGTCAAGTCCATAATGATCACGATCTAGAATTCTTTTAGCTCTTTTAAGGTCGAATTTATCTTTACTGAACTCATTCCATGGTAGATCCAGGAACAGGTCTAAATAATTTCTTTGAATAGAATACTCAGCCACCTGAGGATTCATGCGTTGCATTTTAGCGAGCTCCTTTTCAAAATGATTCTGAACATCCTCCCCCCATTGCTTATCTACAGCACGCTCACGCATTTCCACGATCTCACCTTCATGTGAAACACCACCAAGTTCTTCCTGGATGGTCTTCATTTGCTGATGAAGGAAATATTCACGTTGCTGCTGGCTCATATCGCTCTGCACCTTGCTCTGGATATCGTTCTTGAGTTCCAGTTTCTGGTTCTCAGTATTCATATGTTTCAAAGTCGCCAGGGCACGCTCCTTAAGATTGTTCATCTCAAGAAGTTTCTGCTTTTCTTCCACATTTAAACTCATGTTAGAAGAAACGAAATTGATCAAAAATGAATCACTCTCGATATTTTTAATTGCGAATGAGGCTTCCGAAGGGATATTAGGACTGCCCTTTATAATTTGCAAGGCAAGTTCTTTGATAGAATCTATTATTGCCGAAAATTCTGCATTCCCCTTTTCAGGCCTGTTATCTGGAACTTCGGTGATAGTAGCGTTCATATAAGGCTGCTCTGTAACCACTTCTGTGATCTGGAAACGCTTTTTTCCCTGGATGATCACAGTAGTATTACCATCAGGCATTTTTAAAACCCTAAGGATCCGTGCTACTACACCAACTTTATTAATATCCTTTGAAGTTGGATTCTCTACCTCTTCATCTTTTTGAGACACCACCCCAATGATCTTACTACCGTTATTAGCCTCATTAATTAGCTTAATAGAAGCATCTCGGCCGGCAGTAATAGGTATCACAACTCCCGGGAATAGCACAGTATTCCTCAAAGGTAGTATAGGTAGAGTTTCAGGCAGGTTTTCCTTATTTATTTCCTCTTCATCTTCAGGTGTCATTAAAGGGATTAATTCTGCATCTTCCTCAATTCCCTGTAGTGACAAACTGTCAATATTACCAAACTTTGTTTTTGCCATAATTATATTTAAGTCAAACTGTCATCAAAACTATTATTCGCTAATTTTGATGAAGTTGTTTAAAAGCCCTGATAGATAAGACTTTCAATTTTATTTCAGATTTTCTATTTCAATTATTCAATTCCTATGCCACGCTGTGTGCTAGATTATTTTTATAAAAGTGTAACAAATGCAAAACATATCCATCTTTATAACAGAAACCAAGTTTTAATTGACACCAACCATCATACATATTAAAGACCTGGTAGAACGTTGTCGTTATGGCGACCAACGAGCTCAAATGGAAATTTATGATCGTTATTACAAAGCGATGTATAACACTGCTTATCGTATAACCGGTCACTCAGCTGAAGCCGAGGATATTATGCAGGAAGCTTTTTTAAGCGCTTTCACCAAAATTGAAAGTTTTAAAGAGACCTCAACCTTCGGAGCCTGGTTAAAAAGAATTGTAGTGAACGAAAGTATCACTGCCTACAACAAGATTGCTAAACTGGGAGAAGTAAGTTATAACGATGATTTGAAAAATGAGGCAGATGATGCAGGTGTTACTTTAAATGATGATGATAAAAATAACTCTAAAGTTCGTATGATCCTTAACCAGATCAAGTCGCTTAAAGAAAATTACAGGCTTGGTTTAACCTTGCATCTGATTGAAGGGTACGACTATGAAGAGATTTGTGAAATAATGAATATTTCTTATGCCAATTGCCGAACGATGATATCCAGGGCAAAAGAAAGCTTAAGAAAAAAATTACAGGATCATGAAAAATAATGACTTTGATAATCTTTTCGATGATTTGAATTTTAATATCGAAGAGCCACATACCGGCCATAGAGAGCGCTTTTTCAAAAAAATCGATAAAGAAATTGAATCTCCTGAATCTAAAAATAAAGTACGCAGTTTATGGGCCCCAATAATGGCAATCGCAGCGAGCTTTGCCTTGGCTATCTTTCTTCTAGGAGGATTTATGGGCCCTTTAGATAATGCGAAAAATTCTGAACTGGCTAGTATTTCTCCTGAAATGAAACAGACCCAGGAATTCTACACCGGCTTGATCACCAAAGAATTAAATGCTATCAATGCTGAAAAGACACCGGAAACCGAAGCCATTATTAATGATGCTTTATTACAAATGGAAAAACTGGAAATGAATTATGAAAACCTTAAAGATGACCTCCTGGACAGTGGAAAAGATAACAGAGTGATACATGCTATGATCCAGAATTTCCAACAACGAATAGACCTATTGAATAACGTTTTGACCCAAATTGAAAATATTAAAACACTAAAGAACCAAAATCATGAAAACAATATTATCTAGTATCATATTTCTGGCTGCCCTGGCTCCCGGTCTTCCACATTTCGATTCTTTAGAAAGCGAATGTGTTACAGAAAAAACCGAACTTACAGGTAAACATACAAAGGAAAAAAAGATAAAAAAAGAGTTTAAAGTTAGTGCAGATTCTAATCTAAAAATAAATAATAGCTATGGGAATGTAGATATCACCACCTGGGATGAAAATCGTGTAGTTATTGAAGTTATTATCAAGACCAATGGTAATGATGAAGAAAAAGTAGAAAAAAGACTTGAAGAGATCAATGTAGCATTCAGTCAGAATACTGATGGTGTAAGTGCAAAAACTAGATTCTCTAAAGAAGACAAATCCTGGTGGAAAGAAGTTTTTGGAGGTTTTGATAATGTGAACATGGAAGTAAACTACATAATAAAGGCTCCCGTTGGCAATCATCTGGATATTAATAATGATTATGGAGGCATCTATATTGACAGAACTACCGGGAATGCAAAAATTTCCTGTGACTACGGAAAAATTGATATCGGTGAATTAAGAGGGAGATCAAATTATCTAAATTTCGATTATACAAGAAATAGCAATATAGGCTTCGTAACCAATGCTGAGATCAATGCAGATTATTCAGATTACGAGATCGAAGAAGCAGATCAATTAACCATTAGTGCAGATTACTCAAATTCCAGATTAGGAAAAGTTTCGAAGATCGATTTTAATTGTGATTATGGTAGTGTTGAGATCGATAAGGTAAAGGTGCTAATGGGAAATGGAGATTATCTAACTACTAAGATCAACAGGATCTTCACCTCTGCAAATATCAATTTAGATTACGGCTCTCTCTCTATTGAAAAAGTGATCAAAGGAGCAAAGAACATTTCCATAGACACAGACTACGCTGGCGTGAAAATCGGTTTCGACAATGAGATGAACTTCAACTTTGAGGTTAGAACTTCTTATGGAAGCATCAGCGGTCTGGATGACCTTAATGTTAAAAAGAGAAACAGCGAGAACAACGGAAATAAAGCTTCTGGCACATATGGTTCTGGAAGTGGAGCGCAGTTCAATATAACTACGAGCTACGGAAGTGTGAAATTTTACAAAAACTAATCATCTAACTAATTCTTAAATAACCAATATTATGAAAAAAACATTCTTATTAATTTGTGTTTGCATCCTAACCTTATCATGTGTTAACGCTCAATGGGGTAATAATGAAAGAGTAAAAGGAAACGGCGATATGGTTTCTAAAACCAGAACTACAGAGCCTTACGACGAAATAAAACTTGTAGGATCTATGAATGTGCAACTGGTGGCTGGACAGGAAGGCAATATTATTGTTGAGGCTGAAAGTAATTTACAGGAATACATTCTTACTGAAGTTAAAAATGGTGCACTTAAAATATCTACAAAAGATGGTTTTAATTTATCACCAAAAGATGAAATTCTAATCACGGTCCCTTTTGAAAGCCTGGATGCAGTTTCAGTAACCGGCTCTGGAGATATGTGGACCAAAGACAAGATCTCAAGTTCTAAATTACAAATACAGGTTACCGGTTCTGGAGACATGAAGCTGGAGTTGGAAGTTAAAGACCTTGAAGGAAGAATTACTGGATCTGGAGATGTGCAATTAAAAGGAAAAAGTAAAAATTTCGATTGTAAAGTTACCGGAAGCGGAGATTTTAATGCTTATGATCTATTTGCTGAAAATGTAGAAGCAAAAGTAGCAGGTTCAGGAGATATTATGGTAAACGCTAAAAATTCATTAAAAGCATCAGTGTCAGGATCTGGAGACATCACATATAAAGGAAATCCGGAAAAACAAGATTTCAACAGTCATGGGTCTGGAAGTGTATCTTCCCATTAATCAAAAAATAGTTTATGAAAAACCTGCCATCGTGCAGGTTTTTTTATTCCCTGAATGCAGGCTTGGGCACCCTCATTAATAAGATCACCCCGGCAATAAAAAATACCACCAGGAATAAGATCGCATTTCTAACACTACCTGTTTCCTGGGCCACAAAACCATAAAGAGACATTCCAATTACTATACCTATCTTTTCAGAAACATCATAAAAACTGAAATAACTAGCGGTATCTACAGCATTTTCAGGTAACATTTTAGAATATGTAGATCGCGATAAGGATTGGATACCTCCCATTACAAGACCTACTGAAGCTGCAGCCACATAAAATTGAACCGGGGTGGTAATAAAATATGCATACCCACAGATAGCGATCCAGATTAGATTTATAAATATCAGGATCTTTACGTCTCCATATTTAATAGCTAGTCTGGAAGTAAGGGTTGCACCTACTACTGCCACCAATTGTATTAAAAGAATACTCACAATAAGACCCGTTGTAGGGTCCTGATCACCCCATTCTAATTCCTCTATACCAAAATATGTTGAAATTAACATAATTGTTTGTACCGCCATACTGTATACAAAGAAAGCAAGTAAATATCTTTTCAGGGTTTTATTCTGCTTAAGGGATTTCCATATAGTTCTAAGCTCTCTAAATCCATTGAAGAGCACATCATTGGTTAGCTTAGCCTTCTTGTTTCCTTTTGGCAAATAATAATAAGTGTACTGACTAAACCCTATCCACCAGATTCCAGTTAACACGAAAGAAAATCTAGTGGGAAATCCTTTGTTTTCAAAACCAAACCAGTCATACTTCAATATCATCACCAGACAAAGGATCAATAAAATAACGCTACCTATATATCCCAGAGAAAAACCTTTTGCACTGGCTTTATCTTGCTGGGCTGGAAAGGCAATATCGGGTAGGTAAGAATTATAGAACACCAGGCTGGCCCAGAAACCTATAAGTGCTAAAAAATAACACAGAAGCCCAAACCATAGAAAATCCAAGCTAAACCAGTAAAGACCTATGCACGAAAAAGCACCCAGATAACAGAAGAATTTCAGAAAGTTCTTTTTGTTCCCTATATAATCTGCAATACCAGATAAAAATGGACTTAAAAAACTAACTACGAGGAAAGCTCCCGCTGTCACATAGCTTATTAAAGTATCATTATTGAAGTCTATTCCCAGAAAGGTAACTGTATCACTTAACTTATTTCCTTCACTATCTGTTACTATTGTGAGAGCTCCATAGAATATAGGAAAAATAGCAGATGAGATGACTAAACTATAAACTGAGTTAGCCCAATCATAAAAAGCCCAGGCATGAATAAGCTTTTTACTTCCTTTAGGTAGATGCTTCATGCACTAAAAATAGAAAAAGCCACCGAATTTGGTGGCTTTTCAATTTTATTTTTAGAATATCTTATTTAAAACTGGTAGTTCCATATTTTTTTGCCTCAGCAATTGCTTCTGGTGCCCATTTAGTAAGATTATTGATCCTGGTTTGGGTTGAAGGGTGAGTACTCAGGAATTCTGGAGGAGCCTGACCGCTGCTGTTAGCTTGCATTCTCTTCCATAATTCTGGTGCTTCTCTTGGATCATATCCGGCGATCGCCATCATTGTAAGACCAATTCTATCTGCTTCAGCTTCATGACCACGGCTAAAAGGTAGCATAACTCCTACTGTAGTTCCAAGCCCATACGCCTGCGCAAATATCTGCTGAGTTTGCTCACTTTTTCCGCTTACTGCAACAGATCCGGCAACTGCACCTAGCTGTTGCAATTGAGCAGCACTCATACGTTGAGCACCGTGATCTGCCAGGGCGTGGGCAATCTCATGCGCCATAATAGTCGCTAAACCATTCGTATTATCTGCCTCATCAAGAATACCGGTGTATACTACAACTTTACCACCCGGCATCGCAAAGGCGTTCGCCTGATCATCTTTCACAAGGTTGAACTCCCATTTAAAGTCGTTCATAAAACCCTGGTATCCGTTAGCATTCAAATAACGTTCTGCCGCTACCACAATATCCTCTCCTAATTTCTTGACCATTCTGGAATCTTCAGTTCCTCTTACCACTTCAGCTTCATTAAGAAACTGGTTGTACTGCTCGAAAGAAGCTGGAAACAATTGATCATTAGAAACAAAGTTAAGATTGCTTTCTCCTGTAAAAGGATTAGTCTTACATGATACTACTAACAGTAGCACACTTAACCATAAAAAGGTATTTTTAAACTTCATGATTTTTGGTTTTATGTACCTAAAAGTACAAAAGCAGTAATATCGCCGTTGTTGGTTTAAGTATGATTTAACACAAAGAAGAGTTTCAAAAACAATACCATTGTTGATATTTGCAGCAATAACGATACCTGCGACGGCATTTTCAAGTACTGTTATACTTTTTATAATAAATTGATGATTTCTTAAAAAATGACAAAAAACACTAAAGATAAAACACCGGTACAACGACTCCTGGTACCTTCATATATATTAACGATTTCAAGAATATTAACAACTATTTCCCCCTTTCTGGCCAGTAGGTTTGCGGCTAAATTATTTTTAACTCCGTTTAAGTACAAGATCCCAAACAGGGAAAAGGAAATGGATGAAAATTCAATCCAGAAAACTGTATTGGTTCCTTCCATGAACCGTGAAATAGTAACTTACGAATATGGGAGCAGTGCTAAGAAAGTACTTTTAGTTCATGGCTGGAGTGGCAGCGGAACCCAATTGGCGAAAATTGCCAAGGAGCTGCTGGAGCAAGGTTATATGTGTGTAAGTTTTGATGCTCCCGCACACGGGAAAGCTGAAGGCAAAATGAGTATGATGCCATTTTTTATAAAAGCTATTCATTATATGGAAGAGCAACATGGTCCTTTTGAAGCGGTAATAGGTCATTCTCTAGGTGGGATGTCCTCTCTAAGGGCAATAAGAAATGGAATGAAAACCAATAAACTTGTAATCATTGGGACTGCGAATAATATTTCAGAAATAACCCGGCACTTTGCAGAGAACATGAAAATGAATCATAAGGTAGCTCGAAAAATGAAGGCTTACCTGGACGACAGGTTTAATGAAGATATGGATATACTTTCTGGAGGGGAATCTGCTAAATATGTAAAAACACCTACCCTGGTTATTCATGATGAGGAAGATGTAGATGTGAAGGTAAAATCGGCATATGAGATACATGAAGAGCTGGAAAACAGCGAATTAATGATCACATCTGGGCTGGGTCATCGTCGTATTTTAGGAAATGAAAAGGTAATTAACAAAATAACAACTTTTATAGCGGCACAATCTTTGTAATTTTAGCAAAAAGAATGCTATGAAAAAGTTATTGTTATTGACCGTAATTGCTGCTTTCCTTATAAGTTGCAACGGTAATGCCCAGAAAAAATCAGGTGAGGATACTTCAAAAAATTATGAAGTTTCAAAATCTGAAGCAGAATGGAAAAAAGAACTTTCCTCTGAAGAATATGCAGTTTTAAGAAATGCAGCTACAGAAACACCTTTCTCCAGTGATCTACTAGATATAAAAGAACCAGGCACTTTTGTTTGTGCGGCTTGCGGGAATGAACTCTACAAGACCAAACACAAATTTAAAAGTGGCACTGGCTGGCCAAGTTTTGATCGTGCTATAGATGACGGTGTAGCTTACGGCAGTGATTCTAAATTAGGCTACCAAAGAGATGAAGTGCATTGCGCCAGATGTGGAGGCCACCTGGGCCACGTTTTTAATGATGGTCCCAAAGAGACCACCGGAAAGCGTCATTGTATAAATGGTGTTGCGATGAAATTTAAACCAGATTCTAAGTAATATGAAAAAGTATAAAGTTGAAAAATCTGAAGAAGAATGGAAAAAGGAGTTAACTCCTGAACAATATAGAGTCCTGAGGGAGAAAGGTACTGAAGCTCCCAACACGGGAAAATACAATCTGCATTTTGATAAGGGAGAATATAAATGTGCCGCTTGCGGGGAAGTACTCTTTGAGAGTAATTCAAAATTTGAAAGTGGTTGCGGATGGCCTAGTTTCGACGATGCCATCGAAGGAAAAGTTGAATATATTCAAGACCGAACCTTTGGTATGATTCGTACTGAAATCCTTTGTTCTAGCTGCGGAAGTCATCTTGGCCATGTTTTTGATGATGGTCCTACAGATACCGGTCAACGATACTGTGTTAATTCAGCCAGTATTGAATTTAATAAATAACTAAAACCCAATAATCATGAAAAAATTATTATCTCTATTAGTACTAACCAGCATATTTTTCATCTCCTGTTCTTCTGACGGAGAAAGAGGACCACAAGGGCCTCCGGGTGAAGATGGTTTAGATGGAATTGATGGTTTAGGTTATACATATGAACGCACAATTGATTTTGAATACTTTTCAGAATTTAATTATTACTCTCAATTGATTGATATCCCTGCAGAAGTGGATACTTTTGAACCTGAATCTGATGCGGTTCTGGTTTATCGCTTAGAATTGCTGGATGCAGAAGATGGCGGAACTGTGGATTCATGGAGCCTTATCCCTCAAAACTTTTTCCTGAATGAAGGGACCATCCAATACGTTTACAATCATACAGTAAGTGATGTGGAAATCATTATTGACGGGAATTTTGACTTAAGCGGTCTTAACAGTCAGTTTACAGATAATCAAACCTTCAGAATTGTAGTATTGCCTTCTGCTGTTTTTGCAGCAAATGCAGATGTTGATTTCTCAAACCTGAATCAGGTTCAGAACAGATTCAACCTTGATTTTGAAAAGGAAAAAAAATAAATCCTCTTCACTAAAATAAATCAAAAAGCCTGTATGAATTCATACGGGTTTTTTTTATGTTCTTATCCCGGCTTTGTAACTTTCAGTTTAGGGTTTAATTCCTTAAATTCGCAAACTCTATAACCAGATTCAAAATATTCCGAATATGAGTAAATATGATATTATTGTTTTAGGTAGTGGCCCGGGTGGTTATGTAACTGCAATCCGCGCTTCTCAGTTAGGTTTTAAAACCGCAATTGTAGAAAAGGAAAGTCTTGGAGGTGTTTGCCTTAACTGGGGATGTATCCCAACCAAAGCCCTACTTAAAAGTGCAGAGGTTTTTGATTACCTGAAACATGCTGAAGACTATGGTTTAAAACTTGAAAAAGCCGATAAGGATTTTGGAGCCGTAGTTAAAAGAAGCCGGGACGTAGCAAACGGAATGAGCAAAGGTGTTCAGTTCCTAATGAAGAAGAACAAAATTGATGTTCTTGAAGGTTTCGGAAAATTGAAATCTGGTAAGAAAGTTGAAGTTACCGATAAGAAAGACAAGAAAACAGAATACCAGGCAGATAATATTATTATCGCTACAGGAGCACGTTCAAGAGAACTTCCAAACCTTAAGCAGGATGGTAAGACCGTAATTGGTTACCGTGAAGCTATGACTCTTGAAAAGCAACCTAAATCTATGATCGTGGTTGGATCAGGGGCTATAGGAGTTGAATTTGCTCATTTTTACAACGCCATGGGAACAGAAGTAACGGTAGTTGAGTTTCTTCCTAATGTTGTGCCTTTAGAAGATGAAGAAGTTTCAAAACAGTTTGAAAGAAGCATCAAGAAAGCCGGAATTAAGGTGATGACAAACTCTTCCGTAGAAAGCGTTGAAAAAAAGAATGGAAAAGTTATCGCTACTGTGAAGACCAAAAAAGGTGAAGAAAAACTGGAAGCTGATGTGGTTCTTTCTGCAGTAGGTATTAAAACGAATATTGAAAATATAGGACTTGAAGACCTTGGGATCAAGACTGATAAAGATAAGATAGTAGTTAACGATTTTTACCAAACCAATGTTTCTGGAGTATATGCTATTGGAGATGTGGTTCATGGCCCTGCCCTGGCCCACGTAGCTTCAGCCGAAGGAATTCTTTGTGTTGAAAAGATCAAAGGAATGGACGTTCAGCCATTAGACTACGGAAATATACCTGGATGTACCTATGCGACTCCAGAGATCGCTTCAGTAGGTATGACCGAAAAGCAGGCAAAAGAAGCCGGATACGAACTTAAAGTTGGTAAATTTCCATTCTCTGCTTCAGGTAAAGCGAAAGCTGCCGGAAAATCTGATGGTTTTGTAAAAGTGATCTTCGATGCCAAATACGGAGAATGGTTAGGTTGCCATATGATTGGAGCCGGAGTTACTGATATGATCGCTGAAGCTGTTCTAGGTAGAAAACTTGAAACTACAGGTCATGAAGTGCTAAAAGCAGTTCACCCTCACCCAACCATGAGTGAAGCGGTGATGGAAGCTGTTGCAGCTGCTTATGACGAAGTAATACACTTATAGACGTTAGACGTTAGACGTTAGACGTTAGACGTTAGACGTTAGACGTTAGACGTTAGACGTTAGACGTTAGACGTTAGAAAAATAAAAAACCCGCATTCTTTTGAATGCGGGTTTTTTTTTCTCGTCATCCTGAACTCGTTTCAGGATCTTAGGGAAGGATTATATTTAATAGAAGCTGGAACAAGTTCAGCTTGACGTTATGACAACGAACTTCTATTCAGGAATAAGGTCACAAAAGCAAAATTCGGTGTCCCAGGATTCATCATCCTCCTGAAAGCAATTATCGTCATTATCCTTCGTAGGCTTATAAGATCTATTCACCTTCTCTCCTATTTTGAATTTAACAGGAGATTTAAAAAGTGGACCATCAAAAACAAAGGTGTGAAATTCACCATTTTCTCCGCAAGCATCAACATTTTCCGGTAGATCTAATACAAATTGATGGTCTATAATTCGGCCGCAGAAAGAATCATCCAGATACTTAGAATTGGTGCAAACTACCACTGCTTTAAAGCCCAGATCAATAAATTCAGATATAAGATCTCTGGTGTTTTTTTTCCATAAAGGAAAAAACGGAGTTAACCCTACACTTTTTAATTGGTCTTCCCTGTATTTTTTGAGATCTTCCAGGAATATATCTCCGAAGATACTATGCGTATAACCGTTATTTAATAAAGAATCTGTTGCTTCCTTCATCTTACGGTTATATTCTTCCATGTTGGTTTCAGCACTTAACTCAGATATCTGTATAGGTAAACCTAATTCTTCAGCCTGTTGTAATAATAGCTCAGTTCTCACGCCATGCATGGTTACCCTATCTACATCCTTATTAATTGTGGTAAGAAGTTTTTCGACCTTATATTCTTTCTGTTTCTTAGAATAATAAAGAGAAAGTGCAGAATCTTTACCACTGCTCCAGTTTAGGTAAGCTTTAGTCATCTTTGGTATTTAAAAAACTCTGGATCGCAAGATCATAACTTTGTAATCCAAATCCAACGATGATGCCTTTGGCAATAGGTGAGATATAAGATTTATGACGAAACTCTTCCCTGGAAAATGTATTGGAAATATGCACTTCTACTACTGGAATATCAATTGCAGCAACTGCATCCCCTATGCCGACAGAAGTATGTGTATAGGCTGCCGCGTTCAGGATGATCCCATCAAAATCCTTACGGGCATTCTGGATCTTATCAATTAATTCTCCTTCAATATTGGTTTGATCAAATGAAAGTTCCACATTTCGAAATTGAAACTGTAGCTCTGAAAAATAATCATCAAAACTTTTATTACCATATTTTTCGGGCTCGCGTATACCGAGTAAATTAAGGTTGGGTCCGTTAAGTATTAGTAGCTTCATAGTGTAAATGTATTAAAAATAGAACATAAAAAAGCAGGGAATAAACCTGCATTAAATTCGATTTAGCTGAATATAGTTGAAAGTTTACGCCGAATATTATCTACTACAAAGTAAAAACAGAAAATGCATCTCAATTTATCTACTAACCCTTATAACTAAAAAAAGCGGGGAAAACCCCGCCTTAATACAGTAAATTATATAATTACTATAAACCAAATTCGATACCTAAATTAACAGAACTCCAACTACCTCCATCTACGCTTACTCCGGAATAAGAGGCTATCAATCCTATAAGTCCAAAATCGTAGCCTACCTGAGGTCTATAGTAAAACCCCCCGTCGAGTCCATCAGTTAATCCTACACCATATCCAAGATCAGCGCCCAGGAAAAAAGATTCTGAAAGCCCGTATCTTCCTGAAGCAGCCACAGGTAAGAACTGACCATTGTCCATAAAATCAGATTCTTCAGGAAAGAAATTCATATACCCTAGCATAGGTCCTACAGTAAATTTATCTGCAACTTCAAACATATAAGCTACATCGGCCCCTACTTGCAGATTATAAAAATCTGAAACATCCCCCGTTGGAATTCCAACATTTAGACCAGCTTTAAATCCTTGCGCATAGGAAATCGAGGACATTATTAATGCCCCAACAATTAAAAATTTTTTCATAATAAATTGAATTTTAGGTTGTTAATGGAATCTAATATATAAAATATCTTAATAACTTATCAAAAGCATAAAAAAATAAGGGAAAAATCCCTTTTCTATTAATTAAAAAGTTATTTAAATAAATATACTTCCTAAGTATTGATTATTCCCTAACAATAATGAAATTAGCGTGGTCGCATAAAAAAAGCGAAGATCAAATCTTCGCTTTTTCATTTTCATAGGTGATTGATATCTAGAACTGGAATCCTACGCCCAGTTGAAATCCATTATTTTTAATAGCATCATCATCAAAATTGTTACTATCAAACGCATCGGTAAATCCTAAAACATATCTACCGTTCACGAAAAAACCATTATTGAACTTGTAAGAAGCTCCTAAAGCACCGCCAAATTCGAATGTACTGGCAAATTCAGAATCTGCTTCCAGGTCTAAGGCATTGCTTTCAAAATCATACTCCTCTTCTACAAGAAAGTTAAAAGAAGGACCTGCTTCAAGAGCCAGACCATCGATCACATAAAACTTAGCGATCACTGGAACCTGAACATAATCTAACTGGTATTCTCCTTCAATACGATCTCCAGCAAAATTTCTGGTTGCCTCTGTTCCCTGAGTAGAGTAAAGTACCTCTGGCTGTACAGAAAAACGGTCACTAACCGGGATCTCTGCTAATACACCAAGGTGAAAACCTGTTCTGCTATTATTATCTTCAAATCCGTCTGAAGTCATATTGGTGAAATTCACACCACCTTTAACTCCAAAATTCCAGTACTCCTGTGCCTGTGAAGAAGTACTTACTCCTACAATTGTCATTACTAATAATAAAAATGTCTTTTTCATCATTTTCCTTTTTATTGATTCGGGTCAAATGTAGGTGACATCCTGTTAAAAAAGTGTTAGCTAAACCTAAAGTATTATTAAGGTTGATCCCCCTGAATTAGTATCTTTAACACATGAATTGGCAAAACGCTTTAAAGGATTACCGCTATTATCTTAAACTTGAACGCGGACTTTCCATCAATTCCATCGAGAATTATAGTCTGGACGTGATCAAGTTGATGAATTATCTTGATGTTAATGAAATACAGATAAGTCCGACAAAAATTGAGGATAAAACGATACAGGAATTCATTTACAGCGTATCAAAAAATCTGAATGCCCGCTCACAGTCCCGACTTATTTCAGGATTACGCAGCTTTTTCGGTTTCCTGGTATTTGAGGATTATAGAGAAGACAACCCACTTGAACTCATGGAGTCACCTAAAATTGGTCGCAAGCTGCCCGATACAATTTCTATTAAAGAGGTTGACAGAATAATCGCCGCCGTTGATCTAAGCAAAAATGAGGGTGAACGAAACCGGGCGATTATAGAAACTCTTTATGGTTGCGGATTAAGAGTTTCAGAATTGATAGATCTTAAGATCTCAGACCTATTCTTCAAAGAAGGTTTTATAAAAGTTACGGGAAAAGGAGATAAACAAAGGTTCGTTCCAATTTCAGATTATACCATAAAATTCATCAATATTTATAAGGACGAGGTAAGATCGCACATGGACATAAAACCGGAAGCGACTGATACCTTATTCCTGAACAGAAGAGGCAATAAACTTACCAGAGCTATGATCTTTACCATTACTCGCAGACTTACAGAAGCCGCGGGAATCAGAAAAAAGGTTAGCCCCCATACCTTCAGACATTCCTTTGCCACGCATCTACTTGAAAATGGAGCCGACCTCAGGGCAATTCAACAAATGCTGGGTCATGAAAGTATAACTACCACAGAAGTATATGTGCATGTGGATAGATCTCACCTAAGACAGGTCATGGAATCTTACCACCCCAGGAAATAGGTATTAAAATTCTGCTAAAGGATTCCAGCAACTTTTCCTTCAGGTCCATAATCCTTAACTTCATAAAAAATTGAATTATGAAGAAACTAAAATTTAGAAACGGAGATACAATGGATGCGATAGGTCTTGGAACCTGGAAATCTGAAAAAGGAGAAGTCACTAAAGCGGTTAAAACCGCTCTTAACAATGGCTATAAACATATAGATTGTGCTGCAACATATGGCAATGAAGCAGAGGTTGGTGAGGCATTTTCAGAAATATTCAATAATGGAAAGGTAAAAAGAGAAGATGTATGGATTACTTCCAAGCTTTGGAATAACGCTCATAAACAAGAAGACGTTATACCAGCCTTAAAACAAACTTTAAAGGATCTTCAGCTAGATTACCTTGATCTATATTTAATTCATTGGCCAGTGGCTTTTAAACCTGATGTAGGCTTTCCTGAAAAGGCGGAAGATTTTCTTTCTCTGGAAGAGGTTCCACTAATCGAAACCTGGAATGAAATGGTGAAAGCTAAAGAGCAGGGACTGGTTAAACATATTGGAGTTTCCAATTTCAGCATAGAAAAACTGAAAGATTTAATGGCAGAGACAGATCAAATTCCTGAAATGAATCAGGTAGAACTTCACCCCTATCTTCAACAGAACAAACTACTAGAATTTTGTAGTAAGAATGGAATTAATGTGACCGCATATTCTCCTCTGGGAAGCGGTGACAGACCAGATGAAATGAAAGCGGCAGATGAGCCATCCTTACTGGAAAACCCGGTGATTAATAAGATCGCTAAGAAGCATGGTGGTTCTCCAGGGCAAATTCTTATTAAATGGAGCGAGCAAAGAGGAACTGCCGTAATTCCAAAATCAACTAATGAAGATCGTATTAAGCAAAATTTGATGAGTGCCGGCTACCAGCTAGATGAAGATGACATGAAAGAGATCGCTGATCTTGATTACCACTTTAGATATGTAAATGGTAAATTCTTTGAAATGGAAGGAAACTCTTATGAGAATATTTATAATGATTAGAACTATATAAAAACTCAAAGTCAATTGGATCGAAGGGAGAAATCTTTAAAATTATTTAGATTTCTCCCTTTGCTATGCTCGGTTCGAATTGACAGGAAGAATTTCAGCCCATTTTAAGGTAGTAGGTAATACTGAACTAATTTCAGGATCTCGTCTGTAAAAAGAGAATCTGAAACAAGTTCAGATTGACGTAAAAACAAAAAAGGCCGTTCAAATTGAACGGTCTTTTTTATATATAATGATTACAAATTTTATTTTGCCACATTCACTGCTCTGGTTTCACGAATTACCGTGATCTTAACCTGGCCAGGATAAGTCATATCTGTCTGTATCTTCTGAGAGATCTCAAATGAAAGGTTAGAAGCCTTTTCATCAGAAACCTTTTCACTTTCTACTATGACTCTTAATTCCCTACCTGCCTGGATTGCATAAGCTTTCTTTACACCTCCAAAACCAAAAGCAATATCTTCAAGATCTTTCAATCTCTGGATATAAGAATCTAGTACCTGTCTTCTTGCACCAGGTCTCGCTCCACTTATCGCATCACATACCTGAACGATTGGTGATAATAATGAATTCATTTCTATCTCATCGTGGTGAGCTCCAATGGCGTTACAAACCTCTGGTTTCTCACCATGTTTTTCAGCCCATTGCATACCCAGAATAGCGTGAGGAACTTCAGTTTCAGTTTCTGGTACTTTACCAATATCGTGAAGTAACCCGGCACGTTTAGCAAGTTTAGGATTCAACCCTAACTCGGCAGCCATGACGCCACACAGTTTAGCAACCTCCCTGGAGTGTTGTAGAAGATTTTGACCATAAGAGGAACGATACTTCATTCTACCTACCATCTTAATAAGTTCTGGTTGCAGCCCGTGGATTCCAAGATCTATAACCGTTCTTTTACCTATATCTATAATTTCTTCTTCGATCTGTTTCCTTGTTTTCTTCACAACCTCCTCAATACGCGCAGGGTGAATACGACCATCGGTCACTAGTTTATGAAGTGATAACCTGGCAACTTCTCTTCTTACAGAATCGAAACAGCTTAAAATAATAGCCTCTGGAGTATCATCTACAATGATCTCTACCCCGGTAGCAGCTTCCAGGGCGCGAATGTTTCTACCTTCACGACCTATAATTCTACCTTTAACATCGTCACTTTCCAGATTGAATACTGAAACGCAATTCTCGATAGCTTCCTCGGTACCAATTCTCTGTATGGTATTTATAATGATCTTTTTCGCTTCCTGCTGTGCAGTTAATTTCGCTTCTTCTACCGTATCCTGTATAAGAGCCATTGCATCAGCCTTAGCGGTATCCTTTAATGATTCCACAAGTTGTGCTTTGGCTTCTTCAGCAGAAAGACCAGAGATCACCTCCAGTTGCTGCACTTTACTATTATGAAGCTTATCTATTTCTTCCTGTTTCTTATCAAGATAATCGATTCTGTGATCGTAATCTGCTACTTTACTTTCAAGATCTTTATTAAGCTTTTTATTCTTACCTAGTTCGTTAGATACGTGTGATTCTTTATCCTTTACTCTTTTCTCGGCATCATTGATCTTCTTATCTCTGGAAAGGATCACTTTCTCATGCTCAGACTTGAGTTCAATGAATTTCTCTTTTGCCTGAAGTATTTTATCTTTCTTAATACTTTCACCTTCCGCCTTAGCTTCTTTTAATATTCCCGCAGCTTCCTTCTTAGCACTGGCTATAGTATTAGAGGCCTGCTTCTTTTCAAGCATTTTCGCAATTGCAAAGCCGAGCGCCAGTCCTATTACTGCGGCAATGATTATAGTTAGTATTTCCATTCGTTTCTATTTAGATATATATAAAAAAAGCCTGTATTAGATGGGTTTTGTTTAAACTCCTTTAAATCAAGTTTAGGGTTAACAAGTTGATCAAGAATCCGCTCTCCCAAAAGGGACACGGCACGCTTTTACAACTTAGACTCACCCTTTTTAAAAGAATCGTGTTGAGTTTATCAAAAAAGCACTAATACAGGCAGTAACCTTTATTTTATTTAAAGAACTTAAGAGGCTAAATGACTCTGCAACAATTCGTTAAGTGATCTTAACTTCTCCTCTGCTTCAATCATTTCGCTCGAATTATCAATATCTTTCTGCTCGGTCTGGGCGGCGAACTGCAATGCGCACATTGCCAGAACATCCTGTTTATCCCTTACCGCATAGCTTTGCTCAAATTGTTTGATCATAGCCTCGATCTTTTTCGCTGCTTTACGCAAACCTTCCTCCTGACTAGGCTGAATAGTTAGCGGATATACGCGGTCTGCGATCGATATTTTGATCTTCAGTTTGTCTTCCATTATATCAAATTATTCAGATAACTGAACAATGCACTGATCGATCTCTCTGATCAGGCTGTTTATTTTGAGCTTTGTTTCTCTTTTATGGTCGGTACTGCCAAGCATCGCATTCGCAGCTTTTAAGGACTGAATTTGGTCTTTGGAAGTTGATAAATCTTCTTCCAGTTTGCCGTATTCAGATCTTACAGTAGCCAATTCCTGCTGAAGAGATTCGTTCTCCTGCTTCATAACATCGTATTTATGAAGTAGTTTGCTGATTCTATTCTCAAGGTTATCAACTATTTCTGTAATTTCACTCATAAGCGCTAAAACCGATGTGAACCCTTACAAAGTTAACATACGGTTTGAAATATCCCAATACTTTTTTAGCTGTTTTGAAATAATAATCAACAATCTGGATAATTCTCTGTAAGCAAGGTCTTTAAATTTGCCATAACTTTGATTAACTTTACCCCACATTTTAATAGAAATTACCCCCAGATTTATGAAGAGAGCTACATGCCTGCTATTTTTAGTATTATTTTCTACGTTACAAGCCCAGAATGACCTGCCACAGGATTACTTTCAAAATCCATTAAACGTTCCCATTGTGCTTGCAGGTACATTTGGTGAGTTGAGATCTAATCATTTTCACAGTGGTCTGGATATAAAAACTCAACAGCGCGAAGGTCTTGAGGTTAAAGCCTCTGCCGCAGGATACATCAGCAGGATAAATATTCAGCATTATGGATATGGAAAGGCTATTTATGTACAACATGCCAATGGCTACACCACTGTTTATGGTCATTTACAAAAACTTGCACCTAAACTAAAAGAATATCTTCGAAAACAACAATATCAAAAAGAATCTTATGAGATCGAACTTTTCCCTGAACCTGGGGAACTCAAAGTAGAACAAGGAGAATTGATTGCCTATAGCGGTAATACTGGAGGAAGCGGTGGCCCCCATCTACATTTCGAAATACGGGATGGCAGCCAGAGACCTATGAATGCACAAATGTTCGGGCTGGATGTAGCCGATTCTCGCGAACCTCTTATTGAAGGTTTATTTGCTTACCCACTTGGTGAGGATGCCCACGTGAATAATTCTCAAGCCCGCCAAAAGCTTAGATTAATTCCGCAGAATGATGGAACATACACAACCAGCGAAGTTGAAGCTTGTGGTGAAATAGGATTCGGTATTTCTACTGTAGATCAGCAAGATGGGGCATACAATCACAATGGAGTTTTTCGCATTGAAGCAAATCTTAATGGAGACCAGGTCTTTGAGGTAGATTTTCAGAAATTTTCATTTTCAGAAACCAGACACCTCAACCAGCTTATAGATTATGAATATTACGCGAAAAATAAAAGTCGGGTTCAAAAGCTATTTAGAGAGGATTCAAATCCTCTTAGTATATTCGGAAATCTTGAAGGCGAAGGAAAGCTAAACATTAAAGACAGCCTTGATTATCAATATGTCATTAAAGTGATAGATTTTAAAGGAAATGAGAAACTGGTAAGAATCCCAATTAAGGGGCAGATTAGTGTTAAAATCAAGAAAAGGGAAATAAAAGAAACAGATTACCTGGCGAGTGCTTCTAACGGACTTTCTGCCAAAGGAAATACAATGGACGTTTATATTCCTGGCGGAAGCCTTTACGAAGACGCCTATTTAGACATCAATTTTTCTGAGGATATGGTAGAAGTTCACCGTGATGAAATACCATTACACAAGAATTTTACGATTGGTTTTGATGTTAGCGAATATCCGGCAGAAGAAAGAGAACAATTATTTATAGCCAGGCTTTCAGATTATGGAAGGCCGATCTATTCTACTACCTATAAAAAAGGAAATAGATTTACCACAGGAACAAGAACTTTTGGTAAATACTTTATTTCAAAAGATACCATTGCACCTAAAGTGAATCCAGTGAATTTTTATAATGGACAATGGATCTCAGGAAATGAAACCTTAAAGGTGAAGATTTCTGATGATCTTTCAGGAATTGAAGCATACCGAGCGACCGTAAATGGAAAGTTCATATTAATGGAATATGAGTATAAGAATAATACACTTACTCATTATTTTTCAGACAATATGATTACTGATACAGAGAACAACCTGAAAGTGATCGTAACAGATAATGTTGGTAATACCACCTCTTATACCGCTAAATTCTTCAGGAAATAGAAATCGTGGGAAACTTTTATTGACGTCATTCTGAACTCAATCTTATAGAACTAAAAAAGCTGAACCACGAGGTTCAGCTTTTTTTATATGATAGTTCGAGCTATGTTCTAGCTCTCAATAAAATCTTTAAGAGTCTTTACTACATAATCTATTTCTTCTTTGGAATTATATCTCGAAAATGAGAACCTTAGGGAAGGTTTCTTTTTATCCTCTTCATTAAGAAAAGCATTAAGCACATGAGAACCCTGGTCGCTACCACTCTGGCAGGCACTACCTTTAGAACAGGCAATTCCTTTTAGATCTAGTTGAAATAAAAGCATTAGGGCCTTCTCCTGAGTTACTGGAAGGCAAACATTAATAAGAGTATAGGTGCTTTTGTCAAAATCTTCACAGGAACCATTAAATTTCACACCAGGAATCTCCTTTTTCAGACTCTCTATAAAATGTTTTTTTAGAGAACTTATGTATTCTTTTTCCTGGTCCAGATTTTCATACGCCAGTTTTAGAGACTCTTCCAAACCAACGATATTATGCACACCTTCGGTTCCTGCACGATGACCTCTCTCCTGCTCTCCGCCAAATATCAGTGGCTTCAATCCAGAGTTTCTACGAACAAATGCAAATCCAGCTCCTTTTGGTCCATGGAATTTGTGGGCACTTACTGCAGTAAAATCAACAGGTATTTCATTAAGGTCTAGATTAAAATGTCCTATAGATTGAACGGTATCTGAATGAAAAAGGGCATTATATGATTTTATAAGCTCAGCAGTTTTCTTCAGGTCCAGCATATTCCCGATCTCGTTGTTCACATGCATAAGACTCACCAAAGTCTTTTTATCTGAACCTTTCAGCCTGTCTTCGAGATCCTGAAGATCTACATTTCCTTTTTCATCAATATTTACATATTCTATTTCAACATCAAAACATTCCTGAAGTTGATTCACCGTATATAAAACCGCATGATGTTCTATCCGTGATGTAATAATTCTCTGAACACCCAGATCTCTAACTGCCGAGTTCAAAGCCAGATTATCTGCCTCGGTTCCACCAGAGGTGAATACGATCTCAGATGCTTTTACATTCAAAATTCCCGCAACGGTTTTTCTAGCCTGTTCGATGAGAGATTTAGAAGACCTTCCAAAGCTATGGGTAGATGAAGGATTTCCATAATTTTCTTTTAAAACGCTGGTCATTTTTTCGACCACTTCATCCCTTAACTGGGTAGTAGCTGCTGAATCAAAATACACATTTTTCATAGGGCCCAAAATTAAAGGAAATAAAATAATTTCCTACATCTCTTCTATATAAGTTTGATTCCTTTATTTTTGTTCAAAAAACATCTTCATGAGACGTTTATTCTTCGGTATTTTTCTATTAGGTCTGTTCACTGCCTGTGATGATGGGGAAATCATTGTAACTAATTTTGATTTCGAAGATAGTACGCTTCGGTTCTGCGACGCTCCGGACAGAAATGTGATCTACGCCATAAATGATGATGATGTTTTTGAATCTATTTCTCTTGAATTCAATAGCAGTCAGTTTGATACTGATGAAGATGGCAATTTAATCCCACCAGATGAAGCTGTAATAAGCTTCCCATTAACAGGAAATAACAGGGTTACGTATAGAATTTATGATGGTTCTTTCGCAAGCGGAAATAATTCATATTTCTGCAGTGCCGTACCTCCTAGCGAACCAAAGGTAATTGAAGAATGGATCAGTGGGACTGGAGGAACCGTGTTTGTAACTACTGGTTTTACAGATGAAAGCGCAAATGCCGATCCAGATGGTGATGGCCTTTCTAATATTGATGAAAATTGGGTTCTAGGAGGTCCCTACCAGGATACAGATGAAGATAACATACCAGATTATTTAGATAAAGATGACGATGGAGATAATGTTTTAACCTCTACAGAATTGGCAAATGAAAATAATGATCCAGTAAATGAAGATGGGTTGAGAGATTTTGATGAAGATGGAATTCCTAATTATCTGGATGATGATGATGACAATGATGGTGTTCTAACTCGTTTAGAAGTTTCTGAAGACGACCTGGATAGCCCTGAAAATTTTCAAACTGCCGAAGGCATCTCAAACTACTTAAATGTTGAACAAACAGCTAAAATTAGCCATGATGAATATATAGGTCATGACATTAGTAGAAATTATGGATACCGAATTGATATAGATAACTTAAAATTCGATAATCAAAATGGTTCTGGTGAATCTATACAATATGAAAATTATAATCTTGGAACATTAATGTCTTTTTCCGTTTCCTTCCCGCAATGTCCTCTACAGGATGAAACATGCAGTGATCCAGAACCGGAAGAACCGGAGGAATCTACTGAAGAAACTAACTAAGGATTTTGTAAAATATAGACCTCTGTAGCTCCCAGGCCATATTTTTGATAATCTGCGTCGTAATATTTTATATTCCCATAGCGACTCAATAAATATTCTAATTCCATTTTTAGCACTCCTTCACCTACACCATGAATAAAAACCACTCTCTGGATGCGTTTTTTCATGGCAAATTCCAGTTTATGTCTGGCCGTATCTAGTTGCAGGTTAAGCATTTCGTGATTAGACAATCCCTTTGGTGATTTCACAAGTTGATTGATATGTAGATCAACTTCCATAGGTGGAGCGCCCTTATCCTTTGGTTTAGGTCTGGAAGACTGTTGTCTTTTAGGAGGATTTTTCTCTTTTATGACAGCATCCAGGTCGAATTCCTCGACGTCGATATCATTTATATCGTCCTGGATTTTCACAAGATGATCTGCAGGGAAACTCATAGTAAATCCATCCTCGGTCCTGATCATCACCTCACCAGCACCTACTTCCTGCACGACCCCACTTAGGTCATCATCAAGTAATTCAACTCTATCTCCTTTATTAAAACCCATTACTTTACTTCATTTTCGTTTTCATCCTGATGATCATCTTTAGTGGCGACCCAGTAATTCGTTGCCCTATAAAGACCAAGCATAATAATTACAAGGCCAATAATTTTAAAGTAGGGACTAACATCTTCCGCTGAAATACTATAAAGTAGCAATGCTCCGCCAATTACAATTAGAGTTGTATTTATTACCTGTGAGTTATTCATTATCAGTAAGTTAAATATTTAAATCTGTGAGCGTCAATGATTTATTATTTACATTTATGCAAATTTATAGCTTTAATGAGGCTTCCACTCCTTTTTTTAATGATTTTTAGCACTTCGTGGCTATCGGCACAATTATATATTGCTCCATCAAATCATGCTGATAGTTATATCTACGTGAAAGACCGGCTGGTTTTTGTGCAAAACGAAATTCATTTAGCTGAAAATAATAAAAAAGAAACGGCTGCGAGTATTTATTTACGAAGAGATGCCCAATTGATACAGGGATCTAAAACATCTAATCTTAATACAGGAAACGGGAAGCTATCAGTTTTTCAACAAGGAACAACGAATGCATATGATTATAATTACTGGTCATTACCCATCTTAGTCCAGGATAGAGATGATAGGATTAATGACTATATTTTTGAACCAATTGATGCCACCTATAGTAGAAACGCAAAATTAATATCTGCAACCGATGGATTGAGCGATCCACTTAGCATTTCTAACAGATGGATATATACATTCTCAGGAAACAATTATTCAAACTGGGCTTTTGCCGGTGACCAATTTGATATTTTACCAGGTGAAGGCTTTACGATGAAAGGAGTAAATGGTAAAAACCTAAATGAGATCGAAGGAGAATTGATTAATATTGGTAATTCTCAAACATATGATTTCAGAGGTTTACCGAATGACGGCGAGATTGAATTGCCTATTAAGAAAGATCAGATCTTACTCATTGGTAATCCGTATCCTTCCTCCCTGGACCTTGATAAATTCCTGATTGAAAATACGGCAACAACCGGTATCGCTTATTTCTGGGATTCTAAAGAAAATGGTAATTCACATTATCTGGCAGATTATGAAGGTGGTTATGGTACTTACTCACCTGGAGCGGGAGTATATGTCCCACCGGCCTTTATTAAGTATTCTGATGGCGGCGCAACTGGAGAAACGGGTAAAAACTATTACAGAAAAATAATTCCTATAGCCCAGGGCTTTATGATAACAGGCTTAAAAGAAGGTTCCTTCAGTTTCAAAAACTCATATAGAACTTATGAGAAGAAAGTTGAAAAGCTATCTGTCTTCAAATCATCTGTAGACGAAAAGGATTCAGATGTCGAGAAATCCTCAATGAATTTAAACATTGAAATAGATTCAACTTACATTCAAAAGCTGGCTCTGGTCTTTCTTAAGAATTCCAGTCCCGATGAAGATCGCACTATGGATGCAAGAAAAATGAATAACAATTCCCAGGACATTAGTTGGTCTATATCTAATGACGCATTTGTAATCAATGTTCGACCTAAAGTAGATGAAGAATTAATTCCGCTTAAAATCTTTCTTAATAAACAGACTGAACTTAAATTTTCAATTTCTGATTTGAGTAATTTCAATCCAGACCGTGTGTTTATATATGATGCAAAGGATAGGTTATATTTCAATATCAAAACTGGTTATTTAAAGGTAGATCTAGCTGCTGGAGAATATAATGACCGCTTTTATCTAAGTTTTATTGAAAAACTTACCGCAACTGTAAGTACTGAGAAAGACACGCCTGAATTTAATACTAACAAACCACCAAATATTCTTCTTAATTCAGTAGAAATTTTTCAGAATAATCTTCAGCAGCAATTGGAAATTAAACTGCTTTATGACTCTGAACTAAGAACCATCAGGCTCTATGATCTCAATGGGAAATTATACTTTACCCAGAATTTCACTTCTAAAGAGAAAAATTTTAATTTTTCTACCTCAAATTTGAGCAATGCTATATATATTGTGAAGGTAAATACCAGCGATAATAAAGAATTGACTAAAAAAATAGGTGTTAAGAATTGAGCTCTATTGAAGAATACATGTTGCCGTGCCTGAATAAATCTGTATTTGGTGTAGATTGTACGGGATGTGGTGCTCAAAGAGCGACCGTATTACTAGCAAATGGTGAATTCTCTAAGGCTTTTGAAATGTATCCAGCTATCTACAGTCTGGCCTTTCTATTATTATTCCTGGTTTTCAATCTTTTTTATAAATTTAAATTCGACTATAATATTAAGATCGGCCTTATCATTTTCAATGCAGTTATTATTGCCGGTGCTTATATTTTTAAAATGATTCAATTTATCAACTAACCAACTTTAAAGCTTATGGAAAAAAGAGAATTACCCAATTCAACCCTCATTTTAGTATTTGGAATTTTATCTATTATTGGTTGTTGCTGCTATGGAGTGGCCGGAGTAATATTTGGAATTATAGCATTAGTAATGTCTAAACGGGCGATCGAGATTTACAGTGCCGATCCGGAACTTTATACTGGTTATAATAATGTAAAAACCGGACGAATTCTTGCTATTATAGGACTAGTCTTAAGTGCTCTTAGTTTAATTTCTACAATTGCCGCAGTAATTATGTATGGTGGACTGGAAGGAATTCAGGAAATGCAGCAAGAGATCTTAAGAGAATACGGAGGTTAGAATCATCTACCCATTACCCATAAAAAATCCCGCTAATAGCGGGATTTTTATTATGTGATTATTCCGAATTTATTTTTCGAACTGCTTTAAAGTACTAATAATTATATCTACACAATCTCTCAATTGTTCCTCGTTCATTACCAATGGTGGAGCAAAACGAATAATATTACCATGGGTTGGCTTGGCCAGAAGTCCGTTTTCTTTTAAGGCCATACAAATATCCCAGGCTGTAGAACTGTCTTCAGAATCATTGATCACGATGGCATTCAATAATCCGCGACCTCTTACAAGGTTTACGATATTTGATTCTCTAATATAATCATCAAGTAATCTTCTAAAAAGCTTACCTAATTTTCTGGCATTCTGGATAAGATGTTCATCCTTAACAACATCTAAAGCCGCTACAGCTACTGCTGCTGCAACAGGATTCCCTCCAAAAGTAGAACCATGTTGTCCCGGCTGGATCACATCCATCACTTCATTATCTGCTAATACCGCAGAAACTGGATAATTTCCACCAGATAATGCTTTACCTAGTATTAAGATGTCTGGTTTGCTATAAGTATCCTCCTGCCTTTCACAGTGACCTTCACAAGAACAATGACCACAAACAGCAAGCAATCCTCCGGTTCTGGCGATTCCTGTCTGGATCTCATCTGCCATGAACAATACATTATGCTTAATACAGATCTCCTTTGCTTTTTTCATATAATCATCTGCCGGAGTAAATACACCAGCCTCACCTTGAATTGGCTCTACCAGGAAACCAGCAACATTTGGATTTGCCTCTATAGCCGCTTCCAAAGCATCTGGATCATCATAGTTTATCTTAATAAATCCTGGTGTATATGGTCCAAAATTCCTCCGTGCTTCTTCATCATTAGAGAAAGAGATGATCGTAGTAGTTCTTCCGTGGAAGTTATTCGCACATACAATTATCTGTGCTTCAGTTTCTTTTACACCTTTTCTTTCGTATGCCCATTTACGAGCAATTTTTATAGCCGTCTCTACAGCCTCGGCACCAGTATTCATTGGTAATAATTTATCAAAACCAAAATACTCGGTCGCATATTTTTCATAAGACCCAAGTACATCATTATGGAATGCACGGGAAGTCAATGCAAGTTTAGAAGCCTGTTCATGCATAGCCCCAACAATCTTCGGGTGACAATGTCCCTGATTAACTGCGGAATATGCAGATAGAAAATCGTAATATTTTTTACCCTCTACATCCCATACATGAACACCTTCTCCTCTACTTAGTACTGCTGGTAGTGGATGATAGTTATGTGCACCATGTTGGTCTTCTAGTTTAATTGCTTCTTCTGAAGAATTGATTTTAGGTAAAGGCATGTTAGTTTTCGTTTTTGAATTATTGTTATGCTATTCCTTCTTTTTCCGGTTGAAAAGTGACGAAAAGGGAGAGAAATCATCCCTTAAAATTGAATTCCTGCAAATTACTAAATGTTTACTGAAAATTTCAACCGGCCTCTCTTTAAATCTTGTTAATTATCCTATTTTTGCGCTATGGCGAGAAGAAATAAAAACAAGCTTTTTACAGAAATTGAAGTTGTAGATGCCGGTGCTAAAGGTAAGGCAGTGGCCAAATCTCCAGATGGCAGAGTGATCTTTATAGACAATGCAGTTCCCGGTGATGTTGTTGATGTTCAAACCACCAGGAAGAAAAAATCATTTTACCAGGGAACAGCGATAGAATTCCATAAACTATCAGATAAAAGAACAGAACCTGTTTGCCAGCATTTTGGAACCTGTGGAGGTTGTAAATGGCAGAATATGGATTATAAATTTCAGCTTGAATACAAGCAGAATGAAGTTGTAAATAATCTGCAAAGACTTGGAAAGATCGAACTACCTGAGGTTACTCCTATTCTAGGAAGCGAAGAGATCTATTTTTACAGGAATAAAATGGAATTCTCCTTTAGCGATAGCCGCTGGCTAACCCAGGAGGAAATTCAGAGCGGTGAAGATATCGAAGAAAGAAATGCTCTTGGATTCCATATCCCCGGAATGTGGGATAAGATCCTCGATATTAAGAAATGTCATTTACAGGCAGACCCTAGTAACGATATTAGAAATTTCGTAAAGAAGTTTGCTACAGAGAACGATCTACCTTTTTTTAATACCAGAAAACAGGAAGGATTACTCCGTACTTTAATGATAAGAACTACTTCTACCGGTGAGATCATGATCCTGGTTCAGTTCTTTGAAGATAATAAGGAAAAAAGAGAGCTTTTATTAAATGCTCTTGAAGAAAAGTTTCCAGCGATCACCTCGCTACAATATGTAGTGAATGGAAAGGCTAACGATACTATTTATGATCAGGAAGTGATCTGCTTTAAAGGACGTGATCATATTTTTGAAGAAATGGAAGGTCTTAAGTTCAAGATCAACGCCAAGTCTTTCTATCAGACGAATTCAGACCAGGCTTATAATCTATATAAGATTGCCAGGGAATATGCCGATCTAAAAGGAGACGAACTTGTTTATGACCTATATACCGGTACAGGTACGATTGCACAATTCGTAGCGAAAAAAGCCAAGAAGGTTATAGGTGTTGAAGCAGTACCGGAAGCGATCAAGGATGCTAAAGAGAATGCGGAAAGAAATAATATAGACAATGTAGAGTTCTATGTTGGTGATATGCGAAAAGTATTTACTGAAAGCTTTATAAACGAACACGGACATCCAGACGTTATTATAACCGATCCTCCAAGAGACGGAATGCACAAAGATGTGGTGGCACAAATAATTGGTATATTGCCACAACGCATTGTTTATGTGAGTTGTAATTCAGCAACACAGGCAAGAGATCTTTCTCTACTGGATGAATATTATAAAGTAACTAAAGTGCAGGCAGTAGATATGTTTCCGCAGACCCATCACGTAGAAAATGTTGTGTGTCTTGAAAAACGATAGTTTAAAAGATGAAAATTAAATTTTATTCCCTTCTTATCACTATATTATTAATTGCCAGTACTGGATGCCAGCGTGATGATATATGTCCGGAAACTACAGATACTACTCCTCTACTTATAATTAGATTTTATGATGTTGAGGATCCTGAAGAATTACAAGCACCTCAGAATCTGGGAATAAATGAAGAAGGCAATGAAGAATATGTTTTCATTAGAAATGAGAACAATCGTGACCAGACCATCACTTATGAACGTTTTACGGGGGATAGTCTGGCCATCCCACTTAGAACAGATGAAGATCTAACAGCTTTCGAATTTACCATTAACAATACCGAAGCCGGTGAAGAAGATGGAAATAAAAATACAGATGTTATTACTTTCACGTATGGTAGAAATGAAGAATATATAAATAGAGCATGTGCCTACAAGATCGCATATGTTGGCCTGAAGGTCAATCTCGAGAATGAGGAAGACGGCACTCAATGGATACAGGATATACAAATAGAAGAAGCGAATATTGAAGATCAAAATCAAGCCCATGTATCGATATATTTCTAGTCTGATTTTAATTCTACTTTTCGGTATATCAGCAAATGCTCAACAGGCACAGGAGATTCAGGATTCTTTACAGTACAAGGAAAAGTATGGAATAAGAGTGGGGATAGATTTAAGTAAACCACTTCGAACATTATTAGATGACACTTATAGCGGGATAGAATTAGTTGGAGACTACCGGGTTTATAATAACTTCTATGCTGCTGCAGAGGTAGGCACTTCCAAGATTACTTTTGAAGGTGATAATATTGAAACTTTCACCAACGGTAGCTATATTAAGGTTGGAGGCGATTACAATGCTTATGAGAACTGGCTGGATATGCAGAATGCCATTTTCGTGGGTGTGAGATATGGTTTTTCAACATTTTCTCAAACACTTGACGAGTACAGGATCTACACTTCTTCAGATTATTTTGGTGCAGATATCAGGGAAGACAATACAGAAGCGACAGGACTAACTGCCAACTGGGCTGAAGTAATGGTTGGTATTAAAGTAGAAGTTCTTAATAACCTGTTTCTTACGGCAAATGTTCAGTTAAAGAGAAGAATTGGGCAAAATAATCCGTCTAATTTCGATAATCTGGCGATACCTGGATTCGGAAGAACCTATGACAGTAGTGAATTTGGCGCCGGTTTTGGCTATTCGGTTTCCTACCTTATTCCTTTTTATAAAAAAGCCAGAGATTAATTATTCTCTTGCTTGCTTTTCTTTTTAGAACCTTCGTAAAGAACATATTTCAGCAGCCTTCCTTCAAGAGGACCATTATATAATTTGATCTTTCTGGAAGCTCTCAAACCTACGCTTTTAATAGCATCAAAATTAGTAGCAATAAACCAGGCATGAGTTCCCGGGTAGTTTTGCTTTAAGGTATCCCCTATCTTTCCGTAGAAATCTTCAATATCTATCTCCAGACGTTCTCCGTAAGGAGGATTAAAGAGCATATGTAAATAACCTTCATTCTCCTTTTCGCTTTCAAAGAAACTTTGTTGTTTAATTTCCACAAAGTCTGAAAGATTCGCATTCTTCACATTTTCTTTAGCTTTCATCACCGCCGAAGGTGCCTTATCAAAACCTTTGATCTTAAAATGGAAGTCCCTTACTTTTTTCAAGGCAGATTCTTCGATCTTCTCGTAAAGATCTTCATCCCAGTCACTCCATTTTTCAAAAGCAAATTCCTTTCTATTAAGGTTTGGCGGAATATTACAGGCGATCATAGCAGCTTCAATAGGAATGGTTCCACTACCGCACATTGGATCAAGAAAATCACATTGCCCATCCCAACCAGACATTAATAGCATACCTGCGGCTAATACTTCATTGATAGGCGCAATGTTGGTTGCACTACGATAACCTCTTTTATGAAGAGAATCACCAGAGCTATCAAAAGATACATTACAGAAGTTATTTTCAATATGAATATTGATCCTAAGATCTGGAAAATCAAGATCTACATCTGGACGTTTTCCATATTTCTCTCTAAACCTGTCTACGATAGCATCCTTGGTTTTCAAGGCTACATATTGGGAGTGAGTGAAAATTTCTGAATGCACCGCTGAGTCTATGGCAAGACTTCCATCTTCTGCCAGAAACTTTTCCCACGGTAATTTTTTTATATTATCGTATAATTCCTGCTCGTTATTAGCCCTAAAGCTTTCATAAGGCTTAAGAACCTTTATAGCCGTTCTTAAACATAGGTTAGCTTTATACATAAAACCAAGATCACCAACGAAACTAACCATTCGGTTACCTTCTTTGATCTCCATTGCACCTAAGTCAAGTAATTCTTTTGCGAGGATCGATTCAAACCCGTATAAGGTCTTCGCGATCATTCTAAAGTTATTAGCCATAATCCTTCTTTATAGAACGACAAAAATAAGTTAATTTTGTCCGAAACTATAATTAAAACGGGATTGTTCAGGATATAGTTTGAGCAAGCCCGATCAACCAACCATAAGTAATTTGCTGACTGATCTATATATTTATTTGCTCCCCATTCTTGCCGTAATCACAGGTTACGTTATATCGCTGTTTCTCAAGCCTGGAAGTTCTTCTGGTTTCAAGTTATTGCTAGCCTTTAGTGGTGCATATTTATTAGCTGTTACTGTCCTTGAGCTATTACCAGATGTATACAGCGAACCAGATTCTGGAATAGGAGTCTTTATCATGCTGGGATTATTATTCCAGATAGTACTTGAGTTTCTTTCTAAGGGAGTAGAACACGGTCACCTGCATTTTCATGAAAACTCTAAAACATTTCCCGTTCTTCTACTTATAAGTTTGAGTCTTCATTCCCTGCTGGAAGGATTTCCGCTGGATAATGACAATCACCTTTTGCATGGTGTAGTGGTACATAAGATACCGGTAGCGGCTATACTTTCGGTATTCTTAATTCAGAGCAAACTTAGCAAACCTAAAGTTTTTCTTTTCCTTGCCTTTTTTGCGCTAATGACTCCATTGGGAAGCTGGTTAAAAAATAATATCGAAGTGCTTTCTGAATATGCGCCTTATATCAACGCTATCGTAATAGGTATATTTCTGCATGTTTCTACAACAATTTTGTTTGAGTCTTCAAAAAATCATTCCTTCAATGCCTCTAAATTAGGGGTGATAATATTAGGGATCTTACTCGCATACTTTATTTAAATGTTTAGCCAGGAAGAATCAAAAAAGATAAGACAGGAGTTCTGGACCAGCTTCGGAAAGGAATTTCCTCATAAATGGTTGCTCTATAATACCAAAATGAAAGAGATACAGTTGAAATTCACTTTCGACAGAAAGGTTGCCCAGGTATCACTGGATATTGTAGACAACGATGCAATGATTAGAACCTATTATTTTGAAAAACTTCAATCCCTGGAAAATATCCTGAAGTCTGAATATCTTCCCGAAGCTATTCTGACTGAAAATTATGAATTACCTGAAGATAAGATCGTTTCCAGAGTTTATGTTGAATTGGATAATGTTAGCATCCACAATAAAAAGGATTGGCCTGAGGTGAAGACATTCCTGTCTACTAAAATGATGCAGTTAGAAGAATTTTTTAAAGATTTTAGAGATTTTATAAAAAATTAGCTTCCCAGAACGTATTTTTTATTATTTTGATCTACAGAAAGATAGAGACTTATCGTCCTACCCTACCACATCTTTTCATTTTTATATATCAACCAACCAAAATTTTAAAAAATGAAAACGATCAAAATTTTAGTGCTTGCCTTTGTTATTATTTCCACTTCTTCATGCTCAGATGATGGGGATTCAGTTTCACTTTCAGAAGAAGAAAAAATGCTGGTTAGTGCCTGGAAGCTGGAGTCTTTCCAATATACCGGCACCACTACCGGAAATTTTGAAGGAATAGATTTAAGCAGTTCATACGAAGGAATAGGTCAGGATGTTGACGCTGTACTTACCTTTAAGGATAACAGGACTTTCAATTTCGAAGGCAGTTATGATGTACTTCTAAGTGTTACAGGTTTCGACGGTATGTTGATTCCAGTCGAGAACGCATCTTCATCTGGAGACTGGTATATTGAGGGCGGCTATCTATATACCTCTGATGCCTTTGGTCAGGTAGATAATCAAATGGTTCAGAATCCTGAAGATAGTAGAATGCGTATTCAGGAAAATACTGAAAACCGCCTTGTACTTGTGATTGATCAGGAGAGTGAGATCAGTGAAAATGGAGTAGACTATGTAGTTAAATTATCTGGTCAATATATTCTAACGAAATAAACATCCAAAAAAATAATTGATAAAGAGCACAAGGTGCTCTTTTTTTACGCCCTAACGTTAAGTTTTGACTGGTAATCGCCCGGGGCCATCCTTTTCCTGCTTTTAAATACCCGGTTAAAATAAGACCGACTTTCAAAACCGCACTCCTGGTAGACCTCTTTTATCGATTTATTAGGGTTTTGAAGTAAACTTACCGCGAGTTTAATTCGCTCATTATTTATAAAATCTATTGGTGAAATTCCGAGTTCATTTTTAAAAACCCTGTAAAAATTAGATTCACTCATACAGGCCTTTTTACTCAAATTTTTGACCGCTAATGGATTGTGTAGATTCTTTCTGATATATTCAACTATATAAGCCAACCTGTTACCAGAACTTAATCTAAAGCTCTTCTCAGTATAAATTTTTCTGGAATTGGTTTGGAGTATTCTTATAATAAGTTCTTCCAGCATATTATCTACGAACAAGTCTTTAGAAGGATGATCTTCAGTAAAAAGAAACAAAAGTCGTTGCAGAATCTGGTAAATACCAATATCATTAGTAAAATGGAAATTATAATCCATCAGGCTCCATTCTCCTTCATCTACTTTCGGCATCAACTCATTCATATGATCCAGAACTTTAGAGATCTTATCTTCTGAAATTGCCATGGCCAGGCACTGGGTAGGATTATTAAATTGAGCTTCAGGAAAATCTATACACATCATTTCATCTGATGGTAGAATGAGTGATTCTCCGGGAAGAAAATTAAACGATTGCTGGTCCCTAAGATGCATGATCTTTTTCCCCTTCAGCATACTTGCCAGGACAGGTTTATCAAACTTAAGTAAAACCCGCTCTGCCTGCTCATGGGTTTCAAAGATATGTAGAGAGGCATTGTTAAGCGTATAAGAAGTTTGATTCTCTACAAGATTCTCCAATTTTCTGCCTTCGTAAAATTCTTTCGAAAGATTCATCTCTAGGTAATTGTGAATTTATTAATTATTCGACCTGAATACTTCTAAATATACAATTTACCATTTTCATTTTTAAAGATATAACAACAATTTAAAGGATAGTTCATAGTAATGATAGAATTCGTCAGGTTTATTAAACGTGTAAAATTTAACTTTGAGAGACTTCTGATACTTAACCACCCAGAGGTATTCACTTAATACATAAACTTAAACTTTTTCATTATGAGCGATGTACAAACCACAGAAAAAAAGGAGCTTCAAAAACCAAAATTCAAAGATAAATACGACAATTTCATTGGAGGTAAATGGACAGCTCCTATAAAAGGAGAATATTTTGATAATATTTCTCCGGTTGACGGAAATAGTTTCACCAAAGTTGCTAGATCTACTGAAGATGATATCAATAAAGCTATCGATGCCGCATGGAAAGCCGCACCAGAATGGAATAACTCTTCAGCTGCCTATAGAAGTAATTTACTTCTAAAGATTGCTGATATTATGGAGAAAAACCTCGAAGATCTTGCGAGAGCTGAAACCTGGGATAATGGTAAAGCGGTTAGGGAAACCCTTGCTGCAGATCTACCATTAGCCGTAGATCATTTTAGGTATTTTGCAGGAGTGATAAGAGCTGAAGAAGGTTCGGTTGCAGAACTTGACTCTAATACAGTTTGCGTAAATGTCACCGAACCACTTGGAGTTGTAGGCCAGATCATACCTTGGAATTTTCCCATTTTGATGGCTACCTGGAAACTTGCACCTGCGCTGGCTGCAGGAAACTGCGTAGTTCTAAAACCGGCTGAACAAACTCCTGTTGGAATTATGGTTCTTATTGAACTCATCGAAGATGTTCTTCCTGCAGGTGTGCTTAATATCGTGAATGGATTTGGGGCTGAAGCTGGGAAACCACTTGCCTCTAACCCACGTATAGATAAAGTAGCCTTTACAGGAGAAACCACGACCGGGCAATTGATCATGCAATATGCCTCGAAAAATATCACTCCTGTGACTCTGGAACTTGGCGGAAAATCTCCTAATGTTTTCTTTGAAAGTATTATGGAAGCAGATGACGATTTCTTTGATAAGTGTATTGAAGGGGCAGTGATGTTCGCTCTAAATCAGGGAGAAGTTTGTACCTGCCCTTCCAGATTGTTAATCCAGGAAAGCATTTATGATAAATTCATTGAACGCGTAATCAAAAGAACAGAAGCTATCAAACTCGGTCACCCATTAGATCCTGATACTATGATGGGAGCCCAGGCATCAAATGATCAATATGAAAAGATCCTGAACTATATCAATATTGGGAAAGAAGAAGGATGCGAAGTGCTAACCGGAGGCGAAGCTGCCTTTAATGAAGGACTCGATGGAGGCTATTATATTAAACCAACCATTCTAAAAGGGAATAATAAAATGAGAGTTTTCCAGGAAGAAATCTTTGGACCAGTTGTTTGTGTTACAACTTTCAAAGATGAAGCAGAGGCGATCGAGATTTCTAATGATACGCTTTATGGCCTCGGAGCTGGTGTATGGACCAGAGATATGCACCAGGCATATCAAATATCAAGGGCTATAAAAGCCGGCCGTGTATGGGTTAATAATTATCATAATTATCCGGCTCATGCTCCTTTCGGTGGGTATAAAAAATCCGGAATTGGTAGAGAAAACCATAAAATGATGCTGAACCACTATCGTCAAACTAAGAATATGCTAATTTCTTATGATAAGAAAGCGATGGGATTCTTTTAAAACCAAATTATGACTCAGAGAGTAGATATAACAAAAGAAGCATCTCAAGTAATTGATCAACTAAGAGAACGTCACGGCGAACTAATGTTCCATCAAAGCGGTGGATGTTGTGATGGCTCGTCGCCTATGTGTCTCGAAAAAGGTGACCTGTTACTCAATGAAAATGACGTATGGTTAGGCACAGTACATGGTTGCGAATTCTTTATGAGTAAAGATCAGTTTGAGTACTGGAAACATACGCACCTGCTGGTAGATGTTACTAAAGGTCGCGGCTCCAGCTTCTCACTTGAAATCCCCCTCGGTTTACGATTTGTAATTAAATCTAGATTGTTTCAACCCCAAGAACGGGAAGATTTGCAACCTGTACGCTATGGAGAAGAGTTCATTAACTGAAGGTTTTTGGTTAGGTTTAAGAAAGGCCGTTCGGTAATTCCGGGCGGCTTTTCTATATTATGTGTTCAAATATGTAACAATGAATATTATATAGCGTCTATTTAATATGAGCAGGTTATGGATATTAATAGCTTTCTTCTTTGTCTACCAGGCAAAGGCTAATCCATTAAATCCTGGTCCTATCACCTTTCCCAAAGCAGAGATCCTAAATGAGAATACAGCCAGGATCCCATTTAAACTTATAGACCATTTGATAGTTGTAGAAGCTGAGCTTTATAATAAAAAAGGAAATTTTATCATAGATACTGGATCTGAGACCTTGATCTTAAACAAGGTTCATTTTCCCAATCAATATGGGCAGCCTGAAAAATTCGTAAAGAGCTCAGGTGTTCTGGACAACGCCAATGCCTATGAGAAATATCTCGAAGAATTTATTCTGAAGAATTTCAGTCTAAAAAATACCAATTCTCATGTGATAGATCTTTCTCATATTGAAAAAAGAAAGAAAATGAATTTAATGGGAATCATAGGATATAGCATTCTGAAAGATTATGAAGTTTTTGTAGATATGCATCTTAACCAGATAACTTTAAGTAGAATTGATAAAAACGGTGATAAACTAGATCCCAGAGGTTACCTGGAGAAGATTACTGATAGCATCGAATTTAAGCTTCAAAATCACAGCATTGTAGTCAAAACCTTTGTAGGTGAGGAAAAAATGAATTTTGCATTAGACAGCGGTGCTGAATTTAATCAATTGAATAACCAGCAGAGTAAAAAGGTCTTAAAATATTTTGTTCCATCTAAACGTATGGTCCTCGTTGGAGCCAGTGATAAAAAAGCTGAAGTTCTGGCAGGGAAATTGTATCGGGTCAAATTATCAGATAAAGTTTATTTTGGTCCCATGAATACAATTATTACTAATTTGAACAGAATGAGTGAAGCATTTGGTGTAAATCTGGACGGAGTTCTGGGATATGAATTTTTCGCACAGAAAAGAACTATTATAAATTATAGAAAAGAAATGCTTTACTTTATAGATTACCCAATAAATTTTCAGAATTGAAAAAAGCTTTTCAGTATATAAGTCTCGGTCTTGTTCTTCTTTTTGTAATTCCTGGTTATGCACAAAAGGAGGTTAAAGGATATTATATAGAGGGAGATGAGATCGTCTTCACTTTTAATAGATCAGATTATGAACAGGCTACCCACGATAATTATGGTGAAAAATTAGATTTTGAAGATCTTGATATCAGGAATGTTGTTGTTGCAGGCAGCTTTAATGATTGGTCCAGAGAACACTGGAAAATGCGAAAGATAGCCGATGGCACTTATCAACTCAGGAAGAAGATTTCAGATTTTTCAGATGAGTTCACCTGGGAGTTTAAATTCGTTATTAATAATACCTACTGGGCAGAGCCAGATAATGAAACTTCAAATTTTTCTCCCGCACGTAATAGGTCTGGATCATCTTTAAATTCTTATAATTTAAAGGTTTATACCGCCGTACCCACAGAAAATGGAAATGCAAAATTCTTCCTGAAAGGTTATGAAAATGCAGAAGAGGTGATCCTAGCTGGTGATTTTAGTAGATGGGACGAAAATTTTCTTAAAATGAAACGAACTACAACCGGTTGGGAATTAAATTTAGATCTTAGACCGGGAGTGTACCAGTATAAATTTATAGTAGACGGAGATTGGATCGAAGATCCTTCTAATAATGAAAAAGTCAGGAATGAATTCGACGGATTTAACTCTGTAATGCGAATCAAGAAAAAAGTCACTTTTCATTTGAATAATTTTCAGGATGCTTCTGAAGTAATTTTAACAGGTTCATTTAATAACTGGGATGAACATCAATTAAGAATGAAAAAGACCGATAGCGGATGGATTCAAACCATGGTCCTATCAGGAGGGAAGCATCACTATAAATATATTGTTGATGGCGAATGGAAAGTAGATCCAGATAACACCATTATGGAGTATGATGGCGAAGGCCATATTAATTCTGTTTGTATGGTTAAATAATCATAATCTTCCTGAATAACCTATTTTGAATAATTTGACTTTTCCAAAATTAAAATCTAAAAGACTTATACTTGATCAGATTACCTTAAAAGACCAGAACCATATTTTTAGTGGATTATCTAATCCTGAAGTAATACGCTATTACGGTGTAAATTATTCAAGTTTAGAAGAAACTGAAGAACAAATGAACTGGTATTCTAATCTGGAGAAATCAGGTTCAGGTATTTGGTGGGCTATTCGATCTAAAATAGATAATGAATTTATTGGAGCCATCGGTTTCAACGATCATCATCCAGAATATAAAAAAGCTGAAATTGGTTTCTGGTTATTACCAGATTTCTGGGGTAAAGGCTATATGAAAGAAGCCGCAGATGTGGTTATCGAATATATATTTGGCCAATTGAAAATTCATCGGCTGGAAGCCTATGTCGAATCTAAAAATATCAATTCTTCCAAGGTGCTGAAGAAATTAGGCTTTCAACATGAAGGACTTATGCGTGATTGCGAAGTAAAGAATGGAGAATTTATAAGTGTAGATCTTTTCGCAAGGATAAACCCAAAAGAATAGATCACCTTATATATTATAAACGATCAAAACAGCCATCGGGCTGTTTTTTTATTGGGAAGGGTTTATTATTGGGGTGTATATGTATTCGTTGACTTTCGGGTATAAAAAAACCCTTCATCGATATGATAAAGGGTTTTCAAGAAGAAGGCGGCGACATACTCTCCCACAATACAGCAGTACCATCTGCGCTAACGGGCTTAACTACTCTGTTCGGGATGGGAAGAGGTGAGCCCCGTTGCTATAGCCACCTTAAAAGGTAAGTTATAAGCTTAGGCTTAAAACTGTGTCTCTCGACACTAATATCTTTGACATACTTAAGAAACAAAAAATAAGAAGAACTAATAATGCACTATAAAATAAGCATTTGGCGGTCTCGAAGTTTTGCAGCTTCGAGACCATCG
>NZ_AUHG01000001.1 GCF_000423065.1 Christiangramia echinicola DSM 19838
AAGCCTCCAGGTTTACCAATAGCTTTGCCGGAGGTACATTACAGTATTGTTCACCCGAACAGATCAAAGGATTGCCTTTAAAGCTGAATACCGATTTATGGAGCTTTGGAGCAATCGCCTACGAGATATTTACTGGAAAAGCCTTGTTTCAGGTGGAAGGAAGTACTTCAGCCAGTGCGGAGTGGCAGAACGAGGTGTCGAAGAAGATTCTGCATGAAGATTATTCAGCAAAGCTGGTTCAGCTTCCCGGCAATTGGCCGGCGGTCGTAGCGGCCTGTCTGGAACGCGATATGAACGAGCGGGTAAAGGATGCTGAGGAACTATTGAAGATACTCAAAGGAGAAACTTCAGTTGAAGATTCTGCTGCAACCCAGATCTTACCCCAAGCCGATAATAATGCCACGCAGATATTCAGTAAAGAACCTGCGGAAGAAAAGAGAGAGGAAATAAAAACCGAATCAGGAACTAAAAAAGCGCAGGTAAAAAAAACACCTGAAGAAAACAAACCGAAGAAACAGGATGTAAAATCTACGCTCCCTAAACCGCAAAGCTCCAATAAGAAAGTATGGATGGGAATAGCAGCAGGACTTATCACTGCTGTGGCGGTAGCTTATGGGTTTACTTATATGAATACTTCTGATAGCGAAAATCGATCTTCAGCAGAAATAGCTGAGATGCCGGTAGTGTTTAAGAAGGACAGTCTTTTTGGGTATAAGTCAAAGGGGAAAATAGTTGTCCATCCTTCCTTTATCATGGCCGATGGTTTTATAGAAGGCAAAGCTAAAGTAAGTACCAAAGACAGTACTTTTTTTATAGATACAAAAGGTGATTGGGCAGCAAGTTATTCTGATGATAAAAGAGAAGAGGCTATAGCCGATAATAAAAACAATAAAAAAGAGGAAAATAAAAACGAAGAAAAGAATAATGAAGAGATCGTAAAAAAACTAAGCCTGGCAGAGCAGAAATCATTGTTTGCAAAAGGTAAGGATTTGTATGATCAACAAAAATATCAACAAGCATATAATTCCTTTTTGCCAGCTGCTGAAACCGGGTATATGGAGGCTCAAAGATATGTTGGATTTCAATATCACTACGGACAAGGAATCAAAAAACATTTGCGTACGGCCTATAAATGGTATTTAAAAGCAGTTAGACAAAATGATTCCGAATCAATGAATTCTATTGGTTTACTTTATACTAAAGGGGGAGCTTTTGAATATAATAAACAAAAAGGATTTGAATGGTTTAAGAAATCTGCATTAGCTGGGAATAGAAATGGACTATTTAATTTAGGACATTCCTATTTTTATGGCTATGGAGTCGAAGAAAATAAGGAAAATGCATTAAAATATTTTAATAAATCAGCTGAGAAGGGAAGTGCAGCAGCAATGTTTACTTTGGGGGAAGTTTATGATAGAATGGCTTTTACAACTGGCGTGGAATATGATTGGGAAAAAGCCCGGAGTTGGTATGAAAAAGCAAGTGAGAAAGGACATATTGAAGCCCAAAGAAATTTAGGGGAATTTTATGTTTTTGGGATTGGTGGTGTTCAAAAAAGCTTAGCAAAAGCTAAAATATTATTTAAAATAGCGGCAGATGCCGGAGATGAAAAATCTAAAATTTATTTAAGGGTTATTGAAGATGCTTATAATCAAAAGGTTAGCGTGAAAAATATAACCAAGGAATCAGATTTGGGAAGTAAAATTTTTATCAATGAAAATATTTTAAAGCCATCAAATTTTGATCCAATAGTTAGTAGTAAATATACAAGTGGTTTTACGTGGAAGATTTCATATGATTTGGGAGAAACTTATAAATATTTAAAAATTTTCGCTGAAGACGATAAAAAAGATTCTTTTTTCCACCTTAATTATACTTTACCTAAAGGTACTCATCAGAGAGGCGAGCAGTCAGTTACTATATGGTCAACTAATAATAGGTACTATAACGGACGTAGAGTAATAGGATATGTTTATTATAAGTGTCAATTTTTTGATGAAAATGATAGCTACGGGAGCTATTATATCGTAAAGGTTCCGGCGATGGTGTGTTGGAAACCTAAAAGATATTATTAAATAGGTAAGAGAGTAATATCATAAGGGAATTTAATACCATGAAACATATTTCAATTCTAATTTTTATTATAAGCTTTAGCGCCTATTCCCAGGAATGGCTTCCCTGGTCATCCTGGGAGAAGGCTATGGGAGAAGAATTGATCTATAGGAAAAGGGTGAAATATACCACCAGAGATACCTATGCGGTACAGTTAGAATGGAAAAACGACTCCAATTCAGATCTCAAAATAAAATTCGAAGTCCGCGATAAAAAGAATAATAAGCAGATTAAGGTCCTCAAAATTCCCGCTGGTAGTACAAAAGCAATGTTTGCTGGTACAAGTTTTAAAAATATGGAAATAAGAATAAGGCTTTTAAATATTGGTTTTCTAACGAAACCAGATAATTAAAATATTATTCATTAACCTTATTAAAATACGATATTTGTTGAAATGCTCGTTTGGCCTTTAAAGCAGAATCATCCTCCGGTTTCCAGGTTATTCTTTCGCAATTTTTTTCTGATACAACTTCACAATTTGAAAGTTCAATTCGAGTCTTGGCTTTATTCATATTGGATTCTCCAGAAATATCAAAAAATAAAGTAAGAGTGCATGAAGTTTCGCAGTTTAAAACTGTATTTATAAGACACCTTAAATTAAATTTAGATATTTTACTTTTTCTGGTAGCTCGTTCCCACACGTTTACAATTAAGAAATCATCTTCAATTGAATAATTTTTAATTTTCACTGCGACATCCGGATTCGTGGTGTTGTATATTTTGATATCAAACACTGCAACGGTTTCCTCTAAAACTTTAATATTTTCACCCCATTCCGGTTGTTTTTGGATTTGAGATTGCGTTGTAAAGAAAACCAGGCACAAACCAATAAGAATAAATTGTTTTACCATACTAGAACTATAAAAATTTCTCTATAAGTATTTTTAAATAGGTAGAAGAAAGATCATATTTTTCGGTTTCAAAATATTCATTTCCTTTTACCCATAAAGTATCATTCACCAATTTATTTTTTTTATCCTCAAGACCTAGTATTAAATACCTTGACATAAGCATCTGGTCATGAGGATAGTCAGATTCAACGAGCATGGCCATTTCGTAAGCGGCTTTGCTATGATGCTGACTTGCTGCTTTAGAAAACCATTGAGCAGCATCATAATAAGATTGTTTAAGGAATTTTCCTTTTAAAAAAATTCTTCCCATCTGGTACTGAGCTTCAGCATCTCCTTCCCGCGCCTTTTGGTTTATATCAACCAGGTTGGCAACTTGCTTTTTGGTCCCCATGAATTGAGGAATAATTATTTGTTTATAGGCTTCGGGATTTTCCACTTCTGGACAGGGTTTAGACTTTCTTTGAATAATTTCATTCATTGCCTCAAATCCAGGTTCATTCTTCTGTCCCCTTAAACTTGTGGTGCATAACGACAATATCAAAACATAAAGAATAGTTGGATGTAAACAGGATTTCATCATTATAATGTTTTTAAAAGATTAATGGTCTTTTCAGGTGAAGGGATTGGTTTGATATATGATTCATCGGTTTCTTTCAATGAGTTTACTGTACCAAGGTAATTGATAATGATATTCATCTCATGATAGGTTCTATCTCTTCTCCCAAACAAACTCCTGTCCCTCTTTCCGTTAATTTTTATTTCAATGGGAGTATTCTTTTCAAGCCTATAGATCGTAAAGTTATCGCGCTTGGGTTTACCCAGTTTAAACGCATCATAGTCCAGGTCAATAACGGGCATCCCATCATAATGAAACCTGAAACATTTCCACTTAAAGGCAGAGTTTAATAGACTAGTATAGAAAACATCCTCTATCTTATGAGCTTCCTCATTAATTATCCGTAGCTGTTTTGACTGGTTAGCTTGCTTCAGCTTCTGTAATTTGTAAGGCTCTAAATAGTCAAACTTCACTAAGGTTTCTTGAATAGAATCGGAATTATGGTCTAGTAGAAAGATGAAATCAGATTTATCCAACTGTGATTTTTTGAACTGAGATCTATTAAGCCATAGCTCTTCTCCATTTACTTTTCCGGAATAAGAAGGTATTTCTTTTTTCCAGGATTGTTGTAATTTACGATCTTCAAAAGACCTGGCATCTTTAGTATATACATAAGAATTATCAAAGATCTGTATGATATGCTTAGGCTTTTTGGTTTTCAGAATCACTCAGGTTTACTTACGAATTTATAGTTGTCTTCTTCCAATTGAATATACTTAGATGGTAATTCTATGTAATTTAAATCTGAATACTGGAAGATCTCTGCCGGTAGATTTACTCTAACGGTGTAGGCTGTATTTAAAATATCCTTAATATTGAAAACAATAATTTCTCCAGATATTTGATAGAGGTCATACGCCATAAGTTGGTACTCCTTATTCATTGAATACATTTCGAGATATCCATCTTCAAAAGTATCAATAGGCATAGAAATTTCCGTGAGGCTAACTTTGCCTGTAAAATTTACATAGTCATCCATATCGGCCACCGCTTCTTCAACAGTAACGTTTCCCGGAAATTGGATGAAATTAAAACCGGATATAGGTTTGTTATTAACATCCAGTAATAGGATCTCTCCATCGGAGTCCACCTTTTCCTTTTTAAGAGTATTCATGGTAAAAGATTCTTTTATTCTAGGGTTCAGATGAATAAGGCTATTTCGCTTTTCCCAACTACCCATACAGAAACTAAATCTCATGCCTTCGCAAAATTTCTCATAAAAGAATGTGCCGTCCTCATATAGTTTTAAACTGCTCCCACAATCTTCAAACTCTTTATTCATTTCTCTCCAGATAGGAACTTCCTGAGCATTGACATTCAGAAAAAACAGGAGCAACAGTAAGAGAGAAAATTGTTTTTTATTCAAGATTAGATTTTTAGGTCTGTATAAATATATAAAATCTTTGTATTTCGCACTTAAACAAGAGTTTAGTAATTTTTGATTATTTCAGAAATTCACTCAAGAATTTCCACAAGGACATTTTGCATCTTGTATGTTGTTATTCTATGCAATAATAGGATTTCAGGCTTTTTTAAAGGTGAAGTTATTTTTATCAAGCAATACAGAAGTTTTCAATTCTTATTTTTACTGGGCTTAGCTGAAAACGAGGTGTAATCCAAGGATACAACTATTTCCAGAATTGAAACTATAGGTTTTTATTCCTCTTTGGTTAGTTTTTTTAATCGAGCCTGATAGGCCTGCAAATAGTTCCTTTTTGTTTTCTCATCTAAATAGGAAGCCATAGTCAAGGTACCTATCTGATCGGAACCATTGAGCATGGAAGCCATGATAGTATTAAACTGCTTAGAGGATAAGCCTACCTGCTCGGCCAGGACTTTAAACTGTCCAGCCACATGGGTTTGGGCCAGGTGGGCCGGTAGTAGACCACCGTCCAATGCAAAATCCCTATCCTCAATATGAATGCGAGTATTCAGCAGGTCATAAGCAGGACTTAAGCGGTGATCTCCCATAGGTGTTTGCAGAATCGCAAAATTCTTAAGGTGGGCATCTCCATTGGAAAACAAATAGTTGAACAACAGAAGTTTAAACAATTTAGGTGTTTCCACACGGAAGGCGGGAAGGTATTTCTTCATAAGTTCAAATAAATCCAGGTAATTCCCTTCATATTTATAATGGTCCCCATGGGTCTGTGGGGTTTTACCGGCTAGTGAAGCAAAATCCTCTTTGGCCTTTTTACTGCCATCCGCTTTTACATCAAATCGTTTGGTGATGTAGGCCGGATCGCCGTTTTTAAAAAAGATGAGCGCATTTTCTGCGGTCTCGATCCCGAATACCTGTCGCGCGATCTGCATAGTCAAATGTTCATTGGCCGGCATCTGGTCCCGTTTTTTTCCGGAATTAGGAATGGGTTTTAGAATATAGGTACCCCGCTCTCCTTTTTTAATCAGGCGTAGTTTGTTCTTTTCCAGCAATACTGAAAACTTTTCCTGGACCCCTGATATGGATATCCGCTTTTGATTCTCTTCGAATAACTTATCCGTTGGTGCATCTGAATTTGGAGCCTCATAGGGTAGGATATGGGACACCTTGCGTCCATCGAACACCCGTTTTAGACTGGTTCGGCTATAGGTATCAAAACCTGGGGCCAGGGTCCCAGGACAATGCGTAAGTTTTAGTGTCATACGGAGGCTTTAAGTTTTTTAACTGTGATGGCCCCAACAGTATCATAACGGGCCGTAGACATCAGGATACCAAAATAGTCGTCGGCATCCAGACGCTCAGCCTTGCAAACAGCTTGTCGATTGGTCCCTTCCGGAATCATATTATAAAAGAACGGAAATAAATATTGGGAATGGTATTCCTGTTGGGACCGGGGTAGGGTAAGACTAATAGGGGGATTGTCCACATCGGCCAGCCAGCGGTCCAGATAGCGGAAAGTAAAACTGCCGTCATCATGCTGCTGGAGCACCCCGGCCTCTGTTCCTTTATATAAAATAGTGGCTTGTCTCATTTAAGCTATATCTTTTTAACCTGAAGGGTGAGCTCTAGGCCTAATACATCGGTAATCTTTTGTAGGGATTGTAAGGTAGGATTGGCCTGTCCGGTTTCGATCTTATACAAAGTAATGATCCCAATATCGGCCATCTCAGCTAATTGTTCCTGGGTGATACTCATATGGTCCCGGCGCTTTTGAATGATCTTTCCAATTTGTTCGATTGCTTCCATTTTTTATATGCTAAAATCCATAGTATAGTGAGGATTTACGAGTCAAAATTACTTGTTGGATTCAAAAATACACTAAAATCCATACTTTAATAAGTATTTTGATGTTTTTTAGCTGAATTACATTCAAAATACATTGAAACCCATACTTTAATGAGGGTTCACAGGGTATTTTTTGGAAGTAGTAGCGGAATTACAAGGCTGAAAAGGCCGGGATTGAACTTATTATAGATTAAAGTTTTAGTTACGAGGGTGCTTGTACACCTGTAAGGTGAGGCATTAGTTGCACTCACTAAATGCGTAAAGCATATACAACAGCGTGGGCTTTCTTATGTTTTGGAACATTCTTGATGGTTAAATATTCTTTCTTATAAGGTACAGTGAAAAAGACAATTCGGGTTAACTAAACAAAATTGTTTAGTTTGGAAGGGTTTTTGTATCTTTGAATATTATAATTAAAAACAATCATGTTTCCCGAAACACATAAAATTGCAGGTATTCATCCAGGTCTTATTCTTAAAAGAGAGATGGAGAAACGAAATATGAAGAATGTTGAGTTAGCTTCATCTTTAAACGAACATGCGCAAACCATAGGCGCTATTATTAAGGGTAAGCGAAAAATCAACCCGCAATTATCTATTAAATTAGGAGATAGTTTTCATATTGCTCCAGACTATTTTATGCAGCTACAGGCTAGCTACGATGTAAAAAAAATTCAGTCCAAGCAAAGCCAAAAAACTCCTAATTTAAAAATTTTAAGAAAAATTTTGTTTTGGGACACTGATATCGAAACTATTGACTGGAATAAGTATAAGGATGCTGTAATTCAGCGTGTTTTTCAAAGAGGCAACGAGCAGGAAAAGAAGGAAATAATTCGTTTTTATGGATCCAAAATAGTTCAGGATAGTTTGAATAAAAATGATAATTCCTATTATACAATTTTTTAGGCTTGAGAGGGGGGGGTAAATGAAAATATATCGCAATACTGTAACAGATACGTTATGGAAAGTTTTAAATGATTTAATGGAATTCCGGGATTTGGAACCGTTCCGATTGGTCGGTGGTACTTCGCTCAGTTTACTTATGGGACACCGGAAATCCGTCGACATTGATCTTTTTACAGATGCTCCTTACAAGTCATTAGATTTCTCTGCTATAGAGAGTAAAATTGAAGAGAACTTTTCTTATGTGCAAAATAATAGTTCTTCCTTATCAGTAGTGGGCAAATCTTTTTTTGCTGGGAATAGTGAAGAAGACGTTGTAAAAATCGATCTTTTTTATACGGATCCATTTGTATTTCCCGTTATCGTGCATGATTCTATTAGGCTTTCGTCTATAGAGGAGATTGCGGCGATGAAAATGGAAGTTATTGGGCATGCTGGCCGAAAAAAAGATTTCTGGGATATTCATGAATTATTGGAAAAATTCTCATTTGAAGATATTCTTAAATTTTATGAGAAGCGATACCCCTATAATTATTCTAGAGAAGAATTATTGAATAAATTCACGGATTTTGAACATGCTGATTATGATTTTGATCCAATTTGTATGAAAGATAAAACATGGGAACTTATAAAATTGGATCTCGAAGATAGAAAGGCGGAGTACCTAGAATCTTAAAAGATACTATTTTGTAACATCTATTTTTTCTACAAATTGCAACCATTTTTTAGACCACAAGTAAAACCATTAAAAGTCAAAAATAAATATATAGATCAAAATTCCATTGACCATTATTGATGCCGTAAACAGGGTTAATGCCCAAACGGGATAGGCTTTTGATTTCTCCAGGTTTTCTCCAAGGTTTTTCATTTCCCGGCAATGGTCCTCCAGTACTTCTTTAATATTGATTTGATGCTCCTTGAATAAATTTTCGAAGGCTCTGCTGTCGATGCCAATTTTTTCTTCCTGGATTCTCTGCAGTTTTTCAACTGTCTTTTCAAATTGTCCAATTTCTGAAACCAGAAGTTCACTAAGTTGTTCTAATTTTGCCATAGTATTTTATTTTAAAATCCCATTCCCATATCCATTCCTTTGGATATCGTTTTTTTGATTACCTCTTTAGCTATAGCCTTTAGCATTCCGGTAGAGAGTTCTACTGTTTTCCCTGCTAATTTTAATTGTGTATTTTCTTTTAAGAAGCTGGACACACTTTTATCGGAAGCCAGTTTTTTTCCTATGTTGCCACCGGTCATGGAACGATGTACTTCGCTACCTTTTAGATTGTATTTATCAAATTCAAACCGAAAGCCCTGAAGTTTATCAGCTTTATTAATACAGGGAATTACTTTAACACCATTTGTTTCCATTCCTTTAATATAATCCTGGAAGGTCCTTGGTTTGAACTGCCGCATGGTTAGATCGTGACGCCTTTTGATCTCTGTTCTAATGGCTGAAAGATTATGATCCTTTTCCCATTGTACCTGCTTTACAGTAGTGAGTTGCATTCGCTCAGCTACTTTTTCCGCCGCCAGCTGACTACGTTTACCTACGAAACTATCATTGTAAGCATTCCCTTTAAAATCGATTCGGTTTACATAGAGGTGAATATGTTTATGAGGTTTATTTTGATGCACAAAAGCAATCGCCTGGCGATCACCTAATTTCATTTCATTCATGAAATTCTCACATATTCTGGAGAGTTCCTTTTTCTCCAGGTTCTTTCCATCTTCAATAGTGGGGCTAATAATAAAAGAAAGTGTATTCTTTTCACAATTATCATTTAGGTCCTGGGTCAGTTTAAATTCCCTGGAAATCTCATTGGGAGATTCTCCCGCGATATTTTGGGAATAAACTACCTGTGCATTCTTTTCCTGATTCCATCCATATTCCATACTAGCTTTGGTGTGAGCGATAGCTTTTCCTTTCCCAATCATCGGTTTAAATTTTGAAGGTGGATTTTTATTTCATCGGCCAGTTTATAAATAGCATTAGTAAGTTTAGGATCTTTCTTTCGGAACATATTCCCAATGGATTTAAAATTATTATGAAACTTTAGCAGGGTTTTATAAATATCAATCTGCTCATCAGAAAGTCGTTCCTTGATCTCTTTTTCATAGATTGCTCTTCTGCAGAACTCGCTTATAGAAAGTCCGCTTTGTTTGGCTCTGATGTAAAGCATCTTCTTTTCATAGATGGAACACCTGAATTTTATAAATTCACTTTTCCCCTTAAACCTCTCCTTTTTTTCATTGCGACCATCGGGAGTAATCAAGATTGTGCCCACAGGCACACATCTTGCATTCCCTTCTAACGCTGTCGCAGGTAATATAAGTTCCTTTTTATCCTGCTCTTTTTTTAAGAAATCCTTTTCCCTTTTTAAGTCAGATTTTACACCATCGTTATTATTATATTTTCCTACCATGAGCTTTCATTTTTTCATTCAGATCTGTAAAACCGATATAAAAATCACTACAATCCGTGACGTTATCATAAAAGAACAAAAGCTCTCTGGTAGCTTTTTCCCCTGCAGGATCATGGTCCAGAAATAACAATACTTCCGAATACTTAGAGAATAGGTTTCTGATATCTTTAATAAAAGCCAGTGAATTAAGAACGATACAATCGGAATATTCTACCAGCTCAGTATTCAGAACGGCAAGGGATAAAAAATCAAAAATCCCTTCCGTAACCAGTAAACGATTTGAAGAATGATTAATAAAACTATATGATTTTGGAGAGGAGGAATTCTTGCAATACTTATTTCGAAGTTCCCATCCGCCCAAATGGTTTTCTAATCCAATGGCGAAATATTCCTGGCTATTAATTCTATAATATACTTGTTTACAATAGGTATGTGCAACTTGTAATGAAATTCCCCTCTGTATAATATACTGAATTAATGCCGGATGATTTAGTGTAGTACAACGAGCTATATAAATACTGCTATCCTGATTATTTGATGCTACAATAGGAAGCGGACAAAAAGAAAAATCAAATTGGCCATTGGATAGTAAATTAATTGCTTCTTTAAATGAACAATTCCTAATTGTCATTATCAGGTCAATCGTATTTCCACCTTTTCCACGTCCGTAATCGAACCAAAGATTTTTCTCTAAAGAAACGTTGAAAGAGGCTTGTGTTTCTGACCGAAGGGGACTCAGAAACCAAGCTTCTTTTTCCGTTGTTCTGGTGGGGTAGTGACCTAATTTTGCGAGTGTTTTTACGATGCAAATATTACGGGCGCTACTCCATGATAAATTTTTCAAGTCCATTTTTTATATTTTTATTTACCCATCTACCCAAACCTGTGAGAATAAGGGATTCGGTGTGATTGGATATATTTTTTCTATCTACCAATTACCCTGGTAGTTGGGTAGTTAAAAATTATTTCTAATTACCCACTGTAAAAGCTCATTTATAGAGGTTTCAGACGTATATGGGTAATTGGGTAATTAATATTTTATAATAACTCAGTAGGAGAGTTCTTGAACAGTGGTTTGATAAGATAACCATAGACTCGTTCTTTAGCTGGTTTAAATCTTTCATAGTCTAGCGCTTTTAAAGCTCTTCCCATATTATACATATTCAGCCGTGGGTTGATACATGTCAATTGGATCACCAGGTCAGAAGCTGTTTTAAAATCGGCAGGATCGCTACTTTTTATGTAATATTTACTGAGTAGTTCTTCTTCCATGCTGGTTTCCCGGTAGGTTTTATTCCTTTCCTCATTCTCTTTAATATCCTTAATAGTGAGCTCCGGATAAAAGTCTTCATCTATGTAGGCTAGATAAAATGCCTGAGCCCAGACATTATTAATGTCAATCTTCGAGGAGTAATTAAAATCGATTTTACCATCAAGTTCAAAACACAACCAGCGCACGGAACCGGTTTCATCATTTAGGAAGGTGGCCCGGTTGGTGGAACCTATAAAACTACATGTGCGATATAAGGTAGTATTCCGCTTCTCATAAGGAAGCCGCTCATTTATCATGGTTTTCGAGAAGTAAGCCTTTAAGGCATTTATTTCTTTTTTTGCCAGAACTGATAATTCATCAAGGTTGATTAAAAAGTTTCTGGTTAACTGAATTCTGGCATCCTTATCAGTGGTCATATCCTCGGCAAAATATTTGGATAGGGCAGGAGGGTTTAAAAATCTACACCAGGTTGATTTTCCTGAATTCTGTTGAGGATGTACCAGAACCAGACATTGCTTGTTAAAATATTCCTTTTGTAAGGCACATTTTACGCAACGTACCAGCCATTTTCTGAAATGATATAGGAAAAGCACCGGTTCCTTTATAGGTAGATATGACGCCAAATCTTTAATATGATCCTCACCATTCCAATTGGGTAAAGATTTGAAGTACTCCGAAATAGGATTGAATTTGGTTATAAAATGGGATTTTAGAAAAATTTCCAACTTTGAAGGATTTACTTCGATATTGGACTGTGCCAGCTCTATTAGAAAGGAATTTATCTCAAAGACTTCCCACTCGTTTTGATTCCTTAATGAGATTTGAAATTCATGTCCCAGTTCATCAAATCGGATATCATACTTGTCAACCATATATTCATTTACAGTATCGTAGATAGTTTTTTTCTTATGCTCCTTTACTCCGTATATTTTGTTAGTCGATGAGGCCATAATTGTGAGCTACTTTATTAGAATCTTTTCTTATTCCTAAAGGCATAATTCAGAGCCTCCGTTTTTACTTCATCTCTGGATTTTCTTTGATTTGAGAGAAGCCATTCATCAATTTTTTCTTTAGAGAAAAAGATCATTTTGCCCCTTGGCTTGGAAAAAGGAATCTCACCTTTGGCGGTTAGCTTATATAAATAGCTCTGTGAGATTCCGGTATACTCTGAAGCTTCTTCAAAGTTGAGGACGTTTTTGTGGGTACGAACCAGTCTTTCAATACGATCCAGTTGTTCAAGGATTTTTAGTATTTCCATAATTGAAATTTTTAAGTTTAAAAAAGGAACAATTGCGCCTTTATTGGTTGAATTCTGGAGCTAAACTAGGAAGGGAAGTAATGGAGAATGTATGCTATGGGGACGGGGTATGTAAAATGATAGATTTAGTATACAATAATTGGAAAGTAAGAGAATAACCTATTTTCAAAACTTCTAATTATACCAAACAATTATGGATTAAATGTAGAGTGCTCAATTACTTGTCCTAATAGGATTTACAACTGAATGTTGTTTATTTACAGCATAAAGGATAGGTTTGTTGTAAATAAGCGACAAAATGAGGTCTAAAAAAGCATTGATCCTACCTAAATACCAAAAAATTTTTAATAGAATAGGAGAAAATATTAAGCTTGCTCGTAAACGGAGAAAATTAACTGCCGGGCAGGTCGCTGAGCGGGCGGGAATTCATCGTTCTACGCTACACCGAGTGGAAAGTGGTGATCCTTCAGTTGCAATGGGAATCTATTTCAATATATTGAAAGTATTAAAACTCGAAGATGATTTTTCAAAAATAGCAAATGAGGATATACTTGGCCGTAAACTTCAGGACTTGGATTTACTCTAAGTTGTGACTGAGGCCAAAATCATTATTTATGTATATACCGATTGAAATTTCGATAAGTAAAAATTGATTATGGAACCGGCTTTCAAAGCTGAATTCTAATGCATAGTCTATTTGAGACTCTGGAAAATTGTATTCAAAACTTCATTTTGTTTAGATATAGGAGTGCGGGTAGGAGCATTTTTTAAAGTGTTGTAATTATATTTTTTACCATCAGGTCTAAGAATCAATCCAGAGGTGATAAATAGATTTTTCAATGTCATTGAATTATTAGGAAATGTTTTAATTAGAGCATCAAAGAATTCTCTGCAGGTTGGACCATCCATCTTCAAATGAATTTTTGAACTATGACTATTCCAATCTTTAAGTAAAACATTTTTAAAATCCTCCATAGAAGTTTCTTCCTGGTCAATGAGATCAAATCTGACCAATTCATTATATAATCGGTTTATTTGAAAATCTGAAATGGATAAGTTGAAGTTATGGAATGGTTTGGCAGGTTTGATTTTTGGTTTTTCTGAAAATGAAGAATTAAATTTTTCTCCCCATGAAATGAGACAGAAAAAGGCACCTAAAGAAAATACAAGAAGGACTAATAAATGAAGTGATATACTTGAGCTTTTATAAGTTTGATTAAAAGAAAAGATCAGGTGCATGAAACTTAGCCCAGTCAGATGAAAAAGAATTCGTGGTTTTTCCAGGTACCCGGTAATGCCGAAGTTTGAATTAATAAAATAAAAAAGGATTATGGGCGCATAATGAATGGCCAAACGGCTATAGATATAGATAAAAGCCAGGCTAAACAAGTATGTAAAGACATCAAAATTCATAATCCATCTGAAGCTCTGGTATTAAATAGGCGGCTTCTTTTTTCTTCTTGTCTACAATTTTCGCGTATACCTGAGTGGTTCTTATTTCTTTATGACCTAATACCTTTGAAACAGTATATATATCGGCGCCATTTTCAAGTAAGAGAACAGCGTGAGTATGTCTTGCACTATGAAAGGTTATATGTTTGGTGATACCTGCTCGCATACACCATCTAAGGATTTCAGCATTAAAATGAGCACCATATTTCAAACCCTGAAAAACTCGATCACTCCCTTTTCTTCTTTTCCCTAGCAAATTTCTTGCTTGATCTGAAATATATTGATATTCCTGTCCGGATGTTTTCTTCTGTTTAAAAATCAGTCTAGTGCCTTCTTCTTCATCTCTTACTTCAGCCCAGTTAAGCTTATTGATATCGCTCCATCTTAACCCGGTTAAGCAGCTAAAAAGAAATGCATTTTTTAATATTTGATGTTTGCATCTGGCTTTTGCCAAGCCTTGTAATTCTTCATGAGTTAAGTATTCTCTTGAAGTTTCTCCCTGGGCAAATCCTTTTACTGTTGTTGCAAAGTTTCTGCTGGTATAGCCGTCATCAAAGGCATTTCGTAAAGCAGCTTTAAACTTGTTATAATAGGTGTACTTCGAATTTTGTGATAGGGGAGTGCCAGATTTTGTCCTCGCAGTTTTATTCAAGTGCTTTTTAAATCCAAGAACAAATTCCTCATCTATATCTTCAAAAGTGATGTTTCGCTTTTTGCAGTAATCCTCAATATGATTCTGAGCTGCATCCCAATTGTCATAATTTCCTTTGCTCTCATAGCGTTCTTCTTTCAACTTATCATAATAAGTAAGGAACAACAATTTATCCTTAGATCTGTCCTTGATGCCATATTTACCCTGGGCATATTCAGCACGGCGAATGGAAAGAATCTGTTCAGCTCTTAAGAAAGTCTCTTCATTTTCCTTTTTTTCTGAAGCATTTTTAGGGTTGATGTGCAAATATTCCTTAAGATACTCAAATTCCCTGTTATGAACCTGCTTCCCGTTTTCGTCCAGCTCACTACCTTTATAATAGTCAAGATAGAGGCTATACTTACCTGTGGCTAATTTTTTCTTTCTAAGCTTTATTTTCATAACTATCTAATTTCCATAAATATATAAAAAATATCATACTCAGGTTCATAATATGTATCTCGAAATAGTCAATTTAACATTGGGGTACATATAAGATACATAATAGGTCAAATAAAAGTTCTATTAAAGAAAAATAGGATACTAAAAAAGGGGTCTGAAGACCCCGTTATTATTGAATTTTATACTTAAATGATATCAATTGATATCAAATAAAATTTACTGTTTATTTTCCAATACAGAAATTGGCAAAAATATTACCCAGAAGATCGTCATTCGTGATCTCACCAGTGATCTCACCAAAATGATGTAAAGCCTGGCGAATATCAATTGCTAATAGATCTCCCGATAGATCGGCATTTAGACCGTCTTCTACCTTGTTGATCTCTTCCAGGGCTTTTAAAAGGGCCGCATAATGTCTGGAATTAGTAACGATTGTATCACTATTGCGAAGAGCTCCTGTATTTACGAATTCCAGTAATCTATCCTTCAGCTCTTCAACCCCAAGGTTTGTTTTGGCAGACAATAACAAAAATTCTGCTCTTTCAGCATGGCTGGAGATATCTTCGAGTTTTGCCTTTAGATTTTCTATTTCCTCGTCGGCTAAGCGATCAGTTTTATTGGCGATTATCAATAATGGTTTTTGCGGAAACTTATTCTTGATCTTTTCGATTTCCACCCTTACTTCCTGAAGTCTTTCTCTGTTGACGGCAATCTGGGAACTATCTACTAAGTAAACAACGACCTGCGCCTGTCCAATTTTTTCAAAAGTCTTTTTGATCCCGATGCTTTCAACCACATCTTTGGTTTCACGTATCCCTGCTGTATCTATGAATCTAAATCCAACTCCGCCAATACTCATTTCGTCCTCGATAGTATCTCTGGTGGTTCCTGCAATATCTGAAACTATCGCACGCTCCTCATTTAAAAGTGAATTTAACAAGGTAGATTTGCCAACATTCGGCTCACCAACGATGGCGACGGGAATACCATTTTTCAAAACATTTCCTGTGGCGAAAGAATCTATAAGTCTTTTTAATACGGTTTGAATTCTGGAAACAAGATCTCTGAACTGATCTCTATTTGCAAACTCAACATCTTCTTCAGCAAAATCCAATTCCAGTTCAATTAGAGATGCGAAATTCAGCAATTCTTCACGTAGTTTCTGGATCTCATTAGAGAATCCACCTCGCATCTGCTGCATGGCCATCTGGTGAGAAGCGGCATTTTCAGAATTTATAAGATCGGCCACTGCTTCTGCCTGACTAAGATCCATTTTTGCATTAAGAAAAGCACGAAGGGTAAACTCTCCTGCTTCCGCAGAACGACATCCTTTTCGAATTAATAATTGAATGATCTCCTGTTGAATATACGGACTCCCGTGACAGGATAATTCAACGGTTTCCTCCCCGGTATAGGATTTAGGTGCCCGAAAAACCGAAGCCAGAACTTCATCTATAGTCCTTTCGCCATCCATTACATTACCTAAGTGAATGGTGTGAGTGGCCTGCTCTGCTAAATCCTTTTTACTTTTGGCTTTGAACAGGGGAGCAACTATCCTGATCGCATCGGGACCTGAAACTCTAATTACAGCAATAGCACCGGCACCGGAAGGTGTGGCTAAGGCAACAATAGTATCATTCAATTTCATGTGGCAAATTTATAAAAGAAATTATTGCTATCCCTATTTATGTAACAAACCTCAAATCTTCTCGTCTTTTATACAGAGACCATCATTAACCATCAAAATTTAAAAATGAGAGAAGACAACCAAATGTTAGTCATGACGCACCTTAGTCAGTTATTAGACCTGGTGACGGGAATTGGGGGATTTATAGTTCCGCTTATCCTGTGGCTAACCCAAAAAGATAAAGTGGCCGGAATGGATATGCACGGTAAAATGATCCTGAACTTTCAAATAAGTCTGTTCATTTATTCTATTATTTGTATTCCTTTGATTTTTTTATTCGGTTTAGGAATATTAGGATTGATAATCATTGGTTTAATCGCTTTGATCCTTCCCATAATGAATGCCCTTAAAGTGAGTAATGGCGAAATGCCTTATTACCCATTAACGATAGAATTCCTTAAATAAAATATCGCAGACTTCCTCCTGATTTCACCCTGAGCATAGACGAAAGATCACGATATCGACTTTTTAAATCTTAAACTACTTAAGAAGCTGAAACGAGATCAGCCAAAGGTGAAAAAAGTATAGTAGTTGGTTTTTTCAGTTAGTACGAAAAAGCCCCGCTAATTTAGCGGGGCTTTTTCTATATATTAATGTATTTTGATTTCTAGCTGTTAAGCATAACCGGCATCACCAGCATAGTGATCTTTTCTCCCGGATCCAGTCCATCTACCGGTGTAAGAATTCCAGCACGATTAGGAAGACTCATTTCCAGCATTACTTCATCTGCAGTTAGGTTACCCAACATCTCGATCAAGAATCTTGAGTTGAAACCAATCTGCATATCGTCGCCTTGGTAAGAACATGTTAAACGCTCTTCTGCCTTATTGCTGTAATCCACATCTTCTGCAGAAATATTCAGCTCGGCACCGGCGATCTTCAACCTTACCTGGTGAGTTGTTTTATTAGAGAAAATTGAAACCCTTCTTACAGAACTTAAAAACTGGTTTCTTTCTATTGTAAGTTTATTTGGGTTCTCTTTGGGAATCACCGCTTCGTAATTTGGATACTTCCCATCGATCAATCTACAGATCAGTTGAGTTTCATCAAAAGTAAATTTCGCGTTCGAGTCGTTGTATTCAATCAATACTTCAGATTCGCTTCCGGCAAGAATTCCTTTTAGGAGATTCAAAGGTTTTTTAGGCATGATGAATTCTGCAGCCTGGTTCGCTTTAATATCTTCTCTGGAATACTTAACCAATTTATGAGCATCTGTAGCTACGAAAGTAAGTCCGTCCTCAGTAAACTGAAAGAAAACTCCACTCATCACCGGTCTAAGATCATCATTTCCTGAAGCGAAAATGGTCTTGGAAATAGCAGAAGAAAGAATATCAGCTTCAACAACTGTACTGCTGGGATCTTCAAGCTCTACCGGGTTAGGGAATTCTTCACCATCAGCGTATGCAAGTGCATATTTACCGTGGTTGGAACTTAATTCTATGGTATTGTTATCTTCAACAACAAACGTAAGAGGTTGCTCCGGGAAGGTCTTTAAAGTGTCTAAAAGTAGTTTCGCAGGAACTGCAATTTTACCTTCAGAATCTGATTCTACTTTAAGTTTCGCAGACATCGTAGTTTCAAGGTCTGAAGCAGAAACCGTTAGTTCGTCATTATTAAGATCGAAAAGGAAATTGTCTAAAATCGGTAACGTGTTACTGTTATTGATTACCCCTCCAAGTATTTGTAGCTGTTTCAGCAGATAGTTGCTGGATACAATAAATTTCATCGGCTTTTATTGATTTATTTTGAATCAATTACAAATATATTTTAATATGTCAAAAATAACGGGATGTTCAGTTAGTTTTTATTAACAGACTTTAAGAGGGAAAATGATTCAAATAGCTGAATAATAAATAATTACAAAATTAAAATGAATTGAAATTGTTAATATGTGGTTGTTAGATGCTTCTGAGATATCTGCGGAAGGTTTACTTCACGTATTTCTGCTTTCTATAGAAGGTGAAAGCAACTCCAAAGATTAGGAGTAAAATAATAGGGCCGGCAAGGTTTATCAATTGCCATTGTTCTCTTTGAGTAGCTGTTTTTTCTTTATCCAGGAATGCCAGGTTGATCTCTTTAGAGCGAATGTCTATAAGACCTGTATCGTCAAGAAGATAATTCACGGCATTCAGAAGAAATTCTTTGTTTCCGTATTTATTTCCGGTGTAACGCTGAAATCCGAGTTCTAAAGGTTTTCCTCCCTGAAGATCATTTTTTATCACATCTCCATCTGAGATCACCAGCATTTTTGAATCCATTCCCAGGTCTTTATGATCTGAAATTTTAAATGGTTTCACCCTGTTCTTATATACAGACTTAAATTCTCCTTCCAGCAAAACTGCCAATGGCTGCTCTCCGGAATTATAGCTATTTATATCAGGTTTTTTGCCAACCATATCAAGACTTATCTGGGCTGGAACTCCTTCTAATTTAGTCTTAGGAGAGCTGCTTAATAGAATGGTCTTTTTAATGTCGTTTGCAAGGGTATCTATAGGATTCGCATACTCATATTTCACCGCCTCGATATTGTTGATAATCGGGTGCTCATTTGGAGAACTTGTGAGCGGACTATAGAACCAAGGGTAAGGATTGAACCTTGTATTCTGTCCGCTTCCACTCGCCAGAACGATAGGAGCAGAGTAGAGGTCGTTCACAATTTCAGGATTTATGCGTATACCGTAGGAGAAAAAGTAATCGCCTAGATTGAGATCTCTTGGCAAAGCAATAGCAGTGCCCCGCTCGTTAAAAAGACTGTCGGTTTCCATATTGGTAACTTCGGTGAGCCACAATATTTTACCGCCGTTCATGAGATATTGATCTAACACGTATTTCTCATTTTCAGAATAGGGCTGAGTCGGCTTTGGTTCCAGGATCAGGTCATAAACTTTAATATCTTCAAGTGTCTTCTGCGGATTTACCGCTGCGGAATCCAGTGTAAAAGGAGCCATAAAATAATACTCCTGAATGGTCTTAACGAAATCTGCAATTTTAGCATCAGCTAATTCCCCGTTTCCGCGCATCACGGCGATCTTTTTTTGACGGGGATAGATCAGTTTGCTCAAACCGTCTGCCAGTGAATATTCTAATTGCTGAACTGAAGCATTTACCCGCTCCTCATCTGTAGCACCAATCTGGTTTTTCAATAATGGGATCTTTACGGTTTGATCTCCGTAATTCGCGATCGCCCATGGAAAGATGATGCTTTCGCTATTTTTACCGTTCTCCTGAACGTTAAGTCTTGCCGGGGTCATGCCCATTTTATAGAACTCTTCGGCAATAGCATTGGCATCGCCACCTTCTTCCAACGGATCTACAAAATTGAATTTTATATTTCGGTTATAGGCTGAAAATTCTTCCAGCATTTGCCTGGTTTCACTTTGAAGTCTTCTGAATTCTGAAGGGAAACTCCCTTCCAGGAATACATCAAAGATTACCGGTTGCTCAACATCAGCCACGATCCTTTTGGCTGCAGGGGACAGGCTGTATCGTTGATCCTGGGTTAGATCGAACCTGTAATAGACTTCAGAAGCCAGGAAGTTTGCTGCGATAAGAATTACCAGCAAAATAAGTAAGGATTTTATCTTATTCTGATTCTTCATTATCTTCTGTTCTTAGTTGCTGAAAGATTGATCTCCGTTAGTTTAAGGAACAGAAATATGAGACTCAGAAAATAGATAATATCACGAGTGTCTACCACACCGCGACTTATACTTTTATAATGATAGCTTATTCCGAAGGATTCAAGAATATAACTTGAAGTTCCGAAAATGCTAGTTCGCCCGAGACCTTCAAAAGCATAATAGCAAATGAAGCAAAGGAATACTCCCAGTAAGAAAGATACGATCTGGTTGGATGACAGGCTGGAGGCAAAAACACCTATAGCAGCATAACAACTGCCAAGAAAGATCAATCCTATATAAGAGCCGACGGTTGCTCCAATATCCAAATTCCCGACAGGTCTTCCCAGCTGCGAAACGGTTAATACATATAATAATGTTGGAATAATAGCCAGGATCACTAGGAATAGAACACCTAGATATTTACCAGTGATCAGCTTCCAGAGCCCGATTGGTTTGGTAAGCAGGATCTCCATGGTACCCATTCTTGTTTCGTCGGCAAAGCTTTTCATGGCGATTGCGGGGATCAGGAATAGAAAGATCCACGGGGCCAGGTTAAAGAATGGTTTGAGATCTGCAAACCCGCTATCCAGAATATTATAACCTCCAGAAAATATAAAAAGAAAGAATCCGCAGGCAATAAGGAACAATCCAATAACAAGATAGCCTGTTAAGGATGAGAAAAAAGATTGTATTTCTTTATTCAGTATCGCCAGCATACTTTCAATTATCAGTTATCTGTTCTGTGTTTAATTTCATTTCATTTCGACCGCAGCGAGAAATCTCTATATAAATACTCAATACTCAATACTTATTAATCAAGACTAACTACTTTATCAACGCTCCAGGCTTCTGGTTTTTCGTTGAATAAAACTTTTGTTTTTGCCCAGACATTTTTAAAAAGATCTGAATGCCTGTAGTTCTCCAGTGATTCTTCATCTTTCCAGTAACTATACGTGAAAAATTGGTTTGTATTGTCCTTACCCCGATAGAGTTCCAGAAAAAGACAACCATCAAAAGCTCTGATTTTATCCTTGTTCTCTTCAAAATTGGCAAGGAACTCGTCGATCTTTTCTGAATGAAATCCCATTTTTACTATACGTACAAACATCTATTCAAAATTTATAGTTATTGTATCCAGGTATTCAAGTCCGAAGAGACTCGCTGCACTTCCCACAGTACTCGGATTACTTTTATATATCGCCAGTTCTATATACCCGGCAGAATTAAATACCGCCAGTTTCTTACCATCCTCTTCTTTTCGATTTTCCTTTTCCACATTAAAGTTAATGGCGTGGCTGTAGGTTTCATAGATCACATTAAAATTGACATTCCTGGCGCTGATCTTAAATTCTCTTCCCTTACCAATTGTATCAAAAAGTTTTCGCGAAATATTAGTGATCACATTTCCGTAGTTATCAACATAAATAACATGACCCAGGATCTGATCTTTTTCAGAATTTATAATAGGCTCAAACTGTTTAAGATGCCTTATTTCACTAACGCTTTTACCTATGACTTCAAGGGTTCCACCTCTGGAAATATGGCAGGCAACTTTTACAAATACGTCAAGGACAGGAAAGTTGGTCTGGATCTTATCATGAATGTTTATTTCAACGATCTTCTCCGGTTTTATTTCAGAAGCCAGCAGGGATAAAATGCCATTATTCGCACATATAAAATAATGCTCATCAAGTTTTACCGCTAAATGCTTATTTTCTGGAGTAAGCTCAGAATCTATACCAATAATATGTATGGTTCCCTTCGGAAAACTATTATAGGCATTTTTAATTATATAGGCTGCCTCACTGATATGAAAAGGGGAGACCGAATGAGAAATATCAACAATCCTTACATCACTTAATTCACTATAGATAGCTCCTTTAACCGCACCAGCGAAATAATCTTTCTCTCCGAAATCGGTCGTTAAAGTAATGATTGCCATAGGCGATTGTTAATATTTTTTTAATCTGAGACTGGTAAATTTCCTTAAGTTTGTATAGAAGGCGAATATAATTTTATTTTTAGTGATTCGCTTAGGCTAAAAGGTAAAAAATACCATAAATTCGGTTTCAAAATTAGGATATTGAAATACGAAGGACAAATAAAAATGACCTGAAAAATCTACAATGCTTCATCTTAAAAACCATAGCTTTTGAACGAACTTCTTATTGAACTCTCAGAAATCAGCCCTCGAGAATTTTTCGGGCAGCAGAATGAACACATTGAACTTTTAAAAAAGTACTTTCCAAAATTAAAAATTGTCGCCAGGGGTAGTAATATACGTGTCTTTGGAGATGAGGAAATGCTTGAAGAATTTGATAAACGTTTTTCGATGCTGATGGATCATTTTGGGAAATATAATAAACTCGACGAGAATACTATCGAAAGAGTTCTTACTAGTGAAGGTGAAGAAGATTATAAAACCTCAAAAGAAAGCGGCGAGACCATAGTTCATGGGGTCAGTGGGAAGGTGATTAAAGCTCAGACTGCCAATCAGCGTAAACTGGTAGAGCTATCCAGAAAGAATGACCTTATTTTCGCCATAGGTCCTGCTGGTACAGGCAAAACCTATACGGGTGTGGCTCTGGCTGTAAAGGCATTAAAAGAAAAGCAAGTGAAAAAGATCATTCTTACCAGGCCAGCCGTAGAGGCAGGAGAGAACCTTGGTTTTTTACCCGGAGATCTTAAGGAGAAACTGGATCCTTATATGCAACCTCTGTATGATGCACTAAGAGATATGATCCCGCACGAAAAGCTGGAGATTTTTATCGAAAAAGGAGTGATCCAGATCGCACCTTTAGCATTTATGAGAGGTCGAACTTTAGATCATGCATTTGTAATTCTTGATGAAGCCCAGAATACAACTCATGCTCAAATGAAGATGTTCTTAACCAGGATGGGTAAAAATGCGAAATTCATGATCACGGGAGATCCTGGCCAGATAGATCTTCCAAGAAGAGTTATTTCGGGATTAAAAGAAGCGCTACTTGTTCTTAAAGATGTAAAAGGTGTAGGGACGGTATACCTTGATGATAAGGATGTAATTCGCCATAGATTGGTGAAAAAGATCATTGCTGCTTATAAAACAATTGAACATAACGACTAATATTAAAAGCTCAAACTCTTTATGAGTAATACGATTACTAAAACGAATTTCAATTTTCCGGGTCAGGAATCTGTTTATAAAGGAAAAGTAAGAGACGTTTATTCTTTAGAAGATGATCTTCTGGTAATGATCGCTTCAGATAGACTTTCCGCCTTTGATGTGGTGATGCCAAAAGGCATTCCTTACAAAGGCCAGATCCTGAACCAGATTGCTACCAATATGATGGAGAAGACCAGTGATATTGTTCCGAATTGGTTAGAAGCTACTCCAGATCCCAATGTTGCTGTAGGTAAGAAATGCGAGCCTTTTAAAGTGGAAATGGTAATTCGAGGATATATGTCTGGACATGCCGCCAGGGAATATAATGCTGGTAAACGAGAACTATGCGGGGTTTCCCTGCCTGAGGGTTTAAAGGAAAACGATAAGTTTCCTGAACCGCTTATCACTCCAGCTACAAAAGCAGAACATGGAGACCATGATGAAGATATTTCCCGGGAAAATATCATAAAGCGAGGAATAGTTTCAGAAGAGGATTATTTGAAGCTGGAAGATTATACAAGAAAATTATTTCAGCGTGGAACTGAAATTGCAGCAAAACAGGACCTGATCCTGGTTGATACCAAATATGAATTTGGAAAAACTGCTGAAGGTGAGATCGTGCTGATTGATGAGATCCATACGCCAGATTCTTCAAGATATTTCTATAAAAAAGGATACAAGGAACGCCAGGAAAAAGGTGAGGCTCAAAAGCAGTTGTCTAAAGAATTCGTTCGACAGTGGTTAATTTCAAATGGGTTTCAAGGTCTGGAAGGACAAAGCGTCCCTGAAATGAGTGATGAGTACATAGAATCAGTTTCTGAAAGATATATTGAACTTTACGAGAATATCACCGGCGAGATATTTCAAAAAGGAGATGTCTCAAATATTGAAACTCGTATTCAAAATAATGTAGAATCTTATCTAAAGAATCGGTAAGCTGAATATTTGGCAAAAAAGCATTAACTATTCTATCATAATTAGAATATAATAGCGCTTTTAACGCAGTATTCCTTTTTTGATTCCTTACGATTTAATAATTTTAAAGACAAAACCGGTTTATCCGGTTTTGTCTTTTTTCATTTAAACCAACTACACATGAGTAATTATCATATTAAGAATCTTGAGGAATATTTTCAGGTATATAGAAAATCTGTACGGGAGCCGGAGAATTTCTGGCAGGAAGTGGCTGAAGAACATTTTGTATGGAGGAAGAAATGGGATAATGTTCTCAGTTGGGATTTTACGAAACCGGAGGTTAAATGGTTTGAAAATGCAAAACTGAATATTACTGAAAATTGTATCGACAGGCATTTGCTTGCGCAGGGAGATAAAACTGCAATAATCTGGGAACCTAACGATCCTAAAGAGGATGCATTACATTTAAGTTTTAATGACCTTCACAAAAAAGTGAATCAGTTCGCCAATGTTCTTAAAGATAATGGGATTAAAAAAGGGGATAGGGTCTGTATCTATTTACCCATGATCCCGGAACTGGCCTATTCAGTTCTGGCATGTGCACGAATAGGTGCTATCCATTCTGTTGTTTTTGCAGGATTTTCAGCTTCAGCATTAGCAACAAGAACTCTGGATGCAGATTGTAAAATGATGATCACATCAGATGGTTCCTTCCGTGGTGAGAAAACCATAGATCTAAAAGGGATCGTAGACAAGGCATTGGAGGATTGCCCGGATGTGGAAACAGTACTCGTGGCTAAAAGGACAGGTTCCGAGGTAAATATGAAAGAAGGACGTGATAAGTGGCTAGAACCATTAATGAACGAAGCCTCAAGCGAATGTGCTCCTGAAGTTATGGATTCAGAGGACCCTTTGTTTATACTCTATACTTCCGGTTCCACAGGTAAGCCTAAAGGAATGCTACATACCACTGCAGGGTATATGGTTTATACCGCTTATACCTTTAAGAATATATTTAATTATCAGGATGATGATGTTTACTGGTGTACTGCCGATATTGGTTGGATAACCGGCCATTCGTATATCGTGTATGGACCGTTATTAAATGGTGCCACAACAGTAATGTTTGAAGGAGTGCCTTCCTATCCTGATTTCGGTCGTTTCTGGAAGATAGTTGAAAAGCATAAAGTGAATCAGTTCTATACTGCGCCAACAGCAATTCGCGCTTTGGCAAAAAAGAATCTTGAATTTGTAGACAATTACGATCTTAGCAGTCTTAAAGTTCTTGGAACGGTTGGTGAACCTATTAATGAAGAAGCATGGCACTGGTATGATAATAATATAGGTAAAAATAAGAGTCCCATTGTTGATACCTGGTGGCAGACAGAGACTGGTGGGATCATGATCTCACCAATCCCATTTGCTACACCAACGAAACCAACCTTTGCGACATTACCATTTCCAGGAATTCAACCGGTTTTAATGGATGAAGAAGGAAAGGAGATCAAAGGCAATCAGGTTGATGGTAGATTATGTATTAAATTCCCGTGGCCATCTATGGCACGTACGATCTATGGAGATCATGATCGCTACCGGGACACCTATTTTTCAGCCTTTGAAAATAAATATTTCACTGGAGATGGTGCCTTAAGAGACGAAACAGGGTATTATAGAATTACCGGTAGGGTAGATGATGTGATCATTGTTTCAGGTCATAACCTCGGAACCGCACCAATAGAAGATGCTATTAATGAACATCCAGCGGTGGCAGAATCGGCGGTGGTTGGTTTTCCGCATGAAGTTAAAGGAAATGCATTATATGGGTTTGTAATTCTTAAAGAAGCCGGCGAATCGAGAAATCAGGATAATCTTAGAAAGGAGATCAACCAGCAAATAGCTGATAAGATCGGGCCTATTGCTAAACCTGATAAAATTCAATTTGTAGAAGGATTACCGAAAACCAGAAGTGGTAAGATCATGAGAAGGATTTTGAGAAAGATTGCTTCAAAAGACACAGCAAATCTTGGGGATACCTCAACTCTTTTAAATCCTGAGGTGGTGGAAGAGGTGATAAAAGGAACACTATAATTATACAATGGTAGATATGAAAATTCCAGGTGTTCTATTATTAGCCTTCATTGGGTCGATTTCATATTCTCAAAACGGAGATCAAACAACTATTAATTTCCTGAATGAAATATATAAAATGGAAGTCAAGTCTAAGATGTCTCCAGATTCCTACGGAGGCTCACCGTATCTGCCAAAAGATTTTGAAGAAGGGAAGCTAATTTCTAATGGGAGAGAGGCCCCAGGATTTATTAGGTATAATGTACTTGCAAATCAAATAGAATTAAAAGTAAATCAGGAAGATTCAACAATAATCACTTTACCCAGCAATCAGTTTAATTCATTTGTAATTGATGATGTTGAATATTCCTGGAAAAACCTAAAAACAGAGGATGGTTGGAAAAATGGATTTTTCATTAAATATTATGAAGGTGATGATTTGAAATTTTATGGGTATCCGGAACTTTTTAAAAAGGAAGCGGTAAAAAGTCTTGGTTTTGTAGAAGGAAAACCGGCTCACTATAGAGTTGATATTAAATACTATCTATCCAGAAATAAATCTGAATTCAATTCGATTAAAATCAAAAATAAGGATTTTAAAAAATCATTGAATTTGGATGGGAATGCTAAAGTCTATCTTGATGATCACAAGTTGAAGAAAGTAAGTGACGTAATTAAGTTTCTTGAGTGGTACGAAGCAAATTAATTTTTTATCTTCATTAGATCTTTAAGGTTTAATTCCTTTTTATTTTTTATTCTTCCAAGTAGTTTAAGGAATATAATCGCGGTTATATAAGCATCACCAGAAGCGGTATGCCTGTCGATGAGATCTATGTTGTAGGCCTCAGCTATCTCATCCAGGGAATACACCTTATCCCGGTCTATAAAATTTGTTATAATCCTGGTATTTCTATATAATACAGCTGTATCCAGAACTTTATTTTTAAGCTTGGGTAGATTATTTCTATTAAGTGCCTTATTTACCATTTTGATGTCAAAACCTGCATGATGGGCTACCAGAACTGAATTTTGTATATAATTTAAAAATTTCTTCAATGCCTCAAATTCAGTGATTTTCTCAAATCTTTCGTTCTTAATTATTCCGTGGATCTTTACCGTTTCAGGATTGAATTTGGTTTGATCCAGGAAAACTTCGAAATTATCACTGATCTCGATACTTTGATTTTCAATTCGAACTGCCCCTATACTCAATATTCTATCTTCATTAAAGTCAAATCCAGTTGTTTCAGTATCAAAAATAATGAACCGAACCTCAGATATTTTTTCCGGAAGTTTTTCTTCGAAACTCTGAGCATAATTCTGCCAGAAAATCGGTAGATCTTCATGCTCATTATTTTTTTTAAATAAATTCCTGATCATAGGTAATAGGTAGTTTCAAATCTAATCTTGATAAGCTCCTGAATTTCCTTTATTGTTTTAAAACAACGCTTCAATTTTATTTTATCTTCTTTACCAAGATCCTCTAGGTTGATAAAGCGGCCATTGTCCTTATGCTTCAAGCCTTGTTTAGTTCTGAATTTTATGAGTGCCCTGGAAGAATAGGCACAAGCCTGGTAGATCTCTTTATTATTAGGTTCCAACTGTGCTAACTTATCAAACCTTTCTGAAGTATTACTAATATTTTTCACCCTGTGTTCCAGAATTAATAGACGGGCGGCATCAGTTAAAGGCATGATCCCTCTTTTTTTGATATCAAAAAGATCTTTTTTCTCTCCATCCTGTTCAACAAGAAACTGCCTGAAGAACCCTAAAGGCGACGGATTTCTCAATGCCTGGGCAGCCAGCCTGTTCAGAAAATTCCTGTTACCTTTTAGAATATCAAAAATATGATCTGAAAGCGAATTGGTAAGTTTCACATCTCCATACGAAATGTCAAAATCAAAGAATATCTGGCATAATAGGATCTCGTCATTGCCAGAAGTAGTGACCCATTGTGAAAATTGTTCCTTCCATTCAGAAAGAGAAAGACAATATTTGGGATTTCTGGCCATCATCTCGGCCGGACAGAATTCGTAGCCTATTATATTTAGTCTTTTGGTTACCTTGGTTGCTAGTTTTAGAAAGTAAGCCCTGGTTTCTTCGAGTTTTTCTTTTGGGACATCCTCAAAAACCAAAGCGTTATCCTGATCTGTATGCAACAATTGCTCTTTTCTTCCCTGGCTCCCTAACGACATCCAGGCGAAATTAGCCGGTGCCGGTTCATTCATTTTTTCGATACATCTTTGAATGGTTCGCTTGATGGTGGCGTCATTCAATTCAAAAATAATATTAGAAATATGGGTTAGTGGAATGTTGCTTTTTAAATAACCATTCAGCAGGATCATGATCTTATTCCTAATCCGCTTAAGCTTTTTGGTACTACTGGCTCTGTTTATAGCTTTCATTAAAACCGCCGGATTATTTCCCTGAGAAACAATAATATCATGCTCAGAAACTATTCCCTTTACTTTTGTGTTGGGAGTACCATCTTTGGTAATGCATATATGATTGATGTTGTGTTTCATCATTGTAAGCTGAGCCTGAGCGATCGTAAGTCCTTTGGAATAACAGATCACCGGGGAATTCATCACTTCACTTATAGGATTTTGAATTGGGAGTTTTCCAGTGGCTATAGATTCTCTGAAGTCAACATCGGTGACTATTCCAACTGGTTTATCATCTTCCACGACTATCACTGAGCCAACTTTTCTTTTGCTCATCAATATTGCAGCTTCCTGAATACTTGTTTCAGAAGATGCGGTAACCATTTTCTTAATGATGGGAATAGGCTGTAATTCGAATAAAGCCTCTTTTTTAAAAGTTATGTCCTCTTCATCTGCAATTAACTTTCCCCGGTGTTCGTTGGAATATGGATTACGTGTATTGGATGCAAAACTTTCCATAAGGAAATTTCCGACATGTGGATTGCTAATAGCATAAGGTTTGAAAACTTCCAGCGGAATTGCGTAGATGACACTTTCTTCGTCGGTTATCGCATTGATCTGATAATTTTCTTTGGCAAACATAGGGCGTAAACCAAAAATATCGCCTTCGTCACATTTATCTATAGTTTCTGGTTCTTTATTGTCGTCAAGCTTCTGTAGATCTACAGCGCCTTTCTGTACTATGTAAAAGTAATTATGAACTTTTTCATCTTTAGCGAATATGGTTCTACCCTGTTCAAAATACATCACCTTAACCTCATTTGCAATCAGGTCCAGGTATGTTCTTTCAAGTAGAGAGAAAGGAGGGAAGCCGCTTAGAAAATCAGCAATCCGGGAAGCAATAGAATTAGTCATACTTCAAATTTATCTGAAATATGACAAATACGGAATTATATTAATCTTCAATTTCAATTTTATAATCCTGGATGAGCTTATATATGACCTTTTCAGTTTCTGAAAGTTGAGTGTAAACCGGTTTCTTGTCTTCATTCACCTTTTTAAAATAAGGAACTATTTCACCAGTTTCATAGGTCTCTATCACCTTTGGATGCACATAGTAACTTCTACAGACGGCCCGCGTATTTCCCAATCCTTCCGCTGCGGCATCAAATCCTTCCAGAATATTCTTTTTATTATCCTTTTCATCTTCAACATAACCTAACTCATGCAAAGTCTCAAAGAATATTTTGGTGGCAGACCAGGTTCTAAAATCTTTAGCTGAAAAAATATCACCACTAATTTCATGAATATAGTCGTTGATCATTTCACTATCTATACTCTGCTTATCACCTTTCTCGTTATAAAATTTGAATAATTCCCAGCCTGGAATATCTTCACATTGATTAATGAGGTTTATTAGTTTTTTATCTTCTACGGTAATGGAGTGTTCTTTTCCTTTCTTCCCGACAAATTCGAATTTAATCCCGTTTTCAAAGGTTTTTACATGCCTGGTTCTAAAAGTAGAAAGTCCATAAGTTTTATTATTCTTTGCATAATAATGATTGCCAACCCTAATATGAGTTTCTTCCATTAGTCGAATAACCAGTGCCAGGACTTTTCTCTTTGGCATTCCTTCTAGTAGAAGATCCTTATCTACCTGCTTTCTTATCTTCGGAAGCATTTTTCCAAAGGAGGTCATTTTAAAGAATTTTGTTTGATTCCTGATTTTAGACCATGTAGGGTGATACATATATTGTTTGCGCTCTTTTTCGTCGCGACCAATTACCTGAAGGTGTCCATTTGAATAATGAGAAATCCTGACATTTTTCCAGGCAGGAGGAATTACCAGGCTTTTTATCCGGTCTAAAGTTTTAGGATCCTGAATTTTCTCTTCCTTATTATAGTATGCGAAACCTCTTCCAACTTTTCTTCTTTCAATTGAAAGATGGTTTTCAGAAACATATCTAAGTTTTGCCAGTTTAACAGCTTCATGAGGATCATTCATTACTGTAGCAACATCATCAGGTGACAGCGTCATTTTTTTTCTTTAAATATAACCTGATTTAGAACTAGGTATATTTAAAGAAGTGTGAAAAAATTGGGTGTTGAAAATGAAAAACTCCCTGATTACAGGGAGTTTAACAGTAATTTATGAGATGTCCAATCTAATCGAAGTAGCTAAAAGTATCTCCGTCTTTAATTTTCAGGATAGATTCGTAAATAAGATTGATCACATTTTCTACATCATTTTTATGTACCATCTCTACTGTTGTATGCATATATCTTAATGGTAATGATATTAAAGCTGAGGGAACTCCTCCATTACTGTATGCAAATGCATCGGTATCAGTTCCTGTGAATCTTGAGGAAGCATGACGCTGAAAAGGTATTTTCTTTTCTTCGGCAGTATCTATAATAAGTTCTCTCAGTTTATTCTGAACAGCCGGCGCGTACGAGATTACCGGTCCAGCTCCAATTTTATTTAAACCGTTTGTTTTCTTCTCGATCATTGGAGTAGTGGTGTCGTGGGTTACATCTGTAACAATGGCAACATTTGGCTGAATTCTGTGCGTGATCATTTCCGCTCCTCTCAATCCAATTTCTTCCTGTACTGAATTTGTAATATAAAGACCGAATGGTAATTTCTGACCTTTCTCCTTTAATAACCTTGCTACCTGAGCGATCATAAAACCGCCAATTCGATTATCTAATGCTCGGCAAACAAATTTGTCTTCATTCAGAATAAAGAATTCATCTGGATATGTGATCACACAACCAACATGCACTCCAAGTTTTTCAACTTCTTCCTTATTAGTACATCCAACATCTATACAGATATTGTCCATTTTAGGCGATTGCTCTTTTTCTTTATCTCTGGTATGAATAGCTGGCCAGCCAAAAACTCCTTTTACGATACCTTTTTTAGTATGAATGTTCACACGCTTGGAAGCAGCGATTTGGTGATCACTTCCACCATTACGCACAACATATATAAAACCTTCGTCTGAAATATAATTTACATACCACGAGATTTCATCTGCGTGTCCTTCTATTACTACTTTATATTCAGCCTCCGGATTTATAACTCCAACAGCAGTTCCATAAGTGTCAGTTATAAATTCATCTACATAAGGCTTAAGGTAATCCATCCAAAGTTTCTGTCCTTCGGCTTCATAACCAGTTGGAGCAGCGTTATTAAGATAGGTCTCCAGGAATTCCAGAGATTTTTTGTCTAAAACTTCACTTTTCTTCATTGTTCAATATAATTTCCACGAATTTAAAAAGTTTTAGATTGGTGACAACTTGCTATTGATTAATTTTGGAATGATTTTGGTAAAACTTGTAACCAGAAAAAATGAAAGAGTATAAATAGTGATAAGATATTTTTCCATATTAATATTGTTGATAGGCTTTAATGCTTCCGGGCAAAGGTCTTCGAAAATCTTTCCGAAAGATAGTATAGAGAATGATTCAATAGAAAAGCAATATATGATCATTGCAGGGGATTCTATTCCCAGGGAAACGATAGATCTTGAGGAGGTTGTTTTATTACGAAAGTTGAAATTCAATAGTAATGAGGACAGAAAACGATATTTGATCTTGCGAAGGAAAACTCGTAAGGTATATCCTTATGCTAAATTGGCTTCAGAACGTCTTGTAGATTTAAATTCGCGTCTGGATCAAATCAAAACAAAAAGAGCCCGGAAGAAATACACCAAAATAGTTCAGGATTATATTGAAGAAGAATTTTCTACCGAATTAAAGAAGCTTACCAGAACTGAAGGTCAGATATTAGTGAAATTGATGCACCGACAGACAGGGATAACTACATTCGATCTGGTTAAGGAACTTAAAAGTGGATGGAGAGCTTTCTGGTATAATACAACTGCCAGTATGTTCGATATATCATTAAAGGAGGAATATCACCCGGAATCCAACCATGAAGACTTTCTTATAGAGGACATATTACAAAGATCATTTAGAGATAATATATTAGAGAGACAGGGGAGTGCCCTGGATTTTGAATACCTGGATCTGAGTGATAAATGGAATAATCCTTCTCCTCAAAAAAAAAGTAGTTGATAATTTAAGTTTCTCAGCCCTGTTCTTCAGTGAGTTATTGGGGTTTCTTAATTTTCTCTAAAAAAACTTAAATTTTTGTTTGGTTTGGAGGAAGAAGTTGGTGTATATTTGCAGCCGCTTAGGAAACGAGGCGCATGTTCACTGAGGCTACTGATAGAGGGGGATACCGGACAAAACGGCCTTCAAAAATTAAATTAAAATAATTCACTTTTAATTTGGTTGGAGAGGAAAAGTCGTTGTATGTTTGCACCCGCTTTGAGAGCAAGACGATACGTTCACTGAAAGTACTGGAAATGGGGGATACAGGTAGAAACGTCCTTCGAGAATTAAATAAAAAAAGATTGTTTTTTATTTGGTTGGAGAGGATAAGTCGTTTTATATTTGCACCCGCTTTGGAAACGAAGCGATGTTCATTTAAAGAAGAGGAGTTATCAAATTGACTTTAAGGCTTTTAAAAGAAACTAAAATTTTTATCAAAAAAGTTTTGGTTGGTTAGAAAAAAGCGTTGTATATTTG
>NZ_AUHG01000002.1 GCF_000423065.1 Christiangramia echinicola DSM 19838
GGAACCTGTCCAGTATTGGTTGCCGGAACTTAAAGCCGGAAGCTCATAACTATCACAACGAGTCACATCATCCAATTCATCGGCAACTGGTGTATCGTTGATAGTAACCTCAAAATCAGTTTGATCAGCCTCACAAGCCTCTGTTTCAGGAGCATATATATAAATTGTTTGAGAACTGTTGATCAAATCTCCAGCCTCCAACATGGTTCCGGTACCACCAGAACCTGTCCAATATTCATTACCGGCGCTCAATATTGGTAGTTCATAACTATCACAACGCGTTACATTATCGAGTTCGTCTGCCACTGGTGGCACAGGAGAATTACCAGAGACCCCTCCTGTACACTGAGTTGGATTAAATGGATCGGCACAATTTGCTATAGCGGGATTATCTAAAGCAACAATATCAATATCATAACTCGTCCCTATTGCATATGTTAGTGTAAATTCACCTTCTACAGGTCCACCTTCTCCAAGGTTTTTTAAACAGATATCCTCAGATATACTTAAAGCATTTGGATCTGATGCTGTAAATTGAGCATTAGTACCTGATATTGGAACCACCACCTCATAAGTTTCAGAATCTATACAATTAATCGTTTCATCTCCTACTACCAGAGCACAGATGGGAATATCCCCATCACCACAACCAAATCTCGCTTTAAAATTATTTATAGTCAAATTTCCATCAGGATTCTGATCCCATATAGCCAGATAAAAGTTTGTAGGCTCTAGAAAATCTACATTCCCCACAGGTATAGTATTCCAGGTATTCGAAGATTCAACTCCACAGGAGACAAAGGAAAGACTGGAACAATCACCGCTTAGATCATCTCCAGCTAATTCACTATAGGTAGTGAAAGCATCATTACGTTCAGAAACATATAAAGCCCAGCCTATATTATCTCCTGAGTTGTCATTTATCTGAACCTCAAAACTCCCAGAATAAGGTCTTACATCAAAATTGAGCCAGACAATAGGTTGGCCATTGGTTGGATTATCTGGCGCTACAATATTCCCGGTACTTGGATTCACACAACCCCCTCCCTCTACATCAATTAGAAATGCTGAGCTATTGTATACAGCATTATTAAAAGGTGAAATTTGTGATTGAGTTTCCGCAGAACTACCACATCTAATAATTCCATTAGGAGCACCCGCATTGGGCGCATCATTAATAGAACCATCCGTTCCTATCCAGGTGGAACCTCCTTCCCAACGATTTGCACCCTCACAGGGTGTATCAACCTGAGCCTTGACTCCAGTACCTACGATTAAGAAAAACAGAAGCATAGGCACCAAGGTTCCTACCCCTGTTTTTAAATTTCTAATACGGACGATGGCTAGGCAAAACCAAATCCATTGTCTACATGTAAAATTCTTCATAATAAAATAGTTTTTAAATGGTTAGACCCTAAACATAGGTTCAAGTGAACCGATAGGAGGTTTTTCAGATTTTTCTGGAGCGAAAATCAAAATTTGAAAAGGGTTAACAACCTGAATCTAAAAGGATCAGGGAAATACCTAAAAAGGTATACCGTCTACCGGGGGGAAGAAAATTTATCGATTTGGGAGGGTTTTTAACTTCAGAATCAAAAATTCATCTGAAACCAAGATTATAAATCAAGAATTTAATTCAACTGGCCAGAAATGGTCCAGTAACCTTCAACGGGGGGAGTAAGTACAGATTTTAGGGGGCAAGAAATAAACTATCTGGAAGTTGCAGGATGACCTCTTTGTAATAATAGTTACTTCAAATATAAAATATTTAGTATTAAAAATCTCAACAACAACATTTTAAGCGTTATACTTAAGGATTAAAATCAAAAAATAAGGGTTTTCCCTTATTAATAATCGTCTAATGAAAAAGGCAGCCAAATGGCTGCCTTTAACTTATTAATTCAAAGATTATTTAGATGAAATAATTGTTTTTGAGAAACTTTCCCTGTCGGTATTCACTTTTATAATATAAGCCTGTCCAGACCTTACAAACGAACTAACATTCAAGTCATTAGTATTCCCTGCGGAAACACCTTTAAACTTAAAGTTTTGAAGCATCTGTCCGTTTAAATTAAAGAACTGAATATTCACATTCGATGTATATTCAAAATGATACTGAACACTCACCTGGTCTACAAATGGTACCGGCGACACACTGAATCCACTTGAAGCGGCATCAGCTAAAAGACTTGCAGGTTCCCCATCACATTCAGGTGAGGTAGGTGCAGTGGTTGCTGAAGTTCCGCCTAATGGACATCCGGCCTGGTTTAATCCGTCTAAATAGTTTCCGAATGATCCCGACTCTCCATTGGCGAACGCATCGTTTACATCACTAATTAGACTCTCAACACTGGAGTATGTGAATCCAACTTCGGTACTACAGGTGTTTAATAGTGCAGCAACCGACTGACGGCCAAGGTTGTAAACACCTCCCCCTCCAACATTCAATACTTCCAGTAAGCTTAGACTGGCTATCGCCGCTGGCGCATCTGTAAAGATATCACCATAAGTATCACAGGTTACGTAGGCATCACACCATCTATCGGTATGGTTTTTCCAATACCCCAAAGTACATCCTTCGTTTACAACACAATTTTCAGGCGGATCTACAGTTACAGGATCTTCAGAAATACAATTATTAGCATCCCTGGTATATACGGTATAATTTCCAGCAGCTAATCCGTCAAAAATGTTGGAAGCCTGATAGCTTATATCGTCTAATGAATACTCGTAAGGAGGTGTACCTCCGGAAGCATTCACCGTGATCGCTCCATCATTGAATTCACAACTTTCAGGAGTTGGCACAAGATCCACTACTAGTTCCAATGGTTCATCAAGCATGATATTCTCCAGCTCGAATTCACAACCATTAGCATCGGTAGCTGTCACGCTATATGATCCTCCACCAATATTCGTTCTGTCTTCTGGGTTATTGTCACCTTCAAGATCTGCCCAATCATAGGTATAAGGTGGTGTTCCTCCGCTAATAGTTATATCTATAAAGCCATCTGTGAATCCGAAACATGTTGGATCCATTGAATCTGTTACTTCACCCTCTAAAGCTGGAGGCTCATTAACCAGAATATCGTTCAGGCTATACATACAACCGTTCGCATCGGTTATCGTAACTGAATAGGAGCCGGCAGCAATTCCGGTACGGTCTTCCGGATTATCATCTCCTTCAAGATCATCCCAGTCGTAAGTATATGGAAGAGTTCCTCCACTTACACTGATATTAATAGCTCCATCACTAAAACCGAAGCAGCTAACATCTTCTACAGAATCTACCTGAGCTTCAAGATCTGACGGATCTTCCACTTCAATATTTTCAAGTTCTGTAGTACATCCATTTGCATCTGTAATTACTACTGAATAGAATCCGGCAGCAACACCAATACGATCTTCCGGATTATCATCTCCTTCAAGATCTGACCAGTTATAAGTATAAGGAGGGGTTCCTCCACTGGCGGTGATATAGATCTCACCATCTTCAGAACCACTACAGGTTGCATCTATTACATCGTCTACCTGGGCAAGTAATTCATCTGGTTCGTCTACTGTAATATCTTCCAGGCTAACGGTACAACCATTTTCATCGGTAATAGTTACTGAATATGTACCGGCAGCAAGGCCACTCCTGTCTTCAGGTTCGTCTGCCTCTGCCAGGTCATCCCAGTCATAACTGTATGGAGGGGTACCTCCTGATACCGAAATATCAATCGACCCATCTTCAAATCCGAAGCAGGTAGCATCCGTTACATCATCTACCTGAGCCATCAGTTCATCTGGTTCATCTACCTGGATATCATTCAGAATGGCAGTACAACCGTTTTCATCGGTTACGGTTACAGAGTATGTTCCTGCAGCAAGACCTGTTCTGTCTTCTACATTATCATCTCCTTCAATATCTGCCCAGTCATAGGTATATGCCCCGGTTCCTCCTGAAGCAGTAATCGAAATTGCTCCATCTTCAAAGCCAAAGCAACTAACATCTGTAACATCGTCCAGGACTAGCTCTAGAAGTAGTGGTTCTTCAATTTCAACAGTATTACTGGTAGTGGAACAGGTAAGCTCTTCTTCTGCCTCCAGTGAAGCAACCACATAATATTCACCAGGTCCAAGACCTGTAAAATTACTTCCATCGGTATTACTGTCTATAAGAATATCATCCCCTTCGTTATTTACCTGATACAGTTCAAGAAGATCATATCCACTGGCACTGCTAATAGAAACTACTCCATCATCTTCTCCGAAACAACTAATATCTGTAGAACCAATTTCTATAGCTGGTGAATCATAAATTGTAATAGTCACCATTGCTCTTGGCCCTTCACATTCATCTACGGTACAACTAGCCCAGAAAGATGTGGTTTCGGTGATCTCTCCAGGAGAATATTCTGCGCCGGTAAATAATAAAGTTCCACCTTCAGCGGCATCATACCACTTAACCGTACCTTCACATCCTGAGGCAGTTAAAGTGCCATCCCAGGAGTCACATGCCGACTGATCTGCCAGCTCCGGTGCAGGAGGGGTAAGGTCGATGGTTATTTGAATAGGTTTTCCCGGAAAGTCTTTTAACTCAGACTGTGCCGAGTTACCAGAAGTACGTGTTCTAACAAACAAAGTACTTAAATTAACGCAGGCATCTTCTGGAAAGAAAGAAGAAACGTTCACCGCTCCTTCGGCCCACTGATTAATGGAATACTGATAGAAACCTGCTTCATTAATTGGATCCTGATTATAAATGGAGTAAGGAACTATAGTCATTACATCATTCTCGGTTCCAAAAACAGTTCCTTCTGTAGGTGTGAAAGTTTGATAGATAAAGCTATTACCATTGGCTACCCAACGCCTGGTGACCACAGTGGCTGCCCCTCCTCCATTGGTGAATTCTATGGTAACAAGAATATCTCCCAGAGTTCTACCTCCATTGGGTCCTAATGACTGAAATGTTCCTCCGGGCTGCTGAGTTAAAGGAGCCTGCAGAATCTCAAAATCTATATAACTACTCCCATTGGTTACCTGCCTGTCTGCTGCAAAAGCCAACCAGAGATCTCCATCAACTCCAAATTGTATTGTGGGATCGGCAAACGAAAAATGCGCAATAGCGGTTTGGATTTCATTCTTGTTAGGTGATGAACCGGTTCCCCAGGTATATGTATTAGGGTTATCATTGATCTTATTCGAACCGGTGAAAATAGTAGGATCTGCATTGGTAATATTATCCCTGAAAAAAGTGGTTTGACCGGGATACACATAAAAGGATTCAGGGAAGGGTTGATCTGGTAAACCCTCGGCAATACCATCAGACGCGGAAGGCGGGAAAACGCCCCCTGGATCGGCTGTTACAGGATCGGTTCCATTTTCGAATAACCAGTCTCCGGCATCGGGGTTATCTCCTGCCACCCTAACAAAGGCATTTCCATCTATTGCCAATCCTCCTTTAGGCTCCAGCATGGGAGCAAGACCTTTGATATTGGTTTGAGCTTGCAAGGAAGAAATATTAAATAAAAGTAAAAGAAAAGCCAGAGGCTTTATAAAGGTCCAAAAGCCAGCCTTAAAAAATTGCCAGCTTACATCATTTTTTGTTGTTCCGGGTCCTGAACGGCCTGGAAGAGTAATAACTCTCATAATCATTAATTTTTGGTTATTGTAAGAATCTTCATGTAGGGTATAACCCTGGGAGTTCGCCGAATATGCCGGTAAAAAATGCTTAAAATTTTTAGATGAGTAAAATAGAATCTAATACAGGGGGGACAGTCTATGCTGAAAAATGAAGAAAGTACTTAACTAACATCATCCTGCAGTTAATATGATCTCAAAGTAACAGGTTTTAAGATCTGGAGGTTACATAGATCTTTAGGTGAAATTCAGAATAATTTTTGGGGCATTACAAACTTCGTGGGGGGATAATACGGTCTCTGAATTTTGAAGTCGACTCAGCAGACTCATGAATCAGTGAATGAAGAATCACTGATTAAATTGATCACCATAAATTTACAAAAAATGAATCTAAGTTCAACTCTATATATCTGATTTTTAAATATTTAATTTCTTTTGGTTTATTATAAATTGTTTAATTCCCAGACATAAGAAAAAAAATCTCTGTCGGTTTCTATTCTCATAATATAGACTGCATTCGATCTTAAAGCGAAGTCTATATTGATCTGAGTTTCATCACCATTAGTCACCTGCTTATCGGCATAGGCTCTTAATAATGATCCATTAAGATCGAAGAAAACTGGTCAATTGAATGCTCATTGTTAAGGATTACACAAATCGAAGGAAAAACCTTAGTCATTAAAAAACCCGATGTTTTCCGTTATTCATTTCTCAATTACAATGAATAATTTTAGGAAATTCTCATTTTATACACCTATAATTATCAATGCGTAAAAACTTGGTTTAAAGCCTGTTATTCTAATAAAAGTTCATTCGGTTTTCTTTAACTTTAAAAGAATAATTTAGAATGAACACGTATGAAAATGAAAGAACAGGGACTCTACTCCCCTCTAAATGAACGCGATAATTGTGGAGCAGGATTTATTTGTAATCTAAAAGGCGAAAGAAGTAATAAAATAATACATAATGCCATAGACATTCTGGTTAGACTTGAACACCGCGGTGCAGTAAGCGCCGATGGTAAAACCGGAGATGGTGCAGGGATCTTAATAGAAGTTCCTCATCTTTTCTTTAAGAAGGTCTGTGAATTTGAAATTCCGGAATCCAGGGAATATGCCGTGGGAATGGTATTTCTTCCGAAGAATAAGAATCAGGCCGAACTTTGTAAAAAAGCTTTTGAAGACGAAATTAAAAAGCAACAACTGGAAATTCTTGGCTGGAGAAAGGTGCCAGTAAATCATTCCTGTCTGGGGAAAATGGCTAGCAGAGTGGAACCTGCAATACAGCAGGTATTTGTTGGCAGGCCAGAAAAACTGGATGATCAAAGTTTTAATTCTAAATTATATACAGCCCGTAAGATCGCTGAACACAGCATAGAAAATTCCGGATTGGCTCAGAGTGAATATTTCTACTTTTCAAGTCTTTCCACCAATACCATAATATATAAAGGTCTATTAATGCCCCAGGACATTAATGATTATTATAAAGATCTTAAAGATCCTGATGTGATCACCAAACTAGCTTTGGTACATCAACGATTTTCAACTAATACCTTCCCTACCTGGGACCTGGCGCAACCTTTCCGATATATGTGTCACAATGGGGAGATCAATACACTGCGCGGAAATCTTAGCAGGATGCGAGCAAGAGAAGAACTTTTTGAAAGCGACATTTTTGGAGAAGACATCAAGAATATTCTTCCCATAACTATGGAAGGAAAATCAGATTCCGCCTCTATGGACATGGCGCTGGAATTGCTCTTACAAACAGGAAGATCCTTACCTGAGGCTATCATGATGATGGTCCCTGAAGCCTGGGAAAAGAATCCATCCATGAACGCCGATAAAAAGGCTTTTTATGAATACAATGCCTGTATAATGGAGCCATGGGACGGCCCTGCTTCCATACCGTTTACAGATGGGAATTATATTGGCGCATTACTGGATCGTAACGGCTTAAGACCTTCAAGGTACACCGTAACTAAAGATGGTTATGTGGTGATGTCTTCGGAAACAGGGGTTTTGGATATCAAACCAGAAAATGTTCTAAAGCATGGTAGACTAGAACCGGGGAGAATGTTCCTGGTAGATATGATCGAAGGCCGAATTATTGAAGATGAGGAAGTAAAGGCAAAAATAGTTTCAGAAAGGCCTTACCGGGACTGGTTGGATGATAATCTATTACCTCTGGCAAAGGTACCATATACAGGCAATCAAACTCCCGTTGAAGACATACCATATGTTACCCGCCTAAAACTTTATGGGTATACTTACGAGGATATTACTACCATTATTTCCCCAATGGCTTCGAAGGCTAAAGAGGCGATAGGTTCTATGGGTACAGATATTCCACTGGCAGTACTTTCAGATAAACCACAATTATTATTCAATTATTTTAAACAGCTTTTCGCCCAGGTTACCAATCCTCCTTTAGACGGAATAAGGGAAGAGATCGTCACCGATATTAGCCTGTCATTAGGTGAAGATATTAACCTTTTCAAGGTTATTCCTGAACAATGTAAAAAACTTAAAATTCAGAATCCGGTTATTTCAAATGAAGACCTGGATAAGATAAAATATATAGACTATCCCGGTTTTAAAGCCAGATCTGTTTCCATGCTTTATGAAGCCGATAAAGGAATGAATGGTCTGGAAGACCGGCTGGAAGAAATGATCACCGAAATCAAAAATGCTGTTGATGATGGTTGTAACGTGATTATCCTGTCTGACCGGAATATGAATCCAGAACTAGCGCCAATTCCATCACTCCTTGCCTGCTCTTTTGTTCATCATAGAGCTAAAGATCATAACAGAAGGTCGAGCTTTGGAATTGTGATCGAATCTGCCGAGCCAAGAGAGCCGCATCATTTTGCAGCATTATTCGGCTATGGTGCCAGTGCGGTTAACCCTTATATGGTAAATGAGGTAATATATGATCTTGTAAAAAGAAAAGAGATAGATGTGGAAGATCCTGAAGTAGCCGTGGAAAACTTTAATGTCGCTATCGGAAAAGGGATCGTGAAGATCATGAACAAAATTGGAATTTCTACACTTCTCTCCTATCGAGGATCTCAGATCTTCGAGATCTTAGGGCTGAACAAGAAATTCGTCAATAAATATTTTACAAATACACCTACCAGAATTGAAGGGATAGGACTGTACGAGATAGAAAAAGAAATTCAGAAACGCTATCAGCATGCCTTCTTTCCGCCAGAAACAGAAACAGATCTTGACCTGGAAATGGGTGGAGATTATCGCTGGAGAAGAAATGGAGAACGTCATGTTTTTAATCCGGCCAGTGTAGCCAAGCTTCAACAGGCGGTTAAACAGAATAGTTATGAAACCTATACCGAATATTCCAGTATAATCAATGAGCAGAATGAAAAGCTCATGACTTTACGAGGAATGTTCAAATTCAAAGAATTAAATCCTATTCCTATTGAAGAAGTAGAACCCTGGACCGAGATCGTAAAAAGATTTAAGACCGGAGCTATGTCTTTTGGTTCTATTAGCAAAGAAGCACATGAGAACCTTGCTATTGCCATGAATAGGATCAAAGGTAAAAGTAATTCGGGTGAAGGTGGTGAAGATGCAGATCGTTTTCAGAAAGACATTAACGGAAACTGGAGAAATTCGGCCATTAAACAGGTAGCTTCGGGAAGATTTGGAGTTAGTATAGACTATCTTACCAATGCCCGGGAGATACAGATAAAAATGGCCCAGGGAGCCAAACCCGGTGAAGGTGGACAATTACCTGGAGCAAAAGTGAATCCCGATATTGCCAAAACGCGGAATTCCACACCATATGTTGGATTGATCTCTCCTCCTCCACACCACGATATTTATTCTATTGAAGATCTTGCGCAGCTAATTTTCGATCTGAAAAATGCCAATCGTGAGGCCCGTATCAATGTGAAACTGGTTTCTAAAGTTGGAGTTGGAACCATTGCTGCCGGGGTTGCAAAAGCAAAGGCAGATGTAGTTCTAATATCGGGATATGATGGAGGAACAGGAGCTTCGCCTTTAACCTCTCTAAGACATGCAGGTTTACCTTGGGAACTTGGAATTGCTGAAGCGCAGCAAACATTATTGCTCAATAACCTTAGAAGCAGGATCGTTGTGGAATGTGACGGACAGTTAAAGACCGGTCGTGACGTTGCCATCGCTTGTTTACTGGGAGCTGAAGAATTCGGTTTTTCAACTGCTCCTCTGGTGGCAACAGGATGTATCATGATGCGTGCCTGTCATTTAAATACTTGCCCAGTGGGTATCGCAACCCAGGATCCTGAACTTCGTAAGAATTTTAAAGGAACACCTGAAAACGTGATCAATTTCATGTATTTCATCGCTCAGGAATTAAGAGAGATCATGGCGCAGCTTGGCTTCAGGAGTATGAAAGAAATGGTTGGCCAGAGTCAGAAAATAGAAATGAACCGGGCAATAAAACATTATAAAGCCCAGGGAATCGATCTTTCAAATATTCTGCATAAGCCAGATATCAAGGATGGAGTTCCACTTTCTAATACCGAAAAACAGCTTCATAATTTAGAAGGAGTACTTGATTTTGAAATTCTGAAGCAGGCGCACCCAGCGATCTACAGGAAGGAACCAGTGACACTAAGCTATCCTATAAGTAATACGAATCGTACCACTGGAGCAATAATCAGCAATGAAATTTCCAAAATTCATGGCTCGGTAGGATTACCAAAGAATACACTTACGCTGAATTTTAATGGTTCAGCCGGGCAGAGTTTTGGAGCTTTTGCCGCCAAAGGTTTAAACCTGAATATCGAAGGTAATTCTAATGATTACTTCGGAAAAGGACTTTCCGGGGCAGTTCTTTCCATTAGAAAGCCAAAGGCAGCGACATTCAAATCCCAAGAAAATATCATTATTGGAAATGTCGCCTTATACGGCGCCATAAATGGTGAAGCATATATCAACGGAATTGGAGGAGAACGTTTCTGTGTAAGAAATTCAGGCGCAAAAGCGGTCATTGAAGGAATTGGGGATCATGGTTGTGAATATATGACTGGTGGTGTTGCCGTGATCCTTGGAAAAGTGGGTAGAAATTTCGCTGCCGGAATGAGCGGTGGTATTGCTTATATTTTTGATCCGGAAAATGATCTGGACAGGAACAATTTCAATATGGAAATGATAGAACTCGAGGCTCCTTCCGAAGAAAACCTTCAGGAACTGGAAGAACTTATCGTAAATCATTATCAATATACAGAGAGTGAGGTTGCCAAAGCCATTTTAAATGATTGGGAACTGGCTGCTAAAGGATTTATAAAAATTATGCCTGCAGAATACAAAAAGGCGCTACTGAAGCTTGAAGCAGAGAAACAGAAAATAGAAGAAGTAGATCTTAAAACAGTATAAGAATGGGTGAATTAAGAGGATTTTTAGAATACGATCGCAAAGAAGAAGATGATATAAGGCCCGAGGAGAGGCTTAAGAATTATAAAGAGTTTCACAAAGAACTTCCCACTGAAGAACTTAAAAAACAAGGTGGGCGTTGTATGGATTGCGGAATTCCGTTTTGCCATAGTGGTTGCCCACTGGGGAATCTTATCCCGGATTTTAATGATGCAGTCTATAGAAATGAATGGCAGAAAGCCTTGAAGATTTTGCATGCGACCAATAATTTTCCGGAATTTACGGGTAGATTATGTCCTGCACCATGCGAATCGGCATGTGTATTAGGCATTATAGAGCCTCCTGTGGCCATTGAAATGATAGAGAAGTATATTGTAGAACGAGGATTTAAAGAAGGCTGGATACAGCCGCAACCGCCTGCTCACCGTACAGATAAAAAAGTGGCCGTTGTAGGTTCGGGGCCTGCCGGGCTTGCCGCAGCTCAACAACTTAATAGAGCAGGTCACCATGTTACCGTATTTGAAAGAGATTCAAAAATAGGAGGACTTCTAAGATATGGTATTCCAGATTTTAAAATGGAAAAGAAAGTTATAGATCGCAGGTTAGACCAAATGGAAGCTGAAGGGATAAAATTTGAACCCAATACAGAAGTTGGTAAAAACTATTCTATTGAAGAGCTTAAAAGTTTTGATGCGGTAGTATTATGTGGTGGAGCTATAGAAAGTAGAAAATTACCTATTCCAGGTTCTGATGCTGAAGGTGTGGTGCAGGCAATGGAATTCCTGAAACACAATAATGAGGCTGTAGACGGACTTCATGAGGTCGAGGAAAGATTGAATGCTTCCGGAAAAGATGTGATCGTTATAGGCGGTGGAGATACTGGCTCAGACTGTGTGGGTACTTCCAACAGACATGGAGCAAAATCTGTTACTAATTTTGAGATCATGCCGCTTCCGCCGGAAAAAAGATCTTCAGAAAATCCGTGGCCTTACTGGCCGTTTACCTTAAAAACAAGTTCTTCTCATGAGGAAGGCGTGGAAAGGAACTGGAGCATTCAAACAAAAGAATTCGTAAAGGACGATGCAGGGAATTTAAAAGGACTAAAAACTGTACAGGTAGAATGGATTAAAAAACCAGGACAAAGACCGGAATTAAAGGAGGTTCCAGAAACCGAAAAAGAATGGCCATGTGACCTTGCCTTACTTTCCTTAGGTTTTACCGGCCCGGAAAAAAGCCTTGGGGAGCAACTAGGTCTTGAATTGGATCAGAGAACCAATATAAAAGGTAAAAAGGATTTTAGCACTAACGTGAAGAATATCTTCGTCGCAGGTGATATGAGAAGAGGCCAGTCTTTGATCGTCTGGGCAATTTCCGAAGGAAGAGAAGCTGCACATCACGTGGATAAATTCCTCACAGGAAAATCAAAATTGCCTATTAAAGGTGAGGGAGATCTTCCTACTCCATAAAAAAAAGCCCCGCTTAAAGCGGGGCTTTTTTTATTCTATAATTTCATTTTACAAACCTAAAAGTCCAGTAAAAGTAATTTGAAGATTAACTTCAGAATTGGCATCTACAGTGAATCCGCTTAAGTCAAGGCTGCTGGCCGTACTGGCTTCAACCATACCCGAAAATTCAAGTTTTCCGTCGTCATCAATATCAGAATAAGATGCAAAATGCAGTTCATAATCTCCTTCTTCCAGGAAGTGAATTTCAAACTCACCATTAGAATCAGAAACTACAGAACTACTTACGGCATTTGAGAAATTAATCCCTTCATTGTTCGCACTGCTCTCAGATTCATCAAAAGAACCTTCCTGATAAGCATAAGCAACAACCACTTCACCATTAGCTTCACTAGTATTGTCTACACTACCCGTCACAATACCCGTATCGGCTTTATTGACCGCTCTGATATTATTTTCAAGCTGTGATTCAGAAACAAATGAATAAGTTCCAGCATCCTGCTTTAAACTCTTACGAAGATCAAAGTCAAGAACCAACTCGTTTTGAGCGTCTGCGAAGATCTCTGCCTCATCACTAATATTAATCTCTGTAGCAGTAGTGATCTCTTCTTTAGCTCCCCCAGATGTCATCACATAATTCCCTGGGCCATTCTCTGAGGCATCTGTTTCAGATAAAGTTAATGTAATATCTGAAGCGGTACCTGCTTCCAGATCAAGTTCACCGAGAAGTTCCGTTCTACCCTTGGTTAGACTGCTAATTTCGATAGTGGTCTTGTTGAATCCTTCAATAGATTCTCCATTAATCATTACATCGGCAACAGTAATGAAAACAGCATCTACTTCAGCATCATCCACAGGAGAATCTGTAATATATACCGCGGTAGAATTCATTTCTTCCCCGTTCCCTCCATTATCTAAAGTATCATCTTCAGAACATGAAGCAAATAAAATTAATCCTAATATCAGACTAAATTTAGTTAGGTTTTTAATAAGCATAATTGATTTAATTTTTGCGTTAATTTAAAATTTAGCGGAAACGTGTTGCACGTTATCCCCGAGTTAGAGAAAAACAAGTTCCCTGCCAATATTTCCAATTTAGCAGTAAATCATGGTACTTTTCTTACAGCTATATGCCAAAATATTGACCGTCAAGTCTCTATTTACGAACAAATACCTGGTATTTAAGATAAAAAGTTTAAAATCGCTCAAACACTGGAAGAGTTTGTAGAATTGATACACAATTTTGATGAATTCTTGCATTTATAAAGTAGTCGTGTATAAGGAGGCAGTCAAAGCTTGACTTTCGGGTATAAAAAAACCCTTCATCGATATGATAAAGGGTTTTCAAGAAGAAGGCGGCGACATACTCTCCCACAATACAGCAGTACCATCTGCGCTAACGGGCTTAACTACTCTGTTCGGGATGGGAAGAGGTGAGCCCCGTTGCTATAGCCACCTTAAAAGGTAAGTTATAAGCTTAGGCTTAAAACTGTGTCTCTCGACACTAATATCTTTGACATACTTAAGAAACAAAAAATAAGAAGAACTAATAATGCACTATAAAATAAGCATTTGGCGGTCTCGAAGTTTTGCAGCTTCGAGACCATCG
>NZ_AUHG01000003.1 GCF_000423065.1 Christiangramia echinicola DSM 19838
CCATACGTAGATCTATGTAAATATGCCGCCTAAAATTTTATTGAAAATGGTTTGTTTTTGATCTTGGAATACGATTATCGCAAGTTGGCGGAGTAGGGAACGCGGCATTGTCGGTTTAGACCTGGTTTGTTGGTGAATTTAATTATTTTCTTACTAACGGTGCCGGCTATTTGCGATGAATCGTTGTTACCTGCCGGCGGTATATAGTAACACTCGAATTATGATATTCCCTAGATTTAAATTTATCTATGTTGATCGATTAAAACTACATTCCCGTCCGGATCTGTTATCTTAAAACTAGCAGGACCAGAGGATGTTTTATCAATCTCATTCTCTATTTTTATTCCTTTATTTTTTAGTTCTTCTTGAATTTCTCGAATATCATTAAAACTTTCAATATTATTTCCATTTTCATCCCATCCAGGATTAAAAGTCAAAATATTATTATCAAACATTCCTTGAAAAAGTCCTATCAGAGAATTTTCATTTTTCATTATTAAGTAGTTTTTATCTAAACTACCTGCAAGAACTGTAAAACCTAAATTCTCATAAAATTGTTTTGAAGCATTTATGTCTTTGACACTTAAACTTATTGAAAAGGCACCTAATTTCATATTTTCTATGTTTGTATTTATTAATGCTCTGTTATTGATATTATTCCCACTATCTTTTTTTAATTCATTGTGTGGATAAAATCCCAGTAATAAAGCTAATACAAAACCTAAAAAAATTAATGATATACTTTTCATTTTTAAATTTAATTTGTTGTTGAATTTTTCTTGCCGCTTGCAGGTAACGGTTACGGTTACCGCAAGTTGCGGGAGTAGGGATGCGGACTTGTCGGCTTAACTTTTTTCTTTCCTGGTTTCTAAAATTACACTTTTTTCGATTAAACCCGTTATTTGCGGTGAACCGATGTTACCTGCTGGCTTTTCTTAATTTGAAACATCCAATTAAGCAATTATTATTTTTTTATAAAAGATTACGTTTTTTGTTTTTTCTTCTTGACTTAAAGAATGAAATCCACATTTCTCCAAAACTTTTATAGAACCAATATTGTCTTCTTCGACACCTCCAAAAATAGATTTTATATTTCCCATTTCTTGACACTTATTTACTAATCCTTTTACTAGTTCAGTTCCTAATCCTTTTCCCCAAGATGATTCACGTAATAAATAACCAAATCTTAAATCAATATGTTTATTTTTTAAATATGTCGGATAGAGAAAGATAAAACCTAAAACTTCTAAAGAACTTATTGATTGAACAACAAAAAAAACGCTTTCTTCATTCCTTTCCTCTATCCAATTATTGGCACTGGATTTAGTAGTAATATTTTGCCAACCATCAGGCAATGCTTTTGTAACAATTGGAATTAATATTTTAATAATTTCTTCTGCAAATTCATTATCGGTTAGAGTCTTATATAAAGTGTAACTACTAATTGAAAGACGACTAGTTTTAAAGTTAAAATTCAGTTTAATATTTTTAACGGCCATTCTCTTTAATATGTTACATTAGATTATTATGTAAGTCATTGATCGCTTTAATGATAGATAAACCATATCCTTTTAGTATTTCAAAACCGTCTGTATCAATTAACGTTGCAACATATTCTTGTTCAATATATTCCCATTTTATATGTTGTAATTCTACTATTTTTATCTTTTCATCAACCATTTTTGTATCGATTTCTTTATTCATATGTTACTCTATTCATTCTGTTTATCTTCTTTATTCGTGAAACTTGCTTTGAATTCTTGTGTAGCAAAGTAACCTTTTGCTGCTCCCCAACTCAAGGTGCCTAAAATATGACTGCCAAAGTAAATCAATGTAGCTGTGGCAAGCGCATCTAAAAACCAAGCCACTGGTAATCCAACAATACCCGAGTTAGCTAAATTGGATAAAGCTGGCAGGGTCTGAATACCTGTAAGCCAATGTAGAGCAAGTGCTACCCAAAATCCAAAACAATAAGGGCATTGCCAGCCTTCATATAATTTCTGAAGTGGCTTTGGTAATAATTTTATCATTTTAGGAAACCAAGTTCCCCAATCTGGCAACTTGTTCCATATAAAGATGTGAATGGCCAAACCCATTAATGCTAATTCAAAATTAATTGTACTTCCCATAATAATATTGTGTTTTGATTTGATAATTTGCGGTTATGGTTAATTAAATTTTTTTGACGGAATGAGAATGGCATTGAGATAAGATACCCAAGCCATTTCAATAATTTCTTTCTCTTTAGTTTCGTCTTCTAGGATTAGATTTATTGCAGCGTCAATTATTGACAGATAAAATCTTTCTATCCAATCTAAAGTCAATAGTGGGTTTAATAAATTATATGTTTGATGCTTTTTTAATAAGTCCCTAAAAATCTGCATCATTTCTCGAAAGTCTACTGATTCTTCTTCCATTCCTTGATAACCGTTTCTATAGCTGTATAAGAAACGGAATTGATAACCACTTTCAATATCACTCAAAAACATTGATTTGAGTTGATATATGGGGTCGCTAGAAGATTGAATTGAATCTTTAGTTTTCTTTAAACAATGACTACTTGCATAAGTAATTATTTCCTCAATGAGTTCTGACTTGCCACTAAAGTATCTATGAAGAGTTCTTCTGCTTAAGTTAATTGATTCTGCAATTGCTTCCATTGAAGCAGTAGGGTTTATACTGAATACTTCAATAGCTGCTGATATGATTTTTGTTTTTGTATTATTCATAATGTCTCAATTATGAGACAAAAATACAAATGTCACACGAATGAGACAAATTTATTGTGATTTTTCTTCAGCTTGCAGGTAACGTGTTCGTGTATGATTAGGTACGGAAAATTCGGTTAGAATTTTCCGATGAAGGACTAAGTTAATTAATTCCGAGGAATTTCCGACGAGGAAATTCAGAAGTAATTAATTATACACGTTGTTGTACGCTGGCTTTTATCTTAAAAATTTAATTTTCGGATTGTAGATTACATCATTTTCATTACTAATTCTTATTGTATTTAGTAATATGAATATCAAATTGATGAAATACATAACTCCAATAACAATAAAAATTATGCTAAGAGTAAGATTTCCTAAAAGTCCAATTTTTGCTATGAGAATCCACAAAAAAGGAATAAAAAATAGAAGTAGAGTCCACGTTATTTCAAAATTGATTAGATCTTTTCCTAATTTATTAATGTTTTTAATTTTGCCTTTTCTTGAAGTCCATAATATGAAAGGTACTAAAATCCCAAGTAAAGGAAAGAACAGATAAGTTAAGGCAGAGAGATTTAGGAATGTTAAATATCTTTTGTCTTCTTTTATGGACCAATCAATTAATTCATCTGGATTTACATTTAATGCATTTGATAATCGCTTGAGTGATTCACCTGTTGGGTTTGTTTCTCCATTTTCAATTCTTTGGATGGTTCTCAAACTCAACCCTGATTCTTCGGCTAGAAACTCTTGAGACATCCCTTTTTGTTTTCTTAATTCTTTTATTTTTAGTCCTAAGAGATTCTTATTCATTTTCTATAGTATTAGTTTTTTGTATTGCACCTTTTCTGTTTCTCATAATTGCAAGTGTTATTGAGCCTAATAAAAATCCAGGTATGATTTGTACCAGAGATCCATAACCTACATGATTTAATAGAGCTTGTCCAAAATTATTAAAATATAATCCATAATGAGTGCCTATTTCCCAGTTAGTGTCAATCCACCAAAGTAAAGCTACAGGAAACCTTGAAATAGGCGAATAAATTAGCAAACTTAAAAATAGTAAAAGATAGGCGTGTTTTTCATTATATAACTTTATTCCCCAATAAATTGCAAATCCCAATGTCAGCCAAAGTAATCCAATAATGAAAATTGCATTATCAGGTAATCCGATAAGTTCAAGTGAAAAACGAATTGGTGTTAAAATTAACGCAATTATTATTGGAGTTTTTGCGAGTTGAAGAGCACGATGAACTGTTGATTTTTGTTTGATGTTTAATTCTGTTTCCATTAATATAACTATGATTTAATGTCTGAAACAAAAGTAAAACAGTAGCATGGACATTGATGTCGTCATGTTTATGACATTATTACGTCATCTATGTTCAATGTGAAAAGAATCAATAAACCAGAGCTTGTTTTTCAGCTTGCGTACAACGTTCTCGATTATCGCAAGTTGGCGGAGTAGGGAACGCGGCGTTGTCGGCTTAGACCTGGTTTGTTGGTGAATTTAATTATTTTCTTTCTAACGGTGCCGTCTATTTGCGATGAACCGTTGTTGTGCGCTGGCATTGCGTTCCCATCATCTTGTTTAGAATTTTTTACAATTCTTAATTGTGTGATTTAGTTTCTAGCATTTTAGGAACTTGATCGTAATATTCTTGAGTTAAGACTTCTGTCCATTCTGTTGGTTTTTCTCCACTATAGAATGCTAAATATGTAACATCGCTATCTTTCGTAGATGAGTGCCAATGCTCAGTTTCTTTTTCGCATCTAATTACATCTCCCTCTTTTAGAATTATAGGCTTTTTACCTTTTTCTTGATAATAGGCCTCACCATCTACAATTACTAAAACTTGAATAGAACCGTGTTTATGCCAATCTAAAGTTGAGTTAGCTTTGAAGGTTGCTTTGGTGATGTTGTAACCTAATTCTTCATCATCGTGAATTAATGGATTTAACCAAGCTTCTCCAATGTAATGAGTATTGGGTGCCCTAGTTCCTTCTGTCTGATAGGAAGACACGTTATAGTCAGAATTTTGAGCAACTAGAAACAATGGAGCAAAAAGCAACAATGTAAAAATTGAATATTTCATAATCTTCTTTTTTAATTAATTATTTTCTTTAATAATTCTTCCTCAATGCTTGCGTACAACGGTCTCGATTATCGCAAGTTGGCGGAGTAAGGATCGCGGCATTGTCGGATTAGACCTGGTTTGTTGGTGAATTTAATTATTTTCATTCTAACGGTGCCGTCTATTTGCGATGAATCGTTGTTGGCATTAGTTTTTTACGCCTAACCAATTTAAATTTTCCAAATAATTATTTTCTGATGTTTTATAAACTCTATAAACTTTTTTGACTGACGTTTCTTTTAATGTTCGGATTATAGAATCGATTTTTTTGTTTGGTATATTTTTATCAGCGATTAGTGTAAAATATAAAAATGGAAGAAATTCCTTCCTACTTCTTGATTTGAAATTTTCTACCTCAGATTGAATATTTGCTAAATTATTTGAATTCTTAGTTTTAACGATAAAACTGTTCTTATTATATCCCGCATAAACTTCAAAACTTTGATTAATATGTTTAGCAGATTCTAATGCATTTCCAGTTTCTGGTAAGTCTATCTTAAGCTCAATATTTTTTACAAAGAAATCAAAAGCGCTTTTTGCTTTAATAAGAATAGGAAAATTTGTTGTATCTCCTTTGATCTTTATATTGAGTCGATTCTCTTGTTTATTTAATTTATAAATCCAAACTAGATTTTCTCGATCCTGGAATGTTCCTGTAATATTAGTGAGTTTTATTTCATTTCTTTTCGTTTCCCAGTTTGCATTTTGATTCCATTCTGCACTCAAGTTATTTCGAAAATATCTCTGATAAACTGAATCTTTTTTAAACTCAATTTCTAATAATTCAAATTTTGGATCATTGGTATACCACTTTCCAATTAGAGCATTATTTTGCTTTCTGCTTACACAGCCAAATATTGTTAGGACTATTAATACAAGTAAAATTTCTCTCATTAAAATTAATGCCAACGGTTTCGGTTATCGCCAGTTGGCGGAGTAAGGGACACGGATTTGTCGGCTTAGTATTAGTTTGTTGATCAAGTTAATTATTTTCATTCTAACGCTGCCGCTTATTGGCGATTAACCGTTGTTAGGCAACGTTATTTTGTTCGTATTTGTATTGTAAAACATCTATTTCATAATTGTCCAAAATATCAGTTTTAACTTCACGAATTAACAATCCGTTGTCATTATAAAAAAATTCATTTTCATGAATAAATTGTTCTTTTTCTAGTAGTTCTATTTTGTTGGTTAAAAACTTTTTTTTAAACTTTAGAATTGGATATTCGATTAATTTATGTAATCTGTTGTTTCTATATTCGTAATGATTAATTTGACAATATTTGTTAGGCTTAAAATGGATAAACTTCTTTAGAAAGCCCTTGTCATCATAATAATATTCACATTTTCCACTGTTGTCTGAAAAATATTTAATCAGTAAATTTTTATTTTTATCAAATTTGTAATTGATAGTATAAATTTCATTCGGGTAATGATATTCTTCAAGAATCAATTCTTTTCCCGAATATATGAATTTACCTTCGTATTCAATTTTATCTACTTTTCCATCAAACAAATAATGACTCTCCTTAATAAGGTTACCATTTTTATATTCGAAATTCTTATACCCTTCAAGTTTATTTTTTTCAGGTTTTTCATCGAATGAATATGTTCTTAATTCAATTCTTTCTCCTCCCTGATTGTAACTATGGTGAGATATTTTCCAATTGATAAAATCAATATGTTTTTTCAATTTATTATTTTCATAAAAATATTCATGACAGATAAACTTTTTGTTTTTAATAATTGAACTTACAGAAAGTTTTCCAGAATCTAAGGTTGATTTTTTTATATTAGGATGTCCTTTGAATTCCATACGCTGGATTCAAGGTTGTAACGCAACAAAGCGTATTTAAAGGTTAGGTATTCAAATATAATTTTTTTCGTTCAAGATCCATCATTTCCTGTGGTGTATTATATCCTAGTATTTTACGAGGTCTGTTATTGAGTTTATCCTGTATGATTTGTAATTGTTTTTGATCAACCTGAGCAAAGCAGGTTCCCTTTGGCAGGTATCTTCTAATTAGCCCATTTGTGTTCTCATTGGTCCCTCTTTCCCAAGAAGAGTAGGGGTGAGCAAAATAGATTTGCATCCCTGTTTTTTGAGTGATTTTTTTATGCCCTGCCATCTCAATTCCGTTATCATAAGTCATCGTTTTCTTGAAAACTGGATCCATTTGATTTAAGGTTTTTGAAAACTTCTTACTCACGTGATCTGATTTTTTATTGTCTAATTTTACGATTAAAGTGTACCTGAATTTACGTTCTACAATAGTTCCAATAACACTTTTGTGATTGGAACCAACCATCACATCTCCTTCCCAATGTCCGCTTTCCTGTCTTAGGTTAATATGCGCTGGTCTTAGGTCAATACTGACCTGATCGATAATCCTGCTTCCTTTTCTTTTACGGTTAGCCCTGGATCTTCTTCGCTGCGTTCCTCTGGCAAGGAGCTTAATGAGCTTTAAATTAAGCCTGGCTTGTGGCTTTTTATAAATGTGCTGGTAAATAGCTTCATGAGAAATAGTCATCACCGGATCATTGGGATAATCCTTTTTGATCCTACCGGAGATTTGTTCCGGTGACCAGTCTTTTAATAGTCCTTTGTAGACGTAAATGCATAACCTTTTATAGGTAGTCATTTTGTCTTTATTTCTCTTATTGAGATAATCGTCTTTTGCATTCCAGTGAGCCAGATCAGCATTGTACTTTTCCGTAGGTTTAGTGACCCATTTATTGACTTCTCTGGTAATGGTAGATCGGGTTCTACCAAGCTTGTTTGCAATAAAAGATTTGGACTTATTTTCTTCTAAAAGAGACTGTATAATTACTCGTTCTTTATAGGATAGTCTCCGATGTTTTTTAAGTTCCATTCAACAAATCTAAAAGTTATGATTTGTTGCGTTAAGTTATTGAACTCAGGTAGGTTTATTAATAATGGTGCCTAACGGTTACGGTTATCGCCAGTTGGCGGAGTAGGGGACGCGGATTTGTCGGCTTAGTTTGGGTTCGTTGAACAAGTTAATTATTTTCTTTCTAACGCTGCCGCCTATTGGCGATGAACCGATGTTGGCAAATGTTTTTAATAGTAGGAAATTTCTCTTTTATAGATTTTATATATTTTTCCAGTACCACCTTTTTTAGTTTTTTCTATCCAATTTTTCCTATCATCATACTTGTATTCAACAACTGTTTTTTTATTATCTGAAACGTCTAGACCGTCAATTTCTATAATATCATATTGATTATTGAATTTAAATTGTTGTATAAACAACGGAGCATCATATTTTGTATAGGATGATCCAGTGACTTTTGGGTTAAAATTAATACTATCAGCGTATGTATTGAAAATTATATCTCGTGTATATTTTTGATCGTCATATTTTTCAATTCTAATTATGCGATTATGTTTATCATACACATATAAACTTTTTCTTATATAAGAACTATCCGCATTTATGCTTTTATAATATTCATTATTTTTATCTTGTTCATATCTATAATACATCAATTTAGGACTCATTGTGCTTTCTTGAGTTATTATGGTAGTGTTTTTATCAGGATATGAATAATTCCATTGAGTTGTATCTTTAGAATCATTATTCCAATAATAGGTTTCTTTCTTAATTTTATCTTTTTCATAAATATATATCCAAAGTCCTTTTTCTATTATTGAATCATTTTTTAAACGGTATTCAATTTTTCTTTGGATATTACCTACTTTATTAAAATCAATTTTGTAGTTCTTTGGGACTATAAAATCTTCTAGTTTAACTTGGGTTATGCTGTCGTTTTTGTAAGTTACATTGTATTCAAAGTATTTTAAAGTTTTTACTTTACCTTTTAAATTAAATCGATGTAAATCATTAAATTCTAATCTATTCCTGTGTTGGGAGAAAATTAAACTGGGAAATAATAAAAGAATTAATATTACTTTATTTTTCATTTTAAAAATTTTTGCCAACGGTCTCGATTATCGCAAGTTGGCGGAGTAAGGAACGCGGCATTGTCGGCTTAGACCTGGTTTGTTGGTGAATTTAATTATTTTCTTACTAACGGTGCCGTCTATTTGCGATGAATCGTTGTTGTAGGTAGTTATTATTAAACGAAATCATTTATAGAAATTTTTAATTCAGATTCCTCGAAATGAGTTGTTGCCCAAGCAATATCTCTGATCTTATCATTTTTTAAATAATAGAAAATGAAAAGTCTCTTAGGTATCCTAAACATATCATTCCTCAATAGGTTTGCTATCCATTCTAATTGTTTTTTATCAACCTCTTGTTCTAACTCGATTTCTACTACAGCTTTAATCTCTCTGAAATAATCTTGTTTTATAATTCTAAACCTGATTGGACTATTTCCTGTTATCTCTGGAGGTATTTCTTTTAGATAGCTGTTTTTTTCTTTTTTTAAATCATTTACTTCAATTGCATCGAATTTATAGGAGTTATACAGTTGTACAATTTGGTAAAACTGAATATTTCTACCTTTTAATTCTTTCATCATTAAATCTTTCTCAGATTGCTCCATATTTAAACCAAAGTAAATTGATTTGAGACAATCGGGATTGTAAGGGTGCTCACCATAGAACCCAGTAACTATTCTATATTCTTCTTCATAATTCCATCTCCTTGATTTATAGCCTGCCAATTTCTGAACTATTTGTTCTGTTTTGGTTTTGTTTATATCTCGAACTCCATATTCAGGTGGCTTCTTGGTATATTTTACCGGAAACGAAAACTTTTCAAAGGATTTATAGCTTCCGATTAATAAATCTAGATCATATTCAATACAAAATCCTTTATGACTATCGGCATAATGCGCCCATAATAGCTCATCTAAATAGGTTTTTGAAAGAGAGTATATTCCAATTCCTTTTTTCTTGACTTCGACCAAATTATTTAAAGCTTTTTCAACCTCTAAAAATTGTTCAGATTTTTCTTTCCCAAATAGTTTTGCAAAGGATTGAGATTGTTTCTTAAAAGGATCAGTATTTATAAGAGTTTCACAAGGATCATTTAAGTTTTCAAATTTTGGAGCCCAATAAAAATTCTTTTTGAGAGACTTCAAATCTCTTTCAAAATTGCCACCTCTGTATTTGTAAACTTTCATAAATAATAATTACCTACAACGGTTTCGATTATCGCAAGTTGGCGGAGTAGGGAACGCGGCTTTGTCGGCTTAGACCTGGTTTTTTGGTGAATTTAATTATTTTTTTACTAACGGTGCCGTCTATTTGCGATGAATCGTTGTTGTACACCGTTATTTTTTCTCTGTTCCAGTTTAAAGTGGGAATTTTATTATTTCCGATGGGCGAATCACGTTAACAAGATAGCTTTTCTAATTGGTATACTTTAAATCAAATCGGCCATCAGTTATCCTAATTTCATTGTCATCATTATCTAACACGGTAAATTCAAATGTTCCTGAAATAATTCCTTTGACTTTGTCGAATTTAGTAATAGTCAAAGTTCCAGGATTTTTTTCTGTTGTTTTTGTTTCAAGTTGCAGTCCGCCTTGAAGAAGATACAGAGCGTAAAAGTTCCCGGATTCTTCGTTGACTAAATTATAAGTGCCTGGTCCAAAATCATCGACATCAATTGCAAAAATTCCTATGGAAGCTGAATTATTCTCGCCACTAGTAGAAGATATACCTAAGGTATAAGCTCCCCTAACAAACTGATAAAAAGCATTTAGGCGGTTTCTTCCAGTTATTCCTGGAAGAAACACTTCACCATCTATTAAACACCCAAAAGTCATTTTCCCGTTTTGGGTTGCTGGAGGTAATTGTTCCAAAGGAGTTAGTGGCTTTTCGTCATCTTTATTGCAAGAAGCTAATGTAAGAATGACAAAGAAAAAAAATTTTAAATAGGACTTCATAAGAAACATTTTCTTCATGTAAGATATTTAATTCTTAGTAACCTTTAATAGCGCTTGTAAATGCTAAACTTAAATCATAAAAACCGAATTATTTGAAATTAATCAAAGCATTTTTAAAAGTGATTGTTGAAATTATTATATAACTACTTTTAAAATTAAAACTGGATTAAATAATGGTGTACAACGGTTCCGGTTATCGCCAGTTCGCGGAGTAAGGGACGCGGATTTGTCGGCTTAGTATTGGTTTGTTGGTCAAGTTAATTATTTTCTTTCTAACGGTGCCGCTTATTGGCGATGAACCGTTGTTGTTGCCAGTGCGGCTACCTACCAATTTTTAAAATTCTTATTGCACCTTGGATTACAAGAATGAAAACAATTGTTCCAATAATTAGATCAGGCGTACTTGAATTTAACCAGTTGACTAGTAAGGCTGCGATTATTACTCCCGTATTTATTATAATGTCATTTGATGTGAAGATCATACTTGCTTTCATATGAGCTTCTTTTTTACTTTTTGATTTTTGAAGTAGGTATAAACATATACCATTTGCAATCAATGCTAATATTGAAACAATTATCATTGTTGAAAAATCCGGAAGTTTTTCATTTCCAAAAAATCTTCTTAGAACTTCTGCAAATCCAATTAGTGCTAATAAAATTTGGAAGTAACCAGCTAAATTGGCTATTTTTTTCTTTTTTACGATTGAACCTCCTACAGCGAAAAGACTAATTCCATATACAAAAGAATCTGCCAGCATATCTAAACTATCTGCAACTAATCCCATAGATTTTGAGATTAAGCCAGTTGTCATTTCTATGATAAAAAATGCAAAATTTATAATTAGTACAGACCAGAGTAATTTTTTTTGTTGAGAATTTTCTTCGAATTCAGTTTGGTCGGTTTGTTCCGTTTTAATTTTTTTAGTTCCTAATTTTAGTCCGCTTAATGATTCTTCTATAGATTGAATTCCACCCTCATGGAATACCGTTAATTTTCTATTTGGAATATCGAAATCGAGATTTTTAATATTAGAGATTTCATCTAATTTCATCCTAATCAGATTTTCTTCTGAAGGACAATCCATTTTTGAAATTTCGAAAACTGTTTTATTCATTGAGAGTAAATTTATCTAGCTGTTGCAAGATAAATTATGAATTTGAACTTAATAACTTTCTTTTTTAGAAATTTGGTTTTTAACCTGAATGTTCAATGTCCGCATTGGCTACAACGGTTTCGATTATCGCAAGTTGGCGGAGTAGGGAACGCGGCGTTGTTGGCTTAGACCTGGTTTGTTGGTGAATTTAATTATTTTCTTACTAACGGTGCCGGCTATTTGCGATGAATCGTTGTTGTTGCCAGTTAAAATTAACGATACTCTGGATTATCAAAACTCCATCTTTTTCCATCTTCCCATTTATCTAATGAGTTTCCATAATTACTATATCCATTCTGCTTTTTTAAAGTAGAAGCTAAATGTAGAAGGTTATATGTCATAAATGTTGTGTTCTTATTTGTAAAATCACTATTAAATCCAACAGGTTGATCTAACTTTTTACCTTTCCATTCTTCATCACCATAACTTGGACCTGGTCCTACTTCTCCAATCCAACCACAATCAGCTTGAGGAGGAATGGAATATCCAATATGTTGCATTGAATATAAAATTCCCATTGCCGAATGTTTTATTCCATCTTCGTTACCTGTAATAATAGTACCACCAACTTTTCCATAATATACGTATTGTCCCTTATCATTTTTTTGACCGCTCATTGCATACAATCTTTCAATAAGTTTTTGTGCTATTGACGATTTTTCTCCTAACCAAATTGGAGTTGCTAAAACCAAAATATCAGAATTTATAATTCTATTAAAAATTTTTGGCCAATCATCATTTTTCCAACCATGTTCTGTCATATCCGGATAAACACCATTGGCAACGTTATGATCAACCAATCTAATTTCATCAACCTGAACATTTTCTTTCAACATAATATTTTTTGAAATATCTACTAGTGTTGCAGTATGACTCTTACCTGGTGATTTTTTTAAAGTGCAATTAATGTAAATACAGCTAAGGTTACTAAAATCTGGTTTGTTCATATCTTTAAAATTTTAATTCGCTACAACGGTCTCCTTTACTTTGTTTTCATATTTTAAGAGAGAACTAAGGGGAGAACTATAACGGTCTCTAGTTAGGCACCATTAATCGTAAGAGTCCCCTTAGCTTCTACTATTGTTGCGAAGAACTAATTGGAATACCAGGTCTTAGCGGAACCCGTTAAAGGAGATAGTTAACGCAACTTCATTTTAAATCGATTTTAAAGATATGAAAAATTACCAGTTAGCTGTAGGGATTGATGTATCCAAAAAGACCTTAGATGTTTTCCTTCATAACCATAGTAAACATCGGGTATTCGATAATACCAGATCAGGCTATATTT
>NZ_AUHG01000004.1 GCF_000423065.1 Christiangramia echinicola DSM 19838
TGCAAACTCGCTGTAAAGGAAGAAGAAAAAAAGAAATTTAGCAATGAGGGATTCCACTCCTTTTTAGTGATCCTGCTGTTTGCTCCCCGTTCCAGAACGTCGCCTATCCTAAGGATAAACGCAATTCTAAACGGTTGAAGCGGGATGGCCCGAGGGTCAGGTCTGTCGAACGACGCTCGCAGCATTTTTGCAAAATGCCGCTCTGCTGCACATAACGACGAATAAGAAGAATAGGGGGCAACAAAGAAATGTGTATATTTCAGAATTCAAAAACATATAAATTTAAAAAGAATTTAGAAGCCCCCTACTCTTCTTATTCGAGACCGTTATGTGTAAGCTTTTTTAAAAAGATAATTTTATGAAACAAAATCCCTCAAAGAATAAAACTGAGGTTCAATATTTATTCAAAGGTGATCCAGGAACATACGGAAAAGGAAAAAAACAAGTGACAACTGATGATCTTGTCCAAATAAGAAAGAATTCTAATATTCCATCTCTTCCAGTTTCAACTCCAATTGGAATTTATCACCGAAAAAAAACAGAATATTTAAGCCAAAATAAATTAATAAATATTCTTTTCGGACTAAGTATAATTATACTAATTCTATTAAAATTTGTATTTATAGATTTTTTTAATTCTACCAGAGAAAAGAATTTAGAATTAATTATATCAAACCTATGTTTTGCCTATATAGCAAGTTTTATTTTTTACGCAATAGTTATCAAAAGATCTGATAAACATAAAAAGATAGAAGCATATGCAATTATATGCGGACTAAATGACTCTTTATTATCTCACGGAAAAAATGTGAAAAAGTGGATTCACAAAGGAACAGAAAAAGAGGATGAAATTGGAAAACTAAAAGATTCAATGGATAGGCAGACATTCAAAAGAATTTGTGCTCAAGTTGATCTAAATAAAATTCCCAATGGCTATCAGGCTAGTATTGGAAGTTTAATTTTATTAGATGGCGTAAGAAAAATTAATACTTACATAGAAAAAGTTTTCAACTATATGCCTTTTCTTGAAGGGGAGTTAATTCATCAACTAAATAAAATTCAAAATTCGAAATTTTCAAGAACAATTTTGTTAATTCCGCACAAAGCCAAAAATGGACTTGAAGAATTTAGTAATGATATTTTTGACTTCCTAATCTTATTAGAAGAACTAGAAAATTATAATGATTCTCTGAAGAAAAAATATCTTGAGAATTACGAAAAGAAATATTAAATAAGAATCCGTTTAAAAGCCTACACATAACAACGGTTAATCGCCAATAGACGGTAGCGTTAGAAAGAAAATAATTAACTTGACCAACAAACCAATACTAAGCCGACAAATCCGCGTCCCTTACTCCGCCAACTGGCGATAACCGAGACCGTTGGCAATAATTATGAAACAGAGATTTTACATACTTACAATCCTTTTTTCATTAATCTCATGTGAAGAAGAGAAAAAAGTTATAGAGAAAATTGATTTCGAAACCGACTATAAGTTTTCTTCAGTTATTGAAGATAAAGTAGAAAAAGATACGGTTTCATGGAAATATCAAATTTCAGCTGCTGATTTTGCTATGAAAAGTGATTACAAAAATGCTTTAATTCATTGGGATTCTGCAATGGGGACAAGAGAAAAAAACTTCACAGAGTTCCAAATAGATTCAATAAATCAAAAGTACTCAAAAGTCAAAGCAGCTGATTACATTATTGAACTAGCAAAGAAAAATCAAGTAGTCATAATAAATGAGGCTCACCATAATTCTTTCCACCGAGTATTCACAAAATCAATACTTAAAAAACTATTTGAAAATGGATATAAAAATTTAGGTCTTGAAGCACTAGCAAATGGAGAGGAATTAGATTCAACACTAAATATTAGGAAATATCCCATTCTTAAAACTGGCCATTATATAAAAGATCCTCAATTTGGAGATTTAGTTAGAACCGCTTTAGAAATAGGTTATAATGTATTTCCATACGAAACAGAGAATTTTGGCAATAGCACAACTGAATCAAGAGAAATAGAACAAGCAAAAAACATTCAAAATATTATTGAATCTAAACCTGATGAAAAATTCTTAATTCATTGTGGTTATGATCACAATTTAGAAGGAACACATCCAATTTGGGGAAATACTATGGCAAGTAGATTAACAGAATATACTGGAATAAATCCCTTAACCATTAATCAAATAAAGTATAGCGAAAAAAGTAATTCTAAATTTAACAATCCATTATTAAAAGCTTTAAATATTCAAGAATCATCAGTTATCCTTGATGAGGACAAAAATCCAATAAGATATGAAAGAGAAGGTGCCTGGAATGATATTGCTGTTTTCCATCCGAATACCAAATATTTAAATAACAGGCCGGATTGGTTATTTAAAAATGGAAATAAGAATGTTCCTATCCCATTAACTGATTTTACAATTGAATTTCCAGTCATGGTTTTGGCTTATAAGAAAGGAGAAGATATTAATTCAGCAGTTCCTGTAGACATTACAGAAGTAAAAAATAAAACAAAAAACTGCAATCTCGCTTTGAAAAAAGGAGTTTATGAGATCGTAGTTACAAATGGAAAAGAATCCTACAAATTTGAAGAGAGAGTACCATAACTATTGCCAACAACGGCTCATCGCAAATAACGGGTAGGTTGCTGAAAATTGCTATTTTAGAGACCAATTATTAAACAACGAAGCCGACAAATCCGCGTCCTTACTCCCGCAACTTGCGATAGCCGGGACCGTTGGGCATAATTATTAACAATGTAACTGCTTATTCAACAATTGAAAAATAGAAAAATAACTCTGGTAATATTAATCGTCCTTACTCTTTTAAATTTTGGGTGTGGTACGAATAAATCGATTTTAGAAAAAGATTTTGATTCAGAAAATATATCACTTACTGGAAATATAATTGAAGTTACCGTTAATGACAAAAGAACAGACGTAACTGATAAGAAAATTGAATTACCATTTCTATCATCACCAAAAAGTTATGATAAAGTTTCTCCTTTTATTACACCGAAACAAGAAGAGAAAATTAAAAATGAAATAAAATCATATTTTAATAATAATGGACAAGATCTTAAAGTGAAAATTAATATCCTTCAAGGTTATAAAGAATTCTCTGCTACATTTTTCCACGAAAGAGAATATGCAGAATTTAGTATTCATCTACAAATAATAGATTTAAATAATCACATATTAGAAGAATGTAAATCCTCAGGATTTATAGAAACAAAAACTTTGGATGCTACTTATGAAAGGATGGAACTGGTATATAATAAAGCTTTAGAAATGGCTATTTTTAAATGTTTAGAGGAGATTTCAAAATAACTATGCCCAACAACGATTCATCGCAAATAGACGGCACCGTTAGTAAGAAAATAATTAAATTCACCAACAAACTAGGTCTAAGCCGACAACGCCGCGTCCCCTACTCCGCCAACTTGCGATAATCGAGACCGTTGTGCGCAAGCTTCAGAGAAATCGGAAATAAATAATTAAGAAAATAATAATTAAAATATTACTGAAAAAAGTAAGAATATTTGAGACTTTCACAACTATTAAAAATTTTAGTTTTAGATTTTCAATTTGATGTTTTAAACACTCAAAGGTTTGATGAATTAGATTTTGTTATTTAAGTATAATAGATTGACAATGATAAAAATTCCAATAGCTGAGTAAAGTGAAGCACCTTAAAAATTTTAAATGAAGAAAACAAAAACACAATATTTTTTGGCCATCTTTTGCACATTGATACCCTTATCAATTCAAATCTTTTGGTATATCTCATTTGAAAAATTTAGGAATCAAAAAGAAAGAATAGAATATTTTATGAGTGTTTTTACTCCGATAACACATAATCCTCGTTTAATTATTTTAATAAATATTATATTCTGTATTGCCTCAATTATTCTAACTGGATTATTAATAAAAAATGTGACTGGAATAAAAAAAATCCTTTTGTATATTTTACTTATTATTTCTATTGCATTAATAATAATTAATTTATTACAGATTCAAGTTTAAAAGCCAGCGCACAACAACGGTTAATCGCCAATAAGCGGCACCGTTAGAAAGAAAATAATTAACTAGACCAATAAACCAATACTAAGCCGACAAATCCGCGTCCTTTACTCCGCCAACTGGCGATAACCGGGACCGTTATACACCATTATGAGACTACGAAACATTTTAACAATCTTAATAAGCATTCTTCTTTTTTCTTGTAAAACCGATAAGAATGAGAGGATTGAGAGATCAAATGAACCAGATATTCATATGTTAAATGACAGTGATAAAGAAATGAATGATGCTATTCTACTGGCTCAACAAACAATGAATAAATTTGAAAAAGCTTACAAGGAAAATAATGATCTCTATAAAGATTTTTCAATAAAAATGCCATTTAAATCTACTAATGGTTATGAACATATTTGGATTACTGACATAACTTATGAAAATAATGAATTCCAAGGTGTTGTAAATAATTCACCTGCATTTACGAGAGAAGTAAATATTGGAGATACAATAATAATTGACCCTAAAAACATAAGTGACTGGATGTATATTGAAAATGGAAAACTAAGAGGAGGATATTCAATTCGAGCTATTAGAGATAAAATGAGTGCATCTCAAAAAAAAGAATTTGATGATGGATTTGGAATCATTATAGAATACTAACGGTGTATAACAACGGCTCATCGCAAATAACGGGTAGTTTGCTAAAAATGGCTATTTTAGAGACCAATTATTAAAAGAACTAATCCGACAAATCCACGTCCTTATTCCCGCAACTTGCGATAGCCGGGACCGTTAGGTGCAATTATCATCAAAATTCAATGAAAGAAAAAGAACATAAAATTCTAATTAAGAAAGGTCTTCAAGATGGAGTTTCAAAATCTGACTTATATGAAGATTTAAAAGATAAATATGAAGATGACGATTCACTCAGACTCATTTTAGCATCAAACCCAACATTGGAAGATCGCAAAAACTACAAATTCTATCACTTAGTTCTTTCTGTTATTTGGGGAATATTCTTAGCAATCGAACTATTAAATATTTTAGAACTTATAGAAAAGTTTGATCTAAAATTATTCATCTCTCTAATACTATCATTTTACCTGACTATTAATATTTGGAAGCTTAATGGCAAATTTCTTTTACCAGGAATCATATGGTTCATTTTCACAATATTCAATGCATTTATATCATTATCGGACATTCCTGAGTATGATCCAGATTTTTACTTAATGCAAAATCTAACTTTTGGTTATGTATTCATTCTCATTATTGGAATTATATTAATGTACTATTTGAGGAAAAATGTTTTTGAGTACTTCAAGCTATTTACACCAGAAAAAAATAAGAGCAACCAAACAGTATTTGAGTAGATAACAGCACCTAACAACGGTTAATCGCCAATAAGCGGCAGCGCTAGTAAGAAAATAATTATCTTGATCAACAAACCAACACTAAGCCGACAAATCAGCGTCCCTTACTCCGCCAACTGGCGATAACCGGGACCGTTATATGGCATATTCACTAAGATATGAGTAAGGAAGAAAGTATTGAATCTAAGTTAATTGATCAAATTTCAGATTCTTCAATTCAAAATTTAGCTGCTGATTTTACTGAAATAGCACTGGATACTATTTTAGAAAATGAAGTACTGAAAGATTTCCCAGTTATAGGAACTATTTCAAATGTTATTAAGGCTTCTAAAAATATTAGAGACAAGATTTTTGCAAAAAAGGTTTTGTTATTTCTTCAATCATTAAATGATTGTTCTTTAGAACAAAGAGAAAAATTTACCAAACAAATTGATCAAAATCCTAAAAAGAAACAAAAGGTTGGTGAAGCAGTGATTGTTCTACTGGATAGAATTGACGATATGGATAAACCTCAAATTATTGGAAATCTATTCAAAGCTTACATAAATGAAGACATCAATTATGATGATTTTATTAAAATGAGCTCCATAATAAACAAAATAAATCTAAAAGATTTAATTTTATTAAAGAATTCAGCAAGTAGAGATATACCTGTTGATATTTCTGAAAACTTAGCTTTCAACGGATTAATGAATATTGGGATACTTGATGAACCACTGACTATGGACAAAACTCATATTTCTCCCACACTTTATTATGTAAAGAACAAAATTGCTTCCAAAATATTTAAATTCGGCTTCAATACGCCACATAACAACGGTTAATCGCCAATAAGCGGCACCGTTAGTGAGAAATTAATTAAATTGACCAACAAACCAATACTAAGCCGACAAATCCGCGTCCCTTACTCCGCCAACTGGCGATAACCGGGACCGTTAGCTTTAATTGTTCAGAAAAATCCGTTAGTCAACAAAAAACAATAGATTGGATAAACATAATCTCAATTCAGATAATCCAGAAGACATTTTAAAAAAAGCTTTACCAAAAAATAGTTGGCTGATTGATGAAAGCATTCCGCACGTCAAACATTTGAACGATTATAATTCCATTATTGAAGACCTAAAATTCGCTAAAGAATGTCTCATAGAATTAAAAAAAATGAGAATTCTTGAAGAAAATACTGAAATTGAAAATAGCATTACTTTGAAAAGAGTATATTTTACAAATTCGGTTATTACATACGCTAATGCTTTAATTCCACCAAACAAGGTGGAAGAATTTCAATAAATAAGAAACAATTCAAAAAAAACTTTCCAAATAACGAGAAAGTCAGCGCTAAGGATTTAGTAAAATTTCATGACTACATAATGGATTTAAGAAACAAGTTTATTGCTCATGCCGATAATAGCATTTTTGAAAAAAAAAGAATTTATATTCAATTTGAGCTGGAAGGTGAAAATTTACACTCAACCTTTGCAAATCTTTCAGTAGCTATGTTCAATTTTGATCAAACTCAATTATCAAACTTTATGGTATTAATTGATTATGCAATTATTAATCTAAGGGAAAAGAGTAACATACTTACGCAAAAAGTAAAAGATCAAATTGGTGATCATAAATTATTGGAGGTAGCAATAAAAACTTTGAAAAACAACTAAAGCTAACAACGGTTAATCGCCAATAGCCGGCAGCCTTAGAAAGAAAATAATTAACTTGACCAACAAAC
>NZ_AUHG01000005.1 GCF_000423065.1 Christiangramia echinicola DSM 19838
GAGTAAACAGGCCAATGCTGATAGTAAAGCCTCCAGGTTTACCAATAGCTTTGCCGGAGGTACATTACAGTATTGTTCACCCGAACAGATCAAAGGATTGCCTTTAAAGCTGAATACCGATTTATGGAGCTTTGGAGCAATCGCCTACGAGATATTTACTGGAAAAGCCTTGTTTCAGGTGGAAGGAAGTACTTCAGCCAGTGCGGAGTGGCAGAACGAGGTGTCGAAGAAGATTCTGCATGAAGATTATTCAGCAAAGCTGGTTCAGCTTCCCGGCAATTGGCCGGCGGTCGTAGCGGCCTGTCTGGAACGCGATATGAACGAGCGGGTAAAGGATGCTGAGGAACTGTTGAAGATACTCAAAGGAGAAACTTCAGTTGAAGATTCTGCTGCAACCCAGATCTTACCCCAAGCCGATAATAATGCCACGCAGATATTCAGTAAAGAACCTGCGGAAGAAAAGAGAGAGGAAATAAAAACCGAATCAGGAACTAAAAAAGCGCAGGTAAAAAAAACACCTGAAGAAAACAAACCGAAGAAACAGGATGTAAAATCTACGCTCCCTAAACCGCAAAGCTCGAATAAGAAAGTATGGATGGGAATAGCAGCAGGACTTATCACTGCTGTGGCGGTAGCTTATGGGTTTACTTATATGAATACTTCTGATAGCGAAAATCGATCTTCAGCAGAAATAGCTGAGATGCCGGTAGTGTTTAAGAAGGACAGTCTTTTTGGGTATAAGTCAAAGGGGAAAATAGTTGTCCATCCTTCCTTTATAATGGCCGATGGTTTTATAGAAGGCAAAGCCAAAGTAAGTACCAAAGACAGTACTTTTTTTATAGATACAAAAGGTGATTGGACAGCAAGTTATTCTGATGATAACAGAGAAGAGGCTATAGCCGATAATAAAAACAATAAAAAAGAGGAAGAAAAAACTGAAGAAAAGAATAAGGAATCAGGAAGAAAGTTAAGTCTGGCTGAGCAGAAAGCCATATATGAAGAAGGAGAGATTTATTATGAGAAAAAGCAGTATAAAAAAGCTTATGAGAAATATATTCAAATAGCAAAATTAGGATATGCTGAGGCTGAATTTAAAATCGGTAAAATGTACTATCATGGCTATTATGTAAGAGAAAATAATACAAAAGCCAGAGAATGGTATCTGAAAGCTGGAAAGCATGGGGATAATAGAGGGAATGGAAACATTGGTTATATCTATTACATGGAAAAAGACTATGTGAAAGCTATGGAGTGGTTGTTGAAGGCAGCAAATGATGGGAACGACGTTTCCATGAATAATATCGGAGCAATATATATAACAGGCGGGCACGGGATTGAAAAAAATGCAGAAAAAGGTGTAGAGTGGTATTTAAAAGCAGCAGAAAAGGGTAATGAAACGGCGATGAATAATCTTGGAAATCTATATGAAAATGGGAATGGAGTTGAAAAGGACGTAAATAAGGCGGTTGAATGGTATAAAAAGGCTTTTGATAACGGAAATGAAGATGGGGCCTATAACCTTGGAAGACTCTATTGGAAGGGAAATGGCGTCCCCGAAGATAATAAGTTGGCTCTGGAGTGGTTCAAAAAAGCTGCGGCAAAAGGTCAAACAGATGCGATGGCTTATGTAGGTCATGTCTTAGAATATGCCAAAGATTTAGGTTATGACTGGGAAGAATCCAGGAAATGGTATGAAAAAGCTGCTAACAATGGGAATCGCTGGGGAAAACGTGAATTAGGTGAATTCTATTTGTTTGGTGTTGGCGGCGTTTCTCAAGATGAAGAGAAGGCAAAAAAGCTATTCAGAGAGGCGGCCAATGCGGGAGATGATCATGCTAAAACTTATCTACAGGTAATTTCAGATTTGAGAAATGAAAAATATTATCAGGTAAAAGAATCTGAATATGACAATAAATTGTTTATCAAACCTGAAGGACTTCAATTTCTGAACGAACAAATGCCAGTAGTGATGAACAAATATACTAATAGCTGGAACATTAATATTGAATATGAATTAGGAGAATCAGCCACCGGTGTGCAGATTTGGCCTTATAAAGGTGGAAGTGATGAGATTGGATATGCTGCATACAAACCTTGTTCTGCCTACCTTGAAAAAGAAGGAGAACATACAACCGGAATCTGGTGGACCGATGGTGGTGAGAAATATGCAGATGGAAGCAGGCAAATAGGTTATTTATATGTAAAGGGCGTATTTTATGGGGAAAAGGAGGAAGTAAAGATTAAAATTCCCATGATAATTTGCTGGAAACCTAAACATTATTATGAATAAAAATGTTGGTTAGAAATGACTTTTTATATAGGAAGAAATAACGATAACGATCTGAAATTAGCCAGCCCTTCGGTAAGTGGCGAGCATGCCAGAATTTCGATTAGCGATGATTATCAAAGCTATGTATTGGAAGACCTGGACTCAACCAATGGTACTTATATTAACGGTCAGCCAGTAGCGAAAAAAGAACTTTCCAAAAAGGATAAAATAATCTTGGGTAAGGAAGAAATTCAATCTGAAAAGCTGTTTAAAGAATTAAAATCTTTTATTCATAATAAGCGTACAGATTTTTCCGAGGAATTTTCAACTCTGCAAATGCTGGAAAGGAGTTTCCAGAAAGATAAGGATAAGGCAAATAAGTTCTTTAAGATCAAATCTGCAGCCTTAAGACTTGCTGTAACTGTTGGAATAATGCTAATAGTAGGACAATTCACCCCTAGGGAATACAGAATTTACCTGATGGGAGGCATTGGGTTAATAGGTACTGTAATTTCTACTCTCTCAATGTCTGAAGGCAGACTCAGAAATAAAATTGAAGATCTAACAGTCGAATTTATGAGTTCTTTTTCATGTCCCAAATGTGAAATGGAATTAGCCGGTAAAAGCTGGAAATACTGGAAATCTAAAAAGAACTGCCCAAAGTGTAAGTGCACCTGGGTTAAAGAAAACTAAACATTAGATGGCATTATTTAAATGTAAAAAGTGTGGAACTAAAATTCCTATAAAAAAGGAATGGCTGGAAAACGGAGTCAATAAAGTTATCGAGTGTAAATCGTGCGGTAATAAAATGAGGTTGAATCTTCCAGCCTCTGAAAAAAAGGAACAGAACGGGACTGTTATTCTCTCTAAGGATTCAAAGAAATCTGTTCCTAAGAGACTAACAATAAGATCAAAGGATACCTTTGATTTTTATATTAAAAAAGAAAAGGAAAAGTATTCCATCAAATTTGGTAGAAACCCAAATAAAGGCATAGACGAATCTAATCAAAGCCTGTTAATTAACGATCCATTTATATCCAGGGAGCATGGGATTTTTAACATTTTCAATTCCCGCGGGGAGATGAAAATCACATTAGAGGATCTTGGGAGCTCGAATGGTACTTCAATTAACGGCAACAGGATCAATAGTGGTGATATAGTGTATGTACAAATCGGAGATGAGATCTTAGCAGGTAATACCGTTATAAAGATCCAATAAAATTAAAATGATGAGTGAAAATAGTGGTCAAAAAAGGAAGTTTTTAATCCGGGGTGTTAGCAAAAAGCAGTTACAGCAAATTAAAAACGGGAAACTCCCATTATCATTTTTTATGGGGTTCGTAAGCGGGATTAACATTAGCGCTTTTATCCCAAATAGGTCAGATAAGAGCTCAACAAATATTGATGGAGATAAAGAGAATAATTCTGACGAATTAAATGAAGATACGACCGAAGAGTGTATTGATATTGAAATTCCTACTACGATGGAATTCGCTTCCGGGATAAATGACGAAATGAGTTTTAAAGACGCTTATGAGGCGGCCAGAAATGATGTGGGAGATGAAGGCTTTTTTAACTGGAAAGGAAATTCCTATCACACTCTTACAAAAGAGGAATGGGATAGTTTATCAGAGGAAGATAGAGCAATGATCTCTAAAAAAATTCAGGAGAATTCAAGTTTTGAGTTTACTAAGGTAATTGAAGATGATACTGATAAAGATGACGAGAACGCTGATTTTGAATTTGAAGATGACTACGAAAATGAGAATGAGGAAATTCCAGATGATGAGAAAATTGAGGAAATTACTATAGATGATCTGATTCCTGATGAGGAAGATAATGAGGATTATGAATATGTAGAACTGGACGATTTTGCAGAAACCGATGATATTATTTCCGGTTTAAATGATGGAGAAGCTGAAGAAGATGAATTTAATTCGGCTGAAAATATTGCAGATAATAGTGAAACAGATGACTTCCTAAAAAAAATAAACGAGTTTGAAAATAATAATGAAGATTCCGATGATTTTGCTTAGAACATGAAAAAACTATTATTCCTTATTTTTCTATTATCCTTTTACTCCTGCAAAGTCACAACGGTAGAAAAGCAGGATTTTAAGATCGATCTTCAAAAAGATGGTACAGGCGGATATGTTTGGAATTATATTCCTTCAAGTCCTGATATCACACTTGTTGATTCTGTTAGGATTCCAATGAAAGATTCTACTGGCTTTATAAGGTATTTAAGACAATATAATTTCCGGGCTACGCAGCTAGGTTTGTATAAACTACAATTTATTAAGAAACGGCCCTTTTCCAAAAGCAAGGATACCGCCGAAATAGTTGAAAAATTTTGGATTCGGATTAAAGAGTAATTATAATGAAAAACTTTCTGACATATTTTTTTATAGCAGTAATTTCTTTTTCTGTCTCTTCACAGAATAAAGGCAGAGGACTCATAAAACCAACTAAGGAAGAGTACGCTCAAAGTATTCAATTGAAAAATTCTTACATAGGTGATGGAGAAAAATTATATGCCATGACCAAAGAAAACTTTGGGGATCCAAATGCAGCAACCTTTGATCTAAGACGAATAAATGGTGTTACTAAAATTAAGGATCAGGGGAATTGTGGATCCTGTTGGGCATTTACGAGTCTTGCAACCATTGAGTCCAGTTATAAGCTTATCAATAACAAGGAGATGGATTTATCTGAACAACAGCTGGTAAATTGTTCACCTAACGATGGATGTTCCGGGGGCTGGTATTTTACAGTGTTCGAATGGCTAACTTATTATGATAAGGAGGTAAGTCGTGAATTGGCTTTACCGTATAGTCAAAATGAAGAGAATTGCTCTATTACTCCTTCTACCAATATTAGATTAGCCAATTGGGGTACATTGCCTCATAGTGCAAGTCAATTGGAGATAAAAGATGCAATTGTAAAACATGGTGCCCTTTCCGCTGCTTTATTCTCTAATAATCCATCTTTTATTAATCATGATGGTAGTGATGTGATAGAAGCTAGTAATAGTAAAAATGTAGATCATGCCGTTGCGGTAATTGGATGGGATGATTATAAGGGGGCTTGGTTGATAAAGAATTCCTGGGGATCTGACTGGGGAGATAATGGTTACGGATGGTTAAAATATAATTCTGCCGGTCTTGGTTATTTTGCCTGGGCAGATGTGTTTAAAGAGGATACTGAAGAAGAAAAAAATAAGTCTGAAGAAAAAGAATTAAATAAAATTGACTTTACCAGAACACTGGGAAGTCTTCAATTATACGAAGAATTATATGTGAAGGTAGATGGAGATGAGCCAAAGGTTTTTGGTATGAATAAGAAAAAAACAAGATATCACAATACCATTTATTTACCGGAGGGAAAACACAGTATTCAGCTTGTATCTAAATCCATTCTTTCAAAAGGAAAAAAACGATCAATTCTATTCGGTTATTATAATAATGAAATAGAGATCGATGGTAATAAAACTTATAAGATATCTTATAAATCACGAAAGAAGGACTCAAATATATTTTACCTGCAAATAGAGGAAATTTAGAAAATACTATGAAATATTTTAGCTTATTTACTTTAATGATTTGTTTGTTTTGGAACTTAGGTATGTCTGCACAGGATACTGGTGTAGCCTGTCAGCAGGCATTTAATTATAAAGTCGAAAAAAATGAATATGGCAGTTATGTACTGCAGGTAAAACCTTATGTAAAGGCTCCATGTGGTCATCCGGTGAGCGATATGGAAAAGAAGAATAAGCTTTGGGGAGTTTTAGTCTGCTATACTGTAGATGGGCAGCAAAAGGTTAAGAGACAGGATATGACCTATGATATAAAAACGAAAGGGTTTTACCAAACCTATTTATCTTATTCTGAAGATAGCCCGGTTAGCGATGTGCAATTGTTCTATTTTGATGCTTCGAAAGATTCTTCAACCTATCCGGAGAAATCCTGTTCATTTTTTAATCGTAAGTAATAACAATGACCGAAGAAGAATTTTTCAAACGCTACAGTTTTAATGTTAGGGAAGATAAAATAGGCGGCGGTAGTTTCGGTACCGTTTATAGGGCCTATGATAATGTGCTGGATCGTGAGGTAGCCGTAAAAGTATCTGAAGTTCGAATTTCCGGGGATAAAGAGTTTTCATTACAGGAAGAATTTAAAGCTATCGAAAAGCTCCCTCCACATGCCAATATTGCGAATTATGAAGAGGTACATACTTTTGAATCTTTTAATGGTGTGTTCGATTATGCCATTATGCAGTATTACCCATTAGGAAATCTTGATCATTTTCTTTCCAAAAATGAATTGAACCAGGAGAAGAAAGAGACGTTGGTACTTGCTATAATAGATGGAATTGCACATTTGCATAAACATCATATCGTTCAGCGAGATCT
>NZ_AUHG01000006.1 GCF_000423065.1 Christiangramia echinicola DSM 19838
GCATCAAGCTTTACGGAGTATTAGTACTACTCGGCTATGACATTACTGCCTTTACACCTGTAGCCTATCAACGTGGTAGTCTCCCACGGTCCTTTAAAGAAATCTCATCTTGTGGTGGGTTTCGCGCTTATATGCTTTCAGCGCTTATCCCTTCCGAACGTAGCTACTCTGCAGTGCTCCTGGCGGAACAACAGATACACCAGAGGTTCGTCCAATCCGGTCCTCTCGTACTAGGATCAGGTCCACTCAAATTTCTAACGCCCACTGTAGATAGAGACCGAACTGTCTCACGACGTTCTGAACCCAGCTCGCGTGCCACTTTAATGGGCGAACAGCCCAACCCTTGGGACCTTCTCCAGCCCCAGGATGTGACGAGCCGACATCGAGGTGCCAAACCCCCCCGTCGATGTGAGCTCTTGGGGGAGATCAGCCTGTTATCCCCGGCGTACCTTTTATCCTTTGAGCGATGACCCTTCCATGCGGTGTCACCGGATCACTATGCTCTACTTTCGTACCTGATCGACCTGTATGTCTCTCAGTCAAGCTCCCTTTTGCCATTGCACTCTACGCACGGTTACCAAGCGTGCTGAGGGAACCTTTAGAAGCCTCCGTTACTCTTTTGGAGGCGACCACCCCAGTCAAACTACCCACCAAGCACTGTCCTTCCATTGGAAGTTAGGCTCTAAACAAGTAAAGGGTAGTATTTCAACAACGACTCCACCACACCTGGCGATGCAGCTTCAAAGTCTCCTACCTATCCTACACATCACTTGTTCAAAGTCAATACTAAGCTATAGTAAAGGTGCACGGGGTCTTTTCGTCCCACAGCGGGTAATCGGCATCTTCACCGATACTACAATTTCACCGAGCTCATGGCTGAGACAGTATCCAGATCGTTGCACCATTCGTGCAGGTCGGAACTTACCCGACAAGGAATTTCGCTACCTTAGGACCGTTATAGTTACGGCCGCCGTTTACTGGGGCTTCAGTTCAATGCTTCGCCGAAGCTAACATCTCCCCTTAACCTTCCAGCACCGGGCAGGTGTCAGGCCCTATACGTCATCTTTCGATTTAGCAGAGCCCTGTGTTTTTGATAAACAGTCGCCTGGATCTTTTCACTGCGGCCCCCCCATAAGGGGGGCGACCCTTCTCCCGAAGTTACGGGCCAATTTTGCCTAGTTCCTTAGCCATGAATCTCTCGAGCACCTTAGAATTCTCATCCCAACTACCTGTGTCGGTTTAGGGTACGGGTTGCCTCCACTCGCTTTTCTTGGAAGTCGCTCCTCTGGATTATCACTCCGGCCGTAGCTTTTGTGTACTATCGGGGTGTTACCACTCCCTTCAACGTACTATTCCGTCAGTACGCACCAAATTTACGCCTCCGTCCGCTTTAACGTGGGGCAAGTAGCAGAATATTAACTGCTTGTCCATCGACTACCCCTTTCGGGTTCGCCTTAGGTCCCGACTAACCCTCAGCTGATTAGCATAGCTGAGGAAACCTTAGTCTTTCGGTGTGCAGGTTTCTCGCCTGCATTATCGTTACTTATGCCTACATTTTCTTTTGTAACCGATCCAGCAAGCCTCGCGACTCACCTTCATCTCTGTTACAATGCTCCCCTACCACTTACAGTAAACTGTAAGTCCATAGCTTCGGTAATATGTTTATGCCCGATTATTATCCATGCCGAACCGCTCGACTAGTGAGCTGTTACGCACTCTTTAAATGAATGGCTGCTTCCAAGCCAACATCCTAGCTGTCTGGGCAGTTCAACCGCGTTTCTTCAACTTAACATATATTTTGGGACCTTAGCTGATGGTCTGGGTTCTTTCCCTCTCGGACATGGACCTTAGCACCCATGCCCTCACTGATATGCATCATTTTATAGCATTCGGAGTTTGTCAGGAATTGGTAGGCGGTGAAGCCCCCGCATCCAATCAGTAGCTCTACCTCTATAAAACTAACTATATCGCTGCACCTAAATGCATTTCGGGGAGTACGAGCTATTTCCGAGTTTGATTGGCCTTTCACCCCTACCCTCAGGTCATCCCAAGACTTTTCAACGTCAACGGGTTCGGTCCTCCACTATGTGTTACCACAGCTTCAACCTGCCCAAGGGTAGATCACACGGTTTCGCGTCTACCACTACCAACTAAAGCGCCCTATTCAGACTCGCTTTCGCTACGGCTCCACAGCTGAACTGCTTAACCTTGCTGGCAACGGTAACTCGTAGGCTCATTATGCAAAAGGCACGCCGTCACCCCACGAAGGGGCTCCGACCGCTTGTAAGCGTATGGTTTCAGGATCTATTTCACTCCCTTATTCAGGGTTCTTTTCACCTTTCCCTCACGGTACTGGTTCACTATCGGTCTCTCAGGAGTATTTAGCCTTGGCGGATGGTCCCGCCGGATTCATACAGGGTTTCACGTGCCCCGCACTACTCAGGATACCACTATGTTTTATACGAAGTTTTCTATACCGGGCTGTCACCGTCTATGGCCAAGCTTTCCAACTTGTTCTAATTCCTTGTACAAACAATATTGTGGTCCTACAACCCCAATAAGTCCGTAAACTCATTGGTTTGGGCTACTGCGCGTTCGCTCGCCGCTACTAGCGCAATCACTATTGTTTTCTCTTCCTCCGGGTACTTAGATGTTTCAGTTCTCCGGGTTTGCTTCCTTGCGGATGACATATCTTCAATATGCCGGGTTGCCCCATTCGGATATTCGCGGATCAATTTGTATGTGCCAATCCCCACGACTTTTCGCAGCTTATCACGTCCTTCATCGCCTCTGAGAGCCTAGGCATTCCCCATACGCCCTTATCTAGCTTGTATGCGCTTTGCTTAATGCTCTAATCTAACTGATTGCTCAGTTAGAAGTATTATAATGTATTACTTATATTAAATATTTCTATCTAATAGTGTTCTCGTATTCTTTGTTTCTCAATATGTCAATGAACTTTTTTCCCGTATAACAATAAAACTTCGATGATCCTACAAACTAAAAAAACTCATGTTTCCTGGTTGTTTGTAAAAACTATACCCATTCTATCTCTAGGAATCGTGGAGAATATCGGAGTCGAACCGATGACCTCCTGCGTGCAAGGCAGGCGCTCTAGCCAGCTGAGCTAATCCCCCATTTTTCAGTGATCAGTTAACAGTTATTAGTTAACAGTACTTATAACGGCTACTCAACCTCTAAAATTTCCTTTAGTTATTTCAAATGAACGTCTATAAACCTGATGGCTTACTCTTTCAAGTAGTCTCAGGCAGACTCGAACTGCCGACCTCTACATTATCAGTGTAGCGCTCTAACCAGCTGAGCTATGAGACTGTCCCTATAGTAGGTAGTAGCTAGTAATGAGTAATGAGTCAAATTTAAAACCTGTTCTCAATACTTAATACTCTATACGTAGTACTATATATAATAATCGAATTGACGATAAGAATCAAGACCAAAGCGGTCTTAGCTGAACTTCCCTTACTAATTGTCGCTTGTACCATATAGGTACAAAGCTCTAGAAAGGAGGTGTTCCAGCCGCACCTTCCGGTACGGCTACCTTGTTACGACTTAGCCCCAGTTACCAGTTTTACCCTAGGCCGCTCCTTACGGTGACGGACTTCAGGTACCCCCGGCTTCCATGGCTTGACGGGCGGTGTGTACAAGGCCCGGGAACGTATTCACCGCATCATGGCTGATATGCGATTACTAGCGATTCCAGCTTCACGCAGTCGAGTTGCAGACTGCGATCCGAACTGTGATAGGGTTTGAAGATTCGCATCCCCTCGCGGGGTAGCTGCCCTCTGTCCC
>NZ_AUHG01000007.1 GCF_000423065.1 Christiangramia echinicola DSM 19838
GTAGAGAGGTTCGAATCCTTGGGTTTTAACAAGACAGATTGGGAGACCAATTAAGTTCATTGATATATTGAATTGACAAGGATTATAGAGTAGCGATACTTTATGATCAAGTGTATAAGAATTAAGACTAGAAAAAGTCATACTGAGCAATTTCTTTAGTAGTTGTTGAATATATTTAAGATTTAACGATGAAGAGTTTGATCCTGGCTCAGGATGAACGCTAGCGGCAGGCCTAACACATGCAAGTCGAACGGTAACAGGGAAGAGCTTGCTCTTTCGCTGACGAGTGGCGCACGGGTGCGTAACGCGTATACAATCTGCCTTTAAGCGGGGAATAGCCCATGGAAACGTGGATTAATACCCCATAGTATGTAGACTTCACCTGGAGACTACATTAAACATTTATGGCTTAAAGATGAGTATGCGTCCTATTAGTTAGTTGGTAAGGTAACGGCTTACCAAGACCGCGATAGGTAGGGGTCCTGAGAGGGAGATCCCCCACACTGGTACTGAGACACGGACCAGACTCCTACGGGAGGCAGCAGTGAGGAATATTGGACAATGGAGGCAACTCTGATCCAGCCATGCCGCGTGCAGGAAGACGGCCCTATGGGTTGTAAACTGCTTTTATACGGGAAGAACCACATCTACGTGTAGATGCTTGACGGTACCGTATGAATAAGGACCGGCTAACTCCGTGCCAGCAGCCGCGGTAATACGGAGGGTCCAAGCGTTATCCGGAATCATTGGGTTTAAAGGGTCCGTAGGCGGAATAATAAGTCAGTGGTGAAAGTCTGCAGCTCAACTGTAGAATTGCCATTGATACTGTTATTCTTGAATTATTATGAAGTGGTTGGAATGAGTAGTGTAGCGGTGAAATGCATAGATATTACTCAGAACACCTATTGCGAAGGCAGATCACTAATAATATATTGACGCTGAGGGACGAAAGCGTAGGTAGCGAACAGGATTAGATACCCTGGTAGTCTACGCCGTAAACGATGGTTACTAGCTGTCCGGCCTAATTGAGGGCTGGGTGGTTAAGCGAAAGTGATAAGTAACCCACCTGGGGAGTACGTTCGCAAGAATGAAACTCAAAGGAATTGACGGGGGCCCGCACAAGCGGTGGAGCATGTGGTTTAATTCGATGATACGCGAGGAACCTTACCAGGGCTTAAATGCAGTCTGACAGGCGTGGAAACATGCCCTTCTTCGGACAGATTGCAAGGTGCTGCATGGTTGTCGTCAGCTCGTGCCGTGAGGTGTCAGGTTAAGTCCTATAACGAGCGCAACCCCTGTTGTTAGTTGCCAGCGAGTCATGTCGGGAACTCTAACGAGACTGCCGGTGCAAACCGCGAGGAAGGTGGGGATGACGTCAAATCATCACGGCCCTTACGTCCTGGGCCACACACGTGCTACAATGGT
>NZ_AUHG01000008.1 GCF_000423065.1 Christiangramia echinicola DSM 19838
CGTATTCCAAGATCAAAAACAAACCATTTTCAATAAAATTTTAGGCGGCATATTTACATAGATCTACGTATGGTGTTTGTCTTTTGATCACTGCAAATACTCTGGATAACAACTTGTTTCGCACGTTATTTAAAGCTACCATCTTAGGTTTACCTTCAGCTACTTTTCGTTGGTAATATTCTCGTAATTCACCATCATGCTGAATGGCTGATACACTGGCCATGCTCAGCAGACTTTTCATCTTCCGATCACTCATGGGATGACCTTTAGCTCGTTTGAATACACTGGTCCCAGAGCTATGCTCAAAAGGCGCCGTTCCGCAATAACTTGAGAACTGTCGCCAGCTACTGAAACGTTCAAAGTTGCAAGTGTGATAAATCAACTGGCAAGCCAGGATTCGTCCTACCCCTTTTAAACTGGTAAGTAACTTGTAATTCTTTCCTAGATCCTGTTCTCTTTTTAATAGCTGATCGATCTGTTTCTCCAGTTTTAGGATCTGTTTACTTAAGTAGGCTATGGTATGCTTTAAGCTCTTACAGCTTACATCTGTCGATGGACTGGATAAAAATCCTGTAAGCTCCTCTAAGGTTCCCATAAGACCCGTGCGATTACGCACTAACTGATCTCTGAGACTTAATAATCTACCCAGCTCCAATAAGGCTTCATCCCGAATGCTACTGCACTCTAACTCTTCCCTATGCAACCAGGCATACCTGGCGATCATTTGAGCGTCTACACGATCCGACTTAGTTCGAACCAGTCCGGAGGATCTTTTAATCACAATCGGATTCTCCTGAACATAGTCTAAACCGTTAGTCTGCATAAAGATCGCTAGCTTCAATGAATAGTTCCCCGTATGTTCAAAACAATATAAAATCGACTTTTCGTTTTCTGAAAATTTACCAACCCATTTGATAAGGGAAATATAGCCTGATCTGGTATTATCGAATACCCGATGTTTACTATGGTTATGAAGGAAAACATCTAAGGTCTTTTTGGATACATCAATCCCTACAGCTAACTGGTAATTTTTCATATCTTTAAAATCGATTTAAAATGAAGTTGCGTTAACTATCTCCTTTAACGGGTTCCGCTAAGACCTGGTATTCCAATTAGTTCTTCGCAACAATAGTAGAAGCTAAGGGGACTCTTACGATTAATGGTGCCTAACTAGAGACCGTTATAGTTCTCCCCTTAGTTCTCTCTTAAAATATGAAAACAAAGTAAAGGAGACCGTTG
>NZ_AUHG01000009.1 GCF_000423065.1 Christiangramia echinicola DSM 19838
TAAGATAGCGGTTCCACGAGTTTTTTTCCTAAGCTTCTTCCTGTTTGCTTGATGCTGAGAGCTCGCCCAGGGCTGGCGAATGGCATGTAACGGTCTCGATTATCGCAAGTTGGCGGAGTAGGGAACGCGGCGTTGTCGGCTTAGACCTGGTTTGTTGGTGAATTTAATTATTTTCTTTCTAACGGTACCGGCTATTTGCGATGAATCGTTGTTGTGCAAAGTTTAAGGCCACCTAACTTGATAAGGATATCGCTCATAAACAACATTATCTTCATTAATTGAATATCCTTTAGCCGCATTCTCTTTTGCTTTCTTATATAAACTTTCTCCTTCCTTGGCTTTACCGATTTTATATAGAATCTTGGCTTTGTAATACTGAACATCTGAAAATTGAGGATAGATTTCCAATGCTTGGTCAAATAGTTCTAAAGCTTCTTCATATTTCTTTTGTTCATATTTGCTAATTCCATAATAAAAAAGGTCTAAATGATGCAACCAGCCTTTTCCATTTTCTTTTATCGTTTTTTCGTAATCCTCTTTAAAAAGTTTCTCCGCTTTTTCAAATTGGTTGAGTTGTAAATAGCTTAATGCAATATAAAAATTGTATGAATGATCCATTACAAATCCATATCCATATTTTTCCTGATAATTTTTAAAATCTTCTATTGCGTTTTTGTATTCTTTTGAAAATATACATTTTATAAATGCTCTGTAGTCTTGCCATTTTTTAGGATCGTATTTTACTGCTTTATCAATAAATGGCATTCCTAATTCGTATTTACTTTGTTTAAAAAGTGGCATTGCTTTCTGTTGCCAGAAATAAGATATTGTAGAATCAACTTTTAATCCTTTGTCAATTTCGTTTTGCCAATCTTGTGAATACGTATCTTTTTTCCAGGCACCATTTTTAAGATAAATATCAACTAACGAATCTTGTTGTTTTTGAGTAAACTTCGAATCTGCTTTTTCTTCGGAAGTTTCTGGATCTTTCTTTTGACTACAACTAATTAAAGTTGAAATAAAAAGTAAAGGCAGAATGAGTTTTTGTAGATATTTCAAATCTTGATTTAAATTTTGCACAACGGTCTCCTTTACTTTGTTTTCATATTTTAAGAGAGAACTAAGGGGAGAACTATAACGGTCTCTAGTTAGGCACCATTAATCGTAAGAG